>NZ_JACNDQ010000001.1:0-3416414 GCF_017351655.1 Pseudomonas sp. FW300-N2F2 | reverse complement strand
GTGGTGGACATCGAGACCTTGCGCACGCACCTGCAAGCGCAGTTGCCAGCCTACATGGTGCCGGCCGCCTACGTACGCCTGGATGTCTTGCCACTGACCCCCAACGGCAAGCTCGACCGCAAGGCCCTGCCTGCACCGGATCTCGATGCCGTCATCTCCCGTGGTTACGAAGCGCCGCAAGGCGAGGTCGAGATAAGCCTGGCGCAGCTCTGGCAAGACTTGCTCAAGGTCGAGCGCGTGGGTCGTCACGACCATTTCTTCGAACTGGGCGGGCATTCGCTGCTGGCCGTCAGCTTGATTGGTCGGATGCGCCAACTCGGCTTGTCGGCGGACGTGCGGGTGCTGTTCAGCCAGCCAACGCTCGCGGCGCTGGCCGCCGCAGTCGGCAGTGGCGGCGAGGTCGCGGTGCCGGACAACGGTATCCTGCTGGGGTGTACCCGGATTACGCCGGCGATGCTGCCCTTGGTGGCGTTGGACCAGCAGGACATCGATCGTCTTGTGGAGACGGTGCCCGGTGGTGCGCGCAACGTGCAGGATATCTACCCGTTGGCGCCGTTGCAGGAAGGCATTCTCTATCACCACATCGCTGCGCACACGGGGGATCCCTATGTGTTGCAGGCCACGTTCACCGTCGCGGATCGCGAGCGGCTGGAGGCGTTTGCCCAGGCCCTGCAGGGCGTCATCGATCGACACGACATCCTGCGCACCTCGGTGGTCTGGGAAGGCCTGGACGAGCCGGTGCAGGTGGTCTGGCGCAAAGCGCAATTGGCGGTGGAAGAGTTTGTGCTGAGTGCGGAGGCGGGCGATATCGCCGGGCAGTTGCGCGAGCGGTTCGACACGCTGCATTACCGTCTGAACATGCAACAGGCGCCGTTGATGCGCATCGCATTCGCCCACGACCCGGCCAATCAGCGCTGGGTGGCAATGCTGCTGTTCCATCACATGGTCCTCGATCACACGGCGCTGGAAGTGGTGCAATACGAGATGCAGGCGCACCTGCTGGGCCAGGCCGACCAGTTGGGTGAAGCGGTGCCATTCCGCAATTACGTGGCCCAGGCCCGCTTGGGCGTGAGCCGTGAGGAGCACGAAGGGTTCTTCCGCGACATGTTGAGTGATGTCGACGAACCGACATTGCCGTTCGGCTTGCTGGACGTGCGCGGCGATGGCAGCGATATCGAAGAGGCCGGCCTGAGCCTGCCTGCCGACCTGAGCCGCCGTTTGCGGGCCCAGGCCCGTCAGCTGGGCGTGAGCGCCGCGAGCCTGCATCACCTGGCGTGGGCGCACGTGCTGGGGCAGGTGTCCGGCAAGCAGGACGTAGTGTTTGGCACCGTACTGATGGGCCGGATGCAGGGCGGCGACGGTGCTGACCATGCACTGGGCATGTTCATCAATACCTTGCCATTGCGGGTGGCTGTCGGAGCCCAAGGCGTGCGTGACGGTGTAAAAGCCACCCACGCTCGCCTGACCGGCCTGCTGGGGCACGAGCACGCCTCGCTGGCGTTGGCCCAGCGTTGCAGCGGCGTGGTCGCGCCGCTGCCGTTGTTCAATGCCTTGCTCAATTATCGGCACAGTGCCGCAGGCGTTGCCTCAAGCGAAGCCTTGGCGGCCTGGGACGGTATTCAACTGCTGAGCAACGAAGAGCGCACCAACTACCCGCTGACCTTGTCGGTGGATGACCTGGGCGAAGATTTCCGCTTGTCGGCGCTGGCGGTGCCGCAGGTCGGCGCGCAGCGGATATGTGTCTACATGAACATTGCCCTGGAACACCTGGTCGAAGCGCTGGAACAGGCTCCGCAGATGCCGTTGCACAGCCTGTCGATCCTGCCGTCGGCCGAACGTCGGCAATTGCTGGTGGACTTCAACGCCACCACCCGCAGCTATCCCCAGGACAGGACCGTCCATGGCCTGTTCGAGGCACGGGCCAAGGAGCTTCCGGAGGCAACCGCGGTTGTGCACAACGGCCACAGCCTGACGTACGTCGAGTTGAACCGCCGGGCCAATTGCCTGACCCGTCATTTGATTGGCCTGGGGGTGCAACCGGGTGATCGCGTGGCGATTCTGCTGGAACGCTCGATCGAGCTGCTGGTCAGCCAGCTGGCGATTCTCAAGTGCGCCGCGGTCTACGTGCCGCTGGACGTCAGCGCACCGCTCGAACGTCAGGATTTCATGGTGCGTGACAGCGGTGCCCGGAGGCTTCTGACCCTGAGCGCGATGGCGGTGCCTGAGGGGGTTGCCCGTGTGGATCTGGATAGCGTGGTCCTGGAGACCGAGGCGGACCATGATCTGCGGCTGATCCAAAGCACCGAATCGGTGGCCTACATCATGTACACCTCCGGCTCCACCGGCACCCCGAAAGGTGTGCTGGTGCCGCACCGGGCGATCAACCGACTGGTGATCAACAACGGCTACGCCGACTTCAACGCCCAGGATCGGGTGGCCTTTGCCTCCAACCCGGCCTTCGACGCCAGCACCCTCGATGTCTGGGCTCCGTTGCTCAACGGCGGTTGCGTGGTGGTGGTCGACCAGGACGTGCTGCTGACACAGGAACGTTTTGCGGCGCTGCTGCAAGAGCAATCGGTCAGCGTGCTGTGGATGACCGCCGGCCTGTTCCATCAATACGCCGCGGGGCTGATGTCGGTGTTCGCCCAATTGCGCTACCTGATCGTCGGTGGCGATGTGCTCGACCCAGCAGTGATAGGCCGCGTCCTGAAAGAAGGCGCACCGGCTCATCTGCTCAACGGCTACGGCCCGACCGAAGCCACCACGTTTACCACCACCCACGAGATCAAGACCGTGGGCGAGGGCGGTATCCCGATTGGTCGTCCGATCGGCAACACCCGTGTCTATGTGCTGGATACCAATCGTCAGCCAGTGCCCGTCGGCGTGGCTGGCGAGTTGTACATCGGTGGCGACGGCGTGGCGAAAGGGTATTTGAATCGCCCAGAGCTGAGCGCCGAGAAGTTCGTCGCCGACCCGTTCAATGCCGACCCTGGTGCCTTGCTCTACCGCACCGGCGACCTGGCGCGCTGGCGCGCGGACGGCACGGTGGATTACCTGGGGCGCAACGACGACCAGGTGAAGATCCGTGGTTTCCGCATCGAGCTGGGCGAGATCGAAGCCCGCTTGGGCGAATGCCCAGGCGTGAAAGACGCGGTCGTGCTGGCGCGGCAAGACGATGCCGGTCCCAAGCGCCTGGTGGGTTATGTGATCCCTGAGCCGGGAGTGACCTTGTCGGTACATGCCTTGCGCGAGCAATTGTCGAGCGTGCTGGCCGACTACATGCTGCCCAGCGCGTTCGTGGTACTGCCAGCCTTCCCGCTGACCGCCAACGGCAAACTGGATCGCCGTGAACTCCCGGTGCCGGATGCCGAGGCCTATGCCTCTCGTGAATATGAAGCGCCGCTGGGCAAGGTGGAACAGACCCTGGCGCAAATCTGGGCGGACGTGCTGAAGGTCGAGCAGGTGGGGCGCCACGATCACTTCTTCGAACTCGGCGGCCATTCCCTGCTGGCGGTCACGCTGATCGAGCGCATGCGCCAGGCCGGCTTGAGCGCCGACGTGCGCGTACTGTTCGGCCAGCCCACCTTGGCCGCGCTGGCCGCGGCGATTGGCAGCGGCAGGGAAGTCAGCGTTCCGGCGAACCTGATTCCTCTGAATTGCGAACACATGAGCCCTGATCTGTTACCGCTGGTCAACCTGTCCCAGGACGCCATCGACCGCCTCGTTGCCACGGTGCCGGGTGGGGCCCGCAACGTGCAGGACATCTACCCGCTGGCGCCGCTGCAGGAAGGCATTCTTTACCATCACCTGGCCGCCGAGCAGGGCGACCCGTATGTGCTCCAGTCACAGTTTGCCTTCGACAACCGTGAACGCCTGGATGCCTTCATCGGGGCGCTGCAGGTGGTGATCGATCGCCACGACATCTTGCGCACCAGTGTGGTCTGGGAAGGCTTGGATGAGCCGGTGCAAGTGGTTTGGCGCCAGGTGCTGCTTGAATCACAGTGCATTGTGCCGGATGCCACGGCTGGCGACATTGCCACGCAACTGGCCAACCGCTTCGATGCGCGGCACTATCGCCTGGACCTGGGCCGGGCACCGTTGTTGCACCTGGCTTACGCAAGGGACGAGGCCCAGGACCGCTGGGTCGCGATCCTGTTGTTCCATCACATGGCGCTGGACCACACCGCCTTGGATGTGATGCAACATGAAATGCAAATGCATTTGCTGGGACAGGGCGAGCAGTTGGGCGCCGCGATGCCGTATCGCAACTACGTGGCCCAGGCCCGCCTGGGGACGAGCGAACAAGAACACGAAGCGTTTTTCCGCGAGATGCTCGGCGATATCGACGAGCCGACGTTGCCTTTTGGCTTGCAGGATGTGCAGGGTGAGGGGCATGGCATCGATGAGGAGCGCCAGCCTGTCGATCTTGCGCTGTCCAGGCGCCTGCGGGTGCAGGCACGCCACCTGGGGGTGAGTGCCGCCAGCCTGGTTCACCTGGCCTGGGCACAGGTGCTGGGCAAGGTATCGGGCAAGCAGGAGGTGGTGTTCGGTACGGTCTTGTTGGGCCGGATGCAGGGCGGTGACGGGGCCGACCGTGCCCTGGGGATGTTCATCAACACCTTGCCGTTGCGGGTGGATGTGGGCACCCAGGACGTGCGCAGCGGCGTCAAGGCCACTCACGGGCGCTTGACCGCCTTGCTGGGCCACGAACATGCCTCGTTGGCACTGGCGCAACGTTGCAGTGGCGTGGTGGCGCCGACGCCGCTGTTCAGCGCCTTGCTCAACTACCGCCACAGCGCGGTCCAGGTGACCCAGGACGCCCTGTCGGCCTGGAGCGGGATCAACGCACTGGGCGGTGATGAGCGGACCAATTATCCATTGACCCTCAACGTGGATGACCTGGGTGAGGGGTTCTTCCTCACGGCGATGGTCGATACGGCCATTGGTGCGCAGCGTATTTGCGGTTATATGCAGGTGGCCCTGGAAAGCCTGGTCATGGCCCTGGAGCAGGCACCGCAAACCCCGCTCCACGCCTTGGCGATCCTGCCATCGGCCGAGCGCCGGCAATTGCTCGAAACCTGGAACACGACCGACGTCACCTATGCCGACGATGCCCTGATCCATCGGCAATTCGAGGGCTGGGCCGCATCTCAACCCGACACCGTGGCCGTTGTGCATGAAGAGCAGGTACTGACCTACGGCGAGCTCAATGCCCGCGCCAACCAACTGGCCCACAGCCTCGTGGCCCTGGGTGTTCGTCCGGACGATCGGGTCGCCATCTGTGTCGAGCGCGGCCTGGACATGATCATTGGCCTGCTGGGCATCCTCAAAGCCGGCGCGGGGTATGTGCCGCTGGACCCGACTTATCCACCCGAGCGCATCGCCTACATGCTGCATGACAGCAGCCCCGTGGCGGTGGTGACCCAGTCGCAATGGCGCGACAGCCTGCCGGTATTACCGGTGCCCACCCTGGTGCTCGACCCGGCCGACACCGATGAAATGAGCCAGCAACCGCGGCACAATCCCGACATGGCAGGCCTGGACGCCAGCCACCTGGCCTACGTGATCTACACCTCCGGCTCCACCGGCCTGCCCAAGGGCGTGATGGTCGAGCACCGCAACGTCGCCCGGCTGTTTTCGGCGACCCAGCCGTGGTTCGAGTTTGGCCCACAAGACGTGTGGGCGCTGTTCCATTCCTTTGCCTTCGACTTCTCGGTCTGGGAAATCTGGGGCGCCTTGACCCACGGTGGCCGCTTGCTGGTGGTGCCGCAACTGGTCAGCCGTTCACCGCAATACTGCTATGCCTTGTTGTGCGAAGCGGGTGTGACCATTCTCAACCAGACGCCGAGTGCCTTCCGCCAGCTAATTGCGGCCCAGGGTGAAAGCGACCTGAGTCACCACCTGCGGCAAGTGATTTTTGGTGGCGAGGCCCTGGAAACCGGGATTCTCAAACCGTGGTACGCCCGCCAGGCCAATGCCCGAACGCAGTTGGTCAACATGTACGGCATCACCGAAACGACGGTGCACGTGACCTATCGTCCCCTTGACGCAGCCGACGCGCAGTTGGCCGGCGTCAGCCCGATTGGCAAGCGTATTCCCGACCTGCAACTGTACGTGCTCGACGCCCAGCGCGAGCCGGTGCCGGTGGGGGTGACAGGTGAGATGTACGTAGGCGGCGGTGGGGTCAGTCGTGGTTATTTGAACCGTGACGAGCTGACTGCCGAGCGTTTCCTCGACAACCCGTTCAGCCCCGAGCCGAATGCGCGGATGTACCGGACCGGCGACCTGGGTCGCTGGCTGGCGGACGGCAGCATCGAGTACCTGGGCCGCAATGACGACCAAGTGAAGATCCGCGGTTTCCGTATCGAATTGGGCGAGATCGAAGCCAAGCTGGCCGCGTGCAATGGTGTACGGGAGGCCGTGGTGGTGGCGCGCCAGGATACGCCGGGCGATCAGCGCCTGGTGGCCTATGTGATTGCCGAGGAAGGCGAGCCGCCATCGGCTGCCGAGCTGCGCGATGAGCTGCTGGGTTCGCTGGCCGAATACATGGTGCCCAGCGCATTCGTGATGTTGACGGTGTTCCCGTTGACCACCAACGGCAAGCTGGACCACAAGGCATTGCCGGTGCCGGACCAGTCGTCGGTGGTGACCCGTGAATACGAGGCCCCTCAAGGCGAGGTCGAGATCGCCATTGCCAGGATCTGGCAAGACCTGCTGCATGTCGAGCGGGTCGGCCGCCACGACCACTTCTTTGAAATGGGCGGCCACTCGTTGCTGGCGGTGAAGTTGGTCGAGCGCATGCGCCAGATCGACCTGGCGGCCGATGTCCGCGTGCTGTTCGGCCAGCCGACGTTGGCGGCGTTGGCGGCTGCGGTGGGCGGTTGCCAGGAAGTCCAGGTGCCGGCCAACCTCATCCCGGACGACTGTTCGCGGATCACACCGGACCTGTTGCCGCTGGCCACGTTGAGCCAGGACGAGATCGACCGCGTCGTGGCGACGGTGCCCGGTGGCGTGGGTAATGTGCAGGACATCTATGCCTTGACGCCGCTGCAGGAGGGCATTCTGTATCACCACGTCGCGGCGGCCAAAGGTGATCCTTATCTGCAATACATACTGTTCGCTTTTGACAGCCGTGCCCGCCTGGATCTTTTCGCCAAGGCACTGCAAAGCACGGTATCCAGGCACGACATCCTGCGCACCGGCGTGGTCTGGGAAGGCATTGACGAACCGGTTCAAGTGGTCTGGCGCGAGGCGCGGCTGGGGTTCGATGAGATCATGTTGGACCCGGCGGCGGGGGATATCGCCCGGCAACTGCGCGAACGTCTGGATCCGCGCCACTATCGCCTGGATATTCGTCAGGCGCCGATGATGCGCATTGGTTACGCACAAGACGTGGCGAACGACCGCTGGGTGGGCATGCTGTTGTTCCACCATATGGTCGATGATGCGACCTCGCTGGCCATGCTCGCGGCGGAAATTGGCGCGCACATGTCCGGCGGCGAACAGGCACTGGCGGCGTCGGTGCCGTATCGCAACTTCGTGGCACAGGCGCGGCTCGGCGTCAGCCGCGAGGAACATGAAGCATTTTTCCACGAGATGCTGGGTGATGTGGCTGAACCGACGCTGCCCTTCGGTTTGCAGGATGTACAGGGTGACGGGCACGATATCGAGGAGGTCCGCCAGAGAGTCGATGCCGAGCTTGGCCAGCGTCTGCGCGTGCAGGCGCGTCAGCTTGGCGTGAGCGCGGCAAGCTTGTATCACCTGGCCTGGGCGCTGGTGCTGGGCAAAGTCTCGGGCAAGGAAGACGTGGTCTTCGGTACCGTGCTGCTGGGGCGCATGCAGGGCGGTGAAGGGGCCGATCGTGCGTTGGGCATGTTCATCAACACCTTGCCGCTGCGGGTGAGCCTGGGCGCGCAAGGTGTACGTGCCGCCGTCAAGTCGACCCATGCACGCTTGACGGCGCTGCTGGGGCACGAGCATGCCTCGTTGGTCCTGGCGCAACGCTGCAGTGGCGTGGCGGCACCGACGCCGTTGTTCAGCGCGCTGCTCAACTATCGCCATCTCGGTGCGCAGGCGCCTTCCAGCGAAGTCATTGCGGCCTGGGAGGGTATCCAGACACTGGACGGTGAGGAGCGCACCAACTATCCGTTGACGTTGTCGGTGGATGACTTGGGTGAAGGTTTCAACCTGACCGTCATGGCTCAGGCACCCATTGGCGCCGAGCGTGTTTGCAATTATGTGCAATGCGTTGTGGAGAATCTGGTTCAGGCGCTGGAGCAATCGCCGCTGGCTCCCTTGAGCGGGTTGAAGATCCTGCCGCCGGCCGAGCGTCGGCAATTGCTCGAGAGCTGGAACGGTACGGGTGTTGCATTTGCCCAGGACGCGCTCATCCATGCTCAGTTTGAAGTCCGGGCCGCGGCACAGCCAGAGGCCATGGCGGTGATGTTCGAAGAGCGGACGCTGACCTACGGCGAGCTCAACGCCCGGGCCAACCAGGTCGCACATCGCCTGCTGGCGCAGGGCATTCGCCCGGATGACCGGGTCGCGATCTGTGTCGAGCGTGGCTTGGACATGATCGTCGGCTTGTTGGGGATCCTGAAGGCCGGCGCCGGTTATGTGCCGGTGGACCCGGCCTACCCGACGGAACGCATTGCCTACATGCTGCGTGACAGCATGCCGGTTGCGCTGTTGGCCCACGCCGCCACGCATCGTCTGTTGGCGGGCGTCTCGATGCCGGTGCTGCAACTCGATGACGGTAGCTGGCAGGACGAATCCGTCGCCAACCCGCAAGTGCCGGGCCTGGACTCCAGCCACTTGGCCTATGTCATCTACACCTCCGGCTCCACCGGTTTGCCCAAGGGGGTGATGGTCGAGCACCGCAACGTCGCGCGGCTGTTCTCGGCGACCCAACCCTGGTTCGACTTTGGCCCGCAGGACGTGTGGGCGCTATTTCATTCTTTCGCCTTCGATTTCTCGGTCTGGGAAATCTGGGGCGCGTTGACCCATGGCGGCCGTCTTCTGGTGGTGCCGCAACTGGTCAGTCGTTCTCCGCAAGACTGCTATGCGCTGTTGTGCGAGGCCGGGGTCACGGTGCTGAACCAGACCCCAAGTGCTTTCCGGCAGTTGATCGCGGCCCAGGGCGAGAGCGAGTTGCGCCACAGCCTGCGCCAGGTGATCTTTGGCGGTGAAGCGCTGGAAACCGGCATGCTCAAGCCGTGGTATGCCCGTGTAGCCAATGCCGGGACACAACTGGTGAACATGTATGGCATCACCGAAACGACGGTGCACGTGACGTATCGAGCGCTTGAAGCGGCTGACGCACAGTCGACGGGTGTCAGCCCCATCGGCAAGCGCATTCCCGACCTGCAACTGTACGTGCTCGATGCCCAGCGCGAGCCGGCGCCGGTGGGGGTGGTGGGTGAGATGTACGTGGGTGGCGCGGGTGTCAGCCGCGGTTATTTGAACCGCGACGAACTGACCGCCGAGCGCTTCCTCGACAACCCGTTCAGCCCCGAGCCGAATGCGCGGATGTACCGGACCGGCGACCTGGGTCGCTGGCTGGCGGACGGCAGCATCGAGTACCTGGGCCGCAATGACGACCAGGTGAAGATCCGCGGTTTCCGGATCGAGCTGGGCGAGATCGAAGCGACCTTGGCCGCCTGCGAGGGGGTCAGCGAGGCAGTGGTCATCGCTCGCGAGGACGAGCCGGGCGACAAGCGCCTGGTGGCTTATGTGATTGCCACAGAGGGTGCGCAACCGTCGGCGGTCGACTTGCGTACACAGTTGTTGCGGTCGCTGGCGGAGCACATGGTCCCCAGCGCCTTCGTGATCCTTGACGCGTTCCCGTTGACCACCAACGGCAAGCTCGATCGCAAGGCCTTGCCAGCGCCGGATCAATCGGCAGTGATCAGCCGTGAATACGAAGCCCCGCAAGGCGAGGTCGAGACGACCATCGCGCGGATCTGGCAGGACTTGCTCAAGCTTGGACGGGTCGGTCGTCACGACAATTTCTTCGAGCTGGGCGGCCATTCGTTGCTGGCCGTGAAACTGATCGAACGTATGCGCCAGGTCGACCTGGCCGCCGATGTGCGGGTGCTGTTCGGCCAGCCGACGCTGGCCGCGTTGGCCGCCGCGGTGGGCGGTGTCAGGGAGGTCGTGGTACCGGGCAATGCGATTGCGGACGGTTGCACGCGGATCACCCCGGACATGTTGCCCCTGGCTGATCTGGACCAGGACGCCATCGACCGAATCGTGGCCACGGTGCCGGGTGGCGTGACGAACGTGCAGGATATCTACGCCCTGGCGCCATTGCAGGAGGGGATTCTCTACCACCACCTTGCCGCGGAGCAGGGCGATCCCTACGTGTTGCAGGTGCTGTTCGGCTTTGACAACCGCGAACGGTTGCAAGCCTTTGCCCAGGCCTTGCAGAGCGTGGTGTCGCGTAATGACATCTTGCGCACCAGCATGGTCTGGCAAGGTCTGGAAGCACCGGTGCAAGTGGTATGGCGCCATGCGACCCTGGGCCTTGAAGAGATCGAGGTGGATCCGGCGGGGGGCGAGGTGGTGCAGCAACTGCACGAGCGTTTCGATCCGCGTCATTACCGTCTCGACATTGCCCAGGCACCGCTGATGCGCTTTGTCTTTGCCCAGGACGTGGCGAATCAGCGCTGGGTCGGCATGCTGTTGTTCCATCACATGGCGTTGGACCACACGGCGCTTGAGGTCGTGGTGCACGAGATGCAGGCCAGTCTCTTGGGCCAGGCGCACTTGCTTTCGCCCGCGGTGCCGTATCGCAATCATGTGGCCCAGGCGCGACTGGGGGTCAGTCGTGAGCAGCACGAAGCGTTTTTCCGTGAGATGCTCGGCGATATCGATGAACCAACGTTGCCGTTCGGCTTGCAGGATGTGCAGGGTGATGGCAGCGGTATCGAAGAAGCACATCAGGACGTCGACGCCGCGCTGGCGCAGCGCCTGCGTGTCCAGGCCCGTCAACTCGGTGTGAGCGCGGCAAGCCTGGTTCACTTGGCCTGGGGGCATGTGGTCGGGCGGGTTTCGGGCCGTGAAGAGGTGGTATTCGGCACCGTGCTGATGGGGCGGATGCAGGGCGGCGACGGGGCCGATCGGGCCCTGGGCATGTTCATCAATACGTTGCCATTGCGCGTCAGTGTCGGCGCTCAAGGCGCCCGCGCCGGAGTCAAGGCGACCCATGGCCGGTTGTCGGCCTTGCTGGGGCACGAGCACGCCTCGTTGTCCCTGGCGCAGCGTTGCAGTGGCGTACCGACCTCGCTGCCATTGTTCAGCACCTTGCTCAATTATCGACACAGCGCGGCTGAAGCGGTGTCCGACCAGGCCATCTCGGCCTGGCAGGGGATGCAAACCCTGCACATGGAAGAACGCACCAACTATCCTTTGTGCTTGAACGTGGACGACCTGGGCGAAGGCTTCCGGTTCACCGCTCAAGCAGTGGTCGAAGTGGGTGCCCAACGTGTCTGCGGTTACATGCATACAGCGCTGGAAAGCCTGGTGGCAGCATTGGAGCAGACGCCTGAACGGGCGTTGCGTGAACTGCCGATTGTGCCGGCAGCCGAGCGCGAACAGTTGCTGGTGGACTTCAACGCCACCCACGCGGACTATCCGCAAGAGCAGACCATCCATGGCCTGTTCGAGGCCCAGGTACTGCGCACGCCGGATGCCGTGGCGGTGCGCCATGGCCGGCATCAGCTCAATTATCGTGAGCTCAATGGGCTCTCCAACCGCTTGGCCCATTACCTGCGCAAGCAGGGCGTGGAGCCCGATTCGCGGGTGGCGATCTGCGTCGAGCGTGGTATCGACATGGTCGTGGGGCTGTTGGCGATCCTCAAGGCCGGTGGTGGTTATGTACCGCTGGATCCGGCGTACCCGCTGGACCGCATCGCCTACATGCTGGAAGACAGCGCCCCGGCGGCGATCCTGGTTCAAGGGACTACGCGCAGCTTGCTGGGCGAGACGGCGGTACCGGTGATCGACCTCGACAAAGGCGTCTGGCAGGACGAGGCGGCGCCCAATCCACAGGTGCCGGGCCTGACCTCGTCGCACTTGGCCTATGTCATCTATACCTCGGGTTCGACCGGCCTGCCCAAGGGCGTGATGATCGAGCACCGCAACACGGTGAACTTCCTGACCTGGGCCCATCGCTCATTTGACGCTCAAACCCTGTCGAAAACCCTGTTCTCGACGTCGCTGAACTTCGACTTGGCCGTCTATGAATGTTTCGCGCCGCTGACCTCGGGCGGCAGCATCGAAGTGGTCACTAATGTGCTGGAACTGCAACAGGGCGAGCACGACATCACCCTGATCAACACCGTGCCCTCGGCGCTCAAGGCGTTGCTGGAGTCCGGCGGGTTGGGCGAGGGTGTCGACACGGTCAATGTCGCCGGTGAAGCCCTCAAGCGCAGCCTGGTGGAGACGTTGTTCGAGCAGACCCAGGTCAAGCGCCTGTGCAACCTCTATGGCCCTTCGGAAACCACGACTTACTCAAGTTGGGTGTCGATGGCCCGCGAAGACGGGTTTGCCGCGCACATCGGCAAACCCGTGGCCAACACCCAGTTCTACCTGCTGGACGAGCACCAGCAGCCCGTGCCATTGGGCGTACCGGGCGAAATCTACATCGGTGGTGCCGGGGTCGCTCGTGGTTATTTGAACCGCGACGACCTGACGGCCGAGCGTTTCCTGAAAGATCCATTCAGCACGGCTCCAAACGCCCGCATGTACCGTACGGGCGACCTGGGCCGGTATCTGCCGGATGGCAACATCGAATACCTGGGCCGTAACGATGACCAGGTGAAGATCCGTGGTTTCCGCATCGAGTTGGGCGAGATCGAAGCCAAGCTCGCGCAACACGATGCCTTGAACGAAACCGTAGTCCTGGCCCGTGAGGACGTACCGGGCGACAAGCGCCTGGTCGCCTATTTCACCCAACATTCGCCTGACGAAGCAGTAGAAATCGAAACCCTGCGCACGCACCTGCAAACGCAACTGCCGGCCTATATGGTGCCCGCCGTCTACGTGCGCCTGGACGCGTTGCCACTGACGCCGAACGGCAAGCTCGACCGCAAGGCGCTGCCGGCGCCGGATCTGGATGCCGTCATTTCCCGTGGCTACGAAGCCCCGCAAGGCGAGGTCGAAACCACCCTGGCGCAGATCTGGCAAGATTTGCTGGGCCTGCAACAGGTCGGTCGTCATGACCAGTTCTTCGAACTGGGGGGCCACTCGTTGCTGGCGATTCAATTGATTTCCCAGGTGCGTCTGCGCCTGGGTGTGGAGTTGGGCCTGACCGAACTGTTCGCCCAGCCCCAGCTCATGGGGTTGGCGCAGGCAGTGGCCCTTGCCGGGCGTAGCACGTTGCCGGAGATCGTCCGGGTTTCTCGAAAGGACGACTTGCCCTTGTCGTTCGCCCAACAGCGCCTATGGTTCCTGGCACAGATGGAAGGGGCGAGCGCGGCCTACCACATACCTGCGGGGCTGCGCTTGCGCGGTGTGCTGGACCGCCTCGCCTTGCAGCGGGCTCTGGACCGTATTGTCGCCCGCCATGAGGCCCTGCGTACCACCTTCGTGCCGGTGCGGGGACAGGAGGCCCGGCAGTGTATCGCGCCCGCCGATGTCGGGTTCGCGCTACTGCACCATGACTTCTGCGGCCTGGCCGATGCCGAGGGCCAACTGCACGCACTGGCGGCGCAGGAAGCCACGGATACCTTTAGCCTGGAGCAGGGGCCATTGATCCGGGGCCGGCTGGTCCGCCTCGGCAGCGAAGACCATGTGTTGCTGCTGACCATGCACCACATCGTCTCGGACGGCTGGTCCATTGGCGTGTTGATCAAGGAATTGACGGCGCTTTATGAAGCGTTTCGTCATGACCTGGACGATCCACTGCCGGCGCTGGCGGTGCAGTACAGCGACTACGCTGTCTGGCAACGTCGCTGGTTGAGCGGCGAGGTGCTGCAAACCCAAAGCGATTACTGGCGACAGGCCCTGGCCGATGCGCCAGCCTTGTTGATGCTGCCCACCGACCGTGCGCGTCCTGCGCAACAGGACTATGCCGGGGCGACATTGCCGGTGGTCTTCGACGCCGATTTGACCGCGAGCCTCAAGGCCCTGAGCCAGCGCCACGGCGTCACCTTGTACATGACCATGATGGCGGCCTGGGGAGCGTTGTTGAGCCGGCTTTCGGGCCAGGATGAAGTGGTGATCGGCTCGCCGGTGGCCAACCGCACGCGGTCGGAAGTCGAAGGATTGATTGGCTTCTTCGTCAACACCTTGGCCGTGCGCATCGATCTCTCGGGGGCGCCGACGGTAGAAACCTTGCTGGCCCGGGTCAAGGCCCAGGCCCTTGGCGCCCAGGCGCATCAGGACCTGCCGTTCGAACAAGTGGTGGAGGTGCTCAAACCGGTGCGCAGCCTGGCCCACAGTCCGCTGTTCCAGGCCATGCTGTCGTGGCAGACCCATGACAACACCGAACTGGTGCTGGGGGACTTGAAACTCGAAGGCCTGGGTGCGGCAAGCAACGTTGCCAAATTCGACGTGTCCCTGGAACTGAGCGAGATCCAAGGGCAGATGTTTGGTGCCCTTGAATACGCCACGGCGTTGTTCGACGAGGGCACGGTGCAGCGTTACCTCGGCTACTTCCAACGCCTGCTGCGGGCCATGGTCGCCAGTGACCAGACCGGGATCGAACGGATCGCGCTGCTGGACCACGCCGAACGTGAGCATTTGCTGGCAGGCCTCAACGCGACCCAGGCCGCGTACCCACGTGAACAGACGATCCACCAGTTGTTCGAAGCCCAGGTTGAGGCTCGACCGGACGCCATCGCTGTCGCGTTCGGTGATGAGCGACTGAGTTACGCCGAACTGAACCGCCAGGCTAACCAGATGGCTCATCACCTGATCGGCCTGGGCATCGGCCCGGATGATCGGGTGGCGATCTGCGTTGAACGCGGTGCCGACATGCTCATCGGCCTGTTG
The DNA here is from genome assembly GCF_017351655.1 of Pseudomonas sp. FW300-N2F2. NCBI lineage: Bacteria > Pseudomonadati > Pseudomonadota > Gammaproteobacteria > Pseudomonadales > Pseudomonadaceae > Pseudomonas > Pseudomonas sp. FW300-N2F2. The sequence continues at coordinate 3,401,417 of NZ_JACNDQ010000001.1, read as the reverse complement.
GCCATTCTCAAGGCCGGTGCCGGTTACGTACCGCTTGACCCGGCGTTTCCAGCCGAACGCTTGGCCTACATGCTCGCCGACAGTGCCCCGGTGGCGCTGCTGAGCCAAGGTGAGTTGCTAGATCGTCTGCCCGTGTTGACGGTGCCGGTGGTGCTGCTCGACCGCGCCGAGCGCGTGCGCTGCGGCATTGCCGCCGGTCGCGACGACAATCCGCTCGTTGCGTCCCTGGGCGTGCGTCACCTGGCCTACGTCATCTACACCTCGGGCTCCACCGGCAACCCCAAAGGGGTGATGATCGAACACCGGGGCCTGGTCAACTACTGCGTCGATGCGGTCCGCTTGTTTGGCCTGACACCGGACGACACGGTGTTGCAGCAGAACACCTTGAACTTCGACCTGTCGGTGGAAGAGATCTTCCCGGCGCTGCTGGCCGGTGCCACCCTGGCGCCGACCCGACAGCTGTTTGGCAGTGCCGAGTTGCAAAAAAACGGCGATATTCGCCCGACCTTCCTGCACCTGACAGCGGCCCATTGGCATACCCTCGCGGCCGAATGGCACAACTCGCCGGCCCAGGCTCGGGACTATTTGCGCGACGTGCGGTTGATCAACGTCACCGGTGACGCCTTGTCGACGCAGAAACTGCAGATGTGGGACGCGGTTCGTCCGGCGCATACCCGATTGGTCAACACCTATGGCCCGACCGAGGCCACGGTGTCCTGCACCGCCGCCTACATGGAGCATGACGCGGTCGATGGCATCCTCGGCAATGCCAGCATCGGCAGGCCGATGGCCAACACCCGTATCTACCTGCTCGATGCGCACCGCCAGCCGGTGCCGTTCGGGGTCGCGGGGGAAATCTTCATCGGTGGCGACGGTGTGGCGCGCGGTTACCTGAACCTTGACGCCATCAATGCCGAACGCTTCCTGGCCGATCCGTTCAGCGATCAGCCCGATGCGCGCCTGTACAAGACCGGCGACCTGGCCCGTTATCGTCCGGACGGACGCCTCGAATACCTGGGGCGCAACGACTTCCAGGTCAAGGTCCGTGGCTTCCGTATCGAACTGGGTGAGATCGAGGCCCGGCTGGGTGACTGTGCCGGGGTCAAGGAAGCGGCGGTGATCGTGCGCGAAGACACGCCGGGCGACAAACGCCTGGTGGCCTATGTGGTGCCGCAGGCTGGAGTGAGCCTGACCGCGGCGAGCCTGCGCGCGCAGTTGTCGGTGCAACTGGCCGAGTACATGCTGCCAGGTGCGTTCGTCAGCCTGGCCGCGCTGCCGCTGACGCCGAACCGCAAGCTCGACCGCCAGGCCTTGTCGGCACCCGATGCCGAGGCGTACGCCAGCCGCACCCATGAAGCGCCCCAGGGCCACACGGAAGTCGTTCTGGCGCAGATCTGGCAAACCCTGCTCAAGGTCGAGTCGGTGGGCCGCCACGATCACTTCTTCGAACTGGGTGGGCATTCCTTGCTGGTGATGCGCTTGATCGCCCAGGTGCGCGAACAATTGGGCGTGGAGCTGAACCTGAGGGATGTCTTTGCCCAACCGCAATTGAGTGCGCTGGCCCAGGTGCTCTCCCAGGCGGCGCACAGCACCCGGCCCGGTATCGTGCCGGTGTCCCGCGAACAGGCGTTGCCGTTGTCTTTCGCCCAGCAGCGCCTCTGGTTCCTGGCGCAATTGGATGGGACCAGTGCGGCGTATCACATCCCCACGGGCCTGCGCCTGCGAGGCGCGCTGGATACTTCGGCGCTCACGCGTGCACTGGACCGTATCGTGGCCCGCCACGAGGCCTTGCGTACCACTTTTGTGCAGGCGCAGGGGCAGGAAGTAGAGCAACGTATTGCCCCGGTGGATGTCGGTTTCGCGTTGCGGTTGCAGGCTCTGGCAGGGCGAGCGGACGCCGAAACCGAGCTGCTGGCCCTGGCCGAGGAAGAGGCCAGCCAGGCTTTCGACCTGGCCCACGGCCCGTTGGTACGTGGCCGACTGGTGCGGATGGCGGACGATGATCACGTGCTGTTGGTGACCCTGCACCATATCGTCTCGGATGGTTGGTCCGCCGATCTGCTGACCCATGAGTTGGGCGTGCTGTATGAGGCGTTCCGTCAGGGGCAGGACGATCCATTGCCGGCGTTGCCGATTCAGTACGCGGACTATGCCCTCTGGCAGCGGCGCTGGCTCACCGGGGAGGTCTTGGACAACCAGGAACGCTTCTGGCGGCAAACCCTGGCCGACGCACCGGCCCTGTTGACGTTGCCCGCCGATCGGCCACGGCCTGCGCAGCAGGATCACGCCGGCGCTGCGGTGGGGATTGTCCTCGACGAAACCCTGACCCAAGGCCTCAAGGCGTTGAGCCAGCGCCATGGTGCCACTTTGTTCATGACGGTCATGGCCGCCTGGGCCACGGTGCTCAGTCGCCTCTCCGGCCAGCACGACGTTGTCATCGGCACGCCGGTGGCGAACCGCATGCAGGCGGAAGTCGAGGGCTTGATCGGCCTGTTCGTCAACACGCTGGCGCTGCGCGTCGATGTGGCGGATGAACTGACGGTGCAAGCCTTGTTGCAACAAGTGAAGGTTCGGACCCTGGATGCCCAGGCGCACCAGGACCTGCCTTTCGAACAGGTGGTGGAGGTGGTCCGGCCATTGCGCAGCCTGTCCCATAGCCCGGTGTTCCAGGCCATGCTGTCATGGCAGAACAACGAAGCCACGGGATTGGAACTGGGCGATATATCGCTGCAAGGGCTGGGTGTGACCAGCCGCACCGCGAAATTCGACGTGTTGCTGGACATGGCCCTGATCGACGGGCGCCTGTTCGGCGCGCTGGAATACGCCACGGCGTTGTTCGACCCCGCCACGATGGAGCGTTACCTCGGCTACCTGGAGAGTGTCCTGCGGGCCATGGTTGCTGATGAACAGACCCTCGTGGCGCAGATTCCGCTGCTGGGTGACAACGAGCGTCAGAACCTGTTGGAAACGCTCAATGCCACTGCGGTCGACTACCCGCAGGGCCTGACCCTGCACGGCCTGTTCGAGGCGCGGGTCGCGGCCAGTCCGGACGCGGTTGCCGTGGTCTCCGGCGAGGCGCAACTGAGTTACGCGCAACTCAATGAGCGGGCCAACCAGATTGCCCATCGCCTGCTGGAACTGGGCATTCGCCCGGATGACCGCGTGGCGATCTGCGCCGATCGCAGCCTGGACATGGTCGCGGGCTTGCTGGGCATTCTCAAGGCCGGCGCGGCGTATGTGCCGCTGGACCCGGATTATCCCCACGAACGCCTGGCCTACATGCTGGAGAACAGCGCGCCCATGGTGGTGCTGACCCAACGTGCGTTGCAGGCGAGCCTGCCGGCGACGCAGGCGCGAACCCTGCTGCTGGATGAGGCGCAAGGGTTCTCGACGCAGCCAACCGACAATCCCCAGGTCGAAGGCCTGCATGCCCATCACCTGGCCTATGTCATCTACACCTCGGGCTCCACCGGCCTGCCCAAGGGCGTGATGAACGAGCATGGCGCGGTGGTCAATCGCCTGCTATGGATGCAGGACGAATACGGCTTGACCGCCGCCGACGCGGTGCTGCAAAAGACCCCGTTCAGCTTCGACGTGTCGGTGTGGGAATTCTTCTGGCCGCTGTTCAGCGGTGCGCGGTTGGTAATGGCCCGTCCTGGTGGGCATCGCGACCCGGCGTACCTGCGCGAAGTGATCCAGGCCCAGGGCATCACCACGCTGCACTTCGTGCCGTCGATGCTCGATGTATTCCTGGCCCATGGCGAGGCAAGTCAGTGCGAAAGTTTGGTGCGGGTGATGTGCAGCGGCGAGGCGTTGCCTGGCCATCTGGTGCGGCGCTTCAAGGCGCAATTGCCGCACACTGGGCTGTACAACCTGTACGGTCCGACCGAAGCGGCGGTGGACGTGACCGCGTGGGATTGTGCGGGTGCAGAGACGCCGGACAGCACGCCGATCGGCAAGCCGATTGCCAACACCCGGATCTACCTGCTCGATGGTCATCAACAACCGGTGCCCATGGGCGTGGCCGGGGAGATTTACATCGGCGGTGTGCAGGTGGCGCGGGGTTACCTGAACCGTCCGGAACTGACCGTCGAGCGCTTCCTGCGGGATCCGTTCAGCCGTGCGGCGAATGCGCGGATGTACCGCACCGGCGACCTGGGTCGCTACCTGCCGGACGGCAACATCGAGTACCTGGGGCGCAACGATGACCAGGTGAAGATACGTGGTTTCCGTATCGAGTTGGGCGAGATCGAAGCCCGGTTGGCGCAACATGACGCGGTGAAGGAAGCCGTGGTGCTGGCCCGTGAAGATGCACCGGGCGAGAAACGCCTGGTGGCTTATTTCACCCCGCATGCGCCAGAAGCTTTCGCCGACCTCGAAGACCTGCGTGCTCATCTGTCAGGGCAACTGCCGGAATACATGGTGCCGAGCGCCTACGTGCGGCTCGATACGCTGCCGCTGACCCCCAACGGCAAGCTTGACCGCAAGGCGCTGCCGGCACCGGACCTGGACGCGGTGATCACCCGCGAATACGAGGCCCCGCAGGGCACCGTGGAAACCACGCTGGCGCAGCTGTGGGCCGATTTGCTCCAGGTCGAGCGGGTGGGGCGTCATGACCACTTCTTCGAACTGGGTGGGCATTCCCTGCTGGCGGTCACGTTGATCGAGCGCATGCGCCAGGTGGGCCTGAGCGCCGATGTGCGCGTGCTGTTCGGCCAGCCGACGTTGGCGGCCCTGGCGGCGGCTGTGGGCGGCACAACGGAGATTGTGGTGCCGGTAAACGCTATCCCGGCCGGTTGCACACGCATCACACCGGACATGCTGCCGTTGGCCGTTCTGTCGCAAGGGGAGATCGAACAGATTGTCGCGGCGGTGCCGGGCGGTGTGGCCAATGTCCAGGACATCTATGCCCTGGCGCCGCTGCAGGAAGGCATCTTGTATCACCACCTGGCTTCGCAGCAGGGCGATCTCTATGTGCAGCAGGCCACCTTCAACTTCAAGGACAGTACCCGGCTGGATGCCTTCGTCGATGCATTGCAAGGCGTCATCGACCGGCACGACATCTTGCGCACCGCCGTGCTTTGGGAAGGCCTGCGCGAGCCCGTGCAAGTGGTTGTTCGTCAGGCACAACTGATTCTGGATGAGTGTGTTTTCGAACCGGGCCATGACGTCACCGCGCAACTGCTCGAACGTTTCGACCGGCAGCATGTGCGCCTCGATGTACGCCAGGCACCGTTGATGCGCTTGGCGTTCACTCATGACGCCGCCAACCAGCGTTGGATCGCCATGCTGCTGTTCCACCACATGGCCCTCGACCACACGGCGCTGGAAGTGGTGCAACACGAAATGCAGGCGCACTTGTTGGGTCACGCTGACCAGTTGGGCGCAGCGGTGCCGTTCCGCAACTACGTGGCCCAGGCCCGCTTGGGCGTGAGCCGTGAGGAACACGAAACCTTCTTCCGCGACATGCTCGGTGATGTCGACGAACCCACGCTGCCGTTCGGCTTGCTGGATGTGCGCAGCGACGGCAGCGATATCGAAGCCGCCGGACTCAACCTCGCCGCCGACCTGAGCCGCCGTCTGCGGGCCCAGGCCCGTCAGTTGGGCGTGAGCGCCGCGAGCCTGCATCACTTGGCGTGGGCGCAGGTCCTGAGCAAAGTGTCCGGCAGGCAGGATGTGGTCTTTGGCACTGTGTTGATGGGGCGGATGCAGGGCGGCGATGGCGCCGACCGGGCACTGGGCATGTTCATCAATACCTTGCCGTTGCGGGTGGATGTCGGTACCCAAGGCGTGCGTGATGGGGTGAAAGCCACCCACGCTCGCTTGACCGATCTGCTGGGGCACGAGCACGCCTCGCTGGCGTTGGCCCAGCGTTGCAGTGCCGTCGCCGCGCCAATGCCGCTGTTCAGCGCCTTGCTCAATTATCGGCACAGCGCGATGGGCACCGCTTCGAGCGAAGCGTTCGCCGCCTGGGAAGGCATCGAGGCCCTGGGCAGTGAGGAGCGCACCAATTACCCGTTGACCTTGTCGGTGGATGACTTGGGCGAAGGTTTCAGCGTATCGGCGCTGGCGGTGCCGCAGATCGGTGCGCAACGGATGTGCGTCTACATGAACATTGCCCTGGAGCGGCTGGTGGAGGCGTTGGAGCAAGCGCCGCACACACCTTTGAACAGCGTGTCGATCCTGCCGTCGGCCGAGTGTCGGCAATTGTTGGTGGATTTCAACGCGACCACCCGTCGCTATCCCCAGGACAGGACCGTCCATGGCCTGTTCGAGGCACGGGCCAACGAGCGTCCGCAAGCCATTGCCGCAGTGCATGACGCCCACAGCCTGACCTACGCCGAATTGAACCACCGGGCCAATCGCCTGGCCCGTCATCTGGTTGGCCTCGGTGTGCAACCGGGCGATCGGGTGGCGATTGCGCTGGAGCGTTCGCTCGAGCTGCTGGTCAGTCAACTGGCGATTCTCAAATGCGCCGCCGTCTATGTCGCACTGGATGTCAGCGCGCCGCTGGAGCGTCAGCAGTTCATGGTGCAGGACAGCGGGGCACAGGTGGTACTGACGTCGGGCACGGCGGTAGCGCCCGAAGCCTCGCAACGGTTGGATCTGGATACGCTGGTCTTCAATGAAGCCGCCGATAACCTCAACCTGACGCAAAGCGGCGAATCGGTGGCCTACATCATGTACACCTCCGGTTCCACCGGCACCCCGAAAGGCGTGCAGGTGCCGCACCGGGCGATCAACCGCCTGGTGATCAACAACGGCTACGCCGACTTCAATGCCGAGGACCGGGTGGCCTTTGCCTCCAACCCGGCCTTCGACGCCAGCACCCTCGACGTCTGGGCACCGTTGCTCAACGGCGGTTGTGTGGTGGTGGTCGACCAGGACGTGCTGCTGACACAGGAACGTTTTGCGGCGCTGCTGCAAGAGCAATCGGTCAGCGTGCTGTGGATGACCGCCGGCCTGTTCCATCAATACGCCGCGGGGCTGATGACGGCGTTCGCCCAATTGCGCTACCTGATCGTCGGTGGCGATGTGCTCGACCCGGCGGTGATCGGCCGCGTCCTGAAAGAAGGCGCACCGCAGCACCTGCTCAACGGCTACGGCCCGACCGAAGCCACCACGTTCACCACCACCCATGAGATCAAGAGCGTGGGCGAGGGCGGTATTCCCATTGGTCGCCCGATCGGCAACACCCGTGTCTATGTGCTGGACGCCAATCGTCAGCCAGTGCCCATCGGCGTGGCCGGCGAGTTGTACATCGGTGGCGATGGCGTGGCGAAAGGGTATCTGAATCGTCCCGAGCTGACCGCCGAGAAGTTTGTTGTCGACCCGTTCAATGCCGATCCCGGTGCCTTGCTCTACGGCACCGGCGACCTGGCGCGCTGGCGAGCGGACGGCACGGTGGATTACCTGGGGCGCAACGACGACCAGGTGAAGATCCGTGGTTTCCGCATCGAACTGGGGGAGATCGAAGCTCGGTTAGGCCAGCATGACGAGGTCAAGGACGCGGTGGTGCTGATGCGTGAAGACGCCCCGGGTGAGAAGCGCCTGGTGGCGTACTTCACCCAGCGCGCGGTGGATGAGGCGCTGCCAATCGAAGACCTGCGCCAGTATTTGCACGCTCAACTGCCCGACTACATGGTACCGGCGGCGTACGTGCGACTCGATGCACTGCCGCTGACCGCCAACGGCAAGCTCGACCGCCGTGCACTGCCGGCACCGGACCAGGATGCCGTCGTCAGCAGTGTCTACGAGGCCCCTCAAGGCGAAGTCGAAACCGTGTTGACGCAGATCTGGCAAGACGTGCTGGGCCTGCAACAGATCGGTCGCCACGACAATTTCTTCGAATTGGGTGGGCACTCGCTGCTGGCGATTCGTTTGCTGGGGCTGATGGCCCAAGCCAACTTGACGATGTCGCTGGCCGAGTTGTTCCAGCACGAAAGCGTCGCGTCCATGGCGTTGTTGCTGCAGACCCGCAGCACCGAAGTCCAGGCGCAGGAAGCTTTTGTACCGGTGCGCACCACCGGCCAGCAGAACCCACTGTTCCTGGTGCACGAGTTCAGCGGCCTGGATCTTTACTTCCCGATGCTGGGCAAGCACATCGATCCGGATATCCCGGTGTATGGCTTGCCTGCCGTCGAATGGGGTGAGCCGCAGTTGCAAACGATGGAGTGCATGGCCTCGCGCCTGGTGGGGATCATTCGTTCGGTACAACCCAAAGGGCCTTATCGCCTGGCCGGCTGGTCGTTCGGTGGTGTGTTGGCTTACGAGATCGCCATCCAGCTCATTGGCCTGGACGAAGAGGTCGAGTTCGTCGGTCTGATCGACAGCTATCTGCCGCGGTTGGTGGACCAGGGCCGGGAGCGCTGGTCACCGGGTGAGGCCCACACACGGCATTTGCTGGACCGCTGCGAGGTGTTCTGGAGGGCCGGTGCCGTGGGTGAGACTGACCTGGCGTCGGTGCTCGAAAAACTGGCCCGCTTGCAGACCCGACTGAGCGACTTCGGGTTCGAAAGCCTGGTGCAACAGTGTGGCGACGAAGGCTTGCTGCCGCCTGAGCTGGCTGAGTACAGCGCGGCCCAGCTCTGGCAGTACCTGGACCGAGAGGTCGCCCACGGTCATGCGTTGGCCCATTACTCGGTGTATCCGATTTCCGTGCCGGTGCACCTGCTGGTCGCCGAGGAGCGCAAGGACGATGCGCCTGAGCATTCCGGCTACCTGGGTTGGGACGCCGTCCTGCCCAAGGCGCAGATGCACTGCGTCACGGTGCCGGGCAACCACCAGACGATGATGCAGGCCCCGCAGGTCAACGCATTGGGCAAGGCCATTGACGATGTGCTTCGCACCATCGCATTACGCCCGGCGCCTGCGCCCAGGAAGAATTTCCAGCCGCTGCTGACGATCCAGGGCGGGCGTACCGATCGAGCGCCGATCTTCTGCGTGCCGGGAGCTGGCGACAGCGTGACCGGTTTTATCGGGTTGACCGATGCCTTCGGTCCTGACTGGCCTATTCATGGGCTGCAGCACCGCGGGCTGGACGGCAGCACGGAGCCTTTCAGCCTCGTGGAGACGGCCGCCCAGGTGTACCTCGACGCGATCGATAAGGTCCAACCGGAGGGGCCGGTGCACCTGCTCGGCCATTCCTTCGGCGGCTGGATCGTGTTCGAAATGGCGGCCCGCCTGCATGCCCGGGGTCGCAAGGTGGCTTCGTTGACGCTGATCGACAGTGAGTCGCCTGGCGGCAATGGCGTGGTGGGCAAGCCCTATACCGCGACGGGGGTGCTGAATCGGCTGATCGAGGCGATGCAGTTGGCTTCCGGCAAGTCGTTGGGGATCGATGCCACGGTCTTCGGTACCCAGGACGATACCGCGCAGATGCGCTTGCTGCATGCGGGCATGGTACGGGCCGGCATGCTGCCGCAGCGTTCGGCGGTGGATTCGATGCGCGGTCCGGCGCGGGCCTTCGGTACGGCCCTGCGCACGGTGTATCAACCGCAACATCGCTACACCGGGCCGGTGCGGTTGGTGCTGGCCGATGATCCAACCCTGGACACGGCCGGTAACAAACGCGAACAGGAACAAATGATCGAAGGATGGCGCAAGCATATCCCCGACCTCAGTATCTGGTACGGTCCGGGCAACCACTTCACGATCCTCAAGGCCCCTCACGTACACAACCTGGCAGCCTGGTGGCAGGACGGCCTTCCCATGCTCGACGAGGAGGCCGCCAGTGACTACGTATGACTGTCTCTCCTTGACGCGCATCCATGGAGCCCGGCGCCACGTTGGCCGGGTCTGAAATCAACGCACTCATGGTTATTTATGGAAAAGTCGAAGTTTCGCAAAATCGCTATCGTGCTCGTACTGGTCGTGGTGGCCGGTCTGATTTTCTACAGCGCGCAATCGCCGGGCAAACCGCCGGAGTACCTGACTGCCACGGTCGAGCGGGCTGACATCGAGAACTCGGTGTTGGCGAGCGGGACGCTCCAGGGGGTCAAGCAGGTCGACGTCGGTGCCCAGGTATCGGGCCAGCTTAAATCGCTCAAGGTCAAGTTGGGCGACAAGGTCAAGAAGGGCCAGTGGCTGGCGGAAATCGACCCCATGCTGGCACAGAACTCATTGCGCCAGACCCAGGTCAACGAAGAGAACCTGATGGCCAAGCGGCAGGCCACGGCGGCGCAACTCAAGGACGCCAAGGCCACCTATGACCGCTACAAAAAACTGCAGCCGGACGACGCGATCTCCAAGCAGGAGTACGAGACTGCCGAGTCGAACTACAAGGTGGAAGCGGCGAACCTGCTCTCTCTCGATGCGCAGATAAAGGACGCCCGTATCCAGGTGGAAACCGCACGGGTCAACCTGGCCTACACCCACATCGTCGCGCCGATAGACGGTTATGTCGTGGGGATCGTGACGCAGGAAGGCCAGACGGTGATCGCCGAGCAACTGGCGCCGGTCCTGCTCAAGCTCGCCGACCTGGACACCATGACGGTCAAGGCGCAGGTATCGGAGGCCGATGTGATTCATATCGTTCCCGGCCAAGAGGTGTATTTCACCATCCTGGGGGAGTCGGAAAAGCGCTACTACGCCACACTGCGAGGCACCGAGCCTGCGCCGCAGAACTTCCTCGAAACCCAGGCAGCCGGGGCGCCCAAACAGAACACCGCGGTGTTCTATAACAGCCTCTTCGATGTGCCGAACCCCGATCATCGCCTGCGTATCTCCATGACTGCCCAGGTTCGTATCGTCTTGGACAAAGCCAAGGATGTGTTGACGGTTCCCGTCGCCGCGCTGGGGGCGAAAAACCAGGATGGCAGCTTCGTGGTCCGCGTGCTCGATGCCGAAGGCAAGGCTCAGCCGCGCAACGTGCAGACGGGCATCAACAACAACGTCAGGGCCGAGATCAAGGATGGCCTGGCTGAAGGTGACAAGGTTGTCATCGGCGAGCCGACCCCCGCCGTGGCAGGAGCCTGACCATGACGCGACCACTGTTGGAACTCGAGGGCATCACCCGCAGTTTCCTTGCGGGCGAAAAGGCGTTCATAGCGCTCAAGAACATCAACTTGACGATCAATGCGGGCGAGGTGGTCGCGATCACCGGTGCTTCCGGTTCCGGCAAGTCGACCTTGATGAATGTACTCGGCTGCCTCGATCATCCGGACGCCGGAAGTTATAAGGTGGACGGGCGCGAAACCGGTTCGATGGATGACCGTGAACTGGCCAGGTTGCGGCGCGACCACTTCGGTTTCATTTTCCAGCGCTACCATTTGCTGCCGCACCTGAGCGCCTTGCACAACGTCGAGATGCCGGCTATTTACGCCGGTGCCGCAGAGTCGCAGCGCCACAACCGTGCCGGGGACCTGTTGAAGCGCTTGGGGTTGGTGGGGCACCTGAGCAATCGGCCGAGTCAACTCTCGGGTGGCCAGCAGCAGCGGGTGAGTATCGCTCGGGCACTGATGAATGGTGGCGAGATCATTCTGGCGGACGAACCCACCGGTGCGCTGGACACCACCAGTGGCAAGGAAGTCATGAAGATCCTGCTGGAGCTCAATGCGGCGGGGCATACGGTCATCATCGTGACCCACGATGAGAAAGTGGCGGCTCACGCCCAGCGCATCATCGAGATCCGCGACGGTGAAATCGTCAGTGATCGTCCCAATCCGCAGAGGCCGCTGCAAGATCTGCCGGCACAAGACACACGCCCGACCAAGGTCAAGCCCACGAACGGCCTGCTCGCCAGCTTCGGCCTGTTCAGCGAAGCATTCAACATGGCCTGGGTGGCGCTGGTCTCGCATCGAATGCGAACCCTGCTGACCATGTTGGGCATCATTATCGGTATCACCTCGGTGGTATCGATCGTGGCGATTGGCGAAGGGGTCAAGCAATATGTCCTCAAGGACATCCAGGCGATCGGCAGCAACACGATCGAAATCATGCCTGGGTCCGACTGGGGGGACAGTCGCTCGACGGCTATCGAAACGTTGGTGTTGTCCGATGTGACCGCCCTGGGCGACCAGTATTACATCGACAGTGCGACGCCCAACCTGGGTCGCAACCTGCTATTGCGTTATGAAAACATCGATGTCAATGCGACCGTCAACGGTGTGAGCGCGAGTTACTTCCAGGTTCGCGGAATCAAGATCGGCTCGGGTGTGGCGTTCAGCAAGGACGATGCCCGGCGGCAATCGCAAGTGGTAGTCATCGACCACAACACAAGCCACAGACTGTTCGGCTCGCACACAGACCCGCTGGGTAAGGTGATTCTCGTCGACAACCTGCCTTGCACGGTCATCGGCGTGACCGAAGACCGCAAAAGCGTCTTCAACACCAGCAAGAACCTGAACATCTGGATGCCCTATGAAACCGCCGCTGGTCGGTTGCTGGGCCAGCGTTTCCTGGACAGCATCACGGTGCGGATAAAGGACGGGCAACCGAGCAAATTAGTGGAGGATAACGTCGTCAAGCTCCTGGAGCAGCGGCATGGTATCAAGGACTTTTTCACCTACAACCTCGACAGTGTGATGCAAACGGTGCAGAAGACCAGTCAATCGCTGGCGCTGCTGCTCTCGATGATTGCGATCATCTCGCTGGTGGTCGGTGGCATCGGTGTAATGAATATCATGCTGGTCTCGGTGACCGAGCGTACCCGGGAGATTGGTATCCGCATGGCTGTCGGTGCACGCCAGTCCGACATCCGCCAGCAGTTCCTGGTGGAGGCGGTGATGGTGTGCCTGATGGGGGGCACGATTGGCATCGCCTTGTCGTTTGGTATCGGCTACGTCTTTTCGATCTTCGTCAAGGAGTGGCAGATGGTGTTCTCGGTGGGATCGATCGTCACCGCTGTCGTCTGTTCGACCCTGATCGGAATCGTGTTCGGCTTCGTGCCCGCGCGCAATGCCGCGCGACTCGATCCGATCAATGCACTGGCACGGGATTGATCCGGGCTACCCAGGCTTGAAGCCAGGTATGGAACCCTGTGGCGAGGGAGCAAGCTCCCTCGCCACATAAGGTGTGCCTGGCGCCTTATACCGCTACGCGTGCCGCATGCGGGCGAGTCTCGCCGACCTTCCTCACCGCCTGTTCGAAGCGGTCCAGCACCATGCCGACCTCGGTCTCGGTGATGGTCAGGGGCGGCAGGAACCTGAGCACTGCGCCATGGCGCCCACCGGTTTCCATCATCAAGCCATTGTCGAAACAGTTGAGCTTGATGGCGTGTGCCCGGGCGCCGTCAGCCTGGCCGACGTGCTGGTTATCGGCCGGCTTGGTGATTTCCACGCCGATCATCAGCCCGCGACCGCGGATGTCGCTGATGAATGGAAAACGCTGCGCGATGTCCCGCAGGCCGCTTTCCAGTCGTTCGCCCATCCGGGCGGCATGGGCGACGAGATGGTCCCTGCGGATTTGCTGCATGGTGGCGGCGCCGGCAATCATCGCCACCTGATTGCCGCGGAAGGTCCCCGCATGCATGCCGGGGCCCCAGGTATCCAGATGTTCGGCGTAGACGATCACCGCCAGTGGGTAGCCACCGCCGATGGCTTTGGACAGCACCAGGATGTCGGGGACGATGCCGGCGTGCTCGATGGCGAATGTGCTGCCGGTGCGACCCAGGCCGGTCTGGACTTCATCGACGATCAGCAAGATGTCCTGCTCGAGGGTGATTTCCCGTAGCGCCCGCAGCCAGTTGGCCGAGGCCGGGATGCAGCCGCCTTCGCCTTGCACCACCTCGACGATGACCGCCGCCGGTTTGGCGATGCCGCCTTCCGGGTCCGAGAGGACGGTACGGATGTAGTCGATGGACAGTTGATCGGTATGCTCGCCATTGGTGCCGAACGGGCATCGAAACCGATAGGGGAAGGGAAGAAAGTGCGTGCCTTGGGCAATCAGGCCATCGCCGGTCTTGGGGGACAGCTTGCCCATCGCCGACAGTGCGCCGGCCGTCATACCGTGGTAGCCGCCGTGGAACGCCATCAATGGCGAGCGCTTGGTGTAGTGGCGGGCCAATTTGATGGCGGCCTCGACGGCGTCCGAACCGCTGGGCCCGCAGAAGAGAATCTTGCTGGTGTCGCGCATTTGCGCAGGCAGCATCGAGAACAGCTCCTGCACGAACGCATGCTTGGCCGGCGTGGCCAGGTCCAGTGCCTGCTGCAGCTGATCGCTGTCGAGGAAGCGCATCACCGCATCCCGGACTTCGGGCGGGTTATGCCCCAGGGCCAGTGTCCCGGCGTTCGACAGGCAATCGAGGAACTCCTGGCCGCTGGCATCCTTGATACGCATGCCCTTGCCGCTGACGAACAGGCGCTGGAAAGTCTGTGCATAGGTACGTGCGTTCGACTCGACGTTTTCGAGGTAAGTGAGTGCTTCCATATTCGATCATCCATTGGCTATGGAACGTGAACCGAGCGGGGGCCATTCATGCTCGACAGCAAGTGCAGCCATTACTGGGCAGGTCGGGCACATTTCAACAGGCCCCCGTCGTTATCGCGAGTTTTCCTGCCGGCACCTGTCCCCAATTTCCACGCCAGACATTGGAACGGGCGCAAGGTTAAATAACTGCCATACGAGCCTCATCAAGCCATCGTTAATAATCCGCCATCTCCCTGAGTTGTGCCGGTGCCGGGTGCCTTGCTGTTTTCACCTTTGACACCCCTAGAGAACCCTATGCATGTCTTCAAGCCTCCAGAGAGCATATTGCTGGTGACACTGTGTGCGGTGGCCTTGAGTGGCTGCGTATTGGGCCCTGACTATCGGGTGCCAGACGTCCCGATCGCCGCCAAGTGGCAGGCGCCGGTGCCCCATGGCGCGTCCGTGGCCGCGTTGGCCGACTGGTGGCGGCAATTCGATGACCCGGCATTGGCCGAGCTGTTGCGCCTGGCCGAAGCCGATAGCCCGTCCATGGACCAGGCTTGGGCGAATATCTCGCTGGCCCGTGCGACCGCCGACAGTGACGCCGCCGATGCCTTGCCCAAGTTCGACGCCAGGCTCTCCGGTGGCCGAGGTGGGCAGCAGACCGGTTCGCAGCGCCAGGGGGGCTCAGGCTCTTCCGCAGCGATGGATGCCGCCTGGGAACTCGATCTGTTCGGCAAGTTGCGCCGCAACAATGAAGCCGCCAACTCCCGCGTCGAAGCACGGGTGGATGACTGGCATGACGCGAGGGTTTCCCTGGCGGCCCAGGTGGGTGATTACTACGTGCAATACCGGGGCTGCCAGAAGTTGGTATTGGCCTACCGTGACCAGGCCCAGTCACAACAAGACACCGCGCGCATGACGCGCCAGTCGTTCGGGGCGGGCTTCACGTCCTCTGCCGATGCCGCGCTGGCCGATGCCAGTGCCGCCAGCAGCGCCGCGGCCCTGGTCCAGCAGCAGAGTGAATGCCAGGTGCTGCTCAAGAGCCTGGTGGCACTGACAGGCAGTGATGAAGGGCGACTGCTGGAGATGTTGGGCCACACGCCGGCGCAACTGCCGCAGCCGGCGGAACTCAATGTGCAACAGGTTCCGGCCGACTTGCTGCGCCAGCGCCCGGACATCGCCTCCGACGAGCGCGAGCTGGCAGCGGCGAATGCCGAGATCGGCGTGGCCCAGGCTGATCGCCTGCCGAGCCTGAGTCTTTCCGGGACGATTTCCGTGGGAACCATGGTGGGCCAGCGCAACCGCTCCTGGTCGCTGGGCCCGGTGCTGTCGGTTCCGCTGTTCGACGGTGGCAAGCGGCGCGCCGCGGCGCAGGGTGCCAAAGCCTCGTATGACGCGGCCCTGGCGGTCTATCGCCAAACGCTGCGCACCGGTGTGATGGAAGTGGAGCAGGCCCTGGTTCGTCTCGATGCGGCCCGTCGCCGGGAGTCGGATGTGGAGCGCTCCACCGCAGGTTTCCGGGAGTCTTTCGAGGCCATCGATCGCAGTTGGCAGGCCGGCAATGTCAGCCTGCTGGACCGGGAAACCGCACGCCGCCAGGCGCTGACAGCCGAGATTGAATTGATCACCTTGCAGCAGAATCAAGTGCGCTACTGGATCGCCCTGTACAAGGCACTGGGGGGCGGCTGGCAAGCCGATCAGCCCCTGGTGCGGAGTCGGGCATCAGACGGAGACGGCGCGTGAGGTCGCGACCAGGCAAGTTCGCGTTGGCGATCGCGGTGTGCGCGATCGTGGTGGCGTTGATCTATTTTCGCCGGGGCGCCGAACCGGTCGAGGCCGCCCCCCCGGTCAGCAGCTTGAGCGTGGAAGTCGTCCAGGCGCAACGCCAGGTCTGGCCACAGTTACTGTTTGCCAATGGCGCGCTCGCCCCCTGGCAGGAAGCGGTCATCAATGCCGAGACCAGCAACCTGCGCATCGCCAGCATCGAGGCCGATGTGGGCAGCCGGGTGAAGAAGGGTCAACTGTTGGCCACGCTGGCCAGCGAAACGGTGGTTGCCGAAGAGCACAAGCAGAAGGCGCTCGTCGCCCAGGCCGGCGCCAACCTGGAGCAGGCCCGTTCCAATGATCGTCGGGCCCGGGTCGTCGGGCAGGGCGGGGCCTTGTCGGAGCAACAGCGTGAAGACTACCGGATCAAGGTCGCACTCGCCGAGGCTGACCTAGCCGGCGCCCGTGCCGAATTGCAGAGCACGCGGATCAGGCTCGGACAAACCCGCATCCTCGCCGTGGACGATGGCATCATTTCGGCGCGCACGGCGCTGCTTGGCAAGGTGCTCTCCGCCGGCGACGAGCTGTTTCGCATGGTGCGCGATGGCCGCATCGAATGGCAGGCCGAGCTGGATGCCCGTCAACTGGCCCAGGTTCAGCCAGGCCAGGTCGCCCGTATGACGTTGCCCGACGGCCAGAGCCTGGAAGGGCGCGTGCGGCTGGTATCGCCCACGTTGAATACCAAGACCAGCCGGGGATTGGTCTACGTCTCCCTGCCCACCGACAGCGCCGCCCAGGCTGGTATGTATGCCAGCGGCCAGATCGAATTGGCGCCCCGCGAGGCCGTCACGGTACCAGACACTGCCGTCATCCTGCGGGACGGACGTTCCTATGTGTTCACGCTCAATGACGACATGCACGTGGTCCAGCGACCGGTAGTGGTCGGCCGGCGCTTGCATCAGGCCGTGGAGATTCTCAGCGGCCTCGATGAGCCTGCCCGAATCGTGCGAGCTGGCGGTGCGTTCCTCAACGATGGTGCGCGTGTGACCCTCGTTCAATCCCAGGTCGCCCAGCCATGAACATTTCAGCCCTGTCGATCCGCCATCCGGTCCCGGCCGTCATGCTGTTCATTCTGCTGACGCTCTTTGGCCTGTCGGGTTTCGAGAAGCTCGCCATCCAGGATTTCCCGGACATGGACCTGCCAGTGGTGGTGATCAGCGCCTCGCTGGAAGGCGCGGCCCCGGAGCAACTGGAAACGGAAGTGGCGCGCAAGATCGAGGACAAGCTGACGTCCCTGCGCCTGCTCAAGCACGTGACGACGAGCATCACCGACGGTGCCGTCAATATCAGCGTCAGCTTTGACATCGACAAGGATGGCAACGAGGCGCTCAACGAAGTGCGTAACGCGGTCGACAGCGCCATGGCGCAGTTGCCGGCGAGCTTGGACACACCCTCGGTTTCCCGGCTGACCACCAGCGCCTCGGCATTGCTCACCTATGTCATCGACTCCGATAACCTGGATGAAGAGGCGTTGTCGTGGTTCGTCGACAATGAGTTGAGCAAACAGCTGCTGGCGGTGCCCGGTGTGGCAATGATCGCACGCATGGGCGGCGTCGACCGGGAAGTCCAGGTCAATCTCGACCCGGCCCTGATGGCGGGCCTGGGCATTCGCGTCACGGACATCGCCAACCAGTTACGGGCGATGCAAAAGGACAACTCCGGCGGCCAGGGCAATCTGGGCAGCGGCCAGCAAGCCATGCGGACCCTGGGTGCCATTGACGATCCGGCGGCCCTCGCTGCCATCGACATTCCCAGCGGCGACGGTCGCCTGCTCGCCCTGGGGCAGTTGGCCGACATTCGCGACACCCACGCCGAACGCAGCACCCGGGCGTTTCGCGATGGCAGGCCCGTGATCGGTTTCCAGGTCACCCGTTCCCTGGGATTCTCCGATGTCGGCGTCGCCAATGACGTTCGCAAGGCCATGACCGCGTTTGAACAGCAGCATCCCAACGTGCAGATCGTTGAAGCCAGTGACACGGTCAAGGCCGTGCTCGCCAACTATCACGATTCGATGAATTTGCTGTACGAAGGCATGCTGTTGGCGGTGCTGGTGGTCTGGTGGTTCCTGCGGGACTGGCGCGCCACGCTCATCGTCGCCACGGCACTGCCGCTGTCGATCATCCCCACCTTTGGCGTGATGTACCTGGCCGGATTCACCCTCAACGCCGTTTCCCTGCTGGCCCTGGCGTTGGTGATCGGTGTGCTGGTGGACGATGCCATCGTCGAGATCGAGAACATCGCGCGGCACTTGCGCATGGGCAAAACTCCGCTTCAGGCCGCCACCGAGGCTGCGGATGAAATCGGTCTGGCGGTGCTCGCCACGACCGTGACCCTGGTCGCAGTGTTCCTGCCCACGGCGTTCATGGGGGGGATCGCCGGGAAGCTGTTCCGCCAGTTCGGTGTGACGGCGTCGGCGGCGCTGCTGTTTTCACTGCTGGTGGCGCGGCTGCTGACGCCGATGATGGCGGCTTATTTCCTCAAGGCAAGGCATGAAGCCGACCATGACAGCCCGTTGATGACCCGCTACCTGGGCTGGATCCACGCCAGCCTGACTCGGCGCAAGACGACGATGGGCCTGGCCGCCCTGTGCTTCGTCGGGGCTCTGGCGTTGGTTCCGTTACTGCCCACCAGCTTCCTGCCAGCGCAGGACACTGGCCGCAGCAAGATAACATTGGAGCTGCCGCCGGGAACGACACTGGAGTACACCACCGCGATGGCCTTGCAGGCCAGCGAACGGCTGCGCGAACTCCCCGACGTCAAGCATGTGTTCAGCTCGGTGGGGACCGCCAGCAGTTCGGCCGTCGGGCCTGGTGATATCACTGGCGCCGGCGATGCGATCCTGACGGTGGAACTGGTGCCTCGCAATGCCCGCGACCGCAAGCAGATGGAGGTCGAAGCCCAGATGCGCCAGGTGTTGCGCACACTTGCGGGAGTGCGCGTCAATGTCGGTGGCGATGGCAGCGGAAAGAAGCTCAATATCGTGCTTGCCAGCGATGACGGCGATTTGCTGGAGCGCACGGCCAGCGCGCTTGAGCCCCAGTTGCGTGAGTTGCGCGGGATCGGCAATGTCTCGTCCAGCAGCGCCTTGCAACGACCGGAAATCCAGATGCGGCCGGATTTTGCCCGGGCAGCGGAATTGGGCATCACCAGCCAGGACATCGCCGATACCTTGCGCATGGCGACTTACGGCGAATACTCCTCGCAACTGGGCAAGATCAATTTATCCCAGCGTCAGGTGGACGTGCGGGTGCGCATGGATTCGCTATTGCGCGACGACTTGCAGGCGATCAGCCAATTGCGGGTAACCGGTCGAGACGGCCAGGTCGCCCTGGCCTCGTTGGGGGACATCAGCATGGGCAGTGGGCCGGCGCAAATCAGCCGACTGGATCGCCTGCGCAATGTCACCCTGTCTATCGAACTCAACGGTCGCAACCTGGGCGAGGTCATGGCCGAGGCCCGCCAACTGCCGGTGATGCGCAACTTGCCAGCCGAAGTGAAACTGGTGGAGCAGGGCGAACTGCAGTTGATGGCGGAGTTGTTCGCCAGCTTCGGCCTGGCCATGGCCATCGGCGTGTTTTGTATCTACTCAGTCCTGGTGTTGTTATTTCACGACTTCTTGCAACCGGCCACGATTCTTTCGGCCTTGCCGCTCTCGCTGGGTGGCGCGTTGTTGGCCTTGCTGGTGTGCAACTTCAGTTTTTCCCTGTCATCGGTCATCGGCTTATTGATGTTGATGGGTATCGTGACCAAGAACTCCATTCTGTTGGTGGAGTACGCCATCATGGCTCGCCGCGATTATGGCCTGGGTCGATACGATGCGTTGGTGGATGCTTGCCACAAGCGCGCCCGCCCAATCCTGATGACCACCATTGCGATGGGGGCCGGGATGTTGCCGACGGCGATGGGAATGGGCGAAGACCCGAGTTTCAGGCAACCGATGGCGGTGGTGGTCATGGGGGGGTTGCTGACGTCGACGTTGTTGAGCCTGCTGGTGGTACCGGTGATTTTCACTTACGTGGACGATGCGCTTGAATGGCTGAAGCGTCGCACTCGATCGCCGATGGAAGAGGGGGCGGTAGAGGAAGTTTGAGGGAAACAATATTCCCCCAACAAGTACTCGATTCGGTCATTGAACGAGCAATCGTTGGGGGTGGGTTTAAACGGCTTGTTGGATCGGGCTATTGCCATTCCATTCCAGGTGAGCCGGTGTTGCATCCATCGAATGCATCCAGCGGATCAGCGAACGACGTCCACCAATTCCCATCTTTATCGCGGCGCGCTTCAAATAGCTTTCGACTGTATTGACCTTCAGGTTCAGTTGCTCGGCAAGTTCGGGGGCAGTGCGTCCGGCCAGCAAACCTACGCACACTTCCGTTTCGCGAGAGGACAGACTCAATCCTGACAGTAACAATCGATCGGCGAACCTTTGGCGCAGTGCTTCCATGCCGCCGTTTTCCGAAGCGTCCAATGCCAGGAAAGGGTCCTGCCGAGTAGATTCAGGTGGAACAAGGGCTGCCACGTGCTCCTCGACCATGGGCAATAAAAGACAGGAGAAATCTTTCAATAAAGCATGTTCTTGTGCGGTAAATCCCTTTGAAAGAGGCGATCGATAGATGGACAGCACATAACGACGACCATTCTTTCGGGTGGCCAGGTGTAATTGCGTCGTCGTGCTGTGGCCGGGGGATTTTTCCGGGCGCTCGCATTTAAGCAGGCAGCGGGAAAAGTTGGGTATTTTCTGCGATGCTGCATCTTCAAAGAGTATGTCGTCGGCCAGGAAAAAGGGCTTGGCGGTGTGGCTGTCCATGAGCGCACCGACGCAGGCGTTGTCGAGGCCGACGCAGCCTATGCTGGAGGTGCTGGGTTCAGACATATTACTTGTGCCGATCCGTTGTTCGGTAATATGTGTTGCATCCACGGGTATTTCCGTGAGTATCAGGTCGTGCAACATGCGCGGAAAATTGCGACTGCCTGTACTGGCAATGACTTTGCCAACGTGCGGGAATAATCGTTGTAGGTTCATCCTTTCTCCAAAATCATCCAATTATTTGATTAAAGCTGCAGCTCAGTGTGCATGGGTATCTTTGCCGGAATATTTCGAGCAGGGAGTATCTGGGCAGTATCCAAGGATTTATGGAGTGTATCTGACGAGCGGTGTGTCATGAGGGGGTTGGTAAGTACCGTTGCTCTGTTGATGGCGTTCTTGCTGAGGACCTCGTCATAAGTTTTAAGCGTGCATGGCAAAGTGCCGTAAATTATGTGTTCTCCCTTCGAGCCTAATGCCGTATTGAGTCTTTCAATTGGCCAGCCAGAACGCTTCAGGATTTTTTCCATCAGGGTGTCTACGACGATTTCATAGGCGTGAATTTTTTGTTGTTGGGCGAACTTAATCATTGACAGGAAAAGTGCCGCTGTGCGAATGTCTACATTAGCTCGGGTGAGTTTTCCCGTGGAGAAATTATTGGTTGAAAGTGCAAATCTTGTGGCTTCCCAACAGTGATCCAAGTGCGGTCTGGTTTTTTCGGTTGGAAGGATAAAATTCAGGGGGCCGCTCATCAGTGTGGGTTTGCTGGAGGGGCGTAGTCGAACACAACCGGTGACGCGGTCGTTTTCATGGGCGTAGATATAGAGCGCGTCGGGGTCGTCGTATTCATCCCACTCATAATCGCTGCCTTGATAACTTTCAATGTCCCACTTCTTTCGATCGATGAAAGCGAGTTTGCGAATGGACAGTATTTGTTCGAGGGTGTTAAGGGGGATTTTTGAGTAGCTTACGATGCTGGTGGATACGCCGGAAAATCCATAGGTGCATGGGGAGTAGTTCATGGATGCGACTTCTTGGCTGCAGGTGAAGCTACTGTTAACTTTGCACTACGGTATTTCAACTGTCCTAAAGTACAGTCTTTGATTTATAGAGTGTGCAGCCTAATTAGTGGGTGCAGTTTTGTGAGCGGCTTATAGTTGTTGGTGAGCTTGTTAGTTGTGGATTTGTATCGCTGCGAATCCAAAAAAGTATAGGTTCGGCATGCTGGCGACCGGGTGTTGGTTGGGTGGAATTACATGAGTCGAAATAGGCTCGATTTGTTGTTTTTTTGACGATGATAAAAATATCAAGCGTAACTGATTGATATTGATATGTTCAAAAAATTGACGTATTCAGATAGAGTCCAATCTCTGTAAGCAAACGGTCATCTGGCCATGGGTATGGTGACTTTCTTTCGCGGGTTGATTAATCGGATGTGAATCCAAGAAATATCGATAGGCGAGTGGGTTTTGGTATGTGGCAGATTGATGTTGGTCTAGTGTGATTGCTCTATTTAAGTTGGTTGTATGACCTCGTATGACTGAAATGGCTGGCTTCATGTCACTGTGCTTGAAGTCATGTGGAAAGATGATGGATTGATCTGACCCTGAAAATGAGCCGTACAGGCTTCTGATATGGATGGATGCTATGAATTATATTGCGCTTTCGTTGTTGACCGTATTGTTGGTTCCGGGACCGACGAATTCATTGTTGTTGCAAGCTGGCATCAGTAGAGGGTTCAACACGCGTTCGATGCGCTTCGTCGCAGCCGAGTGGTTGGCATACGTTATTCAGATGACGATGTGGGGGGTATTCATTGACTTGCTGATGACCGATCACTCGTGGGTGGTGATCGCTACCAAGATTTTTGCCGTGTGTTTTCTGTTTTATATTTCCTTGAAACTTTGGTTCTCGGTCAAAGAGCATGCGCCTGGTGCAACGACGGGTATTACCGTTCCGGATTTGTTTGTGGCAACGCTGACAAATCCCAAGGGGTTGTTTTTTGTTTCCTTCGTTGCGCCGGCGGGCACATTCCTGTCGCTGGAGAATTGGCTGTCATTCATTCTGCTATTTACAGCCATTATTTTTCCGGTAGGGCTTGTGTGGATCGCAGCTGGCGCTTTTTGTGGTCGAAAATTTCACGCGATTGTATCTGGACGATTTTTAAATCGAGCCATTTCTCTGGTGATTGGGTTATTCGCCTGTGGCATGCTTTTCAATATCGCATCCCAGGTGAATTTCGTCTGATTGTGTTCTGATGGCGTCGAATGCGGGCGGTGCCAGGGCTATGCGGTAAGTAAGCTTTAACGCAAAGCGTTATTTAGATGAGGTTCAACTGCGCCGCTTTGAACATGGCTTGCTTGACATTGGTGCACTCCATTTTTTCAGTCATTTGCTTGGCATGAAATTTCACTGTTCGTTCGGTGATATTCATGATCAAACCGATCTCCTTATAGTTTTTGCCAAGCGCAAGCCAACGCAGGAATTCAATTTCCCTGGGCGATAGCTTGAGTGTGCTCTCGACAACGGTCTCAGCCGGGCGGTGCTGGTTGGCGATGAAGCTGAGCGTTTGAATAATGAATATGTTTTCCCTGACTATGGTTGGGAAATCGGGATCATTTTCTTCCGAAGACAGGTGAACGGAGCCGAACGATCTGCCGGGCTCATGAATCGGAACAGTGAACCCTTGCTTGATGCCATAGGACGCGGATTGATCAAATATTTCCGGATTATTGTCGATTTCTTGTGGGATTTCATCCCAGAAGAAAGGCATGGCGGTAATGGCTGTGTTGGCCATCACAGGGTCTGATTTGTGCAGTGAGTTCTTGCGGTAGGTGTCCACCCATTCGGCAGGATAGTTGCTGTGGATGGAGACTTTTGAATTGTCGAAGGACATGGGCTCCAAGTGAACATAAGCAAACTTTTCAAGCCCTAGTTTCGAGAATATCCAGCCGAGTATCTCGGTGTACTCTTCGTGGCTTTTTCCTGGAATATTATTCTCCACCTCTTGAATTAAATTGAGCAGTTGGCTTGAAATGGGCTTGAGCATAGTGGGCGCGCTCGAAAAATATTAATGTGAATACCTGTATGTGGCAAAGGCTTCACGTTGATATTCGCCAAGCGGAGGAGGGAAGTTTTACAGCGTTGGCAGCAACACCCTCACGCTGCTTTGTGACCGCTATCGGGGCCGCGAAAGGGGCTGGAGTATCGGGTGGGGTTTTCAAGTTCATCGGGGTTCGCTTCAGCGCGCGATAATACCCCCTCATGCCGCCGTGTAATGCCTGCTCTCTCAATTGAGATAATGTCATTTTGCGTCCTTGCCTGTGTAACCTCAGCCCTTTGCCCCTGAGGTTGTAGTTAATTACGACTACTGAAACGATTAACTGGAGGACAGTATAGACAGCTTTTTCGCAACAGCGAGAAACATTAAAAAACCTTTATTTTTCACCTCGCAAAGCCCTTTTCAAGAACGCTGCCGTTCGACTCTCCCGGCATTTCGTCACCGTCTCCGGAGCCCCGCAAACCACCACGTTTCCGCCCTGGGTTCCAGCCCCCGGGCCGATATCGATGACCCAGTCACTCTGCGCCACCACCCGCATGTCATGTTCCACCACAACCACCGTATGACCTTCCTCCACCAGGCGATTCAACTGCACCAGCAAGCGATCCACGTCCTGGGGATGCAGCCCATTGGTCGGCTCATCCAGCACATACAAGGTTGCGCCCCGGGCCTTGCGCTGCAGTTCTGTCGCCAGCTTGATCCGCTGGGCTTCGCCGCCGGACAGCTCCGTGGCCGGTTGCCCCAGGCGCAGGTAGCCCAGTCCGATATCTTGCAGCACTTGCAACGAACGCCTGGCCGCCGCTTGTTCGGCAAACACCTCGAGTGCCTGGTTCACGGTCAGCTGCAACACCTGGGAAATGTCCAGGCCCTGCCAGCGAACTTCCAGGGTCTGTGGGTTGTAGCGGGCGCCGTGGCAGGTGGGGCAGGGGGCGTACACGCTGGGCATGAACAACAACTCCACGCTGACGAAGCCTTCACCTTCGCAGGTTTCGCAACGCCCCTTGGCGACGTTGAAGGAAAACCGCCCGGCATCGAATCCCAGTGCCTGCGCCTGTTCTGTGGCGGCAAACAGTTTGCGCACGTGGTCGAACAACCCGGTGTAAGTGGCGAGGTTGGAGCGCGGGGTGCGGCCGATGGGTTTCTGGTCTACCTGGACCAGCCGCTTGACCGCATCGAGCCCGGCGACAACGCGCCCGGCACTGGTTTGCACGGGTTCGTCTTCCAGGCTTTGCTCGTCGGGTTCGGTGTTGGGGCTGGCCTGGCCCAGGTGCGCGCCGACCAGATCCAGCAGGGCCTGGCTGACGAGGCTGGATTTGCCTGAGCCAGAGATGCCGGTGACGGCGGTGAAGCAGCCCAACGGGAAGGCCGCGTTCAGGTTGTCGAGGTTGTTGCGGGTGATGCCTTCCAGGCGCAGCCAATCCTTGGGTGCTCGTGGGCTGCGTATCGCAGAGTGTTCTTCGCCAAAAAGGTAGGCGCGGGTGCGTGATTCAGGCACCTGGCCAAGGCCTGCCGGCGGACCGCTGTAGAGGACTTTGCCGCCTTGTTCGCCAGCGTCCGGGCCCACGTCGATGAGCCAGTCGGCGCGGCGCATGGTATCGAGGTCATGTTCGACTACAAACACGGAATTGCCCGCTGCCTTGAGGCGTTGCAGGGCGCCAAACAGCGCTTCGCTGTCGGCCGGATGCAGGCCGGCGGAGGGTTCGTCCAGCACATAGATCACGCCGAACAACTGGGAATTGAGTTGGGTCGCCAGGCGCAGGCGTTGCAGTTCGCCGGACGAAAGCGTCGGCGTGCTGCGTTCCAGGGCGAGGTAGCCGAGGCCCAGGTCGATCAGCGTGACGATCCGCTCCAGCAACTCGGCGGCGATGCGTTGGGCGGCCAGGCGTTTCTCCAGGGAGAGGTTGGGTGTGTGGCGGGCGTCGGGCCCGCCCGCATGGGGATTGTCGCCCCTGGCGGCGCGTTGCTCACGGGCCTCGCGGGTTTGCCGGTGACTGAGGACTTCTCCCGTTTCTTCGGCCTGTGCAAGGTAGTCGGGCGCCAGGACCTGCTTGAGCACCTCGGCCAGTTCAAGCAGCGGCAGGTGCGACAGCTCGGCGATGTCCAGGCCGGCAAAGGTCACGGTCAGCGCCTGGCGCTTGAGGCGTTTGCCCTCGCACACCGGGCACGGGCTGGCGCGCATGTATTGCGCCACGCGTTTGCGCATCTGGGCACTTTGGGAATGCATGAAGGTGTGCAGCAGGTAGCGCCGGGCGCCGCTGAACGTGCCTTGGTAACTGGGTTCGAGCTTGCGCTTGAGGGCGGCGCGGGTCTGGGCCGGCGTCAGTCCGGCGTAGACGGGAACGGTGGGAGTTTCTTCGGTGAAGAGAATCCAGTCCCTTTGTTTTTTCGGCAGGTCGCGCCACGGGATGTCGACGTCATACCCCAGGGTCACCAGGATGTCCCGCAGGTTCTGGCCTTGCCAAGCCATGGGCCAGGCAGCCACGGCGCGTTCGCGGATGGTCAGCGATGGGTCTGGCACCATGGAGGCTTCGGTCACTTCATAGACCCGGCCCAGGCCGTGGCATTCCTGGCAGGCGCCCTGGGGCGTGTTGGGCGAGAAGTCCTCGGCGTAGAGCATGGGTTGGTCGGCCGGGTAGCTGCCAGCGCGGGAGTAAAGCATGCGAATCAGGCTCGACAGGGTAGTGACGCTGCCCACGGATGAACGTGCGCTGGGGGTGCCGCGTTGTTGCTGCAAGGCGACTGCCGGCGGCAGGCCCTCGATGCTGTCCACGTCCGGTACGCCCACCTGGTCGATCAGGCGCCGCGCATAAGGCGCGACGGATTCGAAGTAACGACGCTGGGCTTCGGCATAGAGCGTGGAGAAGGCCAGCGACGACTTGCCGGAACCCGACACGCCAGTGAATACCACCAGGGCATCGCGAGGGATGTCCACGTCGACATTCTTGAGGTTGTGTTCGCGGGCGCCACGCACCCGGACGAAACCGGTGACGTGCGGCAATGAAGAGGCGGTGGCGGGGCCGGAGCTTGCGGGCATGGAGCGTTCCTTGTGGGCGTCTGCTTAACGCATGGGGCTTTCAGGTGAAGCGGCGTCACGCAGAGAATGGAAGCTGGGTCACAGCGTTGACAATTATGCGACCGGGTTCGTCCATTCTCGTGCGATAAAAATTTACTCCGGACAAAAGAGATGAGAAAAGCTTCGCAGTTTTCCCCCGGATACGGACCTCCCCATGCCTCGTTCAAAACTGCTCTCTAGATTATTTTTCGCTCTGCTGGCCGGCGCGGCGCTGTGGTACATGTGGATGATCACCAGTGCCAAGCTGGAGTGGGGTGGCGATAGCCCCGATCAGCAGCAATTGGGCGCCGTGAAGGATACCCGCTTGCGGGCGATGACCCAGTATTGCACGGGCGTGACGGTGACACCGCAGGGGACTTGGCTGGTGGGGCGCCTGGAGGAAGAGGCCCAGACGCTTGAACCGTCCGCTGATGTCGTGGACCTGGATGCGGTGGTCTATGGCAATCCCGCTGAGGCTGAAGAGCCGCAGGAGCCCGGGACCTTTGCCCGATTGTTCTCTCGTGCCGAAAAGGAAACTTCCTTCATTTCCCGCCTGGATGCTCAAGGGCAATTTCAGCTCGTGGCCCATGTCAGCGGCGCCGCTTGTCTTGTGACCAGCCCCGACGGGACCAGTGTATTCCTGCTCACGGGCCTGCGTCGGCCTGAAACGGCGAATACCCATGAGCCCGATCAAACCGTGATTCTTCGCAGTGATGATCAAGGCCAACGCTGGACTTGGTTGACCAAGGGTTGGTTTCCCGAGGCCGATTCGTTGGCCTGGAACCTGGTTCCCTATTTCCACGGCTCGAATGAAGTCTGGGCCGTGGGCACACCGGACGTGGCGGATGAAGACAGCGATGAGGAAAAACCGACAGCCGTTTCCACCGGCGTCTTTTACTCGGCCGATCGCGGTGCGAACAGCTCGCCGATAATGGCGCCCGAGTCGCTGCTGGTGTCCGCCGAATATGCCCGCGGCAAACGTCCTGACATCACTGATTGGGGCACGAACGCAGGCGAACAGGGGGAAACCCAGACCCATGTCCTGCAACTGGATGCACAGACGGCCTTTATCTGGGTGTCCCAACGCTTCTGGGGTGGCCATCCCGATGGCGTCAGCCACAATATCGCGGTCAATGTCACGACACGGGCCCGGTTGCAGGCCAAGGCAGGGCAGTGGCAGGTAGTGGATAGGCAGCGTGACGACAACCTGTTCGTGAGCAAGCTGCTACGAAACGATGCCGGGCGGGTGATTGGACTGATTGACCAGGGGGAGCGCGGGCAAGATGTGGTCGCCGAACTGGATACCGCCGCGCTGACCTGGACGCCGTTGAGCGACCTGCCCAGTGTGTTCGCGCCATTGGCGTCGGATAGCCAGGTGCGTGGCAGCAATTTCTGGATGGGGCAAAACACCCTGCTGATCAACACCACCAGCAATCACCATCCACCGCGCTGGCTCTATTGGTGGTCGGACGCGAACATCTCCGCTGATGCGGTGTTTTATTCCAAGGATTGGGGCCGCTCCTGGCAGCGCCTCGCCATCGGCGGTTACCTGGGCGTCCTTGGTTTTCAACCGGCGCAGGACCGGGTGTTCTGGGCCAATGGCAATTGGTACGACAATCATGACGGTCGCATCTATTCCCATGGGTTGCGCTGAGCACAGATAGCCCGGGACACACTGCTGAACTGCTTGTGTGGCGAGGGAGCTTGTCCCCTCGCCACACAAGATGTCTTCATCTGGCTGCTCACGGATTCAGGGTTAAGTCTTCCAAGTTGATTTCAATCAAGGGGCCAAACCAGGGACAGCCCCCACAATGACCGCCAAGATCCTGTCTTCAAGCCCTGGCGCTCATGACCCGTCCCTCTGTGATGTTGTACTCATCCCGCTCCTGGCTCCCCGGGCTGTTCGTTCTCCTGCTGATGTTCGCCGGAATCGCCCAGGCCAAGGACTACGGTGACATCCCGCAACAGCGCATCCATCACGTCCTGAACCAGACCGACTCGATCTCCGAGCCCGAAGGCTCCTTCAAGGTTCGCAAATTGTCCGCTGCCGGCAAGGTCGTGGGCTATGTGTTCCAGAGCCTGGATGTGGTGGACATTCCCGCTTATTCCGGCAAGCCGATCAATGTCCAGGTCATTCTCGATCCCGCTGGCGTGATCCTCGACGCCTATGTGCTGGAACACCACGAACCGATTCTGCTGATCGGCATCGCCGAAGAAAAACTCCACGCTTTCAGCGCGCGCTACAGCGGCATCAAGGTCAACCAGCGGGTGGTGGTTGGCCATTCCAGCGACCAGAATGCGGTGACTGTCGATGCGATCGCCGGCGCGACCGTGACGGCGATGGTGGTCAACGAAGTGATCATGCGCGCTGCCCACGATGTCGCGGTGTCCCTGGGCCTGGTCAAGAGTGACGCAGGCTTGGCCGTGGCGCCGGCGCGCGTGCGCGCGGATATCTACGAGCCCGCCGACTGGAAGACCCTGACCGGCAACGGCGCTGTCCGTCGCCTGCACCTGACCCGCGGCCAGGTCGATGCGTCCTTCAAGGGCACCGAAGCCGAGCAGGTCGAAACCGCCAGCGGCGACCAAGTCAACGACACCTTCATCGACCTCTATACCACCCACCTCAACCCGCCCACCATTGGCCGCAACCTGCTGGGCGAGGCGCAATACCGCACGCTGATGGCCGAGCTCAAGTCGGGCGAACAGGCCATCGCGGTGATGGGCAGCGGGCGTTATTCCTTCAAGGGCTCGGGATATGTGCGTGGCGGTATTTTCGACCGGGTGCAGCTGCGCCAATCGGGCGACACCATCAGCTTTCGCGACCTGGATTTCCAGCGCCTTGATGATGTGGCCCTCGACGACATGCCGGACTTCGATGAAATGGCGATTTTCATCATCCGCGCCTCCCACCGTTTCGACCCCGGCTTGCCCTGGAACCTGGAGCTGCTGGTGCGCCGCCAGACCGGCCCGGTCAGCGGTACCTTCAGCAGCTTCGAGTTGGCCTATCAACTGCCCGAGCCCTACCTGGAACGACCATTGCCCACCGCCGAGCAACTGGCGGCCGCCGAGGAGGCCAGCCGGCCGATGTGGCTGACGCTCTGGTACCAGAAAAGTGTCGAAATCAGCGTGCTTGGCACAGCCCTACTGGTGCTGACGGCCATCCTGTTTTTCCAGGACTCACTGGCCCGGCGGCCCAAGCTGCTGCACTGGGTTCGCCGCGGTTACCTGCTGTTCACCGTGGTGTTTCTCGGGGGCTATGGGCTGGCGCAGCTGTCGGTGGTCAATGTACTGACCTTCGTCCACGCACTGTTCGAAGGCTTTCGCTGGGAGCTGTTCCTCACCGATCCGCTGATTTTCATTCTCTGGGTGTTCACCGCCGGCAGCATCCTGTTGTGGGGACGCGGGGTGTTCTGCGGCTGGCTGTGTCCGTTCGGCGCGTTGCAGGAGTTGATCAACGAACTGGCGCGCAAGCTCAAGGTGCCCCAATACGAGCTGCCGTTCGCCGTTCACGAGCGACTGTGGGCGATCAAATACATCATTTTGCTGGCGCTGTTCGGTGTCTCGCTGGAGTCGATGGCCACCGCTGAACGACTGGCCGAAGTGGAGCCGTTCAAGACCGCCATCACCCTCAGGTTCGACCGCCAGTGGTGGTTCGTGGCCTACGCAGTGGGCCTGCTGCTGATCAACCTGTTTACCCGCAAAGTCTATTGCCGCTACGTCTGCCCGCTGGGCGCGGCCCTGGCGATGCCGACTCGGTTGCGGCTGTTCGACTGGCTCAAGCGCCGCAAGGAGTGTGGCAACCCTTGCCAACTGTGCGCCAAGGAATGCGAGATCCAGGCGATTCATCCCGATGGCCGGATCAATGCCAACGAATGCCATTACTGCCTCGACTGCCAGATGACCTGGCACAACGAAAACAAATGCCCGCCGCTGATCAACAAGCGCAAGAAGCGCGGCAAGGCGACCGTGACCGATGCGCAACTGATTCCCGTGGTGCAGGTAAACCCGGCGCCTTGAGGCACCCCAATGGCCTGTCCCTTGACCGTTTCATTCTTCATGGAGCACACAGCATGAGCGACAAAAAAGACCAAACCCCTGACGCGGTAGAAGAACCCCGGGGTGTCAGCCGGCGCAGTTTTCTCGGCACCGGAGCGGTAACGGGGGCGATGCTGGCCGGCGCGACGGCGCTGGGGGCCGGAACGTTCACCCGTGAGTCCTGGGCTGCGGCGGCCAAGGAGGCCAAGTCCAAGATCCACGTCGGCCCCGGTGAACTCGATGAATATTACGGTTTCTGGAGTGGCGGTCATCAGGGCGAGGTGCGGGTGCTGGGCGTGCCATCGATGCGCGAGCTGATGCGTATCCCGGTGTTCAACGTCGATTCGGCCACCGGTTGGGGCCTGACCAACGAGAGCAAGCGCATCCTCGGTGACAGCGCCAAGTACCAGAATGGCGACTGCCACCACCCGCACATCTCCATGACCGACGGCAAATACGACGGCAAATACCTGTTCATCAACGACAAGGCCAACTCCCGGGTCGCGCGCATTCGCCTGGACATCATGAAGTGCGACAAGATCCTCACCGTGCCCAACGTACAAGCCATCCACGGTCTGCGCCTGCAGAAGGTGCCCTACACCAAGTACGTGTTCGCCAACGCGGAGTTCGTGATCCCGCACCCCAATGACGGCCATACCTTCGACCTGCAAGACAAAAACAGCTTCACGATGTTCAACGCCATCGATGCCGAGAAGATGGAAATGGCCTTCCAGGTGATCGTCGACGGCAACCTGGATAACTCCGACGCCGACTACACCGGCAAGTACGCCGCCAGTACCTGCTACAACTCGGAGAAGGCCTATGACCTGGGCGGCATGATGCGCAACGAGCGCGACTGGGTGGTGGTGTTCAACATCCCGCGGATCGAGGCGGCGATCAAGGCCGGCAAATTCATCACCTTGGACGGCTCCAAGGTGCCGGTCGTCGATGGTCGTAAAACCGATGGTAAAGATTCAGAATTTACCCGCTACATCCCGGTACCGAAGAACCCCCACGGGCTCAATACCTCGTCGGACGGCAAGTACTTCATCGCCAATGGCAAGCTGTCGCCCACGGTCTCGATGATCGCCATCGACCGCCTGGACGATTTGTTCGCCGACCGTTTCAAGGACCCGCGCGAAGTGATCGTCGCCGAACCGGAACTGGGACTGGGGCCGTTGCACACCACCTTCGACGGGCGCGGCAACGCCTACACGACCTTGTTCATCGACAGCCAGGTGGTGAAGTGGAACATGGACGAGGCCATTCGCGCCTACAAGGGCGAGAAGGTCAATTACATCAAGCAGAAACTCGACGTTCAGTACCAGCCCGGCCACAACCACGCGTCCCTCACCGAAACCAGCGAGGCGGACGGCAAGTGGCTGGTGGTGTTGTGCAAGTTCTCCAAGGATCGCTTCCTGCCCACCGGGCCATTGCACCCGGAGAACGATCAGTTGATCGACATTTCCGGTGAAGAAATGAAGCTGGTGCACGACGGCCCGGCCTTCGCCGAACCCCATGACTGCATTCTTGCGCGGCGCGACCAGATCAAGACCCAGAAAATCTGGAACCGCAACGATCCGTTCTTTGCCGGCACCGTGGAGTTGGCGAAGAAAGACGGCATCAACCTGGAAACCGACAACAAGGTCATCCGCGACGGCAACAAGGTCCGGGTGTACATGACCTCGATGGCGCCGGCCTATGGCCTGACGGAATTCACCGTCAAGCAGGGTAACGAGGTGACCGTGACGATCACCAACATCGACCAGATCGAGGACGTCAGCCATGGCTTTGTCATGACCAACCATGGCGCCAGCATGGAAATCAGCCCGCAACAGACCTCATCCATCACCTTCACCGCCGATAAGGCCGGCTTGCACTGGTACTACTGCAGTTGGTTCTGCCACGCCCTGCACATGGAAATGGTCGGGCGCATGCTGGTTGAAAAGGCCTGATTCGGCTCAACAAGGAGGCAGGTGCAATGACCGGGAAAAAGCCGCAACACGCCCGCCAACCGGTCATTGCGCTGCTGCTTTGCCTGTTACCGGGCGGCGCGTTCGGCGCGCCGCAACCGATCACCGATTTGCCTCTGCAGGCCGAAGGCGACCAGCAATGGCGCCTGCCTGCGGGCCAGTACCGGGGCTCGTTCAGCATCGACCAGCCCATGACCCTTACCTGTGCGCCGGATGCGGTATTCCAGGGGCAGGGCGAGGGCAATGGGTTGATCATTCGCGCCCCGAACGTCCAGGTCCAGGGCTGTACCTTCCTGGACTGGGGCCACGACCTCACGGCCATGAATGCCGCCGTGTTCATCCAGCCTGTGGCAAAAGGCGCCGTGGTGCGCGGGAGCCGGATGCAGGGCCAAGGCTTCGGTATCTGGGTCGATGGCACGCGGGACGTCAACCTGATCGACAACCGCATCCAGGGCGACCCCAGCCTGCGCTCCCAGGACCGGGGCAACGGCATCCATCTCTATGCCGTGCACGGTGCCCGGGTCATCGGCAATCAGGTGCGCGAAACCCGCGATGGCATCTACATCGATACCTCCAGCGGCAACCTGCTCCAGGGCAATGTCCTGGAAGATTTGCGCTACGGCGTGCATTACATGTTTGCCAACGATAACCGCCTGCTGGACAACGTCACCCGGCGTACCCGCACCGGTTATGCCTTGATGCAAAGCCGCCAGCTGACGGTGATCGGCAATCGCTCCGAACAGGACCAGAACTACGGGATCCTGATGAACTACATCACCTATTCCACCCTGCGTGACAACTTCGTCAGCGACGTGCGCGACGGGTCCACCGGCGACACCATGATCACCGGCGCCGAGGGCAAGGCCCTGTTCATTTACAACTCGTTGTTCAACCGCATCGAAGGCAATCATTTCGAGCGCAGCGCCGTGGGCATCCATCTGACGGCCGGCTCGGAGGACAACCGCATCGCCGGCAATGCCTTCGTCCACAACCAGCGCCAGGTCAAATACGTGGCCACGCGGTTGCAGGAGTGGTCGGCGGACGGGCGCGGCAATTACTGGAGCGACTACCTGGGTTGGGATCGCAACGGCGACGGCCTGGGCGATGTGGCCTATGAACCCAACGACAACGTGGATCGCCTGCTGTGGCTGTATCCCCAGGTGCGGCTGTTGATGAACAGTCCGGGAATCGAACTGCTGCGCTGGGTACAGCGGGCTTTCCCGGTGATGAAATCCCCCGGGGTGATGGACAGTCATCCGCTGATGGAAACCCCTGTCCAGCCCCCGCCACGCAACAGTGCCGAGGAGGACGCGTCTTGAACGTCGTCGAGATCGAAGGGGTCAGCCAGCGCTATGGTGATGTCGCCGTGCTGCGCGGGCTGGACTTGAACCTGGCCCAGGGCGAGGTGCTCGGGCTGTTCGGGCACAACGGCGCGGGCAAGACCACCACCATGAAGTTGATCCTAGGTTTGCTGCGGGCCAGCGAGGGCGAGGTTCGTGTCTTCGGTCGCGCGCCCAGCGACCCGAGCGTGCGGCAGATGCTCGGTTACCTGCCCGAGAACGTCATGTTCTACCCGCAATTGAGTGGGGTGGAAACCTTGCGCCATTTTGCCCGGCTCAAAGGTGCTGCCCCGGAGCAAGTGGAGCGTTTGCTGGAAGAGGTCGGGCTGGCGGGTGCCGCGACACGGCGTGTGAGGACCTATTCCAAGGGCATGCGCCAGCGTCTCGGCCTGGCCCAGGCCCTGCTCGGCCAGCCGCGCCTGTTGCTGCTGGACGAACCGACCGTGGGCCTGGACCCCATCGCCACCCAGGACCTCTATCAACTGCTCGACCGCCTGCGTTGGCAGGGCACCAGCATCATCCTCTGCTCCCACGTCTTGCCTGGCGTGGAAGCTCACATCAACCGCGCGGCGATTCTCACCCAGGGGCGTCTGTTGGCCTTGGGCAGCTTGGCCCGGCTGCGGGAGGAGGCCGGGCTGCCGACGCTGATCCGTGCCTCGGGCCTGTCGCGGGCCGACTGGCTTCGCCAGCATTGGCGCAGTGAAGGGCACGCCGCCCAGGGCTGGGGGGCGGAAGGGGTACAGGTGTCCGCGCCGGCCGGCAGCAAACTTAAACTGCTACGTCAGTTACTGGCCCAGGATGACCCGACGGATGTCGAGATCAAGCCGCCGTCGCTGGAGGATTTGTACCGGCATTACATGCTCCGTGCCGCAGCCGAGGAGGCCAGCCTATGAACCCGGTCTGGAACATGGCCCGCAAGGAATTCAGCGATGGCCTGCGCAATCGCTGGTTGTTGGCGATCAGCCTGTTGTTCGCAGTGCTGGCGATCGGTATCGCCTGGCTCGGCGCGGCGGCGTCCGGTCAACTGGGGTTTACCTCGGTGCCCGCCACGGTGGCGAGCCTGTCCAGCCTGGCGACGTTCCTGATGCCGCTGATTGCCTTGCTGCTGGCCTACGACTCGATTGTCGGCGAGGACGAGAACGGCACCTTGCTGCTGTTGCTGACCTACCCGTTGGGGCGCGGTCAATTGCTGCTGGGCAAGTTTGTCGGCCATGGCCTGATCCTGGCCCTGGCCACCTTCATCGGTTTTGGCTGCGCCATGCTGGCCATCGCCCTGTTGGTGGACGACGTCCAGTTGAGCCTGCTGCTCTGGGCCTTCGGTCGGTTCATGTTGTCCAGCACATTGCTGGGCTGGGTTTTCCTCGGGCTGGCCTATGTGCTGAGCAGCCTGTCGGCAGAGAAATCCACCGCCGCCGGATTGGCGCTGGGGGTGTGGTTTTTCTTCGTGCTGGTGTTCGACCTGGCGTTACTGGCGCTGTTGGTGTTGAGCGAGGGGCGGTTCAGCCCGGAGCTGCTGCCATGGTTGCTGTTGTTCAACCCTACCGACGTCTATCGGCTGATCAACCTGTCCGGATTCGATGCGGCGTCCAGCGGTGCCGCGGTGCTGACCCTGGGCAGCGACCTGCCGGTGTCGGGGCCATGGCTCTGGTTGTGCCTGGGCCTGTGGATGGCGGTCCCGCTGTGGCTGGCCTACCGGTTGTTCAATCGCCGGTGCCCATGATTTCTAAACTTGAACAAGGGAGCATGCAACGATGAACAGGGTGTCCTTCAAGGCGGGCCGTCTCTTGGCCGGGTTACTGGTATGCCTGGCGCTGGCAGCTTGCGACAAGGCCGAGCCACCTGCGGCCAGCGAGGCGGTGCTGGCGTTTCATCCCAGTGACGAGTGCCATGTGTGCGGCATGGTCATCACTGACTTTCCCGGGCCCAAGGGCGCGGCAGTCGGGGCTGGGGGCGTGAAGAAGTTCTGCTCGCCGGCGGAGATGCTGGGCTGGTGGCTGCAGCCGGAAAACCATCGGGCCGACGTCAAGCTGTATGTCCATGACATGGGCCGCAGCCATTGGGATGCGCCGGATGACGCTCACCTGATCGACGCCCGCACCGCTTACTTCGTCATCGGCAGTGGACTCAAAGGCGCCATGGGCGTGGTACTGGCCTCGTTCTCCGATCCCCAGGCGGCACAAAAACTTGCCAGCGATAGCGGCGGTCGGGTGCTGCGCCTGGAAGACATCGACCAGAAACTGCTGGGGCAGGCGAGCGCGATGTCGTCGATGAGTCACTGATATGGCCTGGGCACTGAACCGCTCTTTTTGTGGCTAGGGAACTGCTGGGAGCAATCTCATCCCATGGAAGCGTCCACCCACTACCCAAGTAGCATTCGTCGACTCGGCGCGGCTTCGTACACTCAGGGCTCCTATCACGCACCCGCCGGAGGCGACGATGCAGCAGGCCCAGAGCGAAGGTGTGGTGAGCGCCATGTCCCAGGCAAGCGATGTCCAGCAGGTGGCCCAGGCGCTGGCGCGGCAGTTGTTGCACCCGCACCTGGGGTTCGTGCTGTTTTTCTGTTCCGCCGAATACGACTTGCCGGCCCTGGGCCAGGCGCTGTCCCAGAGTTTCGGCGGGATTCGCCTGGTGGGCTGCACCAGCGCCGGGGAAATCACCCCCCAGGGCTACGGCCGCAACTGTGTGACGGCGGTGGGTTTCGATCATCGGCACTTTTCCATTGCCGCCGAGCTGATCGGGGAAATGGAACACTTCAGCCTGATCGACGCCCAGCAAATGGTCGAGCGTCTGGCCAGCGGTTGTCGCAGCAACGCCTTGGCGCCGATCAAGGGCCATAGTTTCGCCTTGACCCTGCTCGATGGCCTGTCCAGCCGCGAGGAGATGGTGCTGGCGGCCTTGAGCGCCGCCCTGGGGGACATCCCGCATTTCGGCGGTTCGGCCGGCGATGACAACTACCTGACCCACACCCACGTCTACTTCGAAGGCCAATTCCACAGTGGCGCGGCTGTGGTGGTGCTGATCAACACCTGGCTGGAGTTCGAAGTCTTCACCACCCATCACATCCTGCCTCGACAAGAGAAGTTGGTGGTGACCGGTGCGGACAGCGCCTCGCGACGGGTCTATGAGCTCAACGCCGAACCCGCCGCCGAGGAATATGCCCGGCACATCGGCGTGCCGGTGAGCGCGCTCGACTACCGGGTCTTCGCCGCCCATCCCTTGGCCGTGCGCATCAATGACCAGTACTACGTGCGGGCGATCCAGCAGGTGCACCCGGACTTGAGCCTGAGTTTCTACTGTGCGGTGGAGAACGGCATTGTCCTCACCGCGATGACTCCAGGTCCCTTGCTGCAAAACCTGCAAACGCTGTTCGACGGTTTGCAGGCGCGCCTCGGCGACTTGCTGCTGACCATCGGCTGCGATTGCTTCCTCCGGCGCCTGGAGTTGGAGGATCGGGGCGGCCTGGAGCAGATCGGCCAGTTCCTGCGGGAACAACGGGTGATGGGGTTCAACACCTATGGAGAACAGTTCAATGGCATGCACATCAACCAGACGTTCACCGGAGTTGCCATTGCCCGACATCGCGTCCCCGGCCATCGCTGACCTACAGGCTCAGCTCGCCAGCCTGCAGCACGAAAACCGCAAATTGCGGCGCATCAACGAGGCGCTGATCGAGCGGGTGGAGTCCGGCGTCACCCGGGGCAACGACCCCTATGCGGCGTTCCAACACTCGGTGGTGCTGGCCGAGCAGGTGCGTGAGCGCACCGATGCCCTGAATCAGGCCATGGCCGAACTCAAGGCCGGCAATCACTTGCTGGGCGAGGCGCGGCTGCGGGCGGAAACCGCCCATCGACACCTGATCGATGCCATCGAAAGCATCTCCGACGCGTTTGTGCTGTTCGACGAGCAGCAACGCATCGTCCTGTTCAACAGCCGCTTCAAGGCCTTCTGGGCCAACAGCCGGGTACGGATCATCGCCGGCATGCGTTTGTCCGAGGTCAAGCGCCTGATGACCGCCAACGGCCTGTTCAGTGAAGAACCCCGGGGCCAGGCCGACGAGCACGTGTTGTATCGCTTGCAGAACGGGCGTTGGCTGCAAGTCAGCGAGCGGCCGACCCAGGAAGGCGGGCGGGTGATCCTGTTTACCGACATCACCGACGTCAAGCTCAGCGAAACCGTGCGCCGCGAGCAGGCCATCGCGCAGAAATCCCATTTGTTGCAGCGGGCGGTGGACAACCTGTCCCAGGGCGTGGCGATGGTCAATGCCCAAGGCGTGCTGGAGCTGTGGAACCGGCGCTTCCTCGAGCTTAGTGGCCTGGCGCCGGTGGCGGCCCACCGGCCGTTCAACGAAGTGATTGCCGACAGTGAGTTGCAACTGCTGACCCCGGCCAGCCGCGACAGCAACGGCCGGCTGATCCACGAATGCGAGCAGCGCCTGTCCGATGGCCGGGTGCTGGAGATTCGCACGCATCCGTTGCCCACCGGTGGCTACGTCAACACCTTCACCGACATCACCGAGCGCTACCAGCATGCCGAGGCACTGAGCGAAAGCGAGCGCTGGATCCGGCTGATCACCGACCATGTGCCGGCGCTGATCGCCTACCTCAACGCCGACCTGGTCTACGAGTTCACCAATAAGGTCTACGAGCAATGGTATTGCTGGCCCCGTGGCGTGATGCTCGGCCAGAGCCTGCGCGAAGCCCATAGCGAGCAACATTACCAACGCCTGGAAGCCTACGTGGCCCGGGCGTTGTCGGGTGAGAGCGTGACGTTCGAATTCGCCGAGACCAACATCAACAACCAGGAGCGCTACATGCTGCGCTCCTACGTGCCGAACCGTTTGGCCAATGGCGAAGTGGTCGGGATTTTCGTGCTGATCCGCGACATCACTGAACGCCGTCGCACCGCCGAAGCCTTGCACCAGGCTTACCAGAACCTGGAACAGCGGGTCCAGGAACGCACCGCCGAACTGACCACGCTCAATGACCAGTTGCTGCGCGAGATCGACGAGCGCAGCCGGGTGGAGTTGCGCCTGCGGGAGGCCAAGCGCGAGGCCGAGCAGGCCAACCTGTCCAAGACCAAATTCCTCGCGGCGGTCAGCCATGACCTGCTGCAACCGCTCAACGCTGCCCGGTTGTTCACCAGTGCCTTGCTTGAGCGCCGCGAGCCTGTCGCCAACGCGCAACTGGTGCGCAACGTCAGCAATTCGCTGGAGGACGTGGAGAACCTGTTGGGCACCCTGGTGGACATCTCCAAGCTGGACGCCGGGGTGATCAAGGCCGATGTCGCGCCGTTCGGCCTCAGTGAATTGCTGGACAACCTGGCCGCCGAATACGCCCAGATCGCCCGCAGCGAAGGGTTGGAACTGCACTTTGTCGGCTGTTCGGTGCTGGTGCGCAGCGACATGCAATTGCTCGCGCGGATCCTGCGTAACCTGCTGAGCAATGCCATTCGCTACACCCCCAGCGGGCGGGTGGTGCTGGGCTGTCGCCGACATCGCCAGCGCGTGTCGATCCAGGTCTGGGACAGCGGCATCGGCATCGCCGAGAACCGCCTGGAGGAAATATTCCAGGAGTTCAAGCGCGGCGATGTGCAGCGCCCGAACCAGGACCGTGGGTTGGGCCTGGGCCTGGCGATTGTCGAGAAAATCGCCGGGATCCTCGGGCACCGGATCCAGGTGCGCTCCTGGCCGGGCAAGGGCTCGATGTTCGCCATCGACGTACCGCTGAGCGCCACCGCGCCCAAACCGGCGCCGTGCCTGGACATGAGCGAACCAATGCTCGAACGACTGCGCGGGGCACGGGTCTGGGTGCTGGATAACGATGCGGCGATCTGCGCCGGCATGCGCACCTTGCTGGAAGGCTGGGGGTGTCGGGTGGTGACCGCGCTGTCGGAACAGGACCTGGCCCGCCAGGTGGACAACTACCACGCCGAGGCGGACCTGCTGATCGCCGACTATCACCTGGACCACGATCAGAACGGCGTCGATGCCGTGGCCCGGATCAACGCCCGTCGGGCTTCACCGCTCCCGGCGATGATGATCACCGCCAACTACAGCAACGAACTCAAGCAGCAGATCCGCGAGCGCGGGCACACCCTGATGCACAAACCGGTGCGGCCGATGAAGCTCAAGATTGCGATGAGTCATCTGCTGAATCCCCCCCGATCTTGAGCCAAACACTGTTGTGGCGAGGGAGCTTGCTCCCGCTGGGTTGCGCAGCAACCCCAAAGAGGCTGAATGCATTCAACCTGACACACCAGGGTGAATGGTTTTGGGGCTACTTCGTAGCCCAGCGGGAGCAAGCTCCCTCGCCACAGGGGCCCCATGGCCTCGGGCCCAGCAGGTAGTTGTGTTGCCTGTTCACCGCCGCAGATAAGCCCCGAAATCAATATCCCCGGCACTGAGGATCGCCTGCACCCGGTTGTGCACATTGAGCTTGCGCAGGATCGCCGAGACGTGGGCCTTGACCGTGGTTTCGGCGATGTCCAGGGTGTAGGCGATCTGCTTGTTCGACTCGCCCTTGGTCATGCGTTCGAGCACCAGCAGTTGCTTGCGGGTCAAGGCCTGGAGCAGTTCCGGCGGGAAGGCCGGGTTTTCGTTCAGGCGTCGGCCCACCGGGCTCTTTTGCGTGCGGATGATGTCCGGCGGCAGGTACACGTTGCCGTTGAGGATCTGCTCGATGGCATCGGTCATCTGCGAGCGTGGCGAGGATTTGGTGATGAAGCCCACCGCGCCATAGGTAATGGCCTGCAACACCACTTGCTTGTCCTGCTCGGCGGAAACGATCACCACGGGGATGGTCGGTGCCTCGTTGCGCAGGTTGATCAGGCCATTGAGCCCGTGCATGCCGGGCATGTTCAGGTCCAACAGGATCAGGTCCAGGTCGTCGTGCTCGGCGGTCAATGCCAGGGCACTGTCCAGGTCGGCGGTTTCCATGATCTCGCTGCCAGGAAAACCGTCGCTGATGACGTTGTGGATGGCTTCGCGAAACAGTGGGTGATCGTCGGCTATCAGGATTTTATACATGGCCATTCACCTCGTTATTGTCGTGTGGGGCAGGGCAGTTGCACGCATTTCTTTGCAAAATCAGGGAAAGGGTTCGGGGCGAGCCGCTTGCAGGGGCAGGTTGGCCGCCTCCCAGGCATCGAGGCCATCGCGATACCAGTACACTTGCTTATAGCCCATGGCAGCGGCGCGTTTTACCGCGTTCCAGCTCAACCAGCAATCGGCGCGACAATAAAAGACCAGCGGTAGATCCAGCCGCCCGCCGGTGGCCGTGCGCAGGTGATGGCTGAAGTAGTCCTGCCAGGTCGGGTCGAGATCGCCATCACCGGTATTGGCCAGCCACAAGCTGCCGGGGAGGTTGGCGTGGGGCTCGTTGTCGATGAAACGCCCTTGGACCCACGGACGACGATAAACGTCGATCAGCAGCGGGGGCGAGGCTTGGCCGAGCAGGCGTTGCAGGGCCTGGGTGTCGAGGGTCTGGGCGCCGTCGACGGTGGCGGGCGTCGGGCTGCGGTATTGGGCGATGCGGTAGCCCTGCGCTGAAAACAGCGCGGTCTCGGCCTGGGCGACATTCAGCATCAGGCCCAGCAAGAGGATCGCCAGCAAACGGGGCATAGGATTTATCCTTTTTGTTATGCGCCCATTACATGCCAGGGTCGAGGTCTTGTGAATGCGACCATAGACAGGAAAACCGGTACTAAAGTAGTAATTTTAGCCATGAGGCCCTGCGCAGAGCCCTTGTGGGAGCGAGCTTGCTCGCGATAGCGGTGTGTCAGTCAACATCATTGCTGAATGATCCGCCGCTATCGCGAGCAAGCTCGCTCCCACAGGGTTCCATCCACAGGGATATTGGGCTGAGGCAGGATCAATTGGCCTTGCGCAACGCCGCATGCTGCGGATTGAAGGTCCACACCGCCAAGAACGTGAACACCAGGGTCAAGCCCAGGCACACCGTCATCGCCAGGAGGTTGAACTGCTCATAGAGCGCAAAGCGCACCAGTTCCACGCCATGGGTGAACGGGCTCACTGCGCAGAGCCAGTACAGCCAGGGGCTGGCTTCCTGCATTTTCCACAGTGGGTACAGCGCCGAGGACAGGAAGAACATCGGGAAGATCACAAAATTCATCACCCCGGCAAAGTTCTCCAGTTGCCGGATGGCGTTGGACAGCAACAAGCCCAGGGCGCTGAGCATCAGGGCCACCAGTAGCAAGGCTGGCAAGGCCAGCAGCAGGCCCATGGTCGGTGGCTGGATGCCGTACAGCCAGGCGATGGCGAGAAAGGCATAGACCTGTAACAGCGAGATCAGCGAGGTCGCCAGCAACTTGCTCGCCAGCAGGAAAGCCCGGGGCAGGGGGCTGGTGAGCAGGACACGCATGCTGCCCATTTCCCGGTCGTAGACCATCGACAGCGAGCCCTGCATGCCGTTGAACAACAGGATCATGCAGGCCAGCCCCGGCACGATGTACACCTCGTAGGGAATGTAGGTGTCATAGGGCGCGATGATGGCGATGCCCAGTGCCGCACGAAAGCCGGCGGCGAACACCAGCAGCCACAGCAGCGGCCGGACCAAGGCGCTGAGCAGCCGGGTGCGTTGCAGCACGAAGCGCAGCCATTCGCGCACCACGATGCCGCTGAAACAGTGCCAGTAGGCGTTCATGGCCGGACCCCCGAGGTAGTCAAATGGCTGAAGGCCGAGCCGAGGGTGCCACCGTGTTCCAGGCTCACCGCGTCGGCCTGGCCGCTGGCGACCAGGCGGCCCTGGTGCACGATCAACAGGTCGTCGCTGGGTTGCACTTCGTCCAGCAGGTGAGTGGTCCAGAGCACGCTGATGCCCTGTTCGCTGCACAGTTGCCGAACGTGCAGGCCGAGGGCAAGGCGGCTGGCCGGATCGAGACCGACGCTGGGCTCGTCCAGCAATAACAGGCGCGGCTCATGGAGCAGGGCGCGGGCGATTTCCACCCGGCGTCGATGGCCGCCATTGAGGTCGCGCACCCGCTCGTGGCGGCGCTCGGTCAGGTGCTGGCGGGTCAGTTCGGCATCGATGCGGACACTGCCTTGGCGCCGCGAAAAACCATGCAGCGCCAGG
Source organism: Pseudomonas sp. FW300-N2F2 (assembly GCF_017351655.1). NCBI lineage: Bacteria > Pseudomonadati > Pseudomonadota > Gammaproteobacteria > Pseudomonadales > Pseudomonadaceae > Pseudomonas > Pseudomonas sp. FW300-N2F2. Next base: position 3,357,890 of record NZ_JACNDQ010000001.1, on the reverse strand, counting down.
TGATAGCGCAGGTTCTGTTCGATGCTCAGGTCCAGGTCCAGGGTGCTTTGTTGGAACACCACGCCCAACTGGCGCAAGGCCGGCCGTGGCGACTTGTGCAAGGAGTGGCCGCCGACGCGGATATCGCCCCGTTGCAGGTCGTACAGGCGCGTGAGCAGGGCGATCAGCGTCGACTTGCCGGCGCCGTTGGGCCCCAGCAGCGCGGCGAAACGGCCGGCGGACAGGCTGAAATTCATCTGCTTGAGGGCTTCGCGCGGGCCATAGGCAAAGCTCAGGTCGCTCACTTCCAGGGCGTTCATGGCGTGACCACCACGCCCCAAGGGTAGCGCCCGACCTTCACCGACTTCAGGACTTTGCGGCTCGCTACATCGATCACCGAGACATCGCCGCTGACGCCGTTAGTCGCCAGCAGTTGCTTCTGGTCCGGGGTGAACGCCAGTTGCCAGACGCGCCGGCCCACGAGCAGGTAATCCAGCACTTCGAAGGTCTTGGCGTCGATCACCGCCACATGGTTGGCCGGGCCCAGGGCGACGAACGCCAGCTTGCCGTCGGCGCTGAGCTTGATGCCCACCGGCTGCACCTTGTCCGGGTGCACGCCCTTGATCTGGAACGTCAGGGTCTTGAGCACCTGGCGCGTGGCGACATCGAGCACGGTCAGGGTGCCGCCGATCTCCGCCGAGGCCCAGAGCTGCGTTCCGTCGCGATTGAACTCGACGAAACGTGGTCGTTGGTCCACCAGGGTGTTGTCGGCCAGGGTCTGGGTGCTGGTGTCGATCCAGTGCAGCATGTTCGTGGTTTCACTGGTGTTGACCGCCCACTTGCCGTCGGGGCTGACAGCCATGCCTTCGGGCTCGACACCCACACCGATCTGGCCCAGCACTTCGGAGGTCTGGGTGTCGATCACCGTGACCAGGGCATCGTCTTCGTTGGAGACATACAGCCAGCGGTCGTTGGGGTGCAGGGCGAACTGCTCCGGGTCCTTGCCGGAGGGTAGTTCCTTGATGATCTTGCGGGTGGCGACGTCCATCACCTGGACCCGGTCCGAGTCGCTGGCGCAGATATAGAGCAGGCGATTGTCATGGGACAGCAGCAGCCCCCGGGGGCGCTGGCCCACGGGCAAGGTCTCGATGACTTCCAGGCTCTGCATGTCGATCAGGCTCAGGCTGTTGTCTTTTTCGTTGGAGACCCAGGCGATGCTGGCAGCGGCGGGACCGGCAGCCAGCAGAACAGCACCCAGGGCAAGGACTTGGCAGAGCAGGGCCGGTTTGAACAGCGGGCGGCGCATGGCGATTTTCCTTATTGTTGTTATCGATCAGGGGTAACGGCAGCTCACTTCGGGCCGGTCATAGCCCAGGCTGTCCATTTCATTGGAGGGGTGCAGAAAACCGTCCTGGGGCGAGGTGCTGACCAGTGCACGGGGCTGGACCAGGGGAATCGGTTGGCGTAGTTGGCCATTCCACGGCCGGTAGCTGAGCTTGCGGCCCTTGAAACCGTCCAGGGGCAGTTGGTCGCTGAGGGCCAGTTGGCGGATGGCGAACGGGTCGGTCTGACGCAGTTTGCTCACCGCGCTGGCGATGCTGCGCACGGCGATCCAGGCGGCGAAGTCGCGGTCGTTCATCCAGCGTCCGGCCAGGGCTTCGAAGCGTTTTTGCAACTGCGCCGCGCCGTAGGTTTCCACGGTCTTGTGCCAGCCGGTGGGTGTCAGCCCTTGGGTGCCGGCCACCGGCCGTGGGTACCAGGTCTGGTAGGGCAGGTATTCGCCGAAGTCGCCGCGCTCGTCGGCCACCAGCACCACGTCGTACTCGGCGGTCTGGGTGAACAGCGGCATGTCGGCCTGGGCGCTGCGGCGCTGGTCGTTGTCGAACTGCCAGGCCTTCTCGGCGACGATCTTCATGCCGAAGCGTTTCATGGCCCGGCGCAATGCGGCGGCATAGGCCTGGTCCTCGGGCGTCTGGCCGACGATCAGCAGGGCCCGCTGCCATTTGCGCACCACGCTGAACTGCACCAGGGCATCGGCGAGCGTGGCGCGGTCGGGCAGGCTGTGCAGCACGTTGCCCAGGCAATCGGTGGTGCGCAGGCTGTCGTCGGGGCTGCCGGCGTTGAACAGCAGGCTGTCGGGCAGGGCGGCGCTGAGATCGCGCAGGCTGGCGGCCGGTGCATTGACCACGAACAGCCGCAGGCCCTGGTCGTGTTGAGCGCGGGCGGCCTGGAGCAGGGCTTCGGGACTGTCGACGCTGGCGCTTTCCAGGCGATAGTCGTGCTGGAGAAAACGCCCGGTGCTGTTGCTGTCGACGATGGCCAGCTCAGCGCCGCGCAACCCGGCATCGGCCGGTTCGGCAATGACGTTGGACAGCAGCGGGCTCGGGTCGGGGCGATAACCCAGGTAGCCGATGCGCACTTGCAGCGGCGTGGCATCGCCCGCGTGAGCGGTCGTCGCTGCCAGCAGAAAAACCAGGACGTAACTGACGAGCCGGCGCATGACGTTCTCCATTGCGGGTAGCGCCAGCATAGGAAGGCTATGGCCCTGGGGAAATATGCAGAAAGTACCGCCGGGGCAGTACCAAGGTAGTAACTCGCCTTGGAAGCCGGGGTTTTAGGATGCAAGGCATCGTCATTGCCCAGGAAGGGACAGACCATGCGGATTCTCAAGACCCTGCTGCTGACGTTGCTGCTGATCCTGAGCTTGATCGGGGTGGATCGTCCCAAAGCCTGGAACTCTCCAACCCCTCCTGTGGGAGCGAGCTTGCTCGCGATAGCGGTGGTTCAGTCGGCCTCGGTACTGGCTGTGCCGCCGTCATCGCGAGCAAGCTCGCTCCCACAGGGTGGGGGTATCGATTCAGGGTTGGAACACTAGCCATGTCGGCCCTCTGGCGCATCAACCTCTGGGTGTCAGCCTTCTTCGCCCTGGTCACCCTGGCCTGTGCCGTCCTGCTGTTGCACCAGGCCATGGCCGATGTGAAGCGAGAATTGCAATCGGCCGAGTCGGTGGTGCATTACCTGCGGGAAACCGCCGAGCGCGACCCGGCCAGTCTCCAGCCGCGGTTGACCGGCAGCCTGCGTCATGTGCGGGTCCGTTGGCTGGCCCCTGGGGAACGGTTCCCCGCGAATGAAGACGGGATGAAAGCCTGGCTCGGCCGCCAGCTACTGGACGATGGCCCCGCGGCCCAGGTGGTGGAGTTGCCTGACGGTCGGCGGGCCTGGATTGCCGTCGATCCGCGGGACGAGATCGACGAGATTCTCGATTCGTTGGTGCAACTGTTGTACGTCTGCGCCTTGGCGCTGTCGCTCAGCCTGTTGGTGATTCGCTGGGCGGTACGCCGGGGCATGCGTTTGCTCGATGAATTGCTGCAGGCACTGCGTCAGGTGTCTGCCGGGAACCTGCAGGTGTGCCTGGGCACTGAAGGTGTGCCGGAAGCGCAGCAACTGGCGGGGCATTTCAATCGCATGACCGCCGCTCTGGCAGAGGCCCAGGCCGATAACGCCCGGCTCACCCAGGCCTTGCTGGCCGTGCAGGAGCAGGAGCGCACCCGGCTGGCCCAGACCCTGCACGACGACCTGGGCCAATACGTGGCCGGCATTCGTGCCCGCGCCTGCCTGTTGCGCCTGGTGATGGATCAGCCACCGGCGCTGGAGCAGACCGTCAGCCAGCTCGAAGACCATTGCGAGCATTTGCAACAGGGTTTCCGGGCGCTGGTGCATGACTTGTACCCGGTGGTGTTGCAGCACCTGCCGTTATGCGAGGCCATCGGGCTATTGGCCGGGCAATGGCAGGCCAGCCAGGGCATCGCCTGTCAGCTGCGGATCGACGAAGCCTTGCCGCCCATGTCCGGATCGAACAAGACCCACCTGTATCGCTTGTTGCAGGAAGCACTCACCAACGTTGCCCGGCATGCCGGTGCCACGCAGGTAAGGATTCGCCTGCAACATCGCGCCGGGCGCCTGCGCTTGCTGGTGCGCGACAACGGCCGCGGTGCGACGCAACCGCCGCGCGCCGGTGTGGGCTTGCACTCGATGTCCGAACGGGCGCGCAGCCTGGGTGGGGAGTTGCGCATCATCAGCCAGCCTGGCGCCGGTTGGGCGCTGGCCTTGAATATTGCCCTGGAGGCGTGATGAACATTTTGTTGGTGGATGACCATGCGGTGGTTCGGCAGGGCTACGCCAGCCTGTTGCGGGTGCTGATGCCGGACCTGCAGGTCCGCGAAGCGGCCACCGGTGAAGAGGCGCTGAGCCTGGTGCAGGAACAGGTGCCGCACCTGGTGATCATGGACTTTGGCCTGCCCGGTATCAGTGGTCTGGAAACCACCCGCCGATTGCGCCAGCGCCTGCCGCAACTGCGGGTGCTGTTCTTCAGCATGCACGACGAATTGCCGCTGGTGCGCCAGGCATTGGACGCCGGCGCCGCGGGCTACCTGACCAAGAACTCGGCGCCCCAGGTGCTGGTGGAAGCGGTACGCCGAGTGCTGGCCGGTCATGCCTACATCGAACAGTCCCTGGCCACGCAACTGGCCTGCGCCAGCTCCCGGCAGGATGTCGACCCGCGCCTGCAATGCATGACCCAGCGGGAGTTGGAGATCTTCGTCATGCTCGCCAAGGGCACTCCCGCCCGCACCATCGCCGAACAGTTGTGCATCAGTGCCAAGACCGTGTCCAACCACCTGACGTTGCTCAAGAGCAAGTTGCAGGTCAGCTCCCATGCCGAGTTGGTGCACTTGGGGATTGATATGGGGGTGGTGCGGGTGGCGGGGTGAATCCCTGGTTCATTGTGGCGAGGGAGCTTGCTCCCGCTGGGGCGCGAAGCGGCCCTGAAACCAGGCACCTCGGCAGGACGGATTGATTGAGTGGGCTGGGGGGAGGGGGCTGCTGCGCAGCCCAGCGGGAGCAAGCTCCCTCGCCACAGGGGTTTGTGGCAATCCTTACTGATCCCAAGAAGTCGGGCAGCCGGTGCAGCCTTCCATATTCGCATCCTGGAAATTTCCATAGTGCTGGCGAGAACCGCTCAGGTTGGCCTGTTCCAGGTTGCTTTCGCCGAGCTTGGCTTCCTGCAGGTTGGCATCGCGCAGGTCGGCGCCCTTGAGGTCGGCCTTGCTCAGCCAGGCCATCTCCAGGTCAGCGGCCTGCAGGTTGGCACCCTGCAGCCGCGCGCCGGACAAGCGGGCGAACTGAAGGTAGGCGGCGGTCAGGTCGGCACGTTGGAACTGCGCGCCCTGGGCGAACAGCCCCCAGCCCTGGATCGCCTTGAGCGTGGCGCCGCTGAAGTCCGCCAGGCGCAGGTTGCTTTGTTGCAGGCTGGCGCGGGTCAGGTTGGCGCCCTGCAACTGGGCTTTTTCGAGGTTGGCCAGGTCCAGCCGCGCGTGCCGCAGGTCGGCGTCGCGCAGGTCGGCACCGCTGAGGTTCATTTTGCGCAGGTCCTGGTTCGCCAGTTTTGCGCCACGCAGGTTGGCGCCGGGGCATTGGCTGGCTTCGGCGATGACGCAGCCGTTGAGGGTGAGCGGGGTGTCGAGGTCGTCGGCGTTGGCAAAGGCGCCAACGAACAGAAGCAGCAATGACCAGCATCTCATGACATGAACTCGGGTAATTGTGGGAGCGAGCTGGCTCGCGATAGCGCAATATCAGTCAACATGAATGTCAGCTGAACCACCGCCATCGCGAGCGAGCTCGCTCCCACAGGGGTTGTGGTGTGTGTCAGGACCCAGGTGGGATCGGGCTACTTCTGCGCCGTCGCCTTGTCCCAACTCGGAATCTTGAACACCCAGAACGACCCACCCTGGGCCACGGGCTTGGTCAGTTCGGCCATGTCGCCACCCCACAACGGTACGGCGCCGCCGTAGCCGACGGTCACGCCGATGTACTGCTCGCCGTCCTGTTCCCAGGTGATGGGCGGGGAGACGATGCCGCTGCCGGTCTGGAACTTCCACAGCTCCTTACCGGTTTTCGCATCAAAGGCCTTGAAGAATCCGTCGCCAGTGCCGGTGAACACCAGGTTGCCCTTGGTCGCCAGTACGCCGGCCCACAGCGGCAGCGCTTCCTTGTGCTCCCACACCACCTTGCCGGTGGTGGGGTTCATCGCCCGCAGGCTGCCGACGTGATCGTCATACATGCGCTTGATACGGAAGCCCATGCCGAGGTAGGCCGAGCCTTTCTTGTAGTTCACTTCCTCGGTCCAGTACTCCTCTTTCCACTGGTTGCCGGGAACGTAGAACAGCCCGGTGTCCTGGCTGTAGGCCATGGGGTTCCAGTTCTTGCCGCCGAGGAACGGAGGCGAGACTTCCACCGGCTTGCCCTTGGTTTCGCCGGGCAGTGGCTTGGCCGGACGCTGGCCGGGGTTTTCCACCGGGCGGCCGGTCTTCAGGTCGATATGGCTGGCCCAGGTGATGTTGTCGACGAAGGGGAAGGCGTTCTGCAGCTTGCCGTTGTTGCGGTCCACCACGTAGAAGAAGCCGTTGCGGTCGGCGTGGGCGGTGGCCTTGACCACCTTGCCGTCCTTGTCCTTGTAGTCGAACAGCACCAGCTCGTTGTTGCCGGAGAAGTCCCAGGCGTCGTTGGGCGTGTGTTGGTAGAACCACTTCACCTCGCCCGTGCTGGGGTCGACACCGACCTGGCCCGAGGTGTAGAGGCTGTCGTAGTCGTGGGGGTTGCCGTCCTTGGCCGTGCGCGCCCAGGTATTCCAAGGGCCGGGGTTGCCCGCGCCGACGATGATGGTGTTGGTCTCGGCGTCGAAACTGGCGCTCTGCCAAGGTGCGCCGCCGCCATGACTCCAGGCTTCGACCTTGCCGGTTTCAGTGGTCTTGTCGTCGGGCCAGGAGGGCGCCTTGACGTCGCCGGTCGGGGTGCTGTCCTTGCCGTTGAGGCGGCCCATGTGGCCTTCGACGAACGGGCGCATCCAGACTTCTTCGCCGGTTTCCGGGTCGCGGGCGAACAACTGCCCGACCACACCGAACTCGTCGCCGGAGCTGCCGTGGATCAGCAACACCTTGCCGCTGGTCTTGTCCTTGATCAACACCGGTGCGCCGGTCATGGTGTAGCCGCCGGCGTGGTCGCCGAACTTCTTGTTCCACACCACCTTGCCGGTGTTTTTATCCAGGGCGACCACGCGCGCGTCCAGGGTGCCGAAGTAGATCTTGTCGCCATAGATCGCCGCGCCGCGGTTGACCACGTCGCAGCACGGGCGAATGTTGTCCGGCAGTCGGTGGTTGTAGGTCCACAGGCGCTTGCCGGTCCTGGCGTCGAGGGCGAATACCCGCGAGTAGGATCCGGTGACGTAGACCACGCCGTCGCTGACGATGGCCTGGGATTCCTGGCCGCGCTGCTTCTCGTCACCGAACGAGTAGGACCAGGCCGGGGTGAGCTTGAAGACGTTCTTGTCGTTGACCTGGGCCAGCGGGCTCCAGCGTTGGGCGTTGGTGCCCATGCCGTACTGCAGCACGTCCTGGGTGGTCAGGTGGTCGTTGGCAATGTCTTCCCAACTGACCCCTGGCGCTGCGGCGCTGGCCAAGGGGCTCAGCGACAGACTGCCGGCCAGCAGCAAGGCAACAGTCAGGGCGGAGAGGGCGGGTAGCGTTTTTATTCTCATGGTGGCAGTTCCCAGTGAAGGTTTTGGCCTGACTAGGTTGGGTCGCGCCGGTGCCTGGCCGATACGGAAAAAATCCCGCCCTTGCCGGGAAGACTTCCCGAACCGCCTGTCTTTGCGACTTGCGTCGGATGGCCTGCTACCAAGGGACTAGACCCCGACCACCAAAGCAGCATTCGGCTGGCGCCCCAGCGTTCCTAAGATGACGGCACGGCTTCTTCACAGAGGTCTTGCGTGCAATCCAGAGGGCATAACAATGACAACAAAACGCAACGCCATCATCGCTACCGCATTACTGATGGGGCTGACCGGCGCAGGCTCCGCGTGGGCCCATGGCAACGTAGTGCCCCAGGCAGTGGAAACCAAGGGGCTGACCCCGATCAAGGACAGCAACTTGCCGTTGGACGCCGATGGTTGGGCCGCCCAGAACCCCTATCGCAGTTCCCCCGAACGTGACAAAGCCATAGAAATCGGCGCCTCGGCCTACAACCAGAACTGCGCGGCCTGCCATGGCTTGGAGGCCAAGTCCGGCGGGATCGCCCCGGACCTGCGCATGTTGGACGCCGCCGAAGCCGGAGACGAATGGTTCGTCGAGCGCGTGCGCCATGGCGCGGTGCGCGACGGTCGGGTCTACATGCCGAAGATGGCGGACTACCTGAGCCAGGAAGCCTTGTGGGCGGTGCGCACTTATCTTGACAGCGTGCATGTCGAGGAGTGATCGCCATGCGCTGGTTCGCCTGGGTAATCTGCTGCGTGTTGCTGGGTGCCCAGGCGGTTCAGGCCCAGGTGCGCAGCTACGATCAGATGATCGCCGCGGGGGAACTGAAGGTGGCGGTCTACAAGGACTTCGCCCCCTACAGCTTCGAAGACCAGGGCCAGCCCAGGGGCGTCGACGTCGAACTGGCCCAGGCCTTGGCCAAGGCACTGGGTGTGCGCCTGCAACTGATCTGGGCGCCGCCCGGCGAGAAGCTCGATGACGATCTGCGTGATTACATCTGGCGCAGTAGCCCGCTGCATGACCGGCAACTGGCCGACTTGATGATGCGTGTGCCGTACGATCACGACTACGTGCAAAAGCGCAACGACATCGGTGAACTGGAAAACGCCCAGGTAGTGATGTTCGGGCCTTATCAGCAGGAGTGCTGGCAGGTGGCGTATGACCGGCGCCGGCTGGATTCGGTGGGCAGCGTCGCGGTGTTTCAGCAACACCCTATCGGGGTGGAAGTCGACAGCGTGCCGTCGTTCTACCTGACCTCGGTGTTCAACGGCATGCTCAGCGCCAAGACCCGTCATTACCCCAGCGTCGCCAAAGCCTTCGGGGCCATGCAGGCCGGGGAGGTCGACGCCGTCATGGCCATGCGCGGGGAAATCGACTGGCAAGTGCATGAAGCGGCCGATTCGCAACTGGCACTGGCGGAGAATGCCTATCCGAACATGGGCAAGCAACGCTGGGAAATCGGCATGGCGGTGCATGAAAGCAACCGTCAGTTGGCCTATGCGGTGGAAGAGGCGCTGGAAGGTTTGATCCGCGATGGCAGCGTCAAGGCTGTCTACGCCCATTACGGCCTGCGTTACGAAGTGCCCGAGATGTACCAATAGGAGCGCAGGGATGAACTGGCGAGCGTATGGCCTGCTGTTGTGGTGCCTGCCGTGGCTGGCGATGGCGGTCGAGCCAGGAAAGGACCCGGTGCCGTCGGTGATGTGGGCCTTTTATCACAAGCAATTGTTGGGGGACGCGCCGTTCGTGTTCGACGAGCGGGTACGGTTGCTGGCGCCACCCTTTGCCGAAGACGCGCGCCAGGTACCACTGGAAATCGATGCCCGGGCCTTCGCCGGCGACGTCGTGCGGGTGCTGGCCTGGGCCGAGCTGAACCCGTTGCCGAAAATCGTCGATTTCCAACCGGGGGAGCGGGTGCTGCCCTGGTTGTCGATCCGTATTCGCATCGAACAAGCCACGCCGTTGCGGGTCGCCGTGCAGACCCGCGATGGCCTCTGGCACGTCGGTTCGACCCTGATCGACGCGGCGGGTGGTGGTTGTACCGCGCCCAGCGTGGTGCGCACCCAGCCGGGTTGGGAGGAGCATCTGGGCGAGGTGCTGGGTGGTCGTTATCCGCGAGGGGAGTCGAGTCGCTTGCGCCTGCAAATTGCCCACCCCATGGACAACGGCCTGGTGAGCGGCATCCCGGAGTTCTTCATCAACCAGGCGCAACTGTTGGACGCCGACGGCAAGCTGCTGGCGCGCCTGGAGCTGTTCCCGGCGGTCAGCGAAAACCCCAACCTGGGCTTCGATATCCAAGGCCCGGGACAGACCCGCCTGGTGCTGCGCGACAACAGCGGCAACGCGTTCGAGGCGGCCATTCCCTGACCAGAAGGAACGTGCCATGCGCTGGCTGTTACTGATCTGTCTTGGCCTGTGCCTGCCGGCATGGTCCGCCACCGATTATTCACTCAAGCCCCGGCAGATCGCCGAAGGCACCTGGCTGCTGGAAGGCAGCACCGAGAACTTTGCCAAGGCCAACGGCGGCAACATCGTCAATACCGGCTTCATCGTCACCGATGCCGGCGTGGTGGTGATCGACACCGGGCCGTCGAAGCGTTACGGCGAGGCGCTGCGCCAGGCCATTGCGGCGACCACCGATAAGCCGGTCATCCAGGTCTTGCTGACCCATCATCACCCCGACCACGTATTGGGCAACCAGGCGTTCAGCGACGTGCCCATCGGTGCCTTGGCCGGGACCACGGACTTGCTGCGGCAGCAGGGCGATGCCATGGCGGAAAACATGTACCGCCTGGTGGGCGACTGGATGCGCGGCACCGAGGTGGTGCTGCCCAGCCAAGTGTTGACGCCCGGTGTGCTCAAGGTGGGCAATCACGGGTTGCGATTGCTGCAACTGGCCGGGCATACCGGGGCCGACCTGGCAATCCTCGACGAAACCACCGGCGTATTGTTCGCCGGCGACCTGGTGTTCTACGAACGGGCCCTGACCACCCCCAACAGCCCAGGGCTGGAGGTCTGGCTCAAAGACCTGGACACCCTGCAGGCCTTGCCCTGGAAGCAGATCGTGCCCGGCCATGGCCCAGTGGCGACTGACGCCCGACCCTTTGCGCAGATGCGCGATTACCTGGGCTGGCTCGACCAACTGATGCGCGACGGCGCGGCCCGGGGCGACGACATGGCCGAGATGATCCGCAGCCCCATCCCCGAGCGCTTCGCCGGGATCAGCCTGAGTCGGTATGAGTTGATTCGCAGCGTCAGTCATCTCTATCCGCGCTATGAGCGGGCGGTGATGAAACGGGTGGATGCCCAGTCGCAATAGCCTTGGTGGTATGAGGGCCCGTGGCGAGGGAGCTTGCTCCCGCTGGGGCGCGCAGCGGCCCTAAAAAGTCTGCAACAACGCCGATAATCAGGGTGGCGCGCGAAGGGGGCCGCTTCGCAGCCCAGCGGGAGCAAGCTCCCTCGCCACGGGTGTGCGCAAGACCCACATGTACCAAGGAACTAGAAAACTCAACACAGCGGGCAATTGTTGGCAGCGGCCCCGAGGCCAAGAATCTGTGGCAGACCGGGAAAATTTCCCGGGTATAACAAAAACCGCAGAGGTAGCCGTCATGAGTCATCCCGCACGTCGCCAACCCTTCGCCGTGAGCCTGCTGCTCAGTGCCATGCTGCTGTCCGGTTCGGCCCTTGCAGCCGTGACCGATCAGGAAATTCTCCAGGATCCGAAGAACCCCGAGCAGATTGTGACCAATGGCCTGGGCGTCCAGGGCCAGCGCTACAGCCCGCTCGACACGCTCAACGACAGCAACGTCAAGGATCTGCGTCCGGTCTGGGCGTTCTCCTTCGGCGGTGAAAAGCAGCGCGGCCAGCAGGCCCAGCCGATGATCAAGGACGGGGTGATGTACCTCACCGGTTCCTATTCGCGGGTGTTTGCCGTGGATGCGCGCACCGGCAAGAAGCTGTGGCAATACGATGCGCGCCTGCCCGATGACATCCGCCCTTGCTGCGACGTGATCAACCGCGGCGTGGCCTTGTATGGGGACCTGGTGTTCTTCGGCACCCTCGACGCCAAGCTGGTGGCATTGAACAAGGACACCGGCAAAGTGGTGTGGAGCAAGAAGGTCGCCGACCACAAGGAAGGCTATTCCATCAGTGCCGCTCCGCTGATCGTCAACGGCAAGCTGATCACTGGCGTGGCCGGTGGCGAGTTCGGCGTGGTGGGCCAGATCAGTGCCTATGATCCGAAGAATGGCGAACTGCTGTGGACCCGCCCGACCGTGGAAGGCCACATGGGCTACGTCTACAAGGACGGCAAGGCGGTCGAGAATGGTATTTCCGGCGGCGAGGCAGGCAAGACCTGGCCGGGCGATCTGTGGAAAACCGGCGGTGCGGCGCCTTGGCTGGGCGGCTATTACGACCCGGAAACCAACCTTCTGCTGTTCGGCACCGGCAACCCGGCGCCCTGGAACTCCCACCTGCGTCCTGGCGACAACCTCTATTCCTCCTCGCGTCTGGCCTTGAACCCGGACGACGGCACCATCAAATGGCACTTCCAGAGCACGCCGCACGACGGCTGGGACTATGACGGCGTCAACGAACTGATTTCGTTCAACTACAAGGAAGGCGGCAAGGACATCAAGGCCGCGGCCACCGCCGACCGTAACGGCTTCTTCTACGTGCTCGACCGCACCAACGGTAAATTCATCCGCGGCTTCCCGTTTGTCGACAAGATCACCTGGGCCACCGGCCTGGACAAGGACGGCCGGCCGATCTACAACGAGGCCAGCCGTCCGGGTGCGCCGGGCAGCGAAGCCAAGGGCAGTTCGGTGTTCGTGGCGCCGGCCTTCCTCGGTGCGAAAAACTGGATGCCCATGGCCTACAACCAGGACACTGGCCTGTTCTATGTGCCGTCCAACGAATGGGGCATGGACATCTGGAACGAAGGCATCGCCTACAAGAAAGGCGCGGCGTTCCTCGGGGCGGGCTTCACCATCAAGCCGCTGAACGAGGATTACATTGGTGTGCTGCGGGCCATCGATCCGAAGACCGGCAAGGAAGTCTGGCGGCACAAGAACTATGCGCCACTGTGGGGCGGGGTCCTGACCACCAAGGGCAATCTGGTGTTCACCGGCACGCCTGAAGGGTTCCTGCAGGCGTTCAATGCCAAGACAGGGGAAAAGGTCTGGGAATTCCAGACCGGCTCCGGCGTGCTTGGCTCGCCCATCACCTGGGAAATGGACGGCGAGCAATATGTCTCCGTGGTGTCCGGTTGGGGCGGCGCGGTGCCGCTGTGGGGTGGCGAGGTGGCCAAGCGCGTGAAGGACTTCAACCAGGGCGGCATGCTCTGGACCTTCAAGTTGCCGAAAGCGCTTGTCGCCAAGCGCTGAGCCAACCTTGGCAATGTAGAACCTGTGGGAGCGAGCTTGCTCGCGATTGCGGTGGGTCAGTTTGCGACGATGTTGGCTGTACCGGCGTCATCGCGAGCAAGCTCGCTCCCACAAAAAAGCTCCGGCTCATCCTCGGATCGCAGCAAAACCTACGACCAAATAACGAGAGTCCCCCCTGCCAACGACGCATTCGTCCGGCCGGCGGGGCTCTCTACCATCGGCCTATCGCTTGTCCCGTGACAGGCATCGACCAGGCAGAGGCCCCATCATGATCTATGCACAACCCGGAACCCCAGGCGCCGTCGTTTCCTTCAAGCCGCGCTATGGCAATTTCATCGGCGGCGAATTCGTCGCACCGGTCAACGGCGAGTACTTCACCAACACGTCCCCGGTCAATGGCGAAGTCATTGCCGAATTCCCTCGCTCCAGCGCCGCCGACATCGATAAGGCCCTGGATGCCGCCCATGCCGCCGCCGACGCCTGGGGCAAGACCTCGGTACAGGACCGCTCCCTGGTGCTGTTGAAAATCGCCGACCGCATCGAGCAGTACCTGGAAGTCCTCGCCGTTGCGGAAACCTGGGACAACGGCAAGGCTGTACGCGAAACCCTCAATGCCGACGTGCCGCTGTCGGCCGACCATTTCCGTTATTTCGCTGGCTGCATTCGCGCCCAAGAGGGTGGGGCTGCGGAGATCAACGAACTGACCACGGCCTATCATTTCCACGAGCCGCTGGGCGTGGTCGGGCAGATCATCCCGTGGAACTTCCCGCTGCTGATGGCCGCCTGGAAACTCGCCCCGGCCCTGGCCGCCGGTAACTGCATCGTGCTCAAGCCGGCGGAGCAGACGCCGCTGTCGATCACTGTGTTCATCGAACTGATCGCCGACCTGCTGCCACCTGGCGTGCTGAATATTGTCCATGGTTTTGGCCGCGAAGCCGGCGAAGCCCTGGCCACCAGCAAGCGCATCGCCAAGATCGCCTTCACCGGTTCCACCCCGGTGGGCTCGCACATCATGAAGTGCGCGGCCGAGAACATCATCCCGTCCACCGTGGAGTTGGGCGGCAAGTCGCCGAACATCTTCTTCGAAGACATCATGCAGGCCGAGCCAGCTTTCATCGAAAAGGCCGCCGAAGGCCTGGTACTGGCGTTCTTCAACCAGGGCGAGGTCTGCACCTGCCCGTCCCGGGCGCTCGTGCAGGAGTCGATCTATGCGCCGTTCATGGCCGAGGTGATGAAAAAAATCGCCAAGATCAAGCGTGGCAACCCACTGGATACCGAGACCATGGTCGGTGCCCAGGCTTCGCAGCAGCAATACGACAAGATCCTTTCCTACCTGGAAATCGCCCGGGAAGAGGGGGCCGAGTTGCTGACCGGTGGTGCGGCCGAGCACCTGGAAGGTGACTTGTCGAGCGGCTATTACATCCAGCCGACCCTGCTCAAGGGCCACAACAAAATGCGTGTGTTCCAGGAAGAGATCTTCGGCCCGGTGGTGGGTGTGACCACCTTCAAGGACGAAGCCGAAGCCCTGGCGATCGCCAACGACACCGAGTTCGGCCTCGGCGCCGGCCTGTGGACCCGCGACATCAACCGCGCCTACCGCATGGGCCGGGCGATCAAGGCCGGTCGCGTGTGGACCAACTGCTACCACCTGTACCCGGCCCATGCCGCGTTCGGTGGCTACAAGAAGTCCGGTGTGGGGCGTGAAACCCACAAGATGATGCTCGACCACTACCAGCAGACCAAGAACCTGCTGGTGAGCTACGACATCAATCCGTTGGGGTTCTTCTAACCCAATAACACAGCACCACACCCTGTGGGAGCGAGCTTGCTCGCGATAGCGGTCGCTCAGTCAACATCAGTGTTGGATGTCCCGACCTCATCGCGAGCAAGCTCGCTCCCACAGGGGTTATGTAATGGCATGTCAACCACCCCATACCAACGCACCCCACCCACCGCTTCGAAAGTAGCATTCGAGCCCCGGGCGTGGCGTGCATTAATGACCTTGCCGGAATGGCCCGGTACAAGAAGAGGAAAGACCCATGTGGACTAAACCCGCGTACACCGACCTGCGTATCGGTTTTGAAGTGACGATGTACTTCGCCAACCGATGAGTGCTGGCCCGGCCTGGAACATTCAGGCCGGGCTACCCATTGGTCTGATTGCATTCACAGCGGGATGCTTTAGGCTCAAGGTATCCCCTGACAATAACAACAGGCTTACCAATGAGCCACGTAACTGAAAAGATGAGCCTCAGCCCGCTGCGCAAGTTCGTTTCTCCTGAAATCATGTTCGGTGCCGGTTGTCGGCACAATGTCGGCAACTACGCCAAGACCTTCGGGGCACGCAAAGTGCTGATCGTCACCGATCCCGGGGTCATCGCCGCCGGTTGGGTGGCGGACGTCGAAGCCAGTCTCCAGGCCCAAGGTATCGATTACTGCATCTACAGCGCGGTCTCGCCCAATCCACGGGTCGAGGAAGTGATGCTCGGGGCCGACCTGTACCGGGAAAACCATTGCGATGTCATCGTCGCGGTGGGCGGTGGTAGCCCGATGGATTGCGGCAAAGGCATCGGCATTGTCGTTGCCCACGGCCGCAGTATCCTCGAGTTCGAAGGCGTCGATACCCTGAACGTGCCCAGCCCGCCGCTGATCCTGATACCCACCACGGCGGGGACGTCGGCTGACGTGTCGCAATTCGTGATCATCTCCAACCAGCAAGAACGCATGAAGTTCTCCATCGTCAGCAAGGCGGCGGTGCCGGACGTGTCGCTGATCGACCCGGAAACCACCCTGAGCATGGACCCGTTCCTGTCCGCGTGTACCGGCATCGATGCGCTGGTGCATGCCATCGAGGCGTTCGTGTCCACCGGTCACGGCCCGTTGACCGACCCCCATGCCCTGGAAGCCATGCGCCTGATCAATGGCAACCTGGTGCAGATGATCGCCAACCCGGCGGACATCGCCCTGCGGGAAAAAATCATGCTGGGCAGCATGCAGGCCGGGCTGGCGTTCTCCAACGCGATCCTCGGGGCCGTGCACGCGATGTCCCACAGCCTGGGCGGGTTCCTCGATTTGCCCCATGGCCTGTGCAACGCGGTATTGGTGGAGCACGTGGTGGCGTTCAACTACAACTCGGCACCGGAGCGTTTCAAGGTGATTGCCGAGACCCTGGGCATCGATTGCCGGGGGCTCAATCACCGGGAGATCCGCACCCGGCTGGTGGAGCACCTGATTGCCCTCAAGCACACCATCGGTTTCCACGAAACCCTGGGCCTGCACGGCGTGAGCACCTCGGACATCCCGTTCCTGTCGCAACATGCGATGCACGACCCGTGCATCCTCACCAATCCTCGGGAGTCGAGCCAGCGGGATGTCGAGGTCGTTTATGGCGAAGCCCTCTGACGAGCAGCAAAAAGCCTTGGAGGGGCTGCTGGGGCTGGGCAATCACTCGACGCGCAAGAGTCATTATCCGGAACTGACGGCGCGCCTCGATGAGCTGGAACAGGCCCGGCAACATCTGCAACAACTCAACGACCAACTGGAGCAGCGGGTGGCCGAGCGCACCGATGCGCTGTTGGAAGCCAACCACAACCTGCAGCAGCAGATTGCCCAGCGCGAACGGGTAGAACAGCAATTGCGCGATGCCCGGGACGTCGCCCAGGCCGCCAACCGCAGCAAGGACAAATACCTGGCCGCCGCCAGCCATGATCTGTTGCAGCCACTGAACGCGGCCCGCCTGTTGATCGCCACGCTGCGTGAACGCGAACTGCCTGCCGCCGAGCATGTACTGGTCGAACGCACCCATCAGGCGCTTGAAGGCGCCGAAGACCTGCTCACCGACCTGCTGGACATTTCCCGGCTGGATCAGGCCGCCGTCAAGCCTGACCTGGCGCCGTATCGGCTGGATGAGTTGCTGGGGCCGCTGGTCTCGGAGTTTCAATCGGTGGCCGGTGCCGCCGGGTTGGAGCTGCGAGTGCGGTTTGGCGACGAAGCGGTGCTGACCGACCTGCGATTGATCAGCCGTATCCTGCGCAACCTGCTGAGCAACGCCTGCCGCTACACCGACCAAGGCGGCATTCTTCTGGCGGCCCGACGCCGGGGAGGGCGCCTGAGCCTGGAAGTCTGGGACACGGGGCGGGGGATCGCCGCCGATTGCCTGGAGTCGATTTTCCTCGAATTCAACCAGTTGGACGTCGGCCGGGCGGCGGATCGCAAAGGCGTGGGCCTGGGGTTGGCGATTGTCGAACGCATCGCCCATATCCTCGGCTACCGGGTGCAGGTGCGTTCGCGGCCGGGACGCGGCTCGGTATTCAGTATCGAGGTGCCGCTGTCCAGTGAAAAACCACTGCCCGTGTCGCTGGCCCCGGTACAGGCGGTCGCCGGCAACCCACTGCCGGGGCGGCGCTTGTTGGTGATCGACAATGAGGTGAGCATCCTGCAAAGCATGGCCGCGCTGTTGGGGCAATGGGGCTGCGAGGTGTTGACCGCCACCGACGAGGCGGGTGCCCTTGACGTGCTGCAGGGGCGTGCGCCGGAGCTGATCCTGGCGGATTTCCACCTGGATCATGGGGTCGTGGGCTGTGAGGTGGTCAAGCACCTGCGCGAGCATTTCCACCAGGCGATCCCGGCGGTGATCATCACCGCCGACCGCAGCGACCAGTGCCGTCGCGCCTTGCGCAAACTGGATGCACCGCTGCTCAACAAACCGGTCAAGCCTGGCAAGTTGCGGGCGGTGTTGAGCCAGATGCTCGGGTAGCGCAAAACTCGGGTATTCCCCGAAATCGCATCAACCCTGTGGGAGCGAGCTTGCTCGCGATGACGCCGGTACAGCCAACATCGTCGCAAACTGACCCATCGCTATCGCGAGCAAGCTCGCTCCCACATGAGGGGTGGGAGGTCATGAAAATCGCATTCGCTGCCAGCTCTCGTGGGAGCGAGCCTGCCCGGGAAAGCGATTTTATGTTATGTTATGTTATCCGATTTCGTTTGGCAGGAATTCTCATTTCTGCCTTACAGGGACCAACAACCTTCCATCCGAGTAATGCCATGAGCCAATCTCCAAGCATGACGAGCCCGTCCGGCGTCATCGCGCCTGCACTTGCAGCCAGTACCGCCAAAAACCATGTGCGCATGCTCGCCATCGATGCCCTGCGGGGGTTCGTCATGCTGCTGATGCTGGTGGATCATGTTCGCGAGACGTTTCTGTTGCACCGTCAGGTCACCGATCCCATCGATGCGCTGAGCGTGACCCCGGATCTGTATTTCACCCGCCTGCTCAGTACGCTCTGTGCCCCGGTCTTTATCTTCCTCACTGGTTTGTCGGCCTGGCTCTACAGCCAGAAACACAGCGCCGGCCAGACCTCGTTGTTCCTGCTCAAGCGCGGCCTGTTCCTGGTGTTTCTGGAGCTCACCTTCGTGTGTTTCGCCTGGAACGCCGAATTCCCGCCCAAGACCTTGTGGTTGCAAGTGATCTGGTGCATCGGCATCTGCATGATCGTCCTGGCCGCGTTGCTGCACTTCAAGCGCCGTTGGTTGATCGTCCTTGGGGTGGCCATCGTCGCCGGGCACAACCTGCTGGACGGTGTGGTGCTGGGGCCCGATTCTCCGTTTTTCGTGCCGTGGTCGATTCTTCACCAGCGGGCGTTCATCGATATCACCGAGTTCACCCGCGCTCGCACCACGTATCCGGTGCTGCCGTGGATCGGCGTGATCCTGCTGGGATGGGCCATCGGGCCGTGGTTCGGCAAGGACGTCGAGCCCGCCGTGCGTTTGCGCCGGCTGTTCACGATGGGCTTGGGCTTGCTGCTGGTCTTCGTGTTCATCCGGTACCTGAATGTGTACGGCGACAAGCCCTGGGTCCAGACCGGCGACGCGCTGCGCACCTTCATGAGCTTCATGAGCGCGACGAAGTACCCGCCGTCGCTGATGTTCCTGATGCCGACCCTGGGAATAGGGCTGATGTTGCTGGCACTCTTTGAAAAAGCCCAGGAGCGGGGAGCCATTGCGCTGTTGGCGATCTACGGCGGCGCACCGATGTTCTTTTACCTGCTGCACCTTTACGTGCTCAAGGCGCTGTACCTGATTGCAGTTGCCGTCTGGGGTACCAACCAGGGGACCTATTTCGGGTTCGATGATTTGCCTATGGTGTGGTTATGGAGTGTGCTGCTGGGTGTGGCGCTGTTTTTCCCGACACGTTGGTTTGCCGGGTTCAAACAGCGTCGTCGTGATATCGCGATCCTCAAGTACTTCTGACCGGAAGGGCCCTGACCCCACGGAAGGCGCCGATCAGGGCCAGTAAAATGCCGTCATTTGGTCGGCGTTTTTGCCAAGAATGTAAAAATGCGCTTCGGTCTGTTTATTTCCTTATGTAAACTCCCCCCGCTGCGACAATCGGGCACGGCCACGCCAGGCCCGATGAGCACCGTTTACAGCGTCCCTCACCCAGCTGAAGCCAAGACCTACAAGAAGTCAGCGCCGGAGAGACATAAACGAGAGGCCGACGAATCTGCTCGGCCCTGTAGGTCCATCCTCCAGTCCGTCTCGATCCCATCCCCCTGGCTTTGCTGGCTGTGGATGTGGTCTATCCTTGATCAGGACCGGTGGACGGAATGGCGTTCATCCTAGGGATACACACATGTTGAAGAAAACTCACACGGCGCTACTGGGCCTGGCGATGGCGATGGGTCTTGCGACCACGCACGCCGCCGAGCCAAAAAAAGTGGATGTCTTGCTCATCGGTGGGGGCATCATGAGCTCGACACTCGGCGTCTGGCTCAATGAGCTGGAGCCGGGCTGGACCATGGAAATGGTCGAGCGCCTGGACGGTGTTGCCGAAGAGAGCTCCAACGGCTGGAACAATGCCGGTACCGGTCACTCTGCGCTGGCTGAACTGAACTACACGCCGGAAGACAAGAACGGCAAGGTCGATATCTCCAAGGCCATCGAAATCAACGAAGCCTTCCAGATCTCCCGTCAGTTCTGGTCCTGGCAGGTCAAGAACGGTGTGCTGAAGAATCCGCGCTCGTTCATCAACTCCACGCCGCACATGAGCTTTTTGTGGGGCGACGAGAACATCGCGTTCCTGAAGAAGCGCTACGAAGCCCTCCAGGCCAGCCCGTTGTTCGCCGGCATGCAGTATTCCGAAGATCGCGAGCAGATCAGCAAGTGGGTTCCGCTGATGATGCAAGGGCGTGACCCGAGCCAGAAAGTCGCGGCCACCTGGAGTCCCCTGGGTACTGACGTGAACTTCGGCGAAATCACTCGTCAATTCGCGGCTTACCTGCAAACCAAGCCGAACTTCTCCCTCAAGCTGTCCAGCGAAGTGGAAGACATCACCCGCAACGAAGACGGCACCTGGCGCGTTTCGTACAAGAACCTGAAAGACGGTACCGAAACCGAGACCGACGCCAAGTTCGTGTTCATCGGCGCCGGTGGCGGTGCGTTGCACCTGCTGCAGAAGTCCGACATCCCGGAAGCGCGTGAATACGCAGGTTTCCCGGTGGGTGGTTCGTTCCTGGTCACCGAAAACCCGACCGTCGCCCAACTGCACCTGGCGAAGGCGTATGGCAAGGCCTCGGTGGGCGCACCGCCGATGTCGGTTCCACACCTGGACACCCGTGTGCTCGATGGCAAGCGCGTGATCCTGTTTGGCCCGTTCGCAACGTTCTCCACCAAGTTCCTGAAGAACGGTTCGTACTTCGACCTGCTGACCAGCACCACCACCCACAACATGTGGCCGATGACCAAGGTCGGTATCGAACAGTACCCACTGGTCGAATACCTGGCCGGCCAGCTGATGCTGTCGGATGAAGATCGCTTCAACGCCCTGAAAGAGTACTTCCCGGAGGCCAAGCAAGAAGATTGGCGCCTGTGGCAGGCCGGCCAGCGCGTGCAGATCATCAAGCGTGACGAAGAGAAGGGCGGCGTCCTGAAACTCGGCACCGAAGTGGTTGCCTCCCAGGACGGCAGCATCGCCGGCCTGCTGGGTGCTTCGCCTGGTGCCTCGACCGCTGCACCGATCATGCTGACCGTGCTTGAGAAGGTCTTCAAGGACAAGGTCGCCAGCCCGGCCTGGCAGGAAAAACTGCACCAGATCGTGCCGAGCTACGGCACCAAGCTCAACGATAGCCCTGAGCGCGTAGCCCAGGAATGGGCATACACCAGCGAGGTCCTGCAACTGGACCCGCCACCGGCCATCGGCAAGCCAAGCGCCCCTGCGGCACCGGCCAAGCCGGCGGAAGCCCGCGAAGCCAACCCAGCGGCTGACATGGCGCTGTAAGCCGGACACTGTCTGGTGAGGTACAAAAACGCCGCTCATTGAGCGGCGTTTTTTTTTGGCTCGGTTAACCCTGTGGGAGCGAGCTTGCTCGCGATGGCGATGTACCTGAACAGGAAATGTTGAATGTGCCACCGCTAATCGCGAGCAAGCTCGCTCCCACATAGGCCATCATTGATCGAAAATGTTGTATTCGCCGCATCTCTTGTGGGAGCGAGCTTGCTCGCGATGGTGCCGGTACTACTGGGTGCCAAACATCGCCGTCCAATAGATCCCTGCATCGCTTTTCGGATCGGTCGCATACCCGGCGCCCAATTCGCGGAACTGCGGGTTCATCAGGTTGGCGCAGTGTCCCGGGCTGGCCAGCCAGCCGTCCACGACCTTGAGCGCGGTGTCTTGTCCGGCGGCGATGTTCTCGCCGATCAATTGGCCCAGATAGCCGGCCAGTTCGGCGCGGTCGCCCGGCGTGCGGTTGTCGCGGTCCTTGTGGTCGAAGAAATTGTTGTTGGCCATGGCCCGGGTGTGAGTGACGGCGGCCAGGGCCAAGGTAGCGTTCCAGGCCAGCGGCGTAGTGGCGGCGAAGGCTTCGGTGCCGCAGCGACGTGGTTGGGCGCGGGCGCTGTTGATCAGTTTCAGCAGTTTCTGGCCTTCGGCTTGCCAATCACCCAGGCGCGCCGACAACAACGGGCGCGCCAGCACGATGCGCCATTCGCGATCCAGGCGGCTGACGCCGATGTCGACGAACTGCGGGTCGAGCACCACCTGGCAGAAGCTTTCCTGCACCGCTTTCATGGCCGATTGCGCATCGCGCGGCCCGGACAGGCTGATGGCTTGCACGTTGACCATGGGATAGGCCGCCCGCGCCAGCGCCTGTTGCAGGTCGCCGATGCCATTGGCCGACAGGATCAGCCGGGAGTCCATGGCCAGCGGCGGCAACTCCAGCGAGGCCTGGCCGGCACAGCTTTGGGATTGGCTGCGGTAAAGGTTGATGGACTCGACCAGTTGCGTCTCTTCGGTGGCCGTGGCGCTGGTAGCGAACACCAGGCCCAGCGACAGCACGACAAGACCCATGACGGATGAAATGGCACGCATGTAAATCTCCCTTGAGCGGACGGCGCCTATGATGCGCAATTTTTGCCCCGCTGGGGCAACGGTATTCACGCTCTCTTGAAATCCCTTGGAACGGCACCGTTGGGTACCGTTCGGGACAATCCTCAAGTAGTGGGATCAATTTTCAAGCGAATAAGTCCATTTCCGTCGTTTCAAGGCCATAAAAACCCGGATTATTAGCTCATCCAGTTACCGCCATCGACGTTATACGTCTGCGCCACCACGTATTCGCTCTCCGCCGAGGCCAGGAAAATCGCCATTCCGGTGAGGTCCTGCGCAGTGCCCATCCGGCCATAGGGCACCTGCTGCCCGACCTGGCGCTTCTTTTCCCCCAGCGGCAGGTTTTCGTGGCGGGCGAACAGCGCGTCCACGCTATCCCAATGCTCGCCATCCACCACGCCGGGGGCGATGGCGTTGACGTTGATCCGATGCTTGATCAGATCCAGCCCGGCGGACTGGGTCAGGCTGATCACCGCCGCCTTGGTGGCGCAATAGACCGCCACCAGCGCCTCGCCACGCCGGCCGGCCTGGCTGGCCATGTTGATGATCCGCCCGCCATGGCCCTGGCGGATCATCTGCCGCGCCGCCGCCTGCAGTGTGAACAGTGTGCCGGCGACGTTGATGGAAAACAGCCGCTCGTAGCTCTGGCGGGTGATGTCCACGATGGGCGCCAGGTCGAACAGCGCGGCGTTGTTGATCAGGATATCCAGCTTGCCCGCCCGGGCCACCACGGTCGCGGTGGCCTGGTCGATGGAAGCTTGGTCGGTTACGTCCATTTTGACCGCGTAGGCGCTGTCGCCCAGTTCGGCGGCGGTGGCCTGGGCGCGCTCAAGGTCGATATCAGCAATCGCTACCGTGGCGCCTTCTTCGATGTAGGCCTGGGCAAACGCCCTGCCGATACCCCGGGCGGCGCCGGTCACCAGGGCACTTTTTCCTTCCAGTCGTTTCATGGGGCTTGGTCCTTGCTGCAATGGCATCAGAGGGTAATCAGCGTCGCACTCACCAAATGGCGATGGCACGCCGATTACAGCAGTGCCGTTGAAAACCGACAAACCCGCGCAGGATGGTGAGGTGGTACTTTTTTAACTTGTGCCGGTGTCTCCAGACTGGGTTAAAAAAGTATCGGTGGGCGGGCGGGCCGAGGCTGGCGAAGCGTTGCGCACTCGGCGTAAGGTGCCCGCTATAACGATAAAAGAGGCGCGACATGCCTGATCACAGAACGCCCCTGTTCGAGCAGCGACCGGCCGAACTGGAAGTCATCCTGCCCGAGCCCGAACACAGTTTTCGCTGGTACGAGCATGACTACCCGTACCCGCTGGCGCGCTGGAACCATCATCCTGAATTTGAAATCCACTTGATCCGCCAGGGCTGCGGCAAACTGTTGGTGGGCGATTACATTGGCCCGTTTGGCCCAGGCCATGTGGCGATGATCGGTCCGGACTTGCCCCACGATTGGATGGGCGACCTGGCGCCGGAGGAGCACTTGGCCGGGCGCGACGTGGTGTTGCAATTCGACGGCGCCACGCTGCTGGCCTTGCGTCGCACCTTGCCTGAACTGGGGGACCTGCAAGGGCTGTTCGAACGCGCTCGCCGTGGCCTGGCCTTCGGTGGCAATACGGCACAGCAGGCCGCGCACCTACTGGAAGCCATCGGCCCGGCCCAGGGACTGGCGCGATTGACGCTGTTCCTGGAGCTGCTCCACACCCTCAACCAAGCTCCCGGCGACGAGGCCCTGAGCCTGGCGAGCCCTTGCTATGCGCCGACTTTGGATGCGCGCAGTTCCGAGCGCATCCATAAAGCCTTCGAGTACCTGCAAGCCGAACTCACCGGCGACCTGCGCCTGTCGGTGATCGCCCGCCAATTGGGCATGAGCGAGCCGGGCTTCTCGCGGTTCTTCAAGCGCATCACCGGGCACGGTTTCATTGACTTGATGCGCAAGCTGCGGGTCCAGCGCGCCTGCCGTTTGCTGTTGCAGAGTGAGATGCCGGTGACCGACATCTGTTTTGAAGTGGGCTATAACAACCTGTCCAACTTCAACCGGCATTTCCGCATCGAGATGAACCAGACCCCCAGCGAGTATCGACGGGGCGCTTTTGCCCTGCTTGACGGAGCCGCCATCCGGTAACCCCTGTGGGAGCCGAGCTTGCTCGCGATGACGTCAACACAGCCAATATCAATGCCAACTGAGCCACCGCCATCGCGAGCAAGCTCAGCTCCCACAGGGATTGGCGGTGGACGCGGGTGCAAGAAACACCACCGATCCATTGTGGGAGCGAGCTTGCTCGCGATGACGACGGCACATTCAACTTCAATGCAGCCGACCCACCGCCATCGCGAGCAAGCTCAACTCCCACAGGGATTGGCAGTGGACGCGGGTGCAAGAAACACCACGGATCCATTGTGGGAGCGAGCTTGCTCGCGATGACGACGGCACATTCAACTTCAATGCAGCCGACGCACCGCCATCGCGAGCAAGCTCAGCTCCCACAGGGATTGGCGGTGGACGCGGGTGCAAGAAACACCACGGATCCATTGTGGGAGCGAGCTTGCTCGCGATGACGACGGCACATTCAACTTCAATGCAGCCGACCCACCGCCATCGCGAGCAAGCTCAGCTCCCACAGGGATTGGCGGTGGACGCGGGTGCAAGAAACACCACCGATCCATTGTGGGGGCGAGCTTGCTCGCGATGACGTCAACACAGCCAATATCAATGTCAACTGACTCACCGCCATCGCGAGCAAGCTCGCTCCCACAGGTAATGTTGTTTATTTAAGGCCAGCGACACACCCGTGGCGAGGGAGCTTGCTCCCGCTGGGTCGCGAAGCGACCCCATGACCTGCCTTGGCAGCATCTCCCAGGTTCGGTGTTTAGCCTGGGACACCTTTTTGATGCTTCTTCAAGCGATACGCGAACTGCGCCCGGCTCAGCCCCAGCGAACGTGCGGCCGCCGCGAGGTTGCCGCTGCTCAGTTGCAGGGCTTCGTTGATCAGGCGTGATTCCAGGCCGTCAATGGAGAAGTCCGCGTCCAGTTGGCTGAGGGACTGGAGCAGCGCCGGTTTTTCCGCGGCATCGTTGGCGGCCAGGCCCATCGGCGAGAGGCCGCCGAGGTGGTCCACCGAGTAGGCGTCCACCGGCAATTGCTCATTGCGAAACAGGTGGACCAGGTCAATGGCCTGGCCTTCTTCGCTGGCGATCAGGCCCCGTTCGATGAGGTTCTGCAATTCCCGCACGTTGCCCGGAAAGTCATAGCGCAACAGTACCTTCAAGGCGCGCATGGTCAGGCCCATCGACGTGCGGCCGTATTCCTGGCAAAAGCGCGTGAGAAAGGCGTTGATCAGCAACGGTATGTCATCGCGGCGCTCGCGCAAGGGCGGCAGGGCGATGGGGTAGACGTTGAGCCGATAGAACAGGTCTTCACGGAACGCGCCGTCCGCTACGGCCTTGCGCAGATCGACGTTGGTGGCCGCCACGACTCGCACGTCGACCTTGATGCCGTGGCCGCCGCCGACCCGTTCGATTTCCCGCTCCTGCAAGGCACGCAGCAACTTGCTTTGCCCGGCCAGGCTCAGGCAGGTGATCTCATCCAGGAACAACGTGCCAGCGTGGGCGCGCTCGAAACGGCCGGGACGTGAATGAGTGGCGCCGGTGTAGGCTCCGCGCTCGACGCCGAACAGTTCAGCCTCGATCAGATTGTCGGGGATGGCCGCGCAGTTGAGGGCAATGAACGGGCCATCACGGCGGCGACTCAGTTGGTGCAACTGACGGGCGAACATCTCCTTGCCCACGCCGGATTCGCCGCTGACCAACACGGTGGCAGGGGTCAAGGCCACCCGTTGCAAAGCCTGGGTCGCGGCGTTGAAGGCGGCGCTGGCACCGATCAGTGGCTGCTCGCTGTCCGGCAACGGGACGGTTCCGGCCACGCTGTCGGACTGAGTGTCGGCGCGGGCACCGACGGTCGGCGGCGAGGCGTTGAGGTAATTCAGGTCCTGCTCGATGTCACCCCATTGTTCAGCGGTCTTGCCGACGACTCGGCAGCGTTCGTGGCCCATGCCCCGGCATTCCACTTCGCGAAACACCACCAGTTGCCCGAACAGCCCGCTGACGAAACCGATGGCGTAGCCCAGTTCGGTCCAGCACACCGGATCCTGCCCGGTGCCATAGGCGGCGACATGCTCGTCGGCCTCGCAGGAGTGATGCCAGAGAAATTCCCCCTCATAGAACCCCGAGTCGGCGTCGAACTTGAAATGCAGCGGCTCGACCTTGGTCATGCCTTCGAGGGTGTGCAGATGCGTGCCGGCGCGAAACACCGCCGCGGCATCGGCGTGGGGCCAGCGTTCGCGAATCAGCCGGGCGTCGCGGGCGCCGGAGGAATAACCGGTGCGGGTGAGCATGCCTCGGGCCTGCTCCAGCCCCTGGCGTTCGATGATTTCCCGGCGCAACGCACCGAAGGAGGAACTGTGCAGCAGCAACATGCGCTGGTCGTTGAGCCAGATACGGCCATCGTCGGGGGAGAAAAACAGGCAGGCGGTGAGTTCTGCCGGCGTGGGCGAACTGCTGTCGCTCAACTCGTTGCTATCACCCCGTGGATGGAAATGCTCGGTGGCGATCCGATGATCCGGCAACTGGCAGTGGGGATTATTCATTGTTATGCCCCTGATGACGGGGTGATCGAAATGATCACCTGGCGAGATAGTTATTAAGCATAACTTTATCAAATGAACAAGTGGCAGATGGCCAACGGCCAGATCGACAGAGGTGCCCTGTGCGTCATGCCTGGCGAAGAACCTTGAGCCAGAGCCTTGCGCCAGGTTTATCAAGAGCCGCGGGCAAAACCGGCACAGCGCTTGCTCAAGCACTTGCACGGCGTTTGCGTCGATACCTTCCAGGTGCGGCAAACGATGACAACAACAAAGAGCCGGGAGTGTTAAATGTCTGCACCCAAAAGCCACCTGCTGTCCCAGGTGATCGAATCGGAATGCGTCTTCAACGGTGACTGGGTGCCTGCCTCGGGCCCGCTGCAATCGATCATCGAGCCGGCCACCGGTGAACGGCTGATGCGCTGTGCCATGGCCGACACCGCCGACATTGCCAAGGCCAGTCGCGAGGCTGCCCTGGCGCAGCCGGCGTGGGCGGCGCTGGGCCCGCGGCAACGGGCGGCGATCTTCCGCAAGGCCGCCGACGTGGCCGAGCAGTCCTTCGACGAGCTGGCGCTGTACGTGGCCCGGGAGACCGGTGCCGCACTGTTCAAGGGCCAGCACGAAATGCGTGAAGCCATCGTGCTGTTGCATCAGGCCGCCGGTCTGCTGTCCCAGGCCCATGGGGTGGTCCTGCCCAGCGAGGCAGGGCGCCTGTCCTATGCGCGGCGCCAGCCCCATGGCGTGGTCGGGGTGATTTCGCCCTTCAACTTTCCCCTGGTGCTGTCCATGCGCTCCGTCGCGCCGGCTTTGGCGGCGGGCAACGCGGTGGTGCTCAAGCCGGATCCACAGACCCCGGTGAGTGGCGGTTTCCTCATCGCCCGGTTGTTCGAAGTGGCAGGCCTGCCCAAGGGCTTGCTGCAAGTGCTGCCCGGCGCGGCGGATGCCGGGGAAGCGCTGTGCCGCGATCCTAATGTGCGCATGATCGCCTTCACCGGTTCCACCGGCGCCGGTCGCAAGGTCGCTGAAGTGGCCGGGCGCAACCTGAAGAAGGTTGCCCTGGAGTTGGGCGGCAAGAACCCACTGATCATTCTCGAAGACGCCGACCTCGACCTCGCGGCCCGGAACGCGGCCTGGGGCGCCTGGCTGCACCAAGGGCAGATTTGCATGGCCACCGGATTGATTCTCGCCCATGAGTCCATCGCCGCCGAGCTGACCCGCAAACTGGTGGAAAAGGCCCAGGCCATGACCCTCGGCAACGCCGCTCGGGAAGAAGCCGCCATGGGGCCACTGATCAATCAGCGGCAGTTGCAACGGGTGCACGACATCGTCAGCGACACCGTGCTCGCCGGGGCCCGACTGGAGGCCGGCGGCGATCACGATCGGCTGTTCTACCAGGCCACGGTGCTCAGCGGTGTGAAGCCGGGCATGCGCGCTTTCGACGAGGAGGTCTTCGGGCCGGTGGCAACGGTGGTCAGCTTCGCCACCGATGACGAAGCCATCGAATTGGCCAATCGCACCGAATACGGTTTGGCGGCGGCGATCATTTCTCCGTCCGTGGGCCGGGCCATGGCCATCGGTGAGCGGTTGCAGTGCGGCATGTTGCACATCAATGATCAGACCGTCGCCGATGAATGCGTCAACCCGTTCGGCGGGCGCGGCGCCTCGGGCAATGGCGGCAGCGTCGGTGGCCCGGCGGATTGGGATGAATACACCCAATGGCAGTGGGTGACGGTCAAGGATACGGCGCCGATCTACCCGTTCTGAGAGGCCGGTCTTTACGGGCCCGATGAGCTGAGGGCCCTGCGGGTACACAAAAATAATAAGAGGACTCAACATGAAACTCGACAACAAGATTGTGCTGGTAACCGGTGTCTCGTCGGGTATCGGTGCTGCCACAGCGAGCCTGCTGCGTGCTCACGGCGCCCAGGTGATTGGCGTGGACCTCAAGGCGCCGCACATGACCCTGGACGGTTTTGTACAGGGCGACTTGAGCAGCGCCGAGAACATCGAACGCTTGCTGCCACAACTGCCCGCACGGCTCGACAGCCTGTGCAACATCGCCGGTGTGCCGGGCACTGCCAACCCGCGACTGCTGGCGCGGGTCAACTACCTTGGGCTGCGCCACTTGAGCCGTGCGCTGCTGCCGCGCATCAACGCTGGCGGCAGCATCGTCAATATCGCCTCGATCCTCGGTGCCGAGTGGCCGTTACGCCTGGAACAGCACAAGGCGCTGGCGCGCATCGAAGACTTTGCCGCCGCACAAGCCTGGCTGGCCGACCACCCGGTGCCGGACCAGACCTGCTACCAGTACTTCAAGGAAGCCTTGATCGTCTGGAACTACCTGCAGGCCCAACCCTGGTTCCTCGAGCATTCGGTGCGCATGAACAGTGTCGCGCCAGGCCCGGTTTTCACGCCCATCCTCGACGACTTCGTGAGCATGCTCGGTGAGGCCCGGACCCAGGCCGATGCCCATCGCATGAAACGTCCCGCTTATGCCGATGAGGTGGCGGCGGTGATCGCTTTCCTGTGTGCCGACGAGTCGCGCTGGATCAACGGCGTCAACCTGCCGGTCGATGGTGGATTGGCCTCCACCTACATCTGAAATGCGCACCCGCGTAGAGCGGCGCCAGCCGCGACCTGAGCGTGTTGGCTGCCAAAGCCATGCCCAAAAATAACAATAATGAGAAGCGTCCATGGATAACTTCAAAGATAGCTTTCGTTTCAAACACTGCGCCTTGTTCCTGGCGTTGTGCAGCACCGGCGTGATGGTCGATCGGGTCGAGGCCATGCAAATGGACCTGGGTGATTCCGATTGGAAACTGCGCTGGGACAACACCATCAAGTACAGCCAGGCCTGGCGCCTGCAGGGGCAGGACAGCCGCCTGACCAACGCCTCGACCGCCAACGGCCTGTACCCTTCGATCCAGAGCCAGGGCGATAAGAATTTCAGTCGCGGCCTGGTCTCCAATCGCCTGGACCTGTTCTCCGAAATGGACCTCAGCCGGAAGAATTATGGGCTGCGGGTGAGCGGCGCGGCCTGGTACGACGACATCTACAACAAGGACACCGACAGCAGCGAGCAGCCCCACTTCCTCAGCGAAACCCGCAAGCTCCACGGCCGTGACGCGGAAATTCTCGACGCCTTTGTGTTTCTGCGCGGCGACCTTGGCGAAGACTCCCAGGGCGTGGTGCGCGTAGGCCGGCACAGCCTCATCTACGGTGAAAGTCTGTTCTACGGCGGCAACGGCATCGCCAATGCGCAGGGACCGAGCGATGTGGTCAAGTTGCTCAGCGTGCCGGGGACCCAGTTCAAGGAGATCCTGCGTCCGGTCAATCAGATTTCCGGGCAGTTGCAGATCAATCCGCAGTTGTCGGTGGGGGCTTACTATCAGTTCGAGTGGGAGCGCTCCAACGTCCCCGGTGCCGGCAGCTACCTGAGTGATGTCGATGCCATTGGCTACGGTAGTGGTCCGTTGCGCGAAGTGTTTGGCAACGACACCGTCAATGCCGGTGACTTGAAGCCGCGCAATTCGGGGCAGGGCGGTATGCAGATCCGCTACAAGCCTGATGGGACCGAACTGGAGCTGGGTTTCTACGCCGCGCAGTACCACGACAAAGCCCCGAGTGGCCTGTACGCCTACCTCGACGGCGCCGCCTCGGCGGCCACTGGCTTGCCGATCCTGGGCTCCTATCGCCAGGTCTACGCCGAAGACATCAAGACCGCCGGCGTCAGTTTCTCCACTGCCCACGGGCCGTTCAACTTCGCCGGTGAAACCTCCGTGCGCTGGAACGCACCGCTGGTCAGCAATCTGCAAGTGGTCGCGCCAGGCCTGGACGTCGATGGCGGTAACGATGAGCTGTTTGCCCGAGGCAAGACCGCCCACGCCAACCTGTCGGCGATTTACCTGTTGTCGCCCACCTCGTTCTGGGACGGTGGTTCCGCGCTGGCCGAACTGGCCTGGAACCGTACCTTGAGCGTGACCAAGAACGCGGCGGCCCTGGACTCCAACACCACCCGCGATGCCACGGCGTTGCGGGTACTGCTGGAACCGGCGTACTTCCAGGTGATCGACGGCATCGACCTGACCGTGCCGATTGGCATGGGCGTGGTACTCGATGGGCGTTCATCGGCCGTCAGCAAGGCAGGCTTCGGCAACACCCACTCCGGTGACTGGAGCGTCGGGCTCAAGGCGACCTACTTGCAGCGTTGGGACGTCGGCCTGAACTACGTGAACTTCTTCGGCGCGCCGAAAGCCGGGCTACGCGAGGACGGCAATTTCAGTTACGGACAGTCGCTGGCCGACCGCGACTTCGTCTCGCTCTACGTGAAAACCTCATTCTAATAAGGTGGATTCGCCATGCAGAACAACACATTGCTCAACACCTGCCTCCTGACACTGGCCCTGGCCGGCGTGAGCCTGGCCCAGGCGGCGGTGTCGCCTGAACAGGTGGCACGCTTGAAGTCTGAGCTCACGCCCCTCGGCGCCGAGCGCGCCGGTAACGCCGATGGCAGTATCCCGGTCTGGGACGGTGGCTACACCAAGGTCGTTGCCGGCTACAAACCAGGCGATAAACGTTCCGATCCGTTTGCCGGCGACAAGCCGCTGTACTCGATCAAGGCTTCCAACATGGAGCAGTACGCCGGCCAACTGGCGGAAGGCACCAAGCTTCTGTTGAAGAAATACCCGGACTACCGGCTGGATGTGTACCCCACTCATCGCTCGGCGGCGGCGCCGCAATGGGTGTATGACAACACCGCCAAGAATGCCGGCCGCGCCACGCTGGATGTCGAGACCGAGAAAGTCAGCGGTGCCTTCGGCGGTATTCCGTTCCCGATCCCGGACAACGGCGCGCAAGTGTTGTGGAACTATCGCTTGTCCTGGCAGGGGGCCGAGACCATCAGTGCCCCGTTCGATACGTGGCTGATGACCGCCGGTGGCAAGAAAGTCCAGGCCACCCGTGCCCTGTTCACTTATCAGTTTCCCTACTATTCCGAGAACGGCAGCCCGGAACACTTCGCTGGCAAGTACCAGGTCGGCAAGTTGCTGACCGAGCTGCCATCCTCCAAGGCCGGTGAAGGCCTGATGACTCATTGGGACCTGGACCCGGGCAACCGTGCGGCCTGGCAGTACCTGGTCGGCCAGCGCCGAGTGCGTCGGGCGCCGAACATCGCCTATGACACGCCGGACTTCGTCACCTCTGGCGTCGGTCTGTTCGACGAAGCGTTCATGCTGTTCGGCCCCACCGACCGCTACGACCTGAAGCTGGCGGGCAAGAAAGAACTGATCGTTCCCTACAACAATAATCGCGCCGGCCTGGTCAAGAGCGACGAGTTGGTCAAGCCGAACTTCCTCAACCCTGACCTGGTGCGCTGGGAGAAGCATCGGGTCTGGGTGGTCGAGGCCACGCTCAAATCCGGCAAGCGTCATGTGGTGCCGCGTCGGACCTATTACATTGACGAGGATTCCTGGCAGATCCTGTTGGTCGACGGCTATGACGCCCAGGGCAAACTGGGACGGCAGATGTATTCGCTGACGCTGTTGGCACCGGACATGCCGGTCCTCACCTCACAGGTCATGTGGGGCAGCTACAACCTCGATACCGGCGCCTATTTCCTCAACTCGTCGAGCAACGACCTGGCGGTCCAGTACCAGAAGATCGCCACGCCTTCGGCGTCCTTCTACACCCCGGATGCCATGGCGAACGAAAACATGCGTTGAACCCTGGAGCACCGCGGCGAGTGAGAGGCTCGTCGCGGATGCTGGCGATTTTCGAAGTGGGATAAGACATGAACGTTGAACAATGCTTTGCGAGTTTTGCCCGGCGCTGGGGAGCCTGTGTCCTGGCGTCGTGCCTGTTGGCCAATAGTGCCATCGCGGCACCGGCCACGACGTTCGCCGCGCTCCAGCAATCGGCGTTACCGACGGCCAAGGCACCGCGTGCGGTGTTGCTCGGCTTGACCCGGGCCGGGGAGCGTCTGGTGGCGGTCGGTGAGCGCGGCATTGTGTTGCTCTCGGACGATTCCGGAACGACCTGGCGCCAGGCCCGCGTGCCGGTCAGTGTCAGCCTGACGGCGGTGCAATTCGTCGATGCCGAGCAGGGTTGGGCGGTGGGCCACCTGGGGGTGGTGTTGCACAGCGAGGACGGCGGGGAAACCTGGCACAAACAACTCGACGGGCAAATGGCCGCCGCGCTGGCGGTCCGCGCCGCGCAGCGGGACGCCGGGCAACCCGACGGCGCCGACCACCTGCGCAAGGCGCAGCTTTTACTGAGCGATGGACCGGACAAGCCATTTCTCGACCTGTACTTCAGTGATCGGCTGCACGGCTACATTGTCGGCGCCTACAACCAGATCTATCGCACCGAGGACGGTGGCAAGAGCTGGCAACCGTGGATGCAGCACGTGGACAACCCACAGGGCCTGAATCTGTATGGCATCCGCGCCTTGGGCCAGGACTTGCTGATCGTGGGGGAACGGGGCCTGTTGCTGCGCTCCCGCGATGCGGGGCAATCCTTCCAGGCCTTGAAATCACCTTATGAAGGCAGTTTCTTCGGTCTGCTCGGCACCCGCGGCGGCGCCTGGGTGACCTATGGTTTGCGCGGCAACGCCTGGTGGTCCGATGACCGTGGCGACAGTTGGCGGCGTCTCGACACCGGCATCGAATCGACACTGGCGAGCGCCGTCGAACTGCGCGACGGCAGCCTGCTGATGGCCAGCCAGAACGGTGAGCTTCTGTTCAGCCATGACCAGGGCCGCAGCTTCGACAAACGCCAGAGCCGCGCTGGCGGGACGATTGCCGCCGTGCAACAGACCGTTGAGGGCAGCCTGGCCAGCGTCGGCTTGAGCGGCGTGGCCGCTGATCAGGATCCACGGATATCCGGCAAACCTTGAAATTTCACGGTGTAGCACTATCGGGCCACGGCCTGTGCAGCAGGAGTCAGACTTGAAAGACGATAAAACTCAAACCGTGATCGGCCGCCTGGCAGACTTCGACCAGGCTTCAGGCAATGTCGCCGAGCGGGCGATCTTCAACCATCGACCGCTGGTGATCCTGCTGTGTCTGCTGGTGACCTTGGTGCTTGGTTGGCAAGCCACGCGCATCGGCATCAACGCCAGTTATGAGAAGACCATTCCCACCGGGCATCCCTACGTCGCCAATTTCCTCGAGAATCGCAGTGAGTTGAGCGGCCTGGGCAACTCGTTGCGCATCGCCGTGGAGGTCAAGCAGGGGAGCATTTTCACCAAGGATTACCTCGACACCCTGGCCAAGCTCAACGACGAGCTCTACCTACTGCCGGGGGTTGACCGACCCTACATGAAATCGTTATGGACCCCGACCACGCGCTGGACCGCCGTGACCGAAGAAGGGCTCGACGGCGGCACGGTGATCCCCGACGACTACGACGGTTCCGCGGCCAGCCTCGAGCAGGTGCGCACCAACGTTGCCCGCTCCGGTGAAGTCGGCCAGTTGGTGGCGGGCAACTTCATGTCCAGCGTGATTTTCGTGCCCTTGCTGGAAATCAATCCGCAGACCGGCAAGGCCTTGGACTACGGTGATTTTTCCCGGCAACTCGAAGCCTTGCGCGACAAGTACCAGACCGATGAGCTGCGGATTCACATCACCGGTTTCACCAAGATCGTCGGCGACCTCATCGAGGGGCTGACCCAGGTACTGCTGTTCTTCGTGGTGGCGGTATTGGTGACCGTGGTGGTGCTCTACGGTTACACCCGCTGCGTGCGCAGTACCCTGGTGGTGGTCACCTGTTCGCTGGTGGCGGTGCTGTGGCAGTTGGGGCTGCTCGCCATCCTCGGTTACGAACTGGACCCTTATTCGGCGCTGGTGCCGTTTCTGGTGTTCGCCATCGGCATGAGCCATGGCGCGCAAAAGATGAACGGCATCATGCAGGACGTCGGTCGTGGCACCCACCGGGTGGTGGCCGCGCGGTACACCTTCCGCCGCTTGTTCGCCGCGGGCATGACCGCATTGCTTTGCGATGCGGTGGGGTTCGCCGTGCTGCTGCTGATCAATATCCGCGTCATCCAGGACTTGGCGGTCACCGCCAGCCTCGGCGTGGCGGTGCTGATTTTCACCAACCTGATCCTGCTGCCGATCCTGCTCAGCTACATCGGTGTCAGCCCGGCGGCGGCACAACGCAGCCTGCGTGCGGAAACCGCCGAGTTGCAGGCCCGCACCAAGCATCCCTTGTGGCGTTTTCTCGATCTGTTCACCCAACGGCGCTGGGCTATCGGTGCCATGGTCGGTGGGCTGTTGCTGGCCGCGTTCGGTTTTGCCGTGAGCCTGCATCTGAAGATCGGCGATCTGGATCCCGGCGCTCCGGAGTTGCGGTCTGATTCGCGCTACAACCGCGATGCATTGTTCATGACGCGCAACTATGCGGCCAGTTCGGACATCTTCGTGGTGATGATCAAGACCCCGGAAGACCAATGCACCCGCTACGCCAGCCTGTCGGCGGTGGACGCGCTGGCCTGGCGCCTGGAGCAACTGCCGGGCGTGGAGTCGACCACCTCCATGGCGGCGCTGAGCAAGATGGCCACGGTCGGTTACAACGAGGGCAGCTTCAAATGGTTCGAGCTGATCCCCAATGACGGCGCGTTGGGCGCGGTACAAACCCGCGCGCCGCGGGAGCTGTTCAATCAGGGTTGCTCGATGTTGTCGCTGTACGTCTATCTGGCCGACCACAAGGCCGATACCCTGAACCGGGTGGTGGAGGCCAGTGAGCAGTTCATCGCCGAACACCAGGTTCCGGGAGTCAAGTTCATGCTGGCCGCCGGCAGCGCCGGAATCGAGGCCGCGACGAACATCGTGGTGAAGAAATCCATGCGTGAAATGCTGTTCTGGGTGTATGGCGCGGTCAGCTTGTTGTGCCTGGTGACCTTCCGCAGCTGGCGCGCCACCCTCTGTGCGGTGCTGCCGCTGATGCTCACCTCGATTCTTTGCGAGGCGCTGATGGTCGCACTGGGCATGGGGGTAAAAGTCGCGACCCTGCCGGTGATTGCCCTCGGGGTGGGCATCGGCATCGACTACGCCCTGTATGTCTTGAGCGTGATCCTGGCGCGCATGCGCGCCGGC
This sequence comes from Pseudomonas sp. FW300-N2F2, assembly GCF_017351655.1. Taxonomy (NCBI): domain Bacteria; kingdom Pseudomonadati; phylum Pseudomonadota; class Gammaproteobacteria; order Pseudomonadales; family Pseudomonadaceae; genus Pseudomonas; species Pseudomonas sp. FW300-N2F2. The sequence continues at coordinate 3,321,825 of NZ_JACNDQ010000001.1, read as the reverse complement.
GATACCTTGGCCCAGGCCTATTATCAATCGCTGTTGTTCACCGGCAAGGTGGTCTTGCTGACCGGCATGACGCTGGCGGTGGCGGTCTCGACCTGGGCCTTTTCGCCGATCAAGTTCCAGGCTGACATGGGGATTCTGCTGGCCTTCATGTTCCTGGTGAACATGCTTGGGGCCTTGATCTTGTTGCCCGCCCTGGCCTGGTGGCTGCTGCCGCAGAAGGTCTTCGTAAAAAAGCCTGAGTCGAGTCGGCAGGCGGGGTGGGTGAGGGGCTGAGGGCGCTCTGGGATGGGGACGCATATCCGTTACCTGATAACGGATATGCGCAGTGACTCAGGAATGCTCCACAACCGGATTCGTAGCCCTCAATCGTGGCCCCGCCGAATGGCGAATCACACTGAGAACAGCCAGCGTCGCAACCACCAAGCCAGGAGAAGTCGCCAGCAATACCGCAGTGGTCCCACCCCCGGCCGCCAGGATCTGCCCGGCGGCCAGAGGTCCGGCCACCGAGCCCAGGCGCCCGATGGCCACCGCAGCACCAACCCCCGTCGCACGCACGGCCGTAGGGTAGGAGGGCGGTGCCAAGGCATAGAGAACCAGTTGCGCGGCCATGACAAACAACCCGGCGGCGAACCCGGCAATGGCCATGGGCACGATACCAACGGACAACCCGACCCCGGCCAGGGCGCTCAGCAGCCCGGCATAGACGAACAGCACCACCTTGATGCCATTGCAACGGTCCAGCAACAGGCCGCCCAGCAACGAGCCGAGGGCGCCACCGATGTTGAACAGCATCTGCACCAGGCCAGCCTGGGGTTTGCTGAAGCCCTGTTCCAGCAGCAACGATGGCAGCCAGTTGAGCAACATGTACATGACCGTCAGGGTGAAGAAATAGCTCAACCACAGGGCCAAGGTGGTACGGCCGCGACCTTCACCGAACAGCGCCTGGGCGGTGGAGCCGCGCGATGAGCCGCCATCCTGCACCTGGCGAAAGGCGCTGGATTCGGGAAGCCACAGGAGCATCAGCGGCACCACCAGCAACGGCGCCAACCCACCGATGAAAAACGTCATCTGCCAGTGTTCGCCAAACAGCATGGCGACCACGGCGGCCAATGCGCCGCCCAACGGCACCCCCGCATACATCACGCTGATGGCCGTGCCCCGGCGCTGCTCACCCACGGCTTCGGCACACAGGGCAATGAGGTTGGGCAGGGCGGCGCCCAGGCCCAGGCCGGTCATGAAGCGCACCAGCAACAGGCTGGAGAAGTGTTCGACATAAGCGGTGCTGAGGGAAAACACGCCGAAGAGCAAGACCGCGGCGATGAGGATTTTCTTGCGACCGATGCGATCAGCAATCCAACCACCGAAGAAGGCTCCCGGTAGCAACCCTATGATCCCGGCGCTGAACACCCAGCCCATCATTTTCGGGTCAAGGGCAAACGTCTGCCGTAGCCCTGCGGCGGCGGTACCGGCTGACTGCAGGTCGAAACCCTCGATCAACGCAACGATGAAACACAAGGCAATGGTCAGCGTCGCACGACGCGCCGGACGGTCCATGGCAAATCCTCTTATTGTTTTTGTGAGGGGACACCGCTCGAAGGAAAACCAGCGGATGCGTTTAAGATTAACAAAGCTAACTAAAAAATGAAGGGTGCCGGAAGGGCGTCAATAAGCGGTCAGTTCAGTATGAAAATCAGTGGTTTGGAAAGCATTCACGGATGAATTGGTAAATTAGTTAGTTATATTAATGTTCGATTATCGGACGTTGGCGATTGACGAAGCGCCCGTGCCGTTTCCATTCTTTGTCCGCACGGCCCCCGTCGCCAAGCTCGGGCCGATCAAAACAACAACAATAAATGGACACCGAACATGCCAAACCTTGCTCGGGACACGCTGACGGCGCGCCCTGTTTCATCCCTCGTCCCTCTGCTGGCCTGTCTCGGGCTGAGCCTCGGTTCTCCCGTATCGTGGGCGGAAGGCTTCATCGACGACAGCCACGGTACGCTGACCCTGCGCAACTACTACATGGACCGCGACTACAAGGACGACGGCGCCAAGACCGCAGCGCGGGAATGGGCTCAGGGTGTGTTCATGAACATGGAGTCGGGGTTCACCCCGGGCACGGTCGGGTTCGGCCTGGATGTCAGGGGGTTGCTGGGCATCAAGCTTGATTCGTCGCCGGATCGCAGCGGCACTGAACTGTTGCCGGTGTCCAGCAGCGACAAGCGCGCGGCGGATGAGTATTCGCGCCTGGGCGTGACCGGCAAGCTGCGTTTCGCTCAAACCACGGTGAAGACCGGCGATGTATCGATCTTCCTGCCGTTTGCCTTTGCCAGCCCGTCGCGGCTGTTGCCGCAGACCTTTCGCGGGACGACGCTCAGCTCCAAGGATTTCGACGGCCTGACGTTGAACACCGGTTATATCGATCGCATCGCCCGCCGCGATTCCACCGATTACCAGCCAATGAGCATCGCCTCGCCCAACCGCCGATTCAACGGCGCGGCGACCTCTTCCCATATGGCGTATGTGGGCGGTGACTACCAGGTCAACAAAGACCTCAGTCTGCGGGTCTACCACGCCGAAGTGGCGGATCTGTACCAGCAGAACACCCTGGCGTTGTTGCATAACCTGCCCTTGGGCGATGGCGTCCTGACCACCGACCTGCGCAGTTTTTTCAGTGACGACGACGGTGCGGCCAAAGCCGGAAAGGTGGATAACCGCAATGTCTCGGCGTTGGTCGGCTATCGCCTGGGCGGGCATCGCGTGAGCCTGGGCTACATGCACGCCAGTGGCGATACGGCCACGCCTTATGTGTCCGGCACCGAGTTGATGGGCTTGAGTGAAATGACCATGAGCTCGGACTTCCTCAATGCCAAGGAACGCACCTGGCAGGCGATCCATGACTACGATTTCGCCGCCGTGGGCGTGCCGGGCCTGAGGACTCGACTGCGTTATGTGCGTGGCGATCACATCGAGCTGGCGGCCCTCAATGCCGAGGATCGCAAGGAGCGCGAGTTCCAGATGGAGTTGGGGTACGTGATCCAGGACGGCCCACTGAAGAACGTCGGGTTGCTGGCGCGCAAATCGATCTATCGCAACAACTTCCCGGGTACGGCGGCGTTTCGCGACGAGAACCAGACCCGGTTCCTGGTGACGTACAGCGTGCCGATCTGGTGAGTTTCGAGTCGGTTGGCCAGCGCTTGTGGGAGCAAGCCTTGCTCCCACATAGCGGTGCCGCAGGGACCCGCGCCAGGTTTGCTACTGGTAGACCTTCTTCAACAACCGCAGCAACTCCTCGCGCTCAGCCCCTGAGAGGGCAGCGGTGGAGTCAAGGTCGCTCTGGGCGGCGATTTGCTTGAGTTCCTTGAGCAGGGTTTCGCCGGTCTTGCTCAGGAAGATCCCATAGGAGCGCTTGTCCGGCTTGCAGCGCACGCGCACCGCCAGGGCCCGGCTTTCCAGCTTATTGAGCAGCGGCACCACTTGCGGCGGTTCGATCGCCAGGGCCTTGGCCAGGTCGGCCTGCATCAGGCCGGGATTCTGGTCGATGATTGCCAGGGCCGAGAACTGGGCGGGCCGCAGATCGTGGACGGCGAGCCGGCCAATCAGGTTCTGGAACAATTTCAGTTGGGCGCGGCGCAGGGCGTAACCGATCAGGTCGTCCAACGCGGAGTCCAGCGGCACCTGTGCGTCGGTACCGGCGACCAGGGGCTCGGCGGGTTCGGCAAGCTTGGAAGACTTGGCCATCGAAGTGAGTGTCCTCAAGGTAAGTGGTTAACAAGGCTATCCAGTTTGCCGGGGTTGCGGCGCCCTGGCTACGGGCTTTTGCATATTCGAATTTTTTAACCTTCCATCCAGCCTCTGAAAATACAGATAAACCGATTAATAGTTAATTGACATAACTAAATTTCCGGTTTAGTTTTTGATCATCTTCAGCCAAGAACAAGAGAGCACGCATCATGAGCAATTACGAAGGTCGCTGGAAAACGGTCAAGGTCGATATCGAGGAGGGCATCGCCTGGGTCACCCTCAATCGCCCGGAAAAACGCAACGCCATGAGCCCGACCCTCAACCGCGAGATGATCGACGTGCTCGAGACCCTGGAGCAGGATCCGGCCGCAGGGGTATTGGTGCTGACCGGGGCCGGTGATGCCTGGACCGCGGGCATGGACCTCAAGGAATACTTCCGTGAAGTGGATGCCGGGCCGGAAATCCTCCAGGAAAAAATCCGTCGCGAAGCATCGCAATGGCAGTGGAAATTACTGCGCATGTACGCCAAGCCGACCATCGCCATGGTCAATGGCTGGTGTTTCGGTGGCGGTTTCAGCCCGCTGGTGGCGTGCGACCTGGCGATCTGCGCCGACGAAGCGACTTTCGGTCTCTCGGAAATCAACTGGGGCATCCCGCCGGGCAACCTCGTCAGCAAGGCCATGGCCGACACCGTGGGCCATCGCCAATCGCTGTACTACATCATGACCGGCAAGACCTTCGGTGGGCAGAAAGCCGCCGAAATGGGCCTGGTCAATGAGAGCGTGCCCTTGGCGCAGTTGCGTGAAGTCACCGTGGAACTGGCCCGCAACCTGTTGGAAAAGAACCCGGTGGTACTGCGCGCGGCCAAGCATGGCTTCAAGCGTTGCCGCGAACTGACCTGGGAGCAGAACGAAGATTACCTGTACGCCAAGCTCGACCAGTCGCGCCTGCTCGATACCGAGGGTGGCCGCGAGCAGGGGATGAAGCAATTCCTGGACGACAAGAGCATCAAGCCGGGCCTGCAGACCTACAAGCGCTGAGATAACCGCGCGGCGGGCGCCATCGTGCGCCCGCGGGCTGTTCGTCCAAAGCCCTCGGCGCTACTGTGAACGTGTTCCCGATAAAGACAATAAAGAGGAATCACCATGCTGGACGTGCCCCTGTTGATTGGCGGCCAGTCGTGCCCGGCCCGCGACGGCCGGACCTTCGAACGCTGCAACCCGGTGACCGGTGAAGTGGTGTCTCGCGTGGCCGCCGCCACCCTGGAAGATGCCGATGCCGCCGTGGCCGCCGCCCAAGCGGCGTTTCCTGCCTGGGCCGCGCTTGCACCCAACGAACGCCGCACGCGTCTGCTGCGGGCTGCCGAGCAGTTGCAGGCCCGCAGTGGCGAGTTTATCGCCGCGGCCGGCGAGACTGGCGCCATGGCCAACTGGTACGGTTTCAACGTGCACCTGGCGGCGAACATGCTGCGCGAAGCGGCGTCCATGACCACCCAGATCAATGGCGAAATCATTCCTTCCGACGTGCCAGGCAGTTTCGCCATGGCCCTGCGTCAGCCCTGTGGCGTGGTGTTGGGCATCGCGCCCTGGAACGCCCCGGTGATTCTCGCCACACGCGCCATCGCCATGCCCCTGGCCTGCGGTAACACCGTGGTGCTCAAGGCTTCCGAGATAAGCCCGGCGGTGCACCGGCTGATCGGCCAGGTGTTGCAGGACGCCGGGCTGGGTGACGGTGTGGTCAACGTGATCTGTAACGCACCGGCGGATGCGCCGGCCATTGTCGAACGGTTGATCGCCAACCCGGCGGTGCGCCGGGTCAATTTCACCGGTTCGACCCACGTCGGACGCATCGTCGGCGAACTCTCGGCGCGCCATCTCAAACCAGCGTTGCTGGAACTGGGCGGCAAGGCGCCGCTGCTGGTGCTGGATGACGCCGACCTGGACGCCGCCGTGCAAGCGGCAGCCTTCGGGGCCTACTTCAACCAGGGCCAGATCTGCATGTCCACCGAGCGATTGATCGTCGATGCCAGCGTGGCGGATGAGTTCATCGCCAAACTGACCGCCAAGATCGCCACCTTGCGTGCCGGTGATCCGGCGGCTGGCGATTCGGTGCTGGGCTCGTTGGTCGATGCCAGTGCCGGCCAGCGCATCAAGGGACTGATCGACGATGCCTTGGCCAAAGGCGCAACGCTGGTCAGCGGTGGCCAGTTGGACGGCAGCATCCTGCAGCCGACCTTGCTCGACGGTGTCACTGCGCAGATGCGCCTGTACCGTGAAGAGTCCTTCGGGCCAGTGGCGGTGCTGTTGCGCGGTGAGGGCGATGAAGCGCTGTTGCGCCTGGCCAACGATTCCGAGTTCGGCCTGTCGGCTGCCATCTTCAGCCGCGATACCACCCGCGCGTTGGCCCTGGCCCAGCGGGTCGAGTCGGGCATTTGCCACATCAACGGGCCGACCGTGCACGACGAGGCGCAGATGCCCTTCGGCGGGGTCAAGTCCAGTGGTTATGGCAGCTTCGGCGGCAAGGCGTCCATCGAGCATTTCACCCAGTTGCGTTGGGTGACCATGCAGAACGGTCCCCGGCATTACCCGATCTGAAACCCATCGCGTCACGGGCGGTCGAGCCTCGAAAGCCGCCGCCCGGATGCAGGCCAGAATAACAATGACAAGGCCGCAGCCCCGCGCTGCCACGCTCCGCTCGCATCGCGACCCGAGCGTGCCTTGGTGGAGGAAATGTACGTGAGTTCCGAGTCCAGATCGTCCTCCCGACCCGAGGCCGGGCGTTATCGCCAGGTGTCGATTGGTCATCCTGCCGTCGAAGTCCGGGAAGAGCGCGGCATTTTGCACATGCGCTCCCTGGAACCCCTGGCCCCGCTGCCGGCGCGTTTGCTCGAGCTCCTGGTGCACTGGGCCGAGGTGCGCCCGCAGCAGACGTTTATCGCGGCCCGTGAAGCGAGCGGCGACTGGCGTCGGGTCAGCTATGCGCAGATGCTCGACAGTGTCCGGGCCATCGCCCAAAGCCTGCTCAGCTATGGTTTGTCAGCGGAAAAACCCTTGGCGCTGCTCTCCGGCAACGACATCGAACACCTGCAAATGGCCCTCGGCGCGATGTACGCCGGCATTCCCTATTGCCCGGTGTCGCCGGCTTATTCATTGTTGTCCCAGGATTTCGCCAAGCTGCGCCATGTCTGCGATCTGTTGCAGCCAGGGTTGGTGTTTGTCAGCGAAGCCGCCCCGTTCGAACGAGCGATCAATGCCGTATTGCCGGCGAACGTTCCCTTGATCACGGTGCGCGGCGAGATGGCGGGCCGGTCCAGGACAAGCTTCGCCAGCCTGTTGGCCCAACCCGGCGGCGCGGAGGCCGAGCAGGCGTTCGCCTCCACCGGCCCGGACAGCATCGCCAAGTTCCTGTTCACCTCGGGCTCCACCAAGCTGCCCAAGGCCGTGATCACCACCCAGCGTATGTTGTGCGCCAATCAGCAGATGCTGCTGCAAACCTTTCCGGTGTTCGGCGAGGCGCCGCCGGTGCTGGTGGACTGGCTGCCGTGGAACCACACGTTCGGCGGCAGCCACAACGTCGGCATCGTGCTGTACAACGGCGGCACGTTCTACCTGGACGACGGCAAACCCACCGCCCAGGGCTTCGCCGAGACCCTGCGCAATCTCAAGGAAATTTCCCCCACCGCCTACCTGACCGTGCCCAAGGGTTGGGAAGAATTGGTCAGCGCCTTGGAGCAGGACGGTGAGTTGCGCGAGCGTTTCTTCAAGCGCATCAGCCTGTTCTTCTTTGCCGCGGCGGGCTTGTCCCAAAGTACCTGGGACCGGCTCGACAAGGTCGCCGAGCAGCATTGCGGAGAACGTATCCGCATGATGGCGGGCCTGGGCATGACCGAAGCGTCGCCGTCCTGCACCTTCACCACCGGGCCCTTGTCCATGGCCGGCTACATCGGTCTTCCGGCGCCGGGCTGCGAGGTCCGGCTGGTGCCGGTGGATGGCAAGTTCGAAGGGCGTTTTCGCGGGCCGCACATCATGCCTGGCTACTGGCGTTCGCCGCAGCAGACTGCCGAAGTGTTCGACGAGGACGGTTTCTATTGCTCGGGGGATGCGATCAAACTGGCCGATGCCAGCAATCCGCAACTGGGGCTGATGTTCGACGGACGGATCGCCGAGGACTTCAAATTGTCTTCCGGTGTCTTCGTCAGCGTCGGGCCGTTGCGTAACCGGGCGGTGTTGGAAGGCACACCCTACGTCCAGGACCTGGTGATCACCGCCCCGGATCGCGAGTGCCTGGGTGCGCTGGTGTTTCCACGACTTGCTGAGTGCCGGCGCCTGTCAGGCCTGGCCGCGAGTGCCAGCGACGCCCAGGTCCTCGCCAGCCCGCCGGTACGCCAATGGTTCGCCGACTGGCTGCAACGCCTGAACCGCGAAGCCAGCGGCAACGCCAGTCGCGTGGAGTGGATAGCCTTGCTCGATGAACCGGCGTCCATCGACCGCGGTGAAATCACCGACAAGGGTTCGATCAACCAACGGGCGGTGTTGCAGTGGCGGGCGGGGAAGGTGGAGGCGTTGTACCGCGGGGAGGATGCGTCGATCCTGCGGGCGGGATCCGTCGCTTAAGGCAATAACAAGTCCCTGTGGGAGCGAGCCTGCTCGCGATGGCGGTGGTTCAGCAGCAGAGATGTTGCTTGATACACCGTCATCGCGAGCAAGCTCGCTCCCACATTTTTTGAGGCGTTTACAGCATCGCAGACACTATCAATCCCCTGTGGGAGCGAGCTTGCTCGCGATGGCGATGGTTCAGCAGCAGAGATGTTGCCTGATACACCGTCATCGCGAGCAAGCTCGCTCCCACATTTTTTTGAGGCGTTCACAGCATCGCAGACACTATCAATCCCCTGTGGGAGCGAGCTTGCTCGCGATGGCGGTGGTTCAGCAGCAGAGATGTTGCCTGATACACCGTCATCGCGAGCAGGCTCGCCCCCACATTTTTTGAGGCGTTCACAGCATCGCAGACACTATCAATCCCCTGTGGGAGCGAGCTTGCTCGCGATGGCGGTGGTTCAGCAGCAGAGATGTTGCCTGATACACCGTCATCGCGAGCAGGCTCGCCCCCACATTTTTTGAGGCGTTCACAGCATCGCAGACACTATCAATCCCCTGTGGGAGCGAGCTTGCTCGCGATGGCGGTGGTTCAGCAGCAGAGATGTTGCCTGATACACCGTCATCGCGAGCAGGCTCGCCCCCACATTTTTTGAGGCGTTCACAGCATCGCAGACACTATCAATCCCCTGTGGGAGCGAGCTTGCTCGCGATGGCGGTGGTTCAGCAGCAGAGATGTTGCCTGATACACCGTCATCGCGAGCAGGCTCGCTCCCACATCAGGTCCGGGGGCTGGTTGCTATTGTTTAACGCCGTCCCAGCAGCAAACCCACCACCAGCCCGAACCCCGCGGAAATCGCCACGGTCTGCCAGGGGTGGCCGCCGATATAGACCTCAGTGGCATCGACCATGGGACGGGTACGTTCCCGGGCGCTGGTGACCGAGTCGAGCGCCTGTTGCAGTTTCTGGGCTATCTGGCCTCGCAGGTCTTCGGCCTCTTCTCCCACCAGCGAGGCACTGCTTTTGAGCAGCTTTTCCGATTCTTCAATCAGCGCCGTCAATTCGCTGAAGGCTTGATCCTTGATTTGCTCTCCGTTCGCTTGCACGGTGCCTTTACGGGCCATGGAAGTACTCCTTGTGTGGATGATGGCATTGAACAATGGAGTGCTGCGCCGGTTAAAAAGTTGCAGCGCCTAGGCCTTGGCAGGGCAGTCCATCGCAAATCGTGGTTAAGACGTTTCCCTGCAAGGTGTAAGATGGCGCCTATTTACGCAACAGGTAATTCCCATGAGCTTCAATCTGGCTGACAAGCCCCTGGCCGAGCGCGCCGCGCTGGAAGACGAAAAATCCCGACTTTTTGAACTGTGGCAAAACAACCTGGGCAAGGCCAAGGGCGATGCCGCCCGCCTGTTCGGCGAGCGCTCCAAACGCAAGGGCAAGTGGGCCGAGTGGGTGCGTGCCGAACTGGACGGCATGTCGCCGCCGGAATACGCCAACATGGTGCGCAGTGAAGTCAATCGACTGATGGCCGCCAACAAGTAAACCTCAGGCAAACGTCGCGCTAATGGCCTCGCGCACCTTGAGCATTGCCGGATCCATTTGCGTGTGGGTCCGCCAGCCCAGTTCGATGGGGTAGCGGGGCAAGGCCAGGGGGCAGGGCAGCAAGGCCAGGCCGCTGAGGTCGGCAATGGCCCGGGCAGCGTGGGCGGGAATCGTCGCTACGGCCTGGCTGCCCTTGAGCAGGAATGGCAGCGCGGCAAAGTGGGTGGTCGAGGCACAGACTCGCCGACTCAGGCCAAGCCCGGCCAATCCTTCGTCGGTGATGCCGATGAAGCCCCCCGAAGACACCAGCAGATGCTCGCGGGCCACGAACGCCTCCAGGCTGAGGGATTGTTGGCCGTGTGTGAGGCTCGCCGCGTCCAACAGGCAGGCGTAATCGCCTTCACCCAATACCTGGCGGCTGAGCAACCGCTGCGCGAAACCACCCGCCGTGATCGCCAGGTCGAGATCGCGCTCCATCAAGGCCCGGCCGACGATCTGGCTGTGGGTCTGACGGAAAATCAAGCGCAGGCCCGGCGCACGTCGGGCCACTTCGTCGATCAGGCGCCGCCCATGGGCAATCTCGAAATCGTCCGACAGACCGACGATGACCGAACGGCCGTCATAATGGCTGGCATCTGGGTCGACCATCGCCAGGCTCTGGCGACATTTGTCCAGGGCTTCGCTGATCACCGGTTTCAGCTGGTTGGCCCGCAGCGTTGGCGCCAGACCCCGACCCGTACGCACGAATAATTGATCGTCATACAACCCGCGGAGCCTGCGCAATGCGGCGCTGATGGCCGACTGGGTCACGCCCAGGCGCACGGCGGCACGGCTGGCGCTGGATTCGTCATGCAGGGCTTCGAAAGTCTTGAGCAGATTGAGGTCGATGTCGGCGATATTCATGAGGCTCATATCATTTAGCAGCATTCAGGGCTTTATTCATGATCGGCCGCTCCTTGAGAATCAGCAACACCTGATGACCAAGGAGTTGAAAACCATGCCCAAATCCATTGTGGCTGCCCTGCAGATCGGTTCGTTGCCTGGTGGCAAGGGCGAGACCCTGGCGCAGATCCTTTCCTACGAAGACGCCATTCGCCAGGCCGGCGCACGCCTGGTGGTGATGCCTGAAGCGTTGCTCGGTGGCTATCCCAAGGGTGAGGGGTTCGGGACGCAACTGGGTTACCGGCTGCCAGAGGGGCGTGAAGCGTTCGCCCGCTATTTTGCCAATGCCATTGATGTGCCCGGCGTGGAAACCGAAGCGCTGGCCGGGCTGTCGGCGCGTACGGGGGCGAGCCTGGTGCTGGGCGTCATCGAGCGTGTCGGCAGCACCCTCTACTGCACTGCGCTGTATTTCGAGCCCGATGCGGGCCTGGTGGCCCGGCACCGCAAGTTGATGCCCACCGGCACCGAGCGGCTGATCTGGGGCAAAGGCGATGGTTCGACCTTGCCGGTGATCGACAGCCAGGTTGGCCGGGTCGGCGCGGCGGTGTGCTGGGAAAACATGATGCCGCTGTTGCGCACTGCGATGTACGCCAAGGGGGTGGAGGTCTGGTGTGCGCCCACGGTGGATGAGCGGGAGATGTGGCAGGTGACCATGCGGCATATCGCCCACGAAGGGCGTTGTTTTGTGGTCAGTGCCTGTCAGGTCCAGGCCTCGCCGCAGGCGCTGGGTATCGACGTCGCGCACTGGCCGGCCGAGCGGCCGCTGATTGCCGGTGGCAGCGTGATTGTCGGGCCCATGGGCGATGTGCTCGCCGGGCCACTGAAAGACACTGCCGGGCTACTGACCGCCGAAATCGACACCGATGATCTGGTGCGGGCGCGCTACGACTATGACGTGGTCGGTCACTATGCCAGGCCGGATGTGTTCGAACTGGTGGTGGACGAGCGCGCCAAGCCTGGCGTGCGCTTCACGGCGTGATTCACCACGTCGCCGCGGAGCCCGGCAATTCGAGGGTCCCGCGGTCGACGAAGCGCATGGTTCCGAACACGCCGCCGGCGAGTTTGCCCTTGAGCACATAGGGCAGGTTGTCCAGGCTTTGGGTCTGGCTCAGGCCCAGGGTCTGGCGCAGCACGGAAAACGCCGAAATGCTCACCGGGACGCTCAGGATCGCTTCGGAAAAGCGCGGGATCGAGCCGGTCTGGTCACTGACCCCTGTCGCCAGCGTACGGCCATTGACCTCCAGGTCCAGCGCCAGGCCGTTGTAGTCGATGGCGGTTTCGTTGGGGTTCTGCACACGCAGTTTCACGGCGAAGCGTACCTCCAGGCCCTGGTTGGGCAACGGTTCGATACCGACCACGTTGATGTTCAGCGGGTCACGGTGCGGGAAGAGAGCGCAGGCGCTGAGGCTGAGCAGGATCAGGAATACGGAAAGGCCGAGGATTCTGCGCATGGATTGACTCTCAAAGAATGAAAAAACCGGAAGCGATTGAGCACGATACCCCACAGGTGCCCCACGGCAACCAACGAACCCTTGGATAGGGCGATTTTGTGGCGAGGGAGCTTGCTCCCGCTCGGTTGCACAGCAACCGCAGAAGCTTGGGGCCGCTACGCAGCCCAGCGGGAGCAAGCTCCCTCGCCACAAAAGCCCATGCCACAGCGATTGGATAGTAAGGGGGCTCCTGACAGTTTCTGACACCAGCCTCTGCTAATCTGCGTCATCTTTTTCTTTGCGGGCAGTCCATCGTGTCGCGTACCACTCGGCTGCTCACTTTGCTGCAAGTCTTGCGGGGCAAGCGTTGCCCGGTCACCGCTGCGACGTTGGCCGGTGAACTGAATGTATCCGAGCGCACCTTGTACCGCGACATTGCCGAACTCACGGCCCTCGGCGCGCCGATCCAGGGTGAGGCGGGCATTGGTTATGTATTGCGCAGCGGCCTGTTCCTGCCGCCACTGATGTTCACCGCCGATGAAATCGAAGCCATTGTGCTGGGCTTGCGCTACGTGGATCAGCGCGCCGACGAGGTGCTGGGCAAGGCGGCCGCCGACGCCCTGGCGAAGGTCGCCGCAGTGCTGGCCCCGGATGTGCGGGATGCGTTGCGCAACCCGACGGTACTGCCTGGCCCGCCGGGTTATGGCTATCCGCAGAACACCGTGGAGCTGAATGTCTACCGCCAGGCCATCCGTGCCCAGGCCAAGCTGCACATCGACTACGCCGACGTGAACAAGACCCCGAGCCAACGCCTGATCTGGCCGCTGGCCCTGGGCTTTTTCAACGAGGCGCGGGTGGTGGTGGCCTGGTGCGAATTGCGCGGCGCCTATCGGACCTTTCGCACCGACCGGATTGCCTCGGCCACCGAGCAGGGCGAGCGGTATCCGGGCCGGCGCAGCGATTTGTTACGGGATTGGCTTGCGTTGATGAAGTTGGACGAAACCGGGCGTTTCACTCCTGACAAAAACTGACACAACGCTGTTCTAGCATGGTGCCAGATCGATAAAACAAGGAGCCGTACCATGTCCAATCCCGTCTCTTCCCTGGCCCCGGCCATCGCCGGCTACATCGCGGCTGCCAATGCCCGTGACAGTTCGGCGGTGACGCGTTTCTTCGCCGAGGATGCCAACGTGTTCGATGAAGGCCAGCACCGCGCTGGCACCCAGGCCATCGCCCAATGGATGGAAGACACCGCCAAGCGATTCCAGCCGCGGGTGGAAGTCCTCAATGTGCAGCAACGCACTGGCAAGGTGCTGGTGCAGAACCTGATCTCCGGAACATTCCCCGGCAGCCCGCTGGAGTTGCGTTATACCTTTCGGCTCGACGCGCAGGGCAAGATCAGTCGGTTGGATATCTCGATTTAAAGTTCCGTACCCAGGTCTGTGGGAGCAAGGCTTGCTCCCACAGATAAACCCCTTCGTCACGGCTCTGTGCAGGGTTCCTGCAATCGCCCGCCATGGCATACTCCCCACCTTCGTTTTCCGGACCCGGGCCGTATGACTTTCGACTCCCCCCTGACTGCCTGGCAGCATGCCATCGAACACCACGGCTTCGTCCAGGACGAGGCCCAGGAATTGGCCATCATGGCGCTGGAGCAATGCCACCAGGCATTGCACGAAGGGCGCAAGTCGATCAAGGGCGTTTATCTCTGGGGGCCGGTGGGGCGTGGCAAGACCTGGCTGATGGACCGCTTTTATGAAAGCCTCAAGGTGCCGGCCCGCCGTCAGCACTTCCATCATTTCATGGCGTGGGTACACCAGCGTTCGTTCCAGCTCACCGGCACGCCGGATCCTTTGCAAGCCCTGGCCCGGGAATTGAGCGCAGAAGTACGGGTGCTGTGTTTCGACGAGCTGTTCGTCAACGACATTGGTGACGCGATCATCCTCGGGCGCTTGTTCCAGGTGATGTTCGAGCTGGGCATGGTGATGGTGAGCACCTCCAACCTGCCACCGGAAGAACTCTATGCCAACGGCCATAACCGTGAGCGTTTCCTGCCGACCATCACCGCGATCAAGCAGCACATGCAGATCGTGCCGGTGAACGGCTGGCAAGACCATCGCCAGCACCCAGGCCAATTGCAGCAGCGTTATTGGCTGCGCGATCCCGGGCAGCCCGATCCGCTGGGCGATGTCTTCAACCTGTTGACCGCTGGGCAGGTGTCGAGCCGCGCGCCGATTGACGTGGGTCATCGCCAGCTTGAACCGGTCCAGGCCAGCGATACGGTGCTCTGGAGCCGTTACGCCGACCTGTGCGAGCAACCGTTCTCGGCGCTGGATTTCATGGCGTTGTGCGACCGTTTCAGCGTCATCCTGCTCAGTGATGTGCCCTGCCTGAGCGCCGAACAGCGTGAGGGGCGCATTGCCCGTGGCACCGAGGACGGCGTTGAGCGGGTGGTGGCCGGTGACCGTGAGTTGCCGCAGTTGTCGGTCCACGACGACGGCGTGCGACGGTTCATCGCGCTGGTCGATGAATGCTATGACCGCAAGGTACCGTTGTGCCTTTCGGCTGCGGTGCCGATGGATGAGTTGTACACCGAGGGCTATCTGCAATTCCCGTTTCGCCGTACGCTCAGTCGCCTCCAGGAAATGCAAATGCAACGTTTTGGTCAGCCAGCCTGACCTGTATCCCGCCGACGGCGTCGAGCCGCCGGTACTACCGAAGTGAGATGGAAGGTCATGGAAGAAGCCAAGGACATCCTTGTTCTGCAAGCCAGCTACACCAACCCGATCCACGCCGAAGCGATCTGTCATGTGCTCAACGGCTATGCGCAGGACCCGATGGGTGGAGGGCATCCGTTGCCGGCCGAGGTGCTGTTGCACCTGCCCGAGGAACTGGCCAAGCGGCCTCATGCCTTCAGCGTGCTGGCTTTTGTCAACGGCGAGCCGGCGGGGCTGGTCAATTGTTTCGAAGGTTTTTCAACCTTTGCCTGCCGGCCGTTGGTGAACATCCACGACGTGGCGGTCATGCCGGAGTTTCGCGGCCTCGGGTTGAGCCAGAAGATGCTGCAGAAGGTCGAGGATATTTCCCGCCAACGCGGTTGCTGCAAGATTACCCTGGAAGTGCTCCAGGAAAATGCCGTGGCACAGGGCAGCTACGCCAAGTTCGGCTTTGCCCCCGGCATGTTCGACCCCGCCCACGGCCCTATGCAGTTCTGGATCAAACCCCTGTAAAAGCGGGCATCCGCTCGGTTTTAGTTATTTCTGCACGACTTCGGCCAATGGCGCCTTGGGCTGCATCAGGCTGAAGTCGATCAGGGCCTTGCGTGGGGTTTGATACGGGTTGCCGATCAGTAGTGGACGGGCCTTGAAGTCATCGCTGACCAGGCTCTTGCTACGATCCAGTTCGTCAAAACTCAAGCCGGCCAGGTCCGCCCAGGTGTGGATCAGGTGTGAACTGCTGTAGGGGCGTGACAGGTCGCCGGCAAAGTTCCAGTCATGGTTTTCGCGCCACTTGGGCGAAGCCCAGGCCATGAAAGGAATGGTGTACATCGGTGCGGTCGGTTTGCCTTCGTTACGGCCCAACGTACCGTGACCCGGCGAGTCGAACACGTCTTCGCCGTGGTCCGAGAGGTACAGCAGGAAGCCGTTGGGATCAGTCTTGGCGTAATCCTTGATCAGGCTGGACACCACGAAGTCGTTGTACAGCACCGCGTTATCGTAGCTGTTGTAGGTCGGGACCTGGTCATCACGCAGGCCCGCCGGTACGCCCTGGCGGTCAGTGAATTTGTTGAACGTCGGCGGATACCGGTACTGATAGCTCATGTGGGTGCCGAGCAGGTGCACCACGATCAGCTTGCGCGGGGCGCTGTCGGCCAAGGCCTTGTTGAATGGCTCGATCACGTCGCCATCGTACTGTGCGGCATTCTGGTTGCGGTTGTTGTTCAGGTACACCTGTTCGTCGGCCTGTTGGGAAAAGGTCGTGAGCATGGTGTTGCGCTTGGTCATGGTCTGCTGGTTGGTGATCCAGAAGGTCTTGTAGCCGGCCTGCTTCATCATGCTGACCAACGATGGCGTACTCAGGTACAGGTCTGGACTCTCCTCGTCGGCGAACGTCAGCACCTGCTGCAGCGCTTCGATGGTGTAGGGGCGCGGGGTGATGACATTGTCGAACACCGAAAGCTGGTCCTTGAGCTTGTCCAGCTCCGGCGTGGTTTCCCGCGGGTAACCATACAGGCTCATGCGCTGGCGGTTGGTGGATTCGCCGATCACCAGCACCAGGGTGGCCGGCTGTTCTGCCATGGCATCCTTGAGATTGCTCAGGGGTGCAATCTTGCTGGCGCTGTGGAGCATGCCTTGCATGTTTTCCAGCTGTTCACCGTAGCGACGATAGGCCACCAGCATCTGCCACGGCACGGCCGGCTCGATGCGATCTTCGAACTTCTCCAGGCCACCGGCGAAACTGCCGGTGCGCAGGGTTTGCTTGACCAGCGGATAACCGGCCACGGCGAGCACGATGACGGCTGCGGCGACCATGGCCTGGCCCCGAGGCAGGTACACCGGACGCAGACGGGTCCAGAGCCAATAGCCAACCGCGGTGTGGGCCAGGAACGCCGCCACCATCCACCAGGCAAAATACTGGGTCAGGTACTCGCCGGCTTCAGACACGTTCGATTCGAACATGATGAAAATGACGCTCTGGGAAAATTCCTGCTGGTAAATGAAGAAGTAGCCCAGGCTGGCCATGGAGCAAGCCCACAGCACCACGCCGATCAATGCCGCGAGCACGCGTGTACGGGCGGGGAAGAGCAGCAGGGGCGCCAGCCACACCGCACTCATCACGAACGCTTGGCGAAAGCCGGTGAAACCGGAGGTGTCGCTCAGCAGGATGAGCAGTTGGGTGATACCCGAGAAATACCAGAAGAACAGAAACAGCCAGCCGAGTCCGGCCCAGTCGAAACCTTTCGCAGTCGTTTTGCTGCGTTTGAACAAGCTCATCAAGCGCTCCAGCCTTATATCGACGAAGCTGCCGGCACCGGATTGGTGACCGCAGGCCTGCGCCGAGCAACCCTAAAGGCGGGAAGTATTACGAGCCGGTTGTGAAAACTTTGTGAGTTTTTCGGATACAAAATGCACGTGACGTGCGAATGCACCTGTGGCAAGGGGATTTGTCTCTAGGGGCAAGCCTTGCTCCCACAGATAGAATTCTCGCCTCAAGTGGGCACGGCAGGACTTGCATGGAAGTGACACTGTTTGACCAGCGTCACTTCTTCGACCGTGCCTCTGGAGCGGTTACCGAGCCAAGGACTGGCTCTGGTGGGACAGCTGTGCGTGCTGCAGCTGCATGCGCAACTGCGTCACTTCATCGAGCAGTAGATCGCGTTCTTCCTTGAGTAGGCGCAATTCATCGCGACGAATGGTCACATAAAGGGTTTGGGGAGGACGTGTGGTAACGACAGGGCCCATTGCTCACCTCGCAAATGGCGTACATCAACTATAGAGATGTCGCCATGATTTGGTCGACACCTCTACTATCGGCGCCGATTCTGATTTCTTTTGCTTGTGATTGGAACTTTTTTATTTTTCATGGTCGTTGTGTCTTCGGCCGGATCTTGAACGTTATCCCTTGTGGTCGCTCGAATTACCCGGAAACTATGCAGCAATGCTCTGGACTAACCTCCATTAGTCGATAGTGTTAAATCTTTGACACACCTTTATTTGTAGTAGGGAGCATCAGCACATGCAACTCGGGATCATTGGACTGGGCCGCATGGGCGGCAATATTGCGCGGCGCCTGATGCTCAATGGGCACGCCACCGTCGTCTATGACCGCAATGCCGCTTTTGTCGAAAACCTGCGCCAGGAAGGCGCCACGGGCGTCGCAGACCTGCCGGCGCTGGTCGCCGGCCTGGAAAAGCCTCGGGCGGTCTGGGTCATGCTGCCGGCCGGAGCACCCACCGAAGACACCATCAACGTCCTCAGCGAACTGCTCGAGCCGGGCGACGTGATCATTGATGGCGGTAACACGTATTACAAGGACGACATCCGTCGCGCCCAGGCCCTGTCGGAAAAAGGCCTGAGCTACATCGATGTCGGCACCTCCGGCGGTGTTTGGGGCCTGGAGCGCGGTTACTGCATGATGATTGGCGGCGAGGCCGAGGTGGTGAAGCGCCTGGACCCGCTGTTCGACAGCCTGGCGCCGGGCATGGGCGATATCCCGCGCACCCGTGACCGCAAATCTGACGATGACCGTGCCGAGCGTGGCTACATCCACGCGGGCCCGGCGGGTTCGGGGCATTTCGTGAAGATGATCCACAACGGCATTGAATACGGCATGATGCAGGCCTTCGCCGAGGGCTTCGACATCCTCAAGACCAAATCCAGCGAAAGCCTGCCACCGGAGCAGCGTTTCGACCTGAACGTGGCCGATATCGCCGAAGTCTGGCGTCGCGGCAGCGTGGTGTCGTCCTGGTTGCTGGACTTGACCGCCGACGCGTTGGCCAGCGATCCGAAACTGGACGGCTTTTCCGGTGAAGTCGCCGACAGTGGGGAAGGGCGCTGGACCATCGAGGCCGCCATCGAGCAAGCAGTGCCGGTTCCGGTCCTGTCCAGCTCGCTGTTCGCCCGTTTCCGCTCGCGCCAGCAAAGTACCTACGGCGACAAAATGCTCTCGGCCATGCGCTTCGGCTTTGGCGGCCACGTGGAGACGCCGAAGAAATGACCTCGATCGCCAGCAAATCCAAGGCAGAACCCGCGCCGCCGACCACGTTGTTCCTGTTCGGCGCCCATGGCGATCTGGTCAAGCGCCTGCTCATGCCGGCGCTTTACCACCTCAGTCGTGACGGTCTGCTGGACGATGGGCTGCGCATCGTCGGGGTTGACCACAACGCCATCAGCGATGTGGATTTTGCCAAGAAACTCGAAGATTTCATCCGTAACGAAGCGGCGAGCAAGGGCGGTGATGCCGACCGCGCGCTCGACCCGGCGCTGTGGGCCAAGCTGGCCCAGGGCATCAGCTACGTCCAGGGTGACTTCCTCGATGACGACACCTACCAGGCGCTGGCGGCGAAAATCGCCGCCAGCGGCACCGGCAACGCGGTCTTCTACCTGGCGACCGCGCCGCGCTTTTTCAGTGAAGTGGTCGCCCGCCTCGGTGCGGCCGGGCTGCTTCAGGAGCAAGAGGGGGCTTTCCGGCGGGTGGTGATCGAAAAACCGTTCGGTTCCGACCTGCAAACCGCCGAAGCGCTGAACGCCTGCCTGCTCAAGGTCATGAGCGAGAAACAGATCTATCGCATCGACCATTACCTGGGCAAGGAGACGGTGCAGAACATTCTGGTCAGCCGTTTTTCCAACAGCCTGTTCGAGGCGTTCTGGAACAACCACTACATCGACCACGTACAAATCACCGCCGCCGAAACCGTCGGCGTGGAAACCCGTGGCAGTTTTTATGAACATACCGGCGCCCTGCGGGACATGGTGCCCAACCATCTGTTCCAACTGCTGGCGATGGTGGCCATGGAGCCGCCAGCGGCGTTTGGGGCCGACGCCGTACGTGGGGAAAAGGCCAAGGTCGTCGGGGCGATCCGGCCCTGGTCGGTGGAACAGGCCCGCGCCAACTCGATCCGCGGCCAGTACACCGCCGGTGAAGTCGCGGGCAAGGCGGTGACCGGTTATCGCCAGGAAGCCAACGTCGCCGCCGACAGCCACACCGAGACGTACGTGGCCCTCAAGGTCATGATCGATAACTGGCGTTGGGTGGGCGTGCCGTTCTACCTGCGTACCGGCAAGCGCATGAGCGTGCGGGACACGGAGATCGTCATCTGCTTCAAGCCGGCGCCTTACGCGCAGTTTCGCGACACTGAAGTCGACGAACTGCAACCCACGTACCTGAGAATCCAGATTCAGCCCAATGAAGGCATGTGGTTCGACCTGCTGGCCAAGCGGCCAGGGCCGGCGCTCGACATGGCCAATATCGAATTGGGCTTTGCCTATAAGGACTTCTTCGAAATGCAGCCGTCCACGGGTTACGAAACCCTGATCTACGATTGCCTGACCGGTGACCAGACCCTGTTCCAGCGCGCCGACAACATCGAAAACGGCTGGCGTGCCGTGCAGCCGTTCCTCGATGCCTGGCAGCAGGACGCAACGGTCCAGCCCTATAAGGCCGGTGAAGATGGCCCGGCGGCCGCCGACGACTTGCTGACTCGCGACAATCGCGTCTGGCATGGCCTCGGATGAGCGATCTGGTGAAGCACCCCATCCGGTTTTTACTCAGCGACATGGACGGCACACTGCTGCTGCCTGATCACAGTCTCAACCAGCGCACCATCGCTGCGGTTCGCGCATTGCGTGAAGCCGGTGTGCTGTTCAGCCTCGCCACCGGGCGGCCGCCGCGGGCCATGCTGCAGCAGATCGAGGCCCTGGGCGTCGACCTGCCCACGGCGGCGTTCAATGGCGGCACGCTGGTTCATCCCGACGGCAGCTTCCTCGCTGTCCATTACCTGCCGCCGGAGGCTGCACTGGCCACACTGGCGCTGTACGCCGATCAACCGGGCATCGAAGTCTGGGTATTCGCCGATGGCGACTGGCTGGTGCGCGACGCCCACGGGCCGATGGTGCCGGTGGAGACGCGGGGCCTGGGCTACCCGCCGGTCGAAGTCGAGAGTTTCGAACCCTACCTGGAGCGGATCGACAAGATCGTCGCCACCAGCGCCAACACCGACCTGCTGGTGGAGCTGGAGGCTCGGCTGCATCCGCTGCTCAAGGGCCAGGCCCAGGTGTCGCGTTCGCAACCGATCTACCTGGATGTGACGGCGATGAAGGCGAACAAAGGGGAAGCGCTGTCGACCCTGGCCGCCTTCCTCGACGTGCCGCTGGAGCAGACCGCGGCCATGGGCGACGGCGGCAACGACCCGGCGATGTTTCACCGGGCGGGATTATCGATTGCCATGGGCCAGGCGGAGGAGGCGATCAGGCGCCAGGCGGATGTAGTGACCGCCGCCGTGACCGAAGACGGCGCAGCCCTGGCGATCGAGCGGTACATCCTGCCGCGATAGACCGCCCAAATCTCTGTGGGAGCGAGCTTGCTCGCGATAGCGGTCTGTCATTCAACATGAATGCTGGCTGAAACCTCATCGCGAGCAAGCTCGCTCCCACAAGGGTTACAGCCAGTACGTCACCGCATACCAGCCCAAACCGCCCATCACCACGGTGTAGGGCAGGGCCATCCAGACCATCCGGCCATAAGACAGGCGAATCAGCGGTGCAATCGCCGAGGTCAGCAGAAACAGGAAGGCAGCCTGGCCGTTCGGTGTCGCGACGCTCGGCAGGTTGGTGCCGGTGTTGATGGCCACCGCCAGGGTCTCGAACTGTTCGCGGCTGATGTGGCCGGAGATGAAGGCCTGCTTGACCTCGGTGATGTAGATGGTCGCCACGAACACGTTGTCGCTGATGGCCGAGAGCAGGCCGTTGGCAATGAACAACATGCCGGGCTGCTGGTCGGCGGGCAAGGCCAGGACCCACTGGATCAGCGGCGTGAACAACTGCTGGTCGTGAATGACCGCCACCACTGCAAAGAACACCACCAGCAGCGACGTGAACGGCATGGCGTCCTTGAACGCATTGCCCAGTCGATGCTCGTCGGTGATGCCGGTGAAGGCGGTAATCAACACAATGACCATCAAGCCGATCAGGCCGACTTCGGCAATGTGCAAGGCCAGGCAGACGATCAGGATAAGCGCGGCAAGACCCTGGACGATCAGGGCTGCGCGCTGGCGTGCGGTGCGTTCGCGATTGTCCTGCTCAGCGTAATCGGCCAGCACGGCACGGACATTGTCCGGCAGCAGCGTGCCATAACCGAACCAGCGCAGCTTTTCCAGCGCCACGCAGGTCAGCAGCCCGGCAACCAGCACTGGCAGCGACACAGGAGCGACTTTCACGAAGAAATCAGCGAAATGCCAGCCCATCTCATGGCCGATCAGCAGGTTCTGCGGTTCGCCCACCAGGGTGCAGACGCCGCCCAGCGCTGTGCCGACGGCACCATGCATCAGCAGGCTGCGCAGGAATGCCCGGAACTGGTCCAGGTCGCCATGGTGCAGCGACGGCATGTCGTGGTCTTCATCGATGCTGCTGTCCTGGCGTGGATCGTTGCCCGATGCCACGCGGTGGTACACCGAATAAAACCCCACCGCGGCGCTGATGATCACCGCCGTGACGGTCAAGGCATCGAGGAACGCCGACAGAAATGCCGAAAGAAAGCAGAACATCAAGGCCAACAGCGCCTTGGAGCGCACACCCAGGAGCAGGCGCGAGAACAGGAACAGCAGCAGGTCCTTCATGAAGTAGATTCCGGCCACCATGAACATCAGCAGCAGGATGACCGGGAAGTTGTGCAGCAATTCATCGTACAGCGCCTTGGGTGTGGTCATGCCCAACAGCAGGGCTTCGACCAGTAGCAGCCCACCGGGCATCAGCGGGTAGCATTTGAGGGCCATGGCGAGGGTGAATATGAACTCCACGACCAGCATCCAGCCGGCGACCACCGGGCCGAGGGTCCACAGCACCACGGCATTGAGAACCAGAAAGGTGATGATGCACGCCTTGTACCAGCGCGGTGACTGCCCAAGAAAGTTGTGCGCGAAAGCTTGAGCCATCGAACCGGACATTGGCTGCTCCTTTTAATTAGAAGCGCGCAACTTGCCGTAACAAATGGGGAATATCAAGCGTAGGCATGAATACCGTTCGCCCACGACGATCTGACTCAGGCCCAATACCGCGCAACCACTGCTCGATAGTGCCCCTGGAGCGAGTAGCCGCCCACCAGGATTCTGCCGTCAGACTGCATCGCCAGGGCGGTGGCGGTGTCCAGGCTGTAGCCGAGTCGCGTGCGAACCCAGCCTTTGCCTTCACCGAAGTCCGGATCGAGGCTGGCATCCGGCAAATGCCGGGCGAGCACGAAGTCGGCTTCGATACCGCCGATGGTGGCGCCAGCGGTCACCAGCTTGCCGTCCGGTTGAAGCTGGGCCGCCGTCCACTGGCTGGCGTTGCGCCCGATCGCCATGAGCTGGCACTGGCCCTGGTTGCAATGACGGTCCGGCGTGCCGTCCAGGCGCACTTTCAGGGACAGGCTATGCATCGGATCGCGGCTGCTGCCAAAGGCTTGTAGATCGCCGTTCGCATCCTGAACGATCTGGCTGACCATCACGCTATGACCCTGCGCCAGGATGGACAGGAAGCCCTCTTCGCCGAAGCTGTCATCGAGCTTGCCGCTGCTGTCATAACGGGCGATCAAGCCATGCTGGGGCAAGTCGATGGCGCCGCCGACGACAATATGGCCGTCAGCCTGGAGCATCAGGCAGCCGAGCCAGGTATTTTTCAACGCGCGTCGGACCATCACGAAACCGCGACCGTTGAACGAGGTATCCAGGGCCCCGTCCGGCAGGAGCCGGATCAGTACGCCGACATGGTCGGACAATTGGTAGTGATGGTTGGCGAGCAAGAGGATCCGGCCATCGGCCTGCACTTGCATGTCGCAGGCCTCGAGCCCCGGCACACCGGGCGGCAGCCAGGGATCGCGCAGGCCTTGGGAGAGGTGGCCGCAGAGCCGGATGATGTGTCGGCCAGCGTTGCCGAAGTTCTGGACGGCATGGCCCTGTTGATCGAACAGCGCCAGTGCGGGAAGGGTGTGCTCGTTGTTTTCATAGTGCAGGCCGGACAGCAGGATATGCCCGTCGGGTAGCTCGATCACTTTGCCCGCCGTCGCTTCGAAGCCCTGTTCGAACGCGCCGATCACGCAGCCATGGCTGCCGAAACCCGGATCGGTCGAACCATCATGGTTGAGTCGTGCCAGCCCGAACCGGCTGCCATGGGCGGTCTCGATCCTGGCCGCGACCAGGATTCGGTCGGCACGGTCGAGGGTCAATCCGGTGATCAGGCTCGAGGTGCTGCCTTCGAAATGAACCCAGGCTTTGCCGTTGGCGGCAAAGCCTGGGTCAAGTTTCCCGGCGTGGGTCACGGCCGGGGGGAGTTCAAACGCGAACTGATCGAGCATGCCTGCCTCTCCTTGCGTGTCGACCGGCCCGAACGGGCGATGACTGCATGAGGGCAACATTCAATCCCTGAATGTGACAATGCACAACTGTCAGGTACTGCAGTTACAGGGGCGATGCGTGCCATAACAATGGCTTTGCAACCCAATGCCAAGCCTGCAATCGATAACAGGCTCTGGCGGCGTTTTATTCAGGCATCGACCAGGATTGCAAGGTGTAGCCTTCCTGGCTCAATTCGGCACGGGCCTGTTTCAACAGATCGGCCAGTTGGACCGGGTCGGTATAGGCGCTGCTTGGAATCTGAGTGCGGCCAATATGGGTATTGGTGCGGTCGATGACGGTCAGGCTAAGTTCGCCGTTACCGTCTTGTGGAGCCCAGGCCACGCATTGGAAAGGACGGAATGCGCGGTCGGCAATCAAAAGAGCTTCGTTGATACGGAGCGGGGCGTTCATGGCATTTTCTCTTAAGTGTGCCCAAACAAATGATGTGCCGTCGGTTGGGCGTACCGTGCGGCTGGTTACTTGTACTGATGTCCCGAACCCGTAGGCGGGTCACACATTATTTAAATAAATTTCGATTTTCTTTCAGACCAGGCTTTTGCTCTTTTGTTTGAAAGCTTCCTGAAAGAAAACCGCCCGCAACAACTAACGAAACGCTCGCTTATAACCACTTTGACGTGTTCTCGATAATCAATTGATACAAGGGCGCGTCAACTTCTTGCTACTGTTACATGCAGGTTTGCCAAACGACTGTTTCTAATCATATTTCTTTATTTTGGCGCCAAGGATCAGTCATGATCGAAGCCAGTACGTCACGTCGTCTGCTCGTGGTTGATCCCTGCGACGATTGTCATCGCTTATTGCCAGGTCTGCGTGCCATTGGTTGGGACGTGGACAGTTGTGCCCTCGAACACGCCGGCGATCGAACCTGTGACGTCGGCCTGTTGCGTTTGCAGCCTTTTCACCTGGAGCGTCCGGAAGCGGTCAAGGAGTTGATCAGCCGGAGCGGCACCGAATGGATCGCCGTGCTCAGCCAGGAAGTATTGCGCCTGCAAAACGTCGGTGATTTTGTCTGCGAATGGTTTTTTGACTTCCATACCTTGCCGTTCGACGTGTCCAGGGTCCAAGTAACACTGGGCCGGGCGTTTGGCATGGCGCGCTTGCGGGGGCAGGGCTCGATTCACATCGATCGGCCCGAACATGAACTGCTGGGTGACAGCAAGCCGATCCGCGAACTGCGCAAGTTATTGAGCAAGTTGGCGCCTGCCGAGTCGCCGGTGTTGATTCGCGGCGAAAGCGGCACTGGCAAGGAATTGGTGGCGCGCACCCTGCATTGTCAGTCTCATCGGCGCAACAAGCCGTTCATCGCCATCAACTGCGGCGCCATTCCGGAACACCTGATCCAATCCGAGCTGTTCGGGCATGAAAAGGGCGCGTTTACCGGCGCTCACCAACGCAAGATCGGACGGATCGAGGCAGCCCACGGGGGCACGCTGTTTCTCGATGAAATTGGTGACCTGCCGTTGGAGCTGCAGGCCAACCTGCTGCGTTTCCTGCAGGAAAAACACATTGAAAGGGTCGGTGGCAGCCAGCCGATTGCGGTCGATGTGCGAGTCTTGGCGGCGACCCATGTGGACCTTGAGGCGGCCATTGAGCAAAAGCGTTTTCGCGAAGATCTCTACTACCGCCTGAACGTGCTGCAAGTGGCGATGGCGCCCTTGCGCGAACGCCATGGCGACCTGGCGATGCTCGCCAGTCACTTTTCCCATTTCTACAGCCAGGAAACCGGCCGCCGCCCCCGCAGCTTCAGCGAGGATGCATTGGTGGCGATGGGCATGCACGACTGGCCCGGGAATGTGCGGGAGCTGGCCAACCGCGTCCGTCGCGGGCTGGTGCTGGCCGAAGGGCGGCAAATCGAAGCCCGGGACCTCGGCCTGGCCAGCCACCAGGGCGTCGCGGCGCCGATGGGCACGCTGGAGGATTACAAGACCCGCGCAGAGCGCCAGGCCTTGAGCGATGTGCTCAACCGGCACAGCGACAACCTGAGCGTGGCTGCCCGGGTGCTGGGCGTATCCCGGCCGACGTTCTATCGTTTGCTGCACAAGCACCAGATTCGCTAGAACAGCCTACACACAACCCATTGTGGGAGCGAGCTTGCTCGCGATAGCGGTCTTTCATTCAGTATCACAATGCTGACTGAAAAAACCTTATCGCGAGCAAGCTCGCTCCCACAAGGGTTGTGCAGTGCCCTTGGGATAGGTGTCCATCACATATCCCTGAGGGCATCAGAAGTAATACGGGAATTTCAGGCTAAAGGTGAAATCCGGCGCATCGTCGGTCAGCCCGATGGACAGGTTGGGCACGATGGTCAGGTTGTCGGATGCGGCGACGGTCATGCCAATGTTGAAGTAACCGGCGTTGGCATCGCTGGAGGTCACCGATTCCCAGTCGCCACCGTCTTGTTTGAGCTTGCTTTTCTTTTGGATCAGGTCAGAGACCGAGAACGACATACTCATCTTCTCGTTCAAGGCGAAGGCAATGCCCGCACCGAGCTGGAAGCTGTCGCCGATCCGCACTTTGCCCGGTACCTTCTGGTTGACTGTGGAACTGATGTCGTCGAACGATTCTTCGAAGTTATGGGTGTAGGACAGGGTACCGAACAGGACCGCCGGGTCGAAGGTCTTGACCAGCGAGAGCCCAGGCGTGATCGACCACACGCCGTTGCCGGTGGGCAGGTCGTCAGGTACGAACAGGTTGGTGTTGGCCTGGGATTGGCGCAGCTTGATGCCAAACGGGTCCTTGCCGGTGGGCGCCTTGACCCGCAGGGTGACCACCGCGTCCGGAGAGTTGATCGACTCATCCATGAACTTGTAGGCGATGCCGAAGTTGACGTCGCCGATGGTCGGGTCGCGGGTCACGGTTTCTTCGCTGGTGACTCCGGCCGCGCCGTTGTTCGCGCCGCCTGACTGATACGTGGATTCGCGGTAGATCACCGGCACGTTGAGGTCGAACTGCCAGCGATTATCGAAGTTATAGCGGCCGGTAAGGTCCAGCGTCCAGGTGTCGGCCTTGATCCGGTCGAGGTTGATGTTGCCCAGGAAAATCGAATCCAGGGCCAGGAAGCCGTTGAGGATCAGTTGCCGCGTGTCGTAGCGCGAATAGGTCACGCCGGTCTCGAAACTGAACTTGCCGCCGCCGAAGAAGCCGCTGGCCTCGTCATAGAGATTGGAGACACTCTGGGCCGGCTGGGAGTCATCGGCCAGGGATTGCCCATAGCCGCTGCCGCCGGCCGTTGTCGCGCCACCGCCGGCCACGGTCTGGTTGCCTTTCATGTCGGCCGGGGATTTGGCCAGGCGCTTGGGCTGCGGCGCGGTGGGTTGGTCCTCTACCTGGCGGACCCGCTGTTCGAGCACCGCCAGGGCTTTCTGCTGGACCTCGTATCGCTGCTTGAGCTCAAGAAGTTCCTGTTTCAGGGCCTCGATGTCGGCGTCCGGGGCCGCCTGCAGCACGGCCGCCGGGAACAACGTGCTTAAACACATCACAGCGCGCAACGATACGGATCGATACATGAAATATGCCGTCCCTATTTGCCCAATGGTCGGAGATCAGCGTAGTTCAATAACCGAGGTTACGGAGGCCGCGCAGTTGGGTCAGGTTGCAGTCCAATGCCCCGGCACTGGGGCCGTTGTTGTTCAGCACCACGTTGAGCTGCGTCATGTTGTTGACCAGGTTGCTATTGCCCAGCAGGCGAGTGTTCTGCAGCAAGCCGCCCTGGGCCACTTGTTGCAGGGTACCGCCCTGGTTGTGGCTGGCCTGGATCGCCATCTGCACGCCGTTGCCGGTGGCGGTGACCGCGACGCTACCGGCGGCGTTGCTGCCGCTGATGGTCTGGCCCTTGGTCAGCAGTTGGCCCTGGGAAGGCACGAGCGCCGGCGCCTGGTTGCTCTCTTTCACATTGATGTTGACGTTGTTGTAGGCCGTGTTGCCGTCGCCGGCGGCACGCACGCTCTGGGTCACGCCCTGGCTCGTGCCAAGGCCGGCGCCACCGGTAATGTTGCCGCTGCCCTGTTCCGGGGCGCTGCCATTGCCGGTCTGCTTGATGGTGGAGACATAGAACTCGGGTTTGACGGTGGCGGCCTGGATCTGCATGGTGCTGGTAGCGCCGATCAAGTCACCGCTGGCGTTGCGCCAGGTACTGCTCATGACGATGCCGAAGCTGATGACTCGGCCGGGCATGACATAACGACCGCGCAGCTCGGCAAGCTCCTGGTCCTTGACTTCGATGGGTTTGAAGCCGGCATGGGCATAGCCCGAGGCGGTCGCGAGCAGGCAGGCCAGCGACAGCCAGTGTGACGTTTTCATGTGCTGCTCCCGGAGCGTCCTGCTCCTTTTTTGTACTTATTGTTGGCAGTGGTCGGCGATTAGAAAAAGTCGCTCTGTATGAAGCCGAAGTCCATCAGTTCCGCATCCCTGACCGGGTTGAAACCGTCCAGCTTGTTACGGGCTGTCAGGGGTTGAGGAGGGCTGCGTAGTGCATTGGTCTTGTCGTAGCCCGGGCCGACGATCGCAAAGACGATGCCGTTCCAGCCTTTGACGAACTCATCGTGGGTGTAGCGCTTGTGCCCCAGCACCGGGTCGCCGATGTAGACCCATTGCTTGTCGGCCCGCTGCAACACCACGAAGTGCTTGTAGCCGCGTATTTCCATCAGGACTACCACCGGAATCGTCACCGCTTCGAGTTTCTCTGGCGGTATGCGATAGCCTCGGGCACGCATGCCGATGGTCTCCACGTAGCGCTTCATGTCCAGCATGGAAAACCCCTGGGTGCGAACCAGGTTCTGGTCGGCATTGACCAGCATGCCTTTGATGACGTGCTCTTCATCGACGTCAAGCCAATAGGCCTGGCGCAGCACCGTGGCCAGCGCGGCGGCGCCGCAACTGAAATCGGTTTTCTGCTCGACGATGTCGCTGAATTTACGCTCGCGTACGCTTTGCACCGGTTTGTAGACCAGCATGCCGCCAGGCAGGGCGGCGACCGGCATCTGCGCCGCTTCAGCCATACACGTCAGGCAGAGCAGCAGGGAAACGGCAGTGACACGCATGATCAATACGCCTAGTGGACGTCCAGGAAAAAGCCCCCTGTGGGGGCGAGCCTGTGGGACCAAAGCTTGCTTGCGATAGCGGTTTTAAAGCCAGCAGAGGGGCCGTACGTGACGACCTCGATCGCGAGCAAGCTGTGCTCCCACAGAGCTACTACCCCCACAGTGGTACTTTTTTACATGCAAGCCTTGCAGCCGGCCGCGATGGACAGCGAGTTGCTTTGCTGGTTGCCCACGCCTGCCGACACGTTGGCACCGCCGTTACCGGAGAAGCCGTTCATGGAGTTGGTCATGGTGGCGTTGTTGATCACAGGGTTTTTCCAACCGTCGCGGGTCAGCACCTGCTGGGTGTTGCTGCCGGCCAGTTCGAAAGTCCCCACGGCGGAGAACTTGAACTTGTCGTCATCATGGCCGCCGCCGTAGCCGCCTCTGTTGTCCCAGCCGCCATGATCGTTGTCTTCGGCGGTACCGGTACCTTTGGCCTTGAATGTGCCTGAGGCGCTGTAGGTGCTGGTGAGGGTGTCGGTCTTGTAGGTCCGCACGCCTTTGTTGTCGACCACAAGGCCGGTGGAGGACTGGTCAGCCGAGGCCGAGGCCTGTGCGACACGGCCCCCGGATACGGCGATGGCCAGGTTGTTTTTCTGCTGGTTGAAGTTCCCGGCGGTCACGTTGATACCGATGTTGCCGGAGCCGTTGTTGCCCGCATTGGTGAGCGAGGCGTTGTTTTGCGTGGAGTTGTTCTTGACGTAGTTGTTGTTATTGACCTGCGTGGCGCTGGAGGCGGCGACAGCCGAGCCGAAGATGAAGCTTTCGTCGGCGGTGGCCAGGGCGGCGGCGTTGTCCTGCTGGTTGCCGTCGCCGCCGGCAATGTTGGCGCCCATGTTGCCGTTGCTGCCATTGAGCGAGTCTTTGGCTTCGGCGGTGTTTTTGGTGGCCTGGTTGGTCACCACGTTGCCGTCGCTGTTCTGCTCATCCAGCACCGCGGCCCCAGCCCCGGCACTGATGGAGAGCAACTGGTCCAGCGTCGGCCCTTGCTGATGCCCGTGACCATTGCCATGGCCATTATGGTTACCGTTTCCTCCAGCCTGTGCAGCCATTGCCATGACAGCGGCGAGAGCGAAAACCAATGGTTTGAGTGCCATTGTAGGTTTCATGGTGTTTCTCCTTGCGTGTCGTTGGTTAAGTGTCGGTACTTTCTTATGTAGCCCCCGGGTCAATCAGCGACCCGGATGCTCAGGGTGTTAGCCATTCGGTTCCCCACCCCGGCGCTCTGGTTCACCTGGATTACCCCTCGGCTGCCGGTGAAGGCCTGGTCGCTGGTAACGACCTGGCGACTGCCGGTTGGGGCGCCAGTTGCTCCTGAGTTCGGTAACAACGCCACGTTCTGTTGAGACAGGGCGCTGTCGTCCATGCTCTGCGGATGAGCACTGATGCCCACCCGCATGACATTGGCCATCTGGTTGTTGGCCCCGGCGGACTGGTTGAGGCCCAGCACGCCGTTGCCGTTGCTGAAGGAGTGGCCACCGATGCGGGCGGTGGCGTTCATGGAAGGGTTGGCCTGGGTGTCGACACGTTGCTGCACGTGGGTGCTTGCCTGGGCGTGGCTGCCAATGGCGATGGCCCGGGTGTTGGTTTGTTGGATCTGGTCGCCGGCCGCCTGGTTGACGTTGAAGTTGCCGGTGTAATGGCTGCCGGAATCCTGCAGGTTGGCGCTGCTGACCACCGCAACACCCGAATCGGCAAATACGGTGAAAGAGCTGAGCAGGGAAAGCACGATCAGGGCGAGTAGGAACAGCACGGGCTTCATGTCACTGTCCTCCCGCCAGCCGACCCAGCGGGGCCAGGCCGGAACTCAACGAGCGGTTGATGGTGCCGGAGATCGCGCCACCACTACCGCCACCGTGACCGGCATTCATGCCCGGCATGCCGTTGGGGTTGGTGACCACGTTCAAACCCTGCACACCGGTATTGGGGGTGACAATGTTGCGGATCGACGAGCCGCTGGCCACGCTGGCGAACTCGCCATCGCTCAGTTCGGTGCTGGCGGTCGCTTGGTTGATTCGTGCGGAGGGGTTGGCATTGACGGTGGTCGGGTAGGGGTCTTTGCCGCCGTTGCGACCGATTGCGATGGGTTGTACGTCACGGCTGAGCACGATGACGCCGTTGCCCTCGGCCTGTACTGGCAGGCTGAGCGTTGCGCTGGCGGCGCAGCCGATCACTAGCAGACAGGTCAAACTTCTTTTGAAAGTCCCCACGGCATCGATTCCTTCTTCGGTGGGCTGGCCCTGGTCCAGCGTTGCGAAATGAGGAAGAGCAGGTGTTGTGCCGTGTTTTGAAATGCCTGCCAATTCAATGGGTTGGATTAAGGCAGGGAGCGCCGGGAAGGGATACTGTTTCAGCGTTGAGACAGGCGCATGACGGCCAAATGGCCATCAGCCGTTCCAGGGCTCTGGATCCAGGCTTTCAGGCGAGTGTTTCAGCAGCTTGACAGTCTTGATGACAAGGGCATGAAACGGGGTTGAATCAGGGTTTGGTACGAGTGCGCTGTTTCAGAAGTGAAACAAATCAAGCGGCGCTCAGGCTTCAAGCAGTTGGGTAACGGCTGTAAACACCTGCTGGCGGCGTTGCACCCAGTTGCCCTGAATGATCTGGAAAGGTTGCCGATGTCGCCTCAGCCAAGTCTCGATCGCCTGGAAAAACGTCAGCCGTTCCGTCAACTCGGGCTGGCAACGCAAACCGTCGCCCGTCCATTCGACCTGCTCAGGGCTCAACAACAGGTGCAGGTCGTAATGACGGGCCAGCAGCGCCGGTTCGAGCCACTCCGGGCAATCGCCGAACAGGGTCTGGCTCCAGAGGATGTTACTCAACAGGTGAGTGTCGAGGATCAGCAGCGCCGGCCGATGGGCACGGGCCTGGTCTTCCCAGGCCAGTTGGCCGGAGGCGATGTCGGTGATGTCGGCCAGGCAGGTATCGCGTTGGGTCTGCTCCATGAAATGGCGCACGTACTCATCCACCCGCATTCCACCGAAGTGTTCCTGCAATTGCGCCGCCAGCCAGCTCTTGCCGCTGGATTCCGGGCCGGTCAGGACCACCACCTTCATGCGCGCAGGGCCGGGTCGGCGCGCCATTCGCGCCAGCCTTGCACGGCCAGCAGCGTGAACAGGGCATAGAGTGCGGCGGTCAGGTGCAAGCCCTTGTAGATGAACAAGCCAACGAAGATCACGTCCAGGGCGATCCACAGCGGCCAGCATTGCACGCGTTTTTGCGCCATCCACCACTGGGCCACGAGGCTGAACCCCGTGAGCGCGGCGTCGAGCCAGGGCTGGGCGGCGTCGGTCCAGTGGGCCATGGCGGCACCCAACAGCAAGCTGCCCGCCGCGCCCATGGCCAGGCCGAGCAACACCGATGGTCCACCGAGGCGGCTGACCTGGCGCCCATCATGATTGCGCCCGGCACGGGTCCATTGCCACCAGCCGTAGAGTTGCAGCACCGCGTAGACAACCTGCAGCAGCATGTCCGAGTACAACTTCACCTCGAAAAAAATCCAGCTGTACAGCAGCACCATGACCAGGCCGATCGGCCAGCACCAGGGGTTCTGCTTGACGGTCAACCAGACGGCGATCACGCCGAGGGCTGCGGCAAACAGTTCAAGCCCGGACATGGCGGTTCCTTGGGAAAGAGGAGAGGGCGGCGATTGTAAACGCTATGGCGTGGAGAGCTCCAATACCAATGTCGAATGGGCTGCCGCCATCGCGAGCAAGCTCGCTCCCACAAGGGATTCGGGGTTGACACCCAACCTGAGACCCATGCAAAACCAATGTGGGAGCTGTGAATACCAAGCTTGGAACCAAACCAATGTGGGAGCGAGCTTGCTCGCGATAGCGGTGGGTCAGCTTGCATCAATGCTGAATGTGCGACCGCCATCGCGAGCAAGCCCGCTCCCACACAGGGATCATCTACCGATCTTTAGACTCGGAATTGCTTGAGCAACCCGTTCAACTGTTCACTCAGTGCCTTGAGGCGGCTGCTTGCCTGGCTGGATTGTTCGGCGGCCATGGCGGTGCTGTGGGACAGTCCGGCGGCCTGGGTGACGTTTTGGTTGATGTCTTCCACCACATGGGCCTGTTGCAGGGTGGCGCTGGCGATGGAGGCGTTCAGGCTGTTGAGGTTGCGCAGGGCCTGGCCGATGGCGTTGAGGCTGGCACCGGCGAGGCCGGCCTGTTCGATGGTCAGTTGCGAGGCACGGCTGCTGTCGCCGATGACTTTCACGGCGGCTTCGGAATGGGTTTGCAGGCGCTCGATCATCGCCTGGATCTCGGCGGTGGATTTCTGTGTACGCTGGGCCAGCAACCGCACTTCATCGGCGACCACCGCAAAGCCTCGGCCTTGCTCGCCGGCACGGGCGGCCTCGATCGCGGCGTTGAGGGCCAACAGGTTGGTTTGTTCGGCGATGGAGCGAATCACCTCCAGCACACTGCCGATCTGGGTGCTTTCACTCGCCAGGGTGCGAATCACTTCCACGGCTTGATCGATGGTCTGGGACAGGCGGTCGATCTGCTGCAAGCTGCCATCGATGTTGACCTGGCCTTGCTGGGCCTGGGATTCGGCGTCGCGCATCTCACTGGCCGCGTGCTCGGCATTCTTGGCCACATCCTGCACGCCATAGGTCACTTCGTTGATCGCGGTGGCCACCAGTTCCATTTGCTGCGACTGCTGTTGGCTGCGTTCCTGGGCTTGAGCCGCGTCGTTGCCCAATTCGCTGGAAGATTGCCCCAGTGCACTGGCCGACTCCTGCAACTGGCTCACCACCTGGCGCAATTTGGCGGTAAAGGCGTTGAAGTGCCGGGCCAGTTGGGTGACTTCGTCCTGGCCGTGGGTGTCGAGGGTGCGGGTCAGGTCGCTCTCGCCACTGGCGATGTTGGCCATGGCGTTCACCGTTTCCTGCAACGGACCGACGATGCTGCGTACGATCAGGGTCAACAGCAGGCCCATGAGCAGGGTGATGACCAGGCCGACCACCGAGGCCTTGATCAGTTGGGATTGGAACTCGGCCTGGACGTCATCGATGTACACGCCCGACCCGATGACCCAGCCCCAGGGCTCGAACAATTGGACGTAGGAGGTCTTGCCCACCGGGGCCTCGGCGCCCGGTTTCGGCCAGAGATAGTTGATCATGCCGGCGCCCTTGGACTTGGCGATGGCAACCATCTCGTTGAACAGCGCATAACCGTTCGGGTCACGGATGGCCGAGAGGTTCTGGCCTTCAAGCTTCGGATTGGTCGGGTGCATGACCATGACCGGTGTCAGGTCGTTGATCCAGAAATAGTCGCTCTGGTTATAGCGCAGGCCACGCACGGCGCTGAGGGCCTGTTTTTGCGCGGCGTCGCGGGTCAGGGTGCCAGCGGTTTCCAAACCATGGTAGTAGGTCAGCACACCGCTGGCGGTCTGCACCACGTGCTGGGTTTTTTGCACTTTTGCCTGATAGAGGTCGGTGTGGATCTGTTTAAGCATCAACGCGCCGAGCGTGAACAACATCACGATGGCCACGATCAGGATGAGCCACAAGCGTCGGCTGATCGACACACTGCGCAAGCTATTCATACGCTGTCACTCCGGGTTCTTATTCTTGTCATTAACGACGGCCGGCACTTTAGCGCCCGGCGGCTATCCATGATTGATCTGGGTCATAACGCGGCAGCGTTATCAGGGCTTGTCTGATAGGATTTCGGCCCCGCAGCGCAAAACCTGAGCCTGTTCTGATTTTTCATTGGTTTTTTTTGAAAGGTCGCGGTTATCGTGCAGCCGCTGCGTGTACCTGCATGACACTTGAATATTGATAAGACCTGCATGAACAGCGTCTTTTTTGGGGGATGAATGGATTTGTGGACTGCCTTTTCGGCACTGATTCTTGGCGTAGTGGAAGGTTTGACGGAGTTTCTGCCGATTTCCAGCACGGGACACCAGATCATTGTCGCCGACTTGCTCGAGTTCGGTGGCGAACGAGCGATGGCATTCAACATCATCATCCAGCTTGGCGCGATCCTCGCGGTGGTCTGGGAGTTTCGGCGCAAGATCTTCGACGTGGTGCTGGGCCTGCCGACGCAACCCGGCGCCCGCCGGTTTACCGCCAACCTGCTGATCGCTTTCCTGCCTGCGGTGGTCTTGGGCGTGCTGCTTGCCGACTGGATCCACCACTATCTGTTCAACCCGATCACCGTAGCCGCCGCGCTGGTGGTGGGCGGTGTGGTGATGCTCTGGGCCGAGAAGCGCCAGCACCAGGTGCACGCCGAAACGGTGGACGAGATCTCCTGGAAGGACGCGTTGAAGGTCGGCCTGGCCCAGTGCATTGCGATGATCCCGGGCACCTCCCGTTCCGGTGCGACCATCATTGGTGGCTTGCTGTTTGGCCTGTCGCGCAAAACCGCTACCGAGTTCTCGTTCTTCCTGGCGATGCCCACCATGGTCGGCGCGGCCGTCTACTCAGGCTACAAGTACCGCGAACTGTTCGTTCCGGCGGATTTCCCGGTGTTCGCGATTGGTTTCGTCACGGCGTTCATTTTCGCCATGATCGCGGTCAAGGGCCTGCTGCGGTTCATCGCCAGTCACAGCTACGCCGTGTTCGCCTGGTATCGCATCGCCTTTGGCCTGTTGATCCTGGCCACCTGGCAGTTCGGCTGGGTGGACTGGACCGCCGCCAAGCCATGAACGATTCGGGCGCCCGTAAACGCGCAGGGGGCAATGCCGGCGGCGGTGTGCAGCACCTGCGGCTCAAACTGATGGTCTTTGCGCTGCTCTGCGCCTTGCCGCTGTTCGGCTCGCTGCTGTTCGGGCTGCGGGCGGTGTCGTGGGTGCCGATGGCAGCCTACGGCGTCGTCAGTGTGGTGGCGTTCCTGCTGTACTGGAGCGACAAGCGCAAGGCGCGCGCCGAGGCCTGGCGCACCCCGGAGAACGTGCTGCATGCACTGGAACTGGCCGGCGGATGGCCTGGAGCCTTGCTGGCCCAGCAGCTGTTTCGCCACAAGACCCGCAAAGTCTCGTTTCAAGTGGTGTTCTGGTTCATCGTACTGTTGCACCAGGTGTTCTGGATCGACCAGTTATTCCTGGGCGGTTTTCTGTTGGCGTTGTCCTAGACAGCCAGCTCGACTTCAAACCTGTGGGAGCGAGCTCGCGATGGCGTTGGTTCAGTCGCGCCGCCACTACAGCAACAACCCAACTTGGGTACGCTTCGGTAACTTGCCGACCACCAATTGATGCGAGCGTTGCAGCAGGCCACGCAGTTCTTCGGCCCCCAGCGGGTAGGGCACCTGCATGATGACCCACTGGGCCCGTGCCAGGTAAGGCGCGGGGTGAATGCCTGGCCGGTCGCAGTGACCCAGGAACAGATCCTTGTCGACCTTGAACGCCAACGAGTCGCCCCGCAGGCCCTGGAGGGCGAACATCTTGTTCCCGGCAATGGAAAACACCCGCACGCCGCCCCATTTGTAGTCTTCCCTGGCACCGGGCAAGCCCAGGCAGAACTGCGCGACATCCTCTTCGCTCAAACTCATAGCGTTCTATCTCCACAGCCCTCGAAGGCTTCCACCAAATGATCGATCCAGGCGCGCACCGCTGGCAACATGCCGCGCCGATGCGGGTAGACCGCCTGCAGCCAGCCGTCGGGCAACGACCATCCCGGCAGCAGTTCCACCAGTGTGCCGTCCCGCAATTCCTGCTCGCAATACATGCTCGGCAATAAAGTGAAGCCCAGGCCGGCGAGGGTGCAGGCCCGACGCACAATGAAGTCATCGATGCCCAGGCGGGCCTCCAGGCTCAGTTCCACACGCTGTCCATCGGCCTTGACCAGACGCAGATGCACCAGGCGATCGGCTTCCAACGCCCCCAGCACCGGCAGCGCTTCCAGATCGTTCGGGGTCTCGATTCGCCGTCCTTCGACGAAGGCCGGGCTGGCCACCAGCATCAGTCGTGCCCGGCGCAAACGCCGGGTCATCAACAGCGGGTCTTCGTCCCCCAGGTCACGCACGCGCAACGCCACGTCGATGCCTTCGCCGATCAGGTCCACCCGGCGGTTGAGCAGGGTCATGTCCAGTTGCACCAAGGGGTATTTCACCAGGAAGGTTTCGATCACCACTGGCAGGAACTGGTGGGCCAGGCCCACGGGGCTGGACACCCGCAATCGGCCGCGGGGCTCGCTGGACATGCTCGCCACCGCTTCGTCGGCCATCTCGGCCTCCAGCAACATGGCCTGGCAATGGCGCAGATAACGTTCGCCAACCGCCGTCAATTTCAACTGGCGGGTGGTGCGCTGGAGCAACCGGGCGCCGAGGCGTTCTTCCAGCTCGGCGATACGCCGTGACAACCGCGATTTGGGAATGCCCAGCAAGCGCCCGGCCGCCGCGAAACCACCGGCTTCGACGACTTTGGCGAAATAGTACAAGTCATTGAGGTCTTGCATGGTGAACTCGATTGTCCTGTGAGTGGGACAAACTATCGCATTTATGCTGACTTATCGATCATTGGCTTCATCGATAGGATAGTCGCCAATTGATCGCCTGGTTGCGGTCCTCATTTGGAGAGCATTGATATGAAACTGCTGCACATCGATTCGAGCATCCTCGGCGACAACTCCGCTTCCCGCCAATTGAGCCGTAAAGTGGTTGAAGCCTGGAAAGCTGCCGAGCCAGGCATCACCGTCACCTACCGTGACCTGGCCGCCGATGCCATCAGCCATTTTTCCGCCCAGACCCTGATCGCCGCCGGTACCAGTGCCGAACTGCGTGACGCGGCCCTGAAGCACGAAGCGGATCTCAGCGCGTCGGCGATGGCCGAGTTCTTGGCCGCTGATGCGGTGGTCATCGCCGCTCCGATGTACAACTTCAGTATTCCGACCCAACTCAAGGCCTGGATTGACCGCATTGCCGTCGCCGGCCAGACGTTCCGCTACACCGAAGCGGGCTTCGAAGGCCTGTGCGGTGGCAAGAAGCTGGTGATCGTTTCCACCGCCGGTGGTGTGCACGCCGGGCAGCCGAGTGGTGCAGGCCATGAGGATTACCTGAAAGTGATGTTCGGTTTCCTGGGCATCACCGACATCGAATTCGTCCGTGCGGAAGGGCTGGCCAAGGGCGATGACATGCGCAATAAGGGCATGAACGAAGCCCAGGCGCAGATCGGCGAACAGTTCGCCGCTGCGTAAAACCTGCGTAAAGGCAGCAAGCGCTTCGGGCAACCTTCGCAAAACCCTGTATTCTCGTCGTCATTGGATGGTCGGGATGCAGGGTTTTGCTGCATTCGGCGCCGAGGATTCTGGCGCAGGATATGCACGGCCAAGTGTGCGAGCGACGGGGCCTTCCCGGGCGCTGGTGAAGGTGGAAGATTCGATGACACGTTTTGGTGCAGCGCTGCTGCTTTGCTGGTTAGCCAGTCTCGGTTCCGTGCAGGCCGCACCTGGGCCGCATCCGCATTGGAGCGCGGGTTTCCATGAACTGAGCTTTCTCGATCCGCTGGACCGGCAGCCGATGCACGCCATCGCCTTCTATCCGTCCACCGACCGGGAACAATCCAGCCTGTTGGGCGGCTACCAGATCGATGCCGCGCCGGACGCCCAGATCGCCATCGGCCGCTTCCCGCTATTGATGTTGTCCCATGGCAACACCGGCACGCCGTTGGCCCTGCATGACCTGGCCACCTCGCTGGCGCGCAAGGGGTTTGTCGTGGTGGCGGTGATTCATCCCGGCGACAATGCCCAGGATCACAGCCGCCTTGGCACCCTGAGCAACCTGTACGGGCGGCCGATCCAGATTTCCGAAGCCATCACCGCAACGCTCAATGACCCGATGCTGTCGCCGTTCGTCAACGCCGGTCAGGTCGGGGTGATCGGCTATTCGGCCGGTGGCGAAACCGCGCTGATCCTGTCCGGTGCGACGCCGGACCTCAATCGTCTGCGCCGCTACTGCGCGGAGCGGCCGGACGATCATGACGCCTGTAACACCCAGGGCGAACTGATCGCCGACCGCGATGACCTGCAACCCGTGGCCGACCCCAGGGTCCGGGCGCTGCTGCTGATGGCGCCGTTGAGCCTGAAATTCGGTCGTCATACGTTGGCCGATGTCCATGTGCCGGTGCTGCTGTACAGCGGCGATGGCGACAAACTCGTGGCTTTCGACAAGAATGCCGCCGCCTTGGCCCGTAAGCTGCCCACCGCACCGGATTTCAAGACCTTGGCCGGCGCAGGCCATTTTGTCTTCCTGGCGCCGTGCACCGAGGAGCAGATCGCCGCGATGCCAGCGCTCTGCACGGATGCCGACGGTGTCGATCGCAAGGACATCCACCGCACCATGATTTCCGAGGCCGGCCGCTTCTTCGGCGAGGCCTTGGGCAAGCCGACCCGGGCAGGGCTGAAGACGGCCGATCAATAAAGGGCGTTTGTCGCTCGACGACGCAGTAGCAGGGTCAGGCCCAGGCCGATGACCGACAGCAAGGCGGCACAGAAGAAGATCGACGAATAGCCCAGGTTCAATGCCACCGCGCCCATCAACGGGCCGGCAATCGCCAGTGCCAGGTCAAAGAACACCGCGTAGGCGCTCAAGCCTGCGCCTCGACTGGTGTTGGGCACTTGCTTGATGGCCTCCACCCCGAGCGCCGGATACACCAGCGACAACCCGAAGCCGGCCAATCCGGCACCGACCAAGGCGAACGGGGTGGACGGCGCCAGCCACAGCAATGCCAGCCCGAGGGTTTCGATGCTCATGCAGGCAATGGCCGAGTTGAAGCCACCGAAGCGGGCGATGCTGGAAATGAACAGTAACCGCGCCAGGATGAAGCAGATGCCGAATACCGTCAGGCACCACGCCGCGCCGGTCCAGCCGCGGCTGATGTAAAACAGTGTGATGAACGTGGTGAGCGTGCCGTAGCCGATCGATGCCAGGCTCAGGCCCGCCCCGTACGGCGCGATGCGCGCAAACACCGCCCAGAAAGGCAAGCGCTCGCCGCGAATGACCGGCACCGACGGCTTGTTGCGAATCATCAACAGCGCAGCGCCCGCCAGCAACGACAACGCAATACCCAGGCTGGCGAAACCCAGTTCATCGACCATCACCACCCCCAACGGCGCGCCAATAGCGATGGCCCCGTACGAAGCGATACCGTTCCAGGAAATCGAGCGGGCGGTGTGCTCCACCCCCACCTGGCCCATGCACCAACTGATGGTGCCCACGCCAATCAGCCCCTGGGCCACGCCGAGCAGCAAGCGGCCGGCGATCAGAATCAACAGGCTGGGTAGCGCAAAGCTTTGCAGCAAGGTCGAGATCAGCGTCAGCACGCCACTGAGCACAATCCCCGACAACCCATAGACAATCGCCCGCTTGGTGCCGACGCTGTCCGACAACCGCCCGGCCATGGGGCGGCTGAGCAGGGTCGCCAGATACTGTGAACCGATGGTCAGCCCGGCCACCACCGCGCTGAAGCCCAATTGTTCATGGACATACCCGGGCAGCACGGCAATCGGCAGGCCGATGCAGAGGAAGGCGATGAAGGTGTAGAACACGATGGAGACGATCTGCAGGGTGATCGACAGAGAACTGGGGGCAGAGGAGGGCGTGGGCATGGGGCTCGTTCGCGGGCGGCGGTAAGAGAGCCTCATCATGGCGCGAGGAGGGCGTAAAAGGAAGCAGGCTAACTAAATGTGTTGGGAGACTGGGTGTTCAGGCTGGATTGGTGGCGCATGTGCAGCCGCCATCGCGAGCAAGCTCGCTCCCACAAGGAGGTTGGGCCCTAACAAAAATGGAGGAGCGCCACAGACCCAATGTGGGAGCGAGCTTGCTCGCGATGGCGGCGGGTCAGGTAATACGGTGCGACTGTCAGGGCCTCATCGCGAGCAAGCTCGCTCCCACAGGTTTTTACCCCGCTGAAATACAAAAAAGCCCTGTCACAGTGGACAGGGCTTTTTACTTGCCGCTTGAAGCTTACAACTCGGAGCGGGCCTTAGAACACCACACCCTGGCTGCGCAGGTAGTCGTCATAGGTGCCGCTGAAGTCGACCACGCCGTCGGCGCTCAGTTCGATGATGCGGGTGGCCAGGGACGATACGAACTCCCGGTCATGGCTGACGAAGATCAAGGTGCCCGGGTAGTTTTCCAGCGCCAGGTTCAGCGCTTCGATGGATTCCATGTCCAAGTGGTTGGTCGGTTCGTCCATCACCAGCACGTTTGGCTTCTGCAGGATCAACTTGCCGAACAGCATGCGGCCCTGTTCACCACCGGAAATGACCTTGACCGACTTGAGGATCTCGTCGTTGGAGAACAGCATGCGGCCCAAGGTGCCACGCACCAGTTGTTCGCCGCCCTGGGTCCATTGGCCCATCCAGTCGAACAGGTTGACGTCGTCTTCGAAGTCATGGGCATGGTCCTGGGCGTAGTAGCCCAGTTCCGCGGCGTCGGTCCACTTCACGGTACCGGCATCCGGTTCCAGTTCATTGACCAGGGTGCGCAGCAAGGTGGTCTTGCCGATACCGTTCGGGCCAATGATCGCCACGCGCTCACCGGCTTCGACGGTGAAGCTGAAGTCCTTGAACAGCGGTTTGCCGTCGAAGCCCTTGGCCATGCGTTCGACAATGACCGCCTGGCGGTGCAGTTTCTTGGTCTGCTCGAAACGGATGAACGGGCTGACGCGGCTCGATGGCTTGACCTCGGCCAGCTGGATCTTATCGATCTGCTTGGCACGGGAGGTGGCCTGCTTGGCTTTCGAGGCGTTGGCCGAGAAACGGCTGACGAACGACTGCAGTTCGGAAATCTGCGCTTTCTTCTTGGCGTTGTCCGACAGCAGTTGCTCGCGGGACTGGGTCGCCACGGTCATGTACTCGTCATAGTTGCCCGGGAACAGGCGCAGCTCGCCGTAGTCCAGGTCCGCCATGTGGGTGCAGACACTGTTCAGGAAGTGACGGTCGTGAGAGATGATGATCATCAGGCTCGAACGCTGGGTCAGCACGTTTTCCAGCCAGCGGATGGTGTTGATATCCAGGTGGTTGGTCGGCTCGTCGAGCAGCAGCACTTCCGGGTCGGAGAACAGCGCCTGGGCCAGCAGCACACGCAGTTTCCAGCCTGGCGACACTTCGCTCATCGGGCCGAAATGCTGCTCGATGCCAATCCCCAGGCCCAACAGCAGTTCACCGGCGCGGGATTCGGCGGTGTAGCCGTCCATCTCGGCAAACTCGGTTTCCAGCTCGGCCACGGCCATGCCGTCTTCTTCGGTCATTTCCGGCAGCGAATAGATGCGGTCGCGCTCGGCCTTGACCTTCCACAGCTCTTCGTGACCCATGATCACGGTGTCGATCACGGTGAATTCTTCGTAGGCGAACTGATCCTGGCGAAGTTTACCCAGGCGCACGTTCGGTTCGAGCATGACCTGGCCGCCGGACGGCTCGAGGTCGCCGCCGAGGATTTTCATGAAGGTCGACTTGCCGCAACCGTTGGCACCGATCAGGCCGTAGCGGTTACCCGCGCCGAACTTGACAGAGACGTTTTCGAACAGTGGCTTGGCGCCGAACTGCATCGTGATGTTAGCTGTAGAGATCAAAGGTTTATCCTGCGGAACATTCAGAGTAGCTAAGGGTGCGGCAGTACCTGTTCAGTACCTGTTTGCGCACGTTCCGACCGCGCAAAGGCGTCGTGGTCGCAAGCGCAAGGGTCCATCCGGCATAAGAGGACAGCAGCATACGGAGCGCCTGGCCCGGGTAGACG
This sequence comes from Pseudomonas sp. FW300-N2F2, assembly GCF_017351655.1. Taxonomy (NCBI): domain Bacteria; kingdom Pseudomonadati; phylum Pseudomonadota; class Gammaproteobacteria; order Pseudomonadales; family Pseudomonadaceae; genus Pseudomonas; species Pseudomonas sp. FW300-N2F2. Next base: position 3,278,700 of record NZ_JACNDQ010000001.1, on the reverse strand, counting down.
TACGCCGAAGCCGCGGTTTGCGGTATCGGCCAAAGGGGGCGCGTGATAATTGGCGGCGATTGTACTGATCTGGCCGCATAAACGATAGGGGATTGCCCGGGCAAGACAGTTTTTCACAACTTTGGGATAACTTTTGCTTACAACCTGTGGCTAAAATGCCATCTCACCCGATGCCATCTCCTTTGCCGCTTGGCTGGCCTGGAGACGCAACCTGTTCACTCCTGCATGTGACGGACTTTCGTGAAACTCATCATTGTCGCGATCTACCTCCTCTCCATTGGCTACGTTCACCTGCGCGGACGCGTGCGGCATAAGATCGGGCGCCAGTTGAGCGATCATTCGTCTTTTCTTGCGCCGATCAATTGCCTGCTTTACCTGTGCTCGAAACTGCCGAACAAGCCTTTCCTGAGCCCGGCGCAATTCCCCGACCTGAGCCCGTTGCAGGCCCATTGGGAAGAGATCCGGGCCGAAGGCCAGAGCCTGCTGCGCGCCGGGGAGATCAAGCGTTCCAATCAGTATGACGACGTGGGCTTCAATTCATTCTTCAAGACCGGCTGGAAGCGTTTCTACCTGAAATGGTACGGCGACAGCCATCCCTCGGCCATGAAGTTGTGCCCTCGCACCACGGAACTGGTGCAAAGCATCGGTTCGATCAAGGCGGCGATGTTTGCCGAGTTGCCGCCGGGGTCGAAGCTGGTCCGCCACCGCGACCCTTACGCCGGGTCCTATCGGTATCACCTGGGCCTGGAAACGCCCAACGATGCCGGCTGCTACATCAATGTCGATGGCGAGCCTTATCATTGGCGTGATGGCGAAGCGGTGATTTTCGACGAAACGTTCATCCATTACGCCGAGAACACCACCGCCCATAACCGCATCATCCTGTTCTGCGACGTGGAACGGCCGATGAGGTTTCGCTGGGCCACCGCCTTCAACCGCTGGTTCAGCCGTACCGTGATGGCGGCGGCCGGTGCGCCCAACGACGCGGGCGACAGGACGGGCGGCCTGAACCGGGCGTTCTCCAGGCTCTACAAGATCCGGTTGCAAGGCAAGGCCCTGAAGAAGCGCAATCGCACGCTGTATTACCTGCAGAAGTGGGCTTTTTTCGGTGGTTTGCTGGCGATCTTCGTCTGGATTTGAACCCTGGATTGTCCTCATGCCTCGGGTTTTTGCGCATCCAGTTGCTCCCACATCCTGGCGGTAATCCGCTGGCGGTGGTTGTAGCCCTCCCAAGGATCGGCGCCCAAGCTTCTGGCCCGTTCCAGCGCGGTATGCATGTCCCACTGCTGGGCGTTGCGCAGGGTCGACAGCTCGGCCCGGGCAATCGGCACCGAGACCGGCAGGCCTGGCCTGGCACGTACCGAATAGGCGGCTACGGTGCTGGCTCCACGGGCGTTGCGCAGGTAATCGACGAAGATTTTCCCGACGCGGTTCTTCGGTCCCATGGTGGCGGTGATGCGCTCGGGCATTTGCCGGGTCAGGAACTGAGAGATGGCTTTGGCGAACGCCTTGGTGGTGTCCCAGCCTTCGTTTCTCGCCAATGGCACGATCACATGCATGCCTTTGCCACCGCTGGTCTTGAGGAAGGCCTGCAAGCCCAGCTCGTCGAGTACCGCCAAGGTCACGCGGGTCGCCTCGATCATGGCGCTCCAGGGCAGTGATGGGTCCGGGTCCAAGTCCAGGACAAACAGGTCAGGCGTCTCGATTCGGTCGTGGGTCGCGGCCCAAGTGTGCAGTTCCACCGTGCCCATCTGCGCCGCGCCGACCAGCGCGTGGATATCATCGATCTCCATCAGGGCTGCATGGCCCGGGTCCAGTTGCGGATCCAGCTGCTTGATGTGGGGAATCTCCAGGCGATCGGCGTGTTTTTGAAAGAACAGTTCTTCGCCGATACCGTCCGGTGCCCGCAGCAGCGCGACCGGGCGCAACTTGAGGTGCGGCAGGATCCAAGGGGCGATATCCAGGTAATACTGCGCCAGCTCGGCCTTTTGCACGCCGCTGACACTGTCGATGACCCGCTCGGGGTGGGTGATCGTCACCCCGTCGACTTTGGCGGTGCTGGCTTTTTTACGACGCTGAGGGGGGGGCGGGGAGGGTTTTATCGGCAGCGGCTGCTCCCGAACCACTTTGTTGGCGGGCGTATGGAGCGGCAAACCGAGGAAAATGGCCTGCCGCACCTGGTTGTCGCGGGTCCACTCGGTGAATTCGATTTCACAAGTCAGGGTCGGCTCGACCCATTGCACGCCGCGTCCCTGCGTACCGTTGAGCGGCTCAGCCAGGGGCGAGGTCTCGCGCTGCTGGGTACACAGTTGCTCATGCAATTGCTTGATTTGTACCTGGCTGAACCCTGTGCCGACCCGGCCGGCATACACCAGCCCCGTTGCTCCGTTGACGGCCAGCAGCAGCGCGCCGAAACCGCTGCGCTTGCCTTGGGGGCGGGTGAATCCGACGATGACGAAGGCTTGGCGCAACCGGCACTTGAGCTTTACCCAGTCGGCGCTTCGGCGGGACATATAAGGGCTGCCCAGGCGCTTGCCGACCACGCTGTCCAGTGAGAGGGCGATGGCGCTTTCGAACATGTCGTGCTGGCTGGCGGAAAACCACTCGGAAAAGCGCAGGCGCTTGCTGGCGTTGTTGCCGAGGGCTTTTTTCAGCGCCGCACGGCGTTCTTCCACTGGGGCCTGGCGCAGGTCGACGCCATTGAGAAAGGGCGCGTCGAACAGGAAATACACCATGTCAACGGTGCGGCTGATTTCGAAGGCCTCGCGCAGGGCGGCGAAATCGCTGTGGCCCGTTTCATCGAGCAGGACCAGTTCGCCGTCCAGCCAACTGTCCCCCAGGTCCAACCCGGCCAGGGCGTCGGCATGCAGCTTCAGCCGATCGGTCCAGTCCTGGTGATTGCGGTTGTACAGCCGCACTTCACCGTGTTCGATGCGGGTCAGCAGGCGATAACCGTGGAACTGGACTTCGTAGCGCCATTCACCGGTGGGCGGCTCCTCCACGGGCGTGGCCAATTGCGGCGACAGGCGCTCGGGCAGGCCGGTGCCCGGGGCTGTCTTGCCCCCTCGGCCAGGGTTGCGGGGCGTCGTTGCGTCCGACTCGGCATTGGACAAACGAGCAGATTCACTCTCGGCGTTGGCCATGACAGATTCCCTTGTATTGCACGCGCCAGGGTTTTAGCCCCGGGAGGCCTTGGTGGCTTTTTTGGCAGGAGCGGATTTACCGGTTTTCGCAGATTTTGCCGGGGGCTTCCCGGCGGATTTGTCGCTGGCCTTGCCCTTGCCGCCCAGGCTGCGCTTGAGCAACTCGGTCAAGTCGATGACATCGGCGGTCTTGCGTTGTTCTTCGCCCGGATCGGTCTCCACGGCTTCGAGGCGGCCTTCGTTGGCCTTTTTCTCCACCAGTTCCATGATCTTGTCTGCAAAACTGTCCCGGTATTCTTGCGGCTCCCAGTCAGCGCTCATGTCCTCCACAAGGCGCTTGGCCATTTCCAGCTCGCCCTTGGCCAGGGTCGGGTTCGTGACCTCGTCGCCCAGTTCCAGGACATCCAGCTCGCGCACCTCCGCGGGCCAGCGCAGCATCACCAGCACCAGGGCCGACTCAAGGGGCATGAGGGCGGCCAGGTGCTGGCGGGTATGCAGCACGACGTAGGCCAGGGCCACCTTGTTGGTCTTGACCAGGGTTTCGCGCAACAGGGCGTAGACTTTGCCGCCCCGTTTGTCGGGGGCGAGAAAGTAGGGCGTGTCGATGTTTTGCAGGGGGATCTTCTCGCTGCCGACAAAAGAAAAGATATCGATGGTCTGGGTGGACTTGGGGTGGGCGGAGCGGATTTCCTCTTCGCTGAGCAGCACGTACTGGCCTTTCTGGTACTGCACGCCCTTGACAATGTTTTCCTTGGTCACTTCCTTGCCCGTCGCCTTGTTGACCCGCTTGTAGCCCACCGGGTCCATGCTGCGTTTGTCCAGCCAGTCAAAATCCACCCCCTGTGAAGAGGTGGCCGACACCAGCGCGACGGGGATGTGGACCAGCCCGAAACTGATTGCGCCTTTCCAGATTGCCCGAGCCATGGTGGTGTTTTCCTTGCCGGTGGATGTCTCTCTGGTGACCTTCGCGCCTCGGGGAAAGTTTCCGCTGTGGGGGCGAGCCTGCTCCCACCTGCGTTCTGAGACGCTTCGTTACATCTTCACCGGGATATTTCGCTTAACAAGGGCGAACCTGCGGCGTAGCGTGCTTTCGATATGCCTGAACCCAAGAGGTGTCCCAATGAACAGGCTGATGCTCGTCATCATGACGCTATTACTGACTGCCGCTGCCCAGGCCGCCGCGCCCAGCGCAGGCCCAACGGTCCTGGCCCAGAACCTGCCGGGCAACAACAATCCCTATAACAGCCCGACGCGCCGGGCCAATCCCAACAGCATGCAGGGCACCCGGCCCAATGTGCCGACGATTCATAACAATCCGACAGTGCCGGTGCCACGGCCACCGACCCTGGAAAATGGCGGCATCGGCAATGGCTACCCCCGTTCCGGCCAGCCGTCGGGTTCGCCGCGACCGACCATCGAGTCTCCTGCGCCGCCGCGCAACAGCCAGAATGGCAACCGCTAGGCGCTGGCGCCCATTGTTCTCTTTCAACACCGCAGAAGGAAATGTGCATGTTGCGTAAAACACTCCTGGCCGCATTCTGCGCCAGCGCTGTCCTGACCCTCGCCACCCCGGCCAGTGCCGCGCCAACCCAGTCATTCAAGAGCGAGGAGGGCACGCTGGAAGTGACCACCGTGGTCAAGGGGCTGGAGCACCCTTGGTCCGTTGCGTTCCTGCCGGGCCAACAGGGCATGCTGGTGACGGAGCGAGGGGGCAACCTGCGCGTGGTCAGCCCCGACGGCCAATTGTCCGCCCCCTTGAACGGCGTGCCCGAAGTGTGGGCCAAGGGTCAGGGCGGCCTGCTGGACGTGGTGCTGTCGCCGGACTTCAAGCAGGATCGCACCGTCTACCTGTCCTATGCCGAGGCGGGCGCAGACGGCAAGGCTGGCACCGCCGTGGGACGCGGGCAACTGGCTGAAGACCTCAAGAGCCTGAAGAACTTCGACGTGGTCTTCCGCCAGCAACCCAAACTGTCCACGGGCAACCACTTCGGCTCGCGACTGGTCTTCGACCGCGACGGCTATCTGTTCATTACCCTGGGGGAAAACAACGACCGGCCCACCGCCCAGGACCTGGATAAACTGCAAGGCAAGGTCGTGCGCATCTACCCCGACGGCAAGGTGCCCGACGATAACCCTTTCGTCGGCCAGAAAGGCGTGCGTCCCGAGATCTGGTCCTACGGCATGCGTAACCCCCAGGGCGCTGCCCTCAATCCTTGGAGTGGCACCCTGTGGGAGAACGAACACGGGCCCCGGGGCGGCGATGAATTGAACATCATCGAGCGCGGCAAGAACTACGGCTGGCCACTGGCGACCCACGGCATCAACTACTCCGGCGCCCCGATTCCCGAGGCCCAGGGCAAGACCGTCGAAGGTGCCCTTGACCCTCACCACGTCTGGCAGGTCTCACCGGGGCTCAGCGGCATGGCGTTCTACGACCAGGGCCGCTTCAAGGCCTGGCAACACAATGTGTTCATCGGCGCCTTGGTGCCGGGGGAACTGATCCGCTTGCAATTGCAAGGCGACAAGGTCGTCCATGAAGAGCGCCTGTTGGGTGAGCTCAAGGCGCGAATCCGGGATGTCCGCCAGGGCCCGGATGGGTATCTCTATGTGTTGACGGATGAGGACGACGGAGCGCTGTACAAAGTCGGCCTCAAATAATTGAAGAAAACTGTGGGAGCGAGCTTGCTCGCGATAGCGGTGCGGCAGTCAACGCTAATGTTGGCTGACCCATAGCAATCGCGAGCAAGCTCGCTCCCACAGGTAATGATGTTGTTCACTTAATGTCATTGCGGCGAATATCGGCTGGCATTTGATATTGCCCATTGACTTGCCGCCAACGCACCGCTAATTTCCAGGCATGAACTCAACCGTATTGCGCAGCCAGCCAAGCATTATTACCGCCATTCCTTATTTGGCGGGCTAGCTGACGGCTGCACCGAACCCGCCCTCGAGGCGGGTTTTTTCTTTCTGTCTCCTGGGCTCCGAGCGAACCAGGAGATCGCCATGACCATGACCGCTGCCCACACCGAGCAAACCCTGCTTGAACACTATGTAAAGAAAATCCTCGCCGCGCCGGTCTACGAATTGGCCGTGCGCACGCCACTGCAAGCGGCGCCCGCGCTGTCCGAGGCCTTGGGTAACCGGATCCTGCTCAAGCGCGAAGACTTGCAACCGACTTTTTCCTTCAAGATCCGTGGTGCCTACAACAAGCTCGTGCACCTGACCCCGGAACAGCGGGCCCGGGGCGTCATCACCGCGTCAGCTGGCAATCACGCCCAGGGCGTCGCGCTGGCGGCACAGGAGCTGGGTATTTCGGCCCGCATCGTCATGCCCGTGACCACCCCGCAACTGAAAGTGCTGGGCGTGCGCAACCGCGGCGCCGAGGCGCTGCTGTATGGCGACAGTTTTCCGTTTGCCTTGGCCCATGCGCTGGAATTGGCCGAGCAGACCGGGCGGGAGTTCGTCTCGCCATTCGACGACCCGGACGTGATTGCCGGGCAAGGCACCGTCGCCATGGAAATCCTGCGCCAGCATCCCGGCCGGCTGGACGCGATTTTCGTTCCGGTCGGAGGCGGGGGGCTGATCGCCGGGATCGCGGCCTACGTCAAGTACCTGCGCCCGGAAGTTCGCATCATTGGCGTCGAGTCGCAGCACTCTGCCTGTCTCCAGGCTGCGCTGATCGCCGGGGAGCGGGTGACCTTGCCCGAGGTGGGAACCTTCGCCGACGGCGTGGCCGTGGCGCAGATCGGCGCCCATGGCCTGGAGATCTGCCGTTTCTGTGTCGATGAGGTGGTGACCGTGACCAACGATCAACTGTGTGCCGCGATCAAGGACATCTATGACGACACCCGTTCCATCACCGAACCGTCAGGGGCCTTGGCGGTGGCGGGCATCAAGCAATACGTGGCGCGCACGGGCGCGCGAGGCGAGACCTTGGTAGCGATCGATTCGGGTGCCAACATCAATTTCGACAGTTTGGGGCATGTGGCGGAGCGGGCGGCGGTGGGAGCTCTTTGAGTTTTTTACGCTACGTCACACTTTTTTTATACCAGGCGACGGATGCCCATTTTCTCCTTCGAAATAGGGGCTAATCTAGGTTGCGAACAGGATAAAAGTGATTGCAGTTTGCATGGAAAAAACCACCTTTCCTTGCACTTTGCACGAGCCCTCTGGCGCGGGAAGAAGCTAAGCGCTTGATTCATATCAATCCGGAAGGTCGTCAATACAGGCATATTTTTTGCGGGATGGTTCAGGAGTTCGCTTGAGCGAACTCGTTAACTGAAAACGCCAAGAAAGAACGAACGGCACGGTATCCAGAGTCCCAGTCCGCAGGGAAGAAAACGGACGAAAGTACCGCCGTCGTGAACATAAATTGGCCGCCTCAACAGGAGAGAGTCGCCATGTTTTTATCTGCCCTCGAAATGCGAAACATCATTGAAAGCAGCTTGCTGCCCAAGCGCTCGCAATGCACGTTGTCACCTGAGCTGACGATGACGATCAAGATCTTCGATGACCACAGGACCGACCATGTGGCCTTGCTCAAAACGAACATCGATGCCAGGAAACTCACCGGGTGCCGAGCCATCAACGACCTGATTGCCGAGTTGCGTACGGAGCTTGACCACAACCCCGCCGCAGGCAATCACTTTCATCAGCAACACCATCGAATGACCGGGCGCTGATACGGCCTTGTCATTTTTCCTCTGACGCTCGGGTCCGGTGATGTCCGAACCCGGCGTCCAGCTTTTCAGTTGTAACGCGCAAATTCAGGCCAGTTGCTGCCGATAGGGCAGGTCCGGCCCGGTTTTGCCGCACGTCAGTGCTGCGGCGCGAATGGCGAACTCAAGCATGGCGCTGACCTGCTCGCGGGTCAGTGTCTGCAGGCCCTCGATCGAATCCAATTGTTGTTCAGTCAGCCAGGCAATCAGCGCGGCCTGGAAGGTGTCGCCTGCACCCACGGTGTCGGCGATCTTCACCGGGCATGCTGGCAGCGACCATGTGCCGTGCTGGCGACTGAAGACCGTCGCCCCCTGGCCGCCACGGGTCAGGAAGACCACTTGGCAACGGTGCTTCAGCCAACCTTCGATGACCGCCTGGGGCTCGATCCCTGGGTAGAGCAGGCCCAGGTCCTCGTCACTGACCTTGATCAGGTCGGCATATTGCACCAGTGTCGCGATCCGCGAACGCCACAGTTCTATATCCGGCTGCGGGTTGAGCCGTACGTTCGGGTCGAGGCTGATCAGGCGCCGGCCGCTTTCCCGTTGCACCAGGGCCAGGAGCGTGTCGGCAACGGGCTGGACCACCAGCGAGAACGAGCCGACATGCAAGCCACGCACTTCAGGGCCCAGCTCCGGTAGATGATCCAGGCTCGGTTGCCGGTCGGCACATCCCTCGCCGCGAAAGCTGTAGTGGGGCGAACCATTGGCGCCTACGGCGACCATCGCCAGGGTGGTCGGCGCGTCGAAGTCCAGCAGGTATCGGGTGCTGACACCTTCGTTGAGCAGCACCTGCTGCAAGCGACGGCCCAGGTAGTCGGTGGACAATCCGCTAAACAGCGCCGATTCAATACCCAGGCGGCGCAACCCCACCGCCACGTTGAATGGCGAGCCACCGGCAATCGCCTTGTAGTTCACCTGCGAGGCCGGGCCATCCGCCTCGGTTTCACTGAAAAAATCAAACAGCGCTTCACCACACACCAGATACATAGTTGCCCGCTCTCAAAGGGTTGCGACGTGTTGTCGATAACGTTCATAGGCCTGCTGGGACGCCGTGACATGGGCGGCGACTGGCCGGGTTTCGCTGGCCGGGTCGAGCTTGACGCAGCGCTCGCACAGTTCGGCGAGGCTGTCTTGCGCGCCTGAATGGCACCACGCCGCCTGGATCGCCGCACCCAACGCTGCTGCTTCGCTTTGTTCAGTGCAAATGACTGTGGTGTCCATGATGTCGGCGACGATCTGTCGCCACACCGGGCTCTTCGAGCCGCCGCCGATCAGGCGAATGCTCTGGGCCTTGAGCCCGTTGGCCCGCAACAGGTCCAAGCCATAGCGCAAACCGAAGGTCGTGCCTTCGACCACGGCGCGGCACAGGTTGGCCCGGGTCAGGTTGGTGGTGGTCAGGCCCAGCAGGGTTCCGGTGGCATGGGGCAGGGCAGGCACCCGCTCGCCATTGAGGAACGGCAGCATGCAGACCCCCTCGGCGCCAATCGGGGCCTGGACGACCAGGGCGTTGAAGGCGTCGATGTCCAGGTCCAGCAGCTCGCGAATCGCCCCGGTGGCGTTGGTCAGGTTCATGGTGCAGATCAATGGCAGCCAGCCACCGCTGGAGGAGCAGAACGTCGCCATTGACGGTTGCGGACTGACCGCAGGTTCGGCGGCATAGGCATAGACCGTGCCGGAGGAACCGAGACTCATGGTGATCACGCCGGGCTGGATGTTGCCGGTGCCGATGGCGCCCATCATGTTGTCGCCGCCACCGCTGGCCACCACCGCGTCGGGGTTGATGCCCAGGTGCGCGGCAATGGCCGGCAGGATGCGTCCGACGGGCTGATGGGCCTCGATCAACTCCGGCAGCGCCGCTTGCAAGCGTGCGCTGGGGTCGATGTGTTGCAACAATTGCACGTCCCATTGGCGGGCGCGCACGTTGAAATAGCCGGTCCCCGAGGCATCGCCATATTCGCTGCAATGGCGGCCGGTGAGCCAGTAGTTGAGGAAGTCGTGGGGCAGCAGGACGCTGGCGATGCGTTCGAATACCTGGGGATGCTGTTCCCGCGTCCAGAGCAGTTTGGAGACCGTGTAGCCGGGCGCAATCACCACGCCGAGGCGTTCGAGGCTGCCGTCTTCACCGCCCAGGTACGCCAGGAGCCGATCGTTTTCCGGCGTCGTCTCGGTGTCGCACCACAGCTTGGCCGGGCGCAAGACCTGGCCCTGGTCGTCAAGCAGCACCAAACCGTGCTGCTGGCCGGACACGCCGATGCCGAGGATCGCCTGGCCATCGACCCCGGCGGCGGCCAAGGCCTGATGCGTCGCCTGGGTGAATGCGTCGAGCCATTGCTGGGTGTCTTGTTCACGACGACCGTTGGCCCCGCTGATCATGCTGTGGGCGGCGGCGCCTTGGCCGAGTACCTGGCCGCTGATCGTATCCAGGATCAGCGCCTTGGTGCCTTGGGTGCCGCAGTCGATGCCCAGGAACAGTTGTTGGTTTGCCATAGAAATCCTTGGTCGTCAGATCAATATCCGCAGGGAATAACCGCTCGGTCAGCAAACACCCGTGGCGAGGGAGCAAGCTCCCTCGCCACAAAAGCGGACCGTTAGTCTGCGTCAGCCAATACCCGCTCAAGTGTTCGTGTTACCCCGTGCTCGCGCAAGCTGTTACAGCACCATTCGAATGCTGCCACGAACTCCGGCGAGCGGGGGATCGCGGTGCCAAAGATTTCTTCGACTTCCAACATCCGCTGGGTTACCAGCGCATCGTCAGCCACCAATGCCTGGCAGAACGCCGCCCGCGGGTCCGGGATCGAATACGTGGCGCCGTTCTCGTCCACGCCCTTCAGGTACACGGCCCAGGCCGCCACGACCAGTGCCGCACGGCGGGTTTCGCCGCCGTCGGCAATCAAACGGTTGATGGTCGGGACGGTGAATTTTGGAAACTTCGACGAGCCGTCCGAACAGACCCGCTCCAACTGGTCGGCAATCGCCTGGTTGGAAAAGCGTTCCACCAGGGTGTTCTTGTAGTCGGTCAGGTCGATGCCCGGTACAGGTGCCAGTTGCGGTGTCACGTCCAGGTCCATGTAGGCGCGTATGTAACGCACGAACAACGGGTCGTTCATGGTTTCGTGGACGAAGCGATAACCCTTGAGAAAGCCCAGGTAGGTCAACGCCAGGTGGCTGCCGTTGAGCAACTTGATTTTCATCTCCTCATAAGGAGAAACGTCATCGGTGAACTGTACGCCGACCTTTTCCCAGGCCGGGCGACCGTTGACGAATTTGTCTTCCAGCACCCATTGCACGAACGGTTCGCAGACCACCGGCCAAGCGTCGTCGATGCCATGTTCGTCATGCAGTTGCAGGCGATGGGTCACGCTGGTCATGGGCGTGATGCGATCGACCATGGCGTTGGGGAAGCTGACGTTGCGGTCGATCCACTGCCCCAGCTCCGCGTCGCGCAACGCGGCGAAGGTCAGCAACGCCTTGCGGGTCACGGCGCCGTTGTGGGGCAGGTTATCGCAAGACATCAACGTGAACGCCGGGATACCAGCGGCGCGACGCTTGGCCAGGGCGGCGCAGAGGAAGCCGAAGACGGTTTTCGGTGCCTCGGGATGGCTCAGGTCGTGCTGGATCTGCGGCAGGTGGGCCATGAATTCGCCATTGCTGTCGTCGATGCAATAGCCACCTTCGGTAATGGTCAGCGAAACGATGCGGATCTGCGGATCGGCCAGCTTGTCGATCAGCGCCTGGGCGCCGTCTTCGGCCAGCAACATGTCATTGATCGCGCCAATCACCCGGACTTCGGTGTCATCGGTGTCGCCCAGTTCGTACAGGGTGAACAGGTAATCCTGGCTGGCCAAGTCATCCCGGGCACGGCGATCCTCGGCCCGCAGGCCCACGCCGCAGATGGCCCAGTCCAGGTCGACACCGGTGTTCATCAGCGCATCGGTGTAGTAGGCCTGGTGAGCCCTATGGAAACCGCCGACGCCGATATGGGCGATGCCCTGGCGGATGTCGCCCAACGGGTAGGCGGGCAGGGCTACGTCAGGGTTGAGGTTGTGCAGGTTTTGTCGGTTGAGTTTCATCGCAAGTCTCGGTAATCAGGCGGCGGCGCGCAGCGCGCGGCTTACCGCTACGCCCTCGGCATCGAATAAGTGGCAGTGTTCGGCGTCCAGGTGCAGGTTCAGTTGCTCGCCGAAACGGCTCGCCAGGTCGCCGCGAACTCGCATGGTCAAAGCTTCACCGGACGTCGTGACGACATGGCAGAAGGTGTCGCTGCCCAGCCGCTCGCTGACGTCGGCGGTGACTTGCAATGTGCAATCGCCCGGTTGCGCCAGGTTCAGGTGTTCCGGACGAATCCCCAGGGTCACCGCGCCGCCGACGCTCAGGTTGGCACCGCTGCGCGGCAGGTTGATGCGCGTGCCGGCGTCCAGCAGCACCTCGCAGCCCTGGCTGTCCAGGGCGGTGACCTTGCCTTTGAGGAAGCCCATTTTCGGTGTGCCGAGGAACCCGGCGACAAACAGGTTGGCCGGCTGGTGATACAGCTCCAGCGGCGAGCCGACCTGTTCGATGCGCCCGCCATTGAGCACCACCACCTTGTCGGCCAGGGTCATGGCTTCGACCTGGTCGTGAGTCACGTAGATCATGGTCGCCTGCAGTTCCTTGTGCAGGCGTGCCAGTTCCAGGCGCATCTGCACTCGCAGGGCGGCGTCGAGGTTGGACAGCGGTTCGTCGAACAGGAAGATTTTCGGGTTGCGCACGATGGCCCGACCGATCGCCACGCGCTGGCGCTGGCCGCCGGACAGTTGCTTGGGCTTGCGCTCGAGCATCGGGCCCAGCTCAAGGATGCGCGCCGCTTCGTTGACCTTCTTCTCGACTTCGGCCTTGGGTACACCGGCCAGGTCGAGGGCGAAGGACATGTTCTTGCGCACGCTCATGTGCGGATACAAGGCGTAGGTCTGGAACACCATGGCCAGGTCGCGCTTGGCCGGGCTGACTTCAGTAATGTCCCGGCCATCCAGTTCGATGGTGCCGTCGCTGACCTCTTCCAGACCAGCGATCAGCCGCAACAGTGTGGATTTGCCACAGCCCGACGGGCCGACGAAGACCACGAACTCGCGGTCGTTCACCTCAAGGTCGATGCCCTTGATGATGGAGAAGCCTTCGAAACCCTTTTGCAAATTCTTGATTTTCAGGTTGGCCATGATGATGGGCCTCCACTTCTGATAATGGTGTAGGGCGCGTTACTTCACCGCGCCGAAGGACAAACCGCGCACCAGCTGTTTCTGGCTGATCCAGCCAAAGATCAGGATCGGCGCGCAGGCCAGGGTCGAGACGGCCGACAATTTGGCCCAGAACAAACCTTCCGGGCTGGAGTAGGAAGCGATCAGCGCCGTCAGGGGCGCGGCCTTGGAGGAGGTGAGGTTCAGCGACCAGAACGCCTCGTTCCAGCACAGGATCAGCGACAGCAGCACGGTGGACGCCAGGCCGCCCTTGGCAATCGGCAGCAGCACACGGACCATTTCCTGCCAGAGCGTGGCGCCATCTAGGCGCGCGGCCTCGAGGATGTCGCGAGGAATGTCCTTGAAGTAGGTGTAAATCATCCAGACCACGATGGGCAGGTTGATCAGCGTGTAGATGATGATCAGCGCGATACGCGTGTCCAGCAGGCCAAATTGCTTGGCCAGCAGGTAGATCGGCATCAGCACGCCCACCGGTGGCAGCATTTTGGTGGAGAGCATCCACAACAACGTGCCTTTGGTGCGCTGGGTTTCATAGAACGCCATGGAATAGGCTGCCGGTACCGCGATCAGCAGGCAAAGGGCGGTGGCGCTGAAGGAAATCACCACGGAGTTCCAGGCGAAGCTGAAGTAATTGCTGCGCTCGTTGATGTGCAGGTAGTTTTCCAGGGTCGGCGTGAAGATGAACTGCGGCGGCGTGGCGAACGCATCGATTTCGGTCTTGAAGCTGGTCAGCACCATCCAGAAGATCGGAAAGAAGATCAGGATCGCGATGGCCCAGGCCAGCGTGCCCAGCAGCAGGCTTTGCAGGCGACGGGATTGTTGAAGAGTCATGGCGACGGCCTCAATGCTTGTCGGTGAGGTTTTTACCGATCATCCGGACGAGGATGATGGCGGCGATGTTGGCAATGACCACGGCAATCAGGCCACCGGCCGAAGCCATGCCGACGTCGAACTGCACCAGCGCCTGGTTGTAGATCAGGTAGGCAAGGTTGGTGGAGGCATAGCCGGGGCCACCGTTGGTGGTGGTGAAGATCTCGGCGAACACCGACAGCAGGAAGATGGTTTCGATCATCAGCACCACGGCAATCGGGCGGGCCAGGTGCGGCAGGGTCAGGTGCCAGAAGATCGCGATCGGGCCGGCACCGTCCAGGCGGGCGGCTTCTTTCTGTTCCTGGTCCAGTGACTGCATGGCGGTCATCAGGATCAGAATCGCAAAGGGCAGCCATTGCCAGCTCACGATGATGATGATCGACAGCAACGGGTAATGGGCCAGCCAGTCCACCGGCTGGGCGCCGAACAGTTTCCACACCGAGGCGAGGATGCCCGAGACCGGGTGGAAGATCAGGTTCTTCCAGATCAGCGCACCGACGGTGGGCATGATGAAGAACGGCGAGATCAGCAGCACGCGGACGATGCCGCGACCGAAAAACTCACTGGCCTCCAGCAGCGCGCTGATCAATACCCCGAGGACGATACTGATCAACAGCACGCTGCCCACCAGCAACAAAGTATTGGTGGCGCCGGGCATGAAACCCGAGTCGGTCAGGAAATAGGTGAAGTTCTCCAGCCCGACGAATTCGTTTTCGCCGGGGTAGAGCAGGTTGTAGCGGATCATCGAGAAGTAGACGGTCATGCCCAGCGGCACGATCATCCACAGCAGCAACAAGGCCACCGAAGGGCTGACCAGGAACCAGCCGGGGTTGGCCAGGCGGATTTTGCGCGCCGGCGGCGGGGCAATCTCGATGGGGGCTTTGGCGGTTGTAGTTGAGCTATTCATGGCATTGAACCGATTTTTGCGGGCCTATGAAGATCCACTGTGGGAGCGGGCCTCAATGAGCTGACTACTTGGGATACCCAGCGCGTTTCATCTCGCGTTCGGTGGTGGACTGCGCGGCGGTCAACGCCTGGTCCACGGTCTGCTGGCCGGTCAGCGCCCCCGAAAAGAACTTGCCCACCTGGGTGCCGATGGCCTGGAATTCGGGAATGGTCACCAACTGGATGCCGATGTAGGGCACAGGCTTGAGGGTTGGCGCTTTCGGATCGGCGACTTTCAACGATTCCAGGGTCACCTTGGCAAACGGCGCGGCCTTCATGTACTCGTCGCTGTAGGTCGAGGTGCGGGTGCCTGGCGGTACGTTGGCAATGCCGTCGGTCTTGGCGACCAATTGGCTGTACTCCTTGGACGTCGCCCAAGTGGTAAAGACCGTGGCGGCTTCCTTGGCTTTGGAACTGGTCGGGATGGCCAGTGACCAGGAGTACATCCACGAGGTGCCTTTGTCGGTTTTTTCGTGGGGGGCGAAGGTGAATCCAACGTGATCGGACACCTTGCTCTGGGTCTTGTCGGTGACGAACGAGCCGGCGACGCTGGCATCCACCCAGATTGCGCATTTGCCGCTGTTGAACAGCGCCAGGTTTTCGTTGAAACCGTTGCTGGAGGCGCCCGGCGGGCCGGATTTCTTCATGTTGTCGACATAGAAGTTGAGTGCGTCTTTCCACTCGGGGCCATTGAATTGCGGCTGCCACTTCTCATCGAACCAGCGCGCGCCATAACCGTTGGCCAGGGTGGTGATGAGCGCCATGTTCTCGCCCCAACCGGCCTTGCCCCGCAGGCACAGGCCATATTGCTCCTTGGATTTGTCGGTGAGTTTTTCCGCGAACTCACCGATCTGGGTCCAGGTCGGGTGTTCGGGCATGGTCAGCCCGGCGTTCTTGAACAGGTCCGTGCGGTAATAGGTGATCGAGCTTTCGGCGTAGAACGGCAGGGCGTACAGCGAGCCTTTGACCGACAAACCATCGCGCACGGAAGGGAAGACGTCGTCCAGGTCGTAGGAGGCCGGCAAATCCTTCATCGGCTCCAGCCAGCCCTTGGCGCCCCAGAGTGCTGCTTCGTACATGCCAATGGTCAGCACGTCGAACTGCCCGCCTTGGGTGGCGATGTCGGTGGTCAGGCGCTGGCGCAGGACGTTTTCTTCGAGCACCACCCAGTTCAGCTTGATGTCCGGGTGCTCGGCCTCGAAGGTTTTCGAGAGCTTTTGCATGCGGATCATGTCGCTGTTGTTGACGGTGGCAATGGTCAGGGTCTGTGCGCCGAAGCTGACGCTACTGAGGGTCATGCAGGTGGAGACAAGCAGAGCTTTTACCGAAGGTTTCATCGCGCACTCCTTTTCCGCGCCCGAAAGCTGCGGAAGGACAGTTATTGTTTTTGTGTCTTCCGGATGAAGGGAAGAATGTGCGCTGATTACAGCCTTCAATGGACGGTGTGACAAATCATCCGTCGCACTTGTACTGATACTTTTTTGCACTGGAGGGATTAATGCCTGCCACTTCAGGCCGAACAAAGGACCCGTGGCGAGGGAGCTTGCTCCCGCTGGGGCGCGCAGCGGCCCTCAACAATTCCCCTGACAACTCGGTGCGAAAGGCTGATCCAGGGGGCTGCTTCGCAGCCCAGCGGGAGCAAGCTCCCTCGCCACAGGGGATCTCTGTCGGGGCGAAAAGTCTCAGCCCTGGTTCTGCTCGGTCAACCGCTGCACCGCCAGCCGCCGGTAGTGGGAAGGCGTCATGCCCTTGAGCTGCTGGAAACGCCGGTTGAAATTGGAGATGTTGTTGAAGCCGGATTCAAAACACACGTCCGTCACCGGTTTGTCGCCGTCGGCCAGCAATTCGCAGGATTTGCTGATGCGCAGGCGATTGACGAATTCGATGAAGCAGCGGCCAGTGGCCTGTTTGAACACCCGGCTGAAGTAGGTGGGTTTCATGCCCAGGTGTTCGGCGACTTCTTCCAGGGGCAGCTCCTGGGCGTAATGGGCAAAGATGTAGTCCACCGCGCGGTTGGTGCGGTCGATGCTGTGTTCGTCCGCCGTTTGCGGGGCGGTCGCGCCGGACAGCAGTTGGTAGTCATCCGTGGCGGCCAGCAGCTCCATCAGGATGAAAAAGTGCCCCAGGCGGCTCATGCCCTGGGAATCGGCGATGCGCTGCATCAGGCTCATGGCCTGGCGGATGGTGCGCTTGCAACGGAACTCGATGCCGTATTGGGCGCGTTCGAGCAGCGGTGCGACCGTCTTGAGTTCGGCGAATACCTGGTGGCCGCTTTCGAACAACTCGTCGGTGAAGTTCACCAACATGTCGCGCTTGGGCACCACTTCGTCCTCGGCCACCTGGCTGATCCAGTTGTGGGGCAGGTTGGGCCCGGTGAGAAACAGCGACTGGGGGTAGAAGTTGCCAATGTAGTCGCCAATGAACACCTTGCCGGAACTGGCAACGATCAAGTGCAGCTCGTATTCCTTGTGGAAATGCCAGCGCACCAGCGGGCAGGGAAAACCGTGCTGGCGGTAGATGATGGACAGCCCGTTATGGTCGTCCATCAGCTCATAGGAGGGGTCGGTGACTCTGGCTGTTCGGGTCATGGGCCTGGCACTTTTATTGTTATCGCCACTGGATAATGCCCCCTTCGCCAGGCAGGTGCCACCTTGGCGTCTAACCGTTGCGGTTTTTTTCTTCGATCCACTGGGACATGTATTGGGTGCTTTTGTGCTGGTGGTGACGCAGCATACTGCCGGTAAAATTGTCCCGGCGTCGTTGTGCCAGGTCTGCCCGGCAAGCGTTGATGCTGTCGATCAGCGCCGGTCCATGCACCTGTTGCCGGTAGCGGCTCGCCAGCAGCGCCAGGCCGGCGTGCTGGGCCTGGGTCCAGCGCGCCTGGTCGCTATACAACTGCACCGCCGCGCTGGCGATGCCTTCGGCACTCCGGGCAATCGACCCGGGCCAGGGCATGTCGCCGTGCATGGCTTCGGCTCCCACGGGCGTGGTGACGTTGGGGGTACCGCAGAGCATGGCGTCGATCAGCTTGCCCTTGATCCCGGCGCCGAAACGCAACGGCGCCAGGCAGATGCGTGCTGCCGACATGACCTGCAAGGCGTCCTCGGCCCAGTTCATGATGTGAAAGCCCTGGGCCGGATTGTGCAATGCAGCGGCCTTGGGCGGGGTATAGGCGCCGTACAGGTGCAATTGTGCGCCGGGCAATTGCTGGCGGATCAGCGGCCAGATGGCGTTTTTCATCCAGAGCACGGCGTCCCAGTTCGGCGCATGGCGAAAGTTGCCGATACTCAGGAAATGCGCCCGGTCCTCGAACGGTACCGACGGTTCACTGGGCAGGTCCAGCATCAACGGGCACCAGTGCAGCAGGTTGCGAGGCAGCTTGAAGTGTTCCACCAACAGTTCGATTTCAACCTCGGACACCATCAGGTTGAGGTCGCAGCGGTACAGGGCGGCGATTTCCCGCTTGGCCAGGTCGGTGTCGGCCATCCTTTGGAATTCCTCGCCCAGGGCCGGGGCGAAGAGGTCGCTGAAGTCCTCGCTCGCCTCATCGCGCTTCAGGCGCTCTTTCAGGCGTTGATGCCGGGCGTGACGCAGGCTTTGCAGATCGGAGGTCTCCAGCACCCGCAGGGCACCGGGGCAGTGCTTTTCGACGCGCCAGCCGAACTGTTCTTCCATCATGAACTGGTCGAACAGCACGATGTCCGGCGCAAGTGTCTGGATGAACGCGTCGAAGCTGCTGCTATTGAGTTCGATGGGCACTTCGCGGATACCCAACGCGACCAGGTCGGCGCGCTGTTCGCCCGGGCCGGCCGGGCTGCTGAAGGTGATGTCCCAGCCTTGGCCGAGGAAGGTGTCGAGGATCTGCATGACGTGCCCACTGGCAGCCGATGAGCGCGGCTCGGGCCAGACATAGCCGATAACCAGGACTTTGGTGGCAGTGGGGTGATGCATGAGCAGGGGGTTCCTCGGAGCGAATCAGGCGCCATCGGCGCGCGGGGCGCCGATAGTGACCAAGAATGCGATCCGGCTCAAGCAAGAATGCGTTTGACCTTGTCCCGCAATTGATCGATGGAGAAGGGTTTGCCGATCACCGACATGCCTTCAGGCACATCGATACTTTCGGCATATCCGCTGGCAAACAGCACCGGCAGCTGTGGCCGCTCGAGTCGAGCCTGCTTGGCCAATTCGCGTCCGTCCATTACCGGCAGGCCGACGTCGGTCATCATCAGGGCGATGTCCTGTTGGTGGTCGCGCAAAAACCTCAGCGCCTGCTCACAACCGTCCGCCTCCAGCACCTGGTATTCCAGTTCTTCCAGCACGTCGACGATCAACATCCGCACAATGTCATCGTCTTCGACTACCAGGATGGTGGGCTGGGTGGCGGCAGGGGTGGTGGGCATAGTCGACATTCTCGAAAGATGGGAGCGGGAGGGGCACGGAAAAAAATGGCCTCATTCATGAGTAAGTGCCAAGGCGGCACAAGTTCCCTGGGTTGTACAAGAAAGGATCTATAGTACAAGAGCTGACAAGGATAGTCGCTTCCCTGCTATAAGACGGATTGTCGTGGGATTCGCCTCCTTGACTTGTCAGAAAATGTGGATCCAAGCGCGGTTTTTCGGGCAAACTCCACCGATTTCAACTGTCCACCAAGGCCCTCTCCATGATTCCTTCGTCTTCGGTCGACGAGCAAAGCTTTCGCAAACTCCTGAGCCGCAATATCAGCCTGCCGTTGGGCATGGGCGCCCTCAGCGCGGTGTTTTTCATCATCCTTATCACGTACCTGCTGTCGGTAATCCAGTGGGTCGGCCATACCGACAGGGTGATCAATAACGCCAACGAAGCGTTCAAGCTGAGCGTGGACCTGGAAACCGGCATGCGCGGCTACTTGTTGAGTGGTGACGAGCACTTCCTCGACCCCTATGAAGTGGCCAAGCCACGGATTGCCGTGGCGTTGGACACATTGCTGGAATTGACAGCCGATAACCCCGTCCAGACCGACCGCCTGCACAAGATCCAAGCACTCCAGACGGAGTGGGCCAATTACGCCCAAAGCATGATCGACCTGCAACGTAGCAGCGGCGATTACCGGGGCGCGGTGAAGGCCGGGCGCGGCAAGCGCCTGACTGACGAAATTCGCCAGTCCTTCGAAGAAGTCGTCGAGACCGAGCAACAATTGCGCGCGGCCCGCAACCAGGATGTGCGCACCACGACTGTCTGGAGCATTGCCCTTTACCTGTTGTTTGTCGCAGCGGTCAGCGGGCTGCTGGCCTACGTCGGTCGCCGGGATCTGTTGAGCCTGTCCGAAAGCTACAGCGCCAGCCTGAAAGTCCAGCAACGCAGCGCTTTGCACCTGGAGAAGCAGGCCTGGCTGCGTAACGGCCAGACGCAACTGGCCGAGCAGGTCCTGGGGCAACTGTCGCTGAACCTGTTGGGCCGCAACATCCTGCAGTTCTGTGCGAAATACCTGGGCGTCGCTGTCGCTGCGCTTTATGCGCGGGAAGAAAATGGTGTCCTCAGGCGCGTCGCCACCTACGGGCTGTCCCGGGAGGATGAAGAACAACAGCAGGTGATCGTCGCCGGCGAAGGCATCGCTGGCCAGGCCGTGCAGCAGGGGCGTCTTATCCGTCTGGACGACGTACCGAACGATTATCTGAAAGTCAGCTCCGGGCTGGGGCAAGGCCTGCCCAACAGCGTGCTGGTGGTGCCCACCAGTGACGATGACCGGATCAACGGTGTCATCGAACTGGGTTTCCTGCGGCCATTGACCGAGCGTGACGTCGAGCTGCTGGAGCTGATCGCCGGCAATATCGGCACCTCCATTGAAGCCGCCCGTTATCGCCAGCGCCTGCAGGAAGTCCTGGCCGAAACCCAGCAGTTGAACGAAGAGCTGCAAGTCCAGCAGGAAGAGCTCAAGACCGCCAACGAAGAGTTGGAAGAACAGTCGCGCATCCTCAAGGAGTCCCAGGCCCACCTGGAAGCCCAGCAACAGGAACTGGAGCAGACCAACGAGCAATTGGCCGAGCAGCGCGACGCCATGGACCAGAAGAACAGCGAATTGAACCTGGCCCAGATCCAATTGCAGGAGCGCGCCGAAGAGCTGCAGCGCTCGAGCAAGTACAAGTCCGAGTTCCTGGCCAATATGTCCCATGAGTTGCGCACGCCGCTCAACAGCTCGCTGATCCTGTCCAAGCTGTTGGCGGAAAACCCGCAGCACAACCTCAGCGAGGAGCAGGTCAAGTTTGCCGAGTCGATCTACTCCGCCGGCAACGACCTGCTGAACCTGATCAACGACATTCTCGACATCTCCAAGGTCGAGGCCGGAAAGCTGGAAGTGCGTCCGGAAACCACCAGCGTGCAGCGGCTGGTGGAAGGGCTGCAGGATATGTTCAAGCCGTTGGCGGCGGACAAGGGCCTGAATTTCCAGGTCCAGGTGCTGCCCGATGCGCCGGCGATGCTCTACACCGACCGCCAGCGCCTGGAGCAGGTGATCAAGAACCTGCTGTCCAACGCCGTGAAATTCACCGAGCAAGGTTCCGTCAGCCTGTCCGTGGCCGGTCAGCCAGGCTCGGGCATCGCGTTCATGGTGCGGGACTCGGGGATCGGCATCGCCGTCGATCAACAGCAAAGTATTTTCGAAGCGTTCCGCCAGGCCGATGGCACCACCAACCGTCGCTACGGCGGCACCGGTCTGGGGTTGTCGATTTCCCGGGACCTGGCCATGTTGCTGGGCGGTTCGATTTCGGTCTCCAGCGAGCCGGGGCAGGGCAGTGTGTTTACGCTGGTATTGCCTGAGCGGTATGTCGAGCCCGGTGACACACCGATAGCGCCGATGACCTTCACCCCGACGGCCACCGCGCCGGCGCCTGTCGCGCCCAAAGCCGCAGCGGCGCCGCTGGTCGCCGAAGTGGACACGCCGATTGCCCGGTTCGCCGACGACCGCGACAAGGCACCGTTCGATACCCGGTGCATCCTGGTGATCGAAGACGAGCCCAAGTTCGCCCGGATTCTGTTCGACCTGGCCCACGAGCTGGGTTACCAGTGCCTGGTGGCCCACGGTGCCGACGAAGGTTTCGACCTGGCTTTGCAACTGGCTCCCGACGCGATCCTGCTGGACATGCGCCTGCCGGACCATTCCGGGCTGACGGTGTTGCAGCGGCTCAAGGAGCAGGCCGAAACCCGGCACATCCCGGTGCACGTGATTTCCGTCGAAGACCGTGTCGAAGCCGCCATGCACATGGGCGCCATCGGCTATGCCGTCAAGCCGACCACCCGTGAAGAACTCAAGGACGTGTTCGCCCGCCTGGAGGCCAAGCTGACCCAGAAGGTCAAGCGGGTGCTGCTGGTGGAGGACGATGATCTGCAGCGCGACAGTATTACCCGCCTGATCGGCGACGATGACATCGAGATCACCGCCGTTGGCTTGGCCCAGCAGGCCCTGGACCTGCTGCGGACCAATGTCTACGACTGCATGATCATCGACCTCAAGTTGCCGGACATGCTCGGCAATGACCTGCTCAAGCGCATGTCCAGCGAAGACATCTGTTCCTTCCCGCCGGTGATCGTCTACACCGGGCGCAACCTGACACGGGACGAAGAAGCCGAACTGCGCAAGTATTCACGCTCGATCATCATCAAGGGCGCCCGTTCGCCAGAGCGCTTGCTGGACGAGGTGACACTCTTTCTGCACAAAGTCGAATCCCGGTTGTCCCATGAACGACAGCGGATGCTCAAGACCGCCCGCAGCCGCGACAAGGTGTTCGAAGGCCGCAAGGTGCTATTGGTGGACGACGATGTGCGTAACATCTTTGCCCTGACCAGCGCCCTGGAGGCGAAGGGGGCGATCGTGGTCATTGGCCGTAATGGCTTGGAGGCGATCGATCGCCTGAATGAATTCGACGACATCGACCTGGTGCTGATGGATGTGATGATGCCGGAGATGGATGGTTTCGAAGCCACCACGCTGATCCGCAAGGATCCGCGCTGGCGCAAGCTGCCTATCATCGCCGTGACGGCCAAGGCCATGAAGGACGATCAGGAACGCTGCCTGGCGGCGGGTTCCAATGACTACCTGGCCAAGCCGATCGATCTGGATCGTCTGTTCTCGCTGATTCGCGTGTGGTTGCCGAATATGGAAAGAATTTAGTGGAACGTGACACTGATATTGAACTTCGTTTGTTGATCGAAGCGATTTACCTCAAGTACAGCTACGATTTTCGCGATTATTCCGGCGCCTCCATCAAGCGCCGGGTCCACCATGCGTTGAGCCAGTTCGAGTGCAAGACCATTTCGGCCTTGCAGGAGCGCGTGCTGCACGACCCGGGTGCATTCATGCAGTTGCTGCAACTGCTGACGATCCCCGTCAGCGAGATGTTTCGCGACCCCTCGCATTTCCTGGCGATCCGCGAGGAAGTCGTGCCGCTGCTCAGGACGTACCCTTCGATCAAGATCTGGATCGCCGGTTGCAGCACGGGAGAGGAGGTCTACTCCATGGCGATCCTGCTGCGAGAAGAAGGCCTGCTGGACCGCACATTGATCTACGCCACCGACATCAATCCGCGCTCGCTGGAAAAAGCCAAGCAGGGCATTTTCTCCCTGGAAAACGTGCGCACCTATACGCAGAACTACCAGAGCGCTGGAGGACGGCGATCGTTTGCCGATTATTACACCGCCGCCTACGATTATGCGATGTTCGATAAAAGCCTGTGCGAGAACGTGACCTTTGCCGATCACAGCCTGGCGACCGACAGTGTTTTTTCAGAAACTCAGTTAATTTCATGCCGCAACGTATTGATATATTTCAATAAAAAACTGCAAGATCGTGCGTTTGGGCTGTTCCATGAGTCCCTCTGTCACCGTGGTTTCCTGGTATTGGGCAGTAAGGAGACCTTGGATTTTTCGGCTTACGGTCATCGATTCGAGCCGTTGGTCAAACAGGAACGGATCTATCGCAAGTTATGAACCAGACGAAGGACAGATCCAACCCGCCCATCGAGGCCATTGTCGTCGGTGCATCGGCCGGCGGCGTCGAAGCGTTGCTCAGGGTATTCGGACACCTGCGCAAAGGTTTCGGCCTGCCCATCCTGGTGGTACTGCATTTGCCGAATGAGCGCGACAGCCAACTGGCCTCCGTGCTCGGCCATCGCCTGGCGGTGCCGGTGGAGGAAGCCCGGGACAAGCAGGACATCGCACCGGGTACCTTGTACGTCGCCACGCCCGGCTATCACTTGTCGGTCGAGGCCGACCATTGCCTGTCGTTGAGCCTGGAGGAACCCGTACACCATTCGCGACCGTCCATCGACGTGCTGTTCGAGTCGGCCGCCGATGTCTACGGCGAGAAGTTGCTGGCCGTGGTAATGACCGGTGCCAATGGCGATGGCGCCCGGGGCTTGGCGAAGGTCAGGGCGCTGGGCGGGATCACCGTGGTCCAGGACCCGGCTGAAGCCCAGGTCGCGACCATGCCCGAAGCGGCGCTGGCCTTGCATGAGCCCGACCATATCCTTACTTTGCAAGGCATCGGCCAATTGCTGGCCGGGCTGGAATGAACCACATGTCAAGAGATGTTCAAGCCAAACTGCTGATCGTCGACGATCTGCCTGAGAATCTGTTGGCCCTGGAAGCGCTGATCAGGGGGCCCGACCGCGAGATCTTCAAGGCCCTGTCGGCGGACGAAGCACTGTCCCTGCTGCTGCAACACGACTTTGCCCTGGCCATCATCGATGTGCAGATGCCCGATATGAACGGTTTCGGTCTGGCGGAGCTGATGCGCGGCACGGAGAAGACCCGCAGCATCCCGATCATTTTCGTCAGCGCCGCCGGTCGTGAGCGCAACTACGCCTTCACCGGTTATGAAAACGGCGCGGTGGACTTCCTGCACAAGCCGCTGGACACCCAGGCCGTCAAGAGCAAGGTCAATGTGTTCGTCGAGCTGTATCGCCAGCGCAAGGCCATGAAGGAGCAAGTCGTGGCCCTCGAGCAGAGCCAGCGGGAACAGGAGATCCTGTTGCAGCAACTGGAGGCCACCCGCGGCGAGCTGGAGCAAGCGGTGCGTATGCGTGACGACTTCATGTCCATTGTCGCCCACGAGGTGCGCACCCCCCTCAATGGCCTGATTCTCGAAACCCAACTGCGCAAGATGCACCTGGCCCGGGACAATGCCGCGGCCTTCAGCCTGGACAAGGTGCGGGCGATGGTCGAGCGCGACGAGCGCCAGATCAAGAGCCTGATCCGGCTGATCGAGGACATGCTGGATGTGTCGCGGATTCGTACCGGCAAGCTGTCGATCCGTCCGACCCGCTTCAATTTGACGGCACTGGTGGAAAACCTGCTGCGCAACTTCCAGCCGCAGTTTGCTATCGCCGAGTGCTCATTGACTTGCCTGGCCGAACCGGCGGTGGAGGGGCAGTGGGATGAGTTTCGCATCGAGCAAGTGGTGTCGAACCTGTTGACCAATGCGCTGCGCTACGGTGGCAAGAGCCCGATCGAAGTGCGCGTCTACAAGACGCCCGAGCATGCCTGCATCGAGGTCCGGGACCACGGCATCGGCATCAGCGAGGAAAACCAGAAACGTATCTTCCAGCAGTTCGAGCGCGTATCGTCCAAGGCGGCCGCTTCAGGCCTGGGGCTTGGGCTGTTCATTTCCGAGCAGATCGTCACGGCCCATGGCGGGACGATCACGGTCGACAGTCGTCTCCATGAAGGGGCGTTGTTTCGTGTTTGCCTGCCCTTGCAGAAAACTGTCTTGGACAAAACCGCCGAACAGACGCAACCTCTGAGAGACCCTAAGGTCGTATCAGCAGCTATTGATCGAACAAAGGCTTCTCATGAGTGAAGATGCGCAAGATGTTGTATTGATCGTCGAGGATGACCCGTCGATCCTGATGGTGCTGTCGGCCTACCTGTCGGGCGAGGGATACCGGGTGTTGCAGGCCGAAAACGGTGACCAGGCGTTCGAGATCCTGGCGAGCAAGCCGCATCTGGACATGATGATCACCGACTTCCGCCTGCCGGGCGGTATCTCCGGGGTGCAGATCGCCGAGCCTGCGGTCAAGTTGCGACCCGAACTGAAGGTCATCTTCATCAGTGGCTACGCGCAGGAAGTGCGGGACACCGATAGCCCCATTACCCGCAAGGCCCCGATCCTGGATAAGCCGTTCGACCTGGATGAGCTACAGCGCATCATGCAGTCGATGTTGTCGTAGGTAGGTGAGGGGGGCATATCCCGTCAGATCAGGCGCCCCAATGCCTGCCCATCGCCTCAGACCTTGATCATCTCCCGTACCTTGGCCGTCAACAAATCAAATGTGAACGGCTTGGTGATCATCTGCATCCCCGGGTCAAGGAAGCCGCCGCGTACCGCCGCATGCTCGGCGTAGCCGGTGATGAACAGCACCCGCAGGTCCGGGCGCACCTGCCGGCCGATTTCCGCCAGCTGCCGACCATTCATGCCGGGCAGGCCTACGTCGCTGATCAGCAGGTCGATGCGTTGGCCTGACTCGAGGATCGGGACCGCGCCATTGGCGTCGGCCGCTTCCACGAAGGCATAACCCAGTTCGCTCAACACCGCGCTCACCAGCACTCGCACCGCCGGATCGTCCTCGACGATCAGCACGGTTTCGCCGTCCTGCGCATGCGGCGCGTGCTGGGTGGTGACCTGGGGTTCGTGGACTTCTTCACCGCGAAAGCGCGGCAGGTACAGGTTCACGGTGGTGCCTTTGTCGACTTCGCTGTCGATGGTCACGTGGCCACGCGACTGCTTGCTGAAGCCATAGATCATCGACAGGCCCAGCCCGGTGCCCTGGCCGATCGGCTTGGTGGTGAAAAACGGATCGAAAGCGCGGCCGATCACCGCTTCGGGCATGCCACAACCGGTGTCCTGCACGCTCAGCACCACATAGTCGCCGGGCTCCAGGTTGGTGTAGGCATCGGTGAAGTCGGCGTCCAGGTGTCGGTTGCAGGTCTGCACCACCAGGTTTCCGCCGTTGGGCATGGCATCCCGGGCATTGAGCACCAGGTTGAGCAGGGCGCTTTCCAGTTGGTTGGGATCGGCCTCGGCGACCCAGAGCTGTTCGTCCAATCGCATGTCCAGGCGAATGCTTTCGTTGAGGCTGCGTTGCAGCAGCTCGCCCATGGACAGCACCAGCGTATTCATCTGGACGGCCTTGGAGTCCAGCGATTGCCGTCGGGAAAACGCCAGCAGGCGATGGGTCAGGCCGGCGGCGCGGTTGGCCGAGGTCACGCCCAGGTCGATCAGGCTGTCCAGATCCTCGGTACGGCCGCGGGCCAGGCGTCGACGCAGCAGCTCGAGGCTGCCGATGATCCCGGTGAGCATGTTGTTGAAGTCGTGGGCGATACCGCCGGTCAACTGGCCGACCGCTTCCATTTTTTGCGACTGGCGCAGGGCCTCTTCGTTGTGGCGCAACTGGGCGGTACGTTCTTCTACCTGCTGCTCGAGGGTTTCAAGGGTGGTCTGTAGGCGCAGTTCGCTGTTGCTGAGGTCGATCAGGCGGTCGCGGGCTTCGTACTGCCTTCGGCGACCCCGCAGGGCGGTGGTCACCAGGCTGATCAGGGTCACAGGATGGAAAGGGCGCTCGAGGAAGGTCACGTTGCCCAATTGCGTACCGATACGGGCCGCCGGGTTCTGTTCCGGCCCGCCGTGATGGGTCAGCAAGACAATGGGCAGGTCGGACCAGGCTGGCTGCTGTTCGATTTGCTGGAACAGCGTTTCCAGGTCGGGCCCTATCAAGGCCTCCGAAGAAATCACCAGCAGGCCGGCACCGCTTTCCAACTCTTCGCACAAATGGCCCAGGTGGCGGCAGATGAGGCCGGCAAAACCGGCTTCATTGAGGATCATCAAGGCGATCTGGCTGTCCCGTCCCAGCGGCGCGAGGATCAGCGCCCGTTCGGACAGGGGCTCGGCCGGCGTCACCGGTGTTCATCCTTGAGCAGCGGGTTGCTCTCGCCCATGTAGGTGGGGACCCCGCGCAGGACACCTTGGAACGCCTCCAGTGGCTCGCCGATGGTCATGCCCTGGCGGCTGATGCGGTATTCGCGGATGGTCGACTCGTGGCTGCCGGTGCGTTTCTTGATGATGGAGATAGCCCGGCGAACCTTGCCCAGTGCTTCGAAATAACGCAACAGAATCACCGTGTCGGCCAAGTAAGTAATGTCCACGGGCGCCTGCATGTCGCCGACCAGGCCGTGCTGGGCGACGGTCATGAAGGTCGCCGCGCCCTTGCGGTTGAGATAGAGCAGCAATTCATGCATGTGCAGCACCAGGGCATTCTCTTCCGGCATCGCCGCCTGATAGCCGTTGATACTGTCGATGACTACGGTCTTGATGTTGCCCTCATCGACGCAACGGCGCACGCGGTGGGAGAACTCGCCGGGGGACAACTCGGCGGCGTCGACCTGTTCGATCAGCAGGTTGCCGGTCTCTAGCAGGGCCTGCAGATCGATGCCGATGTTTTTCATGCGCTCGAACAGCAAGCCCAGTTCTTCGTCGAAGATGAACAGCGCGGCCTTCTCGCCGCGACGCACGGCGGCTGCGGCGAAAATCAACGCGATCAGCGACTTGCCGGTACCCGCCGGGCCCAGGATCAAGGTACTGGAACCCGTCTCGATACCGCCGCCCAGCAGCGCATCCATTTCGCCGATGCCGCTGGAGAGTTGCTGGCGCAGGTACTGCCCACGGTGTTCGGCGGCCACCAGGCGCGGGAAGACGTGCACGCCGTCGCTCATGATGGTGAAGTCATGGTAACCTCCGCGGTATTTCTGCCCGCGATACTTGACCACCCGGATCCGCCGCCGTTCGGCACCGTAGCTGGGGGTCAGTTCTTCCAGGCGTATCACCCCGTGGGCGACGCTGTGCACGGTCTTGTCCAGGGATTCGGTGGTCAGGTCGTCGAGCAACAGGACCGTGGCGTCGTAGCGCACGAAATAATGCTTGATCGCCAGGATCTGGCGACGATAGCGCAGGGAGCTTTGCGCCAGCAGACGGATTTCCGACAGGCTGTCGAGCACGACCCGGGTCGGCTTGACCCGTTCGACCACTTCGAAAATCTGCCGCGTCGCTTCGCCCAGTTCCAGGTCCGAGGAGTACAGCAGGCTCTGCTGGTGCTCGGCATTGAGCAGGCTTTCGGGCGGGGTCAGCTCGAAAATATGAATATTGTCATCCAGCGTCCACCCGTGGGAGGTCGCGCCCTGACGCAGTTCACGCTCGGTTTCCGATAGCGTGATGTACAACGAGCGCTCGCCAGCCTTGGCGCCGGCTAACAGAAAATGCAACGCGACCGTGGTCTTACCAGTCCCGGGTTCGCCCTCGAGCAGGAACACATGGCCACGGGACAAACCACCGGAAAGGACATCATCCAGTCCTTCGATGCCTGTGGCGGCTTTTGCACTGATCAACTCGTTAGATGTAGACAAAAATAGCCCTCTCATGACTAGGGAAGTGGGCAGCAGGCGGGGTAACGCCTGAAATCGACTGCCTGAACACTTGACCTTTGGCAGTGATGGCGGTTCCGCTTACATCGACAAAACGCGGTGTACTGCACAAACTTTGTAGGCGCTGTCGAGCGAAGCGAGGTTGAAGGCAATTGAGTGATCGCAGCCTTCGGCAGTTCCTACAGGCCCTGTTGCAGCGCCGGGTCATCAGGGTTCAACTGTTCCAGTTGCGCCAACAGAATCTGCACATTCTGCAACTGACCGGTTTCCTTCCAATAGTTGATCAGCAACACCCGTGCCTTGCGGTCGGCGGGGTAGCGCTGGACGATTTCCTGCAACTGTTTCTGCGCGGCTTCCACTTCCTGTTCGGCATGCAGGGTGGTCGCCAGGTCATAGCGGTAATGCCGGTTCTCGGGTTCCAGTTCCACGGCTTTTGCCAGACCGAGCACCGCATATTCGCTCTGGCCGTGTTGCAGCAGCCACATGCCCAGCGCATGTTGCAGATAAGCCGACGGTGGCTGGGTTTGCAACTGTCGAGCAAGCAATTGTCGTGCGGCTTCGCCCTGGCCTTGTTTGTCCAGCACTTCGATCTGCATGACCAGCGCCGGGAGATTGTCCGGTTGCAGGCGCAAGGCCTGCTCAAGGGCCAATTGGGCTTTCTTCAATTCGGCGTTGTGCAGGTGCAGCCGGGCGAGCTGGTAGTGGGCGTCCGCGGTTTTCGGACCATCCTCGAGCACCTGCTCCCAGGTATCGATGGCGATCTGCATCGCGCCGAAATACAAACCGAGGTCATCCGGCGAAAGGCCCAGCAGGGCATTCACGGCAGCGAACCGGACATTCGGGTCGTCATCATCCAGAAGTGGGCCGAGCAACAGGCTGCGCTGGCCCGTCGGCACCAGCCCGACGACGCTGCCGATGGCGGCCCGACGCACGTCCGGTGATTCGCTGTGCAGGTCCGCGTCCGCCAGTTTCAAGGCTTGCGGGCTGGGGTAGTTGGGCAGTTCGGCGTGCAGCCACACACGGCGCTTGGGTGAGAGGTCTGGACGCCCCAGCTGCTGGTAAAGCATGCGCGCCGCCCCCGGTTGTCCGTTGCGGGCGCTTTCCAAGGCTTCACTGTAACCACGCTTGATCGCTTCGGGGATTTGCGGCGTGGTGCTGCGTAGCCATAGCGCGACAAGACCGATCAACAACAGGACACAGAGGCTGAGGAGCAGATAGCGGCGGCGAGGCGAGGGCATGCAGGGAATCCATTACCAGAAGCGTGAAATGTCGCAAGCTTCGGTCAGGTGGCGGCTTGAGTCAAACCTTGTCACAGCGGTAGCGGACTGTGGGAGGGGGACACAAACCCTGTACCCACCCGAGACCCCTTTGGGAGCCGAGCTTGATCGCGATGGCGGTTGCGCATCCGACATCAGCGCCAACTGACCCACCGCTATCGCGAGCAAGCGCGCTCCCACAATGGTCATGCCTGAACGGCTGGGACACCATGGCCCTGCGTTGGTAGATGACGTGGCCGGCCTGCCACCGACGTTCATGGCCGTGGGTTCACTGGATCTGTTTCTGGAGGAAGATGTTGCCTACGCCCCGCGTCTGTCCTGATCGAAAGGCTTGGGTTGATTGATCGCTTCGGCTAAGCGGCAGCGATCAGCGCTCCTTGTTGGCGGAGATGCGTTTGGAAACGATCGGCATAGTCTTCGACAACGGCATCCCTTACGCTGGAGCGCGCCTCAAGCGCCTTACGCCAAGCCGAAATGCGCGGAAGACCGTCGAAAATCTGGTGTGCGACAGTTGCGTCGATACTCTCGAAGTAACGGAAAAGCGGCGCATAAACCGCATCAACCATTCCAAAGGCCGAGCCATCGAAGAACGGCCCCACGCCTATTTCTGACTCCAGTTTGCCGAGCCGTTCGCGAAATGCGGTGCGCTTGGCATCTGCGGTCGCAGAGTCACGAGCGTGGAGAAACTGCCAGGCTTCAGCTTGAGTCTGCGACGCGAACTCGATCCACGCGCGATTCCGGGCGCGAGCTAACGCATCAACGGGGTACATCGGCGCGCCACCTTGGGTTTCGTCGAGGTACTCGCAGATGACCATGCTTTCGAACAGGATCGCATCTTCCGCATTGTCCTGGCGCACCTTGAGCACGGGGACCTTGCCGGTTGGCGAAACTGCCAGGAACCAGTCTGGCTTGGCTGATAAATCGACATTTATCCGATCGAATTGGATGCCCTTTTCAAGAAGCACAATCGCGGCGCGCTGTACGAATGGGCAGAGTGGGTGGCTTATTAGCGTAAGAGCGTTCATTGCTTTTAGTGGCTCTGGATGGTTTATCAAGCGGAAACGGCGGCAGAGGTTTCCCGCGTACCGCTGTTTGCGCAGTCTGGATTGGACTCGCTCGTCGCTGAGTGCTGAGACGGGTGTTCAGTACCTGATTAACTCAGCCCAGGCGATGTTGCATTCGCGCAATTCTTGAGCTGCGCGCTTAGCCATTCAGCAGGCGGCCGCCGTCAAGGACGATTTCAGAGCCGACCGTCCAGCGCGACTCGTCGGATGCCAGATACAGCACTGCTTTGGCCACCTCGTCGGAGGTACCGAAGCGGCCAAGCGGAATGGTTGCCGTGATCGCTTTGTTAATCTGCTCGCGGTAAGCTTCCGGAATACCTGCCTTGTCGTAAAGCGGGGTCTCGACGGGGCCAGGGCTCACTGCGTTGACACGGATGCCACGGCCCAGCAATTCGGTCGAGAGCGTCTTCGACATGTTCAGCAATGCGGCCTTCGTTGCGGCATACACGGACGAGCGATCTGCGCCTGCGTGCGCGCTTACGGAAGTGGTCAACACTACGGAAGCAGGATTTGCGAAGACCGGCAGCAGCGCCTGCATCAGGAAGTATGGCCCCTTGACGTTGATGTCGAAAATGCTGTCGAACATGTCTTCCGTCCATTCCTCAATGGGCCGCCAGACGGATACGCCGGCATTGAGGAAGGCAACGTCGAGTTGGCCGTAGTGTTCCTTGATGACTTGTGCCAGCTCCTTTTGTGCTGCAACGCTGGCCGAGTCGGCGCGCAGCACCGGCACTTCCGGGCCCAACTCCGCCTGGGCCTTTGCAATCGAATCGGGGTTGACACCCGTAACGATCACGCGAGCACCCTCCGCCAGGAACTGCTTTGCCGTTTCCAGCCCGATGCCACTGGTGCCGCCAGTGATGAGAGTACGTTTACCTTGTAAGCGCGACATTTGAATTCTCCGGTGAATGACCACTGCGGTCGACATGGAGAAATATGCGCTCATGCCACGTATCGGATAAGACTGCGTATTCGCATATAATTCATGCAAATCAGGCATGAATTAAGGTGGGGAAGTGGACCGATTTCTTTTGATGACATGCTTCGCGCGTGCTGTAGAAACTGGGAGCTTTTCGGCGGCAGGGCGCGATCTAGGGTTGGGGCAACCCAATGTAAGCCGCTATGTAGCGGCTCTGGAGGATCATTTGCAGACGCGCTTGCTCCACCGGTCTACGCGCAAGCTATCCTTGACGCCGGAGGGCGAACGCTACTATGCGGACATCCGGCGCATCCTGGATGCGGTGGATGAATCCGAATCGTCCTTCAGGAACAGCGTCGAGCCATCAGGGCTCTTGCGCGTAGCCTGTCCGACAGCTCTCGCACACGCGTTTGTAATGCCGCATGTGCCGGCCTTTTTGGAGCGCTACCCTCAATTGATCTTGGATCTGCAACTCAACGATCGATACGTAGACCTGGTCAATGAAGGTACCGAACTCGCCATTCGCATAGGACAGTTGGAGGACAGCTCCTTGCGCGCCCGGCCTCTTGGATGGTACGACCGGGTCTTCGTCGCCAGCAAGGACTACTTGGCTAAACGCGGAGTTCCACAGACCCCGGATGATCTACGCGACCACGACTGCATCATCTACACCTTACTGTCGTCCGGGGCGACCTGGCGATTCCGTGACGCGGACATTCCGATTGCCGGCAGGCTCAGGGTCAACTCGCCAGACGCTGTCAGTGCGGCGGTCGTGGCAGGCCTGGGTGTGGCGCATGGACCTGCGTGGCTGTTTGAGGGCGGGCTGAACAGCGGGAGATTACAGTTCATTCTCACCGACCATGCGGCTCCCCCTGTCCCTGTGCAGATGGTTTATGTCGCCAATAGATTGCTCCCCACGCGGGCTATCGTGTTCATGGATTTTATGGCTGATGTGTTTTCAAAGATTCCAGCCTTGAACGGCTGCACCCCTCTGCCGACTCTGCTGGAGTCATCGTCAAACAAAAAAAGCCCCGCGTCCAAATGAACGCGGGGCAAAGAATTGGTTGGTTGCGGCCAACCAAAGGAGCTCGGTTGAGCAGGGCGGCTCAGTTGCTGGCAACGGTTTCCGGTTTCCAGCCGCCACCCAGGGCCTTGTAGATCGCGACGATGCCGCGGTACAGGTCCACTTCGGCCTGGGCCTGGGTATCTTCGGCGGCCAGGCGTTCACGTTGGGCATCGAGCAGCACGAGGAAGTCCACGGTGCCTTCGCGGTAGCGAATTTCGGCCAGGTCGGCGGCGGCGCGGCTCGATTCACTCTGGCGGATCAGCGAAATCAGCCGTTGCTGGCGCTTGCCGTAGTCACTGAAGGCGTTTTCCGATTCTTCCAGGGCCAACAGCACTTGCTGTTCGTAAGTCGCCAGGGCGCCGTCCGCCTCGGCGTCGGCACCGCGCAAGCGCGCCCGCACGCTGCCCAGGTCGAAAGCGGCCCAAGTAATGCTCGGGCCCAGCGCCCAGGCGTTGGCGGCCGAGGAGCCGATCTGCGAACCGCGTCCAGCCGTGAAGCCGAGGAAGCCGCTCAGGCTGACCCGTGGGAACAGATCGGCCTTGGCCACGCCGATGCGTGCCGTGGCGGCGGCCAGTTGGCGTTCGGCACTGAGAATGTCCGGGCGTCGTTGCAGCAGTTCACCCGGATCGCCGATGGGCAGGGCCTTGGCGATGGCCGGCAACTGTTTCGGACTCAGGTCCACGCTGAGTTTGTCAGGGCGCTCGCCCAGCAACGTGGCGATGCGGTTGCGTTGGCGCACCTGTTCGGCCTGCAGTTGCGGCACGCTGGCTTCTACAGACGCCAGGCGGGCATCGGCACGCACCACGTCGAGCTGATCGCCGACACCGGCATCGCGCAGGCTTTCGGTGATCTTGCGCGAATCCTGCTGGTTCTTCAGGTTGGCCAAGGCGATCTTTTCCCGCAGTTGCGCGCCGCGCAACTGACCGTAGGCGTCCACCAGTTCGGCGATCATCGTCACCTGCAACTGATAGAGGTCGGCTTCGACCGCCTGCTGATCGGCATCGGTGGCTTCCAGGTTACGCCGGATGCGTCCGAACAGGTCCAGCTCCCAGGCCATGTCCAGGCCCAGGTCGTAACGCTCGGTGCTGATCCGGTCAGTGGTCTGCCCGGGAATCTGGCCTTTGCCCAGGTCGCTGCTGGCCCGGCTGGTGATGGTTGGCATGACGTCATTGCTGGCGTCATCGCGAATCGCCCGGGCGGCCCGCAAGCGGGCGAAGGCCACGCGCAACTCGCGGTTGCCTTCCAGGGAGCGAGTCACCAACGCGTTGAGGGTCGGGTCGTCGAACTGCTGCCACCAGACGCCCTCGAAGCGGGCCCGGTCGAAATTCTTCTGGCCGGCGGCACCGTCGGTGGCGGTGGTGATGGTCGCCGCCTCCGTTTGTGGAGCCTTGTAGTCCGGGCCTACGGCGCAGGCACTCAGTGCCAGAACCAGCAAGCTCGGAACGAACGCTTTCAAACTCATTGTTGCGCCTCCAGTTTCAAAGCCCGGGCCGCCTTGCGGGCCTCGCTGCGCTCGACGAAGTTGCGGATCAGTACATAGAACACAGGGGTGAGCAGCAGGCCGAAGAAGGTCACGCCGAGCATTCCGGAGAACACCGCCACACCCATGGCATGACGCATTTCCGCACCTGCGCCGCTGGAGAACACCAGGGGCACCACACCCATGATGAAGGCGAAGGAGGTCATCAGGATCGGCCGCAGACGCAGGCGGCACGCTTCGAGGACCGCCGCCAGCGGGTTCATGCCTTCGAGCTGTTTATCCTTGGCGAACTCGACGATCAGAATCGCGTTCTTGCAGGCAAGCCCCACCAGTACGATCAAGCCGATCTGGGTAAAGATGTTGTTGTCGCCACCGGAGAGAATCACCCCGGTAATCGCCGACAGCAGGGTCATCGGTACGATCAGGATCACCGCCAATGGCAGGCTCCAGCTTTCGTACTGCGCCGCGAGCACCAGGAACGCCAGCAGTACGCAGAGCGGGAACACGAACAGCGCGGTGTTGCCCGAGAGAATCTGCTGGTACGTCAGGTCGGTCCACTCGTACGTCATGCCGTTGGGCAGTTCCTCCTTGAGCAGTTTCTCGATGGCCTTTTCCGCCTGGCCGGAACTGTAGCCCGGGGCAGCGGCACCGTTGATTTCAGCGGTGATGAAGCCGTTGTAGTGCATCACACGGTCTGGCCCCGAGGTGTCGCTGACCTTGATGAAGGTCGCCAGCGGGATCATCTCGCCACGGTTGTTGCGCACCTTGAGCTGGCCGATCTGGTCCGACTCGAGACGGAACTGCTGCTCGGCCTGGACGTTGACCTGGTAGGTGCGACCGAAGCGGTTGAAGTCGTTGGCATACAGCGAACCCAGGTAGATCTGCAGGGTGTCGAAGATGTCGCTGACGGCCACGCCGTGGGTCTTGGCTTTTTCACGGTCGATGGCGGCATCGACCTGGGGCACGTTCACGGTGTAGCTGGTGAACAACCCGGCCAGTTCCGGCACGCTGCGGCTCTTGGTGATGATGTTCATGGTTTCTTTGTACAGCTCGTCGTAGCCCAGGTTGCCCCGGTCCTCGATTTGCAGGCGGAAACCACCGATCGTGCCCAGGCCCTGTACCGGCGGCGGCGGGAAGATCGCCATGTAGGCTTCCTGGATCTCCGAGTACTTGCCGTTCAAGGCACCGGCGATGGCGCCGGCCGACATGCTCGGGTCCTTGCGCTCGTCGAAGGGCTTGAGGGTCACGAACACGATGCCGGCGTTCGGGCTGTTGGTGAAACCGTTGATCGACAGGCCGGGGAAGGCCACGGCGCTTTCAACGCCTGGCTGCTTGAGGGCCAGGTCGGACATGCGCTTGATCACGTCTTCGGTGCGGTCCAGGCTCGAGGCGTCCGGCAGTTGGGCGAAGGCCACCAGGTATTGCTTGTCCTGGCCGGGCACGAAGCCGGTCGGGGTGGTGGAGAAGCCGAAGAACGTCAGCACCATCAGGCCGGCGTAGAGCACCAGGGCGATGCCGCTGCTGCGGATCACCCGAGCGACGGTGCCCACGTAGCCATGGCTGGCACGTTCGAAGAAGCGGTTGAACGGACGGAACAGCCAGCCACCGAATATCTTGTCCAGGAACTTGGAGAAACGGTCCTTGGGCGCGTCATGGCCCTTGAGCAGCACCGCGGCCAGGGCCGGCGACAGGGTCAGGGAGTTGACCGCCGAGATTACCGTGGAGATGGCAATGGTCAGGGCGAACTGTTTATAGAACTGACCGGTCAGGCCGCTGATGAACGCCGCCGGAACGAAGACCGCGCACAGCACCAGGGCGGTGGCGATGATCGGGCCGGTCACTTCGCCCATGGCGCGCTTGGTCGCCTCCACGGGGGAGAGTCCCAGCTCGATGTTTCGCTCGACGTTCTCCACCACCACGATGGCGTCGTCCACCACGATACCGATCGCCAGGACCAGGCCGAACAGCGACAGGGCGTTCAACGAGAAGCCGAACAGGTGCATCACCGCGAACGTACCGATCAGCGAAACCGGCACTGCCACCAGCGGGATGATCGAGGCGCGCCAGGTCTGCAGGAACAGGATCACCACCAGCACCACGAGAATCAGGGCTTCGAACAGGGTGTGGACCACCGCTTCGATGGAGCCCCGGACGAAGATCGTCGGGTCATAGACGATGCTGTAGTCCATCCCGGCCGGGAAGCCTTTCTTCAGTTCGTCCATCTTGGCGCGAACGTCGTTGGAGATCTGGATGGCGTTGGAGCCCGGACGCTGGAAGATCGGGATCGCCACCGCCGGCTGATTGTCCAGCAACGAGCGCAGGGCGTATTGGCTGGAACCCAGCTCGACCCGGGCGATATCCTTCAGGCGCGTGATCTCGCCGTTGGCGCCGGAACGAATGATGATGTTCTCGAACTCTTCCTCATTCACCAGGCGACCCTGGGTGTTGATCGACAGCTGGAAGGATTGGGCATTCGGCGATGGCGGCGCACCCAGGGCACCGGCCGCGACCTGGCGGTTCTGTTCACGGATCGCGGTGACCACGTCGGTGGCGGTCAGGTTGCGCGAGGCGGTCTTGTTCGGATCCAGCCAGACCCGCAGGGAGTAGTCACCCATGCCGAACAGCTGTACATCACCTACGCCGCCCAGGCGCGCCAGCTCATCCTTGATGTTGAGCAGGGCGTAGTTGGACAGGTAGAGCATGTCGTAGCGTTTGTCCGGCGAGGTCAAGTGCACGACCATGGTCAGGTCGGGCGATGCCTTGTCCACCGTGATGCCGATCCGGGTCACTTCTTCCGGCAGCTTGGGCTCGGTCCGGGTGACGCGGTTCTGCACCTGCACCTGGGCGTTGTCCAGGTCGGTGCCCAGGGCGAAGGTGATGGTCAAGGTGATCTTGCCGTCAGCGGTGGACTGCGAGGACATGTACAGCATGTTCTCGACGCCGGTGATGGCTTGTTCCAAGGGCGCGGCCACGGTTTCGCCGATGACCTTGGGGTTGGCGCCAGGGAAGTTGGCGCGCACGACCACGGTCGGCGGCACGACTTCCGGGTATTCGCTGATCGGTAGCTGGAACAGCGAGATGGCGCCGGCGATCAGGATCAGCAGTGAAATCACCGCTGCGAAGATCGGCCGCGAAATGAAGAACTGGGAAAATTTCATCTTGGATTCAGTCCCTTAACCGCGTGGGGTCGCAGCGGCCAGTTTGCCTGCCGAGCCTGACGCTGCCTTGGATGGCGCGACTTGGGGCAGGTTGCTGGCTTCGAGCGCTTTACGTTGTTGTGCCAGGGCGGCAATGGTTTCGTCGCTGGCCATCGGCACGGTTTCAGGCGTGACCGGTGCACCCGGACGAGCCCGCTGCAGCCCCTTGACGATGATGGTGTCGTCCTTGCTCAAGCCGTTGCGCACGATGCGCAGGCCTTCGATCTTCGGCCCCAGCTCGACGGCGCGGTAGGCCGGCTTGTTGTCGGCGTCCATCACCAGTACGAATTTCTTGCCCAGGTCGGTGCCCACGGCTTCGTCGTTGATCAGCACGGCAGAGTAGGTGCCACTGCCCACCAGCTTCAGGCGGGCATACAGGCCTGGGGTATAGGCGCCGTCCTTGTTGTCGAACACGGCGCGACCGCGGATGGTGCCGGTCTGCGGGTTGACCTGGTTGTCGACGAAGTTCATCTGCCCCTGGTGCGGGTTGCCGTCTTCGTTGGACAGGCCCATGTAGACCGGTGTGGCCTGGCCGCGCTGGCCCTGGCGGGCGAGTTGGGTGTACTTGAGGAAGACACGCTCGTCGGCGTCGAAGTAGGCGTAGACCTTGTCGGTGGACACGACGCTGGTCAGCGGCGTGACGTCGGCGGTCACCAGGTTGCCGGCGGTGATGTCCGCCCGGCTGACGCGACCGCTGATGGGCGAGGTGACCCGGGTAAAGCTCAGGTTCAGTTTCGCCAGGTCCAACTGCGCCTGGATAGCCGCGGCGGCGGCACGGGCTTCCTGGGCGGCGCTGGTGCGCGAATCCGCCAACTCGGCGGAAATGGCGTTGCTCAAGCGCAGGCGTTCGCCGCGCTGGGCTTCGTTCTCGCTGCGGGTGGCGGTGGCGCGGGCTTGAGCCAGTTGGGCTTCGAGGCGACGGACTTCAGCCTGGAAGGGGCGTGGGTCGATCTGGAACAACAGGTCGCCTTTCTTGACCAGCGCGCCTTCGGTGAAGGCCACTTCGTCGATCTGCCCGGAAACCCGCGGGCGGATCTCGACGGTTTCTGGCGCCTCGAGGCGGCCGGTGAACTCATCCCATTCGTTGACGGGCTGCTCCAACACCTTGGCCACACTGACTTTGGCCGGCGGCATGGACGCTGCCGTGTCGGGAGTCTTGCCGCAGGCGCTCATCACCAGCACCGCCAGCAGCGCGAGGGGAAAACGCAGTTTTGAAAGTGAATGTTCCATGGATAGCATCCGCCAATGTATTGAGAATGGGCGGATGATGCGTGGCGCAAGGCACAGGAACGAATCGAATGAAGCAAAGGTAACTATCATTCAGAATGATATAAGCCATCGATGAGGGCTCTAGTCCGGCTTCCCTCGCCACAGTCTACTGCGGCAAATAAAGGTCATGGACACGCTTGACGGTCCCATCCGCGCGAAGCGCTTCAACCGCGTCGCGCAGATGCTCGACCATTTCCGGCGAGCATTGCTTGGAGCAGGCCAGGTAAAGGTCGGCGTTGCTGCCAACCGAACTCATGAGCAGTTTGCGCTTGGACACCTTCGGCCAGATGTAACGACTCTCCGGCACGCCGTTGAACCAGGCATCGATACGCCCCATCAACAGCATCTGGGCGGGATTGTCGCCGATGGCCAACGGATAGATCTGCTCGTCGCTGAACCCTTCGCTGCGCAGGATATCTTCCTGTGCACTGCCCAGGCCGACGCCGATCTTGCGGTAGGTTTCTTTCGCTTGGGCGAAGCTGCTCACCCGCCGCTCGAGGCTGAAAAAGGCGCGCTCCATGGGCATGATCGAGGCGATCCAGGTGAAGCGATCCTCACGAGTGGGGATGCGCGACAGGGGGGTGATCAAGTGGTCATGTTCTTCGCTGACATGCTTTTGTGCCCGGGCCCAGGGAAGCACATGGACCTTTACGGTGTACCCGGCCCTGGTCATGGCCGCCACGGCGACATCGCCCACGATGCCGTGGCCCCTGGGGTCGTTGACGAAGGTCAGCGGAGGTGCGTCGAGAATGTGCAGTTCAATGACCGGAGGCTCAGCGCCCGCCTCATGGGAAGCCAGCAGCGGCAGTAACAGACAAAGCCGGTAAAGCGCTTTGGTTGAGGCGTTCAAAACGCGTGTAGTCGGGCTCATGGACGGATACTTCAGGCATTGAAAGTGGTGCGCCAATCCCGGCGTACGGGCGCCGGGAACAACGTCTACAGGCCAGCTTCTTTATAGGGTGCGGCGCATGATGCAGCGATCCAGCAGGATTCGCCAGAACCGTTCCATCCCATCACGTCAGTGCCGCTGCCTTGGCCCGACTGTGCTTCTGAAGGTATAGATCATTTACTCGGCGCAAGCGGCTAATTTGGATGTGTACCTGCACGGCGGACCTCCGGTGCAAGGTCCTGCCGCGAAAGTCCCGTCCGTTCCCGGCATCGGTTGGACACGGACTGTAGGGTTTTCTTGCCGCAAGCGCGGCGCTACGATGGTCCGACCTCACACGTAAGAGGATTTTCGATGAGCCTTTCTCCGTTTCATCTGGCGATTCCGGTCTACGATCTTGCCGCCGCCCGTACCTTCTATGGTGAAGTGTTTGGCCTGGAAGAAGGCCGTTCCAGCAGCCAGTGGGTCGATTTCAATTTCTACGGTCACCAACTGGTGATTCATGAGCAACCCAAGACCGCTTCCCAGGAAAGCGCCCAGAGCAATCCGGTGGACGGGCACGATGTGCCGGTCCCGCACTTTGGTGTTGTTCTGGCTTGGGAGGCGTGGGAGGCACTGGCTGAACGATTGAGATCTTTCGGTACGGAGTTTGTGATTGAACCCTACGTCCGCTTCAAAGGGCAGGTTGGCGAGCAAGCCACGATGTTCCTGTTCGATCCGTGTGGCAATGCCCTTGAATTCAAGGCATTCAAGGATATGAGCCAGCTTTTTGCCAAATGATACGGATAAATCGGGAGCCCTTGTGGCGAGGGAGCAAGGCGCGGGTAACTGACGGACGGTTGTTTTGTGACTATATTCATTGGTGGTCACAAGTTGTCATCCCTCGCAGGGATGCGTAAGCTGCTTCCATGAATCAGCCAACAGCACCTTCGCCCAGCACTCGCGGCCCAGCCGATCATGACATTCGCGACCAGATTGTCGCGGCGGCCAACGAGCATTTCAGTCAATATGGCTACGCCAAGACCACCGTGTCTGACCTGGCCAAGGCCATCGGCTTTTCCAAGGCCTACATCTACAAGTTTTTCGATTCCAAGCAGGCGATTGGCGAAGCCATTTGCTCCAGCTGTCTTGCGAAGATCGTTGCGGCCGTGGAGGAGGCCATCAGCGAGGAGGGGCTCTCTTCGACCGAGCGCTTTCGCCGCCTGGTCAAGACCCTGATTACCACGGGAATCGACCTGTTCTTCAATGATCGCAAGCTCTACGACATTGCCGCATTCTCCGCGTCGGAGCGCTGGCCCAGCTCCCAGGTGTATGACGCACGGATCAAGCAATTCGTGGTGCAGGTCGTACGGGAAGGGCGCGAAAGCGGTGAGTTCGAACGCAAGACGCCCTTGGATGAAACCGTTGAAGCGATACACCTGACCCTTCGGCCTTTCGTCAACCCGCTATTGCTGCAGTACAGCCTCGATCATGTCGAAGTGGCGCCGACGCTCACCGCCAACCTCATCCTGCGTAGCCTGATGCCCTGAAGGACGGCTGCGACGAGCAGCCGTCCCGATTCGAAAACGACTTCCCTTGCATTCGGGTTGTACCTGACTGAGCGGTCTCTTTTTGCCTGATAAGTGACTATTGACACAAATGGTCACATGAATAAGTATGGCATCGACTTTCAAGTGGTCCCTCTTGCGATGCTTCTGCGGGTTCACGTTCAGGCCAGTCGGAGGACGTCTAAATGACCAGTTTTGCTCAGGTGCTGGCCCAGTTTGATCCGAGCGTGCCGTTCGTTGCTCCCGCCAATTGGCAGCAGGGTCGCACGATCTTCGGGGGGCTTTCGGCTGCGTTGTCGTTGGAGGCGGTTCTGCGCGAACGCCCACAGGGCTTTCCTCCGTTCAAGTCTGCGCAGGTGTCATTCATAGGTCCGGTCACGCAGGCCCAGACATTCGACACAAGCGTGTTGCGCGAAGGGCGATCCGTGACTTCGGTGTCTGTCGACTGCAAGTCGGGCGATGAGCTGGCGTTGCGCACGACCTTGCTGTTCGCTCAACCACGAGCCAGCAGGATTACCCATGAAGCGTGGGGATGCCCGTTGGTGAAGGAGGCGTCGCGGTACACCACGCTGGCGCTGGACAACACCATTGCGCCTGCCTGCGCCTTCAACTTCGAAATGCGCCCCGCGGGTGGTTCACTGCCGGTGTCCGGGGCTAAAAATCCCGAGTTACTGATGTGGGTTCGTCACCTGGATGCCCAGGGGGTGGATCCGGCGGTGGCTTTGATCGCCCTCGCTGACAGCCTGCCGCCCGCCGCGATGACCTGCTTCACAGAGCCGGCAGCCATCAGCTCGGCTTCCTGGACTATCGATCTGCCGCAGCCCGCCGTGACCGGCGAATGGTTCCTCATCAGTTCTTTCAGTCAGCAAGCCTTGGAAGGCTACTCGCTACAGGATATGGAGATCTGGGACGAAAGCGGTCGGCGGGTGCTTTGGGCGCGTCAGACCGTGGCGATTTTTACCTAGTAGAAAAACAAACCGTTCCCCCCCAGCAATTGTTCCTAGAGTCCTAATAATGAAAAGAATCTTGCTCAAGACCCCCATGAGTCTCGCCGTTGCGTTTGCAACGTCCCAAGTGTTTGCCAGCGGCTTTGCGCTGAACGAACAAAGCATCAGTGGGATGGGCTCGGGTTTTGCCGGGCGGTCCTCTTCCGCTGAAGATGCCAGTACTGTCTTCGGCAACCCGGCGGGCATGTCTCGCTTGAAGAAAGAGCAGGTCAGCCTGGGCGCTGCGACACTGTTCACCCAGAGCGATATCAGCCAGACCCGCAGTACTTTCGGTGGCCGAGAGGATGGTGACATGGTGCCGACCACCACGGTGCCGATGGGTTACTACGTCAAGCCGGTGGATGAGCATTGGGCTGTCGGCGTTGGTTTTTATGTGCCATTTGGTTTGATCACCGATTATGGCAGTGACTTTGCCGGGCGTTATTACGGCAACAAAAGCGAAGTGACGACGCTGACCTTCCAGCCTACCGTCAGCTATGCCTTCAACGACAAGGTATCGATCGGGTTTGGTCCGACCATCAACCGCATCAGCGGTGAAATCTCCGGGATGGTGCCCAATCCCCTCAGCCCCGGCAGTAACGACGGCAAGCTCAAGAGCAATGGCGACGATACGGCGCTCGGCTTCAACGCCGGCATCCTGGTGCAGGCGACGGACCAGACTCGCCTGGGGCTGACTTACCACTCCAAGGTCAGTTACCACCTGGACGCCAAGTCCAAGCTCACCGGCGGCATTTTCAGCGTGTTGGGGGTAAGTGGCCGCAGCTATGATGCGTCGTTGGACGTGGATACTCCGGAGTCCGTGGACATCTCGCTCACTCATCAGCTCAATGATGACTGGACGATGTACCTGGGAAGTACCTGGACGCGCTGGAGCCGCTTCAAGGAGTTGACCATCGAGAACTCCGGCCTGCCTGCGCTGCTGAGCGGCGCGTTGAGCACCGTCAGCGAAGAACAGAACTGGCATGACACCTGGGCCCATGCCATCGGTGCCGCGTATAAGCTCAACGATCAATGGGTCCTGCGCGCGGGCTTGTCGGTCGACCAGTCGCCCGCCAACAACACCAATCGTGGGCCTCGGATACCAACCGGCGACCGCACGGTGCTCAGCTTCGGTGCCGGCTGGACGCCAGTGAAAGAGGTGACGATCGACGTGGCTTACTCCTACTTGCAGGAAGAGAGCGTGCGCATCAACGAAACCTCGTCGACCCGTGGCGCATACAGTTCCAAATACCGGAACAGTGCCAGCGGTTTTGGTAC
Source organism: Pseudomonas sp. FW300-N2F2 (assembly GCF_017351655.1). NCBI lineage: Bacteria > Pseudomonadati > Pseudomonadota > Gammaproteobacteria > Pseudomonadales > Pseudomonadaceae > Pseudomonas > Pseudomonas sp. FW300-N2F2. The sequence goes on along the minus strand of NZ_JACNDQ010000001.1, from coordinate 3,234,385 downwards.
TTCAGTCAGCTATCGCTTCTAACGCAATAGGGCGTGTGCCGGGAGCCCTTGCGGCTCCCGGTCCTTCGCCGCATCGCTTCATGCCCCCATGACATTCGCCATGAGACGCTGGTGAAATCGGCGGGGCGTGGCCCAGGTCAGCGCCGTGAGCGCCTTGTTGCCGAAGCCGGGTACCACACTCATGCGCCCGGCTTGCAGCGCGCGGATGCCTGCGCGAACCACTGGCTCGGGTTGCATCATCACCATTTTCAGCGCTGGCGTGAGGGTCTGGTTGGCACTCTGCGCAAACCCGGTATCCGACATGCCTGGGCACAGCGCGGTCACGATGACACCGTCGCCCTTGAGTTCCTGATGCAGTGCTTCGGAGAAGCGAAGCACGTAGGCCTTGGCTGCTGAATAGACCGCGAAATTTTTCACGCCTTGATAGGAAAGCAAGCTGGCGATCTGCAAAATGTGCCCGCGGCGACGGATGCGCATGTCCTGCGCAAAGAGGCGAGTCATGGTGGTCAGGCTGGCGATATCCAGATCGATCATTGCCAGGGATTGGTCAATGGCGTGGTCCAGGAACGGGCCCTGCAATCCATGGCCGGCGTTGTTGATGAGCACATCGACCGCAATACCCTGTTGAACCAGCCGCTTGTGCAATTCGATGACTGCCGGAATCGAAGACAGGTCGACTTGTTCGTTGATCACCTCGGTGCCGAAACGCTCACGCAGTTCTTTTGACAGCGCTTCCAGTTTGTCCAGCCTGCGGGCTACCAGAACGAGGGATTTTCCCTGCGCTGCGTATTGCCGGGCGAACTCCTCGCCAAAGCCGCTTGAAGCGCCCGTGATGAGCACCCAGGAATTCTCGTTGGTTTTCATGTGGCTGGACTCCGGTTGTAGAGATTGAAAATAGTTGTGATTGCCCGGTCGCGAGCAAGCTCGCTCCCACAGGGAATGAGCGCTAACCCTGTGGGAGCGAGCTTGCTCGCGATGACGGCCTGGTGTTCATGTCGAATCATCGGCTCGCTATGGGCTGTGGTGGCTGCGGCGCTTGCCAGCCGCCACCGAGCGCCCTGAATGCCGCGACCGCCGCTCGTGCCGATTCCGTCCGTGCTTGTGCCCGGGCATCGGATGCCTGGAGCAGCGTTTCGTCGGCGTTGAGGACATCGATCAGGCTGGCCGTGCCTTTCTGATAGGCGATAAAGGATGATCGGCGCGCCTCGCTCAATGACGCTTCGCCCGCGCTGAGCGTGGTGGCCTGGGCTTCTCGGTTGACCAGGGCGGAGAAGGCATTCTCGACATCCTCGGTGGCGCGCAATGCGGACTGGCGGTAAGCGGCCAGCGCCTCGGCTTCCTGTCCCTTGGCCTGGTCGATCTGGGCGTTGATCCGGCCAAAATCGAACAGTCTCCAGCGCAGTCCCAGCGCCCCCGACGCCTGGCTGGCGCCGCCGGAGAAAAGGTGCCCGGCAGAGACCGTAGTGGCGCTGCCGAGCAACGCGCTGAGGGAAAATTTTGGATAGTACTCGGCGACGGCTTCACCGATACGAGCATTGGAGGCGGCGAGACGGCGCTCGGCGACAATGAGGTCCGGCCGGCGGCGCAGCAGATCAGCCGGTGTACCCATCTCGCTGATTTGTGGGGGCAGGGGAATGCTAGCCGTCTCGGTCAGTTGCGGGCGGTGGGTGCCTGGCGGCGTGCCGAGCATGACATCCAGCGCATTCATGGCGGCATCCAGCCCGGTTTGCAGGACCGGTACCGTTGCCTGGACCTGGGCAAGTGCGCCCTCGGTCTGGCGGACCTGATAGCTGGCGGCGAGCCCTTTGCTGTAGAGCAGCTGGACTTTTTCCAGCAGGTCCTGCTGGGTCTTGACCTGGCGGTTCGCAATGTCCAGTCGCGCTTGCAAGCCGCGCAGGGTGATGTAGATGTCAGCGGTCTGCGCGGCGACGGCCAGCCTCGTGGCCGCGGCCCCGGCCTCGGAGGCCTGGTACTCGGCCAATGCAGCTTCGCGTCCGCGTCGCAGGCCACCAAAGACATCCAGTTCCCAGCTCGCGCCCAGGTCCATCGAGTAGGTATTTCCATATCGATCATAACCGGGGTTTGAATCGAGCACCTGGCCCAGCGGCGTCTCGACGGATTGATAGGCCCGTGCGGCCTGGCCGCTGATATTTCCCGACGGCAGCAAGGCGGCGTTGGCGGCGCCCAGACCTGCCCGCGCTTGGGCGACGCGCGCTGACGCCTGGGCAAGGTCGAGGTTCTGCTCCAGCGCCCTGGTGATGAAATCGGTCAGCACCGGGTCGCCAAAACCCTCCCACCAGACTGTGAGATTGGTCCGCGCTGTGCCGGTCCTTTGTTCGACAGAAGACTGGCCCAGGAAACGATCCGAAAGCGTGGCATCGGGACGCTGATAGTCCGGACCGACCGCGCAGCCGGTCATCAAGCTGGCGCTTACTAAAAAAGCAAGGGGGCGCAGGGGTGGCATTGACGTTTCCTTGGGATCGACATTTGTGACCATATTATATGATGGTCACACCCTGTCAATTGGTGATGGAAGTGGGCTTTCGGATTGAAAGTGCAGTATTTGCTGGTTGTCTATAAAAAATGGGTATTCAGAAACTGCCTGATGATATGTGACCATTGACAGTATTGGTCACGAGCGCAAGAATGAGATCCCAGTCCTCTGTTCAGTAAAGGGAACCTATGCTCCGGCTCCGACCTGTCACCCTTGCCGCTTGCTTGTTGCCTCTCGTCCTCACGGCGTGTGGCGACTCATCCACTGCTACCGATCCGCGCACGCTTGCTCCTCTGGTGAGGGTTGCGCAAGTGCAGGGTTCCTCCGCCGGGGCTCGTTCTTTCACCGGCGTCGTGGCGGCGCGCGTCCAGAGCGACCTGGGCTTTCGTGTATCAGGCAAGGTCCTGGAACGGTTGGTGGATGCCGGTCAGGCCGTCAAGAAGGGCCAGTCGCTGATGCGTCTGGACCCCATCGATCTGGGCTTGCAGGCGCGAGCCCAGCAAGAGGCTGTCACGGCCGCACGTGCCCGAGCCAAGCAGACCGCTGACGATGAAGCTCGATATCGCGAGCTGGTGGCCGCCGGGGCGATTTCGGCGTCGGGTTATGACCAGATCAAAGCCGCCGCCGATACCGCGAAGGCGCAGCTCAGCGCCGCCGAGGCGCAAGCCGACGTGGCCCGCAATGCGTCCGGCTATGCGGTGCTTCTCGCCGACGCCGATGGTGTGGTGATGGAAACGCTCGCCGAGCCGGGGCAGGTCGTCAGTCCGGGTCAATCGGTGGTCCGACTGGCGCGAGCCGGGCAGCGCGAAGCCGTCGTGCAACTGCCCGAGACCTTGCGTCCGGCCGTCGGGTCCAGCGCCCAGGCGACGCTGTATGGCAACACCAGTGGGGCGGTCGCCGCCAGGCTCAGGCTGCTTTCCGATTCGGCTGACCGGGTGACCCGAACCTTTGAAGCGCGCTATGTCCTGGAGGGCGCCCTGGCTAATGCCCCGCTGGGCTCGACCGTCACACTGCGTATCGCCGAGGGCGTGGCCCAGGGGCAGGTGCTGCAAGTGCCGATTGCGGCGCTGTACGACCCCGGCAATGGCACTGGCGTGTGGGTCATCGACGGCGAGCCGGCAAAAGTGACTTGGCGTCCCGTCCAGGTCTTGGGCCTGAGCGACGACGCGGCGCGCGTTGCAGGCCGTCTCAACGTCGGTGAGCGCATTGTCGGCCTGGGTGCACATCTGCTGCGTGAAGGCGAGCCCGTCCGGCTGCTTGCACAGGGCGATGTGAACGTCGCGGGGACCCGCCAATGAGCTTCAATCTTTCGGCGCTCGCCGTGCGCGAGCGCGCCATCACGGTATTTCTGATTTTCCTGATCGCCGTCGCGGGGACCCTGGCGTTCTTCAAGCTTGGCCGCGCGGAGGATCCTCCGTTCACGGTCAAGCAACTGACCGTCATCACGGCATGGCCGGGCGCGACGGCGCAGGAGATGCAGGACCAGGTCGCCGAGCCCCTGGAAAAACGCCTGCAAGAATTGAAATGGTACGACCGCTCGGAAACCTACACTCGTCCCGGTCTGGCTTTCACCATGGTTTCGCTGCTGGACCGCACGCCGCCTTCACAGGTGCAGGAAGAGTTCTACCAGGCGCGCAAGAAGCTCGACGACGAAGCCACCAAGTTGCCGGCGGGTGTGATCGGACCCCTGGTCAACGACGAGTACTCGGATGTGACGTTCGCGCTTTTCGCCCTCAAGGCCAAGGGCGAGCCGCAGCGCCTGCTGGTGCGTGATGCCGAGGTTCTGCGCCAGCGCCTGTTGCATGTGGCGGGGGTGAAGAAGGTCAACATCATCGGCGAACAGGCCGAGCGCATTTTCATTTCCTTCTCCCATGACCGGCTGGCGACCTTGGGTGTTTCTCCCCAGGACATCTTCGCCGCACTGAACAGCCAGAACGTACTGACGCCCGCCGGCTCCATCGAAACCAAGGGGCCGCAGGTTTTCCTGCGGGTGGAGGGTGCCTTCGATACCTTGGAGAAAATCCGCGACACGCCGCTGGCCATCCAGGGGCGTACGTTGAAGCTCTCGGACGTGGCGACGGTTGAGCGTGGCTATGAAGACCCGGCCACCTTCCTGGTGCGCAACAACGGCGAAGAGGCGTTGTTGCTGGGGGTGATCATGCGCGAGGGTTGGAACGGCCTCGATCTGGGCAAGGCGCTCGATGCCGAGACGAGCAAGATCAATGAAGACATGCCGCTGGGCATGACGCTGACCAAGGTGACCGATCAGGCGGTGAACATCAACTCGGCGGTCGACGAATTCATGGTCAAGTTCTTCGTTGCCTTGCTGGTGGTGATGGTCGTCTGCTTCATCAGTATGGGCTGGCACGTCGGGATCGTGGTCGCGGCGGCAGTACCCTTGACCCTGGCCATCGTGTTTGTGGTGATGGCGGCCACCGGCAAGAACTTCGACCGGATCACTCTGGGCTCGCTGATTCTGGCCCTCGGGCTGCTGGTGGATGACGCCATCATCGCGATCGAAATGATGGTGGTGAAAATGGAGGAGGGCTACGACCGGATCAAGGCCTCCGCGTACGCCTGGAGCCACACGGCCGCACCGATGCTGTCCGGTACGCTGGTGACGGCGATCGGCTTCATGCCCAACGGCTTCGCCCAGTCCACCGCTGGCGAATACACCAGCAACATGTTCTGGATCGTCGGCATTGCCCTGATCGCCTCCTGGGTGGTCGCGGTAGCGTTCACTCCCTACTTGGGGGTGAAGATGTTGCCGGACATCAAGAAGGTCGAAGGCGGCCAGGCGGCCATCTACGACACCCCACGCTACAACCGCTTCCGGCGAATCCTGACGCGGGTGATCGCCCGCAAATGGCTGGTGGCCGGCACCGTCATCACACTGTTTGTGGTCGCCATCCTGGGCATGGGCCAGGTCAAGAAGCAGTTCTTCCCGACCTCGGACCGTCCCGAGGTCATGATCGAAGTACAAATGCCCTATGGCACCTCCATCGAGCAGACCAGCGCCGCCACCGCCAAGGTTGAGGCGTGGCTGCAGAAACAGGAGCAAGCCAAAATCGTTACGGCTTACATCGGGCAGGGCGCACCGCGCTTTTTCCTGGCGATCGCGCCGGAACTGCCGGATCCATCGTTCGCCAAGATCGTGGTGCTGACAGACAATCAGGAAGCACGGGAAGCCCTCAAGTTCCGCCTGCGCGAAGCGGTCGCTGAAGGGCTGGCCCCGGAGGCCCGGGTCAGGGCGACGCAGATTGTCTTTGGTCCGTACTCACCCTTTCCTGTGGCCTACCGGGTGATGGGACCTGACCCGTTGAAACTGCGGGAGATCGCAAGCCGCGTCCAAGATGTCATGCAAGCCAACCCGATGATGAGGACCGTCAACACCGATTGGGGCCCACTGACGCCGACGCTGCATTTCAATCTGGACCAGGATCGCTTGCAGGCGGTTGGACTGACGTCCAGTGCCGTCGCCGAGCAACTGCAATTCCTGCTGGCCGGGGTGCCGATCACGGCGGTTCGCGAGGACATTCGTTCGGTGCAGGTGGTGGGACGCGCCGCCGGGGATATCCGCCTCGACCCGGCCCGGATCGAGGGCTTTACCCTGGTGGGTGCGGCGGGGCAGCGTATTCCGTTGTCCCAGGTTGGCGAAGTGGACGTGCGCATGGAGGATCCGATCCTGCGCCGCCGTGACCGGACCCCGACCATTACCGTGCGCGGCGACATTGCCGAAGGCCTGCAACCGCCGGATGTGTCGAGTGTGATTATCAAGCAACTGCAACCGATCATCGACACGCTGCCCGGCGGCTACCGGATCGAGCAGGCAGGGGCCATCGAGGAGTCCGGCAAAGCCGGCCAGGCCATCGTGCCGCTGGTGCCGATCATGATCGCCCTGACGCTGCTGATCATCATCCTCCAGGTGCGCTCGATCTCGGCCATGATCATGGTGTTCTTCACTGCGCCGCTGGGGTTGATCGGCGTGGTGCCGACGTTGCTGATTTTCCACCAGCCGTTTGGTATCAACGCCCTGGTGGGGCTGATTGCGTTGTCGGGCATCCTGATGCGCAACACGCTGATCCTGATCGGGCAGATCCATCAGAACGCAAAGGAGGGGCTGGACCCGTTCCACGCGGTCATCGAAGCCACGGTGCAGCGGGCTCGTCCGGTGCTGCTGACGGCGCTGGCGGCGATCCTGGCATTCATCCCGCTGACCCATTCCGTTTTCTGGGGAACGCTGGCCTATACCCTGATTGGCGGCACTTTCGTCGGCACCATCATAACGCTGGTGTTCCTGCCGGCGATGTATGCCATCTGGTTCAAGATCCGTCCGGTCAATACCGTTCAAACTGAAACAGCAACCCTGGCATAAGCGATTAATCGTATACCGCTCCAGTGAGCGTCTACAGAACTGAAGAGGTTTCCATGAGTATTGCAGCAGGTCAAACACGCATTGTAGTCACGGGCGTCGGCATCGTCGGTCCACTGGGTTGTGGCGTGGAGCAAGTCTGGCAGCGGCTGTTGGCTGGGCGTTCCGGCATCCGTAGCCTGCCCGAGGCGTTCACCGAAGGTACCGGCATCGGGGTTGGCGGCCAGGTGCCCTCTCTGGAAGAGGATGCCGTTGCCGGTTACGACCCGGAACGCTTTATCGCGCCCAAGGATCGCAAGAAAATGGATCGCTTCATCGAGTTTGCGCTGGTGGCCGCCCATGAGGCCCTGGAGCAGGCGGGCTGGCATCCGACTGAAGCCCTCGACCAGGAACGGACCGCGACGATCATTTCATCGGGCGTGGGTGGGTTTGGCGCCATTGCCGATGCCGTACGCACCACTGACTCGCGGGGGCCGCGTCGGCTGTCACCGTTCTCTGCACCGGCGTTTCTCGCCAACATGGCGGCCGGCCACGTGTCCATCCGGCATGGCCTCAAAGGCCCGCTCGGTGCACCGGTAACCGCCTGTGCGGCCGGCGTCCAGGCCATCGGCGATGCGGCCCGGCTGATCCGGAGCGGGGAGGCGGACATTGCCGTTTGCGGCGGTACCGAGGCGGCGATCGATCGCGTGACCTTGGGTTGTTTCGCGGCGGCCAGGGCGCTCTCCACCGGTTTTGCCGACCGCCCGCAGGAAGCTTCGCGCCCCTTCGACCGTGATCGCGACGGCTTTGTCATGGCCGAAGGCGCGGGGTTGTTGGTGATCGAGTCGCTGGAACATGCCTTGGCGCGTGGGGCCAAACCCCTGGCGGAACTGGTCGGCTATGGCACCAGCGCCGATGCCTACCATCTGACGGCCGGCCCGGAGGACGGCAACGGCGCCCGCCGCGCAATGGAACAGGCGCTGCGCCAGGCCGCTGTCAGCCCAGCCGACGTGCAGCATATCAATGCCCATGCGACGTCTACCCAGGTCGGCGACAACGGGGAACTGGCGGCGATTCGTTCGGTGTTTGGCACGGACTCGGGGGTGGCGATCACCTCGACTAAATCGGCTACCGGCCACCTGCTGGGCGCGGCGGGAGGCATTGAAGCCATCTTCACGGTATTGGCGCTGCGTGACCAGATCGTGCCGCCGACCCTGAACCTGGTTCATCCTGACGAGGCGGCTGCGGGGCTTGATCTGGTTGGCCTGAAGGCCAGGAAGATGCCGATTACCCATGCGCTCTCCAATGGGTTCGGGTTCGGTGGAGTCAATGCCAGCGTGTTGTTTCGTCGTTGGGAGGCATGAGTGCGGGTAGTGCGCCTGGCACCGGCCATCACGCACTTCAAAGGTGGCGGTTCCCGTGCTGTCAGTCACTACCAATGTGTGGACGCAGAAGCAGGTCATGCAAGGCGTTGGCACTTTTCGCCAACGCCTGATCGAGTCACAGCATGCGGCGCAGGACGTCGTTTCGAGGGTCGCGGTCATAAAACCGATGCTTCAGGGCGCCGGCGACATGCACCAGGATCAGGCCGAGCAGGGTGTAGGCGAGCACTTTGTGCAGCCATTGGAAGACGACGAACCAGTCGTCATTCTTGCCCAGGAGCTCCGGAAGGTTCACCCCAAAGAAGAATACGCCGTCGCTCATCGTGTAGGTGCTCGACATCGAATAGCCCATCAACGGCACGATCACCAGCAGCGCGTACAAGGTTCGGTGGGCAAGTCTTGACGAAACCCGCTCATACCGTGCCAGCGTCTCTGGCGGTTGTGGCAGCCTGGCCGCTCTCACCCGCAGGGCGATCTGGACCAGGACTACCAGGAATACCAGCACCCCAAAGGATTTGTGCCACGGGTAATAGAGCTCATATTTGCTTGCCACTTCGTCATCGAGCCCAGTCATGTGCCAGCCCGCCCAGAGGAGGCCAGCGACGAGCACGGCGCGGACCCAGTGCAAAATCCGCAGGGAGGTCGGATACCGATCAATTATTGTTTGATTTACCGGATTCATCGCAGTCTCTCCATCGATCATCAAGGCATCGAAAAAGCACGTTGGAACGGCCACCCTTTGAGGCCCGGGGGCTGGGAGGGTGGTCCGGTCAGTGCAGGGATTGTTTTCAGCCGGGCAGCAGCACGGTAATGACCTTCTCCTCGGTGTAGGCCAGCGCACCGCTGAATCCTCCTTCCCGGCCAATGCCGCTGGCCTTGACGCCGCCCCATGGCAGGTTGGCGTCCAGCGGGCTCCAGCAGTTGATGCCCACGGCCCCGGCCTTCACCGCCGCAGCGACGCGATGCGCTCGTGCCAGGTCGCTGGTCCAGACCGTGGCTGCAAGGCCGTAGTTTGAATCGTTGGCCAGTGCGACGGCCTCTTCTTCGCTGTCGAACGTGATCACCGTGCCGACGGGCCCGAAGATCTCGTCCTGGGCGATCGCCATGTCATTGCGGGCGTTGGCGAAGATGGTCGGCCGGACGAACCAACCCTGTTCAGGGTTCGATACCCCACCGGCCAGCAGGGACGCACCTTGGTCGATGCCCAGCTGGATGTAGCGGTTGACGCGATCCAATTGGGCTTTCTTGGCCACCGGCCCCATCTGCACGCCGGGTTGGCGCGGGTCGCCCACCTTGACGGCGCGCGCGGCATCGGCCAGCGCTGCGGCGAAGCGATCGGCGAGGCCGCGTTGGACCAGGATGCGCGAGCCGGCCGCGCAGACCTGGCCCTGGTTGGCGAACAGGCCGAGGGAGCAGCCGAACAGCGCGTCGTCGAAGGTGGCATCGTCGAAGACAATCTGCGGGCTCTTGCCGCCCAGCTCCAGGGCCACGCGCTTGAACAGCACGCCGGCAGTGCGTTGGATCTCACGTCCGGCTTCGGGGCTGCCGGTGAAGCTGATCTTGTCGACATGGGGGTGTTCGCACAGAGCGCGACCCACCTCGTTGCCGTAGCCGGTGACGACGTTGATCACGCCATCAGGGAAGCCCGCTTCCTGGGCCAGCGTTGCCAGGTGCAGCGCCGACTGTGGCGTCTCTTCCGACGGCTTGATGACCACGGTGCAGCCTGCCGCCAACAGGGCGGCGAGCTTCCAGACCGTGATCATCAGCGGTGAATTCCAGGGAACGATGGCACCGACCACGCCCACTGGCTCGCGTACCGTGTACGAGAGGGACTTGGTGCCAAAGTAGCCACCGGAGGGAATGGTCCGCCCCTCGAGCTGGTTGGCCCAGCCGGCGGAGGCGCGCAGGTTGGCGACTGCGTTGGGTACGTCCAGCCGGCGCGGTTCGATCGGCGAGCGGCCGATGGCGTCGGCGTCCATATCGGCCAGCACGTCGGTGTCGCGTTCCACCAGGTCGGCCAGTTTCGACAGCAGTCGAGCGCGCTGGGCGCCGTCAAGCTGGCTCCAGGCGCCACGTTCGAGCTGGTGGCGTGCGGCGCCCACGGCACGGTCCACGTCCTCGACGGTGCCGCGGGCGCAACTGCCGTAGACCTGTTCCGTCACGGGGTTGACGAGGTTAATGCAGCGGCCGTCAGAGGCTTCGAAAGACGTGCCTGCGATGAAGTGTTTCAAGTGCTCAGTCATTTTGAAGTCCATGAGTGATGTGCAGGAATCGGGACAGGTCACGCATCGAGGGCGTCCAGGGCGTCGCCGAAAATGTCCAGTGCCTTGAAGAACAGCGCTCGTGAGATCGTCAGCGAGGGCATGACACGCATCACGTTGCTGTAGCGGCCACAGGGAATCATCAGCACGCCGTGGCTCAGCAGGTAACCCATGAGTTGGCCAATCTTTTCCGGTGCCAGTGGCGCCTTGGTGGTCGGGTCCGAGACCAGCTCGATCCCGATCATCAGGCCGCGACCACGGACCTCACCGACCAGCGGGCTGCCGAAGCCGCGAATCCGCTCCTGTGCTTCCAGACCCAGTGTGTGGGCACGGTTGAGCAGATCGAGCTCCGGGTCCTGGAGGATACTGATGTTGGTCAGCGCTACGGCGGCGGACAACGAGTTGGCGGCGAAGGTGTTGGGCATCGATCCGTCAGGAATCGCCGCCGCCAGGTCCGAGCGCATGATCAGGCCGGCCATTGGCAGGTCGCTGCCGATGCCCTTGCCAAAGGTGAGCATGTCGGGCTTCACGCCGGAGTGCTCGACCGCCCACATCTTGCCGGTACGCCCGGCGCCGGACTGCACTTCATCGACGATCAGCAGCGCACCGCTGCGATCGCAGGCCTTGCGCAACAGTTGCAAGAACTCTGGCGAGGGCGGCACATAACCGCCTTCGCCCTGCACCGGCTCCACGATCACGGCCGCCACGTCATCGGCGGCGGTGTAGGGGGTGTTCAGCAGGTAATCCACGTACTCGCCGGCGATCTGCTCGGCGCTTTTGTGCGTGGTATCGAAGGGGAAACGGTAGGCATAAGGGTAGGGGGCGTGAATGACGCCACCCATCTGGGCACCATAGCCCTTGCGGTAGGCCGTGCCTGTCGTCAGCGCACCGGAAGCGTTCCACACGCCGTGGTAGCCACCGTGGAAGGCGATGATCTGGTGCCGTCCGGTGACGCGCTTGGCGAACTTGATGGCCGCTTCCAACGCATCGCTGCCGCTTTGCGTGAAGAATGTAATGCAGTCGCCGCGCAGGCCGTCGGGCGCGATCTCGGAGAGCTTGGCGGCCAGTTCGGTGCGCCGGGTGCTATTGACCTCCAGGGCGTGCATCAGCACTTCGGACTGTTCGCGAATGGCCTGCACCACTTTCGGGTGGCAGCGACCCACGCTGCTGACGCCCACACCTGCGGACAAGTCGATGTAGGTGTTGTCATCGGCGTCCTTGAAGGTCGCGCCGAACGCCCGGTCCATGGCCACGGGCATGCGTCCGCCGCCGCGAGCCATGGATTCGGTGCGCGCCGACAACGCCAGCGCCTCGGTGGTCCGGGGGCCGGGAATGGTGGAGTTAATCCGCGGGGCATCCGCGAAATGGAGGGCTTCAAGTTTGGCTTCGCTCATGACGGTCTCTCAGGATGTCGGTTTCAGTGTGCCGATCATCCCCGTGCCCTGTTCCTGGCCGGTAGCCCGAATCGGCACATTGGAGGGGCTGCCTCGCGCGTCAGCATCGGAGCACAGACATCGCTCAAAGAAAATTTGCAGAATTCTCTTTATGTGAGAATATAGCTCGGGAAGGCGATCAAAAAACAAGAATATTGGCCGAGGCTTTCGTCATCATGAAAAACCAGAACATCAGCCACTTCCATGACATTCATGTCCACGCCGCCACCGTCCAGGAGTGGAGCCAGGATTACAACCAGTTGACCGCTGGTACGGCTGAGAGCTCACTTATCCAGTTGACGACGGCGCGCTGCCACGTATTTCGCGAGCAGATCAACCAGCGTGTCGTGCAGCACGGCGTGGCCCCACGGGGCAAGATGTGTTTCGCCGTGCCGATCACCGTCCCGGGTTCGATCCGGATGCAAGGGCGGGAAGTGGACGACAGCAGCCTGTTCTTTCTTCATGGTGGCGAGGAATTCATGTTCCATATGCCGCTGGGCATGGAACTGCTGGCGATCACTTTCGAGCGTGAGTTGTTCGAACAGGCGTTGGCGCAAACCGCGTCGGCCAAGGAAATCAGTCAGTTGCTGCGTCAACCGGTGATCAGGGTTTCCACTCAACGCTATGCCGAGGCTCGCCGTCGAATGCTGGCGGCGTTCTCCCAGGCGCTCTTGAGTGAAGAACTCGACCATGCGCAAGACCGGGAACTGGCGCTGGAACAGACCATGCTCGGCGAGCTGCTGCAATTGATGACCGACCCCGCCTGCGACAAGCAGCAGCGTACGCCAAGTTCCACGCGCAGCTACATTGTCGAAAAATGCCACCGCCTGGCGACCGCGCAATTGAACAACGTGCCCAGCGTGGACGAGTTGTGCCAGCGACTCCAGGTCAGTCGGCGTACGGTGCAGAACAGCTTCCGCTCGGTAACCGAGACGACGCCGGTCAATTACCTGCGCTCCGTGAGGCTGAACGGTGTGCGCCGAACCCTGATGTCCACCCCCGCGACGCATCTTTCGATAGGCGATGCCGCAGCCCAGTGGGGCTTCTATCACCTCAGCCATTTTGCGGCGGAGTACCAGGCGCTGTTCGCAGAATTGCCGTCCCAAACCACGCGTGCTGCCATCGGCGGTTGTGCCCTTGCTTGAGCCTTTGCCCGCTGCACCCGGCAGCGGACAGGCTTGCCTGCACAAGGATGTCGAAAAGATGAATAGCCTTCGCCGCCTGCTCAGGGTCTTCGACTTGTTTCGCCCTGAACAGCCGGTCATCGATGTGGACGTGATTTGTCGGGAACTCGGCTACACGCCCGCCACCGCCTATCGTTATTTGCGCGAACTCGGCGACGCGGGGTTCTTGAAGCGATTGCCACGCGGCTACGCACTCGGCCCACGGATCGTCACGCTGGAGCATCAGATGGCTCACTACGATCCATTGCTGGCCTGCAGCCGGGGCCTGGTGGACAAACTGGTGGCCGACACGGGCCTGGATGCACTGGTCAGCGAATGGCATGGCGACTCAGTGGTCAATGTGTTGATCCAGCGGGGTTCCGACGCCGGCCCCGTGGGTGGCGACCGGGGGCGGCCGATCGATCTTTTTCACAGCGCGACCGCTCGGGTCGTATTGGCCTATCTGCTGCCGCGCCAGATCCGCCGCATCTATGACGTCCATGCGAAGCCCGCCGAAGTGCTGCATCAGGGGCTGGAGTGGAAACCGTTCACCAAGGGGCTGCTCGCCATCCGCAAGCAAGGCTACTGCATCAGCGAAAGCGAGCTGTACCCGGGGCGCAGTGGCGTTGCGGCACCGATCTTCGACGAAAAGCGCCGAGTGCTCGGGAGCATGACCCTGGTGGGGCGTAGCGAGCGGTTCCATGCGTTCCAGCAGGGCTACTTGTGCGACCTGGTCACCGGCGCGGCGTCGGAACTGACGACGCGTATTGCCTCGCAATAAGGAAGGCAAGAGCAGCTGGACGGCTGGCTTTTTCGAGGGGAATGTGCCGATTACCGATTTGGGCTAATGGGGCGTTCGGGGAGAGGCATAGGATCGAGTCCAGCGTGCGACATGATCAATAACGCTATCTGGTGACGGCGAGCGATTGACTGCACCGATCCTACAGCGACTGCCTCATACAATAAGGTCAAGAAAACATGAGTGTACCTCTCCCGGTCAATAGCTCCACGGAGCTCAAGCGTGGGGCCCTGGGTGTCGGCTTCATCATCTTCTTCGTGGTTTCGGCGGCGAGCCCCTTGAGCGTCATCGCCGGCGGTTTCCCCATTGGCATCATGCTGGGCAACGGCGCCGGCACACCGGCGTTGCTGATCCTGGCCTTGCTGGTATTGCTGGCGTTTTCGGTGGGCTACACCACCATGTCCCGGCAGGTGACCAACGCCGGCGGTTTCTATGCCTTCACTTCTCGCGGCCTGGGTGGCCTGGCCGGTGGTGCGGCGGGGGTGCTGGCGATGTTTGCCTACAACATTCTCCAGGTCGGGCTGTACGGCATGTTCGGCGGCGTGGTCAGCGGCACGATGGCCAGTGTCTTTGGCCTGGATTTGCCGTGGTGGACGTATTCGCTTCTGGCAATGGCGAGCATCGCGATTCTCGGTTATCGCAAGATCGACCTGTCGGCCCGGGTGCTGTCGGTGGTGGTCATTGCCGAGTACCTGGCGATCCTGACGCTGGATTTCGCCATCCTCAAGACCGGCGGTGACAGTGGCATCAATCTCGATTCGTTCGATCGCAGCCATGTGTTCAGCGGCACGCCATCCATCGGCTTGCTGTTCTGCTTCGCGGCGTTCATCGGCTTCGAGGCCACCACCATCTATGGAGAAGAGGCCAGGAACCCGCAACGCACGATCCCGATTGCCACCTACTGTTCGGTCTTGCTGATCGGCGGGTTCTACGCGCTGTCGGTCTGGTCGATGGTGATTGGCGTGGGGGCGGACAAAATCGTCTCCACGCTTCAGGCCTTGCAGGACCCGACGACGTTTATCTATGGCATGTCCGACCACTTTGTCGGCCCGCACCTGACCCAGGTCATCCGCGTGCTGTTCATGGTCAGCATCTATGCCGGGCTGCTGGCGTTCCACAATGCCGCGGCCCGTTACTTCTATGCCATCGGGCGCGACGGTTTGCTGCCCAGCCGGCTGGGCACCACCCATCGCGTCCACCAGAGTCCGCACATGGGCTCGGCGTTGCAGAGCTTGATCTCCGCCGTGGTGGTACTGATTTTCGCCGCCATGGATGCCGATCCGATCCTGCAACTGTTCGCCTGGCTGTCCAACCTGGCGACGCTGTGCGTGATCTTGCTGATGGCGCTGACTTCCGCAGCGGTCTGGGTCTTTGCCCAGCGCCACCCCGAACTCAAACTGGGGATCTGGCGTGGGCGGATTTTCCCTGGTTTTTCTTGCGTGGCGTTACTGGCTGTCCTGGTCATCGCGGTGGTGCATTTCGATGTGCTGACCGGCGCGAGCAAGGCCTTGTCATATGGCCTCTGCGCGATCATTCCCGCAGCCTTGCTGGCGGGTGTGTTTCTGGCGGCGCGACTGCGCAAGGTGGCACCGCAGCGGTATTTGGGGTTGGGGAGTCATAAGCTATAGGCACGCTCTGGTTGAACCTTGTTAAATCCAAGGTAAGCCCCCTTCCCCCACACCACAATTGATCAACGCGTCTCTGCAACTATCGACGATGGGCCAAGCGCCATCGATACTGCGCAGGTGCCTGCCGGTCGAAGCCGCACGTAACCCTTAAGCCCGTACGGCTTCGCTCACACTCAGCTCGCGTCGTTTGGTCGACACACCATCCGACCTGAGCGCTGAACTCACTCCAAAGCAATTGTGCTTATGACTTGGAACTCGGTCGCCCAGGGATATGGCTCAGTATCGATTTGGAGAAGCCACCATCCACACATATATCCTGGCCCGTGACATATGCCGATAAGGGGCTGATGAGAAATTCGATCACGTTCGCGATATCCACGGGGTCACCGATTCTGGCCAGCGGAATGATTGCTTCCCGTGCTTTCTTGATCTGGGGGTCGGTATACATTTTTTCCGACATCGGCGTACGGGTCATTCCTGGGGACACCACGTTGACACGGATCCCGTCAGGAGCCCACTCCAGCGCGAGCGTCTGGGCCAGCATTGTCAAGGCTGCCTTGGTGGGGCTGTACGCGCCTGAGCCGGCATGGGGAGTCTGGCCAGACATCGATGAGGTAAAGCACGCCGAGCCTCGACTCTCGCGCAAATGCGGGTAGCTGGCTTTGGCAAGCAGCCATGCGCCGCGAAGATTGACGGAGAACATGTCGTCCCAGTCCGCAATGGACAAATCACAGATTGTGCCAGGGCTGGCGATGCCGGCATTCGCAACCAACGCGTCGAGCCCGCCGAACTCCGCTACTGCAGCTGCCACAAGTTGGCTTGGGACCTCAGGGTCGCCGAGATCCCCTAACAATGCGATGGCGATGCCGCCCATGGCCTCGATGGATCGAATGACTTCTTCCTGAGCAGTAGTGGGTGTGTGCCCGCATACCGCAATTTTCGGCTGCGAGCCTCGGGCAAGGGCCGCCTCTGCGATCCTCAGGCATGCAGACGCACCGATACCGCTACTACCGCCACTGACCAAAGCTCTCATTGGGCACTCCTTCTTATAGTTAGACATTGAGGTAAAAGAGGCTTGTAAAGTACGAAAATAGATTTCGCTTTGCAATCAAATTGACAATGGAATTTGATTCCGATATCGTTTTTTCGTAGTCAAATACCCTTGCCACTACGGTGGCCATCGCTCTCCAGATTCATCCATCGTCGCGTTTTTCAGCTAGCGATAGTGGTCAGGTACAAAATCCATAATACGAATGGCCCGCTTCACTCCAGCGAATACTCAACTGAAAGGATGTTTCGATATGATCATCAGCACGTTTTCCTATCTGTGGTCATCCACGGCAATTGATGCGATTGCGCAGTTGGCCGAGCACGGGCATCGCGTGTTCGAAGTCCCCGTCAGCTCGCCACATTGCTGGCCGGTAGAGCTCTCGACCGCAGACCGTTCTGCCGCAAGCGCGCGTCTTCATGAATACGGTGCGAAGATCAGGTCCCTCAACGCCGGCGGCTATGACCTCAATCTGGCCAGTCCCGCCGCGAAT
Organism: Pseudomonas sp. FW300-N2F2; assembly: GCF_017351655.1. Classification (NCBI taxonomy): domain Bacteria; kingdom Pseudomonadati; phylum Pseudomonadota; class Gammaproteobacteria; order Pseudomonadales; family Pseudomonadaceae; genus Pseudomonas; species Pseudomonas sp. FW300-N2F2. Next base: position 3,217,333 of record NZ_JACNDQ010000001.1, on the reverse strand, counting down.
ATGCGTCAGAAGAGCATCGAGCACATCAAGTCGGTCATTGACTTGGCTGCCGCTTGGGATACTCAGGAGGTGGTGATATCCCCCGGCACCAGGCGCCCAATGATTTCCCCGCCGCTCGAGAAGACCTACGATTGGATGTACGAAAGCCTGGCAGTCCTGATTCCGCTGGCGAAACAGGCTGGCGTACGCTTACTGCTGGAAAACACTCCGTATTGCTTTACCCCCACCATGCCGGAACTGGCGAAGGTTGTAGGTACCCTCAACGACGATGTGGTCAGGGTCGTCTACGACATCGCCAATGCGGCTTACATCGGTGAAGATCCGGTGGCGAGTCTGCTGGCTTATCACGCCAGCATCGACTTTGTGCATGTGTCCGACACGGGTACGGACGTGTGGGGGCATGATCCAGTCGGCACCGGTGTAGTGGACTTTATCGGGTTGGGCGAGGCCGTTCACGCGACCTGCGGTATTGAAAACTGCGTACTGGAAATCATCCGCGAAGAAAATGCTTTGTATGAGCTGAACAAGGGTGTGCAGGATCTGCGTGCCAAGGGCTGGAAAATTCCGTAATCGCCCACCGGTCGCTTGTCGCTACCGCCTGCGACCGGATAGTTCAAGTAGCCCTTGAGGCCCGCAACGGGTCCAGGTGACAGCGTTTACACCAGCAATACGCGCGCGATCATGGGGGGGACGCAGGCTTCGGCCTGCTGGAGCCGGTCATGATCGCGACGGTGTGCGCGGTACTACCGCAGAGGTAGCGAATCATCACCACTGACCGAAGCCCAGAGCGACCAGCATTCGCCTACCCTGATTGCCGAGCGCTTCAAGTGTTCGATATGAGCGCTCAGGGTTTCCTCCCGCATGCGTGCGATGGGACCGGCGACACTCAGGGTGGCCACCGGGCCCGAGTTGTCTGGCCGCGAGGTATCGAATACAGCAACCGCCACGACACATACACCCACTTCACCTTCTTCTCGGACGACTGCGTGTCCCTCTTTGCGGATCTGAGCGATGTCATCAAAGATGTCGCGAATCGAAACGCGCGCATTGGGCCCCGCGTAGTCTCGGCTGTTCTCGATGTCCCAGGCGGCGAGAATTCGCATGGCGCGCTCATCGCGCATAGTGGAAAGCCATACTTTGCCCGCCGCGGTTGTGTGGGGAATGATTTTTTCATCCAGGGCTCGGCGGTACTGCAGCCCTCTGGTGTTTTGCGTGGCTTGCAGCACCCAGGTCAGATGATCCTCTGCAACTGCCGCCAAGCGGACGTGCTCGCCGGTTTCGCTGGCCAGCTCGTTGAGCAAGGGTTGCATGATCCTGGCGAAGCCCGTTTCAGAGATGAAGTTCACGCCCATGCTGGGGATTTTCAGCGTCAGGCGGTAATGATCCTGTTCGTCCTGGTAAACGTAGCCTCTTTCTCGCAGCGCGCTCAATATGCGGTGGGCCGTGGCCATGGCAACTTGGGTTCGCTCGCCGATTTCAGACAGGGCGAGACCGTCCGGGTGCGACAGCAGCAGTTCCAAGGTGTTGAAGTAGCGGCCAATGTGTGACAATTTTTAAATCCTCTTTTTTGCCAGCAATGGCCAGCCAACGTCGTGTCAGGGGTACTGGAGTGTGATGGGAATGCCGCCGAGGCGGTCTGACTCATAGGCCGCCTCGATGATGCGCATGACGTGGTGCATGGTTGCAAGTCCGGCACCGGTATACGCTGTCTCACGGCCAGGGGTGAGGACATCGGTTACGAAATTGTCGTAATACACGTCAGAGTTCAGGCTCATGGTCAGGTCACTTGCCTCTCCAACCGCGTCGATCAGCCGCAAGCCATCCGGGGTCGAACGTACGTAGAACTGATCGGTTGACAATGAAAACGAGTACTCCCGTTGCTCGGGCGTGTTAGCCGGGTAATTGTAGCCAGTTTCGATGGTGCAGATGCAGCCGCTTTCGGTCACCAGGGTCATCATTGAGGCGATCTCTACGGCGGCCAGTTGCGGGTCGCGGTGCATGACGGCGGACACGCTGCATATGCGCTCTCCGGACATTTGCTGCGCCAGATCGACGAAATGAGGGGCAAGGTTGATCGTGCATCCGCCACCCGAGCGTTTCGGGTCAAGCATCCAGGCGCAACTGTTCGTCAAGTAGCGTCCGGGCGGGCCGGCGTTGAATCGAAACGACTGGGTTCTCCATTTGGCACCACTCTGCAACGCCGCATGCTTGACGCGGTTCAGTAATTCACTGTGCCTCCAAACCAACGGCACCGCCGCGAACAGGCCAGCGGCTTCGGCGCGTTGGTGCAGGTCCAGTACTTCATGCTGGGTAAGCCCACAGGGCTTCTCCATCGCAAACGGAATGTTACGCTCGACCAATGCCTTGCCCATGGCATACAACTCGTCGTGCGGGCCAAAGGCGAAGGCAAAATCAGCCTCTTCGTTATCGAGCAGGGTTTTCCAGTGATCGTAGCGTCGCGCTCCGAAGCGCTGGGCGAGGGCGGGACCCCGCGACCCCGTGGCGTCGGATACCGCCGTGACGGTCACATCGGGCAGACGCTCAAGGGCATCAAGGTAGAGCGGGGTGTGCCAGTGGCTTACTTCCAGAAGAACGACTTTCAAACATTCATTCCTTATAAACAAATATGTTTGACGAACTTGCCGGTGCCCTCGGGGTGCGGATCAAGCCCGAATATAACAGCGCACGAGCCACGTTTCCGAGGGTGCGTAGTAGGCTAGCACGACGTGATTACGAACGGAAGTTGGTTTCGTTTTACTGAATGGCGACGTGTGGCGTCTGAGTGAGGTGCAATTTCAACAGGCGCACGAAAATGTGCACATGCCGGGGCAGTGCACATCGTTAACCGTTTTGGTTCGGGTTATGAAGAGGGGAGGCAGGGTAGGTTGTACCGGCCCCTTACAATTCAGTCGAGTAGCGACGCTCGATATCTTCGAAACCTAGAAAACTCAATGCCAGCAGGGCTTGGCCTACGTGCATAGGCTGGCCATCAAGGGTTTGGCAGCCGCGCGATTGCGCCTCAAGCAGCAAGGCAGTCGGCTCGGACCTGGTGATGATATCGACTACCACCGTCGCTGGGTCCAGCCGCGTTGCGTCTATAGGCATTGGATCATCAGGATTCATGCCGAGTGGGGTGGCATTGATCACGATGTCATGACCTGCTGGGTCAGCTGGGCCTGTATACACAGCACACGGACCCTCTTTGGCAACTCGGTGTACAAGGTCCGAGGCGCGGTGCGGATCCAGGTCTGAAATGACCAGTGATCGTGCGCCAGCAGCGGCAACGGCAAACGCGATTGCCCGTCCCGAGCCGCCAGCGCCTATAAGCAGAACAGATTTCCCCACCAGGGAAACTCCGTGGCGCTGCATGCCAGCTACGCAGCCCAGTCCGTCGAACACGGCGCCCACCCAGCGCCCGTCATTGTCACAACGAACGACGTTGATTGCGCCGATCTGGCGCGCAGTAGGGTGGAGCTCATCCACGATGTCCAGCATGCTCTGCTTGTGCGGCATGGTGACCAGAAGTCCAGCGAGGTTGCGCACGGCTCGCACGCCTTTGACAAACTCAACCAGGTCCCCCGTACCTATCTCCAATGGAATGCAGACGGCGTCAGCTTGTGCTTCGGCAAACAACTTATTCAACAGCATTGGAGACTTGGCGCTCCTGAGTGGATCACCGATCAATCCATATATACGCGTGGTGCCTGTGATGCGTGGATGCATGTCAACCTACTTGTCATTGGCTATTGCACGCCAGTTGCCGGTATGCAGATATCGGAATCCCCCCTGACAGAGCGTGCATATCCACTGCCGTGCTGCTCGAAGCGCTGTGCAGAAAAACTGAGCAGCGCGGCGGTGGTGAAGGGGGGCGGTCGTCAGGAGCGCATCACCGGCGCTGATTTTTTGAATGCTTGATTGGAGGCATTGGCGTTTGACTTGGGATTGGATTTTTCCCGCACCTGTTCGTACTCCTCCTCTGACATCGGGACAGCATTGGGGTCACCGAGGTCTTTCAGACGAATCCGGAAGGTTTCCCGGGTAGTAATAGCGGCGATAGCGGAGATTAAACAGATGCCAAAAGTCAGTGCCCCAATTTTTAGAGGGATATTATCGCTACCGGGAGGCGCAACAGATACGAAAAGGGCCGGCAGAAACGCTGTGCATGCCACGCCTATGTTCTGTCCAATGGCCATGCCGGTAACACGTACCCGTGTACGGAACAGTTCCGGAAACAAACTCGGGAACACACCATTGAAGCCCTGGTAAGCCACACCCCACATGAGCAGCGATAGAACCAGCGAAAGCCACATATTGTGAATGCTGATCGCATAGAGGTAGCCAAATGACAATATGCCGCCGCACAGAACGCCAACAATCACCGGAGGCTTGCGGCCAATTCTATCGGAGAGCTTACCAACGAAGGGGATGAGGATAACTGCGCATATATTGCCTAGCACCGGTATCCACATGAATAAGCCAGAAGGAAATCCAATGCCGTAGGCGGGCTGCACTGCATAGGTCGCACCGAATACAGAGGCGACGATTGCAAGTACCGCAGAGAGCGCCATGCAGATGACGCGTAGCAGATCGCCCCAACTCTGCGTGAGCACTTCGATCACAGGTAGTTTACGGGGCTCGGTCTGTGTCTGCGCCTCAGTGAAGATCGGAGCCTCATGAACCTGACGCCGGATGATCCACCCCATGACGAGCACCACTGCGCTGAGCAGGAATGGAATCCGCCAGCCCCACGAAGCAAACTGATCGGCTGGCATGAACTGGGCAAGAGGCAGGAAAACCGCAGCGGCCAGCAGTTGCCCGGCTTGGACGCCTTGAAGGGTAAAACTTGCGAAGTAACCGCGACGCCCATCAGGCGCATGTTCCAGGGTCATGGAACTGGCGCAAGACACTTCACCCGCGACCGCAAAACCTTGAATCAGGCGCAACAGTATCAATAGGGAGGGAGCCCAGATACCAATCTGTGCATAGGTAGGAAGCAGACCGATGCACATCGTCGACGCGCCCATCAGGAACATGCAGTAGACGAGCACCGTCTTGCGTCCGTGTCGGTCGCCCATGTGCCCTAAGACCACAGCGCCTATCGGTCGGGCAATATAACCAACGCCGAAGCTGGCCAGCGAAATGATAATCCCAACCGTTGGGTTGTCTGACGGAAAGAACAGCTGTGGGAAAAGTAGCGCTGCCGCGGTGGCATAGATAAAAAAGTCGTAGTACTCCAGCGCCGAGCCTATCCAGCCGCTCGCTGCGGCCTTTTTAGACTGACGCTTGGAGTGTGGATCGCCTTGAATGCTTTGGCTCATGACATGTCTCCGGATTCTCGATTGTTGTTATTGTAACGTCGTTCCATCAGTAATTCTGTTACCAGATTCGCCACCTTGTCAAGGGAGTTCCTTTGGCCGATCAAGGCATGGCGCTGGTTATCTGCGGGGTGCGTCGGCCCGCCGAGCGAGCACGCTGGAACCCGCTCATGCAATAGAGCGAATGGTTGTTAAGAGGATGAACAGGCTGCGAAGCGTCAAGCTCTCGGCACTATGGCTTCCTAGGGAGAGCGATGACGCCAACGACAGGTTTTACCGTCGTCGTACGCCGCCTTTCACATTTGCCAACTACAAGCGATCTCTCGAGAGACAACCGTCGACGAGCCTCGAAATGTTCAACGGATTCGCGTTCTTGAGCGCATCGGGAAGCAATGCGTCGGGGTAGTTCTGGAAGCAGACTGGCCTCAGGAAGCGGTCGATGGCCAAGGTGCCGACCGAGGTGCCGCGGCTATCGGACGTGGCGGGATAAGGGCCGCCGTGCACCATTGAATCGCAGACCTCGACACCCGTTGGATAGCCATTGATGAGGATGCGACCAACCTTCGTCTCCAACAAAGCAGTCAGCTCTGCGAATTGCGTAAGGTCTTCTGGCTCGCCAATCAAGGTGGCGGTCAATTGTCCGTGAAGGGCATTGATGGCAGCGTTGAGTTGGGCCTGGTCAGCGACCTCGATGAAGATGGACGTGGGGCCGAAGATTTCTTCTTGAAGAACCTTGTCGCCGTTAAGCAGCAACGCGACGTCGGCCTTGAATAACTGTGGCTGGGCCTGGTGACCCTGTTGGTTGCTGCCAGCCAGGTGCGCGATGCCAGGGTGCGCGTGCAGGTTCTGCAAGCCAGCCGCGTAGCTGCGCAGGGTGCCCGCATTGAGCATTGTCTGTGCCGGTTGGTCGTTCATCAACGCTGCCACTCTGTCCTGAAAAGCAGTGAAAGCATCCGAGCGAATGCCAACCACCAGTCCGGGATTGGTGCAAAACTGCCCGCAACCTTGAACCACCGACGCGGCAAGATCGTGAGCGATACTGTCGGCTCGACGCGAGAGTGCCTCAGGCAGGATCACGACCGGGTTGATGCTCGACATCTCGGCGAAGACTGGAATGGGCTCGGGGCGAGCGGCGGCCATATCGCACAACGCTCGACCGCCTTTGAGCGAGCCGGTAAAACCCACGCCCTTGATGAGCGGGTGTTTTACCAAGGCTTCGCCTACGCCACTGCCATAAATCATGTTGAAAACGCCGGCGGGCATGCCGCTGCGCTCGGCCGCCCGGATGATCGCGTTGGCGACCTGTTCTGCGGTGGCCATATGGCCGCTGTGGGCTTTGAATACCACTGGACAACCCGCCGCAAGCGCGGAGGCGGTGTCGCCGCCCGCCGTGGAGAAAGCCAACGGGAAATTACTGGCACCAAACACAGCGACCGGACCGATTGCGGTGCGGTACTGGCGCAGGTCAGGACGTGGTAACGGCTTGCGAAGGGGTAGTGCCTGGTCGATGCGAGCCCCATAGAAGTCACCACGCCGCAGCACGTTTGCAAACAGGCGCATTTGACCGCTGGTACGTGCGCGTTCGCCCTGGATGCGAGCGACAGGCAGTGCTGTTTCCCGGCAAACCAGCGCAATGAACTCATCGTCCAAAGCGTCTAGCTCTTGCGCAATGGCATCGAGAAATTCAGCCCGTTTGTTCGCGCTCAGGGTGCGGTAGCTGGAAAAAGCGTTGTAGGCTGCATGAGCCGCGTCCTCGACTTCTTGCGCAGTCGCCTGGTGGAAGGCATAGGGTAAGGTTTCCCCCGTGCTGGCATCCACGCTCTTGACGATGATGGTGCCGACGGCGCTGCGCTGACCGCCGATAAAGTTCTGGCCGGTGATGAGGGACATGGTTGTCTCCAGGTTGAAAGTGCATGTGATAGAGGGGCAAGGCGTCCCGAGGACTGAAAGTCAGGTGACGGCGCCGATCTGCCAAGGCACGAACTCGTTTTGTCCGTATCCGTGTTGTTCGCTCATGCTGCGTTCGCCCGAGGCAATGCGCAGCATGGTTTCAAAGATCGCTGCACCGCACGCCTCGATGGTCAACGTGTCTTCGGCTATTTCGCCGCAGTTGATGTCCATGTCTTCACGTTGACGCGCCCATAAGGCGCTATTGGTCGCCAGCTTGATTGACGGGGCAGGGGCACAGCCATAGGCCGATCCGCGCCCGGTGGTAAACGCAATCAGGTTCGCGCCACCGGCGACCTGACCGGTTGCCGAGACCGGGTCATAGCCAGGGGTGTCCATGAAGACCAGCCCGTTGGCCGTGACGGCCTGGGCGTATTCGTAGACATCCATCAGGTTGCTCGAGCCAGCCTTTGCCACCGCGCCCAGTGATTTTTCCAGGATGGTGGTCAAGCCACCGGCCTTGTTGCCGGCAGAGGGGTTATTGTTTAGTTCGGCCCCCATACGCTCGCAGTACTGTTCCCACCAATGAATGCGAGCGATGAGTTTTTCGCCGACTTCACGGCTGACAGCCCGCCGTGTCAGCAAGTGTTCGGCACCGTATATTTCTGGGGTTTCGGAAAGAATCGCGGTGCCGCCGCAGGCGACCAGGCGATCCACCGCGTTGCCCAGCGCTGGGTTGGCAGTAATGCCGGAGTAGCCATCCGAGCCACCGCACTGAAGCCCGACGACCAGATGGCGAGCGCTGACCGGTTCACGCTGAATTTGGTTGGCCTCGCCAAGCAATTGCTTCACGTGGCCAATGCCACTGGCGATGGCCTTGGATGTACCGCCACTGTCCTGGATGTTGAATGTGCGCAGGGTATTGCTGCGGGTGAGTCCTTGGGTTGTGAGTAATGAGTCGATTTGGTTTGTCTCGCAGCCCAACCCGATCACCAGCACGGCCGCAAAGTTGGCGTGGGTCGCATAGCCGGCCAATGTCCGGCGCAACATGCTCAAACCGTCGCCCGCTGGATCAACGGCGCAGCCGGCGGAATGTGTCAGGGCGACAACACCGTCGACGTTTGGATACGCTTGCAGTGCAGCGGGATTGATGTCCCGACGAAAATGGTCGGCGATGGCCCGGGCGACTGTGGCAGAGCAATTCACTGATGTAAGAATGCCGATGTAGTTGCGCGTCGCGACGCGTCCATCCGGGCGTACGATACCCATGAACGACGGGACTTCACTGGGCGTGACGTTGGGCTTCGCATCGACGCTGAAAGCATAATCTCGAGCGAATTCCCCCATGGCCAGATTGTGCACATGGACATGCTCGCCTGCTTCTATGTCGACAACAGCAAAACCAATGATTTGCCCATAGCGCCTTACCGGTAGACCGGCTTCGATACGTCGGGAAGCCACTTTATGGCCTGGCACGATCGCTTGCCGGATGGTCACGCCTTCCTGCTCAAGGATTTCGCCAGCGAGTAGCGGTCGGCGTGCGATCAGCACATCGTCCAGCGGATTCAAACGCAGCACAGCTGCTGCGCCGGTTTTCATGATCAGTTCCATCGCATCCTCACGGGCTGCTGGGTGGTGGGCGGTCGCTAATAGCGCCGCACTTTTGTGCCGGCACTATAGGATTCATGGAAATGGCTGCCTAATGAGAGCTTTCGATTGCTCGATAACTTTGCCTCATCGACTTTTTCTGAACTGGCTGCGGTCTCTCTTCTCTGTAGCCGTTTGCCGCTGTTTGGCGAACGCCAGCAAGGTCGCAATAAACGTCCGTGTCGGCTCTGACAGGGGCTCATCCTTGCGAGTGATAACCCCATAATCCTGGGATTCAACTTTGAAGGGCGTGTTGAGGATTTGAAGTTGCCCATTTTGCAGTTGTGACTGGACCATGGACTCGGGGAGCATGGCGAGCATTGGCCCGGACTGAAGCAGCTGCAGGAAGGTTTGCATCGAAATGGTCTCCACCGTGTTAGTCGGCGGGGCGATCTGGAACGTCCTGAAAGCGCGCTCCATGCGTTGTCGGATCGGCGTATTGAAGGGATACATGACCCATGGCCATTCACTGAGTGCTTCAGTGGGGACCTCCTCAAGATCGCACAGAGGGTGTGTGCTGTTCACGACAAGACAAAAGGGTTCGGGGCCCAGCGACGTAAATTCGAACGGCTGACAATCTTCATCCGTGAAGCGCGCGATGATCAAATCGAGTTTCTTTTGTTCGAGCATTTCCAGCAGATGGTTGCTGGTTTGTTCGATCACCTCGATAGAAAGGAGGGGGCGCTCCCGTTTTATGCTGGCAATGGCTTCAGGCAGCACCACTGACGTCGCGGCGAAAATGGTGCCGACTTTTAAATGACCATGCCCGCCTTTTCGCAGTTTGTTGACTTGGTCGACGAACGACTCCGTGTCTTCCAAGGTAATACGCGCAAAACGGGCTACGAATTCCCCTAGTTCGGTAAGAACCAGGCTGCGCGTTTGACGCTCAAACAGCGGAAAACCGAGGAGAACTTCCAGATCGCGCAGCAATTTACTGATGGCCGGCTGCGTGACATTCATGTGTTCGGCGGTTGTGTGCATGTTGCGGGTCTTGGCCAAGCTATTGACCAGTACCAAATGTTTGATCTTCAGCCATCGGGAGACACTGGCAAAAGTAATTTGATCATTTTCCATCGGATAAGGCCTTGTCTGTCGATAACGAAACAGCATTGATGAGTGAGATTCTTTCATTGGGATTTACGGGGGCAGTCCATTAGTTTTACGGCTCTGATGGCCAACTGATCTGGAAGCTCCATGGCGAATTTGAAACTGACGCGCGAAAACACCCTGCCAGTGGATGGCCTGGCCGGAACGCTGATCGGCCGTGCCTGGATCCCGGGGGCGATTGCCGGCCCCTCGCCGGTGGTGCTGCGCGATGAAGGTGTGTTCGATCTTTCTGAAACCTTTTCGACAATCAGCGAACTGCTGGAACACACCTCGCCGTTGTTGCTTGTTCGTCAGGCGCCAGGCAGGTACATCGGGACCGTCGAGCAATTGCTTGGGAACACCGGCAGCCATGCCGATCCCGGCAAGGCATCGCTGCTGCCTCCAGCAGATCTGCAAGTCATCAAGGCGGCGGGGGTGACGTTCGCATCCAGCATGATCGAGCGGGTCATCGAGGAGCAGGCCCGAGGCGATGCCGCCAAAGCCGAAAGTGTCCGCCGTCTGGTGCAAGAAGCCATCGGCGATAACCTGCGGGCAATCAAGCCGGGTTCGCCAGAAGCGATGCGTCTTAAAGCTGTGCTGATCAAGCAGGGTATGTGGTCGCAATACCTGGAGGTCGGTATCGGCCCGGATGCGGAGATTTTCACGAAGGCACCGGTTCTGGCCGCGGTGGGCAGTGGCAGCGAAATCGGCATTCATCGCAAGTCTGAATGGAACAACCCGGAACCGGAAATTGTGCTGGCGGTGAACAGTCGAGGCCAAGTGCATGGCGTCACCTTGGGCAATGACGTCAATTTGCGTGATTTCGAAGGCCGCAGCGCACTGCTGTTGAGCAAGGCCAAGGACAACAATGCGTCCTGTGCGATCGGCCCGTTCATTCGTCTGTTCGATGAAGCGTTTACGCTCGATGACGTGCGCAACTGTGTCGTGGATTTGCAAGTCCGGGGCGACGACGGCTTTACGCTGGAAGGCAGCAGTTCCATGGCCCTGATCAGCCGTGACCCGTTGGATCTCGTGGCCCAGACGGTCGGCGGTGATCACCAGTACCCGGATGGCTTCATGCTTTTTCTCGGGACATTGTTTGCGCCTACCCAGGATCGCGAGGAGCCTGGAAGCGGCTTTACTCATAAGCAGGGTGATGAGGTCAGCATCGGGAGTCCGTTGCTGGGCACACTGCGCAACACCGTCACCTACAGCCATGAGGCTGCGCCCTGGACTTTCGGCTTGCGGGCAATGATGCACAATCTTGCTGCCCGCGGACTTCTGTAGATAAGGCAGGGTGGTGAGAGGCATTGGGCGTTCTTCCGCAAAGATTGAACATGCACAGGCGCTTGTCTATGGATAAGAGCCGGACGCCGAAGCGTTCGGTTTTTATCTCTGTCAGGCGTCCCACGTCCCGGAGACCCGGCTGCGTGGCCCGCTCTGTCTCGATCAGGTCAACCCGGTGCAAGCGGGTTTGACTTATCCGGGGACGCCTGCATATTATTGGAACACGGTTCCAGTACGAACAATGTTGCTCGAATCCACCTCATTGTCAAAGATAAGTCGAGAAAAATATGAGAGTCGTTAAAGGTGCTGTTGACCGTTGCCTGGAGGCGATTGAACTGCTGGCTCGCGAGGCTCGCTGGATGCGGATGTCCGATATTGCAGCCGAGCTGGGCTTGGAGAAGGGGCCCGCCCATCGAGTGCTTGCTCAATTAGTCGAGCAAGGTTGGGCGGAGCAGGATGAAGCCACGTCGCAGTACCGCTTGACACTGAAGCTGGCACTGTTGGGGCAGCGTTATTTACATGGCATTGGCTTGCCTGAATTGGTCCAGCCGATCATCGAGCAAGTGGCTGTTCAATGTCATGAGTTGGTGCGGCTGACGGTGGTCAACGAGGGCACCTTGTCCTGGTTGTCTTCGGCCCAAGGCGCCGCGCCAGGGCTTATGTATTCGCCGGCCATGGATAAACCGATCAATCTCTATGCAACCGCCAATGGCAAAGCCTGGCTGGCAACAATGTCCGATGAGCTGGCCATTGAGCATGCGTTGCGTAGCGGGCTGGGGAAAGCTGACGCGGGGATGGGGCACGGGCCGAAGGCGATCAACAGCATCGAAGGCTTGTTGGGCGAGTTGGCAGTGACCCGAAAGCGCGGGTATGGCTTGGTCATTGAAGAAGCCGAGGCGGGTGTCTGGGCGATTGCCGTACCGGTCAAGCTGGTTCCATCCGGCACTGTGGTCGGCACGATGAGTATCGCCGGTCCGGTGTTGCGTATGCAGCCCGAGCGTTATGACGAATTGCATGCCCTGCTGGAAGAGGCCGCCAACAAGCTGGGTACGGTTTGGCCGCGCCAGAACAATGTTCATTCGGAGAACGTATGAGCCAACTCGCACCTGCATGGGCCAAGGCAGGATCGGGGCTGGAAGTCGCCGCTGCCGCTCTGGTCCGTGCACGGCTGGAGGGGGGCCGGCTGGCATCCTTGCCTGACCAGAACCTGCCAGGCAGCCTCGCAGAAGGTTTTGCCATTCAGCAACGCGTGGGCCCATTGGCTGGAAAAACCGTCGGGGGCTGGAAGTGTGCGTTACCGCCGGCTGGCAAGTGGATCGTAGCCCCGATCTACAGCGACAGCATTGTAGAAGGCGAACGTTACCGGCTGGCCGCTGACGCCGATAAGGCGCGCATCGAGCCCGAACTGGCCTGCGTCCTGGCCCATGATTTGCCGGTACGTGTCGAGCCTTATACCGCTGAACAGATCGCTGCTGCGATCAGCGACGTGCGCTTGGCATTGGAAGTGATCGACTGCCGTTATACCGATCCCCACACACTGCCGTTCGAGCAATTGCTCGCGGATGGTCTATTCAATCATGGTCTGGTACTTGGGGCGCCAATCAAGCTGTCGAACCCTGCCAGCATGCCCTCTGAACTGGCTATCACCCTGAGCGATGCAACGTCGGAGCCCCTGAAAATCAAGGGCCGCCATCCGGACGGGGATCCGTTGTTGCCGATCGTCTGGCTGGCCAATTTTCTGTCTACACAAGGGATAGGGCTGCAAGCAGGGCAGGTGATTATCACCGGCTCCTATGCAGGTGTTCTCGATGTGCCCGTTAACCAGCCACTGCATGTTCAGTTCGGCGAAGCAGGCTCATTGTCTGTCCATTTCTCAACGCTGGAGGAGTAACAAATGCGCTTAGTTCGTTTTGGTTTACCGGGGCAGGAACAACCGGGAATCTTGGATTCGCAAGGGATCGTTCGGGACCTCTCGGGCATTGTCGATGACATCGATGCGGCGGCCCTGAGCCCGTCGGTGCTTGAAAAGTTGCGCGCGGTTGACGTTGAAAAGCTGCCCGTGGTGGCGCCAGGCACACGTCTTGGTCCATGCGTAGGCAGCGTACCGAACCTGATTTGCATCGGTCTGAACTACTCCGATCACGCGGCTGAAACGAATACACCAATCCCGAGCCAACCGGTGGTCTTCAACAAACACACCGCGTCCATCAGCGGCCCCAATGACCCGGTCATCTTGCCGACGGGCGCTCAGAAGCTGGATTGGGAAGTCGAACTGGCCATCGTCATTGGTACGCCTGCCTGGCAGATCGATGAGGCGCGGGCATTGGATCACGTTGCCGGTTATTGCCTGGCCAATGATGTTTCCGAGCGGGCTTATCAGCTTGAGTACGAAGGCCAGTGGACCAAGGGCAAAAGCGGCTTTTCTTTCGCTCCTCTGGGACCTTGGCTGGTCACCCGTGACGAAATTGCCGATCCGCAGGCACTTGACCTCTGGCTCGACGTGAATGGCAAACGTCTCCAGACCGGCAATACCCGTACGATGATCTTCAGCGTTGCCCATATTGTCGCGTACCTCAGTCGCTTCATGCCGCTACTGCCGGGTGACGTCATCATTACCGGTACGCCACCAGGTGTGGGGCTCGGGCAGAAGCCACCGGTATTCCTCAAGGCGGGTGACACCATGCGTGTCGGTGGCCAAGGGCTGGGTGAACAATTTCAGACCGTGGTTCCTTACGTTGCTGAAATGGGGGCTGCATGGGTCGCCGGGCGCCATCCCAATGTTGACTGACTATCGCTAAAGGAAAAACGCTATGAGCTTTGCAGGAACAGGTGTAGTCGCGATCTGGCATGATCTTTTGCCCGAAGCGCGGGACGAGTTCTATGAGTGGCATAACCGTGAGCACATGCCTGAGCGGGCTGGAATTCCGGGCTTTTTGCGGGGACGCCGGTACATCGCCTTGGATGCCGGGCCGACTTATTTCAACCTTTATGAGGCTGATTCTGTGCAGGTGTTGGGAGGGCAGGATTACTTATCGCGCCTCAACAGTCCGACGGCATGGACCCAGCAGTCTGTGAAGTCTTATCGCAATGTAGCGCGATCCATTTGCGAAGTCACTTACACCAGCGGTGTGGGGCAGGGCGCGTATCTGTTAACGGTCCGTTTCGATGTTGTCGAAGGGCTGCATAAATCGGTGTCAGACGCATTACGTCAACGCGTGCTGCCTCCCCTGGCGGATAAACAGGGTATTACGGGCGTGCATTTGTGTGTGGCGGATGAGGCCGTTAGCAAAGTTGAAACCGCAGAGAAAAAGGCCCGTGCCGAAGGCACCCAGATACCGGCCTGGATCGTCATGATCGAAGGTTGCGCCCCCGACTACGTTCGCGTCGCCGGCGAGTCTTTTGTGGCCGAGCTGCAACGGCTGCTGGAGCGGCAATCGACGGGACCGGAAACCACGCTCTATCAATTGGAATACACACGTTGCAAAACGCCGGGGAGTGCGGGTTGATCGCCGAGCGTTCGAGTACGCTTTAACTTTCACTTGTTGTTCTCACGCAATTCCCCACGAGCGTGCCCATACAGGCATTGAGTTTAGCTCGCGTCTGTGCACGCTCGGGTTTTGCTTAAGGCGATATTAAACAATTATCAAGTTGCTCAATAACGGGCTGGATAAGGAGTTCCTTCGGTCGCTCGGAAGTTAGCTCTTCGGGCTGTCTGTGCATGCGTTGTCACGAGCTAAAAATCGCAACAAAAACAATAATAATTCATTGTGAGGAAACATCATGCGCTACCCGGTTACTGTCCGCAGCGTGCCTGCACATCAATCGCTTATCAGCCTGACTCTTGCGTTTTGCGCAGGTTCGTCAGCTGTTGTTCAAGCCGATCAAAATAGCGGTTTTGTCGATGGCGCTACGGCCACCCTCAATTTGCGCAACGCTTACATCAATCGTAACTTCACCAACCCGAACAACGCCCAGGGCAAGGCCGAGGAATGGACCCAGAACTTCATCCTCGACGCGAAGTCCGGCTTCACCCAGGGCACGGTCGGTTTCGGCGTGGACGTGCTGGGCCTGTACTCGGTCAAGCTCGACGGCGGCCGTGGCACGGCGGGTACGCAATTGCTGCCGGTGCATGACGACGGTCGCCCGGCCGATGACTTTGGGCGCCTGGGCGTAGCCCTGAAGGCCAAGGTGTCGAAAACCGAGTTGAAGGTCGGCGAGTGGATGCCGGTGCTGCCGATCCTGCGCTCCGACGACGGCCGCTCCCTGCCGCAAACCTTCCGTGGCGGCCAGGTGACCTCCACCGAAATCAACGGCCTGAGCCTCTACGGCGGCCAGTTCCGTGGCAACAGCCCGCGCAACGACGCGAGCATGGAAGACATGTCCATGAACGGCCGCGGTGCGTTCACCTCCGATCGTTTCAACTTCGGCGGTGGCGAATACACCTTCAACGAAAAACGCACCCAGGTCGGCGTGTGGTACGCGGAACTGTCCGACATCTACCAGCAGCAATATTTCAACCTGACCCACAGCCAGCCCATCGGCGACTGGACCCTGGGCGCCAACCTCGGCTACTTCATCGGCAAGGAAGACGGCAGCGCCCTGGCCGGCGACCTGGACAACAAAACCGCGTTCGCCATGCTCTCGGCCAAGTACGGCGGCAACACCTTCTACGTCGGCCTGCAGAAAGTCGGCGGCGACGATGCCTGGATGCGCGTCAACGGCACCAGTGGCGGCACCCTGGCCAACGACAGCTACAACTCCAGCTATGACAACGCCAAGGAAAAATCCTGGCAACTGCGCCACGACTTCAACTTCGCCGCGGTCGGCGTGCCGGGCCTGACCCTGATGAACCGCTACATCAGCGGTGACAACGTGCACACCGCCACGGTCGACGACGGCAAGGAGTGGGGCCGCGAAACCGAGCTGGCCTATACCGTGCAGAGCGGCGCGCTGAAAAACCTCAACGTGAAATGGCGCAATGCGTCAATGCGTCGGGACTTCAGCACTAATGAGTTTGATGAAAACCGGATTTTCATCAATTACCCCATCTCGCTGCTATAAAACATCACGGGTTCTCCCCCTTGATGAGTAGCGGCGTTCAGGGGCGCCGCTACTTTTCCTTTGCTTGCAATAACTTCCGCGCCAGCGCCAAGGCTTCATCTTCAGTGGTTGCGATGAGCATGGGATAACCCCAAAACTTTTCATACATGATTGCGAACGCTTTGCCTGCCAGCCGTTTGGCGAGACTTGATTCGATATGAATCGAGGCTTTGACATAACGCTTGAGTTCGCTTTTGTGGCGCTTCATCCATAGGGTTATTTGTTTCAGTTCCACTGGCGAGTGTTCCGGTTGCTCCTTGTCCAGACCTTCATTGCTGATCAATACGAAGGGCTCATTGCGAGCAAGCACGGCTTCGAACTCGGCAAGTGACTCATCCTGGCTATGGCCCGGTGTGGTTTTTTGCAGCCAAACGAACGGAAATTGTGTGGCGTCTATACGCATTTCTATAGTCCTTCGACACGTTGCCAAACCTCTGTGATGTCCTGCGGTTTCAGGATACTCTGCAAGCGATCCGGCTTAATTGCACAGGCTGGCCACAATATTGTTCAAAGCAGCCATTTTTATTTTTTGAGGGCTTAGCGTGGGGCGCACATCTGCTATGGCGAACACTGCTAAAAAAGACAGGGTTGCCGTATGGGACGTCGATAGCATTTCGCGGCCCGTCGTTGCCCTCAGCGCTTCGATGGTGAGCAAGGATTGGGAGCAAGCCAGCCATCAACATCGTAAGGCGCAACTGCTTTATTCCGTGCGCGGCATCCTCAATTGTGAAATAGAAGATGGCGTCTGGATCGTTCCACCACAATGTGCCGTATGGATACCCGGTGGTTTGTCACATGCGACACGTGGTTCAGGAGAAACAGAATGTTATTGCCTGTTTGTTGAACCAGATGCCGCCCCGGATCTTCCGCAAAGCTGCTGCACGATTGGCGTATCACCGCTGTTGCGTGAGTTGCTACTGAAGGCGGCGGGGTTCTCGGGAGACACTGTCAATGTCCCGCGCGAAGACCGCCTGATCGCAACGTTATTGGACGAATTGTCGGCAGCCCCCGTGGAGGACCTGCATTTGCCGATGCCTCGCGATACGCGTCTGCGCAGGCTCGCTGAAATGCTCTTGGCCGACCCCGCGCTTAAGGTTTCGGTGCGCGAGTGGGCTACTCGCATTGGCATGAGTGAGCGCAGCATGAGTCGGCTTTTGCTGCAGGAAATAGGGATGAGTTTTGGACGTTGGCGTCGGCAATTGCATGTAATTGTGTCACTGCAACGCATGACCAAGGGCGAAAGCGTCCAATCGGTTGCATTGGAGCTTGGTTATGAGGGCCCCAGTGGCTTCATCACGATGTTCCGCAAAACCGTAGGCAAACCGCCTGTGCAATATCTCTCCGCCCGCTCAGCCAGCGCTCTTATCGCACGTGAGTCATTGCCCGTGCCGTCGATCCTGTTTCCTGACGACGTGTAATGGCTCGTAGGCGATCTATCCGAAACTGACCAATCCTCATGGCGGATGGAAAACGACCAATCGCTGACATTGGCTGAACTGGAAAATAATCTGGCCATCCTTCGATATCTGGCAACGGCGGCTTGTTGCTAGATTGCGCGACAACGAATGCAAATCAGTTTCACTTGGGATTGATTTGTCACTTCTGTTCTCCGGCCTGGTGCCGGTTGAGTTATCGGCCCTTTCTCAAACCCGTCTCTCGACGGTCGGCCGCTGTCTGTTTTTTCTTGATAAGGAATGGCTGATGTGGAGTTCGTTGACTTACTGCGGTGAGCGGCGCCCTTGCGTGCCTGAGCGTTTGCTGACAAACCCGGCGACTGCAGCGCTGTTGGTGTTTTTAGGTAGTTCGAGTTGTGTAATGGCGCAGGACCCTGTCGAAGCCGATGAGAGCACTCAGTCTCAAGGCGTGATGATTCTCCCATCGGTGACGATAAGCGGGACGAGGACACTCGATACCACCACGACGGAAGGGACGGGGCTTTACACCACCGGCCAGACCACGGCCGCGACTCGCTTGCCGCTGACGTTGCGGGAGACGCCGCAATCAATTTCCGTGGTAACGCGTCAGCGCATGGACGATCAAAAGCTGGATTCAGTTCAGGGGGTACTGGAGAGCACGACTGGCATCTCGTCTTACCAATCAGATAGCCAACGCACGAGTTTCTATTCCCGAGGCTTTCTGATCGACAACATTCAGTATGACGGCATACCCGCCGTCATCGGTGATGTCATAAACGGCAGCGGCATCAGCGACCTGGAAACGGCATTTTACGACCGTGTCGAAATTGTGCGCGGGGCTAACGGGCTGCTTACCGGTACGGGCAATCCGTCGGCTGCGGTCAACCTGGTGCGCAAAAGACCAACGCCAGAGTTCTCGGCTTCCACCTCTATCAGTGCGGGGTCCTGGGACAGTTTTCGAGAGATGGGGGATGTTTCCGTACCGTTGACAACCGACGGTCGTATCCGAGCACGTATGGTAGGGGTCAATAACGATGGTCACTCCTACATCGATGGTTACCAAACACAAAAGCAAGCGTTCTATGGGGTCATTGAGGCAGATCTCACCGAAGACACCACTTTGGATATTGGGTATGACTATCAGAACAGTTCCCCTGAGCGACCGACATGGGGCGGTGTTCCTCTATGGTTCAGCAACGGCTCAGAGGCAGAATGGTCGCGCTCCAAATCCCTGGCCGCGGACTGGAATCGCTGGGACAGCACTCGACAGACTGCTTTTGCCGAACTTGAACACCGGTTCGATAACGGTTGGAAAGTCCGCGGTGTGGTGAACCAGTACCGCACTAAGTATGACTCCCAGTTATTGGGCGGGTTTGGTACACCCGACCAGGAGACGGGCTTAGGCGTTTTTCCTAATGGTGCTTATCCGGTTGCGTTGGCCGGCAAAGGGAAAAGCCGTCAAAACACCTTTGATGTGATGGCGAGCGGTCCCTTCGATTTAATGGGGCGCCAACACGACCTGGTAGTGGGCGCTATGAGTTCTCGGTATACCTCGAATAAAGACGATATCAGCCCCTTTTTTGTAGGGTTCACACCCGGCAATATCTACAATTGGAATAATCATTTCCCCAAGCCAGACTTTGATGCAATGGCGTCTATGCCGACCGATACCGAGGTTAAACAGCGCGGCTTCTATAGTACAGCGAGATTCTCATTGGCCGACCCGTTGAAATTGATTGTCGGAGGGCGGTTCAGTCGCTACGAGATCGACGAGACTGCAGGTGGGACGCCGTTCAATTATAAAAAGAGTAATGAGTTCACGCCCTATGCAGGTCTGATATACGACATTGATAGTACGTACTCCGTTTATATCAGTTATACCGGTGTATTTAATCCGCAAACATCGTTCCGAGACAGCAGTGGCAATGTCCTCACGCCGACTGAAGGCAAGACGAAAGAGATTGGCCTCAAGGCTGAATACCTGGAGGGGCGATTGAATGCGTCTGTCGCATTGTTTGACACTGAACTGGACAACGCTGCACAACCGGATGGCAGTCTTCTTACGCCAGGCGGTGCGCAAGCTTACAAAGGTGTTGATGGTACTAAATCCCGCGGGGTCGAGTTTGACCTGCAGGGTGAAGTGGCTCCCAATTGGAACATCTACGCTGGCATCGCCGCTTTCACAGCCAAGGATGGCAATGACGCCAGGCTGAACGCACAGGTACCGCGCACAACCGCTCAGATGTTTACTACGTACAAGTTGCCCGGCATGTTGGAAAAGTTGACTTTGGGTGGAGGCGTCAGATGGCAAAGCCGCTTCTTGAGCAGCAGTACGAGCACGAGGGTAGCGGAACAAGACCCCTATGCGCTGACGTCACTGATGGCGCGTTATGAGTTATCAAGGAACATGGACCTATCAATCAATGTCAACAATGTGTTTGATAAAAAATATGCAACCCAGAAAGGCGATTTCGATACTGTCAGTTATGGAGCGCCGCGTAATGCACTGATGACATTGAACTATAAACTGTAGTTTGCGCGGCTGACCGAATCACTCCGCCAGCTTAAACTCCGCGGGCTGAGCGAAGAAAGTCACTGGAGCCACAACCATCGGCGTCGGTTTGGTTGGGTTTGGTTGGGTTGGGTTGGGTTGGGTTGGGTTGGGTTGGATTGGATTGGATTGGATAATGATGTCACTGACGCCTTCGCAGGCAAGGGATCAGCCCCTGGCCCAAACAATACAACTGAGAAGCGTTCGTAGTATCATCGCTACCTGTTTCCCTTTGGTAGTCCTGCGCCGCGATGCCCCCAGTTCCTTCCAGCAAAGCCCCCAGCGTGCTCATCGTCGATGACAGCCGCAAGATCCGCGATCCGCTGGCGACGTTTCTGCGTCGCCACACGTTCGAGGTGCGCACGGCGGCGGATGCGGCGGGCATGTGGCAGTTGCTCAAGCAGCACAGCTTTGAGGTGATCATCCTCGACGTGTCGCTGCCCGATGGCGATGGTTTCGAGTTGTGCAGTCGTCTTTATCGGCGAAGCGATACGCCGGTGATTCTGCTGACGGCGCGCGACACCTGCGCCGATCGGGTTCGCGGTCTTGATCTGGGCGCGGACGACTACGTCACCAAACCGTTCGAGCCCCGGGAACTGGTGGCGCGGATCAACAGCGTGCTGCGTCGACGCCGCCCGACCGGCGCGAAACAGGCAATACCGGCGTCCGACCCTGTCGCCGTGAACATGAGTCCCTGCTACCTGTTTGCCGACTGGCGTTACGATGCCCGTCACGCCACGCTGGCGCGTGATCAAGAGCCGCCGATTCTGCTCAGCACCGTCGAAAGCAAGCTGCTGCAAGTGTTTCTCAACCATCCCAACACGCTGCTGCCCCGCGAGCGCTTGATTGATTTGACCACCGCAACCGACAGAGACGTGACAGACCGCGCCATCGACCGTCAGGTCAGTCGTCTGCGTCGCAAGTTGGCCCATAAACCGGGGGAACCGGAATTGCTGCGCACCATCTGGGGTGGCGGCTATCTGCTGGCGTCCGATGTCGTGCTGCAGGCGCCATGAATCGCCTGCGTGCCTTGTGGCCGCGCAAGATGGTTCATCAACTCAGTGTGCTGCTGTTACTTGCGTTGCTCGCTTCCAATGCAATTGCCATGCTGGTTCTGCAGCGCACCGGGGCGTTGATCCATCCGCTGTCGCGGACCATGAGCCTGGAACGTCTGGTCACCGCGCACCATGCGGCTCTCGAGGCACCCAACCAGGTTGGCGCCCGGCTGCTGGCGTCGATGATCACCCCGGATGCACATTTCTGGATTGATCGGCGCGCCGACGTCGAGCCCTTCGACATGCGCGCCGAAGAACAACGCCTGGCCAATGTGCTGCGCGAGCGCCTGCAACTGGCGCCAGACCTTGCCGTGGTCATGCAACTGGAGCGGGTCACCGGCGGTCATGCCCGGGACCAGGTCTTCAGCCCAGCTGGCTGGGCTCCGTTGCGTTTGCGCAGCAGCATCGAGCTGCCCGATGGCCGCTACCTCAACGCGTTGCAGCACCCGGTCGGGGCTTACGAGTGGCGCAAAGTCCTGACGTATAGCCTGCCGGTGACGATCATTCCGGTACTGTTGATCGTCATGTTCTGTATCAGTCGCGTGGTGCAGCCTGTGAAAACCCTCGTGCAGGCGTCCGAGCGCGTCAGTCGCGGCGAGTGGATTGCCCCGTTGCCGCTGACGGGGCCGCAGGAGGCACGGGACCTGACGGCGGCGTTCAACCACATGCAGGCCAGCATCGCCCGCCATGTCGAGGGCCGCACACGCATGCTCGCCGCGATCAGCCATGACCTCAATACGCCAATCACCGAACTGCGCCTGCAAGTGGAACTGCTGGAGGAGGGCGATGCTCGCGAGGACATGCTGGAAAGTCTCGAAGAGTTGAGTCTGATGGTGCGCGAAACCCTCAACTTCGTCCGCGAAGACGCTGTGCAGGAGCCGACGCTGACCATTTCGTTGAACGGGTTGCTGGATGATCTGGCCAAACGTTACCAACTGCTGAACCAGCCTGTAACCTGGCACGGAGCGCCGCCGATCATGCTGACGTGCCGGCCCCTGGCGCTGAAACGGGCCCTGACCAACCTGATCGACAACGCCCTGCGTCATGCCGGGGACGCCACGCTGAGCCTGTCTCGCGAAGACGCCGGCACCGTCCGCCTGGACATCCTCGACCACGGTGCAGGACTTCCCGATGCCTGGTTGAGCAGGGTGTTCGAGCCGTTCGTGCAGTTCGCCGGTGGAACGGCCGATGGGCACAAGGGCGGTGTCGGCCTGGGCCTGGCCATCGCCCGCGCCTGCGTGCAGGCACACGGTGGCGAACTGCTGCTGGAAAACCGCCCGTCCGCCGGATTGTGCGCCGTGGTCAGGCTGCCGGCCGCGCTGCTCAGAAGTTCAACGTAGCGCCCATCCACAACGTGCGACCGTAGTTCACCGTGCCGTAGGTTTCATCGTCCAGGCGCTTGTCGGTGATGTTGTTCAGCGAACTGTTCAACGTGATCGAATCGGTGAGCTCATAAGAGCCGCCCAGATCGGCGGTGGTGTAGCCTGGTGCACTTTCATCGGTAATGGTGTTGCCGGTTTCTTCTCCGTAGTAGCTGACCGACGCCCACGCTTGCGCGCGATTATTGATCGCCCACTCGCCGCGCAGGTTGGCTTTTTGCTTGGGCGTCAGCGCCAGTGGTGCGCCGGCATTGGCGCCGCTTTTCTGTTCCGAGTCGGTGTAGGTGTAATTGGCCTTGAGCAACACACTGGCGTTGATATCCCATTGCCCGGTCAGCTCCACACCCTGGATCACGGCCTTATCGATGTTGACCCGATCCATGACGATGTAACCGTTCCAGCGCTCGTCGGTGGTGACCGTCGACAACTTGTCCTGGAAGTCGTTGTAGAACACCGTCGCGCCCGCCGACAGATCATCGCGGTTGGACCACAACGCCGAGAACTCGTAGTTGGTGCTGGTTTCCGGTTTCAGGTCGGGGTTGCCGAGCATCACGAAACGGTTGCGTCGCAGGTAGGCGTAATCCTTGACCACCGCGCGCAATTCGGGTGCCTTGAAACCGCGGGCGATGCCGCCCTTGAGCGTCCAGTTATCGGTGGCGCGCCACACCCCGTAGATCCGCGGACTGGCGTGGGTGCCATATTGTTCGTGGTCGTCCAGGCGCAGGCCGGTGGTCAGTGCGAAGCTGTCGGTCACCGACCATTCGTTTTCGGCGAACACGGCTTTTTGCAGCACCGAAAACTCGTAATCGACGCGATCGCCCAGACCCTGGTTCCAGTCGGTCAATTCGCTTTCATTCCATTGCATGCCCACGGTACTGACATTGTGCGTGGTGGGCACCACCAGTTTGGCGTCGAACACGGTGTTCTTGACCTCCGGTTTGCGCCCGTAAATATCGGTTTGCGCCGGCGTGGCCTTGCCTTCGCGGCTGGAGGTTTCCTGGGACAAGGCGATATCCGACGTGGCCCAACCCCAACGGCCCTGATGCGACAGCGACCAGTGATCGCGATTGTTCTCCTGCTCGCGGGTGGCCCAATTGGCACTGATGCCGTCGCCGTTCTTCAAGCGCGTGGCGCCAGCCTCCAGCAGAATGTCGTGGTCGACGGTCGGGGTGAAGGCCAGGCGTGCGGTCAGGTCGCGGTGATCGGCCTGGCTGAAACCGTTGGTTTGCTCGATGTCGTCATCGGCCTGACGATCCAGGTAACGGCCCCAGACCTGCAAGCCGAGAAAATCTTCGTGCAACGGACCATTGAGGTAGAACTGCGTCTGACGGGCGTTGCCTTGATCGCTGTGCTGGCGCGCGGAATAATCGTAGGACACCGAGCCGCCCCACTGCGGCGAAACCTTGCGGGTAATCACGTTGATCACCCCGCCAATGGCGTCCGAGCCGTACAGCGACGACATCGGCCCACGCACCACTTCGATACGCTCGATGGCCGCCGCCGGCGGCACGAAACTCTGCTCGTAACCGCTGTTACCGTTGACCCGCGATTCCCGGGCACTCTGGCGCTTGCCATCGACCAGAATCAGCGTGTAATCGGCCGGCATGCCGCGAATGGAGATGTCCGTCTCATTGGCCCCGCCGTTGACCGTCACCCCCTCAACATCCCGCACCGCGTCGCCCAGATCGCGATACGACTTGCGGCGTAGCGTCTCCCCATCAATCACCGTGACAGAGGCCGGCGCATCCTCAATGCGTTGCTCGTAGCCGGAGGCGGTCACGACCACATCATCAAGGGTCAAGGCCTGCGGTTCAGCAGCCTGGGCGGACGTGCACAGCGCGCCGGCTGCACTGGCGGCCAGGGCGAAACGCGTCCACGGGGACAATGCTGGAAAACGGAGAGGGGAGTGCATGAGGTGTCCTTTACAATTCAACTTAAAAGAGAATCGTAATCATCTGCACTGGTGAAGATTGGACAAAGTGTGACAGGCAAATCCTACAGCACCCCACTGTAGGTTCGAGTTCACTCGCGAAAACCCAGGAGCGCCACTGCCTGGGTTTTGCACGAGAAGTCGGGGCGAGTAGCATGGATGCCTCGCTTGAACTCAGTACCTCTCGATCATGTCGGCCGCCTGTTGGGTGGCCTGGCTGGTCCGGGTAGCCAGCTTGCGGACCTCGTCGGCGACCACTGCGAAACCCCTTCCGGCCTCACCGGCTCTGGCCGCCTCTATGGCCGCATTCAGGGCCAGTAGATTGGTCTGTTTGGCGATGCTTTGGATGGCGGCGACTATCTGCGTCAGCTTGGCGAGGTTTTCCTGCATGGCTTGATGCTGACGTTCCTGAGTCTGGCGCAACTGGCTTTCCTCGCGATGGGAGTGCACGTCGGTGATCGCCCCCACTGTACGTAAGGGCGTGCCGTCGTTGCTTCGCTGGGTCTGACCTCTGCCTCTGAACCAACGGTACTCGTCGTTGCGGTGCTTGAGGCGGTAGGTCACATCGAAGGGTGTTTGGCCGGAGCGGTCGGCGACATGGTCGACAAACGCTTGCACGGCACGCTGGCTGTCTTCGGGATGCAGGCGGGACAACCAGCTTTCGAACACATTGGGAAACTCTTCGATGGTTTCGTAGCCGAGCATGCGACGCATCTGTGACGAGAACCAGATGACGTTATGGGGATTGGCTGGGTCGCCTGCGATGATATTGATATCCCAGAGTGCGTCCTGGATGCATTCGCGGGAAATATCGAAGCGGGCCGAGAGCATCGCGAATTCTTCGTCTCGCAAGCGCTGTTTGTGGATGTCGCGCAGCATACCGACGCTGATCTGTGGCAGCCCCCGTTCGTCACGGAGCGTTTCACCGCAGATCTGGACCCAGCGGTATTCTCCCGAGTGGCTCGCGAGGCGCACCTCCACCTGGTAGGGCGCATGTCCGCTGCGATCGGCAAGGTGATGAGCCAGGGCATCCAGGTTGGCCTGGCGGTCGTCAGGGTGAAGGCAATCGTTCCAGGAGCCTAGATAGACCGGGAGATCCGTTTGGGTGGGCAGGTTGCCGAACCATTGCAGTACTGCATCACGTGCGGGCTGCAGGCTGCCATCGAGCTGCAATTTCCAGAGCAGATCTTCCGACCCGCTTGCCGCCAATTGCCAAAGTTGTTCTTGATCATGCAACCGCGTTTCGTATTCACCCAACTGAAGCCTGAGGCGTTGCAGTTCAGTATTAAGGTCGACCACGCTGGCCCGGAGCGCCGTGCGATCGGCGAGCAGGCGTTCGATGCCCGCCAGTACCCGTCGCAGGGACGAATCCTTCGCCGCTATCGATACTCCCTCGCCGTCGGGCTGTTCCAGCCGGTCGCCGAGCAGCTTCAATTCCTTGCGGGTGCTATTTCTGAAAAACATCAAACACCTCTGGTTCGCTCACGAGGTTTCGGGACGGTTCTCGCTCTTGATGCCCCCGAGCATTACGGTTTTCGAACGCCCGGGGACAGTCTGGCCTGGACTGGAGTCTGTCGACTCAGGCGGCCTGGTACAGACGGCGCTCGAGCAGCGTGCTACCACGCAGGCGATGTGTGGCCTTGGCACCGGCCAGCACGGCCAGGTCCAACAGCGGTTCGAGGATGACGACGCTCATGTAGGCACTGCCGAAGGTCAGAATTGACAGGGCGTTTTCTGCTGTGAAGCCTCGTCCGTAGAAGGCCCAGAAGGCAACCCAGGCGACAATGCCCCCCTGGAAGGCGGTCGACAGCCCCAGCGCTTGTCTGTAGCTCAGCTCCACATACGGTGTGTTTGGCGCGATGATGCGTTTCGCCAGGGCGGTAACTGCGAACAGCGGTACCAGAAGGGTGGTGACGTTCATGCCGTATTGCGGCAGGTCGAATGGCGCGAAGAACAGACCCTGGATCAACAGTCCCAGGGCCAGACCCACTGCCGCAGGTGCGGCACCGAGCAGCAGAAACAGGGTTGACCCCAGGATGAGATGGACCTCGGAGACGCCGACGGGATGATGCGGTAGTAGCTCGAAGAAGCTGAATACCAGGGCCGTGGCAGTGACAGTGCGAGCCAGCAGCGAGAAGGCACCACGCTCGCCCATGGCTTGGGCTGCGAGTTTGAGGGTGTAGGCGCCGGCACCTGCGGCAGTGACGTAGCTCAGCCAGAGTTTTCCAGCTTCCACCAGGTTAGGTTCGATATGCATGACGATTGCCCCTTGGCCGCTACGCGACCTCGAAAGTAAAAAAACAGGACGACTCCGGCCTCAGCTTATGGCCCGGCTGATCGCCACCGGCTCGTGCCGCGGCAGGTGTTCGTGGCCGTTTCCATGGGCCGGTGGGCAACTCGCATTGAGCAGCGTCACCGGCTGTCCGTGGGGGGTATTCAAGTAAGCCTGCTGCCATTCCTCGGTGCGCCGGCTGATGTCTTCCATACCCGTTAAACCGAGTGTGGTGACCATTCTTTCCAACGCTGTGAGCCACTGCCGGTAGTAAGTGTCGTTGACGCTTTCTCCGGGTTGCGCCGGGGCAGCCTTGATCTCGTCGCTGAATACCTGCACCCAGTCCTCCCAGGGGAACAGACCGATCTGGTGCAGGTGGACCAGCAGGGAAAAAGCCTCGGCCTGCCAAGGTTTGTCGAAGACCGGGCCTTCATCGTCGAGAGACAGGCCGGCTATTGGGGGGATGTGACGCATGCTGGCGCTCATACGGCCTCCAGATAGTTGTCCCACAGATCAATGCAAACACTGTCCGGTCGCGCCACTCCCCACAGTTCTGTCGCACTGAAACGAACGGCATAGACCTGTTGGGGTTGTTCGCCGAGACCGTGGGCCATCGTGTCCGGGGTGGCAAACGCGCCGTGTGCAATCTCGATGGTCCCGACCTTGCCGCGCGCGTAGCGGGGCAGTCGGGTGTGGGTGGTTGGGTTGAGGTTCTTCGTCCGCACCCGGTCACCGACCCGGAAGCGGCCAGAGACGGGTTCCTTTGCCCGGGAAGAGGCGCCGCCGAGCACTACGGCCTCGACGATGTCCGGTGTTAAAACCGTGATGGGCTGTGTCGATGGGGTTGGTTTGGCCGTACCCTGCAGTTCGCCAGTGCTGATCACGCCTTTTTCCAGCAGCAGGTTCTCGAAGGCATGCAGCCAATGCTCGTAGTAACTGGACTGCAAGTATTCAGCCGGTTCCATGCGTTCAATGGAATGTCGGAATTCGTCGACATTGAAGTGTCCGCCGACGAAGAGCGAGGCGAACAGCGGAAAGACCCTGCGCTCCCAGTCGTGATGGAAGATGGGTTCATTTTCTTCGGTGAGCACCGGGCCGAAACCGTGCATACCGCCTAAGTCGTGTACACCGTTCATGGTTTTCTCCTTCTCGGGTTCAGGCTTCGTCGCCCGGCGTCTTCGGCAGGCCAGTGCCGATCATGGCGTCACGCGTCACCAGCTCGATCAGTCGTTCCTCGCTCCAGCCGTCAGTACCGGCCGGACGTTCCGGCAGTACCAGGTAGCGCAACTCAGCACTGCTGTCCCAGACGCGGACTTCCTTGTCATCGGGAATGATCAAGCCGAATTCGGCCAGCACGCTGCGCGGATCGATGACGATCCGTGACCGATAGGGCGCGGATTTGTACCAGACGGGTGGCAGGCCCAAGGTCGGCCAGGGGTAGCAGGAGCACAGCGTGCAGACCGTCACGTTGTGCACGGTCGCGGTGTTCTCCACCACGACCATGTCTTCGCCCTGCACGCCGGAAAAACCCAGTTCGGCAATGGCCGCGGTGGCATCTTCCAGCAACCGATGCTTGTAATCGGGATCGAACCAGGCCTTGGCGACCACCTGGGCGCCGTTGCGCGGGCCGACCTTGTGCTGGTAAGTGTCCACCAGAGCATCCATGGCGGCTGGGTCGACCAAGCCCTTTTCGATCAACAGGGATTCGAGTGCCTTGACACGCAAGGCGATGGCCTCGGGGGGCTCGGTGTGGTCATGATCGTGATCGTGATGATGTTCGTGGGTATGGCTCATGTCTTGGCTCCTCTGAAGTTGATACTCACTTTCAGTGCTACTTGCCGGTGTTCGTTCGCCAATGCGATGCGCAGGTCTACAACGTCCGCCAATCGACAGAGGCCTCGAATGCGGCTGCAGCCTGATAGAGGGTGCCTTCGGCATAATGTTTTGCGACTAACATCAGCCCCACGGGCAGTCCGTCCACCAGGCCGCAAGGGATCGACATGGCGGGGTGCCCTGTAATGTCCTGAGCGGCCGTATTGCCAAGCATCTCCAACGCACGCGTGACGGTCTCGGTGATTGAAGAGCCCGGTTCCGGGAGCGGCTGGGCGGTGATTGGCACAGTCGGCATGACGAGCAGGTCATAGGTGTTCAGCGCCCGGTCATAGGCGTCTCGGGCAAAGCGCGCTATGTTCTGGGCCTTGGCGTAGTAGCGACCGTTGTAGCGCTCCAGACCGAACTGGCCCACGAACATGCAAAGCTTGAGGGACGGTGACAATGCGTTTGCCTGGTCGCGCCAACCGGCCTGTTTGTCCAACAGGCCCACGTCGTACAGCCCCTTCCAGTTAAAACCCGCGCCATTGCCGTGCATCATTTGCATGGTCAGGCCTTCACAGCCGATAGGGCTCCATAACGATCCCGCCAGGTTGTGTTCGGGAACCGATACCTCCTCGACCCGCGCGCCCAAGGATTCGAGCCGGGCGATAGCGCTGCGGACCTTTTCTGCGATACGTGGATCCTGGTTGGCGAGTTGGAAGCCTTCCTGAAGGATCCCGATCCGGAGTCCGGCCACGCCTCGTTCCAGATAATCGCAATAGGCATCGACCTTGGGGGCGGCCTGGCGAGGGTCGAGCCCGTCGGCGCCGGCCATCACTTCGAGCATGAGCGCGTTATCGCGTACGTTGTTCGTCATGGGGCCGACATGGTCGAAGGTGGACTCGATCGCCATGACCCCGGTGTAAGGCACTAGACCCCAGGTAGGTTTCATTCCATAAATGCCGCACCATGCGGCAGGAATGCGGATGGAACCGCCTTGGTCGCCACCGATAGCCAGGTCGACCGCGCCCGTCGCCACAAGCGCCGCGCTGCCAGAAGACGAACCGCCTGTTGTGAAACCATGGCGAAAAGGGTTGTGCACAGGCGCGGGGTCCGAGGTATGGCTACCACCGGAGAGGCAGTAGTGTTCGCAGGTGGCTTTGCCGAGGATGGTTGCTCCAGCGTCGAGCAGACGCGTCACCACGGTGGCATCAAACGACGGTACGAAACCCTCCAGTGGTGCGGCGCCGTTCATCATCGGGACACCGGCCAGGGAGATATTGTCTTTGAGCGCGACCGTCTTGCCAGCGAGCTTGCCCGAACTGGCGCCCATCACCTCAGTTCTGTAGTACCAAGCGTTCAGCGGGTTCTCCGTGCTTGAAGGGCGATAACCGGAACTGCGCTCGTAGCGCACTGAAGGGATGAAATCAGGCAACTCATCGACGAGGTCGTAGGCATCGAAACTGGATTGCATGAGCGCCAGGTATTCGCTGGCTTGCTCGGGTGTCAGCTGTATGTGCAGGCGGCTGGCGAGATCCTGCACTTGTTCGAGAGTCGGGCGGATGATGGCCATGGGGTGTCCTGTGTCCTGTGCCAACCCGCAGGGGCTGGCAATGTCTGTTCAAACGTCATCTCGGGAATGCCCGGGCACGGTGCGCACGATTGGCGAGCCGTGGCCGGGGCTGGTATCAAGCTATCTCCACAGATTGAGCAGCGCTTGGCTGAGGAGGACAGTCGCTTGGTTGAGCGGGACTCGCTTGCTCCTCCACGGTCGCCCTCCATTGCTGTGGCTCAGGCTTATGCCGGGGTATCAGTCTTCGGATTCAGGCGTGGTCTGTTTCCGAGATGACTTCCCTGGTTTTGGCCAGACAACCCCAACGCTTCTCATGCCTTTGGCGGGGTCCATTTCCGGGTGCGCGAGTACGACGTCCCGATAGGAGGGGCTCCCGATCACCGCCGGTTTGAACTTGATGAGGAAGTCATTGACCTCTTTGCGCAGATCCGGGGCCAGACCGTAGTCGTCGTAGCACGCCTCGAGACAATCGAGCACGGCTTGCCAGTGCACCTCGGTCAGCCCCATCCCGCGATGCGCGGTGACCATGTCTCGACCCCTGTATTTGGCGCTTCCACCCCAGTGCTCGGAAAGGAAATCGACAAAATTGATGTGTTCCTTTTGGAACGTCGATTCCGACATATGGGCCCAGATGTGCCCGATGGCCGGGTGTCCCATTGTCTTTCTCAACACTGCGCCCGCGAACTGATAGATCACGTCATAGCCGCCAAGACGGGTATAGAGGGAGGGTTGTTGTTCCGTGGTGGGTTGCTGGTCGGTCATTGTCTGGTTACTCCGTTTCGGGTGAGAGGCATCTCATTAGCCAACTGTCGCGTTGTTGGGCACACGCTTGGTTGATAAGGACAACGGGTGGTAGAGACGGGCGGGCCTAAAAGACCCTGACGTAGCGCAGGTTCATGCGAAAGTCCTCTTTGGGGCCGTTCTCCACCGCAAGGTCGCGTCCAAGTTGCACTTGGAGTTGGTCCTTGGCGGTGAAAAACTTTCTGGCCGTGACGCGGAAGTTGGTGGTTTCCATCCTGTCGTCCTGGTTGACACCATCGATCTGGTTTTCCCCACCCCAACTGTGGCCGAAGCCGATAGCCAGCGCAGTGGTCTCGTCGGGCATGTAGCGCCCCATTAACTGAGCGCCGTAGGAAACGTCCTGTTCCCGGCGGGCGGAGCTGGCGCCGAAGTCGTTGTTGTCTCCGTACCAGATAGCGTCACCGACGAGGTCGATGGCCCACTTCTCCGTGAAGTGCTTGACGTAAGCGGCCTGGAGATCAACCTTCCAACGGTTCTCGCCAATGTTGAGCGCGTCGTCTTTGTCATAGTCGCCAGTCGGCACGTACAAGTAGGCGGTCGCACCGAGGGTGTCGTTGGCGTCGTTGAGACGGTACTTGAGCGGCGCGGTGAGAATGAGGTCGCCGATGCCGCTGGCGTCGCCTAGACCAGAAGCGTCACCACCGCCCGAGACATGACCGAAGGGCAACAGGAATTGAGGCTCGATGGTCAGCCGCTCGCTCAACTGATAGACGTGCAGCAGACGCAGAATGCCGATATCGGAAGTCAGGTTGAAATCGGAGCTGGTCTTGTGCCCCTGGGCATAGGCACTGTCCGTGGTGGCGTGCTGGTAGTAGACCACGCCGATGGTCGCACCCACGGGGAGCGGCTCGTAATCGCCAGGATCCACCTCGAGCGCGTGAGAGGAAAGGCTGGGGAGGAGGGCGGCAAGCGACAGGTAGCGGAACTGTTTCATGATCGACGATCCTTTTTTCGGGCAAAAAGAGCCCCGCTAGCGCCCATCAGGCGACGCGCAGGGCTAAAAGTGGAGTCAGCGATGGAGTCAGGTGGGCGACACTTGCGCGTCGCGCATCATCCCGGTCTGCGGATGGCAGTTGATGTACTCGAACAGTTGTTGGCTACCGTCCGCTACCGAGACCTCGTGATACAGCCGCAGCTTCGAAAGGCCCCCGATCACTCGGAAGAACGTGGTGAAAATACGCAAGTGAGTGGGGTGGGATTCTGCCCAGCGCTCCAGTTTGTCGAGGGATCGCCAGTGACCGATGTCATAGGCGATGTCGAGGAGATTGCCATCCAGGTCGACATTGCGTACGAAGCGGTTGCTGTAGCAGCCCAGCGCCTGCCCCTCGTCACGCAGGAAGTTCATGCCGTCTTGCAGTGGCGGTAGCATCTCGTTGAAATAGAGCGCGCGCTCTTCGTCGCCGGCTTCGACCCAGTCTTGTCCGGAGCGGATCAGCGTCAGGTTGTCGTGGCCGCGTACCACGACCCTGCCGCCCTTGGCGGGGTCGCCTGAAATGACTTGCAGTTCGCTGGTCGGCTGCATCCAGTCGGTCTGCGAGATAGCAAAGCGGTCCCGCGCCGAGCCCCAGTAGCCGTGCTCCTCGATCTCGCCGCTGATGCCGTCCATGATCGCACCGACACCTGGCAAATCGTCCTGGAATGCATACAGCGTCTCGAACTGCTCGGCACGTGGTGCGATGACTTCGCGGAAATACCCCAACCCCTCGTTCAGGCGCGCATCGTCGCCCCACCAATCGGCCACAGGCGCTGAAAGTAGCCATCGGTGATAGGCGGCGGGATCACGCCAGTAGCCCACGGCGATGAAGTTTCCATAACCCTGATTGTCGAGGTGGTAGGTCAGGTCGTGATTCCCTGGGCCATCGGCGAGGGCAAAGCTTGCGTCAATGTAGCGCATGGCTTGCAGGGCGGCGGCGCGTTGCTCGTCGCGAAATTGCACCCCGAGGTAAGCCATTACAACTTGCTTCACGTTTTCGTCAGCCCGCCCCACAAACATCGGGAAGGGTGGCTGGTAATCGTCGTGGACACGACGGGACAAAGTCCGGGGACATTTGAGATGTTTATCGATTGCAGATTCCATGGGGGGCTCCTTTATTTCCGTCTCAAACGGACGGTTCGCTGTTCTACATCCCAGTGGATGTTGTTGTTTTGCGGTGGGTACCACTCCATCGGCGTTGCAGCACCAAGGTCCCGAGCTGCACCAGGTAAGTGGCGAACTCTTCGGGTGCCATGTCCCATCGCTGTAAAAACCAGGATGAATCGGACAGTCGCTGCTGTTCTCGTGGATGCATGAGACACCTCCTCATTCGTGCTTGTAGGGACACGGCGTGGAGTGAAAATTATCCAGGGGGGATGCAACGTGCTTGGCTCGAATGGACAACCGTTTGGTTAAAAAGGACAGGTAAAAAAGGCCGGCATGTCAGCGCGCGGCAATGGTGCGGGGAGTGTGAAACAAGGGGGCGATGTGCCCCGAGAAGTGGCATGGGGAGTGTTGGAGGGATCGGCCTCTGTAACGTGCAGGCGGCTATCTTCCAAGGTGTCTGGCAGCGGGAATGATGCGATGGAGATGGCCTGCTAATTGCTTGGCTCGCAAAAACGTTACCCCGCTTCTTTTGTTGAAACGCCGCCGCGAGGTGAATGCAATGAACCAGACATGTCAGTATTCAACGCTTGCCGTTACGGCCCCCCTCCGGTTCGATTACTGGAAAGAGGTGGTTTGTCACCACTGCCTGGACGCAGACAGCAAACGACTGGCGCAGAGCGATTTTGACGGGGCGCTGGAGGTGCATGCCATGGGCTCATTGGACATTTGCACGTTGTCCGCACCCTTGCACTATTGGGAGCGTTCCGCCCAGCACCTGCGCAGTGATCCTAATGACGATTTGTGGTTGGGCTTCACCAGGAGTGGTTATGGCGAACTGGAGCAGGCTGACCGACGGACGAAACTGGCGGCGGACGATCTGTTTCTTTATGACGCATCCCAGCCGTTCAGATTCAGCTTCGGTGGTACTGATAACCACCTTGTCCGCATTCCGCGACAACTGCTCAGTCAGCGCTTGCCCTCCATAGCGGACTGCACCGCTGTGGTTCTGGATGATCGTCGCCCGGGGGTGATTCCGTTACGCGAGATGTTACGTCAAGCCGCGAGTATGCCTTCAGTCTTCCATAACACAGCAGTCTCCAGTCGTTACTCCAGCACGTTGCTCGACCTTCTGGTGGTCAGCCTGGAACTCCAGGATTTAAAGCAGACTCATGACGAGTTGGATCTGCATGGCCGGATCATGAAGTACATCCACCAGTATTTGACCGAGGCGGACCTGTCGCTCGAACGCATCGCGCAAGCCCACCATGTCTCCACACGCACGGTGACGCGCGCTTTCGCCCGTCATCAGAAATCGCCGGTCGCAGAAATCTGGAAGGCACGCTTGCTCGCCAGCCGCGAGGCTATTGAGCGCGGTCAAGTCCGCAGTATTTCTCAGGCGGCGCTGGATTTCGGTTTCTCCGACTTCTCTCATTTCAGCCACGCTTTTCGCAAGGCCTTTGGCGTTGCTCCCCATACGCTCCTGCGACGAGAGTAAAAAGGGGGGCTTTCCCCACGGCGTTCAGGGGGGATTCCCCCCCTGCAGTTTTAAAACCTATAACCAACCCTTGATCTGTGCGCACACAGCCTGGGTGGAAATACCGTAGCGATCGTGCAACGTCGGAAGTGCACCCGCATCGAGAAACGCGTCCGGCAGCGCTATTTGCCTGAACGTCGGCGTGACCCCATTGCGCAACAGCACGGCGGCCACCGCTTCGCCCAATCCGCCGATGATGGAGTGGTTTTCGGCCGTCACGACCAGTCGTCCCGGCTTTCTGGCCTCAGCCAGGATAGTCTGCTCATCCAAAGGCTTGATCGTGGGAACGTGAAGCACCGCGACATCCACACCGTCAGCCTGAAGTTCCTTGGCTGCTTCCAGGGCGCGCATTGTCATCAAACCGGTGGAAATGATTAAAACCTCATTGCCTGTACGCAGGGTCTTGGCTTTGCCGATCTCGAATTCATAGCCATATTCATCGAGCACCAGCGGTACGTTGCCGCGCAGTAACCGCATGTAGACGGGCCCTTGGTGCGCGGCAATGGCGGGCACGGCTTGTTCGATTTCCAGGGCGTCGCAGGGGTCGACGATCATCAGGTTCGGCATGGCGCGGAAGATCGCCAGATCATCCGTTGCCTGGTGACTGGGGCCGTACCCGGTGGTCAGGCCCGGCAGACCGCAGACAATTTTAACGTTGAGGTTTTCCTCGGCAATCGCCATGCAGATGAAGTCATAGGCCCGTCGCGAAGCAAACACCGCGTAAGTGGTGGCGAAGGGCACGAACCCCTCCCGAGCCATGCCGGCCGCCGCGCTCATCAACAGTTGTTCAGCCATGCCCATCTGGTAGAAGCGCTCTGGGTGCGCCTTCGCAAAAATGTGCAGGTCGGTGTACTTGGACAAGTCAGCCGATAAACCCACGATGTCCTGGCGCTGGTCCGCGAGTGCGGCCAGTGCGTGACCGAATGGCGCTGGTTTTGTGGCCTGGCCTTCAGCGGCAATCGAAGCAATCATTGCCGAGGTCGTCAGCTTTTTCTTCGCCGCTGCGGGCACCTGAACGTTGGTCTTTTGTGCGTTGTTCATGCTGTTTTGCCTTCTTCCAGGTTGTTCAGGGCCACATCCCATTCATGCTCATCTACGCGGATGAAGTGAGTCTTTTCGCGGGTTTCCAGGAACGGCACGCCTTTGCCCATCTTGGTATCGCAGATGATGACGCGCGGCTGTGCGGCGGGATGGCTGCGGGCTGCGTCGAACGCTTTGACCAAGGCGTCCAGGTCGTTACCGTCTACCCGCTGGGTAAACCAGCCAAAGGCTTGCCATCGGTCAACGATGGGTTCAAATGCCAGCACCTCGCTGGAGTGTCCGTCGGCTTGCTGGTTGTTGACGTCGACGATGGCGATCAGGTTGTCGAGTTTCCAGTGCGAAGCTGACATCACCGCTTCCCAGGTAGAGCCCTCATTCAACTCGCCATCCGATAGCAGGTTGTAAACGAAAGAGCCGGACTGTTTGCGCTTCAGACCCAGGCAGGCGCCTACCGCGATGCCCAGTCCCTGGCCCAGCGAGCCGCCGGTGATTTCCATGCCGGGGGTGTAGGTGGCCATACCGGACATGGGCAGGCGGCTGTCATCCGAACCGTAGGTTTCAAGCTCATCCAGTGGAATGATTTCAGCCTCGATCAGCGCGGCATACAGCGCGATCGCGTAGTGACCGATGGAAAGGTAAAAGCGATCACGCTGTTCCCACTCGGGGTCTTCGGGCTTGTAGTTCAAGGCATGAAAGTACGACACGGCCAGCAAGTCTGCCGCGCCCAATGCCTGACCGACATAGCCCTGGCCCTGGACTTGCCCCATGCGCAAGGCATGGCGGCGAATGTTATGGGCACGCTGCACCAATGTGGTGGACGCCGCGCGAGATAAAGTGGCAGTCATGGAAATTCTCCGTTAACTCAACGATTGACCGAAGCGGCAGGAATGCGCAGTACCAAACAGGCACCGATGCACAGCACACCGGTAATCAGGTACATGCCGATGGCGCTCGAACCGGTCGTGGTGGTGATCCAACCAATCAGGTACGGCGAGCAGAAACCCGCCAGATTGGCAAAGCTATTGATTCCGGCGATCCCCGCAGCGGCGGAGACACCACCGAGCAAGGTGGTAGGCAGCATCCAGAACAGTGAAGACGCCGACAGCACGCCTGCTGCTGCAAGGCACAGGCACAACACCGACAACGTCAGGTTGGCACCGAACACTGCCGCCAACGTGAGGCCCAGCGCGCCGGCAAGCATTGGCCCGACCAGATGCCAGCGCCGCTCCTGGTATTTGTCGCCGCTGCGCCCCATGAGCACCATCGCAATGATGGCGCACAGATAGGGGAGACTGGTGAGCAATCCGATGTGCATCGGATCGGCAACACCTGCATTACGGATAAGCGTTGGCAGCCAAAAGGTGATCGCGTACTGGCCCATGACCACGCAAAAGTAGATACCGGCGAGAATCCACAGGCGGCGGTCCCGCAGGAATGCCCCGACCGATGCGTGGGTGACTTTGCGGCTGTTGTCCTCGGCCAGTTCTTTGGCGACCAGCGCTTTTTCTTCATCGGTGAGCCAGGTCGCCTGGTGCACGCCGTCCTTGAGGTAAGCCAGTACCATCAGGCCGACGATGACGGTCGGAGCGGCTTCAATCACGAACATCCACTGCCAGCCCGCCCAGCCATGAACGCCTGCGAACTGCGTCATGATCCAGCCTGAGAGCGGTCCGCCGATCATCCCCGAGAGCGGGATGGCGATGAACCACAGCACTGTCATTTTGGCGCGACGGTAGGAGGGGAACCAGTAAGTGAGGTAGAGCAGCAAGCCCGGCGCGAGACCCGCTTCGGCGATCCCGAGCAGAAAGCGCAGCGTATAGAACTGCCAGGCCGTTTCTACGAAGGCGAAGAGGGCGGAGATGATGCCCCACGAGATCATGATGCGTGCGATCCAGCGCCGGGCACCGACCTTGTGGAGGATGAGGTTGCTGGGCACTTCGCAAAGGAAATAACCAAGAAAGAACATGCCGGCGCCAAGCCCGTATACGGTCTCGCTCAGGGCCAGGTCATTCATCATCTGAAGCTTTGCGAACCCGACATTCACCCGGTCCAGGTAAGCGCACAGGTAGCACAACATAAGGAAAGGCATCAATCGCCAGGCAGTCTTGCGATACGCGCTTGAGCGCACTGTGGACACAGTGTCGAGCGTCATGGTGGTCATCATGATGGTCTGATCTCTTGTTTTTATAGAACGCCGGGCTCAGGCCCGACGTATCTTCGATCCAGAACTGAAAGGGCAGTGGGTGGCTTCAGTTGATCGTCAGTGGATCAACATGCCGCCGTTTACATCGAGCGTGATACCGGTGAGGTAGGAGGACAAGTCGCTGGCGAGGAACAGTGCCGCATTGGCGACATCCTGCGCGGCACCGAGCCGGCCCAGCGGGATGCTTTCGATGATGGCGTGACGACGATCGTCCTGCATCAGGCCGCCAGTGATGTCGGTATGGATCAAACCTGGCGTGATGGAGTTGACGCGAATGTTGTCCGCGCCAAACTCCCGCGCCATGGCTTTGCCAAGCCCGAGTACACCGGCTTTCGCTGCGCTGTAGTGGGGGCCGCCGAAGATGCCGCCGCCGCGCTGGGCCGACACGGATGACATGCAAACGATGCTGCCCGAGGCCTGGGTACGCATGACCGGGATGACTGCCTGCGACATCAACAGCGTGCCGCGCAGGCTCACATCCAGGACTTTGTCGTAATCGCCCGGGCGTATGTCCAGGGTCTTGATCGGCTGCGTGATGCCGGCATTGTTGATGAGTATGTCGATACGGCCGTAGCGCTCGACAACCTTG
Organism: Pseudomonas sp. FW300-N2F2; assembly: GCF_017351655.1. Taxonomy (NCBI): domain Bacteria; kingdom Pseudomonadati; phylum Pseudomonadota; class Gammaproteobacteria; order Pseudomonadales; family Pseudomonadaceae; genus Pseudomonas; species Pseudomonas sp. FW300-N2F2. The sequence continues at coordinate 3,178,776 of NZ_JACNDQ010000001.1, read as the reverse complement.
GCGACCGCGGCTTTGACTTGCGTTTCGTCGGCGACATTGGCAGCCAGGCCCAGATGGCCTTCGCCGAGGGTGGCCGCGGCGTCACGGGCGGCGGATTCGTCGAGATCCAGGATCACGACGCGGGCGCCGTGTCTGGCGAAGGTAACAGCCGTTGCCCGGCCGATACCACGTTCGGATGCAGCGCCAGTAATAATCGCGACTTTGCCTTGAAGAAGCATGAGGGATACCTCTGATTGTTTTTATGGTTCGATTCAGCGATCGATGACCCAGAGTGGTCCCCGTCAACAGGTCGAGCAATAACGCAAACGTCACTGCTACATGAATAAAATTCAGCACTCGTCAATGCAGATCGCAAATGCTTGAATGGCACTCCCTGCTCGTGCCACAAAAACAGGCTGAATACTGATGCGCCAGGACGATATCCCTTCATCCCATCTGCCACCGCTGAGAGCCATTCAAGCCTTCGAGCAAACCGCTCGTTTTGGCAACCTGGCAAGAGCCGCCGAAGTGCTCGACCTCACGCCGTCAGCGATCAGCCATCAACTGGCCAAGCTGGAGGTCATGATTGGTCGACAGCTGTTTGTGCGGGCTGCGCGTGGGGTGACGCTGACACCGGTAGGTGAGCAGTACTTGAAGGACATTTCCGGTTTGTTGCAGAGCCTTGAAGTCGCCACCCAGCGGGCCGCGAGTGACGTGAGCCTGGATTGCCTGCGGCTGCATTCCTCCCCCAGCTTTGGCTTGCTATGGCTGATGCCCAGGTTGGAGTCATTTCGCTTGACCAACCCGGACATCCAAATCAATTTGTCTTGCTCCTATGAATCGCTGCATTTCAGCCAGGACAAGATCGATGTCGATATTCGCCACGGCCGGCCCAATTGGCCCAGCTATGAAGTGCGTACTGTGCGTAACGAGAACTTCGCTGTGCTGGCCTCGCCCAAGCTGATCGCGCGTTGCACGGTAAAAAGCGCCGCTGATCTTCTGGCTGAAGACCTGATCCTTTCCGAAGCGACCTTGCTCAGATGGCCTGAGTGGTTCGCCCAACATGGCCTGGCCCGCCCCGAAAAACCCTACGCCTTGAGTTTTGACCGCTCCTACATGAGCCTGGAAGCGGCGAGCCACGGTTTGGGATTCGCCCTCGAAAGCACGCTGCTGGCACAAAAATACCTCGCCAGTGGCTCACTGGTCGAGGTCGCCCCCGAAGCGTTGAGCTCTCCGGTCGCCGCCCACCACCTGGTGTTCCCAAGGGCTCACTCCAGCTTTCCCAGAGTCAGGCGGTTTTTGGGGTGGATGGAGGGGGAGTTAGGGCATAGTTTCGTGTTCTGAAGTGGTGGCCGCCCGAACGGCGACCACTGCGCCTACAGATACAAATCAGTCATTGAGCGTGAGGACCGCAGCGTCATGGAATATTGCGATAAAGCATCATCCGAGCCGTTTCGTGCAGCCCTCGTGTCAGCCCATTCAAGCGCCGAAACTCCTCGGGATGCTGCGCGGCCACATCGTCACGCGGCGTGGGTGATGCCAGGTCGTGCAGGGTCGGCGAACTGCCGTCGTGCTGCATCTGCAGCAGGAAGTCCTTGGTAACACCGCCAATGATCGGGAATGTACCCTCGCGCAGCACCAGCGGCACCACGCGCTCGCCCTCGGGAGCCGGCTGCTGGATATCCCGGCCCAGCGCACCATTTCTGAACGGTATGCCCGCCATGCCCGCCACCGTCGGCAACAGGTCCACGAGACCGACGGCCTCTTCGATCACCCGGGGTTGCAGGCCGGGGGCATGGATCAGCAGTGGCACGTTGTTGCTTTCCAGGCCCAGTTGCTCGAAAGCCGGGGCCATGTGCGGGATCTGGCTGATACGCGTGTTGTGGTCGCCGAAGAACACAAAAATACTGTTGTCGTAGTAGCCGCCGGCCTTGGCGATTTCCATCAGGCGGCCGATGTTGTAGTCCAGCAGGCGCACGGCGTTATATTGCTCGACGCTACGGGAACCGGCGGCCTGGACTTGCTCCAGTGTCACGTCCTTGACCTGGAAGCCGTCGTTTTGCTCGGGGATGGTGAACGGCCGATGGTTGCCGGAGGTTTGCAGGTAAGCGAAGAATGGCTGGTCCTTGGGCACGGCACGCAGCAGTCGGTCGCTTTCCTTGAACAGGTCCAGATCGGAAATGCCCCACACGTCCACGCGGGGCGAGCGCCAGTGGCTTTCCTCGAACAGTTGCACGCCGTCGATGCTCTGGCGGATCAGCGCATTGATATTCGCCCAGCCGGCGTTGCCGCCGATCATGTAGAACTTCTGGTACCCCTCGAACGCGTTGATCAACGTGCGTTGGCGCGTGATCAGCGGGTTGCGGGTGGCGGTCTCCTGGCGGGTCACATCCGGCACGCCGGTGATACTGGCCCATACGGTCTTGGCGGTACCGGTAACGGGCACATAGAAGTGCTTGAAGAACCAGCTTTGCGTGGCCAGTCTGTCCAGGTTCGGCGTAGGGTCGAGCGGATTGCCATAGGCACCGACGGCGCTGGTGCCGAGGGATTCGAGCATGACGAAAATCACATTCGGCGGGCGCTCACCGGCCAGTCGATAAGGCTGCACGCCTTGTTCGCGGACGAAATCAAGTCGCTGGGCGTCGGGTTGATCGACGCCCAGGTACTGTGCGATCTGCGGGTAGTGCTCGCGCACCTGGGCTTCATCAAATTGCGCTTGACCGACCTTGAGCGTGTCATACAGAAACAGCACCGGGTTCAGGCCCACCGCCGCCACTTGGTTGTTGCCGGAGAAGAACGCATCGCTCCAGCGCAGCGGCACCGGGTTTTCCAGGTTGAGGTTGGCGACGCGGCCAAGCAGGGCCAACAGCACGGCTACGACGCCCATCACGGAAACCGGCACCAGTGCCCACTTGCTGATAATTTTGCGCTCCTGATCCAGGGTCAATCGTTCAAGGCGTATCAGCGCCCAAACCCAAAGCGCCACTGCCGTCAGCCAGCACGAGGCGATCCACACCACCGGGTAGGTTTCCCACACCATCTGTTGTGAAATCTGTGCGTCTTGCAGGTAGCGCAGCACCGTCGCATTGATGCGCACGCCAAGGTAGGCGTAGTGGCCGAAATCGATGATGTACACCAGGCCGACCACCGCTAGCGCGATGAGCAGATAACCCCGTGCCAGCCAACGCAAGATAGGCAGGGTGGTCAGGTTCCAGCGCGGCAGCCACGCCAGCACGGCCAACGGCAGCAAAATCAGCACCGTCAGGCGCAGGTCGAAACGCAGGCCGATGCCCAGTGTTTCCAGGAGCGCCGGGGTGTTTAAAGCCAGGCCGGAAAAACCCAGGACAAATACCAGCCGCAACGCCGCCAGCAACGCAAATACCAAGGCGATCGAGCCTGCGCCGTAACACAGGCGGCGCGATTGCAACACACCCATCATTGACCTCTGTGCCATTTCAAAAGGGGACGCCAGGCGGCGCCGATCAGCAGGCCGAACCCGGCCACCAGGCAGTAGCCGGTCAGCAGCGGGTCGACCAGATAGTCCCAATAGTTTTCCGAAGCCTTGAGCCGCAGCGCGAAGGCCAGGGTGCCGATCGCCAGCATCCACACGGCCAGGGAATTGCGCAGCCACAGCATCAGCAGCGCCAAAGCACCTACCAGCACAATCATGGGCCGCGGGTTGAACCCCCAACGGTACGGGTCGTAATAGGTCAGGCCCAAGGTGGCGGGGTACAGCAACAGGCTCAATACGCCGAACAGCGCCAGCAATTGCACTTGGTGCTGACGCACAAGCGGCTGCACTACGCCCAACCTGCTGAGTGCGACCCACCCCAACAGCACCACGGTGCTGAGCGCCAGGTCATCGGTAAAACTGCGCACATACGCCGCCAGTGGCAGCTCATTGACCGGGATAAAACTCACCGCAGCCAATATCGGCAACCACCACGGGCGCCAGGGCGCGCTGAATCGAAACGTGCTCAACAGCACAAACCCCAACAGCACAAAACTCAAGTGGGCCTGCCATAAAGAAACCATCACAGCCGCTCCGCCAGCCAGGCTTCGTTGAAGCTGACATGTTTGATAAAAGTGTTATTCCATGAGTACACCACGTGGTACATGCCGTCCGAGCCGCGGCTGAAGTACGGGTACTCGTATTCGAAATCGCAGCCCTGGGGTTTGCACACGCGGTAGTCGAGGTTACTGAGGAAGCGTTGTTCCAGCGGCAGGCGCCGGGCGCCGCTGGAGGCACGGAAGCCTTCGCCGATGATTTCCTTGTAGACGTCGGGCGAGAAGGGTTGGCCGAGCGGATCGGGTGACTGGTCCAGTTCCACCACCGTACGCCATTGGCTGAGCTGGGCGTCGGTGCCGTAGAGACTGAGCCTGAAGCGGCCGTCCTGCAGGTCATTGAGGGCCACCAGCAAACCGTCGTCCACCGTGCCCACTGCCGCCAGCGACGAATTGGGGTTGGCTGGCTCCAGCGGATACGGTTCGCTCCAGGTTTGCCCGGCGTCTTCGGTACGGCTCGCCAGGACGCGGTGATGGGTGTCGCCGGCATAGCGCAACATCGCCACGGCGCGGTTGCCGTCCAGGGGCACAATGGTAGGTTGCAGGGAGTTTTTGCCGCGGCTGATGCGGAATTTATCGATCACCGCGCCGTCGGCGCTCAAGTACAGGTACTCGGCAAACTTGCCCATGAATTCGTGGTAGACCGGCAGGCCGATAGAACCATCGGCATGGAACACCGGTGCGGCGCGTACCAGCGTGCTGATATTGAAGAATGGTGAGGTCACCAGTTGCCGAGGTGGCGACCAGTTCGCGCCGAGGTCATCGGACACCATCACATTGATGGCGCTGGTGGCCCAGCCACCCACCGATACCGAGACATAAAACATCCACAAACGTTTGTCCGGCGCCAGGGCTATGACTGGATTGCCCAGTTTGCGGATATAACGCTGGGTGCCGTCACGGGTGCTTTCCCGCGTGGCAAGCACGTGCTCGGTGCCCCATTCGCCGCTACGGGCATCAAAGCGTGCGGTGCGCACCTGTACATCGGCAGCACCTTCGCGCGAGCCGGCAAACCACACGGCCATCAAGTCGCCACCGGGCAGGGCGGTGACCGATGAGGCGTGCACAAAGTCATTGAGCTGCGAAGACACAAAACGACTGGTGTACTGCGGCGCCGCAGTTGCCTTCGCGGTGTTCGAGCTGATAGGGGCAAACGGCGCCAATACATGGGGGGGATGGCTGAACCAGGCGGCGCAGAATACCCCTAGCAGGCTGCAGATCAGGAAGGCGGAGCGCATAGGGAAACCAATTCGGAAAAAGATTACGGTGCACGCTCATCCGGCAGGCGCTTCCTGCGACCGGTGAGCATGGATAACGGCAGGTTGTCCCGCAGCTGGAAACTCTCGAACGCCGCTGCCAGCACATGGATGCACACCAGTCCCAGCAACACATTGGCCGCGGTTTCGTGGATTTGCAGCGGCCAATCGGCGCCCCATAAAGCATCGACTTCCTGCATCAGAAAGCCGCTGATACCGAGGGTCAACAGCGCCGACAGCATCGCCACCATCACCAGGGCGCCGAGCGGCGAATGACCCAGGCGATGTTGCGGGCGCCCCCTGAGCAGCGAGCGCAGGTGGGCCGCAAGCCGCTTCGGTGTCGGCCAAAAGTCTGACCAGCGCGCACTGCGCGGCCCGACGAACCCCCACACCGCTCGTACCAGCAGCCAGACCATGGCGTAGTAGCCCAGCCAGACATGCCAGTCGTCGCCCGCTTCATTGAAGAAGTAATTGGCAACAAAGACCCCGGCGATAGACAGGTGAAACAGCCTCACCAGCGGGTCCCAAAGGCGCAGGGATTCGCCTTGCATCAGCCTTTTATCTCAGTCTTCACGGCCTTACCGGTAACCGGGTCGTGGTAGATCTCGACTTTGCGCTTGTCCTTGTCGAAACCGTAGATCTCATAGCAATTGCCGTCGGTGACCTTGAACTTGCTGATTTGGTAGCCTTCGGCCTTGAGCTTGTCCTGGAAGGCTTTTTCGTCTTGCCATTGCGAGCGTTCGGCGGTGGTGCATTGCGGGCCGGCGACGGCCAGAGGGCTGGCGATAATCAGGGACAGCAGGAGAATTTTGCGCATGGAAAAGCTCTCAGCGTTTGTGGGAGCTTGCACAGTGCAAAATCAACCTTAGCGAAACCTTAGTTGGTAATGAGCTGTAACATCTTTGCCGGAATAGCCCCCGACAGAACCCGGCATGATGCCGCCGATTCCTAGAGAGATTTTGCGATGCGCCTACTCCTCGTCGAAGATGATCGTGCCCTCGGCCAGGGGATTCGCGTGGCATTGGGCGCCGAAGGCTACACCCTTGACTGGCTGCAGGATGGCCTGGGCGCATTGCATGTCTTGCGCAGCGAAAGCTTCGACCTGCTGCTGCTCGACCTCGGCCTGCCGCGCCTGGATGGCCTTGATCTGTTGCAGCAATTGCGTGCCGAGCAGCACGACCTGCCAGTGCTTATCCTCACCGCACGCGATGGCACCGCCGAGCGTATCGCCGGATTGGATGCGGGCGCTGACGATTACCTGATCAAACCGTTCGACGTGGAGGAGCTCAAGGCCCGCGTGCGTGCGTTACTGCGCCGCAGCCAGGGCCGCGCACAACCGCTGTTGGAGCATGCTGGCGTCAGCCTCGACCCAGCCACCCAGCAGGTTCGCTATCAGGACGAGGAGATCATCGTCACACTGATGGAATATCAACTGCTGCACCAGTTGATGGTGCGCCCCGGCAAAGTGGTGACACGCGAGCGGCTATCGCGGGCGTTGTACGGCTGGCAGGACCGCGTCGAGAGCAATACCCTCGAAGTGCTGATCCATAACCTGCGCAAAAAAATTTCCACCGAACTGATCCGTACCGTGCGTGGTGTCGGCTACGTACTGGCGCTCAAACCATGATTTCCGTCCGCGCGCGCATCCTCGTCCCGGTGCTGGTGCTGATCCTGCTGGGCGACGCCCTGATCAGCTGGCTGGTCCTGCGCGACAGCCACCACGAAATCGAAGAGGTCTACGACGCGCAACTCGCTCAAAGTGCCCGCCTGCTGCAAGGCGTGCTGCACCAACGCGCCCCCGGCGAGGCCGACTGGGACCGTCTCTACCAAGCTTTCGACCAGGCCATGAGCCGTGTCGGCGCAGACGGTGTAGCCCATCCCTACGAAACCCGCCTGACCTTTCAAGTCTGGCGCACCGACGGCCAACTGCTGGTGCGCTCCGCCGAAGCACCGATCCTCGAGGCGCCGCCCGTCACCCTTGGCTCCCACGACCTGGTGGACAACGGTAACGACTGGTGCGCCTTCCTCCTGGCTGACCCGCAACAGGGCCTGTTGATATGGGTGGGCGAGCGCGACGACATTCGCCAGGACCTTATCCAGCGCATCGTTCGCCACACGCTGTGGCCCACACTGATCGGTGTGCCGCTGCTGGCATTATTGATCTGGCTGGTCATCGGCTGGGGCCTCGCCCCCCTGCGTGCCATGGCCCGTTCTATCCGCGGGCGCACCACCGATTCTTTGCAGCCGTTGCACCTCAAGCCGCTGCCGAGCGACCTGGAACCCATGCAAACCGCGCTCAACCGCCTGTTGGATCAGGTGGATGATCTATTGGAGCGCGAGCGCCGCTTCATCGCCGACGCCGCCCACGAACTGCGTACACCCTTGGCAATCCTGCGCATCCACGCCCAGAACGCGCAAAGCGCCGTCACCGAAGAACAGCGGCGTGAGGCATTGGATTTCCTGGTCAATGGCGTCGACCGCGCCACCCGTATAGGCAGCCAACTGCTCACCATGGCCCGCATCGAACCGCAATTGAACAACCCCCTGTATCAACGCGTGCAACTCACCGAGCTGGTCCGCGAAGAACTGGCCGAACTCACGCCACTGGCCATGGAAAAGGGCGTGGAGTTGGTGCTGGAGTGTGATGAAGAGTGTTGGGTAGAAACCGAGCCGACAGCGTTAGCCATTGCCATGCAGAACCTGGTGACCAATGCCCTCAACTTTTCTTCCCCAGGCAGCGAGGTGACTGTCGTGGTGCGCAAGGACGAGGCGGGCATGGCCAGCTTGAGGGTGGAAGACACCGGGCCGGGAATAGCAGAAGGGGAGCTTGGCAGATTGTTCGAGCGATTTTACAGCCGAGGCAATGCCAATGGCGCGGGCTTGGGATTGGCTATCGTACAGATGATTACTTGTAAAATTGGTTGCACCCTGCACATTTACAATCGAACAAGCGGGGGCGTATGTGCAGAACTCGGCCTGAACCAGGCCAGCAATCCCTATAACGTTCTCGCAAATTCGAATAACGCATCTGTCACCATGACAACGTAGGTGAACTCCGAATGAAAACCACTTCTCGCTAAAAGCAGCCTGAACTCGGGCACAGCCATCAGCAGAGGAGAGCCGCTTCCCAAAAAACATGGAACGAAATAGGGAAGCGGAGGAACGGCAGTTAAGGGGAAACTTCATCCTCGCCTAACCATACAACCGCTGTTCAATCTCTTCGAGGGTGCTGCCTCGTGTCTCCGGTACCCATACCGCGACGAAGGTCAGAGATAGAAGTCCTGCTCCCACGAACACAAAGAAGGTTTGGCCGATCCCGATCGTCGCAACCAAAGATGGAAAGAACATGCCGATCATCACGTTGGTCAACCAGAACGCTGCGATCGCCATACCCATGCATCCGCCGCGGATGCGCATTGGGAAGATTTCCGCCAAAAGTACCCAAAAAGCAGGCCCGATCAGCCCTTGCATGGAGGCAAGGAACATCGCCATGGCGCCGAGAATGAGCATGGCGCGGGTAACGGAGGGATCGACAAAAACTGAAACCAGGCCAATCAACAGTAAAGACAATGTGGTACCCGTGAAACCGAGCAGCATCATTGGGCGACGGCCCACGCGGTCCAGCAGCGCAATGCCCACGAACGTTGCGCCAATCGAGATAACGCCATTTACGACATTGGCGATCAGTGCACTACGTTGCTCCAGGCCTGCTTCTGTGAGGATCTGGGTGCCGAAGTACATGATTGAATTGACTCCGGTCAGCTGCGACGTAACAGCGATACCGATGCCAATCAAAAAAATTCGTCGCGCGCCCTTTTGAGACAGGTCGCGCCAGCCGCCTTTCTTGATGAATCGCTCGTTGCTGATCTGCTGGGTGATGGCCTCCATCTCAGCCTTGGCGTAGTACTCCTCCCGTACCAGTTTCAGTACCTCCAGGCCCTCTCTGAAGCGCCCTTTGGTGGCTAGCCAGCGCGGGCTTTCCGGCATGTAGAGCATTCCCAACCAGAGTGCCACTGCTGGCAGGGTTGCCAAGGCAAGCATCCATCTCCAAACACCGTCGAGATCGCTAAACAAATTGCCCAGTGTGGCGTTGGTGGTGAAGGCCAGGAATTGCCCGGTGACGATCATCAGCTCGTTGCGAGTGATGATGCGACCGCGGATGCTGGATGGGGCCATCTCCGCCAGATACGCCGGCACGACGACCGATGCGCCGCCCACCGCTAACCCCAGCGTGAAGCGGGCGGCTACCATGACGTTGAGGGTGGGCGCCAGCGCACAAGCCAACGCGCCCAGAAAAAACACTACGGCGAGGAAAAGAATGATACGGCGGCGCCCCTTGAGGTCCGATAAGCGACCGCTGAACAGCGCCCCCATCATTGCGCCGATCAATAGGGCGCTGGCGACCAAACCTTCCGTGAAGGGTGTCAGGCCCAGGTCATCTTTCATGTAGAGCAAGGCGCCATTGATGACGCCGGTATCGAAGCCGAATAGCAGGCCGCCAAACGTGGCAATCCAAGTGATTTTTTGCAGGTAGCGCTGTGCCTGGTGTTTTTCAGGACTTACAAAAGTGGCTGAAGTGTCTGCCGTATTTCCGTAGGAATTAATTGTCATTGTGATATTCCTGACTGAAACTCATGGGTGATGCTCACTCGCCGTCGCGGTGAGCGTTTCAACATGCAATTACATTGGTTTTTCTCGTGGTGCGATTCAGATGGCTTGGGGTTTGAAATCGCTGGTGGCTACCGGCATGACGCTCTGTAGCAGTCTTACGGACTTTTCCAAACCCTCGAGGCTGTTGAGTAAAACGTCCTCATGCTCGATCGATAGCCAGCCATCGTAGCCAGCCATCTTCAAGCGGTAGCAGAGCTGCCGCCACCATTGCTCACCGTGGCCGAATCCAAGCGTGATGTAGGACCAGCTTCGGGATGAGATATCCATCAACGAGCCATTTTCCAGGAGTGAATCCACGGCCTGGACTGGCGCGTTAAGCAAAGTATCTTTGGCGTGCACATGGTAAATGGCGTCGCCCAGTGCCTCGGCGGCGACCAGCGGGTCAGCGCCCATCCAGAACAGATGCGAGGGATCAAGGTTGGCGCCAATCACCGGTCCGATTGCGTTGCGTAGCTTCAGCAGCGAGCGGACGTTGTAGACGCACTGGTTACCGTGCAACTCCAAAGCGATGCGCTCCACGCCGTTCTCCTTGGCCAGATCAGCTATTTCGCTCCAGAAGGGCAGCAGGCGTTCTTCCCATTGATAGCGCAGCATTGCCTGGGTTTCGGGAGGCCATGAGGCAACCACCCAGTTCGGCATCTTGTCGCCGGCCTGACCTTCAGGTAAGCCAGACATGGTGCAGACGGTCTTGACTCCCAACTCACCGGCTACGCGTATCGTGTCCTTGAGACACTGGCCTTGTGCAGGCTGCGTGGGATGCAAAGGGTTGCCGTTGGCGTTCAAGGAAATGATTTCCAGACTGTGTTCCTGGAAGCTGCGTTTGAGGGCCTTGCGGTCATCGGCGCTGGTGAGCATCTGCGCCAAGTCAAAGTGCGGCGCGGTCGACCATCCGCCGGTGTTGATCTCCAGACCCGACACTCCCAGCCGTTCAGCCTGCTTGAGCATCTCCCGCAGGGGCAGGTTGCCGAGGCTATCAGTGACGAATCCCAGCTTCATGACGTAGCTCCTTCTCGCGGTCGGTAGAGGGGCGGTGCTTCCAGCGTTGGCAAAACTACCCGGCGACGCTGATGGAGTGCCTCGATGCCGGCTTGAGCGACAATGGCTGCGCAGTAGCCGTCCCAGGCACTCGCGGCATGGACAGGGAAACTACCTGTGGTGATGAACTCCACGAATGCTTTGTTCTGCAGGCGGTAGGCGTCGGCGAAACGCGGCCGCCAATCGGCAGCGTACCTTTCAAAACCCTGAAGACGGGTGTTGAAGCGAGCATGTACGGGGGTGGCCAGTTGCACGGAACCCAACTCGCCCACCAGCTCGCCACGGACGTCGTACCCGTAATGGGCGTTGTTGTTGATTTCGATGTTCACCAGATGGCCTTCCCGGGTTTCCAGCACCATGAATACCGGGGCGCCGACGCCGTCCTTAGACGTGTGGGTGGGTTGGAACACCGAAATGGCAACGTATTCAGTATCGAGCACGTGACGTGCCACATCGAACTCATGCGGCGCGGAGTTACTGATCGCCATTTGCCCGCTGAAGTTGGCGGGGGCTTCTACATTGCGGTGGAAATTGTGCATCATCACAGCCCGACCTATCAGGCCGTCGCTCAAGGCGCTTTTCATTTCCCTGTACGAAGGGTCAAACCGGCGCATGAAGCCCAGTTGCACGAATTGGCGACCCCGGGAGGCCTCTTTGTCGATGACCGCCAGGCACTGGTCCGGGCTTTGAGACAACGGCTTTTCACACAGTGCGGGTTTCCCTGCATCAATGGCTGCCATGGTCAGGACGGCATGGGTTTCGTCCGGGCTGGCGATGATGATTGCATCGACATCGGACCTTGAAAGCGTGAACAGTGGGTCAGTGGAAACGTCAGCGGCTCCATAACGGTCAGCTATCAGCTTCGCTCGCTCTGGCGACGCATCACACACCACATGCAAAGTGGCTCCCGGAAGGTCCTGGGCAATGATGCGGGCGTGATCCTCCCCCATAATTCCCGCGCCGATAACGGCGATTCGTATGCTCATATTCAACTACCTATCAATGGGCGAAAGTCATCTACGCAGCGTCGAACTCGCGAGCACGTTGATTGAGAAGGGAGGTGCAAGGTGGGCCACGAGCGGCTTGGCGGTGGCGGTCGAAACCAACCGATGAGGCGAGTTATTCATGGGGCTATCCTGGCGGTTTGTTGTGTTTGTTATGCCTCGATTATTAGCGCCGAAAAAGCAAGCATCAAGGAGCACCATAGGCGGTTTATGATGTGAAAAACCTCAAATTCAAGAGTGCAGTACCATTTTTCATTGCTCTTGAAACCGACCATCGGGAATGTTTATATGGTGTAAATAACATCAAAAGAGGGCGTACCATATGAACACGCAAACATCAGCGCGCTTATGGAAGGGCCCCACCGTTCAACAGGTCGCCAAGGTGGCGAGGGTCGGGCCTGCGACCGTCGATCGTGTGCTGAACAACCGTCCCGGCGTTCGGGAAAACACCCGTCTGAAAGTCCTGGCTGCGCTGGATAAGCTAAGGAAAGACTTGGCTGACGGCATGGCAACGTTGCAGATCAAGCTCTTTTGCGATTCGGGCGAAACCTTCAATGCAACGTTGGCCGACGCCGAGGCATTGGTGAACGCTTCGACACCAGGCGTCGTCGTGCATGGCTACTATGAACCGACTAACCAGGTCGATCCCGCCACTTTTGCTGATCAGGTTCAGGCACAGGGCGCCTCGGCGGATGGTGTGATCGTGGTATCGCGCGAGCATCCGGCGATCAATCGTGCGATTCGCAAACTGTGCAGCCTAGGTATACCAGTCGTTTGCCTGACCACCGACCTGCCTAATTCCGGGCGAAGCGCTTATGTAGGCAACGATCAATATGCGGCGGGCAGTGTCGCCGGGTTACTGATAGGCAATGCGTTACCCAGGGAACCGGCAAAAATTCTGTTAGTGACCAGTGTGCCGTTTCGCTGTCAGCAAGAGCGGGAGATGGGGTTTCGCAGGGTGCTCCGCTCCGAGTTTCCGTATCTGAAAATCGACGAACGAGTGATGTCCGACGATCGCCCTCAGACTACGACTGAACAATTGACGCGTTATTTTTCCAAGCACGACTACCCGGCAGCCATCTACAACGTGGCCGGTGCCAATCGGGGCGTTGCTCAAGCGATAGATACCATTGCGGCTGAGGATCGGCCTATTTTCGTCGGCCATGAGCTTACAGTTCATACGCGGGCGATGCTTGAGTCCGGCGTCATGGATTATGTTATCTCTCATGATTTCGTTGGCGAGACTGCCGCAGCGGTACGCTGGATACGAGGAGCGGTTGAGGGAGCAGCGACAACGCCACCTTCAACACAGATCTTGATTCACACTCGATACAACTGTGGTGCGTAAGGCCACGTTGCGTTCTACCCAGCCGTGTCCCTCGGCAAAACCAAGGATGGAGGCCTATGTCGGAAATCGGAGCTAAAGAATTGCTATTGGACGTCTCCCAAGGAAGGAATGCGATTGTGATATATAGCTGAAACAGGGCAAGGAATAGCCTGCCCTGTTACAGGGAATTACGCGTCAGCGCCGCCTAAAATATTCTCGAGTTGCATTTCTTTTAGAACACGGTCTTGAATGGGTTGCTTGGCAGCGTTAATTTCATCAACACCCCAAACCATGCCTACCGCTGTGCGTGTAGGACGTTTGCCGGCAGGCATATCTGCTAACGCTAAATAAGTATCGACGACCAACTGTGGATCTGGTGCCTGGTCAGACTGCATGAATTTCGCGAATTCTGCGAACATGGCAGCAGGTATCTTTGCCAAGTCACCATAGCTCTCCAGTACGTCAAGACGGGAAGGCGCTTGCCCTCCAGCACTCAGACCTGTAGGGAACGGGCCTGGTTGCACGATGGCAACATCAATACCGAAGGGCGCCACTTCGTAACGCAAGCCTTGGACGTAGCCTTCCAGAGCGTGCTTGGTGGCGGCGTATGTAGAGAAATACGGCGCCGAAATCTGGCCGACCATTGATGAGGTGTTAATGATCAGACCGGATTTGGCTTCCCGCATAGCGGGCAAGACAGCCTGTATAATGCGCATGGCGCCATAGTAGTTGGTTTCCATCTGTTCCCTGGCTTGGGCAATGCTAAATGCCTCCGTAATACCCAGGTACATTACGCCTGCATTGTTAATCAAAATATCAATCTTGCCCGCTTTAGCCAGCACACCAGCGATGGCTGTCTTGACGGATTCGTCGCTGGTGACATCCATATCTACGACATGGATGAGGTTGCTATACGCCTCCAGCGCGGTCTTGACTGCGGCGTTCTTGCCTTCTGTGCCGCGCATGGTGGCGAACACTTGGTAGCCCTTGTCTGCAAAGTCTTTCACTGCTTTTAGGCCAAATCCATTGCTGCTACCGGTGATGATGACGTTTTTTTTGGCTTCGCTCATTTTTCTTTCCCGCTGGGTTGTCAATTAAGTACCATCCGGTACAAAATATGGGGGAGGGTGCCGTGTGTCAAGTTAAAATACCAGGTGGTACAAAATGAGCTTAAATCCGACAAAGCCTTCAAGGGGACGACCTAAGACCCTGGACCGTGATCACGTTTTGGATGTGGCAATGGAAGCCTATTGGAAAGAGGGCGTACGCAGCTTATCCCTTAATGAAATTTGCAGAAGGTGTGATATATCGAAGCCAGGTCTTTATCGTGAATTTTGGAATGAAGATGGCTTGATGAAAGCCGTTATTCTTAAATATCAGGAACAGGAGCTGGATTCTGTGCTGGAGATGTTGAAGGCAGAAAAGCCGTTTCGAGAGATGCTTGACAGCCTGGTGTCATTCGCCACCTCGGTGAGTGACAGTCAAGGGATACCAAAGGGATGTCTTTTGATAAAGATGCGCGAATCACGCATGCACTTGGGTGAGGCAACACGAGCACAAATCGATTTCATTCAAGAGCAAGCATTAACGGCTTACAGGAAATGGGTGGAGCGTGCAAAAGCCAAATGTGAATTTTCTGCAGACATGTCATCAGAGTTTGCATCTATCTATATTGATGCGCAATTAAGTAATGCTGCGTCACAGATATCTCGTGGCGAGGATCCGCAGATTGTAAAGAAGATGCTATTAGTCGCTTTTTCTGTGTTCTGATGGGCATGCCTCTCAGCCCAGTGTTTCTGTAGAAGCAGCTATTCGTTCGTCTGGGGTAAAAAGGGCTTATCTGAATACTGGTAGAGCAAGTCACGCTTCTCAAGCTGGAAAATGAGAGACCCAACCGGAGCGATGTTATCCTTCGCGCGACTCAAAAACTTATCCGGCAGCCGCCATTGAAGCTCCTCAAGGAATTTCACAGCCATTATGAACAGCGCTAAATACCTGACTCAAGTGGCTCCGCCTCCTGACACGGATTTCCATCGCGGTAATGGCTTTAATACGAAGTTCGTTGCTTCCAGATGCTTGGTACTTGCGGTGTCGCTTGGTGGGTTGTCGACTATAGCTTCCGCCGCGTCTCAATCCCCGTCATGTGAAACACCACCAGGCGGGATAATGTTCATTACTCGAGATTGCATCGATCCGCAGTTCGACCGCCCGGTAATAGATAGCCAAGAAGATTTGAAAAGCCCTGTTCTGACGCATCGCGTTTCTGGGCACTTCGAAGGCACCGATGTAAAGTTCAGCTTTTTCTTCCCGCCGAAAGCCCAATGGAAAGGGTGCCGAGCACGGAGTCATTACGCTGTTCGCGCAAAATCACGCCGATATGCTCAACGCTCTGAGAAATGGAACCCAGGTTCGTGTCGATAATCGCTGGGCAATTGCGTTGACGTCCTACCATCGGCATCAGGTACCGGTTTCTGGTGGATTTGCTGTGTGGGATCAATTTCGCAATGCAGACGGTTCTCCACGCTACCCGCAACGCCCCCAAGAGGTAGGCTCAATAATCAGCACAGGTGTCAGCGGAGGCGGTAGCTTCACCGGCAAGATAAACGGCAAGATGATAATTATAGCCAACGCACTTGATGTCGATGCCTACCCTTGGGATGCCGACTGGTATGGCCAGCGATTGAAGACAGGAGAGGGGGATCAGTACGACGCGAAGGTGCGGACCTGGTTAAACGATAATGCAGACCATTTGGATGGCAGCGTTGTTGCCTCGGGCGCGGCTGACAATCAGTTTGTAAGACTCATCGATTACAACGGCATCCTCGAACAAGCCGTCAGGGACGTAAGTGCCTGGGTGGAAAATGGTATAGCGCCGCCTCGCTCCACTCAGTATGCGCTCAATAATGGCCAGGTCTCATTACCCCCAGACGCATCAGCAAGGCAGGGTATCCAGCCTGTTGTGAAACTCACGTCCAGGAGCGGTGAGAGAATCGTTGCCAAAGTCGGGGAGCCCGTCACGCTGCTTGGTGACATTACCGTCCCGCCCTCTGCCGGCAAAATTGTGAAAACAGAATGGAGCCAGACGGGGAGCGATGACTTTCTAGACGCTCCACTTCCTCATCAGCCGTCAGAAGCGCTCGCCACACATAAAACATTCGTCTATTCGAAACCCGGCACCTACTACCCCGTGCTCCGTGTGACATCCCAGCGTGAGGGTGACGCAAAGACGGACTTTGCGCGGGTCGCTAACTTGGCAAGAGTACGCGTCATAGTGAACTAGGTTCTGTACAGCGGAAATCAATGACCCTTGAATTCGAGCTCCAGGCGCGGCGTACCGGCCTTCAGGGCCTTGATGGCCGAAGCAAGCCCGTTCTTCACGTCTTCTGTCTCGAACAAGGGCATGGCAATGTTGAACATCACATCGTCGGCCGCTTGGATACCGCCGTTGGCCCAGGCGCGCAGCAAGGCTTTGTGAGCGGCGTGGGCGCGTGTGGGGCCGTGCACGAACTTCGCGGCGAAGGCATGCGCCGCTGCAAGCAGTTCGGCATCGGCGACGACGCGGTTGATTACGCCGAAGCGCTCCATCGTCGCGGCGGGGACACGTTCGGAAGTCAGCGCCCATTCCATGGCACGTACGCGTCCTGCACGTTCGGCGACGCGGTAGATGCCGCCCAACAGGGTCACTAAGGCAAGCGACTGTTCCGGATGGCAGAATGTTGCGCTTTCGGCGGCAAAGATTACATCGGCACGCAACGCCAGTTCGAAACCACCGCCTGCGCACAAGCCTTGCACCACGGCGATGACAGGCAAGGGTAGACGTTCGAAGCGATTGAAGACGTCCATGTAACCCTCGAAGCGTGCACGCAACTGGCGGGGTGTGTCATCGGGCCAGGGCATGATGTCGCCGCCAAAGCTGAAGCTCTCTCCTTCGGCGCGCACCAGCACGACGCGTGCGTCGCTGCGTTCGATCGCGCTGACTGCCGTAGCCAGTTCGTCAACCATCTGGTCGTCGATGCGGTTTTGCGGCGAGCGATCAAGAACGATCGTTGCTATGCCGTTCTCGATGGTATGGGTGAGATGAGACATGTCGGGCTCCTGCGTGGTCGCAAGTTGAGGTTAGGAGAGGTGTTCCTTGAACCAGTCCAGCGCGGCGGTACTTGATTGATCGAATCTGGTGATGTACGGATCGAAGTGGCCGCCGGGAATCGTCACGAGGCGCTTAGGCTCAACGGCACGTTCGTAGGCGGCCAGCTCAAGATCGGTCAGCGTGATCGTGTCCTGCAGCGCGACGATCATCAGCAGCGGCGTGGGGGACACGCGCGTAATCCACGTGCCCGGTTCGTACATGCGCGCAGCGCGCGTCGAGCGTACCGTGACGCTGTTCTCCCAGGCGCCGTCGGGTACGGGCTGCAGATAAAACTCGATGGCTTCCTGGGTGCGGTAAGCAGCAGGGATGGCCGGATCGGCACTGACAATTGCCTGTCTACGCGGCGACTCGCCGCGTGCTTGCGCGCGCTCGTCTACCGCGAAGGCATCCTCGACGGCGGCGACAGCATCGGGCGGAATGCGGCGCAGTCCTTGCTCGAAGCCGCTGATCGTCGGCACCTGCGCGATGACCGCACGCAAGCGACGTTCGGTTGCGCCAAGCACGAGTGCGTGCCCGCCGGAATAGCTCGTGCCCCATAAGCCGATGCGCTTCGCATCGACGGCGTCCTGGTCTTCGAGGAAGCTGATCGCGCGCCGCCAATCGGCGATCTGACGCCATGGGTCGATATCCTGGCGCGGCATGCCTTCGCTGGCGCCGAAGTTGCGGTGATCGTGCAGGAGGACGACAAAGCCGTTGGAGGCAAATTTCTCTGCGAATGGCTCCAGGCCGTGCTCCTTCACGCCGGCATAGCCATGCGTCATTGTGATGGCGGGATAGGGGGCGGTGCCGCCGGTGGGAACATAGAGCCAGCCGCGCAGCGTGACGCCGCCCTCGGCTTCGAACGCGATATCGGTACGTCGAAACATGGAAGTTCTCCTTGTATAAAGAGGTCGGGCGGCGCCGTAAACCCTATGCGCAGCGGCAGTTCATGCCTTCCACTCGTTTGCCTCGGTCACTCGATGCCAGGTCAATTGCCTGGTCGCCCAAGCGTGAAGAGTTGTTCTGCGCCGATTTCGAAATAGTCGGCCAGCCCACCTCCGCGCAGGATCGGGCGCGCCTGCGCAGTCTGATACACGCCGTCCTTGATCAGTTGCTGGTCAATGTGGATCGCTACTACTTCGCCCAACACCAGCCACGCCGGGAGCACCGCACCGCCTTGCGCCTCAAGCTGCACGATCTGGGTGACCACGCACTCGAACTGCACCGGGCTAGCCGCAACGCGCGATGGCCGTACTTTTGCGGAGGGCAGCGTCTCCAACTTGGCCAACTCGAATTCATCGACGTCCGCTGGCGCCATCGTCGCTGAGGCGCTCATCGCCTCTGCGAGTTCTCGCGTCGCCAGATTCCATACGAACTCGCCGGTCGCACGCGCATTGGCGAGTGAGTCCTTCGCACCAAGTGAGCAAAAGCCGATAATCGGCGGCTTGTAGCTGAATAGGTTAAAAAAGCTGTAGGGAGCAAGGTTACGTACGCCGTCGTTGGAGACAGTACTGATCCAGCCGATCGGGCGCGGAGCGACGATGGCGTTGAGCGGATCGTGCCGCAGGGAATGTCCCTGCGCCGGTTCGTAGAAATGCCAATCGGTCATAGCTTACCTCTTTGGGGGCGCGCGCAAGGACTGCCACCTGCTCGAGTCAATTCTGCTGCGCCGCTTCTAAAGAACGGGGCGGCTTTCGTATTTCTTACTTGTTTACCCAAGGCATGGAGAGGTCAATGTCAGAGACCAGCTTGCCACCGCCGAAGCTCATGTTCTCCAAGGGAACGGCATACATGATCAGGCTGATATCGTCCTGGCTGACGCCCACCTTTTCTACCGCGTAACGGGTGACCAACTCCGCGAGCTTGCGTTTCTGCTCCACTGTCCTGCTCATGCCTATCGTCACCGTTACGACCATGCGCTTGTCAGATCTCTTCATGTCAGGAAAAGTCGGATGGATGAAAAGCTCATCGTCCTTGTGCTCACTGATGATGACGAAGCGGTCATCCTTGGGCGTATCCATGGCTTCATGAAGAGCGAGATTCAACGCATCCGCCAGCGCGCGTTTCTCTTCGCTAGAGAATTTCTGAGCTGGAATGTGGGCGTGAAAAATTGGCATGAGCGTTTCCTCAGTTGTGTTGTTCAGCTAATACGCGGCGACGAATTGGCCCGGCTTAGCTAAAGAAGTCCTGACCGAGTGTTTCTTCGAGTCGCTCTTTCAGACCAGCCGAGAACTCACGGACGACGTGGAACGGGCTTTGAAAGAGCTTGATATTGTGGACGAGGCCAGACTCATTCCGAGTGATGATAGTGGTGCCGGCGATCGGCTTACCACCGTGGATGGCATCCCACTCAAGGTAAGTCTTCGCACCGTCAACCGTCTCTGCAGTGAACACGAAGTTTTCGTACATCGTGCTCGTCGCGGCAAAGAATGCACCGATGGATGTCGGGCCGACCACGGTCTTGCTTAGGGCTGAGGTCTGAAGGCTGGCGTCAGCAGTGAACGACTTCGCGAAGTCGCTCGTTCCTTTCTTCTTGACGATTTGCATCCATGCTGTTCCCGGTGGGTTGGTGTCAGTAGTCATTACAATCTCCTATCAAGTGTCTGCAGTTTTGCAGTGTGTGTGCGTGCTAGTCAGCGAGGTGCCCGATGAGAAACTCGCCGGCTCTCTGGAGCGCGTCGTGGGCCTGGGGCAAAGAGGCTGTCTGAATGTGCCAGACGTGGAGCATCTCCGGCCAGACCTCAAGGTGCGACTCGCCGCCGGCCGCGCGCACCTTTCGGTCAATTTCAAGCGCGTCGTCGAGAAGTACTTCGTCGCTTCCGACATGTATGAGCAGCGGAGGAAAACCGTGCATGTCGGCGAACATGGGTGAGATGCGCGGATCCTTCAAATCGTGGTTGCCAGCATAAGCCTCTACCATCTCCCGCATCGCGCTAGCGTTGACCATTGGGTCGCGGTGAGCCAGTTGCGTTAACGAGGGCAGCGTCAGCGTTAAGTCTGCCCATGGGCTAATGAGTAGCGCTGCTCGCGCATCCTTGTGGCCTTTCGAGGCTGCATAGGCCAGAACGTTGAGAGCCATGCCACCGCCACTGGAGTCACCTGTCACGGTGAACGGCTTGCCAAGCGCACGCAGTGCTTCGTAGCCGCGGATGGACTCGTCGTAGGACGCCGGAAATGGGTGCTCGGGTGCCTTGGAGTGGTCCAGAACGATGACCTGGGACTTTGCCGCTCGAGACAGTTCCCCGAGCATGCCTAAATGCGAGGAAGGAGAACCAGCCACCCAGCCACCGCCATGGAAATGGTAGATGACTCGGTCCTTGGAAGCGCCAGGAGCCGTAATCGCCACTGCGGCTACGCCACCGAGTTGGGTCGTCTCGACTGTTAGGTCGGCCGCCGGCGGGTTCGCTTGTGAAATGGCCTCCATGCCGACGCGGAGCGTCTCGATGGTGCGTACGGGATGCGCAAAGTCGAAGGCGAACATCGCATCCCGAAGCTCACGGACGGAAGATGAATCGTAAGTCATGGTCAGCTCACTCCAGGTTGAGGAAAGTCGCCGGTACCCAGTCGTAGCCTTCGCCGTTGTCAGCTTTGCGAAGACGGCCCAGGCCAGGGAACGGCATGTGCGCTGCGGCAATCATCGTCTTGTCCGCAGCGAGTTTTACCAGAAGGTCTTCACGCGTTTTGACGGCCGACGCGCTGTCTGAGTCGAAGACGATGCTGATTTCCGGGTGCGGCATTTGGACCGCGCCAACATGAGCTACGTCGCCCCAGATGAGCAGCGACTGACCCTTTGAGGAAATCATGTAGCCGGTGTGACCGGGGGTGTGGCCGGGAATGACATACGGTGCGATGCCGGGAACGATTTCGGCCATGCTTTCGTAAGGCTTCCATTTGCCTGCGGCGATGTAAGGCGCGGCGCCATCCTGTGCGACCTTGAAGAAGATTTTTGCTTCTTCCGGGGCCTTGGCCATGATTTCCTTCGACAACCAGAAGTCGGCGTCGGCCTTCGTCATCATCACGGTCGCGTTCGGAAAGACGCGTTTCCCGTTTTGGTAGATACCGCCAGCATGGTCAGCGTGAAGGTGAGTCAGTAGAACCAGGTCAATCTGCTCCGGCTTGTAGCCGGAGGCCTTCAAGTTCTGCGCGAGCTTGCCCAGTGTGGGAGGGCCCCAGTGACCGCCTGAACCGGTATCGATGAGAACGAGTTTGGAGCCGGTGTTGACGAGGAAGCCTTGGACGGTTGCCGAAACATGCTTGGGATCGTTTTGGAAGGAACGCGCCAAGAGGGACTGAATGAGCGCGGGATCACCGTGTAGGAGGCTGGAGTCGATACTGCCGCCGCCGTCATAGAGCGCAGTGACTTCATAGTCGCCAATCATCGCGCGATAGAAGCCCGGAACCTGCTTGTGCTGCATCGGCGCTGCAGCTTTGACCGGAGCTACAGCAGCGAAGGCACCCGCGAATGCTAACGATACCGCGAGCAGGGTACGCGAAGTGATGGTGGAGAATTTCATCGTGTTCTTAACCATTGTGTGTGGTGGGTATGTAGGTACGTACAGCTGTAATGGTCTTTAGCAAAACGCCAGTTCATCGTGCCATGTCGCTGTTACCGCCTTTCCGGCCATACGCAGCATCGAATTGCCGGTGTTACCCGTGATGAAAGCCCGGATGTTCGATTTTTTACCGATCCGCCTGAGCTGCCAGGGCGCTTGCATTGTGCAAGTGGTTGAATAATATTCCAGCACCTTGCACAATGCAAGTGGAAATTTAAGGAGAGTAGCTGTGCAACAAACAAGACGATCGGGCTGCCCGATCAACCTGACGCTTGAGCAGATCGGCGACCGCTGGAGCCTGATCGTTATCCGCGATGTCATGTTCGAGAACAGACGCAGTTATGGCGTCCTGCTGGAGAAAAACCAGGAAGGCATCGCCACGAACATCCTCGCAAGTCGGCTGAAGCACTTGACCGCGTCTGGCCTCCTGACACGATCCCCGGATCCGAATCATCAGCAGAAAGGGATTTACAGCCTCACGGAAGCGGCAATACAGCTTGTCCCTTTGCTCGCGCATGTGGCTGCCTGGGGGGTTCGGCATACGCATCCGAGCAAGGAAGCGTCTTTGCGCGCGGAGGTGCTGGAAAAGGGCGGACCTTCACTTTGGAGTGCCTTTATGGATGAGCTACGTTACTTGCATCTCGGTGCACCGCGTCCGGAGCGCTCAGTATTGGACCAGCTCCGGGGCGACGACCAGCAGGTGATCGCTACTTAGTACCCATCTTCGGCGTCATGACATACGCCATATGGTGCAAGGCTTCCCATTATCGAATGGCTTCAGCCTTGCGCGAGATGGGGCGCCATCGAGCGCACGCTGTTCATCAACGGGTGATTTTACCTTCGAGCCTTTGAGGCCGACATCGCTTACTCCATTTCGAGCAAGTGCTCCAGGAACAAACCTGCCGCGACCGACAACGCCGTTCGCGACCTCACGCACACGCTGAGTTCGCGGGAGGCCCACGGCTCATCCAGCCTGATCGCCTTCGCTCCGTCCATTTTATAAATCGCCGCGCTCCCCTCGGGCATGATGCCAATGCCCAGGCCGGCCTGAACCGTCAGGCATAGCGCGTCGTAGCTGGAGACTTCCATTCGGATCCTTAGCGAGCGTCCCAGGTCGTTGGCCGCCTTGATCAACTGAAAGTTGAGATGAGTGCCACTGCGCAATGCAATGTATTCGTGGTCCAGGGTTTCGCTGAATTTGACAGAGTTGCGTGTCGCCAGCGGATGCCCAAGGGGAACAAGTAACACCAGGCGATCGGTACGGAACGGGAAAACCTCGATATCGGCACCGTGCGGAAGACGGGTGAAGATGCCAATGTCGGTGCGATTTTCGGATACCGCCTTGGTGATGGCCAGGCTTGGCCTTTCTTCAAGGCTGATGTTGATCAGTGGATACAATTCCATGAACGACTTGATCAGGTTCGGGAGAAATTGGGTGATGGCGGAAATATTGGCCAGGACATGCACCGATCCACGGCGGCCGTGGGAGTAGTCACGCATCTGCACGACGATTTCATTGAGGTTGTTCAATGCACTGCGAGCCATGAACAGTAGCGACAGGCCCGCGTCGGTCGGGGTAATGCCTTTGTTGGTGCGGTTTAGCAGTTTCGAGTCGAGCAGTTCTTCCAGCTCGCTGAGGCGCTTGCTGACCGCCGCCGCTGCGATGTGCTCGCGTTTGGCGGCGGCAGCAATGGTGCCTTCTTCAATGACGCTGACAAAGAGTCGCAACGAGACCGGATCGAGTTTCATGAGAGGTACCGATTTGGTCTGAATGGCCAGCATAGTACCTCCTTAGGCATTGGCTCAGAACGCCCCGGACAACAGATGGCCGGCGTTGGGCACTTGTGCCTTGAGGCCCAGGGTCTTCAACATTTGGTAAACGGTCGCGATCGATGCCGACAGCACCGGCTTGTCGAGGCGATCCTGGACAAGCTGGATCGCGGGTAGCGACGGCATTTGCACGCAGCAGGACAGCACCACGCCATCAGCCTGGCCGATGTTCAGTCTGTCGGCGTGAGCCAGCAGATTCATCGGGTCCAGGCGCCCGACTTCGAGGTTGTCGGAAACCTCTAGGCTGATGGAATCGACTACTTCGATTCCGGCCGCTTCAATGTAGTCGATGACCTGCCGGGTCAACGGCTTCATGTACGGTGTGATGATCGAGACTTTCTTGTAGTCGAGCATGTTCAAGCTATCGATCAGTGCTCCCGCGGAACTCAGTACCGGAGCGGTCGATTGATTGGATGCCACGGTTTTACTCAGGCGCTCCTGCGAGACTTTGTGATAGCCCGCGCCTTGGCACATGATCGCCACCAAGCAGGCATAGGCCATGACATCCACTCGCGCATCGCTCAATTCCAGTGCGCAACGGTCGCTGTCGATGTCCATCTTCTTCAGCTCTTCAGGGCTGACGTGCATCATGCGCATGCGTGAAGAGTGAAAGGTAAAATGCTCTTCGGGAAACAGTTCGTAGCGCGAAGTCAGCATGGCCGGGATTTCGGTTTCCATCGTCGTGTTGGAGCTGGGGACGATTTGACCGATGCGAAAGTTTTTCATGGGTTTTCCTTTGAGCGGTCGGCTCAGTTGCCGCTGGTGAGTTGAACGCCTTTGGTTTCCTGCAACGTGAACACCATGACAGCGGCGATGACGTAGGAAACGGAGGCAAGGGAAATAGTGGCGGTGAAGCCGATGAGTGGGATCAGCACCGGGACCAGCTTGATGCCGGCGATGGCGCCGACTCGGCCGAAGTTGAAGCAGAATCCCGACGCAGTCGAACGAATGCTGGTCGGGAACAACTCCGAGTACCAGGCACCGAACCCGCTGAAATAGCCGGTAAAAAAGCCCAGCAGTGCCGCCAGCAACCCGAGGGTGATGACGTTCTGGGTGGTGAACAGCAACTTGCCGTCCGTCAATGGCATCAAGGTCGCCGAATAGGCAAACACGGGCACCATGATCGCCATGCCGCCAAAAAACACCGCGAACGACAGGCGACGGCCGATGCTTTCAGCCAGATTGCCGTAGGCCAGGTAACCAATAGTGGCGCCGATGCCGATCCAGATGACAAACACTGGGGCCTGATCGATACGCACATTCAGAATGCTTTGCAGATAAACCGGCATAAAGGTGGTGATGATCCAGTAGCCGTACATGCCCAGTACCGAAATGCTCAGGCCCAGCAGGGTCACTTTAAGGTATTGCGGACGGAAGATTTCCATCAGCCGGCCTTTGTCCCGGTTATTACGCATGAATTCACGGTTGGCCAGCCAGACCGGCGATTCCTTGACGAACAGCCAGATGAACACCAGGGTGAAATAGGCCGGGATCGAGGCATAGATGAACAGGTTTCTCCAGGATTCAGGATTGCCGCCATCGAGGAACGTCCAAGCGAAAATCGCCGCCAGCAGACCTCCACCCGACCAGCCGGTCTGCATCAACGCAAAGGCCTTGGCGCGACCAGCCACAGGCCAGATCTCCGAAACCAGCGCCGCTGCGGCGGACCACAATCCCCCCACGGCGATGCCCACAAAAAAGCGGAACACATTGAGCTGCCACAGGCTGTCGGCAAACGCGCAGAGCAAGGTGCCGGTACCATAGACGAACACTGACAGCATCATGGTTTTCTTGCGGCCGATCTTGTCGGAAATGTTGCCGAGGAAGAAACCACCAATCCCGGTGGCGAGCAAAAACCAGGCAACCGTAGAGACCACGTCGCCCAGGCCGACGGCGAAGGTCTTGGCGACCGCCAAAAGTACAAAACCAAAGACAGTGGCATCCAGCGCATCAAACAGCCAGGCGGCCCAGGAGCCCCCCAGTGTGACGTAACGCTGGGGGGCGGTCAGTTGGCCGACTCCGTTGACGACAGGAGCTTGCGCCGTGGAGCTGGCGACTAGGGTTTTCATGGTTCAACCTCGCGGATTTGCGTTTTTATTCTTGGAGCCCGTGTGCCGAAAGGTCATCGGCATACCGGTGGTCATGTGCGACCGATGTTAGGAGAGGCAAAAGCCGTTCGTATATCAGTCATTCGCGAGCCTGCCATCGCGGGTGGCGATGGCAGGGAGGGAGGAAAAGACCGCAGAGAGCAGGGCGAGGGGCTTGATTACTGTGATCGGTGCATTTGGAACAGATCGCGGCCGCTTCGGCCGGGTTTTTTCTTTTTGGGTGCCGCACGATCGAGGAGTTGTTCCGTCAGGGCGGCTTAACCAAAGCTTACTGCGTGGCGACGCGAAATGGCTGAGTAGGGAGTTAAGCCGCTCAGGAAAGCGTATTCAAACTCATCTTTACGAATAGAGTTAACATGATCGGGATGTCTAAGTTCAGGCGCCCGGTCACGCGCTTATGTATTTAGCTGGCTATGTCAATACTTTGGCTATGACGACTCTATTAAGTAATGTGTAGCTTCAGAGAATGAGAGAAATTAGGCTGCTAATTATTGGCTGCCGCTATTTTTTGAATACACCAAGGTTCTCGCGAAGCCAGGCGGACAGCGAACGCGGCGGGGCACCGGTGAGGTCTTCAACAGTAAAGGTTCGTTCTGTCAGGACGGAGTCATGGAAAACGCGATCAAGGCCCACAAGAAGCTCAACTACAAATGGGGATAGTCCCTCTGCTAGCAGTGCAGAGCGATGTTCGGCGGGGGAGCGATGAGTATAGGTGACTGTGTGGCCTAATAGACTGGATAGTTCCTCGGCAATTTGTGTCATTGTCCAATTTCGAGGTCCTGTGAGGTGATACGCACGCTGGGATTTCTCCGCCACCTCCTCAAGTAATGCTGCGCGCGCAGAGTCTGCAACATCCCGTGTGTCTATCAGATTTACGCGTCCATCGTTAGCGGCGCCGGCCCAGGTGCCCATAGCAATAGTGTGGCCAGCACGCTTTAATACGTCCATGAACGTGGTGGGTCTCAATACAGTAGATGCTATGGATTGTTGACCCAAATGTGCTTCTATCAATGAATGCCAAGCAAAGGGGATTATCGGAGTCGATGGTCCCATAACCGAAAGCTTTACGATGTGCTGCACGCCCGCCTCTACGGCAGCGTCAATGAGGGTAATCTCGTTAGCGACTTGTTGCGGGGAAGTGCCGTGTGCAATGAACAGCTTCTCAACACCTACAAGCGCTCTTCTGAGGGTTAACGGCTGATCAAAATCCAACTCTGCAGAGGCTACCCCTTCTGGGAAGGCGCTGGGGGATTTCTGGCGTGTGAGTGCAAGTAGGGTGACGGGGTCTTGTGCTAACTGACTGATCAATCGCCTTCCTACGCGGCCAGTCGCGCCAGCAACGGCGATGCTGAGTGGTTGCGCTCGATTAGTCGATTGATTGAGCATAGTAAAATCTTCCTATATGATGGAACGATCAGTCCATCTATATTGGTCTGATCGTTCCAGGTTGTCAACGGAGGAATCATGAGCGGTAAACCGCAATATGACGAAAGTGCAGTCCTAAAAGCGGCGACGGGTGTTTTCTGGCGTCATGGTTATGCAAATGCATCTGTTAGCGATCTGACCGCGGCAACTGGTTTGTCTCGATCAAGCCTTTACCAGCGGTTCCATGATAAGGATGGGCTCTTCAACGAGTCTCTTCAGCTATATACCGACCGTGTATTGACGCGAATGAGATCGACCCGAGTACAGACCTCCAAAGCGAGCGTAGAAGCGCTGCTACGTGAGTTTCTTCCGAGGGAGTCTGATATAAAGCGCCCTTCTGGTTGCCTGATATCTCGCAGTAACGCTGAGCAGGAAGACCTCACTGCTGCTGGAAAGAAAACCGCGAACGCTGCGGCTTGCCAGCAGCGGCAGATTTTTTTGGAGATTTTGACTCATGGGCAGTTGGAGGGTGAGATCGAGCAGCAGGTCGATTTGGATCTGCTGGCGTGGTATTACTTTGGAGTATTACAGTCCATTGTAAATCTGCCTTCAGTCGGTGCTACTAGCCAGACACTGGCCCGCCTCATTGACCTGGCAATGTTGGCGTGGCCTAAAAATCATATATAAAAATAGCCGCGTATAAGCAGCGTGACTTAACCTTTATCGCTTGCTGACGCTTGATGAAGAGGCGTGCGATTCATCCGTCAGCCAAGGGAGTGCATCGCACAATAAATATTATTGATCAAAAAATTTGACGGATGCTCTTTCAACGCTAAAAAAAAGCTCTGCATCCGGGTATTTTGTTTTCATGCGGTTTTGAAGCTCTGCGCGGTTTTTTGATTTTGAAAGTTCTTCTTCAAATGCTAAAAGATACTGTTTTGTGAAATTAATTGCGCTGTAGGCATCAAGTTTTTTATTCGGAAAATTATGCCCTGGGATGACGATGTTAGGCGTTAGCTGCGCAAGCGCATCGAGATTTTGAACCCAGCGCTTTCGACTCTCAGGAGTCGTTTCTACGGTATAGACGTGCATTTGGTCATAGGCCATGTCACCCACAACCGCGACACGCTCTTTTGGAAACCAAAGGTAGGAGTTCTCATCAGTGTCCCCCTGGAGATGCTTACGGATCTCGATTTTTGTACCTTCAATACTGAGTTGATCCCCATCAAACCTAGTGATGGGGACTTCACGAGTGGCTGCCTTTGACGACAGTAGCCCATGCCATTTTTCAAGCTTGGCCTTGTATACCTCATCTATACGGCTCGCGACCTTAGAGTTGGCTAAGATCTCCACGCGTGGGAAAGCGTCCTTAAAAACCTCCAAACCGAGGAAGTGGTCAGCATGCTCGTGAGTAATATAAATTTGCTTGAGATCCTTTTTGAGTGACCGTATCAAATTGAGGACCTCAAGCGCGTTCGCTCGGGTAAGCTGTGCGTCAATTAGTAGGAGTTCGTTATCGCCCTCAACAACCACCGAGTTATCAAAAAATCCATCGTCCTCCGAGGTGAATACATGAAAATTTAGATTGAGGACTTTGGCTGATTGGTTGGCGGAAGCTGTTCCCACTCCGAGCAGAAGGGTGAAAATTAATACCAACGGTTTAACAAATACTGTTTTTTTCATGTGCAATATGCCTTTTGCTGTACCGGCGCTTTCATTAAGACACATGCTGGAACGATCGATTCAGGATGTCAAGGTCTTGTAGCTTTGATGACCATGTTGTCCGCTTACGCACCTTTTACGACTCTAAAAGGAAAGCCCCCGCTGCAATGCTGATTCACATCTAGGCGGTTCAGGCAAAAAATATTTGGTCTTGCCCCCCCAGTGTCGCCTCCAATCTCCGCTGGTACAGGAGTAGTCATCCTTCCGGAACCGCCAGGTATTCTTAAAAAGATCCCGGGCTGGCTGCTGGATCAGAAGGGCCCGCTGGCGCTTCGCCTCAGCGCGCTGCCCGGGATACTGCCGTGGTTTCTGCGTTTTGTTGCCTGTACAAAAGCAGTTTCGGTGAAGTAGCGGTGCTTACCAAGCATCATCTCAATCATGCCGTCGAGTGCAGCTAAACCGCCTGCCCAACGACACCTAGAGACTCTCAGGGTCGCCGAAAAACATCTGAATCCGCGAACGCAACCAGCGCTCCCCAGGATCATTGTCCTGAGAACCCCGCCAGGCCATATGCAGTTCGAAGCTGCGCACCGGTATGGGTGGGTCTTCGGCGCGTACGCCACCGGCGGCGGTCAGCGCGTCGGCGGTGTAGTCGGGCACGGTGGCGATGATGTCGGTGCCCGACAACAGGGTGCTCAAGCCGTTGAACTGCGGCACGGCCAGCACCACATGACGTTTACGGTCGAGTTTTGCCAGCTCTTCATCGATGAAACCGCTCAAGTCCCCCGCAAAGGAGACCAGGGCGTGGGGGCGGGCGCAGAATTCGTCCAGGGTCAGTCGTCCCGGCGCGGTGTCGGCGCGCAACACTTTGGGCATGCTGCGCCGCAGGACCTTGCGCTTGGCGTTGGCCGGGAGGTCGTCGGTGTAGCTGACGCCGATGGAGATTTCACCGGACGCCAGCAGGCCCGGCATCAGGATGTAGTTGACCCGGCGCACCACCAGCACAATGCCCGGCGCTTCGGCCCGCAGGCGTTTGAGGAGCATGGGCAGCAGGGCGAATTCGGCGTCGTCCGACAGGCCGATGCGAAACACCGAGGTGCTGGTGGCCGGGTCGAATTCCGCGGCGCGGCTGACTGCCGTGGAAATCGAATCCAGGGCCGGAGAGAGCAGGGCGAATATCTCGACCGCCCGGGCCGATGGTTCCATGCTGCGGCCGGTGCGCACGAACAGTGGGTCATCGAACAGGCTGCGCAGGCGCGACAGTGCGGCGCTGATGGCCGGCTGGCCAAGAAACAGCTTCTCGGCCGCGCGAGTCACGCTGCGTTCATGCATCAATGTTTCGAACACGATCAACAGGTTCAGATCGACACGCCGCAGGTCATTACGATTCATCTGGGGTCCTGGCAGATTCGGTAAGCTTGACGTGAACGGCCATATGGGAACAATGGCCGGCATGAATCTTACGGGGAAAGGCTGGTACTCTGCACCGGCTAATTGAGTTTTCTTAGGTTGAGTCCTACAGGAGTGGTTGGTTTTTCTTGCTGCGGAATCAATGACAGGCATGTCGACTATTAATAGCCACTGATGGTCTTGGCCACAAAGCCCGGATAGAGTTCGTGGCATTAGAGGTTACTTTGACGAGGTTTGCGATGTCCCGCACGATCCGTTTTCACAAGTTTGGTGGTGCCGAGGTGCTCAAATGCGAAGAGCATGCGGCGGCTCTTCCTGCGCCAGGAGAAGTGCAGGTCCGCGTCGAAGCGATCGGCATCAGTTGGTACGACACCTTGTGGCGCCAGAACCTGGCGTCCTCCCAGGCACGCCTGCCTTCGGGCCTGGGCCATGAAATGGCGGGCGTGGTCACGGCCGTCGGCGACGGCATCGATGACTTGGCCGTGGGCGACAAGGTTGCCAGCTTTCCGGCCGAAAGCCCGAACGACTATCCGGTGTACGGTGAAGTCATCGTGCTGCCCCGCACCGCGCTGACCCGTTATCCCGACGTGCTCAGCCCGATCGAAGCCGCCGTGCATTACACGCCGCTGCTGATCGCCTATTTCGCCTACATGGACCTGGCGCGGGTCAAACCGGGGCAATTCGCCCTGGTCACCGATGCCAGTCATTGCGCCGGCCCGTCCTTTGTCCAGTTGGGCAAGGCCTTGGGAGTGCGGGTGATTGCGGCCACCAAGACGGCCGACGAGCGTGAATACCTGCTGTCGTTGGGCGCCGAAAAAGTCATCGTGACAGAAGAGCAGGATTTGCTGATGCAAATCAACAAGCTCACCGATAACCGTGGCGTCGACGTGGTATTCGACGGCCTTGGCGGGCCGCAGATGTCGCTATTGGGCGATGTGCTGGCGCCCCGTGGCAGCCTGGTGTTGTATGGCTTGCAGGGCGGCAACCAGACGCCGTTCCCGGCCTGCGCGGCGTTCCAGAAGAACATTCAGTTCTTCGTGCACTGCATCGGCAATTTTACCGGCAAGCCGGAACTGGGCATCGTCCAGGACCAGGTGGCGTTGCAACGAGCGTTGCGCGATATCAATCAACTGACCGCCGATCGCGTGCTGTTGCCACTCAAGACTCGGGTCTTCCCGTTCTCCGAGTTTGTCGAAGCGCACCGGTACATGGGTGAATGCCCTTGCCGTGAGCGCGTTGCCCTTCAGGTCGTCGACCCCGCCTGATACCTGTCTTGCGCAAGAGTCATCGCCGGGCTCTTGCGCTGCCTCCGATTCGATCTCCATCCATCCTTCCACGCACTGGCGCTTGACGGCGGTGCGTTCGTGCCTCGCAAGGCCCCTCTCAAGCAACCTGTCCCGGTTCGCTCGAAGCAGAAATGGTTTGCCGGTGAACATCTGAACTGGTTTTTGCCCTCAATCTGTATCTTCTAATCATTATTTAAGTCCTGATAATTGAACGCTGATTTCCATATCAAGGAAGAAGTCGTGGTGCGGTGTAACTTTTTCGAAGGCTTTCATCCTTCAAGGCGCATTCAAGGTACAGCGAACGTTAATTGGTACGGGGCTATCTATCGATCCTGGAGAAAACAGGGTGGGGTAGAAGGTCAATTAAAGTTCGGCAAGTTCCTTATTTCTCGTACTCATTGTCTGTGGGACGTTGTCGGAATTCTCCTAGGACGTACCGATAGCCCGGTAAGGCCCCGTGTTTTCAGGGCCTACAGCAGCGGTGCCCAGGAGCATGGGGTGACTTTCTGCGTATGTATCAAATAATTACGACAAGCAATGCTTGGGCGTATTGCTAATACTCTTTGAGTACTAGAACGATTCATTCAGACCAACACGTCGCGCGGTCACGTTGGTGCGGGTGCGGCGCCGATAGTTGAATTTCAGGTAAATGGCTATGAGTGCAATTCATGAGCAGGCAATGACTCACGTATATCAACAGATACTGCAACGATTGTTGGGTTTTTATTCCCGGGCCGAACGGACCGCGTTGCAGCTTTTGATCCAGCGCTTGATTGTCGCCGCCGGAGGCATCGATCGGATTGGCGATTATCGTGTGTTGACGGTCCAGAACGGGAGCCGGGAGAGCTTTTATGTACTGACCGCTTTGCGGGCCGCCCAGTTGAGCATCGCCGGCCGGCATCCGGTGACCTTCGCCTTGCGCGTCGCCACGCCGCGCCTGAGCGAGACCACCCAGGCGACGTTGGAGAACATCCACCGCTGCTACAGCGCACTGTTTGTCTATGACGATCCCCGGGTCGAATTGCTGATGGCGGATAACCGCGAGGTGTTGCCGTTCAATCACCGCCAGCCCTTGTCGGTGGCGGGGCACGAGGCCAATCGCATGGACCTGCTGGCCTTGGGGCACCTTCGTTCGGTCGACAGCCCCCTGGAAATCGGGAGCGACGGTTACCTGGCGATGGCCGAATTCTATCGACACATGGCCCGCTGGGAGTCTGGCGTGGATTCGATGGTCAGCAGCGATACCCCGCGCCAGCAAAAACAGTTCATTTCAGGCCTGCGTCGCGCGGCCCGCAAAATCGGTCTGCCGACCGACAATATCGGTTGCTTCGACAGCCTCTTCGCGCACCTCGATACCTTGAGCAGTGACCTCTACGAGCATTTCTACGGTCCCGAGCGCCTTGGCGCCTGGAAGCCCGAGGGGCATTTCGAGGCCTGCCGGCGGATGAGCCACATCGGCATCGACGACCTGATCGTCGACCGCCTGGAGGGCACCAACTGGCCGCTTTTCAACGAATTCCTGCGGGTGCAGACCGATGGCCTCATGCCCTCGGCGATTGAAAACGAATACCTCAGCCCGCTGCTGTCGGCCCATTTGCACGGCCTGCAGGCCTGCTACGTACAAGGGCGCAGCTACGAAACGGGATACAGCGACTACGTGCAGCGGGCGATCATGATCATGCATCGCAAGCAACTGCCGGAACACGCCTGCGAGCAGGCTCGGGCGATGTTCGGCTCACCTTCGTCGGTTCCCGAGCGCCGCGCCTACGCCGCCCTCGAAGCGCAAAAGGTCCTGGGGCTCAGCGAAACGCAACTGGTGTGCATGCTGTTCGCGCCATTCGTGGGGCAGGGCGAGGGCCTGGAACAATTCCTGCGCTGTTGCCACCCCGGCATGCTGGTGGCGATGCCGGACCTGCACAAGGCCATGCAGGGCGCGGCGGTCGCCGATCAGATCGCGCAATGGATGGTCGACGTCAGTGGCCTGCCCATCGATATCCTTGGCAAGCTGTACCGGGCGAGCGTTACCGTGCCGGAACAACCGGAAGCGATGCCGGGAGCTGATCTGCAGCAGGCCCTTGACGACGTTGATACCGCAGAAGCCGGGCAGGCCGTCGATGAGCCGCACGAACGCTCGGCAAGGCACTGAGGAACGAGGTTTGATGGGCTCGTCTACCTCGTCCCTGGTCGTGAGGCCCGGCGTTGCGACCTGGCCGACTGCAATCCGTTCTCCTGGCGTGATCCCATGAAAGGTTGCCGGGAGACAGACTTCGCCTACCAGGCGGTTTATCGCTACCTGACCACACTGATCAACGAACTGGAGGTTGATGCGCGGGTGCGCCTGCCTTCGTTGCGGCAATTGGCCGAGCGTCTGAACGTGTCGATATCGACCATCCAGTACGCTTATTCGCTGCTGGAGAAGGAAGGGCGGGTCTACTCGATCGCCAAGTCCGGTTATTACGCGCTGCCGGCGCCCAGCATGACGACCCTGGATGGCGGGGACGATTTGCTCGAGACTTTGTACGTCAATGCCCGGCGCCCCGGCATGCTGGTACTCAGCGCGGACGAGCCGGCGTCGATGCAGCCGTTGGACAGCCCGATGCTGTTGCTCGAGCGCGAGCTGCTGCGCCAGTATCCACGTTCCTCGCAGACGCCCTCGCAACCCTGGGGCGAGCTGGAACTGCGCACCGCGCTGGCGGCCCGCTACACCTCTTCGCCGGCCCGTTGCTGGAATGCCGATGACGTCTACATCGGCGCCGATCTGCGGGGTGTGCTGGAGATCCTGATCGCCGTGCTTGCACTCAGGGGCGCCACAGTACTGATCGAGTCGCCCTGCGACTGGGCGGTGTTGCGCCTGCTGCAGGCAGCCGACATCAACATCATCGAGCTGCCACTGCTGGTCGACGAGGGGATCGACACCGAGCAGTTGGAGCAACTGCTGGAGAGCGAAACGGTACGCCTGGTGGTGCTGTCGTCAGTCCTGAACATGCCAACGGGTTCGCTGGTTCCTGAAGAGAACCGTCGTGCCATCGCCCAATTGCTGGAACGGCATGGCACCTGGGTGCTGGAGAACGACAGCCATACAGACCTGGCGTTCGAGGCCGGGGCGACGCCTTTCCGGGATTTGCTCGACCCGGACCGGTTGATCGTCTACTCCACGTTCGAGAAGACCATCGGCCCAGAGGCGCCATATGGCTACGTGTTGTCGCGCCAGATGACCCTGCACCTGCAACGACATTTCCTGTTGCGCGCGTTTCGTCTGTCGCCGATTCGCCAGAAAGCCATCGCCCGGCTGTACAGCAACGGGCGGATTGACCAGCATTTGCTGGTGTTGCGGCGCCTGCTGCGCGAAAGCGCGGTTTCGACCGCACAATTGCTGCGCGAGCGGCTGGGCGATAGCCTGCAATGGGCGGAACCCCAAGGTGGCGCGACGATCTGGATGCGCTCGACGCGACGGGTTGATTTGCGGCGGGTTTTCCATCGGCTGCTGGCCCAGCGAATCGTCATCGCACCGGGGGAGTTGTTCAGCCTTCATGGCCTGTACGGGCAACATATGCGCCTTACCCATGCGCTCAATGGGCCCCAGGACCTGGATGCCGCACTCTGCGCGCTGGCTGACGCCCTGAGGCTCGAACAATCGTAATCGGCGGCGATGGATCGAACCCGTCGCGCCATGGTCGAACTGTCAGTAAACTGCACCCCATTTCCCGAGCCACTCCACTCAGAGGTTTTGCATGACAGTCAGTCCATTTGCGGGCAAGCCGGCACCGGCAGAGTTGTTGATCGATATCCCGCGACTGGTGACGGCCTACTACACCGGCCGACCCGATGCCTTGGTTGCGACCCAGCGCGTGGCTTTTGGCACCTCCGGCCACCGTGGCAGCTCCTTCGACCTGGGCTTTAACGAGTGGCACGTGTTGGCAATCAGCCAGGCGATCTGCCTGTACCGTGAAGCCCAGGGCATCAACGGGCCGTTGTTCGTCGGTATCGATACCCACGCGCTGTCGACCCCGGCGGGTGCCAGCGCACTGGAAGTCTTCGCGGCCAACGGTGTGACCGTCATGATCGCCGAGGGGGATGAATACACCCCGACGCCGGCGGTTTCCCACGCCATTCTCTGCTACAACCGTGGCCGCACCTCGGGCCTGGCGGACGGTATCGTCATCACGCCGTCCCACAACCCACCGCAAAGTGGCGGCTACAAGTACAACCCCACCAACGGCGGTCCGGCCGATACCCATATCACCAAGTGGATCGAAGCCAAGGCCAACGAACTGCTGGCCAACCAGCTCGCCGGCGTCAAGCGAGTCAGCTACGAGCAGGCCCTGAAAGCCGATACCACCCACCGTCACGACTATGTCAACACTTACGTGGCGGACCTGGTCAATGTCATCGATTTCGATGCCATCCGCAGCGCCGGGTTACACCTGGGCGTCGATCCGTTGGGCGGCGCGGGCGTGCGCTACTGGCCGGCCATTGCCGAGCATTACCGCCTGGACCTGGACGTGGTGAACACCCACGTGGATTCCACCTTCCGTTTCATGACCGTCGACTGGGATGGACAGATCCGCATGGACCCATCTTCCAGCCATGCCATGCAAGGGTTGATTGGCCTGAAGGAGCGCTTCGACGTGGCCTTCGCCTGCGATCCGGACCATGACCGCCATGGCATCGTGACGCCGTCCGGCGGCCTGTTGGCGCCGAACAATTACCTGGCGGTGTCCATCGACTACCTGTTCCAGAATCGCCCGCAATGGCGCGCCGATGCCGGCGTAGGCAAGACGGTGGTCAGCAGTGGCCTGATCGATCGCGTCGCCAAGCGCCTGGGGCGCCGGCTCTATGAAGTGCCGGTGGGCTTCAAGTGGTTTGCCGACGGCCTGTTCGATGGCTCCCTGGGTTTTGGCGGTGAGGAAAGCGCCGGCGCTTCGTTCTTGCGCAAGGACGGCGGCGTCTGGAGCACCGACAAGGACGGCCTGATTCCGGCGTTGTTGGCGGCTGAAATGACGGCGCGCACCGGTCGCGACCCGAGCCAGGCCTACCGCGCCTTGACCGACGAGTTGGGCGAACCGTTCTCGGTACGCGTCGATGCCAAGGCCAACCCGCAACAGAAGGCCCTGTTGAGCAAGCTGTCGCCGGATCAGGTGACGTCTACCGAACTGGCGGGGGAGAAGATCCAGAGCATCCTCAGCCATGCACCGGGCAATGACCAGGCCATCGGCGGCCTGAAGGTCATGACCGAAAACGGCTGGTTCGCGGCGCGTCCGTCGGGTACCGAGGATATCTACAAGATCTACGCCGAAAGTTTCATTGGCGATGCGCACCTCAAGCAACTGGTGGCCGAGGCGCAAACGTTGGTGGATGGGGCGATCAGCAGCAAGTGATACATGTGATGTGAGCTTGTGACGAGGGAGCTTGCTCCCGCTGAGCTGCGCAGCAGTCCCGCTTTTTTGGCGGTCGCTGCGCAACCGAGCGGGAGCAAGCTCCCTCGCCACAAGAGCAGCAGTGCAGGGTTTAGGCGAGGTCCACGAGCACGATTTCGCTGTCTTCAATCGCGGTGACCCGCAATATCCGTTCATCTTCAATCGCAACACCGTCTCGAGCTTGTGCGCGCAACCCATTGATTTCTATCAACCCTGTGGCCGGCACAAGATACGCTCGTCGTCCGACGTCCAGCCGGTATTCCGCACTTTCACCTGCCTTGAGATTGGCCGCTACCAGTCGCGCGTCGGCGCGAATCCGCAGGCTCTGGTCGTCGCCGGCCTTGCCACTGGCCAAGGTCACGAAGCCTTCGCGCGAGTCCTTGGGAAACGGTTTGGCGCCCCACGACGGTGCCAGACCTTCTTCGTTGGGAATGATCCATATCTGGAAAATGCGCGTGGCCGTCGACTCCAGGTTGTACTCGCTGTGGGCGATCCCGGTGCCCGCGCTCATGACTTGTACGTCGCCAGCCTCCGTACGGCCCTTGTTGCCCAGGTTGTCCTGGTGGCTGATCGCGCCTTCGCGCACATAGGTGATGATTTCCATATCCCGGTGCGGGTGCTGGGGAAAACCGCTGCCGGGGGCGATGACATCGTCGTTCCAGACGCGCAGGTTGCCCCAGTGCATGCGTTGCGGGTCGTAATACTCGGCGAACGAAAAATGGTGGTGGGCATCCAGCCAGCCGTGGTTGGCGGCGCCCAACGTGGCGAAGGGTCTGAGTTCGAGCATGTTCGTGTCCTTTTCGCTGAGCGAAGCGATGGTTGATGGCGCTATTCTCGCGAAGGAACTAATCGATAAAAAGCGTAAAAAACGCGTCAAACCTATCGCCTAACTAGATATGAATTCGTGAGCCAACTTTCACTTCATCGCCTAAACCCATGACTTAAAAGCTTTTGGGTGGAACCTGGCGGCAAATCCAGACACCATAGCCGTCATGGTTCATGAACACCGGAGTCCCCAGCGTGTCGCAACACACTCCCGATCTTCCCCCCGAGCTCCTGCCCCTGGCCCAGATGCCGTTGCTCAAGCGCCTGGCCGCCCGGCTCTTCGGCCATGGCCTGACGCGTCTGCGCGCCCAGCACCGAGCGTCTTGGTTGCACGGCCAGGCCGACGGCTTCCGCAGTGGCCATACCGCCGGTTTCGACTATGGCTATAAGGAAGGCAGGGCCGAAGGGCTCGAGGAAGGCCGCCAGGTCTTGTTGATCCGTGATTCGCGCAGCACAGAGCATCCGGCACCGCAGGTGGATGATTTGCTGTTCGATGACTGGCGCCTGCCGCTGACCACCGAGTTGAAGAAACGTATCAAGGCCGACGTGGCCCGATTGCTGCCGGCGCATGCGCAACCGAGTGCCACGCAATGGAAGATGATTTTCAGCGATACGCCGTCTACCTCGGTGGTCGCCGGGGCGGGTGCGGGTAAGTCGACGACCCTGGTGCTAAGGATTGTGTTGCTGTCCCACTACCTGGGCTTCGAACTGGACTCAATGACCGTGGTGACGTTTACCCGGGAATCGCGCAAGGACTTCATCCAGAAATTGATCGAGGTGTTTGCCCTGTGGGGGCGAACCGTCAGCCTCAAGGAAGCACGTGATCTGGTGCGCACCTTCCATTCGCGTATCTTGCCCATGGTCCGCAGCCTGCCCGGGTTCGAGCGGCTCCAGGCCTTCGAGACCCTGAGTCATCGCGCCGAAGCGGACGACGACGCCCAAGGCAATCCCTTTGAGTTACGCATCAACGATGTCCAGCGTCAGCAACTCAACGCCTGTTATTACAACCTTTACCAGCGAGATGCGCGTTTCCGTGAGCTGATCCAACCGTTGTCCCGCCATGCCCTGCAACTCAAGGAGCTGGAGCGCGATCACCCGGATGTGCAAAAACGCGTGGCCGTGACCGAACTGGCGGCCCAGCGCGACGAAGAATTGTGCGATGCCGTCGAAGACCTGTGGTTTCACGCCGGTGCCTGGCCAATCAAGGGGATCGAGCCAAAACGACAAACGTTCGAAATCAATGGTTCGACATTCCACTGCCATGGCTACGCGCCCTCACTGGATGCCTGGGTGATGCTGGGTTTCGATCCGCGGGAAGACGCCCGGCTCAGTCGTCCGGGTGCCAAGTTGAGTATCCGCGCGGAGTGGGCGGTAAAGCGCACCTTGTTTCAAGCTTTCTGCCGTAAGCCACTGATATGGCTTGAAAGTTACGAAGCATCAAAACGTGTGGTGGCATCCATGGCCGGCGATGCCAGTGCCGGCCCCGGGTTCGACTACAAGGTCAAGGGTGAACTGGGTTCGGCGCCATTGTTGGACTGTTTTGTCGCGGCGGCGGGCTTTATCGAGAACCTTGGCCTGGACGTCCCGGACGCCGTGGGCCGGATGGCCTTTGCCCAGGATGACCCCGATCGGTATTTCTTCGAGGCGCTGAGCCGTTACTGGCGGGCATTCGAAGACCATTTGCTCGATCAATCGCCGCCGATCATGACCTATAACCGTATGTTCGCGCTGTTCAGCGAACACTCGCCGGAAAATTTCAAGTTGCTGGGTGATGCCTTGCTCAGGCCGCTATCGCACCTGATGATCGACGAGTTCCAGGACGTATCGCCGCAGATCGTCTCCTGGCTTCGCGCCAGTCTTCGGGAGGTCCGCAGCCGTGGTCCTGCGCTGCACGTGGGGCGCGGTGCCCAGCGTTCGTCCTTGTTGTGTGTCGGGGACGATTGGCAATCGATCTATGGCTGGCGCGGCAGTTCGCCGAGCTACTTCATGGCATTCAACAAGCAATTCCCGTCACCGGCGACAACTCGGGTGATGCTTACCGACAACTACCGCAGCCACCAACACATCATCGACGCGGCCGAGCACATCGTGCGTGCCGCTGCGGCTATCCCAGGCAAAAAAGCCAAGGCCAGTGGCGTGCCCCGATCACTGAGCCCGGTCAATGTGCTGGATCGAGACGACGAAGGGTTGGCCCTGCGACTGGAGGAGCACTATCGCAAGGGTGACTCCATCTTGATGCTGTATCGAAAAAGTAGCGATAAGCTACTGATAGAAAAACATATTCAACCAACAGTTAATGTCGATTCTAGCTTGCCGTATGACGCCCGGCGGCTCAGGCAAATGACCTACCACAGCGCCAAGGGGCTCCAGGCGGATGCGGTGTTCTTATTGGGCGACTGCCAGCACCTGAGCAGTTCGCCCTACAAGAATCAGGTCTATCGCATGGCCGGGTTAGGTCAGGATGGAGACGCCGAACCCTACGACACGGCGCAAAAAGACGAAATCCTGCGCTTGGCGTATGTGGGCATCACCCGCGCCGTGCAGCATTGTTATTGGTATGTCGATGGCCAGGATGGTCAGGCGGCCAATGCGCCTAAGGCTTCAGATCGTATTGCAGCGGACAAGCCCTTTTTCGCTGACCACCGTCGTGCCCGCAAAGGATGAAGCTGTGGCAAAAGCGTATTAAGAGGCCATAGAAAAGCGGCGCCTTCCCTGGAGAGGAAGGCGCCGCTTTCAAATGATAAGCACTGTTCCCTGTCAGGAAGCGAACCGCCGCAACCCTACCGGTGGCACAAACGCTTCCAGCTCGGCCTCCACGGCCTCGATTATTCGTTCCACATCCGGCGCATTCATCACTGTCGCGCAGGGGATCCCCGCAATGGCAATCATCGTCTCGCCGCTGGCACGGTCAAATAGCCGGGCAACCATACTGCCAGGCGCATCCATGCTCGCTTCGAATCCCATGGGATGGAAGTGCCAGCGCATCAACTGGCAAGCGTTGGGGAACGTAACCTTGCTGAAAGATCCTTTATTCATGTGTTGCCCACCTTCTTCAATCGAGCGCTTCCTTTTGCTCATGTCAGGAAGGAAGAGCCATCATGGCTCTACCAGTGAGAACTAAAAATAGCACCTGAAAATGAACCTCATGTGGATTTTTTCAGTCCGTTTTGCGATTGGTTCACTTTTTTTGATTTGGATCACGACTTAAGCGGCGATGCCCAGAATGCCATCACACTTGGTCGGGCGTGTCCTCGACTTCGTTCAACCGCTCTGGCACGCGGCATCTCAAGGCGATGACCACGGCCAGGACCGCCATCGCCAGGGCGGCGGCGAAGGTGGTGTGCAGGCCGTTCGTCACGGCCTCGGGGCTGGCGCGGGTGATCTCATTCGTCGCCGCTGCGCTCGCAAACACCGCGCCGAGCACGCAGGCTCCAGTGAAGAAACCCAGGTTGCGTGACAGGTTGAGCAGCCCGGCGATGACACCTCGCCTTTGGGCGGCCACATCGGCCATGACGGCCGTGTTGTTGGCGGTCTGGAAAAACGCGTAGCCCAGGGTTGTTACCACGATGGCGCTGATGTAGCCGGCGATGCCAAGAGCAGGGGGAACCAGTGACAGCATCAGGCAGCCGAGGGCCATCGTCGCCAGGCCGGCGAACCGCATGGGTTGCGCGCCGAACCGACCCGCCAGGCGTCCGGCAGGCACCCCGGCCAGCGCCGCGACGGTCGGCCCTGCCGCCAGCGTCAACCCGACGAAGGTCGCTGGCAGTCCGAGGGTGATGGACAAGTAAAAAGGCCCGACCAGCAGCGTCGCCATCATGATCGTTGCGACCAGGGCGCTCGTCGCCAGGCCCGAGACCAATGGCTTGTCGCGAAACACGGCCAAGGGAATCAGCGGCGACACGGCCCGGGACTGGACCCGAACGAACAGCGCGCCGCCCACCAGCGCGGCCAGTAGCAGCGCAATGTTCAACCCGCCAAAGCTCCCGCGCCCGGCGGTCATGGCCAAGGCATAAGCGGCGAGCGTCAACGCCAACAGCACCGTGCCGGTGATATCGAAACGAATCGTTTCCGCTTTCGACGGCACTTGCCGCACCGGTAGCGAGTACCACGCCAGCCATAACGTCAGCAGGCCGAGGGGGATGTTGACCAGGAACAAGGCCTGCCAGCCGAACCCACTGATGAGCAGGCCGCCAAAGGACGGCCCAAGGGCCGTGCCCACCGCCGACAGCGTTGCCAGCAGCCCCATGGCGCTGGCGGTTTTTTCCTGGGCGACCGTTTCGCCGACCAGGGCCAGGGTCAACGTCATCATGATGGCGGCCCCCAGGCCTTGCAGCGCCCGACCTGCAATCAGCGGCCAAAGCGAAGGCGCCAGGCCGCAAAGCAGCGAGGCCAAGGTGAACAAGGCGATGCCGGCCAACAGGAGCTTGCGACGGCCCATCAGGTCACCCAAGCGGCCGACGCTGACAATCAGCGTGGTCATGGCGAGCAGATAAGCCAACACCACCCATTGGACCTGCTGGAAGGAGGTATCGAGGGCCTGGGCCAGCGTCGGCAGCGCCACGGCGGCCACACTGGCGCCCAGGGAGGCCAACAGCGTCGAGAGTGCAAGGCTGGCCAGGGCCCAACGAGGTGAAGAGAACCGGCTCGCGGTTGCCGGCCGGCTTGGTTGCGTGTGGATGGGTTTCATCGTTTCACCTGTATCCGTGGCGCTCGAAATGGCGCTGTCGGAACGTTACAACCAGGCATAACATGGCGGAAGACGCAGCGTTTGCAGGTTATAGCTGCGCCAGACGCCATCTATTCAATCGAGCCTTCGCCATGTCTTCGCCTGATCTCAATCTACTCGTCACCCTCGATGTGCTGCTCTCGGAAGGCAGCGTGGCCCGCGCCGCCCGGCGGCTGCGGCTCAGTCCATCGGCCATGAGCCGGGCACTGGCGCGATTGCGGGAAACCACCGGTGACCCGCTGTTGGTTCGGGCCGGGCGCGGGCTGGTGCCGACACCCCGCGCGCTGGAGTTGCGTGAACAGGTCAGTCAGTTGGTGCAGCAGGCTCAGGCGGTACTGCGCCCGGTGACGACGCCGGATCTTGGGCGCTTGAGCCGTACCTTCACGTTGCGCACCCGCGAGGGGTTCGTGGAAAACTTTGCCATCGACCTGATCGCCCGGATTCACGAGCAAGCGCCGGGCGTGCGGTTGCGTTTCGTGGAAAAGACCGACCGGGACAGCACCGCGCTTCGCGAAGGCACGGTGGATCTGGAGACCGCCGTCGTGGACAAGGACACCAGCCCGGAGTTGCGAACCCAGGCGTTGTTCAGCGACCGCTTGATTGGCGTGGTGCGCACGGGTCACCCGCTGAGCCACGCGGCGGTGAGCGCCGCCGGCTATGCGGCGGGTGGGCATGTCGGGGTCTCGATGCGTGGGTTGGACCATGGCCTTATCGACCAGGCCCTGGCGGCGCTGAACCTGTCCCGGGACATCGTGACCACCGTGCCAGGTTTTTCCTCGGCGCTGGGGCTGGCCCGCTCCAGCGACCTGATCGCCAGCGTGCCCGAGCGCTACACCACCAGCCTGCGGATCGGTCTGCACAGTTTCGCGCTGCCGGTCTCGGTGCCTGGGTTCACGATCGCCATGCTCTGGCATCCGCGAATGGACGCCGACCCCGTACATCGCTGGCTTCGAGGCTGTTTGCGAGAAGTGTGCGCAAGTAAGCCGTAGAGGTTTAGTAGATATTCATTAATAGCACTTCGCTGGCACTTAGTTGACGAAAGTGCGACGCCGCCGGCTAATGACTAGTTATCGCTATTTAATATTTAAATAGGGTTTTGTCCGACAATCTGTAACTCGGGCAGTTGAGTGCGCGCACTAGCGAGGCAGAAACCTATTGTTTATGGGCGTTAAGGGGCAGGGCGTGAAATTGAACGAAAAAAATTGCTAGACGTTTGATTTCCAATTGTGTCAGGTTTCTTACG
This sequence comes from Pseudomonas sp. FW300-N2F2, assembly GCF_017351655.1. Classification (NCBI taxonomy): domain Bacteria; kingdom Pseudomonadati; phylum Pseudomonadota; class Gammaproteobacteria; order Pseudomonadales; family Pseudomonadaceae; genus Pseudomonas; species Pseudomonas sp. FW300-N2F2. The sequence continues at coordinate 3,134,888 of NZ_JACNDQ010000001.1, read as the reverse complement.
TCCTCATTGGGCGAGTGATAGGACGATCTCGCCAGAGATCGTCTGTCTGACTAAATTGTTCCATTTGCAAACAAGGAAGTGTGTTTATGTCGAAAGTCAAAAACAGCGCTATCGATTCTGCCGAACAACTGCTCTGGGCTCCGCAACTGGCGGCTCCCAGTAATGCGTTCAACCAGATCAATAGTTTCAGCCACCAATACGACCGCGGCGGTAACCTGACCGTCAACGGCAAACCGTCGTACTCCGTCGACGAGGCGGCCACGCAGTTGCTGCGCGACGGCGCGGCTTACCAGGACCGGGACGGCAGCGGCAAGATCGAGCTGACCTATACCTTCCTGACGTCTGCCTCTTCCAGCACCATGAACAAACATGGGATCAGCGGCTTCAGCCAGTTCAGCGCCCAGCAGAAAGGCCAGGCCGCCCTGGCCATGCAATCCTGGGCGGACGTGGCCAATGTCACCTTCACCGAGAAAGCCAGCGGTGGCGACGGTCACATGACCTTCGGCAACTACAGCGGCGGCCAGGACGGCGCGGCGGCGTTCGCTTATCTGCCGGGGACCGGCGCTGGCTATGACGGGACGTCCTGGTATTTGATCAACAGCAGCTACACCCAGAACAAGAACCCGGACCTGAACAACTACGGCCGCCAGACCCTGACCCACGAAATCGGTCACACCCTCGGCCTGGCCCACCCGGGTGACTACAACGCCGGCGAAGGCAGCCCGACCTACGATGACGCCACCTATGGCCAGGACACCCGTGGCTACAGCGTCATGAGCTACTGGAGCGAAAGCAATACCAACCAGAACTTCAGCAAGGGCGGCGTCGAAGCCTACGCCTCGGGTCCGCTGATGGATGACATCGCGGCGATCCAGAAGCTCTACGGCGCCAACACCACGACCCGTACCGGCGACTCGACCTACGGTTTCAACTCCAACACCGGTCGCGATTTTCTCAGTGCCTCTTCGTCGTCGGACAAAGTGGTGTTTTCGGTATGGGACGCGGGCGGCCGCGATACCCTGGATTTCTCCGGGTTCACCCAGAACCAGAAGATCAACCTCAATGACGCCTCGTTCTCTGACGTGGGTGGCATGGTGGGTAACGTGTCCATCGCCAAGGGCGCCGTCATCGAAAACGCTATCGGCGGCTCGGGCAGCGACCTGTTGATCGGCAACTCGGTGGCCAACGAGCTCAAGGGCGGTGCCGGCAACGATATCCTGTGGGGCGCCGGTGGGGCGGACAAGCTCTGGGGCGGTTCGGGTTCGGACACCTTCGTGTTCGCCGCCAGTTCCGATTCGCGGCCGGGGGCAACCGACCAGATCCTCGATTTCGTCAGCGGCCTGGACAAGATCGACCTGACCGGCATCACCAAGGGCGCGGGCCTGCATTTCGTCAGCGCCTTCACCGGTGCGGCGGGCGATGCGGTGCTGTCGACATCGGGTGGCAACAGCCTGCTGTCGGTGGACTTCTCCGGGCATGGCGTGGCTGACTTCCTGGTCAGCACCGTTGGCCAGGCGGCGGCCTCGGATATCGTGGCGTAAGGCTAAACCCCTGTAGGCGCTGCCGCAGGCTGCGATCTTTCAAGTGGTAGGGGAAAGATCGCAGCCTCGCGTCGCGCGACGCGCCTGCAGGACCCCGGCCAGGATCAAGCGAATGCGTAGAAAATCGATGCCCTGTAGCGTTCAGGCAACCGTCGGGTTGCTCGCTACGCTGATGATGTTTTGTGGAGAAGTCGCCATGGCGCGCAGCCTGTTGTTAGCAGAACCCTCGCAGTTGGCCGGTCAATGGCTGGCCGTTTTGTCGAGCCCGCAGGACACCGCGCAAAGCCAGGCGATGCAGGACAAACCGTCCAACACTTGCCTTGTCGAGCTCAAGGCGGACCAGACCCTCGGTGGGCAAACCGAGTGCCTGGGGCACTGGTTGGGGGATGAGCCGGTTCGTTGGTTTACCGAGCCCGACGGTCTTTCCCTGATCGGCAAGCAAGACTCCAGGACGCACCTGGGGTTGCGTCAGGAACATCATTACCAAATCACCTTGAAGTCCGGTTTGATACTTAGGCTTGAACGGAATAAGTCCCAGAGCGCTCATTAACGAGTTGGTACAGTTGCGCAATGATTGAAACACGCTTGTTCAAACGGGCGTGCGTGTCGGTGTGGACCGAATAAACAATCAAAGATTGGTCAGTTGAACTAACGGCCAGTTCGCTGGCGAAGCCAACAACAAGGAAGGTTCATGAACAAGGCAAGGAGCGCTGCCTCGGCGCCGCTGTTTAAAGCGCTGGGCGATTATAAAAGTATTCTGATCAGTGTCGGTTGTTTTACCGCGCTGATTAACGTCCTGATGCTCGCGCCTTCGATTTATATGCTGCAAGTGTATGACCGCGGGCTGTCATCACAGAACGAAACCACCCTGGTGATGTTGTCGCTGATGGTGGTGGGTTTCTTTGTGTTCATCGGGCTGCTGGAAATGGTGCGTAGCTTCGTGGTCATCCGCATTGGCAGCCAGTTGGAAAGACGCTTCAACCTTCAGGTGTACCGGGCCGCGTTCGAGCGCAATCTGCGCCAGGGTGAAGGCAACGCCGGGCAATCCCTGGGCGACCTCACGCATATTCGCCAATTCCTCACCGGCCCGGCGCTGTTCGCGTTCTTCGACGCGCCATGGTTTCCCGTCTATCTGCTGGTGATCTACCTGTTCAACGTGTGGCTCGGCGTGTTCGCGTCCGTCGGCACGCTGTTGTTGATTGGCTTGGCATGCCTGAACGAGGCCATGACCAAAAAAGCCTTGGGGCAGGCCAGCGTCTACTCGCAACAGTCCAGCCAATTGGCCACCAGCCATTTGCACAACGCCGAAACGATCCAGGCCATGGGCATGCTCGCAGCACTGCGCAGCCGCTGGTTTGCCGTGCACTCACGCTTTCTCGGCCTGCAAAACCAGGCCAGCGATACCGGCGCGGTGATCAGTTCCCTGAGCAAGACCCTGCGCCTGTGCCTGCAATCGCTGGTGCTGGGCCTGGGCGCGTTGCTGGTAATCAAGGGCGACATGACCGCCGGGATGATGATTGCCGGGTCGATCCTGATGGGACGGGTGTTGAGCCCCATCGATCAGTTGATTGCCGTGTGGAAGCAGTGGAGCGGCGCCAAGCTGGCTTACCGCCGTCTTGATGCGCTGTTGCAAGCGTTTGCGCCCCAGGACGACGGCATGACACTGCCAGCGCCCAAGGGCCAAGTGAGCTTTGAACACGTGAGCGCCGGCCCACCGGGGCAACGCAACGCTACATTGCAGCAGGTCAGCTTCAGCCTGGCCGCCGGGGATGTACTGGGCGTGCTGGGGGCGTCCGGTTCCGGCAAGTCCACCCTGGCCCGGGTCTTGGTGGGCGTGTGGCCGACCCTCGCCGGGACGGTGCGCCTCGACGGGGCTGACATTCATCGCTGGAATCGCGACCAGCTCGGCCCTCACATCGGCTATCTGCCCCAAGACATCGAACTGTTCAGCGGCAGCATCGCCGAGAACATCGCCCGGTTTCGCGATGCCGATCCGCAGAAAGTCGTCGCCGCCGCGCAACAGGCCGGGGTTCATGAGCTGATTCTGCGCCTGCCCCAGGGCTATGACACGGTGCTGGGGGAGGACGGCGTTGGTTTGTCCGGCGGGCAAAAGCAACGGGTTGCGCTGGCCCGGGCGATGTACGACCGACCGAGCCTGGTGGTGCTCGACGAGCCCAACTCCAATCTCGACACGGTTGGCGAGGCCGCGCTCGCCGGTGCCATTGCGCAGATGAAGGCCCAGGGCACCAGCGTCGTGCTGGTCACCCATCGCTCCTCGGCGCTGGCCCAGGCCGACAAACTGCTGGTGCTCAACGAAGGCCGGCTCCAGGCTTTCGGGCCTAGTCAGGAAGTACTACGGGCGCTGTCCGGCCAATCGGAGACACCACAACGGGACCGTCCCCAGGCAACCCCCAACGGGCTGAGCATGAGTCGCCAATACCAAGCTGCCAGCAAACCGGGTGGCGCATGAGCAAGGAATGCCAGATGAACCTCGAACAGGCTCAAGACGTTGAACGTCCGGAGCGCGACGCCCGTTTCTTCACCCGTATGGGCTGGGTGCTGGCGTTGGTGGGTGCCGGCAGTTTTTTCACCTGGGCCAGCCTGGCGCCGTTGGACCAAGGTATCCCCGTGCAAGGCACCGTGGTGGTTTCAGGCAAGCGCAAGGCGGTGCAATCGATGAGCAGCGGTGTGGTCAGCCGGATCCTGGTGCGCGAAGGCGAGGCGGTGAAGCAGGGCCAGCCGCTGTTCCGCCTGGACCAGACCCAGGCGGCCGCCGATGTGCAATCGCTGCAGGCCCAGTACCGGATGACCTGGGCCAGCCTGGCACGCTGGCAAAGCGAGCGGGACAACCTGTTGCAGGTGAGTTTCCCGGCGGAGCTGAGTCGCGATCCCGATCCACGCCTGGCCCTGGTGCTCGAAGGCCAGCGGCAACTGTTCAGCAGTCGCCGCGAAGCCTTCGCCCGGGAGCAGGCGGCGTTGCGCGCCAGCATCGAGGGCGCCACGGCGCAATTGGCCGGCATGCGTCGGGCCCGCGGCGACTTGACCGCCCAGGCCGAATCCCTGCGTCTGCAACTGGGCAACCTGCAGCCCTTGGCGGACAACGGCTACATCCCGCGCAACCGCCTGCTGGACTATCAGCGCCAGTTGTCGCAGGTGCAGCAGGAACTGGCGCAGAACAGCGGCGAAAGCGGGCGGGTGGAGCAGGGGATCGTCGAGTCGCGCCTGAAGTTGCAGCAGCACAACGAGGAATACCAGAAAGAAGTGCGCAGTCAGTTGGCCGACGCCCAGCTCAAGAGCGAAACCCTGCAACAGCAACTGAAATCCGCAGGGTTCGAGTTGCAACACAGCGAAATCCTCGCCACCGCCGACGGCATCGCCGTGAACCTGGGCGTGCACACCGAAGGCGCAGTGGTGCGCCAGGGCGACACCTTGCTGGAAATCGTCCCCCAGGGCACGCGACTGGAGGTGGAAGGGCACCTGCCGGTGCACCTGATCGACAAGGTCGGCCCGCATTTGCCGGTGGACATCCTGTTTACCGCTTTCAATCAGAACCGCACGCCGCGGGTGCCGGGGGAAGTCAGCCTGATTTCCGCCGACCAGATGCTCGATGAGAAGACCGGCGCGCCGTATTACGTACTGCGCAGCAGCGTCAGCGACGTGGCGATGGACAAGCTCAACGGTCTGGTGATCAAGCCCGGCATGCCGGCCGAAATGTTCGTACGTACCGGCGAGCGCTCGTTGCTCAACTACCTGTTCAAACCGCTGCTCGACCGAGCCGGCTCTGCGTTGACCGAAGAATAAGGATGTCTGGCGGTATGAAGCGTTTCTATTGGATGGCCGTGCTGGCCGTTTCCGTGTGCGGCAACGCCTGGGCCATGGGGCCCTTCGAGTTCTACGAGCAGGCCCTGCGCAATGACCCGGTCTACCTGGGTGCGATCAAGGAGCGCGATGCGGGCCAGGAAAACCGCGCCATTGGCCGTGCCGGGCTGTTGCCGCACTTGGGCTACAGCTACAACAAGGGCCGCAACCAATCCAAGGTCACGTACCTCAATGACCGTGGCGCCAGCCAGCATGACGATCGCAACTACAGCAGCTACGGCTCCAGCCTGACGCTGCAGCAACCCTTGCTGGACTACGAAGCGTACGCGGCCTACCGAAAGGGCGTGGCCCAGGCATTGTTCGCCGACGAAAGTTTTCGGGACAAGAGCCAGGCGCTGTTGGTGCGGGTGCTGAGTCAGTACACCCAGGCGTTGTTCGCCCAGGACCAGATCGACATTGCCCAGGCCAAGAAAAAGGCGTTCGAGCAGCAATTCCAGCAGAACGAGCAACTGTTTCGCCAGGGCGAAGGCACGCGCACCGACATCCTCGAGGCGCAGGCGCGCTATGAGCTGGCAATCGCCGAAGAAATCGAGGCGCGGGACGAGCAGGACGCCGCCTTGCGTGAGCTCGGCTCGCTGATAGGCGTCCCGGCCTTGGATATCGGCGACCTGGCGCCGTTGCACGACACCTTCCAGACCTTTGCCTTACAGCCGGCCAGTTTCGACACCTGGCACGAACTGGCGGTGAGCAATAACCCCAGCCTGGCGTCCCAGCGCCAGGCGGTGGATGTGGCGCGCTTCGAGGTCGAACGCAACCGCGCCGGACACCTGCCCAAGGTCAGCGCCTACGCAACAATGCGCCAGAATGAATCGGAAAGTGGCAACACCTACAACCAGCGCTACGACACCAACACCATCGGCCTGGAAGTCAGCGTGCCGCTGTATGCCGGCGGCGGTGTCTCGGCGTCGACCCGCCAGGCCAGCCGCAACATGGAACAGGCCGAATACGAGCTGGAGGCCAAGACCCGCGAGACGCTGATCGAACTGCGTCGTCAGTTCAGCGCCTGCGTGTCGGGGATGAACAAACTGCGCGCCTACCAGAAAGCCCTCAGCTCCGCCGAAGCGCTGGTGGTATCGACCCGGCAAAGCATTCTCGGCGGCGAGCGGGTCAATCTCGACGCGCTCAATGCCGAGCAACAGCTCTACACCACTCGCCGCGACCTGGCCCAGGCCCGCTACGACTACCTCATGGCCTGGACCAAGTTGCATTACTACGCCGGCACCCTCGGCCCGCAGGACCTGGCGAAGGTGGATGAGGCGTTTGTGTCCCGGGCGCCCACTCAATGAGCTGTGGCGAGGGAGCTTGCTCCCGCTCGAGTGCGGAGCGCTCGCAGGCTTTTTTGGGGCCGCTGCGCAGCCCAGCGGGAGCAAGCTCCCTCGCCACAGAAGCCAAGCAAACACAGGATTTTTGCAACAACTAAGGATGGTTCGTGATGAAAATCGATAACAAAAAACACCCCAGGTCGGCAGGTCGCCTGTTTCTGCCCAAGGCCCTCAACCGCGCCATGCTCTGCGCACTGGCGACCTTGGGCACGGCCCAGGCGGCGCCTTATGTCGAGAGTGGCAGGGCGGGTGACCCGGACAGCTGGCGCAGCAGCGAATTCAACGCCGAATGGGGGTTGGGGGCGATCAACGCGCAGCAGGCCTACGCCGCCGGATACACCGGCAAGGGCGTCAAGCTGGGGATCTTCGACCAGCCGGTCTACGCGGCCCACCCGGAGTTCTCCGGCACCGGCAAAGTCGTGACCTTGGTCACCAGCGGCATTCGTGAATACACCGACCCCTACATCCCGGTGAGGGCCGGTGATCCGTTCCGCTATGACGGTTCACCCACCGTCGGCTCGGACGGTAAGCTGGGGTCCCATGGCACCCATGTCGGCGGGATCGCCGCCGGCAGTCGCGACGGCAGCCCGATGCACGGCGTGGCGTTCGATGCGCAAATCATCAGCGCTGACAACGGCGACCCGGGGCCCGAAGACGGCATCATCCGGGGCAACGATGGCGCGGTGTACAAGGCCGGTTGGGACGCGCTGATCGCCAGCGGCGCAAGGATCATCAACAACAGCTGGGGCATTGGTATCACCGACCGTTTCGACCAGGGTGGCCGCGATCCGGCGTTCCCGCACTTCACTGTGCAGGATGCGCAACTGCAATTCGATCAGATCAAACCCCTGTTGGGCACCAAGCCCGGCGGCGCCTACGAGGGGGCCATCGCCGCGGCCCGCAGCGGGATCGTGACGATCTTCGCCGCGGGCAACGACTACAACCTCAATAATCCCGATGCCATCGCGGGCCTGGCGTATTTCGTCCCGGACATCGCGCCGAACTGGCTCACCGTGGCGGCGCTGCAGGTCAACCCGGACACCGCCAGCGCCGATCCGTACACCATCAGTACCTTCTCGTCGCGCTGCGGCTACACCGCCAGTTTCTGCGTGTCGGCACCGGGCACCCGGGTCTACAGCGCGGTGATCGGCGGTACCCGTGCCGACGACCTGACCGTGGGCTACGCCAACAAGAGCGGCACGTCCATGGCCGCGCCCCATGTCGCCGGCAGCGTGGCAGTGTTGATGGAGCGTTTCCCTTACATGACCGGCGCCCAGGTCGCGAGCGTGCTGCGTACCACCGCCACCGACATGGGCGCGCCGGGCGTCGATTCGTTGTACGGCTGGGGCATGATCAACCTCGGCAAGGCCATCGGCGGTCCGTCGATGCTGGTGACCGAACAGGACATTCCCGCGGAGTTTCGCATCGATGGCGCCTATGGTTCCGGTCAGTTCGTGGCGGACTTGCCGGGCATCGGCGCGATCATCGATGCCGGCAAACCCACGGAACGGGTGTGCAGCGGCATCCAATGTGGCCTGGACGTTTGGCGCAACGACATTGCCGGTCACGGCGGGCTGACCAAGGAAGGCATCGGCACCCTGGTGCTCACCGGCGAAAACACCTACAGCGGGCCGACCCTGGTCAATCAAGGGCGACTGGCGATCAATGGCTCGCTGGCGTCGGCGGTTACCGTCAACGACGGCGGTATCCTCGGCGGCAACGGGCGCATCGCCAGCCTGACCGCCAGCCGCGGCGGCAGCGTGGCGCCGGGCAACTCCATCGGCACCTTGCAGGTGGCCGGCGACGTGACCTTTCAACCCGGTTCGAACTACGCAGTGGAAGTCTCACCCACCTCAAGCGACCTGATCGTGGCGGGCGGCAAGGCGTCCATTGACGGGGCGACGGTGTCGCTGTCCTTGGAAAACAGCCCGACACTGCTGACGGCTGGCGAAGTGAAAAGCCTGCTGGGCAGGCAGTTCAATATCTTGCAGGCCGCCGGTGGCATTGATGGGCGCTTCGCTGAAGTCTTGCCCAACTACGCGTTTCTGGGGGGCGACCTGGCGTACAGCGCCAGCGGCATTCAACTGGCGGTCGAGCGTAACGACGCGTCATTTGCCAGCCTCGGCTTGACGCCCAACCAGCGCTCCGTGGCCACTGCCGCCGAGCAATTGGGCGCTGGCAACGGGTTGTACGAGGCCTTGCTGCTGGCACCCAGCGCCGCCGTGGCACAGCAGGCGTTCCAGCAGTTGTCTGGTGAAATCCATCCGGCCATCGGCACGCTGCTGATCAATGACAGCCGTCAATTGCGCGACGCCGTGGGTGATCGCCTGCGCCAAGGCGCGCTTTACGACGCCGGTACGCCGACCGACGCCAGCAGCAATGCCTGGTTCAAAGTGCTGGGCGCTTGGGGCAAGAACGAGGGTGGACACGATCAAGCCAGTACCACCAGCTCCATCGGTGGGTTGCTGGCCGGTGTCGATGGCCTGATCGGCGACCAGACACGCCTGGGCGTCGTCACCGGCTACAGCGACAGTTCGTTGAGCATGGGCGATGGCACCCATTCCTCGGCCAAGGCCGACAGCTATCACCTGGGTGTCTATGTGGGGCATGAGATCGACGCGCTGCGCCTGACCGCCGGCGGCGCCCACAGCTGGCATCGCATCGACGTCAAGCGTGACCTGCAATGGGGCGACGTCAGTGGCCGGGAGAAAACCAAGCGCGATGCCCGGACCACCCAGCTCTTCACCGAAGCGGCGTATCGCCTGGACGGGCAAGCGGTGGCCCTGGAACCGTTCGCCAACCTGGCCTATGTGCACCTGGACAGCGACAGCTTCCATGAGAAAGGCGACAACGCGGCCCTGCACGGTGGCGACGACCGTCGCGATGCCGTGCTCTCGACCCTGGGCGTGCGTGCCAGCCACACCCTGGCGCTGTCGGATCAACAGCAACTGCAGCTGTCCGGCTCCCTCGGCTGGCAGCACAACCTGAGCCATACCACGTCCGAACAGGATCTGGCCTTCGCCGGCAGCAGCAACACCTTCGCGGTGCAGAGCGTGTCCATGGACCGTAACGCCGCCGTGGTCGGCGCCCGTGCCGGGCTCGCGGTCGCCAAGGATGTGCGGGTCAACCTCGACTACAACGGCCTGATCGGCTCCCGGGATAAAACCCACGGCGTGGGCCTGACCCTGGATTGGCAGTTCTGACCAGGAAGAAGGGCTGGACATACCCCTGTGGCGAGGGAGCTTGCTCGCGCTGGAGTGCGAAGCGCTCCCCAGGACGGCTGCTACGCACCCGAGCGGGAGCAAGCGCCCTCGCCACAAACTGTACCTCCCGGTTCTAGCATTCCAACAACAAAAAGAGAGCAACAAGCATGGGTATCTACGACTACAAGAACCTCGGCACCACCGAATCCAAGGCACTGGTCAGCGACGCAATGGCGATCATGCTGTACGCCTACCACAACCTCGACCACGGCTTTGCCGCCGGGTACCAGCACAACGGTTTCGGTGCCGGCCTGCCGGCGACCCTGGTCACCGCGCTGCTGGGGGGCACCGATTCCCAAGGGGTGATTCCCGGCGTGCCGTGGAACCCGGATTCGGAAAAACTGGCCCTGGAGGCGGTGCAGAAGGCAGGTTGGACGCCCATCAGCGCCACGCAACTGGGCTACGCCGGCAAGGTGGATGGCCGCGGGACGTTTTTTGGTGAGAAAACCGGCTACACCACCGCCCAGGTCGAGATCCTCGGCAAGTACGACACTGCGGGCCACCTGCAGGAAATCGGTGTGTCGTTTCGCGGCACCAGCGGCCCTCGGGAAAACCTGATTGGCGATTCCATTGGCGATGTGATCAACGACCTGATGGCCGCCCTAGGCCCAAAGGACTATGCGAAAAACTACGCCGGCGAAGCCTTTGGCAACCTGCTGGGGGACGTCGCCAAGTTTGCCCAGGCCCATGGCCTGACGGGCGCGGACGTGCTGGTCAGCGGCCACAGCCTGGGCGGTCTGGCGGTCAACAGCCTGGCGGACTTGAGCGCCAGCCGCTGGTCGGGGTTCTACGCCGATGCCAACTACATCGCCTACGCTTCGCCGACCCAGAGCGGTACCGACAAGGTCTTGAACATCGGTTACGAGAACGATCCGGTGTTCCGCGCCCTGGACGGCTCGACGTTCAACCTCGCGTCGGTGGGCGTGCACGATGGGCAGCAGGAGTCGGCCACCAACAACATCGTCAGCTTCAACGACCACTACGCTTCGGCGGCATGGAATGTCTTGCCGTTTTCCATCCTCAACATCCCCACCTGGATTTCCCACCTGCCCAGCGGCTACAGCGATGGCATGGGCCGGATCATGGGCTCGGCGTTCTACGACCTCACCGAAAAAGACTCCACCATTATCGTCGCCAACCTGTCAGACCCCGCGCGGGCCAATACCTGGGTGCAGGACCTCAACCGCAACGCTCAAACCCATACCGGCAGCACGTTCATCATCGGCAGCGACAGCAACGATCTGATCCAGGGCGGCCAGGGCAACGACTACCTGGAAGGCCGCGCCGGCAACGACACCTTTCGCGATGGCGGTGGTTACAACGTGATACTGGGCGGGCAGGGCAGCAACAGCCTGCAACTGCAGCAGTCGGTGAAGGATTTCAGTTTCGCCCATGACGGGGCTGGGACGCTGTACCTGCGCGATGCCCATGGCGGGATCAGCATCACCCGCGACATCGGCACGCTGGTCAGCAAGGAGTCCGGGTTGTTCTGGGGGCTGCTCAAGGATGAGGTGAGCCACGGCGTCACCGTCAATGGCCTGGTGGCGGGCGGCAACCTGACGGCGTATGCGTCTTCGGTCAAGGGCAGTGCGGCCAACGACACCCTGGTGGCAAGCTCGAAGGGTGACTGGCTGTTCGGCCAGGACGGCAACGATGTGCTGGTGGGCGGCGCGGGTAACGACACCTTCGTCGGCGGTGCGGGCAACGACCTGATGCAATCGGGTGGTGGCAACGACACCTTTCTGTTCAATGGTGCGTTCGGCCAGGACCGGATCAGCGGTTATGAGGCGGGGGACAAGCTGGTGTTCCTCGGCGTACCCGGCGCCGGGGCAGGTCATGACTACAGGGAGCACCTGTCACAAGTGGGCAATGACACGCTGCTCAAGGTCGGTGACAGTTCCGTGACCCTGGTGGGGGTTGCTATCGGTCAGGTTGGCGGCGAAGGGATCGTGTTCGCCTGAGGTCGCTATCGCGAGCAAGCTCGCTCCCACAGTGGTTCACAGGTGTACGCAGGATTTGTGTTCACCACCGGACTTTGTGGGAGCGAGCTTGCTCGCGATGGCCGCCTACCAGGCGAGTCACTGGAAATCAGTCTTCCTTGCGAATGGTCGCCACATCATCGGCGCGGACCCGGACTTTCCTGCCGGAAATATCCTCGAATTCGTAGAAACCGTCGGCGGTACGGGTGTTAGGGGTGTCCTTGGTCAAATACTGGGTACCGTTTTGCAAGGTCACTACCGTGGGCGACGCGCAGCCAGCCAGAGCCATAAATGCCACGGCGACCAGGGGTACGCCCAGAAACCTGATGTTCATAACCATAACCTCTCAATCAAAAGGACACGGAGCAACTGATTCGACCGCGCCATCACATTAGCTAACCGCCATTGGTCTCGCTTGCCGTAGGAAAGTTCATCGCTAGGTGAAGGATTTCACGTTAAATATAGGAGACCGTTCATCTTTTGCGGTTGCCTGAGCGGTTTACAGCTGTTATCTGTATGCATAACCAGTATCTCCGACACCCTTGGCGTTTCTTCCCGTGGCAACCCGTTCTCTCGACGATCCGTATTACTACCTGAACAACTTCCAGCAAGTGCTCGCGTGGTTGAGCCAGCGTTATGCGGACGTGCTCAGCCACGAAGAGCAGCGCTTCATCGACGATTTCGCCGCGCTGCCCCGTGCTTCCCAAGGCTTGTTGGTGCGGATGGTGATGCGCAAGGGGCTGCGGTTTCGTCATAGCAAGCTGAGTTACCCGGAAATCGGCGACATTGGCGCCGCCGTCGCGCCGCTATTGGCCCTGGGATGGGTCGAGGAACAGGCCCCCATCGGGCTCGTTGAACTGTTCGACGTGCTGCTCAAGGCGGAAATCCTTCTGTGCCTGGGTCACCTGATCGAACACCCCAAGGCGAAAAAGACCGAATGGCTCCAGGCCCTGGATAATCACCCCAGCCCGCTCCAGCCTTTTCGTACCTGGTGTCCGCAGCTTGACGAGCGCCTGTACAGCCTGACGATCATGCCTCTGTGCGACAGGCTGCGCTTGATGTTCTTTGGCAACCTCTACCAGGATTGGTCGGAATTCGTCTTGGCGGACCTGGGCATCTTTACCTACGAAACCGTTGAGTTCAGCGCCGAGTCACGGGGCTTGCGCAGTCGCGACGACGTCGATGCCTGTCTGTTCCTGCACGACTGCCAGCAGCGCTTCGAAGCCGGCGAGCCTCTGGAAGATATCGTCGCCCAGGTCAACGAACTGTCCTTGGAGAATCCGTGGCTGGAGCGACGCCGGGGCAAGTTGTTGTTCCAGATCGGCCAGTATGGCGAGCGTATCGGCGATTTTGCCTTGGCTTTGTGCATCTATCGCGATTGCACCTACCTGGGCGCGCGGCTGCGGATGGTCCGGGTATTGGAGCGAATCGGCGAGTATGCCCTGGCCCTTGAACTGGGCGAGGCGGCGGCGCAGACACCACAGAGCGCTGCCGAAACCCAGGCCTTGCTTCGGATCGTGCCTCGCCTGCGGCGCAAGCTGGGCGGCCCGCCAGTGCCACGGGTCATGGCCCGGGAAGTGGAGCGCCTGGAACTGCATCTGCCGCGCGTCGATCCGGGCCTGTCGGTGGAATACCACGTCCAGGCCCACCTGCACGATGAAACCGCGCCGGTGCATTACGTCGAGAACAGCCTGATCAATTCACTGTTCGGCCTGCTGTGCTGGCCAGCGATCTTCGCGCCGTTGCCGGGCGCGTTTTTCCACCCGTTCCAGCGCGGGCCGGTCGACCTGCTCAATGAAGATTTCCATGCCCGTCGCGCCGAGTTGTTCGCGGCCTGTCTGGCAGAGTTGGACGATGGCCGCTATCGGCAGACCATCGGTCGTCGTTACGTTGAAAAGTGGGGCGTGCAATCGCCTTTCGTGTTCTGGGGCGCGTTGTCCGAGCCCTTGCTGGAACAGGCCCTCGATTGCTTGCCGGCCGAGCACCTCAAGCACTGGTTCCAGCGCCTGCTGCTGGACATCAAGGCCAACCGCGCCGGCATGCCGGACCTGATCCAGTTCTGGCCGCAGCACAAGACTTACCGCATGATCGAAGTCAAAGGCCCCGGTGACCGCCTGCAAGACAACCAATTGCGTTGGCTGGAGTTCTGTCACGAGCACCAGATGCCCGTCGCCGTTTGCTATGTGCAATGGGCAGAGTCTGCCATCGCGAGCGAGCTCGCTCCCGCAGAAGACGAGCCACCCCAGATCATCTATGGGAGCGAGCTTGCTCGCGATGGGCGCACATGAGCCCGACACCCGGCTACAGCATCGCCGTGCGGGCGCTGTGTGAATTCACCGCCAAGGTGGGCGACCTTGACCTGCGCTTCACCCCCTCGCCGACAGCCCTGGAAGGCATCGCCGGCCATCGCACCGTCGCCTCGCGGCGCACCGAGGGTTATCAGGCTGAAGTGGCCCTCGAAGGTCACTGGCAAACATTGACGGTCAAAGGCCGGGCCGACGGCTACGACCCGGTCCGCCAGTGCCTTGAAGAGGTGAAGACCTATCGGGGCGACCTGAGCAAGCAGCCGGCCAACCATCGCCAGTTGCATTGGGCCCAGGCGAAAATCTATGGCTGGCTGATGTGCCAAAAGCTGCAGTTGCCGCACATCGACGTGGCGTTGGTGTACTTCGACATCGTCAGCGAAAAGGAAACCTGCCTCACCCAACGCTTCGAGGCGGCCCAGTTGCAAACCTTCTTCGAAGCACAATGCGCGCTGTTCCTGGCCTGGGCCGAGCAGGAAATGACCCATCGGCAGGCGCGTAACCTCGGCGCGCAGGCCCTGGTCTTTCCCCATGCGGGCTTCAGGCCCGGGCAACGGCACTTGGCCGAATCGGTGTTCAAGGCAATCAGTACCGGCCGCTGCCTGATGGCCCAGGCGCCCACCGGCATCGGCAAGACCGTCGGCACCTTGTTCCCGATGCTCAAGGCGTTGGCGCCGCAACAACTGGACAAGGTGTACTTTCTCACGGCGAAAACCCCGGGGCGCAAGCTGGCCCTGGATGCGGCACGCGTGATTACCCACAGCGCGCCGTCGATGCCGCTGCGGGTGCTGGAAATGATCGCCCGGGACAAGGCCTGCGAACACCCGGACAACGCCTGCCATGGCGAGTCCTGTCCGCTGGCCCGAGGTTTCTATGACCGCCTGCCGGGCGCCCGGGCGGCGGCAAGCCAAGTCTGCTGGCTGGATCAGGCGGCATTGCGCGACATTGCATTGGCCCATGAGGTGTGCCCGTATTACCTCAGCCAGGAAATGGCCCGTTGGGCCGACGTGGTGGTGGCCGACTACAACTATTACTTCGACTTCAGCGCCTTGCTCTTTGGCCTGGCCCAGGCCAATGGCTGGACAGTCGCGACCCTGGTGGACGAGGCCCATAACCTGGTGGAACGCGGGCGGCAGATGTACAGCGCGACCCTTGACCAGGCCACGTTGAGCAGCGTGCGCAAAACCGCCCCCGAACCGCTGAAGAAATCCCTGGAGCGGGTCAATCGCCAGTGGAACGCCTTGCATACGTCCCAGATGGCGGCCTATCAGGCCTATGAAAAACTGCCGGAAAAGTTGCTCCAGGCCTTGGCCACCTGTACCACCGCCATCGGCGATTACCTCAACGATCACCCCCAGGGCCTGGACAGTGGCTTACAGGCGTTCTACTTCGACGCCTTGCAGTTCGGCCGGGTGGCGGAAGCCTTCGACGAGCACTTTCTGTTCGACATCCACAAGCGCGAACTCGGCCGCCAGCGCAGCCTGTCGACGCTGTGCCTGCGCAACGTGGTGCCGGCCGCGTTCCTGCGGCCCAGGCTGACGGCGGCCCGCAGCACCGTGCTGTTTTCGGCGACCCTGAGCCCTCGACATTACTACGCAGACTTGCTGGGAACGCCGGGCGATACGGTGTGGATCGATGTCGAATCGCCGTTCAAGGCCGAGCAACTGGACGTACAGGTGGTCAGCCGTATCTCCACGCGCTTTGCCCATCGCCAGGCGTCCCTGGAACCGATTGTCACGTTGATGGCCCGCCAGTTCAGCGAGCGCCCGGGCAACTACCTGGCCTTTTTCAGCAGTTTCGATTACTTGCAGCAAGTGGCCGGGCTGTTTGCCGAGCGGCACCCGCAGATCGCCCTCTGGACGCAATCGCGGGGCATGGGCGAAGCCCCCCGGCAGGCGTTTCTCGAACGATTCATGGACCACAGCCAAGGCATTGGCTTTGCGGT
Organism: Pseudomonas sp. FW300-N2F2; assembly: GCF_017351655.1. Classification (NCBI taxonomy): domain Bacteria; kingdom Pseudomonadati; phylum Pseudomonadota; class Gammaproteobacteria; order Pseudomonadales; family Pseudomonadaceae; genus Pseudomonas; species Pseudomonas sp. FW300-N2F2. The sequence continues at coordinate 3,118,656 of NZ_JACNDQ010000001.1, read as the reverse complement.
GCTGGGCGGCGCGTTCGGCGAGGGCATCGACTTGCCGGGTTCACGCCTGATCGGTGCGTTCATCGCTACCTTGGGGCTGGCGCAGTTCAACCCGGTCAATGAGCAGATGAAGCAACGCATGGCGGCGATCTTCGGCGATGGCTATGACTACACTTACCTGTATCCCGGCTTGCAGAAGGTCGTACAGGCGGCAGGCCGCGTGATCCGTACCCAACAGGATAGCGGGGTGGTGATGCTGATCGATGATCGGTTCGGCGAGGCCAGGGTGCAGCAGCTATTGCCGCGCTGGTGGTCAGTTACCCAAGAGGCCCACAAATCCCCTTGGGGGAGCGAGCTTGCTCGCGATGGCAGACTGTCAGCCAGCCTTGATGCAAACTGACCCACCGCTATCGCGAGCAAGCTCGCTCCCACAGGGTGGAAGGCTTGAAGATTTTTCCTGGCACCCGACTTGTTCCATAATCCGTAAAAAATCCACACGGATGCCCCGGCCAGATGCTCGAGAACGCCCCCAAGACCCCGCTCATGAACGAAGAACAGCGCTTTCGCCTGCTCATCGACGCGGTGGTCGACTACGCCATCTACATGACCGACCCTTCGGGCATCATCACCAGTTGGAACTCTGGCGCCAGGCGTTTCAAGGGTTACGAGGAGTCCGAGATCCTCGGCCAGCATTTCTCCCGTTTCTATACCGACCAGGACCGCGCCGCCGGCCTGCCGCAACGGGCGCTGGATACGGCCCTGCATGAGGGGCGTTTCGAAGGCGAGGGCTGGCGGGTGCGCAAGGACGGCACGCTGTTCTGGTCCCATGTGGTGATCGACCCGATCATCGACAGCCAGAGTGGTACCTTGCTCGGCTTCGCCAAAATCACCCGCGACCTGACCGACCGCAAGATGGCCGAGGAAACCCTCAAGCAAAGCGAGCAGCAGTTTCGCCTGCTGGTGCAAAGCGTCACCGACTACGCCATCTACATGCTCGACCCGCAAGGTCAGGTCACCAACTGGAACCTGGGGGCGCAGCGGATCAAGGGGTATCTTCCGGTGGAAGCCATCGGCCGGCATTTCTCGATGTTCTACACCCCCGAAGATCGCGATGCCGGCGAGCCGCAGCGCGCGTTGAGCATCGCCGCCAGCGAAGGGCGTTTCGAGAAAAAGGGCTGGCGCATGCGCAAGGATGGCACGCGGTTCATGGCCCACGTGGTCATCGATGCGATTCGCAGCGATACCGGCACGCTGCTGGGGTTTGCCAAGATCACCCGCGACATCACCGATGCCACCCAGGCCCAGCTGGCCCTTGAACAGGCCCGCGAGGCGTTGTTTCAATCCCAGAAACTGCAAGCCATCGGTCAGCTTACCGGCGGTATTGCCCATGATTTCAATAACCTGTTGACGGTCATCCTTGGCAACCTGGAAATCGTGCGCAAGCGCATGCCCAGCGAGCCGAAACTCACTCAGTTGCTGGACAACGCGACCCAAGGCGCGCTGCGCGGGGTTTCGCTGACCCAACGCATGCTGGCGTTTGCCCGGCGGCAGAAACTGACCTACGAATCGGTCGAGCTGTCGGCCCTGGTACAGGGCATCAGCGGCCTGCTGCAAAGCTCCCTGGGCCCGTCGATACACATCCAGACCCGTTTCGCCGAGGCGCTGTCGCCGGTGCTGGCCGATGTCAATCAACTGGAACTGGCGATTCTAAACCTGGCGACCAACGCCCGGGACGCCATGCCCCATGGCGGCCAGATCGTCATTGCCGCCGAGGAGCGGCAGGGGGCTGATGCCGGGCCGGACCAGCCGATGGCCCCCGGACGCTACATCTGCCTGGCGATGACCGATGAAGGCGAGGGCATGGACGACGCCACGCTGGCCTCGGCCGTGGACCCATTCTTCACCACCAAGGGCGTCGGCAAGGGCACGGGCCTGGGGCTGTCCATGGTGCATGGCCTGGCGGAACAGCTCGGTGGCCGCCTGATACTCAAAAGCCAGAAGGGCCTGGGGACCACCGCCGAATTGTGGTTGCCGGTGGCCGGCGATGCGGCCCCTGGCAAAGCGGCGATCGAAGAGGTGCCGCCGCCGGTCCACGAGTTGAAAGTGCTGGTGGTGGACGATGACAGCCTGGTGTTGACCAGCACTCGCTTGTTGATCGAAGACCTGGGGCATCGGGTTCTTTGCGCCCCATCGGGGGCTCAGGCGCTGGAGCTGTACGAGCGCAACCCGGACATCGATCTGGTGATCACCGACATGGCCATGCCGCAGATGGACGGCGCGCAGTTGGCGAAATTGTTGCGCGACCGCCAACCGACCTTGCCCATCATCCTGGCCACCGGCTATGCCGAACGCCTGGAAGGTTTCGCCACGCAACTGCCTCGGTTGATCAAGCCGTTCAAGCAGATTGACCTGATGCAGGTCATTGGGCAGACGATGAAATAGTCAGCCTCCTGTGGCGAGGGAACTTGCTCCCGCTGGGTCGCGCAGCGGCCCCTATGTCGCGAGCGCTTCGCACTCGAGCGGGAGCAAGCTCCCTCGCCACAAGAGCAGGCGCTTATGGCGTTTATTCAGTGTTCTTCTTGAACCCACGCAAATTCATCGCACACAAGCAAAACTGCAACACGATCAAGGCATACGCATGGGTATGCAGCCCCCAGACCACCCACAGAATATTGCTCGCGATAAAACAACTGAATCCCGCCACCCTGCGGCGGGGTTGGCGTGAGCCGATCAACCAGGCGGCCAGCACCGTGACGAGCATCGCCGGCCATTGCACCCATCCCAGATAATCCACGCAGCGGTCCTCTTTGTCCTTTACACGTTAAAGACCTTGGCGCTCGGGCAGCGTTTCCTCGGACGTTGCTGCACCGGTAGTCCATTGGCTTGAACTTGCCACGCGCCGGGTTCTTCTAACGAGTCCGAATCATCATCGAGGCACCGCCTGCGCAATGCCCAGAATACTCACCGGGCCTACCCCGGAAGAAGAACTGACGGAACACAACGCCAAACTGTTCGGCTCGCCCAAGGAGCGACTGGACTTCTATCGCCGGGAGATCCAATACGAAACCAGCATCCTGGCCAATCGAACCGATGCTTACCTGGCGGCCCAATCCTTCCTGGTGATCGCCTTTGCCTCATGCATGGCCAATCTGAACCCGGAGTGGGGCAAGTTGTTCACGCTGATCGTGCCGCCATTCCTGGCCTTGTTGGGATTCCTCAGTTCGCTCAATGCCTGGCCGGGGATCAAGGCGGCCTACGAGATCATCGATCACTGGCATTTCAAGCAGAGCGAGCTATTGCGCGCCGAACCCTTGATGGGCCTGGCCTACGACGAATCGCCGCTGTTCAGCGAGCGGGAATCGACCCACAAGGGCTACCGCAAGTCGTTGCTGTTTTCGTTGCGGACCCCTTGGATCTTCGCCACCTTCTGGGTATTGCTGGGGGCGTACTCGGTCTATATCCAGCTGAGCAACCCAGGCGGTTGAGGCACACTCGCCTCAACTCGACTGCTTACGGCGCTCATACCATGCCAACGTCGGCTGGGTCGTGATGCCATGCACCAGAATGCTCAAGGCCACCACCGACAGGGTGAGGTCGATGCACAGTTGCGCCACCGCTGGCGGCAGGTCATGGTTCAGGGCGAAGAACAGATAAAACAGGCTGCCGATCCCGCGAATGCCAAACCAGCCGATCAGCAGCCGTTGCGGTCCGTCGAGCAATCGCCGCCAGGGCACCACCAGCACACTCAGCGGGCGAATCACGAAAAACAGCAGGGCACCGATCGCCACAGCTCGCCAGTCCCAATGGCTGGCCAGCACGACCCCCAGCAGGGTCACCAGGAACACTTCCATCGAGCGCTCCACCAAGCTGCCGAACGCCAGCATGTCGCTCATCATCACCCCAGCGGCCAATTGACCATCGTCCAGCGTCTCGGTATCGCCCACGACGGCCTGTCGGGGATCGACGGCTTCGTGGCCCACCACCGGTTGCACCAGGTGTTCTGCCGGTGGCGCCCCTTCATCGGTGGATTGGACCTCGGCCTGACGCAGCCCCAAGCCGGCGGCGAACACCGAGAGAAAGCCATAGCCCTGGATCCACTCAGCCACGACGTAGGCCAGGGCGATCAGTGCCAGGGCCAGGTAATCATTGGGCGACAAGGTGCTGTCGGCATTCCTGATGCGCATCGACAGGGTCAGCTTGCCGATGCCGCGGCCCATCCAGTAGCCGACCAGCAACCCGGCCGGCACCGCCCACAGGACGTTGTGCAGCAGCCATTCACCGAGAAAACCGCTGCCGTCCTCCCGCAGCATCAACAAGCCGAGGATCACAAAGGGAAACGCCGTGCCGTCGTTCAGTCCCGCTTCGCCCGACAGGCCGAATCGCACCCGGTCGTCATCCCGGGCATCGTTGACCTGCACCAGTGCCGCCAGTACCGGGTCGGTGGGCGCCAGCATCGCGCCGATCAGCATCGACACGCCCCAACCCAGGCCCAACAGATAGTGCAACGCCAGGCACAGGCCGGCGATGCACAGGATCATCACCGGCCCGGCCAGCCCATAGGCCACGCGCCAGGTACGGTCCTTGAGGGGCAGGCGCAACTTGAGGCCGCTGACGAACAGCGAAAACACCACCGCGATTTCCGTGAGGTGTTCCATCCAGACCGACGAGTCGCCGACGTCCAGCTTCAGCACGTCCAGCCCCAGCGGCCCGATGGCGACACCCAGCACCAGGCACATCGCCGAGGTGGTGACCGGCATCCAGCGCAGATAAGAGGAGGTCAGGGCCAGGGTCAGCAACACCGCGCCGAGCACCGCTACCCATACTGTGAACGTCATCGTTGCTCCTTGGATAGCGACTGGTGGCTCTCAGTATTCGAGGCCCGGAGCGAAGCGAGGGTTCCCACCAAAGCAGCAGGCCTCCGTTTATCCGCCTGCCATTTAATCCAACGGAATTTTTCGCCGTTCCCCGCGCTCTGCAACAGAAGAGACGTTCTGATTCAGCGTCCGCCAAGAACCCGAGAGGCCCTTATGACTGCGCTGACACCCCTCCAATCCCAGCCGGCCACCGTGCACCCCGTCATCCATAACGGACAGGTGCGCCAATGCTATGAACGGCTGTTCCAGGGCCCCGACGATGCCGACAAGCAAGCCGTCGCCCAAGCGTTCCTCCAGCAATGCATCGCCAAAGCCGAGGCGCTCCCCCAGGAGATGCCCTCTGATCCCACGGCGCTGCAGGCCTGGGTCGAACAACACAGCGCCGGCGTGGCCCGGCAATACGCTGACTACCTGGAGCGGCGCAAGAACGGCGGCCCGCGGGAGTTTTTCAGCGGCAAGGCCCATGCCCTGTACTTCATCCAGGCCGTGGCCCCGACCAAACGGGTGGACGGTGCCTGGCTGTATGGCGTGGTCAAGCACTGGCACGACCACCGTTTCGAAGGGTTGCTGTGCACCTACCTGGAAGAACTGGGGGACGGTCATCCCGGACAAAATCATGTGGTGCTCTATCGCAAGTTGCTCGCCGAACACGACCTGTCGGACGCCCCGGACATCGACGACGATCTGTATCTGCAAGGCGCCGTGCAACTGGCCCTAGGCTATGCCGGCGACGAGTACCTGCCGGAGGTCATCGGCTACAACCTGGGCTACGAGCAATTGCCCCTGCATCTGTTGATCAGCGCCTATGAGCTGAGCGAACTGGACATCGATCCGTACTATTTCACCCTCCACGTCACCATCGACAACGCCAGCACCGGCCATGCCCACAAGGCCGTGCAAGCGCTGCTGCAACTGATGCCGATGGAAGCGGACCGCGAGGCCTTCTGGCAGCGAGTCACGCTTGGCTATCGCCTCAACGACCTGGGGCAGGGTAGCCGGGCCATCATCGGCTCGTTCGACCTGGAGCGCGAAGTGCTGGACATGCTCGAACGCAAACGCCCATTCGGTCAGCACATGCATTCCGATTACTGCAAATTCGAAGGCAAGACCGTCAACCAGTGGCTCTCGGCGCCGGGCCAGTTGGAGGGGTTCCTGACGGCCATGCAGAACAAAGGCTGGATCAAGCGCCATGAAGACCCGCAACACAGTCGCTTCTGGACGCTGATCGACGGCGCAGGCGCGGCCATGTTCGGGGTCTTCAGCCCCTACGAAAAACAGCTGCTGCATGACTGGATCGCCGGTGACTGGCTGGACGAGGGCGTGAAGTCCGGCGCCCGGCGTGCTCCGGTTGCGGCCGGCGCCCCCGCGACGCCGATGGACGATCCCGATGTGCAAAACCTGCAACAGGCGCTGCAAGGCCGCACGCCGGACGAGCAGATGCAAGTCCTGATGCCCTGGCTCTGTGCCCGCTGCCACAGCCATCCGGCCGGGTTGCTGGCGACTCGCCGGTTCATCGAACTCAAATCCGCACTTCGCTAGGGAGCCCTGCATGAATGAAGAAGAACGCCTGTCCGAGCCGGACCTTGCACTGCTGCAACTGGGCCGACGCCTGCAAGCCGACGGCTACCGTTTCATCACCCCGACCCCGTTGACCCATGAACGGGTCAACCGGCGTCCCGGTAATGAACGCGCCAAGACCTTGCGGGACGTGTTCGGCTGGTCGCGGCCGTTTGCGCCCGGGCTGATCAGCACCGACGAACAGCGGCAACTGCAAGACGCCCAGGTGCTGGAAGCACACGACGGCTTATTGCGTAGCCGGGTGCGCTGGTCGAGCCTGGATGGCTTGCTGTTTGCCCATTCGCAGTTTCCCACGCAAGCCAGCGATGCGGTGTTCTTCGGCCCTGACAGCTATCGTTTCGCCCAACTGATCCATACTCATCTGCAACAGAACTTCACGGCCGTGCAGCGCGCCGTGGACATTGGTTGCGGCGCGGGTGTCGGGGCCATCGTGATTGCCCGCGCCCGTCGTGAAGCGCAAGTGCTGGCCGTGGACATCAACCCCCAAGCCCTGCGCCTGAGCGCCGTGAACGCCGCGCTGGCGGAGGTGGCCAACGTCGAGGTCGTCCGCAGCGACGTGTTGCAGGACGTGCCAGGCCAGTTCGACCTGATCGTCGCCAACCCGCCGTACATGGCCGACCCCTCCGAGCGCGCCTACCGCCATGGCGGCGGCACACTGGGCGCCGGGCTGTCGCTGCGCATCGTCGAGCAGGCCTTGCCCCGGCTCACACCTGGCGGCTCGCTGGTGCTCTACACCGGCGTGGCCATGGTGGATGGGCGCGATCCGTTCCTCGAAGCGCTGGGGCAATGGCGTGACTCGGCGGATTTCGGCTGGACCTACAAGGAATTGGACCCGGACGTGTTCGGTGAGGAACTGCTCACGCCGGGTTATCAGGACGTGGAAAGGATCGCCGTGGTGGCGTTGGTTGTAACCCGCATTGGCGCAGGTCTGGGCGGGGCTATCGGAGGGACTATCGATGAACAGACGCATGAAATTCGGCGTTGAAGAGGAGTATTTCATCACTGACCTGAACACCCGTTGCATGCCGGGTGCCCCCCCTGCGGAGGCTGTCGCCGCGTGCCAGGCCGAGCTGGGCAAGCATTTCGCCCATGAAATGTTCCAATGCCAGGTGGAAATGGCCTCGCCCATCTTTCGCAGCCTGCCCGAGGCTGCCGACTACCTGAACCAAGTGCGTACGGGCCTGAACCAGCGCCTGGCGCCCTATGGCCTGGGCCTGCTCAGTGCCGGTTCACACCCGATGGCCACCCAGGTGCTGCAACCCACCGACGAGCTGCATTTCCAGCAACTGTTCGATGATTATCAGCGGGTGGCGCGACGCAGCGTGCTGTCGGGCCTGCATGTCCACGTGGAGGTCCCGGCCACGCAGGATCGGGTGCGGATCATGAATGAGGTCCTGCCGTGGTTGCCGATGTTCCTGGCCCTGAGCGCGTCATCGCCATTCTGGAACGGTGGCTACAGTGGCTTCAGCAGCTATCGACAAGTGGCCTGCGATGAATGGCCGCGCATGGGGGTGCCGGAGTATTTCGAAGATGAGTCGGCGTTCGGCGGCTACGTCGACATGCTCATGCGCACCGGGTCCATTCGCCAGGCCAGCGATTGCTGGTGGGTGATACGACCTTCCTCACGTTATCCCACGCTGGAGCTGCGCATTTGCGATGCCTGCCCGCGGGCGGACGACGTCCTTTGTCTGGTCTCGCTGTTTCGCCTGATGGTGGCCCATGCCGTGACGCAGCGCCGGCCCGGTGCCCACTACAGCCAGATGTCCCAGTGGATCCTCAAGGAAAACCGCTGGCGGGCCAAGCGCCACGGGATTCTCGCGGAGTTTATCGTCGAGGGGCAGGAACAGCCGATGCTGATCGGGGAATGGCTGACCCTGGCAGAGCAGACTTTTGGTGAAACCGCAGCCGAGCTGGGCGTCCAGGACGTGTTCAAGCAGGCCCGCGCGATTGTCCAGGAAGGCACCAGCGCCGATCGGCAAATCGTGCTCTACGAACAAGGCCTGCTACTGGGCGATTCGGTCGAACAGGCCTTGAGCCGGGTGGTTGATCAGTTGCTCGCGGAAACCGCCGGGAGGCCGGTTGCCGACCCAGCCTTGCAACAGGTGTCAGGTGGTCCATGAGCAGCAAGACCCTGGCTGACTACAACCGCATGCGAGATTTCGCCGCCACCCCGGAACCGGCGGCGAAACGTTCGCGCAAGTCGGCAAAAACCGCCCACGCCTTGCAGTTCTGCATTCAAAAGCACGATGCCTCGCGGCTGCACTACGACTTTCGGCTGGAGCTCGACGGCGCGCTCAAGAGCTGGGCGGTGCCCAAGGGGCCCTCCCTGGACCCCAAGGCCAAACGCCTGGCCGTGCATGTCGAAGATCATCCACTGGATTACGCCACGTTCGAGGGCAACATCCCTGAAGGCCACTACGGCGCCGGTGACGTGATCGTCTGGGACCGGGGCGTCTGGATTCCCCAGGGAGACGCCCACGAAGCCTACGAAAAAGGTCGGCTCAAGTTCGAGTTGCAAGGCGAAAAGCTCAGCGGCCTGTGGAACCTGGTACGCACCCATATGCCCGGCAAGCAGGAGCAGTGGTTCCTGATCAAGCATCAGGACCAGGCCGCCCGTCCCGAAAGCGAATACGACGTGGTCCAGGCCGAGCCGGACAGCGTGCTCAGCGATCGCACCCTCGTGCCCAAGCGTCGAGGCAAGGCTGTCGCCAAAGCGGTGAAACAACCGGAGAAAGCCGCGCAGCCGAAATCGCCGAAACGCGCCTCGAAAACTTCCCTCAGCGGTGCGGTCGCCGGGCCGCTGCCAGAAACCCTCAAGCCGGAACTGGCGACCCTGGTGGAAAGCGCGCCCGACGGCGAATGGCTCTATGAGATCAAGTTCGACGGTTACCGGGTCATGGCGCGGATCGAAAACGGCGATGTCAGGCTGCTCACCCGCAACGGCCATGACTGGACCCACAAATTGCCAAGACAGGCCGAGGCCTTGGCCGCGCTGGGGTTGGAATCGGCCTGGCTCGACGGCGAGATGGTCGTCGCCAACGAGCAGGGGGTGCCGGACTTCCAGGCCTTGCAAAACGCCTTCGAGGCCGGCAGCAGCGGCCAGATTGCCTATTACCTGTTCGATGTGCCTTATCTCAATGGCATGGATTTACGCAACGTGCCGGTGCAAGAGCGCCGGGCCGCATTGGCCGCCGTGCTGGAGCCCAACGAAAGCCCCTTGCTGCGCTTTTCCGATGCCTTCGAAGAAACCCCTGAAGCGCTGCTAAACAGCGCCTGCCAGATGCAGATGGAAGGGCTGATCGGCAAGCGCGTCGGCAGCACCTATGTGTCCAGGCGCAGCAACGACTGGATCAAGCTCAAATGCAAGAATCGCCAGGAGTTCGTGGTGGTGGGCTTCAGCGATCCCAAAGGCGCCCGCAGTGCCTTCGGCGCCTTGCTGCTGGGGCTGCATGATGCCGACAGCGGCCAATTGCGCTACGCCGGTAGGGTCGGCACCGGTTTCAACGAAACCACCCTTAAGAGTATCTACCAGCAATTGCTGCCCCTGGAGACGAAAAAGGCCGCCGTGGCGAATCCGCCCACCGGCTACGAAGCCAAGGGCGTGCATTGGCTGGAACCGAAGCTGCTGGCCGAAGTGGCCTTTGCCGAAATGACCAAGGAAGGCTCGGTGCGCCATGCGGTCTTCCATGGCTTGCGCAACGACAAGCCGGCCAAGGACATTACCCAGGAGCTTGCCAAACCCGTGAAAAAAACCACTGCGGCGAAAAAAACCAGCACCCAGGATGAACCCGACGCGAAACCGCACAAGGCAAAGACCAGGACAAAAGCCAAGGCTCCAGCCATGGACGGCAAGGTCCGCATCACTCACCCGGAGCGGGTCATTGACGCCAGCAGTGGCACCACCAAGCTGCAGTTGGCCGAGTACTACGCCAGCGTTGCCGAATTCATCCTGCCGGAACTGGAAGATCGCCCGGTCGCCTTGGTCCGGGCGCCGGACGGCATCGCCGGTGAACTGTTTTTCCAGAAGAACCCCGAGCGCCTGGCGATTCCCGGTATCACCAGCCTGGACAAGGAACTGACCGGGCAACCAGTGATGATCATCAACAACGCCGAGGCGCTGATCGGTGCGGTGCAGATGAGCACGGTGGAACTGCACACCTGGAATGCCACGTCTGTCGACCTGGACAAACCCGACCGCTTCGTCCTCGACCTGGACCCGGACCCGGCGCTGCCCTGGAAAAGCATGGTCGAGGCGACGCAGCTCACCTTGTCGGTACTCGATGAACTAGGGCTCAAGGCGTTTCTCAAGACCAGCGGCGGCAAGGGTATTCATGTGGTGGTGCCGTTGACGCGCAAACTGGGCTGGGACGAGGTCAAGGGCTTCAGTCATGCGATTGTCAGTCACATGGCCAAGCTGCTGCCGGACCGCTTTTCGGCGGTGTCCGGGCCAAAGAACCGGGTAGGGCGGATCTTCATCGATTACCTGCGCAATGGGCTGGGCTCCACGACCATCTGCGCCTACGCCGCCAGGACCCGGGAGGGGTTGCCGGTGTCCGTGCCGATATTTCGTGAGGAGGTTGCTGAGCTCAAGGGGGCGAACCTGTGGAATGTGCACAATGTTCATGAGCGTCTGGCGCAGGTGGGTCATGAGCCCTGGGCTGGGCTTAAGAAAACGCGGCAGAGTATTACGGCTGAGATGCGCAGGCGTATCGGTATGAAGAAAGTTTAAGGTGTCGCGGCTATACGCCGCAGTTCCTTTGTGGGAGCGAGCTTGCTCGCGAAGAGGCCAGCAAGCCCAATATCCATATAACTGAACCACCGCCATCGCGAGCAAGCTCGCTCCCACAGATCATCTCAAGCCGCTGTCATCGGTGATGTGCGCCCCGAAAACGCATTCAGCCCACCGGGATACGCAAATATTCCGGCTGCAGGTAGTTGAACCAGAGCAGGATCATTTCCACCAGGATCGTCACCAATACCAACAGGCCCACGCCCCAGACACTTGCCGAATACAGCAGGCCCTGTTCCTTCTTGAGGCCCATGAATTTGGGCAGCCCGACGAACAGCAGGAATGTCGAGTAGGCCGATGCCAGCAACAGCACCGCCACGGCCAGCCAGCGGCTCGGATAAAGCCCGAAAACTCCGGCCAGGAAATACGGCGTTGCGGTATAGGCGGCGAAACCGATGCATTGGTTGACCGTCGGGCGCGCTTCGAAAGTGCGGGACATCCAGCGGATGAACAGCCCCATCAACGTGACGCCGACGACGATGGTCAGGTACAGCAGCACGCACAATTGAAGCGCGCTGGTGCTGCTGAGCCGTACCGTTTCGTTTTCGGCCAGGCTCCATCCGGTCCAGGTGGTGCCGATGAACAGGCACACCGCGGGAATCAGCGCGAGCAGCAGCAAATGAGCCAGGTAATGGCGTGGATGTGCCTGTTCCTGCTCGCGTATGTCGGCCCAGGCGAATTCGGGCTGTGTGAACAGTTTGACGAAAGGTGCGGACATGACGACCTCCTGATCAGGATGGCCTCTGCATGAGGCCCTTACTGGGTTTGAGGCACAGAAAAAGACCGGGGTTTCATTTATTTCCTGTTCCTGGTAACCGCCCGTTTCCGGTACGCGAAGACATGCGCTTCCCGCACAAGGTCTGGCGTTTCGAGCGAGTCGCTCGGATGCGTCATGGGCGACTGGCCGGCACAGCCCACTGTGGGAGCGAGCTTGCTCGCAATAGCGGTAAACCAGCCGTCATTGATGTTGCCTGATCTGCCTCTATCGCGAGCAAGCTCGCTCCCACAGGTATTAGGGGCAAGGCCCATTGGCTGAGTGCTCCCTCGCCACAGGTAAAACACTGCGCCATGCTCAAAGCATCGGCTTGCCCCCGGTAATCCCATAACGGGCCCCGGAGATGTAGCTGCCTTCGTCCGAGGCCAACAGCACATAGATCGGCGCCACTTCAACCGGCTGGCCGGGGCGGCCAAGGGGCGTCTGGGAACCGAAATTCTGCACTTCTTCCTCGGGCATGGTCGCCACGATCAGCGGCGTCCAGATCGGTCCCGGCGCCACGCTGTTCACGCGGATGCCCTTGGGCCCGAGCATCTGCGCCAGGCCACCGGTGAAGTTGGCGATGGCGCCTTTGGTGGTGGCATAGGCCAGCAGTGTCGGCTTGGGCATGTCGGAATTGACCGAGCTGGTATTGATGATCGAACCACCAGGCTTCATGTGCGGCACGGCGGCCTGGCAGATCCTGAACATCGCCGTGATGTTGATATCGAAGGTACGCACCCATTCTTCGTCGGGGATGTCCTCGAGGTTTTCGTGGGTCATCTGAAACGCGGCGTTGTTGACCAGGACGTCGATATGGCCGAAGCGGGCAACGGTTTCATCGACGATCTTGCGGCACAGGCCTTTGTCCGCCAGGTCACCGGGCAACAACAGGCATTGACGCCCGGCCTGCTCGACCCAGCGTGCGGTTTCCCGGGCGTCTTCATGCTCGTCCAAGTAGGCAATCGCCACATCCGCACCTTCACGGGCGAAGGCAATGGCGACGGCGCGACCGATGCCGCTGTCGGCGCCGGTGATCAGGGCGATCTTGTTCGCCAGTCGTCCGGAGCCGGTGTAGCTCTGTTCGCCGCAGTCCGGGTAAGGGTCCATTTTGCGCTGGGTGCCGGGCACCGGCTGGCTTTGTTTCGGGAAAGGCGGGAAAGGGTAGTCGACCATCGTCGTTCTCCAGGTGGGTTGCGATGGAGGGTGGACTTTGGGTTTTCGGGCAGAGTTCGGTCGGATTGTCCGGCCAGTCGATGAGCGTGACAGTGGTCGTTTCGTCGGTGAAGGGTGGGCTGTGGCAAACATTGGACGAGCCTGTATTCTCCAATGTCAGTACCGGTGTCGAGAAGGAGCAGGGCAATGTTCAGCCATATACAGATCGGCGCGCGCGACCTGCCGACAATGGTCGCTTTTTATGATGCCGTCCTCGGTTGCCTGGGGCTGGAACGCATCGAGGGCGAAAACGATTCGGGCCCGCCGGGAGAAGGCTGGCGTCAGCCCGGCAAGTATTGGCCGCAGGTTTTTGTCCAGTTGCCTTTCAATGGCCTGCCCGCGACCTGGGGTAATGGCATGCAAGTGAGCTTCGCCGCCGATTCCCCGCAAACCGTCCGCGCCGCCTGGGAGCAGGCGATAGCCATGGGCGGTACCGACGAAGGTCCACCCGGCCCTAGGCCACAGTATTGCGAAGGCTATTTCGGCGCGTATTGCCGCGACCCGGAGGGGAACAAGCTGTGCTTTGTCCATGCGCCGGATATGCACGACTAGAGCGCTCGCGCCGTGTAGGAGCTGTCGAGCGAAGCGAGGCTGCGATCTTTCCCCTGACACTTGAGTACCAAGCGAAAGATCAAGATCGCAGCCTCGTTGCACTCGACAGCTCCTACATGGCGCAGCCCAGGCAGGGGAGTGTTCAGCCCCTGGCTTTCAGGCTGCGCTCCATCCGCGCGATGCCTTCCTCCAGCAACGCCCGCGGGCAGCCGAAGTTCAGGCGCACGAACTGTCCGGCATCGTCAGCAAAATCCAGCCCGGCACTCAGCCCGACCTTGGCTTCTTTCAAGAAGAACCCTTGTGGGTTATCCAGCCCCAGCCCGGAGCAATCCAGCCAGGCCAGGTAAGTACCCTGGGGCACGGTCATGGTGATGCCCGGCAGACGGGTGCTCACCGCTTCGACCAGGTAATCGCGGTTGGCTTGCAGATAGGCTTTCAAGGCCTCCAGCCATGGGCCGGCTTCGCTGTAGGCCGCACGGGTCGCTTCCAGGCCCAGGGCATTGACGCTGTCGACCATGCCGGCCCGCGCGTTGTTGACCCGCTCGCGCAGCTTGGCGTTCTGGATAATGGCGAACGATGTTTTCAGCCCGGCGATGTTGTAGGCCTTACTGGCGGACATCAAGGTGATGGTGCGCTCGGCAATCTCCGGGCTGAGGGAGGCGGTCGGAATGTGCACGCGGCCGTCGAAGCACAATTCGGCATGGATTTCGTCGGAGATGATCCAGGCGTCCTGCGCCAGGCAAATGTCCGCCACGGCCTTGAGTTCTTCGCGGCCAAACACCTTGCCCAGCGGGTTGTGAGGGTTGCTCAGCAACAGGGCGCCGCCGCCCTGCAATGCTTCGCGCAACGCGGTCAAGGGCGTATGGAATTCACCCTTGACCGGGGTGAACGGCAATTCCACTTTGTTCAGCTGCCAGTGACCGGGGGCGTGACGCAGCGGAGGGTAGTTGGGCACCTGCACCACGACATTCTGTCGGGGGGCCACCAGGGCATGCAGCGCCATGTTGAAACCCGGTTCGACGCCAGGCAGGAACACGATTTGCTGAGGCTCGACGCGCCAGGCGTACTTGCTCCACAGGTCAGCGACGATGGCCGCGCGCAGATTGTCCTGGGCGACGCTGTAGCCCAGCATCGGATGTTCGAGGCGCTTGTGCAGCGCGTCGATGACCACCGGTGGGGCGGGGAAGTCCATGTCGGCCACCCACATTGGCAGCACATCGGCCGGGTAGCGGCTCCATTTGGTACTGCCGGTGCCGTGGCGCTCCAATACGGTGTCGAAATCGAAAGTCATGGGGGTTCCATCAGTCAGTCATGAGATGGCGCACATCATAAAGCAAAGACCGCCGAGAAAAGCTTGATGGCTCAGTGCCACCAATTGATGATAATCAGTTAAAGTTCCCTCTCGAAACGCCGCTAAGCCGTTAGCGGTATTCGGTAACGGACCTCCAAGTCTTTGAAAAGGACGACCCCCATGACATCGCCCGTGCGCTTTAACGATCACCACCGTAAAGCCGACCGCATCATGCTGGGGCTACTCTGGCTCACGTTGCTGTATTCCCTGAGCCTGGCATTCCTGCACTCGACGTTCACCCAGGCGCTGCTGGTGGGGGCGACCACCTGCGTGGCGAGCACCGCGCTTTATCGCGTCCTGGCCGGCACCCGGGCCATGCGCTGCATCATCGCGGTGGCGCTGATGGTCATGGCGGCCTTGCACATCAACCAGACCCAAGGCGTGATCGAATTCCACTTCGGGATCTTCGTGCTGCTGGCCGTGTTGACGTTCTACCGTGACTGGCTGCCGATTGTCGTTGCCGCCGCCACCATCGCGGTTCATCACCTTGGTTTTCACTGGCTTCAACACCAGGGTTATCCGGTATTCGTCATGGACACCCACGGTGGCTGGTCGATGATCTTCCTCCACGCGTTCTATGTGGTGGTGGAAAGCGTGATCCTGATTTACCTGGCGAACCAGAGCCTGGCCGATGCCACGGAAAACCAGGAGGTGCTCGACAAGGTGCTGGCGGCGGCCGCGCAGTTGAGCCACGGCGCCGACAGGCAGCGCAGCGACGGCGTCAAGGTCTCTTCGAGCGAGCGTTTCGATCATTTCCTCCAGCAGGTCACCCAACTGGTGGACGGCGTGGTGCGCGACACCCGCAACCTCTCGGACCTGGGCCAGGACCTGTCCCAGGTTGGCCAGACCCTGGAAACCGGTGCCCGTCACCAACTCGACGAAGTGGCACAGATGAGTGGTGCGATCAGCCATCTGGTCGAGGCCATGGAGAACATCGCCGGCCATGTCGACCAGACCCTGCAGCGCGCCGGCCAGGCCAACGAGCAGGTCAACCGCGGGCGCAGCACGGTTGACCAGACCCGGGAAGAGATTGTCGAGCTGGCAGGGCGCATCAACCTGACCAACGAAACCGTGCAGGTCCTGGCCGACCAGGCACAGCAGATCGGCCAGGTGCTGGATGTGATCAACGGCATTGCCGAGCAGACCAACCTGCTGGCCCTCAACGCCGCCATCGAGGCGGCCCGGGCTGGCGAGCAGGGCCGCGGGTTCGCGGTGGTGGCCGACGAGGTCCGCACCCTGTCACAAAAGACCTCGACGTCCACCACCGAGATCCAGCAGATCATCGCCAAGCTGCAGCAAGGCAGCCGCCAGGCCGCCGTCGCGATGCAAGACAGCCGCGATGGGGTGGAGCGCTGCGTGTCCGCCAGCCAACTGGCTTCGCAACTGTTGCACGCCGTCGTCGAAGACATCGCCGTGATCAATCATTTCAACGACCTGATCGCCAGCACCACCCAGGAACAATCCAAGGCGTCGATGGGCATCAACCAGCGCCTGCAAAGCGTGCAGGCCGTGGCTGAGCGCAACGCCGACAACATCGGCATACTGACCCGCAGCAGCCAATGCTTGCCACCGTTGGCGGAGCGGTTGGCGGTGTTGGGGCAGGCGTTTCATGGGAAGCCGCTTTAAGCGACTGGCTGCCCCTCGATTGACCCCCGACAGCAAGCGCGTCATACGAATGTATCTCTGTGTATCCACGGACATGGCCGATACGAACCGTTGCATTCAAGCCCGTCGCTGACACATCCGCGATACCTGGCCAACGTCAAATGGGACCCATCGAGACAGCCCAAGCCGTCTCACCGGCTCACCCCACGTCGTTCGCAAGGAGCTTCACATGGACATAAACTCGACCTCCGCTCCCCGGCATCGCCGCTTGCTCGCGCCAACCCTTCTGGCGTTGGCAATGATGCAACTTGGCGCCTTGGGATTGACCTCGTCCCAGGCAAGCGCGGCCGATGTGCCGGCGAGCACTGTCGGCGCGATTACCCCCGGCAGCCACACGTCGTTCGGCCCGCTCAAGCATGTCAAGGCTGGGTTGCTGGACGTTGCCTATGCCGAGGTCGGCCCCGCCGATGGGCCAGTGGTGATCCTGTTGCACGGTTGGCCCTACGACATCCATAGCTATGCAGATGTGGCGCCGGCGCTGGCGGATAAGGGCTATCGCGTGTTGATTCCCTATGCCCGCGGTTATGGCGATACGCGCTTCCTGTCTGCCAAGACCCTGCGCAACGGCCAGCCTTCCGCGCTGGCAAGCGATCTCATCGATTTCATGGACGCGCTGAACATCAAGCAGGCCGTGCTGGGCGGTTATGACTGGGGCGCACGCACCGCTGATATTGTCGCGGCCCTTTGGCCGGAGCGGGTGAAGGCGCTGGTGGCGGTGAGTGGCTACCTGATCGGCAGCCAGGAGGCCGGCAAGGCGCCGTTGCCGCCGGCCGCGGAGTTGCAGTGGTGGTATCAGTTCTACTTTACGACAGAGCGTGGCCGCCTCGGCTACGAGAAAAACACCCACGACTTCGCCAAGCTGATCTGGAAGCTGGCGTCGCCGCAGTGGAACTTCGATGACGCGACGTACGACCGAAGCGCCACCGCCCTGCAGAACCCCGATCATGTCGCGGTTTCAATCTTCAACTATCGCTGGCGTCTGGGTCTGGTCAAGGGTGAGGCCAGGTACGACGGGCTGGAAAAGAAGCTGGCCAAGTTCCCGTCGATCGGCGTACCGACCATCACCCTGGAAGGCGACGCCAACGGCGCTCCCCATCCGCCCGCTGAAGCCTATGCCAAGCGCTTCACCGGCAAATATGAGCATCGCCTGATCGACGGCGGCATAGGTCACAACCTGCCGCAAGAAGCGCCGCAGGCGTTCGCCCAGGCAGTGATCGACGCCGATCATCTTCAATGATGCCGCGTTCCCGGCATCTGCAGTGAAGGGTTGCCTGAAGCAACGGTTTTTCCTGCCAAGGGCTGACCTCTGAAAACACCTTGGATCAGGCAACTATGTCGGCGGATCCGGCAAGCGGATTGGCGTTTCGCTCCACATACTCTCGCGGCCCGGAGGCCCTGCCACAGCTGTATCGCAGTGGCGGGGCCTGCTGAAGGCGGTCGAAAACATGTGTGCGAGTGCTTGATATGGAAAACAATACTGTCCGTTTTGCCTGCAACGGCTGCGGGATTTGCTGCAAAGGTCGGCTGATTCCACTGACGTTGGACGAGGCGAGGCAATGGTTGCAACGCGGACATGAGGTGGCGGTCGTGCTGGAGGCGTTCGATGAGTCGACCTGGCCTTCGGAGCCCCGACAATTCGCCCATAGCGCCCAAAGAGCCGTGGAAGTCACCAGTGGCGATGCCCGGATCCGAGTCGTTGCGGTGTTGGCCGGCAATGCCCTGACCCAGTGCGGCAATCTCGGCGACGACGGTCGTTGCGGCATCTATGAAGAGCGGCCGTTGGTCTGTCGAATCTACCCGATGGAAATCAATCCGCACATTGCCTTGCGTCCAGCCGACAAGATCTGTCCTCCCGAAGTCTGGGAGACGGGGGAGGTCTTGTTTACCGACCGCGTCGTCGATCCGATCCTGGCCGATCAGATCGAACGTTCCCGCCAGGCGGACCGGGACGATGCCCAGGCCAAGATTGCGCTGTGTGAAGCGCTGGGCATGCACGTCGCCGCCTGGAAGGGCAACGCGTTGGCGGTGTACTTGCCTGATCGGGCGCAGTTGGTTGAAGCGATCATTCGCTACGACCGCGCCCCCGAGGCACCGACAGGCCTGAACTGGAAAGTGCGGGTCGAAACGCCGGCCCTGGCCCAACGACTGCTGCAAGCAGGTGTCGCGTTGGATGACCAACGCTCAACCGGCTATATCTTCCAGGGGCTTTAGTTTTCGAACCAGGCCATCGCTTTGTGCATTTTCAGTTCTCGAAACATCTTGTAATACATAGGTTTGGGTGGCTTGCGTCGGTGACGGCTCGTTGAATCGTGCAAGAAATTGCGACAATCAGGCAAGCGGTCCGAACCGCCGACCCAGCATACTGCGTCCATGTTCATCAACGATTTGCGGTGATGCCGAGCAGTGTTCGGCGTCACCGCAAGTCGTGGGCCCGATGTTTCAAGGAGTGAAGTGTGCACACCGATTTCAAAAGCGACACGGGCGCCTGCGACCTCAGTCGCCTGGCCGGCTCGGTCAGCCAGCTTGTGCCCAGCGATGGTGACCAGATGACCGCCATCGCCGGTTTGAGCCTGCATCGGCGCAAAGCAATCACCGCGCCCATGCACTGCATCTACGGCCTGGGCATTGGCGTGACCTTGCAAGGCCGCAAGCAAGCCATGATCGGGGACGAGATACTGACTTATGCCCCCGGCCAGTCCATGGTGACTTGCGTGGATCTGCCGGTCATTTCCCACATCTCCGAGGCCAGCGTCGCCAAGCCGTTCCTGGGCATGATGCTGAGATTCGACAGCACGATGGTGATGCAAGTGGCCGAGCGCATGCAGCTGTCACAACGCATGAAAGACGACGCGTTTCGACCGATTACCGTACAGGCGCTGGATGCCGGGGTGCTGGATGCCCTGAGGCGTTTGATAGACCTGCTGGACGAGCCGCAGTTGCTCGAGACCGTGGCCCCGCTGATCAAGGAAGAGGTTGTCGCTCGCCTGTTGAACGGTGCCCATGCGCCGCAGCTGCTGCATGTCATCGCCGCCGGTTCACCCAGCCAACACATTGCCAAGACGGTCGCCTGGCTGAAACTGAATTTTCGCCAGGCGTTGCGCATGGACGACCTGGCGGCGCAAGCGCACATGAGTCCTTCCACTTTCCGCCAGCATTTTCGGACCGTGACCGGAATGAGCCCGTTGCAATACCAGAAGCAACTGCGGCTGCAGGCTGCTCGGCAATTGATGTTGAGCCAGAAGGTCGACGCGAGCAGTGCAGGGGGGCTGGTGGGCTACGAAAGTGCCTCGCAGTTCAGTCGCGAATACAGTCGCCTGTTTGGAGAGCCCCCGCAGCGGGATATCAAGCGGATTCGCTTGTGATCGTGAGGCTTGCCTGGCATTGCGGCCAGGCAGCCTCAAGCGCCGCTCACGCCAACTTGAACGGCAACTCACGCAACGGTTTGCCCGTCAGGCTCGCCACGGCATTGGCAAACGCCGGGGCCAACGCTGGCAGGCCGGGTTCGCCCATTCCCGTGGGCGGCTCGGCGCTGGGCACGATGTGGACGGCGAATTCCGGCATGTCGGTAATGCGCGGCACGCTGAAGTCAGCAAAATTGCTCTGCTGCACGACGCCGTCTTTCAGGGTGATGGCGCCACCGGGCAGGCACATCGACAAGCCCATCAGCGCCGCGCCTTGGACCTGGGCCTCGACACTGCGTGGGTTGACGGCCAGGTTGCAGTGCACGCCAGCGGTCACGTTGTGCAGCACCGGACGGCCATCCTGCACCGAGGCCTCGACCACATAAGCCACCACCGAACTGAACGACTCGTGGACCGCCACGCCCCAGGCACGGCCCGCCGGTAGCTGGCGCTTGCCGTACTCGCTCTTGTCCACGGCCAATTGCAGCGCCGCGCGATGGCGTGGGCTCTGGTCGCCAAACAGCTTCATCCGGTAGGCCACCGGATCCTGTTTGGTGGTGCGGGCGATCTCGTCGATCAGTGTTTCCATCACAAAAGCCGTATGGGTGGAACCGACGCTGCGCCACCACAGTACGGGGACGTTGAGTTTCGGGTGATGCACCGTCAGCCGCATAGGCAGCGGATACGGGTCGCGCAGGCCCTCGGTGGCGGTCGGGTCGATGCCATTTTTCACCCGCCCGCCAAACACGGTACCGGTGATGATCGATTGGCCAACCAAGGCGTGGTCCCAGGCGAGAACCTTGCCACTGTCATCAAAACCGATGCGCGCACGGTGCAGGTGCATGGGGCGGTAGTAGCCGCCCTTGATGTCGTCTTCCCGGCTCCAGAGTGTGCGGATAGGCGCATCGACCCCGGCGGTGCGGGCGGCCTTGGCCACTTCGCAAGCCAGTACCACGAAATCGTTGGTGGGTACGCCGCGCCGGCCAAAACCTCCGCCAGCGGTTTGCACGTTCACCTGGATCTGCTCGGGCTTGAGGTTCAGCACCTTGGCGGCGGCCGCCGCATCGCCGCCAGGGAATTGTGTGCCGACCCACAACTGAGCGCCATCGCCGGCAAGCTGCACGGTGCAATTGAGCGGTTCCATGGGGGCATGGGCGAGGTAGGGGAACAGGAACTCGGCCTCCAGTCGATGCGGCGCCGTGGCGAGCGGCGTCATGTCGGCATCGAAGTGCAACGGGCCGGGCTGGCTGGCCAGCTCGCGGTATTGAGCCAATTGTTTTTCGCTGTCCACCTTTTCCACGGCGGACGCATTCCATTCCACCTTCAGCGCATCGCGTGCCAGCTTCGCCTGCCAGTAACTGTCGGCAACCACCGCGACACCTTCGGCGCCGCCATCCAGCGGTATGCGCAACACGGCCTTCACGCCTTTGGTGGCCCGCGCCGCGCTGTCGTCCAGAGCAGCGATTCTGGCGCCGAACACCGGTGGCCGGGCGACGACCGCCGTCAGTTGCCCCGGCAGGTGCATGTCGATGCCGAAATCCTGCTGGCCGCTGCTCTTGGCCTTGGCATCGATGCGTGTGGTGGCCTGGCCGATGATGCGGAAATCCTTGGGGTCCTTGAGGGTGATCTGCTCAGGTACAGGCATCGCCATCGCCGCTTGCGCCAGTTCGCCGTAGCTCGCTTTACGGCCCGCCGGGCCGAGCACCATGCCGGCCTGGGTACTCAGGCTCGCCACGTCCACGTTCCAGCGTGCGGCGGCCGCACTCAGCAGCATGGCGCGAGCACGGGCGCCAAGTTCGCGGTACTGGGTGTAGCTGTTCTTGATCGTGTTGGAACCACCCGTGAGGTGGATGCCGAACGCCGGGTCCATGTAGGCCACGTCATTGCTGCCGTTGCGACTGCGCACCAGGCTCCAGTCGGCATCCAGTTCTTCGGCGAGAATCATGGGCAGGCCGGTCTGCACGCCCTGGCCGAATTCCAACCGATTGATGGTGACCGTGACCTCGCCATTGGGCGCGATCTGCACGAATGCGGAGGGTTGCTGGGTCGGTTTGAGCGGCGCCGCGACAGCGCCATTGGCTTCCTGCGCCAGGGCCAGGTGTGGAAACGCACCCAAGGCCAGTCCGCCGATGCCGACGATCTTGAGGAAGCTGCGCCGGGGCAGGGCAGCGGGGCCGTCAGCCTCGTCACGTTCAAGCATATGTTGCAAGGCGCGGGGGAGCTCGTTCGGGAAGATCTCGTTCAGCATGGTCAGCTCCGATCAGGCAATGGCTTTGGCGGCATCAGCCACCGCGGCGCGGATTCGGGCGTAAGTGCCACAGCGGCAGATATTGCCGGCCATGGCCGAGTCGATCTCGGCCGCCGTGGGCTGCTTGCCCTTGGGCTGGGCCTTGAGAAAAGCCGTTGCGCTCATGATCTGGCCACTCTGGCAGTAGCCGCATTGCGCCACGTCGTGTTTGACCCACGCCTCGTGCACGGCGCTGCCCACCGGATCACTGCCGTTGGTTGCCGCTTCGATGGTGGTGATCTTCTTGCCGACGGCGGCGGCGATGGGCGTCACGCAGGAACGAATGGCCTGGCCATCCAGGTGCACGGTGCAGGCGCCACACAGCGCCGCGCCGCAGCCGAACTTGGTGCCGGTCATGCCCAGCGTGTCGCGCAGGGTCCAGAGGATAGGGGTGCCAGGGTCGACGTCGACCGTGTATTCACGGCCGTTGATGTTCAGGGCGCTCATAGGGGGACCAGCTCCAGATGGTTTGGCTCTGGTTAACTATAGGAAGGAATAGTCGGGGTGGGTTGCACGATTCGGGCTGATTATTGCCTGATCATGCGAATCAGCGTGCCCCGTGGAGGTGCACGCTGTTGATGTCAGTGACGGGGGGCTATCGTGGATGGCTATTCATTGAGCGGATTGCATGTTCAGCCCATGCCTGCTGTAAACCCGTACTGCCTGGCAGACCACACCACTGCCAACGTCAGCAGCAGGAGAACGACCAGGACCGGCGCAAACGCCACGACCCCCAGGTGGTCGAGCAGGATGCCGCCGACGATCCCGCCGCCGGCAATGGCCAGGTTCCAGGCCGTGACCAGCATTGACTGGGCCAGATCCGCCGCATCTCCGGCTGTCTTGGCGATGGCCGTCTGGAACAGCGTCCCAGCCCCTCCGAAAGCGATTCCCCAAGCGGCCACGGCGATATACACCGCCGCAGGCCTGTCGCTCATTGCCCCTAGCATCATTGCCGAGAGGGCGAACAGCACCGTACCTGCGAGCGTCAGCGCCCGCAGATGGCGATCGATCAGCACGCCGACGACCCAGATCCCCAGTAACGACGCGACGCCAAAGACCAACAGGACCAGATCCGTCCGCTCGCCCAGGCCTGCCGCCGTCAAAAAAGGAGCGATGTAGGTAAAGAGAATGTTGTGCGCCAGGACAAAAGCCAGTACCACGAACAACACCGAGCGAACGCCCGGCAGGGTGAAGACCTGGCCCAAGGCAAGACGTTTGTTGGAGGCCTGTCCGGGAAAGTCAGGCACCTTGAGTCGTACCCAGACCATCAAGGCCACGGCGAACAGGCTCATGATGGCGAAGCTCATTCGCCAGCCGACCAGGTTGCCGAGCAGCGTGCCAGCCGGTACGCCCAGGGACAACGCCAAGGGCGCGCCCACCATGGCGATTGCAATCGCTCGACCTTTCTGGCTTTCGGGCACCATGCGGGCGGCATAACCGGCCAACAAGGCCCACAGCAGCCCGGCCGATACGCCACCCAGCAAGCGCGCGACAATCGTCAAACCATAATGGGTAGAAAACGTCGTGACGGTATTGGCAACGGCGAAACCGGCGATTGCCGTCAGCAAGAGCGATCTGCGTCGCATGCCTTGGGTCGCGGCGGTCAATGGAATGGCCGCCAGCAAGGAGCCTATCGCGTAGACCGTTACCAGTTGGCCGGCGAGGGCTTCGGAGATCGCCAGCCCTTCGCTGATCTGTGAAAGAAGACCGGCGGGCAAGGCTTCGGTGAGGATGGTCACGAACGCCGCCAGTGCGAGGGCAAACAGTGATCCGATGGGGAGCGGCGCAGTGTCTTGAATGACCTCGGCATCGGCATCGATAGGGGGGTTGGCAATCGTCATGTGTCACCTGCTGGAGCGCTCCTGACCCGCCGGGACGACGCGGTCAATCGCAGATTGATAAGTGTCGACTACGGTAGGTGCCCCTCTTTGTCGAGACAAGAATGCTAGAGTGCACAACACATCGGAAAAAATGTCCGCAATGGGAGGCTGGCGTGGAATCACTGAGCGGGATTGATTTTTTTGTGCGCGCGGCCGAAACCCGCAGTTTTTCAGAGGCGGGCAGGGCGCTGGGCATTTCGTCTTCGGCGGTGGGCAAAAGCGTCGCCCGGCTCGAGGAACGGCTGGGTGTGCGGCTGTTTCACCGCAGCACACGAAGTATCACGCTGACGGCGGAAGGGACGCTGTTTCTCGAACGCTGCCGGCGCATTCTCTGCGAAGTCGAAGCGGCCGAACAGGAACTGTCGCAAACCCGCAAAGCGCCACGGGGCAAACTGCGCGTGAGCCTGCCCCTCGTTGCGGACCTGGTCATGCCGACGCTGATCGCCTTCATGCGGCGCTACCCCAGTATTGAACTGGACCTGGATTTTTCCGACAGGCTGGTGGACATCATCGAGGAGGGTTTCGATGCGGTCATTCGGACCGGAGAGCCGAACGACTCCCGGCTGATGTCCCGTCCGTTGGGCCCGTTCAAGCTCGTTGTGGTCGGTTCGCCCCGGTACTTCGCCGAACACGGCACACCGCACGTACCGACGGATCTTCTGCGTCATGCCTGCCTGTTATACAAGTTTCCCAGTACTGGCAGGATGCAAGTCTGGCCGGTAAACGGGGACGGGGAGCCGGAACTCAACCTGCCGGCGAACCTGGTCTGCAACACCACCGAGGCGTTGCTGCACGTGGTGCATGATGCGCTGGGGATTGCCTGCGTGCCGGACTTCACTGTGCGTGAGGCCATCGCGGCCGGTGAGCTGGTCACCGTCCTGGACGACTTCAACAAGCATCAGAACACCTTCCGCATGCTCTGGCCCTCAAGCAAACACCTGGCGCCGAAACTGCGGGTGTTCATTGACTTCATGAGCAGTGAGTTATTCAAGTGACTGAACCATCGCCATCGCGAGCAGGCTCGCGCCCACCCTCAATCTTCAGCAGGCACAACACTCATGTCCACCTCCAGCCCCACAGGGGAAATGTGCTGGCCATAGAGCAAGTGGGCTGCTAACTGCAGTCTTTCTGTTTGCACGGGTGCGCGTCCCGGGAGCGCCATTCCTTGACCAGCTGTTGCCGGGGACGGGCGTAGCGCTCCTCCAGGAAACCCACCTCGACGATCCGGTCCGTTCGGAACAAACGATAGTCGCCGCGCAGTTCGCACCAGCCTGCGATATACCGCTGCGCCTCGACGAACCCCAGCATGATCGGCCAGAGGGTTCGTTGCGTCTGCTCCCCATTTTCGTCCTTGTAGACGATCTGCATTTTGCGTTGTTCGCGAAGCGCCAGCCGGACCTGCGCCAGATCCAGCGCCGCCGGGGCGCCTTGATTGCGACTGACGTAAATCGTGTCGTTGTCCAAGGTCCGCCGCATGTGTGGCGGCAGGACGCTGTCGATCTTGGCCAATGCGTTTTGAACGGCGTGGGCCAGGCCTTCATCGGTTTGGCGGCTGACCCATTGCGCGCCGGCCATCAGTGCCTGGATTTCTTCCTCGGTGAAACTCAATGGCGGCAACAGAAAACCCGGGCGCAAGATGTAGCCAACGCCGGGTTCGCCAACGATGTCCGCCCCCATCGACTGCAGCGTGATGACGTCCCGTCGGATGGTACGCAATGAGACATTCAGTTCACGGGACAGCGTGACACCGGAAACCGTCCCGCGATGACGCCGAAGCACTTGCATGAGGTCGAATAATCTATGGCTTCTTGACACGTTTCAGTCCATGGCCACGAGGGCCTTGCCACGGAGTTTCCTGCCTCCCTCGATGGCCGCGACAAGCTGGATCGCATCGTCAAGAGGCACCACTTGCGCCACAGGAAGCCGGAAGCTGCCATTCTGGGCGGCTTGGGCGAGCGTGTCGAGGACCTCGGGGCGCGGTGTGCAGATGATAGGTTTCAGGCGCTTATCAAAAAAGGAGCGAATGAACTTGCCGGGGCTTGGATTCAGATCCAGCAGCACGCCACCTTTACGCAGCAGGTTGAGGCCGACCGGCAGAGCCATGGTGGCTGCCGTGTCGTACACCACATCAAAACGTTCAGGCAGCCTGGACAGATCGGTTTTGCGATAGTCGTGAACCGTATCGACCCCCAGTTGCCGCGCCCGCCCTAGCGTCTCTTCACTGCACGAACCGGTGATAGTGGCCCCCACCATGCGCGCTATTTGCACGCAGGCTTCACCGACCGCGCCACTGCAACCATTGATGAAGACGCGCTGGCCCGCGGTCAGTCCGGCCTTGTCCCGCAATCCGTTCCAGGCCGTCGTTCCCGGTGTCCCGAGGCAGGCGGCTTGTTCAAAGGAGACATTCTCGGGTTTGCTGGCCAGCAGCGACTCCCTGGTGACCACGGCTTCTGCCAGCGCACCACTTTCCTTGAAGCGAGCGAGACCAAAAACAGCATCACCCACTTTAAACCGCGTCACGTTGCTGCCCACCGCCATGACGACGCCGGAGAAATCCATGCCCATGGCCCGGGGGAAGGACCTGCCCGTAACGATCTTCATCTGCCCGCTGCGCAACTTCCAGTCGATAGGGTTGATGGCGGCGAATCTGACTTTCACAGCGACTTCGCCTTGACCCGGTGAAGCCAACGTAAAGGCTTCGAGCTTCATCACCTGCGGCCCGCCGTAATTGTGATACTGGATACGCTTCATAGCCGACGCTTACTCTGGATGATTGGTGAGGTAGAAACAGGGATGGGGCAGGGGGCGTTGTTTCCAGCGCATCGTTTCCTGCGGCCAACCATTTCACTCTAACCATCGACAGGGTCAGTTTCTGTCACCATTGTTTTGCCAGGCTATAAGCACGAGCGGCCGCTGGGGCCCACGTTCAGATCAAGGGGCCTTGTTCTCCACCAGGCAGTTTCCGCCATCCACCACGATGACTTCGCCCGTGATGTAGCTCGCCTCTGAAGACGCCAGAAAAGCCACCAGTGCCGCCACCTCTTCGGGCCGTCCCGCCCGGCCCATCGGCGTGTAGCCTGCCGCGGTGGCTTCCTCGGCAGTGGTCGACCCTGTGCTGATCCAGCCGGGAGCGACGCTGTTTACAGTCACTCCTTGCTTGGCGACTTCCAGCGCCAGGCTCATGCTCATTCCGACCATCGCGGCCTTCGCGGCGCTGTAAGCCGCTTCACCGGGGTTACTGCAGCGGGTGCCGGTCGTGGAGCTGATGTTGACGATGCGCCCGTATCGGCGCGCCCGCATGCCGGGCAGAACAGCCCGTGTCAGCAGAAAGGCCGTGGTCAGGTTTCGCCCCAGCGTCAGGTTCCAGGTGTGCAGATCCATGCTTGCCAAGTCGGAAAAAAACTCCGGGCTGCCTTGCATGGCCATGCCCGCGTTGTTGACCAGGATATCGATCTGGCCCCAGAGGGACTCCGCCCACGCCATAAACTCACGAACCTGGCTTTCATCGGTAAGATCGAGGGCCCGCCCTTCGACTTCGAACCCTTCGGCACGCAATTCCGCGACGCGCTCAAGGATGCGTGCACTGCTCGCGGTGATGATCAATCGGGCGCCGGCGGCGCCCAGCCTGCGCGCGATCGCCATGCCGATGCCGATCTCACTGCCAACCCCACTGATGAGTGCCACAGGGTTCTGTCCAGTTGCGTTAGGCATGGTGCCTCCAGAGGGGATAAGTGATTGCCAGGTGTCGGAGCGCTATATAAACATCCTGGTCAACGCCCGAACAGCGCCGTCATTCCCAACAAGCGCTTTTGCCGCCAAGCCGGTGCGCTGGTAGGGAAAAGCACCTCGTCTGGCCGGAAGCGGGCGAGACCGCAGGCCGCGGCGATGCGCTGGCGTTGCTGGCCGCGGGCAAGGGCTTGCTGAAAGCTGTGTTCGCTATGGGCCAATCCCAGCATGTAACGAGTCCCCACCTGAAAGTGTCCGCCGTTGGCTTGCCACCATCGTTCGATTGCCTGCGGGTCGGGCCAGGGCAGGTTTTCATCGGGGTCCATGGCGACATTGGGATCTTCAGGGTTGTCGTTCGGGCCTGCATCGAAATCCGGCAGGTCCTGCAATTCCAGATCAAGCAACGCCAGGTCAGCGCCGCTGATCAGGCTGAAGGCTTCACCGGCGACGCGGGCATAGGGCGGGTCGCTCATCTGCTGGATCAACCAGGGCACGCTGACCGGATCGCCCAGCAATCCAAGGGCCTGGAGGCCGATGCGCCGATCCCGGGGATCCTGTACCAATTGCCGTATCCAGGCGATGCTGGGTTCGCGTTCTTGCCAAGCCAGCAGTACGCAGAGCGCGCGGTACTGGAACTCGCCCGGTTGCTCGGCGAATGAGCGCAGAGGCTCCAACGCCTGCTGGTCGCCCATTTGGACAGTGGCCCAATTGGCCCAGAAGCGCGTGGCGGCGTCTTCATGCTGGCGGTGGGCACGCATCGTCGGGAACAGGTCACGCCGGCGCAGTTCGCCAACCGTGCGGGCGGCACGTGCCAGCACGCTTGGGTCGGCATCGGAAAGTCCGGCCAGCAGGGCGGGGCCGGGGTCGCGGCGATGCATGCCGCAGGCCGCCAGGCCGAGACGGCGAAACAGCGGCTCGGGGGAGGCGAGCATACGTTCTATCCACGGAGCCACCCGTTCCCAGTCGAGCCAGCCCAGGGCCATCAGGTAACCGCGCTCCGTTTCCAAGGCACTGCGCAACTGCTCGCTGAGCCGCGACAGCGCTTTAGCGTTGGCCGCCTCGAAAGCCAGCACCACGCTGGCGAACATCTCGCCGATGGCGTGTGGGCCGAGTTGGCCCAGCAGGGTTTCCAGCCCCGCTGGGCCGGCGATACGCAGGCCATCGAGATGAGCGTCGATGCGGTTGTCGAGCGTGCCGAGGTGGTCCAGATCGTAGTGTGGCGCACGTACGGCATAGTCCCTTAGGACCGCGAGGAAACTGGCCTCTTCGGTATGTTGGTCGAGAATCGGTGACAAACTTTCCATGTATTTCTCTGCATTCGTCTCAAGGACTGGGTATGCGTGTCCAATTCGCTCCGTCAAAAGCGGCAAGGTGTCGTTCACCGGATGACCATAGGCACTGCTCATTCGCGTCGAGGTATCTGAAGGTCTGATCGCCGGGAAGTCCTGTCTCGACCTTCTCCAGCTTGTCGCCTTGTAGCGTATAGAGGGCTTTGGTGGTTGACAGCCAGAGTTGATCATTGAACCAGGCCATGTCCCAGAAGGTATCTTCAGTGAGCTCGTGCTCAACGAGCTCCCAGCGGTCGAGACGACCTCGCATGACGATGCCCAACTGGCCGGAGATGTAAACCACGCCATCGGGCGCGCAGAGAACGTTTTCCAGAATGATGTTGGTCGGGCTTTCGCTGCGCTGCCAGGTACCCTGCCAGCGGTACCAGATTTCGCCCTGGTTACCGGTGGCATAGATTTCATCTTCATTAAAACCGTCGATGGACTCGAAGCCACTGAGGCTGTCGGCGGTCGGGTCTTCAACCACCCCTTTGTCGCAGCGCTGCCAGACTCTGTCCTTTCGAACATAGACTTGGCGGCCGAAGCCGGTGGCGTAGACATTTGCACCGATAGGGCGGATGTCGCGCAGCAAACCGTGCTTGCTGGGTTTTTCCGCGACGATATCCTCGTAGGCTTGCCCGTCAGGCGCAGCGCGATGAACGCGACCATCGGCACACAGCGTCAGGATTTCGGGAGGGGCGCCGCGAACGGCGCAGATACCGGCGCAGATCCCTTGAACATAATAGTTGTCCCATCCTCCGGTCCATCGAAAAACGCGAGTGCCGGGCTCGCGTTTGGAGTAGGCGAGTACATAAACGCGGTTTTTATCAAAGACCGCTACTCGGCTCAGCGTCCAATCCAATGTTTGAGTCATGTCGTCCCTGCTCCAATTGAGCTACCAAGCACTGATAGTGACCTCTGGGATCATTTCGTGGGCCAGCTCTTTCTGATTGTCTTGAAGGTTGGGGGGGTGAGTCCTCACTGGGGTTTTGTCCCTGACTCCCACCGTATTCTTGTGGTAAGCGTCTAGCTGCGCTTCCAGGCATTTCTTTGAGCATTTCGATTTCGGAAAGGTTTGCTGGAGAGCCCGCACGCCCGCTCCACGGGATTGGCCATAGTTCCAGGCGTAATCCTTTTGAGCGGGCGGCGCGCGCTCTATCGCGGCCTGTTCCAGCTTGCCTTGAGCTGCATGCATGAAGCCATGATCCCCTTCATAACGTCCGCTTCCGTCCTGAGGGCATTGCACGCAAATGCACGGTGCGTCTTTTTCGTCGTAGTTGGGGAATTGAGGAAGCGGCGTCTGGCGATTCGTGCCTGGCACTGTAAAACTGTGAGCTTCAACGAGGTGGTGGCCGGTTTCGCCAGGACAACAGGCTACTTCACTGTTCTGCGCCTTGGAGTCCGCCTGTTTCTTGGAGACCAGCAAACACTTTTTTGCGGCCGTACAGGCCTTGTCGCCACACCGTTCGGCTTTGGTCTTCAACTCCCCACATGCCTTGTTTTTTCTGGCGACTTCTTTCTTGCAACGCTCCACGGGCGCCGTCGCGGAGGCGTCGGTATAAGCCCATGGAGGCGTATTTCCGGGTTTGGACGCATGGTTATGAGTCATCAAGTCCAAATGCCTGACGACATTTTCCCCTTCGAACTTCACGTCCATCGACCAGGCAATGAAGTACACCTTTCCCTTGATCTTGCTGGTCACCACGCCTTTCTTCGGCGTATTCCCGGCTTCATCTCCCGTACTGGTCTTGAAACAACTCTTGTCTTTGAGCATCACCTCTTTGCCGGTGATTTTGACCGTTCGCGTCCCCCTGGTCGTATCCTTCGCCATGCCGGTATTGGGGTAGGGGATCGGCACCCCCAGTGGGGTGGGCGGAGCCTGGGGCGGGGTGAAGCAGACATCCGGGAAGCAGGCGATCGACTTGCCCGCTGCCGACTTGCAGGAGACTTCCATATTGTTGGCGTAGACTTCATTCGCCATCAGGCAGCCCTCACAGTCTGATAACTGAGCAGCGCGACGGCACGCTCGCCGGCGTCGTTGCCAAGATGGCAGAAGATATTCGGACCTTCGCCGTAGCCCTTGCGACTGGCGGCCAACGCCACCGCGAGCATGGCCGGGCCGATGGCGGCGCCGACTTCGCCGATGCAGTCGGCCGGATGCCAGAGATGGAAGAACTCCTTGCGCACGCGCAGGGTCCGGCTGAGGGCCAGGGAGGCTTCCTTGAAGTAGTACTGCTCGCCGGAGATGTCGGTGAGCCGATAATCCATTTGCTCCAACCCACAGCCGGCTTCGCCAAGGGCTGCCCGTACAGCTTGTGTCAGGCCTTCGGCGCGCAAGGGAATGTCTTCGGCCTCCACGGTGGCTTTCTCCATACCGAACCCCAGGCCGATGCAAGCCAGTTGCGGCGTTGCGCTGGCCACCGGAGCAGCCAGTACCACAGCCGCAGCCCCTTCGCCAGGAATAAAACCGTTGGAGTTCTCGCTGGTAAGCAGGCGCTCGCGCTCTTCGAAGGCGGCCAGGGTCGGTCCGCAAAGGAAGGAGTCGACGCCGGCGACCAACACGTGGCGATGGCCGCCTTGATAGATCAGCGTGCGTGCATTCAGCAGGGCCACGGCGGCGCTGACCCGGCCGCGGGCGATGATGGTGGAGTCCGGGTGAAAGCGCAGGCCCAGTTCCGCTTCGATGTCCTGCAACAGTCTTCTATCGAGGCCATCCAGACGGCCGGGGCGCTCGGCTTCGGCCACGCCCAGCAGCAGCGGGGTCTTTTCCGGGTCAACCCCGGGGGTGCTCTGTAACGCCTCGGCGATGGCGCGGGCGGCCATCTTGAGCAACTTGATGCGGCCGCGCCAGGGCTGCTCCAGAGGTACGCTGGCGGCAATCAACCACTCGCCACCTTGGTCGATGAAGCGGGTTTCCTGGAAATTGTCGATGGCGCAGCGAATCGCCGCGCAGCTTGCGGGTGCAGTGAGGCCGACAGCGCTGACCATGCCGGAGCCGATGATACAGAGCGCGGTCACCAGTCCGTCTCCTCGGGCGCCTGCTTGGCTTTTACCAGGGAGGACAGCGACGGGTAGTAATCCTTGCCCAGTTCACGGGCGCGCCACCAGCCCGTGGACATCGTGCCGACCAGCACCTGGGCGATCTCGAACAGGTTGCGCTGCAGGGGACGGGACACTCGCCAGGTCAGTTGCACCTGGCGTGCGTCCGTGTCGATCAGCAGGGTATCGATCACCGCCTGCACAGTCTCATGGCCGCCTTTTTTCAGGAAGAAAGTCACCGGCACGTCCATTTCGGGGATGCGAAAGCTCGCGTGCTCCCGGGGGGTGAGGTTGAGCAGCAGCACGTCCTCGCCGCCACGCGGGTAAGGAATCTGCTGGTCGTCGGGGGCCGCCTGGAAGTAGCGACGGTCGAAATCCTGCGGCAGAAACGGAAAGCAGTCGGCCAACCAGGCTTCGTCGTAAGTACCGGCAAACCGGACGCGTTGCGGCCAACTACGGCCAATGGGACCGAGCGCCATGGGGCGAAAGTCGCCGGAGGGGCTGTCGATCGGCTTGCCCAGCTCCTCGGTATTGGGCATTGGCTTGCCCGCGATTTGCGCACTGTCGATGCTGCCTGGAAACCAACCGCAACCACTCGGATTGTCCGGATACCCATGCAGCATGTCCGGCTTGTTGGCCATGGGATGGGAGCCTCCGTAGGCCTGGGCATAAGAGATGTCCTGCTCGGTAAAGGGCTGCGGCAAACCGGGAGAAACACCCAATAGCCCCGGTTGCCATCGGCGGGGCCCGAGGACGGAAAAGGCCTTGCTCATCTGACCGACGCGAATGCCTGCGGCCAATTGCGTCACGGGTCGCCCGCCTGGGGCATAGGCCTTGCCGCGTACCAGCACATCGCAGAATGGCTTGATCGGGGCGAAGTCCATTTCCTGCAGTGGGGCACTGAGGCCAGGTTCGCCGACGAATGCATCGGCCATCAACAACGGTTGCTGGGTGTCGGCGAGGGTTGCCGCCCGACCGTCCAGGGGCAAATTGAACGTGCCTTTGGCCACGATCATCAGGGATTCGCGGCCATCGGGCTCCATGCCCTGGGTGTAGGCAGCAAGCAGTTTGCTGGCGTTGAGCAGCTCCATGAGTCGACTACCTGTCTAGTTGATCTGCACCGAACCGCCCTTGATGCGGTTCACGCCGGATGATCGGCTTGAGAGGTAGGTCCCACGGATCAGCACCTTGCCTTCGCGGGTGAGGGTAATGCTGGCCTTGCCGCAGCGCAGGACGATTTCCCGCTCCGCGGTGAACTCCAAGCGTTCGCCGTCCAGGTGGGCGACGGCCGGCGTCGAGGTTTGCGGCAGGCGCTGGATGCGGCCGATCACCAGGGGCCGGGTCAGGTCGCCGGCCTCGAACATCAGCGCGACCTGGGCCCCGATATCCTCGCGACTGAGGGGGGTGGTGGTACGCGCGGGAAGGCCGCCGTCAGCAGGGCAGCCGGGAAATGCCACGACCGGGGCGTCCGCCTTGGGCACATCCAGCAGCAGGCCAATCACGACGCCATCCACGCGCGCCGGCGTGGCAGTGGAAGAGGGCAGGTAGTATTCGACAGTCATCACGCACGCTCCATGGCTAGTTCTGCAGAATCTTCTGGCCTTTGACGACCACGTTCTTGTTGGCCTTGATCTTGATCGCGCCGGAGCCGTCGATGGTGATGTTCTTGCCGCTGATCATGATGGTGCCGTCCTTCTTCATGGTGATGCTGGCGTCGCCCGTCGTCAGGCTGATGGAATCGCCAGCGGTGAGGGCAAAGTGCTTGCCGACGTCCAGGCTGTCGTTCTGATTGATGCTGGTGTTGCGGTTCTGGGCAACGTCGCGGGACTCGTTCTGGCCGATCTGGGTACTCTGGTTGCCGTTGATCTCGATGCCTTCGTTGCCCTGGACCGTTTCGTTACGGTTGCCGCTGATGCCGATGGTCTCGTTGCCACCCACGTCCTCGGTCCGGTTGCTGGCAATGCTGATTTTTTCGTTGGCGCCGACTTTTTCCGTGCGGTCGGCACCGATGGTGATGGTCTCGTTGCTGCCCACCTTCTCGGTGCGATTGGCGCCAATGGTGATTTTCTCGTCGCTGCCGACATCCTCGGTGCGGTTCACACCAATGGAGATGGTTTCGTTATTGCCGACCTTTTCCTTGCGATCCACACCAATGGTGATGGTTTCGTTGTTATCGACGGTTTCGGTGCGATCGTGTTTGACGTGCACGGTCTCGTCGTTGTCGATGGTCTTGCGGCGATCATGGCCAACCCAGTGGGTCTCGTCGTTCTCGACCTCGATGTCCTGGTTTTTCTCGGCGTGGATAAACAGCTGCTCGGCGCCTTTCTTGTCCTCCATGCGGATTTCATTGAAGTTGGCCGGCGAGCCGCCCTTGCTTGAACGACTTTTCACCCCGCTCTGGGTGGCATTGGCGGGCAGCCCGTAGGGCACGGTCTGTTCGGCGTTGTAGACGCGGCCGGTGATGATCGGCCGATCCGGATCGCCCTCGAGGAAACTGACGATCACTTCCTGGCCGATCCGCGGGAGCTGCACGGATCCCCAGTTCTTGCCGGCCCAGGCCTGTGAGACGCGAATCCAGCAGGAGCTGTTTTCATTGGACTGGTCATGGCGGTCCCAATGGAAATGCACTTTGACCCGGCCATACTGGTCGGTCCAGATCTCCTCGCCACTGGGGCCCACCACCACGGCGGTCTGCGGTCCGCGGACGATGGGCATCGGCGTGAGGGGCAGAGGACGGAAGGCCTGGTTGGCATCCATGCAGTCCAGCTCGCTGACGAACTGTTCGGCGACGTCCGACTGCCCGCTTTCATAGGCATCCTGACGAATCTGATAACGGGCGGCCACCACCAGATACTCACGGTTCTGGTCCGCACGGTCATATCCCGTCAGCGAGAACACATGACCGCAACCGATGCCACGGGCGCGTCCGCGCAACTGCACACGCTCGAACTGACTGTGAATGGCTTCGATGCGAGTACGCGCATAGTGATCGCCATCGTTGCTCTGGACGTATTCACCGGGGTAGTCGTAGAGCGGGTAGTCGGCGTTGGTGTGGTTGCGCGGTACGCTGGAGCGCACCTCGAGGCTGGCGCGCGGGCGCAGGAAGTCGTAGTCGTTCAGCGCCAGCGAGCCGGGTTGGACTTCCCGTGCCAGTTGCCAGTCGTAGAAATGATCGCGCTCACGCATTTGCCGATCGGGCGGGTAGAAGGGCACCGAGGCATAGTCCGCCGCCGTGGAGTGGGCACCATAGGCATCGGCCAGCACCAGCACATGACGGTTTTTTTCATGGCGAAAGTAGTAATAGATGCCTTCCTGCTCCATCAGCCGACTGACGAAGTCGAAGCTGGTTTCACGGTACTGCACGCAATATTCCCACTCGCGGTAGCTGCCGCTCAGGCTGTCTTCGAAATCGGAGAAGCCGAGGTCACGGAACACCTGCTTGATGATGTCCGGTACCGTCTTGTTCTGGAAAATCCGGCAATCAGAGGTGCGCGTGAGCAGCCAGAACCAGGGCCGCAGGCTGACGCGGTAACCGGCGAACTGGCCGTGCCCGGTCAACTGCCGGCAACTGCAGACGATGCCGTGGAAATAGCGCTTTGCGCCGTCGTACAGCTCCAGGGTCAGGCCCATCGGCTTGCCCAGCAACTGGTCGAACGTGATCGCCCGGTCTTCGGAGGTCAGGTCCAATTCGTAGTGGAACAATCGTCCCAGCTCTTCGCTACCGTCCATGCTTTGCAGCAACAGGACATCGCCACCGAGGGGACTGTCGACCTGCACCAAACGGTTGTTTTGCGTGATTGCCATGAGCGGCTTCCTTGGCTCGGGTTCGGGCGTCAGTTGGCCGTCGTAAGAAAGGTGGCGCCGTAGGCAAGGGCGCCGCCAAAGGGAACATGAAGGGAAATCAAGCTCAACGTTTGCTGCACATCCACCACAGAGGTGATCTCCTTATCGGTCTTGCGGTCTTCAATTAGCGTGAGCGTACGAGCAGAACTGGGACGTGCGGATTGACGTTTGCAGGGAGCCATTTTATGGCACCTCTGACCCACCAGAAACGTTCCAACATACCCCTGGTGGGGCGGATACTGAGGTCAAGATAGGTGAGTGAAAGGCCGTTTGCTTAGTTTTATTAGCTATAAATTCGATTCCAAATAAGAATAAACAATGAAATGGAGATGAGCCTGTCGACAAGTTGGAGGCACTCAGCCATCAAGCCGTTTCTGACAAGAATGTCAGGAAGCGGTCAGCCTCCAGACACCTTCGCTGTCTAGACTCATTGAGTTGCCCCGCTGCTGCAGAGGAGTCACCTGATGCGTTTGCTCATTGTCGAGGACGAAGAAAAAACCTCCTCCTACGTCCATCGTGGCTTGACCGAGCTTGGCTATATTGTCGACGTCGCGACCAATGGCATCGATGGGCTGCATTACGCGCTGGAATGGGACTACGACGTGGTGATCCTGGATGTGATGCTGCCGGGCAAGGACGGCTATGACGTGCTGCAAGGCCTGCGCCTGCAAAAGAAAACCCCGGTCATCATGTTGTCGGCCAGGGGGACGGTGGATGATCGCATTCGCGGGCTGCGCGAGGGCGCCGATGATTACCTGGGCAAACCTTTTTCATTTGCCGAACTCGTCGCGCGTGTCCAGGCCTTGATCCGTCGTCGCACAGGTGACACGGCCGACCTGACGCATCTGCGCATCGACGACCTGGAGGTCGATCTGCAAGCGCGCAAAGTGACCCGGGGAGGGCTGCGGCTGGACCTGACGGCCAAGGAGTTCTGTCTGTTGAGCCTGTTGGCACGGCATCAAGGCGAGATCCTTTCCAAACTGATGATTGCCGAGCAGGTCTGGGACATGAACTTCGACAGTGACGCCAACGTGGTCGAGGTCGCGATCAAGCGGGTCCGCGCCAAGGTGGACGCCCCGTATCCACGCAAGCTGCTGCATACCGTTCGCGGCATGGGGTATGTATTGGAAAGCCGAGAGGTAGATGGCAGGCAAAGTGGTACGCCTTGATGAAACGATCGATCGCCAAGCGGCTCGCCCTGATGTTCGCCCTCGCTGTCCTGCTGATCATGTCGATCAGCGCGACACTGTTGCGCTGTTCCTTGAAGCAATCGCTCGATGAGCAGATGCAGAACGAGCTGATCCTGCGCCATTCCGTGCTCGACCCGGTGCTGGCGAAATACGATTCGCCGACGTTCTGGGTCGGCTTGCGCCAGAAGCTCGACGGCCTGACACCCGCGGATGAACGGGTCCGCTATTGGATCCTGGTCGATGACCCGGCCTTTAGCTACGGCGGAGCGATGCCGGACGGCCAGGATTGGTCGACGCGCTCCGATGGGCTTTTTACCCTCGATCTCCCTGAGCGCGAGCGTCCCATGATGGTGTTGCTCAAGACCATTGCGGCCATGGGCGACCGTCCGGAACTGCGCTTTATCGTGGGGCTGGATTCAACGCCCTTCAGGAAGACCCTGGACCACTTCACCAAAATACTGATCCTGACCTCGGCGTTGGGCATCGGGCTGGTTGCGCTGCTCGGTTACTGGATCGCGCGTTTCGGCCTGGGGCCGGTGAGGCGCTTGAGCCATCAAGCCAATAGCCTGCCGCCGGGGGATTCGAAACAACGATTGGACACCGAGGCGCTGCCGGGCGAATTGCAGGAACTGGCGGTGTCGTTCAACGGCGCCCTGGCGCGCCAGGAGGCGGCCTGGTGCCAACTCGAAGGGTTCAATGCCAATGTGGCCCATGAACTGCGAACGCCCTTGACCAACCTGATCGGACAGACCCAGGTGGCATTGGCCCATGGGCGTGAGGTGAGCGAGCTTCAGGACTTGCTGCAGTCGAACCTCGAAGAGCTGGAGCGGATGGGCACCATCGTCAACGACATGCTGTTCCTGGCCGGCGCCGAGAGCGGCCAACGGGCAACCGAGCTCAGCGATGTCTCGCTTTATGAAGAGGCGGCGAAGACGGTGGAGTACCTGGAGCCGGTATTGCACGACAAACAGCTGAGCGTGGTGATCCAGGGCGACATGCGCGTGTGCATCGACCGCCGCCTTTTTCACCGCTCCCTGGCCAATCTGCTACAGAACGCGGCGCGGTACGCGGTGCCGACCAGCACTGTCACGGTAAGCCTGGTCAACCACGGCATGCAGGTCGAGGTGAGCGTTTCCAATGCCGGCGAGCCCATCGACACCGTGCACATGGAGCGTCTGTTCGAGCGTTTCTACCGCGCCGACGCCGCCCGGACGCGAAGCGATGCGCACCATGGCCTGGGCCTTTCCATCGTGCGTGCGGTGGCATCCATGCATGGTGGGCGCGTGTTCGCCCACAGCGAGAATGGGCTCAACACCTTCGGATTTTCCTTGATGAACCAGGCGGCGTCTTAGTCGTCGCCCCGCGAGTAAAACCCGCCCGCGTTTGACATCTTCCCGTCAGCCAGCAGTCACCTTGACGTCAGTCGCCCCCGCCTAGAGTGCTACGACCATCCCAACGAGGACAGTGTCGTGGAGTCCACTATGAAAATTCAAAACCTGTCGATTGCCGGCCTGCTGGTCATCATCGCCCTGAGCGGTTCGCCACTGCTCGCCAAAGAACAAACGCAAGTCCCGGCCTACGAATATGGCATGCCGCTGGACATCGCCAAGGTCATCCGTATCGAGGCACCGACATCGCCGATGTGCGAGGTCGTGCAAGCGAAGATGACCTACTTGAATACCCAAGGGGCAAAGAAACACGTCAGCTTTCTGCAGTTGGCCGAGGCGTGCTCGAAACAGTGACCGTCCGGCGATGCCGGTTCATTCTTCAGACAGGGACCATCACCATGTGGAATAGCACAACAACACCCGTCATTGGCCGTATGAGCACCATGAGCCGGCTTGGGAGACTGGCGAAAAACCTTGCCGCTGGCGTCGCGCTGCTCAGTGCGGTGAGTGTCGAGGCGTCCACGCGCATTGCACCGAAACCAGACTGGTCGACCGGCGACATACCGTCCCAGAAAGGTCGGATTGTCCTGATCACCGGTGGCAGCAGCGGCATGGGCTACGAGGATGCGCTGGCCTTGGCGCGCGCCGGCGCCGAAGTCATCATCGCCGCGCGCAACCCGGAGCGTGGCGCACAGGCCATTGCGCGTATTCGCCAGTCGGTGCCCGACGCCAAGGTGCAGTTCGAGGCCGTGGACCTGGCCGATCTTTCATCGGTGCGCGGCCTGGCCCAGCGGCTCAATCAGCGACTGCCGCGCCTCGACGTGCTGATCAACAACGCCGCCGTCATGGCGCCTCCCGAGCGGGGGACTTCCGCTGATGGCTTTGAACTTCAACTGGCCACCAACTACCTGGGGCACTTCGCGCTGACCGGCCTGTTGGTGCCGCTCTTGCGTCAAAGCGAGGATGCCCGGGTAGTGAGCCTGTCGAGCATTGCCGCAGCGCGCGGCGCGATGAACCTCGATGACCTTCAGAGCGAGCAGAAATACGACCCCTACGCGGCCTACGCACAATCGAAACTGGCCGTGCTGCACTGGGCCTTTGCCTTGCAGCGGCGCAGTGACGCCGAAAACTGGGGCATTCGCAGCATCGCGGCGCACCCTGGCGTTGCCGTGACCGAGCTGGTCGAACGGGGTCCGGGCCTCGACAGCGAGTTCGGTCGACGCTGGGCAAAGGACCGCGACGCGTACCACTCAGCGGCACAAGGGGCATTGCCCACGTTATATGCCGCCACGGCTGCCCAAGCCGCAGGCGGGGCTTATTACGGCCCGACCGGTGACGGAGAAAGACGCGGTCCGCTGGGGTTTGCCAAGACCCCGCCTGCCGCCAGCACGCAGGCGGATGCCGAGCGGCTCTGGGCGGTCTCCGAGCGCCTGACCGGCGTGACCTATCGCTGATGCGACCCTGGGCGCGGGCGTCCGTCCCGCGCTTGACCTTTGGCTTATTGCCGTCTCCCCGGAGTCCCTATGAGTACGCCTTCCTATGTGCACCGGCTGAGTCTCGCCCTGAACGCCCGCGATGGCGAGTTGCGTCCGGCGCTGTGCGGGTTCCTGCTGTTTCTTTGCCTCTTCACCGGTTACTTCATGCTGCGTCCGATCCGTGAGTCGATGGGCATCGCAGCCGGGGTGGAAAATTTGCAATGGCTGTTTACCGCGACCTTCCTGGTCATGCTGGCGGCCGTGCCGTTATTCGCCTGGCTCAGCGCCCGAGTACCGCGCCTGCGCCTGATCGACTGGGTGTACGGCTTCTTTGGCTTCAACCTGCTGATGTTCGTCGAGCTGTTCCAGTTCCAGCCCGACAGTATCTGGCTGGCCCGGGTCTTTTACGTCTGGATCTCGGTCTACAACCTGTTCGTCGTCTCCGTGGCCTGGAGCCTGATGGCGGATGTATTCGACAGCGAGCAGGCCAAGCGTCTGTTTGCCTTCATCGCCGCCGGGGCCAGCGTCGGCGGCCTGCTGGGGCCGGCCCTGAGCGCGCTGCTCATTGGTCCCTTTGGCGCCCCGGGGTTGATGTTGCTGGCGGCCTTGTTGCTGGGGGC
The DNA here is from genome assembly GCF_017351655.1 of Pseudomonas sp. FW300-N2F2. Classification (NCBI taxonomy): domain Bacteria; kingdom Pseudomonadati; phylum Pseudomonadota; class Gammaproteobacteria; order Pseudomonadales; family Pseudomonadaceae; genus Pseudomonas; species Pseudomonas sp. FW300-N2F2. Next base: position 3,077,722 of record NZ_JACNDQ010000001.1, on the reverse strand, counting down.
CACGCTGGTGTTGAAACGAGCGCTGATGGGGTGGCGCGAAAAGGGCGGGGCTGGCCGTCCCGGCGCCGCGCCGACGCAAAGCCCCCGACAGCCACTGCAGGGCAATCCGTTCAGCGGTTTTACGGCGGTGCTCAGGTCATCTTACCTGTTGGGAATCGCCGGGTTCGTTGTGCTGTTGGCGACGGTCAGTACCTTTCTCTACTTCGAGCAGGCGCGCCTGGTGGCCGAGCTCTATCCGGATCGCGCGGCGCAAGTGCGCATCTTCGGCACTATCGACATCATCGTGCAGGCCGGTGCGTTGCTGTCCCAGCTGTTCATCACTGGCCGTATCGCGCCGAGGCTGGGGGTGCGTGCCTTGCTGGCCATCGTGCCGCTGCTCATGTGCATCGGCTTCCTTGGCCTGGCGTTGGCGCCGGGGTTCGCGCTGCTGGCAGCGCTGATGATCGTGCGACGGATCGGCGAGTACGCGTTCGTCCGGCCGGGTAGGGAAATGCTGTTCGCCCCCTTGGATGCCGAGAGCAAATACAAGGCCAAGAACTTCATCGACACCGTGGTGTACCGCGCGGGTGACGCCATGAGCGGCTGGGCCAAGAGCCTGCTCGACCTGCTAGGGCAGGGCGCCGGTCCGGCCGCGATGATTGGCGCCTGTTGCGCGCTGCTGTGGGGGTACTTGGGCTGGCAACTGGGGAGGCGGGCGGACAACGCCGCTTCCCGGGAGCTGCGCTTGGCGGCCATCGCGGCCAGGGCATGAAGACCGTGCCAACCCAACTACTTTATTGTCCGTCGCATCGTTGCGGCGAGTGAAAGGTGATGCGGATGAGTCTGAAAAACAAGGTACTGGCGGTCGGTGCGGCGATTGCCTTCTTGGCATTCTCCAGCGTGTTTGCGGGCAAAGAAAACGCCTTGGTCGGGACATGGCGCATGGTCAGCGCAACCGTTGAGAATCAGGGCAGCCGATCGGAGGCTTATGGTCCCAATCCTCATGGTTGGCTCGTGTTCACGCCAGAGCTGACGTTTGTCGAAGTTCTCACTGATCCGCGCGTGCCGGTGTTTCGATCCAATGCGCGTGGCGAAGGCACCGATGAGGAGAACCGGGCAGCGATGGCGGGGAGCATCGGTTTCTTCGGGCGATACACCGTCGATCAGAACGGTGAGTTCACGGGCAATACTGTCCAAGGCTCTACGTTCCCGAACTGGGTGGGCGCTGTGCGTACCCGGGACGACTTGCAGTTGAAGGTCGACGGTGACCAGATGGTGGAGGATTTTCGCCGTCCGGATGGGGCAAAGGTTCACATCGTCTGGGAGCGTGTGAAGTGATGTGCCCGAGGGCATTCGGGCACATCTGCCATCGAAGGGTGGACAGCTGGCACCGAAGCCCGAGGCGCTGCGAGAAAAGGGTGTCTAGGTACGCAAAGCACCTTCAGGCGATTCGCCAAACCCCACGATCGCCTTGGTTTCCAGGTATTCCTCAAGGCCGAAGACGCCGTACTCACGGCCATTGCCCGAGCGTTTGTAGCCTCCGAATGGCGCCATGGGGTTCCAGGCCGGGTAATTCAGGAGCACTTGCCCCGCGCGAATTCGAGAAGCCACCGCGCGCGCCAATTCAAGATCCTGCGATTGAACATGGGCGCCGAGCCCATAGACCGTGTCGTTGGCGATAGCGACTGCCTCGTCGATGGTTTCGTAGGCAATGATGCACAGCACCGGCCCGAAGATTTCTTCCTGGGCGATCCGCATGGCGTTATCCACCTCGGAAAAAACAGTCGGGCGGGTGTAGAAGCCTTTTTCAAACCCCGGCACGCGTCCGAGCCCGCCGCAGAGCAGTTTTGCCCCCTCATGCAGTCCGGTCTCGATCATGGCTTGCACGCGATTGAACTGGGCTTCATTGGCGATGGGGCCCAGTACCGTTTCCGGTGATTGCGGGTCACCCACGATGATCCCGTTGGCGGTGGCGGCCGCCAGCGCTTCGACCTCCGCCAGTCGGTCCTTGGGCACGATCATCCGGGTGGGGGCGCTGCACGATTGTCCGACGTTGCGCAACGCCGTCATCACGCCCAATGGGACGGCTTTGGCAAAGTCGGCGTCGGGCAGCAGAATGTTCGGGGATTTACCGCCCAGTTCCTGGCCGACCCGTTTCGCCGTCGCGGCGGCCGCCTGGGCCACCAGCGCCCCTGCGCGATTCGAGCCGGTAATCGAGATCATGTCGATATCGGGATGTGCGGCCATGGCAGCCCCGACGACATGGCCGCTGCCGTTCACCAGGTTGAAGACACCCGGTGGAACGCCTGCGTCATGGACCACTTGCGCAAACAGCAGGGCGCTCAGCGGCGACAGTTCACTGGGCTTGAGGACCACCGTGCAGCCGGCCGCCAGCGCTGCGGCGACCTTTGCGGTGATTTGATAAAGCGGCCAGTTCCACGGGGTGATGAGGCCGCAGACGCCGATGGGTTCGCGTTGGATCGCGGTCCCGTTCTCGACGGTCTGGAAACGATAGGTGGACAGCAGGTCGCGGGCGACCCGGACGTGCTCGGCTGCCAGGGGCACTTGCATTGCCCGCGCAGAACCGATGGCTGCGCCCATTTCCAGGGAAATCGCCTGGGCAAACTCTTCTTTGCGCTCAAGGATAAGCTCATGGATCTTGCCCAGCACCTGCGCACGCGACGCCGTGGAAGTGACAGACCAACCGGCAAACGCGGCACGCGCCGCCGCGACCGCCCGATCGACATCCTCGGCAGACCCGCTGGCGACCTGGGCGACGACCTCTTCGGTTGCCGGATTGAGCACCGGCAAACTGGCCGGGCTGACCGGCGCAGACCAACCGCCATTGATATAAAACAGCTGGGCGGTTTGCGGATCAACGCTGTAGCTATTCGAAGATTGAGTAGTCATCCAAGGTGTTCCTTTAGAGCGGTATGTCGAGCCTGCTCAATAAGCTAACAGAGCGGCCCAGACAAAAGATGCCGTTGTTCAAGTGCGCAAAGGAGAATCTGCCGTATCTGCCGGGCTAACTTGGCATTACCCCGGGGCGAGGGCCATCGCTTCGATTTCGATCAGGTAGCCATGATGCAAGGCCGGCACGGGCACTACCGCTCGCGCTGGCCGATGCTCGCCCAGGTAACGGGCGTAGATTCGATCGAACGCAGGCCAGTGTTCGATACCTGCGACATAGACCGTGACCTTCAGCAGGTCGCGCGTGCTTCGGCCCGCTGCGCCGAGGATCGCCAACAGGTTATCGAGGGCGATGGCGGCCTGGACCTCAAAGGGTTGGCCGGCACTGTGGACTCCATCGGCGCGTATGGGCAGTTGCCCGGACACATACAGAACGCCCTGGTGCACGACCGCCTGGGCGTAATGTCCACCCGGCGCCGCGGCGTTGGTCGTGCTGATCAACTGGATCGAGCCTGCTTGATTACCAGCCATGCAAACGACTCCAGGTGTGCACGCCACCCTCGGCGTCAACCGCGTGATAGTCCGGGAACTGCGCGCCTGTGGCACAGGCATGGTTGGGCAGGATGCGCAGGCGGCTACCGATGGGAAAACGCGCGGTGATGTCGACACCCTCGGCCATTTCAAGCGAGACAATGCCGTGCTCCTGATTGGCTCCCGTGAGCAACGCGCCCTCGATCCAATCGCCGGCTTCGGTGCAAACCTGGCCATAACCAAAGTCCCGCTGCTGACGTTGCGTGCCGCGGTCACGGCTCATGGCCATCCAACCGGCATCGGTGATGATCCAGCCTTTGTCTTTCTGATGACCGATGACGGTGGTCAGCACGCTCAGCGCCAACTCGTCGGCCTGGCAGACACCGATGTTGTGCATCACCAGATCGAAGAACACATAGACACCGGCGCGCACTTCAGTGACACCTTCCAGGTTCAGTGCCGACAAGGCCGTAGGCGTCGAGCCGATGCTGACCTCCGGGCAGGCGAACCCGGCTTCGCGCAGTCGTTGGGCCGCTTTGACGCAAAGAGCGCGTTCCTGTTCGGCCAGGGCTTGCAGCGCTTCAGGCGTGTCGAGTTCATAGCTTGAGCCGGCATGGGTCATCACCCCGCAAAGCAGCATGCCACCCTCGCTGAGTATCCGTGCGACTTCAAGGAGTGAATCGTCTTCGACGTGCAGGCCGGATCGATGGCCGTCGCAGTCGATCTCGATCCAGACGTCGAAACGTTCGTGGTGTTGCTGGCCGAAGGCGACGATGGCCTGGGCAGCGGCAAGGCTGTCGGTGAGGAGGCTCAACTGGCAGCCTTGGCGCCGCAGCAGCAAGGCCTGGGGCAGCTTGCCTGGCGTGATGGCGACGGCATAGAAAACGTCACGAATGCCTTCAGCGAAACAGAACTGGGCTTCCTTCAAGGTCGAAACCGTGACGCCGCTGGCACCCGCGGCGAGCTGCGCCTGGATCACGGGGAGGCATTTGCTGGTTTTGATATGCGGGCGCAGACGCACCCCCAAGGCATCCATGCGTTGTTGCATGCGCTGGATATTGCGCTGCATGCGCGGCACATCCACGAGCGCGGCGGGGGTATCGAGGGCGGCAAGAGAAGCTGACATAAGGAGGACTCGAATGGCTGGGTACAGGGCTCACTCTACAAAGCGGTCGTGAAGGTGTGCTTCAATGAGGCGTCATCAATCATTAAGTAGAATTGAATGATCTCCATCGAGGACCTGCGTCTGGCCGTGACGCTGGCGCGCGCCGAATCGTTGAGCGCTGTTGCCAGAATCCTGAATGTCTCACCTCCCGCGCTGTCCATGCGTCTGCGCAAGTTGGAGACGCTGCTCGGCCTGACGCTGGCCAATCGCGATGCCCGGCGCCTGAGTCTCACCGCCGATGGCGAGCGTTTCTCTCGGGAAAGCGCGCGTTTGCTGGAGCAGTTGGAAGCGCTCCCGGAGTCCTTCAAGCAACGAGACGAGCAGTTGGTTGGCACGCTCAGGCTGGCGGCGCCGTTCGGCTATGGGCGGCAACGCATTGCACCGCTGCTGGCGCGTTTCGCCAGGTTGCACCCTCAGTTGTGCCTGCACCTGGATTTACGCGAAACGCCATGGCCTGATCGCCATGACAGCGACGCGGTGATCCACATCGGTCACCTCAATGACAGCCTGTGGGTCGCCAGGCTCCTCACGTCAAATGACCGATGGTTGTGCGCAAGCCCTGCCTATCTGGAGCAGCACGGCACGCCGTCGTCGCCTGAGCAACTTGCCGGGCACCGCTGCATTTGCATCCGTGAAAATGATGAAGATGTCACGCTGTGGCACCTGCGCAAGGGGCAGGGGCGTAGAACCCTGCGCATCGAGCCCGCGATGCTGAGCAACGATGGCAGTGTGGCTCGACGCTGGGCCGAGCAAGGCCTGGGGCTGGTGCTGCGTTCGCAATGGGATGTCAGTGACGCCATTGCCGACAAGCGTCTGGTTCGGGTGCTGGCGGATTGGCAATTCGACAGTGCGCCGATCAACCTGTTGGTGCCTTCACGAAAACTGCGTAGCCCGCGTGTGCAGGCTTTGGTGGCGTTTCTGGAGGAGGCATTGAAAGTATGACCAGCGAACTGCTCGCGAAGGTGGTTTCATAGTCAATGAGACGTTGAATGTGCCGGCCTCATCGCGAGCAAGCTCGCTCCCACAGGGTACTAAGTACATATTGTTGTCTGCCAAAAACCCAATGTGGGAGCGAGCTTGCTCGCGATAGCGGTGGTCCAGCTAAATAAATGCCGGGACGTGTCCCGCCAAACAGATAAGCAAAACCTCCAATCCGAAGCGCTCCGCAAAGTCTGCTGAACACGTCCCGCAAAACGGTGGTTTGTACCAGGCGACCTATACTTTTAACCGTTTATGCACGGTTTCTTGGTGTTGTAATAACACCATGATTCAGCGTGGCACTGATGCTTCCAGAACGGAGTAGCGGCTTGCCCTGGTCGCCACCCTCAGTGCATGGCCGATGCACCCGCGACCACCTGAAGAAGACGTACCTTCAAATCCCCCGGCCTTCATGGACATCCCTAAAATGCCAGCACCGTTAATTTCCGTAGAGACGAATTCTGAGCTTCCGACGCACGCTGACGTTGTCGTGATCGGCGGCGGCATTATCGGATCCTTCACGGCCTATTACCTGGCCAAGCGCGGCATGAAGGTCGCGCTGGTGGAAAAAGGCCGCGTGGGTGCAGAGCAATCGAGTCGAAACTGGGGCTGGTGCCGTCAACAGAATCGAGACGCTCGTGAACTGCCGCTGTCGACCAAGAGCCTGGACCTTTGGGAGCAGTTCGCAGCAGAGACCGGTGAGGACACAGGTTTCAGAAGGTGTGGCTTGCTCTACCTGAGCAACAACGAGAAAGAGCTGGCCGGTTGGGCGAAATGGGGGGAGTTTGCCCGTACCGTCAATGTGAAAACCCACATGCTGACGGCGGAGCAGGCCGCTCAACATGGCCGGGTCACCGGCAAGCCCTGGAAAGGCGGGGTCTTTTCACCTACCGACGGCACGGCAGACCCATCCCGCGCCGCCCCGGCGGTCGCACGGGCCATCATTAAACTGGGCGGCACGGTGCACCAGGGATGCGCCGCCCGTGGCCTCGAGACCGAGGGTGGCCGGTTGTCTGCCGTCGTCACCGAGAAGGGCACCATTCGTACCAAGCTCGCGGTGCTCGCCGGTGGCGCATGGGCGTCCTCTTTCTGCCGCCAGTACGGCATCCGGTTTCCCCAGGCGTCCATTCGTCAGACGATACTGTCGGTTTCCAAGAACGCCCAAGAGATACCGGACGCGCTCCACACGGATGAAGTCTCCATGACCCGTCGCTCCGATGGCGGGATCACGCTGGCCATCAGTGGCCGAGGGCGTGTCGACCCTACCTTGCAATTGCTGCGTTTCGCCCCGCAGTTCCTGCCGATGTTCCAGCGCCGTTGGCGCAAGCTGGCCCCCGGTGGCCTGGAGGGCTTTCAATCGGGGCACGAGGGCTTGGGGCGCTGGCGGTTGGACCAGCCGACGCCGATGGAGCGCATGCGAATTCTGGATCCGAAGGCAGACGCCTCGACGGTCGAGTTGACTTACAAGCGCGCGGTAGACCTGATCCCGATGCTGAAAACCTCGTCGGTCACCGCAGCCTGGGCAGGTTATGTAGACAGCACGCCGGACGGCGTCCCGGGCATCGGCGAGATGGCGAGCCTGCCTGGCCTGGTGCTGGCGGCGGGGTTCAGTGGCCACGGCTTCGGCATCGGCCCGGGTGCGGGCCATTTGATCGCCGATATTGTCTGTGACATGCCCCCGCTGGTTGATCCGCGTCCCTATCACCCGGACCGTTTTCAATCTTCGGCCTGGGGCAAGGTCGCGGAGTTCTGAGGCGCTGGAAACTCACCGGCAAAACAATGAACGGGCGCATCCTCAGGGGATGCGCCCGTTTTCGTTTGCAGGCGTAGATTCTGCCGCCTGTGGGGGGTTCCAGTGGTTTTTTACGCACCATAAACGGCCGTAAATGCCGTGAAAACGGCGCAAATGCCCGGCCATGGCGCATCCCGCACAGTCTGCTGAGCAGGCCCCGAAAAACGGTGGTTTGTGCCAAGGGACCTATACTTTTAACCGTTTATGCACGGTCTCATGATGCTGTAATAAATCCGTGATGCAGCGTTGCACCCAGGCTTTCGGAACGGCGCAACCGCTTGCCCCTCATGACCTCAACCATCACTCAGGACTGCACTCATGAGCTTCCTTCGCCCCAAGTTCATTACCTTTGACTGCTACGGCACGTTGACCAACTTTCAGATGGGGACCATGACGCGCGAACTGTTCGCCGATCGGGTCCCTGCCGGGCAGATGGACCAGTTCGTCAAGGATTTCTCGGCCTATCGCCTGGACCAGGTGATGGGTGACTGGCGGCCCTATGATGAAATTCTCAAGACTGCCCTGGCCCGGGTCTGCAAGCGTTGGGGTGTCGAGTACAAAGGCGAAGGTCAGCTCTACTACGATGCCGTCCCGACCTGGGGGCCCCATGCCGACGTACCGGCCGGCCTGTCGAAAATCGCCGACAAGATTCCCCTGGTGATTTTCTCCAACGCGATGGACGAGCAGATCATGTCCAACGTCGACAAGCTCGGCGCACCGTTCCATAAAGTCTTCACGGCTCAACAAGCCCAAGCCTACAAGCCGCGCCTGGCGGCCTTCGAATTCATGCTCGATAACCTCGGCTGCGGGCCGGAGGATGTCCTGCACGTGTCCTCGAGCTTCCGTTATGACCTGATGTCGGCCCACGACATGAAGATCAAGCACAAAGCGTTCGTGGCCCGTGGTCATGAACTGCCTGGAAACGCTGGCTACAACTACCACCAGATCCCGGACATCGGCGGATTGGCCGGCCTGGTCGGTCTCTGAGTCGTTGGGCACTCGTCAAGGCATAAGGGGTTAGACATGGGCAGTGAGTCTTATTGGCTCGATACCGCACCGGCATTTACCGGTGCCCAGCTCGGTGCGTTGCCCGGGCAGGTCGATGTGGCCATCGTCGGTGGTGGTTTCACTGGCCTGGCCGCGGCCCGGGCCCTGGCCTTGAAGGGGGCCAATGTAGCGGTGCTGGAAGGCGGGCGGGTCATTGGCGAGGCGTCGGGGCGCAATGGCGGCCAGTGCAATACCGGCGTGGCCCAGGACTACGCAGCCCTGAGCGCCAGCCTCGGTGCCGATAAAGCGCGCGCCTATTACCAGGCTTACGAAAGTGCCGTGCAGAGCGTCGTCTCGCTGGTGGAGCAGGAGCAGATCGCCTGCAACTTCACGCGCAATGGCAAGCTCAAGCTGGCGGCCAAGCCCATGCATTACGAAGGTTTGGCGCGCACCTGCGAACTGATTCGGCGCGAGGTCGATGCCGAGGTCGAATTGCTGTCTGCGCAAGAGACTCGCGCAGAGGTCAACTCGGCCCAGTTCCATGGCGGCTTGTTGCAGCGCAACGGCGTGCAGATGCACGTCGGGCGCTTCGGGGTCGGGTTGGCCGAGGCCGCCGCCCGTCACGGCGCCCTGATTTTCCAGGGCGTGTCCGTCACGGACTGGAAAGCCAGTGCCGGCGGCTATCGGGTCAATACCACCAAGGGATCGCTACAGGCCACGCAGGTCCTGCTGGCCACCGGCACCTCTCAGCAGGGTGGGTTGGGTTGGTATCGGCGGCGGATCGTGCCGGTGGGCAGTTTCGTGATCGCCACCGAGGTGTTGCCGCAGGCGCTGATCGACAGCCTGCTGCCGGCACGCCGCTCCTATGTCACCAGCCGCATGATCGGTAACTACTTCCGCCTGACTCCGGACAACCGTCTGCTGTTTGGCGGGCGGGCACGGTTTGCCATGTCTGACAGCGTGTCCGATGCCAAGAGCGGCAAAGTCTTGCTCGCGGCGATGGTGCAGATGTTCCCGCAACTGGCCCAGGTGAAGGTCGATTATTGCTGGGGCGGATTGGTGGACATGACCTCCGATCGGCTGCCCCGGGCCGGCCAGCACGGAGGTATTTATCACTCCATGGGCTACAGCGGCCATGGTGTGCAGATGTCGGTGCACATGGGCCAAGTCATGGCCGACGTCATGGCGGGCAAGGTCGAGGCCAACCCTTGGCGCGAACTCGATTGGCCGGCGATCCCCGGTCATTTTGGCAAGCCCTGGTTTTTGCCTCTGGTCGGTGCCTACTACCGCCTTCAAGACTATTTGCACTGAGTTGCGGGAGACGCTTCACGTTTCAACACATTGCGTTAATCGCGAGCAATCGAGCCTTATCATTTCCGAAAGGTAGAACTGACATGACTGACAAAAAAAACAGTATCGACACCCAGCTGATAACAGGTACGGAAAGTCTGCGCATTTTCGAGGGGCTCAATCGCGGCATGTCACGCCGCAATGCATTGCAAATGCTGGGGTTGGCCGGGGTGGCCGTGGCGGGCGCGGGCAGCCTGTTCGGCGCCGCCGGCAAGCTGTTCGCCGATGAGGAGGCCGCCGCCCCTGGCAAAGGCAAGCCTGGCGGGCGCATTCGCGTCGCAGGCTCGACCAGTTCCACCGCCGACACCCTCGATCCGGCCAAAGGTTCATCGTCCACCGACTATGTGCGCCATTACATGTTCTATAACGGGCTGACGCGTTTCGACAGCCACATGGTGCCGCAACTGGAACTGGCCGAGCGTATCGACACCACCGACGCCACGCTTTGGGTGATCAGCCTGCGCAAGGAAGTGACCTTCCACAATGGCAAGGCCCTGACCGCCGCCGACGTGGTGTTTTCGCTGCTGCGGCACAAGGACCCGATCACCGGTTCCAAGGTCCTGCCGCTGGCGTCGCAGTTCGCCGAAGTCAAAGCCGTCGGCACCCATGAAGTGCAGATACAGTTGAGCGGTCCCAACGCTGAGCTGCCGTCGATCCTGGCCGTCTCGCACATGTTGATCGTTCCCGAGGGCACCAGCGATTTCAGCCAGGGCATCGGTACCGGTCCGTTCAAGGTCAAGGAGTTCAAGCCCGGGGTGCGCTCCATTGGTGTGCGCAATACCAACTACTGGAAACCCGGCTTGCCGTACCTGGACGAGATCGAATTCATCGGCATTGCCGACGAATCGTCACGGATCAACGCCCTGTTGTCGGGGGACGTGCACATCGTCAACGAGGTCAACCCACGCTCGACGACTCGCATCAAGGCCAGCGTCAAGCACCAGGTCATCGATTCACCGTCGGGCAACTACACTGACCTGATCATCCGTCAGGACCAGATGCCGGGCCAAAGCCCGGAATTCACCCAGGCCATGAAGTTGCTGCTGGACCGGGAACAGATCAAGTCGGCGATCTTCCGCGGCTACGCCAGGATCGGCAACGATCATCCGATCGCACCCGGTGCACGCTTCTACAACGCCGAGTTGCCACAACGGGCCTACGATCCGGAACAGGCCAAGTTCCTGCTCAAGAAGGCCGGCATGCAAGACATCAGCATGCCGCTGATGTGCTCGCCAGCGGCGACCGGCTCGGTGGACGTCGCGGTATTGCTGCAGCAGTCCGCCAAGGAGGCGGGACTCAAGCTCAACGTCAACCGCCTGCCGAGCGATGGCTACTGGTCCAACCATTGGGCCAAGCACCCACTGAGCTTCGGCAACATCAACCCGCGGCCCAATGCCGACATGCTGTTCTCGCAGTTCTTCCAGTCGAGCGCACCGTGGAATGAATCCGGTTGGAAAAACGAACAGTTCGACCAGTTGTTGGTGCAGGCCCGAGGTGAAACCGACGAGGCCAAGCGCGGCAAGATGTACGGCGACATGCAAGTGCTGGTACATGAGCACTGTGGCATCGGCGTACCGGTATTCATCAGCAACATCGATGGCGCCGATCAGCGCGTAAAGGGCTACGGCGCCAACCCCCTGGGCGGTTTCATGGGCTACATGTTTGCCGAGCAAGTCTGGCTGGACGCCTGATGACCGTCGGGTTTGGGCCATATTGCATGAGGGTCGGATGATGAACAGCAACACACTCTGGTTGATCGGCCGCCGCCTGGGGGCGGCGGTCGTGACCTTGTTGATTGTCTCCATGGTGGTGTTCGCCATCACGGCAGTGCTGCCGGGGGACGCGGCACAACAGGCGCTGGGGCAGTTCGCCACACCGGAACAGGTGGCGGCCCTGCGGATGAAAATGGGGTTGGACCAGCCCGGTGTGTTGCGTTACCTGCATTGGCTGACGAGCCTGCTCGGCGGTGACTTGGGGATGTCGATGTCCAATGCCATGCCGGTCGTCGACTTGATGGCCGGCCGGGTCCCCAACACCTTGATGCTGGCGGCTGCCACGGCGTTGGTGTCGGTGCCTGTGGCCTTGACCCTGGGTATCGGTTCGGCGATGGGGCGAGGCGGGCGTATCGACAGCTTCCTGAGCTTCTTCACCTTGACCATGGTGGCGGTGCCGGAGTTTCTGGTCGCCACCTTGGCGGTGCTGATATTCGCGGTGAACCTGGGCTGGTTGTCGGCACTGTCCTACGCCAGTGACATCACCTCACCCTGGCAATTCATGCGCACCTACGCCTTGCCGGTGATGACGCTGTGCTGCGTGATTGTCGCGCAAATGTCGCGCATGACCCGGGCGGCGGTGATCGATCAACTCGACAGCCCTTACGTGGAAATGGCCCGGCTCAAGGGAGTCAGCAATATCCGGATCGTCCTGCGGCATGCCTTGCCCAATGCCATTGGCCCCATCGCCAATGCCATCGCCCTGAGCCTGTCCTACCTGTTGGGCGGAGTGGTGATCGTGGAAACGATCTTCAACTACCCCGGCATCGCCAGCCTGATGGTCGATGCCGTGACCAACCGCGACATGGCCCTGGTCCAGGCCTGCACCATGTTGTTTTGTACCGCGTACCTGGCGTTGGTGTTGATTGCCGACCTGTGCGCGATCCTTTCCAACCCGAGGCTGAGAAACCAATGAACAACCTCATTGTGAAGTCCCCGACGGCGGCCGTTGCGCTGGGGCTGGGCAAAGACGCCCACGCCAAGTCCTGGCTTGGCCTGGTCGGTGCCGCGATGTGTGTGATCTGGTTGCTGGTGGCCATCTTCGGTCCGTGGCTGGCGCCGCATCCGGTGGGGGAGGTGGTCTCTGACAACGTCTTCGACAGCCTCAGCGCGACGTACCCGTTCGGCACCGATTACCTGGGCCGCGACATGCTCAGCCGGATCCTTGTCGGCGCACGCTTCACCGTCGGGCTGGCGTTGGTGGCCGCGGTGTTGTCCAGCACCCTGGGAACCAGTCTGGCGCTGTTGTCGGTGGTGTCGCCAAAGTGGCTGGATGAGCTGATCAGTCGCCTGATGGACGCGTTCATCTCGATCCCCAGCAAGATGTTGGCGCTGATCATGGTCTCGGCCTTCGGCTCCTCGGTCACCTTGCTGATCTGTACGGCGGTGTTGAGCTACACCCCCGGCGCTTTCCGCATCGCCCGCAGCATGGCGGTGAATATCGAAGCCCTGGAATACGTGCAAGTGGCCCGTACCCGTGGCGAGCGCCGGCTGTACATCGCTTGTGTGGAAATCCTGCCGAACATACTCAACCCGGTGCTGGCGGACCTGGGCCTGCGCTTCGGTTTTATCGTGCTGCTGCTCAGTGGCATGAGTTTCCTGGGGCTGGGCGTGCAACCGCCGGATGCCGACCTGGGCTCGCTGGTGCGCGAGAACATCGGTGGCCTCAATCAGGGGGCGCCGGCCATTGTGATTCCGGCCCTGGCCATCGGCACCCTGACCATCGGTGTGAATCTGTTCATCGACCGGTTGTCGTCGCGGCGTAGCCGACGTTCGGGAGGTCATTGAAATGAGTGAATTGATTCGAGTACAGGACCTGCGCGTGGTCGCCTGTGGCGAACGCGGTGAAGTGGACATCGTCAAGGGTGTCAGCTTCTCCCTGCAAAAAGGCGAAGTGTTGGCGTTGATCGGTGAGTCCGGTTCCGGCAAGACCACCATTGCCCTGGCGCTGCTTGGTTATGCCCGGCGCGGTTGTCGCCTGGCGGGCGGCGTGGTGCAAATCGGCGAGCATGACATGCTGGCGTCGAGCGAAAGCCAGTTGCAGAAGTTGCGGGGCAACCGGGTGTCCTATATCGCCCAGAGCGCCGCAGCGGCATTCAACCCGGCGAAAAAGCTGATCGACCAAGTGGTGGAGGGCGCTCTGATCCACGGCCTGGGTAGTCGAGCGGTGCTTGAAGCCAAGGCCATCGAATTGTTCCGCGACCTGGCCCTGCCAGACCCTGAGCGCATCGGCCAGCGCTACCCCCACCAGGTGTCCGGCGGGCAACTGCAACGGGTGATGGCGGCCATGGCGCTGATCAGCGATCCGTTGCTGGTGGTGCTCGACGAGCCGACCACGGCCCTCGATGTGACCACCCAGATCGATGTGCTGCGGGCCTTCAAACGGGTGGTCGGTGAACGTGGGGCCACGGCCGTCTATGTGTCTCACGACCTGGCGGTGGTGGCGCAGATGGCTGACCAGATCGTGGTGCTCAACGGCGGCGAAATCTTCGAACACAGCGCCACGGCACCGTTGCTCAAGGGCCCGGCCCACGAATACACCCGCAGTTTGCTGGCGGCGGCGCGACCGGACACCACGATCCGTCCGCCGAGCGACATCGCCCAAGAGACCCCGTTGCTGACCATCCAGGGGCTGACCGCCGGCTATGGCAACAAAAATGCCCAGGGCATGCCAGCGATTCGCGTGCTGGAAGACATTGACCTGACGGTTCGCAGAGGCCAGGCCATCGGCGTCATCGGTGAGTCGGGTTCCGGCAAATCGACCCTGGCACGGGTCGTGGCCGGATTGTTGGTGCCGGCCCTAGGCGGCTTGACCTTCGATGGCCAACCCCTGGGGGGCAGCCTGTCGTCGCGCACCCCCGAGCAGTTTCGACGTATTCAAATGGTCTTCCAGAATGCCGACACCGCGCTCAACCCGATGCACAGCGTCAGCACGATCCTGAGCCGCCCGCTGAAGATGTATTTCGGCCTCAAGGGCGCGGCTTTGCGCGAGCGTATCGGCGAATTGCTGGACCTGGTGCGTTTGCCGCGGGCGTTGGCGCAGCGGCGTCCGAACGAACTGTCCGGCGGGCAGAAGCAACGGGTCAACCTGGCCCGGGCCTTGGCGGCCAAGCCGGACCTGATCCTCTGCGACGAGGTGACCTCGGCGCTGGATACTGTGGTCGGTGCGGCGATTCTCGAACTGCTGCGCGATCTGCGCCAGCAACTGGGGGTGTCCTATCTGTTCATCAGCCACGACATCTCCACCGTGCGCGCCCTGTGTGACGACATCGTGGTGATGTACAGCGGCCACAAGATCCAGGCCGGTACGCGCCAATCCTATGCGCAGGCACCGTTCCATCCGTATACCGACCTGCTGATCCATTCCGTACCGGAACTGCGCCAGGGTTGGCTGGAAACCTGTGGGGCCACGACCTGCCAGACGCTGCCGCCCATTGGCCCTAAAGCCAACGTACCCGACCTGTGCACCTTCCTCAGTCGCTGCCCGGTGCGGGTCGACGGCTTGTGCAATTGCGTCGCGCCGCAACGGCGGATGATTGTGGGCGGCAGTGAAATCCTCTGCCACCACGACAGTGCGGAACTGATGAAGACCCAGCAGTCCAACACAATGACCGTGGCGGCGTATGCATGAACCGGCGTCTCGTCAGGCTGGTCGACATCAAGCGCTTCTTCTTTTCAGTCGAGCAACGGAGCAAGGCCTCATGAAACCCCGCGTGTTGGACATTCTCAAACGGCTGATGGCCTTCGATACCGTCTCTTCGGAATCGAACATGGCCTTGATCGAGTACGTGCGCGACCTGCTGCTGACCAAGGGCATCGAGTCACTGATCGTCCAGGATGAAAGCGGCAGGAAAGCCAATCTGTTTGCCAGCACCGGGCCACGGGACGTGCCGGGGATCCTGCTGTCCGGGCATACCGACGTGGTGCCGGCGGCGGGGCAGGCCTGGACCTTTCCTGCCTTCGAGGCGACGGTGCAGGACGGGCGGATTTATGGCCGAGGCAGTTGCGACATGAAGGGTTTTATCGCACTGGCTGTCGACGCCATGCTCGAGGCCACCGAGCAGCCATTGAGCCGGCCCTTGCAATTGGCCCTGTCCCATGACGAAGAGATCGGTTGCGTGGGGGTGCGTCGTTTGCTCGATGTGCTGCACCTGGCACCGGTCCGGCCGTTTCTGTGTGTCATCGGCGAGCCAACCAATATGCAGTTCGTGCTCGGGCACAAGGGCAAGGGTTCCTACCGTACTTACTGTCGCGGCCTGGAAGCGCATTCGTCCCTGGCACCGCGCTCGGTCAATGCGATTCACGTGGCCTGCGATTTCATCGCCGCGCTGCGCCTGAGCCAGCAGCAGTTGCAAGAGCAGGGCGCCCGGGATACCGATTACGACGTGCCCTACAGCACCGTGCATGTTGGACAGATTGTCGGCGGCAAGGCGCTGAACATCGTGCCCAACTTGTGCACCCTGGACTTCGAAGTGCGTAACTTGCCGGCGGACGACCTGGACGGGTTCCTGGAACAGATGCGTGAGCGAGCCGAACTGATCGTCGGCGAAGCCAGGAAGCTGTCCAGTGTGGCCGCTATCGAAATCGAGACCCTGAATGTCTATCCGGGCCTCGATACCCACCCGAGCGTCGAAGCGGTGCGCTTCCTGAAAAACTTTGCCGCCCCGGACACCGGCACGGCCAAGGTCTCATTCGGCACCGAGGGCGGCTTGTTCAAACAACGCCTGGATGTGCCGGTGGTGGTCTGCGGGCCAGGCTCGATAGAACAGGCGCACAAGCCTGACGAGTTCATCGAGATCAGCCAGATGGACGCTGGCGAGCGCTTCCTGCAAGGGTTAGTGGGCTCAATGCACCGCTAGTGTTCCGTCTGCCTGATTGAACATTCCCTCACCACGCCTGCAACCCCGTGCGTTTCATCGCCTGATCGAGGCGTACGGCGATCAATCCCCACCCGCGGTAGAGCATGCCGTCGAAGGCTGATTTTCAGCATTCACGGCTGTAGGGCCGGCGTTTTCAGCATCCTCGTCCAGGGCAAAACAATAGACTGAAGGCTGGCTCAAAACAGGACCCGACACCATGCTCAAGAATCGCCTGAAAGACCCCAGCCTGCTGGTAGAACGCGCTTACATCGACGGTCAGTGGGTCAGCGCCGACAACGCCGCGACCGTGGACGTTATCAACCCGGCCACCGGCGAAGTGCTCGCCAGGGTCCCCGCGATACAGGGCAGTGAAACCCGGCGCGCCGTCGAAGCCGCCGACCGTGCCTGGCCGGCCTGGCGTGCCCGTCCGGCGGCAGAGCGGGCGGCGCTGCTGGATCGCTGGTATCAGGCCATGATCGACAACCTCGATGACCTGGCGTTGATCTTGACTTGCGAACAGGGCAAGCCGCTGGCGGAAGCCCAGGGCGAAATTCGCTACGGTGCCAGCTTCGTCAAATGGTTCGCCGAAGAAGCCCGACGGGTCTACGGCGAAACCATCCAGGCCCCCAGCGGTGATCGCCGCTTGCTGACCCTCAAGCAACCGGTCGGCGTTTGCGCCGCGATCACCCCATGGAACTTCCCCAACGCGATGATCACGCGCAAGTGCGCACCCGCCCTGGCCGCCGGCTGCACGATCGTGGTCAAGCCGTCGGACCTCACCCCGCTGTCGGCCCTGGCACTGGCGGTATTGGCCGAGCGGGTCGGGATTCCGGCCGGGGTGTTCAACGTCGTGACCGGCATGCCCGCCGGCATTGGTGAAGAGCTGACCGGCAACCCGACAGTGCGCAAGCTGTCTTTCACCGGGTCCACGGCGGTCGGTCGCCTGCTGATGCGCCAGAGCGCCGAACACATCAAGCGCTTGAGCCTGGAGCTGGGCGGTAACGCGCCGTTCATCGTGTTCGACGACGCGGACCTGGAGCAGGCCGTGACCGGCATCATGCTCAGCAAATTCCGCAACGCCGGGCAGACCTGCGTCTGCGCCAACCGGATCCTGGTGCAGGATGGGATCTACGAGCGCTTCGCCCAGCGCCTGGTGGAGGAGGTGGGCAAGCTCAAGGTCGGCGATGGCCTGGATGCCGGCGTAAACATAGGCCCACTGATCAATACGGCGGCGGTCAGCAAGGTCGCTCGACATATCGACGAGGCCTTGAGTCAGGGCGCTCGTCTACTCTGTGGTGAAATCCCCAAGGGCGACAGCCAGTTCGTCCAGCCGACGGTACTCGGTGAGACCCATGCCGGAATGCTGCTGGCCAATGAAGAGACCTTCGGTCCCGTTGCGCCGTTGATGCGCTTCAGCACCGAAGAAGAGGCGCTGGCCTCGGCCAACGCAACGCCTTACGGCTTGGCCGCCTATTTCTTCACCCAGGACTTGCGCCGCTCATGGCGGTTTGGCGAGGCGCTGGAGTTCGGCATGGTCGGGCTCAATACCGGGCTCATTTCCATGGACGTCGCTCCCTTTGGCGGTATCAAGCAATCGGGGCTGGGGCGTGAAGGCAGCAAATATGGCCTGGACGAGTTCCTTGAAGTCAAAGCCTTCCACATGGGTGGCTTGTGATCCGGTCAGCATTTGAAGAGAGGAGGCACGGTTGATGAGCAAACCATTCAGAATCGCTGCGATTGCCGGCGACGGCATCGGTAAGGAAGTCCTGCCGGAAGGGCTGCGGGTATTGGAGCAGGCCGCGAAGAAATGGCAATTGGATTTGAGCATCGAAGTGCTCGACTGGGCTCACTGCGATTATTACCTGGAGCACGGGCAGATGATGCCCGCCGACTGGTTTGCGCAGCTCAAGGACTTCGACGCGATCTACTTTGGCGCCGTGGGCTGGCCGGACAAGGTGCCTGATCACATTTCCCTGTGGGGGTCGCTGCTGAAGTTTCGCCGGGACTTCGACCAATACGTGAACATCCGGCCGGTGCGGCTGTTTCCCGGTGTACCGTGCCCGCTGGCCGGACGCGAAGCCGGGGACATCGACTTCGTGGTGATCCGCGAAAACACCGAGGGCGAGTATTCCTCGATCGGCGGCAAGATGTTCGAAGGCACCGAACATGAGTTCGTGCTGCAGGAGTCGGTGTTCACTCGCCGCGGCGTGGACCGGATTCTCAAGTTCGCTTTCGACCTGGCCCAGACCCGACCGCGCAAACGCCTGACCGCGGCGACCAAGTCCAACGGCATCTCCATCAGCATGCCGTACTGGGACGAACGCACCGCGCTCATGGCGCAGCAGTACCCGGACGTCACCTGGGACAAGCAACACATCGATATCCTCTGCGCGCGCTTCGTGCTTCAACCCGACCGTTTCGATGTGGTCGTGGCATCGAATCTGTTCGGCGACATCCTGTCCGACCTGGGCCCAGCCTGTGCCGGCACCATCGGCATCGCCCCTTCGGCCAACCTCGACCCGGAGCGCCGTTTTCCCTCGTTGTTCGAACCGGTCCATGGCTCGGCGCCGGATATCTATGGCCGCAACATCGCCAACCCGATTGCGATGATCTGGTCCGGCGCCTTGATGCTGGACTTCCTCGGCAATGGCGATGAGCGTTACCGTGCGGCCCATGATGGGATTCTCAGGGCCATCGAGCAGGTTATCGCCGAGGGGCCGATCACGCCTGATCTAGGCGGGCAGGGCTCGACTCAGGATGTGGGTCAGGCTATTGCGATGGCGCTTTGAACTGAACATCGCGAGCAAGCTCGCTCCCACATTGGATTTTCAGAAGCCACAGACCTCATGTACACCGCGCTCCCCTTGTGGGAGCGAGCTTGCTCGCGATGAGGCCAGCAAGCCCAGCATCCATGTGACCGGACCACCGCCATCGCGAGCAAGCTCAGCTCCCACAAGGGATTGCGGGCGGATGCTGAATCTGTGGGCACCGAAGAACCCATGTGGGAGCCGAGCTTGCTCGCGATGGGGCCAGCAAGCCCAGCACCCATGTGACTGAACCACCGCCATCGCGAGCAAGCTCAGCTCCCACAAGGGATTGCGGGTGGATGCTGAATCTGTGGGTACCGAAGAACCTATGTGGGAGCCGAGCTCGCTCGCGATGAGGCCAGTAAACCCGGCATCCATGTGACCGGACCACCGCCATCGCGAGCAAGCTCGCTCCCACAGGGGGAGCGCGGCCTCACCAACCCAAAAAAGCCCCGCCAGACATCACTTGCAGACGTAGAACTTGCGCACATAGACGCTGCTCTTCCAGGCGCAGGGGGCGCCTCGAGGCACGAACACCGTATCGCCCGTGTTGACCGCCAGTTCGGAACCATCGGCGATCTGGAGAATGATGCTGCCCTCGATCAGGTGCATCAGTTCATGCATCGTGTGTGGCCGCGCCTTGCGGGTATAGGGTGTAGAGTCCCAGATGCCGATGCGCAGGTTGGTCGTGTCCTCGACGAACACGTTGTTCGAGCGACATTGCGGTGTCGGGCTCAGCAGGAACTCTTCACTCGGAGGCGTCGAAGGGGAGAGCAGGGTGTATGGGGGGAGGGCGGTCAGTCCGGCAGTACCGGCTTCAACAGGCTGGGTATCGGCACAGAATGCCCAGAACGAGCCAGGTAGCGCGTCGATCTGAACCGATGTGCCACGGGCGATCACGGCGCTGTCACCCGGATTGAGTTCGAGCGCGTGATCCTGGCTCTGCAAGATGACGCGTCCCGCGTGAACCACGATCGTTTCACTGTAGGGGTACCGATCGCTGCTGAATTGTCCGCTCGCCTGGACGACGCCGGCAGCAATGTCATCGGTCCCGACATAAGCGATCTGTCGGTCGAAAGGATCGTTGGCGCCCAATGAGCCGCAGGTGAATGCTGTTGACGCGGGAGTGCCGTTGGCATGTGCGAGCAGCACGGCGGGGGGTTCTAGCATGAGGGTGTTACTCCGGGAGAGTGGATAGTGTCGCTGTGAGTAGGGCGTCAGCCGATGGCCTGGGTCACCAGCGCAAACTGATGTACGCCATCGCGGGCCTGGGGTGGGGTCCCACGAACCATTTGTGCAACGGTGTCGACCTGCTTCAGCCCGGCTTCTTCCAGCCAGGAACCGAGCCCGCTGTCGGGCAGTACATCCATGCGCACGAAAGCATCCGGCACTTGCGCCAACAACACCGCGATCAGGTGCTTGGCCTGCTCTGGATTTCCCGCAACGACCGGGCCGATGTAACGACCGCGACCGAAGGAACGCAGGAGGGCGAACGCTCGCAATTGCCCCTCACGCTCGATCCCCACGACGTCTTCGACACGCTCGAACAGATCGTTGAGCACGGCATGCCGGTCCAGGCCGCTGCCAGCGTTGGCGAGTGCGATTACGTCGTTTCGATCGGCTTCGGTCAGGTGGCGCAGGCGCTCACCGGATGGCAGGTCCGTGGGGGCCGGAGGCGATACGTTTCCTTGGTGTTGTTGGATATGCCCAAAGTCGACGAATCCCTGGCTGACATAAAGAGGCGCGCCGGCCAGCGTCGCATTGAGCATGGGGGTCTGCGAACCGCACGCCTGGAGTGCCAGCTCCATCAGTTTGCGACCGATGCCCTGGCCCTGGTACTCATCACTGACGATCACCAGGCCGATCGTGGCGTAATCACCCTGCGGGCAAGTGAACGCCGTACCGATCAGGCGGCCTTCGTCCTCTGCGACAAAACCCTGCGAAACACGCTGCAGCATGGCCCAGTCTTCAAGGCGGTGGGGCCACTTCAACTGCACGGACAAGGCATGAGCCGATGCCACATCGGCAGGCGTCATGGGGCGATAGGTACAGGCGGGGCGTTGCGTGTTGGACATGACAGATCTCCATGGACAGGGAGCGTGACCGGTCGGATTTCTCCGCTGAAAGTGTTGGTATCTCATCTGCCACCAGGCCTGACAAGAGGCGGACATTGATTCGGTAGATTGCATAAGTTGCGGCTTCGCGCGCCGCAGTTATTGCTCAAATCGGGACCAGGCTCAGCAGCAAATATCAGCGGATTTTTCGTCGGTGTTTTTCTCGTAGGTGCATGACAAGCGCGGGTCAATAACGTCGCTGAGGGTCAATCTGGCCGAGCATCGATTCGCCTCGCTGATGGCGTCGGATATTGTCCAGCAACACGCCAAAGGCACTTTCGGGTTGGGTCATCGCCGCGATATGCGGCGTCAGCAATATTTGTGGATGCTGCCAGAACGGGTGATCCGGCGCGGCTGGTTCCTGTTGCAATACGTCGAGCACCGCGGCACTGAGCTGGCCGCTGGCTAGAGCCTCGAGCAGATCCTCTTCTATCAGGTGCCCGCCGCGGCCCATGTTGACCAGGGCAGCCCCCTTGGGCAGATGTTGGAACAACTGGCGGTTGAGAATCCCTTTGGTCTGCGCGGTCAATGGCAAGACACACAACACGATGTCGCATTGGCCGAGGAACGCCGGGAGCTGTTCGTCACCGGCAAAGCAGTCCACCCCGGCGATGCGGTGTTCGCTGCGTGCCCAACCTGATAAGGCGAAGCCAAAGGTCTGCAAGGTGGCCAGGATCTGCCGGGCCTGCATGCCTAGTCCCATGACACCGACCCGACGTTGGGCCGCCGGCTGCAGCAAGTGCGCCTGCCAGCACCGGGCGACCTGTTGCTGGCGATAACGGAGCATGTCCCGGTGCAGGCTGAGCACAGCGAAACTGGCGTACTCGCACATGCCCCGGGTGATGCCGGGGTCGAGTAGCCGGACCACCGGCAGGGACGTGGGCAGGCGATCAAGGTCAAGTTGGTCGACCCCGGCCGACAAGGCGAACAGCACCTCCAGGTTTGGCAGCCGTGTTTCGAGGTCGTCCGGCGCCTGCCAGGCGGCGAGGTAGCGAATATCCTTCGGATCGCCGATGTCCGGCCAGGCACGCCATTCGATATCCGGCGCGTGCTCGGCGAATAGACGCTTCCATTGTTCGCCGCGTACCGGGTCGGCTTTATAAAGCAGGGCCATGGGTCACTTCTCGTACTGGATAGGGAACCTCCAGCATGCCCGAGTGGCAAAGCAGGATGTATCAAAAGAGCCTGCGTAATCACACATCGCTGCGTTGTATGGGGCGTCTGCCGGCAGATTCCATCGGGCTGGAGGCGGCTGAAGGAATCTGCTGTTTGCCGGGGTGAAAACAGTCGATCCGAATTTCCCAGAGCCCAAGTTCGGCTTAGACAATCGCGTCGAACGCTTAACCTGTGGAACACATCGCAGCCGTTTCCCGGTTGCCTGGTTCACTGTGGGAGATGCCATGAACAGTAAAGTCGAAGAAACCCCAAGCTTGCTCCGTCAACGCGATCAATTCGTGCCCCGGGGTCTGGTCACCGCACATCCGCTGGTCATCGACCGGGCCCAGGGGGCTGAAGTGTGGGACGTGGACGGGGCGCGCTACCTGGACTTCGTCGGCGGCATTGGCGTCTTGAACATCGGCCACAATCATCCGAAGGTAATCGCGGCCGTGCAGGCCCAATTGCAAAAGGTCAGCCATGCTTGCTTCCAGGTGGTGGCCTACAAGCCCTATCTCGACCTGGTCAAGCGCCTGTGCGAGTTGGTAGGTGGTCAGCAAGCCTACAAGGCGGCGCTGTTCACCTCTGGCGCGGAGGCGGTGGAGAACGCGGTGAAGATCGCCCGAGCCCATACCAATCGTCCCGCGGTCATTTCCTTTCGTGGCGGTTTTCATGGGCGTACCTTGCTGGGTACGACGCTGACGGGCATGAGCCAGCCCTACAAGCAGAACTTCGGGCCCTTCGCACCGGAGGTCTTCCATACTCCATACCCGAATGCCTATCGTGGTTTCAGCAGCGAGATGGCGTTGCAGGCCCTGAATGAGCTGCTGGCGACCCAAGTCGCTCCGGATCGAGTCGCGGCGATCATCATCGAGCCGGTGCAGGGCGACGGCGGCTTCCTTTCTGCTCCGCCCGAATTTCTCCAGGCGCTGCGGACCCTGACCGAGCAACACGGCATCGTGCTCATCCTCGATGAAATCCAGACCGGCTTCGGGCGTACCGGCAAATGGTTCGGTTTTCAGCACGCCGGCATTCAGCCGGACCTGGTCACCGTCGCCAAGAGTCTGGCAGGTGGCTTGCCCATTTCGGGCGTGGTGGGGCGTGCGCACATCATGGACGCGCCATTGCCTGGTGGTCTTGGCGGCACCTATGGCGGCAACGCCTTGTCGTGTGCAGCGGCGCTGGCGGTGATCGACGCTTACGAGCAGGAGCAGTTGCTCGAGCGTGGCCAGGTCCTGGGCGAGCGGCTGCGACAGGGCCTGCTGCGCTTGCAGGCACGTCACCCGCGCATCGGTGACGTGCGCGGTACCGGCTTCATGCTGGCCATCGAATTGATCAAGGACGATGAGGCCCGCAGCCCCGATGCCGAACTCACCCAACAACTGATCGACCAGGCCAGGGTCGGCGGGCTGTTGGTGATCAAATGCGGGGTGCACCGAAATGTCCTGCGCTTCCTGGCGCCCCTGGTCACCGAAGAAAGTCAGATCGACGAAGCACTGACCATTCTTGAAGCAGCATTGCTACGCGTGTTGGATTAATCTCAGGTCTCGGTCGGCCCGCAGTAGCGATGTGCCGACCGGGGGCATTTAGCGCATATGGATTGATGAATGCATCATGGGAGGCGACACACATGCACCTGACTGATTATCGTGCGCTGCTGATCGATTGCGACGAAGTCCTGGTCGATCGGGATTCCGGTGTCTGGACGGCCCTGCAACCTTTGCTCGACAACCATCCGGACGTGCCAGCCAGGGAGGCGGTGCTGGCTGAGTTCGACGAGGCAGTGCGCGGGCTCTATCCGCGTTTTTCCGAACTGGGCTTCAGTGGTCTGTTGTGCTTTGCCCATCGTCAACTGGCAGAGCGCCTGGGGCTCAAGGTCAGTTGGGAGGAGGGCATGAGCTTTGCCCGTTCGGCCAGCAGCTGGTCGCTGTTCGAGGACGCGCCCGGTGCCATGTTGTACCTGCGCAAATTCTACCGGCTGCTGGTGTATTGCGATCGTGATGCCGAGGATCGTGACCCGCTCTGCGAACGCTTGGGAATTCCCCCCGAGGACCTGCATTCCCGCGCCAACAATCCATTGGAGGACGCGGCATGGTTGCTGGCGAACAAGCTCAAGCCTGAAAACATCATGCAAGTGTCCAGGCCGCCCGCGTACCCGCCAAAATCGGCTGGCCTGTGCCTGATCCGCCGTGGCCATGAGCCTGATAATCAAGCATATTCCGCCGATTTCTACATCACCAGCATGGCCGACCTCGTCGCTCAGCATCAGCTATCTTTGCGGCGTTGAATTTGCTAAAACCACTGTCAACCTGAAGACAACCGAGGGGTACCCGATGGAAGGTTTAATAAAACTAGACCGAATTGATATCAGTATCCTTGTTGAACTTCAAAAGGACGGTCGAATGACCAACGTCAGTCTCGCCGATGCCGTGGGCCTGTCATCCAGCCCCTGCCTGCAGCGAGTCAAGCGGCTCGAGTCGGCTGGTTATATTTCCGGCTACAGGGCTCATCTCAACCTGGCCAAGATCACTGACTCGGTGACGGTCTTCACTGAAGTCACTCTCAGCGACCACAAGCGGGAAGACTTCGCCAAGTTCGAATCCAATATTCGCTTGGTCGATGAAGTGCTGGAGTGCCATTTGATCAGCGGCGGCTACGATTACCTGGTGCGCTTCATGACGTGCAGTATCCAGCATTACCAGGAAGTGATCGAAGGGTTGCTGGACAAGAACATCGGCATTTCCAAGTACTTCAGTTACATCGTCATCAAATCCCCCGTGCTCAAGGATGGGGTTCCGCTGCGTAGGTTGTTGCGTCACTGATACGTCCCAGCGCCAGCCGTCCATGACGGCAATCCTTCGAACGGCTCCTTACGACCTGCAAGCAGCCCCAGCGCTGCCGGAATCAATGCGCCTCGGCATTGCGATCCGATCAATCGGCGTGTGAATTCAAACTTCTTCAGGCCCTGCGCAAACGCCGGGGCGTGAGTGTGCGCGAGCTTTTCACGTCGGTGCGGTGGCGTAAAACGGGGACATTTGTTCCTTCTGCAATTCGATCTTCATAAAAACGTAACACGACTGTTGCAGAGTTCCCCAGCCCGTCATCACAAGGAATTTCTTTCTATGAAAAGTTTGATGAAGTCTGTTGCGCTCGCGGTTACGCTTTCTCTTGGTGCCACTTCGGCGACATTCGCTGCAGAAAGCGTCCGTCTGACGGGTTCTGGCGCGAGTTTCCCGGCGCCGATCTACCTGACCTGGTTCAAGGATTTCAGCAAGAAATCCGAAGGTGTCACTGTGGATTACCAATCCAAGGGCAGCGGCGCGGGTGTACAGGACTTCCTGAATAAAACCGTTGATTTCGCCGCCAGTGACTCGGCAATGAAAGACGAAGATATCGCCAAGGTTGCCGAAGGCGTGCAGTTGCTGCCGATGACCGCTGGGGAAATCGTGCTGGCCTATAACCTGCCGGGCAATCCTAAAGGCTTGAAGTTGCCACGCGATGTGTACTCCAACATTTTCCTGGGCAAAATCACCCGCTGGAACGATCCGCAGATCGTCGCTGCCAACCCGGACCTGAAACTGTCCGATACACCGATCACGGTGGTTGTGCGCGCGGATTCCAGCGGTACGACCGCGGTATTCACCAAGCACTTGGCGACCATCAATCCGGAGTTCAAGCAGGCGCTGGGGGAGGGCAACACCGTCAACTGGCCGGCCAGTGACAAGTTCATCAAGTCGCCGAAGAACGATGGTGTGACGGCTACTGTGCGCCAGACGCCGGGCGCGATTGGCTACATCGAATACGGCTTCGCCAAACTTGCCAAGGTTGACTTTGCCCAGTTGCAGAACAAGGCCGGCCACTACGTCGTGCCAAACGCCGAGAGTGGTGCCGAGGCTCTGGCAGCGGTGAAGATGCCGGATAGCCTGGTGTCCTGGTTGCCTGATCCAGACGGCGCCAAGTCGTACCCGATCACGTCCTACACCTGGATGATTTTCCGCAAGGACAACGGCAACCCGGCCAAGGCCAAGGCCATGCGTGAAATGGTCGAATACAGCCTGACCGAAGGGCAGAAAATTGCCGACTCGATGGGTTACATCCCGTTGCCGCAGTCGGTTGTCGAGCAGGTTCGCAAAGCGTCCGCCAACATTCAGTAACGCCTGAGGCCTCTCTCGGTGTGTGCTGTCAGCCATGCCGGGAGAGTTTCCCCCTTGTTCCGGACTTAGCCAATGAACAAACCCTTTGTCGTACCGGTTAATCCAGATTCTGCCTGCCAACCACCGTCCGCGAAGGACTTCCTGGTTGATCGCACCTTTCGTGCGCTTGCGCGTATTGGGGGCATTCTGGTTCTGGCGTTGGTATTTGCCCTCGTGTTCGAAGTGGGACGCAAGGCGCTGCCTGGCATGGAAAAGCACGGGTTTGATGTTCTCCTAGGCACCGTCTGGGACGTGAACCAGGGTAAATACGGCATCCTGCCGGCTATCTGGGGCACGCTCTACAGCGCCTTCATCGCATTGCTGATCGCGGGCTTTTTCGGCGTCAGCATGGCGATTTTCCTGACCCAGGACTTCCTGCCTCCCAAGCTCGCCGCCATTTTCCGCACCATTGTCGAATTACTCGCGGCCATCCCCAGCGTCGTCTACGGCCTGTGGGGGATCTACGTGGTGATCCCGGCGATTCGACCACTGACGACCTGGTTGAACAGCGAACTCGGCTGGGTACCGTTTTTCGGCACATCCTTGAGCGGGCCGGGGCTGCTTCCTGCGGCGTTGGTGCTTGCCATCATGATTCTTCCAACCATTGCCGCTGTTTCGCAGGATGCGCTCACGGGCGTACCGATGAAAACCAAGCAGGCCGCCTACGGCATGGGGACCACCCACTGGGAAGCGATTCTCAAGGTGATGGTGCCGTCGGCCGCCACGGGCATTTTCGGTTCTTTGGTACTTGGCCTGGGACGCGCGTTGGGTGAAACGATGGCGCTGGCCATGCTGGTAGGCAACGCGAATAACATTTCCCTTTCGCTGTTCGCACCGGCCAACACCCTGGCGGCCTTGCTGGCCCTGAACTTCCCCGAAGCCGGGCCGAACGAGATCGAGGTGTTGATGTATGCCGCACTGGTGCTGATGTTGATCACGTTGATCGTGAACGTCTTCGGCTCCTTGATCATGATGTACGCCCAGCGGGGTAATAAGTGATGACCGACCTGACTGCTGCAACAGACTTGACGGCTCCAGCAGGCGCGATGCCCAGCCT
This sequence comes from Pseudomonas sp. FW300-N2F2, assembly GCF_017351655.1. Classification (NCBI taxonomy): domain Bacteria; kingdom Pseudomonadati; phylum Pseudomonadota; class Gammaproteobacteria; order Pseudomonadales; family Pseudomonadaceae; genus Pseudomonas; species Pseudomonas sp. FW300-N2F2. The sequence goes on along the minus strand of NZ_JACNDQ010000001.1, from coordinate 3,050,073 downwards.
GCAGCGCAAGTTCGAGGGCCGCGCCCTGCGCAGCCTGATCCTGACCACCCTGGTCTGGGGCGGGGCGCTGCTGGCCAGCGTACCGTTGATTTCCGTGCTCTACATGCTGATCACCCGCGGCGGCGCTCGCCTGAACCTGGAAGTCTTCACCGAACTGCCGCCGACGGGCTTCGAGATGGGCGGGGGCTTCGGCAACGCGATGGCAGGTACCTTTGTGATGGTGGGTATCGCGGCGGCAATCGCGGTACCGGTCGGCATCATGGCGGCGATTTTCCTGGCTGAACTGGGGCCGGACAGCAAGCTGGCGAACGCTGCGCGCTTTGCCGCCAAGATGCTCACGGGGCTGCCATCGATTCTGGCCGGGGTGTTTGCTTACGCCCTGGTGGTGATGACCACCGGCACTTATTCGGCCCCGGCCGGTGGCGTAGCGCTGGCAGTCCTGATGCTGCCTATCGTCGTGCTGACGGCGGAAGAGTCGATGCGGATGGTGCCCAAGATCATGAAGGATGCCGCCTATGGCATGGGCTGTACCCGCTCGCAGGTGATCTGGAAAATCGTCTTGCCCACCGGCATGCCGGCGATCCTGACCGGCGTCATGTTGGCGGTGGCACGGGCCGCGGGCGAAACGGCGCCGCTGTTGTTTACCGCGCTGTTCAGCAACTACTGGATCTACCACCAAGGCAGCCTCGAGGTCATGAACCCGACGGCATCGCTTGCCGTGCTGATCTACAACTTCTCCGGCATGCCGTTCGACAACCAGCTCGAGCTCGCATGGGCGGCCTCGCTGGTGCTGGTGATGATCGTACTGGTCGTGAATATCATCAGCCGTATCTTCGGCAAGCCCAAGTATTAAGAACGGGAGCATCTGATCTTGAACGTATCCACTGCGCAAATAGCCGCTCCGTTTGTCACCCAGGCGCCTGTAGTCATGGACTGCAAACTGGACAAGATTTTCTATGGCAACTTCATGGCGGTACGTGACAGCCATGTGCCGATCGAGAAAAACAAGATCACCGGTTTCATCGGGCCATCCGGCTGCGGCAAGAGTACCGTGCTGCGCAGCCTTAACCGGATGAACGATCTGGTGAAAGGTTTCCGTTTCGAGGGCCACGTGCACTTCCTTGGACAAGATGTCTATGGCAAGGGCGTTGATCCGGTGGTCGTGCGCCGTTACATCGGCATGGTGTTCCAACAGCCGAACCCGTTCTCGATGAGCATCTTCGACAACGTCGCGTTTGGCCTGCGCCTCAACCGCTACAAAGGCGATATAGGCGATCGGGTCAAGCATGCGCTGCAAGGCGCCGCCCTGTGGGATGAAGTCAAGGACAAGCTCAAAGTCAGCGGCCTGTCGCTCTCCGGCGGCCAGCAACAACGACTGTGCATCGCCCGCGCCATCGCCACCGAGCCGGAAGTCCTGCTGTTGGATGAGCCGTGTTCGGCACTCGACCCGATCGCTACCCGGCGGGTCGAGGAACTGATGGTCGAGCTGAAGAAGGATTACACCATAGCGCTGGTCACCCACAACATGCAGCAAGCCATCCGTGTCGCTGACACGACGGCGTTCTTCTCGGTGGATATTTCCCAGGGCACGCGCACCGGCTATCTGGTTGAAATGGGCCCAACGACGCAGATTTTCGACAACCCACGTGAACAGATGACCGGCGACTACATCAGCGGCAAGTTCAGCTAAGTCACCCATCCGGTCAAGGCCGCATACCTGCAGAAGCCAAATGGATTTGGCGGGCATCCGGTAGACATTTACCAAGCGTTTCCAAGGAGCACCAATGCCTGCTACGCATCGCCTTGATTTGCCTGCGATTGAACATGCACTGCGCGAAGTGCAAAATCGCTTCGCCGAGCTCAGCCGGCACTTCACGGAGCCACGCGATCCCTTGACCGACGAAGTACTGCAGAACGTGCTTGAAGGCTACGCGTTGATTGACGACTATGTTGCCCGCGGCGTCGATCTGTTTGACCTTCAGCAACTGAACCTGATGCTCGAGATCAACGCCACGGTGCTTTGTGGTCGAGACCCGACGCGCCGCTTGGAATACGCCCAGCACCTGGCCGCGACCGAGGCGCATTTCTTCAACAACGTTGAGGGAGGCATCAAGGACTTGTTCAATTGGTATTGCACGTATCGCAGCGAATCCGTCTGGAAGCGGGCGGCGGGCGTCTATGTGCGCATTCTCAGCAAGCCGCAGTTGTTCATTGAAGGGAACAACCGCAGTGGGTCGCTCATCGTCAGCTACCTGCTCATGCGCGCGGGCTTGCCGCCTTTCGTGTTGACGCTGGAAAACGCCAAAGGCTACTTCAACCCGTCATCGGTCATACGCAACTCTGCCAAACATGGAGTCAAGGCGTTGTACGAACTGCCCAAGATCAAGAAAAAATACGCAGCCTTCCTGGAAGAACAAGCGCCTGACCCGATGAAGTTTTTTCTCAAGGGCAAGTCTTTGCCCATCTCTCAGGGTGGCCATTGATGAGCGGGAGTTCAGCGCTCGCCAAATGCAAAACCTTCGGCAGCCGGGCAGGGCAGGCCATCCGCTGGGCTATCCCGATGCAGATGTCCAGGCGGCAGCGCATACGCATTTCGTTTGATATCGATGACACGCTCGCCTGCCAACTCCACCACTGCGAAGTCGAGCAAAGCCGATTGCCGGCCTGCGTTCATCGCTGGCTGGGTGAGCCGTTGCGCAGGGGGACACGCTCCCTGATCCGAGAACTGCGCCGCCAGGATTGCAGCATCTGGGTCTATACATCGTCCGGTCGCACGCCGTCCTACATCCGGCGTTGGCTGTTGCTCTACGGCATCCGCGTCGACGGCGTGGTCAACAGCGTGCTGCACAATCAAGCGCTAACGGTCCATGGGCTGTCGAATGCACCCTCGAAATATCCGCCGGCGTTCGATATCGACTTGCATGTCGATGATTCCGAAGGCGTGCAGATTGAAGGTGATGACCATGGTTTTCGCGTTGTCGTGGTGCATCCGGAAGATGAGGGCTGGGCGCATAAAGTGCTGGAGGCGGTCGCCATTGTTCAGGCGCAGCTGGCTTGGCAGCAGATGCCTGTCCAGCGTGCTTCGTTACGCCGGATGCCGAGTGTTTAGTGGGTGATTGCGAGCCATGTCCCTTTAGCAGGTCGAACGCGCTCGGTATCCATCAGTCCAGACACAGCCGCTCCAGCTCATCCCTCAGCCTCGTCAATGGAAAAACGCGGGCGAGGGCAGAGAGTGGTGGCCTTTTGATTTCAAGCGAATATCGCTAGAATTCGTCCCCCCTCTCTGTGAGCGGCATCAATAAATTAAGCAAGGAAGTCGATATGCAATTTGGAAAAGCCCTAGGCCTTGCTTTGGCCTTGAGCCTCAGTGGATGCGCCAGTTTCACCAAAGATGAAGTCGCACCCGTGAACCTGCCTTCGATGGCCAGCTATTCGAACAAGCCGAACGTCTATGTCGACTTCGATTTCTATCAGGGCGAACCCGACAATGCCAAAGCCACCGAGGTGCCTCAGGCTCGTGACATGCTCAAGCCCGATCTGAAGCGAACCTTCGATGAATCAGGGCTTTTCGGGCGCGTAGTGTTCGACGAGTTCCAGAAGCAACCCGGCGACTACAGCCTTCGCCTGAAGGTCTACAACCATGCGCCAGGCGGTGGGCAAATGGTCTTGGCATTCATCAGTGGCCTCACGTTCACGATCATTCCTGCGCTGGCAACCGACCAGTACACCATGAGCCTGGAAACCTTGGACAATCAGGGCCAGCCGTTGGGCAAGACCAGCAATCATGACGCGGTCAACACTTGGATGGGTATCTGGTTCCTGCCGCTGGCGGGTAACACGCCCAAGGCTGCCGTCACCGACACCTTCAATCGCCAGGTCAATGCGCTGCTGAAAAACTGGGTCGACAACAACCGCATGAAATATTCCGCTGTCGATACCCACATCCCACGGGGTTGACACCGATAGAAAAAGAGCCGCAGTCGCGGCTCTTTTTTTTGATCACTTCAACGCTTGAGTGAACTGTGGGTCGTTGTACAAGCTCTTGAGCAGATCTTGCAGCATAGGGTTGTAGTTGTTAGCCGCCGCCGGAATGGCGATCGGACCGAAGAAGCTACTGTCCCACTCACGCTGCACGTCTTTAGTGGTTTCGTACAGGACCTGATCACCTTTACGCAGGGTGAAGCGTGCAGCCAGTTCGCCGTGCCCCGTGCCCACGCCGGCGGTGAGCTGGCTCTTGACCAACTGAACCTGCAACTGCCGATCAGCACGAGGATCCAACAGACCAGCCTGACGCAGCTCATCGTTGATCGCGGCCTGGATGTGCAGTGGAACGCTGCCCACAGGCGAAGAAATCGGGTTCAGGCGCACGATCAGCGACCCTTGGCCCGTATCGGCATTCACCTGCGTCTCGCGCAGGGACTGCATGGGCTCATTTTTCTTGAGCTGCTGAACGTTCTGGAAATTGGGTTCATAGCGGGTCATGGTCACGCCGCAGCCCTGGAGCAGCAATGCGCAGAACGGTAGGGCCAGGTAGAGCTTCTTCACAGCAAATCCTTATGTGCTTTTTTTGAAGGGGGGATTATCGACAGATAGCGTTGAGCCATCAAGGGTGGGGGTGGGTTTATGGCGCACTTAAACATCGTGTGGACGGATCAGTCATTCATGTACCCCCGATAAACTAACCGGTCTACTCACGAACCGCCGCCGGGAAAACGCATCGACAGACCTGGAGAAAGGACTGCCATTGCGACTCTGTCCATGATGAGTGGCGTTTACCTGGCGCAAGTCATGTCTGCAAGTTGCATGAGGTTCTTTCGAACTGGAAGCACCAAATATCCTCGTGTGGGCAGTCTTGTGTGAACACTGTTACATCTCACCCTGAACTCCTGATTTAAATATGGCCAATATAAACGTATCTAGGGCAAGCGCCCACGCTGTTTTGGCGGATAATGCTAATATACTAAGTATGCTGCTGGCATGCTTAGATGCATTGCTCTTGGAAGGCACCCATTGAATGCCGATTGTGGCTATAGGCATTTCATCAAATTTGGCATATATTCACCTCAAGCTAAACAAATTAGGTGATATATCTACATGGCATCTGTACTAACGCAGTCCCTGGTTGAGTTTATGGAGAGCGTGGCCTTGGCGAATGGAGGTAGGTGGGATCATCACGCCTATTGTTATTTAAACTTTCAGACTTCCGTTCAGGTGGCGGTGGAGGAGGGTGATTCATTCGGTGCGCTTCCTGGGGCCTTCAGTACCACCAAGCAGTTTTTTAAATGGGCAAAATTAAACGGGCTGACCAAAGTGTCTGTTGGCACCCCATCAAATCCTGCGTTCATGACGCATGGCGTGGACAATAGCTCGTTTAACTTGAGAGGCAGCTCATTTATCTGGGTCAAAGCCACGTCGTCAAAATACAGAGTGGCACTGCTGGCTTGGTTGAATTACCTACGCGATGATCGAAAGCTATTTGAAGTGCAGGGGCGTGCTGCGATTGTTTACGAGCGAGTCGCAGCTTCTGTGGAAGCGGGTGCCATCCGTAAAAAAGTATCCCCAGGTCGCCGCGCGAAGCTGGTTAAAATTTTCAGAGCCATGGCCGCGCGCTGTCAGATTGCTTCTTCCTCTGAACAGGCCGCCATTAAAGACAGCCACCTGCTCAAGCCATTTGACTCGACACTGGATGCGGATCATGTCATCAATAAAAAATCCCTGAAAGATCTACCGCACGCATGGGTAATGTTGGCGCCCGTCATCGCGAGCTCGAATAGAAGGTTTGGCCTTGCCGTTGAGCAATACGCCGTACCTTTTACTGCACAGCAAGGCCCAATTGGCTTGGACGCAGTGACCACATTCAAGTTGTTCGCCGCCACGTTTCCTTCAACTGCTAACACCTTGGACAAACAAGTCACTGCTTTTAGAAAACGATTTATCCCAAGAGGGCCAGGGCTCCAGGCCGAGTTGGAGACGGTTGCCGATAAGCTGCGCGGGTTTGTAGACAGAACCAACACGACCTTCATCCGTTAAGTCTTCATCCCCCAAGCACTTCATTCCATCTGGCTCCTAGCCTACAGGAGTTGACTCGGGCGTCACGTAAAAGACCCTGGCAAGACCAGGGTTTTTTCGAAGGTGTGAATTACCGGATAAAAAGTAATCGTGCAAAAAGCGAGGCAGTCTTTGATCGCGAAGGGAACGTATCCAAGCTCCCACACGCAAACCTACTAGGCAAGTTTGACATTCTTGACGACGCAGGGCTGTGTACTCGGGCCCATAGGTCTCCCAGGTAAAGATCGTGGATCTTCGAATCGTTGTGAATGTCATGCGCCCGAACTTACTTTCGACCCTCGCTATCGCCGAGTCAGCACAAACGCTAGCCGTTTGCGAAACTCACCGAGGTGGTGACCGAGAGCATCCGGCGTGTAGCTAATGCTGCCGTCATTCGTAGGGAAAGCGGGCACTGCTGGCAACGGCTCGTAAGGGTCAATTGCGTACCATCCGAGGTGGAGTAAACATGTCGTTTAACATAATATACATTATGTGTAGCAAGTGATCAGTCCAAGTGACGCCCTGTGTAGGCTTTTCGCTGTGCTACCGCGGTCAGTCACCACGGTCTTTACCGGCTCTCGCTGAACCGCTGGCTCATGCCTCGAGACCGGTTCAGCCACGGGTTAAAACTTCCATACGTGACAGCGACACTGAACTTCGTCAATTGGCAAAAGCTTCCTGGAACACCAGCGCGTTACCCGCATTGGCAAACGGGACATTTGAGGTATGACTAAGGACAAAATTCACGAACAGATAAAACAGCTCGGATTGGTTGGGAATGCCGAGGATCGAGGAACTGATAAATCAGTGTCGCGGTTGCAATAATGATGATCACCACAACGGCTCCGAATATTCCGTAAGGGCTGCGATGCAGCCCCGACAATGCACCGCGTAAGCTGCCTATGTCTTCAAGGGGACGTGTCGACGCACTGTTTTCATCAATCCCCCTTGTCAGATCCTGTAATAAATCGTCTCGTATGAATTACTGGAAACCGTTGTAGGATTTATTCCCCAATCATTTCCAGGTCTGTATGAACACCCTCCAGGAACCTCCCAGTCGCCTTTCAAAGAACCGTTTTCTCTCCTGCGCTCCAGCGGTCTGCATACGCTCGTTGCAGCCCTCTTCCCTCGCATTGATCGTCCGAGGGAGCGAATAATCCATGGAATGGATCGTTGACCCTACGGCATGGCTGGGCCTGCTGACGTTGATCGTGCTGGAGCTGGTGCTCGGCATCGATAACCTGGTATTCATCGCCATTCTGGCCGACAAACTTCCGCCCGAGCAGCGCGACCGTGCCCGTATCATCGGCCTGTCCCTGGCGTTGCTGATGCGCCTCGGCCTCCTCGCCAGCATCTCCTGGATGGTGACGTTGACCAACCCGCTGTTCGAGGTCTTCGGCAAGACGTTCTCGGGCCGGGATTTGATCATGCTGTTCGGTGGTGTGTTCCTGTTGTTCAAGGCGACCATGGAGTTGCATGAGCGACTCGAGGGCCACGTGGCGCAACGCTCCGGCAATGCCGCCTATGCGATGTTCTGGCCTATCGTTGCGCAGATTGTGGTGCTCGACGCGGTCTTTTCCCTGGATGCAGTGATCACGGCCGTGGGGATGGTGGAGCACCTGTCGGTCATGATGATCGCGGTGATGTTCTCGATCGGCTTGATGATGGTCGCGAGCAAGCCGCTGACAAAATTCGTCAACGGCCACCCTACCGTCATCATGCTGTGCTTGGGCTTCTTGATGATGATCGGCTTCAGCCTCACGGCTGAAGGTCTGGGCTTCCACATTCCGAAAGGCTACTTGTACGCCGCGATTGGTTTCTCGATCCTGATCGAACTGTTCAACCAGTTGGCGCGCTCGCGCCGCAAGAAAAGCCTGCAAGGTCTTCGGCCGATGCGCGAGCGTACCGCCCATGCGGTGTTGCGCCTGCTGGGCGGCCAAAAGCTGGGGGCCGATGAAGTCGGCGAGGAAATCGCCGACATGCTGGAGGGCGATGAACCGGAGCAGGTTTTCCATCGGCGCGAACGGGTCATGATCAGTGGCGTGCTGCAATTGGCCGAGCGCCCGATACGCAGCGTGATGACGCCTCGTGCGCAAATTGACCACCTCGACTTGGCAGACGCTACGCAAGAAATCCGTACGGCGCTGATGCACTCTTCTTACTCGCGCTTGCCGCTGATCCGCGAAGGACGCGTGGATGAGCCGCTAGGCTTTGTCCATAAGAAAGAACTGCTCAAGGAAATACTGGCGGGCAATCAGCCGAACCTGGAAGTCATGGCGCGCAAAGCCATCAACCTGCTCGACAGCTTCACGATCCTCAATGCACTGGAGCAAATGCGTAAAGAGTCGACCCACATCGCGTTCGTGGTGAACGAGTTCGGTGACTTCGTCGGCCTCCTCACCATGACTGACATCCTGGAATCCATTGCCGGTGAACTGCCGGATGCCAGTGAAATCGAAGGCCCGAATATTGTTCCCCAGCAAGACGGTTTCCTGGTCAGCGGCGCCCTGAATCTCACTCAGGTCCGCGAACACATCGGCTTCCAGGCGAAAGCGACAGAGGATTACCAGACACTGGCTGGTTTGGTTATGAGCCTGCTGGACCGCTTACCGATCATTGGCGACACGCTCAGTTGCCAAGGATGGAGCATGACCGTAATGGAGGTTGAAGAACGTCGAGTGACCAGGGTGCTATTGCGTCAGGAATAAGCACAGAACGAGGCCGCATTTGCGGCCTTGTTCATTCTCCCCTTGCCTGCCCCAGCGATTACTGCGTCTTGATGAATTCCAATACGCTGCTTTTGCCGATAAATTGCAAACGACCGTTGCCAAGATGACAAAGCGGCATTGAACGTCCAGCAACACATCGCCGATGCAACTGAAAGGAGCCGTGACGGTGAGTGTCGATATCGATTGCGTAGTCGTGGGTGCGGGTGTCGTCGGTCTTGCCGTCGCGCGGGAAATGGCCCTGGCAGGTCATGAAGTGCTGGTGATTGAAGCCGGAGAAGCGATTGGTATCGGCACAAGCTCGCGTAACTCGGAGGTGATCCATGCCGGGATCTACTACCCGCCCGGCAGCCTCAAGGCCCAGTTGTGCGTCGAGGGCAGGCATGCACTTTATGCCTACTGCGATAGCCATGGGGTCAGCACACGTAAAACTGGAAAGCTGATCGTCGCCAAGGATGAAGCGCAAGTTCGCCAACTGGAGGTCTTGCTCGAGCGAGGACGGGTGAATGGCGTGGAGGATCTACGCCTGCTCGATCGTGATCAGGCCCTCGCGCTGGAACCTGCGCTTGAATGCATCGCCGCGTTGCATTCGCCGTCGACCGGCATCGTGGATTCCCATGGGTTGATGTTGGCGTTGCAGGGCGATGCTGAAGCGGCAGGCACCACCATCGCGTTCTACTCGCCCCTGATCAGTGCCCAGGTCACCGCTGACGGTTTCCTTCTCAATGTCGGAGGGGCGGCACCGACGGCGCTGTCCTGCCGCCTGCTGATCAATGCGGCCGGCCTTAAAGCGCCTGCATTAGCCAGGCGCATGGAGGGCTTGGCGCAACAAACGGTGCCTCGGGATTACCTGTGCAAAGGCAGCTACTTCAGCCTGGCCAAGCGCGCGCCCTTCACACATCTCATCTACCCCGCGCCGGAGGCCGCCGGCCTCGGGGTTCACATGACCTTGGACCTGGGCGGCCAAGCGCGTTTCGGCCCGGACACCGAATGGGTCGAGGCCGAGGACTATCGGGTCGATCCATCACGGGCCAATGCCTTCTATGCAGCGATTCGCAGCTATTGGCCCGATTTGCCGGACAACAGTTTGCAACCCGGGTACAGCGGGATTCGCCCGAAAATTTCCGCACCTGGCGAACCTGCCAGCGACTTTCTCATCAGCAGTGAACGGCTGCATAACGTTCCGGGATTGATCAATCTGTTCGGGATCGAATCGCCCGGGTTGACCGCTTGCCTTGCCATTGCCAAGCGGGTTCGGGGGCTGCTTGAGCGCTAGCCGCTGATTTTTTTCCGAACCATCTTCATCAGATTTTCACCGACACCCTTGATGCTTTTGTTCTGCGAAACGACCTGGGCCCCCTCCATCAGATAAGTGAGTTCCATCGCAGCTTCGTTCGATTCGGGCAAATCGGCCGCGACACAGAGATCCACCAGTCGGAGGAACTGTCGCTTTTTATGCGCTTCGATGAGTTGGCGCGCAGGATTTCCTGGCTCGGGTAGCTCCGCCAGTGAATTGGTAAACGGACAGCCCCTATAAGACGCTGCCGAAAGATCCTGGGCGATGAACTCGGCAAACCCGAGAATCTGCGCCTTTGCATCGTCGGCGTACTGTGCCGAAAGCGCGTCGAATATCTCGGAATATTTATCGACGAGCAGCCTTAGCCACTCCAGCACCAGCGCGTCTTTCGAATCGAAATGCCGGTAGACGGTCATCTTGGTCGACTTGGCCTTTGCCGCGATGGCGTCCACCGTCACCCGACTAATGCCTTCATTGAAAAACAGCTCCTCGGCTGCATCGAGAATCCTTTCTCGGGGAGCTAACTGTGGAATTCGTTCGGGCCGCATGGTGTTCTCCGCTTGACATCGATACTTAACGGTATCCTACTATACCGATGGGTATCGTTCGATACCGACAAGTAATCATACCGCTTTTGCCAGGTAGATGGCTCGGAGAACGCGATGAGAACCACTGAATACGCCGAATACGATGCAATGGGCCTTGCTGAGCTGATCAGCAGCGGTCAAGTCACTCAAGCCGAAGTCAGCGCTGCGGCCCTGTCCGCCATTGAGCAGCTCAATCCAAAGATCAATGCGGTGGTTGAGGTTTGGGGAAATGAACCTCAGGCAGCTACCGGGCCATTCAAGGGCGTGCCGTTTCTGGTCAAGGACTTAGGGCTGACTGCCAAGGGGCACCTGAATGAGCTGGGCAGTCGCTTGGCGACCGGGTGCATTGCCGTTGAAGACTCTAACCTGATGATCCGCTTGCGACAGGCAGGCCTCGTGACCATCGGCAGAACCACCACTCCGGAATTGGCTGCCAGTACAACCACTGAATCCGTATTTTCGGGCCCTACGCGCAACCCATGGGATTTGAGTCGCAGCGCCGGTGGATCGAGTGGTGGCTCGGCCGCTGCCGTAGCCGCCGGCCTGGTACCTGCGGCGCATGCCACCGATGGTGGTGGTTCTATCCGCGTACCATCAGCCGCTACTGGCCTATTCGGGCTAAAGTCCAGCCGGGGCAGAATTTCAATGGGGCCTGCGGTGGACGAGGTATGGGCCGGGCTTGCCGTGCACGGTGTCGTCAGTCGAACCGTGCGCGACAGTGCCGCTTTACTGGACGCAACCAAAGGGGCTGCTGTTGGTGATCCCTTTGAGATTGTTAAGACGCAACATTCCTATCTGGCGGAAACGACTCGCGAGCCGGGATCCCTACGGATTGGCCTTCTCCTGCATCCGCTAAACGCCACTCGTTGCGCCGAACCGATCGCAGAAGCGACCCGCAATGTTGCGGTCCAGCTCCAAGGCCTGGGCCATAGCGTGGAAGAAGTTCGTCTGGACATTGGTCTGAGCTGGGATGGCTTTATTGAAATGAATGCACGGTTCTGGTCAGCCAATACCGCTGCCTGGATCAATGCCATCGCTGCGGGAACAGGCCGCCCCATTGATGCCACCACGCTTGAACCTGCCACGCTTTCGTTGCATCAGATGGGGAGTCGACTCACCGCCATCGATTTGCTTGAGGCCATGTATTCGAGAAATCTTGTGACCCGTAGCATGGGGCACTTCTTCTGCAAATACGACGTCCTGTTGAGTCCGACGCTGCCAGCACTGCCCCCTGCAATAGGCAGCTATAACGATGGGCAGCAGCATCTGGATGGCAGAGGCTGGATAGATCGCGTATTCACCCACTCCCCTTTCACCGCGTTAGCGAATGTCACTGGGTCCCCTTCTATGTCCATGCCATTGGCGTTTGATCCAGAAAGTGGTCTACCTATAGGCATGCAGTTCTCAGCGGGCTTTGGTCGAGAGGACTCGCTGCTGCGTCTGGCAGGTCAGTTGGAGCGAGCCTTGCCTTGGGCAGCACGCAAACCTGAGGTTTGGGCTGGAAAGCTGTAGCCGGGTGGATATCTCTCAGCATTAGCGTGCTAGCCGATAGCCGATCTGACCTTTTAGAAGCCGCCGAGAAAACGCTCAGCACACGGGACTGCGCAGGTCATTACTCCTCCAGCTTGCGCAACTCACCGCCCTCCTCCTTCAGACGTTCCAGATACGCGCTGGCGTCCAACAATTGATAAGGGAAATAAAGCCCTGGCGGAGTCGGTGACTGGCCGTCCAACCCGAGCAGCCGTTCCAGAGTCATGGCGACGCTGAGGCCGGTCAAGGGCGCAGCGCCCGCCGGGTGGATGACCGCATGACGTGTATGCAGCGGTTCGCCCTTGAGGTCATCGCCAACCAGTTCGATGATGATCTCGGTGGACATCGGCCTACCCTGGCGTCGGCTTGAGCTTACCGCGGTGGCCATGTTGAACTGGACATTCGGTGCACCCGTCGCCGCCGCCAGGCCAACGACATCAATGGACGAGAAGCCCCAAGCCTCGATTTGCGTACCATCCACCGCATGGAATCTGGCCTTGGACTCCTCCCCTTCGCGCCAGACGAACACACCGTCGCGTCGTGTCAGCGCGGCGGGCAGCATGTTGTTCAGGTGTTCAAAGTCGGTGGCGACGGTCGGGCCGCCGGTGTCCTGCTCATCGACCAGCGCGTTGATACGGATATCGTCGACTCGGCTGAATGCCTGGGCAATGCTCAGTGTCGACACTGTTGTCGCGCCTGCCATCCATTCGTAACCCAGGACAATGGGCGAGGCGTCAGGCCTGTGCATGTACGTCGCGATTTCCGGCGCGATCTCGAAAACACCGGAGGAAATGCTGAGATGCGGCACGCCGCGTTTCTGCGCAAAACGCAATCCGGCAAGGGCGTGATCCATGTAAAAGACCACGACGGCGCTGATCGGACGATCGCCGAGGCTCAGGTCGTCTGCGGCGGAATCAATCACCACGCCCTGCGCCCCGCCAATGTGCTCTGCGGCGTGCTGAGCCTTGGCAAGGTCGCGACCACCGATCAACAGGGGTACGTCGGGATGAGCGGCGCGCAGCGCCCGGGCGGTGTGGTGGCCAATGGCGCCAGAACCGCCCATTAGCAAGATAGGATCAAGTGACATAGTGTGTTCTCCTTGTCTCTGGTTTAAACCTACTTTCAGTAGGTAAGCTAACACAACATCACGCACTTCAACCTACCATTGGTAGGTTTTTATCGAGCAGGAACGAAAACGTGCAGAACAACACTGAGCAAAGCGCTAGCAGTGCCCCTCCCCGCCGGCTTTCGAAAGCCGAACGGCGGCGACAGTTGCTGGATACCGCGTTATTGATCGTGCGCGAGGAAGACGCGGATCGCTTGACCTTGGGGCATCTGGCCGTTCGCGCCGGTGTATCCAAACCGGTGGTCTACGATCATTTCGGCACTCGCTCGGGGCTGTTGATCGAGCTCTACAAGTGGATCGATACCGAGCGGGTCACCGCTTTCCGTGACGCCATGTCCAAGACTGCGCGCAGCCTGGAGGAGACAGCGCTGGTCCTGGCCAGCGCCTACATTCATTGCGCGGCCGATAACACCGACGAATTCCATGCCGTGGGTGCAGCCCTGGCAGGCAGCGAGGAGAAGGCGGCGGTGTTCCAGGAGCTTCTGGATAACTGTGTGCAGATGTTCATGTCTGTGCTCGAACCTCATACGATGTGGTCAGCGGACGAACTCGAGCGATGCTGCATTGGCCTGGTTGGCGCGGGAGAAGCCCTGTCCGGCGCATTGGTACGGGGGCGGCATGGCGAAGACGAGGTCATCGGAACCTTCGCTTCACTGATTCGAAGCGTCGTAGAACCGACAGGGACGCAGCGTTAGTCGCTGCCCTAATGGCCCCGGGATGCTTACTGTCCGATTGGCTGCTGTGGTGTTCAACGCAGCTTCAAATACACCCCAGCCAGCCCGTCCTGTGAATCCGGCACCGCGTTGTAGCCAATGACCGCAAAGCCTTTCACCAATTGAATGTGATACGGCCCATTCTTCTCGCTGGCTTGCGGCTCGCGCACGATGATCAGGTTGTCGGTGTCCATCGGCACGATGTGATGCTCGGCCACGTTGTTCTTCGTGGTCACGGTGAACTCGGCGACTTCTTTCCCATTGGCGTCGCGGTCCGGGAGGATGTTCAAGTCCAGATCCGCGTCGTGCCCCGGGGTATCCTGGCGCATCCGGTAATGGCCGCCGCGCTGGTCAGCGTCGACATCGTCGATTTTTTCGACATCCAACTCCCGTTCTTCGTCATGTAGCAGGATTGCCCGTTGGCGGTCGTCGCCCTTGGCATCGCTGATCCACGTGCCGGTGAAAAAATAGGGCTCGACGTTTTCCCGGGAGAACCGCCAGGTACCCGTTTGACCACCGTCGCCGGCATATTCATGGAGGCTGATAAGGCCATCGTCAGCGTCTTCCCGAATGCCCAGCAGCTTGATCGGTTCGCTATTGTCCGCCTGGGTATAGCGCACTTCGCCAATGATCACTGCGCCCTGCGCCTGATACCAGAGCTCTACCGGGGTCTTGGCGTCGAGGGTGCCGGCAAGAATCACCGGATCCTCCTTTTCCGGACCTTCCAGGCGCGATTGTTCGTGCCACTGGCCTTCTTTCAATTCACCCGTGGTGCGCAGCGTGTAACCGCCGGGCATGCTGGTGTTTTCGCCTGGCTCGGTGGGCTGGATTTGCTCTTCGATGTTCGAGTAGAGCAGCACCAACTCGTCGCCACGCATTTTCCAGTGGGTGGCGCGCGTCCAGCAGCAGTCGCGGTCGGTTTGCGAAAGCAGGATGCCGTCCAGCGGGCTGACGGAGAACATGCCCTTGCTGTCCTCCTTTGCCAGGTTCGTCAGGGCCGGGTTGAGGACCCATTGGGTTTTCTGCGGGTCTTGCAGGTAGACGTCGAATGTCGGTTTGTAGCTCGCCTCGGGATCATTGCCGTTGCGAATCGCCAAGTCCTGGCGGCCGTCGAAGTTGAAGTCGTCGAAGTACAGCAGGCTCTGGGGGCCAAGTAGCCAGTTATCGACCTTACCGTTGCGGTCCACGGGCACATTGCCGGCGGGCGTCTGCAATTGCTGCAGGGTTTCGAGGGTTTTGCTGTCGCGCACGGTAATGGACGCTTGTGCCAGCTGATGTGGATCTTCCGGCGGCTCCGGGAACAGCACTTCGATCAGGTACTGACCGCTGCGATCATTCACCGAAAACGCCCGCGGCTCGGCCATGACCGAGGCCGTCAGAGCCGTGGAAAGAAGCACACTGCCGACAAGCGAACGCATCCATCGACTTCCTTGCTGAATTCGGGGCCGCAGTTTAGCGACAACCGTGATTCATCGCGAGACGACTGTTGCTATCAGATAAGCCCGGACTGTAACTGACGCCCTCCTCGCCCTTCGCTTACTGTCGTGGCTCACCCCACGGAGTGTTCCCCATGCCGGATACCGCCAATCTCTACCTGTTCGTGGTTGCTGTCGTACTTCTGCTGATCGTTCCGGGGCCCAACATGGCCTTTGTCACCAGCCATGCGTTGGCCCACGGCTGGCGTGCCGGCGTCGCAGCCGCCCTCGGCATTGCCTTTTCGGACGCGCTGATGACGCTGATGGTCAGCGCTGGCATTGGCGCGCTGGTCATGAGTTGGGCGCCAGCGTTCGACGTGCTGCGCCTGGCCGGGGCCGGTTATCTGCTGTGGCTGGCCTGGCAAGCACTCAGAACGCCGGCAGCGACGCAGGATAGCCAGCTCCAGGCGGCTTCACTGTGGAAAATCTTCTGCCGAGGCGCCCTCAACAGCCTCTTGAATCCCAAGGCGCTGCTGTTCTTCATGGTGTTCCTGCCCCAGTTCGTCAACCTCAAGGCCGGCGGCGTGGGCTTGCAGTTGATCTTCCTTGGCGCCTTGCTGGCACTGATTGCACTGGTCTTCCATACGCTGCTGGGTGTTGGCGCCGCACAGCTCAGGGCAAAACTGGCAAGCGGTGGGATTTCAAGACGCCTGGGCACCTATGGTTTTGCCGGGGTCATGGCAGCGCTGGCGGCACGCCTGTTGTTTCTTGACCGACCGCTTTGACCTGCGGCGCCCCTGCGCCAGCCGTTGTCCTATGCTTACTCGACCTATTGCCGGAGCTGGATCAATGTCGCTCTCCAAAACCACCCTCCTCCAAAGCTGGCAGCACAATGCCCAAGCCTGGATAGAAGCCATCCGCACGGGGGCCATCGAAAGCCGTCAGACGGTCACCGACCAGGCCATCCTGCTGGCGGTATTGAGCCGTCAGCCCGAGCGCCTGCTGGATCTGGGTTGTGGCGAAGGTTGGTTGTTGCGGGCACTGGCTGAACGGGGCGTCGAGGCGGTGGGTGTGGATGGTGACGCGACGTTGGTCGAATCGGCCCGGGCGTCGGGATCCTCGCCGGTGCATCTGGCAAGCTATGACGCGCTGGTAGAGGCGAAGGTGGACGTCGGCAGCGGCTACGACCTGGTCTGCGCCAACTTCGCCCTGTTGCATCAGGACATCATCCCGCTGCTCGCCGCCATGAACGCCTTACTCAGCCCTGGCGGTGCACTGGTGATCCAGACGTTGCATCCCTGGACCGTGGCGGCGGGCAATTATCAGGACGGCTGGCGGGAAGAGACCTTCGATGGGTTCAAAGGTCAATGGCAGCCGATGCCGTGGTACTTCCGCACCTTGTCCAGTTGGCTCAATGCCTTGGACATGGCTGGTTTTCGACTGGTGGGCCTGCAGGAGCCGCAGCACCCGCAAAGCCCGGTGCCGCAGTCACTGCTTCTGGTGGCCGAACAATCCCCGTCATGGCGTTAGCGACTCGACGGCCCCCCCTTCGGTGTTACCGGAATATCGTTACCACAGCGCCACCGTATAGCTGACGATCAGCCGATTCTCATCCAGGTCATTACCAAAATTCGAGCGCACCGTCGCGTTGCGCCATTTCAAGCCCAACCCCTTCAACGTGCCATCTTGCACCACATAGGCAATGTCCGTGTTACGCTCCCATTCCTTGCCTTCGCCCGCGGCGCTGCGCTGGACGTTGTCACCACTGATGTATCGAGTCATGAAGGTCAGACCGGGCACGCCAATGGCCGCGAAGTTGTAGTCATAACGCGCTTGCCAGGAACGCTCGTCGATGTTGGCGAAGTCGCCGATCTGCACGAAGTTGACCAGGTACGGATCGCTGCGGCCGATGTAGGGGAACGGATCGTCTCCGCTCATGCGCTGATAGCCCAGGCCCACGGCATGGCCCGCCAGGCTGTAGGTGAACAAGGCGCCGAAGGCCTGGTTGTCGAGATCGCGGAAACTGCCGTCTTCGGCGCTGCGCGAGTAACGCACGTCACTCTTGAATGACTGGCCTGCGCCCAGGTCCAAGGTGTGGACGAACCCGAGGTAGTTTTGCTGGTAGATATCCTGCAACTGGCTATAGCGGTATTGCGCCGTGAGGTTCGGCAGGAACTGATAGTCCGCTCCGGCGAACTGGAACTTGTCACTGCTGCCACCGATGCGGTTGGCGGTCATGTCCTGGTAGTCGGTGGAGTCGACAAAGTTGATCTGCGTGAGTTGCCCAGCGGTCAGCTTCAAACGATCGACTTCCTGCACGCTCAGCAACCCACCCTTGAACGTTCCCGGTAACAGGCGCGTGTCGTTGGAACTCACCGCCGGGTCCTTGATCTG
This sequence comes from Pseudomonas sp. FW300-N2F2, assembly GCF_017351655.1. Classification (NCBI taxonomy): domain Bacteria; kingdom Pseudomonadati; phylum Pseudomonadota; class Gammaproteobacteria; order Pseudomonadales; family Pseudomonadaceae; genus Pseudomonas; species Pseudomonas sp. FW300-N2F2. Next base: position 3,032,237 of record NZ_JACNDQ010000001.1, on the reverse strand, counting down.
CAACGTCCCCAGTTTCAAGGTGCTATTGGACAGGCGCACCTTGGCGGTCAGGCCCAATTCGCCATAACGGTCCTGGGAACCGCCCGACAAATCCGCTGGCAACAGATTGGTGCCGGCCGTGCCGCCGCCGGAGTCCAGCTTGAAACCGGCCATGCCCAAGGCATCGAGGCCGAAACCCACGGTCCCGGCGGTGTATCCCGATTCCATCCGCAGCAGAAAGCCCTGGGCCCATTCCTCGGCCTTGTCCCGTGCCCCTTCCTGGCGAAAGTCGCGGTTGAAGTAGAAGTTGCGGGCCTCCAGGCTGCCTTTGCTGTCGGCGATGAAGTCAGCCTGGGCGCACGGCACGCCGATCAGGCTCAGGCCGAGCAAGGTGCCCGCCGAGGTGCAGGTCCATCGAGGTAATGTGGCATGTTGCATGGCGCGCTCCTTTTATGGGCGCGAGCGAACCCGCCAGGGCTGCGCGCACGCCTCGTTATTGTTGTCATGGGGATACCGGCGCAATGGGCCTGCGTCGTGGAGCGGATTCTTGGTGCCGGATCCGCGCAGCGTCAAACGGGAAAAAAGCCGGATCGGGCATAAGAAAATTTGATGCGTCCGATGGCCCGATCTGGAGTAACAATTGCAATCAAATAAGAACCACACGTCCCCAGAGAGCCTTCATGAACCTCAAATTCCTCGAAACCTTCGTCTGGGTCGCCCGGCTGCAAAGCTTCAGCCTCACCGCCGAGAAGATGTTCAGCACCCAGGCGGCGATCTCCAGCCGGATCGCGTCACTGGAAGAGGAACTGGGCTTGCGCCTGTTCGTGCGGGATTCGCGCGGGGTCTCGCTGACACCCGAAGGCCTCAAGGTGCTCGACTACGCGCAACAGATGCTCGACGTCCAACGGGCGTTGAAGCAATCACTGGACACCAGCAGCCCGCAGCAAGGCCTGGTGCGCATCGGCGTGATGGATACGGTGATCCACACCTGGCTCAGCCCATTGATGTCGATGCTGATGCAGGCCTTTCCCGCCGTGGAAATCGAAATCACCGCCGATGCCGCACGCAACCTCTGTGAGCAATTGCAGAAAGGCTACCTGGACATCGTGTTCCAGACCGATCTGGTGCGCCACGAAAGCGTGCGCAACCTGGAACTGGGGCACTACCCCATGCACTGGATCGCCGCCAGCCAGTCGATCTATGCCCGACCCTATGGGTCGTTGGCGGAGATGGCCAGCGAGCGCATCATCACCTTCGTCAAGCATTCGCGACCGCATCAGGACGTGCTCAACCTGCTGTACGCCCATGGCGTGAGCGCGCCGCGGGTCAGTTGCGTCAATTCGGTCTCGGCCATGACCCGGCTGATTCGTGACGGTTTCGGCATCGGCGCCTTGCCGGCCGCGCTGGTGGCCAAGCCCCTGGCCAGCGGCGAGTTGATCCAGCTCGAACCCGGTACCGCCCTGCCCCAACTGGACGTCGTTGCGTCCTGGCGCGCTGGCGTCGGCCTGGAGTTGATCGAGAACATCGTCCAGATGAGCCGCCAGGTAGTCAGCCAGTACGCCGTCGATGTCGGGCCGTTGCGCATGGTGGCCGCCCCCGGCCTGAACAGCCAACCGTCGCTCGAATAACTTTTAGTTGTCGCGGGGTACCAATATTCCTTGTTGGACGTCCTCACCACGCTGTTCTCAAAGTAGCGAACGAACACTTGGAGAACCCGTGATGACGTCCTTCGAACAACTGCAGCAATGCACGCCTCTCGTCCTGCGCCAAAGCATCGCCGCCGGCCAGTACCAGGGCCATACCAGCGGTCTGGGCCAGGGTCGCGTGCAAGCCAATATCGTGATTCTGCCCGGCGACTGGGCCAATGAATTCCTGCGCTACTGCACCCTCAACCGCCAGGCCTGCCCGGTGCTTGACGTGACCGAACCAGGGGATCCGTTCTTCCGCAACCTGGGCGCCGCCATCGATATCCGTCATGAAGTGCCTCAATACCGGGTCTATCGCCACGGCGAGTTGAGCGAGTCGCCGCTGGACATCGAACACCTGTGGCAGGACGACCTGGTGGCCTTCGCCCTCGGTTGTTCGTTCTCCTTCGAACAACCCTTGCTGGAGGCCGGCATCCGTTTGCGGCACATTGAACTGGGGCGCAATGTCGCGATGTTCCAGACCAACATCGACACGCGACCCACCGCCCGCCTGTCTGGCAAGATGGTGGTGACCATGCGGCCGATGAAAGCCGCCGCGGCCATCCAGGCGATCCAGATTACCGGGCGCATGCCCAATGTCCACGGCGCCCCGGTGCACATCGGCGATCCGTCACTGATCGGCATTCAATCCCTGGACACGCCGGACTACGGTGATGCCGTACCGGTGGAAGCGGACGAGATCCCGGTGTTCTGGGCGTGCGGCGTGACGCCTCAATCGGTGGTCCAGGCCTCGCGTCCACCGCTGTGCATCACCCACGCCCCGGGTTGCATGCTGGTGACGGACTTATGGAACAGTGATTTGTAGGCCTCGAACGAGGCTGCTTTGCGACTTGAAGGGATCCACGATGAATACTGCTCAGTTCTCGATTCAACAGTACATCCGTGCCAAGGACGGCAACCGCCCGCACCTGCTGGACCAGGCCTTTACAGCGGCTGCCATCCTGGACATGGTCGTGCACACCGGCGCCATCACGTTTCCCGACCACGTTGAAGGCCGTGCCGCCATTGGCGATGTGCTGGTCAGGCGCTTCGGCCAGACCTTCGAAAACGTCTACACGTTCTGCCTGGCCGCCCCTCCGCCGGCAAACGCCGAGGCGTTCCAGTGCAAATGGCTGGTGGCGATGTCAGACAAGAACAGCGGCGAGGCGCGTGTCGGTTGCGGCCTGTACGACTGGCAGTTCGATCCGCAGTCGCAACGGGTCAAGCGATTGACCATCACCATAGAACACATGAAGACCCTGCCGGCGACCGATCTGCCGATGATCATGGCCTGGGTATCAAGGTTGGACTATCCATGGTGCCGGCCCGAGGCGATTATTGATAACGCGCCGGATTCGGGCGCGCTCCAGGACGTGATCCACTACGTGACGGCTCTCTGAGCAGGCCGGCCCCGCGCTTTCAGGAGTCTTGCATGACTGTTCCAAGGAACCGCCCCCAGTGAACATCAAGTTTCTCGAAACCTTCGTCTGGGTTGCCCGCCTGAAGAGCTTTCGCCTCACCGCGGAAAAGCTGTTCACCACCCAGGCCTCCATTTCCAGCCGGATCGCCGCCCTGGAAGATGAAATGGGCGTGCGCCTGTTCGTGCGCGACTCCAAAGGGGTGTCGCTGACGTCCGAAGGCCAGCGCGTGCTGGAATACGCCGAGCGCATCATGGACACCCTGCAAAGCATGAAAGCCGTGATCAAGGATCCGCGCCAGGTGCGCGGCCGGATCCGCATCGGCGCGATGGATACGGTGATCCACACCTGGCTCAGTCCCTTGGTGACACGCCTGATGGAATGCTACCCGGCCCTGGAAATCGAACTGTCGGCCGACACCGCGAGCAACCTCTGCTCACAGCTGGAAAAAGGCTACCAGGACATCATTTTCCAGACCGACATCCTGCGCCTGGACAGCGTGCGCAATGCATTGCTGACCCGTTATCCGATGCACTGGGTGGTGCGCACCGGCTCCGCCTATGACCGAACCTATGGGTCACTGGAAGAACTGTCCCAGGAACGCATCGTAACGTTCTCACGCAACTCACGGCCTCACCAGGACATCCTCAACCTGCTGCACTCGGCCAACATCGTCTCGCCACGCATCAACTGCGTGAACTCGGCCTCGGCCATCACCCGCCTGGTTCGCGACGGCTTTGGCATCGGCGCCATGCCCGCGGCGCTGGTGGTCGGCGAACTGGCCCAGGGTACATTGACCTTGGTGGACGGCGTGCCGCTGCCATCGGTCATGGACATTGTCGCCAGTTGGCGGACCGGCGCCGGAATGGAGCGAGTGGAAGACATCGTCAGCCTGACCCGGGAGGTGGTCGGCGAGTTCGTCGCGCAACTGCCAGCCGCGTACCGATTGGCGGGGCAAGACTTCAGCGGACTGTAAGTGAACTGCAATATCCCCGACTTATTCTGGACCAAGCGCACTGCGGCGAACGCTGGTTGTGCATGTCGCTCGCTCGGAATGATCCAGGGAATCCGCCATGAAGATCAGTGTATTCGGAAGTGGTTACGTAGGGTTGGTGCAAGCCGCCGTGTTGGCGGAGGTGGGCCATGACGTGGTGTGCATGGACATCGACGAGCGCAAGGTCGACAGCCTTCGGCAAGGCCAGGTGAGTATTTTCGAACCCGGCCTGGCCGCGCTGGTGCGCGAAGGGCTGGAGGCCGGGCGTTTGCACTTCACCGGTGACGAACAGCTTGCCGTGCAACACGGCCAGGTGCTGTTTATCGCCGTGGGTACGCCCTCCCGGGACGATGGCAGTGCCGACCTGAGCCAGGTGCTGGCTGTTGGCGAGGCTGTCGCCCGTTATCGCGAGCAACCGCTCATTGTGGTGGAGAAGTCCACCGTGCCGGTGGGCACCGGTGACGTTCTGCGGACGCACATCGACAAATGCCTGCTCAAGGCCAGTCGCTTGCTGCAGTTCGATATCGTCTCCAACCCAGAATTCCTCAAGGAAGGCTCGGCCGTCGCCGATTGCCGGCGTCCGGATCGCATCGTGATCGGCTGCGAGCGCGATGAAGTGCGCGAAACCATGCGCGACCTGTACGCACCGTTCAACCGCAATCACGATCGGGTCCTGTTCATGGACCTTCGCAGCGCCGAGCTGACCAAATACGCGGCCAACGGCATGCTGGCGACCAAGATCAGCTTTATCAACCAGATCGCCGAGCTGGCCGAACACCTGGGGGCCGACATCGAGTCCGTACGCCTGGGCATCGGCGCCGACTCGCGCATCGGCTACCACTTCATCTACCCGGGGTGCGGCTACGGCGGCTCGTGCTTTCCCAAGGACATGCGCGCCCTGATCCACACCGCCGAGCAGGCGCACTGTTCCAGCGACCTGCTGCAAGCGGTAGAAGCCATCAACGGTCGGCAGAAACACAAGCTGTTCGAGCGGATCAACGCGTTCTACCAGGGCGACCTGCGCGGCAAGACCTTCGCGCTATGGGGCCTGGCCTTCAAACCCAACACCGACGACATGCGCGATGCTCCGAGCCGTACCCTGCTGGAGTCGCTCTGGGCTGCGGGAGCCAGTGTCCGCGCCTTTGACCCCGAGGCGATGCAGCAGACGCAACTGCTCTATCCCGACGAACCCCGACTCATGCTGATGGGCACGCCGGAATCGGTGTTGCCAGGGGCCGACGCGCTGGTCATCTGCACCGAATGGCAGCCCTTCAAGGCGCCGGACTTCGACCTGATCCGGCAGCGACTCAAGGCCCCGGTGATTTTCGACGGGCGCAACCTGTTCGACCCCGAACGCATGGCCGACAAGGGCTTTACCTATTTTCCGATGGGCCGCGGCCAGTCACGCAACCTGCCCATTGCCCAGCAAACGTGGTTCCCCGCCTCGAGAAGCGCTTGAGCCTGACCGTTACCTCAAAATTAATGCACTCAACCAGCATTAATATGAATTTGTAAGCAAGGGTTGTGACCGGCACACTGTGCACCGTTCCTCCCCCAACTGTTGGAACACTTAAAGGGCTTTCTGGGACTTTCCCGTAAGCCCCTTTTTTTTGTTCGTTTTTTGGATTCTTGCTAAATGCTTTCTCGCTGGTTTCCCGCCGCTATCAATACCCGTCCCACCGAATGGAGTCGCGCCGCCCTCGGCATGGCGCTGGGGACGATGTTCAGTGTCTGGCTATGTGGCCAGGTCTTTGGCCTTGAGGTGGCGCAACACCTGATCGGCCCGCTCGGCGCTTCGGCCGTGTTGTTGTTTGCCGTGTCCTCGGGCGCCCTCGCCCAGCCCTGGTCGATTGTCGGCGGTTACCTGTGTGCGTCGGTCGTGGCGCTGCTGGTGGCCCATGTATTGGGGCGGACGCTGGGCAGCGCCTGCCTGGCGGCGGGCATGGCGCTGGTGTTGATGTGCTGGTTGCGTTGCCTGCACCCACCGGCAGGCGCCCTGGCGGCGACCTTGGTGCTGGCGGATCCGTCCATCGTTGCCCTGGACTGGCAGGCGGTCGGCGCGGCCATGTTGGCCGGCTCTGGGCTACTCGCCTTTGCGCTGGCCTACAACAACCTGACGCGGGTGCGCTATCCCAAGCGCGCCAGCGAGCCGGCGGCTGTCATACCGGCTGACCACCCTCCCATCGACCGCCAGGCCATCACCGCCGAAGACCTGAAATTGGCCCTGGCGGAAATGGAGGCCTTCTTCGACGTCACCCCGCAAGATCTCGAACAATTGATCCAGGCCAGCGAGCGAAATGCCAGGCGCCGCAGCATCGCGGAGGTGCTTTCCGGTCGCGGTTGAGCCTGTGGCTGCTATAAATATGCAGACAGGACCTGCACGTATCCCGGTTGTGCAAGGCAAATTTGCACTGGTACGATCCTGAACGGGTACGCGCGACACCATTCGTAAAAAACAATAAAAGCAGGGAGTTAGCGATGACAGCTCAGGTTTCATCCCAAGCTGCGGAAACCATGGCAACCGTGGCCAATGAGGTGCTGGTCGACGTTCGCAATCACATTGGCCACTTGACCCTGAACCGCCCCGCCGGCCTCAATGCCCTCACCCTGGGCATGGTGCGCAGCTTGCAGCAACAACTCGATACTTGGGCACTCGACCCACACATTCGTGCGGTGGTACTGCGTGGCACGGGCGACAAGGCCTTCTGCGCCGGCGGTGATATCCGTTCGCTGTACGACAGCCACAAGCAGGGCGACACCCTGCATGAAGATTTCTTCGTCGAGGAGTACGCCCTCGACCTGACGATCCACCATTACCGCAAACCGGTCCTCGCCTTGATGGACGGCTTCGTGCTGGGCGGTGGCATGGGCCTGGTGCAAGGCGCCGACCTGCGGATCGTGACTGAACGCAGTCGCCTGGGTATGCCGGAAGTCGCCATCGGTTATTTCCCGGACGTGGGTGGCAGTTATTTCCTGCCGCGCATTCCTGGTGAGCTGGGGATCTACCTGGGGGTCAGCGGCGTACAGATTCGTGCCGCCGACGCGCTGTACTGTGGGTTGGCCGACTGGTATCTCGACAGCCGCAGACTCAAACAGCTCGATGAGCGCCTCGATAGGCTGGAATGGCACGACGCGCCGCTCAAGGACCTGCAAAGCCTGCTGGCCAAACTCGGCCAGCAACAACTCCCTGCGCCCCCCCTGGCCGATTTGCGGCCGGCCATTGACCATTTCTTTGCCCTGCCCGATGTGCCAAGCATGGTCGAGCAGTTGCGCCAGGTCACCGTCGTCAACAGCCACGAATGGGCGCTGAAGACCGCCGACGTGCTGGATAGCCGCTCGCCCCTGGCCATGGCCGTGACCCTGGAAATGCTGCGGCGCGGTCGGCATTTGAGCCTGGAAGACTGTTTTGCCCTGGAACTGCATCTGGACCGGCAATGGTTCGAACGCGGTGACCTGATCGAAGGCGTGCGCGCCTTGCTGATCGACAAAGACAAGAACCCGCGCTGGAACCCGCCGACCCTGGAGGCGCTGGACGCCGACCATGTGGCGAGTTTCTTCGACGGCTTCGACGACCACGGGAACTGAGCCATGCACGACCTCGAACTGACCGAAGAACAAGTGATGATCCGCGACATGGCCCGGGACTTCGCCCGTGGTGAAATCGCCCCCCATGCCCAGGCGTGGGAAAAGGCCGGCTGGATTGACGACGGCCTGGTGGCAAAGATGGGTGAACTGGGCCTGTTGGGGATGGTGGTACCGGAAGAATGGGGCGGCACCTACGTCGATTACGTGGCCTATGCCCTGGCGGTGGAGGAAATCTCCGCGGGTGACGGTGCCACCGGGGCGCTGATGAGCATCCACAACTCGGTGGGTTGCGGGCCGGTCCTGAATTTTGGCACCGATGAACAGAAACAGACCTGGCTGGCCGAGCTCGCCAGCGGCCAGGCCATTGGCTGCTTCTGCCTGACCGAGCCCCAGGCCGGTTCCGAAGCCCACAATCTGCGCACCCGGGCCGAACTGCGCGATGGCCAGTGGGTCATCAACGGCGCCAAGCAGTTCGTCAGCAACGGCAAGCGGGCGAAACTGGCCATCGTGTTTGCGGTGACGGATCCGGAGCTGGGCAAAAAAGGCATTTCGGCGTTCCTGGTGCCCACGGATACGCCCGGGTTCATCGTCGATCGCACCGAACACAAGATGGGCATCCGCGCTTCGGACACCTGCGCGGTCACCTTGAGCAATTGCACCATCCCCGAGGCCAACCTGCTGGGCGCGCGTGGCAAAGGCTTGGCCATTGCTTTGTCCAACCTGGAAGGCGGTCGCATCGGCATCGCGGCGCAAGCCTTGGGTATTGCCCGCGCGGCATTCGAAGCGGCACTGGCCTACGCGCGCGATCGCGTCCAGTTCGACAAGCCGATCATCGAGCACCAGAGCATCGCCAACCTGCTGGCCGACATGCACACCCGCATCAACGCCACCCGCCTGCTCATCCTCCACGCCGCCCGCCTGCGCAGCGCCGGCAAGCCATGCCTGTCGGAAGCCTCCCAGGCCAAGCTGTTTGCCTCGGAAATGGCCGAGAAAGTCTGCTCCTCGGCCATACAGATTCACGGTGGGTACGGGTACCTCGAGGATTACCCGGTAGAACGCTATTACCGCGATGCGCGGATCACCCAGATCTATGAAGGGTCGAGCGAGATACAGCGGATGGTCATCGCCCGGGAACTCAAGCACTATCTGGTGTAACAGTAGGAAAAGCATCGCGAGCAAGCTCGCTCCCACAGGGTTTGATGGTGTACACAGATGACGCGTACACCCCAAATCCACTGTGGGAGCGAGCTTGCTCGCGAAAGCGGTGGGTCAGTCACTTCCATGCTGGATGTGCCGACGCCTTCGCGGGCAAGCCCGCTCCCACAGGGTTTGATGGCGTACACAGATGATGCATACACCCCAAATCCACTGTGGGAGCGAGCTTGCTCGCGATGGCGTCAGTCGGAACGCCGCCTTACTTGTCCTGAAACTCCGCCGCACGCTTGGCCACGAATGCCGCCATGCCTTCTTTCTGATCCTGCGTCGCGAACGCCGCGTGGAATACCCGGCGCTCGAAACGTACGCCTTCGGACAGGCTGACTTCAAACGCGCGGTTGACGCTTTCCTTGACCATCATGCTGATGGGCACCGACTTGGAGGCGATCAACGCTGCGGTTTTCAGCGCATCGTCCAGCAGTTCATCGGCCGGCACGATCCGCGCGACGATGCCGCAGCGCTCGGCTTCTACCGCGTCGATGAAACGCCCGGTCAGGCACATTTCCATGGCCTTGGCCTTGCCCACCGCCCGGGTCAGGCGCTGGGTGCCGCCCATGCCCGGCAGCACGCCGAGGTTGATTTCCGGCTGGCCGAACTTGGCATTGTCGCCGGCCAGGATGAAGTCGCACATCAACGCCAGCTCGCAGCCACCGCCCAAGGCAAAACCGTTCACCGCCGCGATGATCGGCTTGCGACGGTTGGCCACGCGGTCGCTGTCGCTGAACAGGTCGTCCAGGTAGATCTGCGGGTAGGTCAGCTCGGCCATTTCCTTGATGTCGGCACCGGCGGCAAAGGCTTTTTTCGAGCCTGTCAGCACGATGCAGCCGATCTTCGGATCCGCCTCCAGGCTATCCAGCGCCTGGTTCAGCTCGCTGACGATCTGCGCATTCAAGGCGTTCAAGGCCTGGGGACGGTTGAGGGTGATCAGGCCGACGCGGTCCTTGATCTCCAATAAAATCGTTTCATAGCTCATGCAGGACTCCTGTTCAAAGATTGCGCGAAATGACCATGCGCTGAATGTCGCTGGTGCCTTCGTAGATCTGGCAGACCCGCACGTCGCGGTAGATGCGCTCCAGCGGGAAGTCGTTGAGGTAACCGTAACCGCCCAGGGTTTGCAACGCCATGGAGCAGACTTTTTCAGCCATTTCCGAAGCGAACAGCTTGGCCATGGACGCCTCCACCAGCGCCGGTTGGCCGCTGTCCCGCAGGGCGGCGGCGTAGTGCACCATTTGCCGGGCCACGGCGATCTGGGTCGCCATGTCGGCCAGGCGGAACGCCACGGCCTGGTGCTCGATGATCGGCTTGCCGAAACTGGAGCGCTCCCGGGCATAGTCCCGGGCCGCTTCGAACGCGGCGCGGGCCATGCCCACCGCTTGCGCCGCGATGCCCACCCGTCCACCTTCCAGGTTCGCCAGGGCGATCTTGTAGCCCTCACCCTCCTCGCCCAGGCGATTGCCCACCGGCACCTTCACCTCCTCGAAAAGGATCTGGCAGGTGTCGGACGCATGCTGGCCGAGTTTATCTTCGACCCGCGCCACGCTGTAGCCTGGCGAATCGGTCGGCACGATGAACGCACTGATGCCACGCTTGCCAGCGCTCGGATCGGTCACCGCAAACACAATGACCACCCCGGCGTTCTGCCCGGAGGTGATGAACTGCTTGCAACCGTTGAGCACGTAATGATCGCCCTCCAAACGCGCCCGCGTCTTCAGGCTGCTGGCGTCCGAACCGGCCTGGGGTTCGGTCAGGGCAAACGCGCCGAGCATTGCGCCGCTGGCCAGGGGGGCGAGGAATTTCGCCTTCTGCTCTTCGTCGCCGAACTTGAGGATCGGCACGCAGCCGACCGAGTTGTGCACGCTCATGATGGTCGAGCAGGCGCCGTCGCCAGCGGCGATTTCCTCCAGGGTCATCGCATAGGCCAGGTAACCGGTGTCACAGCCGCCCCACTGCTCCGGCACCAGCATGCCGAAAAAGCCCAGCTCGGCCATTTCAGCGATGGCTTCCCGGGGGAAACGGTGCTCGCGATCCCATTCGGCGGCGAACGGTTTCAGGCGGTCCTGGGCGAACTGCCGGGCCATGTCGCGGATCTGGGTCTGTTCTTCAGTCGGGAGCATGGTGATTCCTTAATACAGGCATTCAACGGCCATGGCCGTGGCTTCGCCGCCGCCGATGCAAATGGCCGCGACGCCGCGCTTCAAGCCTTTCTGGCGCAGGGCCGACAGCAGGGTCACCAGGATCCGCGCGCCAGACGCGCCAATCGGGTGGCCCAGCGCACAGGCGCCGCCGTGAACGTTGACCTTGTCATGGGCGATTTCCAGTTTGTCCATGGTCACCAGCCCTACCACGGCAAAGGCTTCGTTGACTTCGAACAGGTCGACTTGGTCCAGCGACCAACCGGTCTTTTGCATCAGTTTCTTCACGGCACCAATCGGCGCGGTGGGAAACAGGCTCGGGGTATCGGCAAACGCGGCATGACCGTGGATCACCGCCAAAGGCTTGAGCCCGCGCTGCACCGCTTGGCTCTGGCGCATCAGCACCAGGGCAGCGGCGCCATCGGAAATGGAGCTGGAGTTGGCCGCCGTCACCGTGCCGCCCTCGCGGAACGCCGGCTTGAGCGAGGCGATCTTGTCGATCCGCGCTTTGGGTGGCTGCTCGTCGTGGCGAATGGTCACTTGTTCCTTGCCGACCATGACCTGCAACGGCACGATCTCGGCGTCGAAACTGCCGTCCTCGATCGCCTGCTGGGCGCGGGTGGTGGACGCAATGGCGAAGGCGTCCTGGGCCTCGCGACCCAGGCCATTGGCCTCGGCGCAATCTTCGGCGAAGGTGCCCATCAGCCGACCTTTGTCGTAGGCGTCTTCCAGGCCATCGAGAAACATGTGGTCAAGCACCCGGCCATGGCCCATGCGGTAACCGCCGCGGGCGCGGTCCAGCAGGTACGGGGCGTTGGACATGCTCTCCATGCCGCCGGCCACCACCACCTCGGCACTGCCGGCGATGAGCATGTCATGGGCCAGGATCGCCGCTTCCATGCCCGAACCGCACATCTTGTTGAGTGTGGTGCAGCGGGTCGACTTGTCGAGCCCGGCGCCCAGAGCGGCCTGACGTGCCGGCGCCTGGCCCTGGCCAGCGGCGAGCACGCAACCGAACAGCACTTCTTCAACCGCACCCGGCGCGATACCGGCCCGCTCCACGGCGGCCTTGATAGCGGCGGCACCGAGTTGTGGGGCGGTGAGGCTTTTCAGTTCGCCCTGGAAACCGCCCATGGGGGTACGGACCGCGCTGACGATGACAATAGGATCGTTGGACATCATGAATCCTCCTTGCTTATTTGGCTGCCATGCGCAAGGCGCCGTCGAGACGGATCACCTCGCCGTTGAGCATGCTGTTCTCAATGATATGCCTGACCAGCGCCGCGTACTCGGAAGGTTTCCCAAGACGCGGTGGAAACGGTACGCCGGCAGCCAGGGAATCACGCACCTCGGGCGTCATGCCGGCCATCATCGGGGTTTCGAAAATCCCCGGAGCAATGGTCATCACCCGGATACCGAAACGCGCCAGCTCACGGGCGGCCGGCAACGTGAGGCTGGCGATGGCGCCTTTGGAGGCCGCGTAGGCGGCTTGGCCGATCTGGCCGTCGAAGGCCGCTACCGAAGCTGTATTGATGATTACGCCACGTTCGCCGTCGGCGTTGGCCTCGGTTTCGGCAATGGCCGCAGCCGCCAGGCGCAGCAAGTTGAAGCTGCCGATCAGGTTGACGTTGATCACCTGGCTGAAGCTGTCCAGCCCATGGGGGCCGTTCTTGCCGAGAATTTTCTCGCCGCGCACGATACCGGCGCAATTCACCAGGCCATTCAGACCCCCGAAAGCCGTGACCGTGGCCTTGACTGCCGCTTCAGCCGCCGCTTCGTTGCTGATATCGGCCACCACGCTCTGGCAACCCAGCTTTTGCGCCTGGGCGGCCACGGCGTCGGCGTTGAGGTCCACCAGCATCACCTTGGCGCCGGCCTTGACCAGCATGTCAGCAGTGGCCGCGCCGAGGCCGGAAGCACCGCCGCTGACGAGGAAAATCTTGTTGTCGATCTGCATCATGGTTTCCTTGGGGTCAAGCTGAAACGTTCTGCGCCGCAGCCTCTTGAGCCTTGGCGATTTCCTGGTTGCGCAAGATAAAGCGCTGCAACTTGCCACTTGGGGTTTTCGGCAAGTCGCTGACAAACTCGATTTCACGGGGATAGGCATGGGCCGCCAGGCGCTTGCGCACATGCAGGCGCAATTCCTCGGCCAGCTCCGGTGAGGCGCGATATTGGCTGCTGAGCACCACGAAGGCCTTCACCAACTCGGTACGCTCCGGATCAGGCTTGCCGATCACCGCCGCTTCCACCACGGCCGGGTGTTCGATCAGCGCGCTTTCCACGTCGAACGGACCGACCCGGTAGCCGGAAGTGGTGATCACGTCGTCGCTGCGGCCGACGAAGCTGATGCTGCCATCCGGATTCAGCTCCACGGTGTCGCCGCTCAAGTAGTAGTCGCCAACGAAGGACTTGGTCGGCGCGCCTTCGTAACCGGCGAACCAGCACATGGGCGACTGGCTGCGGTCCACCGCGAGAATGCCCGGCTGGCCCACGCCCAGCTCGCGTTGCTCTTCATCCAACACCACGATCCGGTGGCCCGGCGAGGCGAAACCGGCCGCGCCCAGGTGCACCGGGTGTTCCAGCCCGTGGTGGTTGCACAGCACCATGCCCAGTTCGGTCTGGCCGTAATGGTCGTGGATCACTACGTTCAAGTTGTCGGCGAACCAACGGATCACCTCTGGGTTCAATGGCTCACCAGCGCTGCTGACGATGCGCAGCTTGCCCTTGATCGAGCGGGCAAACTGCTCGCCCCCGGCGATCAACAGGCGATAGGCCGTGGGCGAGCCGGTCAGGTTGGTGATGCCGTATTTGTTGATGATCCGGCAGGTGCTTTCCAGGGTGAACGGGCCATCGTAGAAGGTAATCGGATGCCCCATGGCCAGCGGCCCGGTCACGCCAAAATAAATGCCGTAGGCCCAACCGGGGTCGGCGACGTTCCAGAAGGCGTCTTCAGGGCGCAGGTCCACCGCGTCACGGGTGTAGCTCTGGAACGCCACGATGGCCTTGAGCGGCACCGACAGCGCCTTGGCGGGTCCCGTGGTGCCGGAGGTGAACATCAGTAAAAACGGATCTTCGCCAGTGAGCATCAGCGGTTCGCACTGGCTGGACTGGTTCGCCACTTCGGCCCAGAAACTGTAGTCGCCCCGCACGATGCCTTGGCCCTTTTCGCCGCCGACCGTGACGATGGTGGGGCAACCGGCGACTTCATTGAGCTTGGGACGGTTGACGGCGTCGGTCACGACGATCCGCGCGCCCGAGCTGCCGAGGCGGTGCTCGATGGCCTTGGGCCCGAACGCGGTGAACAGCGGTTGATACACCGCACCGATACGCCAGGTGGCGAGTACGACGATCAAGAGTTCCGCAGTGCGCGGCAGCAGGCCGGCCACTTTGTCGCCCTTGCCGACGCCTTGGGCACGCAGGAAGTTGGCGAACCGTGCGGCATTGTCCTGCAGGTCGCGGTAAGTCCAGGTGGCTTCGCTGCCGTCACGGCCCTCCCAGAACAAGGCGATGCGACCCGGCAATGCATGCCGGTCGCAACACTCGACACAGGCATTGAGCGCCTCGAGCGAGCCGTGCAGCGCGGCGTTGACGGTGTGCTGGTAATCGAACTGTGACGTGGCGGACGAATAATCGCGCATGACCAGAATCCCTCTGTACTTTTTATTGGCTGGGGGAACCGTGAAGAGCAGGCAAATACTCGCGCCGAAGGGCGATGGCGGCAATGGTCAAAGCCATCAAGTTGCTTGACTGGTTTGGCCATGGTTCGAGGGATGTGTTGTCGGTCAGACCGTTATCGCGAGCAAGCTCGCTCCCACAGGGAATGTGAGATGGGCCTCGATTCTGTGACCGCCCAAGCCCCTATGTGGGAGCGAGCTTGCTCGCGATAACGGCGTTCCGGGCGCTACAAGGGCTGCTTCCAGGCAAATGAATAAACCTTCTCCGGCGCCGGGGACTGGCAGCGCTGGTTGTCCGCGTCAGGCCCCACCAGGAACCACTCGGCCCGCGAGGTATCGCCGACCCGGCGCGCCTTTTGCAGGTCGTAGCAGCGCGCCAGGTCCCGCGCGGGCACCAAGGCAAAGGCCTGCGGGTGGCCGCGTAGCCAGGTGGCGGATCGTTCCAGGGACTGGCGGTCATGAAAGCCAAAATGCACGATGGGCTGCTGGGCGAACAACCAATGGCCTTCGCGCCACCCGACGAGCACCAACTCGGCATTTGAAGTCAGCCCCGCGACATCACGCATCAAGGTCTGGTGGGGGTTGATGCCTTCCCTGTAGGGCTCGATGAAGCCGCGCACAAACCAGGCGCACAACCACACCACCGTCAACCCGGCGAATACCCCCCTGCCCCTCGGACGCCGGCTGAACCAGCGGTGCAGCAGCCACGGCACAAGCGGCGCCACCAGCAGGATCAAGGCCGGCAACGCGGGAAAGATATACAGCTTGCGCTTGCCACTGCTCAGGCTGAAGAACAACAGCACCAGCACCACCCACCCCAGCAGCACCAGCACGCGACCATCCTGCTTGAGCAACTGCCTGCGCCAGGCCGGCACCAGCCATGGCAGCATGAAAAAGATCGGCAGCCAGTATTTCGGAATCACCTGGACGAAGAAATACCAGAAGGGTTCGCGGTGCTCCCAGGCATTGGCATAACGCCCCGCCGTCTGCTTGAGCAGGATTTCCTGGGCGTACGCCAGGCTGTCGGGGCTGCCCTGCCACACGATCAGCAGCAACGGCCCAAGCCACAGCGCGATGGCTGCCAGCGCCACAACCAGCCCCAGCCACCAGGCCCCCGCCTTGCCCGGCATGGACACCAGGCCTTTCCACCCTCGACGCACCCCATAGGCGTAGGGAATCAGCATCAACACCGGCAGAAACCCCACGCCTTTGCTGATGACCCCCAGCCCCATCGCCGCACAGGCCACGTAATACCAGCGCCACGCCGGGCCGAGCATCAAATGCCGGCACAAGCCATAGATCCCCAGGATGGTCCAGAGTGCAAGAAAACCATCGATCTGCCCGGTGCGCAGGATGCTGTAGGTCTGGTAGGTGGCGAGAAACAGAAGCGCGGCGATCCCCCCCACGCGTCGCCCCCACAAGCGCCGGCCCAGGTCATACAGGCATGCCGTGGTGACGGCACCGGCCAACAGCGCGGGCAGGTACAGGGCGACTTTCGGCAGGTGGGTCAATTGCACGAAAGAGGCCACCGCCCACATGAACAACGGCGGCTTGTCGGCGTAGATTTCCCCAGCGCGATGGGGAATGAACCATGAGCCGTTCTGCAGCATCTCCAGGGCAACGCCGAGGAAGCGCTCTTCATCGACGTTCATCGGTTGGCGCCAACCCAGGCCGGCGCCCACCATGATCAAGGCCAATGCCACAAGCGCCAGAAGCTCCAGTCGCGAGGAAGACAATCGCATCCGCACCGTCTCAGCCCTTCTCGGCCAGTTCGCGGTTTTCCTGCTCGTGATGCTTGGCGATCAACTGCAAATTGCGCAGGTAAACGATGAAGCCGAAGGACTGGCCGACAATGAACACCGGGTCTTCACGGTAGATGGCGTAGGCCAGCAACAGCGCGCTACCGATGATGCTCAAGTACCAGAAACCCACGGGAATCACGCTGCGCTTCTTGTACTCGCTGTACAGCCATTGCAGGGCAAAACGCCCGGTGAAGGCCAACTGGCCGCCGAAGCCAACGGCCAGCCATATCGATTCTCTGCCCATGTCACACCTCGGTTTCTTGTGCGTTGATATCCAGGCGGGTGCGTCTTATCAACCACCACACCCCGAATAGATCGACAATGCCCACCAGCGCCCGGTCGAGGTTGCCGTAGTTGGACACCCCGGCCCCGCGCTCACGGTGATTCACCGGGTGAACCAGCATCCGGCCGTTGTGCCGACGGATCAGCGCCGGAATGAAGCGATGCATATGATCGAAATACGGCAGGCGCAGAAACGCCTTGCGCTCGATCAACTTGATGCCGCAACCGGTATCGGGCGTCTGGTCCTTGAGCAGACTGGCCCGCAGTTTGTTGGCGAACCGCGAGGCCCAGCGCTTGCTCGCCGTGTCCCGGCGGTTGACGCGATGCCCCGCCACCAGCTTGACACCGGCGGGCGTCCCCTCCGAACCGCGCACCAGGTCGAGCATCTTTGGCAGGTCGGCCGGGTCGTTCTGCCCGTCGCCATCGAGGGTTGCCAGCCAATGCCCGCGGGCCACTTCAGCGGCGTGGTAGATCGACGTGCTCTGCCCGACGGAACGGGCATGGCTGAGCACCCGCAACTGGCGATAGCCACTGCCTTGCAACGCCCGCAGTTCAGCAGCGGTGGCGTCAGTGCTGCCATCGTCGACCACGATGACTTCGAAGGCCTCGTCCACCAGCGCCGCCCGCACTTCTTCCAACAGTGGAATGAGGTTGCCGGCTTCATTCTTTGCCGGAATCAGGACCGACACATAAAGGGTTTCGTGCATGACGCTCCAGTAAAAAGCTGAGGGGTTAAACGCGGTAATACGCGCGGTACCAATCGACAAACGACTGCACGCCGACGGGCACCGCGACCTGCGGGCGAAACCCGATGTGTTCTTCCAGCTCCCGCGTGTCCGCCCACGTGTCAACCACGTCACCCTGTTGCAACGGCAAGAAATGCTTGATCGCGGGAATGCCCAGGGCCTCTTCCAGGCACTCGACAAACTGCAAGAGCTTCACCGGAGCACCGAAGCCGATGTTGTAGAGCTTGTGGCGCACGCCTGCTTCATTGGCCGGCGGCCGCGGCAACAACCGCACCAGGCCTTCGACGATGTCGTCGATGTAGGTGAAGTCCCGCGACATCGCACCATCGTTGTAGAGATCAATGGCGCGACCGTTGAGGATGGCGTCGGTGAATTTAAACGGCGCCATGTCGGGCCGCCCCCACGGTCCATACACGGTGAAAAACCGCAGGCCGGTGGTGGGAATGCCGTAGAGATGCGAGTAAGCGTGGGCCATCAGCTCATTGGCGCGCTTGGTCGCCGCATAAAAAGACACGGGCTGATCCACCGGATCGGTGGTGGCATATGGCAGGCGGTCGTTAAAGCCATACACCGAGCTGCTCGAGGCGAACACCAGGTGCGCCGGCCGGTGGGCACGGCAGGCTTCCAACACGTTGAGGAACCCCACCAGGTTGCTTTGCGCATACAGGTCGGGATTATCGATGGAATAGCGCACGCCAGCCTGAGCCGCCAAGTGGACGACATACTCGAATGGGGTTTTCGCAAATACATCCAGCAGCGCCTGCTTGTCGGCCACGTCCAGCCGCAGGAAGCGGAAGTTGGGGTATTTGGCCAACAACGCCAGCCGAGCCTGCTTCAACTCGACGCTGTAGTAGCTGTTGAGGTTGTCGATGCCGATGACCTGATGGCCCTCGCTGCACAACCGCCTGGCGGTATGAAACCCGATGAACCCAGCAGCACCGGTGACCAGTACGCTCATACGCAGCCCAAAACGGTCACTTGCATACATTACCCTGATAGATGGCCCGGCTTTTCCGGCGCCTGCACAGGCTTGTATCAAAGAAAAATGACGGTTTTATGAGCGTGCCAGCTTGCCAGGTGAAAGTCCCTGTGGGAGCGAGCTTGCTCGCGATGAGGGTATGGCAGTCAATGACGAGGCGACTGAACCACCGCTATCGCGAGCAAGCTCGCTCCCACAGGGGGCTTGGGTAGGCACAAGATTGGAGACCACCCGATGGATCAATCAGGGTCGTTGAGAATCAGGCTGCGATAATGCCCCGGGTTGGACCCGGACCATTTGCGAAACGCCTTGTAGAAGGAACTGGCATCGGCAAACCCCAGGCGCGAGGCGATTTCGACGAAACTGATGGACGGCTCGGCCAGCCAGGTGATCGCCAGATCCTTGCGCACGCTGTCCTTGAGGCCTTGGTAAGTCTGGCCCTCCTCCGCCAGGCGTCGGCGCAGGGTCGAGGCGGACACGCACAGCTGCTGGGCCAGGGCCTCGGTTTCCGGCCACCGTTCGGCGGGCAGTTGCCGCAGGTCGTGCCGGATACGGCTGGCCAGGCTTTGCGGGTCGCGGTATTTGACCAGGATGTTGGCCGGGGCCCGGGCCAGGAAGCGCTTGAGCTCGTCAGCGTTGCGCCGGATGGGCAGGTCGAGGCATTCGGCGGCGAAAATCATCCGGGTGCGCGGCCGGCCAAAGCGCAGGTTCTGGGAGAACATCACCCGGTAGTCGTCGCAGAAATCCGGCGCCGGGCAGCGCAGTTCGACAGACAGGATGGGAATGCGCCGCCCGGCCAACCAGCAGGCGACGCCATGGACGATCATCCAGTAAGTGAAGTAGGTAAAGGCCCGGCGCGGCGCCTGGTCGTCTTCCAGCAGCACGATCTCCGCCAGGCTTTGCTGGCGCGCCCACTGGGCCGGCAGGTGTTCGAGCATCAGCGACAGAAACCCCAGCCCCGCCGTCAAGCCGCTCGCCAGCGTGGGCTGGGCCATGGCGCACTGACAGAGAAACGCCAGGCTGCCGGACTTGAGCTTGCGCGGGTCCATGCCGAAAAACTCGTCATCCAGGCGCTGGGCCAGCAAGCGCCAGAGCCGCGCATAGGCATGGGCCGGGACCCGCGCCAGGGGATCGTCAAGTAGCGCCGGGTCTATGCCGACCTGACTCAGGACCTCCTCGGTGGCCGCCCCGGGTGCGCAGCTTTGCAGCAACGCCTCACGCACCAGGTGGATGGAGATGGTGTCTTTTTCTGACATGGCGCGGGTGTTCACAGGATCCGGTAAAGCAGCCGTTCTATCCGTACCCGGCTGACTCGCTTCAGGAACCTGGCCACGGCCTCGGGGTAATCCGGCAGGGTTTCCAGGTCCAGGTAACGTTCGATCCGACGGGTGTGGCGGTAGATCCGCTCAAGCTCGGCCTGGCGCGGCGCCAGCAGCTCGCCCTTGGGGTCGTCCAGCAACAGCGCGTTTTCCAGGTCCAGGCGAAAGGCCCGCGGGTTGAGGTTGTTGCCGGTCAGCAAGGTGTAGCGCTCGTCGACCCACATGCCCTTGAGGTGATAGGTGTTGTCCCCGTCACGCCACAGGTGCAGGTTCAATTGACCGCTGTCGATCGCATGCTGATGCCGTTTGGCGAAGCGTCGCAGGCTGATTTCGTAGAGGTATGGCAGTGCCGCGATGATCTTGAACGGTTCGCTTGGCGGAATGTAGAAGTCGTTGGCGGTCTTGTCGCCGACGATGATGTCGATCTTGACCCCGCGGGCCAGGGCGCGGTTGAGCTCCCGGGTCACGGCCAGGGGCAGGTTGAAATACGGGGTACAGATGGTCAGTTGCTGGCGGCTGCTGGCGATCAGTTCACCGATCACCCGGCTCAGGGGGTTGTTCTTGCCCACGCCCAGCAACGGGCTCACCGACAGGCCACTCTTGTCGAGGCTGCCGACGCTGGTGTCATAGGTCGCGTATTTGAGACGGCTGCGCAAGTCACCGATGTCCTTGCGCAAACTGCGGGTGCTGGGCAGGTTCGGCAGGTCCAGGCGATGCACGGCCCTGGAGGTGATCAGGCCATGCTGCACCAGGTGATGCATCGAGTCGGCCAGTGCCGTGTTCAGCAGCAGGTGATAGCGGTCGTAGCGGTATTTGTCGAACTTGTGCAGGTAGACGTTATTCAGGCTGGCGCCGCTGTAAAGCACACAGTCATCGATGACGAAACCTTTCAAATGCAACACGCCGAACAGTTCGCGGGTCTGCACCGGCACGCCGTAGATCGGCACTTCGCTGGCATGGGTGCGGGTCTGTTCCTGGTACCACGCCGAGTTGCCCGGCTGCTTCTTGGCGCCAATCAGCCCACGCTGGGCCCGCAACCAGTCCACGACCACGACCACGTCCAGTTCCGGACGCGCCGCTTTGGCGGCATGCAGGGCATCGAGAATTTCCTGGCCGGCCTCGTCCTGTTGCAAGTACAGGGCGACGATGTAGATGCGCTGGGTGGCCTGGGCGATTTTCTCCAGCAGGCAACGGCGGAATTGGGCAGCGCCATCGAGGATGGTCACCGCATCGGCGGTCAGTGCAAAGCTGCGCAGCTTGGGCAGCAGGGAGCGTTTGAAGAGCGACGGCATAGGGCTCGCAAAAAGGTCGATTCCGAAGAACGGACGAGCTTACACCATGGATGGGTTCGGGTCTTCCTGTCGTCAAGAAAAAAACAACTTGACCAAGGAGAACGATCATTCTACTTTTGTTCCATGAACGAAATCACTGGTAATGAAACACGAGACATCATCCTCGATGTCGCCGAAAAGTTGATCTATAGAAGTGGCATCGCCGCCACCGGCATGGACCTTCTGGTGAAAACCGCCGGCGTCTCCAGGAAAAGTGTCTATCGCTACTTCGCCAACAAGGACGACCTGATCGTGGCCGCACTCAAGCGGAGGGACGAGCGTTGGATGCACTGGTTCAGCAGCGAAGTGGACAAGGCACCCACGCCGACGGCGCGGCTGTTCAATTTGTTCACCGTGCTCAAGGGCTGGTTCGACAGCGAAGGTTTTCGCGGCTGTGCCTTCATCAACACCAGCGGCGAAACCGGCGATCCACAGGATCCGGTCCGCCAGGTGGCGAAGATGCACAAACAGAAGTTGCTCGATTACGTGACTCGGCTGTGCGTCGAACAAGGCGTCGAAAATCCGGACGCCCTGGCCCGCCAGCTACTGATTCTGATCGACGGCGCCATTACCGTGGCGCTGGTCATGGGCGACCACAGCGCGGCTGACCACGCCCAGGACATGCTGAAGATGTTGCTACACACCTGACCGTTGAACCCTGCCTCATTCATCAACTCATTGGAGATTCGCCATGTCTGCCTCTTCTGAAGTTCGTCCGCCACTGCCGC
This sequence comes from Pseudomonas sp. FW300-N2F2, assembly GCF_017351655.1. Lineage (NCBI taxonomy): Bacteria > Pseudomonadati > Pseudomonadota > Gammaproteobacteria > Pseudomonadales > Pseudomonadaceae > Pseudomonas > Pseudomonas sp. FW300-N2F2. The sequence continues at coordinate 3,010,368 of NZ_JACNDQ010000001.1, read as the reverse complement.
CGTTCACCCGTGAATCGGCGATCGAGAAAGTTCGCCTGGCCGAAGACGGCTGGAACTCTCGCGACCCGCAAAAAGTATCCCTGGCCTACACGCTGGACACCCAATGGCGTAACCGCGCCGAATTCGCGCACAACCGCGAAGAAGCCAAGGCGTTCCTGACCCGCAAGTGGGCCAAGGAATTGGATTACCGGCTGATCAAGGAACTCTGGGCCTTCACCGATAACCGCATCGCGGTGCGCTACGCCTACGAATGGCACGACGACTCGGGCAACTGGTTCCGCTCCTACGGCAACGAAAACTGGGAGTTCGACGAGCAAGGCCTGATGTACAACCGCTACGCTTGCATCAACGACATGCCGATCAAGGAAAGCGAGCGCAAGTTCCACTGGCCACTGGGCCGCCGGCCGGATGATCATCCCGGGTTGTCCGAGTTGGGGTTGTAACCCTCTCGACTGACCCACCGCTATCGCGAGCGAGCTCGCTCCCACAGGAGATCGAGGTCGGACACGGTATTTGTGGGCGCTGGCATCCAAATGTGGGAGCGAGCTTGCTCGCGATGACGGCAACAAATCCAACGGCTGTGCAAACTGACCCACCGCTATCGCGAGCGAGCTCGCTCGCACAGTACAACAGCCGCGCCAGACCAGCGGCCCCGCCAACAGGCTTGACCCACATGCCGCCAGGCATCACATTGCCTGGGCCGGCGATAAGCTCGCTGTTTCGTTGTGCAGCAGACTTTGTGGAGCCCATGACCGCGTCGATCCCGATCCGTCCCCCCTGCCCGCCCGGCGTCTGCGATTGCGGGCGTGATGCCTTGTTGCAAGCGCCTGGCAGCGACCTGCGCATCCTGTGCCTGAATCGCCAGGAAGAAAAACGCCTGCTCGAGCGCCTGGAGAACATCCAGAGCCTCGACGAACTCCAGCGCCTGCAACAGCGCCTGTATGAAAACCTGGGGATCCGCCTGCGCGTCGAGCCCGGCTACAACGAAGTGCGGACCATGCGCGGCATCGCCATCGAATTCCAGGAACAGCCCGGCCTGTGCCGCAAGATTCGCCAGTCGATTCCCGCCGCCATCCGCCGCGGGCTGGAAAAACGCCCCGAGATCGCCTGGCGACTGCTGGATGCCCACGATCTGTTTCGCGATACCTGAGCCCGGGCCGCTCCTTCCCTGGAGCGGCACTTCGTCCTAGAAATCCACCGTTGCGGACAGCAGGTAGGTGCGCGGGGTCGACAACGTCAAGCCCGGTTCACTGTCATCCGATGCGCCGGCCGAACTCCAGTAGCGCTTGTCGGCCACGTTTTCGATGTTGGCCCGCAGAGTGATGTGTTTTTCATCGGCTTTGAACGCGTAGCGAGCGCCTACGTCGAAACGCGTCCAGGCATCGATTTCCTTGGTGTTGGACTGGTCCAGGTACTGCGAGCTGGAATAGATGCCGCGACTGGTCAGCGTCAGGCCCTGTACCGTTGGCACGTCCCATTCAGCGCCGAGGTTGACGTTGTACTTCGGCGTGGCCGGTGCGCGGTTGCCATCGAAGGTGCTGTCGGTGGTGTCAGTCAGCTCACTGTCGATGAACATCACGCCGCCGAGCAGACGGGTGCCCTTCAGCGGCTCGCCGAACACACTCAACTCCACGCCAGTGTTTTCGCGCTTGCCGTTCGGGCCGAAGACACGTGTCGTGGCGTCGGTCGCATAGGCGGGCTGCTTGATTCGGAACACGGCGGCGGTGACGGCGAATGGGCCTGCGTCATACTTGGCGCCCACTTCGACCTGGCGGCTGATGAACGGCGGGAAAATCTCATCCTCGTTCACCGACGTCGATGGCGCGATCTTGCCCTGGCTCAGGCCTTCCATGTAGTTGGCATACAGCGACAGCTTGTCAGTCGCCTTGAACAGGATCCCGCCCGACGGCGAAACCTTTTCCTCATCGTAGGCGGTGTCACCCTTGACGTTATTCGCCCAGTCATCAACCTTCACCCGTTGCCAGCGAGCGCCGAGGGTCAGCAGCAAGCGATCCTCGAACAGCCCCAGGGTGTCGGACAAGGCCACGCCGCTGAAGCGGTTCTCGGTGTAGACCTTGTCGTCCTGCCGGGTCGGGTTGCTCGGCGTCGGGGTCTGTACCGGGTCATACAGGTTGCTGCGACCGTTGGCGTAACGGGCGCCGCCATTTTCGAAGTCCATGTAGAAATAACTGGCCGCCAGGTTGACCTCATGGCTCACCGGACCGGTATGGAACCAATTGCGCACTCCGGCCGTGGCCGTCCGGACATTTTCCTCCCGGGTAAAGTCACGGGGCTGGACGGTGAAGTCGCCCGCGTCGTTGGTGACCGAAACGTTGTGCCGAAGGAAGTCGTGGTCGCTTTTGCGCGCGCCGACACCGCCATACAACATCACTGAATCGCTGACATCGAACTCAGCGTTCACCGTGCCGAAGGTGTCCTGGGTGCGCGCCTTGCTCCACGATTGGGCGTAGTTGTCGCGCACGTCGCTGGCGTGGGGGATCTGGGCATTGGCACCGACCTGCACGCGTTCCTGGGGCGCGTCGGTGTTGCGTTCGGTGTGGCCGATGTCCGTCGAGAGTCGCAGGCGTTCACCGCGAAAATCCAGGCCCAGCACCGCCATCTCGCGGTCCACGCTCTGGTGATCCCATTCCGTGTCGCCCGCCTGCTTCACACCATTGAAACGAATACCGAACTTGTCTTCTTCACCAAAGCGCCGACCGACATCCACCGCCCCACCAAGCTGGTTATTGGAGGCATAGCTGCCGGTGAACGAGGTGATGGGCTTGTCGGTGGCGCGTTTGGGCACCACATTGATCCCGCCCCCCACGCTGCCCCGCGGCGAGATACCGTTGATGAGCTGGCTCGGTCCCTTGAGGATGTCGACGCGTTCGGCCATCTCCATGTCGATCGTGTACGTCGGCAGGATGCCGTAGAGACCGTTGTAGGCGACATCGCTGTTGAACAGGCTGAAACCGCGGATGGTGAACTGCTCAAAGCGTCCGCCCGCCGGGTTGGTGGTGCGGACCGAGGGGTCGCTGGCGATCAGGTCGCCCAGGGTGCGCGCCTGCTGGTCCTTGACCGTCTGGCTGGTGTAGGTGGTCATGCTGAACGGCGTTTCCATGAAGTCCCGCGAGCCCAGCAGGCCTTGCGAACCACGCCGTGCCACCTGGCCGCCGGCATACACCGGGCTGTCCGCCGAAGCCGTAGCGCCGAGAATCGAGGTGGGCGCCAGTTGCAAGCTGCCGCCTTCTGGCGCCGGCATCAGGATGTAGGCCTGCTCTCCCACCGGCTGCAACTGCAGGCCCGAACCCCGCAACAGCCGGGCAAACCCCTCTTCCACCCCGAACTCCCCCGAAAGCCCGGCGCTGTCGCGCCCGCTCACCAAAGCCGGATCCACCGACAGGTTGACCCCCGCCAACCCGGCAAACCGGGTCAACGCCGCGCTGAGGCTGCCGGCCGGCACCTGATAGCTGCGCCGGGCGGCTTCTTCGGCCAGGCTCGATGACATGAAAAATGGGCTGGCACCCAGGCTCAGCATGAGGCTCAGGTTCAACAGCGGACGCCGGCCGGCAAAGGCCGGGCGCAAACGCAAAGGTACAACTGCGGACATTGGAAAGCGCTCTCGTTTTTGTTCAGTTGCCTTGAATGACAAGCGAGACAAAAAAAGGGGACAGGCCTAACCGGACTCAAGCCAGATTTTTGCGAAGCGTCAACGTGACCCAGTAACGGGTACGCATATGCACGTCCAGCGGCAGGCTGGCCGCCAGCAGCGCGAGGATTCGATCGGTATTGTCCAGGCGGAAGCTGCCGGTGATTCGCAGCGGTTCCAGGGTTTCGTCCCAGCGCAGCACGCCGGGGCGATAACGGCTCAGTTCCCGCAGGAAATGCCCCAGCGGCTGGTCCTGCGCCACCAGTACCCCGTCACGCCAGCCCAGCTGTGCCACGTCGAACGCCTGCACCGGCCCCGCGCCCGAGGCCTGGACGTTGACCTGCTGGCCCTCTTCCAGACTCAGCGCTGGTCCTCGCAGGGGTTGCAGGTACGCCGAACCGCTGACCACCGACACCCGGCAGTCGCCGTCGCCCAAGTGCAGGCAGACTTCGCCACGATGGATCGTGACGAGCCCATAGGGTGACTGAACGGACAGCGGCGTGCTCCCAGCGAGTTTGAGGGCCATCTCACCGCGCAGCAGCACCAGGCGCCGGGCCTTGAAGTCCAGGTCGACGGCGCTGTCGGTGTTCAGTTGCAGCGCACTGCCATCGACCAGCGACCAGCGCCGTTGCTCGCCCGTGGCGGTGTGCAAATCAGCGCGCCAAGCCTCCAGCGGCAGCTCCCGCCCCAGCAGCCAGGCGGTCGGGACCAGCGCGGCGACGCCCAATGCACGCTTGAGCACAGCACGCCGGGCCAGCGCCGGGCGATCCAGGGTTGCCATGCCCAGGGCCGCCGGCACCCCGGCAAAACGCTGGCGCAATCGCTGGGCCTTCTGCCAGGCCGCCTCGTGGTGAGCGCTACTGTCGCGCCAGCGTTGCAAGGCCGCCGAGTCGAATGCATCCCCGTCGAACTCCATCAGGGTCAACCAACGGGCAGCCGCCCGTGCCGCTTCACGAGCCTCCGGTGATGGCGCCGAAGGCATCAGAAGTCCACCAACAGGCAATGCTCATAGGCCTGGGCCATGTAGCGCTTCACGGTGCGCTCGGACACTTGCAGGCGCTCGGCGATCTCGCGATAGCCCAGGCCTTCGAGCTGGCTCCATAAAAAAGCCCGCCGCACCAAGGGCGGCAGGCCATCCAGCAATTCGTCCAGGGCTTGCAGGGTTTCCAGCAGCAGCCAACGCTGTTCCGGAGACGGTGCGCAGGCTTCAGGCAGGTTCGCCAAAGCGTCGAGATACGCCTGTTCCAGATTGCGGCGGGTATAGAAATTGCTCAGCAGGCGTTTGCCGACGGTCAGCAGATAGGCCCGGGGCTCTTGCAGGTCTGTCAAGGTCTGGGAGCTGGCAAGCACCCGCAGGAAGGTATCCTGGCGCAGGTCCGCCGCATCCCAGGCATTGCCCAGGCGCCGTCGCAACCAACCTTCCAGCCAACTCCCGTGGTCACGGTACAACGCATGGAGGGATTGCTCCGTCGGCGTAACTGCATCACACATGTCCAGAAGCCTGCGCAAAGTCTTAAATGAGACTGATTCTAATTAATGTTCGCGCAGGAATCCAAGTTGTTTATGCAAAGTGAGTCTAGAAACGGGATGCAAGCCCCCTCCCCTGTGGGAGCGAGCTTGCTCGCGATAGCGGTGGGTCAGCTTGCTTCCATGGCGCTGGGTGGTCGCCATCGCGAGCAAGCTCGCTCCCACAGTCAGGTCTTTGCACGCAGTGCGATCAGTGACTGGCGTGCAAGGTCTTCGGCACTTCCGGCATGGCCGAAGAGTGGTGGTTGATGATCTTCCACTGGCCATCGAGGCGTTCATAGAGGAAGGTGTAGCGCGCCTGGACCTCACGTTTGGAACCATCGGCCTGGGTGAGTGTGAAGGTATAGACACCACTGTCCATCGCCGCGTCGGGCCCCAGGTGACGGATTTCCCGGTAGTTGATTTGTCCGACCGGCTTGGCGGCCAGGAAATGCTCGAAGTAGTCCTGGATCTGCGCCGGTGTGTTGCGCACCTTGTTGGAGACGGTCGGTTGCAAAATCGCATCCGGTGCATAGAGGCCGGTCACGGCGGTGGCGCTACCGGTTTGCAGCGCGGCGTTCCAGCGATCGAACAGGGCAGCGATTTCCCGGTCATTCACGTTCTTGGGCTGCTCGGCCACTGTGCGATACACGTAGGGTGTGACCTCGACAGCCTGGACAAGCGGCGCACTCAGCAGGAAAAAAGCAGCGATGGCACAGGTTTTCATTTTCATCGGAAAGCTCCTTTGGGTTTCAATGAGCCCACTTTGCCGACCTTCCCGGCTCTCGCCATCGGCCAACCGGTGCCAATCGCCTATGCCATTCGGCAGATAGGCCCGGTGCCGGTGACACGGTCTAATGGCGTCACCGCGAACCGTCCGATCTTTTTCCATGCTGGAGCTCCCCATGCAAAGCCCGCCCCATGATCCCGGCAGTGCCCTGGCCATCCGCAGTCAGTATCGCCAGTCGCAAAGCCGTGCCGCGCGCCTGGGGCTGCTGCTGGGCACCGGCCACGAGCTGACGCAGTTGCCGCTGCCGGCCATGCGTCAGCGTGCGCTGCAACGGGCGTGCGCCTTCATGGCGATGGACCACGGTCTGCTGCTGGAGTGGGCGCCGGACAACACGCTGCGCACCCTCGCCAGCCACGGGAGCGCGGAACGGGTCGACTTCCTCGCCAACCTGGCCCAGCCGCAAACGCCCGGCCCGAATTGGCTGGAATCCCCCGGCAGCGCCCTGCCCCAGGTCTTGCGCATTCCACTGCGCACCTCCGATGGCGTGACGTTCGGGGCGTTGTTGCTGGGCAACAGCGTCGCCCTCGGCGCGCCGGACAACGAAGACATCGAGTCGCTGCAATTGCTGGCGACGCTGTTAGCGGCGCACCTGGAGAACAGCCGCCTGGTCGAAGCGCTACAGGCCCGCGAGCGGACCATGTCCGAGCTGGTCCACCGTTTGTTCAGCGCCCAGGAAGACGAACGCAAGCGCGTGGCCTACGACCTGCACGACGGTCTGGCGCAGAACCTGGCCGGTTTGCACCAGCGCTTGCAGGGCTTCGCCGGTCGTTGCCCGTCGCTGGCGCCGGCGCTGGCGAGCGAGTTGCAGGCCATCCTCGACCTGGCCCAAGGCTGCGTCGGCGAGGGCCGGCAACTGATCGGTGGCCTGCGCCCCCACGTGCTGGATGATTTCGGCCTGTACAAAGCCGTCGACAAGGAGGCCGACCGCCTGCGTGACGCGGGCCTGACGGTGAGCTGGGCCGAACACAGCAGCGCGCGCCTGCCGGGCAACACCGAGATCGCCCTGTTTCGCATTGCCCAGGAAGGCATCAACAACATTCTCAAGCACGCCCAGGCCCGTCATGTGGGCCTGGGGCTGGCGGTGGAAGATGGCCACGCCAGCCTGCGGGTAGAGGACGATGGCCGTGGCTTTGCCCTGGAGCAGCCCATCGAGACCAACGGCAGTTGCCACCTGGGGCTGGCCGCCATGCAGGAACGCGCCAACCTGCTGGGCGGCCACCTGGCCTGTTGCAGCCAACCCGGCGGCGGCACCCGCCTGCTGGCCAGCGTGCCGCTACCCACCGCTGGAGTACAGCCATGAACCGTCCTTTGCGCCTGCTGCTGGCCGATGACCATGAAGTCACCCGCACCGGGTTTATCAGCATGCTCGCCGACAGCCCGGGGTTCGAGGTCGTCGGCCAGGCCCGCGACGGCCAGGAGGCCCTCGACCTGTGCGAGCGGCTACAACCGGACATCGCGATTCTTGACATCCGCATGCCTGTCCTCAACGGCCTGGGCGCGGCGCGGATCCTGCAGCAGCGCCAGCCCGGGATCAAAGTGGTGATCTTCACCATGGATGACAGCCCCGACCACCTCGAAGCCGCCATCGGTGCGGGCGCGGTCGGCTACCTGCTCAAGGATGCCAGCCGCGATGAGGTGCTCGACGCCCTCAAACGGGTCGCCCAGGGCGACGAGGCGCTGAACAGTTCAGTCAGTGCGCGCCTGCTGCGCCGCATGACCGAGCGCGGTGCCAGTGGCGCTCCCCAGGTCCAGGCCCTGACCGCCCGTGAGCGCCAGGTATTGGGGCTGGTGGCCGGCGGCTTCAGCAATCGTGAAATCGGTGAAAAGCTGGGCATCGCACCCGGCACGGCCAAGGCCCACGTCGAGCGCGTCATCGGCAAACTGGGTGCCGCCGACCGGACCCAGGCCGCCGTGCGCGGCGTGGCCCTGGGGCTGGTGGCGCAACCCGCCGGGCAATGGCCATGAGGTTTCTCGCCGCCCGCCGCTGGGCGGACCTGCCGTTGCGGGGCAAGGCCCTGGTGGTGATTTCCCTGCCCCTGGTGGTCCTGCTGCTGTCGCTGGTGCTGATCTATATCACCGAACGGCAGACCGCACGGGCCGAGGAGGATGTGCGCCGGGTACTGCTCGTCCAGGGTGACATCCAGACGGTCCATACCTTGCTGGCCGAAGCGGCGGCCAGCGTGCGCGGTTACCTGCTGACCCGGCGCGAAGATTTCCTGCCCAGCTACGAACAAGCCACGCCGCTGATCCATGCGGCGTTGCAGCGCCTGGACCACAACATTCGCGATGCCAGGATGCGCGAGCACCTCAAGACCATCACCCCGCTGATCGCCGACAAACTCGACGGATTACTCGCCTTGCGCAACGGCAAGCGTGACGATCCCGAGGCCATCACCGCGATCCTGATCGAAAACAAGCAGGTGCTGGATGTGCTGCGCGAGCAGATCAGCGCCATGCGCATACGCGAGGATGGCCTGCTCGCCGAGCGCAGCGCCGCCGCCTCGGCCACGCGCATGCGCCTGCTGTTCGCCACGTTGCTGGCAGCGGTGTGCGGCTTGCTGGGGGCCATTGTCGCGGTGCTGTTTCTATCCAAAGGCATCGTCGCCCGGGTCCAGCAGGTGCAAGGCAACGCCCAGCGCCTGGCCTTGGGCCAACCGTTGTTGCCGCAGCCGCCAGAGCAGGACGAAATCGGCCAGCTCGGCACGCGGCTGGTGGAGGCCGGGCAGTTACTCGCCGAACGCGAGCGGGCCCTGCGCGATAACGAGGAGCGCTTGCGGCTGATCATCGACGGGGTGAAGGACTACGGGATCTTCGCGCTGGATGCCCAGGGCTATGTCACCACCTGGAACGCCGGCGCGCAGCGGATCAAGGGCTACACCGAGCAGGAAATCCTTGGCCAGCACTTCTCCCTGTTCTACTTGCCCGAAGAATGCCCGGCGCACCCGGACATGGCCCTGCGCGAAGCCACCCGCGACGGCCACTACATGGAAGAAGGCTGGCGTTGCCGCAAGGACGGCAGCCGTTTCTGGGCCAGCGTGGTCATCACTGCCCAATACGATGGCACGGGTGCCTTGCGCGGCTTCTCCAAGATCACTCGCGACATCACCGACCGGCGCGCCGCCGAAATCGCCCTGCGCACCGCCCGCGAAGAAGCGGAAAGCGCCAGCCGGGCCAAGAGCGAATTCCTTTCGCGCATGAGCCACGAACTGCGCACGCCACTGAACGCCATCCTGGGTTTCGCTCAACTGCTGGACATGGACTCCACCGCCGGCCAGCGCCCCCAGGTCAGCCACATCCTGCGGGCCGGCCAGCACTTGCTGGCGTTGATCAACGAGGTGTTGGACATCGCCCGGATCGAGGCCGGGCGCCTGCCCCTGAACATCGAACCGATCCCCCTGGCGACGGTGCTGCACGAAGCCTTGACGCTGGTTTCACCCATGGCCGCCGACGCCGGGATCCACTTGATCGACCTGCCTGCATTGCCCGACGACAGCGGTGTGCTTGCCGACCGCCAACGCCTGGTGCAGGTATTGCTCAACCTGTTGTCCAACGCCATCAAGTACAACCGGCCCGGCGGCGAGGTGCGCATCGAAGTGAGCGTCCAGGCCCACCAGGTGAGCATCGCCGTCCACGATACCGGCCATGGCATCGCCCCTGAACAACTGGGCCAGCTGTTCAAGCCCTTCGAACGCCTGGGCGCCGATCCGCAGGTCGAAGGCACCGGCCTTGGCTTGTCGTTGAGCAAGAACCTGCTGGAGATGATGCAGGGCAACCTGCAGGTCCACAGTGAACCCGGACACGGGTGCTGTTTTACCCTGCAACTGCCCGCCACCCAGGTGATCGGCACGCACTTGCCGCCCATCGCCGCCCTGGCCGTGACGCGCGCCCCCGTGGATTACCACGGCAAAATCCTCTGCATTGAAGACAACCTGTCGAGCCTGGCGTTGATCGAGACCTTGATGCAACGCCGTCCCGGCATCCAGCTGTTATCGAGCATGCAAGGTCAGATGGGCCTGGACCTCGCCCGCCAGCACTCGCCGCAACTGATCCTGCTGGACGTCACCCTACCGGACCTGGAAGGCCTGGAAGTCTTGCGGCGCCTGCGCCAATCCCCGGCCACCGCGGCCACGCCGGTACTGATGATCACCGCCGATGCCAGCGACCTGACCCATCGTGCCCTGCGCGACGCCGGGGCCACGGCGATCCTGACCAAACCTATCCATATCCAGGCCTTTCTCGGCCACCTCGAGCACTATCTACCGGAGCCCGCATGAATCGCGACTTGCGCATTCTGATCGTCGACGATCAGCGCCCCAACCTGGACCTGATGGAGCAACTGCTGGCCCGCGAAGGGCTGCACAATGTGCTGAGCAGCACCGAGCCCTTGCGTACGCTCGACCTGTTCAACAGCTTCGAGCCGGACCTGGTCATCCTCGACCTGCACATGCCGGCATTCGACGGCTTCGCCGTGCTGGAACAACTGAACCGGCGCATCCCGGCCAACGACTACTTGCCGATCCTGGTCCTGACCGCCGACGCGACCCGCGACACCCGCCTGCGGGCCCTGGCACTCGGCGCCCGGGACTTCATCAGCAAACCCCTGGATGCCCTGGAAACCATGCTGCGCATCTGGAACCTGCTGGAAACCCGGGCGCTCTATAAAGCATTGCGCGAGTTGATCCCGTCCCAGCAGATCGAACTGTTGCGCCAGCACCGTCCCGCCGCCGATCCGGTCTAGTCTGGCGGCCGTTTCATCGAGGCCATCGAAGCATGGAAGTCACCGAACGAACATCGGCAAACGGCCTGCAAGGGCACATTCGCGGCGAACGCCTGGCCACCTCCGACGGCGTATCGAGCAAAGAGATCCTGGTGGAGATCTTTGTCCGTGAGCGTTGCGAAGCCCACATCGTCGTGCCAGCGGTGGCCGAGCCGTTGCTGGTCTGGGTGTTGTCCGGGCAAGCCATTGTCGAGGAGCGCACCGCCCACGAGCCGTGGGAAGCGAATACGGTGGGCCGCGGGGATTTTTTCCTGACCACCTCCCCTGTGCCTTATGAAATGCGCTGGCAAGTGACCAGCCCTGAGCCGTTCGTGGTCATGCATGTGTATTTGGGCCTGGCGTTGCTGGAGCGCGCCATCACCGAAGCTGGCGGCGGCGCGATCCAACTGCGGGAAGTCTCAGGCGGGCGGGATGAAGTGCTCTCGGCCTTGCTGGAACAGATCCGGGTAGAGCTGACCCGACGCGGTGAAACCAGTGCCTTGCTGGTCCAGGGCGTGGCGCAATGCGTGGCGGTGCACCTGGCGCGGCATTATGTGGATGCCGGGGCCGAGGACATGTCCGGCCGCAACGCCCTGCCTGCCTTCAAGCTCAAGCGGGTGATCCAGTTAATGGAGCAACACCTGGCCGCCCCCTTCAACCTCGGTGACCTGGCCCAGGCCATCGGCCTGAGCGAATACCACTTCAGCCGCCTGTTCAAGCGCGCCACCGGGCGTTCGCCCTCGCAGTACTTCATCCAGCTGAGAATGGCCCGGGCCCGGCAACTGCTGATCGAAACCGAGCGCAGCGTCATCGATATCGGCCTGGAGGTCGGCTATGGCAGCGCCAGTCATTTCTCCCAGGTATTCCGTCGCGAAGTGGGCGTGGCGCCGAGTCATTACCGCAAGTAAAAGCCGATGGCGCCACAATGTGGCCGCACACAAACCACTGTGGGAGCGAGCTTGCTCGCGATGGCGTCAGACCAGTCAACACTGATGGCAACGGCTCCACCGCTATCGCGAGCAAGCTCGCTCCCACAGGTATTTTCTGTCAGGCCTGTATTCATTTGATCCGGTAATGAAAGGTATTGCGCACCGCCGGCACCGTCACCGCCTTACCATCGATGATTCGCGGCTGATAACGGAACGTCTGGGCGGCGGCCAGGGATGGGCGGATGAACAGCGGGTGGCAGCCGTCGAGCACCTTGGGACTGTCGATCCGCCCGTCCGGCATCACGCTGTATTCCACGGTGCAATCGCCCTCCAGGCCCTTGTCCAGGGCCCGTTGCGGATAGTCCGGGGCTTGCTTGTTCAGGGGCTGATAGCTGCGGCTGTCGGCGGCGGCCTGGCGCGCCTGCTCGGCCTGGCGCTGCTCGGCGAGTGCTTGGGCCTGTCGGGCCTGGCGCTGTTGTTCGGCTGCTTGCTGCTCGGCGTCTTGCCTGCGTCGCTCACTTTCCAGGCGTTCGCGCTGCTGCTGTTGGGCCTGTAGCTCGCGTTTTTGCTCCTCGACCCGTTTGCGGGCCAGCGCCGCCTGTTCCAGCTTCTGCGCCTCGGCTCGCGGGTCGACAAGCGGCTTGGTGGGGACAGGAAGTGACGCTTGCGCGGGTGGCGGTACGGGCTCGGCCACGGGTGGTGCAACAGGGATGACAGCCGCCGGTGCAGGCGCCTCGGGCAGCGGTGCGGCCGGCAGCATCACCAGTTGCGTACGCAACACCCGCGGCGTTTCGGCGGCGGGCTTCTCCACGCTCCACCCCAACACCAACAACGCGGCTATCGCGGCGTGCAGAGCCACGGCCAATCCCGCCGCCAGGCTGTTTCTCCAAAAACCGTGATGGCTCGACGCGGGTACGCTCAAGGCGGGACTGTGCATGATCATCGCCGTCATTGCGGCGCCTCGGTCACCAGCCCCAGGTTGCTCACGCCGCCCTGCTGCAGGGCGGCCATGGCCGCGACGACCCGGCCGTAATCGGCATGATCATCGGCACGGATGTACACCTGGGTATCGCTGCGCTCAGCTACGACCTGCGCCACCTTGGCGCGCATCTGCTCCAGGTCCACGGCGCTGTCGGTCTGGTGACGGGTGTCCAGCTCACCGCCCAGGTTCCAGTAGTAACCGCCTTCGGCCTTTACCGACAGAGTAAGGATTTGCTGGCGACTGTCGGTGGCCAGCGCTTCGCTCGCGACCTTGGGCAGTTCGATCTTCACACCCTGGGTCAGCATCGGCGCGGTGACCATGAAAATCACCAGCAGCACCAACATCACGTCGATGTATGGCACCACGTTCATTTCGGCCTTGGGACCGTGCTTGCGTTGGGGCTTGACGAGCATCTGTCCTCTCCTTTCAAGCGGCCGAGGCCAGGTTCACCGGGGCGCCGTGCAGCTTGCGGTGCAGACGCGCCTGCAGTTCGTTGCCAAACCCGTAGTAACGGGTCAGCAGGGTCTGGCCGCGCGCGGCAAAACGGTTATAGGCAATCACCGCCGGGATCGCCGCGAACAAGCCGATGGCCGTGGCGATCAGCGCTTCCGCAATGCCCGGTGCCACGGTGGAAAGGCTGGCCTGTTGCACCTGGGACAGGCCGAGGAAAGCATTCATGATCCCCCAGACCGTGCCGAACAAGCCGATGTAAGGGCTGACCGAACCGACGGTCGCGAGAAACTGCAAACCTTTCTCCAAGTGCACTTCCTGTTCGCTGATCGCTACCTGCAACGAACGCTCGACGCCTTCGAGTACCACCTCGGGCGTACAGGAGGGCTGGTTAAGCTGAGTGAAGGCCAGCAAGCCTGCCTGGAAAATCGGCGTGACGCCCTCGTCCTCACGTATCTGTGCGTGTTCCCGGTACAGGGGCAACAGGTCCTGGGTACTGCGAAAACGTTGCATGAAACCGTTGAGCTGGCGCTCGTTGCGTTGCAGCACGGCACTGCGCTGGATGATCAGGTACCAGCTCAATAGCGAGGCCAGCAGCAAGGTGAGCATGACCGCCTTGACCAGCAGACTTGCGTCACTGATCAGGCCCCAGATTGTCATGTGTTCCAAAGTGGCTTGCATGGGTAGAGCTCCTGTCTGGCTGCTATTCGATGAAATGTTCGTGACCGGTTGATGACAGTGCCGCTCAAGGCAGACGCAGGGCTTTCGCCACGTCGGCCCAGGGCACGAACTTGAAGTTCTGGGTCTGTTCGGGCATGCGCTTGCGACCGTCCTGGACCACCAACATGCCCTGGCTCCAGGGCCCGCCGAGGTTCACCGAGGTCACTTCCAGGCCGTCGGTCTCCGACGCGCCATCAATGCCCGCAGCCGCATTCAGGCCGACCCGGAACGCGCCCCGCACGGCGAACGGAGGCTCGGCATCGAGCACCAGGTAGCTGTCGTTGCCTTGGCTGGAGATCACCAGGTAGTCGCGCCCCTTGGCCTGGTACAAGGCCATGCCCTCGACGTCAGCGTGCAACGACGGGCCAACCTTGATCACACTGCTCAAGGTCGCCGGCTGGTCGGCCCGGGCATCCATCGCCCAGACCCCCACGTCCTCCTCACCGAGAAACAAGCGCTGGCGCTGCTCATCGGCCACGCAGCCTTCGGGCTGGCTGTCGACGCTGAACTGGCGCACCAACTGGCCGTGCACCACGCCGTCCGGCGCGCTCAGGCGGTACTGCGCAAAGCGCCCGTCCTTGCCGTTGGCGAAGGCGTACAGCTCACCTTCGGCGGGCTGGAACAGGCAGATGCCGTAGATGTCCTTCAATGACGTCGCAATCTCCCCCGCTTCGCGCAACTCGCCACTGGCGCGGTCGATACTGAACAGGCTCAAGCTGTTGCGATCACGGTTGCTGGCCACCGCCAGATCGACGGTTTGCGTGCCCAACTTGAAGTTCGCCCGCACATCGACGTTGTTCAGGCGCCCGACCGGCAACTCCTGCAGCAACTTTCCTTGCAGGTCGTAGGCCAGCAAGCCTTGCTTTTTGTTGGTGCCCAACACCCGGCTCAAGCCCGACGTGGTCGGATGCACCCAGATCGCCGGGTCATCCGCGGCGTCGCCCTGGCGGGCCACCGGCTCGCTCTGGGCGATGGCAGCCACCGTGGGCAGTACCGGCGGCAAAGGCATGGGCGTGGGTTGCCAGTTGAGTTCTCCCTGGTACAGACGCCCGTCGTCATCGTCGCGCAGCAGCACCTCGATACCGGTTTTCGTCCGGCGTGCCGCCAGGCTTTCCGGTTCCTTCAGGCCCGGCAGCGACAGCGTGGCGCGGGGTGTCCAGCCTTTGCCGTCCTGTTGATACAGGTGCAACTGCACAGCCTCCGGATCGAGGCCCAATACGCCACCGGGCAATCCCGCCAAGGCGCCGGCCGCCTGCTGGATGTCGCCGAACGGCGCACCCATCGCCACGGGCGCCCGCACGGTCTCAGCCTCGGAGGATGCCGGGTAGGCCCACCAGCCTATGCGCTCTTCGTTGACGAACAATTGCTGGCTGGCGTCCTGCACTTGGCAGGTCTTGGCGTCCGGCGGCAGTGGCAAGCCACGCACCCGTTGGGCGGTCGCGCCCAGCTCTTCGCCGGCGCCCACCAGCCATTGCTCGCCCTTGCCCTCTTCCCCCACCAGGAACACAAACAGGTTGCTCGCCTCGTCGCGGTACAGGCACAGGCCGTTTACCGGGAAGTCTCGCGTGGGCAGGTACAGCGGCGTGCCCCACTGACGGCTTTGTGGGTCGAGGCTGACGACCATGGCTTGCTGGCGCTCGCTGTCGAGGCTGGCGACCAGCACGTTCGCGCCCAGGAGCCGACTGTCGAGGCCGTCGAAGGCACCTTGCAGGCGCGTCAGTTCGCGCCCTTGGCCATCGAGCAAGAACAGGCCCTCGCGGGCACTGGCCAGTCGTTCGGTGGTTGCAGCGCCAGGCAGGAATGCCAAGGCATTGAGAGACAGTTCCTGGGATCGAGGCCAGGCTTGCAGCGTTAGCTTGGGCGTCGGGGAAGCCGCCAGGGCTGCGGTCGATGCCAGGCCGATCAGCATCGCCAGCAAGCCGCGCTTGGGTAAAGACAACATCGTGTTCAACGGGAAAATCCTTGTCATGGGGCCAACTTCAGAAATGGCATGTTCACTATTCCCGTGGCGAGGGAGCTTGCTCCCGTTGGGCTGCGCAGCAGACCTGTTTTGTGGGCGCTACGCACCCAAGCGGGAGCAAGCTCCCTCGCCACGGGCATCGCAGTTCAGAAATGGGTAAAGGTCAGCCCCAGCTTGTACGTCGGGCCGTACTCTTCGTACTGGCCGTTATAGGAGCGGTGGCCGGTGTAGACGAAATACGACTCGTCGGTGAGGTTCTGGGCCTCGAGGCTGACTTGCAGGTTCTTGGTCAACGAGTAACGCGCGCTGAAATCGACGAAGGTCTGGGCGTCTACGTGCAGGTCATGGTCGCGGTCGCCGATGGACGCCAGCTCGAACAGGTACGCTGACTTGTAGTTGGCCGACAGCCGCAGGCTCAGCTTGTCGTTTTCCCAACCCAGCATCAGGTTACCGACCGTGTCCGACTGGTTCGGCAGGTCGATGCTGCGTTTGCGCTGGGTACCGCTGGCCTGGTCGAAACCTTCGATCTCGGCGTCCGAACGGCTGAAGGTGGTGTTGGCCCCCAACAGCAGCCCGTTCCAGGGGGCCGGCAGCCAGTCGAATTTTTGCGAGTAGGCCAATTCCAGGCCGTACAGCTTGGCGCTGTCGCCGTTGGCGTAGCTGTGGGCTTCTGAAAAATCGGTCCAGGCGCCCGTACCGGCCAGGTCGGTGTTGTAGACGAAATGCTTGATGTCCTTGTAGAACACGAAGGCCGAGACCGTGCCGGCGTGGCCCATGAAATGCTCGATCCCCAGGTCCAGGTTGCTCGACTCCAGCGGCTTGAGCTCCGGGTTGCCGAAAGTGGCCTCGTCATCGTCGATGACAAAACCTGGCGCCAATTGCCCGAAGGTTGGACGCACCACGGACTTGGTCCAGGCCGCACGCACCTGGGTGTTCTTGTCCAATTGGTAGCGCGCGTGCAGGCCCGGCAACCAGTGGTGATACTTGCGACGGGTCTCGGTATCGGTGAAGACGCCGTCAGTGGCGCCGCTGCCCTTGGCTTCGAATTCGGTACCTTCGTAGCGCATGCCAGCGATGAAGCGCCAATCATCGATGTCGACGGTGTTCATCAGGTACGCGGCATTGATGTCCTCGCTCATCTTGAAGTCGTTGACTCGCGATTCTTGTTCGTCGAAAAACTCGTCGCGGTTCAGGCCGCCCAGCAACTGCTTGATGGCATCGGCGCTGATGCCCGGGCCGAAGCGACCGAGACGGTAGTCCACGGTGCCTTTCTGGAACTGCCCGAGGTTCAGCTGCTCGTCGGTGAAACCCAGGTCGTCGAAATCTTCGTAGACCCAGGCGTCCAGGTCGTTGTCCTTGTCCCGCCGGCTGACTTTGCCACCGAATTTGACCTGGGACGCATAGCCGCTGAAGTCATAGTCCCGAGCCAGGTCCAGGCGCAGGTTTTTCTCGGTGTCGGTGGTCTTCTGCGCTTCCCAGTCCACCTTGTCTAGGCTGAAGTTGGCCGGATCGTAGAACCCCGAGCCGATGATTGGCCGCGGCTTGTCGTTGTCGTAGAAACCACTGTTGAAACCATCGATGCCTTCGAAGGTAGCCCCGGCAATATGGCCGGGACTGTCTTCGCTGGATTGGCTGTAGCCGCCCTGGCCACTCAGGGTCCAGAGACCGAACAGGCGCTCGCCACCGAGTACGTAGGATTGGATTTCCTGGGTTTCTTCACGTTGCTTGAGCTTGCGCTCGCCCTCGGCGTCCCCCAGTTGCCCGGCGGCTTGCGGGTTTTCAAAGGCGATGCTGGCGGCGTTGCGGGTTTCGCTGTCCTTGTAGCGGCTGTACAGCGTGCGCAGGTAATAGCTGCTGAAGTCATCGGGCTTGTAGTCGAAGTTCAAGCCGCCACCGGCCCGCTCGCGGCGGATGTCGTAGTCGCGCTGTTCGAACTCTTCGAGGCGTGAACCCTGCGCGAAATCCCAGGCACCGCCGGTTTCGACGTTGTCCGAACCGAAGTCGCGCTTCTGCCAGCTCAGCGCCGCGGCCACGCCAAAGTTGTCGATACCGTCGCCAAGGCTGAAACGGTCGCTGATGGCGCCGGAGAATTTCGGGCTGGTCTGGCCGGTGTTCTTGTCATAGCTGGCTTCGCTGCTGCCGGTGTAGAACAGCCCCTTGTGGTCGAAGGCCGAGAGGCTTTTCACATCCACCGTACCGCCCAGGGAGTTGGCGTCCATGTCCGGCGTCAGGGTCTTGATCACCGACAACGACTGCACCAGTTCCGAGGGCAACACATCCAGGGCAACGGCGCGACGCTCGCTTTCCGGAGCCGGCACCAGGGTGCCGTTGATGGTCACGCTGTTGAGGTCCGGCCCCAGGCCTCGCACGCTGACAAACCGGCCTTCGCCCTGGTCGCGCTCGACGCTGACACCGGGCAGGCGCTGCACCGCTTCGGCGACGTTTTCATCCGGCAACTGCGCCACGCCGTCGGCATGCACCACGCTCTTGATGCTGTCGGCGCTGCGCTGTTCCTTGAGGGCCTGGTCGATACTCGCCGCCTGGCCGACCACTTCAACGTGTTCCGTGGCGCCGGCCGCTTGCTCGGCGGCACTCAGTCGTTCGCTGGCAATGGCCATCGCCAACGCGGTGAAGGTGAAACCGACGAGCCCGGCGGTGCTTGTGCGGTGGTACATGGTGATCCTCCCCAGGAATCCGGAAATCCGCCAGGCAGTGGCCCGGCAACTGGGAGGGCACGCTAGGGGTGGGGAATGACGGTTCTGTGACAGGGGTTGGCTGGAGGGGCTGCAATCGGCTGATTTAGCGGGGTTGGCGAGCCGGAATGAGCTGAAATGACCTGCTGGAACCACGCTCGGAAACTCCGTGGCGAGGGAGCTTGCTCCCGCTGGGGCGCGCCCGTAGGAGCTGTCGAGTGCAACGAGGCTGCGATCTTTCCCCAATCACTTGAATCTCAAGCGAAAAATCAAAAGATCGCAGGCTTCGCCAGCTCCTACAGAGTCGAGCGGGAGCAAGCTCCCTCGCCACAGGGGCAGTGTTGTCGCAAAAAAACCGGATGACCGATGAGCTGATTCGACCTCCCCCACCCCGTTACCCGCCGTCACCGCACTGTCACATCCATCTGCTGTGCTGGGCCGCATTCCGCTTCTGGCAAAGGACTTCGGCCATGTTCTCCGTGCTTCGCCCGCACCGCTTCAAACTCGCCCTGCTTCTGCTGGCGGCCAACCTCGGGCTGATCCTGCATTTGGCCAGCGGAGAACTCAAACCCATCGCCGAATGGGTCTGGCTGGATATTCTCGGCGAAGGCGGCTCGGCGCTGCTGGCGCTGGTCTGGCTGGGGCTGGTGTTGAAAAGCCGCCCGGCCGGACGGGTGACCAACTACCTGGTCCTGGGCCTGGGCTGCATCTTCTTTTCCTGGTGGATCGACAGCCTCGACGAATTCATCCGCTTGCCCGACAGCATCACTTGGGATCACTGGCTCGAATCCGGGCCCATGCCGGTGGGCATGATCCTACTGACCCTCGGCATCTATCACTGGCACCGCGAACAGCTGGCGATCAACGGGCAAATGGAGAAGCGCGAGCGACTGTTCCGTGAGCACCGCCTGTTCGACAAGCTCACACCGTTGGGGGGCGCCGACTTTCTCAAGCACGAACTGTCCGCCAGCCTGGAAGACACTCGGCGCCGCCAGCAACCACTGTCGTTGCTGGCCCTGGATCTGGACAATTTCACCGCCATCAACCAACGCTTCGGCCACGGCGAAGGCGATGCGGTATTGCAAGCGATCAGTCAACTGCTGGTCTTGAACCTGCGTCGCCAGGACCTGCTGTGCCGCCTGGCCGGCGATCGCTTCGTGGTGCTGCTGCCGGACACCGGCGAGAGCCAGGCCCGGCGCCTGGCCCTGGAGCTGGAAATCGCGGTGCGCAGCCTGGCCCACAAGACCCGGCAACACGGCGAGCGCTTGCAACTGGCCGCCAGCACGGCGGTGGTGATGGCGTTCGACGAAGCCCCCGACGCTTTGCTCAAACGCCTGAACCTGGCACTGGCCCAGTCCCGGACGACGTTGGCGAAAAGCGCATGACGCTCAAGACCTGCTGGTACGAAACCGACAGCCGCTTCATTCCGGGGCACTATCAGCCTGCCGCGCTGATCGACCTGGCGTTGTCGCGGGACATCGACAGCCATCGCCTCCTGCGCGGCACCGGACTGTTCCATGACGATATCCTCGCCGGACAGAGCCGTATCAGCCCACAGCAATTCCTCGGCCTGATCGACAACAGCCGGCGCCTGCTGGATGCCAGCGACAGCAGCTTCCTGTTTGGCCAGCGGCTGTTGCCCGGCCACTACGGACCCGCGAGCCACGCCTTGCGCCACGCACAGAATCTGCATCAGGCCCTGCAAAGCCTGATCGACCAACAGGCGCTGCTCAGCCCGTTGGCAGCCCCGCGCCTGTTGCTGGACGAGCATTACGCCTATGTCCATTGGCTGGACAGCTGCGGCGCCGGGGAACAATGGCGCTTCGTGCTGGAGGCGAGCATGACCTCGATGGTGGCGATGAGCGCCTGGCTCAGCGGTGAACGCCTGCCCTGGCAGTGCAATTTTCGCCACAGCGAGCCGCGTTACGTCGAGCAGTATTGGGTGCACCTGGGCGAGCACACGCAATTCGACCGTCCCCTGGACCTGATGCGCCTGCCCCGCCACTGCCTCGCCCAGCCCTGGCCCAACGTGTCGGCCACCGCCGGCCAGGTGGCACGGATCGAAGCCCAGGACCAGCTCAACCAACTGGGCTTCGCGTCGAGCTTCCTGGATTGCCTCTACGACTACCTGCACGCCCATGTGCAGCAGACGCCAAGCCTGGAACAAACCGCCCAGGCCTTCGCCATGAGCCCGGCGACCCTCAAGCGCAAGTTGCACAAGCACCACACCGGGTTCCAGCAACAGGTCGACCGGGTGCACACCCACGTGGCTTTGTATCTGTACCAGGTCAAGGGGTTCAGCAACGAGGAAGTGGCGCAGTACTTGCGCTTCAACGATACGGCGAACTTCCGTCGCTCGTTCAAGCGCTGGACCGGCAGCACGCCGAATCTGATCCGGCAGTTGCTGATGCTGGGCTGAACTGTGGGCTCAGTGCCCGCGAATGTAGTGTTCCAACTGCCGGATCAGGTCCGCCTGCTCGACAATCGCCTCTTTCACCAGGTCGCCAATGGACAGCAGGCCGATCAACTGCCCGTTATCCAGCACCGGCAAGTGCCGCAAGTGGCTGTCGGTCATGACTTCCATGCAGCGGTCGATGCTCTGCTGGCTGTCGGCGGTGACCACCGGGGCGCTCATGATGGTACGCACCGTCGTACCCACCGACGACCGCCCCTTGAGCACCATCTTGCGCGCGTAGTCCCGCTCGCTGAACACACCCACCACCTGGCCGTCCTCGATTACCGGTAGCGCGCCGACATTTTTTTCGGCCATGATCTGCAGCGCTTCGAGCACCGTCTGCTCGGGCGCGATGCTGTGGACCTGCTGGTTCTGCACACTCTTGAGTCTCACCAGTTGGGCAGCGGTTTTCATTGTTCATCCCCACATTCAGCCAAAGGCCTGTTCGAACATCATGCTGTCAGTTAAAACATCCCCTGTGGGAGCGAGCTTGCTCGCGATAGCGTTGGATCAGCAGCATTAGTATTGACTGATGCACCGCTATCGCGAGCAAGCTCGCTCCCACAGGTTTTCATTCAGCTTTCAACTCACGGATCAGTCTTCGCCAATCTCCACCACATCGCCATTCAAGCGCACCGGCCACACCCGCAGGCTTTGCTCCGGGTACTCCAGGCAATGGCCGTCCTCCAGGCGGAAATGCTGCTTGTACATCGGCGAGGCAATCACCAGGTCACCCTTGATGCTGCCCAGCAAACCGCGGCCGATGACGTTCGCACCGGACTTGGGGTCGCGGTTGTCGATGGCGTACAGCGGCTTGTCCTCATGTGCCGGCAGATAGAGCAACGCCACTTGGCTGCCGTCGTGCCAGGCGACCACGCCGGAGTTGGGCACCAGGTCGGCGCGGCTGCACAGGGCACGCCACTGCAAGGGCTCCTGGGCGACATCGCGGGCGGGAATACGAACGACGTTTGACTGGCTCATCAGAGCACCTCCTCGGTAACGGGAATCAGGTGGAGTTCATGGGCGTGAACCGGCCGACGCTGGCCGCGCTCGCGAACGAAGTGAACGTCCGGATCGCCGCGCTTGTCGTTGACGAAGGTGCGGAAACGCTTGAGCTTGTCCGGGTCCTTCAAGGCGTTGGCCCATTCGCATTCGTAGCGGTCGACCACCAGTTGCATCTGGGCTTCAAGCTCGGCGCCCAGGCCCAGGCTGTCGTGGATGATCACGTCCTTGAGGTAGTCCAGGCCACCTTCCAGGCTTTCGCGCCAGACCGAGGTCCGTTGCAGTTTGTCGGCGGTGCGGATGTAGAACATCAGGAAACGGTCGATGTAGCGGATCAGCGTGGCGTCATCCAGGTCCGTGGCGAACAGTTCGGCGTGACGGGGACGCATGCCGCCGTTGCCGGCCACGTAGAGGTTCCAGCCCTTCTCGGTGGCGATCACGCCGACGTCCTTGCTCTGGGCCTCGGCGCACTCGCGGGTGCAACCGGACACGGCGAACTTGAGCTTGTGCGGCGAGCGCAGGCCTTTGTAGCGATCTTCGATGGTCAGGGCCATCTGCACACTGTCCTGCACGCCGTAGCGGCACCAGGTACTGCCCACGCAGGATTTCACCGTACGGGTGGATTTGCCGTAGGCATGGCCGGTTTCGAAACCGGCTTCGATCAGCTCGGCCCAGATGTCCGGCAACTGGTGCAACTGGGCGCCGAACAGGTCGATGCGCTGGCCGCCGGTGATCTTGGTGTAGAGGTCGTATTTCTTCGCGACCACGCCGATGGCGATGAGTTTGTCGGCGGTGATTTCCCCACCGGCGATGCGCGGCACCACCGAGTAGGTGCCGTTTTTCTGCATGTTCGCCATGAAGGTGTCGTTGGTGTCCTGCAGCGCCACCAGGGACGGGTCCATGATCGGCTGGTTCCAGCACGACGCCAGGATCGAGCCCACCGCCGGCTTGCACAGGTCGCAGCCGGTGTGACCACGACCGTGCTTGGCCAGCAGTTCTTCGAAACTGATGATGCCTTCAACGCGCACCAGCGCATACAACTCCTGGCGGGTGTAGGCGAAGTGTTCGCACAGGCTCTTGTCGACGCTGACGCCACGGGCAATCAATTCGTGCTCGAACACTTGCTTGACCAGGGCCGCGCAACCACCGCAACCGGTACCGGCCTTGGTGTCGCACTTGAGCTGGCCGAGATCGGTACAGCCGCCGTCGATGGCCGAGCAGATCGAGCCCTTGGTCACGTTGTGGCACGAGCAAATCGTCGCGGTTTCGGGCAACGCCGCCGGGCCCAGGGTCGGGGCGCCTTCGGACGATGGCAGGATCAGGCTGGCGGCATCCTTGGGCAAGGCGATGCCGTTCTGCATGTATTGCAGCAAGGTGTCGTAGTAGCTGTTGTCCCCCACCAGCACCGCGCCGATCACGCGCTTGCCGGTGGCGTCCACCACCAGCCGCCGGTAGCTGGCGCTGGTTTCGTCGATGAACTGGAAGCTGCGCGAACCTGGCGTGTTGCCATGGGCATCGCCGATGGAGCCGACGTCCACGCCCAGCAACTTGAGCTTGGTGGACATGTCGGCGCCGGTGAAGGCTTCAGCGCTTTCGCCGCACAGCCGGGCCGCGACGTTGCGGGCCATCTGGTAGCCCGGGGCGACCAGGCCGAAAATGCTGCCGTTCCAGGCTGCGCATTCGCCGATGGCGTAGATGTCCGGATCGCTGCTCTGGCAATGATCGTCGATCACCACGCCGCCGCGCGGGCCGATCTGCAGGTCGCTCTGGCGTGCCAGGGCATCCTGGGCGCGGATACCGGCGGAAAACACGATGAGGTCGGTTTCCAGGAAATCGTCGTCGCCGAAATTCATCCGATAACGGTACTGCTCGCCGGCGCTGATGGACTGGGTGCCCTTGGACAGGTGCACGCCGACGCCCAGGCTTTCAATGCGCGCCTTGAGGGCCAAGCCGCCCTGAGTGTCCAACTGTACTGGCATCAGCCGTGGCGCGAATTCCACCACATGGGCTTCCAGGCCCAGGGTCTTGAGGGCGTTGGCCGCTTCCAGGCCCAGCAGGCCGCCACCGACCACCACGCCGCGGCGGGCATTGCTGGCAGCGGCGCGGATCGCATCCAGGTCTTCGAGGGTGCGGTAGACCAGGCAAGAGTCACCCTCGGCGCCCTGGATCGGTGGCACGAACGGGTAGGAACCGGTGGCGAGCACCAGTTTGTCGTAGCTGAGGCGCTCCCGGGCAGTGACGACCTGCCGCGCCTGGCGGTCGATTTCCAGCACGGGTACGCCCAAGTGCAACGTGACGCCGGGGGTCTGGTACAACGACGCTTCGCCCAGGGCCAGGGACTCGGCATCACGCCCGGAGAAGTACTCGGACAGGTGCACGCGGTCGTAGGCACGCATCGGCTCTTCGCTGAACACATGCACGTGGTAATGATTGAGGGCACCGCGTTCGATCAGTTGCTCGACGCAGTGATGGCCGACCATGCCATTGCCGATCACGATCAGCGTTTGCAGCTTGTTCAGAGAAGCAACGTTGGAATTCATAAAAAGCACCCGACAAAAGCCCATCACGATTTTGAAAGCAAAAAAAAGACGCCTGAAACCTTGCGGTTCCAGGCGTCTTTGCCTGTTCTGTGCGGTATCGGCCCGGCGACTGCGCCCTGACCTACCGTTGTCCCCCGGCCTGCTGGCGCTCGATCTTCGTTGACCGACGGGGCTGCCCACTCGACTGTGTTCACGGTGGGCCTGAATAGCCTCTTGCAGCGAGCGTGCCAAACCTCATCCGCAATGGATTCACAACCTCGAATTCGCCGACGATCCCCTGTGGGAGCGGGCCTGGCCGCGAAACCGCCGGCTCAGTCACCGCAAGCTGACCAGCCTCCTGCGCCGTTTCGCAGGCACCGCCAACTGCCTTGCGATGGTGCGATCACCCCGCCTGCGGCTTCATAAAAGTGCAGTCGTTCACCGTAGGACCGTCATCGCGAGCAAGCTCGCTCCCACATAGGGTTGGGCTCAAGTTCGGAATCCACCGCAACTCCCCTGTGGGAGCGAGCTTGCTCGCGATAGCGGTGGGTCAGCTTGAAGGGGTATCGGCGGTCCTGGTCACCATCGCCACGATACTGGCCAACAATTCTTCCTTCGCCTCGTCAGCGCTGATTTCCCCAGTAGCGGCGGCATTGGACAGTGCTTCCGCCGCTCCCAGCATCGCCCGCAAACCGGCCTGGGTGATGCCCTTCGTGCCAGCGAACGGCTCCAGCACCGCGCGGCACTTGTCGAGGAAAATACCCTCGTATTCGCGCTTGATACGTTCCAGCTCCGGCGAACTGGTCAACGCTGCAATCACCCCTGGAATCTCTCGCCCTTGCAACAACACGCATTCGACGTAGGAAGAAGCGATCACCGCCGCCCGGCTTTGCAAGGTGGCGTCACTGGCATCCAGGGCCGCCTCCATCAGCGCGGTCTGACGGGCATCGAAATCCTGGTAAAGCGCCGCCAGCAGCCCAGACCGGGTAATGAAGTGGTTGTAGACGATGGGTTTGGTCACCCCCGCCTGGTCCGCCAGCCGGGCCAGGGTCAGGGCGTCACTGCCCTCCTCGCGTACCAGCCGCCAGGCGGCATCCAGCAATTGGCGCTGCCGGTCGTGCCGGGATAAACGACGACGAGGTGAAGCCTGCGAATGTTCGTCAGTGCTTGACATGCTAACTTTACCAACCGTAACTTACTAAGCGTAACTTAAGCATACCTGTCATCAAGACCTCGTGACCAGAAGGAGTTTCGCCATGCATGCACTCATCGTTGTGACCCACCACGATCCGCGCTCCCTCACCCACAGCCTGGCGGGGAAAATCGCCGAGGGCATCACCCGCGCCAACCCTGCAAATACGTTCGAGATCGCCGACCTGGCTGCCGAAGGCTTCGAGCCGCGCTTCAGCTTTGCCGACCACGCCGTGCACCACCGCGAGGCCTTGCCACCCGCGGATGTGCTGGCCGAACAAGCCAGAATCGACCGTGCCGACGCGTTGGTGCTGGTCTATCCGATTTATTGGTGGTCCATGCCGGCACTGCTCAAAGGCTGGATCGACCGGGTGTTTTCCAACGGCTGGGCGTTCGATTTCAGCCTCGACAAGCCGTTTATCCAGAAGCTGCAGCACCTGCGGGTCCATTTGGTGGAAGTCGGTGGTGCCGATGCCGACAGCTTCCAACGCCACGGCTACGGTGAGGCGATGACCACGCAGATCGACCATGGCATATTCGGTTATTGCGGTGCCCGGGTAGTGAGTTCCCAGCGTTTGCTCGACTCGGAAACCGCCGATCCGCAACAGCATTTGCAGGCCGCCGGCGTTATCGGCCAGCGGTTATTCGCAACGCTCGACGAAACCACCCACGCGCCTGCGACCGCATGCGCCTGAGCTCAGAGCGCACGACCACGGGCGGCAGACAGTGTCGCGTCACGCCCGTAGATATCCGGGACATACACCGCCTGGCCCTGGCTGTCCGCTTGTGCTGTCCAGTAGCCCAGCAGAATCGGCACGGGCCGGGCCAGCCTGAACTCGTGGGTCGACTCACTGGCCAGCAACGTGTCGGTACGTGCGCGTTCGGCCGGGCTTACCAGCAGGTCGCGCAGGTGCATCACTTGCTCGATCCGCACGCAGCCTGAACTGAAGGCCCGCGGGCCTTTGCTGAACAACGCCTGGCTCGGTGTGTCATGCAGGTACACCGAAAACGGATTGGGAAAACGGATCGCCATTTTACCCAACGGGTTCTTCGGACCTGGATCCTGGCGCAGCATGAGGTTGCCCGGGTGCTCCCAGTCGATGTCTTCCGCCAGCAACGGCAGGCCATCGCCATCGAGGATCCGCAGGTTGTGGCGGCTGAGAAACTCCGGATCCCGGCGGATCTCGGGCAGTTTATCTTCGCGCATGATGGTCGGCGGAATGGTCCAGGTCGGGTTGAGTGTCAGTCGGGTAACGTGGGATTTGAGCAACGGCGTCTGCCGTTGCGCACGGCCCACCTGGGTGCGGGTTTGCCAGACCGGCGCGCCGCCCTGGTAGACCGTCAACTGCGCCGCCGCCACGTTGACCAGGACACTGTCGGTCTCCACGTCCTGGGCCAGCCAGCGCATGCGCTCCAGGTTGATGCGCAACTGCTCGCGGCGCATGGCCGGGCTGATGTTCAGCTCGGTGACGGTCCACGGCCCCACCACGCCATCGGCCTGCAACGAATGCTGGGTCTGGAAGCTCTTCATCGCCTCCACCAGCATGGGGCTGTAGTGCTCGTCGCTCACCTGCGGCGGCGTACTCAGGTAACCCTCGTTGAACAGTCGTTGGGCCAGGGCGGGTACGCGGGCGTCCTGTTTGTCCGGTTGCAGCAACGGCCCGCCCGGCACCGCTTGCCATTCGGCTAAAGGCTGTTGCCGCAACCGGGCATAGAGGCCGCGCAGGTTGCGGTAGAGGTCCAGGTTCGGCCGCGCCTGTTCAAAAGCGTCGGCCAGGTTCTGCAGGCCGAGCCCGGCGATGGCCAGCACCACGGCCGGGTGGTCCTGTGGCGGTGGGTTGGCCTTCCACACCGGTTCCAGCCGGTCTTGAGGCAGGTAGCCGAAACGCAGGTCATGCAAGGCTTGCAGGTAGCGCCGGCTGATGGCGATGTCGGCACAATGAGGGACTTGGGTTGCCCCTTCGACCGGCAAGCCATAGCGCGCGGGATCGAGGCCGTCATCGGCCAGTTGTTGCAACTGGACCTGCAACGCCCCCCGTCGTTCGTCGTCCGACCAGACTTCCTGGCCTGCGTTTTGCTGATAGAACGCCTGCAAGTCGAGCAGCGTCGGAAAGTCGACACCCACCGCCACGTCCGGGCACGCGGCCGCCAATTGCGCCAGGGTGGTCTGCACGAGTGCCGGATCGCTGTCTTCGGCTGTGGCGACCAATGGCGCAGTGAGCAATAAAAGGCTCAGGTAACATGCGGACTTTTTGAACAACTGCTTTACTCCAATCCATGGCCGTCTCGTTGACGGTGAATTTTGCGACAGGTACGACCCGCCATCATGCAAACAAACGAAATCGGACGGGATGCCGCGAACGAACACCACGTTGGAACCCCTTCGCCTGTATCGGGCTTTTTGCGCCGATTCTGCCTGCTCATGCTGGGCCTGGGCATCATTTGCAGCCCGGCGCTGGCCGAAAAAAAGGCAAAGTCGCAAACGCTTTACCACAGCCTCGCCCAGGCAGCGCCGGAACTCAATCCCCTGGCGCTCAAAAGTGCCTTGAGCGCCATGCAATGCGCGGTCGCCAATGGCGCTGGCCAGGCCCGTCACCTGGCGGTGATCGACTACTCGCAACCGTCCACGGCCCGGCGCTTGTGGATCTTCGACTTGCGCCAGAAGAAGCTGGTGCTGCGCGACCTGGTGGCCCACGGGCAGAAATCCGGGGAAAATTTCGCCACGCAATTCTCCAATCGCCTGGGCAGCTATCAGTCGAGCCTGGGCCTGTTCCGCACCCAGGAAAGCTACCAGGGCACCCACGGCTATTCACTGCGCATGGACGGCCTCGAACCGGGCTTCAATGACCTGGCCCGTGACCGGGCCATCGTGATCCATGCCGCCGACTACGTGAATCCGCTGTGGAGCGTGCGCCAGGGGCGTATCGGCCGCAGCCAGGGCTGTCCGGCCGTGCGCCCGCAAGTGGCGCGGCAGGTGATCGACAAGCTCAAGGGCGGCCAATTCATGTTTTCCTGGTACCCGGACCCGGGCTGGCTCAAGCGTTCGGCCTATCTCAACTGCCAGCCGCAACAGGTGGCGAGCATTCTGGCTACCAGCGGTGGCTGAACAGGCCGTCGCTGCGTAACTGAGCGGGAGCAAGCTGTCTCGCCACAGGTTAAAATGCCGGCCTTTCGAATCGCTGGCCTTGCCTGATGACCCCTCAAGTTCTACATGACCTGCAGACCCATTTGCTGACAGCCCTGGCGTCCCCGCCGGAAGAAACCCGCCGTTTGTTCCATGGTCGCGGCCGCTGCTGGCCGGGGTTGGAGCAGATCACCGTCGACTGGCTGCAAGGGATTGTGCTGGTATCGTTGTTCAAGGAACCGGAACCGACGCAGTTGGATGACTTGATGTCCATGCTGCTCGCCCTTGCCGCCGCGCCCGCCTGGAAAAACAGCGGCGCCCGTACCCTCGCCGTGCAACACCGCTACCTGCCCCAGAGCCTCACCCAATGGCTGGTGGGCGACCCCATCGACGAATGGACCCTGACCGAAGGTGGCCTGCGCTATCGGATCGACTTGGGCAAGAAACAGAACAACGGCCTGTTCCTCGACATGCGCTACGGCCGTGACTGGGTCCGAGCCAGTGCCGCCGGCAAGCGCGTGCTGAACCTGTTCGCCTATACCTGCGGCTTCTCGGTGGCGGCCATCGCCGGCGGTGCGCGGCACGTGGTCAACCTGGACATGTCGCGGGCGGCCCTGAGTCGAGGCCGTGACAACCATCGTCTGAACGGCCATGACCTTGGCCAGGTGAGTTTCCTCGGCCATGACCTGTTCAAATCCTGGGGCAAAGTGATCAACGGCGGACCCTATGACCTGGTGATCATCGATCCGCCGACCTTCCAGAAAGGCAGCTTCCTGCTGACCAAGGACTACCAGCGGGTCCTGCGCCGCCTGCCGGAACTGCTGACGGCCGACGGCACGGTCCTGGCCTGCAGCAATGACCCGGCCACCGGCCCGGACTTCCTCATCGACGGCGTCACCCGCGAAGCCCCCGGCCTGACGTTCGTGCAGCGCCTGGCCAACCCACCGGAGTTTCCCGATGCCGACGTGCAATGTGGCCTGAAGGCGCTGGTCTTCACAGCGGCAGCACCGGCCACCAGGCGGTAACCAGGCTCCTGGTCACCCGGCGCACCAAGGCCTCGACCTCCCGGCTCTTGACCGAACGGTAGATGGCCATGGTG
This sequence comes from Pseudomonas sp. FW300-N2F2, assembly GCF_017351655.1. NCBI lineage: Bacteria > Pseudomonadati > Pseudomonadota > Gammaproteobacteria > Pseudomonadales > Pseudomonadaceae > Pseudomonas > Pseudomonas sp. FW300-N2F2. The sequence goes on along the minus strand of NZ_JACNDQ010000001.1, from coordinate 2,980,543 downwards.
CGGCGCAACTGATCCTCGTTGAGCGTCACCGGCTGGCCACCCCTCCAATCCACATCGGCGACGGCTTCGAGCCCCGCGCGACGCCAGACGATCCGCTCGCCTTCGGTGACCGGCTCCAAGGGGCTGGGTAATCCGGGGTCCGGCGAAACCAGATTGTCCAGCATGACCTGGGGCCAGCGGGACGGATCGATGGGCTCGCTGAAGGCATTCACCAAATCGTCATCGACCGTTTCCCAGATCGCCAGTCCTTCGGGCCAGTCGCGGGACATCAACCCCAGGTAAGGTCGCCAGGTCATCTCGCCGGTACGTGGGGTTTGATCGTTGCTATTGAACGTATCCTGGGCGTCGCTGAGCCAATCGATGAACGCCTCCCGGCTCATTTGCGCCTGGCGTTGCACCGGGTCGATAAAGCGGTCCATCAGCGCGAAGTCCCAATGGGAAAGGTGTTCCGCCAGGAAACTCGCAAACGGCGCCCCGTCCCGGGACAGCCGTGCACGCATCACCGACTCGAACATCGTGAAGTGCAGCTCCAGCTCGCCGATGTCTGGCTGCTGCCTGTCCTGGCTGCGGATTTGCAAGCGCGTGCGCAGTTGGCGAAGTTGCACATCGAAATCGCCAATCAAGGTGGGCAGGCGGCCATAGACGTTTCCATAACCGATGAAGTGCTGCAGAACCGCCCCGGCCCTCTGGCGAACGCCAAACGCCAGTCCGGCGGGGGAGTCCTCGTCGGCTTCGCGGACGCGACCAGAAAACCAATCGATGAACCCCCGCATCCCGGGATCGTCACGGGCGACCTCCAGTGCCCTTTGGAGCGAGGCAGAAATATAGAGCCACTCGTCGACGGTGTAGCGAAACGCCTCGGGAAACACATTGCGCAGGGCATTGATCTGGGCGCTGGGCAAGGGATTGTCGTCAAGCCAGACCCCAAGTGTGTCAAGGCTCGGCAAACGGTTGAGCGCAGGGAGCAGGTCATCCTGGATAGAGGTGATACGGTTGCCGCTGAGATCGACGACGAACGTATCGGAGATGAACACATCGGAATGCCTGGCCAGCACCGCCAAGGCCAACGCGGGCACCCGATCCAGGCCGGTCCTGCCCAGTTCCAGCGTCATCAGGTTTGCAAGCTCGGGGAGCTCCGGCAGGTCCCGGCAGTTGTTTCCACTCAGGCGCAGTTCCTGCAAAGCGGTGGCGCTGCGCAGGAAGGTGCTGCCCTCCTCGTCCAGCCGCAAGCCACAGCGCGCCAGGTTCAGCGCCCGCAGGTCGGGCAATGTGGCCGTCAGGGCCTGCAACTGCTCGGGCGTGAAATCCAGGTTGTCGGTCCATATGACTTCACGCAGGGACGGTAGCGAAGCCAGGCTGCCAATGGCGGCAAGCACCTCGGCGTTGGTTCCCGATGCCGCGCCGCTGCTGATCCCGGACAAGTCCAGGGTCCATAACGGGATCGTGGGATCGTCGCCCAGCAGCGGCGTAAACACTTCCGCGTTCAAGTGCAACGGGTTGCGGGCCAATGACAGATCCACCAGCGCCCGCAACTCACTTACCGCAACGGGGACGGCAGTGAGGTGATTGCCCCGCAGATTCATCGATTCGATGCCGGGGAACATCCGCAGGAAGTCTGAAGGATCCTCGACCAGCTCCAGGTTAGCCAGCACCACCGATTCGATATGCTCGAAACGAACAGGAATGGGCGGCAGCCTTCCGATGTTGATGTTCTCTATCCGCAGCACCAGCTCTGCGCCCTCCCGGCCCGGGTCAGGCGCGCGTTGCCAGGCCCGGCGGATTTCCCTCGCGATGACCTGGCGCTGCGCGACCAGTGCCTCACGGTCGAGAACCTGTTCGGCGGGATGATGAAAGCCTTCCTGGTCGACCCATTGACGCAGCCCCTCGTCCAAAGTGGTCCATTCGTGCTCCAGGCGGGTGATCACGTCGTTGAGGCTGATGCCCTCGAGCCCGGCCTGTTCGGTCAGGCCAAGCTGCAGCCGTTCCAGCGCATTGCCCGCGTGGGCGGGATAGAGCCGCTCCAGACGCTGACGCAGGCTGCCTTGCCACTCCTGCAACGGCAGCCGGCCACGGCCGCTGAGCGGGTAAACCAGGTGTCCGTTCAACCATTGCGGGCGAGACCCGAGGCTGCCCAGGCGACGCATCGCCAAGTACGGACGCAGGGCTTGCCGATCTTCCAGGGCCTGTGCCAGCAGTTGGCTGCGCAGCCGGTCCGCCTCCCAGATGTTCAGGCCCAGGGCGCTGCGAGCCTCGTCCGGCATGGCGCTTAGCAGCGCAGCCTCCAGGGCCACGGCGTTCGCCAGTTCTTCGCCGGTTTCGTCGAAGGGGCGATACCGTTCACCTTCCTGGCGGATGACTTTCAGCGGCCCGGCGTCCCCCAACTCGACCGGATCCGCCAGCTCGCGCAACCACAGGCGCAGGTGCAGGCGAGCGCGGAGCCTGGGCATATCCGCCAGCAGGCCCATGATGACGCGATCCCGATCGACGCTGCTTTCGCCACGTTCCAGGGCGCGCAACGCACGGCTCAAGCGCAGCTCACGCAACGCTTCGGCCGCCCGCCTGCCGAGGTCCCCAGCCACCCGCCCCTCGAGCAAGCGCAGCCGGTCATCGCCTGTCACGTCGCGAACGAGCTCGTTGGCGATGGATTCAGGCAGGCTCGGGAATGCCTGGACCAAGGGCGCTGCCAGTGGATCGAGCCGGGTGGACCTGCCCATGGCCATCGTCACCCGCTCGGCGTCACGCTCCAGACGTGCGGCCCAACGGCTGGCCAACAGGCGACTTTGCTCCAGGGGTTGCAAGCCGATACTGCTTTGCCCCAGCAGTACGGTCTGCTCGTCGTGACTCAAGCCTTCCAGGATGCGAGCGGCCCAGGCGTCATGGGCCAGGTCGGTTTTGGTCAGGAGGATCGAGCGGGTGTCGGCCGTATCACCTACCGGGTACAGACTGATGCCATCGTGGTAGCGCAAGGTCATGTCTTCCGGCCAGCCCGGCAGCTCCACGAGGGTTTGGACGATGCGAAAATGCATCCCTTGCGGCGATTCGCCACGGCGCAGGCGTTCGATGGTGCGCCGCACCCATTGCCAGTTCCGCGCCTCGTCCAGGGCATCGGCCAATATGGCCGGCATTGGCCGCGCCTCCACTTGCAGGTAGCGCAGATGCGCTTCGCTGATACCGACCTGGCGTTGCAAGGCCAGGATCGTAGGGTCGTCGAGTTCGGCGGGCGTCTCGGCGAAGGTTCGCAACAGCTCCAGGCCACTTCGCTGCAAGGGGTTGCGATGCGCCCACTGCCAGCCTCGCGTGCGGTTCCATTCCAGCGGCGGTGCAACGCCTCTATGCCCGGGAGGCAGGCGCAGATTCACCTTGTCCCGCGTGCCTTGGACCTCGAAGTAACGATCCTCGATCCGCACCCAGGCCTCGTCAGCGGTGCGCCAGACACCCCAGGCGTCCTGCTCGGCCTCCACCGGAGGCAAGCGCTGTGCTTCGAAGGCGCGCACGTCGCCATTCCAAAGGCGGGTGCTGCCGTCAGCCACGGGCATGGGTTCGATGGCTGCGCCAATGAAGCCCAGGTAAGCGCCCTGGGCAACCCCGAACAAGGCGTTGAAGATATGCTCGATACCTTCTTGCGCGTGACCTTCATTGAACGCCTGGATCCCTTCGAATATTTCATACACCAGGCGCACCCCGCCCACCGCGGCGGCAACCATGCCCACCGGCGCGCAGAACGGGAAAAAGGTCGCGGCGACCATCAGCGAACGCTCGACCAGGCCTTCCCAGTATTCGAGGCGGGCCAGCAGCGCCCGCCAGTCCTGGTCCCGGGTCGGGACCATCAACGCCGAGGCGTTGGCCAAGGTATGACCGCGCCATTCATGGTAGGTGGAGTGCCAGGGATCCTCGCGCAGGTCATCCAGGCCCCAGGCCACCTTGGGCGTGGGGATCCGAATGCGTCGAGGGTTGTCGTCCTCGCCTCGCTCACCCTCGCGCCAACCGGTGATGCGGGCATGGATTTCCTGGAAGAGGTTGAGGTTGTCCGTGACCTTCCACTCCACCTGATCGTGCAGGGCCGATCCCAGGCTGGCCTGTAGACGCAGCGGCAGATAACGCAACAGGGTCTGGCGGTAACTGCGTTTGCGGACCCGCTCAGTCAGCTCGGCCGACAGTGCCTGCAAGCTGGGAAACTGCTTGAGCGGTGCCACTGCATCATGGGGCATGTGCAGCACGATCGGGCGAACACCATTGGCATCTCCTTCCAGTCCCCAGTACACCCGAACGCCGAACAACGGCGCCGACAGCAACGCCAGCGCCTTGACCTCGCAGGCCAGCGGCGCCACGGGCCGATCTTCCAACTGCACGCCGACATGGGCCAGCAAACGCTCACCGGTGTTGTCCAGGCGTCCATCCAGCTTCGCCTCGTAGGCGTCATAGGCGAGCTGGCTGCGTGCATAGGCCATGTAGGCCGTGGCGACGATGGGCACCTGATGGCCGATACGTGGCAGCCGCCATTCGAGCGAGCGCCGGTAAGCCCCGCCCACATCCACACTGCGGCACAGGCGGGCAAAACTGGCCGGGGTCATGGGCAGCGGCGTGGTGTCCGTCGGGGCGCCCCAACGATAGAACTCCCCAGGCTGGCCCTTGATGAAAAGCTCGCCTTTTCGATCGAACGCGCTGCCGGTGACTGCATCGTCGGGAGGATAGTTGCGCATGGCCGCCTCGACGACCGATAGCGAGGGATCCGTGACGAACGAACTGCGCCGGACCCTTGCCCGACGTAGCGCATCCGCGACATCGCCGCGGCCATTGACCTGGCTCCAGCCTTGCACCTGCGGCTGCTCCTTGAGCAGGTCGAGGGTAAAGGCATAGGGCGTGGGCAGGTCCTTGAGCAATGCGTTGAGTGCATCGCTGTCGTGTTGCAGTTGCCGGGTGAGCACCCTGAAGCGCTCCTGCTGGGGCCGTGGGGCTCGTTTCAGCCAGGCGGGCAGCCTGGCCTGGATAAACTCGACATGGGTATCGAGGGTAGACATGGTGGACCTCCATCCTTGGGGGCGATTGGGTATTCGACAAGTAACGTACGCTGACTAGATGCGAGCCCGATGCTCTAAGAAATGGCCCTCTTTTGAAACCGTCCAACCATTGCAAGGGGTTGCGTGGACGGGGGGCTGGCAAACGGCTACACCACCAGCGTCAACCACGCCGACGCCAGCAGCAACACCGCCATGCTGCGATTGAAGCGTCCCATCGCCACAGCTGAGCGACAGAACCTGGCAGCCCCCAGGCCCAGGTAGGCCCAGACGGTCATGCAGGGAATGGAAATCGCGAAAAAGGCCAGGGACAGCCAAAGGACCCGGACCGTACGGTCGGCCTCGGCGCCAGCAAACACGCTGACCACCGCCAGCGCCATCATCCAGGTCTTGGGGTTCACCAATTGCAACCCGGCGGCCCCCGCCAGGCCCAGTCGCGGGCCTTCAACCGGACGGTCCGGGTCGATGGCCTGGGCCGGGGCGCGAAAAATCTGCCAGGCCATCCAGCTCAACCAGGCAATGCCGGCCCATGACAGCAGGGTCTGCACCCTGGCGTGGCGCGCCAGCACGTCGCCCAATCCGGTGCCCACCAGCAACACCAGCAAAGCCGCCGCGGCGCAGGCACCCAGAATGATCGGCAAGGTGGTGGCCAGGCCAAAGCGCGAGCTATGGCTCAGCACCAGGATATTGGTCGGGCCCGGGGTAATGGAGGCGACAAAGGCGAACAAGGCAAACGGCAGTAACTGGTCCATGGAGCAACTTCTCGGTGAATGATCGTCACTCGATCATCCCCACGAAGGCCCGCTCAGTCTGGAACAATTGAGCAGCGCTTGCGGTAGTCCGCCGGGCTCAGGCGATAGGCACGCTGGAACCAGCGCCCCAAGTGGCTCTGGTCGGCAAAACCAAGCATGGCCGCCACCGCCCCGGCGCTCTCGCCAGCGGCCAACAAGCGCCGGGCACGGGCCAGGCGCAATTGGATCAGATAGGCATGGGGGGCCAGGCCGAAAGCAGCCTTGAATGCACGGCTCAGGCGAAAACGATCCACGCCGGTAACCTGCGCCAGATCGTCCAGACCGATGTCGTCGCTCAGGTGGCTGTGCAGGTAATCGCGAGCCTGTTGCGCCACCAATGGCAGGCGTGGGTCGGGGTTGATCCGCGCGCGCCAGTGCAGGTGTTGGGTCAGGTTGGCCAACAAGGTATCGAGGGCCGTCTGGCGCACGATGCGGATTTCCTGCTCATGCAGGCTCTGGAAGGCCAGGGCCGTGGCACTCGCCAGCCGCGCATCGTCGGTCAGGGTGGCGGCGAATCCCAATTGGGCGTTGTCCGGCGCCACGTCGAACAAGGAGCGCAACTCGCGCTCCAGCCATTGGGGTTCCAGGTACAACGTGCGGTAGGTAAACCCGTGGTCGTGGGGCGCGTTGCCGTCATGCAACTCGCCGGGCTCGAGCAGGAACACCTTGCCCGGCGTGCTGTTGTGCTGCTGGCGACGGCAATGAAACTGCTGCACACCCTGCTCGGTCACGCCCACCAGATAGCTGTCGTGCCAGTGGGGATCATAGGCATGCCCCTCGAAATGCGCGCGCACGGTCTCGATACCGGACGTGGCGTCCTGCTTGAGATCGATCCAGTTGCGCGCTGTCATGCCCTGCCCCGTTTAACGAATGTGCTCTTGGCAGATTAACTGCTGATGAGGGGTGTGTCTGGAAGATTTGTGCAACCCTGTGGGGAGCAGGCTTGCTCGCGAAGGCGCGCAGTCTGTAGATACACCGGGCGACTGACCTACCGCTATCGCGAGCAAGCTCGCTCCCACCGTTTCTTGTGGTGCTCACAAGATCCCATTCCCCTGCACATCTTCCTTCCCACGGTTTATGGCCGTCTCAGGCATCCGGAGTGATCATCGGCAATACCGCTTCCACCGCCAGTCGGGCCAATTCGGCATCTTGCTCGGCCTTGACCCCGGACACCCCGATAGCGCCGATGCACTGCCCGTCATGACGAATGGTCACCCCACCTTCAAGCATACCCTGCAGGTGCGGAGCGCTGAGAAACGCGTAGCGACCACCATTGATCATGTCTTCGAAAACCTTGCTGTCGCGCCGGCCCATGGCGGCGGTGCGGGCTTTTTCCGTCGCGATGTAGGCCGATAACGGCGAGGCATCGTCCAGGCGCAACAACCCGAGGGGATGACCACCGTCGTCCACCACGCAGACCGAAACGGCCCATTGGCGCTGGTGCGCCAGTTCCTTGGCCGCCACCAGCAACTGCGCGACATCCTGTTCAGTGAGTACCGCTTTGCTTTTCATGGATCACTCCGTGCTGTGTCACAGGAAGCCCGCAGGCTGGACCTGCGGGCCAAAAAACAGCCTCGAACGTCATTCACCGTAGATATCGAAATCGAAGTACTTCTGGCGAATCCTGTCGTAGGTGCCGTTGGCGCGAATGGTCGCCAGTGCCTGATTGAAGCGGCCCGCCAGCGCATCGTTCTTGCGTACCGCAATGCCGATACCCGTGCCGAAGTATTGTTCTTCGGTGAAATTGGGCCCGACAAATTCAAAATCCTTGCCCTCGGGACGCTTGAGCAGACTTTCATCGATCACCACCGAACTGGCCATGGTCGCATCCAGGCGTCCGCCCAGCAGGTCGAGGAAAATTTCATTCTGCGAACCATAGCGCACTACTTTGGCACCCGCCGGGGCAAAGTGATCGGTGACATAGCGATCGAAGTTGGTCGCCCGCTGCACGCCGATCCGCTTGCCCTTGAGTTGTGCCGGGATGTCGCTGATAGCACTGCCCTTGCGAAACACCAGGCGCGCCGGGATCCGGTAGTAGCGGTCGGTGAAATCCACCGACTTCAAGCGCTCCGGGGTGATGGACATGGAGGAAATCACCGCATCGACCTTCTTCACCTTCAGCGCCGGGATCAAGCCATCGAACTCTTGCTCCTGCCAGACACAGCGGATCTTCATCTCGGCGCACAATGCCTGGCCGATGTCATAGTCGAAGCCGACGATGGCGTTGTCCGGGGTTTTCGAGGCGAATGGCGGGTAAGCCGCCTCGATGCCGATACGCAGCGATGATTCGGCGGCTTGCAGGCTCGCGCCGAACGCCAGCAGCGAGATGAAACCCAGGTTCAGGGCAATGCGTTTAACGTTCATTCATTTGCTCCAGGTGCGATGTTATTGAGTTCGGGCGCTCCACAGAAGTCGCCCGTTATGGCAGCAGCAATGTGAACAAGCCCGGGCGGCGACTCTGGCGGTTGCCTACCCGGTGACAGCACCACGGTGATCCGGCCGGCGGCCTCAGACCGCCGCCGTGACAATCAACTCCAGCAAAATCTCGGGATCGTCGAAGGCCACTTGGGCGGTGGCCCGCGCCGGGGTGTGCGCAGCATCGACCCAGTCACTCCACAACGCGTTCATCGCCGCGAAATCCCGGACCATGTCTTTCATCCAGATCTGCACACTGAGCAGCCTGTGCTTGTCACTGCCGGACGCGGCCAGCAGTTCATCGACCCGCTGCAACACCTGGCGGGTCTGGCCCTGGATGTCCTGGCTGCAATCGGCGGCGACGACACCGCTGAGCCAGGCCACGCCGTTGTGCACGACGCTGCGGCTCAGGCGTGGGTTGCTTTCGATGCGTTGAATACTCATGAGGGTTCCTCGACAGAGAGACGCTCGCCCGCCAATTGGGCGAGCGTGATGGGTTTGAGGGGCGAACGGATGCGGTAATAGCCCACCTCGGAGGGTGAGACATGACGGCGTTCGGCGATGATTTCGGTGACGCTCAGACCACACTGGCGTCCCTGGCACGGGCCCATGCCGCAACGGCCGAAGGCCTTGGCCTGGTTGGGCCCCAGGCAACCCAGGTCGACGTAGCGGCGGATGTCCCCGGCGCTGACTTCTTCGCAGCGGCACACGGTGACGTCGTCGGCAGGGATACGATTGCCGACCTGGGGGCGATACAGGGCGTCGAGCAGTGGCCGTGCGGCGCGGGCGCGGCGTAGTGCGTATTGCAGGGGCCGCGCTTGCGCCTGCTGGCCGGCAATGGCCAACGCGGCCAGGCGTCCTTCCAGTCGCGCCACCTGGGCTCCGCCGATGGCGCCACCGTCACCGGCGATGAAAATGCCCGGCATGCTGCTTTCACCCCATTGGTCGCGGCGGGTCACCCAGCACAGCTGCTGCTCGCTCCAATCATGCTCCAGGCGCAACGACCAACTGACCTGGGTGTTCGGCACCACGCCTTGATGCAGCAGGATCAAATCGGCGCGAATGCGCTGCGAACGGCCTCGGCTGTCGAAGCTCAAGGCGCAGGCCCGATCCGCGCCTTCAATCTGCAGGTTGCTCGCGCCGCGAAAATGCCGGACGCCGGCCCGCTTGAGTTCCGTCAGCAGCCCCAGCCCTTTGAGCAGGTCGCGCCAACCGCGCAGCGCAGCGGGGATGTGTCGCCAGGCCCGCAGCAGATCGCTTCGGTGGCTGGTATCCACCAGGGCTTCAAGGACAATGCCGGCACGCAGGTATTGCACCGCCAGCAGGTAAAGCAATGGACCACACCCGGCCAGAACCACGGGCGTGGCCGGCACCATGGCCGCGCCTTTGAGCAGGATCTGCCCGGCGCCAGCGGTCATGACGCCCGGCAAGGTCCAGCCGGGAATCGGCATCGGCCGTTCGAAAGCCCCCGTGGCAATCAACAGGTGGCACCCTTGCAAGACTTCGGCGCGCCCCTCGACCAGGTAATGCACCTGGCACTGCGGCGTCACCTGCCAGATCGCCGCATTGGGCAAATAGCGAGCACCGCATTGGAGAAAGTCGGTGGCCAATGTCGCCCCGGCCCCGTAGTCGTCACCCAATACGGCGCGGCGACGTGCGTCAGCCTGGAGCACCTGGCGATAAATCTGCCCGCCTGGACTGGACTGCTCATCCAGCACGACCACCGACAGGCCGTGGCGCCTGGCTTCGAGCGCAGCACTCATTCCCGCCGGGCCAGCGCCGATGATGATCAGGTCGATGACCGCGTTACTCATCGCCACCCTCCTCCCACGGTGCCAGGCAAACGGCCCCGCGTTGACGACGCACGCGCATGCCGGCACGCACCGGCACCAGGCAGGCCTGGGTATTGGCTTGTCCGTTCACCTCCACCAGGCATTCGAAGCACACCCCCATCATGCAATAAGGCGCGCCGGGGCGGCCGTTGATGGCGCTCTCGCGGGTGTGTCGGATGCCGCAACCCAGCAGCGCCGCCGCCAGGGATACCTCGGCGGGTACCGTGAACGGCGTGCCTTCGAATTCGATTTGCACGGTGTGATCTTCCGAGGCCAATGGCCGGAACAGACTGTCAGCCGACATGGCGCGCCTCTGTTGGCAAGTTGAAACGTTGCAGCCCGAATGGCTTCACCGCCGAATCATCGAATTCGCCGACGATCCACGGCGCCAGGCGCAAGGCATGGACAGCGGCCAGCGTTACGCCGCTGTGGCAGCTGACAACCGACAGCCCCGGGCAGCTTGACGGTGTTTCGTAGATTGGAAAGCCATCGGCACTCATCACTCGCAGCGCCCCCCAGGCCCGCACCAGTCGTACCTGGCCCAAGCGCGGGAAGCACTGCACCGCGCGCCGGGCAATGGCGGCCATGACCTGGCTGCCGGTGCCGTCATCCAAGCCCGTCGACTCGTGAGAATCACCCAGCTGCAGCGTGCCCTCGTCGGTCTGGCGGACATAGGTGGTGGGGTAATGCAGAAATGGCTCGAGCCGTTCGGTGACCAGGATCTGGCCACGGTTCGGCTGCACCGGTACATCCAACCCCACCATGGCCCCCAGCGCCCGATTGCCGAGGCCGGCGGCCAGCACGACCTGGCGGGCAGACCAGCGCTGCGCTCCAGCCCGCAGCTCGAACCCCTTGGCAATCGCGTCGATCGCATCGACACGATGGCCGTTGATGAGCCTGACCCCGCGAGACTGGCAGGCGGCAAAAAGCGAGCGCAGCAGCTTGAGCGGGTTGACGTGACCGTCCATGGGTGAAAAACAGCCGCCCACCACATCCGGCCCAATGCCGGGTAAGCGCGCGCGCAGTTGCGCGGCGTCCAGCTGTTCAAAGGGGTAGTCGCCGGCAAAGGCATCGCGCAGCCAATCCAGCCGACGGCTTTCTTCGGCCATTTCCGCGTTGCTCAGGCACAACTGGAAGCCACCCCGTTGGCGCAGATGAATGTCGATGCCGGTATCGGCTTGCAACGCCGCGGCAAACCGAGGCCAGAGCGCCACCGATTCCCGCGTCCACTGGGCATACGGACTCATGCGGTAGCCCTTGCCTTGGACCCAGAGCAAACCAAAGTTGCCCCGGGCGGCGCGAATAGCGTCATCGCCCTCGTCGAGCACGCTCACCTGGCGCCCGAGCAAAGCCAGTCCATAGGCGATGGACATGCCCACCAGGCCACCCCCTACGACAATGACATCAGTTTTTAGCATGGCTTTGGGATCGCTGTTTTCGGCGCCACTGACTCAATCAGGTGCCGGCCCATGGCTGGTTCAAGTGCTTTCGGTCGATCCTAGGGCGATGACAACGCCTTGAAAAATGCTTTATTTTGGCAACCTCATGTCTTTTTGTTATGGGTTGGTCCGCACCATGAATCTCCGTCAGTTGGAAGCCTTTCGCGCCGTCATCCTGGGCCAGACCGTGACCCGCGCCGCCGAAATGCTGCACATCTCACAACCGGCGGCGACCCGGCTGATCGCCAGCCTGGAAGAGGACATCGGTTTCAGCCTGTTCGACCGGGTCAAGGGACGGTTGCAACCTACCGCCGAGGCCATGACGCTGTATCAGGAAGTGCAACGTTCGTTACTGGGCGTGGAACGCATCGCGCGCACCGCCCAGGACATTCGCACGCTCAAGCGCGGTTCGCTGCACATTGCCTGTGCACCGGCCATGGGCCTGTCATTCCTACCTCGGGCGATTGCCGCGTTCATGGCCGAACACGATCAGGTACAGATCTCGCTGGTGGTGCATTCGTCCCGGGAAGTCGTGGACCTGGTGGTGGGTCAGCGCTGCGACCTGGGCCTGATCGTATTGCCTAATACGTACCCAAGCCCCCGCGCCGAAAAACTGCTGGCAACGCGCATGCTCTGCGCCCTGCCCGCTGGCCATCGCTTGCAGGACCAGGCGACGATCCGCCCGGAAGACTTGCAAGGCGAACCGTTCATTTCCTACCCGCAGTCGATTGCCTCGCGCCAACACATCGATGCGATCTTCGCCGCCCATGGCGTAGACCGAGAGCTGCGGCTGGAAACCCAACTCTCGCTGCCTATGTGCGCATTCGTCGAACAAGGCTTGGGCGTGGCATTGGTGGACGCCATCAGTGCCGTCGAGTACCGCGGCCAGGGCATCGTCTTCCGGGCCTTCGAACCAGCGATAGAAATGGACTTCAGCATGCTCCTGCCCATCCAGGGGCCGGTTTCCAGGCTGCAAGCCAGCTTCCTGGAGCACATGCAGCGATTCATTGAGGCGCAGGTGCCGGCGGCCTACCGGTTCTGACGCGCTCGTAAACCGGCAATCAATGGATCCACTGAAGAAGCCAATCATCCATTTATCCAGCAAAACCGTTGACAAGGAAATTAGTTAAGAGAGTTAATGGATCCACAGACAAGAACAACATCCGCCTGGAGATCCGTCATGTACCCCAAAAACGCCTGGTACGTTGCCTGCACCCCCGATGAAATCGCCGACAAACCCCTGGGCCGGCAGATTTGCGGTGAAAAGTTGGTTTTTTACCGGGGCCATGAAGGCAAGGTCGCAGCCGTGGAAGACTTCTGCCCCCATCGCGGCGCCCCGCTCTCCCTGGGCTACGTCGAAAACGGCAACCTGGTGTGCGGCTATCACGGCTTGGTGATGGGCGCTGATGGCAAGACCGTCGAAATGCCGGGGCAACGGGTACGGGGATTTCCCTGCAACAAGACCTTCGCGGTGCAGGAACGGTATGGCTTCATCTGGGTCTGGCCCGGTGACCAGGCGCTGGCCGACCCGGCACTGATCCATCATCTGGAATGGGCTGAAAGCGATGAATGGGCCTACGGTGGCGGCCTGTTTCACATCCAGTGCGACTATCGCCTGATGATCGACAACCTGATGGACCTGACCCACGAAACCTACGTCCACGCCTCGAGCATCGGCCAGAAGGAAATCGACGAGGCGCCACCAGTGACCACCGTCGAAGGCGATGAAGTGGTCACCGCCCGCCATATGGAAAACATCATGGCCCCGCCGTTCTGGCGCATGGCCCTGCGCGGCAACAACCTGGCCGATGACGTGCCGGTGGACCGCTGGCAGATCTGCCGCTTCACCCCGCCCAGCCATGTGCTGATCGAAGTGGGCGTGGCCCATGCCGGCAACGGCGGTTATCACGCTGCGCCGCAATTCAAGGCGTCGAGCATCGTGGTGGATTTCATCACACCGGAAACCGAGACCTCGATCTGGTATTTCTGGGGTATGGCCCGGCACTTCCAGCCGCAGGATGAAGCCCTCACCGCGTCCATTCGCGAAGGCCAAGGCAAGATTTTCAGCGAAGACCTGGAAATGCTCGAGCGCCAGCAGCGCAACCTGCTGGACCATCCGCAGCGCAACTTGCTCAAGCTCAACATCGATGCGGGCGGCGTGCAGTCCCGGCGGGTGCTGGAACGCTGGATCGCACGTGAGCGCGAACCTCAAGCCGGCTTGATCGCCAGCAGCCAGCAGCCGCAACTGGCGGAGCAACGGCCATGATCGAAGTCCAGGTCACGGCGCGACACCGCGAAGCCCTCGATATCTGCAGCTACGAGTTGACCCGCGTCGACGGCGAGCCATTGCCGGCCTTCACCGCTGGCGCCCATATCGATGTGCACTTGCCCGACGGGCTGATTCGCCAATACTCGCTGTGCAATCATCCCGAAGAACGGCATCGCTACCTCATTGGCGTGCTCAAGGACCCGGCGTCCCGCGGTGGTTCGCGCAGCCTCCATGAGCTGATCCAGCCAGGCGTGCGCTTGCGCATCAGCGAACCACGCAACCTGTTCTCCCTTGCGCCCCACGCCCGGCGCAGCCTGCTGTTTGCCGGAGGCATCGGTATTACGCCAATCCTGTGCATGGCCGAGCACCTGGCCCAGAGCGGTGCAGCGTTCGAGCTGCATTACTGCGCCCGCTCCCGAGACCGTGCTGCCTTTGTCGAACGCCTGCGCCAGGCCCCTTACGCTGACCGGGTGTTCCTGCATTTCGATGAAGAGCCAGAAACCCTGCTGGACGCCGCCAGCGTGCTGGCCACACCCGATAACGACCTGCACCTCTACGTGTGCGGGCCCGGTGGTTTCATGCAGCATATCCTCGACACCGCCAAGGGTCAGGGGTGGGAGGAAGACCGCCTGCACCGCGAATACTTCGCCGCCGCCCCTGCCGACACCCGTGCCGACGGCAGCTTTTCAGTCAAGCTCGCCCGCACTGGCCAGGTCTTCGAAGTGCCGGCGAACCGCAGTGTGGTGCAGGTGCTGGAGAGCCATGGCATCGAGATCCCGATCTCCTGCGAACAAGGCGTGTGCGGCACCTGCCTGACCCGCGTGCTGGAAGGCGTGCCGGAGCATCGGGACATGTTCCTGACCGAGACTGAACAGGCCCTCAACGACCAGTTCACACCGTGTTGCTCCAGATCGAAGACCCCGGTGCTGGTGCTGGATCTCTGACGCCGAATACTGTGGGAGCGAGCTTGCTCGCGATGGCGTCGGCTCAGCAGCATTGGTGGCGACTGATACACCGCTATCGCGAGCAAGCTCGCTCCCACAGGGGAGTTGTGGTGAGTAAAAATCCTGCAATCACCCGAAAAACCATTGTGGGAGCGAGCTTGCTCGCGATGGCGCCGGCTCAGCAGCATTGGTGGCGACTGACACGCCACTATCGCGAGCAAGCTCGCTCCCACAGGGGAGTTGTGGTGAGTAAAAATCCTGCAATCACCCGAAAAACCATTGTGGGAGCGAGCTTGCTCGCGATGGCGCCGGCTCAGCAGCATTGGTGGCGACTGACACGCCACTATCGCGAGCAAGCTCGCTCCCACAGGGGAGTTGTGGTGAGTAAAAATCCTGCAATCACCCGAAAAACCATTGTGGGAGCGAGCTTGCTCGCGATGGCGCCGGCTCAGCAGCATTGGTGGCGACTGACACGCCACTATCGCGAGCAAGCTCGCTCCCACAGGGGAGTTGTGGTGAGTAAAAATCCTGCAATCACCCGAAAAACCATTGTGGGAGCGAGCTTGCTCGCGATGGCGCCGGCTCAGCAGCATTGGTGGCGACTGACACGCCACTATCGCGAGCAAGCTCGCTCCCACAGGGGAGTTGTGGTGAGTAAAAATCCTGCAATCACCCGAAAAACCATTGTGGGAGCGAGCTTGCTCGCGATGGCGTTGGCTCAGCAGCATTGATGGCGGCTGACACACCACTATCGCGAGCAAGCTCGCTCCCACAAGGGATCTGGGTAAGAGAAATTCTGCCGGGCGAGCTACTCCGAACGCAGAATCACTGTCATCCGCTCGTCAGCCAGCGTCGAGCCGAACACTTCGGCGTAACGCAGGGTCGCATTGGCATGCTCGCGCATGATCGCCTCGGCACGGCCGCTCTGGCGATTGATCAGTGCGTCGAACACCGAATGGTGTTGCATGTGGGCATAGTTGAAGCGGCGAAACTCGCCGGCCATGTTCTGGCGATCCACCGCCAGGGCGGTGACTGAAGCGAAAGGCAGATGATCGTTGCGAGCCAGGGCGTCGGCGATCGCCGGGTTGTGGCTACCTTCGACGATCACCTGATGAAAGCGCATGTTGAGATCGTGATAGACCTCCAGGTCATCCTCGGTCACATAACCTTTGGCGAACAGTTCATCCCCCTGCACCAGGCATTGCTCGAGTATCGCGCGCGCTTCTTCAGACAAGCCATGCTCGGCCGTCTGCCGTGCCGCCAGGCCCTCCAGCACGCCACGTACCTCCACAGCCCCGGCGATTTGCTCGGCACTGACCGAACGCACCTGAAAACCTCGCCCGCCAAAGCGCACCAGCAACCCTTCCTGCTCCAGGGTGCGAAACGCCATGCGCACCGGCATGCGCGACACGCCGAACAACTCAGCCGTGGGAATTTCCATCAAGCGCTCGCCAGCGGCCAGCTCACCCGAGGCGATCATCTTGCGCAGCGCAACCAGCACCGTTTGGCCGGGCTTACTCATCCAGGCGATTCCAGAGAAAAGAAGCCGTCATAGTAGAAGGCCTGGCGCAACGTGTCACGGCAGTGCAAGGCCTTGATAAAAGCCAGTGGTTCAAATGCCCGCCAATTCCCGCAACTGCGCCAAAGTCTGCTCGTCCAGGCTAATCCCCTGCTCATTGGCCTTGCTGCGCTCGCGATGACGACGATCTCCCGGCAACCGCCGCAACCCGACGCCATGCATCTGCCTGACCAGTTCCCGGCTGCGCTCGGCGAAGTCTTGCCCGGCGGCCTTGCTGGGGTCGATCACGATCAACAACTGGCCAGTCCACGGCGTCTTGGCGCCCGGATGATTGCTCCAGTCGAACTCGAAGGAAAAATTACCCCCGGTCAGGGCCGCCGCCAGCAACTCGACCATCATCGACAGCGCCGAGCCCTTGTGCCCGCCAAACGGCAGGAGCGCTCCGCCTTCGAGAATCGCCTTGGGGTCGCGGGTCGGTTGGCCAAGGCTGTCCACGCCCATGCCTGGCGGCAACAACTCGCCCTTGCGCGCAGCAATCTGCACGTCACCGTGGGCGATGGCGCTGGTGGCCAGGTCGAAGACAATCGGCTCACCGTCGGCCCGTGGTGCGGCGAAGGCAATGGGATTGGTGCCGAACAGTGGCCGGTCCGCGCCATGGGGCACCACGCAGGTCATGCTGTTGACCACGCTCAACGCCACCAGGCCTTCGTAGGCAAACGGCTCGACATCCGGCCAGAGCGCCGCGAAGTGATGGGAGTTGCGAATGGCCAGGACAGCGATACCGGCGCTGCGGGCCTTTTCCACCAGCAGTGGCCGCGCGGCAGCCAGGGCTGGCTGGGCAAAGCCATTCCCGGCATCCACCGCGACGAACCCTGACGCCACGTCTTCGACTACCGGCACGGCCTTGCCGTTGACCCAGCCGCTGTTCAGCGTCGAGACGTAACCGGGAAGGCGAAACACCCCATGGCTATGGGCACCGTCGCGCTCGGCCCCGGCGCAGTTTTCAGCCAGGCACCGGGCGACTTCGGTCGACGTGCCATGACGCAGGAAAATTTTCTCCAGCAAGCTCACCAGAGCATCGAAGGACAGGGTGCAAGAAGCGGCATGATCGGATGGCGCAGACATCTGAAGCTCCGGAATGATTGTTGGAGGTAGCAACAGCGTAAAGGACCCGCCCGGTGATTAAACACTGTTTCAGGCGCGCACTGTCAATCCTTCCCCACTGCCGATCAAAGAAGCCCGGCGTGCAATAACTATGTACCACCTTTGCCCATCCATCGCTGCCTAGTCTGAGCGCTTGCGCCCCTTTCACGGCGCCTTGATCGAGAAGCAACGATGACCACTGAAACCACGCCACTGCTATTTCCCGAGGTATTGAACGCCACTCGCCTGGACCAATTGACCACTCCCCACGGGCTGACCCAGGCCGATCTCGACTGGTTGCACCATGTCTCCCTGCCCAGCCATGCGCAACGCGCGGCGCAGATACCGCCGATGTCCGCCGAAACGATTCTGCTCCAGGCCGAGAACAAGGCGCCGATTCCATTGGCCGGCTGCTTTACCCTCAAGGCCCTGCCAGATACCGACGGAACCGACCACAAGCCTGCGTTCCTTTACACGCCGGACGGGGGGATCACCCAGTTCAACGACCCGCAAGCCCTCGAAAACAAGATCGATGAAATGCTGCAGGACACCGCGGGGCGCGACGATCTGTTTCGCTACCTGTCGATTTCCCAGCGCAGCGAACTGAACAGCACGACCGACATCACACGAACCAGCCAGATCATCAACGAAGACGTTTTCGAGGCGCAGATCGAATCCATCGAATACGCCCAGCGCCTCAATGCCCTGGCCATGGTGGATGAGCTGATCAAACTGCCCACACTGACCTCGATGCTTGACCAGGCATTGAACGAGCGGCTTCCCAACTTCGATCAACGACAGGCCCGCGTGGCGTTGCGCAAGGGGCCCCCACTGGGCGACACCCTGGCAATCCCGGTGACTGAGAGCATTGCGCTGAGCGACGCCGTGCTGGTGTACTTCCACCATCAGGGTTGGCCTGCCGGCCATGACGTCGACCTGACGCACCCCGGTACGAGCGCGCACACGGCGCAACAATGGGAAGACATCATCAAGGCCACGGCCAGGAACCTGATCCCCAAACTCAGCCAATGCATCAGTGCCTACTGGGAGGCGAACAGCCCCTTCCACCTGTCGCGCCGCCACTTTCTTGCCCGGGTCATTCGTGACGCGCTGCGGGCCGCGATCCTGATCGAGCGCGAAAAAGGACAACTGACCCAAGCCCAAAGCCAGGAGCTGCTTCGACTGTTCAGGCCTTCGCGCCGGGAAGAGCCACTGCTGTTCATCGAAACGATTCGCCTCTGGGAATATGCACCGCGTTTTGTCGAGCTGGCGGGTTCGTTGATGATCAGCGGCAAGGATCATTATCTCTACACCCCCAGCCACGGCCTGCAGAAGGTCGCCAACTACCTGGGTTTCAAGGATGCGCTGCTCAAGCCCGCCGCCACAGTCGAGCCCGGGCAAGCGCTCTACAACCTCTTGAGCCTGGAAGAACGCAACCGTTTTCTGCGCTTCGACCAACCGCAAGTGTCGGGCGAATCGGTGAACTTGCCAGTGGCCGAATCCCTGGCTGACGCGATCATTGCCAAACAGCTGGACAACTTGCACTACGCGTTGGAAATGTCCCGCCAGGGCGACGTCAACCTCCATTCACTCATCGACAAGACGCTGGATATCCGCGCCTTGATCAACAAAAGCCTGCTGGATCAGAAAACCGATGGGCATTGGGGCACACGACCGGTGTTTTACGGAGACCTGCGACCGTCCAACTTCATGGCCGACCAACTGGAAAGGAAGATCAAGAGCTACACCGATGTCGAAGACGCTTTTCACACCCACTTCATCAAGCTGCCGCCCGCCAACACGGCCTCGCTGCACAGCGGGCTGGACAAGCTGCTGCCTGAACTGACCAACGTCTTCTCACTGGGCCTGCGCGCCGAGGCCGAACTCAGGGAGCGTGACGCAACGCTGCCGGCCGCCGCCCATGACTTGATCAGGAACGTTTTCGCCTACGACGCCGACTACCCGGACCGCACCCAGCGCCCGGGCGTCAGAGGCTTTCGACCGGATGTCTATTCGTTGAAGCTGACGTGTCGTATTGAAGAGCGCGTGATTTCCCTACGCCTGGCCAACTGTTTTTTAATGACCGAGCGCGGCGGCCTGGATACCCCCTACTCGGGCATGGCCATCCTCTGGTCCCCCGCCGGCGGCCTGCAGGCTTTTGCGAACGTCGACCTGGCCACGGAGCAATTGAACAAAAACCTGCTGGACACTGGCAAACGCTTTGCCTGGCTCTCGAACCTGGCGCCCGCTCACCGCATACCCCACGGACGCTACCAACTCCAGGCCTATGAACTGCTGGAAGACAATGTGCTGGTGAATCGGATGAATTCGTTCATCGAACAGTTCAAGACCGAGCGCAATTACTTGAGCACATTGAAGGTCGGGGATTGGAAACTCAGCGGATCGGCGTTGCGCAACAGCCTCGACGCCTTGCTGGCCAAAGGCGCGCCCACCAATCTGAAGCGCGCCGTGGACATCGCCCAAGCCAACCGGCGACAACAGACACTGCCCGCCTGGCTCGGGACGGCGTCCCTGGAAGATCGACGCCTGCATATCGAACTGCTCGAGCAGTACAAGAACAGCGTGGTCGATGCCAAGGACTATCTCGACGGTATCGAGCCATTGCGCACCTACGTGCATAAAAAGCTCAAAGCGTTGCTGGACGCACGTTTCCCTGGAAAAAACCTCGACCCCGACACCCTCCAGATCACACCGAACCTTGCCGTCGTGGGGCCGGCCAGCGCGTTGACCGACTTTGCCTTGCATCATGTCGATGTGACCCGAAACGGCTTCAAGATTTCGTCAACCTCCACGCACAAACTGCCTGACGGCTTGAACGAGATGGCGGTCAGGCAAATATTATCGTCATTGGATATTTCCACCGCCTATAAAGCACAGGTCATGGACACGCTGTCCGGCTCTGCCGCGCCGGTCTTGCAAAGGAAACGACGGTTCCGCCGACAACTCCCCTGGCAACTGCTGCAACACGCTCACGCCCGGCACCTGCAGCAACATCTCTCCAGCAAGGCATTCGACCTGATTCGCCAGGTACTGGACATGCCGGACGCCATCGCCCGTAGCGCGGTCGAAGGCGCCAGCGCAGTGTTTCGCCCAGTGGAACTGATCAAGACCGGCGGCGCGGCAGCGGTCAAGGCCCTTGGGCTTTACCTGGTGGGTTCGAGCGCCCAGGCAACCACCCCCCTTGTCCTGTACGCCCCTTATCACTCCGGTCATTGCTTTGCCGAATTCAAGGACGAAGCGAGTGTGGTCGCGGCCTTCAACACGCCCGGCGCGCTCCAGGATTTGCTGGTCCGCCGGCTTCCCGAGGACCAGCAAGCCATTTTCAAGAACCTGTTCGCTTCGACACTCGGGCGCCTTTCGGAAATCACCCTGGGTTCCAACCCTGTTCGAACAAACCTGCTCGACACATTGTTCGATGACAACACGAGGTTGCTGGCAGAGTTGTTGGGTTCCCAGGCACAGGACAAGCGCCAATTCGACTGGAGTACCGTCTTGCACCTGTTCAGCTCGGGCATCCGGTTAGTGGGAAGACAGTTGCCAGGCAAACTGACGTTCATAGAAACGCTGTGGGACAGTTACCAGGACTTCAAGGCTTCTTCCGAGGCCCTGCAAGCGCGTGACTGGCAAGCCGGCTTGCACAACTTCATCGCCGGCGCCGCCGAGATGGTCTCGCTGGGCCTGCTCAATCGCGACGATACATTCGGTCTGCTCGATCCCGTTGAACCCGCCTTGCCAAGTGTCCCGTCGACGCTCAACTGGAAGGACATCGCTTCCACCGGCCAACCGCGTACCGACCTGGGCGTCTTCGGAGCCACGGGCGTCAGTCTGTCCAACCTGCAAAAAAACCTGGTTGATGGAACTTACAAGGCCATGGAAAACGGCAAGCTTTATATCCCCTTGGCCGGCAAAGTCTTTCAAGTGGCAAAAGCCGGCCAAACCTGGCGAATCATTCATGAACACGGTGAAGGGCCGTTATTGAAAAAGTCCTCGGATGGCCGGACATGGGGGATCGACCCACAACGCCAAGCCATCCGCTTTGGCAAGGCCGGGTCGAAGATGGCCATCACCTATAGCGACTTCAAAGCCAAAGGTTCACTGAATATTGAAGCGCGAGGCATGACGGAAATACGCCGGAAATATCAGCATCGGGCAAATGCGATCGTGCAGGCCCTGGAGACCGCACGGTTCTACTCGTTCAATGCCCTCCACAACCTCCATCAACTCAAGCAACAGGTTTTTCCGGGCTCTCGACTGGACCACTACCTGAAATTGTTTTTTGGTGTCAGCAGCGTCGACGCCAGTCTTATCCGCAAAATAGAGACGGCGATCTCGCCAATATGCCAGGCATTGGCCGATCCCACCTGGGAACTGCAAAACGCGAACCGCATCGTTGTCGGCCACCTCAAACACCTGGAGGACAGAGCCACTGCATTCGTGCTCGAACCGGCCGCCGTTGGAAGAATCTACCTCACACAATTCTTCTTCGACATGGGATTGGATTGGTACAAGGCCGTCGTCCCCGACACCTTTAATGTCGACGCCCATGCCCAGGCAGCGACCTTCATCCATGAAATCTCCCATCAGCTGCTCGATACCTTCGATATCATCTATCTGGACGCGGTACTGCCATTCCTCGACTTGATTTCAACAGCGACTTATCCAGGGCAAGTGCAATACACCAAGCAAAATGACCTGCAACTCAACGGACTTTCGTTGACCACCCCAAAATCCAAACTGTTCACGCAATGGGATAGCGCAGAAAACACCTACAAGAAGTTGGAGCTGCTGCCTTTATACAAAGAAACAACCCGGGAGATCCTGAAGATCACTGGCGCCAAAACCATGGACATCGCCCGCGATGATTTTCTGGATCCGATTTTGCCGGGCAAGCGCATCGACGTCATACTCCGCAACGCCGACTCGATCACGCTATTGATTTGTGAATTAGGACGGCAACTCGATGCGAGTCCCTCCCGGCAACTTGCCGTGCCGTGAGTTGCACAAGAGGGGGTTGTTGATCTTTTTTTCACGCAAAGTATGCGACGCTAGGCTACGACTGATGTTTGAGCGAAAAAAACAGGCTCATTGATGCGCAAACGCCATGACGGCAGTTCTCGGCAGCTCATGCCGAAGGTTAGAATGCGGCAAACCAGGACGAATCAATGACCGAACATACCCTCTCGGAAGCCGAATACGACGCCATTACCGATGCCGCAGCCCATTGGTGCATGCGATTGCATGCCGTCGACTGCACCGATGCCGAACGGCAGGCATTCAAGCAGTGGCACGATGCCGATCCCCTGCATGCGTTCGAATATGAAGCCATGCTGGAAATCTGGGATGTTGCCGATCATCTGCCGCGTGTCGAGGCCGCAGCCGCCACTCCAGCGCCCAGGCCCCGGTCGCGCTGGAGCCGGTTGGCTGTCGCTGCCGCAGTGTTCGTCGTCGGCCTGCCCCTGGCCGCCTACACCGGCTGGAACCTGGACTGGATCGCCAACTCCTACCAGCGGTTCGAAGCCGGCACGAGCGTGCGCCATATCACCCTGAGCGACGGCAGCCAGGTGGAACTCAACCTGGGTAGCGAGCTGACCTTCGCCAACTACAAGAACGAGCGCCGGGTAACCCTGGAAAAGGGCGAGGCGTTTTTTGACGTCAGCCATGACAAACAGCATCCGTTTGTCGTGCGCGCGGGCCAAGGCCAGGTGCGTGTGACCGGTACTCGCTTCAACGTCTGGATGTACCAGGACCAGGTGCGGGTCACGCTGGTGGAAGGCTCGGTCAGGGTCACCAGCAACCAAGCCCTCACGCGTAACGGCCTGCAACTTTCGCCAGGCATGCAGGCGAGCTACAAGGCGGGCGACCATCAGCCCCAAGTCCGCGAGACAGCCCCGAACGACAGCTCGCTGGCGTGGCGCAACGGCAAGCTGGTGCTGGATGACCTCGCACTGAGCGATGCGCTGCCGCTGATCAACCGCTACCTCGAGCGTCCCGTCATGCTCGCTGACAACAGCACCGGCGGCCTGCGTGTCGGCGGTGTCTACAACATCAGCGAAGTACAGAACCTCGTGACTTCATTGCCCAAAGTCCTGCCGGTCTACCTGACCCAGAACAAGGACGGCAACCCGGTGCTCAATTCCATCGGGCAGCGGCCGGTCCAATAACTGAAAGTCTCCCTGTGGGAGCAAAGCTTGCTCGTGATAGCGGTGGATAGATCTGCCTCGTTCTGGAATGTACCGCCCTCATCGCGAGCAAGCTCGCTCCCACATTGGACGTGTGGGCCGCCCCCCCCTGTGGGAGCGAGCTTGCTCGCGATGACGCCCGCAAGCACAACAGCGGTTACTGCGTCGCCACCCTGCCCGCCTCATCACGCTCACGGATAATCACGGCCTGATAATGCGGATCGGCCTTGATCTGCTGTTCGGTGAAAGGCAGCACACTCCACTGCTTCTGCGAAAACGCCTGGGTCTGGTCGGTCGAATACGGTGAAGCGGGGTCGCTGGAAATGGAAAACGCCAGCAACCCCTGGGCTTGCGGACCTTTACCGTCAAATGTCACCACTTGCAGGTAGCTGGTACCGCTGACCACCTCCCGCTTGCCGTTCGCTCCTGGCACGCTCTGGATCGCGTTATAGATGCCCAACTCCCCGGGGCCGCCGTGGATCGGCGTCTGTCGGCTGCCGCTGCTGGCCACCTGGACGTCTTGCCATAGGCTGTCCTTCGACAACCCCGCAACCTTCACCGCCTCCACCGAAGCCAGCATGGCCTCGCGCACAGCCTTGAGCACCGGCGGTCGCTCGATCGCCAGGCCGCGCGGTGTGCGTTGCGGGTCTTTGGGATCGAACGCAACGCGCCATGAATCCGGCACCGCCTGCAGATGTTCCATGATCTGCTGGAAATACACGAACCCCAGACCGCTGTTCAGGCCGGCCTTGCGATCCCAGGCCTTGAGGCTGGCACAGGCCTCGGCCAATGCCGACGCATCGCCCCCCAGGTCACCGGTGCAAACGCCGAGCAGGTCCGGCATCACCTGGTCAGCCAGGTAAACCTGATCGTCCATGACCATGCGCTGCAAATCCTCCACCTTCACCGGCCCATCCTTGGCCAACTGGCCCACCCGCTCCAGCGCAAAACGCGCCCGCAGGCCCAGCGGCTGGCCTTGCTGGCTGATCACCGGGGAATAACCGGACAACGGCTGCGCAGGGTTGACCATCCAGGCCGAATCGTTGGAGTTCTGCACGTAATCGCGGCGCAGCAACTGCGGAAGCTTGTCGGCGGCATAAATGCCTTTTTGCACTGCGTTGGAATCGCTGCCCCAGGCACATTCGCTGCGGCTGCCATCCAGCACGATCAGCTGCAATCCGGCCCTGGGATCGCTGCACCGGGCCAGCTTGTCGGCGTCGACGTTCGGCACCACCGACACGTTCATGTAGAGGCTTTGCCCCTGGTCGTCCACCGCCAGGGTATTGACCCAGGGAATGCCTTGGATCTTATGGACAGCGTCCTGCAAATCCTTGAGGGTGACGGCCTTGTTCATGGCGTACCACTGGGCCAGCACGCGATCGTTTTCCAGGTTCGCGTCCCGCAGGCTGTAGGCGAACTGGTTATCCCAGTCCAGCCGGCCGGGCCATTGCACGATCGGGCCGAACTGCGAGCCATAGACCACGGGAGAAACCGTCTGTACCTGGCCGTCGGGCTGCCTGATGTCCACCGCGACCGTCTGCTGGCTCATCGGCACGGATTTGCCATCGAGCAGGTAGCGGGTCGGATCCTTCGGGTCGAGCTGCAGCCGGTACAGGGTGAAATGCTTGGAACTGTCGACGGTGTGGGTCCAGGCCAGGTGCTGGCTGAAACCGATGTTGATCATCGGCAGGCCTGGCAGCGCCGCGCCCATGACGTCCAGCTTGCCGGGGATGGTCAGGTGCATCTGGTAGAAACGCATGCCGCCCACCCACGGAAAATGCGGGTTCGCCAGCAGCATCCCGCGACCGTTGAACGAACGCTCACTGCCGATGGCCAGGGCATTGCTGCCGCGTTCCAGGGCAAAACGCTGCTGCCGGGTGGCGGCGGCGACGAAACCGGCGACCGGGGCGTCCGCGCGTGCCGTCGCCTGGGGCGGTTGCGCCCCAGCCAGGGCTTCGGCGAACTGGCCGACGCCGCCTTCCACCAACAACCGACGGGTCAATTTGACCAGGTCCAGCGCGGTGATCGGCCGCACCCAATCGCTGGCGCATTGCTCGGGCAGGCCCTTGGCCTTGCGCTCGGCCAACGCGCGGTTGTAACCCGCCGCATAACCTTCGACCAGTTGTTGCACTTGAGGCGTCTGGGCCTGCCAGAAACCGGAGACCGCTTGCGGCGTGTTGAGCCAGCTGAAAAACAGATCGCTGACGCGGTTCTGCCGCTGCTCGACCGTGACCTGCTCGGGCCCGAAATAACGCGAGCGCTGGGCATTGACCGTGACGATCTCATTGGCCAGCAGGCACAGATTGTCCTGGGCGTAGGCATACCCGATGCCATAACCCAGCCCACGCTCGTCCTGAGCCCGGATATGTGGCACGCCAAAACGGGTGCGACGGATCTCGGCACTGGCCTGTTGCCCATCGTCCTGTGCGCTGACCACGGGGCTGAGCCCGAGGGCGATCCCTAGAAAAGCACCTGCAAGGCCAACCCTCGATAACTGCCCGGACATTCTCACGTTCACTCCTGATGAAAACTGCAGAAACCAGGACGGCTACCGGTGCGCCAGTAGAAAAGCACTCGGCCCGCCTGGGAAATCACACGCCGTGTGCTGAACCGGAATGTGCCTACCTTGAAAACGAACCGGATGAAAAAAAATTAATGGCCGGATGCCGCTTGAATACGGGGGTTTGACGAAGCAGGGGCAATTTTTTCACATCACCGCCCTCATGATTGCGCATCCTCGTTCGTCCTATAACAGGAGAGTATTCGTGACCTTTTCTGATCTGGCTGGTAAGGAGTTTCTGCATGCGTAACGCGCAACTGCCCATGGAGGGCAAGCCAAGGCCGACTGGCGTCTCGCTGAGCGCCACCCACCGTGAATTCGAGAGGCCGCCAGAGCGCGGCGGCAATGACCACATCAGGCGCCTGCTCAAGAGCTTCGGGCTCAGGACCAGCCTGATTCGCCTCAAAGTCATCGACGCGTTGCTCAAGGCCGCACACGAAAACCGCTGCCTGGGCGTGCGTGGTGTGCACAGCCAGTTATTGGGGCTGGACATTCCGTTGTCCTTTCTCAGCGTGCGCGAGGTGCTGAAGCGCCTGTGCAGCGAGGGCGTCGTGACCCTCAACCCCGATAAAAGCTACCGCCTGCACCCCAGCGCGATGGCCGTGCTCGAGGCCGAGGAATGAAAGCGGCGCTCAGGGCTTGACCTTGCGCCGCATCACGCCGTTGATCACCACCACGATGACCGCCACGGCAATGGCGATGTATTGAAACAGCTGCTCGCTGATCATGCCCTTGCCCTGCATCCAGGACAACCCGAGCATGATTGCCAGGACGACGAGGACGATCAGAATCGAGTATTTCAAACGTTGCGAATGAGTCATTGCCAATTTCCTGAATGTATCCGTTCTGTATCCGAAGGCTTGCCGATCCATACCTCATCTACCGGAATGACGACTCACCAACGGGGCCCCATGGTACAGCCGAAGGCGCGTCTTCGTGCAATCCGCTCGTTTTATTCCTTGGCTACCGACACCTAAAGCTGCGTCCCGCCAGGCCGATATATACGGAACTGCCCATTCGCCAGTTCCAGAAAATCGCCTTCGTGCAAGGATTCCTCGTATGCCCTCACTCCGAACGATCCAGGCTCGCTATACCCTGTTTCTGGTTATTTTCATGCTGGTGTTGTCCCTCCTGACCGTGGTGGGCATCAGTTACCTGGTCGCGCCCAAGCTGCGCCAGACGGAAGAGCAAGTGGCACTTAACCGCATCGCCGAGGTTGCCGAGCAGATCCAGGGCGAACTGAACAAGGTGCAGGCGCAACAACGCAGCATTACCCAGACCATCCCGCTGCTCGACAGCGATGCCATCGACAAAGTGTTGCCGGGGCTGGTGGACCAGTACGGCGAGCTGAAAGTCTTCGGCGGCGGGATCTGGCCCTTGCCCAACCAGCGGGCCGAGGGACGCAGTAAATTCAGCACGTTCTGGCACCGCGATGCGTCCGGCAAACTGGTGGTCAATACCTTCTGGAACAGTGACGCCGCGCCCAACTATTACGAACAACCCTGGCACAAGGGCGGCATGGCCACCCCACCGGGCAAATGCGCCTGGGCCGCGGCCTATAAAGACGACGCCAGCGCCGAACCACGCACCAACTGCGCCATGGCCATCCAGAAAAACGGCGTGCCTTACGGTGTTTCCACCATCGACGTGACCCTGGGCTTCTTCAATGAGCTGGTGGCACGCAAGGAAGCCGACCTGAGCGCCGAGATGCTGATCGTCGAAGGCGACGGCAAGATCATCAGCAACAGTTCGCGCATCAGCGGTCCGATCGTGCTGAAGAACATCAGTGAACTGGCGGCCACCTCGCCATTCGCCGCCCAGGTCAAGGCGGGCCTGGCCAAGCGCGATCAGCCGCTGCAACGTGTGGAGTTCGACAACAAGGGCGAGGCCAGTACCTTCTTCATGCGCCCTATCGAAGGTTCGCCGTGGTTCCTTGCCACCGCATTGCCGACTCGCCTGATCACGGCCCAGCGCGATGATGTACTGAGCACGCTGAGCCTGCTGCAGATCCCGATGGTGATCCTGCTGGTCTTGATGCAGCTTTACGCGATCCGCCAGTTGACCCATCGCATGAAGGTCCTCAAAGGCAACATCGACGCCCTGTCCACTGGCGATGCCGACCTGACCCGACGCATCACCATCCGGGCCGAGGATGAACTGGGGGCGATCGGGCACTCGGTCAACCGCTTCATCGCTTACCTGCAAGGCATGATCGGTGAAGTCACCCAGGCCACCGGCGCCATGGCGTCGAGCCTGGGCGATCTGCAGCGGACCTCGGCCCACACCAGCGAAATCCTGATGCGCCACGCCTCGGAAACCGACCAGACCGTGACCGCCATCACCCAGATGAGCTCCACGGCTGAAAGCGTCGCGCAAAACGCGGCCGAGACTGCGGCGTTCACCCAACGCGCCAACGAGCATGCCGATCGCTCCCGCGTGGTGGTCGGTGAGGCCTCCAACAGTGTGGTGGCCTTGATCGATGAAGTGGCCAGCGCCACCCGCAAGGTCGAGAGCATGCAACAGGACGCTCAGCGCATCACCGAGATCCTCGGTGTGATCGGCGCCATCGCCGGGCAGACCAACCTGCTGGCGCTCAACGCCGCCATTGAAGCCGCCCGTGCTGGCGAGCAAGGCCGTGGTTTTGCCGTGGTGGCCGATGAAGTCCGCGCCCTCGCCGCCCGCACCCAGGCCAGCACCTCGGAAATCAACGAAATGCTGACCCGCCTGACCCAAGGCGTGAGTTCGTCGGTCTCGGCCATGGAAAACACCCAGGCCAGTTGCCAGTCGGCCGCCGACGCGACCGCCCGCGTCAACTCGGGCCTGGACGAAATGGCCGGCTCGGTTAGCCAGATCAACAGCCTGAGCACCCAGATCGCCACGGCCGCCGAGCAACAAAGCGCGGTGACCGAGGAGATCAATCGCAGCATGGTGCAAATCCGCCACATGGTTGAGGAACTGGTGGAAAGTGGCCTGGCCAGCGAAACCAACACCCGGCAACTGCTGGAAGCCAACACACGGGTGAATGCGATCATGGGGCGGTTCAAGGTTCGCTAAAACCTCACCATCCCCCTGTGGGAGCGAGCTTGCTCGCGATAGCGTCGGATCAGCTACAAAGTAGTGACTGACAAACCGCTATCGCGAGCAAGCTCGCTCCCACAGGACTGCATTCGCCCTCCCAACCTGACAATTCTGTAATCCCCGCCTCAGCCCCCTGTCAGCTCGTGCTCGCTACTCTGTTATCCTTGCGCCAAACCGTTCGACACGAGACCTCCTTCATGGCCAATCCCCTGCACCTGCTCGCCTTGAGCGCCCTGTTCATGACCACCCTGGCCCAGGCCGCCGAACCGGTCACCATCGATGTGCACCGTGACGCCAATTGCGGCTGCTGCAAAAAGTGGATCTCGCATTTGCAAGAAAACGGCTTCAAGGTCAACGACCATGTCGAAGCCGACATGAGTTCGGTCAAGCAACGCCTCGGCGTGGCGCCAAACCTGCGCTCCTGCCACACCGCCGAAATCAACGGCAAATTCGTCGAGGGCCATGTCCCGGCCGACCAGGTGCTGGCACTGAGCAAGCGCGATGACTTGCTCGGTGTGGCCGCACCGGGCATGCCCATGGGCTCACCCGGCATGGAAATGGACGGCATGAGCGACGCTTATCAAGTGATCGGCCTGAAAAAAGACGGGACCCAAACCGTGGTGGCGGATTACCCCGCCCACTGATGGGCCAAGCCTATATCGGCTTGTTCCTGGCGGCATTTGGCGCGGCGACCTTGCTGCCGCTGCAATCGGAGGCCTTGTTGGTCGGCCTGTTGCTCAGCGAGCACTATGCTGTCTGGCTGTTGCTGGGGGTCGCCACGCTCGGCAACGTCCTGGGTTCGCTGGTGAACTGGTGGCTGGGCACGCGCCTGGAACACTTCAAGGACCGGCGCTGGTTTCCGGTCAGCCCGACACACCTGGACAAGGCTCGCGTGCATTACCAGCGCTTCGGCCGCTGGTCGCTGCTGCTCAGTTGGTTGCCGATCATCGGCGATCCGTTGACCCTGGTGGCCGGGGTAATGGGCGAGCCATGGCGCCGCTTCCTGCTGATCGTGACCGTTGCCAAAGGCTTGCGCTATGGCGTCCTCGCCCTGGCCACGCTGGGCTGGATGGGTTGAACATTCGGGCCGTTCGGTTGCCTGTGGTTAATGTCGCCATAATCGGGTCGCGCCAGGATCGGCGGCGGCCACAAGGAGATTGACCATGTCCCGAACCCCCACGCGCTGGTTGCCCAGCCTCTTGCTCAGCGCCGCCCTGCCCTTGCTCGCCCAGGCCGCCAGCCCGCCGGAAGGCCCGGCCTACGGCGCCCAGTTGGAGGGCTTCGAATACCCCTATACCCTCAAGCACTTCGCCTTCCAGTCCCAGGGCCAATCGTTGCAGATGGGTTATATGGATGTGCCGGCCCAGGGCAAGGTCAATGGCCGCACCGTGGTGCTGATGCACGGCAAGAATTTCTGCGCCGCCACCTGGGGCGATTCGATCAAGGTGCTGAGCGAAGCCGGGTACCGGGTCATCGCCGCGGACCAGGTCGGCTTCTGCACATCGAGCAAACCTGAGCATTACCAGTACAGCTTCCAGCAACTGGCGACCAACACCCAGGCCTTGCTCAAGGCCCTCGGCGTACAGAAAGCCATCGTCCTCGGCCATTCCACCGGCGGCATGCTCGCCACTCGGTACGCCTTGCAGTTTCCCGATCAGGTCGAGCGCCTGGCGATGGTCAATCCCATTGGCCTGGAAGACTGGAAAGCCTTGGGCGTGCCCTACCGCACCGTGGACCAATGGTACGCCCGTGAGCTGAAAGTCACCGCCGAGGGCATTCGCAATTACGAGCGCACGACCTATTACGCCGGCCGCTGGAAACCTGAGTTCGACCGCTGGGTGGACATGCTCGCCGGCTTGAACAAGGGCCCGGGCCATACACAAGTGGCGTGGAACTCGGCGCTGATCTACGACATGATCTTCACCCAGCCGGTCTATTACGAGTTCAAGGACCTGACCGTACCCACCCTGTTGTTGATCGGTACCTCCGACACCACCGCCATCGGCAGCGACATCGCGCCGCCTGCGGTAAAGGCCAGACTGGGCCACTACGAGGTATTGGGCAAGCAGACCGCCGGGCTGATTCCCCGCTCGACCCTGGTGGAGTTCCCCAATCTGGGGCATGCCCCGCAGATGGAAGAGCCGGATCGGTTCCACAAGGCCCTGCTGGGCTGGCTGGACAAACCCATTCCCTGACGAGGTGTTCCATGGCGGTGCAAATAGCAGTCATAGACGATTGGCAAGATGTGGCACGCGGTGTGGTGGACTGGTCGGTGCTCGACAGCGTCGGCCAAGTGACCTTTCTCCACGACTATCCCGCCGACCGCGACACCCTCGCCGAACGCTTGCAGCGCTTCGAGGTGATCTGCGTGATGCGCGAACGCACCGTGTTCGACGAAGGCCTGCTGCGGCGCCTGCCCAATCTCAAGCTGCTGCTCACCGGCGGCATGCGCAATGCCGCCCTGGACCTGAAGGCCGCCGCCGAGCTGGGCATCCAGGTGTGTGGCACCGACAGCTACAAGCACGCCGCGCCCGAACTGACCTGGGCGCTGATCATGGCCCTGGCCCGCAACCTGGTGCAGGAAGCCAACGCCTTGCGCGCCGGTCTGTGGCAACAAGGCCTGGGGGGTGACCTGCACGGCAAGACGCTGGCGATCCTCGGCCTGGGCAGCATCGGTACACGGGTAGCGCAGTTCGGCCAGGTGTTCGGCATGCGAGTCATCGCCTGGAGCCAGAACCTCAGCGCCGAACGGGCCGCCGAAGTGGGCGTGACCTACGTCAGCAAGCAGGCGTTGTTCGAACAGGCCGATATTCTCTCGGTCCACCTGGTGCTCGGCGAACGCACCCGCGGCCTGGTGGATGCCCAGGCGCTGGGCTGGATGAAACCCGAGGCGCTGCTGGTCAACACCTCCCGCGGGCCGATCGTCGATGAAACCGCCCTGATCGACGCCCTCCAGCACCGGCGCCTGGCCGGTGCCGCCCTGGACGTCTTCGCCCAGGAGCCCTTGCCTCTGGCCCATCCATTCCGCACCCTGGAGAACGTGCTGGCCACGCCTCATGTGGGTTATGTCAGCCGACAGAATTACCAGCAGTTCTACTCCCTGATGATCGAAGACCTGCTGGCCTGGGCGGCGGGCCAGCCGATTCGGTTGCTGACGCCGGCGGGCTGACCCCGGAGGAGCATCCCCACTTTTTCTGTGGGAGCGAGCTTGCTCGCGATGGCGGAGGATCAGTTACAAGGTTTGTGACTGACATACCTCTATCGCGAGCTCGCTCCCACAGGAAATAGCGTGCCTCCAAGGATGTTATTAGCCATCAAAACGCCTCTACCCCGCCCGCCCTCCAATGGTGCATCACGCCATTCCATCGCGCACGCCAATGAACCAACGCCCTCCCCCTACACTTTTTTCTTTGCAGGAAACTGCACTTCGTCGGTGCGTACTCCCCTTCGTCGTGTAAGACATTGCCGCCAAAAAACGTGATTGTCGGACAATGCGACGAACCGAGACGCGCCGCTCTAGGATATGACCTAGACTGCCAAACCGGGGAGAAAACCGACCGGTCATCCAGACGGAAAAAAGTCGAAACTTTTCGCAACGGCGACAGGTCAGGTTAGAGGTAGGGCAACAGCGACTGGTGCAGTCCTTGCACTGGTCATTGCAACAGCTCCTTCAGCTGATTCGCTTCGTCGCGTTTGGGTAGCCGTCGCTTTCCTTGCGTAGCGCTTGTGCGCCTGGCCGCAGGATTTGGCCAATGAAACAACAGCTCTGGCGCTTGCCGGAAACAGATCGAGAAAATGGGAGATATTTATGATCAGTGCTGCCTTGGAACCACAACAAGTCCGTTCTCAATTACCGCCGGCGGCCGAATCGCCGACGGCTCCGGTGCTGGTCACCGGCGGCAAGGCACTGCTTCCTGTCGTTCGACAGAATCCCAATCGCAAGAAAGTCTTGTTCGTCACCTCGGAAATTGCCGACCTGGTCAAGACCGGCGGCCTGGGCGATGTGTCCTCGGCACTGCCTCGGGCCATGGCCGGGCTGCATGATGTCCGGGTGCTGATCCCTGGCTATCCGCAAGTGATGAACAGCGGCAATCCGATCCACATCGTCGGCGAACTGGGCGGCCACGCAGCACTGCCGCCCTGCAAGATCGGGCGCATGGACATGGCCGACGGCCTGGTGATCTACGTACTCATCTGCCCGGAACTGTTTGCCCGCGAAGGCTCTCCCTACGGTGCCAACAACGGTCGCGACTGGCCGGACAACCACATTCGCTTCGCCCGCCTGGGCCTGGCCGCCGCCGACATCGCCGCCAACCTGGCACAGATCCACTGGTGCCCGGACCTGGTCCACGCCCACGACTGGCCAGCAGGGTTGGCGCCGGCCTACATGCACTGGCGCGGGCAACGCACCCCGACCCTGTTTACCATCCACAACCTGGCGTACCAGGGCGTGGTCAGCCTGGCGTCCTGCCCGGAACTGGGCATCCCCGAGCACGCCCTGCAACAGGAAGGCATGGAGTTCTACGGCAAACTGTCGTTTCTCAAGGCCGGGATGGCCTACTCCAGCCATATCACCACAGTCAGCGCCACCTACGCCCAGGAGATCACCACCCCGGCGTTTGGTTGCGGACTCGACGGTTTCCTGGCTGCCAAGACCCAACAAGGCTTGCTCAGCGGCATCCCCAACGGTATCGATGAAAGCTGGGACTCGGCCACCGACACCCACCTGTTCCGTCAGTTCGCCATGGGCGACTGGGAAGGCAAGGCTGTCAACGCCAACCATGTGCGTGAACTGTTTGGCCTCGACGACTCCACTGGCCCGCTGTTCGCCGTGGTGTCGCGCCTGGTCTACCAGAAAGGCCTGGACCTGACCGAAGCGGTCGCCGAGTTCATCGTCGAATCCGGCGGCCAGATCGCCATCATCGGCCGCGGCGAGCCGGAGGAAGAACAGGCCATGCGCGAACTGGCACTGCGCTTCCCCGGCCGCATCGGCGTGCGCATCGGCTTCAACGAAACCGATGCGCGGCGGATGTTCGCCGGCAGCGATTTCCTGCTGATGCCGTCGCGCTACGAGCCCTGC
Organism: Pseudomonas sp. FW300-N2F2; assembly: GCF_017351655.1. NCBI lineage: Bacteria > Pseudomonadati > Pseudomonadota > Gammaproteobacteria > Pseudomonadales > Pseudomonadaceae > Pseudomonas > Pseudomonas sp. FW300-N2F2. Next base: position 2,946,258 of record NZ_JACNDQ010000001.1, on the reverse strand, counting down.
GGCTTGAGCCAGATGTACGCCCAACGTTTCGGCTCGCTGCCGGTGGCGCGCAATACCGGAGGCCTGGCGGACACCATCGAAGATGGCGTCACCGGTTTCCTGTTCGATGAGTCCACCGTGGAGAGCTACCAACAGGCCTTGAGCCGGGCCTTCAAGGTCTTCGAGTTCCCCGGCCTGCTCAACGCCATGCGCTGCCGGGCCATGTCGGCACCGTTCAACTGGTGCCAGGCCGTGGAACCCTACGCCGAACTCTACGAACAGCTGGTGGCGAAGTCACTGGGAAAATCGGCCAGACAATGAGGTAACAATGACGTCAAGGACGCCTGAGACATGGACCCACGGGGCGGTCATGCTGGATGACGAGCACACCCGCTTCGCCCTCTGGGCCCCGGATGCCTTTTTTGTCAGTGTCGAGCTCGACACTGGAGATTCGATACCGCTACTGCCCCAGGCCGACGGCTGGTTCATGATCCAGACCCGTTGCCCCGCCGGCACCCGCTACCGCTACAACATCGATGGCGAGCTGGAGGTGCCGGACCCGGCCTCCCGCGCCCAGGCCGGCGACATCGACCGTCACAGCGTGGTGGTCGACCCCCATGCCTACCCCTGGCGACACACCCAATGGTGTGGCCGTCCCTGGCACGAAGCCGTGATCTACGAATTGCACGTGGGCGCCCTGGGCGGTTTCAACGGTGTCGAACAGCATTTGGCCCGCCTGGCCGGGCTGGGCGTCACCGCCATCGAGCTGATGCCGCTGGCGCAGTTTCCCGGCGATCGCAACTGGGGCTACGACGGGGTCTTGCCCTACGCGCCCCAAGCCTCCTACGGCACGCCTGAGCAGCTCAAGCATCTGATCGACAGCGCCCACGGCCATGGGCTGTCCGTCATCCTGGATGTGGTCTACAACCACTTCGGCCCCGACGGCAACTACCTGCACCGCTATGCCAAGAGCTTCTTTCGCGAAGACAAGCACACGCCCTGGGGCGCGGCGATCGATTTCCGCCGCCGGGAAGTGCGGGACTTCTTCATCGACAATGCGCTCATGTGGCTGCTTGAATACCGCTTCGACGGCCTGCGCCTCGACGCAGTACACGCCATCGAAGCTCCGGACTTTCTCCAGGAACTGGCGGCCAGGGTGCGCGAACAGGTGGACCCGGCCCGGCATGTCTGGCTGACCGTGGAAAACGAACACAACCAGGCCACCCTGCTGGAACAGGGCTACGACGCCCAGTGGAACGACGATGGCCACAATGCCTTGCACGTACTGCTGACAGGCGAGACCGACGCCTACTACGCCGACTATGCCGAGCAGCCGACGGAACAACTGGCACGTTGCCTGAGCCAGGGTTTCGTCTTCCAGGGCCACACCAATCGCCACGGCGAATCCCGGGGCGAACCCAGCGGTCACCTGCCACCGAGCGCATTCGTGCTGTTCCTGCAGAACCATGACCAGGTCGGCAACCGTGCCCTGGGCGAACGCCTGCATCAGCTCGCCCCGTCCCAGGCCTTGCAAGCGGCGACAGTCTTGTTGCTGTTGTCACCGATGATCCCGCTGCTGTTCATGGGCGATGAGGTGGCAGCCGAACAACCGTTCCTGTTCTTTACCAGTCATCACGGCGAACTGGCGGAACTCGTGCGCGAAGGCCGACGCAACGAGTTCAAGGCGTTCAGTGCCTTTGCCGATCCGCAGAAACGCGAGCGGATTCCCGACCCCAACGCGGCCAGCACCTTCGAGGTTTCACGTCCAAGCCTGGAATCGCAACGCGTGGAGCAGCAGGCCAGCGAGGCGCTGTATCGTCAACTGCTGAAAATCCGCCGTGAAGAGATCGTCCCGCGCCTGCCCGGTGCCCAGGCCCTGGGGGCCGATGTGCTGGGCCATGGTGCTGTCAGCGCACGCTGGCGACTGGGCGATGGCAGTGTGTTGCGCATCGACCTGAACCTTGGCGACCAGCCCGTCGCACACCATGCCCCGGAAGAGGCACGCATTCTTTTCGAACATCCGCAGCAGGTCGTGGGTCTGTTGCAACAGGGCGTCCTTGCGCCCTACAGCGCGCTGGTCAGTCTGACGCAGGCGACAACCTTGCCCAACATCACTGGAGAGCGCCTATGAGCGATGCGCAACTGGAAATCCTCGCCAGCCGAGCGGGCCTGGCGGTGGATTGGATCGATGCCAATGGCCGGGCCCAGAAGGTCTCGGCGGCGGTCTTGCGCTCAGTCCTCACGGGCCTGGGCCACCCCGCAGGAAGTGCCCAGGAAATCGACGCCAGCCTGCTGCAGCTGCAGGAAGATCAACAGAACCATCAACTGCCACCGCTGATCACCGCCGATGTCGGGGCCAGCCTGGACTTGAGCCGCTACTTCGAGCCAGGGACCCCCTGCGAAATCAAACTCGAAGACGGCGCGACACTGAATCTGAACCTCGATGCCGACGGCAAGCTGCCGGGCATGGTCCCGGTGGGCTATCAGCATGTCCACATCCGGGACCAGCATTTCACCCTGGCCGTCGCACCCGCCCGCTGCTACAGCGTGGCCGATGCGGTGGACGACCCGACGCCCCGGGCCTGGGGCCTGAGCGCACAATTGTATGCCCTGCGACGCCCTGGGGACGGCGGTTTCGGTGATACCCAGGCCCTGGAGGAACTGGTGCGGGTGGCCGGCGAACGCGGCGCCGACGCCGTTGCCATCAGCCCGATGCATGCGATGTTCAGCAGCGACACCGGGCGCTACAGCCCTTACTCGCCGTCCAGCCGACTGTTCCTCAACAGCCTGTACGCCGCCCCCGGCACTATTCTCGGCGAACGCGCCCTGCGCACCGCCATCGACGCCACCGGCTTGACCAACCAACTGCGCAGCCTGGAAGAGCAGCCGCTCATCAACTGGCCAGTCGCCGCCCAGGCCAAGCAGAAAATCCTCCGCGCCCTGTACGACGGGTTCAGCCAGGGCGCGCACCCGCTGCATGAAGACTTCAGCAGTTTCCGCCACACCAGCGGCGAAGCCCTGGAAAACCATTGCCGCTTCGAGGCCTTGCAGGCCGAACGCGCCGCCCGTGGCGAAAGCCTCGACTGGCGGCACTGGCCGGAAGAATGGCGCGATCCGCGCAGCGCGGTCCTGGCCCATTTCGCCGAAGAAAATGCCGACGAAATCGGTTTCTACGCCTTTTGCCAATGGTTGATCGCCCGCTGCCTGGAACGCGCCCAGAGCGCTGCCAAATCCAGCGGCATGGGCATCGGCCTGATCGCCGACCTGGCGGTAGGTGCCGATGGCGCTGGCAGCCAGGCCTGGAGCCGGCAGGACGAACTGCTCGCCTCGTTGACCGTGGGCGCGCCGCCGGACATTCTCAATCGCTCCGGCCAAGGCTGGGGCATTTCGGCGTTCTCCCCGGAAGGCCTGGTGCGCAACGGCTTTCGCGCCTTCATTGAAATGCTGCGGGCCAACTTTGCCCACGCCGGTGGCTTGCGCATCGATCATGTCATGGGCTTGCAACGGCTCTGGGTGATTCCCAACGACGCCCCACCCAGCGACGGTGCCTACCTGTATTACCCAGTGGACGACCTGTTGCGCTTGCTGGCACTGGAATCCCATCGGCACCAGGCCATCGTGCTGGGTGAAGACCTCGGTACCGTGCCGGATGGCTTGCGGGACAAACTCAGCGCCCGCTCGATCCTCGGCATGCGCGTGCTGCTGTTCGAACAGGACAACACCCACTTCAAACCCATTCTCGACTGGCCGGACAACGCCCTCGCCACCACCAGCACCCATGACTTGCCAACGCTCAACGGCTGGTGGCACGGTCACGACATCGACTGGAACGCCCGGCTGGACCTGATCGACTCCCACACCGAAATCGACTGGCGCAAGCACCGCGAGCGCGAACGCGAAGGTCTGCGCCAAGTGCTGAATCAGGACCCGCAGAATTTTCGCGAAGAACACCGCGAGACCGACCAGGTGCTGGATGCCAGCGTGCGTTTCCTCGGTCACACCCGCGCACCGCTGGTGTTGCTGCCGCTCGAAGATGCGCTGGGGATCGATGAACAGGCCAACCTGCCCGGCACCATCGATACCCATCCCAATTGGCGCCGCCGCCTGGCCCAGCAGAGCCAGGCGTTGCTGGATCACCCGGACGCCGCCCGGCGTCTGGAAATACTCGCCTGCGCCAGACTTCAGGCGAACGAGCGTGACCGATGAAACAGCCATTGATCCAACCTCTGCGGGCAACGTTGCGCCTGCAGTTCCATAAAGGCTTCACCCTGGACGATGCCATACCCCAGGTGCCGTACTTCGCTGCGCTGGGCATCAGCCACATTTATGCCTCTCCGCTGCTCAAGGCCCGGGCCGGCTCCATGCACGGCTACGACGTGGTCGATCCGACCCTGGTCAACCCCGAGCTGGGTGGCGAAGCCGCGCTCAAGCGTCTGGTTGCAGCCTTGCGCGAGCACCGGATGGGCTTGATCCTCGACATCGTCTCCAATCACATGGCCGTCGGCGGCAATGACAATCCCTGGTGGCTGGATCTGCTGGAATGGGGTCGACTCAGCCCGTACGGCGAGTTCTTCGACATCCAGTGGCATTCCCCCGACCCGCTGATGGAAGGCCAGTTGTTGCTGCCGTTCCTGGGCAGCGACTACGGCGTGGCCTTGCAGGAAGGCACCTTGCAACTGCGCTTCGATGCCACCCACGGCAGCTTCTACGTCGAGCACTATGAACACCGCTTCCCGATTTGCCCGATGCACTACGGCGAGCTGCTCAAACCCGCCGAAACCCTGCCCGTCGAACAGGCCGAATCGCTCAAGACCCTGGCTGAGCGCTTCACCACGCTGAATTACCAGACCGATGCCCACGCCCTCGCTCGCCCGCTGCAAACGGAGTTGCGGGATCTGGCGGCACCCGCGGGCATCCTGGCCGCCATCGAGGCCAACCTGGCTGGCTACGACTCTACCCAGCCCCAGGGTTTCGAACGCCTGCATCAGTTGCTGGAGCGCCAGAGCTACCGGCTCGCCAGCTGGCGCACCGCGGCGGACGACATCAATTGGCGGCGCTTTTTCGATGTCAATGAACTGGGCGGGCTGCGGGTCGAGCGTCCGGCGGTATTCGAAGCCACCCATGCCAAGATCTTCGAATTGATCGGCGAAGGGCTGGTGGATGGGCTGCGGATCGATCACATCGACGGTCTTGCCGACCCTCGTGGTTACTGCCGCAAATTGCGCCGACGCGTGAATTCGCTGTCGCCGACCCGGCACCTGCCGATATTCGTCGAGAAGATCCTCGGCGATGGCGAGACATTGCGGCGGGACTGGAACATCGACGGCAGTACCGGTTACGAGTTCATGAACCAGGTCTCGCTGTTGCAGCATGACCCGGCCGGTGCCGCCCCCCTTGCCGAATTCTGGAGCCGGCACAGTGAGCGGTCGGCGCACTTCATCGAAGAAGCCCGCCTGGCTCGCCAGCAGATACTCAATGGCTCCTTGGCCGGGGATTTCGAAAGCGTTGCCCAGGCCCTGCTGCAAGTGGCCCGGGACGATGTGATGACCCGCGACCTGACCCTGGGCGCGATTCGGCGGGCCTTGCAGGAATTGGTCGTGCACTTCCCGGTGTATCGCACCTACATCACGCCGTTGGGACGCTCTGCTGAAGACGAGGTGTTTTTCAATCAGGCCCTGGAAGGCGCCCGGCAAACCCTCAGCGAAGCCGACTGGCCGGTGCTCGACTGCCTGGCCGGCTGGCTCGGTGGAATGCCTTGGCGGCAACGCCCCCGCGGCAGCCAGCGCAAACGCCTGCGCCACGCCTGCGTACGCTTCCAGCAACTGACCTCGCCGGCCGCCGCCAAGGCCGTGGAGGACACCGCTCTCTATCGCTCGGCGGTGCTGCTGTCGCGCAATGACGTGGGCTATGACACCGAGCGTTTCAGCGCCCCGGCGCAGGCGTTCCACCAGGTGTGCGTCGAACGCCTCGAGCACTTTCCCGACAACCTGATGACCACCGCCACCCACGACCACAAGCGCGGCGAAGACACCCGCGCCAGGCTGGCCGTGCTCAGCGAGCGCGCCGACTGGTACGCCGCCTGCGTGGAACAATGGCGCATCCTCTCGCCTTCGCTGCACAGCGACCCGGCGGCGCCCTCGGCCAGTGATGAACTGATCCTGTACCAGGCGTTGCTCGGCAGCTGGCCGCTGGACCTCGACCTCCAGGACCACCAGGCGCTGGCCGCCTACAACGAGCGCCTGTGGCAATGGCAACGCAAGGCTCTGCGCGAAGCCAAGTTGCAAAGCAGCTGGGCGGCGGTCAACGACGCTTATGAGCAAGCCACCCAGATGTTCCTCGAACGCCTGCTGCTGGGCGATGAGGGGCTGCCCTTGCGCAGTGCCATCGCCGAGGCGGTCCAGGCCGTCGCGCCGGCGGGTGCCCTCAACAGTCTGGCGCAAACTTTGCTGCGCATGACCGTACCCGGCGTACCGGACCTGTACCAAGGCAACGAGTTCTGGGACTTCAGCCTGGTGGACCCGGACAACCGCCGCCCGGTGGATTTCCAGGCACGCCGCGAAGCGATGCAGGCCGACAACACCCCAGCCGCGTTGGTACGCGATTGGCGTGACGGCCGGATCAAACAGGCATTGATCGCCCGGACGCTGGCCGTGCGAGCCGAGTATCCGCAGTTGTGGCGCCAGGGCCGCTACCAACCGCTGGAAGTGCTCGGTGAGCAGGCCCATCGGGTACTGGCCTTCATGCGTGAGGACTCGCAACATCGGGCGATCGTTGTCGTACCTGTCCATGCGGCGCATTTGCTGGAAAACAGTGCCGTGCCGCTGGTGGCTGCGTCGGATTGGGGCGATACCCGCGTATCGTTACCGTTCGCCGCCAAGGATGAAAAACTGAAGGGACTTTTTTCAAGCGCAACAGTCACACCCCAAAGGGAGCTGCTGATCAGCACCGCGCTGGGGGATTTCCCGGTCAATGTCTTTATCCAACCTTGAGTTGAATCAGGAGCACTGCGATGAGTACCGACGATAAACGCATTCGCGAATTCGCCTATCAGATCTGGGAGTCCGAAGGTAAGCCTGCAGGGCAGGAAAAACGCCACTGGGAGATGGCGCGCAAACTGGCTGAAGCCGAAGCGCTGGCGCCGAGCAAGCCACCCAAGGCCGCGAGTAAATCGGCGGCCAGCAAGACCGATGGCGCCAAGCCTGCTGCAACCAAGGGCACCACGGCCAAGAGCGCCGCGAAAAGCACCACGCCCAAGGTCAAGCCAGCGGCCAAGCCTTCCGCGGCGACCGCAGCGGTCGTGCCACCGGCGAACAAGGCCGCCGACAAAAAACCTCGAGCACCGCGCAAGCCGCCGGCGGTTTGATTCGTCCTATCGATCTCCTCGTCAGGTGGGAGCAAGGCTTGCTCGCGAAACAGGCGCCTCGATGTCCGGAGGAACGCATCGCTTCGTCGCGGGCCAGTCTTGCTCTCACAGAGAAGCAACTTTGTCCCACGTAACGGGATAAATACCCCTCGCCACAGGTGAAGGGTGATGCCATCCCTTTCAAGTGAACCGCATCGCTGTATCTGTCTGTTTTTTTGCAGGAGCAACTATGACCCGTCCAAACAAAACCACGCCGCCGCCCGTTATCGAGGCTTCGCGGATTCGTGAAGGGCTGCCTTTTCCACTGGGTGCAACCTGGGATGGCCTCGGGGTCAACTTCGCGCTGTTTTCAGCCAATGCCACCAAGGTCGAACTGTGCATTTTCGATGATGCCGGCGAAGTCGAACTCGAACGCATCGAGCTGCCGGAGTACACCGACGAGATTTACCACGGTTATCTGCCGGATGCCCACCCGGGATTGATCTATGGCTACCGGGTCTATGGCCCATATGATCCGGCGAACGGTCATCGCTTCAACCCGAACAAGCTGCTGATCGACCCCTACGCCAAACAACTGGTCGGCCAGTTGAAGTGGTCCGAAGCCCTGTTCGGCTATACCATCGGCCACCCCGACGGCGACCTCAGTTTCGATGAGCGCGACAGCGCCCCGTTCGTTCCCAAGTGCAAAGTCATCGACCCCGCGCACACCTGGGGCCACGACCAGCGCGTCAGCGTACCTTGGGACAAGACCATCCTGTATGAAACCCATGTGCGCGGCCTCACCATGCGTCACCCGTCGGTGCCTGAAAACCTGCGCGGTACATTCGCCGGGCTGATGGTCGACGATGTGCTGGAGCATATCCGCAAGCTCGGTGTCTCTTCGGTGGAACTGCTGCCCATCCATGCCTTCGTCAATGACCAGCACTTGCTGCACAAAGGCATGACCAATTACTGGGGCTACAACAGCATTGCCTTCTTCGCGCCCGACCCGCGCTACCTGGCCAGCGGCAAGATCGCCGAGTTCAAGGAGATGGTCGCCCACTTGCACGAGGCCAACCTGGAAGTCATCCTCGACGTGGTCTACAACCACACCGCCGAGGGCAACGAACAGGGCCCCACCCTGTCCATGCGCGGCATCGATAACGCCTCCTACTACCGGCTGATGCCCGACGACAAGCGCTATTACATCAACGACTCCGGAACCGGCAACACCCTGGACCTGAGCCATCCCTGCGTGCTGCAGATGGTCACCGACTCCCTGCGCTACTGGGCCACGGAAATGCACGTCGATGGCTTCCGCTTCGACCTGGCGACCATTCTCGGCCGTTACCATGACGGATTCGACGAGCGCCACAGCTTCCTCGTCGCCTGCCGCCAGGATCCGGTACTGCGCCAGGTGAAAATGATCGCCGAGCCTTGGGACTGTGGCCCCGGGGGCTACCAGGTGGGACACTTCCCGCCGGGTTGGGTCGAGTGGAACGACAAGTTCCGCGACACGGTACGCGCCTTCTGGAAGGGTGATGACGGCCAGCTCGCCGATTTTGCCAGCCGAATGACCGCCTCGGGCGAGATGTTCAACCAGCGTGGCCGACGGCCGTATGCCTCGGTGAACTTCGTCACTGCTCACGACGGTTTCACCTTGCATGACCTGGTGTCGTACAACGACAAGCACAACGAAGCCAACGACGAGAACAATCAGGACGGCAGCAATAACAACCTGTCCTGGAACCATGGTGTCGAAGGCCCGACGGATGATCCGCAAATCAATGCGCTGCGCCATCGGCAGATGCGCAACTTCTTCGCCACCCTGCTGCTGGCCCAAGGCACGCCGATGATCGTCGCCGGCGACGAGTTTGCCCGTACCCAGCACGGCAACAACAACGCCTATTGCCAGGACAGCGAGATTGGCTGGGTCAACTGGGACCTGAGCGAGGATGGCGCGACGCTGCTCAAGTTCGTCAAGCGCCTGATCAAGTTGCGCCTGACCTACCCGATCCTGCGACGCGGACGCTTTCTGGTGGGTAATTACAACGAGGACATCGGCGTCAAGGACGTGACTTGGCTGGCCCCGGACGGCAGCGAAATGACCATCGAACAATGGCAGGACAGCCATGGTCGCTGTCTCGGCATGCTGATGGATGGCCGCGCCCAGGAAACCGGTATTCGGCGCAAAGGGGGCGATGCGACGCTGCTGCTGGTGGTCAACGCGCATCATGACATCGTCAACTTCCGCTTGCCGGAAGTCCCGGAGGGGAGTTTCTGGACCTGCATGGTCGACACCAACCAGCCGACCGTTCGTGGGCAGGAGCGCTTCGATTTCGATTCCGAATACTCCGTCACCGGACGCTCGCTGCTGCTATTCGAACTGCAACGCGAAGAAGAGGATTGAAATACCTGCTGTAAACAGCCATAAGGAACCGCAAGGACGCGGTTTTTTATTCCACACCGTCCAGTTTCAAGAAAAAAATGCAGCTCAGATGCACATGTCACGAGACGGATCGGCTGACATGGTCAATACTTCCCCCTGCGGTAGTCTCCAGGATTCGGAGCGCTGTGAATCGCAGTCATGCCCCATCGGCGCCATCGGACAGTAGGCCCGGTGCATGGCTGAAAGATTGAATACACACAAGGATGTCGCTTATGAAGCCCGCCTCTCGCCTGCCTGGCCGGCAGCACCCGCAAATCTGGAACAGTGCCGCGCAACTGGCCGATATTCCGATCATCAGTACCCAGACACTCATTCCCGCCGGCGCTCGCGCCGTCATCCTTGCCCCACACCCGGGCGATGAGATCGGGGCCTGTGGCGGATTGCTGCAGTTGCTGAACAACCTGGACCAGCCCATGCTGCTGATCTCGGTCACCGATGGCGCCCTCGCCCACCCCGGCTCACCGCTGTGGAACGACGAACGCCTGCGTGCGCACCGCCCTCATCCCCAGGAAAGCGTCGACGCCCTGCATCGCCTGGGCATCGCTGCCCATGGCCTGCAATGGGTGCGCGGCGGTTTTCCGGAAAAAAACCTGGCCGAACACGAAACCGAACTGGCCACGTTTATTGCCCGTCACCTGCGCCCCGGTGACGTGGTGTTCAGCACCTGGCGCCAGGACGGCGACAGCGACCACGACACTGTCGGACGCGCTGGAGCATTGGCCGCCGACAGGATCGGAGTGGCGTTCAACGAGCTGCCGGTATGGGCCTGGCACTGGCCGGTCCGCGAGCAGAATAAAATCCCCTGGCACCGGGCCCGCAAACTGCGCCTCGACGTCTGGACCACCGCCCGCAAACGTCACGCCATGCACGCCTACGTCAGCCAACTCAGCGGCGAACCGGCAAGCGGCATCGCCCCGCTGTTGCCCAGGGTCATCCTTGACCGGATGGGCTTGCCCTATGAGATTGTCTTCATCTGAACGCCTGCCTGTAGGAACTGGACTTGTTCGCGATGGCGGTGGTTCAGATACACCGCTATCGCGAGCAAGCTCGCTCCCACATTGGATTTGCACCTCCCCCTGTGGGAGCGAGCTTGCTCGCGATAGCGGCAGGCCAGGTTCGACGAACCCGGCAGGGACACGAAAAATCCGGAACTGCCGATGCCTTGGATCAGTCGCATGAACAAGTACGTCTGATTCAGGAGTGAACGTGACTCAAGATCCCGATTGGCGAGCTGTCGAACCAATGCCATCGGACGCGCCTGCGGCGGTTCATCGGCTGCGGGTCCTGACGGTCAACACTCATAAGGGCTTCACCGCCCTCAACCGGCGCTTCATCCTGCCCGAATTGCGCGAAGCGGTGCGCAGTACCGGCGCCGATCTGGTGTTCCTGCAAGAAGTGCTCGGCGAACATGACCGCCACGCATCACGCTATGACAACTGGCCCCAGACGTCCCAGTACGAATTCCTCGCCGACAGCATGTGGAGCGACTTCGCCTACGGCCGTAATGCGGTCTACCCCGATGGCCACCATGGCAACGCCTTGCTTTCCAAGTACCCGATCCGCCAGTTCCGCAATCTCGACGTGTCCATCACCGGCCCCGAGCGGCGCGGGTTGTTGCATTGCGTGCTGGATGTGCCAGGCCACGCCGCGGTCCACGGAATCTGCGTGCATTTGAGCCTGTTGGAAAGCCATCGCCAGTTACAGCTCAAACTGCTCTGCCAATTGCTCGATTCGCTCCCCGAGGATGCCCCGGTGATCATTGCCGGTGACTTCAACGACTGGCAACTGCGCGGCAACCTCGCCCTCGCCCGTCGAGGTTACTTGCACGAGGCCTTCGAGCACCACCTGGGCCGCCCCGCCAGGACCTATCCGGCCCGCTTCCCGCTGTTGCGCCTGGACCGCATCTACCTGCGCAACGCCAGCAGTCATTCCCCGCAAATACTGGGCAACAAACCCTGGACCCACCTGAGCGATCATCTGCCGCTTTCGGTGGAAGTGCATTTGTAGAGCGGGCCTTCCCCAGGCTTGCTGCCCGTGGACCTGTAAGTTCTGACAGTAGCGACGCCCTTTATTCGTTGCTAGCGTGCCATTCCATACAGCGAGCGTTGCCAGGCCCTGTGTGCCATCTGTTGTGCAACCGATGCTGAAACCGGTGTCCATGGGGATGCCGATGCAGAGGGATAGCACATGATTCGGCACGATAAAGGATTCAATCGGCTGTTCAACGCTTTGTGGGTATCGGCTCCCTTCCTGTTACCCGCACCCGCCGCCATGGCAGCCTGCACACTGGCGCCAACCGCAGGCGATGACACCTATGTCTGCGACAGCGGCACCAGCCCCGGGCTGACGGACCTTTCAGGCAACGACAGCCTGACCATGCCCGCCAACGGCAGCGGCGTCATTACCGGGGATGTCACGTTCGGCACCGGCGTCGACACCATAGAGATCAACGCCAACGGCGTGATTGACGGTGATGTCGAGCAAGGCTCGGAAGCCGACTCTTTCGTCATGAACGGCGGCAGGATCCTCTCCCTGGCTCAAGGCGACGGCCTCGATGAGTTCCTGATGACCGGTGGCACCATCTTCGATGCATTCGAAGACGGCGACATCGCCAAGATGACGGGCGGTACCATCGGCCGGGTCGACATGAAGCTCGATGACAACGTTTTCGATATGTCCGGCGGCAATATCATCGGCAACCTGGTGACCGGTTTCGGCCAGGACACCATCATCCTCTCCGCCGGACGCATCGGCGGCAATGTCAGTGTCAGCGGCGGCAACGACAGCATTACCGTCAGCGGCGGCGAAATCCTCGGCGAGGTCCGGGCCAGTGCCGGCGATGACCAGTTTCAGTGGAGCGGCGGCCTCATTCACTCGGCCATCCTGATGGGCGAAGGCAGCGACACGGCGCTGTTGAGCAACCTCGACGAAACCGGACTGAGCATCACCCCCAGCGTGAATGGCGGATTGGGCCAAGACGTCCTGACCTTTGAAGGCAGCACCTCCAGCACCGGCGCCCGCTACCTCAATTGGGAAACGGTCAACCTCACCCAAGGCTCGCAACTGGACCTTAACGACACGCTGACGCTGGGTGACAGCGTCACCGGCACCGGGACGCTCAACATCGAGAGCGGCAGTACGCTGACGGCGACCCAAGGCGTTATCGCCCCTTTTACTGCCGGTCAACTGGCGACGCTCAACAATGCCGGCACGATAGACCTTACCCAGGGCAACACCCGCACCAACGACACACTTACCGTCCAGGGCAATTACGTCGGCGACAACGGCCAGTTGCACGTGCAAACGGCCGTCGGCGCCGATGGCTCCGCCAGCGACAAACTGGTGGTCAATGGCGGGACACTCACCGGCAATACCGCCATCACGGTCACGAACCTGGGCGGCACGGGCGCACTGACGACTCAGGATGGCATCGAAGTGGTCCAGGCCCAGGGAGGCGCGGTCAGTAACATCGATGCCTTTTCCCTGGCGCAGTCCGTCTCGGCCGGCGCGTTCGATTACCGCCTGTTCAAAGGCGGCGTGAGCGGTAATCAAAACAACTGGTACCTGCGCTCCACCGTGGTCGCCGGACCAGTAGCGGCGCCCATCCCGACGGCGCCTCCCGCGCCGGGCGCGCCCCCCGTCCCGACGCTGCCGCCCTTGCCAACCGCAGTGCCCGGCGCGGCCCCCATCCCGTTGTATCGCCCGGAAGTGCCGACCTGGTCGGTACTGCCTCCGGCGGCGGCGCAATTGACGTTGATGGCCCTCGGTACGTTCCATGACCGTCAGGGTGAACAGCGCCTGCTCACGGAAACCGGCGCGTTCGGCGCGGGTTGGGGCCGGGCCTATGGCGTAGACCTGGATAAAACCTGGGCCGGTACGGTGACGCCGCAGTTCGATGGGTCGATCAAGGGGTTCCAGGTGGGCAACGATTTGTACAGCTCGCTTCTGTCCGGCGGCCAGACCCAGCGCATTGGCTTCTTCGTCGGGCACACGGAATTGAACGGCAATGTCAAAGGCTTCAACCTGGGGTTCGAAGGCCGGCACGCCGGCAAGATCGAACTCGACGGCGACAGCTACGGGCTCTACTGGACGCTCACCGACCCCAACGGCGGCTACGTCGACACCGTGGTGATGGGCACGCGATTGAACGGCGACAACCGTTCCGTGCGCGGCCTGAAAATCGACAATCGCGGGCACGCCTTGACCGCTTCGGCAGAGACCGGCTACCCCTTTAAGGTGACCACTGGCTGGGACTTTGAACCCCAGGCCCAGATCATCTACCAAAAGGTCTCCCTGGATACGCAAAACGATGGGGTCTCCAAGGTCGAATTCGATTCCGACGGTGCCTGGACCGGCCGCCTCGGTGCGCGGCTCAAGGGCCGCTACCAGGTCAGCGGCATGCCTGTGGAACCGTACTTGCGCGCCAATCTCTGGCATACGTTTTCCGGCACCGACTCGGTGATATTCGACGACACCGAACGGGTCGAGACCCAGCAGCGCGCCTCCACCGGCGACCTCGGGATTGGCGTCACCGTGAGCCTGGCGCCCAGCGTCGCCCTGTACGCCGGCGCGAACTATAGCCAAAACCTCGACAGCAACCAGCAACACAGTGTCATGGGCAACGTCGGTTTTCGGATCAGTTGGTAGGCAGGGTCTACGACAGAGGCTTGACGCCCGAATATCCACCACAATAACCAATTGAAATCAGCGCTTTATTAGCGCTGATTTCCCCATGCCATTCATCGTTCATTTTCTTGACGCGCCGCCATCAGTCTTCTTGACTACACCATACTACCCCCGGAAATACAGTCAGGGGCAGGCCTCTGGAACCCGTCAGGACGGGCCGCCAGAGGCTTGCCCCAATCCATTCGGTCGCCCCTCATTCGGGGTAGGAGAGACGCCAGAAAAAGCGAGAAACGCATGCGATTGCAAGGCAGGCCCCCATGAAAACTTCTCTCCGTCCACAAGAGTTCACCACCACTTTCCATACCGTCTCGACATCGTTGCTGCTGCTTTCATCCATGGAGGTCCAGGCCTGGCCTGCCGAGGAGACCGTGCAGCCCTGGTACGACCGAACATCATCCACCCACCTCGATACCGCACTTGTTGGAAGTGAACCTCCTTCCGGCAAAAGCCCCGCCCTGTTCACGTTGCGCCACGGCGACGGTCATACCCAGCGCATGGGACTGATCAGTGGGCAACACCAGATCATTTCAACCGGTGGCGGCCTGCTGGTGATGCCCGCGCTGGCCGACCCGGACAAAGATGCCCTCAACCTGAAAGGTTCGAGCCTCGGCGCCTATTGGAGCCTGACCGGCCCCGCGGGCTGGCACGTCGACCTGAGCGCCAGCGGCGGCCGGGTCAACGGCTACAGCCGCACCGAACAAGGCCAGCGCCAGGCCACCGAAGGCCATGCGGTGACGCTGTCGGTCGAAGGTGGCTTCCCTATTGGCATCAGCACCCACTGGGTGGTCGAACCCCAGGCGCAACTGATCAACCAGCGCGTCACCCTCGATACGCCGAATGCCGAGAGCGGCACCGGCGATGAATTGAGCAGTTGGAGCGGCCGCGTTGGCGCACGCCTCAAAGGTAACTACCAGGTCAACGGCCTCGGTGTGGAGCCTTACCTGCGAACCAACCTGTGGCACACCGTCCAGGGCGCCGGCACGGTGTCCCTGGATAAGGTCGACAAGATCAGCAGCAGCCGAAAATCCTCCACCGTCGAAGTCGGCCTGGGCCTGGTGGCCCGTGTCACGCCGGCGGTCAGCCTGTATGTCAGCGCCGATTACAGCAGTGACGTCGACGACAACGATCTCAACGGCATCATTACCAGCATGGGGGTGCGGATGCGCTGGTGACGTCAACTCTGTAGTCGATCTCCTTGTGCAGGAGCTGCCGGAGGCTGCGATCATTTGATCTTTCGCTGGGTACTCAAGTGTCTGGGGGGAAGATCGCAGCCTCGTTTCACTCGTCAGCTCCTACATAGGTCCTACATAGCTCTTACGACGTCGTCCGGCGCAAGCGATCTGCTGCCACTTAAAAAACACCTCCATTAAGGCGTATAACGCTAAAAGCGTTTCATGCCTGCAAGCCGTTCGCCCATGGCTCATTTCATTGATGGAGTAACGACATGACCACAGCCCCCTTCCTCGCCAACCTGTTCCCCGGTGCCGCCGACATCCCCGACGCCTACCGCCTCGAAGGTCGGATCGAGCAGCGCGAATACCTGGTCGACGGCGTCCTGCAAACCTGGCAAGGGCCGCTGGCCGTCGTCCGCAGCCCCGTCTACCTGACCGGCGAGCTGGGTGATGAACAAGTGATTCTCGGCAGCACGCCCCTGCTGGATGCCGAGACCGCCCTCACCGCCCTGGACGCCGCCGTCCGGGCTTACGATCGCGGCCAGGGCCAGTGGCCGACGATGCGCGTCGCCGAGCGCATCCGCCATGTGGAAACCTTCCTGGCGCGCATGCGCGAGCAGCGCGAAGCCGTGGTCAAGTTGCTGATGTGGGAGATCGGCAAGAACCTCAAGGACTCCCAGAAGGAATTCGACCGCACCTGCGATTACATCGTCGACACCATCAATGCCCTCAAGGAACTGGACCGCCGCTCCAGCCGTTTCGAGCTGGAACAGGACACGCTCGGGCAGATCCGTCGCGTTCCCTTGGGCGTGGCCTTGTGCATGGGGCCCTACAACTATCCGCTGAACGAAACCTTCACCACCCTGATCCCGGCCTTGATCATGGGCAACACCGTCGTGTTCAAGCCGGCCAAACTCGGTGTGCTGCTGGTACGGCCGCTGCTCGAAGCCTTCCGCGACAGCTTCCCGGCGGGTGTGATCAACGTGATCTACGGCAGCGGCCGGGAAACCGTCAGCGCGCTGATGGCCAGCGGCAAGATCGACATCTTCGCCTTCATTGGCACCAACAAAGCCGCCAGCGACCTGAAGAAACTCCACCCGCGCCCGCACCGCTTGCGTGCCGCCCTGGGGCTGGATGCGAAGAATCCCGGGCTGGTGCTGCCGGATGTGGACCTGGACAACGCCGTCAGCGAGGCGCTGACCGGCTCGCTGTCCTTCAACGGCCAACGTTGCACGGCGCTGAAAATCCTGTTTGTCCATGAAGACGTCGCACCGGCATTCATCGAGAAATTCAATGCCAAGCTGGCCGGCCTGAAACCCGGCATGCCGTGGGAAGCTGGTGTGGCGCTGACGCCGCTGCCCGAGGCGGGCAAGGTCGACTACCTGCATTCACTGGTCGCCGATGCGGTCGCCAAGGGCGCGGAAGTGAAGAATGCCCACGGTGGCGAATCGCGCAATTCGTTCTTCTATCCGGCGGTGCTGTATCCGGTGAACACGGCGATGCGGGTCTACCACGAAGAACAGTTCGGCCCGGTCGTGCCCATCGTGCCGTACCGCGACCTCAACACCGTGGTCGATTACGTACTGGAGTCCGACTTCGGCCAGCAGCTCAGCATTTTCGGCACCGACCCGGCACAAGTCGGCAAGCTGGTGGACACCTTCGCCAACCAGGTTGGCCGCATCAACATCAACGCCCAGTGCCAGCGTGGCCCGGACACCTTCCCGTTCAATGGCCGGAAGAACTCGGCCGAGGGCACCTTGTCCGTCCACGATGCGCTGCGCACCTTTTCCATCCGCACGCTGGTGGCGACCAAGTTCCAGGAGAGCAACAAGGCGTTGATCAGCGACATCATCCGTGAGCGGGATTCCAACTTCCTGACCACGGACTACATCTTCTGATCCACGCCCGGAGGGCTACGACAGGGCTGGGCGACGCCACTTGATGCCCCAGCCCTGTTGCATGCCGGCAGCCGCCAGCAGGATCGCCGCCACCCCCAGCCATTGCAGCGGTTCGAGGCGATGGCCGAAGGCGAACCAGTCGACGAAGATCGCCGCGATCGGATAGATGAACGACAGAGCCCCGGTCAACGCGGTCGGCAACCGTTGGATGGCGCTGTACAGCAGCACGTACATCACGCCGGTGTGTACCATGCCCAGGGTCAACAGGCTGGCCCAGGCCTGGGCGTGTTGCGGTAACGCCGAGAAGTTCGCCCAGGGCGCCAACAGCAACACGCCGGTGCTGACCTGGATCAAGGCGATCAGATGGGGTGGCGTGCCCGTCAGGCGCTTGATGATCAAGGCCGCGACGGCGTACAACAACGCAGCCCCCAACGCCAACGCAATGCCCAGCAGATAGTCACCGCCGCCCTGCCCCTGCTCGCCATGGGCACTGACGATGGCCAGCATTCCGAGAAACGACACCGCCAGCCAGAACACTTTTTGCGCGGTGATCTTCTCCCCCAGGAACAACGCCGCCAGCCCTACCAACATGAACGGCTGGACGTTGTACACCGCCGTGCCGATGGCAATCGAAGCTCGGGAATAAGAAGCAAACAACAATACCCAATTGCCGACGATCGCCACACCACTGAGCACCGCCAGTAGAAAGGTGGTACGGGTGAGGATGCCGGGCCGCAAAAAGCCGAAACCGGCGCAGATCAGCAGCAAAGTCACGGCACCGAACACGCAGCGCCAGAACACCACATCCAGCACCGGCAAACCGGAAACCAGCACGAACCAACCAATGGTTCCGGAGATCAGCATGGCGGCGGTCATTTCCAGCGAACCACGGCGCAAGGTCTTGTCCATCTTCAGGCTCCTTCAGCAAGTGGGCACAGTATGCCGAGCCGACCGGGGCCTTCTCCATGGCTTGAAAAAGGCTAAACTGGGTTTCAACCTTTTTTATCAAGGCAACTTCACGCATTCGCCTAATGGAGCTGAAATGACTGACGACATTGACCAGATCCTCATCAGCGCCCTGATGGAAGACTCCCGACGCTCCCTCAAGGCCCTGGCAAACCTCAGCGGCCTGTCCTCCCCCAGTGTCGCCGAACGTCTTCGCCGGCTCGAGGAACGCGGCGTGCTCAGGGGCTACACCGTCGAAGTGGACCCCAAGTGCTTCGGCTATCAACTCCAGGCCATCGTGCGCATCCGCCCGCTACCGGGACAGTTGCAGGAAGTGGAGCGGCAGATCCAGGCCATCGCTGAATTCACCGAATGCGACAAGGTCACCGGCGACGACTGTTTCATCGCGCGCCTGCATGTGCGCTCGATGGAACAGCTGGATACCTTGCTGGACAAGCTCAATGTCCACGCCGAAACCAGTACGGCCATCGTCAAGAAGACCCCGGTCAAGCGGCGGTTGCCGCCGATGGCGTGAGTGGAAACCGGCCTCGGATCGCCCGAGGCCGGGAAAGCGTGTTACTCGAGCTCTTCCAACTCGGGACTGCGCTGCACTTTGTGCACTTGTTCCTCAGGCGCGTTGCTCGCTTTGATCAACCTGAGCGTCTGGAGCTTGGTGCAGGCATTGACGCCATCGGCATAGACGCCGCTGTGGTTGCACTTCCAATCATAGAAATTGGCCAGGGCTCCGGACAGTTGCAGGCTGTAGTCCGTGCTTTGCGTGCCCGGGCTGAACGGTTGGCCGGCTGGAATGTTCTGGAACCATTGCATCCAGACATCGCCTCCCACAGGTGGCGGGTTGGCCTGGAACGTCGGGTTCATGATCGCCAGTTGCTGGTACTCGGCGGTCATGTGGCAACTCAGGCAGGACGCCTGGGGGTTGTCCACCGGCCCATTGAGTCGCCCGTTCCAACCCAGGTGGGTCGGTGGCAGTTCCTGGGTGTTGGCGTTGATCGCGGTCTGTTTCAGGGCCGGGTTGATCTTGGTGACCACCGGCTTGGGGTTGGTAAAGTCGTTGCCGGTTACCTTGGGATCATTGCCCCACATGATCCCCACCGGCACCAGGTTGTTCCAGTTCGCCTTGCCGGTCTTGGCGCCGTTGTATTGGAACGTGCCGAACAGCCAGCCGGTATCGCTCACACGGGTGTCGCGCACGGCAATGTCCATCTGAATCAACGCCACCTTAGTGACGTGCCGTTTGGTCGAAGTGAAGGTTTCGGCGGTGTAGGCGTTCCAGAGCAATGGGTTCGCCAGGAACGGCACCGTCTTGACGTCTATATCGGCGAACAGCGCCTTGCAGACCACCGTGCCGTTGGCAAAACTCTTGGGTTTGGAGGTATGGCTTGGGTCTGGATTATCCGGGTCTTTCCAGACCTGGCCGATGGTGTAGGCCCCTATATCGTTATAGATCCCCACTGCGTAGGTCTGCCCGCTGTCGGTCTGCGTACTTGCCAGTTGCCCGGGCTGAATCGGTGCCTCCTTGGTCAGCCCGCTGATGCCTTCACGACCGTTGGGACCGTAATGCTGCCAAGGCATGTGATACCACTGGCGAACCTTGTTCTTCTGTACCTTCCAGCCAATTTCAGTATTGCCTTCCAAGCAATACTTTTTCACTTCCTCCATGTACGGGCGCCAGGTTTCAAAGTCATTGGAGAATGTCTTGGGCAAATGTTGGAAGAATGCCGGTACCGACGCTGCGCCCGGGGCCACCTTCGGATAATCCTGGCTGAGCTGGAACGGCGCTCCGGAGTATGCACTCTTGGGCGGGGCGTAGCCGAAATCGGGGAAGACTCCGGCATGGACGCTAGCGGTGGACAATGCCCCCGTCAGGGCCAGCCACGCGATGATCTTTCCTTGAGGCTGCTTCATCAATATCTCCTTATAGGGAAACGCCTGCTATCGCATCGGATTCCTGGCCGATGTGCAGGGCCTCCTTCTGTTATCAGGCTGCAGCACGATGCCCAAGCCTGCTCACGGTCCTGCGGAGTCGCCTTGATAGCCTCTCAATCCCAACGAACGGCCACGACCAGACCGGGCTCGGTGGCCGAATACGTAATGGGGGAAGTTCAGGTAGGTAACCAAGCGATCCACTTCTTGCCTCCCATGGCAATACGCTTCCATTTCCTAGGTGTAGATCATTTATTCAAAGGTGCCATCTGTTTCAGATTTTTTGTTGGCCATTGGCCACAACTCAAAACACGGGCGAAAAAAAGCCCGCCGAAGCGGGCTTTTCGTTCATCGTGGATGCAATCAGTCGTCACGACCCATCAGGCCGAACAGCTGCAGCAGGCTGACGAACAGGTTGTAGATCGATACATACAGGCTGACAGTCGCCATGATGTAGTTGCGCTCGCCGCCGTGGATGATGGCGCTGGTCTGATACAGGATGCAGACCGACGAGAACAGCACGAAGCCGGCGCTGATCGCCAGTTGCAGGCCGCTGATCTGGAAGAAGAAGCTGGCCAGCACGGCCCCCATCAGGACGAAGAAACCTGCGGTGATGAAACCGCCGAGGAAACTCATGTCCTTGCGGGAAATCAGCACGTAGGCCGACAGGCCACCGAATACCAGGGCGGTCATTGCAAAGGCCGAGCTGACCACTTCGGCGCCGCCCTGCATTTGCAGGTAGCGATTGAGGATCGGGCCGAGCAAAAAGCCCATGAAGCCGGTCAGGGCGAAAGCCGACACCAGGCCCCAGGCCGAATCACGGAGTTTGTTGGTGAGGAAGAAAAGGCCATAGAAACCGATCAGCACGACGAAGATGTTCGGGTAACCCACCCGCATCTGTTGTGCGACGTAGGCCATCACACCGCTGAAAGCGAGTGTGAGTGCCAGCAGGCCATAAGTGTTGCGCAGGACGCGGCTAACCTCTAGCTGCTCAGCCTGCACGCTGTTGTTCACTGCGTAATCCTGTTCGCGCATGGCGACACTCCTCCGGTTTTGAAACATTCAGTGGCAAGGATCATAACAGACGCTCTGTAACAAGCTACGTAGAGAGTTTGACAGTGTGTTTCATTCGGGTATTATGGCGCCCGCAACGCAATACGGAGGTGTGGCCGAGTGGTTTAAGGCAACGGTCTTGAAAACCGTCGACTGTAACAGGTCCATGAGTTCGAATCCCATCGCCTCCGCCATCTTCTAACGTTAAAGCCCTGATTATTCAGGGCTTTTTCGTGTCTGGCATTCAGAACGCCAATTGCAGCTTCAACATTGGACACCGCTATGGCAAACCCTCCCAAGCCAATCAAGGAAAGAAAAGTGACCAGTAAAACCATCGGCTCCATCGGTGCTGCAATCATCGGCATCGTCTTGTTGTGCGTACTGTTCGGCAGTTGGTACACGGTCGACGAGACCGAGCGCGGCGTGCTGCTGCGCAACGGGGCACTGGTCGGGGTGGTTGAACCGGGATTGTCCTTCAAGACGCCCTTCATCGAATCCGTACGCATGATCAGCGTCCAGAGCCAAGTCACCGCTTACGAAGACCTGCAGGCCTACAGCAAGGATCAACAATCCGCCCAGCTCAAGGTGTCCGTGTCCTGGCATATCGCCCCTTCCGATGTGGCGAAGGTCTATACCCAGTTCAAGGACCTTGAAGGCATCCGCGACCGGATGATCAGCCGCCAGGTGCCGACCCAGGTGGAAAACGTCTTTGGCAAGTTCAACGCCGTGGCTGCCGTGCAGAACCGCGTCCAACTGGTCAACGATATTTCCACGGCCATCAAGGCCACCATTACCGGGCCCGTGATCATCGACAGCGTCCAGGTCGAAAACATCGATTTCAGTGATGCCTACGAAAAAGCCATCGAAGCGCGCATGGCCGCGGAAGTCCAGGTCAAGACCCGCGAACAGCAACTCGCCACCGAGCAGGTCCAGGCGCAGATCCGGGTGACCCAGGCCCAGGCGGAAGCCGATTCGCAAGTGGCCCAGGCCAAGGCAGACGCACTGGCAACCGAGCTGCGCGGCAAAGCCGAAGCCGAGGCCATCAAGGCGCGGGCCCAGGCCCTGGCCAGCAACCAGAACCTGGTGGAGCTGACCAAGGCCGAGCGCTGGAATGGCGTGCTGCCCACCACCGTGCTGCCGAACAGCGCCATGCCCTTCATCGACATCAAGTAATCCCCCTGGCGCGGCCTGCCTGGCCGCGCCTGCTTCATCCCGAAGCGCCCTCACCAAGCACCGCCCCTCTCGTTAGCGCTACACTCGGCAATGAACCCGACGTTCATCGTTAGCAGGGAGCTCAACGTGTACCCAGGCAAAAGCAGACCGACACGCTCCACCGTACGACGTTTATCTCGCCTCCCCTTCGGCTCATGCCTTGAGCAACTCCCTCCCCTCGGCAATTCACCGACGCATTCGATAAGCACCCTGGACAGGAGAGTCGCGTGACCACTCTTATCAAAAAATATAAATGGCCCGCCCTGTTGGCCGTCGCGCTTATTGTGTTTTCCGCACTGATATTCTTTTTGATCAAGTCATACACGTACGACTCATCGACCTACTTCGAGTCCCGCGACTTCATTCGTCAACTCAAACAATCCGACGCGAACTGGAACGGCAAGATCCTGAGGAAAAAGATCGGCATCAACAACAACCTGTCACTGGCCCCGCCCCCGGAGGCCGACAGTCGCTGGCAGCAATTGGAACGCCTCAATAACTCCGGCCCCTTGGCGGCGCTTTGGGCGTCCCGGCGCAACGGTTATGTGGATGCCGTCAAGAACAAGACCTTGCTGGTGGAGCAATTCGAACAACACAACGCCCGGCTGCGCACGTCCCTGGATGCGCTGCCGCAGGCCGAAGACCAGATTCAAACGCTGCTCAAGGACATGCATATCGAAAGCCCCACGGAGCGCCTGACCGTGGCGTCCAATGTGCTTGAGTTGAGCCTGACGACACTGGAGTTCGGGCTTTATGTCACGACGGACAAAGCCCGGGAAATACAAGGCAAGTTGACTGAGCTGGAGCCGTACGTTCACCAGCTGCCCGCCGCCTATCAGGCGCCCTTCATCAGCCTCATCCAGCACGTCAAGACCATTGTCCAGGAGCAACCGGTGGTCAATGACCTGCTTGACCGCATCAGCGTCATTCCGGTTGCCCAGGAACTGGACAACATCAATGAGCTGTTGAACGAGACACAGCGCAGGACTGCCGCAACCGACCGTCAATACCACATCTACCTGGCCGTGTGCGCCGGCCTGATGGCACTGCTGATGATCTACCTGGCGGTGCGCCTGGTTCGCAGCTATGCCGTGATCAATCAGATCAACCAAGCGTTGCAATCGTCCAACGAACGCCTGGAAGAGCGCGTGCAGGAGCGTACCCGTGAGTTGATGGAAGCCGAACGCGAACTGGTGGATGCGGCCCGAATGGCGGGCATGGCCGAAATCGCGACGAATGTGTTGCACAACGTCGGCAATGTACTCAACAGCGTCAATATTTCCGCCGAGCTGGTGACCCGCAAGTTGAGGAGCAGCAAGACGCTCGGGCTCACGAAAGCGGTCAACATGATGAACGAACATGCCGAGGACCTTGGCCGGTTCATTACCCTTGATGAAAAAGGCCGGTTGCTGCCGCGTTACTTCAACGAGTTGGTCGACTCCATTGCCGCCGAACAGAAACTGCTGATCGATGAATTGGCACAGTTGACCAAGAGCATCGATCACATCAAGGAAATCGTCACGACTCAACAGACTTATGCAGGGGCTGCCAGGCTGATCGAACCGCTCAATGTCAGCGACCTGTTCGAAGATGCGCTGCGCATGAACTCGGGCGCCCTGAGCCGGCACCACGTCACCGTCATCAAGGATTACCAGCACGTACCCGCGATCATGGGGGACAAGCACAGGTTATTGCTGATCCTGATCAACTTGATCAGCAACGCCAAATTCGCCATGTCGCATATCAGCGAACATCCGCGTGAAATGACCCTGGGGATCCGTATCCTCGACGAAACCCAGCTGTGCCTGAGCGTCAAGGACCGCGGAGAAGGCATTTCCCCCGAGAACCTGGCGCGCATCTTCAACCATGGTTTCACCACCCGCAAGGACGGTCATGGCTTTGGCCTGCACAGCTGCGCCCTGGCGGCGGTTGAAATGAACGGCCGCCTCCATGTCCATAGCGACGGCCCCGGGCAAGGCGCGCTGTTTACCCTGGAGATCCCGTTGGAGTTGGCGCACGCCCGATCAGCGAAGGTTGCAGGTTGACCCACCGAGATCGCGAGCAAGCTCGCTCCCACAGTTTTCCCGGGTGCGCATCAAGAGTGTGCCCACCAGAGATCTCCTGTGGGAGCGAGCTTGCTCGCGATAGCGGTGTGGCTGTCACCCAGATTTTGAATGTACTGACCGCATCGCGAGCAGGCTCGCTACCCCCTATTTCGTGTTCCCAGGCCGGCCGCTACGGCTTCTCCGGGTCGGCAATGCCGCCGCGTAGGCCAGCGCTTCCTCCCGGGAAGCAAAGGAGCCCAACCGGTCCGCCTGGGTACAGACTCTCCATGGGCCGCTGTTTACGCTGAGCACGTCATAACCGTTGATGTGCATTTTCGTCATCATCGCAGTACTCATGATCACCTCCGACTTTAACAAGGGTGCACACGCTGATTACCCACGGCTGCCGACCGGACGTCGCGAAGCCGACTGCACCCGTGGTGCCTTCAGTGGGAATCCGAATCCCACAACCAGTCCCACAATCCCGGCAGATGGACGGGCTCTGCGCTGTGATCGACCGTCCGGGCCAAGGCCGCTCGCTCCAATGCCTGGTGGTCATCATAGAACGGCCTGGCGGCGGTCCTCATGCCGGTGGCCTGGGCGCTGTCGAGCAGGATCTGCAGGTATTCGCGGGCATGTCGGGCGGTATAACGATTGATGTCGTGAAAGGTCACCACCACTGGAATGACACCATCCACCGCTGGCAATTGTCCGGCGGCGATGCGCTCGCGCACCTCGGAGAGTTGTCGGGTCAGGTTGATCCGCCGCCGAGGGCTCATCGTGATGCCCCAGACCTTGCCGTCATTGGCGCTCAGGTCGGTCAACAAGATGTGCAGGCCATGTTGCCGGTAGGCAGCTGCGGTACGCCTGTCGAAACTCCAGAAAGGTGGCCTGACCAGGGACGGTGCCGCGCCGGTCATGGCGGCAATATCACTCCCGCCGCGGGTGAGTGATTGCTCCAGCTCATCAGGGCTCAGGAACCGATGATTGGTGTGCCAGTAGGTCGCCGTATGGAAACCCAGCACATGACCTTCCTGCTGCTGCCGACGCATCACTGAGCGGCCTATATCACTGCCGCCGGCCCGCGGCCCGCGGGTCTGCAGAAAAAACACGGCCTTGATGCCGGGCTGTACCGGGTTGTCTGCGAGTGCGTCCAGCACCTCCAGGCTAGGGTTCCAGATAGACGAGGCGCTGGGACCATCATCGAATGTCAGCAGGAAACGGATCGGGGGTTGTGCGAGCAAGCGTTGTTCGGTTTGCGGCGTCAGTTCGATGGGGGCGCCAATGCAGCCCGATAAACCGATGGCGAGGGCTGCGATGAACAGGACCCTGGCGATTTTTTTCATGTTTTGCCTTTAGTTGATGCCGCGTTGCTTCGCCTTTGATCCCTGGCCGACGGTGTTGAAGCCCACCTTGGAGAAGGGTAACCGGGTTTGGTTCCTTGCAGTAAACAATGGCTGTTCGCAATTTTTTTGTTGCCCCGCGCTTGAGCTTGAGCGGTATTAATTCGACCGTCTGGAAATTCGATGGAATTTTCCGAATGCCTTTGCATCCATCCGTATAGGACTATATTAGGGAGGATTTATGGGCGGGCCATCGCTTTACATCATTGACTACATACTCCATGGCGAACCCAAGTCATTCATTATTCGCGCAGAAGTGATGAATAACTCCGAGGCTTGGCATTGGGCCAGTTGCGACGCGGGAGTCGGGCGTATACCGAAATTCGGCAGGGAGAAGGTCAAGCGGGTTTCCAAGCCCCTGGCGGAAAAATACGGCATTACCGATGTACGCTGGCGGGCGAGCGTCGCGCCGACCTGGGTCAAGGAGTCCGGCTGAAATAACGTGTACCGCTTCCGGCGCGCCGGTTGTCTGGCCGGGCGCCGGATTCTTCGACAGATCCGAAATAACTCAACTACGCTTAAACCACAGCATGACCCGCCCCTGGCGGGTTTCGTGCTGCCTCATCAACCCTGAATGGAGGTGTGACATGTCCGAAAAAGAGTCCATCACCACCCTGCTCACCCTGCTGGAATCACGTCAGGCCAGGCTCACGGCAGCCTGCAAGGAAATCGCCGATTGGGTCGACCACCAAGGTGGGCACCCTACCGCGGTGCGTATCCGCGACCGGCTCAACGACATCGAAAAAGACGCTCCGTCGATCCAGAGCGCGCTGACGTCACTCAAGCCCGCCGACCCACCGCTGCCCAAGTTCCGCTGACACGCTACGTCAGAGGTTTCCCTTGAGTTCTACCGGTTGGAAAACTGATGGAGCGCGGCCATTTTTTGCGCCTCGAAATGGATAGTCACCGGGGCAAATCAAAGAATTTTCGCCCATGGCGCGTGCATGGCTGCGCTACCCCCGCTCATTCAGATAAGCGACCCACCGCTCATAGGCTTCATGTTGACGCTGAACCGCCTCATCCCAAGTCGATCCGCTCATCTGATGGACACATATGAGCTTCATCATTTCCGCTGTTGCCATATCGAGCTCCACCAGGAGTTCGTGGGACTTGATCTTGAAGTCTTCAACGGTGGTCATCTGTCTGTCCTTGCCCCTACCGGGGGCAGCCATTGCACCCAACATGGATTCTTTTTTTCGAAGCTGATTCCCTTTGAGGCGATAGCCGGTCGAAAGCCTGGCGCTGACGGTAGGGAAGATCGACGGGAGCGATGACAGACTCAAATGAACTAGTGTTTCCCACCTTGTCGTGGTCGTAAGGATAGGACCCTGAAAGCGATATTTGAACGAGCGACTAATGCCATGCTCAAATATTGCAGATATATTTCAGTTTAATGACAGTCACGGATCGAACACCACCATGAAAATTCGAGCGACCGTCATCTGTGAGGACAATCGCCACGTCCTGCTGGTTCGCAAAGCCAATAGCCGCTGGACGCTACCCGGCGGTACTGTCGAGCGCGGGGAAACCCATGCAGGAGCCGCCATCCGGGAACTGGCGGAGGAAACTGGCCTGGACGTCGAGAACCTGCTCTACCTGATGCGAATCAATGATGGGCAAACCGAGCATCACGTGTTCGAAGCGTCAGTCAGCGACTCGGCGGCGGCCCGGCCACAGAATGAAATCAGCGATTGCCTCTGGCACCCGTTGGATACCATTGCCCAACTGCAAATGAAAAAGGGCATGCGGGATATTCTCGAGGCGTTTCGCCGGCGGTTGTGATGAGCCGGTACAAGCGGGAAACCGAAACGAACAAGGGTTTGCATTAGCTTTCGCTCGCAAACCCTTGATTTTAGATGGTGCCCGAAGCCGGAATCGAACCGGCACGCCCTTACGAGCGGGGGATTTTAAGTCCCATGCGTCTACCAGTTTCGCCATTCGGGCGGTAGCGCGGTTAGCCATGGGAACGTCGGCAAAATCCAATGGCCGAAGTCCTGGCTGGTGCAGCAAGAGGGGGAATATATACATCCCTCCCCTGTGAAGCAAGGTAGCTTATGCCCTTTTCAAGACAAAACCTTTCAATGCTTCGAAAATAAAAAAGCTCCGTAAATCATAGATCTACAGAGCTTTTTAAAAGTGGAGGCCGAAGTCGGAATCGAACCGGCGTAGGTGGATTTGCAATCCACTGCATAACCATTTTGCTATTCGGCCTCAAGACGCTTGATGCGATGCAGCCACATCAACCGCGGTACAAACCTGATCAGGAAACAAGCCACTGACTCAGCGCTATCTCCTTGAAAACATTGAGATTTTTTACGTCCCAGTGCGTTCGATGGGCGCAATTATGTACTCATTTGCCTAGGCTGACAACCCCTTGATTTCAAAAAAAATTCGTCCAACGGCCAGCTTCCGCCAGACAGTTGCATTGGGGTGCCAGGTGGAAGGTGGCAGGCTTTTGGAGTCGCTGCGCAACCCAGTGGGAGCAAGTTCCCTCGCCACGGGGAACGTCACAGGCCTTAGAGACAGTCGCAGCCCTGCACCATTATGGGTAACATACCGGCCTTCCCGCAGCCCTTCTGCGACCTGCCAAATAAGCCCATTCCATGCCTTTCGAACTCAGCGTTGACCTCACTACCCTCGCTATCCTTGCCGTTGTCGCCTTCATTGCCGGTTTCATCGATGCCATCGCCGGTGGTGGTGGGCTGCTGACCACACCGGCGCTGCTGACCGCAGGTTTGCCGCCTCACCTGGTTCTGGGGACCAACAAACTCAGCTCGACCTTCGGCTCGGCGACGGCCAGCTTCACCTTCTACAAGCGCAAGCTGTTCCACCCAAGGCAATGGACCCACGCCCTCGTCGGCACTCTGGTCGGGGCCTTGACCGGCGCCATCGTCGCCCATTACCTGCCTGCCGAGTGGCTGAACAAGATGCTGCCGGTGATTGTCTTCGCCTGCGGCCTGTACCTGTTGTTTGGCGGCACGCCCAAGGCGCCTCTGGACAGCGACGCACCGATCAAGAAGACCTGGCAGTCGCCCCAGGGCTTCAGCCTGGGTTTCTATGACGGCGTGGCCGGTCCCGGTACCGGTGCGTTCTGGACGGTCAGCAGCCTGCTGCTCTACCCCATCGACCTGGTGAAAGCCAGTGGCGTGGCGCGCAGCATGAATTTCGTCAGCAACATCGCGGCGCTGTCGGTGTTCATCTTTTCCGGACAGGTGGACTGGGTGATCGGCCTGAGCATGGGCCTGTCGGTGATGATCGGCGCGTTCTTCGGCGCTCGCACCGCCATCAGCGGCGGCGCGAAGTTCATCCGCCCGGTGTTCATCACCGTGGTGCTGGGCTTGACCGTGCGCCTAGCCTGGCAGCACTGGTTCAGCGTGGCCTAAGCGCCGCGCCACATAAAGGTCGATCAGGTAGCGGGCGATCGAGCGCGAGGCCGGCAACGGTGGCAGGTCGTGGACGTTGAACCATTGGGCGTCCTCGATTTCATCTTCCTGGGGCACGATGTCGCCGCCGGCATATTCAGCGTGAAAACCGAGCATCATCGAATGGGGGAACGGCCAGCACTGGCTGCCCATGTACTGGATGTTCTTCACTTCGATACTGACTTCTTCACGCACCTCCCGTATCAGGCAATCCTCAGCCGACTCGCCGGGCTCGGCAAACCCCGCCAGGGTGCTGTAGACGCCTGTTACGAAACGCGGCGAACGGGCGAGCAGGACTTCATCGCCGCGGGTAATCAACACGATCATGCTCGGTGAAATCCGCGGATAGTGACGCAGGTCACAGGCGTCGCAATACATGGCCCGCTCCAACGGAATCTGGCTCATGCGCTTGCCGCAACTGCCACAGAAGCGATGCTCCCGAGCCCAGGTGCCGATCTGCGCCGCATAGCCCAACACCTTGTACAGCGTGTGGTCGTCCTCGAGCATGAACGCCCGCAGGCCTTTCCAGTTGCAGCCGGGAATGTCCAGCGGGCTGTGCAACTCCAACAGGTAGACCGGCTCGCCATCCAGGTGACCGATGCCGTGTTCGGCGAGGATCGACAGGTCTTGGCGCTTGAGCCACTCGCGGGGGAACAGCGCGCCGTTGTCATCGAACAGAAAGCCTTCCGGGCTACGGGCCACGGCCCAGCCGCCAGGAAGATCGGTATCGAGTACTGCGGTGGTCCAGCGTGAAATCATGGTCAGTCAATCCAGAAATTCGGGTTTCTGTTTGCTCATATGGGCGGCCATGGCCACGCGCAGGTCGGTCGATTGCAGCATGGCGGCGTTCCAGGTGGCGACGTATTCCAGGCCGTCGTCAATGCGGTGGTCGCGCATGTAGCTGATCATTGCCTTGGTGCCGGTCACGGCAATCGGCGACTTGGCGGCAATTTCCCGGGCAATGCCCATCACGCCGTCGAGCAGGCTGGCGGTGTCGCTGTAGACACGATTGACCAGGCCGATGCTGCGCGCTTCTTCGGCACCGAAGGTGCGTCCCGTATAAGCGAGTTCACGCAGCATGCCGTCCCCGATGATCCGGGGCAAGCGTTGCAATGTGCCAACATCGGCAGCCATGCCGATATCGATTTCCTTGATGGAGAACTGGGCGTCCTCGGCGGCATAACGCATGTCGCACGCGGCGACCAGGTCAATGGCACCGCCCAGGCAATAGCCTTGAATGGCCGCGAGCACCGGCTTGCGGCAATTGTCCACGGCGTTGAACGAGGCTTGCAGTTGCAGGATCTTGCGCCGCAACAGCCGTGCATTGCGTCCCACGTCCTTGCCCAGCTCGTTGGCCACGCCCGCCAGCATCATCAGGTCTATCCCTGAGGAAAAATGCTTGCCGGCACCGCTGAGCACCACCACCCGCGCCTCATCGGTGTCATCGATCCATTGGAAGATCTCGATGATCTCGCGCCAGAAATCAGCGTTCATCGCATTGATCTTTTCCGGGCGATTGATCTGCACATGGGCGATGTTGTCGGCAAGTTCGACGTTGAACGCTTGGTATTGCGACATGGCAGTGATCCTTTACCGGCTGAAAAGAGGCCTGAACTATACCAAGCCATCGCGACAGGACGTAGGCAGTGCATCGGCCAAAAGCGGGACTTACAGCGCGAGAATCCCCCCTGTGGGAGCGAGCTTGCTCGCGATAGCGGTGGCTCAGCTTGCAGAGATGGCGAATGTACTGCCGTCATCGCGAGCAAGCTCGCTCCCACAGGAGTTTTCAATGGAGACACTCCCTTTGAAATACCCGCGGCTACTCGCCCGCCTGTAACTGCCCATCCCAACCACCGCCCAACGCCGCAATCAGTTGCACGCTGGCAATCAAGCGGCTCTGTTGCAGGCTCAGCATGCTGCGCTCGTTGCTCAGCGCGGTGGCCTGGACAGTGACCACGTCGAGGTAGGCAATCAATCCGGCCCGGTATTGGTTCTGCGTCAGGCGCAAGGATTCCCGGGCGGCGTCCAGGGCTTCCTGGCGCACGCGGGCTTCGTCTTCCAGCACCTTGAGCTGGATCATGTAGTTCTCCACCTCGCGCAAGCCATCGAGCACGGTCTGGCGATAGGTGGCGACGGTCTGGTCATACGCCGCGACGGTGCGGTCGACTTCCGCCGATCGCTGGCCGCCATCGAACAGCGTCATCGCCAGTTGCGGCCCTACCGACCAGAAGCGGTTCGGCACGCTCACCCAGTTGTCGTAGGTACTGCTGCTGTAGCCGCCGCTGAGGCTCAGGGTCAGGTCCGGGTAATACGCGGCCTTGGCGACGCCGATGTTGGCATTGGCGGCCATCACCGAGCGCTCTGCCGAAGCGATGTCCGGCCGGCGCTCGAGCAGTTGCGAGGGCAGCGCCACCGGGATCTGCGGCAGTGTTGGGATGTCCTGGACCTCGGCCAGGTTGAACTCCGCCGGCGGCAGGCCGATGAGCACGGCGATGGCGTTTTCGAACTGGGCTCGCTGCCAGATCAGGTCGATCAGGTCGCCCTGGGTGGTCTTGAGCTGGTTTTGCGCCTGGGCCACCGCGTCCTTGCCGGAGACCCCGGCACGGTACTGGTTTTCGGTCATTTTCAGCGAGCGCTGATAGTTGTCGACGGTGGTTTGCAACAAACGCTTCTGCTCATCGATCACCCGCAACTGCAAGTAGTTCTGCACCAGTTCCGATTGCTGGCTCAGTCGCATCGCCGCCAGGTCGGCGAAACTGGCTTGTGCGCTCGCCTCGTCGGCTTCCAGGGTGCGGCGCAACTTGCCCCACACGTCCGCCTCCCAGCTGACGCCAGCCTGGGCGTTGTAGGTGTCGCGAATGCCGCTGGAGGAACTGCTCAAGCTCGAACTGCTGCTGCCGGTGCCCTGGCTGGAGCGCGTCTTGCCAACGGTCAGGTCCACGGTGGGGAAAAACGCGCCACGAGCATTGCGCACCAGTGCCCGGGCCTGCCGGTACTGGGCTTCGGCCTGGGCCACGGTCTGGTTGGAGGCGTTGAGCTTGTCCACCAGGCCGTTGAGTTGCGTATCGCCGTAGAGCTCCCACCAGGCGCCCCGGGCCAGCGCATCGCTGGGGTTGGCCTGGCGCCAGCCCTGGGCCTCCTTGTACTGCACCGGGGCGGCCGCCGCAGGGCGCTGGTAATCCGGGCCGACGGCGCAGGCGCTGAGCATCGCCACGCACAGCACCAGGCTCAGCACCCGCGAGCCACGGGCGGTCGCCAACGTTGCGGCAAGATTGAAAGGCGAACGATCGGTCATAGCGGAGTTTCCAGGGCAGCATCAGTGCGCACGCCACGCCAGCGGTTGAAGCGATGGCGCAGCTTGTCGAGATAAAGGTAAACCACCGGCGTGGTATAGAGCGTCAGCACCTGGCTGAACACCAGCCCACCGATGATGGTCAGGCCCAGCGGCTGGCGCATTTCCGCGCCTTCGGCGGCGCCGAGCAGCAGTGGCAAGGCCCCCAGGATCGCCGCCAGCGTGGTCATCAGGATTGGCCGCAATCGCAGCAGGCAAGCGCTGCGGATCGACTCCAGCGGCGTCTGCCCGGCACGTTCCAGTTGCAGCGCCAGATCGATCATCAGGATGGCGTTTTTCTTCACCACGCCGATCAGCAGGAACAGCCCCAACAGCGAGATCAGGCTGAACTCGCTGCCCAGTGCGTAGATCGACAACAAGGCGCCGACCCCGGCCGATGGCAAGGTGGACAGGATGGTCAGCGGATGAATATAGCTTTCATACAGCACGCCCAGCACCAGGTACACCGCCAGCAACGCGCCGAGGATCATGAACGGCTGGCTCTTCTGGGTGGCGGCGAACGCGTCGGCGGTACCGGCCATTTTCGCGATGACATCCTCGGGCATCCCGAGCTTGGCAATCGCCCGCTCGATAGCCGCGGTGCCCTGCTCCACCGTGACGCCTTCGGCCATGTCGAAGGAAATGCCCTCGGAAGCGAACTGGCCTTCATGGCTGACCCGGTCGTCCTCCAGGCTGTTCTCGTAATGGGCAATGGCTGACAGCGGCACCCGCGCGCCGTCGGCGGTGATCACCTGGACCTGCTCGAGGGTGCTCGGGTCCTGGGCATACTTGGGATTGACCTCCATCACCACCTGGTACTGGTTGAGGCTGTCGTAGATGGTGGAAATCTGCCGCTGGCTGTAGGCGTTGTTGAGCACCGCGGTGACCATGTCCATGTCGATACCCAGGCGCTTGGCCTGGTCGCGGTCCACCACCAGCGTCACCTGCTGCGCCCCGCCACCGTCGCGGGCGTCGATGGCGGTCAGCTCCGGCAAGGCCCGGAAGGCGGCCACGACCTTGGGGTACCAGGTGCGCAGCGTCGCCAGGTCGGCGCTTTGCAGGATGTAGGAATACTGCGAAGTGGTCTGCTCGCGACCGCCACCGAATTGCAGGTCCTGGTCGGCCATCAGCATCAATTGGCCGCCGGGCACCTTGGGCATTTCCTTGCGCAGACGCTCGATGACTTTCTGCGCAGAAATCCCCCGTTCCTTGATCGGCTTGAGGCGCACCAGCATGAAGGCGTTGTTGGTGCCGTTGTTGCCGCCGATGAAACCGGCGACGCTTTGCACGGCCTCGTCCTTGAGCACGGCACGACGGAAGATTTCCATCTTCGGCTGCATCACATTGAACGACAGCCCGTCGTCGCCACGCACGAAACCGATCAGTTGGCCGGTGTCCTGCTGTGGCATGAAGGTTTTCGGCACCACCACATACAACGCGACGTTCACGCCAATGGTCACCAGCAGGCTGAGCAAGGTCAGGCGCCGATGGCGCAGCACCCAGTCCAGGCTGGTGGCGTAACCACGGACCATCCGCTCATTGAGTCCCTGGCTCCAGCGCTGCAAGCGGTTTTCCTGTCCCGGTACGTGAGGCTTGAGCCAGCGGGCGCAGAGCATCGGCGTGAGCGTCAGCGAGACCACCAGCGAAACCACGATGGAGGCCGCCAGGGTGATGGAAAATTCGCGGAACAGGCTCTCGATGATGCCGCCCATGAACAGGATCGACAGGAATACCGCCACCAGCGAGACGTTCATCGACAGCAACGTAAAGCCGACTTCTTCGGCCCCCAGGTAGGCGGCTTTCATCGGTGGCACGCCTTCGTCGATGTGCCGGGAAATGTTCTCCAGCACCACGATGGCGTCGTCCACCACCAACCCGGTCGCCAGGATCAACGCCATCAGCGACAGGTTGTTCAAGGAGAAACCGTACAGGTACATCACCGCAAACGTGCCCACCAGCGACACCGGCACCGCCAGGGTCGGGATCAGCGAGGCGCGGAAGTTGCCGAGGAACAGGAACACGACCAGCACTACCAGGGCCACGGCGATCAGCAAGGTCATTTCCGCTTCATGCAGGGTGGCCTTGATCACCGGCGAGCGGTCCATCGCCAGGTTCAGCTTGACGCTGGCCGGCAGTACCGCCTGCAACGCCGGCAGTTGCGCCTTGATCTCGTTGACCGTCTCGATGATGTTGGCCCCGGCCTGGCGGTTGATCACCAGCAACACGGCGGCATCGTCGTTGAAGAAACCGCTGTTATAGCGATCCTCGACGCTGTCGGTGACTTTCGCCACGTCCTTGAGCCGCAGCACCGAGCCGTCCTGGTAGCGGATGATCAGCGTTTCGTAGTCCTTGGCCTTCTCCAACTGGTCATTGGCCTGCACCTGCCACATGCGCCGGTCGTCCTCCACCGAACCCTTGGGCCGGCGTACGTTGCTGTCGGCGATGGCAGTGCGCACATCGTCCAGGGCCACGCCGTACTGATTGAGCAACTGTGGCTCCAGTTCGATGCGCACCGCTGGCAACGAACTGCCGCCGATCTGTACCTCGCCGACGCCCGACACCTGGGACAGGCTCTGGGACAGGATGGTGGATGCCAGGTCGTAGAGCTGGCCTTTTTCCAACACATCCGAGGTCAGCGACAGCACCATGATCGGCGCCTGGGACGGGTTGACCTTCTTGTAGGTGGGCATGCTGCGCATGCCGCTGGGCAACAGGTTGCGCGACGCATTGATGGCCGCCTGCACTTCCCGGGCGGCGCCGTTGATGTCGCGATCCAGATCGAATTGCAGGATGACCCGCGTAGAACCCTGGCTGGAGCGACTGCTCATGGTGTTGACCCCGGCGATAGCGCCGAAGGAGCGTTCCAGGGGCGTGGCCACGGTGGAGGCCATGACCTCGGGGCTAGCGCCCGGCAGGCTGGCCTGGACCACGATCACCGGAAAATCCATTTGCGGCAGCGGCGAAACCGGCAGCAGGCCGAAGCACACGCCACCGAGCAGCATGATGGCGAAGCTCAGGAGCATGGTCGCGACGGGGCGGCGGATGAAGGGGCCGGAGAGGTTCATCGGCCACCGCTCCGGGCTTCAGACCAAAGACCGAAAAGAATGACCGGGCTTTTGTGGCGAGGGAGCTTGCTCCCGCTTGAGTGCGCAGCGCTCACAAAAGGGGCCGCTGCGCAGCCCAGCGGGAGCAAGCTCCCTCTCCACAGAAAGCCCGTCCTGCCCAGGTTTCCGGGCTTCGCCGTCATACCCGCACCTCTTTCCCTTCCGGCCTGGCAAACCGGCGGCCCAGGCGATCGAAATACAGGTAGATCACCGGCGTGGTGAACAGCGTCAAGACCTGGCTCACCAACAACCCGCCCACCATCACCAAGCCCAGGGGCTGGCGCAATTCGGCACCGGAACCGGTGGCGAACATCAGCGGTATGGCACCGAACAACGCCGCCAGGGTGGTCATCAGGATCGGGCGGAAGCGCAGCAACGCCGCCTGGTAGATCGCCGTCTGCGGGTCCATGCCCTGGTTGCGTTCAGCGTCGAGGGCGAAGTCGATCATCATGATCGCGTTCTTCTTGACGATGCCGATCAGCAGGATGATGCCGATGATCGCGATCATGCCCAGGTCATTGCCACTGAGGATCAACGCCAGCAAGGCGCCGATGGCCGCCGAAGGCAAGGTGGAAAGGATGGTGATCGGATGGATGTAGCTTTCGTACAGCACACCCAGGACGATGTACATGGTCACCACCGCCGCCAGGATCAGCAGCAAGGTACTCGACAACGACGCCTGGAACGCCTCGGCCGCGCCTTGGAATTCGGTCTGCACGCCCACCGGCATGCCAATGTCCTGCTGGACCTTTTCGATCACCTCCACCGCATGCCCCAGGGCCACGCCCGGCGCGAGGTTGAACGACATCATCACCGCTGGAAACTGGCCGATGTGGGCAATCGCCAATTGCGCCTGGCGCTCTTCGACCCGGGCCAGGCTCGACAAGCGCACCTGCCCGCCATCGGTGGTCTTGACATGGATCTGGTCCAGCGCCTGCGGTCCGATCCGCTCCCCGGCCTGGGCCTGCAACACCACGCGGTACTGGCTGGCCTGGGTGTAGATGGTGGAGATCTGCCGCTGGCCGAAGGCGTCATACAGCGCATCGGTGATGTTCGACACCGAGACGCCCAGGCGTGACGCCGCATCGCGGTCGATCACCAGGTAGACCTGCAAGCCCTTGTCCTGCAGGTCGCTGGCCACGTCGGTCAGTTCCGGCTGGCGGCCCAGGGCCTCGACCAGGCGCCCGCTCCAGAGGCTGAGCAATTCGGCGTCCGGCGATGACAGGCTGAATTGGTATTGGGTACGGCTGACCCGGTCTTCGATGGTCAAGTCCTGCACCGGCTGCATGAACAGGCGAATACCCACCAGTCGATCCAGCTGTGGCTGCAAGCGGGCAATGATCTCGGTGGCGCTGTCATCCCGTTCGCTGTGGGGCTTGAGGTTGATCAGCAGGCGACCGCTGTTGAGCGTAGCGTTGTCGCCGTCCACGCCGATGTAGGACGACAGGCTCTGCACCGCCGGGTCGGCGAGGATCACCTTGGCCAACTGCTGCTGGCGCTCGCTCATGGCGGCAAAGGAGATCGATTGCGGCGCCTCGGAAATGCCCTGGATCACCCCGGTGTCCTGCACCGGGAAAAAGCCCTTGGGCACGGCCAGGTACAGCACCACCGTCAGCACCAGGCTGCCCACCGCCACCAGCAGGGTCAGTGGCTGATGCTTGAGCACCCACTGCAACTTGCGCCCGTAGGCAGCGATCAACCAGTCGATCCAGGCGCCGCTGGCGCGGTAGAAACGGCCCTGCTCTGCTTCCTTGGGTTCGCGCTTGAGCAAGCGGGCGCACATCATCGGCGTCAGGGTCAGGGACACCACCAGGGAAATCAGGATCGCCACCGCCAGGGTGATGGCGAACTCGCGGAACAAGCGCCCGACCACATCGGCCATGAACAGCAGCGGGATCAGCACGGCGATCAGCGACAGGGTCAGGGAAATCAGCGTGAAGCCGATCTGCTTCGCCCCCTTGAGCGCGGCCTGCAACGGGCTGTCGCCCTCCTCGATGAAGCGGGCGATGTTCTCCAGCATGACGATGGCGTCGTCCACCACGAAACCGGTGGCGATGGTCAGGGCCATCAGGGTCAGGTTATTGATGGAGAAACCGGCCAGGTACATCACGCCGAAGGTGCCGATCAACGACAACGGCACGGCCACCGACGGGATGATCGTGGCACTGACGCGACGCAGGAACAGGAACGTCACCATGACCACCAGGGCGATGGCGATCAGCAACTCATGCTGCACGTCGGTGACCGAGGCGCGAATGGTCTGGGTGCGGTCGGTCAGCACGGTGACGTCCAGGCCGGCCGGCAGGTTATCGGTGATGCTCGGCAGCAAGGCCTTGATCCGGTCCACCACCTCGATGACATTGGCCCCCGGCTGGCGCTGGATGTTCAGCAGCACGGCCTGGTTTTCGTTGGCCCAGGCGGCAAGGCGTTCGTTTTCGGCCCCATCGACGATCTGTGCCACGTCCTTGAGCCGCAACGGCGCGCCATTGGCGTAGGCCAGGATCAGCTCGGCGTAGTCCTTGGGCGAGGTCAGTTGGTCGTTGGCATCGAGCATCGAGACCCGGGTCGGGCCGTCGAAGTTGCCCTTGGGCTGGTTGACGTTGGAAGCACCGATCAGCGTACGCACATCCGCCAGGTTCAGGCCGTTGGCCGCCAGGGCCTCGGGGTTGACCTTGATTCGCACGGCCTGGCGCTGGCCACCGGCGATGGTGACCATGCCGACGCCGCTGATCTGGGCGATTTTCTGCGCCATGCGGGTGTCCACCAAGTCATTGAGCTTGGGCAGCAGCATGGTCTTGGAGGTAATCGCCAGGGTCAGCACCGGGGTGTCGGCCGGATTGACCTTGTTGTACACCGGCGGCGCCGGCAGGTCCTTGGGCAGCAAATTGGTGGCCGCATTGATCGCGGCCTGCACCTGCTGCTCGGCGACATCCATGTTGATGTCGAGGTTGAAGCGCAGGGTAATCACCGACGCGCCGCCGGAACTGGTGGAGGCCATTTGCGTCAGGCCCGGCATCTGCCCGAACTGCCGCTCCAGGGGCGCGGTGACCGCACTGGTCATCACATCGGGACTGGCGCCCGGGTACAGGGTCATCACGCGGATAGTCGGGTAGTCGACCTGGGGCAATGCCGACACCGGCAGCAACCGGTAGGCGATCAGGCCGGCCAGGATGATCGCCAGCATGCTCAGGGTGGTGGCGACCGGGCGAAGGATGAACAGCCGCGAGAGATTCATGCGCCGCCCTTGTTCGCCTTGTCGGCCTCAGCCGACCCAGGCACCGCCGCAGACTTGCCCTGCAAGTGCTCGGTCGGCGTGGTGGGTACATCCTGGCTGTCGTTGACCACCTCCACTTCGCTGCCTTCCTTCAGGCGATCGGTGCCTTCGAGCACCACCCGGTCGCCAGCGGCCAGGCCTTCGGTGACCACGGTGTTCGTGCCGTCGCTGGCCCCGATCTTCAGCTTCTTGATGGTGACCTTCTTGTCGCCCTCCAGGGCGTAGACGAAGGTGCCGTTGGTGCCGAACTGGACGGCCGCCGTCGGCGCCAGGACTACGCCTTTGAGGGTGTCGGCCAGCAGGTGGACGTTGACGAACTGATTGGGGAACAGCGACTGGTCGCGGTTCTCGTAGCGAGCCTTGAACTTCAAGGTGCCGGTGGTGACATCGATCTGGTTGTCCAGGCTTTGCAACACGCCACTGGCCTGGCGCTTCACGTCACCCCGGTCCCAGGCTTCGACGGGCAGCTTCGCCCCGCTGCGATAACGGGCGAGCACGGTGTCGAGGTTGTTCTCCGGCAAGGTGAACACGACGCTGATGGGTTGAGTCTGGGTAATGACCGCCAGGGCCGTGGTGTCGTTGGCCGACACCAGGTTGCCGATGTCCAGTTGGCGCAAGCCCACGCGGCCGGTAATGGGCGCGCGGATCCTGGTGAATTCCAGGTTGAGCTTGGCATCGTTGACCGCCGCCTGATTGGTCTTGACCGTGCCCTGGTACTGGCCCACCAAGGCCGCGGCGGTGTCGAGGGTCTGCTTGGCAATACTGTCTTCGGCGTACAGCCCGCGATACCGCTCAAGGTCGACCTGGGCATTTTTCAGTTGGGCCTGGTTCTGCAACAGCGTGCCTTCGGCCTGGAGCAAGGCGTTCTGGTACGGGCGTGGGTCGATCTCGGCCAGCAAGTCCCCGGCCTTGACCATTTGTCCCTCTTCGAAGGCGATCTTGACAAGTTCGCCACCCACGCGGCTACGCACGTTGATGGTGTTGAGGGCCGTGACCGTACCCAGCGCCTTGAAGTACAGCGGGAAATCCCCGGTCACCGCCGGCGCCACCCGCACCGGGATCGGCCCCGTCGCCCCACCGAACCCCGGCCGCATGCCACCCGAGCGTCCCACGTGCCCCGTCGCGGCCTTGTCCCCCTCCCCCGGCTTCTGGGCCGAACCACTGGGCCAGAACTTCCAGGCCAGCGCCGCGACGACCAACAGGACGAACAGGCCGAACAGCCAGCGACGGGAATTGCGGGAAACAGACGATTGCATGGAGTGGTCAACCATTGGGCGCGTGGACTTCTTTTACGGGAGGCTGAACGATAAGCACTGGCGGGTATTTAGCAAAGCGCCTTTACCGGCAATTTACGTTGGGCTTACCTTTCGAATAGTCAGCTAAGGCCTTGAAGCACAAAAGAAAACGGCCTGGACAGGGCCAGACCGTTAACAATTGTAATAAATACCTTATTTCATTCCACTTATTTCAGAACAGCCAGGGCCGCATCGTAGTTCGGCTCTTCAGCGATTTCCTTGACCAGTTCGCTGTGCAGCACGGTGTCGTTCTCGTCCAGCACGACCACGGCACGGGCAGTCAGGCCTTTCAATGGACCGTCGGCAATCGCCACGCCGTAGTCCTGGATGAACTCGGCACCGCGCAGCGTGGACAGGTTCTGGACGTTTTCCAGGCCTTCGGCACCGCAGAAGCGCGCCTGGGCAAATGGCAGGTCGGCAGAGATGCACAGCACCACGGTGTTGTTCAGTTCGTTGGCCTGAGCATTGAATTTGCGCACGGAGGTGGCGCAGGTCGGCGTGTCGACGCTTGGGAAAATGTTCAGCACTTTGCGCTTGCCGGCGAAGTCCTTCAGGGAAACATCCGACAGATTGCCGGCGACCAGGGAAAAGGCTGGAGCCTTGGAACCGGCTTGTGGCAACTGACCGTTGACTTGGACCGGGTTGCCTTTGAGGGTGACTTGAGCCATGAACGGATTCCTTCTGACAGTTTGAAAATGGTGAGGCCGGAGTTAACCACGAAATGCTCGCGCGACCTATGGCCGGACATAAAAAGACATGGCGTCGACACCCCGGCGACGGCGATGGCTATTTGGCCTTGAGCTGCAGAAATGACTGATGCAAATCCGCCGCCCAGCCATCGATGACCCCTTTGACATCATCGGGCTTCATGACCTGGGACTCGTTGGACAGTGGCTTGCCCGTGCCCTTGCGCACCACCTGGGCGACCACCGCGTTGTTGCCTCCGTCGAGAAAAACCGCTTCGGTGCCCAAGGTAGTTTCCTGGTCGCGAATACCGCTGGCGGTGCTGACAGCGGCCGCCACCAGCGCAATCGGGACCACCTCATACGGTTTCAAGCCTTCGGTCTTGCTACTGACAGCCGTGATCGCCGCCCGTATCACCAATACACCCGGCCCTGGGACGGTCGCCAGGGGCAAAGACTTCCCCGCTTCCCGCATGAGGGCCTGATCGTAGTACGCGGTGATGCCCGACAGCGTGGCCTGGGGGATTTTCACGGTCGGTTGCGGTTTGGGATAAAGCTGCGTCGGCTCGATATAGAGGCTGGTGTACTTGTCCAGGTCAATCTTCGGATCGACCCAACGCATGACCTCGGCCCCCGACGGTGACTTCTCTTCCTTGAGGCGGCTGTAATCCCCCAGGAACCCGGAATATTCATCCGGCTGGGTGACTTTGCTCGAACAACCCGCCAAGGCGAGCGAGGCTATGCAGATGCTGCCAATCATTGACGCGAACTTCATGCTGTCACTCCTGTAAGCCACACGAGGCGGGGCCGGAACTACAGGTATAGCCAATGGGCAGTTTTTTGCCTGCCCTGAAAAGAACAAGTGATTCAGCCGCGCTCGCGAGGTATCAGGCTCTGCAATTGTTGGGCGAGGAAGTTTGCATCGAAGGCAAACGTGTCGGGGTCCTTCAACCCATTGGTCCGGCGCCATTGCCATTGCGTCGATGGCGGCTGGCACACCAGGGAAATGCTGCCGTGACGGGTCGCGGCCAGGCCGATGATCGACAAAGAAACCAAGCCGCCCACACCCATCACATCCGGCACGAACTCCACCGGTTTACCGGTGATGACCAAGGTCAGTTTTTCGGTCTTGAAAGCGGATGTTTCTACAGGAACGTTCGCCCCGTGGGCCACATACGTCTCACGGTTCAGTTCCAGCAGGCCGAGCGCCATGACCGGCGCCAGCCATTGCTCGATTTGCCCGTACAGCGCCTCGATCTGTTGCGTCCAAACCGCCGACTGGGCCTGGTGCAGTTGTTTCTTGTGCGCTTCGCTGTCGGCGTAGTGACGAAGCATCTCGCCCAATTGCTGTACATCGTCCATGGGCCGTTCCTCGGTTAGGGAGTACTGCGAAGCTGGATGATGACAGGTCCCAGACGTCGGCGTACGTAAAAGCCACTTTACCTGCGTGACTGATCCTTCAGCGCAGCCGCGCCATGGC
The DNA here is from genome assembly GCF_017351655.1 of Pseudomonas sp. FW300-N2F2. NCBI lineage: Bacteria > Pseudomonadati > Pseudomonadota > Gammaproteobacteria > Pseudomonadales > Pseudomonadaceae > Pseudomonas > Pseudomonas sp. FW300-N2F2. The sequence goes on along the minus strand of NZ_JACNDQ010000001.1, from coordinate 2,903,541 downwards.
GAGGGTGTCCACCCAACGTCCGTCACGCACGGCATAGTCGCGCATCAGGCCTTCGCTTTCGAAGCCGAACTTGCGGTACAGCCCGATGGCCGCTTCATTGTCGGCGTACACCGTCAGCTCGACCCGGCGCAGGTTCATCCAGTTGTCGGCGACGTCCAGCGCGGCGGCCAGCAGCATCGACCCCACGCCTTTGCCCTGCCAGGCGACGGCCACCCCCATGCCGAGGCTGCCGCAATGGGCCCGACGCACCCGCGAAAACTGCTCCAGCCCCAGATTGCCGATGACGTCACCCGCGTGCAGGGCCACCAGTTTCAACAAGCGCTCGTCATCCGTCGCCAAGCGCTTGCGCCAGACTTCGGTGGATTGGAAAGGCATTTGCAGCACCTGGCGAGTCACCGCCGGGTCGTTGTAGAGCGCGGTGACACCGGCGATGTGGGCTTCAGTGAAGCGTGCGAGGGTAATCGAAGACTCGGACATGGGGCTCCTTCCTGGAGGCGTGACAAGGCCGACCACTATAAGCCGCGTCAGGTTATATCGGGAACCAGTGGGAGTTGTTGGTGGATGCTGAATCTGTGGGTGCCCAAGAACCCATGTGGGAGCCGAGCTTGCTCGCGATGACGGCGGCACATTCAATATCAATGCAAGCTGAACCACCGCTGTCGCGAGCAAGCTCAGCACCCACAGGGAATTGTTGCTGGATGCTGAATCTGTGGGCGCCCAAGACCTCATGTGGGAGCCGAGCTTGCTCGCGATGAGGCCCTTTCTACCGGCATCGATGTTGAATGAACCACCGCTATCGCGAGCAAGCTCGCTCCCACAGAGGGACTACTTCCGGCTTCGGTCAGGCCTGGAACCAATCCCGCCGCTCATCCAGCGTGTGGTGGATCAGTTCACGCAGCATCTGCACCTCTGGCGAGCCTTCGGCCTGGGCATTGACGGCCATCCACACGTGCCGTTGCATCGACAGGCCGAACACTTGCGGCAACGCCACCAGGCCTCGGTCGAAGCGGCTCATGTACTGCGGCAACAGGCCGATGCAGGCGCTGCAGCGAATCATTTCCAGCATCAGTTCGTAGGATTGCACCTGCACCACGCCGGCCCGGCGTTGTTCTATCAAGGCGTTCCACGGCGCGAAGCCGTCCACGTGCCGATCCGCCTGCCATTGCACCAGCATGTAATCGTTCAGGTCGTCCAGGCAGTCCGGGCGCGTGGCCGGGCGTGAGTAGCGCTTGGCGATGTGCGGCACATAGTCCAGCCGCGCCAGTCGATCCGCGGGCGATGTGGCGAAACTCGGCCCCGGCCCCAACGTGTGGGCATCGCTCAACCACAGCACCAGGTCGGCGCTGACAGCTTGCAGCGCCAGGTCACTGTCCAGGGTGATGATCTGCAGTCGCACGCTGGCGTTGCGTCGCAGCAATGAAATCAGGTCACGGCCCAGGATGTCATGCAGTATCGACTCGGCCACGGCCAGGCGAATCAAGGGTTGGTCGTTCAAGGGCGGAGCGCTTTCGTGAGCCAGGCTGATCAAGCGCGCCTGCAACTGCCGGCCCTCGCGGCTGAGGGTCAAGGCGCTGCCCTGGAAGCTGAACAGCGAACGTTGCAGCCGCGTCTCCAATTGCGCCAACTGCTTGCGCAGCCAGGTCGCCTTGACGTTGAGGCTGCGGGCCGCTTGCATGAAGCAGCCACAACGGGCACTGACCAGGAAGCACTGCGCCACCTGCGGCTCGATGCCTCCGGCCATGGCCAGCCACGGGTCGGGGGCACGCAACGGTGTGCGGTATGCGGTGACAGCCTGGCGTCCTGCGGGCTCGATGAAGGTCATGGGTGACTCCCTGTCGGTTGTACGAATACGTGGAGCTGTGTAGAAACTGTGTAGGAGCATGTAGGAGCTGTCGAGTGCAACGAGGCTGCGATCTTTCCCCAGACACTTGAGTCTCAAACGAAAGATCAAAAGATCGCAGGCTTCGCCAGCTCCTACAGAGCCCAGCGGGAGCAAGCTCCCTCGCCACAGGTCTGGTGTGGACCTGCCTAAAGCCCCTCCTCCAACACCTTGCTCAACTGCGCGCCATCGATGCTCAACGTCGCCGTGTCGAGCATGCCGTCCAGGTACGCCTTGGCGATCTGTTCCTGGCGCTGGGCACGCAGGGCCTGGGTCAGGCGCTCGCGGACTTCGTCCAGGGTCGCCTCTCGGGCCGGTTGTTGCTCGGTGAGTTTGATGACATGGAACCCTGCCGGGCTCTGCACCGGGTCCGATACCGCACCGACCTTCAAGCGCGCCACGGCCTCGCGCACCGGCGGCACCAGTTGTTGCAACGGCTGGTAACCACTGTCACCGCCGCGCTCGGCACTGGTGCGGTCCTGGGAAAAACGACTGGCCAGGGCGCCGAACTCAGCGGGTGAGGCCTGGGCTTTCTTGCTCAATTCCAGCGCTTGCCGGCGCACCGCCTCCACGGTTTGCGGTTCGGTAGCTGCCAGGAAAATCTGGCTGACACGGTACAATGCCGGCGCGGTCCAGTTGGCTTTCCCAGCGTCGTAAGCCTGCTTCAACTCGTCTTCACTGGGATACCCGGCCGGCACCTGGCTCACCGACTGCAAGTAATCGCGAAACACAATCTGCTCAGCCGCCGCTCGTGTCTGCCGCTCCACCTCGGGCCGCTGACGCCAACCCTGGGCATCGGCCTGCTCCAACACGGCTTTTTCCGCCAGGCGGGCACGGATCCAGCCCTCCAACGCAGCCCGATTACCCCGCATTTGCTGACGAACCTCGGGGGCCAGTGCGGCCAGCAAGGTCTTGAGTTCTTCGGGGCTGACCTGCTGGTTGCCCAGTCGGGCCAAACTCGGCGAGTCGGCCGAAACAACGCTGGCGGTCTGCACCGCGGCGACCGGATCGCTGCCCGGCCGCAGGCCCAGCACCAGCGCCACGGCGATCAGGCCCAGCGCCGCGGCGCTGATGACGAAGGTCGGCTTTTTCACGATGCGACGGCCTCCTCCAAGGGCGCCTCGACGGGCTCGGCCGGGGTTTGCGCCCGCGCCGCGTTCTGGCTGTACTCACGCAGGTAGACAATGAATTCCTGCAACAGGCGGTCCCACAGTTCCAGGTGACTGCGCAGATGATTGGCACTCACGCCCGCGGCAACCACGACGTCCATTTCCATCACCAGGAATTCGCCTTGCAGCGACAACCGGGCAAAACGTCGCGAGGCGTTCCACAGTTCTGCCAACCCGGCCGGCAATTGGCCCTGCACCCGCAAGGCACAGCTGAAGGTGAAGTCCAGGTACTCGCCTGCAGTCGCCGCCGGATTGCCGAAACGCACGGCAAAGCCGATGCCCTGGCTGGCACTGAGCAGCTGCACAATGCCGTTCTGCTCGGTTTCGTTGACCCGATAACCCGCCGCCTGCAACAACTCAGTCAGGGATTGTGCACCGACGTTTTCAATCATTGAGCTCATGTTCGATTCTTCCTTGTTCTGTTCAGTGAGTGATCGAGGCCTGGGGCGCATCGAAACGGTTCTTGTAGAGATCATCGCCAAACCCTTGGGCCAGCTCTTCGAAACGCACCCGGGCCTTGGCCGCGAACGGCTGGCGGATCTTCACGATGTCGGTCACATCAATGGTTTCGTAGGCATGCAGCAGCGTCTTGGCGACTTCGTACATCTGCTGATTCTTGACCGAACATTGCTGCACTTGTGTGTCACGCTCGGTCAATTGCGCCTCCAGGCGCGCGCGCTCGGCCTCTTTGCCGCGAGCCAGCACCAGCAGCTCGTCGTAGGCTTTCTTGAACTTGCCCATTTGCTCGTTGCTGGCCGCTACCTGGGCCTGGGCCTGGCTTTGCAGGTTTTGCTGATGCCCGGCCAGTTGCTCATTCAGGGCCTGGGCCTTGCTCAATTGCGCGGTCAATTGCTTGATCTGCGCCTGGGCCTCCTTGGCCTGGGTCTCCGCGGCCTGCCGGGCGGCACTGGCCTGGGCCTGTTCGCTTTGCAGGGTTTGCAACTGGGCGGTGGTGCTGCGCAGTTGCGCCCGCAGGCGTTCTTCCAGGCCTTCGCCGTGGGCGCCGCCGCTCAGAAGCAGGCCCAGCACCAGTAACGCGGCCGGACATTGGTAGATGGCACGCCTTTTCATGAGGCCTCCCTGCGCTTAGAAGCGCGTGTTGATTTCAAGCTGCAAGACATCGATGTCGTACGGCGCGCCGTACACCGCTTCGGAACTCAACCAACGACCGGTGGCGAAGACGTTGCTCGCCAGGCCATAGTTGCCGCCCAGGAAATAACCCTTGGCATTGGTGCCCCCCAGATGGAATGACGAATCGTTGAAGCCGTCTGGCAAGGCGTCCGGCTGGATGTACTTGTAGCCGGCGAACAGGTTCCAGTCGCCCTCACGCTTGAGTTCCAGGGAGTTGCCAAGGGTGAACTGGAGCATCCAGGCGTTGGCGCCGCTTTCCACCTCGCCATCGCTGTCCAGGTTGTTGGCAAACTGCCCTGCGGAGCGCTTGCGCATCTCGCCTTCGTCGTAGCCCAGGTTGTGGACGTAGTGAGCCTGGCTGCGCAGTTTCAGGTCTTCGGGCAGATCCGTGTCCCACGCGAAGTTCAGGTCCAGCAGGTTGAATTCCGAAGCCAGGCCGACGTATTGCGGCTGTGGCGTGGTCGACGGGTTGAGGGGGTTGGGCGTGATGTCGCGCAGCAGGAACACGGTGTTGCCCTTCTGCATGAACGCCACCCGCGAACCGTCGCTGTCGCAACCTGGATCACCGGCCCAGGGCTGGCACGGCGAGGAACGCTGGCCTTCGATGTCGTCGAAGCGGTAATAGGCCAACGCGCCCTTGATCCGGTTGCTGTCGTTGATGGCCCAGTTGGCCCCCAGTTGCGCACCGTACAGCCACTTGTTGTCGCTCTCTTCCTTGTCGCTGCCATTGCTGGTGCTGGTGTCATTGGTGTACTCCACCGGGAACGCGCCGACGGTGCCGAACACACCCCAGTCCTGGTTGAGCTTGTGGTTGAAATTCGCCGCCACGCCATCGAAGTTCAGGTCGCCGGAATACAACAGGTCGGTGGAGAAGAACGGGTTGGCGAAACGCCCGCCGGTCAGGGTCAATTCGTCCGAGGGTTTCCAGGTCAGGTAGCCCTGGTCGAGCCAGATGTCTTTTTTGCCAAAGCCGCCACCGAGGGTCTGGGTGGTGGACACCGGGTTGTTGTCCGAGCCGGTGCCGATGCGGATGCCCGCCGTCCATTGCGGGGCAATCACGGCCTTCATGCCCAGGCGGGCACGCAGGCGGAACAGGTTTTCCCGGTCTTCGCGGGTATTGAGCAACGGCGGCAGGCTGGAACTGCTGTTGGGGTTGACGTCGTAAGGCCCCTTGTCATTGAGCCGGGCGAAATCGACGATTTCGTTGCTGTTGGTGCCTGAGTAATAGCGCGACTCGTCCCGCAGGCGAATGTCGCCATCGAAACTGATGCGTGAGACCCAATCCGGGAAGGTGTTGGGCTGGGCCCAGTTTTCCTGCTTGGCGGTGGCCATGACTTCGGCCTTGACCTGGTCGCGGATCTGCTCACGCACGATATTCGGCACGTATTGCACACGTACGTCCCCCGGCGCACCGGCAGGCGTGGCGGCGACTGCCGTGGCGGCTTGACGGGCCTGCACGGCTTCCCGTTCGGCCTGGGCGATCAAGCCATCGGCCTGGTCCTGTTTCAACACGCCCTGCTGCACCAGCAGGCGGATCAGATTGATCGTGGCGTTTTCCGAAGGCGCCGGGGCGGCGGCCGCATGGCCGGCCAGGCTCAGGACCACCAGGCCGATCGCCCACGACAATCGATTCACATTGGAAATCATCTGCACACAACTCCTGTTGGCAAACTTTCAAATAGTCGGTTAACCCGGCCGCCGTCCCTGCAAGGACAGGCGCACGGGCAAAGTCAGGGAGGCCGGTGGCCGTTCACTCAAATGGGGCGCGGTACGCAGGGCGGCGATCACTTGCTCATCCACCTGCGGGTTGCCGCTGGACTTGACCAGCTCGACGCGGGTGATCTCCCCCACCGCGCTGAGCCAGACATCGGCCTGCAGCGAGAACGCCAGGCTGCGCAGGTCGGGGTTTTCCCGCAGCAAGCGCTGGAAGGTGAACGCCAGGAACTGGCTGTAAGTGCCATTGCCCAGGCGCCCGCCCCCTGCCCCGGCCATGCCGCCGCCCTTGCCGGCACCGATGTTGAACGCGTCGTTGCCGGACTGGGCATCGCCGTCCATTTGCATCGGGTTCGCCAGGTCATCCACCGGCGACGGCGGCGCTTCTTCTTCGGGCTTGACCTCTTCGGGTTCCGGGGTCGGCTCTGGCTCGACCACTTTCTCCTCGACCTGGGGTTCCGGCTCCTTGGGCTTCTCTGGCGGTGGTGGGGGCGGAGGCGGCAGCGGGATGATGGTCGGCACCTTCGGGGCTTCGCGGCGCACACCACTCATGTCGTTGGCCCACTGCCACAGCAACCAGGCCGCGACGGCGCCCAGCAGCAGGCCGGCGGCCCACTTGAGCAGGCGCAGCGGCGAAGTCTTCACCGGGGGCGGATCGATGGGAAGTCTGGCGGTCATGATCAGCCCTGGCTCGGTTTGCCGGTCACGAGACCGACCTGGGACAGTTCCAGGCGCCGCAACAGATCCAGCACTTCAATGACTTTCTGGTACTGCACCGTCGCGTCGCCGCGCACGATTATCGGGAAGTCCGGGCTCTGCGCCTTTTCGATGCGCAGGCGCTCTTCCAGCTCGGCCAGGGTCACCGGGTAGGCATCGAGGAACACCTGCCCGCCATCGTTCACCGAAATCGCCTTGGTCTTGGCCTCGGACAACGACACCGAGGCACTGGCCTTGGGCAGGTTGATCTGGATACCTGACACCTGGGCCGTGGCCGTGAGGATGAACATCACCAGCACCACCATGAGCACATCCACCAGCGGCGTGATGTTGATGCTGTCGACCGCTGCATCATCGTCGTCATCGTGTGAAGCGTTTACGCTAGCCATGGCGACTCCCTCAGGCCGGTACGGACGATTGGATGTGATGACCGCGACGATGTGCCGCTTCACCGGACTGGCCTTCGCCGTGCATCTCCGCCAGGCGCGTGATGAACTCGTCGACAAAGACCCGCATGTCGGCGCTGACTTCCTTGTTACGGGTGATCAGGCGGTTGTAGCCAAACAACGCCGGGATCGCGACGAACAGGCCCATGGCAGTGGCGAGCAATGCCGCGGCCATGCCCGGGGCGATAGCGTTGATGTTCACGTCGCCGGCCATGGCCGTGCCGAGGAACACCACCATGATCCCCAGCACAGTGCCGAGCAGCCCGATGTAGGGCCCGCCGGCGATGGCGTTGGACAGGGTCGAGAGCTTCGAACTCAGCGCCTGGTTCTCACGGGTGCGCACGCCATCCATCGAGCAACGGATCGCTTCGATGGTGGCCGCTGACACCGATGAAGTGTCAGCGCCCTGCTCACGGCGGGTGCGGATTTCCTTGACGGCCACCAAGTACAAGCGCCACAGCGATGAATGTTGCAGGCGCTGGGCGAGGTCCTGGTCGTCGGCGAACATCTCCAGGCGCGTGCCGATCTTGGCGAACTGCTCGCGGAAGGCTTCGTTGGCGGCACTGAGGCGGCTGACCATGCGGTTCTTGCGGATCATGATGATCCACGACTGGAACATCATCAGCACCAGCACCCCGATGATCACCCAAGCGTCGAGCGGCACGGCGTTGAGCAGGAACCCCAGGCTGCCGAAACCGAAGCCGGACTGCTCTTCATCGACGCCGTAGGCCACCAGTTTCGATTCGGCGCCCTGGGCATTGGCGTCGGCCAACAGCAACGGCGCCGGGCGAGCGACCTTGGACAGGCGCGCTTCGTCCATGGCACCGCTGAAAGGTGCGAAGGCTCCGGTGGAGACATCAGCACCCAGGGCGATCGGCGAATTGAACGCCGGCATCGCCACCGCCAGGCTCGCGGTCTCACGCCCGTTGACGTACAGCACGACCCGGTCGCCCGAGGCGGTCAACGCCAGGTGCTGCCACTGACCGGGGTTCAGCGGCTGGGTCGAGACCGCGCGCTGGTCATTGATCGCCACGAACGGCACACCCTGGTTGACCCCAACCAACAGGCTGGTGGCGGCTTCGCGACGGGCCAGGATCACTTGTTCGCCACTGGCCTGGTCCTGGCGCAGCCAGGTGCTGAAGGTGAACGCCGCGCCGGCACTGTGTTGCAACGACGGACTGGCCGGCAACAACAACGGCTGGCCGTTGAACTGCAAGGCCCGCCCGATCACGCCGTCGATGCTCACGCCGGTCGCGCCCTGGGCATTGTTGCCGTAGGCCGTGGTATCCCGGGGCGGTACGCCGGTGGCGCCATCGAAGTGGTACAGCGCGGTGTAGTCCGGGTCGAAAGTCAACTGGCCGCTGCTCGTGGCCGGCGCCTTCTGGTTGCCGTAATACATCCACACGTCCTGGCGCTGACCGCCCTCCACACTCGGCACGTCGACCCAGATCAGCGCCATGCCCATCAGCGGGTCGAAGCTTTCGATCTGGTGATTGAGCACGGTCTTGTCGTCGGCACTGACGAAACGCAAGTCCGAGCCGTCGTCCTTGACCCCGTCGAAGGTGAAGTTGCCGGTGTGCAAGCGCACCAGCAACGCGGTGCGGCCCAAGGCCTGGGCGATGGCGGCGCCCTGGGGCGTGGTGTCCACCGAAATCTGTTTGCGATAGTGCCAGTCGTCCTGCCACCAGGCGTTGGCGGTCGCCGGAAGCACCAGCCCCAGGCAGATCAACAGGGATAACAATAAGCGTTGCATGGACATGACTCCTGGGTTCAAAACGTCGCTTGCAGGTTGAAGTGCAGGCGCGATTCCTGTTTCGAGGTGTTCGGCCCTTCGAGTAGCGGATAGCCCCAGTCGAGGCTGCCGGACAGCCATTTGCTCAGACTCGCGCGGGTGCCGAGGCCGACGCTGGCGAGGCTGTAGTCGGCTTCCTGGTCGGGCAGTTCGTCACGCAAATACAGCTGCGCGCCTTCGGCGAAGGCATAGAAGCGCCACTCCTGGACATAACTGCCGAGGAACTTGGCCAGGGACGGGGTACGCAGTTCCTGGGACAGCAGGTAGCCGTCGTCGCCGGTGCGCTCGGCGGCCAGGTAACCGCGCACCGAGGTGGCGCCACCGGCGGAGAATTGCTCGTTGGAAACCAGCGGCCCAGAGGCCAGTTGGAAGGCGGCCTTGGAGGCTGTCTGCCAGTCGTTGCCGAAGGTGAAGGTGTAATTGCCGTCGCCCTTGAGCACCGCGAAGCTGGGGCTGGCGCGATAGCGCTTGTAGTCGAACGCTTCGTCGGAGCTGCCATAGCCCAGCAGGCTCCGGGTACCCGCCACCAGGCTCAAGCCGAGGCCCAACTGGCTGTTTTCGGTGTAGCGAAAACCGTTATAGGCGAAGGTGAACGGCGCGTACTTGAGCGGCGCCTTGTCGCTGGCACCGCCCAGGTTCAGCTCTTCCTCGAAGTCCTTGAAATCCACCCCGACCGAAAAGCTGTTGGCCCATGCCCCCGTGGACGGCAGGCTGTAGATCGCCGACACCCCGTAGGAATGCCCTTTGCCCAACACGTTACTGCCGCCGACGGTCGCCACGTTGCTGTCGGATTGGTACCCCGAGAACTGCACACTCCAGCGTTCGCTCAGCGGCGCGGTGTAGGAACCCGACCAGACCTTGGCGTTTTCGGTGTCCTGGGGCGCGGTGAAGAAGGTCAGCGAAACGCTGTGGCCCAGTTGCCAGAGGTTGTTGTAGCCCAGGCTGGCGACCGTGCGCAGCTTTTCGGTGTCGGCACTGTAGTCGTTGTTCAGCCCCAGGCTGGCCTGCCAGGGGTCCTGGTCTTCGACTTGCAAATCCACGTCCATGGTCCCGGGGCGCTGGCCTTCGCGCACCAGCGGCATGACCTGGCGTCCCGGGGTCTTGTTCAACTGCGCCAGCTCTGCCTGGACCCGGGCGAAATCGGGCACCTCGCCTTCCTGCAGCGCCGGCACGTCTTCACGGATTTCAACGGGCGAATAGTGCTTGGCCCCTACCACGCGCACCCGACCGATCTTGGTTTCGCTGACCTGCAGGTAGACGATGCCGTCTTCGACTTTCTGCTCTGGCAGCTCGACGAATACCGATTGATAACCGCGGGCCTGATAGACTTTTTGCAAGGCTTCCCGGGCGCCTTCGATGTCGCTCAAGGCCTTTTGCGGCCCCAGGAACGGGTACACCGCTTCCTCGATGGCCCGGGCATCGAGCACGGTGTTGCCGCGCACGAAATACTCGTTCACATCTACCAGGCGCGTCGGCGCCGAGTCGGCCTCCTGCGCGCCTTCGGCGGCAAAGGCCGACGGCCCCCCGACCGCCAGCAGCAGCCAGCCCCACAGCGCCGGCCGCGATTTGAAGAAATGCTCCACACCACCCCCTGAATTCAAAGTACGGCTCAATTGCTTATGGTCGATGTTGTGGCGTGCCGGGCCAGCCAGGTGTGCAGAAGCGCGAAGTTCAAGGAGAACTCCGGCATTTGCAGCAAGGCGCCACAGAACACTTCACCGATGATTTTCTCGATGAGCCGCACCGCCCGCGCATCGCCCAGCAGCGTGGCGAGGTCTTTGCTCAGGACGTTGAAGCTCCAGACCTTCTGGTTCAGGTCCAGGCCGACGAACCAGCGGAACAGCAGGTTGTAATTGAGTTGTTCGTAGAGTTGCTGCTCGCTGGGCACCGAATAGAGCAGTTGCAGCAGGAGGATGTGCATGGCGGTTTGCGGTGCGATCAGCATCTGGGCACTGGCGTTGAGGCCCTGCAGCACATCGCGATGGTCATCCAGCAGATCGTCGATCTGCGGACGCAGCAAGACCAGTGAATGGCCTTGCGGAATGTAGCTGGACACCTCCTTGAGCGCGCCCTGCCAGTCATCCTGGGAAACGATCCAGACCCACGGCGCGCCGTAGCGATACACCGAGACCGGCTGCTTGCGCGCCGCCTCGACGATCTTCGACAGCCGCTGGTCAAGCTCCTGCATGCCCACTTTCGAATAACGTTCCATAGTCCCCATCGCCTCACTCCCGGCTTCGCGCCCCGGCTCCAAACGACCTGAAAGGTCCCCTCGAACACGTCACACAGGCATGACGGGAATGGCGATGTGCTACCGAACTTTTGTCATGAAAGCTTCATTTTGGAGAGTAAGGAGGGAGTGCCCTTTTTGTGGGAGCGAGCTTGCTCGCGATAGCAGTGGATCAGTTGGCGGTGATGTCGGCTGGTCAGCCGTCATCGCGAGCAAGCTCGCTCCCACAAGGGTTCTCGGGTGGAGACAGGGTTTGTATCCACCCCCATTCCAGTGTGGGAGCCGAGCTTGCTCGCGATGGCGGTGGGTCTGTTGGCGATGATGCTAGCTGGTCAGCCGTCATCGCGAGCAAGCTCGCTCCCACAAGGGTTCTCGGGTGGAGACAGGGTTTGTATCCACCCCCATTCCAGTGTGGGAGCCAAGCTTGCTCGCGATGGCGGTGGGTCTGTTGGCGATGATGCTAGCTGGGCAGCCGTCATCGCGAGCAAGCTCGCTCCCACAGAGGTGCTCGGGTGGAGACAGGATTTGTGTCCACCCCTATTCCAGTGTGGGAGCTCGGGTGTTGGCGAGAAAGCCTGTGCCTTTACTGGTGCTGCACCTGCACCATCGAGCTCACCTGCACCCGCGCCTGCATCTGTTCCGCCCCGCCACCCCGGCGCATGCCGCGTACCGGGCAGGCGTCGAGGTAGTCCAGGCCGATCGCCAGTTTCAGGTGGCGATCGGGAAGGGTCAGGCGGTTGGTCACGTCGAAGCTGTACCAGCCATCGTCCAGCCAGGCTTCGGCCCAGGCGTGGCTTGCCAGGTGGCTTTCATCTTCGGTGCACAAATAGCCGGAAACATAGCGCGCTGGAATACCCAGGCTGCGCGCGCAGGCCAGGAAGGCGTGGGTATGGTCCTGGCAAACCCCCGTTCCACCGGCAAACGCCTCGGCGGCGGTGCTGTTGACCGCGGTCGTGCCGGGGCTGTAGGGCATCCGCGCCGCCAGGCCGTTCATCAAGTCGGTCAAGGCCGACCGATCGCGTCGGCCGGCACATTGTTCGACCGCGAAGGCGCTGAGGTTCTCATCCGCCTGGGTGAGGCGGCTGGTGCGCAGAAACGGCAGCGGTGACTGAGTGTCCGGTTCCATCGCGATGGACTGATGGATTTCCACCTCGCCATACGCCGTCAGCACCAAGGCACCGTGGGGCTCGTCCATGGTCATCACGTGGAGGATGTTGCCATAGGGGTCAATCTGGCTGCGCACCAGTCTCGGCAGTTCCAGATGCCATTGCAAGATGCGCTGGCGCTGGGTGTCCCGGGGCGTCAGGCGCAGGAACTGGATGCTGGTGCAGACTTCATCGGCGTAGCTGTAAGTCGTGTCGTGGCGTATGGACAGTTTCATACGACCTCCAGATAAGACTCATGGACGGTCTGGCCCAAGTGGCGGATCTGACCAATCAGGTCGGTCAACCATTGGTGCAAGCCCGACGCCAGGATTTCGTCGATCCCGGAATAGCGCAGGCGCGCATTCAGCTCGGCAGCGAGGCGTTGGGCCGGCCGGCCGTTGTTGCCCGGCAAGCTGGCGAGGATATGGTCCAGCTCCTCGATACAGGCATGCAGCGAGCGTGGGACGTCGGCCCGCAACAGCAACATCTCGGACACCTGCTCGGCATTGGGCGCGTTGCGGTAGATCTCGTTGAACGCCTCGAACGAAGACAGCGCGCGCAACAAGGCACTCCACTGGTAATAGCCGCGGGCCGAGTTGTCGCTGACCTCTTCCGATTCCTCGCCGAACATTTCATAGCGAGCATCCAGCAGGCGCAGGGTGTTGTCGGCCCGTTCGATAAAGGTCCCCAGGCGGATGAAACAGTAGGCATCGTTGCGCATGATGGTGCCCGATGTCGCGCCACGGAACAGGTGCGAACGCTCCTTGACCCATTCGCAGAAATGGCTGATACCGTAGCGCCCCAGGCCGTTGCTGGCGATGTTGCGCATTTCCAGCCAGGTGGCGTTGATGTTTTCCCACATGTCGGCGGTGATGCGCCCGCGCACGGCATGGGCATTGGTCCGCGCGGCTCGCAGGCAGCTATAGATACTGCCGGGGTTGGTTTCGTCCAAGGCGAAGAAATGCAGCATGCGCTCGGTGTTGAGCGCGTCATAACGGGCGTTGTAGTCGTCCAGCGTACCGGCCGCCAGCAGCGACATCGCCAGCTCGGCATGGCCATCGCTGCGTCCGGCCTGGGGCATCAGCGACAGCGAATAACTGACTTCGAGCATGCGCGCCAGGTTCTCGGCGCGCTCCAGGTAGCGGGACATCCAATAGAGGTCCGAAGCAGTTCTTGAAAGCATGTCTTAGTCCTCCACTACCCAAGTGTCTTTGGTGCCGCCGCCCTGGGACGAGTTCACCACCAGCGAGCCTTCACGCAGCGCCACGCGGGTCAGGCCGCCGGGCACCAGGCGCGTTTCCTTGCCCGACAGCACGAACGGACGCAGGTCGATGTGGCGCGGCGCGATGCCGCTCTCGACAAAGGTCGGGCACGTGGACAGGCTCAAGGTCGGCTGGGCGATGTAGGCTTCGGGACGGGCCTTGAGGCGTGCGCGGAAATCTTCGATCTCCGCTGCACTGGCAGCCGGCCCGACCAGCATGCCGTAGCCGCCGGAACCCTGGGTTTCCTTGACCACCAGATCCGGCAGGTTGGCCAGCACATGGGACAGGTCCTGGGGCTTGCGACACTGCCAGGTGGGCACGTTCTTCAGGATTGGTTCTTCAGTGAGGTAGAAGCGGATCATTTCGTCGACGTAAGGGTAGATCGACTTGTCGTCGGCCACGCCTGTGCCGACCGCGTTCGCCAGCACCACATTGCCCGCACGGTAAACAGCGATCAGCCCGGGCACGCCCAGCATCGAATCGGGGTTGAACGACAGCGGGTCGAGGTAGGCGTCGTCAAGGCGACGGTAAATCACGTCCACCTGTCGAGGGCCGGCGGTGGTGCGCATATACACGTGGTCGTCCCGCACGAACAGATCGGCGCCCTCCACCAGTTCCACGCCCATTTCACGGGCCAGGAAGGCGTGTTCGAAATAGGCACTGTTGAAACGTCCCGGCGTCAGCACCACGGCGGTGGGGTTTTCCAGGGGGCTTGAGCTCTTGAGGGTGTCGAGCAGCAGGTTCGGGTAATGATCGATGGGGGCTACGCGCTGGGCGGCGAAGAGCTCGGGGAACAGGCGCATCATCATCTTGCGGTCTTCGAGCATGTAACTCACGCCGCTAGGCGTGCGCAGGTTGTCTTCCAGCACGTAATAGCTGCCGTCACCGTCGCGAACCAGGTCGACACCGGCGATATGGGCGTAGATGCCCCGGTGCAGGTTCAGGCCCTGCATCGCAATCTGGTAGCCCTCGTTAGCGAGCACCTGCTCGGGCGGGATGATCCCTTCCTTGAGGATGTGCTGCCCATGGTAGATGTCGGCCAGGAACATGTTCAGGGCCTGGACCCGCTGGATGCAGCCACGCTCGACCATCTGCCATTCACTGGCCTTGATGCTGCGGGGAATGATATCGAAGGGGATCAGGCGCTCGGTGCCCTGCTCGTCCCCGTAGAGGGTGAAGGTGATGCCGGCCCGATGGAACAGCAGGTCGGCTTCGCGGCGGCGTTGCTCCAGCAGTTCAAGCGGGGTGTCCGCCAGCCAGCGCGAGAAGGCTTGGTAATGCGGGCGGCAGTCACCCTTTGCGTCATACATTTCATTAAAAAAAGCGTGGGGCATAGCCAACTCCCAGCCGCGTTCTACACGGCATTTCTTATCACTTCGTCATTCCGACGGTTCGGCCTTGCCTTGCTTTAAACCCTGCTTGATTGCGTACGGTCCTGGAATTGCCCTCTGTTGCTCTTCATGGATGGCGTGTCCTGGCCTGAAAGGCCGGGTTTTCAATACTTAGCAAAGGGTGTGCCTAAGCGTGACGGTGTCACGTACTGAATAGAAGAAGCATTGCAAAACCCCAAAAAGGCGAAATTATTTTTCGATCTGGCGACATGAATAAACATAAATGCTAGCGCCCTTAGTCTCGAGCGCTGGCTTGAGCGGCCCTTGAGCGGGTGAAATGGGACAACGACGCCCCACAAGAGGGAAGTTTTTACTCATTCGTCCGCGGCTGATCCTTCAGGCGCCGCGAACAACTCCAGGTGGCGCGAACCTGAACGCACTGCAACGTTGCAGGAACATGCACGGATTCATACCCTCGCCCCACCTTGAAGCAGCCAGACCGTTCACATCAGCTCATCCATGACCGGGCAGTGATCGAACCATCGGCGATTTCCAAGGGCCTACTTCCTCGGGACCTGTCGCTGGTTGCCCGAAACAATCAGATGTCTGTGCACGAAGCGTAGACCACTTCCCTCAAGGTCGCGGGCAGGCTCGCTCCCACAGGAGCGGTGGCGTCTCGGATATTGCATACGCCACAAGCCCCATTGTGGGAGCGAGCTTGCTCGCGAAAGCGATGCATCTGTCACAGAGAAGCTGAATGTGTCGTCGTTTTCGCGGGCAAGCCCGGCTCCCGTGGGAGGCGTGGAGGCCTGGTCGCCAACAATCGTACAAAAAAATGCCCGGGATTCAGCCCGGGCATTTTGCATTTCAGCAGCAGAATCAGAACGTCACGCTGGCGCTCAGCTTGGCGGTACGCGGCTCGCCGACGTTGACCTGCAACTGGCTGCCGGTGGAGGACGGGTAGTACTGCTTGTCTAACAGGTTGTCGACGTTCAACTGCAACGAGGTCTTGTGCCCCATCACCGGCGCCTCCCAGCGCAGGAAGGCGTCGGCGACGGTGTAGCTGCTGAGCCAGAATTCGTTGGCCTTGTTGGCGGCGCGTTCGCCTACGTAACGCGCACCGGCACCGGCGTGCCAGGCGCCGAATTCGGCTGGAATGTTCAGGTGGTGAGCGAGGTACAGGCTCGCGGTGTGTTTGGGAGCGTCGGGTAGGCGATGACCTTCGTCGTCCGGATCGTCCAATATTTCTGTGTGGGTGTAGGCGTAAGTGCCGATCAAGTCCCAACGGTCGGCCAGGCGGCCAGTGATGTCGAGCTCCAGGCCTTGGGAACCCACCTTGCCAGCGGCTTCTGCGATGTTCTTTCCGCCGACTACAGTGGTTGTTACTACATTCTTTTTGACGATATCGAACAAGGCGAGGTTGATATTCAGCCCAGGCATCGGGTCGTATTTGGCACCCACTTCATAGCTACGCCCCTCTTCCGGTTTGAAGGTGCTGAGGTTGTCGTCGACGGTATCATTGGGCTTGAATGAACGGCTGTAATTACCATAAAGAGAAAGGGTCTCGGCAGCTTTATAAACCAATCCGAGGAATGGAACGAAGGCGTCGCCATTATCGTCGCGAACCCCCTCTCGCTTGATCATGCCTTGTTCGGCGAATTGGTCGTAATGCTGGTAGCGACCACCGAAGACCAGTATCCAGCGATCATCCAGATGCCAGTTGTCCTTGAGATAAATGGAGCTGGAGGTCAGTTGGTTACTCAGGTTGCTCTGTTTTGCATTCAGCTTGCTGGGTTCTGCCAACCCACCATAAACCGGCGCAGTGATGTCGAACCCTCCTTGCGCATCCCCACGGTAGGTCTTGCCACGAAACTGATCGGACACTTGATTATCGACGCCAACCAACAGGTCATGGCGCTGGCCGAACAACTCCTGCTTACCGATGAAATCCCAACTGGCGTAGCGCGTTTCGTCATCGTAATGAGCGCCGTTGGATTTTCTGCTCAGTTGATTTCCCGTCAAATCATCGGGCTGCGCAATCGAAAGACTGTACCGATCATTGTTCCAACCATAGGTAACCCGCGTTTTCCACGCATCGCTCAACTCATACTCGAACCGCGCCGTCGCCGTTTCGCGAATCCCCACGCTCTTGGCCCAAGGCTCATCAAGACGCTTGTCGTAATCGATGTCAGCCGGATGCCCATTGGTGAACATCGTACCCCGGTCAAACGGATTGGAGTATTCGTTGTACTCATAACTCAGGTTCAACGAGGCCCGCTCACCCGTCCAAGCCAGGGACGGCGCCACCAGCGTGCTCTCATTGACGCCGTAGTTGCGCCAGTAGTCCTCGTGGCCGCGCTCGGCAATCAGGCGATAGGCCAGGCCGGTATCGCCCAGCGGCCCGGTGGTGTCCAGGGCCATGGTGCCGCCGCCTTCGCTGTAGGCCGAGCCGCTCAGCGTGGTGCTTTGGGTGTACTCCGGTTTCTTGCTGATGACGTTGATCAGGCCGCCGGGCTCCAGCGCGCCGTACAGCATCGAGGCCGGGCCCTTGAGCACTTCGACGCGGTCGGTGGTGGCGCTGAAGTTATGGCCCAGGTTCGAACGCACGCCGTCGCGCAGGATCGAACCGTCGTCGTTGGTGCCGAACCCGCGTTTGACCAACGAGTCCCTCGAGCCGCCCAGGGTATTGCCCTGGCTGACGCCGCTGACGAACTTCATCGCGTCGTTCAGCGAGCGCACCTGGTAGTCCGCCAGGGTCTGCTGGGTCACCACGTTGATCGACTGCGCCTCTTCCTTGATCGGTACATCGCTCTTGCTCGCCGTGCTGGCTTGCGACGTCGTATAGCCCTCGTCCTGAGTGACACGACTGCCCTGGATATCCGTGGCCGGCAGTTCGACAGCGTCCTGTGCCCACAACGGGCTTGCAATGAAGCAGCAGGACAGGGTTGGCAACACACACTTGATGAAGACGTTGCGATTTGCGAGGGGGGTGGAACGATTCAAGACGCGCACTCATGGAAGGGACGTTAATGAGAGCAAATATACTTTGAGAATCATTCCCAGTAAATCTTTTGTATCAAGTGATGATCACCCCAACCCCCTGTGGGAGCGGGCTTGCACGCGAAAGCGGTGTGTCAGTGATATTGGATTAACCTGACACCACGCCTTCGCGAGCAAACCCGCCCCCACAGGGTGATATCAAATCGCCTCACCGCCCTAAAGCTTTGGCGCTCGCGGTCGAATGTATTCCATTAAGAGATTTTTTTGCCCAGGAGCAGCGGCATGCAGACGTTGAAGGACTTGTACGAGTCTATCGAGATGCAGTTTTTCGATACCCTCACCAAAAAGCTCTCGAGTCTTTTCCTGTTGGTGCTGGTCAGTGGCTTGTTGTACTGGGTGGCCGTCAGCGCCCGCGCCGAGATCCTGCTGCTGTTGCGCAACGCGCAGTTGGACGGTGCCTTGCTGGGGCAGATCGAAGGCCGGCTCGACAGCCTTACCCATGCCCTGCTCTTCGGCGCGGTGCTGACGCTGGGCATGATCAGTTTCATGGTCTGGTATTTCCGCCACCTCATCGTGCGCCCCGTCACCGCCATGACCAAGGCCCTGGAAGAGATCGCCAACGGCGAAGGCGACCTGTCCAAGGACCTGCCACTGGTGACCCACGACGAGATCCGCGTGCTGGCCGGCACCTGCAACCGTTTCCTGGCCAAGCAGCGGGAGATCATCAGCAATGTCCAGGCGCTGACTGTGCACATCGCCGTCGAGTCGGCCCGCTCGCTGAAGAACATCAGCGACTCCAGCGACAGTGCCACCCACCAGGCCCGCTTCGCCAAGGAAGTGATGGACCAGAGCAACACCGCCGTGGGCCGCATCGAAGAAGTCTCGCGCCAGACCCAGGGCATCTCCAGCACCACCGCCCAGAACCTGAGCATGGCCCGCGACTCCTACGCCGAGCTACTGGAAGTAACCGGCAACATCAGTGAGATTTCCAGCAACCTCGGTGAATTTGCCACCTTGGTGAGCGCCTTGAACCAACGTTCCTCGAGCATCAAGTCGATTGTCGGGTTGATCCAGCAGATCTCTGCCCAGACCAACCTGCTGGCCCTCAATGCCGCCATCGAAGCCGCCCGGGCCGGCGAAAGTGGCCGCGGCTTCGCGGTGGTGGCCGATGAAGTGCGCACCTTGGCACAGAATGTCAGCCGGGCCACCGACGATATCTCGCGCAACATCGACGCCATGCTCGAGGAAGTCAGCTCCACTCACGAGCAGACCACGCAGATCAGCCACAGCGCCCGGGAAACCCAGAAAGTGGTGGAGCGCGCGTCCGGCCATTTCGAAAGCATGATCGTCGATTTCGAATCCACCAACGGCAAGCTGGCGGACATCGCGACCCATATCCAGCAGTTCGCCGACAGCAACACCGGGATCAACGACCGGGTGACCCAGATTCATGCCGACAGCCAGTTGATCGACCAGCGCATGCAGCATTCGGCAACGGCCACCCGAGACCTGTCCGGCGTGGCCGAAAAGGTCCAGGCGCTGCTGGGCCGGTTCGTGCTCGGCCACGGCAAGCTGGACGCCGCCATTACCCGCGCCAGCGAGTGCCGCGACACGCTCCAGGTCCGCCTGGAGGCGCTGCAACGCGAAGGCCTGAACCTGTTCGATCAGAATTATCAACCGATTCCCGGTACCGATCCCAAACAGTACATGGCCAGCTACACCGAACGCTTTGCCCAGGTCTGCCAGGAAGAATGCGACAAACTCACCCGCAGCACACCGGGTGGCAAGGTTTCGTTCATTGTCGACAGCAAGGGCTACTGCCCGGTGAACAACAGCTGGGTCTCCAAGCCGCCAACCGGCGACCGGGTGGTGGATTTGCCGGTGTGCCGCAACAAGCGAATCTTCAACGACCCGATCGGCCTGCGCGCAGCGGGCAACGTCCAGCGCTTCCTGCTGCAGACCTACCTGCGCGATACCGGGGAAATCATGACCGAGATCGACGTACCGTTCTTCTTCGGCGGCCGCCATTGGGGCAACTTGCGGGTGGGCTTCGATGCGGCGGTGTTGTTGGCGGAGTGATCAACAGCGGAATCAAGCCAGACAACTACCCTGTGGCGAGGGAGCTTGCTCCCGCTCGGCTGCGCAGCAGTCGCAAAACCGGCTGATACGGTCGGCCTGAAGAACCGCCGGGGCCTGCTTCGCACGCCAGCGGGAGCAAGGGGATCTGTGGCGTAAGCAAATCCTGAGACCACCCCAAAAGCAACTGTGGGAGCGAGCTTGCTCGCGATGGCGGTGGATCAGCGACATCATCGTCAACTGAGCCACCGCCTTCGCGAGCAAGCTCGCTCCCACAGGACTACCTCAACCCAAGCGGTGCTTCAACAGCACTTGGGCCCACCCTTGCCTCCGTAACGGGCCTCCTGGCGTTCGCGAAAGAACGCCTCGTAGTCCATCATCGGTTTGTCCGGGTGCTGGGTTTGCATGTGCTCGACGTAGTTGTCGTAGTCGGGCATGCCGACCATCAGGCGGGCGGCCTGACCGAGGTATTTACCCAGGCGACTCAAGTCATTGAACATCGTTGCAATCCTCTATCAAGCGTCCGGCAGGGCCTGGAATGGCGCTTCTTTGTCCGTGCGTTCCTTGGTGCCCCAGGCGGCGATGCCGACCTTGAGCGCGTAGAACAGGATGCTGAAGACCACGAACAGGAACAACACCGTCAGCGTGGCGTTGGTGTAGGCGTTGAACACCACGTGCTGCATCTGCTCGATGCTCTTGGCCGGGGCCAGGATCTGGCCGGCGGCCAGTGCATCGTTGTATTTGCGCGCCAGGGCCAGGAAGCCGATCGCCGGGTTGGCGTCGAACAGCTTGATCAGGCCCGCGGTGGTGGTGCAGATCAGCAGCCAGGACGCCGGCAGCAGCGTGACCCAGACGTAGCGCTGGCGCTTCATCTTGATCAGCACCACGGTGGCGAGCATCAGGGCGATACCGGCCAGCATCTGGTTGGAGATGCCGAACAGCGGCCACAAGGTGTTGATGCCGCCCAGCGGATCGATCACGCCCTGGTACAGCAAGTAACCCCATAGCGCCACGCAGCCGGCGGTGGCGATCAGGTTGGCCGGCCAGGATTCGGTGCGCTTGAGCGAAGGCACGAACGAGCCCAGCAGGTCCTGGAGCATGAACCGCCCGGCACGGGTGCCGGCGTCCACGGCCGTGAGGATGAACAGCGCTTCGAACAGGATCGCGAAGTGGTACCAGAACGCCATGGTGTTCTCACCCGGCAGCACCGAGTGCAGGATCTGCGCGATCCCCACCGCCAGGGTCGGCGCACCGCCGGCACGGGCCAGCACGGTGGTCTCGCCGATGTCCTTGGCCACCGCTTGCAGCGCCTCGGGCGTGATGGCAAAACCCCAACTGCTGACGGTCTGGGCCACGGCCACCACGTCACCGCCGACGATGGCCGCCGGGCTGTTCATGGCGAAGTACACGCCCGGCTCGATCACCGAAGCGGCCACCATGGCCATGATCGCCACGAAGGACTCCATCAGCATGCCGCCGTAACCGATGTAGCGGGCGTTGGTTTCGTTATCCAAAAGCTTGGGCGTGGTGCCCGAGGAGATCAGCGCATGGAAGCCCGAGACCGCGCCGCAGGCGATGGTGATGAACAGGAACGGGAACAGCCCGCCCTTCCACACCGGCCCGGTGCCGTCGGTGAACTGGGTCAGCGCCGGCATTTTCAGCTCGGGCATGGTGACCAGGATGCCGATCGCCAGGGCGACGATGGTGCCGATCTTGAGGAAGGTCGACAGGTAGTCCCGCGGCGCCAGGATCAGCCACACCGGCAGTACCGCCGCGACGAAACCGTAGCCGATCAGCATCCAGGTGATCTGGATCCCGGTGAAGGTAAAGGCCTTGGCCCAGACCGGGTCGGCAGCGATTTGCCCGCCCAGCCAGATCGACCCCAGCAGCAACAGCACGCCGATGAGCGAGATTTCACCGATGCGACCCGGGCGGATGTAGCGCATGTAGATGCCCATGAACATCGCGATCGGGATGGTCGCCATCACCGTGAAGATCCCCCACGGACTCTCGGCCAGGGCCTTGACCACGATCAGCGCCAGCACCGCGAGGATGATGATCATGATCAGGAAGCAGCCGAACAGCGCGATGGTGCCGGGAATGCGGCCCATTTCCTCGCGCACCATGTCACCCAGGGAGCGACCGTTGCGGCGGGTGGACAGGAACAGGACCATGAAGTCCTGCACCGCACCGGCCAGCACCACGCCGGCGATCAGCCAGAGCGTGCCGGGCAGGTAGCCCATCTGCGCCGCCAGCACCGGCCCGACCAGCGGCCCCGCGCCGGCAATGGCCGCGAAGTGGTGGCCGAAGAGGATGTGTTTGTTGGTCGGGACGTAGTCCAGGCCATCGTTGTTGAGCACGGCGGGAGTGGCCCGGCGCGCATCGAGTTGCATCACGTTGTTGGCGATGAAGAGGCTGTAGTAGCGGTAGGCGACCAGGTAGATGGCCACGGCGGCGACGACGATCCAGAGGGCGTTGATGGGTTCGCCGCGGCGCAAGGCCACGACACTCAACGCACAAGCTCCCAGAACAGCCACGGCAAACCAGGCGAGGTGTTTAACCAGACGGGTTGTCATTGCGTGTCTCCTGCCGATATCCAGTGGATTGCGGCGATTGTTTTTATAGTGTGCCCCGGCTATTCGGAGCCGGCCCAATATCCCTGCAAGTCGTCAATAAATAAATGCGCAGTACTACGTACGGGCCATCTACGTAGTTCTACGTAGACACCCATCCCCTGTGGGAGCGAGCTTGCTCGCGATGGCATTGTGTCAGGCGACATCCCGGCTGGCTGATCCGACGTCATCGCGAGCAAGCTCGCTCCCACAGGTTTTATGCCTCACCCATGGGTTTGGCATATGATGCCGCCATTCGCCTCCCCGCCGAGCCCGGACAGGAGTACAGATGCTGCTCAAACACAAAATCGTCGCCCTTGGGATTTTGCCGCTGGTCCTGGCCATCGCGGTCATCTGCGCCCTGGTGATCTCGCTCAACCGCCAGTTGGGCGATCAACAGGCGCAACTGATCGAAGACAGCATCCTGGCGAGCAAGCGCGCCGAGCTGAAGAACTATGTCGAGATGGCGCAGAGCCTGATCGCACCGCTGTACAACGACGGCCAGGGTGACGCGCGGGCGCAACAGCAGGTCCTGGAAGAACTGCGCAAGCTCAGCTTCGGCATCAACGGTTATTTCTTCGTGTATGACCGCCAGGGCCGCAGCCTCATGCATGCCCGCCAGTCGGAATTGGTGGGGCAATACCTCTGGGACATGAAGGACCCCCACGGCCTGCCGGTCATCCAGGCGCTGATCAAAAGCGCCGAGTCAGGCGAAGGGTTCCAACGCTACGCCTGGAACAAACCCTCCTCCGGCCAGGTGACCGACAAGCTGGCCTATGTCGTGATGCTGGACAAATGGGGCTGGATGCTCGGCACCGGGATTTACCTGGAAGATGTCGAGCGCGCCACCCAACAGGCCCGTGACGAGGTCGCCCATGGCATCCACACCACCATGCAAGCCATCGCCGCGATCGCGTTGGTGGCGGTCCTGCTGGTGTTTGCCGGTGGCATGACCCTCAATGTCAGCGAACATCGCCTGGCCGACAAAAAACTGCAGCGCTTGAACCAGCGCATCGTCAGCTTGCAGGAAGAAGAACGCTCGCGGGTTTCGCGCGAGCTGCATGACGGGATCAGCCAACTGCTGGTGTCGATAAAATTCCAGTTCGAGCTGGCCAGCCACGTGTTGGAGAATGGCCAGGAAAACGGCCTGGGCATCCTGAAGAACGCCACCGACCGGCTCGGCGAAGCCATCGGCGAGATCCGTAATATCTCCCACGACTTGCGCTCGTCCCTGCTCGACACCTTGGGCCTGCCCGCCGCCATCGGCCAGCTCGCCACCGAATTCCAGCAGCGCAGCGGGCTGGAAGTGTCCTATCGAAGCAACGAATTCGATTGCCGCCTCGAAAATGGCGCCCCTGTCTCGCTATTTCGCATTGCCCAGGAAGCCCTGACCAATATCGAGCGCCATGCCGGGGCGAAAAGCGTCGGCATTACCCTGTTCGGCTCCAGCCAGTCCTTGCGACTGACGGTGGTCGACGACGGGATGGGGTTCAACGTCCCGCAAGTGGAACGCGGCCATGCCGGCATCGGCCTGCGTAATATCCGCGAGCGGGTCGAGCATTTCGGCGGACGCCTGGAAGTGACGTCCGTGCCGGGCCGCAGCGAGCTGGACATCCTGCTGCCCATGAACCTCTCGGTCACGGAAAACTGATGCGCGCCCACGCCAACAAGAGCACTCGTCGATGAACCTGCCTCCCGTGATTCGCGTCGCACTGGTCGATGACCATTCCCTGGTCCGCGACGGCATCAGGGCCCTGCTGTCGGTGATGCCGCAACTGGATGTGGTGGGTGAAGCCGAGAACGGTGCGCAAGCGATCGAAATGGTCGGTCGCTGCCAACCGGACCTGCTGCTGATGGACATCGGCCTCAAGGATAAGAACGGGCTCGAGCTGACCCGGCTGCTGGGCAAGCAATACCCCAGCCTCAAGATCCTGATCCTCAGCATGTACGACAATTATGAGTACGTGAGCGAGTCCGTGCGTTCCGGCGCCAGCGGCTACGTGCTCAAGAACGCGCCATCGCGGGAGATCATCGCGGCCATCGAAGCCATCATCAGCGGCGGCACCTTCTACAGTGCCGAGATCGCCCAGCGGCTCGCCACTGACCCGCACACCGACAATGAGCTGACGCCACGGGAAAGCCAGGTGCTGTACAAAATGGTCCAGGGCCTGAACAACAAGGAAATGGCCCGTGAACTGGACATCAGCGTACGCACCGTCGAAACCCATCGCCTGAGCATCCGCCGCAAGCTGAACATCGACAAGCCCGCAGCCCTGGTGAAATACGCGATCGACCATGGGATCATTTCTCGCTAGAGAAACCATTGTGGCGAGGGAGCTTGCTCCCTCGCCACAGGCGCCCCTTATCCAGCGTAATAACCAGGGTGTTCAAGATCATCCAACAACCCCGGGCCGCTTGGCGTCCAGCCCAGCAAGGCACGGGTGTATTCGCTGGACACCGCCATGTTCGCCCCCGCCATGTGGGCGAACCAGCCGAAATGCTCGCGCTCCCGGGATTCGACCGGCAACCCCAGGCCACGACCGATCGCCTGGGCAATGTCCTTGAACGGCACGGCCTCGTCGGCGACGGCGTGGTAGACGGATTGCGTCACCCCCTGCTCCAAGGCAAGCCGATAAACCCGCACGGCATCCTGTCGATGCACACCCGACCAGCAATGGCTGCCGTCGCCTGGGTAAGCCGATACGCCGCTTTCCCGGGCAAGGCGAATCAGGATCGGCACGAAGCCATGGTCGCCGAGGCCATGGACCGAGGGCGCCAGTCGCACCGTCGCCACACGTACCCCACGCTCGGCCAGGTCCCGGGCGGCGGCTTCGGACTTGCGGGGCGAGGCCGGGCTCACCACTTCCAGTTCACTCGCGCCCCGCGTCAATCCAAACAGACCCGACGTCACCAGCAACGGCCGGTCGGAGCCGCGCAACGCATCGCCCAACGTTTCGATGGCGCGGCGGTCCTGCTGGGCATTTTCGGCAAATCGCGAGAAGTCATGATTGAACGCCGTGTGAATCACCGCGTCCGCCGCCGAGGCTGCGCTGTGCAAGATCTCGAGATCATCCAACGTGCCTGGAATCACCTTCGCGCCAGTCGCAGCCAGTGTCGCGCCTTTTTCTTCGCATCGGGCCAGGCCCGTGACCCGATGCCCGGCGGCGATCAGATCCTGTACCACGGACGCCCCAACCCAGCCCGTGGCACCGGTAACGAATACGTGCATATGCAACGCTCCTGTTCTAAAAAAACGAGACCGAAAATCTTCTATAACCCAGCGAAGACTCAGGATTTGTATTGAACTTGTGCTTGCCGTCCTCTGAGCAGCATCAAGGCCACCCCGAAGGACAGCCCAACGGCAATGGCGCCGCCCAGGTAAACCGCACCGATGCCCCAGCCACTCGCCAACAAACCGGCCAGCGGACTGGTGATGCCCAGGGAAATATCAAGAAACGCGACGTAGGCCCCCATGGCAAGACCGCGTGCCTGCGGTGGCGCACGCCGTACCGCCTCCACGCCGAAGCCGGGAAACGCCAGGGAGTAACCGAAGCCGGTGAAAGCCGCGCCCACATAAGCCATGGTCGCGGTGTCCGCGCTCCAGATCAGCAGCAACCCAACGGTTTCGATCAATACGCAGACCAGGGCGACGCGAGCGCCGCCAATCTTGTCCGGAAGGTGCCCGAAAAGCAGGCGCGCAGCGATGAAAGCCACACCGAACGCCGTGAACGCCAAGGAAGCGTTGCCCCAATCCCTGGCCGCGAACAACAGGGCAATGAACGCCGTGAGGACACCAAAGCCGACGCTGCAAAACGCCAACCCCATGCCGGGAACCCATACAGCCCCGAGCATCGTGTAGAACGGTGTACGCCGGGTCGCCGTAGGGGCGACAGCGCGCACGCCCGCGACAATCGGCAAGGCCAGTAGCGGAATGAACATCGAGGCCATGGCAATGCCGGTGAACCCCCAGGCGCCGTTGAGCACCACGCCGAGCGGAGCACCCAGTGCGTAGGCCCCGTACATGGCGATGCCGTTCCAGGCCATGACCTTGCCGGCATGCTGCGCCCCTACCAGGCCGATGCCCCACCCCAGCACACCGGTGACAATGAGACTTTCACCAATTGCCAGCAGCACCCGACCGCCGGACAAGAGCCAGACCGACGTGACCGGCGCGGCAACGAACGCCAGAGAAAGCAGATAGACCAGCCCTGAAACCGCAGCTGTCACCAACCCGGTCATGACCGCGCGTTTGCCACCGCGCATGTCGGCAAAATTGCCGGCCCAGGCCCGAGACAACAGCGCCGCGGCGAACTGTGCCCCGACCACCAGGCCAATCACCAGCGTGCCCATGCCCAGCGCGTCATGCAGATGGAGGGGCAAGACAGGCAGCTGCATGCCGATCGTGAGAAAGCCGATGAATACGGTCAGTGTGAGCGGCAACAGCTTGAGCGCCGGATTGGCCTCGACGGCTGCCTGAGGCGCCGAAGAAGCGCCGAGATGAATATTGTCTTGTGTCATAACCCTACCCACGGAAAGGATGCGATGTGACGTTGAACGCTGCCTGCGAAGGCGACTAGAATGCGATCAATTCGTCGCATTCAAGATACGAATAATCCGTCGCATTTCCTATTCGCATTCCCTGCCGAGGTTCAAGCCCACATGTCCGAACGCCCAAGCCCGCAGATTTCCTCGCGTAAACAGCCGAAACAGGCACGCTCCACCGAGCTCGTCGCCGCGGTTCTGGAAGCGGCTGTTCAGGTTCTGGCGACCCAGGGCGCGGCACGTTTCACGGTGGCCCGTGTTGCCGAACGCGCGGGCGTCAGCGTCGGCTCGGTGTATCAATACTTCCCGAACAAAGCGGCGATCCTGTTCCGGCTGCAAAGTGATGAATGGCGGCAAACCAGCGACATGCTGCGCGAGATTCTTGAAGACACCCTCAAGCCGCCCTTCGAGCGCCTGCGTATCCTGGTGCAGGCGTTCATCCAGTCCGAATGCGACGAAGCCCAGATACGCGTCGCCCTCAACGACGCCGCCCCGCTCTACCGCGATGCCCCCGAGCACCAGGCGGCGCGGATGTCGGTGCAACAGTCGGTGGACGCTTTCATGCTGCAGGTATTGCCAGCCGCCCCGGCACAAACCCGCACCCTGGCAGGTGACCTGGTCATCAGCACGCTCAGTGCCGTGGGTAAGCGCTTTTCATCAGCGCCCCGCTCTCCCGTGGACGTTGCCATCTACAGCGACGCCATGGCCGATATGTTCTGCGCCTACCTGGGAAGTTTGCAGCGACGCCCCTTTGAGACCGCTGTCTGCTGACAGGTCGTCAGCCATGCTCCAGTGACAGCCTGCCAACACTTTTACTACACTCCCCGATCTTGTTTCCCTCCGCTACGAGACGTCCCCTCACAATGAAAACCATAACAAGCTCGATGACGTTCTGTGGCCTGTTGGCGCTCTCTTGCGGCGCCTTGGCCGAACCGGCACCTTCGCTGCTGGACCAGGTCCTGCAACGCGGCGAACTGAAGGTGTGCACCACCGGCGACTACAAGCCCTATACCTTTAAAACCGAAGCAGGCGAATACGAAGGCATCGACATCGACATGGCGCGCTCTCTGGCCGCCAGCCTCGGCGTCAAGGTGCAATGGGTGCAGACCACCTGGAAAACCCTGATGCCGGATATGGTTGCAGGCCAATGCGACATCGGCATGGGTGGGATTTCGGTGACGCTGGAGCGTCAGAAGAAAGCCTATTTCAGTACTACCCTGGACGTGGACGGCAAGATCCCGCTGGTGCGTTGCGAAGACAAGGAGCGTTACCAGACCCTCGAACAGATGAACCAGCCTTCGGTACGCCTTGTCGAGCCGGCCGGCGGCACCAACGAAGCCTTCGTCCGGGCGTTCCTGCCCAACGGCCAGCTCAGCTTCCATGACAACGTGACCATCTTCCAGCAACTGCTGGACAAGAAAGCCGACGTGATGATTACCGACGCCTCGGAAGCGCTCTACCAACAGAAACTCAAGCCCGGCCTGTGCGCCGTCAACCCGACCCGCTACCTGCAATATGGCGAGAAGGCCTACCTGCTGCCACGGGATGACAACACCTGGAAGATGTACGTGGATCAGTGGCTGCACCTGAGCAAGGCCAATGGCAGCTACCAGAAGGTGATTGGCCAGTGGCTGGCCGTTCCAGCCGCCCAGTAACCATTGGCTGAAACACCCCCCTGTGGGAGCGAGCTTGCTCGCGATGGCGTCAAGTCAGCCGCATTGATGTTGACTGACCCACTGCAATCGCGAGCAAGCTCGCTCCCACAGGGGGATCTGTGGCGTATATGAATCCTGGGCCACCCCAAAACAATTGTGGGAGCGAGCTTGCTCGCGATGGCGTCAGGTCAGCCGCATTGATGTTGACTGACCCACTGCAATCGCGAGCAAGCTCGCTCCCACAGGGGGAGTTGTGGCGTATGCGAATCCTGGGGCCAGCCCAAAACAACTGTGGGAGCGAGCCTGCTCGCGATGGCGTCAGGTCAGCCGCATTGAGGTTGGCTGACACACCGCCATCGCGAGCAGGCTCGCTCCCACAGGGACCTCCTGTGATGGGGTCTGGTCCGGGCAGGCCCATTCACCTCACTGTGCCGCGCGCACCTTGGCGATTTCCTCGTACATCGTCTTCACCAGGTCGCCATCCAAGGATTTGGCGAACTTGTCGACTACCGGTTTCACCCGCTCACGCAAGCGATCTTTCTCGGCTGGGGTGATTTCATTGACTGTCATCGCAGCGGCCAACGTGGCCTTGGCCTTGTCCATGCTCGCCGCCGTGACTTCACGCTGGAATGTTTGCGCCTCGGCCGCAGCCGCGCGAATCATCGCTTTTTCATCGTCGTTGAGACGGTTCCAGGTTTTCTGGCTGATGATCAACGATTGCGGATTGAAGATGTGCCCCGTGACGGAAAGGTACTTCTGCACCTCGTAGAACTTGTTGCCCTCAATCACCGTGAAAGGGTTCTCCTGGCCGTCGATGGTGTGCTGCTCAAGGCCGGTGTAGACCTCGGGGAACGCCATCGGCACGGGGTTGGCGCCCAGGGCGGAGAAGGTCTCCAGGTAGATCGGCGACTGGATGACGCGAATCTTCAGGCCCTGCATGTCTTCAAGCTTGGTCACCGGATGCTTGCTGTTGGTCAGGTTGCGAAAGCCCAGGTCCCAATAACCCAGCCCTACCAGCCCTTTGCTGTCCAGTTGCGCCGCCAGTTTCTGCCCGACCGGCCCATCGATGACCGCATGGGCTTCCTCGACGTTGTTGAACAGGAACGGGAAATCGAGCATGGCGTAATCCGGTGCCTGGGCGGCCAGGATGCCGGAGTTGAGCACCGTGATGTCCAGTGTGCCGCCCTGCAACGCCGACACCGTTTGCACATCACCGCCCAACGTACCGCCGGGGAACAGGCGGACCTTGATCTTGCCGCCGCTCTTCTCGCTGAGCAGGTCGGCGAACTTCTGCGCGCCCTGGCCCTGGGGGTGTTCCTTGACGTTCTGGAAGGCGAATCGCAAGGTCCGTTCGCGGATTTCGTCCGCGTGGCTGGCCACGCCGGTCAACAGCAAGCCCGTCGCGCACGCCCCGGCCAGCAGTGTTTTCATCAGTTTTCCCATGTCACTCTCCGATCGTTATTGTTTTTAAGGTCGAGCTAACAGCACCGGTGTTAGCCGGTGAAGAATTTCAACGGCCCCAGGACCAATTGCGGGAACAGGACCAACAGGAACAGCACAACGAACTGCGCAAACATGAACGGCCATACCCCGCGCACGATTTCCTCGAAGTCCAGCTTGGCCACCCCGCAAACCACATTGAGCACCGTGCCCACGGGCGGCGTGATCAGGCCGATGGCCGTGTTGATCAGGAACAGCACGCCGAAGTACACCGGGTCGATCCCCGCCTGGATGACGGCCGGCATCAGCACCGGGGTGAGGATGAGGATGGTCGGGGTCATGTCCATCACCGTCCCTACCAGGATGATCAGCACCATCATCACCAGCAACAGAACGGTCTGGTTGTCCATGAACGGCGCCAGCAGCTCCGCCAGTTGGCCCGGCAGGTCGGCGATGGTCACCAGCCACGATGAAACCATGGCCGCCGCCACCAGCAGCATCACCACCGAAGTGGTCTTGGCCGAGGACAGGATCACTTCGTACAACTGGCTGACCTTCATTTCCCGGTAGATCACCAGGGACACGAACAGCGAATAGACCGCCGCGACCACCGCCGCTTCCGTGGGCGTGAAGATGCCGAATTTGAGGCCCAGGATGATGATCAAGGGCAGGCCCATCGCCCAACTGCCGTCGAGCAACGTGCGCAGTACTTCGGCACGGGAGCGCTTGGGCGGCGTCTCGACGTTCTCGCTGCGGGAGATGTACCACCAGGCAACGGCCAGCGAAGCCCCCAGCATCAACCCCGGCACGATACCGGCCAGGAACAGCTTGGAAATCGACACCCCGGATGCCACACCAAAGACGATGAAGCCAATGCTCGGCGGAATGACCGGCGCAATGATGCTACCGGCGGCGATCAGTCCGGCCGAGCGCCCTCGGTTGTGCCCAGCCAAGACCATCATCGGTATCAGCAACGCCGCCAGAGCCGCCGCATCGGCCACGGCCGAACCGGACAACGATGCCAGCAGACAGGAAGCGATGATTGCCACGTAACCGAGGCCACCGCGCTTATGCCCCACCAGCGCCATGGCGATGTTGACGATGCGTTTGGACAAGCCACCGACGTTCATGATTTCGCCGGCCAACATGAAGAACGGCACGGCCATCAGCGGAAAACTGTCCGCGCCGTTGAGCAGGTTCTGGGCAATGATCTGCGCATCGAACAGATCCAGGTAAACCATCAACGCCACGCTGACCACCAGCAAGGCAAACGCGATGGGCATGCCCAGTGCCATGCTGCCGATCAAGGACCCGAGGAAAATAACCAGCGTCATGGGCGGGTACTCTTGATGGAGTCAGGGGTGCTGGGGTGATGAGTGATCGCCTCGGCGTCGTTGTCCTTGACCATCACCAACTCGTCATCCTCGAGCTTGCCGAACAGCGCCAGGTAGAGCTCGTAGAGCAGGATCGGTGCGGCACTGGCGCCGAACACCAGGCCGGCGCCATAGAACAGCGCCATGGACAATCCCGACGCCGGGGCGACGACGTTCAGGTTGATCGCCGCCTGTTGCCAACTGCCACTGAAGATCAGCCAGCAGATGTACAACATCAGCAGATGCCCGATGACCAGGCAGATCCGCTTGCCTGTCGACGGCAAGCGCCTGACCAGGCTGTCCATGCCCAGGTGGGCACGGTCCTTGAGCGCCACCAGGGCACCGAGAAAAAT
The DNA here is from genome assembly GCF_017351655.1 of Pseudomonas sp. FW300-N2F2. Lineage (NCBI taxonomy): Bacteria > Pseudomonadati > Pseudomonadota > Gammaproteobacteria > Pseudomonadales > Pseudomonadaceae > Pseudomonas > Pseudomonas sp. FW300-N2F2. The sequence continues at coordinate 2,871,675 of NZ_JACNDQ010000001.1, read as the reverse complement.
CATCCAGACGAAGAACCAGCGCGACAGCTCCTCCGACACACTGATGCCGGAGTTGAAGGCATAGCGCAGCACCACATTGCCGAACACCAGCACGATCATTGCGAGCATGCACAGCACGATCAGCAGCTTTAGCAGCTTGAAATACAAGTCGACGACTTTTGCCATCTTGAAGACCTCTCGGATTGTCGAGTGCCGGGTTCCAACCGGCGTGATAGAACGGCGACGGTGTCCGCTATCGAATCCAAATGGAGGTGTTCCGAGGGGCTTGAGGCCAGGGGCGCCAGACCGAGGGAAAGGTGTCGGGCGTTTGCAGACAGGTTCGCATGAGGTGTTCCTCGATTTTTTATTATGGTCTTGGCAATGCGTCGCAAGACGTATGTGGCGCCTAAAATGTACCAACCGGTTAGTACGGTCAATATCCTAGGCACGAACCCATGACAAAGCGGGCGATTATCGGCTATGCGTTCACACGTCTGCCCGCCCCCACACCTGCGAAACCAGACACAAACTTTCCTTGGTTGAAGAACAGCAGTACGCCCGATTAACAGTCATCTATTAACCGCTCGTCATAATAAATAAAAATAAAATGAACAAAGCTCAGTCAGGGCATCTTGCGCAAATTCAACTTAAGCCCACTAATTACGACCTCACGACAACATTCCGGCGCCATTCTAACGGCATGCAGAAATTCCATCTTGTTTTTTCAGGCGCCAATAATTAATAACGGCACACTTCGCACAACCGAAACAAAAAACAAAAATAAAACCCTTTAAAATCAATACAAAACAACATTAATTCGGAAAATTAACAGCCATCACCCCATCCTTGATGACGCTTTTAAAAAAATATTAATAAAACCTCATATAAAAAACTTTGCGAGGACGCACTTTGATGCTATTAATCTGCCGAGCCAAAAACCAAGGTGCCACCACGTAACTTTCTTTACGCGCACAACCCCTTTCGGATATTGGAACCACACTTAACTTAAATCAATTACTCAAGTGCGTGCCCGCACTTGGGCGAACTGTTGTGCGGCGCAGCAAACTGCGCGAGGAAGGGCGTCATCGCTACTCAAGTCCCACGAATCAAGATCCTGTCGATTTTCGGCACCCGTCCCGAAGCTATCAAGATGGCTCCTTTGGTCAAGGCCCTCGCCGCCGAACCAGGCATTGAATCGCTGATCTGCGTCACCGGCCAGCATCAAAGCATGCTCAAGCAGGTGTTGGATCTGTTCGATCTCAAGGCTGATTTCACCCTTGACGTGATGACGCCGCACCAGACGCTCAACTCCCTGACTGCCGCCCTCTATAGCGCCATCGACCCGGTCCTGGAACAGACCCGGCCGGATCGGGTACTGGTCCATGGCGACACCACTTCGGCCATGGTGGCCTCGATGGCCGCCTTCCACCGGCGCATCCCCGTAGGCCATGTCGAAGCCGGGCTGCGCACCGGTGATATCTACAGCCCATGGCCGGAAGAAATGAACCGTCGCTGCATCGACCTCAGTGCCGACCTGCTCTTTGCCCCTACCGGCCAATCCCGCGACAACCTGCTGGGCGAACGCCTGCAGGGCCGCTGCCTGGTGACGGGCAACACGGTGATCGATGCACTGCAACTGACTGCCCAACGTATCAATGACGATGCCCGGTTGCGCGGTGATCTGGACCAACAGTTCCCGTTCCTGCAAACCGGACGCAAGCTGTTGCTGGTGACCGGTCATCGTCGGGAAAACTTCGGCGAGGGTTTCCTGGACATCTGCAAGGCCTTGCGAGAGCTGGCCCAGCGCACTGATATCCAGATCGTCTACCCGGTGCATCTCAATCCCAACGTACTGGGGCCGGTGACCGAACAACTGGGTGACCTGCTCAACGTGCACTTGATCAAGCCCCTGGATTACCTGGCGTTCGTGCGCCTGATGCAACATGCCCACGTCATCCTCACGGACTCCGGCGGTGTGCAGGAGGAGGCGCCGTCCCTGGGTAAACCCGTCCTGGTGATGCGCGACGTCACCGAGCGCCCCGAAGCCGTGGCCGCCGGTACCGTGCGCCTGGTGGGCACGTCCCCGGCCTCGATCATTGCTGGCGTGAACGCGTTGTTCGACGACGCGGCCTTGTGGCGTCGTGCCTCTCAAGCGGTCAATCCCTACGGCGATGGCAAGGCCAGCCAGCGCATCGTCGACACCCTGATGGGGCGTGCGGTCGACGACTTTGTCGTGGGTCAGGTGCAACCGGCCCACGAGCCGTCGCACACGCCGCTGTCCGAGCCACGCGAGTTGCTCGCCGATTTCACCTCATAACTGCTACCCACCCTTATCAGATCGAGATTTGCCTGAATGAAGCCTTCCGTTGCCATCCCTACGGGCGCGCTCAGCGCCCTTGCCTGTGGCCTGAGCCTGCTCGCGCTCATGCCAAACTTTGCCCTGGCTGCGGATAGCCCGCTCACCCAGGCAATCAACCGACTCAACGCCGATACCCGCCAGGAGCGTGAGATCCGCTTGAGCGACCTGGGCATCACCGCGCCAATCCTGCTGGGTGCCAGCGACGCTCGACGCGAACTGTATTTGCCGGTACCCGCCGGCGTGACCCTGAGCGATGCGACACTGCAACTGGACGCCAGCTATCTCAATGGCGAAGGCGGCCGCAATACCATGCTGCTGTCGCTCGATGGCTACCCGGTGCGCGCCGAAGGCCTCAGCGAAGCGCAGGGCGATGCCAGCGTTAAACTGGGCGTCGACCAGGCCCCACGGGACAATGGCCTGGTACGCCTGGGCATTGCCTGGTCGTCGGTGGTCTCCCGACCGCTGTGCGAAGAAGACCGGGTCATCGGCAACGTGCTGCGCATTCAGCCTGATACCCGCCTGAACTACAGCTACGATGCCAGCCAACTGAAGGATGTCGGCGTCGCCTGGACGACACTGCCGGCCAACCCTGGCATCCTGGTCGCACCGGGCTCGTTGTCGACCGGCAGCTATGATGCCGCCTGGCGATTGGGCGTGGCCCTGGAGCGGATCGGCAAGCATGCCCGTATCCTGCCCTTCCCTGCCCTGCAGGACAGCGTCGACCTGAGCAATCTGCGCGTCCCTGCCGAACTGTTGAACATTCCCGCCTTCGCCAGCCTCAACGGCAAGGGCCAGCATACCTTGGCCACCCCAGCCGAAATCGGTGCGCTGCTGATGCTTGGCCAAGTGCCGAACCTGCAGGCCGACCTGGCCATCAGCGACCCGCAACTGCTCCAGGCCATCAACCAGTCCCTGGATGCCTTGCAGAACCAGGTCCAAGGCGTCGACGCCACGGCAGCAGCGGCCTTGACCCAATGGCGCAATGCGCACGTCAACGCCGCCCTGGTGGGCACCGGCACTGACAACGTGCGCCTGGCGCTGCTGGGCACTCGCCCGGTGCTGACGATCGCCCCGGATGCGACCGGCAAAGCCTTGTCCTTGCTCGGCTCTGCCTGGAACAAACTGGCACGCAGCCGCCAGTTGACCGTGAACGAAGCGCAAACGCCGTTGAGCGAAGATGGCCGCGTGGCCCTGTCGCGACTGGGCGGCGCTCCTGGTAACTTCGATGTGGCCTCGCGATTCGACTGGAGCACTTCGTTCCCTCTGGGCAGCGTGGCGTATGACGGTCGCCTGCCCGTCACCGCAGTGGTCGACGTCTCCGCCGCACCCGGCGCTTCGGACACCGCGCCCGTGGCCTCGCTGTTTTTCAATGACTTCCTGATCGGTGCCCAGCAACTGACCACCGATGGCGAACCACAACGCATCCAGGCTCACATCCCACGCTACGCCCTGGGTTCGAAAAACGTACTGCGCGTCTCGTTCCAGCGCCAACCGGTCAGCGACCGTTGCCTCGAAACGCCTCAGGCGTTCCCGGTGTCCGTACTGCCTACCAGCCATATCGTGCTCGACAAAACCTCCCTGGGTGACGATTTCGCCGGTATCGCCGCACGCTTTGCCGTAGATACCCAAGTGCTCGTTCCCCAGGCATACCTTGACCATCCGGCCAGTAGCCTGGCCCAGGTGATCACCGTGGCCGACGCCTCGGGTGTCTCGCCGCTGCGCGCACAGTTGAAAGTCAGCACCGATCCGAAAGCCGTCGTCAGCCCGGACAAAGCCTTCCTGGCTTTCGAACTGCCGCTCAAGGACAGCAAGGAGTCGGTCCAAGTCGACGAGCAGGGTCACCTGCGGATCAACCATAAGGACCAGGTGATGCTGGATGTGCAGCGCCTCAACCAGTTGGCGTCGTTGCAAGTGGTGCAGACCTCGGGCCAGCACGGCCTGGTCTATCGGGCCCTGGGCGACCAACCCCCGAGACTGGCCAAGCCGGTCGTACTGACTCGTGGCGATGTGGCGATCCTGGGCGACAACGGTGCCGTGGCGATCTTCGATACCCAGGATCCCAACGGCAGCCAGTTGATCGGCGAGGAAGAACCCAAGGGCCTGGACGCCTGGCGCAAACCTTCGCTGCTTTGGCTGATCCCCGGTGGCATTGCCTTGTTCCTTATCTTGTTGCTGGCTGGCCGTAGCGCCCGTCGCAATCGCCAGTAACGGTAACCTTTGATGACGTCGCTTTATTGGCCCTATTGGCTGGCCCACTACTATAACTACCTGGAAGCCGCGACCATTGTGGTCGCGGTACTGATCCTGATCTCCAGCCTGGACGATCTGATCATTGACGTGTGGTACTGGTCTCGTCGCCTGTACCGCAAATTCACCGTGGATCGCCGCTATCGGCCCCTGACCGTCGAGCAATTGCTGGCCCGGGACGAACAGCCCCTGGCGATCATGGTCCCGGCCTGGCTGGAATACGACGTCATCGCGCCGATGATCGAGAACATGGTGTCGACGCTCGACTACCAGAACTACGTGGTTTTCGTCGGCACCTATGTCAACGACCAGCGCACCATCGACGAAGTCGAGCGGATGCGCCGGCGCTACAAGCAACTGCACCGCGTGGAAGTGCCCCATGCCGGGCCGACCTGCAAGGCTGACTGTTTGAACTGGGTGATCCAGGCGATTTTCCTGCACGAGAAAACCCATGGCATGACCTTCGCCGGCGTCGTGTTGCACGACAGCGAAGACGTGCTGCATCCGCTGGAATTGCGCCTGTTCAACTACCTGTTGCCGCGCAAGGACATGATCCAGTTGCCGGTGGTCTCGCTGGAACGCAACTGGTACGAATGGGTGGCGGGCGTCTACATGGACGAGTTCGCCGAGTGGCACGGCAAGGACCTGGTAGTGCGTGAAAGCATGACCGACACCGTGCCCTCCGCCGGCGTCGGCACCTGTTTTTCTCATCGTGCCCTGCGGGTGCTGGCCGGTGAAACCGAAAACCAACCGTTCAACACCGACAGCCTCACCGAGGACTACGATGTTGGCGCACGATTGGCCAAGGTCGGCATGAACGCGATCTTCGTACGCTTCCCGGTGCAGTTCCGGGTGCTGCGCAAATCCTGGTTCCGCAAGCCCTATGAATCGACCCTGACGATGCCGTTGTGCGTGCGCGAGTTTTTCCCCGACACCTTCCGCACCGCCTTCCGGCAAAAGGCCCGCTGGACCCTGGGCATCGGCCTGCAAGGCTGGGAACAGATGGGCTGGAATGGCTCGCTGGCCAACCGATACCTGCTGTTTCGCGACCGCAAGGGTGTGGTGACAGCGTTCATCAGCATCATTGCCTACGTGATTCTGGTACAGCTGCTGGGCCTGATCATCCTGCGCAACAGTGGCTTGTGGGACGTCAGCTTCCCAACGCCATTTGAAACCAGCGACGTGATCAAATACCTGCTGCTGGCCAACGGCGTTGCCCTGGCCTGGCGCATCCTGCACCGCTACTACTTCACCACGGTACTGTACGGCTGGCAGCACGGTTTGCTGTCGATCCCGCGCATGCTGGTGGGCAACTTCGTCAACTTCATGGCCGCCTCTCGCGCCTGGCGCATGTTCCTGGTGGGCAAGGTCATGAACCGCAAGCTGGTCTGGGACAAGACCATGCATGACTTCCCGTCCACCGACCTGGTCGCCACCGCACCACGCCGCCTGGGCAGTGTATTGCTGTCCTGGCAAGCCATTACCGACACCCACCTGCAAAGCGCACTTGACGAACAGCAGTCGCGCAATGTGCCGCTGGGTCGGATTCTGCTCAATAACGGCTGGCTGGACGACGAAACCCTGGCCGAAGCCATTGCGTTCCAGAATGACCTGCCGCGGGTCTTTGAGGTGGCCGAGAAAGCGGCGGCCTCGACGTCGTCACTGGCCAGCGAGTTTGCCTTGCGCTGGCGCGTCATTCCCCTGGGGCGCAATGGCGAAGGACGTGAACAGATCGCCGTCGCCAACCCGCTTTCCGATGAAGGTCTGCAACAGGTCAGCACCGAATTGGGCAGCGAGCCGGTGCAATTGATCGCCCGGGAGAGTGAAATTCTCGCGTTGTTGCGCCGATTGCCAGCGAACAACGGTCATGCCGTACCGAATGCCAGCGCGCCGCTGCTGGGCGACCTGTTGATCGAAATGGGCCTGCTCGACCGCGATCAGTTCAGCCACGCCATGCTGCAGTATCGTCCGCAGCATCACGGCCGGATCGGCGACTACCTGGTCGACAGCGGCGTATTGCCCCGGGCAACGATCGAACAGGTGGTGGCACGCCAGCACAGCCTCTACCCAATGGAGCTTCCGGCATGAACCGCCCCCTTCTGACCCTCTTGGCCGCGGGGCTGAGCCTGATTCCCGCGCTCGCGACTGCCGAGACATTGCCGCTGCCGTTGACGGGGCCGGCCTACACCGCCGCCAACGAGGCCTACAGCGCCTACGAGCGCAAGGACTACGACCTGGCCATCGCCAAGGCGCGCGAAGCCCTGCGCCTGCGCGCTGACGTGACGCGCTTGAACGCGCTGATCGAGTTGGCCGAACGGGACAAGAAACTGCGCGACCAGCCCCAGACCGCCAGGTCATCCCGCGCCGCGCCGGCAGCACCGGGCTTCGCCGCCGCGTCCCAGGGCTTCAAAGCCTATGATCGCGAACAATTCGGCCTGGCCGCGCAATCGGCCCGCAGGGCCATTGCCCAGGCACCACGACGCCGGGAATACCGGTTGCTACTGGTCGACGCCCTGCAGCGCCGGCAACATCTGGAAGAAGCCGACCAAGCCGTGACCGATGCGCTAGGGGTCTTCACCAATGACACCACGTTGCTGATGCGGCGCAAAGAAATTCGCCGCCAACTGGCAGCACCGCTGGCGGTCCAGGGCTACCGCGCCCTGCAGCAAGGCAACCGAGCCCTGGCTGTGGAAAAGGCCCGCAAAGCTGTAGCCTGGGCTCCGGAAATCGCCGCCAACCAGCAACTGCTCGACAATGCGTTGCTCGATGCCAATGATTCCGACGCACCGGTCCTGGAGTGTCAGGAAAGCGCCTTCGGCCTGACGTGCGCCACCCGGCCGGTTAACACCTATGAGCGGGCACCGATGAGCGACCTGCAGCTTGCCTATGATTCGGTCCGCAGCGGCGATGACGAGGCGGCCCACACCGCGTTCCGTAAGGCCGACGCCACTGAGCCACTGAAGCCGGCGGCAGCCCAGGACGCCGCCTACAACGCCATGCGTGTCCATGAAGACGACGAATCCATCGCATACTTCAAGCGCGTGATCGATGGGCAAAAAACTGCGGAAACACCTATGTCCGCGCAACAACTGTTCGATACCCGTCGCACCGTGGGTGACGTTTCGCGCAGGATGGGCCTGACCAGCACGACCAGCTATCGCGGCTCCAGTGGCCTGAGCGGAGCGCCGAGCACCAATAACAGCGGCGGCAGCGAAAGCAACGACCTGCTGCAAAACAGCACCGAGCTGTCCTGGCGCCCGTTGGGTTATCGCAACGCTCGCTTTGTCGAACTCTACGGGCGTATCACCGACACCCTGTGGAGCAAGAACAGCGACTCGGACACCGGCGCCGATGCCCTGCAAGGCGCCGTTGGCGTGCGGGTCAAACCCTTCAGTTCCGTCAACATCATGGCCGCCCTTGAACGCACCTTCCCCCTTGGATCGTCCAATGTCGACGGCGACTGGCTGGTGCGCCTGGGCTACGGTTCGAGCATCGGTACCGACCTGCGGGTCGATGTGCCGAGCTGGTGGACCTCGCAGTTGTATGCCGAGGTCGGCCATTACATCAATGACTCGCGCAATTACTTCAACAGCGAATGGCAAGTGGGCCGCAGCTACGCCATCGGCGGGACCGGTTCGCGTTGGGTGACCTTCCCCCATGTCGTGGCGGCGATCGACTACGATTCGAAGATGAAGAGTGAAGCCGGTGGCGGCTTTTCTTCCGGCGACGCCGGAGGAATCGGGATAGGAAACAACGTACGCTACTGGTTCCGGGAAGACGCCTACAACGCGCCACGCTCCTATGTGGAATTTTCCCTGCAATACCGCGCCAGGGTGTTCGGCGAGGATCGCGCCAAAGGGGTGTTCGCGCGCTTGACCTACTCCTATTGATCCGCTGGGTGTGCCAGTCGGTCCATCGTTACGAAAAGCGGCTCGTCTTGCCGAGCCGCGACTACACTGCATCCAGAAGGAACTTGTTTGAAAAGCTTCGCAACGTTCATTCATCGCAAGACTGTCGCGGCGCTGTTACTGGCCGCGCTCCTCGCCGCAGGTACAGGGACGTACTACATGACCACCCGCGCGGCACCGAACATCGTCGGCATCGTCTGGCAGCCGGACAACCAGACCGTCGGCATCAGCGGCAATTGGGAAAAACTGGGCGTGCATGAACTGCTGGTGCAATGGACGGTGGTGGACGACCAGGCCTTCGTGCCTGGCACCGGCCTGACCAGCGTGCCGGTACTGCCGGATTGGGCGCGCATCGCCAAGGCGCCCTGGGCCCGGGATGTCATCCTCGGACTGGCGGGCTATTTCAGCGAGAACCGCTCTCGGGACGATATCGAGCAACTGGCGGCGCTGTCGGAGCGCATCGCCGGGTTACCCACGCCATTGCATGTCACCGGTTGGTACTTTCCGGCTGAAGTCGACCCCAGTTGGTCAGGCGCCACGGAATTACCGGCCCTGCTCGCCAAGCTGCCGCGGCCGCTGTGGATCAGCGTCTACGACGGTGCCAACATCGGCCCCGCCGCTACCGCAGACTGGCTCAAACAATGGCTGCCAAACGATATCGGGGTGTTTTTCCAGGACGGCGTCGGCGTCTACGCCCGCACCGCCCCGGTGGCCCGAAACTACGCCGATGCCCTGCGCGATCGGCTTGGCAAGGATCGTGTGCGGATCATCGTCGAAGCCTTCCGCCCCCAATACGGCGGTGGTTTCCGCGCCGCCACCGTCGCCGAGCTCAAGCCACAACTGGCGGCCTATTCGGGCTACCCGCTCTACCTGTTCGATGGCCCGCACTACATGGCGCCTGCGTTAGTGGAGCAACTGAAGCAAGCCCTGGCCACGCCTTGATCAAGGCTTGATGTTTTTCAGCTCATTGAGCAAGGCGAGCAGTTGCTGCATCTTTTCCTCGCCGAACTGTTCTTCGATCCGCCGGTAGTTGCCTTCCATGCCCTCGCTCATCGACACGAAGCACTGCTGGCCGCGTTCGGTCAGGCCGACGAAAACCCGGCGCTGGTCCTGGATGGACTTCTGTCGCCGCACCAGGCCATCGCGCTCCAGGCGACTGAGCACACCGGTCATGCTCGGCTTGAGAATGCAGGCCTGATGGGCGAGCTGGTGGCTTTCCAACTCACCTTGCTGATGGAGGATGCGGATCACTCGCCACTGCTGTTCCGTGAGGTCATGCTGGTTCAGCGCCGGGCGGAAAAAAGCCATCGCCGCTTCGCGGGCTTGCAACAGGGTCAGGGTCAAAGAAGGTCTGGGGTTAGCCATGTTCGAACTGTGTGGATGGGCGAGTCGGCAGCTTAGTGTCGCTGTCACAGCGCTGCAAGCGCTCAACGCAACCCCGATTGCCGTTGGCGATACTCCCCCGGCGTGAGTTGGGCGTAACGCTGGAAAAACCGACTGAAATACGCTGGGTCCTTGAACCCGAGCTGGTAGCAGATTTCATTGGCCGAGCTGCCGGTGAACAACAGCAGTCTCTTGGCCTCCTGCATCAGCCGCTCCATGATCAGGCGCTTGGAAGGCAGGTCGGCGATGCGTCGGCACACGTCGTTGAGGCGCGCCTCGGTCACGCCGATGCCCTCGGCGTAGCGCGACAGCGGCCAATGTTGTAGATAGTGGGCTTCGATCAGCTCGTTGAAGCGATGAAATATCTTCAGGTCTTCATGCCGTGCCGGCCTGGCTTCCAGGGAATTGGAACACAGCCGCAACAGGCTGATCATGATCAACCGCGTCACCCCATCCAGCGCCGCACCGCGCCCCGGACGCCCCGCCACTACCTCTTCGCTCAGCTCCTCGAACAAGTATTCCAACCGTCGCACCTCCCCCGCGTGCCCAGGTCCCAGTTGTGCCAAGGCCACGCAGGCGGCCGGCATTTGCACGCCAGCCGGCGCCAGGCTCGGGTCGGCATCGATCAACTGCCACACCAATTGCTGGCGCACCGTCAGCACATGCCCGTCACTGTCGGCTTCGGTCACGAAGGCATGGGGAATGGTCGGCGGAGTGAGGAAGAACATCGGGCCGGATTCGACGTACTGCTGGTCATCGAGGTACACGCGCACGGTGCCGCTCTTGACGTAGTGCACCTGGAAGAACCGGTCGTGGCGATGTACCGGCATGTTGCGGCCGAAAAAACCCGCCAGGTTGGCGAGCCGGTCGTAATGCACTTCGGCGTCGCTGTAGCGCTGGTCATACACCTGACCAATGTTGATGTTCGGGATCGGCTGGCGGTCGGTCATCACGCAGTGCTCGTTTTTATTCTGATTCAGGTATCTGTCGTACTCATCCTGCCCCGAATCCGACGAGGCAACCAGTGCCGGTCATTCTGTCACGCTTGACGATAGTTAACATCTTAATTATAACTGTTAACACATTAACGATAACCGCAGAGCCCTCATCACTCTGCCATCGCCAGGAGACAAGCATGAGCCGTGCCCTGCATGACGTCGCGACCGGCACCCTGTTCGGGGTCGCGCTGAACTACCAGGGGCTGCTGAAACAGCGCCTCGCCGAGTTCGAGCAACCGCCCTACCAGAAGCCGCCGCTCAAGCCCGTGCTGTTCATCAAGACGCCCAATACCCGCAACCGGCACGGCGCCGATGTGGTTCATCCGGGTCATGGCGAAAGGCTGCAACCCGGACCGGCCCTGGGCGTGGTGATGGGCAAGTCGGCCAGCCGCGTCAGCACCGCCGAAGCCCTGGAGTACGTGGCCGGCTACACCGTCGTCAATGAATTCAGCCTCCCGGAAGACAGCTATTACCGCCCCGCCGTCAAGGCCAAGTGCCGGGACGGCTTCTGCGCCATCGGCCCGGAACTGGTGCCGCTAGCCCAGGTGGCTGACCCTCACAGCCTGGCGATCACGCTGTACGTCAATGGCGAGGTGTGCCAGCAAAACAGCACGGCCAATTTCGTTCGCAACATTCCCCAGTTGATTGCCGAAATCAGCGAGTTCATGACCCTGCATGCCGGCGACGTCTTGATCACCGGCACGCCTGAGGGCCGGGTCGATGTATTGCCCGGTGACCGTGTCGAAGTGGACATCAGCGGCCTGGGTCGTCTGGTCAATACCGTCGTGGCCGAGGAAACAGGAGCAGGTTCATGAAGCACGCGCGCATTCGTTTTGAAGGCCAGGATCACGCCGTCACCGTTGAAGCTCACAACGCCGTACGCCTGGCGGACGGTCGCCTGCTGGCCGAGGACCAGGTCCAGTGGCTGCCCCCGGCCACCGGCAACATGTTCGCCCTGGGCCTGAACTATGCCGATCACGCCGCCGAGCTGGCGTTCAAGCCGCCGACCGAACCCCTGGCGTTCATCAAGTCGCCCGGCACCTACACCGGCCATAACCAGGTGACCTGGCGTCCCGATAACGTCGCCTATATGCACTACGAGTGCGAGCTGGTGGCGGTCATCGGTAAAGCCGCGCGCAACGTCAAGCGCGAGGATGCACTGGGCTATCTGGCCGGCTACACCGTGTGCAACGACTATGCGATCCGCGACTTCCTGGAAAACTACTACCGCCCCAACCTGCGGGTGAAGAACCGTGACGCGACGACGCCCGTCGGCCCCTGGATCGTCGACGTGGCCGATGTGCCGGACCCGAGCAACCTGAAGCTGCGCACCTGGATCAACGGCCAGTTGCGCCAGGAAGGCAGCACGAAGGACATGATTTTCGACATCCCTTACCTGATCGAATACCTGTCCAGCTTCATGACCCTGCAGCCCGGCGACATGATCGCCACCGGCACGCCGGAAGGCCTGGCGGACGTGGTACCCGGCGATGAAGTGGTGGTGGAAGTGGAAGGCGTCGGTCGCCTGGTCAATCGAATTGTCAGCGAAGCCGAGTTCTTCGCATCCCGTAAAGAGGCGTGAGCAGCATGATCAAACACTGGATCGACGGCCGTGAGGTCGAAAGCAAAGACGTCTTCGTCAACTACAACCCGGCCACCGGCGAGGCCATCGGCGAAGTCGCCAGCGGCGGCGCCGAGGAAGTGGCCCAGGCGGTCGCGGCGGCCAAGGAAGCGTTTCCGAAATGGGCCAACACCCCGGCCAAGGAGCGCGCCCGGCTGATGCGCAAGCTCGGTGAACTGATCGAGCAGAACGTGCCGAAACTGGCCGAACTGGAAACCCTCGACACCGGTTTGCCGATCCACCAGACCAAGAACGTGCTGATCCCGCGGGCCTCCCACAACTTCGATTTCTTTGCTGAAGTCTGCACGCGGATGGACGGCCATACCTACCCGGTCGACGACCAGATGCTCAACTACACCCTGTACCAACCGGTGGGTGTCTGCGCACTGGTATCGCCCTGGAACGTGCCGTTCATGACCGCGACCTGGAAGACCGCGCCGTGCCTGGCCCTGGGCAACACGGCCGTGCTGAAGATGTCCGAGCTGTCGCCGTTGACCGCCAACGAGCTGGGGCGCCTGGCCGTCGAGGCCGGCATTCCCAATGGCGTGTTGAACGTGATCCAGGGTTACGGCGCCACCGCCGGCGATGCGCTGGTGCGCCACCCGGATGTGCGGGCGATCTCCTTCACCGGCGGCACCGCCACCGGCAAGAAAATCATGCAGACCGCCGGGTTGAAAAAGTATTCGATGGAACTGGGCGGCAAGTCGCCGGTGCTGATTTTCGAAGACGCCGACCTGGAACGGGCACTCGATGCCGCGCTGTTCACCATTTTTTCCCTCAATGGCGAACGCTGCACCGCCGGCAGCCGCATCTTCATCCAGGAAAGCGTCTACCCGCAATTCGTGGCCGAGTTTGCCGCCCGCGCCAAACGCCTGATCGTCGGCGACCCGCAAGACCCGAAAACCCAGGTCGGTTCGATGATCACCCAGGCCCATTACGACAAGGTCACCGGCTACATCAAGATCGGTCTCGAAGAAGGCGCCACCCTCCTGGCCGGTGGCCTGGAACGCCCGGCCAACTTGCCGGCGCACCTGAGCCGCGGCCAGTTCATCCAGCCGACGGTGTTCGCCGACGTGAACAACAAGATGCGCATCGCCCAGGAAGAAATCTTCGGCCCGGTGGTCTGCCTGATCCCGTTCAAGGATGAAGCCGAAGCCTTGCAACTGGCCAACGACACCGAATATGGCCTGGCTTCGTACATCTGGACCCAGGACATTGGCAAGGCCCATCGCCTGGCCCACGGCATCGAGGCCGGCATGGTGTTCATCAACAGCCAGAACGTGCGCGACCTGCGCCAGCCTTTCGGCGGCGTGAAGGGTTCCGGAACCGGTCGCGAAGGCGGACAGTACAGCTTTGAAGTGTTTGCCGAGATCAAGAACGTTTGCATTTCCATGGGCAGTCATCACATACCGCGGTGGGGGGTATGACCCGCACCGATTGATACCACGCGCACCTATGGCAAGTGATACACCCTGTGGCGAGGGAGCTTGCTCCCGCTGGGCTGCGAAGCGGCCCCGCTGTCCCTGGCGAGTGCTGCGCAATCGAGCGGGAGCAAGCGCCCTCGCCACAAGGTTCGTCATCGATACTTGATTCACCCGCTGTCCCGAGATTCAACAAGAACAATTTTTCAGGAGAATCATCATGGGCGAAGTCGTCCTGGCGGCGAAAATCTGCCACGTTCCCTCGATGTACCTGTCGGAGCTGCCCGGTAAGCACCACGGTTGCCGCGCCGCCGCGATTGCCGGCCACAAGGAAATCGGCCGTCGCGCCCGTGAGCTGGGGGCCGATACCGCCGTGGTGTTCGACGTGCACTGGCTGGTCAACAGCGCCTATCACGTCAACAGCGGCGAGCACTTCAAGGGTGTCTACACCAGCAACGAGCTGCCGCACTTCATCAAGAACATGGAGTACGAATACTCGGGCGCCCCGGAACTGGGCGAGCTGATCGCCGCCGAGGCCAATGCCGTCGACGTGCGGACCCTGGCCCACAACATCCCAAGCCTTGAACTGGAATACGGCACGCTGGTGCCCATGCGCTACATGCACATGGATGTCCCGCAAGACCAGAAATTCAACGTCGTGTCGATTGCCGCCTGGTGCGCCTGGCATCGCCTGCAAGACAGCTTCACCTTCGGCGCCGCCGTGCGCCGGGCCATCGAGAAAAGCGATCGCAAGGTGCTGGTGCTGGCGTCCGGTTCGCTGTCGCACCGTTTCTCCGATGATCGCAACGCGGAAGCCAACATCCACAACTGGACACGGGAATTCGACAAGCAGGTCGACCTGCACGTCGTCGAAATGTGGCGCCAGGGCCGCTGGAAAGAGTTCTGCGCGATGCTCCCGGACTACGCCGAACACTGCTTCGGCGAAGGCAAGATGCATGACACGGCGATGCTGCTGGGGTTGCTCGGCGGACCGGACTACGACAGGCCCGCCGAAATCATCACCGAACCTTTCGGCAGCTCCGGCACCGGCCAGATCAACGCCATTTTCCCAGTCTGAGAAACAGCCACACGTTGCAAGCGGACCGCTTGCAACTTGCCGCTTGTAGCTCACCACTCGAAGCTGCCGACGCAGGAGGCTCCCATGCCGCATTTCATCGCTGAATACACCGACAACATCGAACGACAAGCCGATCTGCCCGGCCTGTTTGAAAAGGTCCACGCCTTGCTGGGCGACAGCGGCGTGTTCCCCCTGGGCGGTATCCGCAGCCGTGGCGTGCGCCTGGACACCTGGCGCATGGCCGACGGCAAGCATGACTACGCCTTCGTGCACATGACCTTGAAAGTCGGCCATGGTCGCGACCTGGCCACCCGCCAGAACGTCGCGGAAAAACTCTTCGAGGTGATCACCGCGCACTTCGCCGAACTCCAGGCCCAACGCCTGCTGGCCCTGTCGTTCGAGATGATCGAGCTGCACGAGCAACTCAACTTCAAGGCCAACAACGTCCACGCCTTTCTCAAGGCCCAAGCCACCTGAATCCGCCTGCCCCGCACTCCCCATCGGCCTCTCTGACAAAAAGTACAAGATCATGAGCACAGCCAATACCGCCAACACTGCCGGCACCGTCGCCCACGACCGCACCCATGCCACCATCACCTGGCGGCTGATGCCGTTGCTGCTGGTCTGCTACCTCTTCGCCCACCTGGATCGCATCAACATCGGCTTCGCGAAGATGCAGATGAGCGCCGACCTGCAATTCAGCGATACGGTCTACGGCTTCGGCGCCGGCCTGTTTTTCATCGCTTACGCGCTGTTTGGCGTACCCAGCAACATGGCCCTGGACCGGGTCGGTCCGCGGCGCTGGATCGCCACCCTGATGGTGGTCTGGGGCGCCCTGTCCACCGGCATGTTCCTCGTCGAGAGCGCCGCTGGTTTCTACGTGTTGCGCTTCCTGCTCGGCGTGGCCGAGGCGGGTTTCTTTCCTGGCATCCTGGTCTTTCTCAACCGCTGGTATCCGGCCCGGCGCCGGGCCCAGGTGACCGCCTTGTTTGCCATCGCCGTGCCGATGGCCGGGGTGATTGGCGGGCCATTGTCCGGTGGCATTCTCGAGCATTTCCATGACCTTGGCGGCCTGCGCGGCTGGCAGTGGATGTTCGTCATCGAAGGGCTGCCGGTGATCCTGCTCGGCCTCGTGGTGCTCAAGTGCCTGCCGGACAGTTTCGAGACGGTCAACTGGCTCACACCGCACGCCAAGCAGCAATTGCGTGAACAACTGAGCCTTGAAGAACAGCGCAAATCCATTACGTCATTCTCGGCGATCCTCAACAACCCACAGGTCTGGTTGCTGGTGGCGGTGTACTTCGCGGTGATGCTGGCGGTGAACACCCTGGCCTTCTGGATGCCGACCCTGATCCACGGCGCCGGCATCGGCAGCGACGGCAAGGTCGGGCTGCTCAGCGCGGTGCCCTACCTGGCTGGCTGCTTTTTCATGATCGGTTGCGGGCGCTCTTCCGACCGCCATCGCGAACGCCGTTGGCATCTGTGCGTGCCGCTGCTGATGGCAGCGGCAGGCATTGCCGTCGCCGGGCTCTCGCCCACCGACCCGACCCTGGTGCTGACTGGCCTGATCGTCGCCGGCATGGGCGCCAGTGCGGCGCTGCCGATGTTCTGGCAATTGCCGCCGGCCTTCCTGTCCAACGGCACCCAGGCCGCCGGCATCGCCCTGATCAGCTCCTTCGGCAGCATCGCCTCGTTCTTCGCGCCCTACCTGATCGGCTGGATGCGCGACACCACCCAGAGCGCCAGCCTCGCCCTGTACGTACTGGCACTGTTCATTACCCTTGGCGGCTTGCTGGTGCTGCGCACCCGGGCGGCCATCGTCAATCCTCAATAAGAGACCCTTGCCATGCTTGACCAGACTTTCATCCAGCAAGCCGCTGCCCGCCTCGACCGTGCCGAACGTTCCCGCGAACAGGTACGGCAGTTTTCCCTCGATCACCCGGACATCACCCTTGAGGATGCCTACGCCATCCAGCGTGCCTGGGTGGCCCAAAAAATCCAGGACGGACGCAAGCTGGTCGGCCACAAAATCGGCCTGACCTCCCGCGCCATGCAGGTATCGTCGAACATCACCGAACCGGACTACGGCGCGCTGCTGGACGACATGTTCTTCGACGAAGGCACCGACATTCCCTTCGAGCGCTTCATCGTGCCACGGGTGGAAGTGGAGCTGGCGTTCATCCTCGGCAAGCCCTTGAAAGGCCCCAACGTGACGGTGTTCGACGTGCTCGATGCCACCGAATGGGTGATCCCGGCACTGGAAATCATCGATGCGCGTATCCAGCAGATCGACCCGCAGACCAAGGCAACCCGCAAGGTGTTCGACACCATTTCCGACAACGCCGCCAATGCTGGGGTGGTCATGGGCGGTCGCGCCGTACGCCCGACCGAGATCGACCTGCGCAAAGTGCCGGCGGTGCTCTACCGCAACGGTGTGATCGAAGAGTCCGGCGTCTCGGCGGCGGTGCTCAATCACCCGGCCAAAGGCGTGGCCTGGCTGGCGAACAAGCTGGCGGCCTATGACGTCACCCTGCAACCGGGACAGATCATCCTCGGCGGCTCCTTCACCCGCCCCGTGGCCGCCAACCCCGGCGATACCTTCCATGTCGACTACGACATGCTCGGTTCCATCGCCTGCCGTTTCGTCTGATCGGAGACCGCCTCATGGATATGCCCATCAATACCTTCAAGCAACGCCTGCGCAGCGGCGAGGCACAGATCGGCCTGTGGCTGGGGTTGGCCGATGCCTACTGTGCGGAACTGGCGGCCAATGCCGGCTTCGATTGGCTGCTGATCGACGGTGAACACGCGCCGAACGACTTGCGCACCCTGCTCGGCCAGCTCCAGGCCGTGGCGCCCTACCCCGGCCAGCCGGTAATACGCCCGGTGGTCGGTGACACGGCGCTGATCAAGCAGGTGCTCGACATCGGCGTGCAGACCCTGCTGGTGCCCATGGTGGAAAGCGCCGAGCAGGCGCGTGAACTGGTGCGCGCCATCCACTACCCGCCCCAGGGTGTACGTGGCGTCGGCAGCGCGCTGGCCCGGGCGTCACGCTGGAACAGCATCCCCGGCTACCTCGACAAGGCCGATGAACAGATGTGCCTGCTGGTGCAGATCGAGAGCCGCGAAGGCCTGGCCAACCTGGATGCCATTGCCGCGGTGGAAGGTGTGGATGGGGTCTTTATCGGCCCGGCGGACCTGAGCGCGTCCATGGGGTTTCGCGGCAACCCCGGCCACCCGCAGGTGCAAGCGGCCATCGAAGACGCCATCGCCCGCATCCGCCAGGCCAGCAAGGCCGCCGGGATTCTCAGCGCCGATGAAAAACTGGCCCGGCGCTACATCGAACTCGGCGCGGCGTTTGTCGCGGTGGGCGTGGATACGACGGTGTTGATGCGGGGCTTGCAGACACTGGCGGCGACGTTCAAGGACGTAGCAAAGCCCGCGGTTGGGGGCGTGTACTGACTGACGTTGCCGGATACCCTGTGGCGAGGGAGCTTGCTCCCGCTGGGTCGCGAAGCGGCCCCCTTGAATCCGGCAGTGGACTCAAGTTTTTTGGGCCTGCTGCGCAGTCCAGCGGGAGCAAGCTCCCTCGCCACAGAAGCGGGTTCGCTCGCGGTTCTCAGCGCCTGATCATCTTCAGCTCATTGAGCAACCCCAGCAACGTCTGCAGTTTTTCCTCCCCTAACTGGTCCTGCAAACGCTGGTAATTCTCTTCCATGCTCTGGCTCATCGAATCGAAGCTCGCCTGCCCTTGCGGCGCCAGGCGCACCAGCACCCGCCGTTGATCCTGTTCGGCCTTGCGTCGCACCACCATGCCCGCCGCTTCCATGCGCACCAACACGCCGGTCATGCTGGGCTTGAGGATGCAGGCCAGTTCGGCCAGGCGATTGATCTCCAGCTCGTCGTGCTGGCTGAGAATCCGGATGACCCGCCATTGCTGCTCGGTCAAGCCGTGTTGATTGAGAGAAGGCCGGAAAAACCCCATGGCCGCTTCACGGGCCTGTAGCAGGGTCAGGGTCAAGGATTGGCGCGGCTTGGGCATGGAGTGGGTTCGCGAGAAGATTTAGTTAATGAGTTAACTAAATCTTAACAGCTTCCAATCCATATCGGACTATCCGTTCACAGAATCTGGATCCAGCGATGGCCCTTGTGGCGAGGGAGCATGCTCCCGCTGGGCTGCGCACATAACCCTGTGGGAGCGAGCTTGCTCGCGATAGGGGCCTGTCAGTCAACATCAGTATCGACGGGGCCACCGCCATCGCGAGCAAGCTCGCTCCCACAGAAATGCATCGGCTTGACCAGAGGTGGATGCCGGTCATGTTGCTCAAGCGCCCTTGATCACCCCCTTGAGCACTTGTTTGAAATGCTCGACCTGTTCCTCGCTGAACTGGCCGAACACCTTGTCCTGCTGTTCCTTGGCGATGGCCCAGAGCCCTTCGGTCTCATCGATGCCCTTGGCGGTCAGGCGTACCCGCTCGCCTTCATCGCTCACCAGCCCCTTGCGCTTGAGGTTGGCTACGGCTTCTTCGATCTCGCGCACCGGCATCGCCACCTCCCGCTGCAGGTCGCACAGGTTCAGCCCGGCGTCGTTCTCCAGCACCATTAACATCCGCGCTTCGCTGGTACGCAGCCCAGTGGACAACTGACGCGGCTGGTAACTGGCCTGATAGGCCCGCAGCGCCTGGGTCATCAGGTAATACAGGTTATGGCTCAAGCGGCCCTGGAAATGACTGCTGGGGGACTGGCCCTCTTCCCGCTTGGTCATGCGAGTGTGGGGCAACACCATCGAGTAGGCGCCCTGGTGATAGAGCAAGGGCGAGCGTCCGAAATCGTCAAAGGCCACGACCTTTCCGATCATGATCCAGTGATCGCCACCGTCGACCTGCTGGAATTTTTCACAGTGAAAACGCGCCGAGCAATCGACAAACACCGGAGCGCCACCTTCGCCGGTCTCGAACTGGATTTCAGCGAAGCGGTCCTCCTTGGGTCGGGCGAAGTTGTTCGACAGGTCGATCTGGTCGGCAGCCAGCACGTTCACCGCGAAATGGCTGGCGGCTTCGAATACTTCGTGGCTGCTGGAGCGCTTGTCGATGCTCCACAAAATCAGCGGCGGATCCAGGGACACCGAGTTGAAACTGTTGGCCGTCACACCGACCTTGCGGCCATCTTCAGTGGCGGCGGTGACCACGGTCACGCCGGTGGCGAAGTTACCCAGGGCCCGGCGGAACGCGCGGGTGTCGAAAGCGGTATCACAAAGACTGGACATGCAAGACTCCCGGCCGCCTCAAGGGACGGCCTCGATTATTGTTCTAGGGTTCAGCGAACAGGCGGTCAAACCATGGACGGATCGGGTTCGAGCCCCATCAGCTCACGACCGAGGATCTGCGCGCAGACGTCGTAGTCGGTGTAGGCATGGGCGCCGGTCAGGTGGGCATCGCGGAACAGCCGTTGCAACTCGTTGTTCTCGAACCAGGCGCCGCCGCCGGCCGCCTCCATCAAGCGGTCGACGGCCTGGATGCACATCTTGGTGGCGTACCCCTGGTTGGTCCGCCAGAACGCCAGGGTTTCCCGGCTGGGGTACTCGTGGCGCTCGCCATGTTCGGCGTGCTCCTGCCAGGTTTTCTCGAGGAAGGCACGGGCCGCCGCCACCTGGTGGGTGGACTCGGCCAGGCGCATCAACGCCGGGGTGGCGGCACCGACGGCCGCGCCGGTGTAGGCCCGCACACGGTTCCTGGTTTTCTCGCGAAAGACCTCCAGCATGCGTTCGGCCACGCCCAGGCTGACCGTGGAGAAACCACTGGCGAAGTACGGCCGGTACGGCGAGTAGAAAATCTTGCTGTCGGGGTACAGGCCGAATCCACCGGACTTGCCTTCCATCATGTCCTTGGCCTTCTGGATCCGGTGTTCCGGCACGAAAGCGTTGTCGATGATCAGCGTCTTGCTGCCACTGCCGCGCATGCCCACCGCGAACCAGTCATCGCGAATTTCATAGTCGCTGCGCGGCAGCACCGCAAAGCAATAGTCCTGGGTGCCTTCGGCGTTTTTCCGGCGAAACCCCACGATCGCCCATTCGGCGTGATCGCAGCCACTGCTCCAGCCCATTTCACCGCTGAACATCACACCGCCGTCGACTTCCTCGGTGCGGCCAAACGGTGCGATGCTGCTGCTGGCGGTGGCATCCGGGTCATCGCCCCAGACCTCTTGCTGGGCCTTGGCCGGGAACATTGCCAGCTGATGGCTGTGGGTGCACAACAGGCTCATGGCCCAGGCCGTGCTGGCACAGGCACCGGCCAGCAGCGCGATGCAATCGGCGAACTGCGGCAGGGAAATCTCCAGGCCACCGTAGGGTTTCGGCTGGAAGGCCCGGTGCATGCCGATGCTTTTGAGCAGGGCAATATTCTCGGCAGGCACGCTACGATCTTTCTCCGCCTGGAAGGCGTTGGCGGCGATGGCCGGCAGGAGGGGCTTGAGGTCTTCGAGCAGCGGGTTTGGCTTTTTCATGGACGGGCTCTTTTATTATTGGCATCTGCCGATCCCGCCTTTGCCCGGCAACCTCAGGTTGCACAAACAGCGGGATCCGTGATTAAGGCCGGTCCAGTATGGGCAATCGCTGGCAGGTGAAAAATGCACCTTCCAGATCCAAGATTGTACTTTTCATGGGGCAGGTTTCGGCGTCATGGCGCGCTCGGTCAAATCCCCCGGCACGGATGATCAAGACAAGCGCCCCGCCAAGGCTCTTAATAGGGCCATCCCCTGCAATGCCTTGCGTAGGCGTGGCATCGGAGTTTCCTTTCACTTTGTCAGGTTGCGTCATGATCAATATCGAAACGCCCACCTATTACACGGCCACCAAGAAATACAACCTCAGCTTCCCCACGCTGGAACAGGACGTGGAAGCCGACGTCGTGGTCATTGGCGGTGGTTTCTCCGGCATCAATACCGCGCTGGAACTCGCCGAAAAAGGCATCACCAACATCGTGGTGCTGGAGGCGCGTTATCTCGGGTTCGGCGGCACCGGGCGCAATGGCGGGCAGATCATGGCCGGCATTGGTCATGACCTGGAAAAGATCAAGAAGGACGTCGGTGAAGACGGCCTGCGCCAGGTCTTCGAGATCAGCGACCTGGGCGCCGACATCATCAAGGACCGTATCGCCAAGTACGCTATCGATGCCGACTTCTGCCACGGCTACGGCTACATGGGTTTCAACGCCCGCCAGGAAAAAACCCTGCGGGCCTGGGAAAAAGACTTCAAGTCGATCAACAGCAAACATGAGATCCGCTTCCTCGGCGGCTCCGACGTGCAGCAGATCATTGGCTCCAAGGCCTACAGCAGTGCATTGCTGCACATGGGCGGCGGGCATGTGCACTCGCTGAACCTGCTCCTGGGTGAAGCCAAGGCGGTGGTCAGCCACGGCGTACGGATCTTCGAAAACAGCCCGGCCCTGGAAGTCAGCTATGGCGAACGCATCACTGTGCGCACCGGACGCGGCTCGGTCAGGGCCAGCAAGCTGCTCTGGGCCTGCGACAGTTTCCTCAACAAACTGGAACCGGAACTGCACCGCTCGACCATCAACACCTACGCCTTCCAGATGATGACCGAGCCACTGTCGGACGAACTGATCCAGCGCATCAGCCCGATTCGCGGTGCCTACAGCGACATTCGCCCGGTGATCGACTACTACCGCGTCACCAACGAAAACCGCCTGCTGTTCGGTGCCGCCACGCCATTGGTGGAGCACATTCCCCAGGATCTCAAGGCCTGGAACCGGCGCCTGATGCTGAAGGTCTTCCCGTACCTCAAGGACGTGAAGATCGACCTGGCTTGGGGCGGGCCGATGGCCTGCAGCCCGAACCTGTTCCCGCAGATCGGCACCCTGCCGGGGCGCAGCAACGCGTTTTTCGTCCAGGGTTACTCAGGCTTTGGCGTCACCCCGAGCCACATCATCTGCAAGGTGCTGGCCGAAGGCATGAGCGAAGGCTCGGCGCGCTACGACCTGGTCAGCTCGATCCACCGCCCAACCATCATCGGCAAAGACGCCATTCGCCCATTGCTGCTGACTGCCGGCAAGTCCTGGCACCAGCTGTCGGGTTACTGGAACGGCCGTCGCTGACGGCCAACCTCCTTCTTCCTTTCAATCATCAGGAGTCACCTGCCATGCCCCTCATCACCCTCGAAAAAGACATCCAGCTGTCCGACCTGGACGCCTGGGGCACCGTCGCCGACCTGGGTTCGCAGATTCTCGAAGGCGAAGTCAAGGCCTTCGGCAAGATGACCTTCGGCGCCCCCACCGACCCGGTCAGCAGCGCCTACTTCGGTACCACCCAGGGCAAGTTCCGGATGGTCTACCCCTTCGCCGAACAAGCCACCGTGGTCACCGGTGAAGTGGTCCTCACCGACGAGGCCACCGGCCAGAGCACTCGCTACAAGGCCGGCGACAGCTGGTTCGTGACCAAGGGCACGCCGGTGCTGTGGGAAGTGGTCAGCGAAAGTTTCGTCAAGCATTACTTCGCGGTAGTCTGACCGAACAGGGCTGCCGGCCCACCCGGCAGCCCGCTTGCGAAGGTTGCGACCATGAACGTCATCGCCCAGGACATCGCCGGCCATTGCCTGCACGCCTTCACCCAGCTGGTTCCCGTCAGCCGGGCGGCGTTCTATTGCGTGGATCGGCAGTTGCAAGCCCACGACTTCAGCCTCCATGGGATGAGCGGCGAGATGCATCGCGACTACCTGGACAATTACCGCCAGTTCGACCCCCTGCAGCCACGCCACTGCGCGTCCAGCGAACTGGCCGTGGTGCCGCTGGGCCTGGCGATGGCCCGCCAACCGTTGCGTGACAACCATCGTTATCGCGACTTCCTGCAACGCTACGGCGTGGTCGACGTGGTGGAAGTCTTCGCCCATCGCGATGGTCAGCCCCAAGCCGCGGTTTCGTTGTTGCGCACCGCCGAGCAAGGCGTCTTCACCCATCAGCAGTTGAGCCAACTCAGCGCGTTGCAGGCCTTGCTGCAACTGGCCGTGGCCCATTTGCCGGCCCATGAGGATGCACTGGGCGACTTGACGCCCAAGGAGCGCCAGATCGCCTGGCTGTTACGCCAAGGCGTCAGCAACAAGCAACTGGCCCGGGAACTGGGGGTGGGCTTGCCGACCATCAAGACTCACCTGATCCACCTGTTCCGCAAAGTCGGTGTGAGCAGTCGCACCGAGCTGGTCAGCGCACTGTTCCTCTGATCAACCATCTGGTTGATAGGCCGCCACTGCGCGGCGCCGCATGATCCGAGTGGCTAATTCAACCACCGGAGCCTTGCAAATGAGCACATCTACAGACTGGATCACCGTCGGCGCCCTGGCCGATGGCTTTGCCCCCGAAGCCTTCATCCTGCCAAACCTGGCCGACCTGGACGGCAAGACGTTCACCCTGAACTTCGCCAACGGCTGGCAGATCGAGCATCGCTTCGAGCAGGACACCCTGACCTGGAACGCCGCCGATGGGCATTCCAGCGGCACCGCCACCTACCGGGCCACATCCGTACGACCGGGCCTGTACCTGGTGGACTTCATCAAGCGCGAAGGCGAGCTGACCTCGTCGATAAGCCTCGTGCTCGATACCGCCAGCGCCGCCTTCACCGCCGTGATCGGCCGCATGCCAAGCCAGCCGGAAACCGGCGAAGGCCTCTACAGCCGGGCATTGGCCGGCAAACCATTGACCTCGGTTCAAGCGCAGTTCCTGCACGGCAGCCTCGACCGTCCCTGGCAGCCGGGCCTGTGCCCGCACGCACCGACCACGGAGCTGGTGGGGCTGCGCAACCTGTATCGCTACAGCCCGAGCGAAGTCTACGAACACATTTACCTCAACGACCAGTTCTACTCCTGGCAGTGCCTCAAAGGCGTTGAGCAAGGCCTGTGCGACACCGATCGCTGCGACACCTACAAGATCGCCGATCAGTTGTACCTGTTCGTGTGGCGAGAAAAGATCATCCCGACCCTGGGGTTGGTGCTGATCGACCTGCAGCAGCACCGCAGTGACGGCAAGATCTTCGGCTATGCCGGTGAGTCCTTCGATGAGTTTTCCAATTTCCCGGTCAGTTCCTACTGCCAGGTGCTCAATCAGACGGAGTATCCCGATGCCTGAATCACGTACCGTAGTGATCACCGGTGCCGGTACCGGCATCGGCGCCGCCTGCGCCCGCCTGTATGCCGCCGAAGGCGCCAACCTGGTGCTGATCGGCCGCCGTCGCGAGCCCCTGGAAGCACTCGCCGAGGACATCGGCGGCCTGGTGCTGGTGGGCGACGCGGCCTGTCCAGACACCTGGGACGGCTTCGTCGAGCAGATTCGCACGCGTCATGGCCGACTCGACGTGCTGCTCGCCTGTGCCGGTGGCTTGGGAATGGGCAGCGCCACTGAGACTCAGCCATCGGCCTGGGAAGCGGCCCTGCGCAGCAACCTCGACAGCGCCTTCTACAGCGCCCGGGCATGCCTGCCACTGCTGCAGGAAAGCGCCGGCAATATTGTGCTGATCGCCTCCATCGCTTCATTGGCGGCAGGCCCCCACGTGTGCGGCTACACCACCGCCAAGCACGCCCTGCTGGGCCTCAACCGCTCCCTGGCAAGGGATTACGGGCCTCACGGCGTACGGGTCAATGCGGTCTGCCCAGGCTGGGTTCGCACGCCCATGGCCGATGACGAAATGCAGGCATTGATGCAGTTCCATGGCGAAACGTTGCAGCAGGCCTATGACCGGGTCTGCGCCGACGTGCCGTTGCGCAGGGCTGCCAGTGCGGAGGAAATCGCCAACGTCTGCCGCTTCCTGGCCTCGCCCGATGCGTCGATCATCACCGGAGCGACGCTGGTGGCCGATGGCGGCTCCAGCATCGTCGACGTGCCGACACTGGCCTTCAGCCGGATGGAGGCCAGCGATGTCTGAGGATCTGGATTTCAGCGGCCAGACCGTACTGGTCACGGGCGGCGCCCAGGGCATCGGCCGGGCCATCGTCGAAGCGTTTGCCCTGCGCGGGGCACGCGTGGTCATCGCCGACCTGGGCCTGGCCCGCGCCGAGGCGGTAGCCGACGAACTGACGGCCGTGGGTTGTCAGGTGCAGGCGGTGGGCGTTGACCTGGCCGACGCGACGGCGATCTTCGAAATGATGAGCGCGCTGGAACAGCGCTTGGGGAGGCTGGATACCCTGGTGCACAACGCCGGGTATTTTCCGTTGACGCCGTTCGCCGAGATCACCCCGGCGATGCTCGAGCGAACGCTGGCGGTGAACCTGTCGGCGCTATTCTGGCTGACCCAGGCGGCGCTGCCGATGTTCCGGCGCCAGGGCCGAGGCTGCGTGCTGGTGACCTCCTCGGTCACCGGCCCGCGGGTGGCGTATCCGGGGCTCAGCCACTACGCGGCCTCCAAGGCCGGGGTCAATGGTTTCATTCGCAACGCCGCGCTGGAACTGGCGGCCGAGAATGTCCGCGTCAACGGGGTCGAGCCGGGCATGATCGCGACACCGGCCATGGCCAACCTGGGCGACGATGAAGTCAACCAGGACATTGCCCGCCGGGTGCCGCTGGGTCGATTGGGCCAACCGAGCGACATCGCCGGCGCCATGCTGTTCCTGGCGTCGAGCCTGGCCAGCTATGTGACCGGGCAGACGTTGGTGGTCGATGGGGGTTCGACGTTGCCGGAGGTTTGAGCCTGAGTGGGAGAGTCAGCTTGCGGTGAGGGTGGATGGACCACCGTCATCGCGAGCAAGCTCGCTCCCACACTTTCCAGTGTCACCCACAAAACTCATGTTCAGCACAAATCCCTTTGTGGGAGCGAGCTTGCTCGCGATAGCGACCGTCCAGTCAACGACGACCTCATTCAAGCCACCCCCTGCCCCACCTGCAAACGGCTGGAACGAAACTCCTTGGGCGACAGTTCGAACTGCTTCTTGAACGAACGGCTGAAATGCGCCGAATCGGTAAAGCCCCACTTGTAGGCGATCGAAGTAATGGACTCGTCCCGCAGGAACGGGTTGGTCAGGTCATCGGCGCTGCGCTTGAGGCGGGCCCGCTGGATGTAGCGGCAAACGCTGTCATCCTGCTCTTCGAACAAACGATACAGATGCCGCACCGAAATATTCAGTCGATTGGCCAGGCCCACCGGGCTGAGGCCGGGCTGGGTGAGTGATTCGTCGATGACCTTCTGCACGTAGCTGCGCAAGTGACTGCCCTGCAAGGCCACCCCTTCGTCACGGCCATCGCTCCCCTGTTCCAGGGCCGAGCCCAACAGTGAAACGAAGGCACTCTGCAAGGCTTCACCTTCGCCCGCCGCGCCCTCGCCGTCCGGTGTGTCCTTGCACAGTTGGTCCATCAGCACATGCAGCATCCGTCCACACGCCTTGCTGGACGAAACCTTGCCAAAGGTCTTGGTTTCCCCGCCCAGTTGTCGCGACACGTCCTGGCGAGACAAGGACAGCACCGCGTGCTCGATCAGGCCGAACGGGGTGATCTCAAGCGCGCCAACGGAGTCCATCAACAACAACTCACCGGGCGCCAACTGGATGCTCCGACCGTTCTGGGTAATGCGGCAGTAACCACTGCGCTGGCTGACCAGAAGACAATCCTGGTCATCATCGTGATCGGCGCTGGGTGAGTGACGCTTGATGCTGCCGGCGTTGGTGCGCAGGTTCGCGAGGGCAAGGCCACCCCGATGGAAATTCGACACCTCACCAATGAACAAGGCGCGATTGAAGGCCAGCTCGGTATCGAAGTGGCCGCAAGTCGCCCGCAGATCCCGGTTCCAGATGTCCAGACCGTCCTGCCCAACCTGTTGCATGCTCATGGCATTCTCCGCAGTGGCTTTTTGTTTTTGTGCGGCAATAGTTAACATGTTATCTATATACGCGCAACAAGTACCTGATCGCCAGAGCAGTAGCAGGAATGATGCCAGGACAGCTCAACAGGATCAGAGCGTTGCCAGCACCCGCTGCAGGCCGCTCAAGGTTGCCAGCAAGGCGCCGCGCTGCTCGCGGCTCAACGGGATGTAACGTCGAAAGGCCGGCATGCGATTGACCACTTCGCTACCGCCCATGTGTTCCAGGCGCACGCACCACTGGCGCCCCTGCAGATCGATGCGCAGCCGTTTGAAATCCAGCGGCATGAGAGCCTGATACAACGCAGGATCCGTCTCCACGGCCGCCTGCAACCGGGCCGCCAGGTCACTGCGCCCGTCCCGCTGCCGGCAACGAATGCCGCTGCGCCGCAGAGCCCCGCCGTGGTGCAGTTCCAGGCGTGCCGTGCCCTCTCGGGAAGCAGGCACGCGCAGGACGAACTCGGTCATCACCAAGTGCATCAACAACTGCGACTCGGTGCGTTCGACGATCTCCAAGTGCAAGCTGCCGTCGTCGGTAACTACCGTGGCCATGGCCGGGCCTGCGACCTCGAATCGTGCCAATGCGAGGTTGCGCCGCAGTTGCTCCAGGGTCACCCCGGGCCGATAACCGGCCGGGGCGCGCTGGGTGCCGAACAACTCAGACAGTTTTTGCAGCAGGGTCGATAAACTCGCCCGCAGGTTGCCCTGGCTCATGGGAAAACTCCTTGGCCAGCACGTCTTCCACCGACGCTGGCTTGAATGGATTGACCTTCTGCACCACCAGGGTCCAGAACAAGGCGTACGCCGCGGTGCCACCGAGCATCACCGCGAAGGGCACGTAGATGTCCGCCGGATTCATGCCGGGTGGGGTGATGAACCACATGCCCAGCAGAATGCCGACACTGGACAGGATCTGTGGCAACGGGAACCACGGCGAGCGATAGGCCCGCGGCAGATCAGGGCGACGAATCCGCAGGCTGACCACCGACACGGTCACCAACAGGTAGGCAAAACTCCAGGCGCACACCGCGGCCAACACCAGGTGCATGATGTTGTCGGGATTGCCGCCCAGCCACAGCGCATGCAGGCAAGGAATCAGCATCGCCACCAGGATGCACACCAGCGGCGTCTTGAAGCGTGGATGCAGATAAGTGAAGACCTTCGGCAACGCGCCGTCCACCGCCATGCCATAGAGAATCCGTGGCACGCCGGCCATCAGGGTGTTGATGGTCGCCGCACCGGCAAACAGAAAACCAATGCCCAGCCACATCGGGCCGATATCGCCCATGACCTGTTCGGCGAACCGTGGAATCGCCATGGGGGTGTCCAGCAGATGCACGCCGCTGGTGGCATCGAGCAACACGTTTTCCACCTGGCGCTTCATCGCCGCGCCGTAGATGAACATGCAGGTGGCAACGCTGAACAAGCCCAGCATCATCGCCCGAGGCATGGTCCGGGCGGAGTGGCGCAGGTCCGGCGCCAGCGGCGTGACGAATTCGCAGCCGACAAACATGAACATGGCCATGCCCACCAGCGACAGCACCGTGACCAGATCGGTGCCCACCACGGACGCGCCAAACCAGCCCTCCAGCTCCACCGCCGGCGCGGCGATCAGGCCCAACACGCCGAACACCATCAAGGTGGTCCACATGCCGAACGTCAGGATGATTTCGGCCCGGCCAAAAGCACTGACACCGAACGCATTGAGCACCCCGAACACCACCACGAACCCCACGCCCAGCAACCAGGAACCGCCGGCCGATTCGGCCAGGGTGTTGAGGTGTTCGAAGTTCACCAGGGCCATGACGCCGGCCAGGATGGTTTCGGCGGTACCGGCGAACACATGGACAATCAGATAGGCCGACAAGGTGCCGGTGATCGCGAAGAAACGCCCCATGCCACAGTTGATGTAGTCATAGACCGAGCCGGTGGTCGGAAGAATCGACGCTGCCTCGGCGAACGTCGTCGCCTGGGCCAGCATCATCACCACGGCGATCAGCATCGCCAAGGCAAAGGCGCTGCCGCCGATGCCAAAGCCCATGGTCGCGGTGAGAATCACGGGGCTTGCCATGATCAGGCCAATGGTGCTGGCCAACGCAGTGGGAAAACCCACCGAACCCCGGTTCAAGTGCTCGGTGAGCCTGTCATTGATCGACATCGTGCAGATCCTCGAAAGCGGATTTTTAGTATGGATGCCACAGCCGTCCAGGAGCCGGCGATCATGCCTTCCCCAACCGGTCCCTGATCGAAACGGCGTTGCGTGCAGCCTTACTCTGCGCCGCCCCGCCCCGGGCGTCTTGCCCGTGTCTGCCGCCGGTTTTGTTGCTGCCTGCCAACGCTGCCACGCTGGCGGCCTGGATCAACTCCATGGCAGGCAGGTGAAAGACTTCCCCGGGTGCCGCTCCCTTTAATGCGCGCTCTGCTGTCCTATCACACTGGGGAATCCACCATGGAGCACACACGCCGTACACCTTTGCTGCGCAATGCCATCGGCTTGGGCATCGCCCTGCTGGTCGCCGATTCATCGGCTCACGCTTATGAGCTTTACGCCGACGAAGACACCACCGTCACCGGCAACTTCCTGGCTGTCTACGGGCTGTTCAACAGCCGCAAGAACTACGACGGCACCGCCGGTGGTTCGAGCTGGCGCGAAGGCTTCATCAAGTATGGCCTGAGTATCGACCAGACACTCGGCGGCCTGGGCAGTGTCTACGGGACGGCCAACCTGGTCAGCTCCGGAAGCTGGGGCGACGGCGATGCGGCCGGCCTGAGCGATGGCTCCGAACGCACCACGAAGTTCGACGAAGCCTTTGCCGGCTGGCGTTCGGGGGATCTGTTCCCGGCACTGGGCAAGGACGGGGTCGACCTGTCCTACGGCCGCCAAGTGATTACCCTCGGCGATGGTTTCATCATCAACGACGATGGCCTGAACCTGGGCAAAGGCGTGGCCGATGGCGAGTTCAACCGCGGTGGCGCCTATTACCTGGCGGCCCGACATGCCTTCGACGAGACCGCCGTGCTGCGCCTGGGCGGCAAGGAAGGCGTGCATGGCAGCCTGATGTGGCTCAAATCCGACAACCGCGCCCAGGCCAACACCGAAATGGCTGCCGGCACCCTGGAATACACCGCGGCGCCTGGCACCCTGGGGCTGACCTATATCCATGGCATCGATGTCGATGACCGCTACGCCAGCGATTTCCAGAAGCAACGCGAAGGCATGGACATCTACAGCCTGCGCGGCGCCGGCAATGCTGGCATCGAAAATGCCCACTTCGCCTTCGAGTACGCTTGGCAGGACAAAGACGCGGGCCCGGAGAAAGCCTGGTACGCCGAAGCCGGCTACACCTTCGCCGACCTGCCCTGGACGCCGGACCTGACTTATCGCTACAGCCGTTATTCCAAAGACTGGGACTCGATGTTCAACGGCCAGAGCCGCGGCTATGGCACCTGGTTCCAGGGTGAAGTGGCGGGCAACTATGCCGGCCCGTTCAACAGCAACACCGCCATCCAGCACGTCGGCCTCAAGCTCAAACCCGCAGAAACCGTGACCCTTGGTGCGCTGTTCTTCGACTACCAGACCCTGCACGGCCGCCAAGCGTTGAACCTCGACGCGCAGGAACTGGACCTGTATGTGGAATGGGCGGTGAACGAACACCTGATCGTCACGCCGCTGGTAGGTTTGTACAAGCCGCAGAAGGATGCGGACAACGGTGGCAATCAGGTCGGCGGCAACGGCACCAACGTCTACAGCCAGTTGGTGGTGGCGGTTCCGTTCTGACAGCCAACTGCCGCAGGCTGTGATCCTTTGATCTTTCCCTTGGGACTCAAGTGCCGGGGGAAAGATCGCAGCCTCGCTCCGCTCGTCAGCTCCTACGGGGTAGCGATTACCTTGTTTATCTGTGCTGGTGCAGCATGGTCTGGATCTGATGGGTCGCCTGCCGGGTGCTTTGCGCCAGCTTGCGCACCTCATCGGCCACCACCGAGAAGCCGCGCCCGACCTCACCGGCCCGGGCCGCTTCAATCGCGGCGTTCAAGGCGAGCAGATTGGTCTGGTCGGCGATGCCCTTGATCACTCCTACCACCGTGGCAATCTGGGCGTAGGTCACCTGGTTCTGCTCCAGCATGCGCTGATGGGTGGACTGGGCCGAGCGCTCATCGCTGATATCACGCACCGCACCGATGACCCGGACCAGTTGCCCGTGCGGGTCGCGTACCGCCCGCCCGCGCTCGCGGCACCAGATGTAATCCCGGCGCTTGTGGCGCATGCGGTATTCGAAGACATATTCACCGCTGCCCTGGGGACCGAGGATCTCCCGGTCGAAAATGGCCATGATCTTTGACAGGTCATCCGAGTGAGTGATGCCAACCTGGGCATCCCAGCCATCGGGCAAGTCGTCGGGCCCGTAACCCAGCAGCGACCGGAACTGACTGGAAAAACGCATGGCACTGGCCGGGTGCTGGAGATCACCGTCGACCACGGTAATGTCCCAGCAACCTTCCGTCAGGGTCGACTGCAGCAGCTCCCAGATCTGCGCATCCTGGCGATGTTGCTGCAGCTGCTGGTCGTGTTCGCCCAGACGACGCTCAAGCACCTGCTCGCGCTCGCGGGCTTGCTCCAATTGCTGGCGAGCCTGGTGCAACGCCTGCTCGCTGTGCTGCCAGCGCAGGGTTTGCGCCTCCACCTGTGCCTCGGCCTGGTGCAACTGCGCAGTGGTGTTCGCCATCTGCCGCGCATACTGCTCAAGGACGGTCCGCAGTGGCGGATAAGCGTCGAGCGTCGGCGTGCCCTCCGTTTCGCCGGCCAGCACACGCTGCACCTGTGCGATCAACGCCAGTTTCTGTTTGTTGGTCTGGAGAAACATCGCCCGCCCCTTTGCCTATCAAGTCGAAACCGGATCTGGTCGCAAACCGGCCAGGCTGGCTTGTCCCTGCCTGCACGGGCCTTGCTCCTGGCTGCCAGCCCCACGGGCTGGCAGCCACAGACATAGCACGCGGCAGGCACAGTCAAGCCGGGCGGTCGTGCCGGGATTACTCTCGGGCTTTCCCTTGTTCGCGATCAGGAAACCCTCATGAGCGATATTGCCCTGCTGCCTCAGGTCGAAGCCTTTCTCGGTCGACGCCACGCCCTGTTCATCGACGGAGGTTATGTCGAAAGCCAGAGCCACCAGACGCTGGACGTGGTCAACCCCGCCACCGGCCAGGTCATCGCCCAGGTCAGCGACGCCAGCCCCAGCGATATCGATGCGGCGGTGGAGTCGTCCCGTCGCGGCTTCAAGCAGTGGTCTCAAACCGCGCCGGCGGTGCGCGGCCATGTGCTGCTCAAGCTGGCGGACCTGTTGGAGCGCAACCGCGAAGAGCTGGCGCAGATCGAAACCTGCCAGTCGGGGAAAATCATTCACATCTCGCGGGCCTTCGAAGTCGACCAGGCCGCGCACTTCCTGCGTTACTACGCCGGCTGGGCGACCAAGATCAATGGCGAGACGATCACGCCCTCGTTGCCCTCCTTCGCTGGCGAACGCTACACCGCGTTCACCTTGCGCGAACCGGTTGGGGTGGTGGTCGGTATCGTGCCGTGGAATTTTTCCACCATGATCGCCATCTGGAAACTGGCCTCAGCCCTGGTGACCGGTTGCAGCGTCATCATCAAGCCCAGCGAGTTCACCCCCCTGACCATTCTGCGCATCGCCGAACTGGCCATGGAGGCCGGCCTGCCGGCCGGGGCCCTGAATGTGTTGACGGGCGGCGGCCAGGTGGGCAAAGGGCTGATCGAAAACCCGGGCACCAACAAGGTTTCATTCACCGGTTCCGTGCCCACCGGCCTGGCGGTGGGCCAGGCCGCCATGGGGGCCGGGTTGACCCGGGCAACCCTGGAATTGGGCGGGAAGAATGCGGCGGGGTTCCTGCGTGACATCGACTCCGAGGTGGCCGTCAACGGCATCATCGAGGCGGGTTTTCTGCATTCGGGACAAATCTGCGCGGCGGCGGAACGGTTCTTCGTCCACCGTTCGCAGATCGAGTCGATCATGGACAAACTGGCCCAGCGCCTGGGCAAACTCACCATCGGCTCGCCCCTGGACGAACGCACCGAATTCGGTCCGGTAACCAACCGCCAGCACCAGCACAAACTCGCGGAATTCTTCGCCAAGGCCCGCGCGCAGAACAACACCATCATCCACGGCGGCAAGCTGATCGATGGGCCGGGTTGCTACGTCGAGCCGACCATCATCCTCGCCAATCGCCGCGACGACGCCTTGCTCAACGAAGAAACCTTCGGCCCGATCGCCACGTTCTTTCCTTACGACACTGAGGAGGAACTGCTGGAACTGATGAACGACACACCCTACGGCCTGAGCGCCAGCCTCTGGACCAACGACCTGGGCAAGGCCCTGCGCATGGTCCCCGCCATCGAAGCGGGCACGGTATGGGTGAACATGCACACCCTGCTCGACCCGGCCGTGCCTTTTGGTGGCAGCAAGTCTTCCGGGGTGGGCCGTGAATTCGGCAGTGCATTCATCGACGACTACACCGAACTGAAATCGGTGATGATCCGCTACTGAGCAACAAAAGGGCTCTGGAGCGACACCCCAGAGCCCTACCCAGCCAAAATCCCCTTTGTGGCAGCGAGCTTGCTCGCGATAGCGGACCGTCAGTTAATGATGATGTCGACTGACACTACGCCATCGCGAGCAAGCTCGCTCCCACAGTTTTTTCCGGGTCGTCCAAGGCATCCACAACCACCACAAATCCCCTTTGTGGCAGCAAGCTTGCTCGCGATAGCGGAGCGTCAGCAACGATGATGCCGACTGACACAACACCTTCGCGAGCTAGCCCGCTCCCACAGTTTTCACCGCCGGCAGGCGTTGACCGCTGGGACTCGGCCGCGCCAGGGTTGGGCGCGTTCCAGTTGGGCGGCCAGGGCCAGCAAGGTGTTTTCCTCGCCAAAACGCCCGGCAAAATGCGCCCCCATCGGCAACCCATTGGCGCTCCAGGACAACGGCACTGACATCGCCGGCTGGCCGCTGGCATTGAACAGCGCGGTGAACGGCGAATAGCTGTGGTAGCGCTCGATCAGTTGATCCAGGCTCATGCACACATCCTGCAGGTCCAGCTCGCCAATCAGCACCGGCTCGCGAGTCAGGACCGGGGTCAGGATCACGTCGTAATCCTGCATGAACACCGCCAACTGCCGGCCGAGGGCATGAATCCATTCCACTGCCGCGGCATATTGGGCGCCACTGACGTTGCCCTTGTCCCGCAAGATGATCCGGGTGCGCACCTCCAGTTCTTCCGCTTGCACGGCAAACCCACGCATCTGGCCCAGCAGGTCGACATAGTGACGAGAGCTGGCGCCAATGATGGTGAACACGTGGTCGAGAAACTCCAGCAACCCCACCGGCAGGTTCACCGGTTCGACACGATGCCCCAGGGCCTCGCACAACCGGGCCGCCTCGCCCACGGCCTGGAGACTTTGCGGCGCGGTAGGCCAAGGGCCGAGCTGTTCGACCAGGGCAATGCGCAACGGCTTGGGATCGGCCTGCACCGCCATCACATACGGCAACGCCTGGACCGGCGCGGCATAGGGCGCCCCCAGGTCCATCCCGGCGGTGGCGTCCAGCAGCGCCGCACTGTCACGCACCGACAAGGTAATCGCATGGGGCGTGCCCATCCCCGCCCAGCCCTCGCCCACTATCGGCCCCGACGGCATCAGGCCACGGCTGGGCTTGAACCCGAACACACCACAGCAAGACGCCGGCACCCGCAATGAACCGCCGCCGTCGTTGCCATGGGCGAACGGCACCACGCGGGCCGCCACCAACGCCGCCGCGCCGCCGCTGGAGCCACCGGCGCTGTGCTCGCTGCTCCAAGGGTTGCGGGTGGCACCAAAGCGCGCGGACTCGGTGGAGTACGACGTGCCGAACTCCGGCGAAGTGCTGGTGCCCATCACTTGGCATCCGGCACGGCGCAGGCGCGTCACGACTTCCGATTCGAAATCCGCCCGGAAGTCGCCCAGTGCACGCGAGCCGTTGGTCATCGCCGCGCCGTGGACCGGCGAAAACAGGTCTTTGATCAAGGTCGGCACACCGGCCAGCAGGCCCTGGCCAACCTGTGGCGTGCGCGCTGCTTGCCGGGCCGAATCGTACAAGCGCTCGGCCACCGCATTGAGCTGCGGCTCGACCCGCTCCAGCCGCTCGATGGCGGTTTCCAACAATTCGCCGGGCTGGACTTCGCCACGCCTGACCCACTCAGCCAGCGCCGTGGCGTCTTCACTGTCCATCAAATGGTGGATGTCTTGCATACCCATGTTTCAGATTCCTTATGTCACGACGATTGATGTGATCCGACGGTGCTCGCCTGCCCCTGGCCCCGTGCGCGCAGGCCGGCAATGACCCAGAGCAGTGCCAAGGCAAAACTGGCCAGGGCCAGCCACTGGATGGCGTGACGCAGGTCACCGGCGAAGACAACCACCAACGCCACCACCAGCGGACTGACGAATTGGCCGATGTACAGGCACGAGGTAAACCCGCCCAAGCCCCTGCCGCGGGTGCTGGCGGTCAAGGCATTCATCACCGGCGCCATCACGTTGGGCACCAGCAACCCGGCCCCCAGGCCCTGGATGAACACCGCCACCAGCACAGCGTTGTAGCTTTGCCCGCGCATCAGCAACCACAGCCCCAGGCCCATCAGGCCGAGCAACAATGCGTTGCAACCGGCGATGCCGAAACGACGGCGCAGCAACGGCCACATCAGCGAACCACCCAAGGTCGCCAACAGGCTCAGTCCCGCCGCCAGGCCGATCATCGTGCTGGAGGTGATGCCCAAGCTGACCAACAGCGTCGGCGCCTGGATCGGCATGATGAACGTCAAGACCATGCCGCCCAGGATCATCAGGTAGCCGACCAGCAGTGGCAGCACGGCGACCTTGGCCGGAGCCGACTCATCGACGCGCTGCTCGACCTTCTGCCGCTTCGCCACCGGCGGTTCCCAGAGCACTTTCATCATGGCCGGCACCAGCAGCAGTGGCAGCAGATACAACAGGAATGGCGCCCGCCACGAGTGCTCCCCGAGCACACCGCCCACCACAAAAAACAGCGCCCCCACCAGGCCGATGGTCACCACCTGCCGGTTGACGTAGCGCAGTCGCTCCTCGCCCTGCCAATAGTCGGCGATCAGCGTCGCGCAGCAGGTCATCACCGCCGCCTCCGTGCACCCGAACAACAGCCGCACACCGACAATCGAAGGCAGGCTATCGAGCAGGGCCGGCAAGGCGCCGAGCAAGGCGTAGAGCACCGTGGCAATCACCAGCAACGCCTTGCGTCCCACCCGGTCGGCCAACCAGCCAGCCAACGGCGCGCACACGGCAATCGCCAGGGCCGGACCGGTAATCGCCAACGGCACCAGCAGATCGGCGCGCGGTTCCAAGGGACCGAATTCGGCACCCAACCGGGGCAGGATGGGCGTGACCATCACCGCGCCCATGATCGTCAGGCTGCTGCCCAGCATCAGCACCCCGCCTTCGCGCCAACTGGCCTGGCGCGACGGGGTGGCCGCCGTTGAAACGGAACTTGATTGGTTCATGACGAGCCCCTTCTAGAAACTGTGGGAAATACGCAGCGCCGCGGTATAGCCCTCGGCGCGGTTGCGCGCATCGAGCTCCTTGTAGACATGCAGCCACACCGGTGGAATGCCGGGCTTGAAGTAGCTCACCGCCGGCCCGACGGCCAGCACCCGGGCGCGATTGCCAGTTTCCAGCCCCGGCGCGTCGTCATCGGTGAACTGACGGTAGTAGTACCCGCCCACGCCCAAGGTCCATGGCCCGACGTGCTGGCCCACGGCAAATTCGTGACGGTACTCGACGCCGTTCTTGTAGTCGGTGGCGTGGTTGCGGGTGTTGATGTCGGCTTCAAAGCTCGAAGACACCTCGAAGCCGCTGTCGGAGATGTACGTGGCGTTGAGGATCGGCGAGAAGGTCCAGTGGTTGAGACCCGGCGAGATCAAGCGATCCTTGTCGTAGTCGCCGGTGGGGGCCTGGATCTGGAACTGGGCATTGACGAACAGGTTCGGCGAAAGCGTCCACTGCAGGATCACCGGCAATACCTGCATGTCAGCCATGCGAAACGGATCGGCTTCCAGGTCCAGCGGGCCGACAGGCGTCTGCACCTGCAGCGACGCGTCCATCTGGAAGAACGGCACGACGGCGCCGAAGCCATACTTGGCACCCAGCACGGTGTAATCGGTCATGCGCATGTAGGCGACGCCGATGGACAAGACATCCAAAGAGAAATTGTTGTCCACAGACTTGCCGTGGCGATCCTTCTGCACGTTGGCCGAATAGAACGCTGTACGCAGGCCGACGGTGCCAAAGGGCGTGGCCGGCGGCATCATGCCCGCGCCGAAATCATAGACCCCGACCGCCGTGGTCGGCGCGCCGTTTTCGGTGCCATGGGCAGCGGTGCAGGCACCGATCAGCCCCAGGGTTAACCACGTACAGTGCCAGACGTTTGTTTTTTTGTTTTGGTACATCGAATGCCCCTCCGACCATGTGGTGTTGGGGTCATCCTAGGGAGCCGGCCGGTCAGCCGTTATCCGTTTTCAGCACAGATGCGTGCGACGCAAGGTGTGTGACGGGGTTTCGCCAAACAGGGTTCGGTAATCACTGG
Source organism: Pseudomonas sp. FW300-N2F2 (assembly GCF_017351655.1). NCBI lineage: Bacteria > Pseudomonadati > Pseudomonadota > Gammaproteobacteria > Pseudomonadales > Pseudomonadaceae > Pseudomonas > Pseudomonas sp. FW300-N2F2. Next base: position 2,833,177 of record NZ_JACNDQ010000001.1, on the reverse strand, counting down.
AAAACCGGCTCAAATGCCAGAACCCCCAGCGTGCCGCCACCTCCTGCACACCCAGCACCTGATCGCCATTGCGCAGCTCACGGCGCACCGCATTGAGGCGCAACGCCCGCAGATAAGCCACCGGATTGATGCCCAGGGTCTCTTGGAAGCAATACTGCAATTTGCGTCGGCTGGCACCGATGTGATTGCACAGGTCGAGGATCGACAGCGGCTCATCGACATGGGACAGGGCGTACTCCCGGGCGCGGTCGACCATGCGTTTGCGCGCCGTGGGACTGAGCGGCGGTGCTTCGTCCGGCGCCACCAGTTCCAGTATGTGCAACATCACCGTGTCCCGCAGGCCCCGGCGAATCGACTCGTACCCCAGCAACGAATCACGCCCCTGCTCGCCCCCTTCAAGCTCATCGAACAACGCCGCAAGCTCGGCGGGCAGCGTCGAGTTGCCAAGACGGTAACACTTGGGAAGATCGGTAATTCGAAAGCGACTGCCTTGTCGCTCCAGCACATGCTCCAACGCCTGCTCGTCGATGGCGACACCGAGCAGATCCAGATGCTGGGGCGTGCGCAACTCAGGCAGGTTATGCCCATGGGCGACCAATAGGCTGGGTTCGACAATCGGGTGCCCGGAGCAAAAGACCGGCCCATCCGCACTCAGCGGCACGCTGAAGGTGATGGCACCCTCCCAGGCCATGCCTTGCTTGGTCAGGGCCTGATTAGAGCGGTCGCGCACCAACTGCATCCAATCCGAGCGGAACTCGATCAACTCGCCGTCGAAGCGACCGGGGGTCAACTGGTCATAGCAGACCTGCCAGCCCCCCATGTTGCGGGCGTGCTCGTCGATGTCCGTGGTACGGAACCGATTGATCGGCAGCATCGGCAACCCATCCGACGAGACCGCTGGCTGCGCCATGTTGTCATTGTTCATTGACCCGACCTTTGATGATTCCAGGGCTTATGGGTCAAAGCTCAGGCAAGTTCCATTCCGCCCCGTGGACCGGTCGTACAATTGTGCCGAAAACGGATAACCGGCCCGGATTCAGCTGCCGGCGTCGGCATGGGCTTCTTCGAAGAAATAGTCCTTCCAGCTGTCGGCCTTGTTTTTCAACACGCCCAGTTCATGCAGTTTTTCGGCATAGATGTAGGTGCGTTGCGGAACGACGGTGAAGTCGATTTCGGGGTCGTTGACGATTTTTTCCACCAGCGCCAGCGGCAACTTGGACTGTTCTACGCGGATGTAGGTCTGGGCAGCGGCAGGCTTGTCGGCCTTGATGATGCCTTGCGCCTCCACCAAGGCATCGTAGAACGCCTTGTAGGTCTTGGGGTTTTCGTCGTGGAATTTTTCCGTGGTGTAGAGCACGTTGAACGTCGCCGGCCCGCCCAGCACATCATAGGAACTGAGCACCTTGTGCACATTGGGGTTTTGCAGTGCCTGGTACTGGAACGGTGGGCTGGAGAAGTGCGAATTGATCTCCGACTGGCCGGCGATCAGCGCCGCCGTCGCATCCGGGTGCGGAAGGCTGACCGAGATGTCGTCGAATTTCTTGAAGTGATCGTTGCCGAACACCTTGGCGGTTTCGATCTGCAACGTGCGCGACTGGAATCCGACACCCGCCGCCGGGACAGCGATCCGGTCCTTGTCGGTGAAGTCCTTGAGGCTCTTCACGTTCGGGTTGTTGGTCAGCAGGTAGTTGGGCATCGACCCCAACGAGGCGATGGCCTTGACGTTCTGCTTGCCGCGGGTCCGATCCCAGATCGTCAGCATCGGCGGAACGCCCGCCGACACCACATCCAGGGCGCCGGTCAGCAAGGCCTCGTTCATCGCCGTCGCGCCGGAAATGCTGTTCCAGTCCACTTTGATATCCAGGCCCTGGGCCTTGCCATGCTTCTCGATGAGCTGCTGGTCACGCACCACATCCAGGATCAGGTAGCCGATACCGAATTGCTGGGCGATGCTGATCTTGCCCTCGGCGTGGGCCAAGGGATTGAGCAGCGCAGTGGCCGCCAGGGAAACCAACAAGGTGCGCGCAGAACGCTTGAAAGCCATGGTCTGATGAACCTCACAGTAGGTGAAAGACTGAAGGCAACGACTTTAAAGCTATAAGAATATTAATTTAAATACCTTAATAGCATATCAATAGCACCTAAATGTTCGGCATCCGAGCCCATGAAATCGCCCTCACGGGTACGTTCCCTTGATAACCTTGCAGACCTCCCCTGACGAACACCTGCGCGAAGCGAACATGAACGAGATGAGCCTGGATATCGGCATCGCCGCCGAGTCCGTTTCCCAACCGCGCACCCTGGTATTCCTGGCCTACCCGCAGATGGGTTTGCTGGACCTGACCGGGGCCCAGACCGTGTTCTGGGCCGCCACCAAAGCCATGACCGAGCGCGGCCTGCCCGGCTACGCCATGCACACCGCGAGCCTGGCTGGCGGGTTGATGCAAAGCGCCGAAGGCCTGGTCGTGGACACCCGTGCCCTGCATGAGCTCGACGGGACGCTCATCGACACGCTGATCGTCCCCGGTGCACCGGACATTCGGCAGGCGATGATCGACTGTGTCGACCTGGTGCACTGGCTGCGCAAGGCCTCGGTCCAGGCCAGGCGCACCGCATCGGTGTGCAGCGGCACCTTTCTCATGGCCCAGGCCGGCTTGCTGGACGGACGCCGGGCCGCCACCCATTGGGCCATGTGCGAGATGCTCAAGAGCGGTTTCCCAGCGGTTGAGGTGGACCTCGATGCGATCTTCATCCAGCAGGGCAACGTGTGGACCTCGGCCGGTGTCAGTGCCGGCATCGACATGGCCCTGGCATTGGTCGAAGCCGACTGTGGTCGCGATGTGGCCTTGCAGGTGGCCCGTGAGCTGGTGGTGTTTCTCAAGCGCCCCGGCGGGCAGGCGCAGTTCAGCCAACTGTTGCAATTGCAGATGCAAGAGAGCGCCGGCTTCGATGAACTGCACGTGTGGATTTCCGAGCACCTGGGCGACAACAACCTCACCGTCGAACGGCTGGCCCGCCAGGCCAGGATGAGCCCGCGCAATTTTGCCCGGGTCTATAAACGCCAGACCGGCCGAACCCCGGCCAAAGCCATCGAGATGTTCCGCCTTGAAGCCGCGCGTCGAATGCTCGAAGACTCCCCGCGCAACATCGACCAGATCGCCCGATCCTGCGGTTTCGGTGACGAGGAACGAATGCGCCACACGTTTCAGCGCCATCTCTCGATATCCCCCCGGGAGTACCGCAGCCGGTTTTCTCGCTGAGTGCGAAACCCTTGCGCAACTGTCCGTCAGGCCACTCGCCTGGATTGCTCCTGAGGGTCGACCTGTTCGGCCAGCAGCGCGCAGCAACGGGAACGCAACCAACGCTCCCCCGGATCATTGTGCGAAGCACCGCGCCAGACCATGGAAAGCTCGTGCCGGGGCAAGCAGATCGGGGCCGCTTGCGCCCGCATGCCGGTCACCCCGGCCATCGCCTGGGCAACGTAATCCGGCACGATGGCAATCATGTCGCTCTGGGCCAACAGCACGGGCAAGGCGCTGAACTGCGGCACGGTCAACACCACCCGGCGCTGTCGGCCCATCAGGCGTAACGCGCGGTCTGAATCGTCGATGACATTGCCCATGGACGATACGACGGCATGAGGCCGACGGCAGAATTCGTCCAGGGTCAGCTCGCCGGGCTGCGAATCGGCGCGCAACAGCATCGGTCGAATCGGCCGCAGGGTCTTGCGCCGGGCATTGGCCGGCAGCTCCAGCGTCGGGCTGATGCCCAGGGAAATCTCGCCACTGGCCAACAGCTGGGAGACCTGCCATTGATCGGTCCGGCGCACCACCAAGGTGGTGCCCGGTGCCTCGACCCGCAGGCGTCGCAACAGCTCCGGCAGCAGGGCGTACTCGACGTCATCGCAAAGGCCGATATGGAAGGTCGCCTCGCTGGTGGCCGGCTCGAACGCCTGGCAGCGACTCAAGGCGGCGGCGATGCCGTCCAGGGCCGGGGACAGGTTAGAGAAGATTTCCCGCGCCCGGGAGGTCGGTTCCATCAACCGCCCCGAACGGATGAACAAGGGATCATCGAACATCAACCGCAAGCGCGCCAGGGCACTGCTGATCGTTGGCTGGCCGAGAAACAGCTTTTCGCTGACGCGGGTCACATTTCGCTCGTGCATCATGGTTTCGAAGACCACCAGCAGATTGATGTCAGCACGACGCAGGTCATTTCTGTTCATCATAGTCGTCGCCTCAGGCGCCAGGCCATTGAGTCGGGAGTGGACAAGAACATCGCCTGCGTCCTCCATCAAGGCCTACGGCGACGAGGTGTTGAAAGCGTAATCCCCGAGGCGCGCCAGGTCTGTTGTACGTGGGGACACTCGACTCACCCTTTGGGCAACGTCATCGATACTTCGGTATATATCCAGGCCCAGGCGAACACCGCCTTTGTGGCGAGGGAGCTTGCTCCCGCCGGGCTGCGCAGCGGCCCCCTCTCCTTGGCACGGCTTGGCGGGATTTCAGGGTTTTATGTCCTACCTCAGGCAAAGCGGCGCTTCTAAGATACGAACCGATGCTCTGTCGCCCCGACATCCCAGAGCGAGACCACGTAAAAAACCAAAGGTCTGCCAGCGTGCCCCTACCCTCCGCGATGCTCAAGAACGTCTATGACAGCCTTCGATACAGCCCAAGCCAGAGCGGGCCTCGACCGTCGATGGGGATCAGCACCCACCCACTGGTGAACGCCCTCGGCTGGGCGGTGGGCCTGGTGGTGGCCTGCGGCATTGTCATCATCAACTCCGAAACCCATTCCGACCTGGCGCCGACCCTGCTGTACATCACCTTGTTGTTGATGGCCGCCAACCTGTTCTCCATCAATCTGGTGATCACCGTCGCGCTGATGTGCATGGGCTTGCTCACCGCGATGTTCCTCTACAACGGCGGCTATCACCGCTGGGAATCGACCACCGGCTTCTTCCGCTGCCTGACCGCGCTGTCCGCCATTGCTTTCCTGGCCCTGCGCAGCAAGCAGGCTTCCGACAGCCTGCGGCACAACGAGGCTTACCTGACCGGCGCCCAGCGCCTGAGCCAGACCGGCAGCATGGGCTTTCGCGGTGATCGACAAGCGTTGTCCTGGTCGGAGGAGTCGGCACGGATTTTCGAGTACCCGCCCAGCAAGACGCCAACGGTGTCGATGATGCTGGAGCGCACCCATCCTGAAGACCTGGAGTTGGCACGCGGGATTTTCCAACAGGCCGCCGCTGGCGAACCGCAGATCGAGGTCAAGCTGCGGCTGCTGATGCCTGATGGGCGCATCAAGCACATCCATATGATCGCCAGCCCCCTGCTCGTCCAGCATGGCCGTTTCCAGTATCTCGGCGCACTCATGGACGTGACTGCCAGCAAGCAGGCCGAAGACGCGTTGTTTCGCGCCCAGAGCCAACTGGCCCACGTCACTCGCTTGACCTCCCTGGGGGAAATGGCCGCGTCCATTGCCCACGAGGTCAACCAGCCACTGACGGCTATCACCAGCAGCGGCGAGGCCTGTCGCCGCTGGCTCAAACGCCCGCAACCCGATCTCGGGGAAGCCCTGGATTGCCTCGACCGAATCGTCGCCAACGGCTGTCGCGCCAGCGAGGTCATCAGCGGTATCAGGGCGCTGTCGCGCAAGTGCGACCCGTTGCGCCAGCCCGAGCGACTGGACGACATCGTCCGCGAGACCCTGAACCTGGTCCAGCAGCAACTGGCTCATCATAAAGTCCGGGTCAAGGTGGACCTGGCAGCGACCGAGGGCCAGGTCAGCGCAGACCGGGTGCAACTGCAGCAAGTGATCATCAACCTGATCATCAATGCCTGTCACGCCATGGACGGGGTCAAGGTACACGCACGAACCCTGCGCATACGCACCTGGACCGAGAGTGACGAAGTGCTGCTGGAGGTGACTGACCACGGAACCGGCATTGCCCCCGAGGACCTGCCGTCCTTGTTCAATGCGTTTTTCACCACCAAGGAAAACGGCCTGGGCATGGGCCTTTCCATCTGCCGGTCCATTATCGACTTCCATGACGGCAGGATCTGGGCAACCAGCGAGGTCGGCCAAGGCACCTCGTTCAGGTTCGCGCTGCCGCGGCTCACGTGCACCGCTCTGTCGGGAAGCGGGCAATGACCTCCATACAGCCCTCAAGCCCGATTATCGACAACGCCCCCATCGTCTATATCGTTGATGACGACGCACCGCTGTGCCAATCCCTCGGCAGCCTGCTGCGTTCCATCGGCTTGCAGGTCCATCTGTTCGGTTCGGTCGCGCAGTTCATGAACCATTCCAGGCCCGAGCAACCCAGTTGCCTGGTCCTGGATGTGCGCCTGCAAGGCACCAGCGGCCTGGATTGCCAACGGGAGCTGGCTGCAGCCAACGTTCAACTGCCGATTGTGTTCATGACCGGTCACGGTGACATCGCCATGACCGTGCGGGCGATGAAGGCCGGTGCCGTGGATTTCCTCTCCAAACCGTTCCGCGAACAAGACCTGATCGACGCCGTGACCGCCGCCCATCACCAGGACCGCCAGCGGCGCGACGCCGAACGCGGCCATCAGCAAGTGCTTGACCGCTACACCACCTTGACGCCCCGGGAGCGGCAGGTCATGGCGCTGGCGGTGTCAGGCCTGATGAACAAACAGATCGCCGGGGAACTGGGTTTGAGTGAAATCACGGTCAAGATTCACCGTGGCCAGGCCATGCGCAAGATGTGCGCGCACTCGTTTGCTGATCTGGTGCGCATGGCCCAGGTGCTGGAATGGCGTCTGGCTGACACAGGCCGATAGTCAATCGAGCATTTCGGCACTTTGGCCGAGCGTTTCGGCACAGTAACCACTCTTTGTTCATCCTAGACTCGAGCTTCACTTCAAGCCCCAGATGGAATCACGATGAACATCAGGTCAATCCTGCCTGCACTCACCATGGCCGTAGCATTCAGTGGATACGCTGCCGACTTCTCACTGACCAGCCGGGATATTGCTGACAACCGTCCGCTGACCAGCCGCGAAGTGTTCCAAGGCTTCGGTTGTGAAGGTGGCAACACGTCCCCTGAGCTTTCCTGGACAAACGCTCCCGCTGGGACTAAAAGCTACGCGATCACGGTCTATGATCCCGATGCCCCGACGGGTAGCGGTTGGTGGCATTGGACGGTGGTTAACTTACCCACTTCTACCAATAGCTTGCCAAGTGGAGTGGGAGCGAACCTGCCTGCCGGTGCAGTACAAGGGCGAACCGATTATGGCCAGCCAGGATTTGGCGGGGCTTGCCCACCTGTAGGGGATAAGCCCCATCGCTATCAATTCACCGTATGGGCATTGAAAGTCGATAAACTGCCACTCGACGGTGAGGCCAGTGGCGCCTTGGTTGGGTACATGCTCAATGCCAACGTCCTGGCCAAAGCGACGATCACTTCAACTTACGGACGTTAAAAACGATGCGCCCTTGTGACGGCATACAGCACCGGGAAAACATTATCGATGCGTGTGTCATACAGGCGCGACAGCCCCTTACCTTATCAAGGGTACCGGTGTTCGTGACCACCCTGTGTCGAGTGCGACAGGGGGAGAAACTGTTGCAATGGGATGACCGGGAGATGCGCGCGGGGCCGCAACATCTGATTCTGATGCCGGCCGGACGCGAGCTTGGTATCTCGAACTTCCCCGGCCCTCACGGTCACTACATCGCCGATGCGATCACTTTTCCCCTCTCGACACTGCGTAACTTCAGCAGCCGATACAGCCAACAGATCATGAGCCGTCGCGGTGCACTGAAGACCGATCTATGCGTCCCTCTGGACAAGCACACAACACAGGCATGGAATCAGCTGCTGGCCGCTATCAATGGGAGCGCGCCGGACGCATTACGCACGCTCTATGGGGAAGCGGTTCTTCTGAGCCTGTGCCTTGGTGGCCAGATCGGCCCCCTGCTGATGGGTCGCAACGATCCAATTTGCGAACGTGTGCAGCAGATGGTGATGGGCAGCCCGGAGAGAGACTGGACGGTGGCGAGCGTTGCCCAGCAACTTAACCTGGGTGAGTCGACGTTGCGTCGCCAACTGGCGAATGAGGGGGACAGTTTCCGGGGCATTCTGGAGGGCGTTCGACTGGCGACAGCATTGCAATGGTTGCAAACAACGTCTCGTCCCATCGGTGAAATTGCCGGTGCCTGCGGTTACGCCTCGGCCTCACGTTTTGCCGTGCGCTTTCGCTCACACTATGGCCTGTCGCCACGTGAACTGCGGGCAGCGATTTAAGCATTCCGGTGAGGTTCCCTCCCTGTCGTTGCCCCGCGACACGCTGGAAAGTTCATACACACGTATACTTGGCGGGGCCATTGGACAGCGTATCTTGCAGTGACACGGGCGCCTTTATGGCTACCTGATATCAAACTCCAGGTATCGACATGTCCAGCACTGCAATCATTTCAATCATTGATGACGATGAGTCAGTTCGAATTGCATTGGATGGTTTGTTACGCTCCCACGGATATCGGGTTAAAACATATGCCAGCGCCTTGGATTTTTTATCTTCCAGCGAACTTGAAAACACGGCGTGCCTGATATCGGATATTCAAATGCCTGGCATGACGGGCATTCAGATGTACGATCGACTATCGACCCTGGGCATTCATCCCCCGATCATCTTCATCACCGGATACCCTGGCGTGCCCCCCCGTATCAGCGCCGGTACGCCCGAGCCGGTGGCGTTTTTCCCGAAACCCTTCGACTGCGCCGAATTGATCGCCTGCATCGAATCGGTACTGGCCCGGTCTGCTTGACTGCGTCGCGCCCTCATACCTTCGTATAGATCCCCCCTACCCAGGCATAGGCGCGATGACCTTATGTAGAAGTGTCAAAAACAGGTCCTGCCAATAAGCTTCCCTACAGCGAACCGAAACTGAATGTGCTCGATGGCAACTCATTGCAGCCAGGCGATTTTGGAGTACTTCGCGACACGGTCACGCTGAAACAGTTAAACAATTCAACGTATCGATTTTGTCTTCGGGAGCTCATCATGAAACAACGTATTCTGGTTGTTGGCGCAGGTTTCGGCGGGGTCTGGAGCGCATTGAGCGCGGCCCGGCTGCTGGACCAACACGATCGTCATGACGTGGAGATCAGCGTCCTGGCCCCCCAGGCTGAACTGCGCATTCGTCCTCGTTTCTACGAGCCGGACGTCCACACCATGGCTGCGCCGCTGGGTAGTCTGTTCGACGCGGTCGGCGTGAAATTCGTACAAGGCTCGGCGAGCAGTATCGATGTCGACAACAAACGGGTGGGCTATGTGGATGTGTTCGGTACCCAGGGCACCCTGGGCTATGACCGACTGGTGCTCGCGGCGGGCAGCCAGTTGGTTCGCCCCGACCTGGAGGGCATGATCGAGCATGCCTTCGACGTTGATGAAATCGAGCAGGCAAGCCGTCTCGAAGCCCATATCAAGTCGCTGAAAAATCTGCCGGACAGCCCGGCCCGCAACACCGTGGTGGTGGCCGGTGGCGGCTTTACCGGGATCGAAACCGCCACCGAAATGCCCGCACGCCTGCGCGCCGTCCTCGGCGAGGATGCGGACATCCGGGTCATCGTGGTGGATCGCGGGCCGCAGATTGGCGCAGCGTTGGGCGACGGCATAAGCCCATCCATTGTCGAAGCGTCCGAACACCTGGGTATCGAGTGGATTCTCAACGCCTCGGTCGAATCGGTGGATGCCGGTGGCGTCACCCTGTCGAGCGGCCAGCGTATCGAGTCCCATACCGTGATCTGGACCGTTGGGTTCCGCGCCAGTCCGTTGACCCAGCAGGTACCCGCTACCCGCGATCGCCAGGGTCGCCTGCACGTCGATGCCAACCTGAAAGTCCTGGGCCAGAACGACATATTCGCCAGCGGTGACGTGGCCTACGCCGCCACCGACACGCTGGGCAACTATGCGGCGATGTCCTGCCAGCACGCCATCGCCTTGGGCCGCTATGCCGGCAACAACGTCGCGGCCGACTTGCTGGGCGTCGCGCCGATGGCCTACAGCCAACCCAAGTATGTGACCTGCCTGGACCTGGGTGCCTGGGGCGGGGTGTACACCGAAGGCTGGGATCGCCAGCTCAAGTTGGTCGGGCAGGAAGCCAAGGAGCTCAAGACCCAGATCAACACGGTGTGGATCTACCCGCCCGCGGCTGATCGCGCAACCGCCCTGGCCGCCGCCGACCCGTTGATCCCGGTAGCCTGAAACCCGTTTCCGCCCCCCGGCCAGTCCCTCCTTTCTGCGCCGGTCTTTCCCAGACGCCTGCCAACGATCCTTGGGCAGGCGTTTTTTTCCGGCGCTCTTCACCAAGCCAGCCTGAATATCGTCACTGCCCAGCAAAATCCGTATCAATGCTCGCCCACCAGCCTCCGTGCACAAGGTAAGGTAGGCAGAAATCATCCGGATCGAGGTGTGCCGTGGCGTCCTATTCCTTGCGTCAGCTGAAGTACTTCGTCACCACCGTCGAATGTGGCAGCGTCGCCGAAGCCTCTCGCAAGCTGTACATCGCCCAGCCGTCGATCGCCTCCGCCATCAAGGGCTTGGAAGACAGTTTCGGTGTGCAATTGCTCATTCGGCATCACGCCCAGGGGGTATCGCTGACGCCCGGCGGCGCGCGCTTCTATCGCAAGGCCCAGGAGCTGTTGCGCATGGCCCGGGAGTTCGAGCAGAACGCGCTGGCCGATAACGATGTGGTCAGCGGGCAGATCGACATCGGCTGTTTCGAAACCGTCGCCCCACTCTACCTGCCGCGGCTGATCGCGGGCTTTCGCGAGCGCTTCCCGGGGGTGGAAATCCGCGTGCAGGATGGCGAGCAACAGGAGCTGGTGCAAGGCCTCACGGGGGGGCGTTTCGACCTGGCGATTTTCTATGAACACGACCTCGACAGTACCATCGAGACCGAAGCGCTGACGGCGCCGCAACGCCCCTACGCGTTGTTGCCGGCGGGGCATCGCTTCGCCGACCAGGCCCAGGTATCGCTGCGCGACCTGGCCCTCGAACCGATGATCCTGCTGGACGTGCAGCCCAGTCGCACCTATTTCGTGAGCATCTTCGAGGAGCTGGGCCTGACGCCCAACATTGTCTTCAGCTCGCCGTCCATCGAGATGGTGCGGGGCATGGTCGGCCAGTCCTTTGGTTTTGCCGTACTGGTGACCCGCCCGCACTCCACCTGCACCTACGATGGGCAACACCTGGTGTGCGTCGACATCGCCGAGGACGTGACCGGTTCGGCACTGGTGGCAGGCTGGCTCAAGCGCGCGCACCTCACCAAACCGGCGCAGTTGTTTGTCGACTATTGCAAGGAGCAGTTCAAGCAATGGCTGCCTTGAGCCACGGCAGGCCAGACACAACTGCCCGCCCCGGCCTGTAAGTAAAACACCAACCCCGTAGCGAGGGAGCTTGCTCCCGCTGGGTTGCGCAGCGACCCCATGCAAGCCGAACGCGGTCAGGCTGATACACCGAGGCGCCTGGTGTCGGGGCTGCTGCGCAGCCCAGCGGGAGCAAGCTCCCTCGCCACAAGGGATATGTCTAGCGAGCGGCCCAGGCGTTGAAGCGTTGTTCCAGTTCCTCGCCATGGTCGACCCAGAACTCCGCGTCCACGGCTTGGGCTTCAGCCAGGTTGGCCTCGGCGGTGGGTAACTGCTCCTGTACCGCCGTCGGCAACAGCGCCAGTGTCTTGCGGTGCACCGGCCCATAAGGGATGTTTTCCGAAAACACCTTCTGGGTCTGCGGCTGGCTGGCAAAGGCAATGAACTGCTCGGCCAGGGCCTTGTTCGGCGTGCCCTTGACCACGGCCCAGTACTCCGGGTCGTAGAGGCTCTGCGGCCAGACGATGCTCAGCTTCATGCCTTCCTTTTGCGCCGATGCGATACGCCCGTTGTAGGCCGCACTCATCGCCACGTCCCCCGCCACCAACCACTGCGCCGGTTGCGCGCCGGCTTCCCACCATTGGATGTTCGGCTTGATCTGGTCGAGCTTGGCGAATGCCCGGGACACGCCTTCCGGGGTGTTCAGCACCTTGTACACGTCCTGCGCCTTGACCCCGTCGGCCAGCAAGGCGATTTCCAAGGTGTACTTGGCGCCCTTGCGCAGGCCACGCTTGCCCGGGTACTCGGCCACGTTCCAGAAATCCGCCCAGGACTTGGGTGCCTTGGCGAGCTTGCTCTGGTCATAAGCCAGGACCATCGACCAGACGTAGGTGGCGACCCCACATTCATTGAGCGCTCCCGGCACATAGTTCGCCGGGTCGCCCAGGCGCCCCAGGTCAAGCTTCTCGAACAGCCCCTCCTCACAACCACGCAACAGCTCGGGGCTCTCCACTTCGACCACGTCCCAACTGGTGTGGCCGGCGGCGACCATGGCCTTGATCTTCGACAACTCACCGTTGTATTCGCCGGCCACGATGTTTCCCGCACCGCTGGCATTGAAAGGTTGGAAGTAGGCCTTGTCCTGGGCCTGCTTGGTGGCGCCGCCGAAGGAAATCACGGTCAGGCTCTGTGGCGCGGCCAGGACACTGGTACTCAGCAACGCCAGGGCACACGCAATATTGCAACGCAAGGATCTGGACATGAAGCGGTTCCTCGAAAATACCGGCTCGCCCGCACGAGCCGGTGACGGGACTCAAAAGTGACCGTAAATACGGGCGGCAAGGTCTACAGCAAAGGCTCTTGTCGGCCTGTTCATGGGTGTCGCCTGGCTGACCGCGAGGAATCTCCTTCCATTGAAATCGTCCTCCTCAGGCACCTTGCGGTCAGCAATCATTGGGTTCACAGAGATAGCTCGCGAGCCGACCCATCAAGCGGTCGCAGGCGGCCATTTGTTCAACGCTCACGTATTCGTCGGGCTTGTGCCCCTGGTCCATGCTGCCGGGGCCACAGACCACCGTCGGCACCCCGGCCTGATGGAACAGGCCGCCTTCGGTGCCGAATGCGACCGTGCCGAACGCGTCGCTGCCACACAGCCGTGCAACCAGTTGGGCGGCCGCGCTGTCCGGCGAAGTGGCCAGGCCCGGGTAGGCCGACAACGGTTCGAAGCGGATCGCTGTATCCCCCGCCACCGCCTGCATGGCCGGCAGCAGGGTCTGCTCGGCATAACCTTGCAATTGCTCAGCCACCACGAGGGGATCGAAATCCGGCAAGGCGCGTACCTCGAAATCGAAACGACAGTCCGCCGGGACGATGTTCAGCGCCGTGCCGCCGTGGACCACCCCGACCTGCACGGTGGAAAACGCCGGGTCGAAGCGCGGGTCGTGCCGCGAGGGTTCGGCCAATTGCGCGCCGATCTCGCCCAACCGCCCGATCAGGCGCGCCGCCTGTTCGATGGCGTTGACCCCGTAAGGCGCATAGGCCGAATGGCAAGCCGCCCCTTTGACATGGCAACGCATGGCGAGCTTGCCTTTGTGGCCCAGCACCGGTTGGAGTTCGGTGGGTTCGCCGATCAGGCACAGGGCCGGTTGCGCAATCCGCCGAACCAACACCTCCAGCAAGCTGTGAACGCCCAGGCAACCCACCTCTTCGTCATAGGAAAACGCCAGGTGCACCGGTCGCCGAAGCGGGCTGGACAAGAACACCGGCACCGCCGCGAGCACCGAGGCCAGGTAACCCTTCATGTCTGCCGTGCCGCGCCCGAACCATTTACCGTCCATCTCGGTCAGGCAGAACGGATCGACCGTCCAGGCCTGCCCGTCCACCGGCACCACATCGGTGTGCCCGGACAACACCACGCCACCGGGCAGCGCCGGGCCAATGCTCGCCAGCAGGTTGGCCTTGGTTCGCTCGGCGTTATAGATCAGCTCGCTGTTCACACCCAGCCCTTGCAAGTAGTCGCGCACGAACTCGATCAAGGCCAGGTTCGAATCGCGGCTGACCGTGGCAAAGCTCACCAGTTCGGCAAGCAGCGCGCGACTGCGCAGCTCACTCATCACCCGGCACTCCATAACTCGGCGCCAGGGTCGGGTTGAGCGCGCGGGTCAGGTAATCCTGCAATTGCGGCTGATAGGCGAGCCAGAGTTTTTCCAGCTCGCCGATGGGATTTTCCTCGGCCCAATCCACCCGCAAATCGACAATGGGCCAGGTCAGGTCATCGACCACCGACAGCGCCGCCGAATGCACCGCCCCGGCCTCCCCGCCCGCCACCAGCCCGGCCTGCAACGCGCTCATCAAACGCGACGCAAGACAACCACCGCCCTGCTCGAAGGCCGTGACCATGGCTTCGATCACCCCAGCGTTGGCCAACAGATTGCCGGCTGCCACGCATTGCTCACCGGCCACTGCGTTGTGGGTGCCCAGGGTATGCTCGCCGCTGAAAATCGCCGTGCGGCCCTCGGCATCGATTACCGCCACTTGCCGGTATTGGCTGTAGCCGTTGCGCGCCAGGGTCCGCTCCAGCGCCGCTTGCGCCGCCAGGCCGCCCGCCAGTTCATCGAGAACCTGCGGGCCCAGGGCCGGCAGGGTAATGTTCTGGCTCGACACCGCGCCGACGCCCGCGCGCAACCAGGGGCAACGGGCGCCGACGGCAATGCTCGAGGAACTGATGGCGATGCCCAACTGGCCGGTTTCGGCACAGCGTCCAACGATGGAAAAGGTCATGTTCCGTTCCTTATTCAGGGATCACCGCGATCACGTCGATTTCCATCAGCCACTGCGGCTGGCCCAGGGCACTGACCACCAAGCCGGTGGAGATCGGAAACACGCCCTTGAGCCACTTGCCGACCTCCTGGTACACCGGCTCGCGATAGCGCGGGTCGATCAGGTACGTCGTGGTCTTGACGATGTGGCTCAGGTCGCTGCCGGCCTCTTCCAGCAATTGCTTGACGTTGCGCATGGCCTGCTCGGCCTGGGCGCGAGGATCGCCGAGGCCCACCAATTGACCGTTGAAGTCGGTGCCGACCTGGCCGCGCACGTAGACGGTGTTGCCGGCCCGTACGGCCTGGCACAGGTCGTTGTCCAGCGTCTGGTTCGGGTAGGTGTCCTTGGTATTGAACATGCGAATACGCGTGTGAGTCGGCATCAACGAACTCCCGTGAGACTGGTTTTCGAACGGTGTGAATCGCTGTCGAGTGCCGGGGCCTGGCGCTGGGCGGCATCTTGATAGGCGAGGTAAATGCGTTGCTTCACGATGTGATCGGCAATATGCCGGGCGTCATGCCAGACACCCCAGATGAACGCCGAGCCCCGTCGCGACAGCCAGGGCAAGCCGACGAAATACAGGCCCGGCTCACTGGAAACGCCACGCTGATGCCGAGGCTTGCCATTGGCGCCGAGGGCGTCGACCTTCAGCCAGCTGTAGTCCACCGAGTAGCCGGTGGCCCAGATGACACTGGTCACGCCGGCGGCGACCAGGTCCAGTTCCAGGATCGGCTGGGTCAGGCATTGCGGATCAGGCAGCCGGTGGCGAGCTTCCGGTTCGAGCGGCAGGTCCAGGCCGTTGCGGGCGATGTAGGCGTCGGCGGCATCCAGCAGCGCCAGGTAGTTTTCGTCGCCGCGGGCGATGTTTTCGGCCAGATTCGGTTCAAAGGTCACCACGCTGCCATTGAACGATTTCGTCAGCCCCACCAGGGTGATGCCCTCGTGGGCCAGCCGGCGAAAATCCACGGTATGACCACCACGGGCACCGCTTACCGCGATGGTGACGTGCTCCTTGCCCGGCTGGACCGCCTCCGCATCCCACTCGCCCAGCACGCCCAGCCACCAGCAGAAATCGCGGTTGCGATAGGCCCGGGGCGGACGATCGTGGGCCCCCACCGAGAGATAGACCTGCTTGCCGGCGCGCTGCAGTTCATCGGCGATCTGCACCCCCGACGACCCGGCGCCCACCACCAACACAGCCCCCTCGGGCAATTGCCCGGGGTTGCGATACTGAGCCGAGTGAAGCTGGGTGACCGTCGCCATGTCCGGCGCAATCGGTGGAATCACCGGCCGCTGGAAGGGCCCGGTGGCGACGACCACGTGGATCGCTTCGATCAGGCCGTCGGAGGTTTCCACGGTGAAGCCCGGACGGCCGATATTGCGCTCGACGCCCCGGACCTCCACGCCAGTACGGATCGGTGCGTTGAACTGGCGGGCATAGGCTTCGAAGTAATCGGCCACCTGGTCCTTCGTCGCGAAGGCATCCGGGTCGAGCCCTTCGAATTCCAACCCCGGAAAGCGGTCGTGCCAGGCCGGCCCGTTGGCCACCAGCGAATCCCAACGCGCCGTGCGCCAGGCCTCGGCAATGCGGCTGCGCTCCACGACAAGATGAGGCACGCCTTGTCGGCTCAAGTGCTCACTCATGGCCACGCCGGCCTGGCCGGCGCCTATAACAAGCGTATCGATGCGTAGGGTTTCAACGGGCATGTCTGTGCACTTCCGGCATTAGGTTTGATTCAGGCCGGCAGGGCGCCGCCTCGGGTTCGGTTTTCTTGTTGTTCTGCGGTTGCGGTTATCGGGATGAGGTGTCGAGGCGATTGTGTTGGCAGGCGGGGATTTGCGAAACGAGGGTTTTTGTCGTTGCTGGGAAGGAAAAAAATGGGCTACTGCCCGAGCGTGATGCCCAAGGGAACAAGGCGAGTCTTGTTTGGACCTGAGACATGCGGAACCTGTGGCAAGAGGGAATGCCTTTGTGGCGAGGGAGCTTGCTCCCGCTGGGCTGCGCAGCGGCCCCAAATCCGTTACCGAGGTCTCTCAGGCTCATTGCGCTCAGCTTTTTTAGGCTGCTGCGCAGCCAGCGGGAGCAAGCTCCCTCGCCACAAGAGCGGTTTAGCGGTGTGGCAAGAAGGTCGATGCATGCGGTAGGCGCCCCCCCTGACACCCACATCCTGGAGAGGAAATGCCTTTGTGGCGAGGGAGCTTGCTCCCGCTGGGCTGCGCAGTGGCCCCAGACCCGTTACCGAGATCTTTCAGGCGGATTGCGCTCAGCTTTTAGGCTGCTGCGCAGCCAGCGGGAGCAAGCTCCCTCGCCACAAGAGCGGTTTGGCAGTGTGGCAAGAAGGTCGATGCACGCGGTAGGCGCGCCCCCCTGACACCCACATCCTGGAGAGGGAATGCCTTTGTGGCGAGGTGCGGTACAACGGGCTTATTCCGCCACGACACTGGCCTGGAAATCGGCGATCTGTTGCCACATCGCCACGGGGTTGGAGTACATCGGGAAATGCCCGCAATCGGCGATCGGCGCCAGCCGGATGCCTTCGGCCTGGAGGTGCGACAGGTAGGACAGCGAGGCATTCTGCTCGCCGAACATGAACATCCTCGGGCACGGCAAGCCGAGAAACTTGCCCATCAGGTCGGCATTGTCGGAGAGCTCGACCATGGAGTGGAAAATCCCCGGCACGGCACCAGCGCGGACCTTGTGCCTGAGACTCGCCGAATAGAGACCACTCGCGTAGGCCGGCGCGTGGCGGGCACGCTCGATGAAGGCGGTGAAAAACGCTTCGGGATCACCGCTCGGATAGTCCACGATCTGTCGACTGAGGAAACAGTCTTCCGGGGCCACGTTGCCTTCGATATCGACAAAGCTGAGCACCCGGCCAGGGAAGTGATGGGCCAGCATCAGTGCGGTCAACCCGCCCATGGAATGGCCCACCAGATGGAAGCGTTCGATGTCGAAATGCGCCAGTACCTGCAAGGCCGTTTCCAGCAGGAACGCAATGCTGATCCGGGAAAGGTCGGCGCACTGGGTTTCGCCGCAACCCGGTGCGTCATAGGCGACAAACGGATGACCATTGAATGCCGGGTGCAGCACGATGTCGGCATAGTCTTCCTTGGTCGAACCAAATCCATGCAGGAACAGGATAGGGGCACGCTCGCCCTCACGCCGCAGAGTGGCGACGTTCAGCGCAACACCCTCCACGGTCAGAGGGAGTTTCAGTTCAGAGAACATTTCGACTGGGGGCACGTGAGTCATTCCTTGAGTGAACAGAGTATGCCAGGACGCATTGCCGGCAATCAGGCTCGCAATGTCGGGGCAATCCAGGGTTGTGTAAATTCCTGATTCGGGATTGCCTTGATATGCCAAACCTATCGATCAACCCTCTGTTCGTCCCCGCCCCTGCAAACGTGCCACCACCTCCTCCACCAGCGGATTGAGCCGTCCGGCATTCCAGGCCACGGCGGTGGTCACGACGTTGAGCTTCTGGCTGAGTGGTCGGAACACCACGTTCTGCGGCGCCATTTTCTTCAACGACGCCGGCACCAGCGCAATGCCCTGGCCATAGCTGACGAAGGCAATTTGCGAGGCAACGGAGCGCACTTCATGCAGTACCCGAGGCGAAAAGCCGCTGGCCCGACAGGTCGCGATCAGGTTATCGAAGTACACCGGGCTGACCTTGCGGGAAAACATCACCAAGGGCTCGGTGGACAGGCTCGACAGGCTGATCCTTGTCCGCGAAGCCAGGGGATGATCGCTGGGCAAGGCCACCACCAGGCGATCTTCCCTCAACGGCAATGACCTGATCGAATGCCCCAGGTCCCCGTCCAGCCGGGCGAAGGCCAGGTCGATGTCTCCGGCTTCCAATGCCGGCACGGCTTCGACACTGTCGATCTCGCGGACAGACACGGTGAGGTGCGGATGCTCGGCCTTCAGTTGCTCGATCAACCCTGGCAACACATCGAACATGGCGGTGGAGATCGCACCGATGGTCAGCATGCCCGACTGCCCTGCCACGGCTTCTTCCACGGCCAGTTCCAGGCGCTCCAGTTGATCGGCGAATTTACGCACCGCCGGCAGGATCGCCGCCCCCACGGGGGTCAGTTGCGCCCCACGTCGCGAACGCTCGAACAACTTGACCTTGAGCGCCTGCTCAAGCACCTGGATCTGCTCGCTCAGCGGTGGCTGGGACATGCCCAGGCGCTTGGCCGCACGACCGAAATTCTGTTCCTCGGCAACCGCCAGGAACAGCCAGAGATGACGAATCAAACGGAAGTTGATCATGGACTATCCATAGGTTCAGCGTATCTGTGGGTTACGTGATCAGTAATATACCTATGAAACTTCCTCCTCGACACTGGGCCCCTCCGCCACCTTTGGGGTTTGCCCATGAATGCTATGAGTTTGCTGGATCGCTTGGCGGCGCTGGACACCAACACGGTGTCCGACGCCCTGGATTTCCTCGGATTGCCGGGAGCCACCGTTGGGCTGCGCCCACTATGGAATTGCCCGAAGATCGTCGGCCGCGCCAGCACCGTGCTGCTGGCCGCTAAATCCGACAACGTCCCCACGGTCCACCTGATCACCCCGGTGGTGGAGCAGATCGACAGCGATGATCGCGTCTTGGTGATCGCAGGTGGAATCGAAGGCGTCTCTTGCTGGGGCGACATTCTCGCCAACGCCGCGGTCGGCAAGCAGGTGCGCGGTACGGTGATCGACGGCTTCAGCCGCGACATCGACGGCAGCGAAGCCATTGGCTATCCGGTGTTTGGCCGCGGCGTGACCATGGTCAGTGCCCGCAACCGCGTCATTCAAATCGACGCGGCAGTGACCATCCCCGTCGCTGGCGTCGATGTCAGCGAAGACGACTTTGTCATTGCCGACAACTGCGGGACCGTCTTCATTCCCCAGACCCACATCGACAAGGTGCTCGACCTGGGCGAGCGCATCGCCCGCCGCCAGGACGGCATGGTCGAGGCGGTGCGCAGCGGTCGCTCGGTCGCCGAAGTGATGCATGACACCCAGTTCGAAGCCATCCACGTGGAGCACTCCTGATGAACTTTGAAGATAAAAGCCTGGTCGCCTTGTTCGAAGGCCTGGACACCCCAGGCATCTCCGACGCACTGGACAAACTCGGCCTGCCCGGCCAATGCCTCGGCGTAGCGCCCCTGGACAACTACAACCAAGTCATCGTCGGGCCGGCATTTACCGTGCAATACGTCTCGGCCAGCACTCCGCCGGGCACGGTGGGCGACTTCATCGAAGACGTGGCTGCTGGCGACGTGGTGGTCATCGACAATGGCGGCCGCACCGACTGCACCGTGTGGGGCGACATCATGACCCAGTACGCAGGCTCGCGGCAGATCGCCGCCACCGTCATCGACGGTGTCTGCCGTGACGTGAACAAGGCCCTGGGCGATGGCTATCCAATCTTCAGCAAAGGCCGCTTCATGCGCACCGGCAAGGACCGCGTGCAGGTGCAGTCGGTGAACCAGCCGGTGTCCATCGGCACCGCCCGGGTCTGTGCCCGTGACATCGTGGTCGCCGACGCCAACGGCGTGGTGATCGTCCCCCGTGACCGGGCCGCGGAAGTGGCGGCCTGCGCCCGACAGATCGAATCGGTCGAGGCCGACATCCGTGCCCTGGTCGCCCAAGGCAAGACCTTGAAACAAGCCCGCGCCGCACTGGGCTACCACAGCCTGCAGAGGAAAGTCTGATGACCACGCTCCTGTTCCCCAAGGATTTTCACGCCCGGGCCAAGGTTTTGGGCAGCTCGACCCTGTATGAAGCCTGCCACCAGCCTTGCGCGGTCGACAGCGCGATCCGCCCGGTCTGGGACGGTGCCTTCATCGCCGCACCCGCTTACCCACTGGAATGCTCGCCGGGTGACAACCTGGCCCTGCACCTGGCCATGGAACGCGTACCCCGTGGCAGCGTGCTGGTCGTGGGCACGGGCAGTTTCATCGCCGGCTACTGGGGCGAAGTGCTCACCGTGGCGGCTGAAACAGCGGGCGTGGTCGGCCTGGTCATCGATGGTGGCGTGCGGGATATCGCGGCGCTGAAAAGACGCCGGTTCCCGGTGTTTGCCCGCGGCATTTCGGTCAAAGGCACGGTCAAGGCCAGCGCGCCGTCGGTGGGCCAGCCGTTCAACTTCAACGGTGCCCATGTTGCCCAAGGCGACCTGGTGGTGGCCGACGAAGACGGTGTGATCATCATTCCCAAGGCGGATGTGGCACGAACCCTGGCCGAAGGCGAAGCCCGCGCCAACAAGGAAGCCCAGATGATGCAAGCGTTGACCGAAGGCCGCTCGACCTTGGAACTGATGAACCTGACCGAGTGGAGAACCCGCGCATGAGCGTCGACATCCAACGACTGAATCGGCGCCTGGCGCGTGCGCAACCCTCGGCGACCTATCGGATCATGGACCGGGTGGCCGAACGTCGCGCACAGGGGGCGAAGATCATTTCGCTGTGCGCCGGCGAGCCTGATTTCGATACGCCCAAGCACATTCGCGAGGCGGCGATCGAGGCCATCGAACAGGGTCACACCCGCTACACCCAGGTCGCCGGTGTGCGTTCGCTGCGAGAAGCGGTGGCGGCCAAATTCCGCCGGGAAAACGGCCTCGACGTCACCTGGCAGGACACCCTGGTCTGCAATGGCGGCAAGCAAGTCATCTACAACGCCCTGGCCGCGACCCTTGACGAGGGGGACCAGGTCATCGTGCCGGCGCCCTATTGGGTCAGTTATCCGGAGATGGTCCAGCTCTGTGGCGGCGAGTCCCGGATTGTCACCTGCGATGCCGACAGCGGCTTCAAGTTGACGCCCGCCGCGCTGGATGCGGCGATCACCCCGCAGACCCGCTGGTTGATCCTCAACTCGCCGTCCAACCCGACCGGTGCGGTGTATAGCCGCGAAGAACTGCAGGCCCTGGCCGACGTGTTGCTGGCTCATCCTCACGTGCTGATCCTGGCGGACGACATCTACGAGCATTTGATCTTCGATGATCAGGTGTTCTATACCCTTGCCCAAGTCGAACCACGACTGGCTTCGCGCACCCTGACCATGAACGGGGTTTCCAAGGCCTATGCCATGACGGGCTGGCGCATCGGTTTTGCCACCGGGCCACGCTGGCTGCTGGAGGCCATGGAAAAACTCCAAGGGCAGCAGACCTCGGGCGCCAGCTCAGTCTCCCAACAAGCAGCCTTGGCTGCATTGGACGGCCCCAAGGACTTCATTCGCGAAAGCCGTGCCGTGTTTCAGCGTCGTCGCGACTTGATGGTGGCGCTGCTCAATGCCACGCCGGGTCTTGCCTGTGCAAGCCCGGGTGGCGCCTTCTATGCGTTCGCCTCCTGTGCCGGCTTGATCGGCCGGACCTCATCCGGAGGACGGGTGCTGCACACCGATGAAGATGTCGCTCACGCGCTGCTCGATGAAGCAGACGTGGCAGTGGTACACGGCAGCGCGTTCGGTCTTGGCCCTTACATTCGCATTGCCTACGCCCTGGATGATGCGTCCTTGCGCCAGGCCTGCGAAGCGATTCGCGGATTCTGCGATGCACTTCGCTGAACCAGGATCAAACGGTGGGCACAGACTCGGATCGTAATGGCCAGCTCAGTTCAACCGCGCCGGAAACGCCTTGAGCTCCAGCTTTTCCATCACCAACGCAATGAACGCCGAGACCGCCAGCGGCAATTGGCGCCGGCTCGGATAGAGCACATTAAGGCCGAAGCCAATACGCTCGTACTGCGGCAACACACGTACCAGCCTTCCAGCGTCCAGGTCCACGCTGCTCAGCGCCGAGGGCAGCACGGCGATGCCCAGGCCCGCCACGGCAGCCTTGCGCAACGCTTGAGCGGTGTTGGCGTTGAAGCGGCTGGGAACCTGCACCTCTTCCTCGGTGCCGTCCGGGCCGATGAGCCGCCAGTGACTCAAGCCGCTGGGATGGGCAAAGGCCACGCTGTCGTGGTGAGCCAACTCCTGCAGCGAACTCGGCGCACCGCGCTTGGCGATGTAGGCGGGGCTGGCGACCATCCCATCACCTTCGTTCTTGATGAGTTGGCGCCCGACATACCCGGAGTCCTGCAGCGCACCGCCGCGAAAGGCCACGTCGATACGGTCGGCAATCAGGTCGACTTTGGCATCGCTGAGCACGAAATCAAGCTGCACCCGAGGATGCGCGACGAGAAAGTCGGCCACCCATTGCATCGGGAAAAAATCGAAGAAATCCGCCATCGCCGCGATACGCACCAGGCCACTGGGTTCATCGCTGCCCTTCATCAGTTCCTGCCCCGCCTCGGTCAGCCCATCCACGGCGCTGACGCAGCGTTCATAGAACCCCTGCCCCACCTGAGTCAGCGTGAGTTTGCGAGTGGAGCGTTGCAGCAGTCGCTTCCCCAATTGCGCCTCCAACTGCTGGACCCGCCGGCTCACGGTATTGGAAGGCATGCCCAGCCGCCTGGCTGCTTCGGCAAAGCTGCCGCTGCGCACCACCTGGACAAACAGTGCGACATCATTCAGATCGAGCATCAGGTCGCTATTCCTTCATTTTCTGGATGAGTTCAATCCGATTGTATCGACTAATCAATCTATTGCCAGGCACTTATCCTTCTCGCATCGAGGCCACCAACGCTCAAGAATCCGAGGTCATCCATGAACAGCATCGTCGCAGCGCCACCGCGTACCATCGTCCACCGCACCCGGGGCAACCGCCACGGGCCGATCACGCGCCTCATGAGCCCGGGCGACCTCGGCCAACTCTGCAAGCCCTTTGTGTTTCTCGACCTCTTCGCTTTCACGGACAACGTCATGCCAAAAGGTTTCGGCATGCACCCCCACTCCGGTATCGCAACGCTGACCTACATGATCGACGGCCAGGTGACTTACGAAGACACCACCGGTCAATCGGGCGTGTTGCCCTCCGGCGGCATGGAATGGATGCACGCAGGCAATGGTGTATGGCATGACGGCAGGCCAGTGGAAGGCTCGCCGATCAAAGGCTTCCAGCTTTGGGTCGCGCTGCCGGCCGATGAAGAGAATGCCCCGGCCCACAGTGTCTACCTGGCGCCCTCCGCTATCCGCCGGGAGGGTCCGGCGCTGGTGTTGCTCGGCCAACATGGCGCGGCTCGCAGCAGCGTTGCAGCCCCGGCGGGCATGAACTACTTGGCTGTGCAATTGAAAGACCAGGAACGCTGGCGCTATACGCCACCGGCTGGGCATACCGTTGCCTGGCTGGCGGTCAACGACGGCAGCCTCGACGCTGGCGGCAACGTCAATGCCGGGGAAATGGTGGTGTTCGAAGAATCCGGCGCAGCCATCGACATCGTTGCCCAGGGCGCGACCTCCTTCGTGCTCGGTTCGGCGGTCAAGCATCCCCACGACCTGGTGATGGGCTACTACTCCGTGCACACCAGCAAAGCCGCACTGGAAAAAGGCGAGAAGGAAATCCAGCGCATCGGCACCGTTTTGCAGCAAGAGGGTCGGCTGGCCTAGCCGCTCCTCGACTCAACCCTGATCCACTGTCCGAATCCCATAGAGGTGAACATCATGACCAACATCGGTCTCGACCTTCTGCTGTCCCGCGCCCAGGTCGGCAAGCTGTCCCTGAAAAACCGCATGATCATGGCGCCGATGACCCGCAGCCGCGCAGGAACAGGCGATGCGGCCACGGCCCTGATGGCCGAGTACTACAGCCAACGCGCCAGCGCCGGCTTGATCATCAGCGAAGGCTCCCAGGTGTCGGCCCAGGGCAAGGGTTACCTGAGAACGCCGGGGATTTTTACCCCTGAGCACATCACCGGCTGGAAACAGGTGACCGACGCGGTCCATTCCGAGGGTGGGCAAATCTTTTTGCAGCTCTGGCACGTGGGCCGTCTGTCCCATCCCCTGGTGCAAGTCAACGGCGCCCAACCCGTAGCACCCTCGGCGATCAAGGCCGATGGCGAGATCTACACCCCCGAAGGCCTCAAGCCTTATGAACTGCCACGGGCGCTGGAGCTCGACGAGATCCCGGGCGTGGTCGCCGACTTCCACCAGGCCGCTGTCAACGCGAAGCTGGCCGGCTTCGACGGCGTGGAGATCCATGGCGCCAATGGCTACCTGATCGACCAGTTCCTGCGTGACGGCACCAACCAACGCACCGATGCCTACGGCGGCTCGGTCGAGAATCGTGCCCGTTTCCTCAAGGAGGTGGTCGAGTCGGTGATCGAAGTCTTCGGGGCCAGCCGGGTCGGCGTGCGCCTGTCGCCGATCTTCAGTTACTTCTCGATGAGCGACAGCGACCCGCAGGCGACCTTCAACTACACGGCCAGGATGCTCAGCCGTTATGGCCTGGCCTACCTGCACATCGTGGAACTGGGTGAAGGCCCGTTCGACTTCCTCGAACTCAAGCGCCGTTTCGGCGGCCCCTACATTGCCAACGGCGGTTACAGCGCGGAACGTGCGGGCAATGCCATCGGTCGTGGCGAAGCGGATCTGGTCGCGTTCGGAACGCCATTCCTGGCGAACCCGGACCTGGTGGAGCGCTTCAAACAGGGTGAGGCGTTGAACACACCCGACGCAGCGACCTTCTACCAAGGCGAAGAACATGGCTACACGGATTATCCGACCCTGGCCGAGGCCCGGGCGCAATGATCCAGTAGAACGGGAGCCAGCAAGACGCAAAGCAGGGCTTGCGACGCCCTGCTCTTGCCTCGACTAAAATTGTACAAATTTGCATTTTCTTGTACAAAAAACTTTCAAATGTACAACCTCTGAAGTAGGCTTCGAAAACTTGTACAGAAATAATCTTCTGTACAATATTTAGGAGCCTAGCATGTCCGCCTATCTCCAGCGTTTCGCCCAGGCTTTCGCCAAGCTGGACGCCAGTCGCCTCGGCGAGCTCGATGAGCTCTACAACGTCGACATCCATTTCCAGGACCCGTTGCACCGGATCGAAGGCCTGACCGCCTTGCGCGAGTACTTTGCGCAGTTGTATGCCAACGCCCATGACGTGCGTTACGACTTCCACGCGTTCGATGAGGCCGCTCCCGGTGAAGGTTATCTGCGCTGGACCTTGCACTTTCGGCACCCACGCCTGGCAGGCGGCGCCCCCATTGCCTTGCAGGGTTGCAGCCATTTGCGCTGGACCGACCGTGTCTACCATCACCAGGATTTCTTCGACGCCGGCGCCCTGCTCTACGAACACCTGCCGTTGCTGGGACCGGCGGTCCGCTGGCTCAAGCGGAGGCTGGCATGAGCCGCATCTGGCTGACCGGAGCCAGCAGCGGCATTGGCGCGGCCCTCGCGGCACAGTTGCTGGAACAAGGCCATCACCTGGCATTGAGCGCACGCCAGACAGAACCCTTGCAGGCGTTGGCGGCCCTTTATCCAGACCAGGTGCTGGCACTGCCGGGCGACCTGACCGACCCGCGCCAGGTCGCCCTGGTCTGCCAGCAGATCGAGCGTGAATGGTTGGCACTGGACGTGGTGATCCTCAATGCCGGGACCTGTGAATACCTGGAATCCGGGCATTTCGACACCCACCTCGTCGAGCGTGTCATCACCACCAACCTGCTCGGTACCAGCCATTGCCTGGAGGCGGCCTTGCCCTTGCTGCGCCGGGGCCAACGCCCGCATCTGGTGGTAGTGGGCAGCGCGGTCACCTGGTTGGCCTTGCCACGTGCTGGCGCCTACGGCGCCTCGAAGGCGGCGTTGCGCTACCTGGTGGAATCCCTGCGTATTGACCTGGCCGCCGAAGGCATCGACGTCACCCTGGTGAGCCCCGGTTTCGTCGATACCCCGCTGACCCGGCGCAACGACTTCCCCATGCCCATGCGCTGGTCAGCGCAACGGGCGGCGCGGCATATCGTCCGGCGCTTGCCGGCACGGCCGCTGGACATCGCATTTCCCTGGGCCTTCATCGCCGTTCTGCGCCTGCTCGGACAGTTACCCGCCCGCTGGCGGCTGGCCCTGGGCCGGCGCCTGGCACGCCCCTCCAAGGAATCTTGAGACATGCGCATCGCAATCATCGGCAGCGGTATTTCCGGGTTGACCTGCGCCTACCTGTTGAACCGTCGCCATCAGATCACCCTCTTCGAGGCCGACGACCGAATCGGGGGCCACACCCATACCGTGGAGGTCGATTGGCAAGGCCGACGCTATGGCGTGGATACCGGTTTCATCGTGTACAACGACTGGACCTACCCGAACTTCATTCGCCTGCTGGATCATTTGGGTGTCGCTTCGCACCCTACGGAAATGAGTTTCTCGGTGCACGATCCGGCCACCGGGCAGGAATACAAGGGCCACACCCTGCGCAGCCTGTTTGCCCGCCGGCGCAACCTGCTATCGCCCGGTTTCTGGGGCATGCTGCGGGACATCCTGCGGTTCAACCGACAAGCGACGAGCGACCTCCAGGCGCAACGCATCGACGGCGCCACGCGGCTCGGTGACTACCTGCACCACCACGGTTATGGCCAACGTTTCATCGATCACTACATCGTGCCCATGGGTTCGGCGATCTGGTCGATGTCGCCGGCCAGGATGCTGGAGTTTCCACTGCAGTTCTTCGTGCGCTTCTGCCACAACCACGGCCTGCTGTCGGTCAACCACCGCCCGCAATGGCGCGTGATCGAAGGCGGCTCTTGCGGTTATATCACCCCGTTGTGCGCCGGGTTCCGCCAGCACATCCGACTCGACTGCCCGGTGCAATACGTCAGCCGGGACGCCGCCGGGGTCAATGTGACCAGCGCCGCAGGCATCGAGCGCTTCGACAAAGTGGTGTTCGCCTGCCACAGCGACCAGGCCCTCGCCCTGCTCGAGGCTCCCAGCGCTGAAGAAACCGAGGTTCTCGGTGCCTTGGCCTACGCCAGCAACGAAGTGCTGCTGCACACCGATACCCGACTGTTGCCACGGCGGCGCCAGGTTTGGGCGAGCTGGAACTACCGCCTCGGCGGACCACCCCAGGCACCGGCCGCGCTGACCTACAACATGAACATCCTCCAGGGCCTGGACGCGCCGGTGACCTTTTGCGTGAGCCTGAACCAGAGCGATGCGGTCGACCCGGCCCTGGTGCTTGCACGCTTCGATTACGCCCATCCCCAGTACAGCCTCGCCGGCGTCACCGCACAGGCCCGCCAGGGTGAGTTGCAAGGGCAGCGGCACAGCTATTTCTGCGGAGCCTATTGGGCCAACGGCTTTCATGAAGACGGTGTGGTCAGCGCACTCCACGTCGCGGAGCATTTCGGAGAGCACCTGTGAACAGCAGCCTGTGTCGCGGCTGGATCGACCATCGGCGTCATGCCCCGCGCGTCCACGCCTTTCGTTATCCGATCGGCATGCTGTACCTGGACCTCGCCGAACAGCAGCACGTGCTGGGCCTGTCGCGCCTGCTGCGGCCATGGACCCTGGCGCCGCTGTGCTGGCGCGAGCGCGATTACCTGCCGGCGCGCACCCACCTGGGCGTGGCCCTGGTCGACGCCGTGCGCGAGATCCTCGCCGAAAGCCTGGGCACGGCTCCGCAAGGTGCGATCCACCTGCTGACCCAGCCACGCAGTTGGGGCCTGTCGTTCAACCCGGTGAGTTTTTATTTCTGCCACGAAACCGACGGCCGCCTGTCGGCGATCCTCTGCGAAGTGCGTAATACCCCATGGCGCGAACGCTACCACTATGTGCTGCCCGTACGTCCGGGCGAGCCCCAGGCGTTCCAGGTGGCCAAGGCGTTCCATGTTTCACCGTTCCTGCCCCGAGACATGGACTATCGCATGCGTTTCCTGGTCCAGGACGCCCGTATCCGTGTGCACATGGAGAACTGGCGCGCCGGGCACAAAGTGTTCGAGGCCCACCTCGCGCTCGAGCGCCAGCCTCTCGATAGCCGGTCGCTGCGCCGTCATGTCCTGGCCTTCCCATGGATGAGCCTGCGCACCGTCAGCGCCATCTACTGGCAGGCCCTGCGCCTGCTGTTCAAACGCACACCCCTGCACGCACACCAGGCCAGCCCAGGCGACCTGAGTATTGGCGAAACCGCCCACAAGGACCCCGACCATGCCCGAACCCACCCTGAGCGTCACTAAGGCCAGCAGCTCCTGCCTGTTCAATGGCGGCTTCTTCAAGCAGGCCGTGCTCGGCCAATTGCGCCGCCTGCGTCACGGCCACCTGCGCCTGACGGTCGATGGCGCGCCGTCGAGCTTCGGCGACCTCGCCAGCCCGTTGGTGGCCGAGGTCGAGATTCTCGACGACGCGGCCTGGGGCATGGTCGCCGGCAACGGTTCCATCGGTGCTGGCGAGGCTTATATCCGCGGCTACTGGCGCAGCGCCGACCTGACCGCCGTGACACGCCTGTTCGTGGCCAACCTGGAAGTGCTCGACGCCATGGACAGCGGCCTGGCCCGCCTCAGCCGCCCGCTGATGCGGGGGTTGCACTGGCTCAACCGCAACAGTCGCAAAGGCTCGCGGCGCAATATCATGGCTCACTACGACTTGGGCAATGAGCTGTTCGAACGACTGCTCGATCCCACCATGATGTATTCCGCCGCGCTGTTCGAAAGCCCCGAACAGAGTCTGGAAGACGCCCAGCGCAACAAGCTGGAACGCATTTGTCGCAAGCTTGACCTGCGTCCCGGCGACCACTTGCTGGAAATCGGTACGGGCTGGGGCAGCCTCGCCATCCATGCGGCGACACATTACGGTTGCAAGGTCACCACCACGACCTTGTCCGACGAGCAATACCGCCATGCGCTGCAGCGTGTCGAGACGCTGGGCCTGCAAGCGCGTGTGCAGGTGCTGCGCCAGGACTACCGCGACTTGCAGGGACGCTACGACAAGCTGGTGTCCATCGAAATGATCGAGGCCGTCGGGCATCGCTACCTGCCTGAGTATTTCCGCTGCTGCGCCGCGCGACTCAAGGATGACGGTTTGATGTTGCTGCAATCGATCACCATCCGTGACCAGCGCTATGCCCAAGCCCGGCGCTCGGTGGATTTTATCCAGCGCCATGTCTTTCCCGGCGGCGCCCTGCCATCGCTGTCGATCCTGTTGAGCACCGCCAGTACACAGACGCCACTCAACCTGCTGCACCTCGAGGATTTCGGTTCGCACTACGCCCGCACGCTGCGGCACTGGCACGAGAACTTCCGCCAATCGCGCCAGGCGTTGTCGGAGTTGGGCTATGACGAAACCTTCCAGCGCCTGTGGGAGTTCTACCTGTGCTACTGCGAAGGGGGATTCCAGGAGCGGGCCATCGGCGTCGCCCAATTGTTGTTCGCCGGCCCCGCTGCCCGCCCGTCGTTCCTGCCGGAGCAACGGTAAGCCCGATGAGCCGCAGCCGCCTGCTGATCAGCGCGCTCTGGCTGCAACTCGTAGCCGGTGCCCATCAGCCGGGCTGCTCCTGGCGGCACTGTGGGGCTTATGGCTGCCGCAGGCGTTGCGCCTGGCCGAATCGCGCTGACCACAGGACGCCAGCGAGACGCTACCAGGGCTCGTCCAGAAACAGCGGGATGCGCAACGGCTCGACGACGTCCTCACGCTGACCACACATCTCGTCATGGACCACCTGCTGCACCAACGTGCACGGCAGGCGCGGCACGAAACGCAGCAGTTCCCGCAGGTGGGTAGTGGAGCGTACCGGCAACGCTTTTCCTGAACGCGAACGACCTGATCATGGGCACGCCACCGGTTTCTCAAGGACGAGTCAATAATTGTACAGAGATATGTATTTGTACAGCTTTTCCATGCCAACGAGAAAAGACGAGGGCTACATGCCGGTCATTCCAGCAACTGAACGATCCGCGGTTCGATCCCCCCAGCCTCCACCTCAACCAAAGCCAGCGTCACCGGCAGCTTGAAACGCCGCCGGCCGGCGCTGCCGGGGTTGAGGTAAAGGCGTTCGCCGCGCCATTCGATGCTCGGCTTGTGGGAATGGCCGGTGATCACCCACTTCACGGCCGGGTCCAGCGCAGCCTGGACATCGGCGATGTCATGCACCAGGAGGACCGGCCAGCCGTCCAGGTCGAACTGCAGGCGATCGGCAAGCTCCGCCGCCCACTCGGCACCCAGGTCGTTATTGCCACGCACCACGTACAACGGAGCGAGGCATGCCAGTTGCGCCAGGATATCGGGGCTGCCGATGTCGCCGGCATGAATGATCCGCTCACAGCCTTGCAGCGCGGCAAGCGCTTCGGGACGCAGCAGGCCGTGGGTATCGGAAATGACGCCGACTTTCATGAAACCTTTCTCCCCAATCGTGTGTCGCCGCTCGTACCTGCCTCGTCGCAGTCAGCTAACATGCTGAATTCGAATAGGATAGGCTGCGCCGTGAAAGGTGCAGACCCGTCGTGGAAAGGATACGTCAATGCTCGGACGCAAGCAGCCAGAGCCCAATATCGAAAGCCCCGATGAGGCCTTCTCCCAGCAAGCTGTGCGGGCAGGAGCGGCATTCCGGCTGACCGTGAGTTTCATGCTCGTGGTCGTCATCGCCTTCCTGGCCGTCGAAGGCTGGCGGGCCTGGCGCGACTACCGCGCCGCTTTTGCGTCTGCCCGGGATTCGGTGACGAACCTGGCGCGGGCGACGGCCCAACACGCTGAAGATACCATTCGACAAGTGGATGTGGTCACCGCCGCCCTCGCAGAACGAGTGGAGGGCGATGGCCTGCAGAACATGGACATCCCACGCATCCATAAGCTATTGGTGCAGCAGGCCGCCATCATGCCGCAACTGCACGGGTTGTTTATCTATGGCCCGGACGGCCAATGGCTGGTGACGGACAAGGAAGTGATCCCGGAAATGGCGAACAACGCCGACCGCGACTACTTCCAATACCACCGCACCCACGAGGATCAAGGCGTGCGCATCGGTGACGTCGTCAATAGCCGCTCCA
This sequence comes from Pseudomonas sp. FW300-N2F2, assembly GCF_017351655.1. NCBI lineage: Bacteria > Pseudomonadati > Pseudomonadota > Gammaproteobacteria > Pseudomonadales > Pseudomonadaceae > Pseudomonas > Pseudomonas sp. FW300-N2F2. The sequence goes on along the minus strand of NZ_JACNDQ010000001.1, from coordinate 2,801,676 downwards.
CCAACGACCTGATCATTCCCATTTCCCGTCGCCTGAACAACCCCGATGGCTCGTTTGCCGGCGTATTGCTGGGGACCGTGAAGGTCAGCTATTTCGTCGACTACTACGGCGACTTCAAAATCGATGGCAAAGGCGCACTGGTCCTGGCCAAGCGCAGCGGAACGATCCTGGTCCGACGCCCCTTCGTCGCGTCGGTGATTGGCAAGAGCCTCGTCAACAGCGTGATTTTCAGGGAACATTTACCCACCTCCAACCAAGGGGTTGCCGAGGCCAAGGCTGTCGTCGACGACACCGAGCGCCTGTACGGCTACCGGGCCCTGACCACTTACCCGCTGGTGGTGGAAGCCGGCCTGTCCCGCGAATCGATCATCGCGCCCTGGCGCCGCGACCTGTTCAAGACCGGTTTGGTGCTGATTTTCCTGATCGCGATCCTGGTGGGCTTCGGGCTCATCGTGTTGAGCCAACTGCGCTACCGCATGGCCATGGAGAAGCAGATTCGCAGCGCCCACCAGGCCATGCGCGATATGGCGCTGACCGACAGCCTGACCGGGCTGGGCAACCGCAGGCGGCTGGACATCGCCCTGGCCGATGAGATCCGCCTGGCCAGGCGCCAGGGTTCGTCCCTGGCCCTGATCATGCTCGACGTCGATTACTTCAAGCGTTTCAACGACAGATATGGCCATGCCGCCGGGGACGATTGCCTGCGGGCGATTGCAACCGCGCTCGGGCAGACCATCAAAAGGCCGGGCGACCTGGCGGTCCGCTACGGCGGTGAAGAGTTCACCGTGCTGCTGCCAAACACCGACAGCGCCGGCGCCACCAAGGTCGTGCAGCAGATCCTCGAAGCGGTCAGGGCCTTGAACATCGAACATGGCGACCATCCCTTGGGCATTGTCACCATCAGCGCGGGCGTCACCACCTGCCAGCCGAGCGGCGAGGACGTCACCCCGGCCATGCTGATCAGGGCCGCCGATGCCTTCTTGTACCTGGCCAAGAACACCGGACGGAACCGCTGGTGCAGCGCCGAATCGACGCCGGGGTGAACCCGCGGGAGTGCCGCGCATCGGTCAGAATCGTGCAAAACCAAGTCCACAGGTGCCGGCGAGGCGCCTGACGGCTACAATGCGCGCTTCGACCGTGACCAGCCTGACTAAAAACAAATGTCCTTGCCCAAACATCATCTGGAATTGCTCAGCCCCGCCCGCGACGTGACCATCGCCCGCGAGGCCATCCTGCATGGCGCCGACGCCGTGTACATCGGTGGCCCGAGTTTCGGCGCGCGTCACAACGCCTGCAACGAGGTGGGCGATATTGCCCGGCTGGTGGAGTTCGCCCACCGCTACCACGCCCGTGTGTTCACGACCATCAACACCATCCTGCACGACAACGAACTGGAGCCGGCCCGCCAGCTGATCCACCAGTTGTACGACGCTGGCGTCGACGCGTTGATCGTCCAGGACCTGGGGGTGATGGAGCTGGATATCCCGCCCATCGAGTTGCACGCCAGCACCCAGACCGACATCCGCACCCTGGCCCGGGCAAAGTTTCTCGACCAGGCCGGTTTCTCGCAACTGGTCCTGGCCCGTGAGCTGAACCTGCAGGAAATCCGTGCCATCGCCGACGAGACCGATGCGGCCATCGAGTTCTTCATCCACGGTGCGCTGTGCGTGGCGTTTTCCGGCCAGTGCAACATCTCCCACGCCCAGAACGGCCGCAGCGCCAACCGTGGCGACTGCTCCCAGGCCTGCCGCCTGCCCTACACCCTCAAGGATGACCAGGGTCGGGTGGTCGCCTATGAAAAACACCTGCTGTCGATGAAAGACAACAACCAGAGCGCCAACATCCGTGCCCTGGTCGAAGCCGGCGTGCGTTCGTTCAAGATCGAAGGGCGCTACAAGGACATGGGCTATGTGAAGAACATCACCGCCTATTACCGCCAGCGCCTGGACGATGTCCTCGAAGACCGCCCTGACCTGGCCCGCGCGTCCAGCGGCCGTACCGCACACTTCTTCGTCCCCGACCCGGACAAGACCTTCCACCGTGGCAGCACCGACTATTTCGTCAGCGAGCGCAAGATCGACATCGGCGCCTTTGATTCGCCAACCTTTACCGGCGTGCCGGTGGGCGTGGTGGAAAAAGTCGGCAAGCGCGACCTGCAAGTGGTGACCTTCGATCCGCTGTCCAACGGCGACGGTCTCAACGTACTGGTCAAGCGCGAAGTCGTCGGTTTCCGCGCCAACATCGCCGAGCCCAAGGGTGAATTCGAAGAGGACGGCCAGAAGCGCTACCGTTACCGCGTCGAACCCAACGAAATGCCGGCCGGCATGTACCAGTTGCGCCCCAACCACCCGTTGAGCCGCAACCTGGATCACAACTGGCAGCAAGCGTTGCTCAAGACCTCCTCCGAGCGCCGCGTCGGCCTGGCCTGGAATGCACGCCTGCGCGAAGAACGCCTGGAGCTGACCGCCACCAGTGAGGAAGGCATCAGCGCCAACGTTGCCCTGGACGGGCCGTTCGGCCTGGCCAACAAGCCGGAACAGGCCCTGGAGCAACTGCACGACCTGCTCGGCCAACTGGGCACCACCGAATACCACGCCACCGCCATCGAGCTGGATGCGCCCCAGGCGTTCTTCATCCCCAACTCGCAGCTCAAGGCCTTGCGCCGCGAAGCCATCGAAGCACTGACCGCTGCTCGTGTGGCGGCTCATCCACGGGGTGGCCGCAAGGCCGAGACCAGCCCGCCGCCGGTGTACCCGGAGTCGCACCTGTCGTTCCTGGCCAACGTCTACAACCAGAAAGCCCGGGACTTCTATCATCGCCACGGGGTCAAGCTGATCGATGCGGCGTTCGAGGCCCACGAGGAAACCGGCGAAGTGCCGGTGATGATCACCAAGCACTGCCTGCGCTTCTCGTTCAACCTCTGCCCCAAGCAGGCCAAGGGTGTCACCGGCGTGCGCACCAAGGTCGCGCCGATGCAACTGATACACGGCGATGAAGTGCTGACGCTGAAGTTCGACTGCAAACCCTGCGAGATGCATGTGGTCGGCAAGATCAAGGGGCACATCCTTGACCTGCCATTGCCCGGCAGCACGGCGCAGCCTGTGGTAGGTCATATCAGCCCTGAAGACCTGCTCAAGACGATTCCTCGCGCGCCACATTAAACAATACCCACCCGTTTTCCCCTGTGGGAGTGGGTGTTCACAAAACCTGTGTCCACCACAGTTCCCCTGTGGGAGCGAGCTTGCTCGCGATGGCGTCAACAGGATCAGCATGGATGCAAGCTGACCCACCGCTATCGCGAGCAAGCTCGCTCCCACATTGGGTTGCGGGTGTTCACAAAGCGTGTGCCCCGCTCCCACACTGAGTGTGGACTGGTTGGAATGGGTTTTTCATTTCTGCGCCGTTTTCGCTTTTCCGGGCGACAAATTCTGTTCAAGGGCTCCCCCGCCGCGGGTTCATGGTGTTAGGTTGTAAGTGATTGTTTCATCACACGACACTTCTCCCCTGCAAAGGAATGCCTGCCACCATGAACTTCCCGTTCAAGCGTCTTGCCGTCACCACCCTCGTACTGTCCAGCCTGTCGTCATTCGCGATGTCGGCCAACGCCAATATCACCGCACAACAAAGCGCGACCCTCGTCAAAACCTTTTCCGACACCTCCGTCACCGATTTCCGGCAGTTCCTCGCGGAAGTAGCCAAAAACGACCTCGCCAAAACCGCGAACCTCGGCCCGGCCATCAACGCCTTCCAGGACAACAAAACCCTGTCGGCTGAACAACAGAACGAAATCCATCGCCTACTGGGCCTCTACGCCCGAGTGAAATACGGCACAGCCGCCACCGAGACGCTGAAGGAACTGGTCGCCATCCCGACCTTTCGCAAGGACGGTGTAGCCCAGCACGAGAATCCGGAATTCCTCAAGATCGCCGACAAGATCAAAAGCCTGGCCGAGGCGTTCAAGCTGAACTTCCGCAACATCGACAACCGCGTCTATGAGATTTCCCTCGAAGGCAGCGGTGACGAAGTCGTCGGTATCCATGCCCATGCCGACGTGGTGCCGGTCACGCCGCAAAACTGGGTGTTGAAAGACGGCACCCGCCTCGATCCGTTCAAGGTCACCCTGGTGGGCGACCGCATGTATGGCCGGGGCACCGAGGACGACAAGAACGGCATCGTCGTGGCGCTCTACGCCATGAAGATCATCAAGGAAGAAAAACTGCCACTGGCGCGCAACTTCAAGCTGCTGGTCGACACCACCGAGGAAACCACCGGTGACGCCATTCCCTATTATTTCGAACGCAACCCGACGCCCAACTACAACCTGGCGCTGGATGGCGGCTACCCGGTGGTGATAGCCGAGAAAGGCTACGGCACCATCATGGCGAACTTCGCCCGGCGTACCGCACAGGGCAAGGGCGCGCAAATCACCACATTGACCGGCGGCCTGGCGACCAATCAGATTCCGTCGACCTCCGTGGCCACCTTTGCCAGCGACAAGCCTGCCGAACTGGCCGCCGACCTGCTCAAGGCCGCTACCGACTACGCCAAGCGCAACGGCGGCAATTTCGAAGTGGGCACCCAGGTCGTCGGCAAGGACGTGCAACTGACCTTCACCGGCGTATCCGCCCACTCCTCCGAGCCCGAGTCAGGCGTCAACCCGGTCGCGCGGATGCTGGACTTCATCAATGGCCTGGATGGCAAGGTCGCGCTCAAACACAACCACATCACCGACGCCGCCCGCTACGCCGCCGACAACTGGGGCCTGGACTATCTGGGCAGCAAACTGGGGATTGGCTTTTCCGATGCCTTCATGGGCCCGCTGACCGCGTCCCTGACGTTCGTCGGGATGGATGAGAAGACCTTCAAGCTTGCGGTCAACCTGCGGGTACCGGTTGGCAAGCCCACCGAAGCGATCAAGACTGACATTGCCGATAAATTGGCCGCCTGGAGCAAGAAATCCAAGGTCGCCGTGGCCTTCGATTACTCCATCGACGAGCCGATGTACCGCAACCCCGAGGGTGAATGGGTCAAGGCGCTGTTGGCCGTGGCCAGTGAAAACCTGGGCATGGAACACAAATACGGCACCTCCGCCGGCGCCACCTCGGTCCATGACTTGCCCAACGGCGTGCAATTCGGCCTGGCGATGCCCGACGTCAAGTACACCGGCCACAACGACAACGAGTTCAAGACGGTGGAGCAGTTCCTGTTGGACTTGCAGATCGTGACCGAGATGATGGGGCGGATCGGGCAGTTGCCGAAGTTGTGATTGTCCGAGCCACACCGTTCACTTGAAGCTTGCTTGCCCCTGAGGCTTGCTTGGTTCCTGTGGCGAGGGAGCTTGCTCCCGCTGGGTCGCGCAGCGGCCCCAAGATTTTGCGGGCGCTGCGCACCCGAGCGGGAGCAAGCTCCCTCGCCACAGGGTTGCTTCATTCCTTCATGTGAGTGGCGCTGGGATCGATGACCTTGGCGGTAATGTCGACCAGCTCCAGCCCCCAATCACCATGCAAGTACCAGTCATCTCCGATCATCTCGGCCGGGTGCATGGTTCGATCGGCACCATTCCCACAGGCCAACGCAGTGGTCGGACAGTAACGATCACAGCCCCAGCAAATGCGCTCGGGATGTTTGGGACTGATGGGAAAAGGCTTTGCCATGGCGACCCCGCATAACAGATGGGTGTGCCCGTACCCTACCCCGTCGGGACAGCGCCACCCTTGATCCCGATCAAGAACAACCGTGCGGGAGCGAACAGATGCCCCCGGGCAAAATTTCGCGCTGAAAATTGACAAGAATCATTATTATTCGCAGCGAAGCTTCCTAGACTCGGCGCCATCATTTAGCCAACCAGGAAGTCATCATGCGCCCCGTTGCTCCGTTGTCCCTCGCCCTGCTGTTGCTCGCACCGCTGGCCCAGGCCAAGGAATACCCCATCGGCGAACCGCAACTGTGCCCGGGGCTGGAAGTCGGTGCGGTGTACCTGCAACCGATCGAAATGGCCCCCGCCGGCATGATGCGCGCCACCGCAGATTCGGATGTGCACCTGGAAGCCGACATCCGCGCCACGGCGGACAACCAGCAAGGCTTTCAGGAAGGCAGTTTCGTACCCTATCTCAACGTGTCGTTCCAGCTGAAGAAACAAGGCAACGACACCGAGCTCAAGGGCGACTTCCACGCCATGGTCGCCAATGACGGGCCGCACTACGGCGACAACGTCAAGCTGCTCGGCCCTGGCAAATACCAATTGACCTTCACCGTCCTGCCACCGGGTGGCCACGCGTCCCTCGGTCGTCATACCGACAAGGAAACCGGCGTGGCGCCGTGGTTCGAACGCTGCGAGCTGCATTACGAATTCGTCTACGCCGGGATCGGTAAAAAAGGCGGGTACTGAACATGCGCCGCCGATCCTGGCCGTCATGCCTGGCCTGGCTGATGCTGGCCGGTCTGCTGCTGCCGTCAATCGCCCAGGCCGAACTGCCCACCTATGAGTTGAGTATGCGCGACGGGCATTTCACGCCGCCACAGCTGGAAGTGCCGGCCGGGCAACGCTTCAAGATCGTGCTGAAGAATGTCGGGCAGGGCCCGGCGGAATTCGAAAGCACACCATTGCGCGTCGAAAAAGTGCTCTCGCCCGGCGTCACGACCTTCGTGGTCATCCATCCGCTGCGCCCCGGGCACTATCCGTTTTTCGATGAATTCAACCCGCAACTGCCCGAGGGCGGGATTCTCGCCCAATGATCGGCCTGCAGGAGGCATTTGCATGACTCAATCGATGTTTATTGTCTGGCGCGAAAGCGTCGAGGCGTTGTTGGTGATCGGTATCCTCCAGGCCTGGGTCAGCCGGCAACAACAGGCCAGCCATCTGTTGCGGTACCTATGGAGCGGCGCACTGCTCGGCTTGCTGTTGTCGGGCGTATTGGCCGGTTTGATCCTGCTGGCCGGCGAAGCCATGAGCGGCAGCGCCAATGAATGGTTCCAGGCTTCGCTGGCGTTGATCGCGAGTCTGTTGATCGTGCAAATGGTCGGCTGGATGCATCGCAACGCGGGGACACTGAAGCAGGACCTTTCGCGCAAAGCCGACCAGCGCCTGAACCGCCAGGGTGGCCTGGGCCTGATGGTGCTGGCGTTACTGGCGGTCAGCCGCGAAGGCAGTGAAACCGTGGTCTTCCTGTACGGCGCCGGCGCCCGCTTGCAAGGGCCGTCACTGGGCCTGTTCGCCGTGGGTGCAATCGCTGGCCTGGTGCTGGCGCTGTTGAGCGTTTCCTTGCTCCACGGCAGTCGCCGGTTCATCTCCTGGCCGCGTTTCTTCGCCATCAGCGAAGCGATCCTGCTGCTGTTGGGTGCGGCGTTGTTGGTCAGCGGCATCGAGCGGATCGGCGGGCAATTGCTCGCGATGGATTGGCCCGAGCCGGTGTACCGTGGCATTGGCGATGCACTGTGGAACAGCAGCGCGATACTGGACGACGGCCATGGCCTGGGCGGATTCCTCGCCGATTTCGCCGGGTATCGCGCCAGCCCCAGCGCGCTGACGCTCTTGGTGTGGATAGGCTATTGGCTGACCGTCGCGAGATGGTTGCGGACACCCAAGGCGGAAAACCTGCCATGCCCCACCTGAACCCCTGGCTCCAGCGCCTGGGCGACGGCATGCGGCGCCACGGCGCAACCATTCGTGCCGTGCAATGGGCGGTGGTGCTGTTGTACGCGGTGCTGCTGGTGATACCCGCCCTGTTACCATTGCCCAGCAGTCAGGCGCACCTGTTCGACAACCTCACGCTGCTGGCGCAGTTCCTGTTCTGGGGCCTGTGGTGGCCGTTCGTATTGCTCTCGATCGTCTTGTTCGGTCGGCTCTGGTGTGGCGTGCTGTGCCCCGAAGGCGCCTTGAGTGAATGGGCCAGTCGCTACGGCAAAGGCCTGGGTGTGCCGAGAAGCGTGCGCTGGGCCGGCTGGCCGACCCTGGCGTTCTGCCTGACGACGATTTATGGTCAACTCATCAGCGTCTACGACTACGCCCAGGCGGCGCTGCTGATCCTGGGTGGCTCGACCGTCGCGGCAGTGATCGTTGGCCTGCTGTTCGCCCGTGGCAAGCGAGTGTGGTGCCGTTATCTGTGCCCGGTCAGTGGCGTCTTCGCCCTCCTCGCCCGCCTGGCACCGATGCACTTTCAAGTAGACGAACAACGCTGGCTGGAAAACCCTGCGCCGCGTCGCCCCGCACCCAACTGCGCGCCCTTGCTGGACATCCGCCGAATGCGCGGTGCCGCCGATTGCCACGCCTGCGGTCGCTGCAGCGGCCAGCGCGATGCGGTGCGCCTGATCGCCCGCTCCAGCAACCAGGAAATCCTTCAGTCAACGCCCGCCACGCTCTCGCCCTGGGATGTGCGCTTGCTGTTGTTCGGCGTCATCGGCCTGGCCATGGGGGCCTTTCAATGGACCGTCAGCCCCTGGTTCATCACCCTGAAGCAGGCACTGGCGCAATGGCTGGTGGCACACGATCTGTTCTGGCCGCTGCAAGACAACGCGCCCTGGTGGCTGCTGACGCACTATCCACAACTCAACGACAGCTTCAGCTGGCTCGATGGCTTTTGCATCGTCGCCTATTTGGGCATGAGCGCCCTGTTGCTGGGGACGTCGCTGATGCTGCTGATGCGCCTGGCGGCACGACTCGCGGGCGATTGCGCAGAGTATTTGCCCCTAGCCGTCACCCTGACACCCCTTGGCGGTGCGGGACTGTTCCTCGGCCTGTCGGCCACCACCGTCAAGTTGCTGCGCTATGAAGGGTTGTTGCTCGAGTGGGTGCAACCGGCTCGAGCCGGATTGTTGGTGGCGGCGATAGCCTGGAGCCTGTGGCTGGGTTGGAAACGCCTGGAACAGACGACTGCATCGCCCGTTCAGCGACTGCCCGCCATGGCCTGCCTGATAGTGGCCAGCGGTCTGGTGGGTTATGGGTGGTGGTTGCAGTTTTGGGGGTGGTAACACACTAAATCCGGTGGGAGCGAGCCTGCTCGCGATGACGTCGACACAGCCAACATCACTGCAGCTGTCCCACCGCTATCGCGAGCAAGCTCGCTCCCACAGGGGTTTGGCAGGCAGCCACTCAAACCTGCGATCCCTCAACTACGCAGCACGAACGAAGGAAACAGCTCGCGCATGGCGGCCCATAATTCGGGCTGCAAGGCCTGCGCCGAGACACTGGAAAGATGCGGGTCGAGCATCCGCGCGGTGCGCACCAGTTGCACGGCAAACCGGTTGACACCGCGCTCGCTCAGGCGTCGGGCCAGGGTCAGCAACCGCTCCGGGTCGAACAGATGCCAGTGCACCGTCGTGCGACATTCATAATCAACGCCGCTGTCCAGCAGGTGGTCGAGGCTGCGCCAGTTGGCGGCGCCGCTGCCTTCGACCCGGGTCACCTCCAGGGCATCTTCGGGCAAGGCCTTGATGTCGAACCCCACCCAGTCGGCAAGCCCGACCACTTTGGCGAAGGCCGCCGGCTTGATGCCGGCGCTGTGCAGGCCGATGCGAAAACCCATCTGCCGCACTTGCTCCATGGCCGGCGCCAGGCCGTCCTGCAAGGTCGGCTCACCGCCGCTGAACACCACGGCGTCGAGCAGGTCCTGACGGCGTTGCAGGAACGCCAACACCCGACACCAATCCACCTCCTCGCTGCCGCGTGGCGGGATCAGTTGCGGGTTATGGCAATAACGACAACGCCAGGCACACCCCTGGCAAAACAGCACACAGGCCAGTTGGCCCGGATAATCGAGGGTGGTCAGGGGCACCATGCCCCCGACCCGTAGCACTCGACTCATGGACGCCCGGCCGCGCGTTCGGTGAAGTGCACCCGCTCACGATGCTCGGATTGCTTACCGGGGTTGAAGGCCGCCACCGGGCGGTGATACCCCATCACCCGGGTCCAGACTTCACAACGTTGACGCTGTGCGGGTGGAAGGCTTTGTGATGCATTCATGGGTGAAGCTCCTTGCGGTCGATGGATCGGATCAGTGAACGCTGCCTGCCAACTGCTGTTGCAGCAGCAAGGCCTCGTCGCATTTGGGGCAGAACTCGTGTTCGCCGGCCAGGTAGCCGTGCACCGGGCAGATGGAAAAGGTCGGCGTGATGGTCAGGTACGGCAGGCGGAAACGTCCCAGGGCCTTGCGCACCAGTTGCTTGCAGGCCTGTGTCGAGGAAATCTGCTCGGCCATGTACAGGTGCAACACGGTGCCGCCGGTGTATTTGCATTGCAGTTCGTCTTGCAACTCCAGGGCTTCGAACGGATCGTCGGTGAAGCCCACCGGCAGTTGCGACGAGTTGGTGTAGTACGGCGCGACCGGGCTGCCAGCCTGCAGGATATCCGGGTAGCGCTTGAGGTCTTCCTTGGCGAAGCGGTACGTGGTGCCTTCGGCGGGCGTGGCTTCGAGGTTGTAGAGGTGGCCGGTTTCCTCCTGGAAACGCAGCAACGTGGCCCGCACGTGGTCCAGCAGTTTCAGGGCGAATGCCCGGCCCTGCTCGGTGTGCAGGCCTTGCTGGTCATCGGTGAAATTGCGCAGCATTTCATGCAGGCCGTTCACGCCGATGGTGGAGAAGTGGTTGCGCAACGTGCCGAGGTAGCGCTTGGTGTAGGGGTACAAACCGGCATCCATGTGATGCTGGATGACCTTGCGCTTGACCTCCAGGCTCTCTTTCGCCAGTTCCATCAGGGTATCGATGCGTTGCAGTAACCCGCTGGTGTTGCCTTTGTACAGGTAGCCCAGGCGCGCGCAGTTGATCGTCACCACGCCCAGGGACCCGGTCTGCTCCGCCGAACCGAACAGGCCGCCGCCGCGCTTGAGCAGCTCGCGCACGTCCAGTTGCAGGCGGCAGCACATCGACCGCACTTGGTTGGGTTGCATGTCCGAGTTGAGGAAGTTCTGGAAATACGGCAAGCCGTAGCGGGCGGTCATTTCGAACAGCCGGTCGGCGTTCTCGCTGTCCCACGGGAAGTCATGGGTGATGTTGTAGGTCGGGATCGGAAAGGTGAAGACCCGGCCTTTCGCATCGCCGGCCTGCATCACCTCGATGTAGGCGCGGTTGATCAGCTCCATTTCCGCTTGCAGGTCACCGTAGGCGAACGGCATTTCTTCACCGCCGATGACCGGGATCTGTTCGCGCAGGTCCTGGGGGCAGACCCAGTCGAACGTCAGGTTGGTGAACGGGGTTTGCGTGCCCCAGCGCGACGGCACGTTGAGGTTGTAGATGAACTCCTGCAACGACTGGCGAACCTGGTCGTAGCTGAGCCGGTCCTTGCGTACATAGGGCGCCAGGTAGGTGTCGAACGAGCTGAACGCCTGGGCGCCGGCCCATTCGTTTTGCAGGGTGCCGAGGAAATTCACCATCTGTCCCAGGGCGCTGCTCAGGTGCTTGGGCGGCCCAGCCTCGACCCGCCCTGGCACGCCGTTGAGGCCTTCATGCAAGAGGGTGCGCAAGGACCAGCCGGCACAGTAGCCGGCGAGCATGTCCAGGTCGTGGATATGCAGGTCCGCCTCGCGGTGCGCCTCGCCGATGGCTTGGCTGTAGACTTCGTCGAGCCAGTAATTGGCGGTGACCTTGCCCGATACGTTGAGGATCAGCCCGCCGAGGGAATAGCCCTGGTTGGCGTTGGCCTGCACACGCCAGTCTTCGCGGTCCAGGTATTCGTTCATCGAAGTGGCGACTTCCACCAGCGTACGGCGATCCCGACGCAGGCGTCCGTGTTGTTCGCGGTAGACGATGTAGGCGCGCATGGACAGGAAATACCCGGCGTCCATCAGAACGCGCTCGACGCGGTCCTGGATCTGCTCGACGTTCAACCGCGACTGCCCTTCCAGCCGCGCCAATACCGCCTCAAGCAACCCTTCGGCCTCGGCTTCGGCGTACTCACCAGTGGCCTTGCCGGCGGCGATCAGCGCCTGGCGGATCTTGTCCGCATCAAAGGCGACCACACTGCCATCGCGCTTGTGCAAGCGGTTACACCCTACTGAGATCAACGTGCTCTGCATTTTGGCTCCAGACACTACATATAGGCTTTTTAATTTGTAAAAACACAATATGCAGTGGAGAGTACGGCCAAATGATCGAGTTGCAATTGATCGATATCAAGAATCGGGGGCAACGACCAACCTGTTCGGAAGGGAGCAATGCGCCTCACACAAGGGGATTGGAGTATGGCTGGGAGAACCAGGTCGCTGGCAGGCCGCCTTCGCGAGCAGGCTCGCTCCCACAGTTGGATCGGGGTATGAGCGTGAGAATCAGGTCGGCTATAAGGCCGCCTCGCGGTGGACGTTGATCTCCGACGCCCCGTTAACCACGATGGCCGAACGCAGGCATTGTGGAGTGGGCATCCCGGCATGGATGCCGGGATAGCCGCGCTGGGCCATGGATGGCCCTTCGCGGCGGCCCACGGAGCAATGCCGGAGTGAGGGCACACCGAGCCTAGGCGAGGTGCCGAGTGGTGGGGCATGAGCGCTTTGGTTACTTTCGCGCTTTTCGAAAGTGACCCGCCGTCAGGGCGGAACGCTAAGTGGCCGTTACCGCAGAAACGGATATGTCCCCAACACCCCAGCACCCAGAACAGGACTGCTACGCAGCCCAGCGGGAGCAAGCTCCCTCGCCACGGGGTCCGCGCAAGCCCTTAACCCCCACTCATATTCATGAACCGCACAATCTGCACCTCCCCACCCGGGTTGAAGTCATGCCGCAATGGCTTGCCGCACAACGCCTGCTGCACCGCCTGGATCACCGGTTGATCGTCCAGCGGATAACGTCGCAGCAAGCCACGCAGGTCAAGGGAGTCTTCTTGCCCCAGGCACAACAACAAGCGCCCTTCGACAGTCATGCGCACGCGGTTGCAACTGGCGCAGAAGTTATGGGTGTTGGGGGAAATGAAACCGATCCGGGTATCTGGATGACGCTCCAGGCGCACATAGCGCGCCGGCCCGCCGCTGCTCTCGGCGCTGTCGAGCAGGCGATAATGGCGAGCGATCTCCGCCCGGACCTCATCGCTGGAACAGAACGACTCACCCCGGGAACGCCCCACCTCCCCCAACGGCATCTCCTCGATAAAACTGATGTCGATGCGTTGATCGATGGCGTACTGCACCAGCGCCGGGACCTCATCGAAGTTGCGTCCTTTCATCACCACGCAATTCAACTTGACCCGCTCGAACCCAGCGACCTTCGCCGCTTCAATCCCTGCCAGCACTTGATCGAGGTTGCCGTTACGGGTGATCGCCCGAAAACGCTCACCGTCGAGGCTGTCGAGGCTGATGTTCATGCGCTTGACCCCAGCCTCGACCAGCGGCTGGGCCAGACGCCCCAACTGCGAGCCGTTGCTGGTCATCACCAGCTCCCGCAGGCCGGGCAGCGCCGCGATCTCGCGACATAGCCCGACGATGCCCGGACGGATCAGCGGCTCGCCACCGGTCAGGCGAATTTTCTTCACCCCCAGGCCGACGAACAGCCGCGCCAGACGCTGCAACTCTTCCAGGGTCAACACCTGCTGACGCGGCAGGAAGGTCATGTTTTTCGCCATGCAATACACACAACGAAAATCACAACGATCGGTCACCGACATCCGCAAATAATCGATCTGGCGCCCAAATCCGTCCTGCAACACCGCGTTCATGAAGATCTCCCGATTGAACCTGTGCTCACTGCACCAGCGGCGAGTCGGCGCCCTGAAGGTGAATACCGCGAATATCCGCCGCACCGATCAGGGTTTGCAGGTACTGCACCAGCGCCTTTTGCCAAACGCCCTGCTGCAACTGCGTACGAATCGCTGTCGCCACGGCCTCATACGGCAACGGCTGGCCATCGATGCGCTGGTCGATGCTGATCACATGCCAGCCGTAGCGACTTTCCAGCGGCTTGCCCGCCAGGCCCGCCGGCAGGGTGAACAATTGGCGCTCCAGTTCAGGCACGGTCTGGCCCTTGCTGATCTGTCCCAGCGAGCCGCCCTGAGCCTTGGATGGACACGCCGAATACTTCAGCGCCAACTCGGCGAAGCTGCCCGGGAACTGGTCCAGCCGCTCCAGTAGCAGCTCGGCCTGGACATGGGCCAGGCTGCGGGCCTCGGCATCGTCCGGCGCGCATTCGAGCAGGATGTGCCGCACCGCCAGCAACGGCGCGCTGTGAAAGCGCACCCGGTTGCTTTCGTAGTAACGCAGGCAGGTGGCCTCGTCACACTGCGGCACCTGCACCTCGCGTTCGAGCAACAGCCGCGTGGCTGCCTCTTCTTCGTTTTCACCGGCACCGACCTGCAACGCCAGGCCCAGCTCGGCGATACGTTGCTGGAGCAATTGGCGAATCACCAGGGCCCGAGCGGCCTGGTACACCGCGTCCTCGCGACTGTCGGCCGGGTGATACTGCAGCTCCTGGGCCATCGCCTGCGGGGTGATCGACACCCCGTTGACGCTGATGATCGGCCACTCCTGCTCACTGCTGGCAATCAACTCTGGCGCTTGATCTTCCACCACCGGCCCGGCCTGGGCCGGCTCGAACTGCACCGCCCCTACGGGTTCCACATCGACCACCGGCGGCACTTTTGCCGAGGAGCCGCAACCACCGCCACCGCTACCACCGCCACATCCGCATCCACTCGCCATGATCTTCTCCTCAGAACTTCTGCCGAACGATTTGATAACGACGTCCCAGGTACCAGACCGGCGCACTGACGATGTGCACGAGACGAGTGAACGGGAATAGCACGAACAGGGTCAGGCCCAGCACCACGTGGAGCTTGTAGACCAGGCCCACCGGCGCTATCGCGGTAGCGGCTTCCACCGGCCGCAACAGCACAGTGTTCTGGGCCCAGTCGGCCAGCATCACCATCACCGAGCCGTCCATATGGGCGGTGGATGCGACGATGGTCATCAGCCCCAGCAGCAGTTGCACCAGCAACACCACCAGCACGAGGATGTCCGAGACATTGGAGGTGGCGCGCACCCGTGGGTCGGTCAGGCGGCGGTTGAGCAGCATCACCAGGCCGATCAGGCCCAGCACGCCGAAGAACCCACCGGAAACCATCGCCAGCAACTGCTTGTTCTCAGTGCTCAGCACATGGTGATAGATCGCCGCCGGCGTCAGCAGGCCGACGAAGTGCCCGGCCAACACGAACAGCACGCCAACGTGAAACAGGTTGCTCGCCACACGCATGCCGCGCTTGTTCAGCATCTGGCTGGAACCGGCCTTCCAGGTGTACTGGGACAGGTCGAACCGTGCCCAGCTGCCGAGCAGGCAAATCGCCAAAGCGACATAGGGGTAGACCCCGAACAACAACAGATCCCATTTAGACATTGCCCACCTCCCCGGCTGGCGCTGCGGCCCGCCCTTCATGCTGAAAATCCACCCAGTGCAACGGCACCGCACTTTCGTCCCGCGCCTTGCCTGGCGCGCTGGGCAGTGAACTGCAACGGTCCTGCTGTTCGGCCTTCATGAAATCCACCTGCTCTTCTTCCCAGATCTTGTCCAGGGCTTCGAGGGAGTCGTCCCGAGGCTCGGCCTTCACTTGCTCACGCAATTCGGCCACCGCCACCTGGGGTTCGGCCCCGGCGATTTGCAACAACGCCCGGAAGCAACTGGCGTAGACGCTTTCACGCTCGTCCAGGCGCGCCGCGAGCAAGGCCAGCAGATGCGCCACATCCGCCAGGCCCTCGCGAGCCTCGATGTCCTCGCGGGTGGAGAGAAACTCCAGGTACAGCGGGATGTAGTCAGGCAACTCTTTGACGCCGATGGCGAAACCGGCCTCTTCGTATTGCGCCATCATGTCCACCATGGCCTGGCCCCGGTCGCGGGACTCGCCATGGACATGTTCGAACAACAGCAGCGACAGCGAACGGCCCCGGCCGAACAGCGCGCCGTAGTGTTCCTGGCCGTCCATCAAGTCCTTGCCGCAGATCACTTCCAGCAATTCGAACAGCCCGGCGCGCTGCTGGGGACTGATTTCCCGTGCTTGCGCAATGGCCTGCTCCAGCTCGTCGCGACCGGCCACCAGGGTCTCGGTCGGATAATCGAGCAGCAACGAAATCACCTTGAGAATGCGCATGTTCATTCCTCCCACAACTGCACGGTTTTGATCACGTCGCGACGATTGGCCTTCTTGCCGCCGAACATGTTGGTGTCAGAGCTGCCGCTGCAGCCGCTGCCGAAGCTGAAACCACAACCGGAGCGTTCGGCGAACGCATCGCTCATGGCGTCTTCACGGTGGGCGCTCGGTACCACGAAACGGTCTTCGTAGTTGGCGATAGCCAGGTAGCGGTACATCTCTTCCACCTGGTTCACGCTCAAGCCGACGTCGGCCAGCACTTGCAGGTCCTGCACGCCGTCGACCTGCTCGGAACGCTTGTAGGCCCGCATCGCCAGCAGACGCTTGAGGGCGCGCTTGACCGGTTTTTCGTCGCCGGCAGTGAGCATGTTCGCCAGGTAACGCAGCGGAATGCGCAGGCTGTCGACATCCGGGATCACCCCGTTCATGCCCACGGTACCGGCGGCGGCCGCGTTCTGGATCGGCGACAGTGGCGGCACATACCAGACCATTGGCAAGGTGCGGTATTCCGGGTGCAGCGGCAGCGCGAGTTTCCAATCCACGGCCATTTTGTAGACCGGCGAGCGTTGCGCCGAGTCGATCACCGACTGTGGCACGCCATCGGCCAAGGCCTGGCGAATCACTGCCGGGTCGTTGGGGTCGAGGAAAATCTCCAGTTGCTTCTCGTACAGGTCCTTCTCATCGGCGGTGCTCGCCACTTCGCTGATACGGTCGGCGTCATACAGCAGCACGCCGAGGTAACGGATGCGGCCGACGCAGGTTTCAGCGCAGACCGTCGGCATGCCGGCTTCGATGCGCGGATAGCAGAAGATGCACTTTTCCGACTTGCCGCTTTTCCAGTTGAAATAGATCTTCTTGTACGGGCAGCCGCTGATGCACATGCGCCAGCCGCGGCACTTCTCCTGGTCGATCAGGACGATGCCGTCCTCTTCGCGCTTGTAGATCGCCCCGCTCGGGCACGATGCCGCGCACGCCGGGTTCAGGCAGTGCTCGCACAGGCGCGGCAGGTACATCATGAAAGTGTTTTCGTACTCGCCGTAGATGTCCGCCTGGATCTTGTCGAAGTTCTTGTCCTTGCGCCGCTTGGCGAACTCGGTACCGAGGATTTCCTCCCAGTTCGGGCCCCATTCGATTTTCTGCATGCGCTTGCCAGACACCAGCGAACGCGGGCGCGCGGTGGGTTGATGCTCGCCCAGTGGCGCGGTGTGCAGGTGCTGGTAATCGAAGTCGAACGGTTCGTAGTAATCGTCCAGGCTGGGCAGGTCCGGGTTGGCGAAGATGTTCGCCAACACGCGGAACTTGCCGCCGATGCGCGGGTTGATCGAACCGTCGGCGTTACGGACCCAGCCGCCCTTCCACTTGTCCTGGTTTTCCCACTCCTTGGGATAGCCGATGCCCGGCTTGGATTCGACGTTGTTGAACCAGGCGTACTCCATGCCTTCGCGGCTGGTCCAGACGTTCTTGCAGGTGATCGAGCAGGTGTGGCAGCCGATGCATTTGTCCAGGTTCAGGACCATGCCGATTTGTGAGCGAATCTTCATCTCAGTTCTCCTCGATATCAGTCGGCAGTGGACGCGGCAGATCATCGCCACTGGAACCGTCGAGCCAATCGACCTTGGACATCTTGCGCACCACGACGAACTCGTCGCGGTTGCATCCGACCGTGCCGTAATAGTTGAAGCCGTAGGCCTGCTGGGCGTAGCCACCGATCATGTGGGTGGGCTTGAGCACCACGCGGGTCACCGAGTTGTGGTGGCCGCCACGGGTCTTGGTGGTTTCGGAACCGGGTACGTTCACGATTCGTTCCTGGGCGTGGTACATCATCACCATGCCTTCCTTGACCCGCTGGCTGACCACCGCACGAGCGGTCAATGCGCCGTTGACGTTGAAGCATTCGATCCAGTCGTTGTCCTCGATACCGGCGCGCTTGGCGTCGATTTCCGAGAGCCAGACAATCGGCCCGCCACGGCTCAAGGTGAGCATCAGCAGGTTGTCGCTGTAGGTGCTGTGGATGCCCCACTTCTGGTGCGGAGTGATCCAGTTCAGGACGATCTCGGTCTCGCCATTGCTGCGCTTGCCCTTCACGCCGGCGATGGTGCGGGTGTTGACCGGTGGCCGGTAGCTCATCAGCTGTTCGCCGAACGCCTGCATCCACGGGTGATCCTGGTAGAACTGCTGGCGACCGGTGATGGTGCGCCATGGGATCGACTCATGGACGTTGGTGTAGCCGGCGTTGTAGCTCACGTGATCGTCTTCCAGGCCGGACCAGGTCGGGCTGGAGATGATCTTGCGCGGCTGGGCCTGAATGTCGCGGAAACGAATGGCCTCGTGCTCCTTGGAGACGGCCAGGTGGCTGTGGTCGATACCGGTGAATTCCGACAGCGCCGCCCAGGCTTTCACCGCGACATGGCCGTTGGTTTCCGGGGCCAGGGACAGGATCACTTCGGCGGCGTCGATGGCGCTGTCGATTTTTGGCCGCCCTTGGCTGATGCCGGCCTCGACTTCCTTGTGGTTCAGTTCGCCGAGGAATTTCACTTCAGTCTCGGTGTTCCAGTTGATGCCCTTGCCGCCGTTGCCGAGCTTCTCGAGCATTGGACCCAGGGAGGTGAACTGCTTGTAGATGTTCGGGTAGTCGCGCTCCACCACCTGCAGGTTCGGTGCGTTCTTGCCCGGCACCGGCGCCACACCGGCACTTTTCCAGTCGGTGCCGCCAAAGGGTTGGGCCAGTTCGCCGACGCTGTCGTGCATCAACGGTACGGTGACCAGGTCTTTTTCCACGCCCAGGTGGCCGACCGACATGGCGGAAAACGCCTTGGCGATACCTTTGTAGATTTCCCAGTCCGAACGCGACTCCCAGGCCGGATCGATGGCGGCCGACAGTGGGTGGATGAACGGGTGCATGTCCGAGGTGTTCATGTCGTCTTTTTCGTACCAGGTGGCGGTCGGCAAGACGATGTCGGAATACACGCAGGTCGAGGACATGCGGAAGTCCAGGGTGGTCACCAGGTCGAGCTTGCCGATGGCGCCTTCGTCGACCCACTCGGCTTCGGTGGGTTTGCACTCGGTGCTATGGCCGATGTCTTCGTTCATCACGCCGTTCTTGGTGCCCAGCAAGTACTTGAGCATGTACTCGTGGCCCTTGCCCGAGGAGCCCAGCAAGTTGGAACGCCAGATGAACATGTTGCGCGGAAAGTTCACCGGGCTGTCCGGCTGTTCGCAGGCAAAGCGCAGGGAACCGTCCTGCAGCGACTTGACCACGTAGTCCTTGGGCTCCAGGCCCGCGGCGGCGGCATCGCGGCAGATGTGCAGCGGGTTGGTGTTGAGTTGCGGCGCGCTCGGCAACCAGCCAGCCCGTTCGGCGCGGATGTTGTAGTCCAGGGCGTGCTCGGGGAACTGCGATTTGTCGGCCAGGGGCGAGAGCACGTCGTGCATGCTCATCTTCTCGTGGCGCCATTGCGAACTGTGGCCATAGAAAAAGCTGGTGCCGTTCATCTGCCGTGGCGGACGGTTCCAGTCCAGGCCGAAGGCCAGGGGCAGCCAGCCGCATTGCGGACGGAGTTTTTCCTGGCCCACATAGTGGGCCCAGCCACCGCCGGTCTGGCCGACGCAACCGCAGAGCATGAGCATGTTGATCAGCCCGCGGTAGTTCATGTCCATGTGGTACCAGTGGTTCATCGCCGCACCGACGATGATCATCGAGCGTCCACGGGTCTTGTCGGCGTTATCGGCGAACTCGCGGGCGATCTGGATCGCCTTCTCGCGGCTCACACCGGTGATCTGCTCCTGCCAGGCCGGGGTGCCGGGCACCGAGGCGTCGTCGTAGTCCTTGGCGACGTTGGCGCCACCCAGGCCACGGTCGATGGCCAGGTTGGCGGCCGACAGGTCGAACACGGTGGCGACTTTCGCCACGCTGCCGTCGGCCAGCACCACGCTGTGCACCGGCACCCGCCGGAACTGCACCGCGTCACCGGCCACATGCTGGAAGTACTCCTGGGCTTCGCCGGCGAAGTACGGGAACGCCACCTCGGCGACGTCGCCGCCGATCAGGCTCAGCTTGAGGTCGATCTCACGCCCCTCGCCGCCTTCACGGGGGAGGATGTTCCACTTGCCCTTCTCGCCCCAGCGATAGCCGATGGAGCCTTGGGGCGAGACCAGTTCGCCGCTGGCATCCAGGGCGATGGTTTTCCATTCCGGGTTGTTCTCCTGGCCGAGGTTGTCGGTCAAGTCACTGGCCCGCAGGAAACGGTCCGGCTGGTAACCCGCGCCCGGCGCCGCGCCAAGCATCGGCTTGAGCATCACCAGCACCGGCAGGTCGGTGTAGCGCTTGGCGTACTCGGTGAAATAGGCGCTGGGCTTGTCCAGGTGGAATTCTTTGAAGATCACATGGTTGAAGGCCTGGGCCAGGGCGGCGTCGGTGCCCTGCTTGGGGTTGAGCCACAGGTCGGTGAGCTTGGCGACTTCCGAGTAGTCCGGGGTGATCGCCACGGTCTTGGTGCCCTTGTAGCGCACCTCGGTGAAGAAGTGGGCGTCGGGGGTACGGGTCTGCGGGACGTTGGAGCCCCAGGCAATGATGTAGTTGGAGTTGTACCAGTCGGCCGATTCCGGCACGTCGGTCTGCTCGCCCCACACCATTGGCGAAGCAGGCGGCAGGTCGCAATACCAGTCGTAGAAGCTCAGGCACACGCCACCGATCAGCGACAGGTAACGCGAGCCGGCGGCATAACTGACCATCGACATGGCCGGGATCGGCGAGAAGCCCACCACCCGGTCCGGGCCGTGCGTCTTGACGGTGTAGACGTTGGCGGCGGCGATGATCTCGTTGACTTCTTCCCAGTTGGAACGGATGAAGCCACCCATGCCGCGCTTGCTCTTGTACGAGTCGGCCTTGGCTTTGTCCTCGACGATGCTGGCCCAGGCTTCCACTGGCGGCAAGGTCTGCCGGGCTTCGCGCCACAGCTTGAGCAACGGCTTGCGGATCTTCGGGTACTTGAGCCGGTTGGCGCTGTAGATGTACCAGCTGTAGCTCGCGCCACGCGGGCAGCCCCGTGGTTCGTGGTTGGGCAGGTCATTGCGGGTGCGCGGGTAGTCGGTCTGCTGGGTTTCCCAGGTGATCAGGCCGTTCTTGACGTAGATTTTCCATGAGCACGAACCGGTGCAGTTCACCCCATGGGTGGAGCGCACGATCTTGTCGTACTGCCAGCGGGAACGGTAGACGTTTTCCCAGTCGCGGGACTCCTTGCGGGTCTCGCCATGGCCGTCTGAAAACTCGCCTTGCTTGCGGTTGAAGAACCGCAGTTGATCCAGTAAATGACTCACAGTGTCTTCCTCTCAGGCTTGCTCCGCGGGGTCTGCGCCCCGCCCACGCAATAGTTGAATTCGTCTTAGCAGGGTGTCGCCGCGCCTTTGCGGGCGTACCACCACCAGGTCACCACGATGCAGCTCAGGTAGAAGCCGACGAACATGTAGAAGGCCATCTCCGGGCCGCCGGTCAGGGCCATCGAAGAGCCGAATGATTTAGGAATGAAGAACGCACCGAAGGCGCCCATGGCCGAGCTGAAGCCCAGCACCGCGGCTGATTCCTTGCCGGCGTTCTTGAGCGCTTGCTCGCGCACCTCGGGCTTTTTCCCCAGGGCGGCTTTTTCATGCAGGGTGCGGAAGATCACCGGGATCATGCGGAATGTGGAACCGTTGCCCACGCCGGTGGTGATGAACAGCAACATGAACATGCCCAGGAAGCCGTAGAAGCTGCCGCCCTGGCCGCCTTGTGGCAGGAAGTGCAAGACGCCGAACACCATCACGATCATCAGCACGAAGTTCCACAGAGTGACCTTCGCACCGCCGAGTTTGTCCGCCAGCCAACCGCCCAGCGGCCGCACCAGCGCGCCCACCAGCGGGCCAAGGAAGGCGAATTTCAGGGCGATGACGTCCGGGAACGAGGTCTTGATCAGCAGCGGGAACGCCGCGGAGAAACCGATGAACGAACCGAAGGTCGCCAGGTACAACCAGCACATCAGCCAGTTGTGCTTGCGCTTGAAGATCACCGCCTGCTCGCTGAACGACGCGCGGGCGCTGGACAAATCGTTCATACCGAACCAGGCAATCAAGGTGACGGCGAGGATGAACGGCACCCAGATGAAACCGGCGTTCTGCAACCACAGCGAGCTGCCATCGGCCAGCACCTGAGGCTGGCCGCCCATGAAACCGAACACACCGAAGGAGATCACCAGCGGCACGCTGAACTGCATCACCGACACCCCCAGATTACCCAGCCCGGCGTTCAGGCCCAGGGCGGTGCCCTGTTGGGACTTGGGGTAGAAGAAGCTGATGTTGGACATGCTCGAGGCGAAGTTGCCGCCACCAAAACCGCAGAGCAGCGCGATCAGCACGAACACGCTGTAGGGCGTGGCCGGGTTCTGCACCGCGAAGCCCATCCACAGCGCCGGCAGCAGCAGCGACGCGGTGCTCAGGGCCGTCCAGCGACGGCCACCGAAGATCGGCACCATGAACGAATAGAAGATGCGCAAGGTCGCGCCCGACAACCCCGGCAACGCCGCCAGCCAGAACAACTGGTCAGTGGTGAAGCTGAAGCCGATGGCGTTGAGGCGCACGATCACCGTGCTCCAGACCATCCAGACCGCGAAGGCCAAGAGCAGCGCAGGAATCGAGATCCACAGGTTGCGCCGGGCGGTCAGCTTGCCGCTACTGCCCCAGAAAGCAGGGTCTTCCGGACGCCAGTCATGAATGACCGGGCCTTTTTCAGGCGTTTGCAGAACGGACATGTTCTTCTCCTTGGGCAATGCTGGAAAACGGGGATTGGCTGGCCGGCGACTGTTTACCCAGCAGCGGGCGCTTGCGCATTTCGCTGAAGTACATCCAGGTCAGGGAGACCCAGACCACGCCGTACATCAACATGAAGCAGGACGAGCGCACGCCGGTGAGGTCCACCAGGGCGCCGAACATGATCGGCAGCACGAACCCGCCCAGGCCGCCGGCCAGGCCGACGATGCCGGACACCGCGCCCATGTTTTTCGGGTAATCATTGGCGATGTACTTGAAGACCGAGGCCTTGCCGAACGCGAAGGCGATGCCCATCACGAACAGCAGCACGGTGAACAGCGTGGCGTTGAGGCCGATATGGAAGTCGACGATGCCGTTGACGGTTTGCACTTGCAGTTGGGTCTGGGGGTAGGACAGCAGGAACAGACAGATCCAGCTCACCCACAACACCCACCAGGTCACGCTCTGGGCGCCCCAGCGGTCGGACATCCAGCCACCGACGGCGCGCAGCACGCCGCCAGGCAGGGAGAAACACGCCGCCAACAGCGCGGCGCTTTGCAGGCTGAAGCCGTATTCCTGCACGTAGTATTTGGTCATCCACAAGGCCAGGGCCACGTAGCCGCCGAACACGATCGAGTAGTACTGGCAGTAGCGCCACACGGCCGGCTCTTTCAGGGTTTTCAACTGCTCGCGCAAGGTGGCGCCGCCGGTGCCGCTGTGTTCCTTTTTCTCGGTGGTGAGAAACCAGAACAACAGCGCGGTGATGAACAGGATGGCGCTGAACACCTTGGGCACCAGGTGCCAGGAGCCGAACGCGATCAGGGCCGGGGCGAGGAACTTGGTCACCGCCGCACCAGCGTTGCCGGCACCGAAGACGCCCATGGCGAAGCCCTGGTTCTGCTTGTCGAACCACTTGGCGACGTAGGCGATGCCCACCGAGAACGAACCGCCGGCCAGGCCGACGAACAGGCCCAGCACCAGGAATTGCCAGAAGGCCGTGGCGAGGGTGATCAGGTACAGCGGCAACACACAGGCCAGCATCAGCAGGAAGAACACGATCCGTCCGCCAAAGCGGTCGGTCAGAAGCCCCAGGGGCAAGCGCACCAGCGAACCGGTCAGCACCGGCGTGGCGGCCAGCAGGCCGAATTGGGTTTCGTTGAGGGCCAGCAGTTCCTTGATCGGAACGCCGAGCACGGCAAACATCATCCAGACCATGAAGCACACGGTGAAGGCCAGGGTACTCATCCCTAGTACCAGCCCTTGTTGCACTTGCGCTCGCATCACGATGCACTCCGTCAGTTCGATTGAGCGCAGCCTAGTGACAGGAACCCCGCGAAAACTTGACCTGGGTCAACGTGCCTCGGGGCGGTACAGGCCTATGCTTGGCCCGTCTACCTCCAAGGAGGTAGACCTGGATATCGATTAAACCCTTTATTTATCAATATCTTGATCCAGTTGGCCGAGGCTTTTATGGAAACGGAACGGCCAGCAACTCTTTAGAGGTAGTGCGCCCAGGATCGGCTGCTACACCCAGGTCCAGGGCGCCACCTATGTTCGGTTCACCGTTTTGCCTTCCCGGCCCACGTCGATGATGGGTTGGCTGCGCAGTTCCCTGCCCGCTCGCGCCGGGCTGGCGGTGATCCTGATCGCCATCCTGGCCCTGGCCAGTTCCTTGAGCGCCGGGTTGATCGCCTGGTTCAGCCAGGGCGACGCCGCCGCCATCAACACCGCCGGTTCCGTGCGCATGGAGACCTACCACCTGAGCTGGAAACTGGCGGCAGGGGCCAACGACGACATCCCGGTGATCATCGACAGCCTGCAAAATCGCCTCGACAGCCCGGCCCTGCGCGCCGTGCTGGAAGATGGGCCGGAAACCTCCCTGCACAAGAGCTATCGCGACCTCATCCAGCGCTGGAA
Source organism: Pseudomonas sp. FW300-N2F2 (assembly GCF_017351655.1). Lineage (NCBI taxonomy): Bacteria > Pseudomonadati > Pseudomonadota > Gammaproteobacteria > Pseudomonadales > Pseudomonadaceae > Pseudomonas > Pseudomonas sp. FW300-N2F2. The sequence goes on along the minus strand of NZ_JACNDQ010000001.1, from coordinate 2,776,934 downwards.
CCAGACCTTGCGCCCGGCCATCGAGCGCGGCGATTCGGCGTTTTTCCAAAGCAGCGCCCCGTCTTTCGTCGAGCAACTGGACCAGTTCGTCACCCTGCTGCAACGCCAGAGCGAACACAAACAAGGCTGGCAACAGACGATCCAGGGCATGGCGCTGTTCAGCACCATGATCATCCTGCTGATCGGCCTGTATGAATTGCAGTACGGCGTGGTCACGCCCTTGCAGGAACTGGTGGACGCGACCCAGCGCTTTCGCCGTGGCGAATTCCAGGTGCGGGTCAACCATCAGTCCGAGGATGAACTGGGGCAGTTGGCGACCAGTTTCAACACCATGGCCGAGACCATCGAGCAATCCCACCGCACCCTGGAAAACCAGGTCCAGCAAAAGACCTTGAACCTGCAACAGGCCAACGCCGCCCTCGAACTGCTGTACCAGAGCAGTCGCAGCCTGGCGACGCGACAGGCCAATGCCGAAGGCCTGGATGAGCTGATCCGCCGATTCCAGCAGCGCTTGCCGGGGTTGCGCCTGACGCTGTGCCTGCAAGGGCAATTGCAGGCCCCGGCCAGGCACCTGCTGGCCCTGCATGGCGCCGCCAGCCGCCAGGTCTGCGCCAGCAGCGATTGCGCCAGTTGCCACCGGCATAACGCCGCCCGCCCGCAAGCCTTCAGCATCAGCAACCAGGGCACCGAACTGGGTGAGCTCAAGGCGCATTTCGTCGATGGCCACGCGGCGCAACCCTGGGAAACCGCATTGATCCAGGCCCTGGCCAACCTGATCGGCACGTCGCTGTCCCTCAAGCGCCAGCGCGAACAGGACCATCGCCTGCTGCTGCTCGACGAACGCACAATCATTGCCCGCGAGCTGCACGACTCCCTGGCCCAGGCCTTGTCATACATGAAGCTGCAAGTCAGCCGCATGCAGACCCTGATGCGCCGGGGCGAACCGGTGCAAACCCTGGAGACCGTCACCGGCGAGCTGCGCGAGGGGCTGAACAATGCCTATCGGCAACTGCGTGAACTGCTCACCACCTTCCGCCTGCAAATCCACGACGACGGCCTGGTCGAGGAACTCAAGGACACCGCCGAAGAGTTCTCCAACCGCGGGGACTTCCAGGTGCACCTGTTCGTCGACACCCTGGCCTTCGAGCTGTCGGCCAGCGAGCAGATCCACATCCTGCAGATCACCCGCGAAGCCCTGTCCAACTGCCTGCGCCACGCCCATGCCGAGAACGCCTGGCTCGAACTGCGCCAGGAAGGCGAGACCGTACGCCTGTCGATCGAAGACGATGGCCGGGGCTTCAGTGGCGAGGTCGACCAGCGCGAACACCATGGCCTGAACATCATGAACGAGCGGGCCCGCAGCCTGCACGGCCAACTGCAGATTCACTCCCGTACACCCCAGGGCACCCGTATCCAGGTGCATTTCCAACCGGAATTCCTGGGCCAACCCACCGAAGGCATCGCAACATGAACGCCCCCCTGCGTCACACCCTGCTACTGGTCGACGATCACCCGATGATGCGTCGCGGGATCCGCCAGATGCTCGAGCTCGAAGACGACTTGCAGATCGTTGGCGAAGCCAGCCACGGCGAAGAAGCCCTGAGCCTGATCGAACCGCTCAAGCCCGACCTGGTGTTGCTGGACAACAACATGCCGCAGATGAACGGCATCGAGACCCTGCGCCGGCTGCGCGCCATGCACTACACCGGCAAGGTGCTGTTGTTCACCGTGTCCGATGCCGAGGACGACATCCGCGATGCCCTGCGCCTGGACGCCAACGGTTACCTGCTCAAGGATATGGAGCCGGAGCTGCTGATCCAGTACATCCGCGACGCCCTCAACGGTGCCCTGGTGATCAGCCCCGGGCTGACCCGCGTCATGGCCCAGGCCCTGCGCTCGCCACCGCGCCAGGCCGATGTGGAACTGACCGAACGCGAACGCCAGGTGCTCAAGACCATCGCCGGCGGCTACAGCAACAAGGTCATCGGCCACAAGCTGGGCATCACCGAAGGCACGGTCAAGGTCCATGTGAAGAACCTGCTGCACAAGCTCGGCCTGCGCTCGCGGGTGGAGGCGGCGGTGTGGGCGATGGAACATTTGCGCGGGGCCGGTTAGATCAACTCAACACATTTCCCCCTGTGGGAGCGAGCTTGCTCGCGATAGCGGTGGGTCAGCCTACGGCGATGTCGTCTGTGCCGTCTTCATCGCGAGCAAGCTCGCTCCCACAGGGGTTTGTGCCTTGATCGAGAGGCCCTCCCTCTTCCGAGGTAGGCCTGCGGAGGCATAGGCCGGCGGCGTATTGGGCCCTACCATGACGGCACGCGGAGGTACGCCATGCTGACCCACCCTTCCATCGTTTTACTGTTGCGTCGTCATCACCTGTTCAGCCAGTTGCCGGAGCGGGTCTTTGAAGATGTCTGCAACCTCGCCGTGCTCAAGCGCCTGGCCTGCAACAGCACGCTCATGCACCAGGGCGACCCGGCCAAGCGGTTTTTCTTGCTGGTCAGCGGCCAGATCAAGCTGTTCCGGGTCACTGGCGAGGGCCAGGAGAACCTGGTGGAAATCATCCAGCCCGGGCAGACCTTCGCCGAGGCCCTGCTGTTCAGCCAGGCCCGTTGCTACCCGGTCAGCGCATCGGCGATCAAGGAGAGTGTGCTGGTGAGTATCGAAGGCACCCATTACCGCAAGGCCCTGGAGGACCAGCCCAAGGTCTGCCTGGCGATCCTGGCGAGCATGAGCATCCACCTGCACCAGCGCCTCAAGGATATCGATAACCTCACACTGGCCAGCGCCAGTCGGCGGGTCATCAATTTTTTGCTCCAGGAGCGCGACCCACGGGACGGCCAGGTGGTCCTGCAGGTTTCCAAACGCCTGGTGGCCTCCAAACTGGGGATCCAGCCGGAAACCTTTTCGCGGATTCTTCATCGTCTGGTGGACGGCGGCCTGATCGCCATGGAGCGGCGCAACATTCGCATCCTGGCCGAAGAGGCGCTGGAGGCTTACCAGCAGTAGCCCGAGCAAGTGCACCCTCTGTGGCGAGGGAGCTTGCTCCCGCTGGGCTGCACAGCAGCCCCAAACAGGCCAGACGCAATCAATCTGACGCACCGCTGTGGCAAACTTGGGGGTGCTTCGCCCCCCAGCGGGAGCAAGCTCCCTCGCCACGGGATCGGTGTTTGGCTCAGGGGCTTTGATCACCCCCTATCATCGCTATCAACCGCTCGAACAACGCATCGCCCTCCTCTTGCGAGCAATCGACCCCAAAACGCTTGCGCCAGCCCAACTGACTCAAAATCACATGCACATCCGCCTCCAGGTCATGCTGCTGCAAACACGCCTGCACGCACTGCAACGGGCAACCGTCCAGGGCAATGATCCGTCGCCCCGACCGTGCCTTGTTGACCAGTGGCGCCACATGCCCACCCACGCCAACGATGCAGGACATCTCGGCCAGGCCGGCGCGGTCCAGGCGCAGGGCGACGGTGTTGGCCAGTTGCGCCACGTTGGAGCAACCGGAACAGGAATACACCAAGGGCAATACGCTTGGGGCTTTCATCACACCGCTGCCAACCCCTTGCCCGCCCGTTCCAGATTGCGCCATAACCACGGCGGCAATACGTCCGGGTCGAGGCTGTCGATCAGGTTCTTCAAAGCCAGCCCCAGCTCGGTGTCGCCCTCGATCACCAACCGCCGCCGGAAGAACAGCGTATCGGGGTCCTCCTGGCGGCTGGCCAGCAACAGAAACTCACGCCAGTTGCCACTGATGGTGACCTGGGCCTCGGCGCGCTCGGCGATGCGCAATCCATCCCGCGCCAGGGTCAGGTACCAACACAATTTCAAGTCGGGCACCCGCAGGCACAACCAGCGCCCACGCAGCACATCGAACCCGCCATCGCGCAGCGGCTCGGCCAGGCAGCGATTGAGCGCCTGCTGCAAAGCCAGGCGCTGCACCACGAACGGCACCTTGCCCACCAGGGGCAGCAAGCGGTCGGCGCCCTTGAGCACCCACTTCTTCGGACTCAACACAGGCCTGCCTCCTCTACCTTCAACATGCCGGCATGGCCGTGCCAGTAACCGTTGCACCCTTCGACGAACAGCGGCGGTGCCTCGCCCTGGCGAACCTTGTCGAAGGCCGCGACCACCTCGGCCATGCCCTGGGCGCGCGGGCTCAGCCGCAGCAGGTCGGCACCGCAGGCCAGCAGCGCTTGGTAATCGGCCAGCAGGTTGGTCACCTCGCCGGACATCGTCTGGATGCCGTTGAGGGTGAACAACTGTTGGCCTTCCTGACTGCTCAACGCCAGGCCGTCGGGGTAGTTGATGCAACAGAACTGACAGTCGTCCTTGGGTCGGTTTTCGGCCCGGGCGGTAAAGCAGCGCGCCGAGTACGCCAAGGGCAGATGACCATAGGAAAAAATCTCTACTTCAGGCACCTCGCGGTCCATCTCCCGCACCTGCTCCAGCACGTCGCCGATCAGCGCCGCCGAGCACTCCACGGGCGGCACCCAACGGATCATGCTGCTGTCGAGCAATTGCCCCAGGGCATGGCCGTTGTACAAATTCAACGCCGGCCCGCCGACAAAGGGCAACTTGCGCTCGGCCAGGAACTGCACCGCGCCCATGTCATTGGCTTCCACCAACAGCTGGCCGTTGTCACACAGGCGTCGCAGCGAGGACAGTTCCGAAGCCGCTTCGATCAGCGTCAGGCTCGACAACACGATCTGCGCCTGGCTACACGTTTGCAGCTCGCGCCCCAGGCCTAGCCATTGATCCAGGGAAAACGCCCGGCGCTTCGAGCACACGGTTTCCCCCAGGTAAATCACGTCCAGCGGCAAGGCCGACATCTCGGCATAGAAATTCCCCAGTTGCGCTTTGTCCCAATAAAACAGGACCGGTCCCAGGCTGAGTTTCATCTGGCCTCCTCTCATTGCCATGATCGATGGTAGGCGCCCAGGGTGGTCTGGCTGCCTTCGGACAGACCAGCCAGCACCTGGCGCCATTCTTCCCGCACCCGGAACCGCTGCGGCGCGGCCTGGTGGGCATCCAGCGCGGCGCGCCAGACCCGGGTCACCTGTTCAACGTAGGCCGGGCTGCGTTGACGGCCTTCGATTTTCACCGCTTCAACGCCGATGGCGGTCAGTTCCGGCAGCAGGTCGAGGGTGTCGAGGCTGGTGGGTTCTTCCAGCGCATGGAAGCGTTTGCCACCCACCAGGAAGCGGCCCTTGCACAGGGTCGGGTAACCGGCCGGTTCTTCGGGGGTGTAGCGGTCTATCAGCACCTCGCTCAAGCGTGCGCTGAGGCCTTGGGCGTCCTCGCTCCAGCGCACCGCCTTGGCGGGTGAGCAGACGCCGCACAGGTTCGGCGATTCGCCGGTGATGTAGGAAGACAAGTGGCAACGGCCCTCGGCCATGATGCACAGGCTGCCGAAACCGAAGACTTCGATAGGCACCGGGCTGCCCGCCGCCACCTGCCGCACCTGGGCCAGGGACAGTACCCGCGGCAGCACCGCACGGCGGATGTCATAGCGCTGGGCGTAAAAAGCCAGGGCCGCGGCGTGGGTCGCCGAGCCTTGTACCGACAGGTGCAGCGCCAGTTTCGGATGGCGCTGGCTGGCGTAGCCGAGCACGCCGGGGTCGGCGGCGATCAGGGCGTCCACGCCGAAATCGGCGGCACGGTCCACGGCCCGTTGCCAGCGCTCCCAGCCCTTGGGTTGCGGGTAAGTATTGACCGCCACGTACAGTTTGCGTTGGTGCTGACGGATATGCGCGACTGCGGCGTCGAACTGTTTGTCGTCCATATTCAGCCCGGCGAAGTGCCGGGCATTGGTGTCATCGCGAAAGCCGACATAGACGGCATCGGCGCCTTGGCGCACCGCCGCTTTGAGGGCAGGCAGATTTCCTGCCGGGCAAACCAGTTGCATGGGGCATCCTCGTGAGAAAACTAAGGCCGCCGCCAGTCTAGCCAGCCCTCGGCCGGCGACCTTGACGGCAATCAATTGCCGTCAATGCATCAGGTCAGTGAATGGCAGGTACAGCACCTTGTCGTGCTTGTGCAACTGCGCCTCGCACTCCACCACCGCCAGCCCATCGGCCCAGCACGCGGCCGTTAGCATCGCCGAACTTTGCTGCGGGTGCAGCGTCACGCACAGGTGGCCGTTGGCATCCGCCACCAACCTGGCGCGCAAGTACTGTCGGCGCCGGTTGCGCTTGAGCCAGTCGAACCCCGCCGGCAGTTGCAACGGCACCGGCAGGACATCGCCCATGCCCTGGGCCCGAAACAGGAACGGCCGCACGACGATCAGCGCGGTAATCAACGCCGCCGACGGATTGCCCGGCAGCCCGAGCCAAGGCTTGCCTTCCACATCGCCAAAAGCCAGGGGCTTGCCCGGCTGGATCGCCAGGCGCCAGAGGTCGATGCTGCCCAAGGCTTCGATGGCTTGCTTGAGGTGGTCCTCTTCACCCACCGAAACACCGCCCGATGTAATCAGCACATCGCATTCGGCCGCGGCCAGGCGCAACGCTTGCCGACTGGCCAGTAACTGGTCGGGCATGACCCCGAAGTCATGCACCTCGACGCCCCAGCCGCGCAACAGCGCGGCGAGGCTATGGCGATTGCTGTTATAGATCTGCCCCGGCGCCAGTGGCTCGCCCGGTTCGCACAGCTCATCGCCGCTGCTGAGCAAGCCCACTTGCAAGGGGCGATAGACGTCCACCTGAGGGACTCCGGCACCGGCGAGCAAACCCAACTCCTGGGCGCGCAGGCGCGTGCCGGCTTCAAGCAGCCGGTCTCCTCGACGCAGTTCCTCACCTTCCTTGCGCACATGGTCACCGCCGTTGACCGACGGCAACCAGACCCGCTCGCCATCGACCTGGCAGCTCTCTTGTGGCACCACCGTGTCGGCCCCCGGTGGCAGCGGCGCACCGGTAAAAATCCGCACGACCTGCCCGGCCTGCAACGGTTCGCCCGGCTCGTCACCGGCGGCGATGCGCCCGGCCAACGCCAGGTAGCCGCCGTCAACCGGCAGGTCAGCGGCCCGCAGGGCATAGCCGTCCATCGCGCTGTTGTCCCAGGCCGGCAGATTCATCGGGCACAGGATATCGGCAGCCAACACACGCGCCAGGGCCTGGTCCAGGCCGACCCGTTGCACGGGCGGTGGCGGCGGTGCCTGGTCGAGCAAATGCCGGATCGCCTCATCCACCGGCATCAGCACGCCGCTGTCGCACACCCGACCGCTCACGAGCGCGTCTCGCATGCGGCAGGGGCGATGCCGTCCTGGGGCTTGAGGTGCGGAGTGAAATTGCACGGGCCGGTGCGACTGTCCAGTTGCCCGGCCAGGATCTGCTCCCAACCGGTCCGACAAGCCCCCGGCGAGCCTGGCAAGCAACACACCAGCACGCCATTGCTCATGCCCGCCAATGCCCGCGATTGCAGGGTGGACATGCCAATCTCCGCCAGCGACACCTGGCGGAACAGCTCGCCGAAACCGTCCACCTGCTTGTCCAGCAACGGCGCCACGGCTTGGGGGGTGTTGTCGCGCGGGGTGAATCCAGTGCCGCCGGTCATCAACACCACCTGCACCTTGGGGTCGGCGATCCATTGGGAGACCTGGGCGCGGATCTGGTAGATATCGTCCTTCACCAGCCCGCGGTCGATGAGCACGTGCCCAGCCGTCTGCAGCAGGTCCGCCAGGGTTTGGCCCGAGGTGTCGGTGTCGAAGGTTCGTGTATCGCTGATGGTAAGGACCGCGATGTTCAGCGGTTGAAAGAGGCGTTGCGTCAGATGGGCCATGATCAGCCGTCCTGTCAGAAAAGATGGCCCAGCCTGAACCGCAATCGTTGCCGGGCCTATTCCTCCTTGGAGGTACCTCCCTTGGTATCAGGGTGCCAGGCGGCTGCGCTGCCAGGCGCCATCGCGCAGGCGGTAGTCGAGGCGATCGTGCAAACGGTCGGCGCGGCCCTGCCAGAACTCCAGGCGTTCGGGCCGCAGGCAATAACCGCCCCAATGGTCGGGACGCGGCACGGGGTGATCGGCGAAGCGTTGTTCCGCCTGCGCCAGCAAGGTTTCCAGCGCAGCCCGATCTGCCAGTGGGCGACTTTGTGGCGACGCCCAGGCACCCAGGCGACTGCCTGCGGAACGCGACTCGAAATAGGCATCTGACAGCGCCGGATCGAGTTTGTGGACAACCCCTTCGATGCGTACTTGCCGCTCCAGCCCCGGCCAGAAAAACGTCATGGCCGCCCAGGGATTCGTCGCCAGGTCCTGTCCCTTGGCGCTTTCGTAGTTGCCGAAAAACGAAAAACCCTGGGCGTCGAAACCCTTGAGCAACAGCACCCGACAATGGGGCCGGCCCTGCTCGTCCACCGTCGCCAGGGCCATGCTGTTGGCTTCCACCGGTGGGCTTTCGGTCTCGCGGGCTTGTTGCATCCAGAGCCCGAACAGGACCAGGGGATCGTCCGGTGCCTGGGTTTCATCCAGGCCGCCAAGGGTGTACTGGCGGCGCATTTTGGCCAGGGAAAGGGGCATGAGGGTGATCTCCACTGTGGGTTTGGGCCAGTGTGGAGTCGACTGCGTTGACGGGCCTTGATCGTTGTCAATGCCGGTTCTTGTGGTGAGTTGAAGGGCGCTATCGCGAGCAAGCTCCCACAGGTGATCTGCTGTGTTCACAAGATCCCTGTGGGAGCGAGCTTGCTCGCGATGAAGGCAACGCGGTCCAACAGCTACTTGAGCCCCAACCGCCGCGCCAGCTTATGCAAGTTGCTCGGATCCACTTCCAACAGCCGCGCCGCCCCCGCCCAGTTCTGCCCGCAACGCTCCAGGGCGTTGAGGATCGCCTGTCGCTGGCAACCATCGACCGCTTCGCTCAACGGCTGGATCGGTACATCGGGCGCCTCCAGGGGTGCCTCCAGCAGTGCATGGACCGTGGCGGTATTGGCGTTGACATCCAGGTCCAGCACCTGCGGCTCCAGGGTCATGATCAGGCTGCGACTGGCGCCACGACTCAGTTGCTTCAACGCGGCGCGACTGATCACGTGTTCCAGTTCCCGCACATTACCCGGCCAGCTGTACGCCAATAGCGCCTGTTCGGCCGCCGGTGACAGGCGCAAGCCGCGCAGGCCCAGTCGCGTGCGGTTCAGTTCGAGAAAGTGCCCGGCCAACATCAACACATCGTGGCCGCGCTCGCGCAACGGCGGGATCGGCACCGGGTAGACCGAAAGCCGGTGGTACAGGTCGGCGCGAAACAGCCCGTCGCGAATGCTGTCGGGCAAGTGCCGGTTGGTGGCGGCGATGATCCGCACATCGACGTGCAGCGGCTTGTCCGCCCCCAGGCGCTGGATCTCGCCGTTCTGCAGAGTGCGCAGCAACTTGGCCTGTACGCTCAACGGCAATTCACCGACCTCATCGAGAAACAGCGTGCCACCGTTGGCCGCATCGAAACGCCCGGCGCGGTCGGTGGTCGCCCCGGAGAACGCGCCTTTGACGTGGCCGAACAACTCGCTTTCGGCCAGGGACTCGGGCAACGCCGCGCAGTTGACCTGGACCAACGGCTTGTGACCGCGCCGGGACAGGCGATGCAGGCGGCGGGCAAACAGCTCCTTGCCCACACCGGTTTCCCCCAGCAACAACACCGGCAGTTCGGAGTCGGCCAGCACATCCAGCTCGTTGAGCAGTTGCTGCAAACCTTCACTGCGCCCAAGGATCTCGCCCTCCTCGGCTGGCAAGCGCAGGTCCGTCTGGTCGCTGCGCGATGCCCGCAGGCTACGGTTTTCCTGTTCAAGTCGAGTGACCCGCACCGCCGCCTCGATCTGCAAGGTACAGCGCTTGAGTTCGTCCCGGGCGCGGCTGTCGAAGGTGCCGGCGTGCAACGCATCCAGGGTAATTGCGCCCCAGAGCCGGCCTTCCACGTACAGGCTTACGCCCATGCAGTCATGCACCGGCAGCGGTTCACCAACGTGGTTGTCGAGCAAGCCGTCATAAGGGTCCGGCAAGCGACTGTCAGGCTCGAACCAGGTGGGCTCGCGCGAGGCCATGATCGCTGCCAGGCGCGGGTGCTGGGCAATCACGAAGCGCCGTCCCAGCGCCTCGTGGACCAGGCCCACGGTCGCCACGGGCCTGAGGCTGTCATCGTCCAGGCGCAGCAACCCCACGGCGCCACTGTTGAAGTATTCGCGCAGGGTCTGCACCAGGCGCTGCAATCGCACCGCATTGGGCAGCTCGACGATCAGGTCGGCGGCCAGGCTTTCACGCAGCATGGTTGTGATGACCCTCCAGGGTTCGTTTGACCCTTCGCAGTCAGGGTGACAATCACCCTGAAAAAAATTATTCGTTTATTTTCAGCCAGTTAAATCTGGCACGCCGGCTGCAAAGTCCACTCGTCTGTCCCTCCCGGGATTCAACCCAAGGAAACATGATGAGCCTCGAATTGCTGGACCAAAGCCTCGGCCAACTGGCCTGCGCCATTCCCGGTGCCACCCGTACCTTCCATCATTACAACCTCGACTTCTGTTGCGGCGGGCAAAAATCCTTGCGCGAAGCCGCGCTGGGCAAAGGCCTGAACCCGCTGCTGATCGCCGATGCCCTCAACACCCTGCAAGCCGCCGGAGAGCTGGGCCATGACTGGCGCGACGAGCCCCAGGCGCTCCTGATCGCCCACATCCTGGAACGCTACCACGCGCGCCATCGCGAACAACTGCCGGAACTGATCCGCCTGGCCCGGCGCGTCGAGCAGGTCCATGGTGCGCGGTCCAGTTGCCCCAACGGCCTGGCCGATCACTTGCAGGACATGTATCAGGAACTCGAAGGCCACATGCTCAAGGAAGAACAGGTGCTGTTCCCGATGCTGCAACAGGGCCTGGGCGAACGGGCCTCGGCGCCGATCCAGGTGCTGCGCTACGAACACGACCAGCACGGTGAAGCCCTGGAAACCATGCTCGCCCTGACCGACCAGATCACCCCGCCCGCCGACGCCTGCAACACCTGGCGCGCCCTGTATCGCGGGCTGGTGGAGTTTCGCGACGACCTGATGCAGCACATCCACCTGGAAAACAATGTGTTGTTCGTCAATGCGATGAAGCCCACCCGCTAACCCTCAAACACCGCATTTCCCCCTGTGGGAGCGAGCTTGCTCGCGATGGCGCCGGATCAGTCAATATTGAGTTGCCTGACCCACCGCTATCGCGAGCAAGCTCGCTCCCACAAGGGATTTATGGTGTTCGACCTATTTTGCAAAGCCCTTGAATCAAATGCCGGCTCTTACCCTCCAGCTCAAAACTGCCAATAGAACATCGCCTTGGCCAGCACCACGATCAACACCATGTGCCCCAGGATACTGCGGCGCAACCAGCAGGCTCGGTTCGGCGTCAGGCGGCCGCTCTTGAGCCAGTACGCCAGCCACAAATAGTGACCGATGATGCTCAGCGCCAGCAGGATCTTCAGGCTCAGCAGCAGGCCGAAGCTGTTACTCAGCGGCTGGCTCAATGCGCCGCGATGCTGCCAGGCCAGGGCCATGCCAGCGCCGTACAGCAACAGCACCACGCCGTGCAGGACGTGTCGCGAGCGCTTGGCGATGGCCTGGTCGGCGGCGTCCTTGACACCTTGGGCCAGGGGCCGGCGGGCGGCATGCCAGATAAAAACCTCGAAAAACAACGTGCCAATGAAGGCGATGGCCGCCAGCAGATGCGTGACCAGCAAGACCCCGTACATCATCGTTCCCCTACGCCCCAACGACTCATCCCGGATGCCCATCCACCCGGGCCTTCAGCAGCATCGGCCCGTAGCGCCAGGCGTATAGACCGAACGCCAATGTCCAGCAAAGCCCCGCGAGCCACAGCCCGGCCAACGGCAACAGCAGCACCAACAGCACGCGGCTCAGGCACGCCAGGTTCAGCAGGATGAACGCCAGGGTCATGCCCGTCGGTGGCTCCAGGGCTCGCCCGGTATGGCCCAGGCTGACGCGGGCAATCATCGCCAGGATCAACCCGGCCATGGCGCCGATGGTCAGGCCGTGCACCGCCAGGCTCGGGTTCACCGGCACGCCGAAGTGCCACAGCGCCATCCCCAGGCAGGCCACCGCCAGCCAAGCGTAGGCCAGGTGCAACGACCACAGCAGCGGCACCCGCCACAAGTCCCGATCATGCCAACGCACCAGTCGAACCCCATGCCCCACCGCCAATGCGGCGAACACCAGGCCGACCCAGGCGCTAGCCACCAGTGCCGGGCCGAAGGCATACAACAACGCCACCAGCGCCGACCCCGCCAGTAACAGGCGATCGAGCCACGGCCAAGGGGCCACGCCCTCGACCCGACCGAGGCCACGCTGGGTAAAGAATGGAATCACGCGCCCGCCGATCAACCCCATCATGGCGGCCACCAGCCACAGGCCGGTGAGCACGCTCTGGCGCTGCAAGCCCTCGTTGTGCTGCACCAGGCCGTACACGGATAACCCATCGGCGGCGGCCAACAGCAGCAATACCAGGACAATCGGGTAATTGCGCTTCTGCCGCACACGCCACAACGTCAGCCCCATCAACGCGGCGACCGCCAGGGCAAACCCCAGTTCCAGCAGCGTCAGCAACGGCCAGGGTGCATCGACCAGCCAGGCCAACCGCGCGCCCAGCCACAGCAGCGCCAGCGTGGCCAAGCGCTTGCCGCTGAGCCCCGGGGTGCCGGTCCAGGTCTGCACCGCCGTCAGCAGGAACCCGGCGATGATCGCCAGGCCGAAACCGAACAACAGTTCATGGCGGTGCCAGGCCAACCAACCGCCGGCTGGCTGCCAGGCCGACAAGCGCCCGGTAAACGCGGCGAGCCAAAAGGGAATGGCCAGCAGCGCCAGCACGCAACCGGCCAGAAAGAACGGCCGAAACGCCAGGCGCCACAGCGGCGCGATGGCCATGGCCTTGCGACGGTCAAGCACTTGCATACACCACTCCTTTGCCTCGCTGAACCGTCAGCGAGGTACGACAAACCAGGGTTCGAATGATCGGCTATCGACGCTGGCAGGCCTTGTCTCAGATCAAGCCAACCAGGTGCCTCGGCCAGACACTTGCAAGGGGCTTGCCGAACCGGGTCGAGCCGCTCGCCAAATACCTCTGCCCCCCTGTGGGAGCGAGCTTGCTCGCGATGGCGGTGGCTCAGTTGCACTGATGTTGGATGTGCGGCCGTCATCGCGAGCAAGCTCACTCCCACAAGGACTGTAGCTGAATGGGGTATTTATGACCCTTTAATGGTTGTTTTTACCCTATCGCGCCAGGGTTATTTTTACCCTATCCGCCCCAACGCCCCACCAATCAAAGCCTCCAGGCCTGGCCCGGCTCTTGCTCAGCCACGGCATCACCTTTCTTGCCGGGGCCATCCATGAAATCCGTCGTTCTGCCGCTCACCTGGTTCGTCGTGCTCTCCTGCATCGTGGCGCTTGCCAGCGGCCTGTCCCTGAGTCTGGTCTGACCCCGAACACTTCTTTTAGCCATTACAAGGATCCATGCCATGGTGCTCCACCGTGTCCATCACCAGATTCTGCGCAGCCATCATCTGTTCGAGCCCTTGAACGAAGAGCAGCTCGACGAATTGATGAGCAACAGCCAACTGCTGAGCATCGACAAGGGCGACCCGTTGTTCCGTCAGGGAGAGCCGGCGCAGGCGTTTTACTTCGTGATTTCCGGGGCGGTGAAAATCTACCGGCTGACCCCGGACGGCCAGGAAAAAGTCTTCGAGGTCATCGGCGAGCGCCAGACCTTTGCCGAAGCGATGATGCTGATGGACACGCCCAACTACGTCGCGTCCGCCGAAGCCGTGGGCCCGACCCAGCTGTATCGACTGTCCAACGCCACCTACATGCGCCTGTTGCAAAGCAATAGCCGGCTGACCTTCGCCCTGCTCGGCAAGCTCTGCGTGCGCCTGCACCAGCGGGTCAACGAGATTGAAACCCTGTCGCTGAAAAACGCCACTCACCGCGTGGTGCGCTACCTGCTGACGCAACTGGTGCGCCTGCAAACCGTGGACAGTCAGTTCGAACTGCCGATGGCCAAGCAACTGATCGCCGGGCACTTGTCGATCCAGCCGGAAACCTTTTCGCGGATCATCCGGCGCCTGATCGATGAAAAAATCATCACCCAGGACGGTCGCCAGATCGCCATTCTCGATCGCCTGCGCCTGGAGCAATTCGAATGAGCGCGCAGCCCACTTGCCTGTATTGCCAACTGGCCAACCCTGTCGATACCACCGAATGCCGCCAGTGCGGCATGCCGTTGCCAGCCGAGGCGGCAAGGGTCGACGAGCGCCGGCTACGGCGCTTCGGTTGGTTTTGTGGCGGGCTGACGATCTTCTGCATCGTCATGTTCTTCTGGCTGCCTCGCAGCATCGTCTGAACCCTCAATCCTGAGTCAATTGCCGGTACAACTGCGGTAGACGCAGCGGCAATTGCTCGGGCTGGCGAATCAAGGTGTAGCCGTTGGCCCCGAACATGTACGGCAGGTAATCCCCCGCTTCGCGGTCGATGGTGATACAGAACGGCGTCAACCCTTGACGCCGCGCCTCGAGTACCGCCTGGCGGGTGTCTTCCACGCCGTAGCGTCCCTCGTAGAGGTCCAGGTCATTGGGCTTGCCGTCACTGAGCAGCAACAACAATTTGCGCCGGCGTTTGCAGCCCGCCAACCGTTGCGTGGCCTGGCGAATCGCGGCCCCCATGCGCGTGTAGTAACCAGGCTTGAGGCCCTGGATGCGTCCGCGGGTGTGATCGTCGTAACGCTGGTTGAAAGCTTTGAGTTCATGCATGCGCACCTGCTGGCGGCGCAGGGAAGAGAACCCGTACAGAGCGAAATCATCCCCCAGCACCGACAGGGTTTCGCCGAACAACAACAGGCTGTCGCGGATCACATCGATCACCCGGTGCTCGTCATTGAGGTGAGCATCGGTGGACATCGACAGGTCGGCCAGCAGCAGGCAGGCCAGGTCGCGGCGGGTCTGGCGCTGGTCCATGAACAGTCCGCGTTCGCTGCACTGGCCATGCTGGCGCTCGACATGAAAATCCAGCCAGGCTTGCAGGTCCAGCTCCGAACCTTGGGTTTGCTGGCGCAACCACTGGCGATCGTTGCGCAAGTGTTCGAACTGGCGACGCAGGCGCTGGGCCGAGCTTCGCAGGCGTGCGGGCAACGGCTGGGGCAGGCAATCGCGAGGGGTGAAGGTTTGCAGGCTGACAAAGTCGTCCTGCAGGCGTTGCTTGCGATAATCCCATTCCGGCAACAGGATGCCCGCGCCCAACGGGATGTCGTCCACATCGGCCGGAGGCAGGTCCAGGTGCAGTTTCAAGCCACCGCCCTTGCGTATGCGGGTGCGTGACAAGGTCAACTGGTCCAGGTCCTCGGCGACGCGAGCGGCGTCCGGGTCTTCGCTGTCATCGGCCCAGCGATCCAGGTCCACGTGTTCGGTCCAACTGAACAGGTTTTCCAGGCGCACGATCAGCAGCCCACCGTCACGGGTGGTGTCATCGATTCGCTCGGCGCGCTTGCGCCCACCTTGCTGTTCACCGGGTGGCGTCGCCAGGTATTGCTCGGACTCTTCGAGATTGGCGGCCTGGGGATTGGCCAGGTGTTGGGGTGGGTAGAGCCACAGCGGCAACGGCCAGGCGGCCCGCTCGCTGCGGGGAAAATGTTCGACACTGCCCGGTTCGCGCAAGGCTTGGCACAACGCCCGCTCCAGGGCGGCTTCGACCGGGTTGAGCGTGGCGGGATCGGGGCGCAGGGACAGGTGCGCGTCCACCAGCCGTCGGTAGCGAGGGCGCAGCGCCGGGTAGCGCTTCAACACCGCTTGGGTCCAGCGCTGATTGTCCCGTCCCCAATGCTTCATCGGCCCCGACTGCGCGGCCAGCAACGCGAGCCAGCGATACAGCTCTTCGTTCAGGCCGACATCGGGGAACGGTGCCAGGCTCGCCGGCAAACGCAGGTTATTGCCATCGCAGCAGGCCAGGGGCACTTGCTTGCAGGTGCCGGCGATCTGCTGCAACAGGTTGCGACGTAGTAACAGATCACGGTCGCTGACCGCCTCCACACCCAACTGGCGAGAGCCGCCCGTCGCGTGAAACAGCACTTGAAGGGAGCGTTGCCGCGCAATCAGTTCCACCCGTGCTTCGGGAAAATCCACGCTGGCGCGGCGGGTGATGAAACGGTGCCAGACACTGCCGACCCATTCTTCCAGCTCGAGGGTGAATGCCATGGTTGTTCTCCTATCGACCCGTTGCGGTGAAAGAACTGGTTCGCACGGCTCTTTGTGGCGAGGGAGCTTGCTCCCGCTTGGGTGCGAAGCGCCCATCAACAAGGGTCTGCTGCGCAGCCCAGCGGGAGCAAGCTCCCTCGCCACAAAAGCGTCCTCGCCACGGACTCAGTAGCGCCCTCTCAGGAAGGCACCACCGCCGCCGGTGCGCGAAGGGCCGCACGACCACGTTGACGGAAGCTGAACAGGTAGCAGAGCAACCCGGCCAGGAACCCGACGCCGCTGACCAGTCGCGCCCAGAACAGCGGCTTCAAATGGTCCATCGTCGCCATGAACGGCAAGGCGCTGCCATCCGGCATCCAGCGCTGCAACCACACCTGGACCACACCGGCGGCGGTGAGGAACAAGGTGATCATCACCATCGACAGGGTCATCAACCAGAAGCCCCAGATCTCCAGGCGCTGGGAGCGTTCGTCCGCCGCTTCACCCAAGCCCCGCAAGCGCGGCATGGCGTAGCTGATCAGCGTCATCACGATCATCGCGTAGGCCCCGTAGAAAGCCAGGTGGCCGTGGGCCGCGGTCAGTTGCGAACCGTGGGTGTAGTAGTTGACCGGTGCCAGGGTGTGCAGGAAACCCCAGACACCCGCGCCGAAGAACGCGGTGACCGTGGTGCCCTTGGCCCACAACGTGGCGGCGCGGTTCGGATGCTGCCGGCGGCGGTTTTTCACCATGCTGAAGGCGAAGACCACCATCGCCAGGAACGGCAGCGGTTCCATCGCCGAGAAGATCGAGCCGACCCACAACCAGACCTCGGGCGCGCCGATCCAGAAGAAGTGGTGACCGGTGCCGATGATCCCGGTGATCAACGCCATGGCGATAATCACGTAGAGCCATTTTTCCACCACCTCCCGGTCCACGCCGGTGATCTTGATCAGGACGAAGGCGAGCATCGAACCCATGATCAGTTCCCAGACGCCTTCCACCCAAAGATGCACCACCCACCACCAGTAGAACTTGTCGCGTGCGAGGTTTTCCGGGTTGTAGAAGGAGAACAGGAAGAACACCGCCAGGCCGATCAGCCCGGTCATCATCACCATGCTGACCGTGGTCTTGCGCCCCTTGAGCAGGGTCATGCCGATGTTGTAGAGGAACCCCAGGCATACCACGACGATGCCCATCTTGGTGATGGTCGGCTGTTCCAGGAATTCCCGGCCCATGGTCGGTAGCAGGTCGTTGCCGGTGAATTTCGCCAGCGTGGCATAAGGCACCGAGAGGTAACCCAGGATCGTCGCCACGCCTGCGGCGGCGAATACCCAGAACAACACGAGCGCCAGTTTCGGGCTGTGCAGTTCGCGGTCGGCCTCCTCCGGTATCAGGTAATACGCCGCGCCCATGAAGCCGAACAGCAGCCAAACGATCAGCAGGTTGGTGTGGACCATGCGGGCCACGTTGAAGGGGATCAGCGGGAACAGGAAGTCGCCGACCACGTATTGCAGGCCCATGATCAAACCGAACAGCACCTGCCCGAGGAACAGCATCAGGGCAAACACGAAATAGGGTTTGGCGACAGCCTGCGAGGCGAATTTCAGATGCGGATTAGCCATGCTCATCTCTCAGCCCTCCTTGTTTGGCGGCCAGCCATTGGTATTGATTTTCGAACTCCACTTGAGGAACTCGGCGATGTCGTCGACCTCCTGCTCGCTCAGGTTGAACTGGGGCATGGCCCGCCGCCCCGGAACGTTCAGCGGCTGCATTTTCATCCACGCCTGCAGGAACGGCTTGAAGGCCTCATCGCCACCGCGCCGGTTCACGACGTTGCCCAGCTCCGGCGCAAAATACGCGCCCTCGCCCAACAGCGTATGGCAGCCGATGCAGTTGTTGCGCTCCCAGACGCCCTTGCCGCGTATCACCGACTCCGTCAATTGCGCCTGGTTGCTGCGTTCGGGAAAGGTCTGTTCCGTGTGGTAGGTCAGGGCCAGGAATATCAGGAAGAAGAAGATGCTTCCCCCGAAGTAAATATTCCTGGCCATGCCTTTGGTGAAGGTATCTGACATGGTCACTTCCTCATTGCTTGGCGTGACCATTTTAGGAACCGAGGGGGCTGAAACCGCTTGATGGCGATCAAGAATCTCCGATGGTTTTGGTAGGTTGTTCCAACACAGCCCGAAAGGCAGATGAGCTTTTGTGGCGAGGGAGCTTGCTCCCGCCGGGGCGCGAAGCGGCCCCAGGCAAGTTGATCGCGGTCAGCCTGATACACCGGGATGCCTGGCCTTGGGGCTGCTGCGCAGCCCAGCGGGAGCAAGCTCCCTCGCCACGGCTATGTGCCAGACATGAGTGTCGAGGCAATCAGCACGGCCAATAGTGCGGCCCAACTCAATATCAACCGCCGCCACAGGCGCGGCGCATGGCGCAGTTCCATGAAGCCGTCGGCGATCAGCCAGGCCTTGGTCACCGCGACCGTCAGGATGGCGATGGACACCAGTGCGCTGGCGGCGACCTGGCCCAGAGCGACGGTGCCGGTGCTCAGCACGACCAGCGCCATCCAGCAGGCGATCAAGACACGGGAAGCCGACATGAGCACCTCCGCTCAACCGAGAATGTAGACAACCGGGAACAGCAGCACCCAGACCAGATCGACCATGTGCCAATACAGCACGCCGGACTCCAACCCGCTGTGTTCCTGCGCACCGTAGCGCCGACGCCGGCAACCCTCGGCCAGCCAGGCGAGGATCACCATGCCCAGCAGCACATGGAGAAAATGAAACGCAGTGAGGATCCAGTACAAGGTGAAGAACGTGTCGTGCTCCATCCCCAAGCCGTTCGCCAGCAGATGGGCATACTCAGTGAGCTTGATCACCACATAACCGCAGGCGAGCAACAACGCCCCGCACAACAACAGCGCGGCGCGACGCGGCCGGTCCCGCCTGACTTGCTCCTGGGCCAGGGCGGCGAACAGCCCGGCGGTCAGCAGGCTCAGGGTCATCGCCAGGCCCGTGGAGCGGTCCAGCAATTGCCGGCCCTCGCTGAACATCTGCGGATGCAACGCCTGGGCGACGGTGAATGCCAGGATCAACAGCGCGAACACCGACAACTCGGCGAGGATGAAAAACCACATCGCCAGATCCCCGGGCAACCGCCGGGGCACGCCAGCGGTTTCAGCCGAAGTGGACATCGACCACATCCATCAAAGCGGAAACGGTCTGCGGGTCGTCACTCAACGGCTCGGCCAGGCAGGCCAGACAGGCTTGGCGCGGGTCCATGCCGGAGCCGATCATGCGCGCGGCGAAAATCAACAGGCGCGTTGAGGCGACTTCCTCCAGGTCATGTTGGTCGAGCCGGCGCAGCGCCTGCCCCAGCCGCACCACCTGGGCCGCCAGGGCCAAGTCCACGCCCGCCTCGCGGGCGACGATGCGCTCTTCATCGGCCACCGCCGGATAGCCAAAGCGCATCGCCACGAAACGCTGGCGCGTGCTGGGCTTCATACCCTTGAGCAGGTTCTGGTAACCGGGGTTGTACGACACCACCAGCATGAAGGACGGCGGCGCCTGCAGCACTTCGCCGGTGCGCTCCAGGTACAGCTGCCGACGATCATCGGCCAGCGGGTGCAGCACCACCGCCGTGTCCTGGCGCGCTTCTACCACCTCATCCAGATAGCAGATGCCGCCCTCACGCACCGCCCGGGTCAAGGGGCCGTCCTGCCACCAGGTGCCCTGGGCGCCGATCAGGTGACGGCCCACCAGGTCAGCCGCGCTCAAGTCATCGTGGCAGGCGACGGTGTACAGCGGCAGTTTCAGGCGGTGAGCCATGTGCTGGACGAAACGGGTCTTGCCGCAGCCGGTGGGGCCTTTGATCAGCACCGGCATGCCGTGATGCCAGGCCTGTTCGAACAGCGCCTGCTCGTTGTCCTGGGGTTGATAAAAGGGTTCGTCGGGGTGCTGCAGAGTGTGGATAGCGTTCATGGCGAGGGCCTGATCAGACAACACGATTGCCGGCCACGCTACGGCGCCCTGCGACAACCTGGCAAGGGCGGCGGCCAGCAAACTTGATCGCCGTCAAGCGGCTCACCACCGCCCTGGGCATAGCCTTGCATCGCACCAAGAACCTGCGCGCCGAACGTCAATTACAGCGCAGCGCGGGTCATGCCTGAGGAGAAATGGAATGCTGATCAGCCACAAAAAAACGTGGGCCCCGAGGGTGACGGCGCTGTGTACAGCGCTGGTTGCTCCCTACGCCTTCGCCGACCAACCCACCACGCCGGAACCGTCCCGCGTGGTCAAGACCGAAGGCGCGCCGGACCTGAGCCAGGCCGACTTCGACTCGGCCAAGGAAATCTATTTCCAGCGCTGCGCCGGCTGCCACGGGGTCTTGCGCAAAGGCGCCACCGGCAAACCGCTGACACCCGACATCACCCAGTCCCGCGGCCAGGCCTACCTGGAGGCGCTGATCACCTACGGCTCCGCCGCCGGCATGCCGAACTGGGGCACCTCCAACGCCCTGACCAAAGACCAGATCACGGTGATGGCCAAGTTCATCCAGCACACCCCGCCGACACCACCTGAATGGGGCATGGCCGAAACCCTCAAGACCTGGAAGGTCCTGGTCAAACCCGGAGACCGTCCGACCCGGCAGCTCAACAACCTCAATCTGCAAAACCTGTTTTCAGTCACCCTGCGCGACGATGGCAAGATCGCCTTGATCGACGGCGATACCAAGAAGATCGTCAAGCTGATCGACACCGGTTATGCGGTGCACATCTCGCGCATCTCCGCATCGGGGCGCTACCTGCTGGTGATCGGCCGCGATGCCAAGATCGACATGATCGACCTGTGGCCGAAAGAGCCGACCAAGGTGGCGGAAATCAAGGTGGGCATCGAAGCCCGCTCGGTGGAGACCTCCAAGTTCAAGGGCTACGAGGACAAGTACACCATCGCCGGTTCCTACTGGCCGCCGCAGTTCACCATCATGGACGGCGAGACCCTGGAGCCCAGGCAGATCGTCTCGACCCGGGGCATGACCGTCGATACCCAGCAATACCATCCCGAGCCACGGGTCGCGGCCATCATCGCCTCTCACGAATGGCCGGAGTTCATCGTCAACGTCAAGGAAACCGGCAAGGTGATGCTGGTCAACTACCAGGACATCAAGAACCTCACCATCACCAGCATCGACGCCGCGCCGTTCCTCCATGACGGCGGTTGGGACAGCAGCCATCGCTACTTCATGACGGCCGCCAACAACTCCAACAAGGTCGCGGTGATCGACTCCAAGGAACGCAAGCTCACTGCCCTGGTGGATGTCGGCAAGACCCCGCACCCGGGGCGCGGCGCCAACTTCAACCACCCACTCTATGGACCGGTCTGGGCCACCAGCCACTTGGGCGACGCCGGGGTTTCCATGATCGGCACCGACCCGATCAAGCATCCGCAATACGCCTGGAAGCAGGTCGGTTCGCTCCAGGGCCAGGGTGGCGGCTCGCTGTTCATCAAGACCCACCCCGCCTCGCGCCACCTGTATGTCGACACCACCCTCAGCCCGGACGCCAAGCTCAGCCAGTCGGTGGCGGTGTTCAACATCGACAAGCTCGACGCCGGCTACACGGTGCTGCCGATCGCCGAATACGCCGGCATCGAGAAAGGCGCGCTGCGCGTGGTGCAACCGGAATACAACAAGGCCGGCGACGAGGTCTGGTTCTCGGTCTGGAGTGGTCAGGAAGACGAGTCGGCGCTGGTGGTGATCGACGACAAGACCCTCAAGGTCAAGAACGTGATCAAGGACAAGCGCCTGATCACCCCGACCGGGAAATTCAACGTCTACAACACCCAACACGACATCTATTGAGCCCCATCAATAAGAGGAAAAACCATGAAGCCTATTCTGATTGCCCTGGCCTTGACTGCCGCCTACAGCCTGCCGGCGTTGGCGCAAGACGGCCCGACGCTGTTCAAGAGCAAACCCTGCGCCGCCTGCCATTCCATCGACACCAAGGTGGTGGGCCCGGCGCTCAAGGAGGTTGCGGCGAAAAACGCTGGCGTCGCCGGGGCCCAGGACGTGCTCGCCAAGCACATCAAGGAAGGCACGCAAGGCAACTGGGGACCGATGCCGATGCCGGCCAACCCCGTGACGGAAGAGGAAGCCAAGATCCTCGCTGCGTGGGTCTTGACCCTTAAATAAACCCAGGCAGGACCTGCCTGATACGACCCCGTGGCGAGGGAGCTTGCTCCCGCTGGGCTGCGCAGCAGCCCCAAAAGCCACCTGACGACTCAATGTGTCAGGCAAGACCAGGGGGCTGCTTCGCAGCCCTGCGGGAGCAAGCTCCCTCGCCACAAAAGCGGTGCGATTTTATTCAGGAGAGCGTCATGGAACGACATAGCCATATCACTTCGATGATCGCCCTCCTCCTGCTTTCCACGCCCTGCGTGCTGGCCGCTCCCGACAGCCAGCGCCAGATCCAATTGCAACACCTGCTGGACCAGGACTGTGGCGCCTGCCACGGCCTGTACCTGACCGGCGGCCTCGGTCCGCCCCTGACCCACGAAGCCCTGGCCGGAAAATCCCGCGACAGCCTCATCGCCACCGTCACCCTCGGACGGCCCGGCAGCGCCATGCCCGGTTGGGCAACGTTGCTTGCGCCCGACGACATTCGCTGGCTGGTGGACCGGCTCCTTCAAGGAAAACCCGCCCCATGATCCGTTCCTTCCTGTCCTCCACGGCCATCGCCCTGCTGCTCTGCGGTTGCGCCCAGACACCGTTGCGCGGCACCGGCGATTTGGGCGTGGTGGTGGAGCGCGCCAGCGGCAGCCTGCAAATCATCGAAAGCGACACCCGCACCGCCCTGGGCCGCGTCGAAGGCCTGGGCGACTTGTCCCACGCCTCGGTGGTGTTCTCCCGCGACCAGCGCTACGCCTATGTCTTCGGCCGTGATGGCGGCCTGAGCAAGGTCGACCTGCTGAGTGCGCGCGTCGAACGCCGGATCATCCAGGGCGGCAACAGCATCGGCGGCGCGATCAGCCAGGACGGCAAACTGATCGCCGTTTCCAACTACGAGCCCGGCGGCGTCAAGGTGTTCGATGCCCGGACCCTGGAACAGATCGCCGACATCCCGGCCACGCCGTTGCCCGGCGGCCAAAAGCGCTCACGGGTGGTGGGCTTGGTGGATGCGCCAGGACAACGCTTCGTGTTCAGCCTGTTCGACACCGGCGAAATCTGGACCGCCGATTTCAGCCTGGGCCTCACCCCGCGCATCGAGCGTTTCACCGCCATTGGCCAGCAACCCTATGACGCCCTGATCACCCTGGACGGGCGTTATTACATGGCCGGACTGTTCGGTGAAGACGGTATGGCCCAACTCGATCTCTGGCACCCGGAGCGCGGGGTGAAACGGGTACTGGGGCATTACGGGCGCGGCCAGGAGCGGCTCCCGGTGTACAAGATGCCGCACCTGGAAGGCTGGGCCATCGCCGACCGGCAAGCCTTCGTGCCCGCCGTCGGGCATCACCAAGTGTTGGTGATGAACGCCCAGGACTGGCAACAGACCGACGCCATCGCCGTGGCCGGTCAACCGGTGTTCGTCACAGCGCGACCGGATGGCCGACAGTTGTGGGTCAACTTCGCCTACCCGGACAACGACCGTGTCCAGGTCATCGACACCCAGACCCACGCCATCGTCGCCGACCTGCGGCCGGGTCCGGCAGTGCTGCACATGGAGTTCACCGCCCGAGGCGACCAACTGTGGCTGTCCGCCCGGGATGGCGGTCAGGTGCAGGTCTGGGACCCTTATCGCCTCGAACGCCTGGGCAGCTTGCCGGCCCTGAGCCCCAGCGGCATTTTCTTCAGCAGCCGCGCCCACAAGCCGGGGTACTGACCATGACACTCAACTCACTGTCCCGGCGCCTGATCGATCGATTCCAGCATGGCCTGCCGTTGTGCGCCGAGCCCTATCAAGCCATGGCCGAGGCCTTGGGCTGCAGCGAAGCCCAGGTCATCGACTGCCTGCACCACCTGCAAGTGGCCGGGACATTATCGCGCGTCGGCCCGGTGTTCGAACACACCCGGGCCGGGGCCAGCACCCTCGCCGCCCTGGCCGTGCCCGAAGACCGCTTGCACCAGGTGGCGGCACGCGTCAGCCAATACCCGGAAGTCAATCACAACTATGCCCGGGAGCATCGCTACAACCTCTGGTTCGTACTGACCGGCCCCAACCGGGCCCACCTGGACAACATCCTCCAGGAACTGGAACACGACACCGGTCTCACGCCACTGGACCTGCCCATGCTCACCGCCTACCGCATCGACCTGGGCTTTGCCCTGGAGGCCACCCCATGAAAAACGCCCTGAGCGAGCAACAGTCACTGGCACTGCGCCGTCTACTGGAAACCGGCCTGCCCCTGACATCGCGGCCCTTCCAGGCCCTGGCCGAGCAGATCGAGGCCAGCGAGCCCCAGGTGCTCGAGCAGGTGCAGCGCTGGCACGAACAGGGCCTGTTCCGGCGCGTCGGCCTGGTGGTCAACCATCGCGCCCTGGGGTTTGCCGCCAACGCCATGCTGGTGCTGGACGTGCCGGACGCCCTGGTCGATGAAGTCGGTCGGCGCCTCGGCCAGGCCCCCGGCATCAGCCTTTGCTACCAGCGCCCGCGGCGCCTGCCCCAGTGGCAATACAACCTGTTCTGCATGATCCACGGTCGCCAGCGCGATCGCGTCGAAGCCCAGGTCCAGGCGCTGCTGGAAGAACACGTGCTGGACGACCTGCCCCACCAATTGCTGTTCAGCACGCACCTGTTCAAGCAATGCGGCGCACGTTACGCCGCACCGGTCGGAGCCCGTATCGATGGATGACCTCGACCGCCGCCTGATCAATCGCCTGCAACTGGGCCTGCCGCTGGTCCACCATCCTTGGCAAGCCCTGGCCCAGGAACTGGACAGCAGCAGCACTGAATTGCTCGACCGCCTGCACGAACTGCTCAACGACGGCGTACTCACCCGCTTCGGCCCGATGTTCGACATCGACCGCCTGGGCGGCGCGTTCACCCTGGCGGCGCTGGCGGTGCCCGAACCGCGCTTCGAAGCCATTGCCGAGCTGCTCGCCGACATGCCCGAAGTGGCCCACAACTACCGCCGCGAGCACACCTGGAACATGTGGTTCGTGCTCGCCTGCTCCAGCGAACAGGCGATCGACGACACCCTGCGGCGCATCGAACACCTGACCGGCCTGGTGCCGCTGAACCTGCCCAAAGAGGAGACCTACCATGTCGGCCTGTATTTCCCCGTCTGAGGCTTCCTGGCAAACGCCGCCACGGCTGGATGAAACGCCCTTGGCGTTGCGCCTGGTGGAACTGACCCAGGCCGGCCTGCCCTTGCTCGAAGACCCCTGGGCCTGGCTGGCCGAGCAACTGGGCTTGAGCGTGGAATCCACCCTCGACCTGCTCAAGCGCCTGCAGGCCGAAGGAGCGATCCGGCGGATCGCCGCCGTGCCCAATCATTACCGCCTGGGTTATCGCCACAACGGCATGACGGTCTGGGACGTGGCCGACGCCGACATGTCGCGCCTCGGCGCGCTGCTGGGGGCGCAGCCCTTCGTCAGCCACTGCTACCGGCGGCCGCGTCGGCCCGGCTGGCGCTACAACCTGTTCGCCATGGTCCACGGCCGCAGCCGCGAAGAAATCGACAGCTACCGCGAACACCTGCGTTACCTGCTGGGGGACGCCTGCGCCGCCGACGACATGCTGGTGAGCAGCCGCATCCTGAAAAAAACCGGCCTGCGCCTGACACCTGTGGGAGCAAAGCTTGCTCGCGAAACAGGGGCGTCGGTTTTATGAAGGAGCGCATCGGCTTCATCGCGGGCAAGCCTTGCTCCCACCAACCCTTGCTCCCACAACGCGGGAGCAAGCCGCGCTGAACCCGCACGTCGATCGAAATCGAAGGAGCGCTTTATGTTGAGGATCAGCCACTACCTGCGAGCCCTGGCCGGGCAATGCCCCGCCCCACGCGTCGCACCACCGGGCAAGCACCGCCCGCCGGTGGTGATCTGGAACCTGCTCAGGCGTTGCAACCTGACCTGCAAGCACTGCTATGCGACGTCGGCCGACAGCGTGTTTCGCGACGAACTGGACACCGCGGCGGCGCTCAAGGTCATCGATGACTTGCATGACGCCGGGGTGCGCGTGCTGATCCTGTCCGGCGGCGAGCCGCTGCTGCGCGACGACCTGTTCCAACTCAGTGCCTATGCCCGCAGCAAGGGCTTTTTCCTGGCCCTATCCACCAACGGCACACTGATCGACGCCTCCAATATCCAACAGATTGCCGCGGCGAACTTCGATTACGTCGGCATCAGCATCGACGGCCTGGAAGCGACCCACGATGAGTTCCGCCAGCTCAAGGGCAGCTTCGCCAGCTCCATGGCGGCCATCCGGCTCTGCCGCGAGCAAGGCATCCGGGTCGGATTGCGCACCACCCTCACCCAGCAAAACCACGCCCAGTTGCCGCGCTTGCTGGACTTGATGGATGAGTACGACGTGCAGAAATTCTATCTGTCGCATCTGAACTACAGCGGCCGGGGCAAGCGCAGTCGCAAGCTCGATGCCCACCAGCAAATGAGTCGCGAGGCCATGACCCTGATCTTCGAGCGAGCCTGGCACGACATCGAACAGGGCCGCGACAGTGACTTCGTCAGCGGCAACAACGACGCCGATGCGATCCTGTTGCTGCAGTGGGTATCCCGACGCATGCCCCAGCACTACGCCGCACTGGAGCAGATGCTGCGGGCCTGGGGCGGCAATGCGTCGGGCAGCGGCATCGCCAACATCGACAATACCGGCGAGGTCCACCCCGACACGTACTGGTGGCAGCACTCGGTGGGCAACGTGCGCCAGACGCCGTTCAAGACACTCTGGTCAGACCGCCCCGATGCCCTGCTGCTGAAGCTGCGCGAACATCCACGGGCCGTGGGCGGCCGTTGTGGACAATGCCGCTGGCTGGACATCTGCAACGGCAATACCCGCACCCGCGCCTGGGCCGACGGCGACCTGTGGGGCCAGGACCCCGGCTGCCACCTCAACGATGACGAAATTGGCCTGCACGCGATTCCCAGCGTTGCGATGCCCTGCGCCTGATAAACCGACGGCGAACCTGATGACGAACCAAGGAAGTCCCATGCCTGCCTCCATCGTTTTGCCCGCTGCCCTGCAATCGCCCTTCAGACCGGGTGAAGTCGCCCTGGTCGGCGCCGGCCCCGGTGACCCGGGCCTGCTGACCTTGCGCGCCTGGAGCCTGTTGATGCAGGCCGACGCGGTGGTCTACGACCGCTTGATCAGCCCGCAACTGCTCAACCTGATCCCCCTGCCCTGCGCCCGGCACTACGTCGGCAAGGCCGCCGGCTGCCACAGCCTGCCCCAGCCACAAATCAACGAACTGCTGGCCGACCTGGCCGACCTGGGCCAACGGGTGGTGCGGCTCAAGGGCGGTGATCCGTTCATCTTCGGTCGCGGTGCCGAGGAGCTGGAGTATCTGCTGGCCCGGGGTATCGATTGCCAGGTGGTGCCCGGCATCACCGCCGCAGCCGGTTGCAGCACCTACGCCGGGATTCCCCTGACCCATCGCGATATGGTCAATTCCTGTCGTTTCATCACCGGTCATCTGCAACGCGAAGGCGACTTGAACCTGCCCTGGCAAAGCCTGGCGGATGACAGCCAGACCCTGGTGTTCTACATGGGCTTGTCGAACCTCGGCACCATCGCCACGCGGCTGATCGCGGCGGGCCTGGCGGCCGACACGCCGGCGGCCTTGATCAGCAACGGCACGCGACCCGACCAGCAGGTCCTGCGTGGCACCCTCCAGCAATTGCCGGAGATGGCACTGACGTGCGCCGAAGGCCTGCCGACCTTGACGGTGATCGGCAAGGTGGTCGGCTTGTTTGCCCATCAGTTGCTGGAGCATCCGGCGCGCCTGCACCCGGCCATACCGCTCCAGCCCGGTATCGCGAGGGTGGCATCATGAGAATCGGCTGGCTTGCCCCGTTGCTGTGGGTCGGTGCCGTCCACGCTGCCTCGGCGCCTGAACCGGACCTGGCATTGGCCGAACGCAACTACCAGCAACACTGCCAGCAGTGCCACGGGGTCAATCGCATCGGCGCTGCCGGGCCGGCGTTGTTGCCCCAGAGCCTGAGCCGGATCAAACCCGACGAGATTCGCCAGGTGATCAAGCATGGACGCCCGGCCAGCCAGATGGCGGCATTCGGCGCGGTGCTGGAGCCCGCGCAGATCGATGGCCTGACCCATTATCTCCAACGTCCGCCTGCCGTCGAACCGACCTGGAGCGAGGACGACACTCGCCGCAGCCATCGCCTGCTGGCGGATGTCGCCACCCTGCCCGACAAACCCCAGCACCACGCCGATCCGCTGAACCTGTTCGTGGTGGTGGAGGCTGGCGACCATCACGTCGATATCGTCGACGGGGATCGCTTCGAGGTCCTGGCGCGCTTCGCCTCACACTTTGCGTTACATGGCGGACCGAAATTTTCGCCGGACGGACGCTTCGTCTATTTCGCCTCCCGGGACGGCTGGATCAGTCTGTATGACTTGCACAACCTCACGCTCATCGCCGAGGTGCGGGCCGGGCTCAATACCCGCAACCTGGCGGTGAGCAAGGACGGGCGCTGGGTGCTGGTGGGCAATACCCTGCCGGGCAACGTGGTGGTGCTAGATGCCCGCGACCTGTCGCTGGTCAAGACGGTTGCAACGGTAGGGCTGGGCGGCCAGGCCTCGCGGGTCAGTGCGGTCTATACCGCGCCGCCGCGCAACAGCTTCATCGTGGCCTTGAAGGACGTGAAGGAGGTCTGGGAGCTGTCCACCGGGCCGAACCCGGACTTCGTGCCCAGGCGGATCGAGGCCGAGGATTATCTCGACGACTTTTCCTTCTCGCCCGATTACCGGCAGTTGCTCGCCACCTCGCGCAAGGCCCAGGGCGGCCAGGTGATCGACCTCGACACAGGGCGGATCGTCACCGACATCGCGCTGCCGGGCATGCCGCACCTGGGCTCGGGGACCTATTGGAAACGCGATGGGCACTGGGTGTTCGCCACGCCCAACATCAGCAAGGGGCTGATCTCGGTGATCGACTTCGACACCTGGAAAGTCATCAAGCAGATCCCCACCCTGGGGCCGGGTTTCTTCCTGCGCAGCCATGCCAACTCTCGCTACGCCTGGACCGATGTGTTCTTCGGCCCCGACAACGACGCCATCCACCTGATCGACAAACAGACCCTGGAAATCGCCCACACCCTGCGGCCCATGCCCGGCAAGACTGCCGCCCACGTCGAGTTCACCCGCGACGGGCGCTACTTGCTGCTGAGTATCTGGGACACCGATGGCGCGCTGATCGTCTACGACAGCAACACCCTCGAGGAAATCAAGCGCCTGCCCATGAACAAGCCTTCGGGCAAGTACAACGTCGGCAACAAGATCGAGTTCGCCGAGGGGACATCCCACTGAAAAAAGGGGGCTGATGCGCAGCCCCAATATCAATCGACCCGAGGCACCAGGCCTCAGGGCTGCTGCGCAGCCCAGCGGGAGCAAGCTCCCTCGCCACAAAAGCGATCGGAGGGGTACATCAGTGAAACATCCTGTGGGAGCGAGCTTGCTCGCGATAGCGGCGGGTCAGTCAACATCCATGCCGACTGACTTGACCCCATCGCGAGCAAGCTCGCTCCCACAGGGTTATGTGCGCAGCCAGGGGGTCACCCTTACCAGGTGAGCACCGCGCCCACCGCAAAGGTGTCGGTGTCTTCGTTCTGCGCACTAGTGTCGTGGCCGTTGATTTCGAACTGGTTGTACTCGGCCACGAGCTTGAGGTTGTCGTTGATATCGTGGAACAGCGCAATGCCCCGGGTTTCGTAATCGGCGCCACTGCCTACCACGCCGTTGCCGTCGTCATCGGTCTTGCCGTAGGACAGCGCCAGACGGTTCTTGCCCAGTTTGTACGAGCCCTGCAACAGGTAGCCCTTGCTGTCGACATTGCGCAGGGTGGCTTCGCCGGCGTTGTTGGTGAAGAACGGGTTGATACCCTTGGCCTGGAACCCCGAACCGGTGAGCGACAACCCACCCATCTTCGCTTGCACGCCATACCCCAGGCCTTTGGAAGTCACCGATTCGACGGTGGAATCAGTGTTGTCCGAGGTCTGGTAGCTGCCGTTGAGCCAGCTGTAGATCTTCGCCCCGCCCAGGTCGAACTGGTAGGTGATCTCGCTCTCGGTGCGCGGGTTTTCCTGATAGGCCTTGCCGGTAGCGCTGTTGTCGTTGGTGTCCACCGGGTCCATGATCCCCACCGCCACCCGCAGCCCGTCCATCACGGGTGTGCGGTAGGTGATCTGCGAGGTCGGGAACGGGTACGGGTAACCGCTGCCGATGTTGCCGAACGACACGCCACCGCCGTCCACCAGCCCCAGGGTATCGCTGACCTGACCATAACCGGCGAGCAGTTCGTCCAGCAGGATGTTGGAGCGGGCAAACAGGCCAAAGTCCTTGCCGATCAGCACTTCGCCCCACTCCGGGTTGGCCACGGTGCCGTAGAACTGGCGCACGTCGATGGCGGTGTCGGTGCCATTGGTTTCACTGTCGTTGATGGTCACCCAGAACGAAGCCCGGGCGCCGAGCTTGAGGTCATCGACCTGCTTGCCCATGTTGAAGCCCAGGTAGTTGGGCAAAAAGCCCATCTTGACCCGCGCCTGCCGACGGTCGTATTGCTCACCCGCGCGGTCCACGTCGCTGTTGACGTAAAAGGCGTTGATGTAGCCGTCGGTGGAAAAAGTGGCCTGGTCTTTGTCGTACAACATGATTTCAGCGTTGGCCCAAGACGTCAGGCCCAGACTGGAAAGACCGGCGATGACCGCAGGCAAAAAACGCAGGCAGGTATTTTTATTGTTGTGCATGGCGCGCTCCGCAACAGGGGACGGGATGTCGGAGGCGATTATCGAAAGGTGCCAGGGCGCGTCATACGCTGCCTTGGAGGCAATTGGCGAATGCTTTGGCAGCGCCGGCCCGGCGCGGCAGTTTGGGTGTAAGACGGCGAGGTCGACGGGCGCGACAGCTTGGGTGTAAGACTGCCTTGCCGACGGGTGCGATACTTTGGGTGTGGGCCGCTTGTCCCGCTTATTGTGGGAGCGAGCTTGCTCGCGATGGCGGCAGTTCATTCAACAATGCGGTTGGCTGACACAACGCTATCGCGAGCAAGCTCGCTCCCACAGGTTTGCACCGTGTTGCTTTTGTAGCGAGGGAGCTTGCTCCCGCTGGCCTGCGCAGCAGGCCCCCTCGCTATCAGCTCAGAACCTCGGCTTGACGGTCTTCCACTCCGGCCGGTAGCGCTGCATCTGCCGCACATCGTCGCGCTGGCGGATACCGCAACTGAGGAACTGGTCATGCAGCTTGCCCAGTTGATCCCGGTCCAGTTCCAAGCCAAGGCCAGGCGCCCGGGTGATCTTCACGCAGCCGTCGACAATCGGCAGTTTGCCGCCCTTGATCACTTCTTCATCCGGCTCCTGCCACGGGTAATGGGTGTCGCAGGCGTAGTCCAGGTTCGGCACCGCGGCCGCCACGTGGGCCATGGCCATGAGGCTGATGCCCAAGTGCGAGTTCGAATGCATCGACACGCCCAGGCCGAAGGTGCTGCACATTTTCGCCAGGGCCTGGGTGTCCCGCAGACCACCCCAGTAATGGTGGTCGGCCAAGACGATCTGCACGCTGTCCAGGGCCACGCTGCGGCGGAACTCATCGAAATCGGTGACCACCATATTGGTCGCCAGCGGCAGCCCCGTGCGCTTGTGCAGCTCGGCCATGCCTTCCAGCCCTGGCGTCGGGTCTTCGTAATACTGCAGGTCATCCCCTAGCAGCTCGGCCATGCGAATCGAGGTCTCCAGGGACCAGTTGGCATTGGGATCGATGCGCAACGGGTAGCCGGGAAAGGCCTGTTTCAGCGCTTTGATGCACGCCACTTCATGTTCCGGATCGAGGGCGCCGGCCTTGAGCTTGATGCTCTTGAAGCCATAGTCCTGGATCATCCGCCGGGCCTGGGCGACGATCTGCTGTTCGTTGAGCGCCTCGCCCCAACTGTCGGGCGGGTACGGCGAATCGATGTGCTCGGCGTACTTGAAAAACAGGTAGGCACTGAACGGGATCTCGTCGCGAATCGCGCCGCCCAGCAGGTCCACCAGTGGCACGTTCAGGGAGTGGGCCTGCAAATCCAGGCAGGCCACTTCGAACGCCGAGTAGGCATTGCTCACCGCCTTGCTCGCATGGGAGCCCGGTGCCAGTTCGGCACCGGCAACGCTGGCCGGTTTCTGCGCGGCGACGGTCGCCTGGACGATGGCCCGCAACTGATTGAGGTTGAACGGGTCCAGGCCGATCAACTGGCTCTGCAACTGCTGCTGGATTGCCAGGGCCGGGGCATCGCCGTAGCTCTCCCCCAAGCCTATGTAACCGTTGTCGCTCTCGATCTCGATGATCGAGCGCAGCGCGAACGGCTCATGGATGCCGCTGGCGTTGAGCAAGGGTGGATCGCGAAAAGCGATGGGTGTCACGGTGACGCGTTTGATCTTCATACAGCGGCTCCCGATGGGCCAGGTTTCAAGGCTTGCGATTTTTCCGGCTGATTCGCTTCGG
Organism: Pseudomonas sp. FW300-N2F2; assembly: GCF_017351655.1. Taxonomy (NCBI): domain Bacteria; kingdom Pseudomonadati; phylum Pseudomonadota; class Gammaproteobacteria; order Pseudomonadales; family Pseudomonadaceae; genus Pseudomonas; species Pseudomonas sp. FW300-N2F2. Next base: position 2,744,098 of record NZ_JACNDQ010000001.1, on the reverse strand, counting down.
CAACGGTTTCGGGCCGGCCGGACAGTGAGTTCGGGGTGTCGCGCTTCGGCGCGGTGCGGGCGAAAAAGATCACCACGGCGGCGACAAGCGAGGTGGCGGCCAACCCATACAGGCCGCCCTCGATGGAGCCCGTGGTCTGTTCCAGGAAACCGAAAGCCGTGGGCGCGACGAAGCCGCCGAGGTTGCCGATGGAGTTGATCAAGGCGATCACCGCCGCCGCGACACGGGCATCCAGGTAACTTTGGGGAATCGGCCAGAACAACGCCGACGCCGCCTTGAAACCGATGGCCGCGAAACAGATCGCCACGAAGGCAAAGATCGGCCCCCCGGTGGTGGACATGAACATGCCGAACGCAGCGATCACCAGCGTCACCGCGACCCAGGCCTGCTGGAATTTCCATTTACCGGCCAGGGCGGCAAAGCCGTACATCGCGACGATGGAAATGATCCACGGAATGGAATTGAGCAAACCGACCTGGAAGTCCCCCAGGCTCCCCATTTTCTTGATCATGCTCGGTAGCCAGAACGTGGCGCCGTAGATGGTCAGGGCGATGGAAAAGTAGATGAAACAGAACAGCGCGATCTGTCGGTCAGCCAGCAACTTGAACATCGACGGCTTGATCACTTGCGCGGCTTCCCGGGCCCGCTGCTCTTCGGCGATGGCGGCGATCAATACGGCTTTCTCTTCAGCCGTCAGCCATTTGGCCTGGCTCGGGTGCGATTGCAGCCAGAACCAGACAAACCCGCACAGCACGATGGAGGCAAAACCTTCGATCAGGAACATCCATTGCCAGCCATGCAGGCCCATCCCGCTGATGTGCAGCAAGGCGCCAGACACCGGGCCGGAAATCACCGAGGCGATGGCCGAACCGCTGAGAAAGATCGCCATCGCCTTGCCGCGCTCGTTGGCGGGCAGCCACTGGGTGAAGTAGTAGATGATGCCGGGAAAGAAGCCCGCCTCCGCGGCGCCGAGAATGAAGCGCAGCACATAGAAGCTGGTTTCACCTTGCACAAAGGCCATGGCCATCGCCGCCGCGCCCCAGGTGAACATGATGCGTGTCAGCCAGGCCCGCGCGCCGTAGCGTTGCAACAGCATGTTGGACGGAACTTCGAACAGCGCGTAGCCGACGAAGAACAACCCGGCCCCGAGCCCGTAGGCCGCGGCGCCGATGCCCAGGTCGGTTTCCAGGTGACTGCGCACGAAACCGATGTTGACCCGGTCGATGTAGTTGACGATGAACATCACCACCACCAACGGCAGTACATGACGTTTGACCTTGGCCGCCGCGAGCGCCAGGGTGCTGTCATGGGTGGAGTCCGTTACGTTATTCAAGGGGTGCCTCCCGATCATTGTTTTTGTGGGGAACGGGACGATGATGGACGCGGTGGATTGTTCCCGTCTAATCTAACTTGGCACTTGATTGATACCTGGATTGAATCAATGTTTGAACTGGCCCAGTTGCGCTGCTTCACCACCGTGGCGACCGAACTCAACTTCCGTCGCGCCGCCGAACGCCTGAACATGACCCAGCCACCGCTGAGCCGGCAGATCCAATTGCTGGAACATCACCTGGGCGTCGAACTGTTCACCCGCAGCACCCGCAGCGTGGCACTCACCGCCGCCGGCCGGGCGTTTTTCATCGAAGCGCAGAACCTGTTGGAACAGGCGCAACAAGCCGCCGTGGCGGCCCGGCGTTTCGCCCAGGGCGACATCGGTTCGGTGACCATCAGCTTCGTCGGCAGCGCGGTGTACGAGTTCTTGCCCAAAGTGATTGCCGAGGCCCGGCTGAAACAGCCCCAAGTCAAGATCGTCCTGGCGGAGATGAACACCTACCAGCAGCACGAAGCCCTGCGTGCCCGGCGCATCGACCTGGGCATCGTCCGCTCGCCGCTGCTGGAAACCGGCTACGCCACTGAATGCCTGGTGCGCGAACCCTTCGTGCTAGCGGTCCCGGCCGGGCATCCGTTGGCCAGCGCCGAAGCCGTCAGCGTCCAGGACCTGGATGGCCAACCATTCCTGATGTACTCCCACGCCGCCTACCCGCCCTTCAACGAACTGCTCACCGGCATGCTCCGCTCGGCCCGGGTCGCGCCGCAATTCGTGCAATGGTTGGGGTCGTCGCTGACGATCCTGGCCCTGGTCAACGCCGGCATGGGCCTGGCCCTGGTACCGCGTTGCGCCACCAGCGTGGTGTTCAAGCAGGTGGTGTTTCGCGAGATCGACCTGGGTGAAGGGGTGCAGAGCGAATTGCACCTGGTGTGGCGCGAGGACAACGACAACCCGGCGTTCACCATGTTGCTGGAAGGGATCAGGGGAGCGGTTCGCGAAGGGTTGTGAATGCGCCACCACGGCTAAAGAGTCTCCTGTGGCGAGGGAGCAAGCTCCCTCGCCACATTGTTGTCCATCCCCCCGAGGTGCTTTTGACCAGGCCAGGTTGATTTCGCACATTGCCCAACGACTCGGCTATTCCCGTTATCTTCGACAAGTTGTACGATGACAGACGAGGGCGACCAAGCCCTCATACGTTCCGAATACCTACAACAACAAGGAAATCTCCATGAAAAAAGCGACATTGATCGTCAGCTTCTTTTGCCTGTTCAGCGGTTACGCAGCGGCGGCCACTTCATCCGCCGAGCAGGAAGTGGCCCAGGCCGTCGACCACCTGACCCAGGCCATGCTGCATAAAGACATCCCCCAACTCCAGGCCCTGGCCGCCGAGAACCTCACCTACGGGCACTCCAGCGGTAACATCCAGGATAAGAAAGCCTTCATCGCCGACATCGAAACGGGCAAGAGCGCATTCAAGACCCTGGAAATGCAGAACCAGAAAATCACCTTGTCCGGGGACACTGCGCTGGTGCGCAATCACTTCTCGGCACAGGCGCTCAAAGGCACGGAAGTGGTGCCAACGGAAATCGAGAACTTCCAGATCTGGCAGAAGCAGAAAGATGGCAAGTGGCTGTTGATCGGCCGTCAGGCGTTTCGGTTCTGATCGCTGGCTGAACGCAAAACTGATGTGATTCATTGTGGGGAGGGGGTTTTGTCAGGCTCCGGACCAGTGCTGCCGGTACTCCAACAGGAAGTCCACGAAGGCACGCACCCGTTGCGGCACATACCGGCCATGGGGATACAGCAAGGTAAACGGACGCGAGCGCCCCGCAAAAGGCGCAAGTACCTCCACCAATTGCCCATTGGCCAGCTCCTGCTCCACGATGAATTTGTAGGTCTGGAACAAGCCGGCGCCATGTTTGGCCAGCGTCACGCCGCCGAGCACATCGTCGGAACAGCAATACCCTCCTTCGCTGAACACCTCCTTTTCCTTGCCCTCGACATTGAACAACCAGGAAATCCGTCGCCCGCTGCTGGGCAATTCGAACTGGATGCACTCGTGGTCGTCCAGCTCTTCAAGAACCTGCGGCGTGCCGGCCTTGCGCAGGTAATCCGGGGACGCGACCACCACCAGTTTCGCGTCTTCCAGCAGCCGGGCGATCATCGATGAGTCCGGCTGGGCCCGTACCCGGATGGCGAGGTCATAACCTTCGGCGACGAAATCGATGTTTCGATTGCTCAGGTGCAGGTCCACGCTGACTTGCGGGTACAGCGCCCGAAAAGCCGGCAGCAACGGCAGGATGCGGTGATGACCGTAGGTGGTGGGCAGACTGATACGCAACTGCCCGGACGGCACCGATTGCGCGCCCATCATTTCCTGTTGCGCCTCGACCAGTTGCGTCAGCGCTTGTCGGCATTGTTCGAAATAGGTCTTGCCGGCTTCGGTCAGGCGGATGCTGCGGGTGGTGCGCACGAAAAGCCGTGAACCCAGGCGCTCTTCCAGGCGAAAGATCGAGCGGCTCACCGCCGCCGGGGTAACCCCCGCCAACTGCGCCGCGGCCGTGAAACTGCCCGCCTCCGCCGCGAGGCAGAACAGTTCTATGCTACCCAACTGCAGGTCTTCGAAATGCCGCTTCATGATTCGTTACACCGCGTATCAACTGAAGTTTCCAAAGTCCTGTTTATCAGCCCGTGACGTATAAATACAGTGGCCTTGCAACACGCGGGCGTTGTCCTGCGTCCATTTCCCATCAGCTGGAGTGCAACATGCCTTTCGTCAATGTGCGAATTACCCGAGATGGCGTCACCCGTGAACAGAAAGCCCAGGTGATTGCCGAAATCACCGAAACCCTCCAGCGCGTGCTGGGCAAGGACCCTCACTTGACCCATATCGTGATCGAGGAAGTGGATACGGATAACTGGGGTTATGCGGGGATGACGACCACCGAGTATCGAAGTCTTCCCAAGGAATAAACGCTCTGCCCCTCCCGAGCCCGGTCCAACTGACCGGGCTTTTTTCTGCCTGCCAACCCAACAACCCAACAACACTGTGGGAGCGAGCTTGCTCGCGATGGCGGCGTGTCAGTCAACATCACTCCCGACCGACCTGACGCTATCGCGAGCAAGCTCGCTCCCACAGGGGTTAGGTGCTGCCCTTGCCATTGATTACATGACGTATCAACTCAAGTACCAGAAGCCTTATTTATCAAACCCTGAGGCATCAATACCCTGATCTCAACCACCGCCATACAGGCGCATCGGTTCCATTCAATGCGATCAGGAGTCAATCATGAGCCTCAACAAAACCGTCATCATCACCGGCGCTTCCAGCGGGATCGGCCTGGGTCTGGTCAAGGCGTTCCTGGCCCGGGGATACAACGTGGTGGGCAATGCCCGCTCTCCGTCCGGACTGGACGCTGCCGCCGCCCAGCTCGGCCACCCGGCCGGTTTCATGGGTGTGGCCGGCGACATCGCTGACCCGGCCACTTCAACCGCCCTCATCGCCCAAGCTGTCGAGGTGTTTGGCGCCGTTGACGGGCTGGTGAACAACGCCGGTTTCTTCCTGCCAAAACCCTTCGTCGAATACAGCCCCCAGGACCTGGACGCGCTGCTGGATACCAACCTCAAGGGCCTCGTCTACGCCAGCCAGGCCGCAGCGGCGCACATGATCGGGCGCCAGCGCGGCTTCATCATCAACATTTCAGCCGCCGTGGCGCTGCAACCGAACATCCAGGTGCCGGCTGCGCTGCCAGTATTGATAAAGGGCGGCGTCAACCAGATGACTCGCGCCCTGGCCCTGGAACTGTCGCCCCACAACATCAAGGTCAACGCGGTCGCACCCGGCATCATCGACACGCCCATGCACGACCCGGCGCACCGCGACTTCCTCGACAACCTGGCCCCGGCCGGTCGCGTGGGCACCATCGAGGAAATTGCCGAGGCCGTGTTGTACCTGGCGGGCGCTGATTTCACGACTGGCGCGATACTGCCGGTGGACGGCGGGATGAGCACCGGTAAGTGGTAGGAAAAACTGTGGGAGCGAGCATGCTCGCGATGAGGTCCAGTCAGTCAGCCTCTCATTGACTGACCCGACGCCATCGCGAGCAAGCTCGCTCCCACCTGGACTGCGACTGCCCGCGGCTTCAAAGGGTGTAGGAAATCCCGGCCTGTACCGTCCGCGGTGCGCCTGGGTAGGCGTAGACGTTCCCGAAAGCGCCTTCTTCGTAGTCGGCGTCAAACAGGTTCTTCAGGTCCAGGTTGAGGCGGATCCGTTCGTTGACCTTGTAGTAACCGAGCAGGTCCACAACCGTGTAGCTGTCCATGGAGAATGCAGTCGCCGAAGTCTGGCCGGCCCGTTCATCCACATACTTGGCGCCTAGCCCCAGGCCCAGCCCTTTGAGGCCGCCATCCTGGAACTCATAGACGTTCAACAGGCTGAAGGTGTTCTTGGGCACGTTGAGCAAGCGGGTGCCGGACGGGATATTGATGTCCTTGGTCACTTCGGCATCCACGTAGGCGTAACCACCAATCACGCGCCATTGCGGCGTCAGGTTGCCCGCCACGTTCAGGTCAAAGCCACGGCTGCGCACTTCGCCGGCGGCCACGCTGAAGGTGGAATCCACGGGGTCAGTGGTGAGCACGTTACGTTTTTCGATCTGGTACACCGCCGCATCGACGCTCAACTGACGATCCAAGGCTTCCCACTTGATCCCCATCTCATAGGACTTGCCCTCTTCCGGCTTGAACCCGCCGCCTGCGCGACTGGCACCGTTGTTGGGCTTGAACGAGCGTGCGGTATTGGCATAGACCGCCACGGTGTCGGTCAGGTCGTAGATCATACCCAGGCGCGGGGTGACGGCACTGTCGGTGACGTCCCAGTTCCGACTACCAGGCGGGTTCTGGGGGACGAAACTCTCATACTGATGCTCGAATCGCTCAAACCGCGCCCCCGCCAACAACTTCAAACGCTCCGTCAGCGCCACCTGATCCTGGACGAACACGCCAAACGTCTTGAGGTTCTCCTGGTCATCGGTGGGCGTGCGCGTCAATGCGGGGCGTGGCTGGCCATACACCGGGTCGAAGATATCGATCGGGTAGGCACCGGCGCCCGCGGCGGAACGCTGGATGATGGATTGGTAGTCGTAGTCTTCATACTCGACGCCCGTCAACAACGTGTGCTCGAACCCGCCGGTGGAAAAATGCCCGGTGAGGTTGAGTTGGGTGTCGCGGTCGGTCCATTCCAATTTGCGGTAGTTGAAGTTGCGCCCCAGGGTGCGCCCATCGGCGGCGATGCCGTTGCCTTCGACGGCATTGCCCTGCAGGGTGCCGTCAAGCCACTGGGTTCCGACGGCCAGGGTCCAGTCGTCGTTGAGCATGTGCTCGAAGCGCACCTGCAGCATGTTGTTGTCGTTGTGCAGCTTGCCGGCGTCTTTTTCGCCGAAGAACGTATCGCGCGAGGCGGTGCCGCGCTGGCCGGCGTAATGGGTCAAGCCCCGGTCCAGCGGATGGTTGTTGCGCATGAAATCGCCTTCGAAGGTCAGGCGCGTAGTGTCGTTGACCTGCCAGGAGACCACCGGCGCGACGCCGTAGCGCTCGGTTTCGACGTGGTCGCGGAACGTATCGCCGCCCTCGCCGATCACGTTCAGGCGATAAGCCAGGCGCCCTTCTTCGTCCAATGGGCCGGACGCATCCAGCGTACCGCGACGCATTCCCTGGTCGCTGACCTGGCTGCCCAGGGTCACCGTGCGCTCGGCCAACGGCTGCTTGGACACCACGTTGAAGGTACCGCCCGGATCGCCACGGCCATAGAGCATGGTGGCCGGGCCGCGCAGGACTTCCAGCCGCTCGATGGTGTTGGCGTCGGGCATGTTCGGGTAGCCACGGTTGATCGGGAAACCGTTGCGGTAGAACTCCCCGGTGGTGAAACCGCGGACAGTAAAGGTGGTCAGGCCCTGGCCGCCAAAATTGTTCGCCCGGCCCACGCCGCCGGCGTAATCGAGAGCATCCTGCAAGCGTGTGGCACTCAGGTCTTCGACCACGTCGCGGGACACCACGGAAATGGATTGCGGGGTTTCATGGATCGCCGTGTCGGTACGGGTGGCACTGGCCGAACGGGTGGCGTGATAGCCCTTCACCGGTCCCTGTGCTGATTCATAGTCGGCGTTACCGACGATATCCGTGGCTTGCAACTCAAGGGAGGCCGGCTTGGCAGGGACTGGCTGTTCGGCCCAGGTGGAAACGGAATAAGCCTGGAGCACACACAGTGAAACGAGAATCCGACGCATCGATGCACAATCCTAATGGAAAAAAGCCTCCACATCGGGAGGCTGACAAGAATGTGTCGCGAAAGATACAGCAACTCATTGCTGTTTGATATTTATTCCCATTAACGTTGATATTTTTTGTGACTGGCCAGTCCGTCATCGCGAGCAAGCTCGCTCCCAAAAAAGGGGGCTGCGGCGACCTCAATCTTTCGGTCGCCACCCTTCCAGGAGACATGGATCCACATCAAGCCACCATGTGCTTCTCACGATGAAACTCAAGGTACAGCACAGTACGGTGAGCCCTGGACGCATTGACCGCAAAGTGATCCAGGGATCCATCGAAAATCACCAGGTTACCGTTGGTGCTCTGGTTGAAGCTGCCGTTGACATTAAGGTAGGCATAGTTCTGTGTGGTAGGCGCGTCGATGGTCAATTGCATATGCAGCAAACCTTCTTCCCAAGTGCCGGTATGAGAATGCGTACCGAGGAACACGTTGGGTTCCATGCGCAACAAGGCGCAAAGCTTGATGCCAGGAATCTTGCTCAGCAGCTCGATGGTCCCGGGCATGGCATCGCGGGCGTAGGGGATCGGGGTGTCGTAGGCCACCAGGCCGTATTGGGTCCATTCCGGCATGATATCCATGTCGTCACCCCAGCCCCAGAGCCAGCCATACTCTCCCCCAGCCGCCATGTGAGCGTCGATCTCCTCGACGATCTCGGCGATCTGCTTGCCCACGCGGTTGATCGTCAGGGTTGGCGCATCGAGGGCCAGAAATTCCTCGCGGATCACTTCCCAATTGTCGGCCAGGTTCTTCAGTTGCGGAAAACGGCTGGGATCATAAAACGACGGGCGCATAGGTACTCCTTTTATTAAGGTTGTCGATTCCGCTGGCGATGCCAGATAGTCCTGTCCGCCGGGAGAGAGGGGCGTAGCAGGAGAGCCTGCCAAGGTTGACCCACCGGGCTTGGCCTGTCTGTCACGGGAATCAGGTACATCAGGGCCGACCGGCATTACAGGGGCTCGACCTGGGGTGTTTCGATCATCCGCGCGACCGCCCCCGGCGCCGGGGGCTCGTCCAGCCGACGCATCGGTCCATACAGCAAGACGCTCAATGGCAGGAACGCGAACAACCCGCCGGCCACCACGAACAGCAACCCCACACCACGCCCCGGCCCCACGCCCAGCCAACGTCCGATCGAGTCGGCATAAAGACCGCCGGGCATCAGCGCTGGCTGGAACCAGTGGTCCACCAGGAAACCGCCGACGATCACCGCCAGGCTGGTGGTGGCGATGGTCAACATGCTGATCAACGCAAACACACTGGCACGGCTCCCGGCGGGGATCCTGCGCATCCACAGCGAGTTCACACTGGCATCGGCGATGCTCGCCATGGTGATCGCGACAAAGGCCAGTGCGCAGTAGGCGAAGGTCTGCGAGACCAGCCCCAAGGCGACGACACAACCTGCCAACAACAGGTCGGCCACCGCCACCAGCGCCATCAACCGGCGTGGATTGCCCATCGAGATCAGCAGCCCCGCGCCCGCCAGCCCACCCAGGGCCGCCCAGGTGTAGGCCATGCCCAAGGCCTGGCTGCCCAGGGTCGACAGCAGCAATGGCGTCATCATCAAGGTGGCCAGTGACAACAGCGCCGTGCGCATCATGGTGTAGACCAGCAGCCCGGCCATCAGCCGCTCGGCGACAAAGAACTTCAGCGCCGCGGCGACATTCCCCAGCGCCCCGCCAAACACCGTGCCTTTGGGCCCGCCGTCCTGGCGACCCGGCGCCCCTCGCACATGGGAGAACGCCTTGATCACCAGCAAGGTGCCGGAACAGAAGGTCATCAGGTCCACCGCCAGGATCGTCACCAGCCCGGCACTGGCCATGATCGCCCCCGCCAACAACGGTGCCACCAGGGCTGACGCGTTCTTGCTGATACTGATCAACCCCGAGGCCCGGGTGAACTTGTCAGGGGCGACAATCGTACTGACAGCGGCCTGATAGGCCGGTTTGCGAAAGGCGCCGACAATCGACGCCAGGCAATTGAAAATGTACAGGTGCAACGGCTCCAGGCGTTCGAACCAGAGCAGCGCCATGACTCCGAGGAGCAGCACCGCCAGGGTCACATCGCAACAGACAATGATTACCCGGTGGCTGATCCGGTCGGCCAGCCCACCCGCCAAGGGCAAGAACAACACCGCCGGCAATGTCGCCGCCAGTACCACGTTGGCGAAGGCCACCGCCGAACCGGTATGGTTGTACACCCAGACACCCAGGGCGAATTCCATCAGCGCCGTGCCCACCACCGCCAGCGACTCGCCGCACCAGAGGAAATAGAAACCGCGCCCCAGGTCAAAACCCCGGCGGCCGCTCCCCACGCTCATGGGCGCACATCGCGAGGCGTGACCACACCGAGCAACTTGTCCAGCAGCCGATAGGCCAGGGAATAAAGCACCGCGCCCAATATCAACGGCGCAAAACGGGAAAACAGATAGGTCCGCAACACCCGCCTGGCGATGGGCGAGCTGATGTTGCCGCTGACGTGCAAGGGCGTCGGGAACGTCGCCGCGACGGTTGCGCCGAATTCATCGTCCATCGATTGCACGGCGTGCCACCAGTAGACCGGGATGTACAGCGCATCCCCCGGCTCCACCACCGTACGCAGCGCCCGCAACGCTTGAGTGCCAGGGAAGCGCCCGGTGTCGATGTCGTACAGGTAGCCCGCCTCCTCGATCACCGGGCGCAGGGCCCGCCAGCTGGCTTCGTCCGGCGGTAACAGCAACACTTCCTTGGCACCGACGACCTGGGCCATGAACGTTTCATCGACGACATGGAAGTGCCAATCGGTATAGGAGTTGCGGTACAGGAAACTGCGATGGGGCGGGTAGTGCCGGGACTTGCCCAACTGCGGCATGAAGGGCAACCCACCGACATCCTCCTTCATCGGCTCGATGGCCGAGCCTTCGGAGAACCGGCAACTGTCGGCCACCAACGGCGAATCCCCCACGTTCAGGTCGTCGAGAAACTGGTGGAACGGCATTTCCCGATACACCGTGTTGGCATACTCGGTCAGCTCGGCCTTGACCTTCGGGTTGGACCAACCGATGACCTCGGAAACGATCTGCGAGCGCACCACCACCGCACTGTTGCGCGAGTGCGCCTTGAGGTAGTCCAGGCGTTGCCATTTCTGGAAAGCCGGCCAATGCCGTACCGCATTCTTGACCAGGCAGGGACGGTTGCGATTGACGTAGCGGCGGGTGAATTCCTCTTTGGAAATCGCCAGCGCATCGATCACGTCGACCGCGCCTGCCTGTGGGTGATTGGGAAAGCGGGACAAGCTCCAGAACTTCGTCGCTGGGCGGTCCGATTCGGCGGTTAATGGCATGTTCGACCCTCGCAAGCACACTCAGGGCCGTTGGTATAACAGACTCGCGCGACCACGCCCAAGCGCCGCAAAGCCACGTTCCGCGCCGTTGTCCCTGCTTCCCATGACAGACATCCCAAGGCGGATGCTCTAATTTTTTCTCACTTTGTGAAGGGATATCAGGCGCAGCCGAACGGCAGGACGGGACCCTCGACGGCTCGCAACGCAGCCCTCGCCGCCCCGTCGCCCCCAGCGCCTTGCGCCGCCCCCGATGTCCTTCTCCACGGCTATTGATTCCGCCGACTGGCAGTCGTCCAGGCCTTCACCACTGCCATTCGAACGGAGAAAAACCTCAATCGATTCTGCAAGCAGGTGCTCCGAAATGGATTCGTCGACCGATATGTTGCCTACCCAAGACTCCGCGTCCCACGAGTTGGCGTCCGTCCAGCAGGGCATCTGGCTGGATCAGCTCGCACACCCGGACCTGCCCTACTACAACATCGGCATGTCCCTGGAGATCAAGGGCCAGATCGACATTGCATTGTTCGAGAAAGCCATCGAGCTGGTCGCCAACCGGCACGACACCCTGCGCCTGAGCTTCAGTCATGAAGGCGGCACCGGCCGCCAGCGCGTGCTGCCCGAGGTCAAGGTGAACCTGGAGGTGGTGGAGTTCTCCGAGGCCGACGCCGAGGCCGGCCTGGCCATGGACTATCTGCGCAACGCCTTTCGCCAGCCCTTTGAATCATTGACGGGCCGGCTCTGGGAGGCACGCATGGTCCGCTGCGGCCCGAACCGCCATTACTGGCTTGCCCGCTACCACCACCTGGTCACCGACGGCATTGGCGTGGCCCTGATCGGCCATGCCGTGGGGACGGCCTACAATGCGCTGCTGGCCGGCAACGATGAAGTCGCCCAAGGGCATTCCTACCTGTCGTTCCTGGAAGATGACCGGGCTTACCTGGCCTCGTCCCGCTATGAGCGCGACCGCCAGTTCTGGCAGGAAACCTACGCACAGATGCCGCCGTCGCTGCTGCAGCGCCGGGCCGATTTCAAGACAGGCCAGGCCAATGAGCTGGCCCCCAGCGCCCAGGTCCAGGCGATGCTGCCCCGGGCGCTGTACAACGCGTTGACGCAATTTTCCAGCGAACGCAGCCTGTCGGTCGCCCATGTGCTGATCAGCGTGGTCGCCACCTATTTCTGCCGCACCGTGGGCGTCGACGAAATCGTCATCGGCATGCCGGTGCATAACCGCACCACTGCCCGAGCGAAAGAAACCGCAGGCATGTTTTCCTCGGTCAGTCCGATCCGCCTGCCCGTCGACTTCGACGCCTCGCTGCTGGACCTGATGCACGCTGCCGGCGGGCAACTGCGCCGCTGCTACCGTCATCAGCGCTTTCCCATCGCCGAGCTCAACCGCACCCTGCGCCTGGCACAGACCGGGCGTCGACAGCTGTTCGACGTGTCACTGTCGTTCGAAAGCCTGGACGGCGACGATCAGTTCGGCGGCACCTCGTCCACGGTCATCACCATGGACAACGGCTACGAGCAGACGCCCATGGCGATCTTCGTGCGCGATTATCATCCGTTCGAAGACGTCCACCTGGATTTCAACTTCAACACCGCCTACTTCAGCCTGGAAGAGGCCCTGCACCTGCAACAACGCATCGTCTCGATGCTCGAGGCCGTGCTGGAACAGCATGCAACGCCCGTGGGGCAGTACCCGCTCATGAGCCACGTCGAGCAGCAACGCGTGCAAGTCGAATTCAACGCCACGGCCCGCGACTATCCGCGGGATGTGTTGATCCACCAGTTGTTCGAACAGCAAGCCCGGCAGCGTCCGCACGCCTGTGCCGTGCGCGGCGATACCGGGCCGTTGCTCAGTTATGAACAACTCAACCGCCAGGCCAATCGGTTGGCCCATCGCCTGATCGAGCTGGGCGTGAAACCCGATGACCGAGTGGCCGTGAGCCTGAGGCGGGGACCGGAAATGGTCGTCGCCCTGCTGGGGATTCTCAAGGCTGGGGCGGCCTACGTGCCCATCGACCCGGACCTGCCGAATGCACGCCAGGCATTCATGCTCGACGACAGCAGCCCGCGGGCCGTACTGACCAGCCAGGCGTTGCAAGGCCTGCTGCCAGCCTCGAGTGCGCCGCTGCTGGCCCTCGATGATCACGCACAACTGGCCGCTCAACCCGAACACGACCCAGACCCGCAAGTCCTTGGCCTGCGCCCCACTCACCTGGCCTATGTGCTCTACACCTCCGGCTCCACCGGCACCCCCAAAGGGGTGATGAATGAACACCTCGGCGTGGTCAACCGTCTGCTATGGGCCCGGGATGAATACGGCGTCGATGCCAACGACCGTGTGCTGCAAAAGACCCCGTTCGGTTTCGATGTGTCGGTCTGGGAATTCTTCCTGCCGCTGCTGGCCGGCGCCGAACTGGTCATGGCCCGCCCGGGCGGCCATCAGGAACCGGACTACCTGGCCCGGCTGATGCGCCAGGCCAGCGTCACGATGTTGCACTTCGTGCCGTCGATGCTCGACCTGTTCCTCGAACACCATGACGGGCAGGCCTTCCCTGACCTGCGACGCGTGTTGTGCAGCGGCGAAGCCCTGCCCCGCAGCCTGCAACGGCGTTTCGAACGGCAGTTGCCAGAGATCGAGCTGCATAACCTCTATGGCCCGACCGAAGCGGCCATCGACGTGACGGCCTGGCAGTGCCGCGCCAGTGATCCTGGCGAAAGCGTGCCCATCGGCCGGCCGATCGCCAATATCCAGATGTACGTGCTCGATGGCCGTGGCGCACCACAACCGTTGGGTGTCGCCGGGGAAATCCACATTGGCGGTATCGGCGTGGCCCGGGGTTACCTGAACCAACCGCAATTGAGCGCCGAGCGCTTTATCGCCGACCCGTTCAGCACCGAGCCGAACGCGCGCCTGTACAAGACCGGCGACCTCGGCCGCTGGCTCGCCAACGGCGCCCTGGAGTACTTGGGCCGCAACGACTTCCAAGTGAAGATCCGAGGTTTGCGCATCGAAATCGGTGAAGTCGAAGCGGCCCTGGCGTTGTGCCCGGGTGTTCGTGAAGTGGTGGTCATTGCCCGGGAAGACCACCCCGGGCAGTCGGAAAGCAAGCGCCTGGTCGCCTATGTCTGCGGCGAGCCGATCCCGGCCGAACAACTGCGCAGCACCCTGCTCAAGCACCTGCCCGAATACATGGTGCCCAGTGCCTTCGTGCACCTCGATGCCTTGCCCCTGACCGCCAACGGCAAGCTCGACCGCCGCGCCCTGCCGGCCCCCGGCCTGGATGCCCTGGCGAGCAAAACCTATGAGGCGCCCCAGGGCACCACTGAAATCGCCCTCGCCGAGATCTGGAAAGACCTGCTGCAACTGGATCAGGTCGGCCGTCACGACGGCTTCCTCGAACTCGGCGGCCATTCCCTGCTGACCGTGCAGTTGCAGGCTCGCCTGCACCAGGACCTCGGCGTCGAGATCGACCTGCGCACCCTCTTCAGCCAAACCTCGCTGAGCGAACTGGCCCTGCGGGTGGAACAGGCCGGTCACTCCCACGTCCAGCCCATCGACGTGGTGTCCCGCGAGCAAGCGTTGCCGCTGTCCCTGGCCCAGCAACGCCTGTGGTTCCTCGATCAACTGGACCACGCCGCCAGCGTCGCCTATCACATGCCCGCCGCGCTGCACCTGCGCGGTAGCCTGGATCGCAACGCCTTGCAACGTGCCCTGGACCGCATCGTCGCCCGCCACGAAAGCCTGCGCACCACCTTCGAACGCCGTGACGGCGAGGTCCGCCAGCGCTTCGCCGCCACCGACAGCGGCTTCGCCTTGCAGGAACACGACCTGCAAGGCCTGGACGCCGAAGCCCGGCAAACCGCCGTCACTCAACTCACCCAGGCCGAAGCCCGGGACGCCTTCGACCTGAGCCAGGGACCGCTGATTCGCGGCCGCCTGCTACGCCTGGCCGAAGACGAACACATCCTGCTGGTGACCCAGCACCACATCGTCTCCGACGGTTGGTCGGTGGCGGTGTTGATCGGCGAGTTCAATACGCTCTACGCCGCGTTCAGCCAGGGCCTTGACGATCCGCTGCCACCCTTGGCCCTGCAATACGCCGACTACGCCAACTGGCAACAGCAGCACCTGCAAGGCGAACGCCTGCACGCCCAGGTCGATTTCTGGAAAGCCCACCTGGACGGCGCCCCGGCGCTGCTGGAACTGCCCAGCGACCACCCGCGCCCCCAGGTGCAAAGCTACCAAGGCGCCGCGCTGGCCCTGCAACTGCCCGCGCCGCTGAGCAGCCGCTTGCGCCGTTTCAGCCAGCAACAGGGCCTGACCCCGTTCATGACCCTCCTCGGCGCCTGGTCGATCCTGCTCTCGCGCCTGAGCAACCAGCCGCAGGTGGTGGTCGGCACGCCGGTCGCCAACCGCCCACGCCGGGAAACCGAGGCGTTGATCGGCTTCTTCGTCAACACCCTGGCCCTGCGCATCGACGTGCAGGCCCACAGCCGCGTCGACCAGTTGCTGGAACAGATCAAGACCACCACCCTCGACGCCTACAGCCACCAGGACCTGCCATTCGAACAGGTCGTCGAAGCCTTGCAACCGGAGCGTAGCCTCGGCCACAGCCCGCTGTTCCAAGCCATGCTGGTGCTGGGTAACACCCCGCGCGACCAGGCCTTGGAATTGCCGGGCCTGAGCCTGGCCCCACTGCCCCAGCCCACCGGCACCACCCAGTTCGACGTGAGCCTGTCCCTCAACGATGACGGCGACTGCATCAACGGCCAGTTCGAATACGCCACCGACCTGTTCGACGCAAGCACCATCGCCCGTTGGGGTCAGCACCTGCTGCACCTGCTCGACGCCCTGCTCGACGATGCGACGCAGCCGCTGGCGACCCTGCCGTTGCTGGACAATGCCCAGCGCCGGCAACTGCTCGGCGGTTTCAACCAGACCCATGCCCCCTTCCCCGAGGGCAGGCTGGTGCATGAGTGGTTCGAACAGCATGCCCAGGCCCAACCACAGGCCATCGCGGTCCAGGCCGAGGGCACCCGACTCAGCTACGCCGAACTCAATGCCCGGGCCAACCGTATCGCCCACCGCTTGATCGCCGCCGGCCTGCGCCCGGATGAGCGAGTGGCGCTGCTGGTGGAACGCAGCCCCGAGATGATCATCGGCATCCTGGCCATCCTCAAGGCCGGCGGTGCCTATGTGCCGCTGGACCCGAATTATCCGCAGGATCGCTTGCAGCACATGCTCAGCGACAGCTCGCCTCGGGTCCTGCTCAGCCAGGGTCTGCTGGTTGAACAACTGCCGCCATTGCAGATTACGCAGCTGTTGCTGGACGACACGAGCGAAGGCGATGACCACAACCCACGGATCGAAGGCTTGACCTCGCGGCACCTGGCCTACGTCATGTACACCTCCGGCTCCACAGGCAAACCGAAAGGCGTGATGCTCGAACACCGCTCGGTATGCAACCAGATCGGTGCCCTGCAAGAGCGCTATGGCCTCAACCCTCGTGATCGCATCCTGCAATTCGCCACCATGACGTTCGACATGTCGGTGGAAGAGATTTTTGGTGCATTGCTCTCCGGCGCCACCCTGGTACTGCGCAGCGATGCCTGGATTGCCGGCACCGCTGCCTTCGCCTCGCTGTGCGAACAACATGGGATCACCGTTGCGAACCTGCCAACGGTGTTCTGGCAACAGGTCAGCCGCGACCAACATGTGCCGCTGCCGACTTCGTTGCGCCAGTTCATGATCGGTGGCGAAGCGGTGGGCAAACAGGCCGTGAGCCAATGGTTCGCCCGCGCCGGCCATCGCCCGGCGCTGTTCAACGCCTACGGCCCGACCGAAGCCACCGTGAATGCCTCGATCCGCCTGATGGAAAGCGACCACGACGATTTCCGCTCCATCGGCAAACCGGTGCGCAACGCCCAACTGCATGTCCTCGATGCCAACGGCAACCTCGTCCCGCTCGGGGTCGCCGGCGAGATCCACATTGGCGGCGTCGGTGTCGCGCGCGGTTACCTCAACCGCCAGGCGTTGACGGCCGAACGCTTCATCGCCGACCCGTTCAGCACCGACCCGGATGCGCGCCTGTACAAGACCGGCGACCTCGGCCGCTGGCTGGCAGACGGCACCCTGCAGTACCTGGGACGCAACGACGATCAAGTGAAGATCCGCGGTTTCCGCGTAGAACTGGGCGAGATCGAAGCCATCCTCGCGGGCTGTGCCGGTGTACGTGAAGCAGTGGTGGTGGCCCAGGAAAGCCAACCCGGCCAATCGGACAGCAAGCGCTTGATCGCTTACCTGTGCGGTGAACCGGTGCCGGTGGAGCACTTGCGCAGCGTCTTGCTGGCGGCCCTGCCCGAATACATGGTGCCCAGCGCCTTCGTCCAACTCGAGGCCCTGCCACTGACGCCCAACGGCAAGCTCGACCGCCGCGCCCTGCCCGCGCCGGGCCAGGAAGCGTTCGCCAGCCGGGCCTACGAGGCCCCACGGGGCGAGATCGAACGGATCGTCGCGACGGTCTGGCAAGACCTGCTGGGCATCGAGAAAGTCGGCCGGCATGACCGGTTCTTCGAACTCGGCGGGCATTCGCTGCTGGCCGTGAGCCTGATCGACCGCCTGCGCCAGCATGGCCTGAGCGCCACAGTGCGCACCGTGTTCACCGCACCCAGCCTGCGGGAAATGGCCCAGGCCCTGAGTCGCGGCGATGAAGTCTTGTTCCTGGCCCCGGCCAATCGTATCCCGGCCGATTGCACGGCGCTGACGCCGGACATGTTGCCCCTGGTGGAACTGACCCCGGCACAGTTGGAACGGATCGTCAGCGCCGTACCTGGCGGGGCCGCGAACATCCAGGACATCTACCCCCTGGCCCCCTTGCAACAGGGCATCCTGTTCCATCATCTGCTGGGACACGAAGGCGACGCCTATCTGGTGCGCTCGATGATCGAGTTCGACAACCGCCAGCGCCTCGATGCCTTCATCGCCGCCCTGCAACAGGTGATCGACCGCCACGATATCCTGCGCAGTGCCGTGCATTGGGTCGGACAGCCGCAAGCGGTCCAAGTGGTGCAGCGCCAGGCCGGGCTGCCGATCCATCCCATCACCCTGGCGGCCGATGAGGACCCACGCGTCCAACTGGAGCGCTTGAGCGATCCGCGCCACCTGCGCCTGGATTTGCAACAGGCCCCCTTGATGCGCGCCTGCATCGCCCAGGACCCGCAGTCCGAACGCTGGTGGCTGGCCCTGCTGGACCACCACATGATCAGCGACCACGTGTCCCTGGGCATCGTCCTCGAAGAAATCCAGCTGTTGATGCAGGGCCAGGGCGCCAATCTGCCGACGCCCATGCCTTATCGGGAGTTTGTCGCCCAGGTACTCGCCACGCCGCCCCAGGCCCATGAAGCCTATTTCACCCGACGCCTGGCCAGCATCGAGGAGCCCACCGCTCCGTTCGGTGTGCTGGATGTCCAGGGCGACGGTGCCCAGGTGGTGGAGACCAGCGTGCGCCTCGACCGGGCCCTGAACCTGCGGATCCGCGCTCAATCGCGCCTGGCCGGGGTGACGCCGGCCGTGCTGTTTCATATTGCCTGGGCCCAGGTGCTCGCGCGCTGCACCGGCCGCGACGACGTGGTGTTCGGCAGCGTGGTCGCCGGACGCCTGCAAGGTTCACTGGGCGCCGATCGAGCCCTTGGGGTGTTCATCAACACCTTGCCGGTCCGGGTGCAACTGGCCGGGTTCAGCGCCAGTGCGCTGGTGGACGAAACCTATCGCGACCTCAGCGAACTGCTCGCCCACGAACAGGCCTCCCTGGCCCTGGCCCAACGTTGCAGCGGTGTTGGCGCGGGCCTGCCGCTGTTCACCACGCTGCTCAACTACCGCCACCAGACCGACGGCGGCTCGCTGGCCAACGAAGACCAGGTCCTGGCCTGGGACGGCGTGCGGTTCCTGAGCAACGAAGCGCGCACCAACTACCCGATCGAAGTGGCCGTGGCGGATGAAGGGGACGACTTCTCCGTGACCGCCCAATCCATCACCGGCATCGACCCGCAACGCATCGCCGCCTACCTCGCCCAGGCCGTGGCCGCGCTGGTCGAAGCCCTTGAACAGGCCCCCGAGCGCCTCGCCAGCGATCTGGACGTGCTCCCCGACACCGAGCGGCAATTGCTGCTGGCGGACTTCAACCACACCGCCACGGATTTCGGCACGGCGCAACCGATCCAGTACCTGTTCGAAGCCCAGGTCCAGGCCAACCCCGACGCCGTGGCCCTGGTCTGCGAAAACCAACAACTGACCTACCGCCAGCTCAACCGTCGCGCCAACCACCTGGCTCGGCAGTTGCTCGAACTGGGCGTCGAACCCGATCAGCGCGTAGCAATCTGTGCCGAACGCAGCCTGGACATGATCGTCGGCCTGTTGGGCGTGCTCAAGGCTGGCGCGGCCTACGTGCCCATCGACCCGGCTCATCCCGCCGAGCGCATGGCCTTCATGCTGCAGGACAGTCAGCCTCGGGCGCTATTGACCCAAGTGGCCCTTACCCTGCCGTCCGGCGAGCTGCCGCTGTTGTTGCTCGACACAGTTGATTCGCGGCGATCTGCCGATGACGCTGCTTTTGATGCCAATCCGCAGGTAGCGGGCCTGACACCCGAGCACCTGGCCTATGTGATCTACACCTCCGGCTCCACCGGCCAGTCCAAGGGCGTGATGGTCGAGCACCGTTCGGTGTTCAACTTCTGGCAGGTGCTGACCCGCACCACCCACCAGCATTGCCCAAGACCAGCCACCGTGGCCCTGAATGCCGGGTTCTTCTTCGACATGTCGATCAAGGGCATCGCGCAGCTGTTCTCCGGTCATCGGCTGGTGATCATCCCGCAACTGATCCGGGCCAGCGGCCACGAGTTGCTGGACTTTCTCGAACAGCATCAAGTGCATGCCTTCGACTCCACGCCGTCGCAGCTCGATACCCTGCTCGCCGCCGGCCTGCTGGAACGCCAGAGCTACCAGCCAGTCAGCGTGCTGCTTGGCGGCGAGGCGATTAACGCCGCGACCTGGGAGAAACTGCGCAACTGCCCAAGCATTCGCTTCTACAACATGTACGGCCCGACCGAATGCACGGTAGACGCCACCATCGACTTGATCCGTGACCTGGGCGAACGCCCGAGCATTGGTCGGCCGATTGCCAACGTCCAGGTGCACGTGCTTGACACCCACGGCCAACCGACGCTGTTGGGCGTGGCCGGTGAGCTGCACATCGGCGGTGCCGGCGTGGCCCGGGGTTACCTGAACCGGCCGGAGCTGAGCGCCGAGCGCTTTATCGCCGACCCGTTCAGCAGCGAGCCGAACGCACGGCTGTACAAGACCGGCGACCTCGGCCGCTGGCTAGCCGACGGCGCCCTGGAATACCTGGGCCGCAATGACTTCCAGGTGAAGATTCGTGGGTTCCGCATTGAGTTGGGGGAAATCGAAAACGTCTTGCTCGGCTGTGCCGGTGTCACCGATGCCGTCGTGATTGCCCGGGAGGACAATCGCTTGGTGGCATACCTGTGCGGCGAACCAGCCAACGCAGAACAACTGCGCAACACCCTGCTCAAGCACCTGCCCGAATACATGGTACCCAGTGCCTTCGTGCACCTCGATGCCTTGCCCCTGACCGCCAACGGCAAGCTCGACCGCCGCGCCCTGCCGGCCCCCGGCCTGGATGCCCTGGCGAGCAAAACCTATGAGGCGCCCCAGGGCACCACTGAAATCGCCCTCGCCGAGATCTGGAAAGACCTGCTGCAACTGGATCAGGTCGGCCGTCACGACGGCTTCCTCGAACTCGGCGGCCATTCCCTGCTGACCGTGCAGTTGCAGGCTCGCCTGCATCAGGATCTCGGCGTCGAGATCGACCTGCGCACCCTCTTCGCCCAGGCCTCGCTGAGCGAACTGGCCCTGCGGGTGGAACAGGCCGGTCACTCCCACGTCCAGCCCATCGAGGTGGTGTCCCGCGAGCAAGCGTTGCCGCTGTCCCTGGCCCAGCAACGCCTGTGGTTCCTCGATCAACTGGACCACGCCGCCAGCGTGGCCTATCACATGCCCGCCGCGCTGCACCTGCGCGGCAGCCTGGATCGCAACGCCTTGCAACGCGCCCTGGACCGCATCGTCGCCCGTCACGAAAGCCTGCGCACCACCTTCGAACGCCGTGACGGCGAGGTCCGCCAGCGCTTCGCCGCCGACAGCGGCTTCGCCTTGCAGGAACACGACCTGCAAGGCCTGGACGCCGAAGCCCGGCAAACCGCCGTAGCGCAACTCACCCAGGCCGAAGCCCGGGACGCCTTCGACCTGAGCCAGGGACCGCTGATTCGCGGCCGTCTGCTACGCCTGGCCGAAGACGAACACATCCTGCTGGTGACCCAGCACCACATCGTCTCCGACGGTTGGTCGGTGGCGGTGTTGATCGGCGAGTTCAACGCGCTCTACGCCGCGTTCAGCCAAGGCCTTGACGATCCGCTGCCACCCCTGGCCCTGCAATACGCCGACTACGCCAACTGGCAACAGCAGCACCTGCAAGGTGAACGCCTGCACGCCCAGGTCGGTTTCTGGAAAGCCCACCTGGACGGCGCCCCGGCGCTGCTGGAACTGCCCAGCGACCACCCGCGCCCCCAGGTGCAAAGCTACCAAGGCGCCGCGCTGGCCCTGCAACTGCCCGCACCGCTGAGCAGCCGCTTGCGCCGTTTCAGCCAGCAACAGGGCCTGACCCCGTTCATGACCCTGCTCGGCGCCTGGTCGATCCTGCTCTCGCGCCTGAGCAACCAGCCGCAGGTAGTGGTCGGCACACCGGTCGCCAACCGCCCACGCCGGGAAACCGAGGCGTTGATCGGCTTCTTCGTCAACACCCTGGCCCTGCGCATCGACGTGCAGGCCCACAGCCGCGTCGACCAGTTGCTGGAACAGATCAAGACCACCACCCTCGACGCCTACAGCCACCAGGACCTGCCATTCGAACAGGTCGTCGAAGCCTTGCAACCGGAGCGTAGCCTCGGCCACAGCCCGCTGTTCCAGGCCATGCTGGTGCTGGGTAACACCCCGCGCGACCAGGCCTTGGAACTGCCTGGCCTGAGCCTGGCCCCGCTGCCCCAGCCCACCGGCACCACCCAGTTCGACGTGAGCCTGTCCCTCAACGACGACGGCGACTGCATCAGCGGCCAGTTCGAATACGCCACCGACCTGTTCGACGCAAGCACCATCGCCCGTTGGGGTCAGCACCTGCTGCACCTGCTCGACGCCCTGCTCGACGATGCGACGCAGCCGCTGGCGACCCTGCCGTTGCTGGACAATGCCCAGCGCCGGCAACTGTTGGAAACCTTCAACCCGGCCGGTGCTGCCCTGGACGAAAGCCCGAGCCGCTTCCCTCACGTCGTGTTCGAGGCCCAGGCGAGCCTCACCCCGGACGCCGTGGCGCTGGTCTGCGCCGGGGAGACCCTGAGCTATGCCGAACTCAACGCCCAGGCCAACCGCGTCGCCCACGGCTTGATCGCACTGGGTGTGCAGCCCGACGACACCGTCGGCCTGTGCGCGCGCCGTAGCCCGCACATGCTGATCGGCCTGCTGGGTATCCTGAAAGCCGGCGCGGCCTATGTGCCGCTCGACCCGCAGTACCCGGCGCAACGGCTGGCCCACATGCTGGCCGACAGCAAGCCGCGGGTCCTGGTCCACCAACCCGGACTGGACGAGTTACCGGTGCCACAAGGCCTGGCGACGCTGGAACTGGGCAGCGCGCCCCTGGCCCAGGCCCCGACCCACAACCCTCAGGTGAAGGGACTGGGTTTCAGTCACCTGGCCTACGTGATCTACACCTCCGGCTCCACTGGCTTGCCCAAAGGGGTGATGGTCGAACATCGCGGCCTGCGCAACCTGCTGGACTGGTACCTCGAGGACCTGGCTTTCCACGCCGGCGACGCGGTGCTGCTGGCGTCCTCCTACAACTTCGACCTGACCCAGAAAAACATCCTCGCACCGCTGATGGTCGGGGCCACCCTGCACCTGGCCGCCGAACCCTTCAACCCCGGCGCCATCGTCGTCCAGGTCGCCGAGGCCGGGATTACCCACCTCAACATGTCGCCCAGCGCCTTCCACGCACTGGTGGACGCCGACCACGGGCAAGCCCTGGCCTGCCTGAAACGGGTGGTCCTGGGGGGCGAACCGATCCAGGTCGCGATGCTGGAAAAACTCGCCCAGCCACGGCCGACGGTGATCAACAGCTACGGGCCGACCGAGTGCAGCGACGTGGTCGCCTGGTACATCGCCGACAGCGACCTGACGACCTACCGGCACCAGTCGATCCCCATTGGCCGGCCAGTCCGAAACATGCAATTGCACGTGCTGGACGCCCACGGGCAACTGTTGCCAGTGGGCGTGCCTGGCGAGATCCATATCGGCGGTCTCGGTGTGGCCCGCGGTTACCTCAACCTGCCGCAACTCAGCGCCGAACGCTTCATCGCCGACCCGTTCTACGGCAAGGCCGACGCACGCCTGTACAAGACCGGCGACCTCGGCCGCTGGTTGCCTGACGGCACCTTGCAGTACCTGGGGCGCAATGACGATCAGGTGAAGATCCGCGGCCTACGAGTTGAACTCGGGGAAATCGAAGCCGCCCTCGCCGCACTGGCGGGTGTGCGCGAAGCCGCCGTCATCGCTCGCGAGCACTCGTCCGGCCAGCGTCTGGTTGCCTACCTGTGTGGCGAGCCGGCCGCCGCCGGGCAATTGCGCGCCGAACTGCTCAAGCGCCTGCCCGAGCACATGGTGCCCAGCGCCTTCGTCGTGCTCGACACCTTGCCGCTCACGCCCAATGGCAAGCTCGACCGCCGCGCCCTGCCCGAACCGGATCAGGACGCCTACGCCAGCCGGGCCTTCGAGGCGCCCGAGGGGCGCGTCGAACTGATCATTGCCGGGATCTGGCAAGCCCTGCTGGGTGTCGAGCGCATCGGGCGTCATGACGGCTTCTTCGAGCTGGGCGGCCATTCGCTGCTGGCGGTCAGCCTGATCGAACGCCTGCGCGAACAAGGCTTGCACGCGGATGTCCGGGCGATCTTCAGCAGCACGTCCCTGGCCGAACTCGCCCAAGCCCTGACGAACGCCCCACAAGCGGCGTTCCAGGCACCGGCCAACCGCATTCCGCCCGCGTGCACAGCCCTGACCCCGGACATGCTGCCGCTGGTGGAGCTGACCGCAGACCAACTCGAACGTCTCGTCGGCGCCGTACCTGGCGGTGCCGCGAACATCCAGGACATCTACCCCCTGGCACCGCTGCAACAGGGCATCCTGTTCCATCACCTGCTGGGGCACGAAGGCGACGCCTACCTGGTGCGCTCGATGCTGCAGTTCGACAACCGCCAGCGCCTCGATGCCTTCACCGCCGCCTTGCAGCAGGTGATCGATCGCCACGACATCCTGCGCACCTGCGTGCATTGGGACGGTTTGCCTCAACCGGTGCAGGTCGTACAGCGCCAGGCGCGCTTGCCAGTGCACAGTGTTTCCCTCGACAGCCACAAGGACCCCCTCAGCCAGCTCGAAGCCCTGAGCGATCCGCGGCAACTGCGACTGGATCTGCGCCAGGCGCCGCTGATGCGTGCCTGCATCGCCCAGGATCCGCATTCCGAGCGCTGGATGCTGGCGCTGCTCAACCACCACATGGCCAGCGACCACGTGACCTTGGAAATCGTCCTGGAAGAAATCCACGCGATCCTCCATGACCAAGCCGAGGGCCTGGCGGCACCGCAACCCTATCGTGACTTCATTGCCCAGGCCCAGGCCGTCCCCGCCGACGTCCACGAAGCCTATTTCAGCCGCCGCCTGGCCGATGTGGATGCACCCACCGCGCCCTTCGATCTGCTGGAGGTACAAGGCGACGGCCGTCACATCGAGGAAGCCAATGTGACCTTGAGCGTCGAGCTCAACCTGCGTCTGCGGGCCCTGGCCCGGGAGCGGGGCATCACCCCGGCGACGCTGTTCCATGTCGCCTGGGCGCAGGTGCTGGCCCGCTGCACCGGCCGCGATGATGTGGTGTTCGGGACCGTGGTCGCCGGGCGCCTGCAAGGCTCGGCCGGGGCCGAACGGGCCTTGGGCGTGTTCATCAACACGCTGCCAGTGCGCGTGCCACTGACCGCCGGCGCCAACGAACAGGTGCTGGCCACTCACCGAGACCTGGTCGAACTGCTGACCCACGAACAGGCCTCCCTGGCCCTGGCGCAACGTTGCAGTGGCGTGCCCAGTGCCTTGCCGCTGTTCACCACCTTGCTCAACTATCGGCACCAGCGCGACGACAGCCAGCTGCAATGGCCCGGCATGCGCATCCTGGACAGCGCCGAACGGACCAATTACCCGCTGACCCTGTCGGTCAACGACTACGGCGACTCCCTGGGCCTGACCGTGCAAAGCGTGCAGGCAGTGGACCCGCAGCGCATCTGCGCCTTGATGCAACGGGCGCTGGAGCAACTGGCCCAGGCCTTGATGTACACGCCTCGGATCCCACTCACGCAGTTGGACGTGCTGCCTGCCCAGGAGCGCACCCTGCTGCTGGACACCTTTAACCAGACCGAGGTGGATTACCCGACCGGCCTGTGCATTCAACAACTGTTCGAAGAACAGGTTCGCCGCACGCCAAACGCTTGTGCATCCCTCGACGGCCGCCAATCCCTCAGTTATGCCGAACTCAACGCCCAGGCCAACGGCCTCGCCCAGCAATTGATCGCGGCTGGAGTCTTGCCGGGGGACCTGGTGGCCATCTGCGTCGAACGCGGCGTGGCGATGATCAGTGGCCTGTTGGGCATCCTGAAGGCCGGGGGCGCCTACGTGCCGCTGGACCCGACCTACCCCGCCGAGCGCCTGGCCTCGATTATCGAGGACGCCAGGCCGCGCCTGTTGCTGGCCGACCCGGTCGGTCGCGCGGCCGTGGGCACATTGCAGGAAGGCACTCGCTACCTGGCCATCGAACGGGCGCTGGCGACACCGTCGAACAGCCGCGATCCCCAACCCGATAGCGTCGGCCTGACGCCTGAGCACCTGGCCTATGTGATCTACACCTCCGGCTCCACCGGCAAGCCCAAGGGCGTGATGATCGAGCACCGCAACCTGGTGACCTCGACGCTGGCCCGGGGCACGGTGTATGGACCGGCGACCGGCAAGCGCTTCCTGCTCTTGTCGTCGATTGCCTTCGACAGTTCCGTCGCCGGGATCTTCGGTACGCTGGTCAGTGGCGGCACCTTGTGCATCCCGGATGCCGAAACCGCCCGCGACCCCGAGGCCATCGCCCGCTTCATTGGCGAACAGGCCGTCACTTCGCTGCTGTGTGTGCCGTCCCTGGGCCGCCTGGTGCTGGCAAGCCTTGCCAGCAGCAACGGCCATGGCAGCCTGCAGGAGATGATCGTCGCCGGCGAAGCCTGTCCCGCGCAGTTGGTGCAGGAATGCACCGGGCTTGAGCCGGCGATCACTTTGTACAACGAGTACGGCCCCACCGAAGCCACCGTCTGGACCACGGTGCATCGCTGCACCGCCGCGGACTTGGGCGCGGTGCCCATCGGGCGGGCGATTCCCAACAGCCGCCTGTACGTGCTCGATGAACAGCGCCAGCCGGTACCGCTTGGCGTGCCGGGCGAACTGTACGTGGGCGGCGCGGGGGTTGCCCGCGGCTACCTGGACCGGGCGGCACTGAACGCCGAACACTTCCTCAGCGACCCGTTCGCCCCGGGCGACGAGCCACGGATGTACCGCACCGGCGACCTGGTGCGCCTGCGCGCCGATGGGGTGCTCGAATTCCTCGGGCGTAACGACCAGCAGGTCAAGATCCGCGGTTTCCGTATCGAGCCCGGTGAAATCGAGGCGCTGATGCTGACCCTGCCGGGGGTGCGCGAGGCCGCGGTCATCGCTCGCGAAGACACGCCGGGGGCGACGCGCCTGGTGGCTTACCTGAGCGTCGAGCCGCACCTGGCTGGCCGTAATGCCAGCAGCACGCTACGGCCTTACCTGACTTCGCAGTTGCCGGACTACATGGTCCCGGCGGCGTTCGTGGTGGTCGAGCGGTTGCCGTTGAGCCCCAATGGCAAGCTGGACCGGCGTGCCCTGCCCGCGCCCGGCAATGAAGACTTTGCCCGTAGCCAGTACGAAGCGCCCAACGGTGAAACCGAGACACTGCTGGCACAGCTCTGGGCCGACTTGCTGGGCCTGGAGCGGATCGGCCGGCACGACGACTTCTTCGAACTCGGCGGTCACTCGCTGCTGGCGGTGCAAGTCACGCTCCGGGCGCGGGAAATCTTCGGCGTCGAAATGCCGCTCAGGGGGGTGTTCGAACACCCCTCGCTGCTGGCCCTGGCCGACCTGATCAACACCCTGCAACTGGCGCAGTACGAGTCGGATGAATTACTCGACCTGCAACAAGAAATGGCTTCGCTGTCTGAAAGCGAACTGCTCGCTATCGTCTCCAAGGATGCTTAATAAATTGAACGAACATAACGATAGTCTCGACCAGTTGAAACGTGCCGCACTGCTGCGACTGCTCAAGCAACGTGGCGCGACGCGTGTCATCGAAACCGTTGCCGACGACATACCCTGCGTCGACCGCGCCGCACAGCTGGCACTGTCGTTCGCCCAGCAGCGGCTGTGGTTTCTCGACCAGTTGGACCCGACCGCCAGCGCCGCCTACCACATACCCGCCTCGTTGTTGCTGCAAGGTGCCCTCGACCAGGCCGCCCTCACGGCCGCCCTCGATCGCCTGGTGGCGCGGCATGAAAGCCTGCGCACCACTTTCCGCCGCGAGGATGAACAGCCGGTGCAAGTCATCGCCCCGGCCGATTGCGGCTTCAGCCTCGTGACCCATGACTTGCGACACCTGCCCTGGGAGCAGGCCGCAACCGAGGCCGCCCACCTGAGCGAAAACGCCGCCACGGCGCCGTTCGACCTGCTGCGCGGGCCGCTGATCCGCGGCACCCTGCTCCGCCTGGCCGACGATGAGCACAGGCTGCTGATCACCCAGCACCACATCATCTCCGACGGCTGGTCCATTGGCATCCTGGTCAAGGAATTCGCAAGCTTGTATCAGGCGTTCAGCGCCGGGCAGCCGGACCCGCTGCCGCCGCTGACCCGGCAGTACGCCGACTACGCAGCCTGGCAGCGCCGCCACCTGGAAGGCGAGCGCCTGGAGCGACAAGTGGAATTCTGGCGCGCCCACCTGGCCGGCGCCCCGGCGCTGCTTTCATTGCCGACCGACCGGGCGCGCCCGGCGGTCCAGAGCTACCGCGGCGAAACCCTGGGCTTCGACCTGCCAGCGTCGTTGTCCGTCGCCATCGTCCAGTTCGCCCAGTCCCGCGCCGCGACGCCGTTCATGACCTTGATGGCTGCCTGGGCGGTCTTGCTGGCCCGCATCAGCGGTCAACAAGACCTGGTGATCGGCACCGTCGCCGCCAACCGCGACCGCCACGACGTACAGGCGCTGATCGGGTTCTTCGTCAACACCCTGGCCTTGCGCGTGCGCCTGGAAGCCAACCCGACCCTTGACCAGGTACTGCAGCAGGTCAAGCAATTGATGCTGGAATCCTCCACCCAGCAGGACACTCCATTCGAACTGGTGGTCGAGGCCCTCAAGCCTGCGCGCAGCGCCAGCTACAGCCCCGTGTTCCAGACCATGCTCTACACCAATGCCGCAGGTGCCGGGGGCCAGTTGCAGTTGCCGGGGCTGAACCTGGAGTTCCTGCCCTCGCGCAAGGACAACACCCAGCACGACCTGTCCCTGCACATCGACGAAGGCGGCCCGAGCCTGTCCTGCAGTCTGTCGTATTCCACCGCGCTGTTCGACGCCGCCACCATCGAACGCCTCGCCGCACGCTTCGAGCGCCTGTTGCGCTGCTTTACCGACGCCCCCGACACCCGTATCGGTGCTCTGGAACTGGACCCGACCCAAACCTTGCCCGAGGTCACCGCCCAAGTCCCCGAGCCAGGACAGACACCGCTGTCCTATCACCAGGAACGGCTGTGGTTCGTCGATACCTTTGAAACCGGCTACCTGTACGACGCCAATCCGGTCTATCACAACATTGCGTTACTGCTGGAGTTGACCGGTGAGATCAATCAACCGGCCCTGCAAACCGCCCTCGATGGCTTGCTGGCCCGCCACGACATCCTGCGCTGCCGGGTATTGAGCGACGGTAGCCGTGCCTGGCAACACTTCGACGGCCCGGCCAGCCTGACGCTCGAACTGATCCAGGGCAACCCCGACGACTTGCCGGGCCAGGCCCTGGCCGCGACCCGGCGCCCGTTGAACATGGACGGCGGCAGCCTGGTACGTGCCAGCCTGGTACGGGCAAGCGATCAGCATGGAATCCTGGCCATCGCCGTGCACCATCTGCTGGCCGACCGCAGCGCCATGCAGTTGCTCAAGCGCGACCTGCTGGCCCTCTACGAAGCCGCCTGCGCCGAGCGCAGCGCCGACCTGCCGGCATTGCCGCTGGGCTATGGCGACTTTGCCGCCTGGCAACGCAACCTGCCGGCCACCGCGCTGGAAAACCTGCGGGCCTATTGGGCCTATCAACTACGCGGCAAACTGCAAGCCCTGGAGCTGCCCCTGAATCGACCCCGGGCGGCGGTGCATGTGTTTGCCGAAGCCACCCACGGTTTCACCCTCGAACCAGCGCTGGCGCGGCGCCTCGAAGCATTGGCCCGGGAAGTCGGCGTGAGCAGCGACAGCCTGGCCCTGAGCGCATTCACCGCCCTGTTGCGCCGCTACGCCGGTCACGATGAACTGGTGATCGGCACCACGGCCGCCTGCCGTGAACCGGCCCTGCGGGACGTCGTCGGGCCGCTGGACAATCTGCTGGTCATGCGTGGCCTGTGCGACAGCGACACCACTTTGCAACAGCTTTGGGAACAGACCGCCAACAACCTGACCCAAGGCCTGCGCCACCGGCACATGCAGTTCGACCAATTGGTGCTGGCCCTCAACCCGGCCAAGGACATGAGCCGCACCGCGCTGTTCGACGTGCTCTTCAATTTCCAGCGCACCACCGACCACGACACGCTGGTGGCGGGCCTTGCGGTCAATACGCTGGAAACCAACCTGGGTTATGGCAAGAACGACCTGCACCTGCTGATCACGGCCGATGAATCACACTGGGCCGGACACCTGGCGTACAACGCGGAATTCTTCGACGCCGAATTCATCCAGCAGCTAATGCGCCACTACGTGCGCCTGCTGGAAGCTTTTGTCGAGGATTCGCAGCAGCGGGTCGACGACGTCCCGCTGCTGGATGCCGCCGAACGCCAGCGACAGATCCTCGACTTCAACGACAGCGAAGCGGCCTGGCCCGAGACCCTGACCCTGCATCAGCTCTTCGAAGAACAGGTGCGTCAGTACCCGGACCGCATCGCGGTCAATCTGGGCCTGGAGCACCTGAGCTATCGACAGCTCAACGAACAGGCCAACCGCCTCGCCCACCGCCTGCGTGCGGCCGGCGTGCAGCCCCAGGAACTGGTGGCCATCGCCCTGGATCGCTCGGTACAGATGATCGTCGCCACCCTGGCGGTGCTCAAGGCCGGCGGTGCCTACGTGCCCATCGATCCGAGTTCGCCCCAGGAGCGCATCGCCTATGTGCTGCGCGACAGCGGCGCCCGCAAGGCCATCGCCCGCCAGGACATGAGTCCGGCGTTGCAGGCCCTCGGCATCGAAGTCTTCGATGCCGCCACGGACAGCGGCGTCAGCGCCGCCAACCTGCCCAACTCGAGTGCGGCGGACCACCTCTGCTACGTGATCTACACCTCAGGCTCCACCGGGGAACCCAAAGGTGCGTTGCTCGAACACCGCAACGTCGTGCGCCTGCTGCACAACAATCGACTGGACTTCCAGTTCAGTGCCGACGATGTCTGGTCGCTGTTCCACTCCAATGCCTTCGATTTCTCGGTCTGGGAAATCTTCGGCGCCCTGCTCTACGGCGCGCGCCTGAGCCTGGTGCCCGAGGCCCTGCGCCGCGATCCAGTGGAACTGCTGGGTTTCCTTGAAAGCGAACAGGTGACGGTGCTGAACCAGACGCCGTCGGCGTTCCTGCAACTGAGCGCCGCAGCCCTGGCGACGCCGCAGGTGGGCCTGGAACATTTGCGCTATGTGATTTTCGGCGGGGAAAGCCTGGAACTGGGCAAGCTCGACGCCTTCCACCGTGCCTTCGGGCATGTGGCGCTGGTGAACATGTACGGCATCACCGAAACCTGTGTCCACGTGACCTACAAGGCCATTGGTGCGGCGGACATCGCCGCCGGCGTCTCCAACGTCGGGCGGCCGATTCCGACCACCGTGGCCTACGTGCTCGACGCCCGTCAACGGCTGCTGCCGGTGGGTGTGGCCGGTGAAATCTGCGTCGGCGGGCTGGGTGTGGGCCGTGGCTACCTGAACCGTCCGGCCTTGAGCGCCGAACGTTTCATTAGCGACCCGTTCCGGCCCGGCGAGCGGCTGTATCGCTCAGGAGACCTGGGCAAGCTGCTGGACAATGGTGAAATCGTTCACCTGGGCCGGATCGATGCCCAAGTGAAGATTCGCGGTTTCCGCATCGAACTGGGGGAGATCGAAGCCAAGCTGCTGGCCTGTGACGGTGTGCGTGAAGCGCGGGTGCTGGCCCGCGAAGACGCGAGCCAGGGCAAGCGCTTGATCGCCTACCTGATCCCTGAAACGGGCGCGGTGCTGCAAGTGGCGGCATTGCGCAAGCAGTTGGGGGCGACCCTGCCCGACTACATGATTCCGAGTGCCTTTGTCAGTCTGCAGGCCTACCCGCTCACCGCCAACGGCAAGCTGGACCAGGACGCACTGCCGGCACCGGACCTGGACGCCATGTCCGAGCGCGGTTATGCCGCGCCCGAAGGTGTCGTCGAAGTGGCCCTGGCGCAGATTTTCCAGGAGTTGCTGGGGCTGGAACGCGTGGGACGCAGTGACAGCTTCTTTGAATTGGGCGGGCACTCGCTGCTGGCCGCGCAACTGGTTTCCCGGGTGCGGCAGCAGTTGGGCGGCGAACTCATGCTGCGCGAACTGTTCAGTCATCCCACCGTGGAGGAACTGTCACGGGTCGTCGGCGACCTGCAAACCGTCAGCACCGAGACCATCGGCATCGCCGACCGCACCGCACCATTGGCGCTGTCGTTTTCCCAGCAACGCCTGTGGTTTCTCGACCAACTCGATGCAAACGCCAGCACCGCTTACCACATGCCCGCGTCGTTGCTGCTGCGCGGCGATCTCGACCACGCCGTGCTCAAGGCTGTCCTCGACCGCTTGGTGGCGCGTCACGAAAGCCTGCGGACCACCTTCGATCGTCATGGCGAACAACCGGTGCAGATCATTGCCCCGGCAGACTGCGGCTTTGCCTTGGCCGAGCAGGATTTGCGCAGCCTGCCTTATGAGCAGGCCAGCATCAGCGTCTCTCGCATCGCCGACAGCGAGGCCGCGGCGCCGTTCGATCTGCGCCAGGGGCCGCTGATTCGTGGGCGGCTGCTGCGCCTGGCCGACGACGAACACATTCTGCTCATCACCCAGCATCACATCATCTCCGACGGTTGGTCGGTGGGTGTCCTGGTCAAGGAATTCGCCACTCTTTATCGGGCCTTCAGTCAACACCAGGCCGATCCGCTGCCCGCGCTGTCGGTTCAATATGCCGATTACGCCGCCTGGCAGCGCCAGGTCCTCGACAGCGAGCGCCTGAGCGACCAGGCCGAGTTCTGGCGTGAGCAGCTTGGCGGCGCGCCGGCGCTGTTGTCCTTGCCCACCGATCGCCCGCGCCCGGCGGTACAAAGCTACCGGGGTGGCGACGTCAGGGTGAACATCGCTGCGCCGTTGCGCGAACGCCTGGAACGTTTTTGCCAGGCACACAACGTCACCCTGTTCATGGCGTTGCTCAGTGCCTGGTCGGTCCTCATGGCACGCCTGGGCAACGAACCGGACGTCGTGATCGGCGTACCGACGGCCAACCGTGGCCGCACCGAAACCGAAAACCTGATCGGCTTCTTCGTCAACACCCTGGCCTTGCGGGTAGACCTTGGGCAAAACCCGAGCGTGGCGCAGTTGCTGGAGCAGATCAAACAAACCGCCCTGGCGGCCCACGAACATCAGGACATTCCTTTCGAGCAAGTCATCGAGGCCTTGCAACCACCGCGCTCCCTGAGCCACAACCCGCTGTGCCAGGTCGCCCTGTCGCTCAACAATACCCCTGGCGGCGTTGAACTGAGCCTGCCCGGCCTGACCCTGATCCCCGTGGCCCAAGCCCATGAAACCTCGCAGTTCGACCTGATGCTGACACTGGACGATGACGGCGGCACGCTGGGCGGCGTGATCGAATACGCCAGCGACCTGTTCGACCATCGCACCGTGGAACGCTTCGCCCAGCACTTCCAGACCCTGCTCGAAGCCATGATCGAGGATCCTGCACAGCCGGTGCTCGCCCTGCCGCTGCTCACCCCGGCACAGCGCCAGGCCTCACCGGCGACGCTGCCGCCCAAAGCCGTGTTCGCGGCGCAACTGCTGATTCATCAACGCTTCGAACAGGTCGCCGCCGCTCAGCCCCACGCCACCGCCCTGGTCCTGGGCGAACGCGAACTGAGCTATCAGGCACTCAACCGCCGCGCCAACCGCATCGCCCGTGAACTGCTCGCCCAAGGCGTACGCCCCGATGACCGGGTAGCGATCCTGGCCCGCCGCGGGGTGGAAATGGTCTGCGCGGTGCTGGCCGTGCTCAAGGCCGGTGCCGCCTACGTGCCACTGGATCCGGCCTACCCCAGCGAACGCCTCGGCTACCTGCTCGACGACAGCACCCCGGTGGCCTTGCTGGCCCAGCCTGACTGCCTCGCCGTGCTGCCCGAGCATGCCGTGCCGGTGGTGAGCCTCAAGAATTACGTCGCCACAGACGACCTGACAGACGTGTCCCTGGACCACAACCTTGAAGCCAGGGCGCTGGGCCTGACGCCGCGGCACCTGGCCTACGTCATCTACACCTCGGGATCCACCGGGCTGCCCAAGGGCGTGCTGGTGGAACACGGCAATGTCGCGCGGCTGTTCGATGCCACTGCCGGGTTGTTCGACTTCGACCAAAACGACGTGTGGACGCTGTTCCACTCCTTCGCCTTTGACTTCTCGGTCTGGGAAATCTGGGGCGCATTGAGTTACGGCGGCAAGTTGGTGATCGTCCCGAGCGACGTGGCCCGTTCCCCCGATGATTTCTATGCCCTGGTCTGCCAGCAGCGCGTCACGATCCTGAACCAGACGCCGAGCGCCTTCCGCCAGTTCATCGAGGCCCGCGAGCGCAGCGACCAGGAACATACCCTGCGCGAAGTGATCTTCGGCGGCGAGGCTCTGGACTTCCGCAGCCTGCGCCCCTGGACCGCACGCACTACGTTGGCCCGTACCCGTCTGGTCAACATGTACGGGATCACCGAAATCACCGTGCACGCCACTTACTACCCGATCAGCCAGGTGGAAATCGACACCGGCGCGCCAAGCCTGATCGGCCCGCCACTGCCGGACCTGTGCCTGCGTATTCTCGACGAGTACCGGCAACCGGTGCCGGTGGGGGTCAATGGCGAGATCTACATCGGCGGTGCCGGTGTGGCCCGGCATTACCTCAATCGCGACGTGCTGAATGCCGAACGGTTCATCCGCGATCCGTTCGCCGTGGAGCCCGGCGCAAGGTTGTATCGCACCGGCGACATCGCTCGCTACCGCGCCGATGGCGGCGTGGTCTACGTGGGCCGCAACGACTCGCAGATCAAGATCCGCGGCTTCCGTATCGAGCTGGGGGAAATCGAAGCGCAACTGCTCGATTGCGCCGATGTCCGCGAGGCGCTGGTGATCGTGCGTGAAGACCGCCCCGGCGACAAACGCCTGGTGGCCTACCTGATCGCCCATGAAGGGACTGCCCCGGACTCCTCGGCCTTGCGCAGCCAGCTGGCCAGCGTACTGGCCGAACATATGGTGCCCAGTGCTTTCGTGACCCTGGAGGCCTGGCCACTGACCACCAACGGTAAGCTCGACCGCGCAGCCCTGCCGACACCGGACTTGTCTGCCACCGCGAACCAGCACTACGAAGCACCGCTGGGGGAGATCGAAGTGACCCTGGCCAGCGCCTGGCAGACGTTGCTCGGAGTTGAACGAGTGGGCCGTCAGGATCACTTTTTCCAACTCGGCGGCCACTCGTTCCTGGTCATCAGCCTGATCGAGCACCTGCGTCAGGCGGGTTTGCAACTGGATGTGCGCACGGTCTTCTCTGCGCCGACACTCAAAGCCATGGCGGCCGTCCTCGCCGGTGGCGGCACCACCCAACAGGAGGTCCCCGCGAACCTGATCCCCGCCGATTGCACGGCGATCGTCCCAGAGATGTTGCCGCTGGTGGCCCTGAGCCAACAGGAAATCGAGCAAATCGTCGCCGACGTCCCCGGTGGCGCCGGCAATGTGCAAGACATCTACCCCCTGTCATCGTTGCAGGAAGGCATTCTGTTCCACCACTTGTTGCAGGCCGAAGGCGACGCCTACCTGATGCGTACCGTGGTGACGTTCGATCGCCGCCAGGTGCTCGACGACTTCCTGGCCGCCGTACAGGTGGTGATCGACCGCCACGACATCCTGCGTACCGCGTTGCGCTGGCACGGCTTGTCGCAGCCGGTGCAGGTCGTTCATCGCCAGGCGCAACTGCCCGTCATGACCTTGGACTGCTTGCCCGGCGAAGACGCCTTGCAGATGCTCCGGGACCATACGGACACGCATCATCTGCGACTGGACCTGCAACGGGCTCCGTTGATCGCAGCGTACGTCATCTACGACGAACCCCGGGCACAATGGCTGCTGGCATTGCTCGACCATCACTTGATCAGCGATAACGTGACCTTGCGCCTGATCATGCTGGAGATCCAGGCCGTCATGGCCGGCCAGACCGAGAGCCTGCCGCCGTCCCAGCCGTACCGAAACTTCATCGCCCAGGCCGCCAGCGTGTCCCAGGCCGATCACGAAGCCTACTTCCGACGCTTGCTGGCCGATGTGGATGCCACCACCGCGCCTTATGGTGTGCTCGATGTACGGGGCAACGGTGCGGGGATCAAGCGTGCGGTGAAACACTTGAGCGACGATCTCAGCGCCCAGGTGTATCGAACCGCACGCACTCAAGGGGTCCCGACCTCGGTGCTGTTCCATGCGGCCTGGGGCCTGGTCGTCGCGGCCACCAGCGGGCGCGACGACGGGATTTTCGGCACGGTGTTGTCGGGGCGTTCCCAAGGTACCGCCGGGGCCGACCATGCACTGGGGATGTTCATCAACACCTTGCCGATGCGCATTCGCTTGCAGCAGAACACCGTCAGCGACATTGTCCTCGACGCCTACCAGCAGCTCAGTGAGCTACTGACCCACGAACAGGCGTCCCTGGCCCTGGCCCAGCGTTGCAGTGCCGTGGATACATCGCTGCCACTGTTCACCGTGATCCTCAACTGCCGCCATGGCGATCTGGTGAACGCGTCCGGGGAAAACGTCGCAGACATGGGCAGCCACGAAGGCATGCACTTCATCGCCTCCGAAACCCGTACCAACTACCCCATTGAAATTGCCGTGGCGAATGTGGGAAGTGGCTTCTCCCTGACCGCCCAATCCATCACCGGCATCGACCCGCAACGCATCGCCGCCTACCTCGCCCAAGCCGTCGCCGCGCTGGTCGAAGCCCTTGAACAGGCTCCCGAGCGCCTCGCCAGCGATCTGGACGTGCTCCCCGACACCGAACGGCAATTGCTGCTGGCGGACTTCAACCACACCGCCACGGATTTCGGCACGGCGCAACCGATCCATGCCCTGTTTGAAACCCAGGTCCAGGCCAACCCCGAGGCGGTGGCCCTGGTCTGCGAAAGCCAACAACTGACTTACCGCCAGCTCAATCGCCGCGCCAACCATCTGGCCCGGCAGTTGCTCGAGCTGGGCATTGAGCCCGATCAGCGCGTGGCGATCTGTGCCGAACGCAGCCTGGACATGATCGTCGGCCTGCTCGGTGTGCTCAAGTCCGGCGCGGCCTACGTGCCGATTGACCCGGCCCATCCGGCCGAGCGCATGGCCTTCATGCTCCAGGACAGTCAGCCTCGGGCACTGTTGACCCAATCGGCCCTTACCCTGCCGTCCGGCGAGCTGCCGCGGTTCTTGCTCGACACGAGCGATTCGCTGCGATCGGCGAATGACGCTGCTTTCGATGCCAACCCGCAAGTGCCCGGCCTGACGCCCGAGCACCTGGCCTATGTGATCTACACCTCCGGCTCCACCGGCCAGTCCAAGGGCGTGATGGTCGAGCACCGTTCGGTGTTCAACTTCTGGCAAGTGCTCACCCGCACCACCCACCAGCATTGCCCAAGCCCAGCCACCGTGGCCCTGAATGCCGGGTTCTTCTTCGACATGTCGATCAAGGGCATTTCCCAGCTGTTCTCCGGCCACCGGCTGGTGATCATCCCGCAACTGATCCGCGCCAGCGGCCATGAATTGCTGGACTTCCTCGAACAGCACCAGGTGCACGCCTTCGACTCCACGCCGTCGCAACTCGACACCCTGCTCGCCGCCGGCCTGCTGGAACGCAGCAGCTACCAGCCGGTGAGCGTGCTGCTCGGTGGCGAGGCCATCAATGCCGCGACCTGGACGAAGTTGCGCGACTGCCCGAGCATCCATTTCTACAACATGTACGGCCCGACCGAATGCACGGTGGACGCCACCATCGACCTGATCCGTGACCTGGGCGAGCGTCCGAGCATTGGCCGGCCGATTGCCAACGTCCAGGTCCACGTACTTGACGCCCGTGGCGAACCGGCGCCGTTGGGCGTAGCTGGCGAGATTCATATTGGCGGCGCTGGGGTGGCCCGGGGTTACCTGAACCGGCCGGAGCTGAGCGCCGAGCGTTTTATCACCGATCCGTTCAACAGCGAACCGAACGCGCGCCTGTACAAGACCGGCGACCTCGGCCGCTGGCTCGCCGACGGCACGCTGGAATACCTGGGGCGCAATGACTTCCAGGTGAAAATCCGTGGATTCCGTATCGAGTTGGGCGAGATTGAGAATGCCCTGGTGGCCTATCCAGGTATCCGCGAGGCCGTGGTCATTGCGCGGGAAGACAGCCAAGGCGATTCGGACAGCAAGCGCCTGGTCGCCTATGTCTGCGGCGAACCGGTTCCGGCCGAGCAACTGCGCAGCGCGTTGTTGAGCGGCCTGCCCGAATACATGGTACCCAGCGCGTTCGTGCACCTCGATGCCCTGCCCCTGACCGCCAACGGCAAGCTCGACCGTCGCGCCCTGCCGGCGCCCGGCCAGGAATCCCTGGCGAGCAAAACCTACGAGGCGCCCGAGGGCGACACTGAAATCGCCATTGCCGAGATCTGGAAAGGATTGCTGCACCTGGATCAGGTTGGCCGTCACGACGGCTTCCTCGAGCTGGGCGGCCATTCGCTGCTCGCCGTGCAGTTGCTCTCGCGGCTGCGACGCAAGCTGGGTGCACGGGTGACCTTGCGCGAACTGTTCGACGCGCCGACCGTGCGTGGCCTCGCCGCCCTGGTGCACGCTGCATCGCCCACCGAGGCCGTGTCGATTCCCTTGGCCAATCGCGCGGGACGACTGCCATTGTCCTTTTCGCAACAGCGGTTGTGGTTCCTCGATCATCTGGACCACGCGGCCGGTGCGGCCTATCACCTGCCCCTGGCCTTGAGCCTGAAGGGGGCGTTGGACAAGGCTGCGCTGCAAGCGACCCTCGACCGCCTGGTGGCGCGCCACGAAACCTTGCGCACGCGATTCGAATGGGTGGACGACGAACCACTGCAAAAAATCGCCCCGGCCGACTACGGTTTCCGCCTGGAGCAGCAGGACCTGCGTGCAATCGCCCCCGCTGAACGCCAGGCCACGCTCGAGCACCTCGGCCAGATCAACGCCACGCAGTTGTTCGACTTGCACAGCGGACCACTGATGCGCGGCCATCTGGTGCAAGTGGCCGATGACGAACATGTGCTGTTCATCACCTTGCATCACATCGTTTCCGATGGCT
Organism: Pseudomonas sp. FW300-N2F2; assembly: GCF_017351655.1. Taxonomy (NCBI): domain Bacteria; kingdom Pseudomonadati; phylum Pseudomonadota; class Gammaproteobacteria; order Pseudomonadales; family Pseudomonadaceae; genus Pseudomonas; species Pseudomonas sp. FW300-N2F2. The sequence goes on along the minus strand of NZ_JACNDQ010000001.1, from coordinate 2,705,084 downwards.
GGTCCAACAGCGTGCTGGCTCGCGAGGTCAGCGTGCTCTACAACGCCTTCACTCAAGGCCAGAAAGACCCGTTGCCGCCCCTGGCGCTGCAATACGTGGACTATGCCGCCTGGCAACGACAATCCCTTGAAGGCCCGGCGCTGCAAGCCCAGATCGACTTCTGGCGGCAACACCTGGAAGGTGCGCCCGTGCTGCTGAACCTGCCGCTGGATCGTCCGCGCCCGGCGATACAGCGGTATACCGGTGGCATCATCGAGTGCAGCTTTTCGCCCGCCCTCAGCGCCGATCTGCGTGCGTTCAGCCAGGCCCGGGGCACCACGTTGTTCATGGTGCTGCTGGCGGGCTGGTCAGTGTTGATGAGCCATCTGAGCGGCCAGGCAGATGTAGTGGTCGGCACGCCGGTGGCCAACCGTCAGCGTCCGGAGCTGGAGGCGTTGATCGGCTTCTTCGCCAACACCCTGGCGTTGAGAGTCACCACCGAGCGTGATACCCGCATCGACGAGCTGCTGGGGAAAATCAAGGACCTGACCCTGGCCGCCTACAATCACCAGGACCTGCCCTTCGAACAGGTGGTGAGCGCCCTGCAACCGACTCGCAGCATGAGTCACAGCCCGTTGTTCCAGGTGATGCTGAGCCTGGACAACACGCCACCGGCACCGTTGCAGTTGCCCGGGCTTGAGGTGCAAACCCTGGCAAGCCCCCACAACACCACGCAGTTCGACCTGTCGCTGTCCCTGATCGACAATGGCGAACGCATCGCTGGCAGCCTGCAATACGCCAACGACCTGTTCGACCTGCACACCGTGCAGAACATCGCCGGATTGTTTGCCAAGGTCCTGGAAAACCTGGTGACCGACGCACAGCAATCCATCGGCCAGTTGTTGCAGGACACGCCGCCGCTGGAGCGCTCGGCCAATGCCGTCGTCCAGCCCGTCATCGCTGAAGACGGTCCTGTGCCGTTGCCTTATGAAGCGCCTCAAGGGGATACCGAGATCGCCATCGCGGCTCTCTGGCAGGACCTGTTCAAACAGGAACGGATCAGCCGCCATGACGACTTTTTCAGTCTCGGTGGTATTTCGCTGATGGCGGTGCAAATGGCCTCTCGCCTGCGCAAAGTCCTCGGCAAACCAATCGCCGTGCGGGACCTGTTCGTCGAGCCGACCATTGCCGGTTTCGCCAGGACCCTGGATGGCCAGTCCCGGCCCGGCGTCCAGCGCAATCTGGTGCCGATCCGCCGCACCGGCTCCCAGCGACCGCTGTATCTGGTCCATCCCCTGGGCGGTGAAGTGCAATATGCGCGGGACCTGGCGCCAACGCTCGATCCCCAGATACCGGTCTATGGCTTGGCCGCCAGTGGCTTGGTGGCGGGCGAGGCCCCGCTGTCCGATGTGCCGGCCATTGCAACGCGTTACCTGACGGCCATCCGCCAGGTCCAGCCGCAAGGTCCGTACCGGATCGCCGGTTGGTCGGCCGGTGGCCTGATCGCCTATGAAATGGCCCGTCAACTGCAGGCCGGCGGTGAGGCCATAGAGTTCCTCGGCATCATCGATACGTCGACCCGTCCGGACCCGGTGCCCGAGCCATCGATCAGTGAAGCGCAGTTCCTGATGGCCTGGCTACCCGAGGGGATCGACCCTGATCTGCTCCGGCAACTGACGGCGCTGGCGGAAGACTCTGCCATCGAGGCAATGCTGACACTGTGCATGACCCATCGCCTGCTACCGGAGGAGTTGCCCGATGACATCGACGCTGCCCTGCTGCGCACGCACTTGGGCGTTGCCTATGCCACGCGGCTGGCCATCGGCAGCTACGTCAGCCCGTCCAGCCCGCTCACGGTATCGTTGTTCACTGCAAAAGATCAGCAACGCAGCGACCCGACCCTGGGCTGGCGTGCGTTGCTGCAGGATCAGGTGAACGTGACGGCCCTGCCCGGCACCCATAACACACTGGTCAAGGCGCCCCATGTGGCCCGGCTGGGCGAGGCGATTTCCCAGGCCTTGAAAACCGCCACGGTGTCATGACAGCCCCGGGCTGTCCTGCGAGCAATTCGCTGGGCAGCCCGAGGTGTGGAGGCTGATCCATCGTCATCGCGAGCAAGCTCGCTCCCACAGGGATCCGGGGTGTTCATGAAGCTTGCATTCACCACAGGCCCCCTTGTGGGAGCGAGCTTGCTCGCGATGACGGCGGCACAGCCGACATCGGCACACGCTGCCCCACCGCTTCGCGAGCAAGCCCCACAGGTTTCATCCCTGATCTGCGGGCCGGAATGTCCCCGTTTTCCGCTACAGACGTTGCCTACCTGCAACCGCTTAAATACCCCCTCGAGCTGAATCGTTTTTTGTGGATGGAGTCCACAGGCGATGTCCGGTCGCCCGCCGATCAGGACTGTTACCCACCGCACGATCACTCTAAAAAGGGAGCCTTATGCATGTGATCATTACGGCCATCGGCTCAGCCGGTGACGTTCACCCATTTATCGGGATCGGCCGCACCCTCGCCGCACGCGGGCATCGGATAACCTTTTGCGCCAGCGCAGCGTTCGCTCCGGTGATCGAGCGCTGTGGCTTCAAGTTCCTGCCGTTGGGTACCCGCGAGGAATATCAAGCGGTCATGGCTGACCCGGCGTTGTGGCATCCGCGCACGTCACTGCCCACCCTATGGAAAACCGTCGGTGGTACGTTGCGCGAACAGTATCGGCTACTGGAACAAGCGTGTGACGACGACACCGTCCTGCTGGGCTCGTTGTGGGCGTTTTCCGCGCGGCTGCTACAGGAAAGACACGGCATCCCACTGGTCACTGGCCAGGTCACACCCTTCGCCATCTGGTCGCCCCTCGCGCGCCCCGTCCATCCACCTGGAACCAACCTGCCGGCCTTCGTACCGTATCCCTTGCGACGCCTGCTGCTGGGGGTCATCGAGCACACCTTCCTCGATCGGCTCATGAAGCCTGAGCTCAACGGTTTTCGCCGTGAACTGGGCTTGCCTGCGGTCAAACGCATCATCAGTCAGTGGATCTCCTCACCCGACCGGGTATTGGGGTTGTTTCCGGACTGGTTCGCCCCGATCCAACAGGACTGGCCTGCCCAGACGGTACTGACCGGCTTCCCGTTATTCGATGAATCCGGCTTCGAGGCGCCAGACGCCGAGCTGGAGGACTTTTTGAATGCAGCCTCACCGGTGGTGTTTACCCCGGGGTCGACGACGGTCAATGCCGAACAGTATTTCGCCGCTGCGGCGAAAGCACTGAAGTTGATCGACCGCCGCGGCGTGTTCCTGACCAGCCAGCCGGTCGACCCGTCGTTGTCCAGCGACGGCAGGATCCTGGTAAGACCTTATGTTCCCATGAGCCGCATCCTGCCCCATACCTCGGCCCTGGTGCATCACGGAGGCGTCGGGACCACGGCCCTGGCAATCGCCGCCGGGGTGCCACAGATCGTCACCCCATTTGCCCACGACCATTTCGACAACGCCGCGCGAATGCAACGCCTGGGGTGCGGCTTGCAGGTGTTCGCGCCGGCCCCCGCCGAGTCACTGGCAACGGCCCTGGACACGGTGCTGAACAGCGCTGACGTACGCGCCAGTTGTGACCACTACAGCAAGGCGATGGCCAGCGGTGACAGCGCCCGCGAAGCGGCAGCGCTGCAAATCGAGGCCATCGCCCACAGAGCCGCCACGTATCGCGTTGCGTAATCACGGATTGATTGGCGACTGACACAGCGCTGCCATTGGCCCGGCCAGAAGGCATCACTCTTTTCATTCGTTTCATCGGGCCAGCGGATCGGCCCACGGAGAACACCATGACCCAGACCCTGCCCGCATCGAGCGCAGAGTGCGTGCTTTATCCCCTCACCACCCCGCAACTGGACATCTGGCTGGACCAGGTGCTGCACGCTGACAGTCCGCTGTACAACATCGGCGGTTATGCCCGCATCAACGGCGCGGTCGACGCCACGCTGCTGCAGGCGGCTTTCAACCAGATCGTCAACGGCCACGATGCCCTGCGGATCCAGCTGGTGCCCGGCTCCAGCGAGCACCCGCTGCCGCGCCAACGCTTCCTGGGGTCGGTCGACGCCCCGCTGGCGGTGCACAACGTGTCGGGCCATGCCGATCCGGAGGCCAGCGCATTGGCCTTGCTGCAGGCCAAGCTGCAAACCCCGTTTTCCTTTGACGATGGGCTGCTGGTGCGTGCGGACCTGGTCAAGGTCCGGGAAGACCTCCACTACTGCTTCGTCAATTGCCATCACCTGATCATCGATGGCTGGTCCTTCGCCATGATTGGTCGAACACTCAGCCAGGCCTATACCGCCTTGCATGACCAGACGCAAAACACGGCAACGGCTCCCACCTATCAAGCGTATGTCGAGCAGCAAGTCGCCAGCAAAGACTCGGCTTCGTTCCAGCGCCAACGCCAGTACTGGCTGGAGAAGTACCGCACACTGCCCGAGCCCCTGCTCGCGCCCCGTCACCTGGGTCGACTCGACCAACGCCTGGCGCCCAGCCAGAACCATGCCTGGCGCTTACCCCGGGCGCTTTACAACCGTCTTGGCGAAAACGCGAAGGCCGCGGGCCAGGCGACGGTCTTCCACGTCATGCTCGGGGTGCTGTACAGCTACTTTGCGCGCACCGAACAACGGGATGAAATCGTCATCGGCCTGCCCATCCTCAACCGCGCCAATGCCGCACACAAGGCCACGATGGGCTTGTTCGTCGGCATGAGCCCGGTACGCCTGAGCCTGGGCACCGACCTGAGCTTCAGCGACCTGGTCGGCAAGATCGCCCTGACGCTCAAGCAGGATTATCGCTACCAGCGCTTCCCGCTGAGCGAATTGAACCGCGAACTCGGCTTGCAGAACCTGGGTCGGCGGCAGTTGTTCGACGTGGTGGTGTCCTACGAACAGGACCAGGACACCTGGTACGGGCCTGCGCCGGCACAGCCGGTCAAGCTCAGCAATGGCTACGAACAAATGCCACTGGCGATGCACGTTCGTGAGTCCGCGCCGCAAGACGATGTGTGGATGCATTTCATCTACAACGAGGCCTATTTCGACGCGTCGCAGATCGAGGCCTTGCAACAGCGCTTCATGAACATCCTGGCGTGCGTGGCCGCTGATTTCGACGTGTCTGTCGCGGCCCTCGACCCGCTGGCGCCCACTGAGCGCCAACTGCTGCAGGACTGGAATCGCACCGACGTCGACTACCCCAGGGATGTGCTGCTCCATCAATTGATCGAAGCCCAGGTCGCCGCTCGCCCCGACGCCATCGCGGTGCGCTTCGCAGACCAGGTGCTGACTTATGATGCGCTGAACCGTCAGGCCAACCGCCTGGCCCATGCCCTGCTGGAAACCGGGCTTGGCCGCGACGATCGCGTTGCCATCTGCCTGGACCGCAGCCTGGAGATGGTGGTCGGCCTGTTGGGCATTCTCAAAGCGGGTGCCGCCTACGTGCCGCTGGACCCGGGTTATCCGGCCGACCGCTTGAGCCATATGCTCAGCGACAGCGCGCCCAGTGCCCTGATCACCACCCAGGGGTTGTTGGCGAACCTGCCCGCCGTGACGATGCCCGTGCTGTGCCTGGATGCCGACTCTGAAGCACTGTCCCGACAACCGACGCACAACCCGGACCCCGCCGCGCTCGGGCTGACGCCGCGACACCTGGCCTACGTGATCTACACCTCCGGTTCCACCGGCTTGCCCAAGGGCGTGATGAACCAGCATGACGGGGTCGTCAATCGTTTGCTCTGGGCGCGCGATGCCTATGGGGTCGATGAACACAGCCGGATCCTGCAAAAGACACCGTTCAGTTTCGATGTGTCGGTCTGGGAGTTTTTCCTGCCGTTGCTCAGTGGCGCCCAACTGATCGTCGCCGCCCCCGACGGACACAAGGACCCGCGCTACTTGATGGACATCATGGCGAGCGCGGGCATCACGCTGCTGCATTTCGTCCCATCGATGTTGCAGGTCTTTCTCGATCAGGTGGAGCCGCAGCGCCTGCCCGCGCTCCAGCAGGTCTTGTGCAGCGGCGAAGCCTTGCCCCATGCCTTGCAGAAGCGTTTTTTCGAATGTTTGCCGACGGTGCAGTTGCACAACCTTTACGGCCCCACCGAAGCGGCGGTCGACGTGACGGCATGGCATTGCCGGCCCGATGCGCACGACGGCATCGTACCGATCGGCCGACCGATCGCGAATATCCAAATGCATGTCCTCGACGCGAACCTGCAACTGCTGCCACCGGGGGTGGCCGGCGAGCTGCACATCGGTGGCATCGGGGTCGCGCGGGGTTACCTGAACCGTCCCGAATTGACGGCCGAACGGTTTATCCACGCCCCCTTGGGCACCGAGCCCCAGGCCCGGTTGTACAAGACCGGCGACCTCGGGCGTTGGCTGCCCGATGGCAGCCTCGAATACCTGGGACGCAACGATTTCCAGGTGAAAATCCGCGGCCTGCGCATCGAGCTCGGCGAGATCGAAGCCCACCTGCTCGCTTGTGAAGGTGTCAAGGACGTGGTCGTGATCGCCCGCCAGGAAGCCGGTGATGCGTACCTCAACGCCTATTGGGTGAGCGAGCCCGGCTGCTCGCCATCCCCGCAAGTGCTGCAGGAAACCTTGCGCCAGCAGGTGCCTGACTACATGGTGCCCAGGCACCTGGTCGAGCTCGATCAGTTCCCGTTGAGTGTCAACGGCAAGTTGGACCGCAAGGCCCTGCCCGAGCCGACAGCCAACCTGGGTAACGATACGACAGCCCCACGCACGGCGTTGGAACAGGCCCTCGCCGAGCTGTGGCGGGATAACCTCAAGCGCTCGTCGCTGGGCATCCATGACAACTACTTCATGCTGGGTGGCGACTCCCTGAAAGTCATCCACTTGCAGATCCATGCCCGTGAACAGGGGATTGCGCTGAGCCTGGCGCAGGTCTACCAATACCCCACCATCGCCCAGTTGGCCGAGGCCCTGGAGTCCGGGCAAACCCCGGCCACCGAGCTCGAACCCTTGGCCCACGTGGCGCCTTTCGCCCAGGTTCCGTCGGCGATCCGCCTGGCCAGCGAAGGCGTGTTCGATGACGTGTTTGCCGCTTCGCAGCTGCAAGTCGGGATGATTTATCACTCGATGATGCACCCGGACTCGGCGATCTATCACGACATCTTCCGCTACCGCTTGCGCCTGCACTGGGATGCGCCGGCGTGGGAGCGGGCCTGTACCGCATTGATCCGGCGTCATCCGGCCTTGCGCATGTCGTTCGATATCGGTCACGCCGAGGTGCCCATGGCCCGGGTGCACTCGAGCGTCGAGGCCCCGGTGCAAATCATCGATGTCTGCTCAATGAGCCCCGACGCCCGGGCCCAGGCCATTGCCGCCTACGTGGAGGAACGCAAGCGTTACCGCGAAGACTGGCATCGGGCACCGCTGTATCAGTTCTGCGTGTTCGTCGCGGAGACTGAAATCGACCTGGTCTTCAGCTTCCACCATGCGATCCTCGACGGCTGGAGTGTCGCCACCTTGATGCGCGACCTGATCACGCTCTACACCTCGGCACCTGGCACCGACGCCCTGCCGGCCCTGACCACCACGCCAGCCGATTTCGTGGCCTTGGAGCAACAAGCCATGGCGACAGAGACCCACCGCCGGTTCTGGCGCGAATACCTGCACGAGGCGCCCGCAGCGGCCATGACCAGCTGGATCCATGGGGTGGCACCGGACCCGACGCCGCACCGCTCGGCCTACCGGAAACTGCCCGCCGCGGACCTGGCCCGGCTCGAAGCCTTCTGCCAGGCCCGTGACCTGCCCCTGCGCGCGGTCCTGCTGACGGCCCACGGTTTCGCCCAGGCGATCATGTCCAATCAAAAGGACGTGCTGTGCGGCGTGATCAGCCATGGTAGGCCGGCGTTCGAAGATGCCGCCTCGGTCCTGGGTCTGTTCCTCAATACCCTGCCGGTACGCTTCAGCAGCCAGGGCCAGAGCTGGCTGGAGCTGATCCGGGCGACGATTGCCCAGGAACAACAGGTATTCGCCCATCGGCGCTATCCGTTCGCATTGATTCATCGCGAGACCGATGTCGCCTTGCACGTGGTGTTCAATTACGTCGATTTCTACGTGCTCAAGGACCTGCTGGCCCAAGGCGAAGAGATCCTCACCGACTGGGAAACCACGGAAGCGAGCAACTACGACTTGCTGACCACCCTCGGCCGCCACCCTGCCAACGGTTCGCTGATGTTGAAGATGGACTACCGCACCGCGCGTGTCGCCACGAGCCAGGCCGAAGCCTATGCCGATTACCTGCTGCGCACGCTGGAACTGATGATCGCCGCGCCTGAGGCCAAACCGGCCATTCCGGCCTGGCTGCCGCCCATCGACCGAACTGCGCCGGGGGCCGCCAGGGCCTTGCCCTACGACAACCTGTCGAGCGTGTTACTGGACAGTTTCACGCGCCATGGCGAGCAGACCGCCGTGAGCTTTGGCCAGGCCCGTCTTTCCTACCGCCAACTGCACGATACTTGCGCCCAACTGGTGAGCTGGCTGCACCGGCACGGTATCGGCCAGGGGGATCGGGTCGCGATCATGATGCCCCGCTCGCCCGACCTGATCGTCGCCTTGCTCGGTGTCGTACAGGCCGGCGCCGCCTACGTTCCAATCGACCTGAGCTATCCGCAGGAGCGTATCCAGCTGATTCTCGAAGACTCGCAGCCACGCCTGGTGCTGTTCGCCGATGCCTCTGCGAGCCTGGCGATGGCCCTGGCAGGCCAGGCCGATACGCGCCACTGGGACAGCGTGGTCGCTGGCTTCGACGACGATCTGGCCGGCAGTCACCAACGGGTGGCCGCCATTGCCGCTGGCATCATGGCTGAAGACAACGCCTACTTGCTCTACACCTCGGGCTCGACCGGCCGCCCCAAGGGCGTGGCCATGCCGCACCAGGCCTTGACCAATATGATCCTCTGGCAGAACCGCCAGCAGGCGCAGGACGGCCATGGGGCACAAGCGCTGAAGACGCTGCAATACGCGCCCATTTCGTTCGACGTTTCGTTCCAGGAAATTTTCTCGACCCTGTCCAGCGGTCATGAACTGGTGATGATTGACGAAGGGTTGCGCTATGACTTCATCCGCTTGCTGAAGTTTATTGGCACGCAAGCGGTGAATCGTCTGTTCCTGCCCTACGTCGCCTTCCAGGGCTTGGCCGAAGTCGCCACACAACTGGGTATCCACCCCACCTCGCTGCGCCAGATCAACGTCGCCGGCGAGCAGCTGAAAATCACTGCCGAAATCCGCGACCTGATCGATCGCCTCGGCGATTGCCGGGTCGAGAACCACTATGGCCCGACCGAGGCCCATGTGGTCACGAGCCTGCGACTTGAAGGCGCGACGGCGACCTGGCCGAGCATGCCGCCAATCGGCACGCCCATCGACGGGGTACGCCTGCATGTCCTGGACGCGGCCGGCAACCCCTGCCCGGTCGGCGTGACGGGCGACCTGTTCATCGAAGGGGCCTGTCTCGCCAATGGCTATTGGAATCGCCCCGACCTGACCGACGAGCGCTTCATTTATCGCCAGCTCGAGGGGCAGACCCGACGCCTGTATGAAACCGGCGATATTGGCTTCTACTTGCCTGGCGGCGATCTCGTGTACCAGGGCCGCAGCGACGCTCAAGTCAAAATTCGCGGTTACCGCGTCGAGCTCGGCGAGATCGAAGTGGCCATGCTCGGCTCCGCCCGGTTCAGGGCCGACATCGAGCAGGTGGCGGTCATCGACAAGACGGCAACCGACGGCAGCCGTTATCTGGTGGGGTTCGTCCAGGCACTGCCGGGGCGCGAGCCCGACCTGGACCAATTCAAGGCGGAAATGCGCCTGACGCTGCCCGACTACATGGTGCCGAACACGCTGGTCAGGATCGCGCAGCTACCGCTCGGGCCCACAGGCAAGATCGACCGGCAGCGCTTGCAAAAGATAGAAGTCCAGACCACCTTGCAGCGTTCCTTCATTGGCCCGCGCAATGCCATGGAGGATCTGCTGCAAGCCTACTGGCAGGAAACGTTGGACCTGGACAACATCAGCGTCCACGACAACTTCTTCGAGCTGGGGGGCAATTCGCTCAAGGCGGTGCGACTGGTGGCCATGCTCGCCAGACATCAAGGCCTGGAACCTTCGCTGTCCGACTTTATCCAGGCGCCGACCATCGCCGAATTCGCCCAGGTGCTGCAACAGACCGAAACCGGACACCCCGGCGCCGGCGCGCTGGTGGACTTCAAGAATGCCACGCGCAAGCCGACGTTGTTCCTGGTCCACCCCATCGGCGGACACGTGCTGTGCTATGCGGCACTGGCGCGGGTGCTCAAGGACCAGGTCCACCTGTATGCCCTGCAAGCGCCAGGCACATGGGATGCCCGTGAACCGTTGCAATCGGTGCAGGCCCAGGCGGTGAACTACGCGGATGCCATCGAGCAGGTCGCCCCTGAAGGCCCCCTGAATATAGGCGGCTGGTCCTATGGCGGCGTCGTGGCGTATGAACTGGCCAGCGAGTTGCAGCGGCGCGGACGGCGCCTGCACAACGTGTTCCTGCTGGACACCATCGTGCGTGTCAGGCAGGGCGAGGTGCGGATAGAACGCAGCGAGTTCATGAACTGGTTCATGTGGGAACTGCTCAGCGGCGACGGTCAGAAGGAATACGCCTACCACGCCCTCGACTTCTCCTCCCTGGACGACCCGCAGGCCTTCGCGGCGATCCGGCAGCACGGCATCGACCAGGGCATTTTCGACGAGACCATCACCCTGGCGACACTCGATCAGCTGTTCCGGGTGTTCCATGCCAACTGGCAAGGGCTGCTGGACTATCGCTTCCCGCCACTGGACCTGCCCATCACGCTGTTCGCCGCGGACGTCGAGCTGCCCGATGTGCTGCAAGCCCCCCATGAACTGGTGGGCACCGCCTTCCGCGACCCGTACCGCGGCTGGCGCTCGATTGCCCCCCAAGTGCAGCGAGTCGCCGTGGAAGGTGACCATCTGACCATGATGCGCGAGCCGCACATCGAGCGAGTGGGCCAATGCATCCGGTCGCGGATGGACCTGGCCCGGGCCAGGAACGCCGAATCCATGAGCGCACTGGCTTGACCATGACCGCCGATCACGGGGCCGGATTGACGGCCCCGCTTGACTCCATCGCCCGGTCGTTCCGGGCCCGATACAGGTGAAACAGCATGACAGCACCCAAAAAAGCCATTGTCGCCGGCGCCGGGATCGGCGGGCTGACCGCCGCCATCGCGCTGCAGCGCGCGGGCTGGCAGGTCAAGGTCTTTGAAGCGGCCCAGACACTGCGCACCGGTGGCACCGGCTTGTCCGTCATGGCCAATGCCATGGCGGCGTTGCACTCGATTGACGCCCATGTTCCGGTGGAACAGGCCGGCCAGGTGATCCGCGACTTCTTCTTCAAGAAGCACCAGGGCGATGCCATCACCCGCATGCCGATCCACGAGATCGGCGAACAGTTGGGTCATCCCAGTGTGAATATCCAGCGCCCGCTGTTGCTGCGCGCGTTGGCGCAGCAGCTCGCACCCGACACCTTGACGACCGGGTTGCGCTGCACGGGGTATGACCCTCGCCCCGATGGTGTGGTGGTGCGGTTCGAAGACGGCAGCCTTCAGGAAGCGGATCTGTTGATTGGCGCCGATGGCCTGAACTCGGTGATTCGCCAGCAGATGCTCGGCGAAACCCCAACCCGCCCATCAGGTTATGTCGCCTGGCTGGCAGTGGCGCCCTTCAGCCATCCGGTCATGACCGAAGGCTACGTGGCGCATTACTGGGGACGCGGCAAGCGCTTCGGGCTTTGCGATGTCGGGGACGGCCAGGCGTATTGGTGGGGCACCTGCAATCACGAAAACGCGGCGGATGCCGCCTTGAACATCAGCAAGCAGGAAGTGCTCGCAGCCTACGCCGACTGGGCGCCGGAAGTCGTGGCCGCCATCGAGGCCACCCCTGAGAGCGCCATACTGAAAATGCATGCCCGGGACCGCCATCCCGTCGAGCAATTCTGCGATGGACACGTGGTGCTCTTGGGCGATGCGGCTCATCCCATGTTGCCCAGCCTGGGCCAAGGTGCCGCACAGGCGATCGAGGATGCCGTGGTACTGGCCGATCGACTGACGCAAACGCTGGACCTGCGCACCGCGCTGCTGCACTACCAGGCCCATCGTCACCCCCGGGCCAACGGGATCGTCAATGCCGCGCGCTTCATGAGCGGTATCGAGCAAACCGAATCGACCCTCGCCTGCTGGCTTCGAGAATGGTATTTGCGCCTGACCCCACAAAGCAGCCTGCGTAAAAAGAACATCGACCTCCTCTCATTCAAGCCCTGCGCATAACCTCGCGAAACGGTCGCTGAGAGACCTGGGCGAGACGGCGTGAACCCCGCTGCACCACCGACGATATTAAAGCGTCAATGACAAAAAGCGACTCCCATATAGACAAAAAACGACATACACCAGGATGAAAATCGATAAATGAGAATTCTTCACCATACTTGGATCCAAAAATTGGGACACTGCTGCCAGACAATTCCCACATTGGCGGTCATGAAAAAACAGTCGTTCGAGAATCGAGCCCTGAACACAAGGCTTTAATTTAGCTGAATATTTTCCTGAAACCGCGCTGAAAGTTGTCCCCCACAGCGATCATCGCGAGGGAAAAACCTGTGACCCAACGTGTTTTTTGCCCGGAGGTATCCAAGAACCCACACGCCACTGACTGCCCCGGAATGTCCCTGTTTTCCCTTACAGACTTTTCCCACATGGAAACGCCTAATAGCTCTACCGGCTAAACCGTTTAAGTCGATAGGTTCACAAGACCGATATTGACTCCAGTATCAACTCCAGAAGAGGCTCAAGCATTTTGGAAGCGGTCGGATTTTCTTCCGTCAACATCACCGATGCGGAGTTTTTTCGAGTAAGCAGGAATAAGGACTATGAATCGACATGCGTGTATTGAGGGTGCAGAAAAATCGCACCTCTACGTAGAGCTAGGAAAGCTGATTTCAAGTGTCGGACACGAGAGTTTCTTGACCAACATGCGCCAGATGATCGAAACAACGGTGCCTGTCAGTCGACTCGAATTGAGTGAATGGACAGCCGACGACACCCAGTCGAACGTCCTCGATGTACAGCTGTTGGGGTATGCGGGTGAGGAAAAAAACGTGCACATGCAATCCCCCTGCCCCACCACGGCGATACAGCGCAACGATCATCCCTTGGTGAAAAGAGTGCTGGAGGTGGATGACGCCCTGCTGATCCACCTGAACGCACGAATGAAAGACGAAAGAGGCAATGACTGCCTCGGCACTTCCCACCAGTGCATTCTGATTTCACGCAAGGCCAACCGCCGCTGTGTGATCTCATTGCAACGCCCTCAGGTACAGCGCGACTTTTCCCTTCAGGAACTGTCCTTTCTGAAATACCTTTCCGAAACGCTGTTGCCCCTGGCCGAGCGTCATGCGCACCTCAATCGCCAATCTTTCAAAGCCTCTGGCAGCGCTACGGGCCATCCACTCGATGCCGCTGAACAGACTCAGTTGCAACGGGATTTCAATGATCGATTGAGCCCCTGCGACGTCACCCTTTCCGTGCGGGAAAAAGAAGTCTGCCTGGGCCTGCTGGCCGGGGGCACCGTGCCGGAGATTGCGGAAAAGCTACAGGTCAAGAACAGCTCCATCGAAACCTACCTCAAGCGTGCCGCTGCCAAGCTGGGCGTGAGTGGGCGGCATGGGCTGGCGAAATGGATGATCGGATCATGACGGCTCGCCATGCACGGCCCGCCAGAACCCGCCTGCCTGCGCCCGCGGGGTCCGGGCAGGCACCACAATGAGATAACAGGTCGATGCATAAACTCTTGAGCCCCCTGGCGGCCGCGGCATTCATGCTGGGCGGTTGTTCGCTGATCCCGGACTACCAACGCCCCGACGCACCGGTCGCCGGACAGTATCCGCAAACCTCGGCCTATGCCCCGGCCTTGTCGGGCCCCCTGGCGGCCGAACAGGGTTGGCGTGACCTGTTCCAGGATCCGGTGCTGGCGCAACTGATCGAAAGCGCGCTGGCCAACAACCGCGACTTGCGGGTAGCGGCCCTGAACGTCGAGGCTTACCAGGCACAGTACCGGATCCAGCGGGCGGACCTCTTCCCGGCGATCAGCGCCAACGGCACCGGTTCGCGCCAGCGCCTGCCGGCCAGCCTCACCGGAACCGGTAACGCCGCCATCAGCAGTTCGTATTCGGCAACCCTGGGGATCAGCGCTTATGAACTGGACCTGTTCGGGCGCATACGCAGCCTCAGCGACCAGGCGTCGCTGATCTATCTGTCCAGCGAAGAGGCCCGTCGCAGCAGCCAATTGAGCCTGGTGGCCAGCGTGGCCAGTGCCTACCTGACCTGGCGTGCCGACCAGGAACTGCTGGCGCTGACCCAGGACACGCTCCAGTCCTATGAGCAAAGCCTGCGCCTGACCGAACGCAGTAACCAGGTCGGCACCGCCTCGGCCTTGAACCTGAGCCAATCGCGAACCTCGGTGGAAAGCGCCAGGGCCAGCCTGGCGAAGTTCCAGCGCCAGGTCGCCCAGGACCTCAACAACCTCACGTTGCTGGTGGGCACGTCGGTCGCCGATGATCTGCCCGGCCGTCCATTGGCATCGGACCTGCTCAGCGAAGTACCGGCCGGCCTGCCTTCGGACTTGCTGCAACGCCGCCCGGACATCCTGGAGGCCGAGTACCTGCTGCAATCGGCCAACGCCAACATCGGCGCGGCCCGTGCCGCCTTTTTCCCGAGCATCAGCCTGACCGCCAACGCGGGCAGTTCCAGCACGGAACTGTCCGGGCTGTTCAAGGGCGGGTCGGGCAGCTGGACGTTTCAACCGCAGATCAACCTGCCGATTTTCAACGCTGGCAGCCTTCGGGCGAGCCTGAACTACTCGAAAATCCAGAAAGACATCCGCGTGTCGCAATACGAGAAAGCCATCCAGACCGCCTTCCAGGAAGTGTCCGATGGCCTGGCGGCACGCAAGACCTATAAAGACCAATTGATCGCCCAGCGCGATCTGGTGCAAGCCAACCAGGATTACTACCGCCTGGCGGAGCGACGTTATCGCATCGGCGTGGACAGCAGCCTGACGTTCCTCGATGCCCAACGCTCGCTGTTCAACGCCCAGCAAACCCTGATCGTCGACCGGCTGTCGCAGCTGCTCGCCGAAGTCAATCTGTACAAGGCCCTGGGCGGGGGTTGGGTAGAACGCACAAGCAACGTGACTGTGAGGTGACTGCAAATGGGCACATTCGAACCCGGGACACTGGTGCGCTTACGCTCGGGAGGCAAGACGATGGTGGTCAAACATGCCTCGTCCATCTCCCAGATGCCGGATACCTTGCTGCTCCTGTGCGAGTACCGGGCCAAGAATCGCCTGGTGCAGGGTTTCTATGCGATACGCGACCTGATCCCGGCTTCCGGAAACCCGGGCACTGAAAGCTCATAGCGACGCCGATCAGCCGGCCCTTGTGGCGAGGGAGCTTGCTCCCGCTGGGCTGCGCAGCAGCCCCAAAGAAGCTGAACGCAATCAACCTGACACTCCTCAGTGGCAGGTTTCGGGGCTGCTTCGCCCCCCAGCGGGAGCAAGCTCCCTCGCCACAAAAGCAGTGCGATGCGCCTTGAGCGTCGTCAGACCGTACGCGAATACTGGACTGTCTGGTCGGCCTCCAGGTATGCGTCGAACGCCATGGCCACGTTGCGCATCATCAATTGGCCCTGGGGCAACAGCACCAGCTCATCGTCGCGAATGTCCAGCAACCCGTCGCGCACCAGCTCCTGGAGTCGTTCCAGGGCATCGGCGAAGTATTCGCCAAATCGAATGCCGTGGGCGTTGTCTATCCGGTCGAAGTCGATGCGCCCATGGCACATCAGTTCGCTGATGACCTCGCGCCGCAGGCGGTCATCGTCGCTCAGCCGATAGCCGCGCTGCACCGGTAGCAGGCCTTGATCCAGCCAGGCGTAATACTGGGAAAGCTCCTTGACGTTCTGGTTGTAGCTGTCACCCACCTTGCCGATCGACGACACCCCCAGGCCAATCAGGTCGCAATCGGCGTGGGTGGAATAGCCTTGGAAATTGCGCTGCAAGGTGCCCTGGGCGCGGGCGCGCACCAGTTCGTCATCCGGCAAAGCGAAATGGTCCATGCCGATGTAGACGTAGCCGGCTTCGGTCAGGCGATTGATGGTCAGTTCCAGCAATTGCAGCTTGCGCTCGGGCGGCGGCATGTCTTCGGGGCGAATCATCCGCTGCGCCCGCACCCGTTGCGGCAGGTGGGCGTAGCTGTAGGCCGCGATCCGGTCCGGACGCAGGGCGATGATCTTGCTCAAAGTGGTATCGAAACTGGCGATGGTCTGCAACGGCAGGCCATAGATCAGATCGACGCTGACGGATTTGAAGCGCGCCCGGCGCGCGGCCTCCACCAGCTCGACGACCTGGGCCTCGCTTTGCACCCGGTTGACGGCAATCTGCACCTGGGCATCGAAATCCTGGACGCCAAAGCTCAGGCGATTGAATCCCAGTTGGCGCAGGCCTTGGATCTGTTGCGCATCGATGGTCCGCGGATCGACCTCGATGGAAAACTCATGGGCGTCGCTGTCATCCATGTCGAACGACTGGTGCAGGCAGTCCATCAGGTCGGCCAGTTGCCCATGGGTCAGGTAAGTCGGCGTGCCCCCGCCCAAATGCAGCTGGGTCAGTTTGCGCGAGCGATCGAACAAGGCCGCTTGCAGGGCTATTTCGCGCTTGAGGTAGGTCAGGTATTCGGCGGCGCGATGGGTCTTGCGGGTGATGATCTTGTTACATGCGCAGTAATAGCAAAGGCTCTGGCAGAACGGGATATGGATATACACCGACAACGACTTGGGCTGCGTAGCCTCGTGACTGCGCTGGGCAGCCTGGCGGTACTCGTCCATGGCAAAGGCCTGGTGGAACTGCGGGGCCGTCGGATAGGAGGTGTAGCGCGGGCCCGGGCGGTCGTATTTCTCCACCAGGGCACGATTGAAACCGGAGGCAGTCGTCATGAAGGGTTCAACTTTTCAAAAGCGTGTGGGCTTGCCTCATCCGGTGCCGGGTCGAACAGGTTGCAGATCGCATCCACATTCAAGCGCCCAGCGGGCAAGATGCCGATAAACCGGCTCGTCAGTTCGATCAATCCCTGGTCATGCAACACTTCCAGCAACGGCCAGACGGACGCGAAGTGCTCGCGAAACACCAGGCCGAAACGTGCTTCGATGGCCGGTATGTCCAGCTCCAGGTCACAGGAAAGCTGCTCGGTCACGCTCGCGCTGACCTGGTCCTGGGCTTCACAACGCCAGCCACGGCACACCGGCAATTGCCCGGCATCCAGTTGCTGGCAATAGTGAAGCAGGTCGTCGGTGTTCTGTACGTACAGGTGCTCGATCTGAGTGATGGCCGACAAACCGAAGCCCACGTGGTCACAGCAACCGTGACGGGTAAAACCCTGGCAATTGCGATGCAGGCGTCCGTGCTCCTGGGCCACCGCCAGGTCATCGTCGCCCCTGACGAACTGACCCAGGCCGATGTAGTGATAACCGGCACCGATCAACTGTTCGCAACAGATGCGCCGCATGGCGTCCTTGTCGGCCGTGCTGCAAAAGGCGCCAGCCACCCCGGCGTTCTTCGAGCGATAACGATAAGGCGCGCGGGCATAGTCGAAAACGTGCAGCCGGTCCGGCTCCAGTTCGATCAGCGTCGCCAGTTTCAAGGCGAAACTGTTGGGCGTCTGCCAGGCGTGGCCATAGCCCAAGTCAATGTTGATGGAGCGAAAACCAAACGTGCGCGCCGCATCGATCAGCGAATGGATCGGCGCCGGGTTCTGGTAGCAATCGACCGACAGCTCGCTGTCGACGCCAATGTCGGGCACGCCGATGCTGACATGGGTGAAGCCCTGGTCACGGATCAGGCCCATGGTCGACCAGTCGGTGTGATGCAGGTCCACTTCGATGCTGTGATCGGCACCGTCGTACTCGCTGAAGTCGAAGCGCTTGCGCAGATCGCTCATCAGCTTCTGCAAATGAGCGATCACCGGTGTGCCACCGGTCAGGCAAAACTGCTCGACGCGCCGCCCTGCCCCCAGGTGGCAACCGACCAAACCCATTTCATACGCCAGGCGCTGCAGATAGCCCTCGATCTCGCCGCATCGGCAGTCGCTGGCAAGGGGCGAACACGACGCCAGCCGCAAACGCGACGGCAGGTGCACCGCCAGGGATAGGGGCCGTCGTTTCTGGCGGCTGGTGCGTAACCCTCGAAGCAGATCGAGGGACCCGATGCCGGTGTGGAATCTACGTGTACCGACCGGGCAATCGAAATCAGCCACCCGTGGGGTACGTCCCGAGGGGCGCTCAACGAGGGTATGGAACGGGTCGAACATGACAATCTCCGAGTGACTGTGCAGGGGCAGTTTGCGCGCTAACCCGCCGGGCCACCTTGACCTGTATCAAGCGCCTTGGCCCCGCCGCCAGCGCTTACCAGGTGATGTAGAACATGCCCTTGGCCAGCAGCACGATCGCCACCATGTGCAGGAACACGCTGACATGGATGATGTGCACGTAGCGGCCGTTCATGCGGGCGCGCTTGAACAGCCACATGGCCCAGAGGAAATGCCCCAGCACACTGCCCGCCAACAGGATCTTCAGCCCCAGCAGTACACCGAAGGACGACTGCAACGGCGACGACAATGCCGGCCAATAGCGCAGCCAGACCATGCCGCCGCCCGCGCCGAACAGCACCAGCAGCACCCACGGCATCAACTGCCGGGCGCGCCGGCTGATGCCCTGCTCCAGCAACACCATGACCTTGGCGGGCAGTTGCTTGCGGATGCTTTCCAGGAACAGGACCTCGAAGAACACCGTGCCGATGAACACCAGCGCGGCAAACAGGTGCAAGGTCAGAAACAGCGGATAACTCATGGGGGGCCTCGGTCGCCCCTTTTCAGCAGGGGCGCTGGTTTATTCGAGGTTATCCCGCGGGCCCGGAAGTGGGGTTGATGCCAATCAAGGAAACCGCATGTCCACCACACCCACGAACCCAGTGGGAGCGAGCTTGCTCGCGATAGCGGTGTGTCAGTCCACATCGATGCAGCTGATCCGACGCTATCGCGAGCAAGCTCGCTCCCACAGTAGGCGTCGTCAGGCGTGGGAAAGCGTCAACAGAACGTTGCTCTTGCGCACATCCCACACAACCGCTGATCAGTTAGTCCGGCTTTTTGACACTTTCCCCGATATGCGGTCACAACTTTTGCGCTCCGTTGGGTCATAACACGAAGGTCGTCGATGGAATGTTGACGTCTACCTAGGTTTAAGCCTGATACGGAGATAAGCTCATGATTTTCAACGTACAAAATTTTGGCGCCAAAGGAGATGGCATCACAGACGACACAGCAGCCATCCAGAGTGCGATCGATGCAGCGGCCGCGGCCGGCGGTGGGCAGGTGTACATGCCCACCGGCACCTACATCGTTTCAGGGGGTGAGGAACCTTCCGACGGCTGCCTGATGCTCAAGAGCAACGTCTACCTGTACGGCGACGGCATGGGCGACACCACGGTCAAGCTGGCCGATGGCTCCGACACCAAGATCACCGGGATCATCCGCTCGGCCTATGGCGAGGAAACCCACGACTTCGGTGTGAGCAACCTCACCATCGACGGCAACCGCGACAACACCACCGGCAAGGTCGACGGCTGGTTCAACGGCTACATTCCCGGCGAAGAAGGCTACGACTCCAACGTCACCCTCGACAGCGTCGAGATCAAGGATTGCTCCGGGTACGGTTTCGACCCCCACGAGCAAACCGTCAACATGGTCATCAAGAACAGCGTGTCCCACGGCAACGGCCTGGACGGTTTCGTCGCCGACTTCCTCAGCGACAGCACCTTCGAAAACAACGTCGCCTACAACAACGACCGCCACGGTTTCAACGTCGTCACCAGCACCCACGATTTCACCCTGACCAATAACGTCGCCTACGACAACGGCGGCAATGGCATCGTGGTCCAGCGCGGCAGCGAGGACATCCCCTCGCCCAGCAACATCACCATCACCGGCGGCGAGGTGTATGGCAATGGCGCCGAAGGGGTGCTGATCAAACTCTCCAGCGAAGTGACCGTCACGGGCGTCGACATCCATGACAACACCAGTGCCGGGATCCGCATCTACGGCAGCAACCACGTCGAGGTCATCGACAACACCCTCAACAACAACTCCCTGGGCAGTGCCGTACCGGAAATCATCATCCAGTCCTACGACGACACCCTGGGCGTGTCCGGCAAGTACTTCAACGGCAGCGATAACCTCATCCAGGGCAACATCATCAGCGGCAGCGACCTGTCGACCTACGGTGTTGCAGAGCGCAATGAAGACGGTACCGACCGCAACGCCATCATTGCCAACACCATCAGCCACACCAGCAAGGGCGCCACGCTGGTCTATGGCGACGGCAGCTACGTCAGCGCCACGGTACCGATGACCACCGTACAAGGCACTGCGGGCAACGACACCCTGCTCGGAAGCGCCGCCAGCGAGATTTTCTATGGCGGCGCGGGCAACGACACCATCAATGGCGCGGCCGGTGGCGACATCCTCGTCGGTGGCGCAGGCGTCGACAAACTCACCGGCGGCACCGGCGCCGATACATTCCGGTTCGTCGCTCAGTCGGACAGTTACCGCAACGCGACCACCAGCTTCGATGACACCATCACCGACTTCGATGTCACCCAGGACAAGATCGACCTCGCAGGCCTCGGCTTCACCGGGCTGGGCAATGGCCGTGGCGGCACCCTGCAGGTCAGCTACAGCGCCAGCAACAACCGCACCTACATCAAGGACTTCGACGCCGATGCCAGTGGCAATCGCTTCGAGCTGATCCTTTCCGGGAACCTGGTCAGCACCCTGACGGCGAGCAATTTCATTTTCAATCGCGTGATCACGGGCACCAGTGGCAGCGACTCACTGCTGGGGAGCGATGCGGCCGACACCTTGCTCGGCCTGGCGGGCAATGACAGCCTCAGTGGCGGCGCCGGAGACGACAAGCTCGACGGCGGTGCCGGGATGGACACCCTCACCGGTGGCACTGGGGCGGATACCTTTGTGTTCGCCAATCGCCTGGACAGCTATCGCAACTACAACACCGGTGGCGCCAACCTGGGCGACCTGATCACCGACTTCAACGTCAGCGCCGACAAGATCGACCTCTCGGCCATGGGTTTCACCGGCCTGGGGGATGGCAAGAACAACACCGTGTACCTGGTGCTCAACAGCGCCGGCACCAAGACCTACATCAAATCCCTGGAGGCCGACGCCAATGGCAACCGCTTCGAAGTGGCACTGGACGGTAATTACCTCAACACCCTGACCAGCGCCAACTTCGTCTTCGCCACCACGTCGCCGACCAACCAGGCGCCCGTGCTGGCTACGCCGCTGGTGGATCAGAACGCCACCGAAAACACCCCGTTCAGCTACGTGGTGCCGGCCACCAGCTTCACCGATCCGGATAACGACAGCCTGAGCTACACCGCCAAGCTCGCCAACGGCAACCCCTTGCCCAGTTGGCTGACCTTCGATGCCGCCACTCGCACCTTCAACGGCACGCCTCCCGATACCGCGTCGGGCACCTACTCGATCCAGGTCACGGCCACCGATGGCAGCAACGCCACCGTCAGTGACAGTTTTACGCTCGCCGTGCAGGACGTCCCCACCGCCATTGTGATCAATGGCACGCCGAACAACGACACACTGACCGGCACCGCGGCCAATGAACAACTGTTCGGTGGCGCGGGCAACGACACCCTCAATGGCGGTGCCGGCAACGACATCCTGGTCGGCGGCACCGGGGTCGACAAACTCACCGGTGGTACCGGTGCCGATGTGTTCCGCTACACCTCGAAACTCGATAGCTACCGCACCAGTTCCACCAGCGCCAGCGACCAGATCCTCGACTTCGACGTGGCCGCCGACAAGATCGATGTGTCGGCCCTCGGCTATACCGGCCTGGGCAACGGGCTCAACGGCACTCTGCAGGTCACTTACAGTTCGTCGACCAACCGCACCTACCTCAAGGACCTCACGGTCGACGCCAACGGCAACCGGTTCGAGATCTCGATGGCGGGCAACTTCGTCAGCAGCCTGACGGCCAATCACTTCGTCTTCGCCGACCAGACCAACCCCACCAACGTGGCCCCGGTCGTGGCCACCCCACTCCTGGACCAGAACGCCAGTGAAAGCACGCCATTCAAATACACCGTGGCAAGCAACAGCTTCACCGACGCCAACCAGGATGTGCTGACCTACACCGCGACCCTCGCCAACGGCAACGCCCTGCCCGCCTGGCTGAGTTTCAATGCCACCAGCCTCACCTTCAGCGGCACGCCGACCAGCACCGCTGCGGGCAACTACGACGTACTGGTCAAGGCCACCGATCCCTCGGGCGCCTCGGTCAGCGACAACTTCACCCTGGTGGTGGCCGATGCGCCCGCCAACACCATTACCGGCACCAACAACGGCGAAACCCTCAACGGCACGACAGGCGCGGACCTGATCCTCGGCCTCGGCGGCAACGATACGATCAAGGCCGGCACCGGCGCGGACATCGTCGACGGCGGTGCCGGACGGGACTCGTTGTACGGTGGCGATGGCGCCGACACGTTTCGCTACAACAACCTGTCCGACAGCTACCGCGACTACGACACCGGTGGTGTCACCGCCACCGACACGATTTATGACTTCACCGTTGGCGTCGACAAAATCAACGTCTCGGGGCTGGGCTTTCTCGGCCTCGGCGATGGCAGCAACGGCACGTTGTACATGACCCTGAACGCGGCCGGCGACAAGACCTACATCAAGTCCGCCGAAGCCGACGCCGATGGCAACCGCTTCGAGATCGCCCTCAACGGCAACTACCTCAACACCCTCACCGCCAACGACTTCGTCTTCGGCGAGCGTGCCCAGCAGGACATTCTCTACCTGCCCACCCTCGGCCAATCCAATGCGCGCCTGCTGCGCATGACCGAGGACGACGACCAATCCGGCACCTCGATGCTGGTCAATGACCTGAACCGCTACACCACCTACGACGTGCGCAGCCAGTTCACCGATGCCGATGGCAACGGTATCGACATCGCGGTCGGCGGCAGCACGGTCAACGGCCTGTCCACACTCAGCCCCGAGGAACTCCAGCTGTGCTGGTGGTTGACAGACACCAACCAACCCGGGCCGGCACTGTTGCGGGCGGTGACGTTGCTGCGCGACCAGCGCACCGAACTGCAGTCGATCGACAACGTCACCATGGGCATCATCTGGGGCCAGGGCGAGGAAGCCGCCCAGGAAATCGCCCGCGCCACGGACAAGGTCGCGGCGGCAGCGGCCTACAAGGCTGCAACCTTGAAGGTGTTCGATTACCTGCACGCCCAGTTTGGCAATTTCAGTGTGTACCTGATGGAGACCGGGCACTACGAACAGGATGCGGCGCGGGCCCGGGGTTACTCGGAAGAGAAGATTGCCTCCATCGTCGAAGGCGTCGGTTATGTCCGCGCCGCCCAGGAGGCCATGGCCGCCGAACGTGCCGACGTCAAGCTGGCGGTGGACTACACCGACCTGCCCTTGCGCTACGAAGTCGATCCGCTGGTGTATCCCGATGACGTCTGGCACCTGCACGAGGAATCGGCGGAAATCGTCGGCCAGCGCCTGGCGGATTACATTGCCGATGACCTGGGCTTCCAGGGCAACCCCAACGACAACAACAGCGTGCAGGACATTTTCGACAACGCCCAGAATCAGGGCGGACACATTTCCGGCACCGACCAGGACGATACCCTGGTGGGCAGTTCGGGCAACGACACGATCAATGGCGACCTGGGCGCCGACACCATGACCGGCGGCGATGGCAACGACATCTACGTGGTCGACAACGCGTTCGACAGTGTGGTGGAAACCAACACCTCGGCCTCGCAGATCGACACCGTGCAGGCTTCGGTCAGTTGGACCCTGGGCGCCAACCTCGAAAACCTGGTACTCACCGGCATATCGGAGATCGACGGCACCGGTAACGAGCGGCGCAACTTCATCACCGGCAACGCCGCCCATAACGTGCTCGATGGCGCCGCCGGGGCCGACAGCATGAGTGGTGGTGACGGCAACGACAGTTACTTTGTCGACAATGCCGACGACAGCGTGATCGAGACCAGCAGCAATGCGGTGACGGGTGGCATCGACAGTGTGCACAGCAGCCTGGCCGCCTATACCTTGGGTAACAATGTCGAAAACCTGTACATCGACAGCACTGGCGCCGCCAATGGCACGGGCAACGCGCTGGACAACACGCTGTTCGCCGGCGCCGGCAACAACATCCTGGACGGGCGCGATGGCAACGATACGGTGTCGTTCGAACGAGCCCTGGCCGGTGTTACGGTGAACCTCTCGACGTCTGCGCAACAAAACACCGTGGGTTCCGGGCTCGATACCTTGAAATTCATCGAGAACCTGACGGGAAGCGCCTATGCCGACAGTCTGTCCGGTAACAGCGCGGGGAACATCCTGAATGGCGGTGCAGGCAACGATACGCTGGTGGGCGGTTCGGGCGATGACCGGTTGATCGGTGGCGCGGGCACCGACAACCTCACCGGTGGCACGGGCGCGGACACCTACGCGTTTGGTGCGCTGTCGGACATGGGCGTCGGGGCTTTGCGCGATGTGATCAGCGGTTTCAAGAGCGCGGAGTTCGACAAGTTGGACCTCACCGGTCTGGACGCCAACCCGCTGACCGCCACCGTCGATGCCTTCACGTTCATCGGCGGCAATGCCTTCGACGCCACCAACGCCACCGGCCAGTTGCGCTTCGTCGATGGCATCCTCTCCGGCAGTACCAACGCCGACGCCACCCCCGAGTTCGAGTTCGAACTGGTGGGCGTCAAGGAGCTGCACGCCAGCGACTTCACCGCCTGAAGCAAGCCCCCAGATTAGACTGTGGGAGATCAAACTGTGGGAGCGAGCTTGCTCGCGATGACGGCGGCACATCCAGCATGGATGCTGACTGACCCACCGCTATCGCGAGCAAGCTCGCTCCCACAGGAGGGCGTGCTGTGCCTGAAAGATTGAAGGCAAGCACAGCGCCTGGACAGTTTTTGTGGCGAACTTGAACCCTGGATTGTCTAGAACAAGCTTTGTACTTGCTCCAGCACCGCGCGGTTCATCTGGCCGGTGTGGGTGTGCAGGCTCACATAGCTTTGCAGCATGTCGAGCTTGGTATTGAGCAGGTCCCGGCGGGCCTGGAACAACCGCTGCTGCGCATCAAGAATATCCACCGTGGAACGCACGCCACCCTGGAAGCCTTTTTCCGTCGACGCCAGTGCCCGCTGGTTGGACTCTACCGCCCGCTGCATGGCCTTGCTCTTGGTGAACCCGGCGACGACGCCCAGGTAATCAGCCTCGATGTCTTCGGCCAGTTGTTGGCGCTGCACGTCGTAGTCGGACTGGGCCCCGGCCAGTTGTGCTTCGGCCTTGGCCACCGAGGCCCGTACCGCCCCGCCGCGATACAGCGGAATGTCCAGCTGCACGCCCACGTAATAGGTGTCCTGGCGCGGGTCGAGTTCCTGGTATTGACGGGTTTCCCGGCGGGTCAATTGAGTGGTCAACGACAGGGTCGGATAATGCCCGGCGCGCTGACTGTCGGCCTGGGCTTCGGCGACTTTCACCGCTGCCAGCCGGGCGGCCAGCTCGGGGCTGGCCTGGCGGGCAATCGCCGTCCAGTACGGCAAGTCCTGCTCCGGCGGGATCGGGCTACCGGCGGCCAGTTCTTCGCGCATCGGCTGGATGTCATCGATGGGCACGCTGGCCCGCCCGGACAACGCTCGCAAGGCGGCCACGCGGCGCGCCTGGGCTTCAGCCTCCTGGGCTTGCACCAGGTCGAGCCGCGCCTGGGCCTCATCGATATCGGTGATCGCGCCCTGGCCGCCCTCGTACAGTTTTTTGCTCTGGATGACCAAGCCTTGGATGGCCGCCTTTTGCTGCTGGATCAGCTTGATCTCGTTCTCGGCCCGGGCAACGTCGAAATACCCCTTTGCCACCCGGTCATACAAGGTCTGACCGGCCACGTCGAACACCTGGGTACCCAGTTGCCCCCGCGCCTTGCCTTCCTGGTACGCCGCCCAGCGGGCCTTGTCGTAGAGCGGCTGCTGCGCCGCCAGGGTGACGTTGTTCGCCTGGTAATCGTTGCTGTTGACGTAAGTGCTGTCGTCACCGCCGTCGGTACGTCCGCCGTAGCCGTAGCGCGAGGTCAGCGACACTTGCGGGTAGAGGCCACCACGGCCGATGTCCTCTTCATGCCGCGAAGCTTCAAAAGCGTGAGCCGCCGATTGCACGGTCGGATCGTTAAGGCGCGAAGCGTCGTAGGCGGCGGTGAGGCTCAGGCCACCCTCGGCGGCCCACAGTGGATTGATCACCGCCCAACCGGTATACAGGCCCAGCAACACACGCCAACGGTAGCGGCAACGGTCGACCATGCTCATTCCTCCTTGAAGGCTGCCAGCAAGCGTTCACGCAAAGGCTTCATCAGGTAATTCATCAAGGTGCGTTCGCCCGTCACCACCGTGACATCGGCGAGCATGCCGGGGCGCACCAACAGGCCGGCGCTCTGCAACGCGACTACAGTGTCGGCGGGAATCTCGACCTTGGCGGAGAAGTACGGTTGGTGCGTCTGCTCATTGATCAACTGATCCGCCGACACCGTCGTCACCGTGCCGGTCACCGTGGGTGTATCCACCCGTTGCAGCGCGGTGAAATGCACATGCACCGGCAGACCCGGGCGCAGTTTGTTGGCCATCAGCGGCTCGAAGCGGGCGGTGATCGCCATCGGCGCATCCAGCGGCACCACCTGCATCAGGGTCTGGCCGGCCTGCGCAACGCCGCCGACCGTATGAATGCTCACGTCCATGACCTGCCCGGCCACTGGCGCGCGGATCGCACCGTTGTCGACTTCAAACTGCAAGGCCCGGATCTGATCGGCATAGCCGGCCGCCTCGGCCGAGACTTCGCTGAGCTGGGTTTCGGCATCGCGGCGGAACTCCTGCTGCGCCTGCAAGGCCTTGAGCCGGCTTTCGTTGATCGCCTGCCGGGTCCTGCCGACATCGCCCACCCCAGAAGCGATCTGCCCCGCCAACTGGGCCGCGTTGCGCTCGGCCTCGAACAGTTTGTTGCGCGGAACGTAGCCTTCCCGGGCCAGGTCACGCAGGCCTTCAAGCTCTTGCTGCTGGAAGCGCATCTGCGCGTCGTAGTTGCGCTTGACGCCTTCGTAGCCAAGCAGTTGTTGCTGCAATGCCGCGGCTTCGTGCTCGATGATCTGCAAGCGGCTACCCAGCTCCGCACGGCGGGTGATGAACAACTGGCTCTGCAACGCCATGGCCGCCTTGACCCGTGGCTCGTCGGCGTGGGCCAGCAGTTCCGCGGGCCATTGGATCTCGGCACTGCCCAGGCGCTCGGCAATCAAGCGCGCCTCGACGCTGCGATCATTGAGCAGCTTGCCCAGGGTCACGTCCAGTTGCGACTGCGCCTGCACCGTGTTGAGTTGCACGAGCAATTGCCCCTGGGTGACGCGGTCGCCATCGCTGACCAGCAGCTTCTCCACCACCCCGCCGACCAGCGACTGCACCGCCTTGCGCTCCCCCGCCACCACCACGGTGCCGCTGCCTACCACGCCCTGATCGAGTGGCGCCAGGCAGGCCCAAAGCAGGAAACCACCCAACGTCAGGACCAGGAACCCCACACCATACCGCGCCGCACTCCCGGCATCGGTCCTGGCACTGGGCAGCGCCAGGGTGTTGCGCACGCTCAGCCCCTGCTCGCTGTAAGCGTGTGCCTCTGGGATCAGATCACGCATCTTTGCCAGCCTCCCTGACCGTGGCCGGTCGCGGCCCCGGCATCAATGCCTTGAGCACCCGGTCCCGAGGGCCGAACGCCTGTTGAGTACCGTCCTTGAGCACCAGGATGTGATCGACCACCGCCAGCACACTGGGCCGGTGAGTGATCAACACCACGGTGCTGCCGGCCGCCTTGAGCGCACTGATCGCCTGGACCAGCGCCAGCTCACCGGCGTCATCGAGATTGGAGTTGGGCTCATCGAGCACGATCAGCGACGGCCGCCCGTAGAGTGCGCGAGCCAGGCCCAGGCGTTGTTTTTGCCCACCGGACAAGCCAAGTCCGCCGGGGCCCAGCGGCGTGTCGTAGCCCTTGGGAAACCTCAGGATCATTTCGTGGATGCCGGCATGCCGTCCGGCGGCGATGATTTTGTCGGCGTCCTGCTCACCGAAACGGGCGATGTTGTCGGCGACCGTGCCGTCGAACAACTCGATGTCCTGGGGCAGGTATCCAAGGTGCGGCCCCAGGGCGTCGTGGGACCACTGGCTGATCTCGGCATCGTCCAGGCGCACCGACCCGCCCATGGCCGGCCAGACCCCGACCAGGGCCCGGGCCAGCGTCGATTTGCCGCTGGCACTGGGCCCGACCACGGCCAGCACGTCGCCCTTGGCGAGGCTGAAATTGATCCCGCGCAGGATCGGCTGCGAAGCACCCGGCGGGCCGACATATAACTGTTCCAGGCGCACCGCGCCGGTGGGTGGTGGCAACGGCATGCGCAGGCGCTCACGCGGATGCTGGGCCAGCAATTGGCTCAGGCGCTGATAGCTCTGGCGCCCGGCGTTGAATTGCTTCCACGAGCCGATGGCGATTTCCACGGGCGCCAGGGCTCGCCCCAGCAACAGCGACATCGCAATCATCATGCCCGCCGACAGTTGACCTTCGAGCACCAGCAAGGCCCCCAGCCCCAAGGCCAGGGACTGCCCGGAGATCCGCACGAAACGCGTCGCCGAAGTGATGCGCGCGCCGCGGTCACTGGCATGGGCCTGGGCCGCAATGATGCGTTGCTGCAGCAGGCTCCAGCGCTGACGCAATGGCCCGAGCATGCCCAGGGCCTGGATGACTTCAGCGTTGTGCAGCGTGCTGTTGACATAAATCGACGACTGCACCCCCAAGCGATTGGCTTCGCCCAGGCGCGCGCGCGTCGCCAGTTCGCCCCACAGCGCCAAGCCGATCAGCACCAGGGCGAGCACCAGCGTCAACACGCCGAACCAGGGATGAAAGATGAACGCCACCAGCAGGAAGATCGGCAGCCAGGGGGCGTCGAGCAATGCGATCAAGCCTTGCCCAGTGATCAACTGGCGCAACGTCGCCAGGTCGCTGAGCACCTGCGCCGGGTTGGCGTTGTGTTCGCGCAGGCTGCGGGCGAAAGCCGCGTCGAAGACCCGCTCGCCCAAGGCATCGTCCAGCCCCGCGCTCATACGGATCATCACCTCACCGCGCACCCACTCGATCAGGGCACTGAACATGAACAGTCCCAGGGCCATCAAGGTGAGCATGAACAAGGTGGTTTCGTTGCGGCTGGTCAGGACCCGGTCGTAGACCTGCATCATGTACAGCGACGGTACCAGTACCAGCAGATTGATCACGCCACTGAACAACGCCAGGGCCCAGAACACCCGGCGGTAGCTCAATAAGGCAGCATCGATGTCATGACGCGGATCGAGTAGAAACCCCATGGGAAATCGCCTGCAAAAGAAATTGTCGGTCCAGGACGCAATCCATCGCGAGGCTCTTTTCACCGAGGGAGCTCGAGAAAAAACTATCCAGCTGACGTGCCGATACCAGGGACGCTCCTCATCCCTACAGGCGCCAATTACTGACAACGCGGCTGCGGGTTAGTGCCGGTTCGCAAGGCTGGGTTTGCAAGTGGGTGACAGGCGGAAGGGCCGCGCTTCAAGACGGAGGTTTTTGTGCCTTGAATGGGCTTGAAAGGCGGTTTTGTTGACGCCAGTAACGTGGCGTCAACAGGGCAAAAAATGCGGGACTAGCCGAGGGAAGCGACACGCTCAGACTGGGGCGCATGCCGCGACGTCGCCAGGCCGATAAAGGAAATGATCAGCGCCAGGCCCAAGGTCGTACTCACCTCGCTGCGGTGCTCGGGGGTGATCATCATGACCGCCAGCGCCGCCGAGATGAACACGATGACCAACCAGGTCAGCCAAGGGAACAGCCACATGCGAAAAGGCAGTTCGATGTTCTGCCGTTGCATCATTCGGCGCATGCGCAGTTGCGAGATGGCGATCACCAGGTACACCAGCAAGGCGATGGCGCCGGAGCTGGCGAGCAGGAACTGGAACAGGCCGGCGGGCATGAAGTAGCTGAACAACGTGACACCCGCGCCCAACACGGTACTGGCAATCACCGCGAACCGTGGCACGCCGGCCGAGGACGTGACCTTCAAGGCCTTTGGCGCATCGCCACGGCGCCCCAGGGAGTACAACATCCGCGAGGCGATATAGATCGAAGAGTTCATGCAACTGGCCACGGCGATCAGCACCACCATATCCACCAGGAATTTGGCGTGGGGAATGTTCATCAGCTCCAGGGCCCGCTGGTAGGAACCGACTGAAGCCAGGAGCGGATCGTTCCAGGGCACCACGGAAATGACCACGAAGATCGACAGCAGGTAGAACACACCGATACGCCAGATCACCGAACGAGTGGCCTTGGCAATGTTCTGCGCAGGGTTATCGGATTCGGCGGCGGCGATCGTTACCGCCTCTGTACCGATGAAGCTGAACATGATGGTGATGAACGCGCCCACCACCGCCGACAGGCCATTGGGGGCGAACCCGCCATGCTCCTCCATCAACCGACTCAGGCCGCTGGCCTCGCGCTCGGGAATCCAGCCCATCAGCACCGCGAAACCCAGGGAGATGAAGCCGATGATCGCCACGACCTTGGCCATGGCGAACCAGAACTCGAACTCACCGTACTTCGACACGCTGAACAGATTCGTCACGGCCAGCAGAACGATCGACACCGAGGCGAACAGCCAGGCATCGACGGCGGGAAACCATTGATTGAGTACATGACCGGCGGCCAACGCTTCGATGGGAATCACCAGCACCCAGAACCACCAGTAGAGCCAACCGATGGTGAAGCCTGCCCAGCGTCCGATGGCCTGGTCGGCATAGGTGGAGAAGGAGCCGGTGTCCGGATTGGCGACGGCCATCTCGCCCAGCATGCGCATGACCAGGACCACCAACAGCCCGGAAAACAGATAGGCCAGCATGACGGCCGGACCGGCGGCGGCGATGGCATGGCCCGATCCCACGAACAGACCCGCACCGATGATTCCGGCAATGGACAGCATGGTGACGTGACGAGGCTTGAAGCCCTGTGCCAGATGGCCGTTCGAGTCCTTGAAGCTGGGGCTGGTCATTTTTTTTATTCTCTTGTGATCGAACATTGAGACGCGCGCAGGGACAGTCGGTGTTGCTGGTTTTGCCGCCCTCCTGGAAGCGGCACCGTTTGGTTGTGTTGATCCACCCTGGGCGAACGTGCGCACTTGCGGTGAAAAGTCGCGCCACGTTACCTGCCTTCCCTCTCGAGTCAGTTACCTGAACGCGCCATCTCTGTGCCTGATTTCGCCACGTGGGGCATGGCGTTTTGCCTCTTGCCAGGCGTCTGGACCGCGGTATGCAGCTACGTCGTCGAGGGGCGGTAACGAAATAAACCCTTTAAAAACTTTACTGGGTTAAGTATTTTGCATGCCTATGCCCGGCCTGTTGCTAACCGCAAACCCTGTGGGAGCGAGCTTGCTCGCGATGGCGGTGCTCCAGTCGACTTGAACGTGGCTGATCCACCGCTATCGCGAGCAAGCTCGCTCCCACAGGGCTGGTACGCCAAGGCCTTTAACCTCTTCCTTACGACAAGGACCCTCCCGTGAGCGGACTGCGTGAACGTCAAAAAGCCGAACGCCGGCAAGCCATCAGCAAGGCGGCGGTCGAACTGTTCGAGCGCCAGGGTTTCCAGAACACCACCATCGAACAGATCGCCAGCCAGGCCGGCGTATCGGCTCCCACGGTGTTCAAGTACTTCGGCAACAAGCAGGAAATCATCCTGGAAATCCTGCACGACGCCGACCAGCGCGCGCTCACGGACACCCGCAGCCAGATGCCTGAAATCGAGGACCCGGTTGAAGCGCTGTGTTATCTGGAGCGGCTGTTGACCGGTTACGCACTGGAGGTCATGCACCCGAGCCTGTGGCGCGAGTTGCTGCCGCTGATCCTGTTTGGTGGCGATAACGGGTTGCCCGAGGGGTATCGCGCCATGAACGATGCGCTCAGGGCCGAGATCAGTGGGCTGATCAGGGAATTGCAACAGGCCGGCAAATTACGCGCCGACCTGGACGTCGACCTCGCCGCGTTCCTGTTGAACGACTATTCGCATTTACAGCTGTTCAGGCTGGTCAACCAGGAACAACCGGATATCGAGGCACACTCCACCCAGGTCCGGCGGATCACCGAATTGCTCTTCCTGGGCATGCGCGCCTGAGGGAGCCATCCACCGATACGGACCCGACGCCGCAACGCCGGGTCACGCGGATCAGCGATGGGTCTTGATGCCGATCCAGGTGCGGGTGCGAATCCGCTCCACGGCGGCCGGCACCGGCTCCAGGGCGAACAGGGTCTTGCGCGCCTCGTCCGGCACATACATGGCGGGGTTGTTGCGAATGTCGGCATTGACCAACGCCGTGGCTTCCTTGTTCGGGTTGGGGTAACCGATCTTGTTGCTGATCCGCGCGATGACATCAGGACGCAAGATGTAATTGATGAACGCGTAGGCCTCCTTGGCATGAGGGGCGTTGGTGGGGACCATCATGACGTCCGACCACATCGGCGCACCTTCCTTGGGCAGCGCCATCGCCACCTTGACCCCCTTCCCTGCGTCTTCGGCCAGTCGCTTGGCCAGGGCCACCCCACCGGACCAACCCACCCCTACGCAGATCTCGCCGTTGGCCAGGTCCATGCCATAGCGCGATGAGTTGAAGTAGGTGATGTAAGGCCGGACCTTGAGCATGGCCGCCTGCGCCTTTGCGTAGTCCTCATGTTTCTGGCTGTTGGGGTCCAGCCCTTCGTAGTGCAAGGCAATGGGCACGATCTCGTTGGCAGCGTCCAGCAGACCGACGCCACAACTGGCCAGCTTGGCCATGTTCTCTTCCTTGAAAAGGATGTCCCAGGTGTTCATTTGCACATCGGCACCCAGCACCTGGCGTACCTTGTCGACGTTGTAGCCGATCAGGGTCGTGCCCCACAGGTACGGTGCTGCATAGCGGTTGCCCGGATCGCCCACCGCCTCCAGGGACTTCATGAACTCGGGGTCCAGATGCTGCCAGTTCGGCAACTGGCTGCGGTCCAGGGGTTGGACGGCGCCGGCGGCAATCAGGTGACTGACGTTGGAGCTGCTCGGGTAGACCACGTCATATCCGGAGTTGCCGGTCAGGAGCTTGGATTCCAATGTCTCGACACTGTCGAAGACGTCGTAGATGGGACGGATGCCGGTTTCCTCTTCGAAACTCTTGAGGATTTCAGGCGGCAGGTACTCGATCCAGTTGTAGATCCGCACCGTCCGCTCTTCGGCCAGGCTCGCGCCACTGACCAGCATCGAAACGACAGCGCCCAGCAAGGTGTTGCGCAAAAGCATATTCATTATCAAACACTCCAGCGCGGCCGCGAAGGCTCGCGGCACTTAATAGCGGTAGGTGAAGTAGAGTTCCAGCGCGCTGAATTTCCGGTCGTCGCCGAAGACCTGTTTGGCCGCCGCCATGGGTTTGACCCAGTTATACGACAGCGAGGTGGACAACGACTTCGACGGTGCCCAATCCAGGAAGACTACACTCTCGTCGGCAAAGCGCCGGTCGCTGACGGCGGTGCCCATGTAGTTTTTTTCGTCGAGCCAGAACTGGTAGTGGATCGCACCGAGGGTGAGGGTTTCGTTGAGGTGGGTCTTGAGTGAGAACTGCTGGACGTTTTCGTTGCTGTTGAACATCAGGTAGTTGCCGACGACATCGCCGATCAGCCAGGTGCTCCAGTCGACGAAGCCCTTGCTCAACGGATCCCAGGCTTTCTGTCGGTTGTCCGTGAGGTTGTCGTCGCCGGAAAAACTCGCGTAGCGGTAGCCGATCACCGGGGTCAACGGCAGCGTGCTGAAGGTGTAATCCGCCTGGCCGTACCAGGCCTTGGCGTCGTAATCCACGCCTTCGCCGCTGCCCCGCTCCAGGGCATATTCGGCGTTGAGGGTCAGGTCCGGGATACCCGGGAGCCTGGCGCTCAAGGCCCTGACGTTGTACACCAGCATGCCATCGCGGCGACGCGGCAAGGTACTGCCCTTGGGCCCCATGGCCTTGACCTTCAACGCGGTGGCGCCCAGCGTCACCTGATCGTCGAGGTTATAGTCCAGGTTCACGCCGCTCATGCGAAAGTCCCCCAGGTCGCTGTCCGTCCCCAGACTGAAGCCCTGGACCTTCAATGCGCCATGGTCCCAGGCAACCACCGCCGAATCCTTGAAGGCGGTGCGGGGTGCGAGCCAATAGGCGCCGTCGTTCAACTGGTCGAGGTTGCCATCCATCACGATGAAACCGTTGCCGATCATGTAATTCTGGCGACCGCCCGTAACCGTCCACTCCCCGGCGCGGAAACCGCCATAGAACTCTTCGGTCGACACCTTGCCGTCGGAACTGCGGGTGAAGCCACCGGCATCGCCATCCCCGAAGGTGGTCGCCCCCACCAGTGAGCCGCCGGCCAGCAGGCTGAAATCCGGCTGCACGGCATACTCCAACTTGACGCCCGGCTTGACGTAGAACTCCTGCCAGTCGATTTTCGTGCCGCCATTCTTGCCGCTGCGCATGTCCACCACGCCGCCGCCAAAGTTGACGTTGCGGGTGGACAGGACCGCGCCACCGGCCGTTAAGTTGACCTCGCCCTTGAGGTTGCCCTCCTCGAAGGTGTAGCCCGCCCAGGCAGCCTGGGCGGTCAAGGGTAACCCGAGCACGAGGAACGTTCGGGACAAACGCATCATGGAAACCATATGGAGCTCCTGTTGATTATTGTTGTTACAGGGCAGTGAATGGCGGCGCAAACCCGCGCCAACACCTGGCTGAGCCGGGTGAGCGGAACGAAACTCTTGTGTTTATCGAATGAACTCAGGGCGTCAGTTGCGCCGCGATGGCACGCAGCATGCGCACGCTGTCGCCGTCGAAGGGGCTGACGGCGTCGCCCAGGGACGACTGCTTGACGATCACCACGCCGGACGGTTTGTCGATGAACAGGTATTGGCCATGGATGCCACCGGCCATGAGCGCCTGGCTGTGGTCGTTGAAGACATACCACTGGCTGCGGTAGGACGCGCCAGGGGTCCAGTTCGAAAAGTCGGCGCAGGCGGCATAGATGGCGGGGTCGGCGCCAGCGGCGATACCGGCGAGCGCCTCGGCCGAGAGCAGTTGTCGCCCCTGCTGGCGGCCATCGTTGGCCAGCAGGCGGCCGAAGCGCGCCATGTCACGCAAGGTCCCGCTGAACCCGGCACCGGCCACGCTGCGGCCCCAGGGATCCGCCAGAAAGTAGCCGTCACGTTCACAACCCAACTGGCTCCAGACCTCCTGCAGCAACTGATGACAGGCCTTGCCAGACGCCCGCTCCATGACCCAGGCCAATGCCTCGGTGGTGGCCGTCACGTAATGGAAAAAACCGCCGTGATTGCCGCGTTTTCTCAATGACGGCAAGTACTGGTACAGGGATTCGAACGTCGTGTACTGCGCCGGCGCCGGCTGGAAACCGCAGGCATAGCCGTATTGGGAACTCTCTGAATCCGGGTCCTCATAGACCTCGCTGTAATCGACGGCCACGGCCATGTCGAACAGCTGGCGCACGGTCGCATCGCCGAACGCGCTGCCCGTCAGTTCCGGTACGTAATGGGCGGCCGTCAGCGTCGGGTCCAACAGACCTTCGCAGACCAGTTGCTCGCCCAGGGCACCGATCAGCGACTTGGTCACCGAAAACATGATGTGCCGGTCCTGGGGGCACTGGCCATTGAAGTAGCGCTCGAACAGCACGGTGTCGCCCTTGAGGACCAGGAACCCATCGGTCTGGCTGGCGATCAGGTGTTCGATCACGCTGATGCTCAAGCCACACTCGCTGTCGAAGTGCAGTTCATCCAGCGGCTGGAGCGCCTGCTTGAACGCGCTGACCGGCCCGGTGCCGGCCCGCACATCGATGGAAGGACGCAAGCGCGCCAGGTTGCGGAAGCCCCATTGACTGTAGGGCGGGCTCATCCAGTTGCGCCAGGTGACGCGGCGGTGGGGTTCGGCGGGAAAGCCTTGCATGAGCGAAGGCGCCAGGCGTGCGTCAGAAGGCGATTCGTGAGTCTCGACGTAGAGACTGGCCAGTGAAGGCACGGTGTTCTGATTCATTGGGTTGCCCCTGCGAAATGACTCTGCGTGAAAGCAGATGCAGGAGAATAATTACCCGATGTAATTTTTTAGTCAATAAAACTTTTTATCGACATTGCTTGCCAATCTGGGTCCCGTGACCACCCTGCTCGTGGGAGCAAGCCTCGCTCTCACCGTCGGCCCAGTCCTAAGCAAATAACTTAAAGTTATTTATTATCATTTTTTTAGATCATTTAGATTAAGCCTTAAGCCCAAAGGCTTCCCGCGGTGATGCCATCAAGGAACGTTGGCACTCACCCACCTTCCGTCACGGCAATCTCATTAACGGGCCACCGTCATGCAGCTTCTAACGCTACCTCCCTCCCCCGGCCTGGCCACCTCGATTCGTGCCACGGCCCAGGTCTTCGAAGACCCCACCTCCCGCGCCTTGCTGGAACACCTGCAACAAGTAGCGCCCAGTGATGCCAGCGTGTTGATCATCGGCCAGACCGGCACCGGCAAGGAACTGGTGGCGCGCCACGTGCACAACCTCAGCGCCCGTCGCCACAAGCCGTTCGTTGCGGTCAACTGCGGGGCGTTTTCCGAGACCCTGGTGGAGGCCGAGTTGTTCGGCCATGAAAAAGGCGCCTTTACCGGCGCGTTGACGGCCAAGGCCGGCTGGTTCGAGGAAGCGGATGGCGGTACCCTGTTCCTCGATGAAATCGGTGATTTGCCGCTGCCGATACAGGTCAAGTTGCTCCGGGTATTGCAAGAGCGCGAAGTGGTTCGACTGGGTTCGCGCAAGAGCATCAAGATCGATGTGCGTGTATTGGCGGCCACCAACGTACAGCTGGAAAAAGCCATCAATGCCGGGCACTTTCGCGAAGACCTCTATTACCGCCTGAACGTGGTCAGCCTGGCGCTCAAGCCGCTGCGCGAACGTCCCGGCGACATCCTGCCGTTGATACGCCACTTCATCGCGCAGTACAGCCACAGGCTCGGTCACGGCGAGGTGACGCTGGATGCCCAGGCGCAACGCAAGTTGCTCGACTATTCCTGGCCGGGGAATATCCGCGAACTGGAAAACGTCATTCACCACACGCTGCTGATTTGCCGCAGCAAAGTGATTGGTGTGCAGGACCTGCACCTGTCGAACTTTCGTATCGAGCGCCAGGACAACCCACCGCAAGCAGCCCCTCAAAGTGCAGAGGAGCTCTTGCAGAAAGCCTTCGAGAAACTGCTCGAGCAGGAGCATGGCGATGTGTATGAAAAGGTCGAGGCCGAGTTGTTACGCACCGCCTACCGATACGCCAATTGCAATCAGGTCCATACCGCCAGCCTGCTGGGCCTGAGTCGCAATGTCACCCGCACGTTGCTGATCAGGATTGGCGAACTGGTGGTTAACAAACGCCGTCCCACGCTCAGTACGCGGGACGGCCAGGTGGTCAATCTTTCAACCTGATCGCGCCCCGACGCTCAAGGGCTCCTCAGCCCTCGCCCCGGCCCGCGCGCCCAGGTAGAAGTCCTGGAGATCGCTGCGGGCCGCCAGTTGTTCGGCGCTGCCTTCGCTGACCACCCGACCGCTTTCCAGCACGTAGCCATGGTGGGCGTAACGCAGGGCGACATTGATGTTCTGCTCGGCGATCAAGAAGCTCACACCATCACGCTGATTGAGTTGCCGGACGATCTCGAAGATTTCCTCGACGATCTGCGGCGCCAACCCCATCGACGGTTCGTCCAGCAAGACCAGTTGCGGCCTGGCCATCAGCGCGCGGCCTATCGCGATCATCTGTTGCTCGCCGCCCGAGGTGTAGCCGGCCAGGCTTTTGCGCCGCAGTTTCAGCCGGGGGAAATGGCCATAGACCAATTCCAGGTCAGCCAGCAACTGGCGTCGCGGCACCTGGCGCGCCAGGGCGCCGGCCAGCAGGTTTTCCTCCACGGTCAACTGGGCAAAGCAATGCCGACCTTCCAGCACTTGCACCAGGCCGCTCGCCGCCAAGGTGTGAGGCGCGCTGCGGGTCACGTCGCGCCCCTGGTAGACAATCCGACCCCGCACCACCTCGCCCCGTTCGGCGCGCACCAGGTTGGAGGCCGCCTTCAGCGTGGTGCTTTTACCCGCGCCGTTGGCGCCCAGCAGCACCACGACCTGCCCTTTTTTTACCTCCAGCGACACACTGCGCACCGCCAGGATGGTCTGTTCGTAGAGCACTTCAATATCGTCGATCTGCAGGATCGGCACGTTCGTCGCCATGCTGTTTCGCCTTTTCAGACAGCGACCGGACGCGTACGCCCGGTTGCCGCGATGCCTCAGGATTCCTTGCTGCAATCACGCGGGGTAATGCCTTTTTCCCGGGCGTACTGATGCGAAGACGCTTCGATGATCGGCCGCAACAGGGCGCGGTCGGCCTGCACCCAGTCACTGATCAGCTTCCATTGGGTACCGTCCCATTGCTGGAAACGCACCGCACCGCCGCCTTCATGGTCCGAGCATGACAACTGCAACGGCTGCACCAGGCCCAACGCCCCCAGTTCCTTGAGCCGGGCGTCGTCGAGCTTGAGGTTCTCGAAGCCCCAACGCACCTGCTCACCCGTCAGGGGTTGCTTGCCGAATTTCTGCTGGGCAATGCGCAGCGCTTCTACGTTGAGGATGCCGTTGACCACGCCGAGGTTGTAGTACACGGTGCCGAACCGCTTGGGGTCGGCCAGGTCGCCATGGCCGGCGTCGACCACTTGCTGCTTGATGCCCTGCAACACCGGGAAATCAGTACCTGAAGGGTGCGTGGTGATGGCGATGAAGCCCTTGGCCGCGGCACCGGCCGGCGCGGCGTCATCTTCGGAGTTGCTCCAGATGTTGCCGATGATGTGGTCGGCCGGGAAACCGACTTTCTGCGCGGTTTTCAGCGCCACCGGGTTCATCACCCCCCAACCGCGCAGAATCACCCAATCGGGTTTTTCCCGGCGGATATTCAGCCACTGCGACTGCTGCTCGTTGCCTGGGTGCGGCACCTCCAGCAAAGTCAGCGCAAAACCGTATTTGTCGGCCAGGGTTTGCAGGACCTCATTGGTTTCCTTGCCATAGGGCGAACCGTGATACAGGGTGACGATCTTCAGGCCCTTGAGCTTGTCCAACCCGCCGGCGCGCTGGCCGATGTAATTGATGATCGCCGAGACCTCGGAATACGGGTTCAACTGCAACGGGAAAACGTAGGGGAACACGCTGCCATCGGTGGAATCCGTGCGCCCGTGGTTGATGGTGATCAGCGGCAGTTTGTCGGCCGTCGAGCGCTCCAGCGTGGCGTAGGCGATGCCCACCGACAGCGGGTTGGTGGCAGCCGCCGGCGCGCCGTTCAAGCCTTTCTTCAGGCGTTCGTAGCACTCCACGCCTTTTTCGACCACGTACTCGGTCTCGCATTCACTCCAGGTCAGCTTGACGCCGTTCACGCCGCCATTGGCGTTGACGTACTTGAGGTAGTCGATGAAGCCGCCGAAAAAACCGGTGCCGCCGGCTGCATAAGGGCCGACACGATAGCTTTGCAGCGGGAAGTATTGCTCGTTGTCCGCCTGGACGGTGAACGCCGCGGCGGTGAGGCTCAGGGCCAGTGCCAGGCTGCTGGCGAATGATCGTTTGAACATCGAATTTTCCTTGTATGAAGCCATGGATAAGCCAACAAAATGGAACTGCAAACCCGCGTTGTGCGGTTCGCTCAGTAGCGCAACGGCCACAGCCGTGCGCGCTGGCGAAATCTCTGCCAGAGGCGCGCAAGGCCCTCTGGCTCCTTGATCAGGAACAGGATGATCAGGGCGCCGAATATCATCTTCTGCAGGTTCTCCACCTGGCCGGCGTCCACCAGCCCGCCGGGCAGCAGCGACACCAGGTTCGAAAGCAACACCGGAAACAGCACGATGAAAGCCGCACCGAGGAAGTTGCCCAGCAGGCTGCCGAGGCCGCCGATAATGATGATGAACAGGATCTGGAACGAGCGGTTCAGATCGAAGCCGTGGGGCTCCACGGTGCCCAGGTAAGCGAAGGCCCAGAGCGCGCCGGCCACCCCGAGGAAAAAACCGCTGATGGCGAACGCCAGCAGCTTGGTTTTCGCCAACGCAATTCCGATGACCGCAGCGGCGGTGTCCATGTCGCGCACCGCCATCCAGTTGCGTCCCAGCTCACTGCGCACCAGGTTCTTGCCCAGCCAGAACAGCGCTACCACCACACTCAGGGTCAACAGATAGCGGCCGGCCGGTGCGTCGAGGTTCACCCCGAATACGTCCAGGCGCGGCGCACTGATCACGCCCGAGGCACTGTTGTTGGAAAACCAGCTGAACCGGGTCAACGCCCAGGTCACGAAGAACTGTGCCGCCAGGGTCGAGACCAGCAGGTAGAAGCCTTTGATGCGCAGGCTCGGCAAGCCGAACAGCACCGCCACCAGCGCTGCCGTCAACCCGCCCAGGGCGATACTGACCAACAACGGCAAGCCGGCGACCCGTATTTCAAGGTTGTAGGTGGCGAAGGCGCCCACCGCCATGAACGCCGCCGAACCGAGGGACAGTTGCCCGGCATAACCGGTGAGCAAATTGAGCCCCAACCCGGCCAGGGACAGCACCAGGAACGGAATCAGGATCGCGCTGAACCAGTAGTCATTGCCCAGCCAGGGCACCACGACAAAGGCGAACAGCAACAATGCGGCCAGCCCGTGACGGTCCTGGCGCAGGGCGAAGGCCCGGCGGTCCTGGGCATAGCGGGTGTTGAACTGGCCTGCTTCTCGATAAAACATGAGTGTTCTCCCTAAACCCGTTCGATGGCCCGTTCGCCAAACAACCCCGCCGGACGCACCAGCAGAAACAACAACGCCAGCACGTAGGGAAACCAGTTCTCGATGCCACTGCCGATGAAGGGCCCGAGGTAAACCTCAGCCAGCTTCTCCGAAGCCCCGATGATCAGGCCACCGACAATCGCCCCACTGATGGAGGTGAACCCACCGATGATCAGCACCGGCAAGGCCTTGAGCACCACCAGCGAGAGCGAGAACTGCACGCCCAGGCGAGCGCCCCAGAGCAGGCCGGCGACCAGCCCGACAAACCCCGCCACCGCCCACACCACCACCCAGACCCGCTGCAAACGAATGCCCACGGCCAACGCCGCCAGTGGGTCATCGGCCACCGCCCGCAACGACAATCCGAGCCGGGTCTTGTTGAACAGCCAGGACAACAGCAGCACCAGGAACGCCGCGGTCAATGCGGCAAAAATGTCGAACTGCGACAACAACATCCCGCCCAATTCCAGCGGCTCATCGCTGATACCCAGTTCCAGGCCATGCACCTGGGCGCCCCACAGTGCCTGGGCGAAACCTTCGATGACGTAGGACAGCCCGAGGGTGGCCATGAACAGCGTAATCGGCGAACGGTTGACCAAGGGCCGCAGCACCACCCGCTCCACCGCCACGGCAATCAGCACCATGGCCGCCAGGCTGATGACGAACGCCAGCCAGAACGGCACACCGCGCTCCAGCAGGCTGACGAAGGTCAGCGCCGAGAACAGCACCATCGCACCCTGGGCAAAATTGAACACCCCGGAGGCCTTGTAGATCAGCACGAAACCGATGGCCACCAAGGCATACATCACCCCCGCCAACAACCCGCCAATCAATACTTCAAAGAAAAATTCCATCGCCGCTCCTATTCTGCGGACGCAACTTGCCTGCCCTCCCTGGTGGGAAGGTGTCGAATATCCGGTATCAGTGGCGAGTGCCCAGGTAGGCCGAAATGACCTCGGGGTTCTGCCGTACGTCTTCAGGCGAGCCGTCGCCGATCTTGCGACCGTAATCGAGCACCACCACGTGGTCGCTGATGTCCATGACCACGCCGATATCGTGCTCGATCAACACCACCGTCGTGCCCAGCTCACGGTTGATGTCGACGATAAAGCGGCTCATCTGCTGCTTCTCGTCGGCGTTCATCCCGGCCATGGGCTCGTCCAGCAGCAACAGCCGAGGCTCCGCCGCCAGCGCGCGGGCCAACTCCACCCGTTTCTGCAAGCCATAGGGCAGCGTGCCCACCAGGACGTCGCGCCAAGGCTGCAAATGCAGGAATGCGATGACACGCTCGGCCGCTTCGCGCTGACGGTCATCCTCGGCCCGGGCGCGACCGATGCGCAGTGCCTGTTCGATCCAGGTGCTGCGGCGCTTGAGGTTGCGTCCGGTGAGCACGTTGTCGAGCACGCTCATGCCCTTGAACAGCGCGATGTTCTGAAATGTCCGGGCAATGCCGCGGACCGCCACATCGTGGGGGCGCATCCGGCGCCGCTCCTGTCGATCAAAACGGATATGCCCGTCCTGGGCCTGGTACACGCCGCTGATGACGTTCAGCAGCGAACTCTTGCCGGCGCCGTTGGGGCCGATCAAGGCGCAGATCTCACCGGCGGCGACGCGAAAGCTGATGTCCGTGACTGCTTTCACGCCTTTGAATGACAGCGAAATATGGTCCAGTTCCAGCAAATGCGTGATGGCCGTCTGGGTCATGGGGCGTCTCCTCTCAGGCCAGTTGCGACTGGAGACCCGTCCAGTCATCGGTGGTGTGCTGCACCAGGTTCGGCGGCGCTTGCCAGTGAGCCCCGTCGTCCCACTGGCGAACCTCGATACCCAATGCCTGGAAAAATGCCTGGGTTTCGGGCGGCAAGGCATCGCCCACCAGCAGCGGCGCGCGGGTCCGGGAAAACCCCAGCACGTCGCGCAACGGCCGGCGAACCAGCCAGTTCCCCAGATGCCGTTGCAGCAGCCCCGGCTGCGCTGCCAACGCCCAATCCACCAGCCCGCGCGACCAACTGCCCGGCTCCGGCAAACGTTCCAGCGCATAGCGGTGCAAACGCTCGTAGGTTTCCCGCGTCCCGGCCACCAGCGTCGGGCCCAGCTCGCGACGATCGCGATCACGGGTCGCCAGGTTCTCAGGAAAGTTCAGGCGAAAACCGGCCATCAACCAGGGCGCCAGCAGATAGCGAGCTTGCCCGCCCGAGGCGAACGCCCGGGCGGCCAATGCCTCTTCCTGCCGGCCCAGCCCTTCGCGCGCCAACAACCGCTGCCCCTCCTGCAACAGTTCGGCGTGGCTGACGCGTTGCTCCTCCATCGTCCGTCCACTTCCGCGATAAAAAACAAAGGCCGTCTGCAGCACTTGTCCTTGCGGGGCCAGGTCAACGATTGGCCGCTCGGCAGCCAACGCGGCGTAGTCCAGTGCTTGCGCAAATGGCGCCGAATCCGACAGTCCACGCTTGTCGAGGTAGACCCACACCCCCACGGCCACCTGCGCCGCACGCAGACGCAGCATTTCTTCCACGCCTTCGACCAGGACGAAATCCGGTTGCAGCGTGGCGAGCCGTTGCACCTGTTCGGCCGCCGTCTCCAGCGGGTCGAACAGACTCGCCACGCCGCCCAGCCATTGCGCGGCCAAGGCGGCAAGCAGCGCCTGCGGCCTGGGTCGACTGATGATCGTCAGGGTCGCGCCCGCCGCAAAACCGCGGGCTTGCAGGGCACTGGCGAAACGGCGCACCTCGTCGGCTACGTGCGCCCAGGTCCGCTCCTGCCAGACACCCAGGTGCTTGTGGCGCAGCGCGACGTCCGTGCCATGCTCCAGCGCCTGGCGCTGCAACCACTGGGGCAAGCTGGCCGGGACCGGGTCGAGGGTGTCGGTGAACGAGCCCATGCTGCCTCCCGCGCCTAAGCGACCGCCGCCGTTTGGGCTGCCGCTTTGCGTTGCTCGAGCTCACGCACCAGCGGCAGGACCTTACGGCCGAAATACTCGACTTCTTCCTGGAAGTGCAGGAAACCGGCGAGCACCAGATCCACGCCTACCGCCTTGAGCGCGACGATGCGTTCGGCGATCTGCTGCGGCGTGCCGATCAGGTTGGTCTTGAAGCCATCGTTGTATTGCACCAGGTCCTCGAAGCTGGACTTGGCCCAATTGCCCTCGCCTTCCGGGCTGGACTTGCCGGCCTGCTTCGCCGCATCGCCGAAGGCATTGACGGCTTCAGGATCG
This sequence comes from Pseudomonas sp. FW300-N2F2, assembly GCF_017351655.1. Classification (NCBI taxonomy): domain Bacteria; kingdom Pseudomonadati; phylum Pseudomonadota; class Gammaproteobacteria; order Pseudomonadales; family Pseudomonadaceae; genus Pseudomonas; species Pseudomonas sp. FW300-N2F2. The sequence goes on along the minus strand of NZ_JACNDQ010000001.1, from coordinate 2,660,734 downwards.
GCCTGGTCGATGATCTGGGCGAGGACCGCACGCGCCTCTTCTTCCGTGTCGCGGGCAATGACAAAGGCGTTAACACCGACCTTGACCTTGTGGTTGTTGGCCGCGGCTTTCGCCTGGAGGTCATCGATCTGCGCCTTGACGCCTTCCACGGTATTGCCGTTGGTGAAGTACCAGTCCGATACCCGGGCGGCCATGTCCCGAGCCGCACGTGAACTGCCGCCCTGGAAGATCTCCGGGTGCTGCTGCAGTGGTTTTGGCTTGAGGGTGTAGTCGTGGAAGCGGTAGAAATCACCGCGCAGGGTGAAGTTGTCGGTGGTCCAGATGCCCTTGAGGGCAGTGATGAATTCTTCGGAACGACGATAGCGCTCATCGTGCTCCAGCCACGGCTCGCCAATGGCCGTGAACTCGCCCTTGAACCAGCCCGATACGATGTTGACCGCCACCCGGCCGCCGGTCAGGTGGTCGATGGTTGCGATCTGCTTGGCCAACACCGACGGCGTCCACGGCCCCGGCAGTACCGCGGCGATGACTTTCAGGCGCGTGGTGGCGGCCAGCAAGGCATGACTGAACGCGACGGACTCGTGCTGGTATTCAGCACCGTAGCCGGCGGTAAAGCGCACTTGCGACAGGGCGTAGTCGAAGCCGGCCGCTTCAGCGATCTGGGCCAGCTTGCGGTTGTAGTCGATGCCCCAGTCGGTGCGTTGTTCGATTTTGCTGACCACCAGACCGCCACTGACGTTGGGCACCCAGTAGGCAAATTTGATCGTGTCCTGGCTCATTGCATGTACTCCACGGCTCGTTTTGAAAGGAAAAATGGATCAGGCAGCACTGGCGTCACGCCGGGCGCCCGGAACCAGGCTCAGCAACGCCGACTCGACGGCGCGCTCGATACGCTCCAGCACCTGTGCACTGGAGATCCGGTATTGGCTGAAATCGGTTTCGCTGGCATAGACCCCCACTGGCAGGCTGAGGGCCTGGAAGAAGCCGAACAGGGGTCGCAACTGGTGGTCGATCATCAAGGCATGGCGATCCGAGCCACCTGTCGCGGCCAACAGCACCGGTACGTTCTTGAGGGCTTCGTGATGAACGAAATCGAACAGGTGCTTGAACAGGCCGGTGTACGAGGCTCGGTACACCGGGCTGGCGGCGATCAACAGATCGGCCGATTCAATGGCGTGCAGATCCTCCTGCACGGCAGCCGGCAACGCCTCGCGACGCAACACCCCGGCGAACTGTGGACCGACCTTGGCCAATTCGATCAAGCGCACCTCGATCGGCAGTTGCTGCCCGAGCCGGTCCACCAACGCCTGGAGCAGTGCCAGGGTGCGTGACGGGTGCTGCACGCTGCCTGACACCGCCACCACTTTGAATTGCTTGCTCATCGCTTACCCCATGCCTGGAGACGCCACCTCAGCGTCTGCACAAGGTGTAGAGCAGCAACCGTGCCAGTTAAATATTTCCTTAATAATCAATGAATTAAATGACACTCCCAATCACTGCACTGTCGCCCGACGGACAAGCTGTTGTTCCACTGTTGCCTGGCGAACACCTGGCCCGTCGATGTCCGTTGCGGCAACTGTTGCCCGGCACACAGTTGCGCAACAGATTGTCCGGGGCCAGGACAGCCCTTGCGCTGATGAACGCCGTATGGACCCCGCATTTACGGGCGTTGGGCCTCGGGCATGGACTGTGCAATGGCTTTTGGCACCGGCAGATTTTTCCCCTGCCCGCCGACTCGCCACCAAGAAGGAATATCAACATGACCGCACAGCAACACCACCTGCCGCCGATCCTTTCCACGGGCACCGACTATGAGCCCCTTGCCGAACGCTTCCGGCCGATCTTTGCACGCATCCAGGCCGGCGCCCTGGAGCGTGAGCAAACACGCAGCCTGCCCTTTGAACAGGTGAAATGGCTGAAGGAAGCCGGCTTTGGCGCCGTCCGCGTACCGGTAGAATATGGCGGCGCCGGGGCCTCGCTGCCGCAGCTGTTGCAATTGCTGATCGAACTGGCTGAAGCCGACTCCAACCTGCCCCAGGCCTTGCGCGGGCACTTCGCATTCGTCGAGGACCGCCTCAACGCCCACGCCAGTAGCCCACAGGACACCTGGTTCAAGCGCTTTGTCGAGGGTGAGTTGGTGGGCAATGCCTGGACGGAAGTCGGCGCGGTGAAAATCGGCGAAGTCGTCACCCGGGTTGCCCGCCAGGGTGATCAGTGGGTCGTCAACGGCACCAAGTACTACAGCACCGGCAGTATCTTCGCCGACTGGATCGACGTGTATGCCCAACGCGACGACAACGGCGCCGACGTGATTGCCGCCGTCCGCGTACACCAACCGGGCGTCAAGCAAAGCGATGACTGGGACGGTTTTGGCCAACGCACCACCGGCAGCGGGACATCGCTGTTCGAGAACGCATTGGTCGAAGCAGAAAACCTCATCGACTTCTCTACCCGCTTCAAATACCAGACCGCGTTTTATCAACTGGTGTTGCTGGCCGTGCTGACCGGCGCCGGCCGCGCGGCGGTTCATGACATCACCGAGCAAGTGCGCAAACGCACGCGGGTCTTCAGCACCGGTAATGCCAGCGAAGTGAGCCAGGACGTGCAAGTGCAACAAGTGGTCGGCAGGGCATCGGCCCAGGTCTATGCCGCCGAAGCCACCACCCTGCGCGCCGCGAGCGCCTCCCAGCGCGCTTACGAAAGTCGCTTCAGCCAGGACGCCGAGGCCGAGCACACCGCCAACATCGCCGCCGAACTGGAGTCGGCCCAGGCCCAGGTGGTGATTTCCGACCTGGTGTTGCGCGCCACCAGCGACCTGTTCAATGCCCTCGGTGCTTCGGCCACCAGCACCAGCAAGGCCCTCGACCGTCACTGGCGCAATGCCCGCACCGCGGCCTCGCACAATCCGCTGATCTACAAGGAGCGCATCATTGGTGATTGGGAAATCAACGGTACGGAACCGCCGTATGTCTGGCAGATTGGCGGGGGCTCGAAGCAGCTTTGAGCAGGTTTGCTCGCGATGGCGGTGGTTCAGCTACATGGATGTTGGGCTGGCTGGCCTCATCGCGAGCAAGCTCGCTCCCACAGGGGGGCTGGGTTGAACATGGGGTTCGTGTCCACTGGAGATTGAGTGTGGGAGCGAGCAGGCTCGCGATAGCGGTGGTTCAGCTGCATGGATGTCGGGCTGGCTGGCCTCATCGCGAGCAAGCTCGCTCCCACAGGGGTTCTGGGTTAGACATGGGTTTCGTGTCCACTGGAGATCGAGTGTGGGAGCGAGCTGGCTCGCGATGGCGGTGGTTCATCTGCATGGATGTCGGGCTGGCTGGCCTCATCGCGAGCAAGCTCGCTCCCACAGGGGGTCTGGGTTAGACATGGGTTCCGTGTCCACTGGAGATCGAGTGTGGGAGCGAGCCTGCTCGCGATGGCGGTGGTTCAGTTACATGGATGCCTGTTCCTTACGCCACACATTCGACGTAGTGGGATTCCCCACCTCCAGTCGCACCCGACAACCAACCCCATACGAAGCTCAACGTCGTACGCCCTGCTTGATCGACACTCACCGTCCCACGAGACCAGCCGGAAAGAATCTCACCCTCCGTAGTCAAGCATTGGAAGAGAAGCTCAATGGTATCGGGACCCGTTACACGTCCGACCTGATTGCCCAGGCGAATCCGGCCGCCTTGGTAAGTGCTCGAAATGGCACCGTCCTCGACGTGGTAATGAAATACCGTGCCTGCGCCAGAGAGTCCTTGGGCGTTGTCCGCCACCGTAAACCGGCGATTGTGCAAACGATCGCTGATTGGAGAAAAGGGAGTTTCCATGAATGTCGCGTCCTCTAGTCGAGATATTCCATTGCGGCCGTCGATGACCCTGAATCATTTTTGTCGCCACTGGTAAAGCCCCCCGGGCAAGTACCGAGTCACAGGGCAAACTGCCTACCTCTGCACAAAGCCGATAGGAACTCATCCCAGACGATCAAAACACTGGCATCATGCCTTTTTCCTTGCACTCATGGAGTGACTGTGACGAATCTAAGTGCCGCCCCTGAGTTTGCACCCGCCTCCACTTTATCGCCCTACCGCTTCTTTCCCCGGCTCGGGATGTTTGTGCTGGCCACTGTGGTCGTCTTCCTGGCCGCGATACCCGAGGTCCTTTTCGTACCCGCGGACATGCAGGCCTATCTGATGTTCACGACCACCTCGGGGCTCACCGCGCTCGTCCTCCTCGGCCTCTTCGCCCTGCAATACCGTGCCGATTCGCGCCCGCAGTGGCGCGGTCATGCCATTGGCAAACCCCTGCGGTGGGGGGCGGTCGGCATTGTCGGGACCTACCTGCTTTTCGGGGTCGCCGTCTTCGTGCTCGGGTTGCCCCGTGAGGTGTTCATGGCCGAGCTTCTGGACGGGCTCAACCGTTGGCAGGCCGCGATCAAGATTGCGTCGCTGATCGTGCTGCCGCCCATCGCTGAAGAGCTGTTCTTCCGCCATTACATGTTCCGGCTGTTTCCCTACGAGAACAGCCGTGCCTGGACATGGATCGCGATCATCGTGACGTCGGCCGTCTTCGCCGGCATGCACATCCAATACGGAAATTGGATGACGATCGTGCTGATCTTCGCCTGTGGAGGCGTGTTCGCCATCGCCAGGGTGGTCAGCGGTGGCCTGCTGGTGCCGGTGCTCCTGCATTCGCTGACCGAGATTGTCGCACTGAGCGCTGACCAGTCTTTCTCGCTGATGGGGCTTTACGGTTGAGCCAGCGGTGCCAAGCCAGTGGCCCTCCATGGCTTCACGGCGCCTGAACCTCGACGGGTGGCAGAAGAATCTCGCCCATCTGCGGGTAGTGCATGGTCAGGACCGCCCACCTCAGCCCCTCCACGCCCGGCACGGTGCCGGATGCCTTGGACGAATGCTCGACGTAGCCGGCATATTCTTCGATGTAGCGGAGATGCTTTTCCCAGCGCGCCTGATCAAAGTTCACGCCAAAGATGATGACACTGCCCGTTGCCACCTTTTCCGCCTGGGCTTTCAAGCGGGTCATGTACCAATAGTCCTTGGCCGCGCTTTCAAACATCTTGCCCTGGTTGGCATTGGCGAAAGGTGTCTTGAGTTCAATGAAGTGAAAGCGCTTTTCATCCTGGTCGCGAATCCACAAATCGCATTGCTTGGAAGCAATGTCCATCAGCGACCACCGCTGATCGAGCTTCACTTTGTACTCGACGCCAACATCCGCCAGTTCGCGGTCGGGGCCACGAAGCCCACGGGCGTGGATCAGCCAGAAATAAAACTCGAACTTCAACCAGCCCTCGAAACCGTTGGCCAGGGCACTGATGGATGACGGCAGGTATTTGCGGTCCTCTTCCCACGATTGCATGAATGCACAGAATGCTGAAGCGACGTTTGGGATGCCGGGCATGGGTTACTTCCTTGTATTGGCCAAAAGACCGTAGGCATAGTGCCACCACTCTGCTGATGGCTACAATGCCAAGCTATGATTGGCAAACGTCAGCACCCCAAACAAGGTCAGCAATGAACACTCACACCGCATGCCTCGGACTGCTTGCCTTGACGCTCCCCTTCCTGTGCGAGCCCGTCCAGGCCTCGACGTGGCAGATCTGCCAGATGGAGCTGCGTATCGTCGAGGTCCAGAAACAACCCTACCCGCAACTTCAGGCGCAGATCGTGAAAGCCAGGCCGAAATCCGCCTCGGTGGAGTGCCCCGCGCAAGGCTCACTGTTGACCTTCACCCCGGAAACCCCGGACTACCAAGCCACGCTCCCCCGCCGGCAATGGCCCGGCAAAGGGCAGTCGGTACGGGTGGACTACCGCTACCTGGACGGCATCTGTAAAGGCGACGGTAATTCGCATCCGTGCCGTATCAAGCACTACCCCCTGATGGGTCGATAGGCGGGCAGCCGGAGAAGGCGGCAGTTCTCGAATCAGTGAAGTCACTGATGGCCTCATCGCGAGAAAGCTCGTCCCACAAAAGGGACTTGCGCAACTCCCTGTGGGAGCGAGCTTGCTCGCGATAACGTCCGCACATCCAACCTCAATGCAACTCAAGCCAACAGCGCACTGATCCACCGGACCTGCCGGGCAATGTCTTGCAGCTTCTCCTCGGGCACGGCTTGCCGCGCCTTGGCGAAGCTGGCGAGGGTCTTTTGTTTCTGGCGCAGCAGGCGTTGCCACTTGGCCAGGAAGGTCGGGGTTCGCGCTTGCATCTGCAGCGGGCCGAAGTACAGCTCCTCGGCGGTGTACGTCACTGGCCCGACGCGCTCGGCGACGATGATCTCGTAGTAGAAGCGGTTTTCCCGCAGCACTTCCTAGCAAAGGATGCAGTAGCCGTTTTCCATCAGCCATTGACGCAGCGGTTGTTCGCCACCGTTGGGTTGCAGAATCAGCCGCTCGTGCCCGCTCAGCCGTGCTTTGCCGCTGTCAAGGATGTCGCGGATCGTCTCGCCGCCCATGCCGCAGAGGCTGATCGCGGTGATCCCGTCTTCCGGCTCGATTGCCGCCAGGCCGTTGGCCAGACGCACACTGATCCTCTGCTCCAGGCCATTCTCGCCCACGGTGCGTTCGGCGGCGCGCAACGGCGTCAACGCCACCTCGCCGGCCACCGCTGCCGCAATGACGCCACGGCGCAACAAGGCCACCGGCAGGTAAGCGTGATCCGAGCCGATATCGGCCAGGTGCGCACCTGCCGGCATATGCGCCGCCACGCGTTCCAGGCGCATGGACAATGTCTGTTCGTTCAACTGCAGTTCCCTGGGTTAATCGTAGAACGGCTCGACCGCCGTCCGACTGCCGACAAAGAAGCTGTCCGCGACCAACCGCAGTGGCTGCAGGTCCATGTCGCTGGCATTGTCGTTGATCAGTTGCTGAAAATGTCGATACACCGCGGCGTACTCGCCTTCCTCGGAGACGGCCTGGCGCACGCCGTCGATGCTCAACAGCGCGCCGCCATTGTCCAGGCGCAGGACGCCTTCGGCGCAGCGAATCTCGATGCTCCAGAGCTCGTCATGGCCATGGTCGAAATCGAATTCCGCACGAATATCGAGGTGGCGCGCGTCGGCCATCTTGATGCTGGCGGCAATCGGCGACTGGCAGTTGTCCGGCACACGCAACTCGGCGGACTTCACGAACAACGGCAGCGCCAACAGATGAGTCGCAATCGACAACGCGTTGATGCCGGGATCGAAGACCCCCAGGCCGCCGGGTTGCCAGATCCACGCCTGGCCGGGATGCCACTTGCGCACGTCTTCTTTCCAATCGATCTGCACGCTGTGCAAGGTGCGACTGGCCAGCCAGTCACGGGCGGCTGCGATGCCTGGGGCGTAACGGGAATGCCAGGCGAACAGGCCGCTGACGCCTTGCTCGCGAACCTGCTCCACCAAGGCCATGGCTTCACCCAACGTGGCGCACGGCGGCTTTTCCACCAGAACGTGCTTACCGGCCGCCAGCGCCTGTTGCACCAGGGCGAATCGACCTTGCGGCGGTGTGCAAAACGCAATCGCATCAACGTGCGGGCCGTTTTCGAGCAGCTCGCCCAGGGATCGGAAGTTCTCCACCCCGGCGCAGGGCTGCCCTTGCGTGGCGACCGCCACCAGTTGGAACGCGGGGGTGGCGAGGATGGCTGGAACGTGTTGATCCTGGGCAATCTTGCCGTAGCCCACCAGGCCGAGACGAATCGGTTGCATCGATGACTCCTGATTTTTTGTACTTGTGATCGGCCAGCAAACTAGACGCAAATCGCCTGGCGGACAATGGGGGCCGCACAGTATCTACCTGATTGCCCAGCCCGGCGCCGCAAAGGCATCAGCTACGCCGCTGTTCACGGACACTCGTCACGACGTTGGTCACCCGGCCGTAGAAGGGCTCCAGCCGCTCACGTGGCGCATCGTGCTCCACCACCAGGGCGGCGACCTCCTCACAAGAAACCACCTGATAATGAGCAACGCTGGACAGCTTTTCATTGGTCACCGCGGTAATCACTTGCCCACTCGCCGCCACCACTGCGCGCTTGAACTCTGCGTCCTCCAGGCCGAATGCCGTGACCCCATTGTCTGGATCGATGGCGCAGGCACCCAGAAAACACACGTCAAAACTGAACTGGCGCAGTTGCTCCACCGCCGTCAGCCCGATCACACCACCGGCGATTGGATTCAAGCGCCCTCCCAGAAGAATGACTTCGGCACGGGGCAATTTCATCAACTGCACCGCAATCAACGGCGAATTGGTGGAGAGGGTCAACTGAAGGCTCGGATCGATGGCGCCAGCAATCGCCAGGTTGGTCGACCCGGCATCGATGAACACGTGCTGGCCCGCGCGCAGCAATGCAGCGGCCGCTTGGCCGAGGCTGCCCTTGCGTACCGGGTCTTTACGCACGCGTACATCCAGCGACCCTTCGGCAGCCGGCACAAGTATCGCGCCGCCATAAACACGCTTGCATAACCCCGCCGCTGCCAATACCCCCAGGTCACGCCGGATCGAGTGTTCGGACACATTGAATTCGCTGGCCAGGTCCGCCGCGATCACCCGGCCATACCGGGCGAGACGCTGGCTGATCAATTGCTGGCGTTCACCGGGGAACGCTTCGTGGGGAGAAGTCATGAGATACAACCTGCATAAACGAGCACTAATGATCATCAACGAGCAGATAGTGCCGGTTATGCAGCGAAGCGTCAAACCCGCTCATTCCAGCGAGCGCCTGCACGATAAACGGTCAAGCGCTCCCTGGGACATTCGTGCCCATGCCCACTGGCAGGAAGGGTCGAATTTCTTCGATCTCCTCGGCACTGAGGCGCAACTGCGCGCCGGCAATCAGCCCGTCGACCTGCCCGCGGCGACGGGCTCCGACGATGGCACCGGTCACCACCGGCTTGCGCAGCACCCAAGCGATGGCGACTGCCGCCGCACTGACCCCGTGCCGTTCGCCAATACCGGCCAAGACCTCGACCAGCGCCAGGTTCGCGCTCAAGCGAGGCTCCTGGAAGTCGGCGCTTCGCGCCTTGCGCCAATCGTCGTCGGGCAATTGGGCGATACGTTCGCGCGTCATGCTGCCGGAAAGCAGCCCCGACTGAAGGGTGGAATAGGCCAAGACCCCCATTCCCGCCTGCTCGCAAAATGGCAGGACGTCTTGCTCGATGTCCCGCATCAAGGCGGAATAAGGCGGCTGAAGTGAAACGATCTCGGTCACCGCCTGGGCCCGCTCGAGTTGCGCGACATCGAAATTGGAGACGCCGATGGCGCGAATTTTCCCCTGTTCGCGGGCGGTGGCCAACGCCGAAAGCGCCTTCTCGAGCCCTTCACTGCTGCCGTCGGCAGGAAAGGCCGGCCAGTGAATCTGATAAAGGTCGATGGTTTCGACTTGCAGTCGGCGCAAGCTTGCCTCGACCTCGGCGAGCAACGATCGAGGCGCCAGCGAGTGTGAGATCGCCTTGGTGACCGGGTCCCAGACCAGACTGCCCTTGGTGAACACCAACGGGCGCTGCGAAGCCGGCAGCCGCCGCAACAGCTGCCCGACCAGTTGCTCGGCATGGCCCAAACCATAAACCGCCGCCGTATCGATCCAGTTCACCCCGCGTTCAACGGCATATTCAAGGGCACCGAGGCTGTCCTCGTCGTCCTGTGCACCCCAGCTGTATTCCCAGCCGGTGCCAGCAATGGCCCAGGTTCCCAGGCCAATGGGCGAAATCAGCAAGTCCGATGATCCAAGACGATTCTTTTGCATAGCGAGTTCTCCACAGATGATGTGGGCAGTATCCGCGAGGGATCTCATGACGATAAGATGGGTAATCTTATTTGAACTACTGAACTGTATTCATGAGTCAGCACCCTGATCTTTCCGAACTGGATGCCTTTGCCGCCGTCGCTCGCCATCGCAGCTTTCGCAAGGCCGCCGACGAGCGTGGAGTTTCAGCCTCGGCATTGAGCCACGCCATGCGAGCCCTGGAAGCACGCCTGGGTGTCAGGCTACTCAACCGCACCACGCGCAGCGTTACCCCGACCGAGGCCGGCCACCAGCTATTGGCAACACTGGCCCCTACCCTGCAGCAGGTTGCCGAAGCCTTGGCCCAGTTGACCTCGCTGCAGGACGTGCCCGCCGGCAAGCTTCGCCTCAACGTGGCGCGTCCGGCGGCGCGTGCAGTATTTGCGAAGGTGCTCGCGCCGTTCGTGGCCAGGTATCCCCGCATTCAACTGGACCTGGTCAGCGATGATGGCTTGACCGATATCGTCAACGGCGGCTTTGACGCCGGCGTGCGCTTTGGCGAAAGCCTGGCCGGCGACATGATCGCCGTCCCTGTCGGCCCCCCTCAATCGTTCGTGACCGTAGCCGCGCCAACCTACCTGGCCACGAAGGGAATCGCCCAGGCTCCACGGGACTTGCTCGAGCATGCCTGCATCGCCCGGCGTTTTCCCAGCGGCAAACTCTACGCTTGGGAGTATCAGGCAGAGGGACAACCGATCCGTTTGTCCGTCACCGGCCCGCTCATTCTTGAAGACGATGCGCTGATGATCCAGGCGGCGAAAGATGGCGCCGGGATTGCCTACGTCTACGAGGAGCTGGCGCGTGACGACATCCGCAATGGGCATCTCACGGAGCTGCTCGCGCAATGGAAAGCGCCACCAAGCCGGTTTTTTCTCTATTACCCCAGCCGACGCCATGTGCCACCGGCCCTGAAAGCGCTCATCGAGTTCATCCGGGCGCACGATTGGCCAGCCTGAAACCGGCAGGCAAAAAAAAGCCCCGCGACCGAGGACGGTGCGGGGCAAGGGAATTGGTTGGTTGCGGCCAACCAAAGGAGCACGGTGAAAAGCATTTACGGGCCGGTCAGATGCATTCCTGTGCGGCGCGTTCGAAACTCGAAGGCAGGAGGTTGGAGGCCAGCAAGTGCCGCTCGTAGATGAATACCTTGCCACCGTCGCCGGCCTTGTAGGCTTCCAGCACGTTGTCCGCCGAGACTTTGCTCGGCACCACGATGCGGTAGCTGCGCTGGGTCTGCGAGACCACCGGGTTCAAGGCATTGCCCTGCAATTTCGGTACGACGCATTCGGCGTATTGAGCCGGCGTCTTGCTGGTCTGCAAGGTCAGGGTCGGATCGTTCGGTGCCGAGGCACAACCGGCCAGCAACAATGGGGAAAACGCCAGGGGAAGCAAAAATAAACGGCGCATGGGTCAGGGTCCTGAAAATAAAAATACGGGGCTGCGTGTTCGATGGCGCTGATTTTCCAATGATTGCCGGCAAAGCAGAACTTGCATTTCGTAATGGTCACTATTACTCCTAGCAATAGTTGCAAGCCGAGAAAGATTGATGAGGCCTATCCATGAGAACGTTTGATCTGATTCGCGACGCGGTATTGCCCGACTTCCGTGAGCGGGTGGCTGACTACTTGATCCAGTACGAAAGCGTGCTGTTGAGCGACACAGAACCCGACCCGGAGCTCAAGCGGGCCACGGCCAATCAACTGCGCGGTTATCTGCGCGGATTGAATACCACTCGGGTATTGGGCATGGCGGATTGGGAGGAGCTGGATCGGCGGGTGGTGGACACGTGGCTTCAGTGACAGGCCGGACTTGCGGGATGTGTTCGATTCATGGTGACGAGGGCGATTGCTCCCGCTGGGCTGGACTGCGATCTATTGCCGGCTGCGGCCCGACACTGGCTTGCGCCCTGTCCACCAGCCGTTGCACCCAGGCGGCGTCCTGGTCATTGACCACGCCATAGCGGTTCGGCGGTAAAAATTCCCAGTGATGGGCGGCCTCCTCCAGACGCTTGAGTTCATCGGCAGACATCCAGTACGGCGTATCCACCAATGGCATCGGCGCACCGTCGAAACGCCGGCCCAACTGCAGGTTCGTGCCGGGGGCGAAAGCAATCGCCAGTTGCTGCTGGGGTTGCAGCAGCTTGTCCGGTGCAGGCATTTGCCCTACCCGTGCGTAGCTGAAGTTGCCCGGATATTGCTCCTTGAGCACCAGCCAATGCCCCGCTGCGGTCCGGGCCAGAACCCATTGCGACACACCGCTGTCTTGCACGCATTTCAGCTTGCCATCGGTCCATTGCATGAGGGTGTTGCAGTCCGGATCATAGTCGTTGGACCACAGGCTGATGCCGCGGATGAGGGTGTGGTATTCGAGCTCGACCAGCCCTTGATCGGGCATCGATTGCCAATATCGCTTGGTCGGGTCGCGCTTATCGCGCAAGTAGTTATGCAGGACCCAGGCAGCCATGAACAGCAAGGTGACGAGCACAAGCCAGCCAAGGGAATCCCCCACGATCCGGTCAAGGTCGACGCCTGGAGCGGATAACCCCTGATAGACCAACAGCCCCAGCAAAAACGCGATGCCCGGCAACACCGGGCCCAGGCACAACGGCGGCACCAGCACCATGACCCAGCTGAAGCGATGCATGGTCGCACGCTCACGCGCCCAGGCCAGCTCCTGAGCAAGCATCGGCGCCCGCTCCCGAGGGCCGATGTCAGGATCGGGTGTCTGGAAACGCATGTACAGGGTGTAGGTGTCATCGCTCATGGATCGGATCTTGTCCTTGAAGTCATCGTGTTCACACATTCATGCCCATCGCCCAAACTCGCTTCACCCGCCCCCCTTGCTCAAGCCAGGCTAGACAGTGGTCCTGTTCGAGCATCCGGATCACGAACGACGTTTCTTGAAGATATCCACGCCCGGGAACAACCCGGCGGAACGGATCGATGTTTAGACCAGTAGTCGCTCGATCCACTGCTGTGGCGTCATCTTCGTCACCATGATCGACACAATGACAAACATCCCCAAAAAGCCCAGAACCCCCATCCAGAACCACTTCTGATACACGGTTGAGTATCGATCATCGAGCGTGCGCCCATCCCCCAGCGCGCTCGACGCCATCACGTATAACCGCTTCTGGAACACCAGCACAGGCAGCCACAACGCCCCCACGCACAGGAAAATGATCAACGACGTCATGATCCATTCCGTAGTCAGGGGAAGTCCGGCCAGTCTCGTTAGCAGGTAACCCGTCACTATCTGAATGAAACCCGCCGGCGTGGTAATCCAGGTATCGAACCGGACAACCGTCCTGGCCACATGGGCAATGACCTGCGGATTGGCGGTGCGGCTGGCGGCGATCAGGTAGAGGTAGGATCCCATGCCGAAGCCGAACAGGAAAATGGCAGCGATCACATGGATGTATTTCAAGCACAGATAGAGCATGGTCAACCCTGCCCGTCAGAGAAATGCACAGACAGGCTGAGGTTTTGCGGATCGTTGATGGCGGCCATGTATTCGTCGACGGTGATTTCACCCACACAGGCCCGAGCTCCGGGTTCGGGCAGATACCCTTGGGCGATTTTCGCCGCCAAGGCAACGGCTGCACAGCTGGGAATTTCCGGCCCTTTGTCGTTCATGGCGGTGAGCTGCACGTTCAACGACAGCGGCCCGCCGTCGGCACCGATGCCATGGACATCGATGTACATTGCGCTTTTGCCATCGCCAAGTCGTTCGAACCAGAGCCCACACCGATGAAGCCTGGCCGCCCAAGGGAGATGGTCGCGCACCAGCCCCATCCTCATTGCCTGGGCCAGCAGGTAGTTGGCAATGCCGCCGAGCTTCAGGCCTGCGCCGGCCTTGAAGCTCAGGTTCCGGGCACCATAGCGGCTGGCGAAGATATCCATGTCCGGCACGTCGACATTGGCCAGTACCCGGGTGCCCATGTAGCGCATTCTGCGAAGCGTCAGGTCCTGCCATCCCAGAACCTCATGCACCCGGCCATTCCTGAGTTGCTTGATCGGCTTGCCCGCATAGGCGAGAACGCCTTCGACGGTGGACAAGCCCGGCATTTTGGCCGAAGAAGAAATACCATGCTCGATCGTGTCGATGCGTTTAAAACGATGCCGCTGCTGATCGATGAGGGCGGCCGAGAGCGTTGGCACTGAGCTGCAACCACTGAGGATCGCCACGCCTGCCTGTTTTGCCCGGGTGTTGAGTGCGCGAATGCCGGTGACGAAGGCTCTGCTGTCCGACAGGTCGCAGTAATTCACGCCGGCGTCGATGCAGCTCTCGGCGACGGCATAGGATTGCCCTTGAAAGGGGCCGCCGGTATGAATGACCCATTGGATGTTCATCAAGCCAAGGACAGATTTGAAGCCTGGGCCCATGGCGTCGCCGCACCAGCTTTCACATGCCGTGCCCGATCGGGCGTTCAACTCATCGACTTTGCGCTGCAGTTTTTGGGCGTCGCGCCCCGAAATCACCAACTGTACGCCTGGCATCACCACCAGGTGCCTGGAAACGATACTGCCGAAATTTCCATACCCACCGACCACCATGACCCTGAGCGTCATTCCATCCGTCCCTAAATATTCGATGAAGCCCGCAACCTTGCCACAAGGACGAGGCGGTGGTGTAGCCCTTGTGGCAGGTCATTGAGTTCCCACACTTGCCCCCTGCTGATACTCCCGGGGCGTGCAGCCGAATTCGCGGCGAAACACCGTGTGCAGGTATTGCGCCGATTTGAAGCCGCAATTCTGGGCGATGTCGGCAATCGGTGCGTCGGTGTTTTCCAGCCCGTTGGCGGCGGCGGTCAGTTTGAAGCGCAGGATTTCATCGTGGACGCTGCAGCCCCGCTCCTTGCGAAAATGCGCTTCCAGCGATGAGCGCGATATCCCTACATAAGCCGCCACCTGGGCCGTCTTGATGCCCTGGCAGGCGTATTGGCGGATGAAGAGCAGTGCCTGCATGACATAAGGGTTGCCCAACGGTTGATGCAGGCTCGACACCTGCACATTGATCGCATCCGGTGGGATCAGAATCTGTGTGCCCGTGGACGGCATGCCGTGCAGCATTTGGTGGAGCAGGCGTGCGGCGGTCCGCCCCATGGTCTCGGTGCCCTGGATCACCGAGCTCAACGGCACCCGCGTCAGGCTGCGGGTCAGCGGGTCGTTGTCGATGCCGATCAACGCCACTTGCTCAGGCACCGCGATCCCGGCGGTCAGGCAGGCTTGCAGCAGTTGCCGGGCGCGGGCGTCGCTGACGGCGATGATGCCGATGGGCTTGGGCAGGCTTTGCAGCCAGGCGATCTGCTGTTCGACGGCGCTGTCCCAGAGCGGTGCGCTGGTGCCCATGCCGCGATAGACCTCGGCCTGCAGGCCGTCGCGCTGCACCAGCCGGCGAAAGGCTTTCTCCCGTTCCTGGGCCCAGCGATTGGCTTGTGCTTCAGGCAGGCTGAAACAGGCGAAGCGGGTCAGCCCGGCCTCGATCAGGTGCTCGTAGGCCAACCTCATCAACGCGTCATTGTCGGTGGCGACATAGGGGATGCCCTTCGGGTAGGCGCGTTCATCCTGATAGGAACCGCCCACCGCCACCACCGGCAGCTTGATCCCGGCCAGCGCCTCGCCGATCAGCGGGTCGTCGAAGTCGGCAATGATCCCGTCGCCCTGCCAGCGCTCGATGCCTTTCAAGCGGCAGAGAAAATCCTCCTCGAGAAACAAGTCCCAGGACGCACGCGTGCTGCTCAAGTAGTTGCCGATACCGCTGATGATGCCGCGGTCGTAGATCTTGCTGCCGTTGAACAACAGCGCGATGCGGTGAACGGGCGGGACGGTTTTCATTGGTTTAACCCTGTGCCGGTGGACACAGACTAGGCGCCCGGCCGACGAATCTCAATACTCAAAATCGAACTGCCCGTTGGTGATTTTCATAATCAGCAGCCACGGGGCCGGCGTTAGTATCGAGACACCGCCAAGAATAAAAAGGAAACCCGCACATGCCGTACTTCCCCAGTGTCGACAAGATTCGCTACGAGGGCCCCGCCAGCGATTCGCCGCTTGCCTTCCGTCACTACGACGCCAACAGACTGGTGCTCGGCAAACCCATGCGCGAACACCTGCGCATGGCGGTCTGCTATTGGCATACCTTCGTCTGGCCGGGGTCGGATGTATTCGGTGCCGGCACGTTCAAGCGCCCGTGGCAGCACGCCGGGGATCCGATGGAAGTGGCCATCGGCAAGGCCGAAGCGGCCTTCGAGTTCTTTTCCAAGCTGGGCATCGACTACTACTGCTTCCACGACACCGATGTCGCCCCGGAGGGTAGCTCGCTCAAGGAGTACCGCAACCACTTCGCCCAGATGATCGACCACCTGGAACGCCATCAGGAGCAGACCGGGATCAAGCTGCTGTGGGGCACCGCCAACTGCTTCAGCAACCCGCGCTTTGCCGCAGGCGCCGCCAGCAACCCCGATCCCGAAGTGTTCGCCTGCGCAGCCGCCCAGGTGTTCAGCGCCATGAACGCCACCCAACGCCTCAAAGGCTCCAACTACGTATTGTGGGGCGGTCGCGAAGGCTACGAAACCCTGCTCAATACCGATTTGAAACACGAGCGTGAGCAACTGGGCCGGTTCATGCGCATGGTGGTCGAGCACAAGCACAAGATCGGCTTCAAAGGCGACCTGCTGATCGAACCCAAGCCCCAGGAGCCGACCAAGCACCAGTACGATTACGACAGCGCCACGGTGTTCGGCTTCCTGCAGCAGTTCGGCCTGGAAAACGAGATCAAGGTCAATATCGAAGCCAACCACGCCACCCTCGCCGGGCACAGCTTCCACCACGAGATCGCCACAGCCGTCTCCCTGGGGATCTTCGGCAGCATCGACGCCAACCGCGGCGACCCGCAAAACGGCTGGGACACCGACCAGTTCCCCAACAGCGTCGAGGAAATGACCCTGGCCACCTACGAAATCCTCAAGGCTGGCGGGTTCGGCAATGGTGGGTTCAACTTCGACTCCAAGGTCCGGCGCCAGAGCGTGGACGATATCGACCTGTTCCACGGCCATGTCGCCGCCATGGACGTCCTCGCCCTCGCCCTGGAGCGCGCGGCAGCCATGGTACAGAACGATCAGTTGCAACAATTCAAGGACCAGCGCTACGCAGGCTGGCACAAACCGTTTGGCAAGGCAGTGCTGGCCGGCGACTTCAGCCTTGAATCGTTGGCCGAGCACGCCTTTACCAACGAGCTGAATCCCCAGGCTGTCAGCGGTCGCCAGGAAATGCTCGAGAACGTGGTCAATCGGTTTATCTACCCCTGACAACGGCGCCGTTCGGGGCACGGGGGTTGTTACATTCTCGCGACAAATCTGTGCCCACGGCGTCCTGCAACGCTCTACAGTTCTACCCGGTATCACGCTCATCGTCAGGCAGTGTCTTTCAAACAACAATAAAAGGACGCACTACATGAAAACATTCAAACGTACCCTGCTCGCCGGCGCCCTCGCCCTGCTCTCGCTTCCGGTCATGGCCGATGCGGCCCATCCGAAAATCGGTTTCTCCATCGATGACCTGCGCCTGGAACGCTGGTCGCGGGACCGTGACTACTTCGTCGCGGCGGCGGAAAAACTCGACGCCAAGGTCTTCGTCCAGTCTGCCGATGCCAACGAGCAGAAGCAGATCTCGCAGATCGAAAACCTGATCTCCCGTGGCGTCGATGTGATCGTCATCGTGCCGTTCAACGCCACCGTGCTGACCAATGCCGTCGCCGAAGCCAAGAAGGCCGGGATCAAGGTCGTGTCCTACGATCGACTGATCCTCAATGCCGATATCGATGCCTACATTTCATTCGATAACGAAAAGGTCGGCGAGATGCAGGCCAGTGGCGTGCTGAAAGCCGCGCCCAAGGGCAATTACTTCCTGCTCGGTGGCGCGCCCACGGACAATAACGCCAAGGTCCTGCGCGAAGGCCAGATGAAAGTGCTGCAACCGGCCATCGACAAGGGTGACATCAAGATTGTCGGCCAGCAGTGGGTGAAGGAATGGAACCCCACCGAAGCCTTGAGCATCGTGGAAAACGCCCTGACCCGGAACAACAACAAGATCGATGGCATCGTCGCCTCCAACGACGCCACCGCCGGCGGCGCCATCCAGGCCCTGGCCGCACAGAAAATGGCCGGCAAGGTGCCGATCTCGGGCCAGGACGCCGACCTCGCGGCAGTCAAGCGCGTGATCGATGGCACCCAGACCATGACCGTCTACAAGCCACTGAAACTGATTGCCTCCGAAGCCGCCAAGCTCTCGGTGCAACTGGCGCGTAACGAGAAACCGACCTTCAGCTCGCAGTACGACAATGGCAGCAAGAAAGTCGACACCATCCTGCTCACCCCCACGCCGTTGACCAAGGACAACATCGACCTGCTGGAAAAGGACGGGTTCTATACCAAGGCGCAGATCGCCGGGCAGTGACCTGGGTGCACATCCTGGGTTAAGCAAAGTCCCTGTGGGAGCGAGCTTGCTCGCGATGGCGGCAGCCCATCCAATATGGGGGCAAGCTGAAACACCGCTATCGCGAGCAAGCTCGCTCCCACAGGGGGCTGATTGACTTCAGGGTTCCTGCGTATGTGTGAGCCCATTCTCATGAGTCCTGCCATGTCCGACTACCTGCTGCAAATGAACGGCATCGTCAAAACCTTTGGTGGTGTCAAAGCCCTGAACGGCATCGATATCAAGGTCAGGCCCGGGGAATGCGTCGGCCTGTGCGGTGAGAACGGCGCGGGCAAATCCACGCTGATGAAAGTGTTGTCGGCGGTCTATCCCTACGGCACCTGGGAAGGCGAGATCATTTGGGACGGCCAGCCGCTCAAGGCGCAGTCCATCAGCGAAACCGAAGCCGCCGGGATCGTCATCATTCACCAGGAACTGACCCTCGTCCCTGACCTGTCGGTGGCGGAAAACATCTTCATGGGTCACGAGCTGACGCTGCCCGGCGGACGCATGAACTACCCGGCGATGATCCACCGTGCCGAGACCCTGATGCGTGATCTCAAGGTTCCGGACATGAACGTGTCGCTGCCGGTTTCCCAGTACGGCGGTGGCTACCAGCAATTGGTGGAGATCGCCAAGGCACTGAACAAGCAGGCACGGCTGCTGATTCTCGACGAGCCTTCCTCGGCCCTGACCCGCTCGGAAATCGAGGTGCTGCTGGACATCATCCGCGACCTCAAGGCCAAGGGCGTTGCCTGCGTGTACATCTCCCACAAGCTCGATGAAGTGGCCGCCGTATGCGACACCATTTCGGTGATCCGCGACGGCAAACACATCGCCACCACCGCCATGACCGACATGGACATTCCGAAGATCATCACCCAGATGGTCGGACGGGAAATGAGCAACCTCTACCCCACCGAACCCCATGACATCGGCGAGGTGATTTTCGAGGCGCGCCACGTCACCTGCTACGACGTCGACAACCCCAAGCGCAAACGGGTCGACGACATTTCCTTCGTCCTCAAGCGCGGGGAAATCCTTGGCATCGCCGGCCTGGTCGGCGCCGGGCGTACGGAACTGGTCTCGGCGCTGTTCGGCGCCTACCCCGGCCGCTACGAAGGCGAAGTCTGGCTCAACGGCCAGCAAATCGACACGCGCACGCCGCTCAAGTCGATCCGCGCCGGCCTGTGCATGGTCCCCGAAGACCGCAAGCGCCAAGGCATCATTCCAGACCTCGGAGTGGGCCAGAACATCACCCTGGCGGTGCTGGACAACTACTCGAAACTGACCCGCATCGACGCCGAAGCCGAACTGGGCAGCATCGACAAGGAAATCGCGCGCATGCACCTCAAGACCGCGAGCCCGTTCCTGCCGATCACCAGCCTCTCCGGCGGCAACCAGCAAAAAGCCGTGTTGGCGAAAATGCTCCTGACCAAGCCCCGCGTGTTGATCCTCGACGAACCGACCCGCGGTGTGGACGTCGGCGCCAAGTATGAGATCTACAAGTTGATGGGCGCCCTGGCGGCCGAAGGCGTGTCGATCATCATGGTGTCCTCGGAGCTGGCCGAGGTGCTGGGGGTCTCCGACCGCGTCCTGGTGATCGGCGACGGCCAGTTGCGCGGCGACTTCATCAACCACGAACTCACCCAGGAACAGGTGCTCGCCGCCGCGCTCAGCCACCCCGATGGCCATAACAATAATGATCGGAAGTCCGCGTAGATGAATCAGGTCAAACAGCTGTTTTCCCGCTACAAAATGCTCGCGCTGGTGATCGCCGTGGCGCTGATCTGGCTGTTCTTCAGTTGGCAGACCGAGGGTGGGTTCGTGACCCCGCGCAACCTCTCCAACCTGCTCCGGCAGATGTCCATCACCGGGATTCTCGCCTGTGGCATGGTGCTGGTGATCATCAGCGGCGAGATCGACCTGTCGGTGGGCTCGCTGCTTGGGCTGCTGGGGGGCCTGGCGGCGATCCTCGATGTGGTTTATCACATCCCGCTGCTGGCGAACTTGAGCCTGGTGGCCTTGTGCGGTTTGGTGATCGGCTTGGGCAACGGCTACATGACCGCCTACCTGCGTATTCCATCGTTCATTGTCGGGCTGGGGGGCATGCTCGCGTTTCGCGGCGTCCTGCTGGGGGTGACCGGCGGCACCACCATTGCCCCTGTGTCACCGGAACTGGTCTACATCGGCCAAGGTTATTTGCCGCACACGGTCGGGACCGGGCTAGGCATCCTGCTGTTCGCCCTGACCTTGTTCCTGACCTGGAAACAGCGGCGCAACCGCGCCCTCCATGGCCTGGCGGCTCACTCCCTGGTGCGTGACGTGTTGCGCGTGGTGGTGATCGGCGCGGTGCTGGCCGGGTTCGTCTATACCCTCAACAGCTACGACGGCATCCCGGTACCGGTACTGCTCCTGCTGATCCTGCTGGGGGTATTCAGCTACGTCACCAGCCAGACCGTGTTCGGCCGACGGGTCTACTCGGTGGGCAGCAACATGGAAGCCACGCGCCTGTCCGGCATCAACGTGCAAGCGGTAAAGCTGTGGATCTTCGGCATCATGGGCGTGATGTGCGCCCTCGCCGGCGTGGTCAACACCGCACGCCTGGCCGCCGGCTCACCCTCGGCCGGCAACATGGGCGAACTCGACGCCATCGCCGCCTGCTTCATCGGCGGCACCTCCATGCGCGGCGGTTCCGGCACGGTCTACGGCGCCCTCCTCGGCGCGCTGGTGATTACTAGCCTGGACAACGGCATGTCGATGCTCGATGTTGACAGTTATTGGCAGATGATCGTCAAAGGCAGCATCCTGGTGCTGGCGGTGTGGGTGGATGTGAGTACGCGGACGGGGCGGCGTTGATCTGAACACGCAACTGTAATTGAGACACTTTGCTGTTGGGCAGTCTAGTTGTCCAACGCAATCCAAAGCATAGGAAACCAATCTACCTATCTTTCCGCTGAGCAAACAGGAACTCGTACCCCACGCCCGAGAATAATGGCACTATGCCTTTCCCTGTGTATTCATGGAGTGACTTTGATGCATCCATGTACCGCGCCGGCAGTGACTCAACACTCCTATTTACGAAAAGGAATTTCAATGAGACGTGGAAAGCCTATCGGCAACAGGGCTGTAATATTCTGGATGCTCGCGACGTTTGCTGTGGCAGGTGATGCCCAAGCCGGCATCTTCAAGTGGATCAAGAACGAGGCGGTCCCCACTATTCAAGGAAAGCGCCCCATCGTTTTGAAGGAATACATCAAAATTTCCTCCGGGGCAGACCAAATCAAACTCGGTGACGACAGCTTGATGATTAAGATGGGAGGTATTACGGTCAAAACTGGACAGCTACGTCTACGCCTGGCTCAAGGTGCTTGTGTCTGGGCTACCGGGGACGTCGTTACATGTGCTCCAGACTTTATCGAGAGACAAATCAAAGTCCTGGCTGACGCTGCTTATGCGGGGACGAAGCCGCCTGCTGTAGAAGCCAACTCAGGGAAACCGAAGCAAAACGCCAACGCCGTGACTCCGTCAGGTTCTGGGCTGAGCTTTTCAGATTTGGATGGCAGGACCGTTCAATGGGAGCCACAGGACAATTCGGTAGGCTTCGACTTTAGTAATCCAGGTACCGCCTCATCTAATCCACCAAAGCCATCCTTGTTTTTCCATGATCTGTATACGCGCCGGGCGAAGGACGCTTCTGGCAAGCCCGAACTCCAGATATTGGGTCGCGCCGATTTGGCCTTCATGGAGGGCAGAGTGGGAGGTATCGCGTGTTATTTCGCTACGGATAAGAGCACCTATATCCTCGATAGCCAAAACAAATACAACGACCCGAATGGCTATGTGACCATCGGCAGCAAAACGGTTCCTACCAAGCAAATAGAGAACGTACAAATTCAATTGGTAATCCCTTGGGCTGATTTGGAAATCCCAAATACGGTTGCCCCCAATGCAACGATGTTTACCCAATGCTTCCTGACCCTGGACGGTGAGCAGATGCTCCAGACCGATTGGATTCCGTTCTAAAAGCATTCTGTCTCTGCCTACGTTGCTCAAGGCCGAGCAAACTGACCGATGCAACCCGGCCCCAGCCCCATAGAATGTCGTGAACCCGGCAGTTTGAGACGTAGTCATGCACATCAAACCCTTCTCCATCGACATCCCCGAACACGCCCTTGAAGACCTGCGGTACCGCCTGAAGCACACCCGGTTACCGGAACATCTGGCCGGGCAAGGTTGGCGCGAAGGCATGGACATGGAGGTGCTTCGGGAGCTGCTCGCCTATTGGTCGGACACGTTCGATTGGCGCGCCCAGGAAACGGCGCTCAATCGCTTGCCGCAATTTGTCGCCGACATTGACGGGCAAAGGGTGCACTTCATTCATCAACGGGGAGTCGGACCAAGTCCGAGACCGTTGATCCTTACCCATGGCTGGCCTGGCTCGTTCATCGAGATGCAACGTATCATCCCGCTGCTGACGGACCCGGCCCGCCATGGGGGTGATCCTGCGGACGCTTTCGATGTGGTGGTGCCGTCGCTGCCCGGCTACACCTTTTCCGCACCGTTCCAGCAATCCGGCATGGGCCCCTATGAAGTGGCGGGCTTGTGGAGTGAGTTGATGAGCGGGCTGGGTTATGAACGGTTCGACGCCCAGGGCGGGGACATTGGCGCGGGCGTTTCGATGTGGTTGGGCGTGCGTTATCCCGAGCGGGTGACAGGCATTCACCTCAACTATATTCCGGGTTCCTATCGCCCTCCCCTGGGCGAAAACGAGCCAGCGCTGACCGAGGCAGAAACGGCCTTCCTGAAACGCGCGGCGGCATTTGCCGATACCGAAGGCGCCTATGGGCACATTCAGCGAACCAAGCCGCAGAGCCTGGCGGTGGGCCTGAATGACTCACCTGCAGGGCTATTGGCGTGGATGGGGGAAAAGATCCTGTCCTGGTGTGATGACAGCCCCGCTATTGACCGAGAATGGTTGCTGACCAACGTGACGCTGTACTGGCTGACGTACTGTATCGGCTCGTCGTTTCGCCAATACGTGGAGGGCAGCAAGCGGCCGTTGCAGTTCAACAGCGGCGAACGCTTGAAGCCGCCGGTTGGGGTGGCGCTGTTTCCTAGGGAACTGCCCATGCCACCAAGGAGCTGGGTGGAGCGTTGCTGCGAGGTGAAGCGCTGGACCGAGATGCCTCGGGGTGGTCATTTTGCCGCGTTGGAACAGCCGGAGTTGTTGGCGGAGGATATCAGGGCGTTTTTCCGGGATTACCGCTGAATCTCGCCATAGAGATCAGGTGCAGGACGTGTCTAGCATGATCTGGTGCTGAGCCATTGTGGGAGCGAGCTTACTCGCGATGGCGGCGGCACAGTCAAAATCTTTGTAGGCTGAAATACCGCTTCGCGAGCAAGCTCGCTCCCACAGGGGACTTGAGTTAGCAGGGAAGCGGGTTATAGGGGCGTTTTGTAGCGTGGCCAATAGCGATCCGAAAATCTCGTAGAAATTTACACCCTGTGGCGAGGGAGCTTGCTCCCGCTGGGGCGCGAAGCGGCCCCAAAACAGGCGCCTCTTTTCTCCAGGTACTGCGCAGGCGCCGGTTTTGCGACTGCTGCGCAGCCGAGCGGGAGCAAGCTCCCTCGCCACGGGGGGCGGGGCGTCCTACAGGCCGGTTGTGGGTGCTGGAGTCAGCGAACTCCATGCCTGTGCCAGCGAACGCCTGCACGCCACGCTCGACTACCTCACCTTGGTGGCCTGCGGCAGCCTGCGTGACTCGGCAGCGAGCGACATCAACACCCTCACCAATGTCGCCCGGATCCTGATGCAGGATGTGGCGGATGTGTTCGGCGTGATCGAGCGGCGCGGGCTCGAAGGCTGAGCCATTGTGGGAGCGAGCTTGCTCGCGATGGCGGTGGCACAGTCAATATCTTTGCAGGCTGACATACCGCTTCGCGAGCAAGCTCGCTCCCACAGGGGAATGGCGTTAGCCCGAGAGTTTCTCAGGCGTTTACCTCCCGTGGCGAGGGAGCTTGCTCCCGCTGGGTTGCGTAGCGACCCCAAGCTGATTGAATGGGATCGATCTGATGCACCGAGGTGCCGGGTTTTGGGGCTGCTGCGCAGCCCAGCGGGAGCAAGCTCCCTCGCCACAGGTGTTAACCGCCCCCACCCAAACAGGGCTTATCTAGCCCAGTTGTCGGCGCACGGCCAGTTCCACGCCGCGGATTTCCGCCAGGCCCTTGAGGCGGCCGATCAGTGAATAGCCGGGATTGCTCTTGCGGTGCTGATCGTCAAGCAGTTGATGCCCATGGTCTGGACGCAGCGGCAAGCGCGGGCCGCCTTCGCGTTCACGTCGGCGTTCTTCAGCCACCAAGGCGCCGATGACTCCGACCATGTCGACGTCGCCGTCCAGGTGATGGGCTTCATGGAAGCTGCGTGGGTCGGTTTCCCGGCGGGTTGAACGTAGGTGAGTGAAGTAGATGAACGGCGCAAAGTGCTTGGCCATCGCCACCAAATCGTTGTCTTCGCGCACACCATAGGAACCGGTGCAGAACGTCAGGCCATTGGCCGGGCTTGGCGCGGCATCCAGCAGCCATTGGGCATCTTCGGCGGTGGACAGGATGCGTGGCAAGCCGAGCAGTGCCCGGGGCGGGTCGTCCGGGTGGATTGCCATGCGCACCCCCACCGCCTCGGCAACCGGGATCACCGCACGCAGAAAATACCCCAGGTGTTCGCGCAACTTGGCCTCGTCGATGTCGGCGTAGGTGCGCAGCAAGTCACGGAAGTTGTCCAGGCTGTAGTGTTCCTCGGCGCCGGGCAAGCCGGCAATCAGGGTATTGACCAGGGTTTCGCGCCGGGCCGGCGTCAGTTGTTCGAAGTAGGCCTTGGCCTGCTGGATGTCCTCGGCGCTGTATTCGGCCTGCGCTCCCGGGCGCTGGAGGATGAACAGGTCGAAGGCGGCGAACGCGGTTTGATCGAAACGCAAGGCCCAGCCGCCATCCGCCAGCTCGAAAGACAAATCGGTTCGGGTCCAGTCCAGCACCGGCATGAAGTTGTAGCAGACGATATCGATGCCGCAGCTCGCCAGGTTGCGCACGCTTTGCTGGTAGTTGGCGATGTACTCGTCGCGCCTCCCGCAGCCGCGCTTGATGTCTTCGTGCACCGGAATGCTTTCCACCACCGACCAGCTCAGGCCGGCCGCTTCGATCATCTGCTTGCGCGCCGCGATGGCGTCTACCGGCCATACTTCGCCATTGGGAATCTCGTGCAGCGCGGTGACGATGCCGGTCGCACCGGTCTGGCGGATGTCCGTCAGGGAAATCGGGTCTTTGGGGCCAAACCAACGCCATGTCTGTTCCATGTTCTTCTCCTTTTTATCGTTTGGATGCGGCAAGGGTGTGCAACAGGCTATCCACGCCATCGCGCGTCAGGGCGCTGTAGGCGCGGTGCACGGCGTCGCGAAATACTGCGCGAGCCGAGAGCTGCGGCGGGAAGACTTCGTGCAGGTCGAGAACGGCGTCCACCCGCGATGCGCCCTCGAATCGTCCGGCAAGATCGGCAAAGGTTGCGCTCAGTGGGTCGTCGACCACGTGCGCCGGACGACCGGGCAACGGCTGCGTGCAGTAGTGGATCCATGCCGCGATGCCCAGCGCCGTACAATCAATGCCGCGCCCCTGGTCGAGCAATTGCTGCGCGCCGAGCAACCAGCGTTGCGGCAGTTTCTGCGAACCGTCCATGGCGATCTGGCGCAGCCGATGTTGCAGGCTGTCATTGGCAAACCGTGCCTTTAGATCGTGGGCATAGACCGAAAGATCGATACCCGCAGGCATGTCCAGTGTGGGCGCCGCCTCGTCGGCCATGTAGCGTCCGATCAGGTGCAGCAGGTTCGCGTCACTGACGGCCTCGAACACCGTGTCGTGACCGACCAGCAGCCCCACATAGGCCAGCAACGAATGGCTGCCATTGAGCATGCGCAGTTTCATCGTTTCAAACGGGCCCACGTCGTCCACCATCTGCACCCCCTCCACTTCCCAGTCCGGGCGGCCAAGGGGGAAGTGATCTTCGATCACCCACTGGCTGAAACTTTCACAGACCACTGCCGCCGGGTCGTGACAGCCCAGTTGCTCCAACCGGCGGAAGGACTCGCCGTCCATCGCAGGCACAATGCGGTCGACCATGCAGCTGGGAAACGCCACCTGTTGCTCGACCCACTGCGCCAGCGCCTCATCCTGCAACGCCGCCAGCGCGCTGACTGCCTGGCGAGTGCGTTGGCCGTTGTCGGGCATGTTGTCACAGCACAACACAGTGAAGGCCGGGACACCCGCGGCGCGGCGCCGGCGCAGGGCTTCAAGGATGATCCCGGGGGCCGAGCGCGGCGCTTGCGGATGAGCGAGGTCATGGGCAATCGCCGGGTCTTCGCTGCGCAGCTGCCCCGAGGACGGGCTCAGGCAATAACCCTTTTCAGTGACCGTGAGCGTGACGATCCGCGTCTGCGGCGCCGCCATGCGTTGCAGCAACTGCTCCAGGTCGAAACCGCCCTCGCCCACATACAAGGCCTGGCGCAGCACCCCGATCTCGCGCAGCGTCACTTGCTCACGGTCGCGGTATTCGGCCACATGGTAGCGACCGTCCTGCTCGCGCAATTGCTCGACCAAGGTGCGATTGGAACGCAGGTTGGCGCTGCACACGCCCCAGTCGCTTTCACCGTGGCGATTGAGATGGCGTTGCAGGTAGACCGCCTGGTGCGCGCGATGGAACGCGCCCAGGCCCAGGTGCACGATACCGATCTGCGCTGCAGTGCCGGTGCAAGGTACACGTTTCACAACAGGCATCGACTCACTCCTTCTGTTCAGGAACGGCCCAGGGCCGAAACGGGCTGCGGGCTTTGTGCCGCCGCGTTGCCGGTATCCGCCACCGACAGCGGTTTAACGTAGCGCGCCACACACACGGCACCGATCACAGTCAACAGCCCCGCTAGCAGGAAAGCACTGGTGAACGAACCGGTGAACTGCACCAAAAAGCCCGTCAGGGTCGGGCCGACAATGCCCGAGGTGTTCGCCAGAAAGTGCATGAAACCACTGACGCCGCCCACCCGCGCCGCCGGAACGGTGTCCTGGATGATCGCCCAATAGATGGCACCGGTGAGGTAAAGGAAGAACACCGCCAAGGCGACGAGAATCACCGCTGGATACAAGGTAGTCACCATCCCGGCACAGGCGATGCAGGCAGCGCAGGCCAGCAGGCACGTCACCAGCACCACTTTACGGGAGAACATCATCCGCCCGGTTTTCTTGAACACGAAGTCGGAGATGAAGCCGCCAAGGGCCAGGCCGAGGAAACCCAAGACCCAGGGAATGACCGTGGCGATGCTCATGTCCTTGACGTTCAAACCGTGGGCCATGGTCAGGTAGCTGGGGAACCAGGTCAGGAAGAAGAACAAGGTGTAGTTATAGGAAAAGAACGCCAGGGAGGTGAACAGCACCGTCGGCTGCTTGAGGTAGAACCGCAAAGGGAACACCGGCTGTGCCGCCAGCTCGCTCTGCCCCTCGGCTCGGAGAATATCCTCGGCGCCCTCGCCTTCGGGCCGCTCCTTGACGAACTTGAACCACACCGCCGCCCAGACCAGGCCGATCAGCATGATGATAATGAACGAGATCTTCCAGCCGTAGGTAACGGCGATAAAGCCCACCACCGGACCGGAAATCGCCCCACCCAGCGGCGTGCCGGACATTGATGCGCCAAGCGCCCGCGCCCTGCGCTTGGGGGTGTACCAGTTGTTCACCATCTTGCTGGTGGTGACGCTCAGCGGTCCTTCGCCCATGCCGAACAGGATCCGGATGAGCACCAGCGAAGCGAAGCCCACTGTCAGCACCGTGAGGCCGCTGAACAATGACCACAAGACCATGGCCAGCAGCAAGGTGGTCTTGGCGCCGTAACGGTCGGCGGCCCAGCCACCGATGAAGTTGAAGGCCGCATAGCCGACGAAAAAACTGCTGAAGATCATGCCCATCTCACCCGTACTCAGACCGTAGTCCTTCTGGATGAAAGGTGCCGCAACAGACAATGCCGACCGGTCGAGGTAATTGATGACCCCAGCCAGGAACAGCATGATGATGATTAAGCTACGTCCTTGACCAAACATGGTGGAACCTCCCGCTTGTTGTGTTTATTCGGTGAGGGTGCCCATGACAGGCACGGTGAAACCGGTGGTACCGACGGCTCAGTGATGGGCGTTCGTCAGCTCCACCAGCACTTTTCGGGTTTGCTCGGGGTGCTTTTCGATCAGGTCGATGGCGCCGGGCATTTCGTCGAAGGTGACGCGATGACTGATCAGGTCCTGGACTTGCAACTTGCCGCTGGCGATCAATTCGATCACCTGGGGGAACTTGCGGTTGTTGAGCCGCGATCCCACCAGGGTCAGTTCCTTCTTGATCATTTCCAGCTGCACCAGATCACTGGGCGTGGCATTGAAGCCCAGCAACCCGATACGCCCGGCCGGCGAGGCCAGGCGCACCATCTGCGGCATCAGTGCCGGAATGCAGGCGGCATCGACAATCAACGGCACGCCCTCGCCTTGAGTCAGCTCACGCATGACGGCTTCGACATCGACTTGCTGGCCGTTGAGGGTCCGGCTGGCGCCCAGCGCCCGGGCCGTCTCCAGGCGGCTGTCGATGACATCGGTGACGGTAATGTCGGTCAATCCCAACGCCCGGGCCATTTGCACCAGGGTCAGGCCGATTACCCCGGCGCCGTAGATCAACACGCTGTCGCCAGGGTGAGGCTGCATGCGATCGAGCACGTTCAGGGCAATGGAATAAGGCTCGACCAGGGCACCGTGGCTGAGGGACATCGCATCGGGCAGGCGGTGGGCGTTTTCGGCCGGTACGCAGACCTGCTCGCTGAAGCCACCGTCGCGGTGCACGCCGATCACTTGCAGCCGCGTGCAGACATTGGGCCGGCCAATGCGGCAGGGATAGCAGGTGCCGCAACTGATCACCGGATCGATGCACACCCGGTCGCCCACCTGCAGGTGCTCGACGCCTTCACCGACTTGCCGGATCACCCCGGAAAACTCATGGCCGGTGACACGGGGGAACCGCACGAATGCGTTCTGCCCATGAATGATGTGCATGTCCGAGCCACAGATGCCGGCATACGCCACATCGACCTGGACCTCGCCGTGGGCGACCTGGGGTTGGTCGACCTGGGCCAGCCCGAACTCGAAGGGTGCTCTTACCTGGAACGCTTTCATCAGTCACTCCTGACGGGGCACTCGCCCCGTTTCCTCAAAGGGTTGAAACCGCTTCACCAATGCCAGAGCGTGCCGTCTTCAAGACGGTTGACCGGCAGGCTGGCGCGCTTGTAGGGGTATTGGCGGGCAAGGTCTTCATCGATGTCGACGCCATGCCCCGGGGTTTCGCCCGGCGTGAAGTGGCCGTCCTCGAAGCGATAGGCATGGGGGAAGACTTCATCGATGCGGTCTTCGTGAGGCATGTGTTCCTGGATGCCGAAGTTGGGCACCCACGTATCGAAATGCAGGGCCGCGCCCATGCACACCGGCGACAGGTCGGTGGCGCCGTGAAAGCCCGTGCGCACCTGGAACAGCGCGGCGAAATCGGCAATGCGCCGCACATGGGTAATGCCGCCGGCATGCACCAGCGTCGTGCGGATGTAGTCGATCAACTGTTCCTGGATCAACTCGCGGCAGTCATGGATGGAGTTGAACACCTCGCCCACGGCCAACGGCGTGGTGGTGTGCTGGCGAATCAGGCGGAAGCTCTGCTGGTTTTCCACCGGTGTGCAGTCTTCCAGCCAGAACAGGTTGTACGGTTCCACGGCCTTGCCCAGGCGCCCGGCTTCGATGGGCGTCAGGCGGTGGTGCACGTCGTGGAGGATATGCAGGTCATCACCAAAGCGTTCGCGCACGGCGGCGAACAGCTTGGGGACGTAGTTGAGGTATTTGGCGGTGTCCCAGACGTGTTCGGCGGGCAGGTCGCTGTCGGCCGGTTCATAACGCTCGCCGCTGCGCTTGGCGACACCGTAGGTGGTGGCAATGCCGGGCACGCCGCATTGCACACGCACGGCTTTATAGCCCAGCTCGACGTGACGGGCGACTTCGTCCAGGCACCCTTCGATGTCCTTGCCGGTGGCATGCCCATAGACCATCACCCGCTCGCGGCTCTTGCCGCCGAGCAATTGGTACAAGGGCATGTTCGCGGCCTTGGCCTTGATGTCCCAGAGCGCCACGTCGACGGCGGCGATGGCCGTCATGGTCACCGGGCCCCGGCGCCAGTACGCGCCGCGATACAGGTACTGCCAGATGTCCTCGATGCGGTGGGCATCGCGGCCGATCAGCGCGGGCAGGACGTGTTCCTCCAGGTAGGCGACGACCGCCAGTTCGCGGCCATTCAAGGTTGCATCGCCAATGCCGTAGAGGCCTTCATCGGTGACGATTTTCAACGTGACCAGGTTGCGACCCGGGCAGGTGACGATGACGCGCGCTTCAACGATTTTCATAAAATCAGACCTGTGCAACAGAAGGAAGTGAGGACGTGCCCATGTTCGGCATGGCCGCCTGGGGAATCAGCGCGCCCCGGTATTGGACGACCTGGGCCGCCAGGCGATGACCCCAGCGGGCGGCCTGTTGGGGATCGCCGCCGCGCAGGCGACAGGCCAGGTAGGCGGCGCTGAACGAATCACCGGCAGCGGTGGTGTCGACGACATGGGAAACGGTTTGCGCGGGCACCTCGAAACGCCCTGTCGGGCACTGGATCAGGCAGCTGGCGGCGCCACGCTTGAGGGCGACTTCGCGTACGCCCGCCTGGGCGTAGGCACTGAGCAAAGCATCCGGGTCGCGATAGCCGAACAGGGTCACGTCATCTTCCCAGGTGACCAAGGCCAGGTCGGTCAGCTGCAACAGGTCGCGGTAGACCTGCCGGGCCGATTCAGGATCGGGCCAGAGGTGGGGACGGTAGTTGTTGTCGAAGACGATGCGCGTGCCCGCTCGGCGAGCCCTGGGCAAGGCCTGGATCAAGCGTTGGCGCCCTTCCGGTGTGAGGATCGCCAGGCTGATGCCGCTCAGGTAGACGTAGTCGTAATCGGCCAGAGCATCGAGCATGGCGTCGGCTTCGGGGCCCTCGAACATGCGCCGCGCCGCCGCTTCCCCGCGCCAGTAGAGGAAACGCCGCTCGCCGTGTGGATCGGTCTGGATGAAATACAGCCCCGGCAGCGCGTCTTCGATCACGCGGACATGAGCATCACCGATCCCCTCGTCCAGCCAGGACCGGCGCATGGCGACGCTGAACGCATCGCTACCCACGGCCGTCATGTAGTCCACGGCCACTGCGCCATGGGGATTCAATCGGGCCAGGTAGACCGCGGTGTTGAGCGTATCGCCACCGAAGGTCTGCGTGATCGCGGTACCCGGCTCACCGCGCATCTCGATCATGCACTCCCCCACCAGCGCCACTTTCAGCGGGCGGGGGAAGCGGGTCTGCGGGCCATGGTTGAGCGTTAAATCCATAATCAACGCGCCTTTATTGTTTTTAAAACGGCGTTTCATTTTTATCTCAAGGCCCGAGTCTAGTCAGATTTCCGGCCTCGTCAAGCAAAAATGAAACAGCGTTTTGTTCTGCTTGCGTATATCCTTGGGTTTTACTTTCACGTTGGAGCCTTCATGGACAACAGCGTCATTCCCAACAACGATCTGGTGTCGGCGGTGGGCCGGACCATGGCCGTGCTCGAGGCACTGGCCGAACATCCGGAAGAAAGCGGCGTGTCGGAAATCGCCACCAAACTGGACATGTCCAAGGCCACGGTCTATCGCTTCCTGCAGTCGCTCAAGGCCCGAGGGTATGTGGTGCAGGACGCCGAGGATCGCTATCGCCTCAGCGTCCGGCTGTTCGAACTGGGCGCCCAGGCCCTGCCCCACCTGGACATCGTCCGGGAAGCGGAGCCCGGGATGCGCAGGATCAACGAGCTGACCGGCGAGACCGTCCACCTGGGGATTCTCGACGAAGGCAGCATCGTCTACGTGCACAAGATCGACTCCAAGTACAACCTGCGCATGTACTCGCGGATCGGTCGACGGGCGCCGTTGTACTGCACCGGCATCGGCAAGGTGCTGATGGCCTGGCTCGAAGAAGACGAGTTGCTCGCCCACCTGGCACAGGAAAGCTTCGAGCGTCGCACGGCCAATACCCTGACCAGCGCCGAGGCGTATCTGCAGGAACTGGAGACCGTTCGCCAGCAAGGCTATGCCGAGGACCATGAAGAGTTCGAAGACAACATGCGTTGCCTGGCGGCACCGATCCGCGACCGTTTTGGCCATGTGATCGGCGGGATGAGTGTTTCATTCCCGTGCTTTCGCTTCAGGGAAGAATTGAAGCAGGACTACGTCAAGCAACTGATGCAAGCCACCCAACAGATCTCAAGCCAGTTGGGCTGGCATACACGCTAATCGCAAAAGCCGTGGGCAAAACTGTGGGAGCGAGCCTGCTCGCGAAGGCGTCAACACATTCAACATCGCTGCAAACTGATCCTCCGCTATCGCGAGCAAGCTCGCTCCCACAGAGGATGGGTGGTGACGGCGAAGTCTGTGAACGACTCGAAAAAACTGTGGGAGCGAGCTTGCTCACGAAGGCGTCAACACATTCAACATCGCTGCAAACTGATCCACCGCTATCGCGAGCAAGCTCGCTCCCACAGAGGATGGGTGGTGACTGCGAAGTCTGTGAACGACTCGGCAAAACTGTGGGAGCGAGCTTGCTCGCGAAGGCGTCAACACATTCAACATCGCTGCAAACTGATCCTCCGCTATCGCGAGCAAGCTCGCTCCCACAGAGGATGGGTGGTGACGGCGAAGTCTGTGAACGACCCGGCAAAACTGTGGGAGCGAGCTTGCTCGCGAAGGCGTTAACACATTCAACATCGCTGCAAACTGATCCACCGCTATCGCGAGCAAGCCCGCCCCACAGGTCTCGACTGGCGGGTTTCAGAACCAGGTTTCCATCTGGAGGCCGTACTGCCAGGTGCCGCCAGCGTTGAAGTCCGTCTTGCCGAAGGCGTCTGTGGAGCTGTACCTGTCCAGGTCCGACGACCAGTTCATGACACTGGCGAACAGACGCAGCTCAGGGCGCGTAAGCAGATCGCCCAAGTCGGGCTTGAAGGTCGGGGCCACCGTGAACTTCCAGAAGTTGCCGTCAACCGCATTGCGTTGCAGGTAGCCCTTGGGGTCGAGCTGCATGGTTTGCCAACTCATCTCGTAGGCCATCTCGAAATTGCTGTTGATTTCGTTGGCCAAGCGCACGTTCAGAGTCATCCAACGGTAGTCGTCGCCCTTGACGTAGCGATCCTTACTTCGCTCGGCCAGCAGGCTCGGGCCGATGCGCCAGTCGGAGGCCAGGGGCGTTTCGCCGTACAGTGCCACACGCAGAGCCCGGGCATCGTCGATCAATTCGCCATCGGCGCCGACGTTCTTGACCTCAGCCCCCAACCCCTGCCCATAGAGCAGCGCTGTCTTGAAGAAGCCTTCGCGACCGAAAAAGGTTTTCTGGTGATTGGCGACCATGCTGTGCAAACCGGAATCGGCCGGCGCCAGTCCCGCTTCATTGGTGCGAGTGCCGAAGTCGTTTTTCTTCGAGCCTATGGCGTTGAACATCCACTGCCACTGTCCGCCGTCGAAAAACTGGTTGGACGTCAGGATGTAGCTTTCCACATCGGCATTGACCCCGCCCTCACTGAAATCCCCGTAGTTACGCCCGATCAACGAGTAGTTCGAGCGCCAGTCCTTGGTCATCTGCACGTCGTAGATGCCACCCCCGGTGCCGGCCAGATAGACCACGTCGGAGTCCAGCCAGTGGATGTCGAAATTGTCCCTGTCGAAGCGCTTGCCAGCCCACAAGGTGGAATGCTCGAACATCGAGTTGCCCTTGAATGCCGCGAGGTGATCGAGTTCGGTGAACACCTGGCGCACGTTCAGATTGCTTTCCTCGGCAGTCCAGTCGTTGGAGCTTTCTACGCCATCGGCGATGGACACCGTGAATTTGGAGCGGGTGCCGTTCTGCGCGTACAGCTCTTTCGACAGGTCGATGCGCATGTAGGTGTCGTCCTCGTTACCGAGTCGCCCCACAGCGCCGCCGACAGAACCGGCCGGGGTGGTGTACGGACCGCCGCGCCCGCCACCCAACCCATCATTGATCAGCAACCCGGAGCGGGCGTAGCCCTTGAAACTGAAGCCGTCAGTGAGGTGCGCGCTACCGCCCTGCTTTTCCGTGCTTTGCTGGCGGGCTTCGAGTTTTGCCAGGCGGGCATCGAGCGTGGGTATCGCAACGGCGGACACGGTCGGTTGCGCGGCAGGTGTGGCGAGTTTGATTTGCTGCAGTTCCCTGGCGAGTGCCTGGGTTTGTTGTTCGGCGGCGGCTGCACGCTTTTCCGCTGCGCTGGCACGGGCTTCGAACGCCGCCATGCGCTCTTCCAGAGTCGCGGCCTGAGAGGTGGCCGCCGAGGCGCCGAGCACGCTTGCGAGTAGCCAGCTTGATGCTTTCTGCATGTGGATTTTCCCTGTTTTGTTTTTATTGTTCTGTTGCCGCGACCAGCCTTTTCCGCCCAGGTTCTGAATTGTCAAAGCAGAGGAAAAAAAGGATGCCTCATCGCAAATACGCTGCTACATTTGGCGATGTTAACGTTAACTTTTCTAAAAACAAAAATAAAGAGGGCTTTATGAAACAGCTCAAATCGCTCCTTCCAGCGGCGCTGCTCGGCCTTTGCGTCGGGTTTCCAGCCCTGTCGACTGCCGCCAACCTGACGATTTCCTGTGGTGCCGTAGGTGCCGAACTGCAACTGTGCAAAGAGGCCGTCGAAGCGTGGTCGAAGCAGACCGGCAACAGTGTCGAAGTGGTTTCCACACCTAACTCGGCGACCGAGCGGTTGTCGTTCTACCAACAGATCCTCAGTGCGCAATCCAGCGATATCGACATCATCCAGATCGACATGGTGTGGCCGGGAATGTTGGCCAAACACTTGCTGGACTTGCGCCAGGTGCTTGCGGCCGACGCCACCCAGGGGTATTTCCAGGCCCAGGTGGATAACGCCACGGTGAACGGGCGCCTGGTGACCATGCCGTGGTTCACCGATTCGGGGTTGCTGTATTACCGCAAGGACTTGCTCGAGAAATACAACAAGCCCGTGCCCCAGACCTGGGAAGAAATGACGACCACCGCCAGGACTGTCCAGCAGGCGGAGCGCGCTGCCGGGAACGCCAATGCCTGGGGTTATATATTCCAGGGACGCGCCTACGAAGGCCTGACATGCAATGCCCTGGAGTGGATCAGCAGCCAACCGCAAGGCGGGCTGGTCAACGCCCAGGGCGATATCGTGGTCAACAGCCAGGCTTCACGGGCGGCGTTGACCCTGGCCAAAAGCTGGGTCGGAGACATCGCCCCCCGTGGCGTGCTCAATTACACCGAGGAAGAAGGACGCGGTGTCTTCCAGTCGGGCAATGCGCTGTTCATGCGTAACTGGCCTTATGTCTGGGCCCTGGTGCAAAGCCAGGACAGCGCCGTCAAAGACAAGGTCGGCGTCGCGCCCCTGCCCCGCGGCGGCGCGATGGGTACTCACGCGTCCACCCTCGGCGGCTGGGGCCTGGCGGTGTCGCGCTACAGCGCCAACCCCAAGCTTGCCGCGGAACTGGTGAGCTACTTGAGCAGCGCCCAACAACAGAAACATCGTGCCCTGGTCGGCGCCTACAACCCGGTGATCGAATCGCTCTACCAGGATCCCGAGTTGCTCGCGGCCATGCCTTACTACAGCCAACTGCACAGCATTCTCAACGATGGGGTCATGCGCCCCGCCTCGATCACTGCCGACCGCTATCCACGGGTCTCCAATGCCTTCTTCGATCAAGTGCACGGCGTGCTGGCGGGCGAGCGACCGGTGGATCAGGCCCTGGCCGAGCTGGAAAGCGAACTCACGCGGATCAAACGCCGGAACTGGTAAGCCACAAGGAAGGAAATCACCATGTCTGTCTCCACCACACTCGTCCCCGACGACGAGTACCTGCCCGCCCGGGAAACGCCGGTACAACGCCGTCGCGTTCGCGCCGCCTGGCTGTTCCTGACCCCGATGCTGCTGTGCCTGGCGCTGGTGGCGGCCTGGCCGCTGTTGCGTACATTCTGGTTCAGCCTGACCGACGCCAGCCTCGCCGATACGGGGGATGCAACCTTTGTCGGCTTGAGCAATTATCTGTTCCACAGCAGTGCCGGTTGGTCAGGCCTGCTCGTCGATCCACAGTGGTGGAATGCGGTGCGCAACACCTTGCATTTCACCGTGGTGTCGGTGGGACTGGAAATCGTCCTGGGGCTGCTGGTGGCGTTGCTGCTCAACGTCCGGTTCAGCGGACGCGCCCTGGTGCGGGCGTTGATCCTGATCCCCTGGGCGATCCCGACCATCGTCTCCGCAAAGATCTGGTCATGGATGCTCAACGACCAGTTCGGCATCATCAATCACCTGATGCTCGGCCTCGGCCTGATCGACGCGCCCCTGGCCTGGACCGCCGACGCGGACCTGTCGATGTGGGCGGTGATCATCGTCGACGTCTGGAAGACCGTGCCTTTCGTCACCCTGCTGATGCTGGCGGCCTTGCAGATGCTGCCCAGCGACTGTTACGAAGCTGCCAGGGTCGACGGCATCCACCCGGTGAAAGTGTTCTGGCGGGTCACCCTGCCGCTGCTGATGCCGGCCTTGCTGGTGGCGGCGATCTTCCGGATCCTCGATTCCCTGCGGGTCTTCGACGTGATCTATGTGTTGACCTCGAACTCGTCGAGCACCATGAGCATGTCGGTCTATGCCCGCCAGCACTTGGTGGAATTCCAGGACGTGGGTTATGGCAGCGCCGCCTCGACCTTGCTGTTCCTGGTCGTCGCGGTGATCGCCATGGTTTATCTGTACCTCGGACGCCGTCAGTTGGAGGTCCGCTCATGAGCCCGCGCCTACTGAAAAAAGCCCTGTTGCGCCTCGGGTTCTGGTGCCTGATCGCAATCTTGCTGGTGTATGCGGTCTTCCCTTTCTACTACGCCATCGTAACGTCGCTGAAACCGTCCAGCGCCTTGTTCCAGGTGAGCTACTGGATCGACCAGCCCGACTTCTCCAACTACGCCGCCGTGCTCAACCAGGCCTCGTTCCTGCGGGCTATCGGCAACTCGCTGGTGGTTGCGCTGTGCGTGGTCGCGCTGGCGCTGTTCCTCAGCCTGACCGCCGCCTATGCCTTGGGCCGGGTGAAGTTTCGCGGGCGCGGTCCGGTGTTGATGATGGTCCTGGGCGTCTCGATGTTTCCCCAAGTCGCGGTACTGTCGGGGCTGTTCGAGGTGATCCGTGCCCTGGGCCTGTACAACACCTCCTGGGCGTTGATCCTGAGCTACACGATTTTCACCCTGCCCTTCACCGTCTGGGTGCTGACCACCTTCATGGGGCAACTGCCTCATGAGCTGGAAGAGGCCGCCATCATGGACGGTGCGTCACCTTGGGTCACGCTGACCCGCGTGCTGTTGCCGCTGCTCTGGCCGGCACTGGTCACCACCGGCCTTCTGGCCTTCATCGCCGCATGGAACGAGTTCCTCTTTGCCCTGACCTTCACCCTGACCGACTCGCAACGCACGGTCCCAGTCGCCATCGCGCTGATTTCCGGCGGCAGTCCCCATGAGCTGCCTTGGGGCCTGTTGATGGCGGCGTCGGTGCTGGTCACGGTGCCCTTGGTGATTCTGGTGCTGATCTTCCAGCGCCGCATTGTTTCCGGCCTCACTGCCGGTGCGTTAAAGGGTTGAGGCCCAACACAGACAAAAAAAGGAACAGCATCGTGATCAAGTTGAAGCTGGACAACGTGAACAAACAATTGGGCGGCGCACGCATTCTTCGCGACGTCAGCCTGGAAATCTCGGCAGGCGAATTCGTGGTCTTCGTCGGCCCTTCGGGCTGTGGAAAGTCGACCCTGCTGCGGCTGATCGCCGGGCTGGATTCGATCTGTGACGGCGACCTGCTGATCGACGGACGCCGGGTCAACGACCTGGAGCCGCGCGAGCGTGGCGTCGGCATGGTGTTCCAGTCCTATGCGCTGTACCCGCACATGAGCGTCTACGACAACATCAGCTTTGGCCTCAAGCTGGCCAAGACCGAAAAGACCAGCCTGCGCGAGCGGGTGCTGAAAACCGCGCAGATCCTGCAATTGGACAAACTGCTGCAACGCAAGCCACGGGAACTGTCGGGCGGCCAGCGCCAGCGCGTGGCCATGGGCCGGGCCATGGCGCGGGAGCCGGACATTCTGTTGTTCGACGAGCCACTGTCCAACCTCGACGCGTCCCTGCGCGTGCAGATGCGCAACGAAATCGCCCGGCTGCATGGGCGCTTGGGCTCGACCATGATCTACGTGACCCACGACCAGGTTGAAGCGATGACCCTGGCCGACAAGATTGTCGTGCTCAATGGCGGCCGCATCGAGCAGGTCGGCTCGCCACGGGAACTCTATGAGCGTCCGGCCAGCCGCTTTGTCGCCGGTTTCCTGGGCTCACCCAGGATGAATTTCCTTGCCGCGTTCCTGCATGCGCCAGGCGAAACCAGCCAGGTTGAAAGCCTGGTGCTGGGCATGACGTCCCTGCCCTTCGACAGCTCGGGGCTGGCGGCGAATACGCAACTGAGCCTGGGGATTCGTCCGGAACATATCGCTCTCAAGGCGGCCCAGGGAGCGGCCGGCATCGTGGTGAGCGGGGTCGAATACCTGGGAAGTGAAACCTATGTGCACCTCGACACCGGCCAGGACGACCCCATGGTCTGTCGTTGTGAGGTCAACGCCGGATGGCGAGTGGGCGATCGGGTCGAACTGCAACTGGATATCGACAATCTGCATGTGTTCGACACACACGGCACGGCGTTGCAGCGCCACGCCATCGACCGCCTGCCCGATGACGTCGCCCTGCGCCCGACCCATGCGGGCGCCCTATGACTTTATCCTTGAATAGCCTGAGCAATCCGATGCCCGCCTCTCTCGAACATGCGCAGCAGGCCCTGCGTGATGGCCTGTCTCGCCTGATCCACGACTATCGACCCGACTATCATCTGGCCCCGCCAACGGGCTGGATGAACGACCCTAACGGGGTGGTGTTTTTTCGGGGCGAGTACCACGTGTTCTACCAACACCACCCCTTCGACGCCAAATGGGGCCCGATGTACTGGGGCCACGCCAAGAGCGCCGATCTGGTTCATTGGCAACATCTGCCCATTGCCCTGGCACCGGGTGACGATTTCGACCGCGACGGCTGTTTTTCCGGTAGCGCGGTGGTGTGTGGCGACACCCTGGCGCTGATCTACACCGGGCACACCTGGCTGGGGGAGGTGGGCGACGAACGCCTGATCCGCCAGGTCCAGTGCCTGGCCACCAGTGTCGACGGCGTCCGCTTCGTCAAGCATGGCGCCGTCATCGAGGACGCGCCGCAAGCGGCGATCATGCACTTTCGCGACCCCAAGGTCTGGCAGGAGGATGGTTATTGGTACCTGATTGCCGGGGCGCGCCTGGGCGACACGCCGCTGCTGCCGCTGTATCGCTCCACGGACCTGCGCACTTGGGAATTTCTCGATTACGTGTCCAGTGGTACTGACGGCGACGGCTACATGTGGGAATGCCCGGACCTGTTTCGCCTCGACGGGCGCGACGTACTGCTGTACTCCCCCCAAGGCATGCAATCGACGGGTTACGAACGGCTGAACAAGTATCAGACCGGTTATCGCATTGGCCACCTCGACAGCGAATGGCACTTCAGCGGCGGGCCGTTCATCGAGCTGGATAACGGCCACGATTTCTATGCCGCGCAAACCTTGGTGGCCGCTGATGGCCGGCGCCTGGTGTGGGCCTGGCTGGACATGTGGGAAAGCCCGATGCCGAGTCAGGCCCATCACTGGTGCGGCATGCTCGGTTTGCCACGGGAGCTGGAACTGCAGGGCGATCGCCTCGGCGTGTTTCCGGCGCGGGAACTGGTTGCGCTGCGTCAGGCGCCGTTGCCGAACATTGCGCCGTGGGGTGAGTCGGGCAGCCGCTGGGTGCCGCAAGTGAGTGGCGACCGACTGGAGATCCATGTGCATCTGGACCTGCTCGATTGCACCGAAGGTCAGTTGGGCATTGCCTTGCGCTGCAGTGCCGATGAGCAGGAACAGACCCTGCTGTATTACGACGCGTCACTGCGACGCCTGGTGCTCGATCGCAGCCGCTCGGGTGCGCAAGTGAGCGGCCAGCGCAGCGTGCCGATAGAGCCGGCGCAAACGCAACTGCATCTGCGGGTGTTTCTCGATCGTTCCTCCATCGAGGTGTTTGAACAAAGCGGCCGCTTCAGCCTCAGCAGTCGTCTCTATCCGCGGCCCGACAGCCTCGGGGTGAAGCTGTTGGCGAGCGGGACGGGCGGGCACGTCGCCATTTCCAACGCCTGGCCCCTGGCCTCGGGTTGGCTGTGAGTCGCGTCATTCGTAGTCGCGAGAAGCCCGGACGCTGTGTCATGATTCTGCGTCAACCTGACTGGCCGCACTTCGCATGACTTCCGTGAAAGACGTTGCACAGCTGGCCGGCGTATCCCTGATGACGGTTTCGCGCGCGCTCAACACGCCGGAAAAACTGAGCCCCGAGACCCTTCAGCGGGTACGCCGCGCCATCGATGAACTGCAATTCGTACCGAGCCTGTCGGCGCGCAGGATGCGCGGCGACAACTTGCAGGCGCGCACCATCGGTGTGTTCGCCCTGGACACCGCGACCACGCCGTTCGCCGTCGAGTTGCTGCTGTCCATAGAACAGACCGCGCAGCAGGCTGGCTGGAACGTCTTCATCCTCAACCTGCTGAGCAACCCGCCCACCGACCAGAACATCGACCTGATGCTGTCGCATCGCCCCGACGGGTTGATCTTCAGTGCCATGGGGTTGCGCCAGGTGAGCATTCCCGAGCGACTCAAGAGCAAGCCGCTGGTACTCGCCAATTGCCTGGCCGATGACAGCCAACTGGTCAGCTACGTGCCGGATGATGAAGCCGGGCAGTACCGCGCCGCGCATCATGCCTTGAGCCAAGGCTATCGGCGCCCGCTGTGTATCAACTTACCCAGGAAAAGTGTCGCCTGGAATCTGCGCCAACAAGGGCTGCAACGCGCCTGCCAGGCATTCGGGCTGGCGCCTGAAGCACTCCTGCAATACGACCTTTCCGATCACGATGCCTACGGTGAAACCGCCGCCATTCTCGACCGGCATATCGTCGACGGCCGTCCGCAATTCGACATCCTGGTCTGTGGCAACGACCGCATCGCCTTCTGCGCCTATCAACTGCTGTTGGGTCGCGGCTTGAAAATTCCTGACGATGTCGCAGTGCTGGGCTATGACAACATGATCGGCATCGCCGAACTGTTCATGCCGCCGCTGACCACGGTCCAACTGCCCTACTACGAGATCGGTCGCCAGGCGGCCCGGCACCTGATCGAGACCCTCGAACTGACGGGCGCCCAGCCGGTGGATTGCCCACTGGTGGTCAGGGCGTCGCTATAAGGCCAACCGGTATCCGTCAAGGCTGCTGCGCGGGCGATGGCGGCAGTGATGCGATGATCCGGGCGCGGCAGACCTCGAGGATTTCATCAGCCAGGGCGGAATCGTCCGGGCAGGCCCGCGACAACATGATCGCGCCGACGACATGGGCCAACATGTCGAGCATTTTCGCCCTGACCTCTGCCTGCGGCGCGTCTTGCCCGGTCTCGTACCGACTCGCGAGCGCCGCCAGCATATTTTCGATGCCGCTGGAAAAAGTCGCCTTCAGCTCGGGCGATTGACGGGCAGCGTCCCCGCACAGTGCCGCCATGGTGCAACCACCGCCCGGGGCGTCACGGTGATCCCGGGACACGTAGAGATTGACGAACCCAGGCACATCGAGACCCGCGTTGTTGGTCAGCGATTGCGCAAGGCTGCGCGCGGCCGCTTCGGCCATCAGGTCGGCCTTGGAGCCGAAATGCTTGTAGAAACCGCCATGGGTGAAACCGGCGGCCGCCATCAGATCCGCCACACCCACGCCGTCAAAGCCTCGCTCGCGGAACAAGACAGACGCCGTCTCGACGATGTGCTCCCGATTTGCCTGGGCCTGGGCCTTGGTTACCCGCATTTTTTAACTCCTCGTGCCGCTCGAAAATCACGCTCACATCATACATAGATGTCGAGCATAATCAAATTCATTGACAGTTTAGATTTCGGTCATCATCCTAATGAAAAGCCGCGCTCACCTCGGCAGGTTGCACGCAATTCTTATCCAAACCCACGGAAACAAGACGCCATGACCGATCAGAATCTGTTCACATCTCACAAGCTGGGTAGTCTCACGCTTTCCAACCGAGTGGTCCTGGCACCGCTGACACGTAACCGTGCGGGGCAAGGTTTTGTACCGAGCGAGTTCGCGGCCACTTACTACAGCCAGCGAGCGTCCGCCGGCCTGCTGATCTCCGAGGCCTCACAGATTTCCCAGCAGGGGCAGGGTTACCAGGACACCCCCGGGATCTACACATCGGCGCAGATCGACGGCTGGCGCAAGGTGACCGATGCCGTGCATGCCAAAGGCGGGCGGATCTTCCTGCAACTGTGGCATGTCGGGCGGGTTTCCCACGTCGACCTGCAAGCGAACGGCGCCGCGCCCGTGGCCCCCTCCGCCTTGCGTGCGGCGACCAAGGTGTTCGTCAACAACAGTTTCCAGGACGTTTCCGAACCGCGAGCGCTGGACATCAGCGAATTGCCCGGGATCGTCAACGATTTTCGCCAGGCGGCAGCGAACGCCATCGCGGCAGGATTTGACGGCGTAGAGATCCACGGCGCGAACGGCTATCTGCTGGACCAGTTCCTCAAGGACGGCGCCAACGTGCGCACCGATGCCTACGGTGGCTCGATTGAAAACCGTGCTCGCCTGCTGCTGGAAGTGACCGCGGCCGTCGTGAAAGAAGTCGGCGCCGAACGCACCGGCCTGCGCATTTCGCCTGTGTCGCCGGCCAATGGCGTGTCCAGCAGCGCGCCACAAGCCCAGTTCGACTACCTGGTCGACCAGCTCAACGCCCTGGACATCGTTTACCTGCACGTGGTCGAAGGCGCGACGGGCGGGCCGCGCGATGTTGCGCCCTTCGACTTCGCCGCGTTGCGCCAGCGCTTCAATAACACCTACATCGCCAACAACGGCTACGACCTGGACCTGGCCACTTCCCGACTCGCCGAAGACCAGGCTGACCTGATCGCCTTTGGCCGGCCGTTCATTGGCAACCCAGACCTGGTGGAGCGACTCAGAACCGGCTCGCCGCTGTCGGCGTTCAATCCCGCCACCCTCTACGGCGGCGGTGCGGCGGGCTACATCGACTACCCAACGCTCGCGCAATCCAGCGCGCGGTAACACTGCCCCGACCCCAACTGAGCGCCTGGACAACAGCGCGCGATTCACTCATCAATCCCTGAAGAAGAGAATCACCCATGGACACTCGCACAACCGTTCTCATCACTGGCGCCTCCACCGGCATCGGCGCAGTCTATGCCCAGCGCTTTGCGCAACGCGGCCACAATCTCGTCCTGGTGGCCCGCGACGGCGCGCGCCTGCAAGCCCTGGCCGCCAAGCTGCGCAGCGAACACACTGTTGCCGTCGACATTCTCCAGGCCGACCTGACCCAGATCAGCGACCTGACGACTGTCGAAGCCCGGCTGCGGGACGACGCCAGCATCGGTATCCTGGTCAACAACGCCGGCGCCGCCCAGTCCGGCACCTTCATCGAGCAGTCGACCGACAGCGTCGCGAACCTCGTGTCGCTCAATACCACCGCGCTGGTTCGATTGGCCAGCGCCATCGCCCCACGCCTGGTCAAGGCGGGTGACGGTGCGATCATCAACATCGGCTCCGTGGTCGGCCTGGCACCGGAATTCGGCATGTCGGTCTACGGCGCGACCAAGGCGTTCGTGCTGTTTCTCTCCCAAGG
This sequence comes from Pseudomonas sp. FW300-N2F2, assembly GCF_017351655.1. NCBI lineage: Bacteria > Pseudomonadati > Pseudomonadota > Gammaproteobacteria > Pseudomonadales > Pseudomonadaceae > Pseudomonas > Pseudomonas sp. FW300-N2F2. The sequence goes on along the minus strand of NZ_JACNDQ010000001.1, from coordinate 2,616,514 downwards.
ACTCAGCCTGGAACTGTCGCCTAAAGGCGTCTACGTGCAAGCCGTCCTGCCGGCCGCTACCCGTACCGAGATCTGGGAGCGCGCGGGCATCGATATCAACACCTTGAATGAAGTCATGGAAGTCGGTGACCTGGTCGACGCCGCGCTGGTCGGTTTTGACCGTCGCGAGCCGGTGACCATCCCGCCGCTGCAGGAAGAGGCACGCTGGGATGCCTTGCAGGCGGCGCGCCAAGGCCTGCTCGGGCAAATCAAGCAGTCCCAGGTTGCCGAGCGCTATCAAGACCTGGCGTAATCATCGTTCAGCGGGCGCCAGCGCGAAGGACAGCGCTGGCATTCCTGGATGCCTGGCCGGGTGACCCGTCCGCAGCATCCCTTATGAGAGCAAAGCACCATGAAGGCATTTTTAATCGACCGCTACGCCAAGCACAGTGGCCGTATGGGCGACATACCGGCCCCAGCAGTGGCTGACCACGATGTTCTGGTCCGCGTGCATGCCGCCAGCGTCAACCTCCTGGACTCAAAGATCCGCAAAGGCGAATTCAAGCTGATCCTGCCCTACTCGTTTCCCTTGGTATTGGGGCATGACGTGGCCGGGGTCGTGATGCGGGTGGGATCCCGTGTCGAGCATTTCAAACCGGGGGATGAAGTCTATGCCCGCGTCCCGGACGGGCACATCGGCACCTTCGCCGAGCAGATTGCAGTGAACGAAAATGCCCTGGCCCTGAAACCCACGAACGTCAGCCAGGAGGAAGCCGCCGCCCTGCCCTTGGTCGCCCTGACGGCCTGGCAGGTGCTGGTTGAAACCGCCCAGGTAAAGAAAGGCCAAAAGGTGTTCATCCACGCCGGTTCAGGTGGCGTCGGCACCCTCGCCATCCAACTGGCCAAACACCTCGGTGCCTTCGTTGCGACCACCACCAGCACCGCCAATGTGCCTTGGGTCAAGGCGCTGGGAGCGGACGTTGTCATCGATTACAAACAGCAGGATTTCTCAAGCGTGCTGCAGGACTATGACGTCGTGTTGAACAGCTTGGGCGCCGATGAACTGGAGAAGTCGCTGAAGATCCTCAAACCCGGTGGCCAACTCATTTCCATCTCGGGACCACCCACCCCACAGTTCGCCCAGGCCCAGGGATTTTCCTGGCCGCTGCGGCTGATCATGGGCCTGCTGAGCAGTGGCATACGCCGCAAGGCGCGCCGAACGGGTGTGAGCTACGCCTTCGTGTTTATGCGCGCCAGTGGTCCTCAACTGCGCGAGATCGCCACCCTCGTCGAGTCCGGCAGCATCAAGCCGGTGGTTGACCGATCCTTCGCCTTCGACGCGACGGCCGATGCCCTGGATTATGTCGAGCAAGGACGGTCCAAGGGCAAGGTCGTCATCAAGATCCACTCAGGAATAGCCGATGAGTGAAAACCGTTTGCCTGAGCTCATCACCACACAGCAATATGCGAATCCGCCCGGGGCTCGGTCCCGCCGCACAGCACACCACTGATCGGGTCGCGCAGGATGATCTGGCCGCGCCCATAGTCGGTCAGGTCGCTGGCGATCTGAACCTCATGCCCCCGTCGCGCCAGGGCATTGGCCAGGTCCCGTGAAGCCCCGTGTTCGATCCCGACCTTCATGTCTCCCAGCCATTGCCAACGCGGTGCGTCCAAGGCCGCTTGCGGGTTCAGGCCGAAATCCACCAGGTTCATGACCATCTGCACATGCCCCTGGGGCTGCATGTAGCCGCCCATCACGCCGAAGGGGCCGAGGGGCTCGCCATTACGGGTAAGGAACCCGGGAATGATGGTGTGGAAGGTTTTCTTGCCCGGGGCCAGGCAGTTGGCGTGGCTCGGATCGAGGCTGAACTCCTGCCCGCGATTCTGCAGGGCAATTCCGCTGTCGGGCAGCACCACGCCGGAGCCGAACCCGTGGTAGTTGCTCTGGATGAACGAGACCATGTTGCCCTCCCCATCCGCGGTGGCCAGGTACACCGTGCCGCTGGCGTGGGGGTCGCCGGGCTTGGGCGGTCGGGCCTGTTCACCGATCTGTCCGCGCCGGTGGGCGCTGTAGTCATCGCTGAGCAGGTCAGCCACCGCCACGCGCATGTGCAGGGGGTCGGTGATGTAGTGCAGGCCGTCGCTGTAGGCCAACTTCATCGCTTCCAGTTGACGATGCCAGGTCTGTTGGCTGTCACGCTGATCGAAGTCGAAACCTTCCAGAATCTTCAGCGCCATCAAGGCCACCAGGCCCTGCCCGCTCGGCGGGATTTCCCAGACATCCACGCCTCGGTAATTGACGTGGATCGGGTCGACCCACTGGGCGCGATAATCCCTGAGGTCCGAGGCACGCAGGTAGCCGCCGCTGGCCCGGGAGTGGGCGTCCAGGCGCTCGGCCAACGCCCCGCGATAGAGGCTTTCGCAGCCGGTGTCGGCCAGTTCCTGGAGCGTGCGCGCCTGGGCCGGGTTGCGAAAAATCTCCCCGGCCCGGGGCGCCCGGCCTTCGATCAGGAAAGTCTCGAACCAGGCCTCCAGGGCGGCATCGCGATGGGGCGTGAACTCGTTCAGCGCGATCTGCCATTGATGGGCAACCACCGGCGACAGCGCAAAGCCGTCCCGGGCCAGGCTGATGGCCGGTTGCAGCAGCTCGGCAAAGGGCAGCTTGCCAAAGCGCTGCGACAACTGCGCCCAAGCCGATGGACAGCCCGGAACGGTCACCGGTGTCCAGCCATGGATCGGCATCTGCCCATGACCGGCGGCCTTGACCGCCTCGATGCTCAAGGCCGCCGGCGCATGACCGTTGCCGTTGAGGCCGTGTAGCTGGCCCTTGCACCAGACCAGGGCGAAGGCGTCACCGCCGATGCCGCAGCCAGTGGGCTCCACCACCGTCAGCGCTGCTGCCGTGGCGATGGCGGCGTCGATGGCATTGCCGCCTTTTTGCATGATCTCGATGCCCGCCTGGGCCGCCAGGGGCTGGGACGCGGCGACCATGCCCCGACGGGCGAAAACGCTCTGGCGCTGGGATGGATAAGGGTATTCGTGGGCAGAAAATGTCAGCATGGCGAAGACTCTTCAATACGGGAATTGATTGACCGGACTCAGGGGGCTAGACAACCTTGCAGGGGTCATAGCACCCGGCTGAGAAAAGCCCGGGTCCGCGGGTGAATGGGGTGACAGAAGATCTGCTCCGGCGGCCCTTGCTCGATAAGCTCGCCCTGGTCCAGGACCACCACACGGTCGGCCACTTCCCGGGCGAAGCCCATCTCGTGGGTCACCACGACCATGGTCATCCCCTCCTCGGCCAACTCCTTCATCACTTGCAGCACCTCGCCGACGGTCTCCGGGTCGAGGGCGCTGGTGGGCTCGTCGAACAGCATGGCCTGGGGTTTCATGGCCAGGGCCCGGGCAATCGCCACCCGCTGTTGCTGGCCGCCGGAGAGCATCGACGGGTAGTGATCGGCCTTGTCCGCCAGGCCGACCCGCTCCAGCAACCCGCGGGCCTGTTCCAACGCAGCGGCACGCGACACCCCGAGCACCTGGATGGGCGCCTCGATGATGTTCTCCAGGGCGGTCATGTGGGGGAACAGGTTGAAGCGCTGGAACACCATGCCGATGTCCCGCCGCTGCCGGGCGATGTTGCGCTCCGACTCACGCACCAGGCTGCCGTCGGCCCGCTCGCGATACCCCATGGCCCGGCCATTGACGCGGATGCGTCCGCCCTGGATGTCTTCCAACAGATTGATGCAACGAATGAAAGTGGTCTTGCCGGAGCCCGACGCACCGATCAGCACCACCACTTCGCCACGCCGCACTTGCAGGGAAATGCCCTTGAGAATCTGCAGCTCGCCGAAGGACTTGTGAACATCCAGCGCCTCGATGATCAGCTCTTCGCTTTTATGCGCCATGGTTAACGTGCCCTCAGCAGATTCAAGGTGCTGCGACCGAACATTCGCGTCGACGCCGGCGGTGGCGACGAAGGCCGATCCGACTGGCCGAAACGGGTCTCCAGCCAGCGCTGGAAAAAGCCCCACAACGTGGTCAGTAACAGGAAGTAGATCGCCACCACCAGGTACAGTTCGAACACCCGGAACGTCGCCGACGTGACCATCTGGGTACTGAGCAACAGTTCCTGGACGCCGATCACACTGACCAGCGTGGTGTTCTTGAGCATCACGTTGAACTCGTTGCCCAGCGGCGGAACGATGACCCGGAACGCCTGAGGCAGGACAATGCGGCGCATCAATTTGGCGAAGGTCATGCCCAGGGAGCGCCCGGCCTCGTATTGGCCCTTGTCCACCGCGCCAATGCCGGCGCGTATGATCTCGGCCATGTAGGCCCCCTCGTTGAGGCCCAGGGCGATGATCGCCGCCTGGATATTGCCGGGGATCACCAGGCCGAACAGGTCGATGTCTTCGAAGCGGAAAATCCCGCCGGCGGCCAGCGCGGTGTAGAGAAAGACGATCTGCACCAGCAACGGCGTGCCGCGCATCAGCCACACGTAAAAGCGCACCGGCAAATGCAGCAACGGGTTGCTCGACAACCGCAGCAACGCGGCGGCCAGCCCCAGGGCACAGCCCAGCAGCATCGCCAGCACACTGATCAGGCAGGTCAGCCAGAGCCCGGTGAGATAAACCCCACTGGGCTGCAGCAGGTACTGCCAGAACACATCCCAATTGAAATTCATCGATGGTTCACCTCAATCAAGTGTGTCACTGGCGACATGCCATTTGCCAAGCAGTTGGCTGTAGCTGCCATCGCTGCGCATATCGCCGATCACCTGCTGCACGGCGGCGGTCAGTTGTGGATCGTCCTTGCGAATGCCCAGGCCGGTAAGGATCCGGCTGAAGGCCGGCACCCCTTCCTCGAACAGATCGGGCGCCATGGCCGCGTAGTAACCGGCGGTTTCCACGGTGGTGCCGTAGGCGTCGACCTGGCTGATGCGCAGGGCCTGGAAGGCATCGGTGTCGGTGTTGTAGACCACCAGCTTCATCGCCGGCTTGCCGGCCTTGGCCAGGGTTTCGTTCTCGGCGTCGAGCAGGGTCTTGATGGTGGAACCGTTGAGCACCGCGACCTTGTGCCCGGAGAGATCCGGCAGTGTCTTGAGGCCCTTCGGATTGCCCTTGGGCACCACCACCGCCTGGCTGGAATACATGTAGTTGACGATGTCGATCACCTCGCGGCGCTCGGGCTTGTCAAACAGCTGATCGACGATCATGTCGCACTGGCGGGCCAGCAACGCGGGGAGCAATCCGGAAAAGGGAATGACCCGCCACTCCACCTTCTTGTCACCCAGGCGCTTGGCGATTTCCAGCCCCAGGTCCACGGTCAATCCCTTGGGTTTCTGCGCCTCGTCAAAAGACACCAGCGGCGGCGAATCCATGCCTGAGCAGTAGACGAGTTTGTCGACTTTGAGCAAACGCTCCGGGACAACGGGCGCGGCAACCGCCCACTGCGCACAGAAACTCAATGATAAAGCGGCAACCAACAGGCGAGGCTTATGCATGACCAGACACTCCAGTTCAGTAGGTAACGGGCAGTACTCAAAGTCAGAACACGGGCAGGCTCGGGGCCTGCTCTCGTTATTTTTTCGATTGCAGGAACTCGATCAATTCAGGAACGGTGCCTTCGATGTGCCCACGCACCACCGCCTCGGCCTTCTCGGCATCGCCCGCACGCAGGGCATCGAGAATCAACATGTGCTCCTGACGCGCACTCAGCGGCTTTTCCACATGCTGCAGCCATAGGCGCATGGGCGCTTCGATCAGGGAATAAAGCGCGCTGATCTGCTTGAGCAGTCGCGGGCGACCGCTGAGGCTGCACAGGTATTCATGGAAGGCGCGATGGCGGCTGACCCACTCGGCGCTTTCCTCGCGGTAGTCGTCCATCTCGTCCAGCAAGCGCTCCAAGGCGGCCAACTGGCGCTCGCCAATTCTTGCTGTCGCGACACGGACCGCCAGGCCTTCCAGGGCGCTGCGCATTTCGAAGACTTCGTGCAACTCATCGATGTCCAGGCCACTGACAATCGCCCCGCGATTGGGCCGCAGGGTCACCAGGCCCTGAGCATCCAGACGGCGAAAGGCCTCGCGCACCGGCATCCGGCTCATGCCGATCTCGTTGGCAATGTCCTCGGCGATCAGCCGGTCGCCCTTGCGTAACCGACCGCCACAAATGGCATCGAGCAGGAAGTTGTAGGCCTCCTCCTCGGCGGTCATGGGCGGGCGTTCAGCGTATGTCGGAGCAAATTGCATGGCAGCACCTTCTGCATTTTTGTATCCAATTATCCACGGATTCAAAAAGGCAGAATGCGTGCCAACTTCTCACGCAATCGTGCAAGCGTTTGATTTGAAGGAATTTACCGAGGAAAAATGACTGGCTGCCGTGAGCCCTGCCACAAGCGGGAGGCCAGCCGTGTGCTACCAAACAGCTCAGCGGTTGCGCTTTATAGGTGCAGGATGGCGCTTCGGTAACACCGCAAACGACGGCTCATCACGCCGGCGCCCTGGGCGTATCCGAAGGTGACTCGCCAAACAGCGCCCGATAATGGAACGCAAAATGGCTCAGGTGGAAAAACCCCATCTCCACGGCGATCTCACTGACGTTCTGCGCCGCCGCACGGGTCGTGATCAAACGGCGGCGCACGGCATTGAGCCGCAGGTTGCGCAGGTACTCTACCGGGCGCATTCCGGTCACCGCCTGGAAACTGTTCTGCAGGGTCCTGCGGCTGACTCGCAATTGCTCGCACAAGTCGAGAATGCTCAAGGGCACATCGGCACTGGCGACGACCAGCTCCTGGCAACGCTTGACCAGGTAGGCACTGACGGCAAAGTTGCCGCGTCGGCCACGCACCTCGTCCGAGGCGTGGCTGAACAGGTCGAGAAAGGCATTGAGCAGAACGTCTTCGAGGATTTTTTCCGAGGCGGGATTGACGGCGTCCGCCTGTTCCAAAAGGCGACGAAACAGTGGGTGGATGCGTTGTTGCACGCGGCGCAGTACCACCTCATCCACGCTGACCTGGGACACGTTTTTCAAACGCTTGAGCTGTTCGCTCGACAGTTCGTAGGCCGCCAGCTTGGCGAACCGCACCGTGTCGACATTGGCCGCGAAGAAATGCATGCCCTCCGGGGCGTGCAAGACGAAGTCCTCGCCATCGCGCAACAACACGACGCTGTGGGCGCCCACCTGGTGCCCCTGGACCACCGGCGCACCGCCCAGCGACATGGCGATGCACAAGCGCCCTTTTGGCGCGCAACCGTGCTGCACCACGCGTTTATCCAGCACCTCCTGGAAAATCTGGAAACGTTCGGCGCACACCTGGCGCAGCTCGCTGGAAAGACATCCACGCCCGAGCTGGTCATAGACTTGTTGCCAGCCCAGGATCGAACCGGCGTGTTGCTGAGGATCATTGAAGGTACGGACTTCGGCGAACATGATCATTGTTCCTCGGTGGCCCTGCGTTTATTGCCTGGTACCGTTGTTCAAGGACCTCTAAAACCCGTGGCAAGGGAGCTTGCTCCCGCTGGGCTGCGCAGCAGACCCATTTTTGTGAGCGCTTCGCACTCAAGCGGGAGCAAGCTCCCTCACCACGGGCTCCTTTGGGTGAACGGTGCTTACTGCCGGAAAACCAAAGCCAGTTCCATGCCAAGCATGTACAACCGATACTCGGCGGCCTTGATCTCCAACGGTGCCAACAAAGCGCCGGACAGCACCACCTGGCCCGCTTCAACGCACTGCCCGTCGGCCAGCAAGCGCCGGACCAGCCAGCACAGGTTGGCCTGGGGCGTGTCTTCGCGCGCCTGGGCATTGCCCTCGCCACAGGGCACCCCATCGCACGCCAGGCGATAGTTCAGGTGGGCCAATTGCTCGGGATGGAACCTGACCCGCGGCCCCAGGCAATACAGCCCCGCGGCGGCATTGTCGGCAAGAAACGCGCCGACGCCGAAACGCCAGCCCTGCCAGCGACAATCGGCAATTTCGAATGCCGGCGCGATCTCGGACACCGCGGCGAGGATGTCCTCGTCGCTGTAGAAACCGGGCACCAGCGTACGCCCCAGGACAAACGCCAGCTCGATTTCCAACTTCGGCTGGATCAGCCGCGCAAGCGACACCCCACGGCCGGGTTCCACGACCATGGCATCGGTCAGTGCGCCCAAGACCGGCTCATCAATACCGAAACGGTCCTGGGCGGCGCGGCCGGCGAAGGCCACTTTCCATCCGGTCAAGCGCTCACCACCGGCCTGGCGCCGACGCAGCGCCTCGCGCTGCAAGGTGTAGCCCATCGGCAGGTCGACGGCCTGTGGCTCCAACGAAGGCAAGGCGTGCACGGCCTGCGCGGCATCGTGAAGCCGGACCAACAGATGATCTTCGCGGCTCATGAGAGTTGCTCCGCCAGTTTGCGCAACACGCCCTCGAGCCGCTCGGGCGTGGTGATCGCGGCCACGAACCGATCCGGCCGCACCACCACGACACAATCACGCACTTTGGCAAACCATTCGCCGAGGCGGTTATCGACATCCTCGACACAAATGGCCCCGCTGGCCGACAAGGGTTGGTTGCGCCCCACGCCACTGCGCGAGCGATTGATCTGGATGAAGCGCGTCTCCCAGCGCGCCCACCAGGCGGCGGTTTCTTCGCTGAGTTGTTCGTTCGGATTGACCCGATACCCCAGCACCGCATAGGAATGCCCCAGCACCTCGTCCAGGCGTCGGCGCTGGCCCTGGGCATCTTCGATGGACGGTTGGATGAACAACTGCCCGACCAGATCATCCTCATGCAGCTCGGCGCGCTCGTGATACACCAGGCCCTTGGTGATGGTCGCCTTGGGCTTGAACTTGAATTCCAGCAAGTGCGAACGCAGGTTGTCGACGCTGTTGACGGCCTGGAACAACCAGTCCCGTACACCCGCCATCAACGGGTTGGTCAGCCCCAGGACGGCGCCCATGTTGTCGGCCAACGCGATGAGATCGGTCGCATGCCCACGGCGCTCCTGGTCGTAACTGGCCAGGATCGTCGGCGACGCCCGCCCTTGGAGAATCGCGGCGAGCTTCCAACTGACGTTGGCGACATCACGCAAGCCCGAATTGAGCCCCTGCCCGGCCCAGGGCGGGGAAATATGCGCCGCGTCCCCCACCAATGCCACACGGCCCTGGACAAAGCGCGCCGCGACCCGGGAGTTGTGGGTGTAGGCGCGGATCCGGATGATTTCCAGCTGGTCGACCGCGTCGCCGATATGCCCACGGATCAAGTCCCGGATCGTCGCCTCTTCGCACATCCGGGTTTCGTCTTCGCCCTCCAGGAGCATGAACTCCCAGCGCCGCTGCTGATACGGCAGGTAGATACAGACGAAAGGTCGCTGGGGGTCGGCATGCAACGCCGTATAAGGTGCATCCAGGCTGTCGTTGGCCGTATCGATCACCACCCATTTGCGCGGATGGGTCAGCCCCAGCAGTTCGATGCCGAGTTTCTTGCGCACGCTGGAGCGTCCGCCATCGGCACCGATCACGTACTGCGCCTGCAGTTGATAGAGCTCGCCCCGGGCATCGCGCACCTGCAAGGTCACACCCTCGGCATCCTGCTCCAGGTCGAGCATTTCATGGCCCTGGCGCAACTCGACACTGGCGTGTTTGCCCAACTGCTCGCGCAATGTCGTTTCAAGCAACTGTTGCATGAAGATGTTGCGCATCGGCCAGCCATAGTTCGCCGTGCTCGGCTTGACCTCGGCAAAACAGACGCCTCGCGCATTGTAGTAACGCAGGGGCACGTTGCAGATCATGTCGCGCGCGGCCAGTTCGGCGATGCCGATGCCCTGCAACACCCGCAGTGCCTCGTCATCCATGCCCACCGCGCGAGGATACGGCAGGACGCCGTCAGCCAATTCAAGGACGATGCAGTCGATACCGTACAGCCCCATGTAATGAGCGGCCGTGATCCCGTTCGGGCCGCCGCCCACGATGACAACCTGGGTTTTCTCCTGCTTCATCGTTATTCACCGCTTTGTTGTTGTGGTTGTAGGCATTGGTCGTGCAAGTAATCCATGACGACACGGTTGAACGTGTCCTCCTGGTCGTCATGGACATAATGGCTGGCGTCGGCGATTTGCGCTGTATGCACGCGTGGATTGGCCTCCTTCATGGCCTCCAGGGTCGCCTCGGGCAGAAAATCGGAACGCGCGCCACGGATGAACAGCGTCGGGCAATCCAGTGCCCGGACCGCCGGCCACAGATCGGTCGGGGTGATGCTCAGGCGCGCCTGGGCAATTCCGGCCTGATCATGACGCCAGCCGATGCCTGTCGGGGTTTCCTTCATCGAATGGGTCAACCTGGACGCCAGCCCCTGGGCGGACAGACCGGGACGTGAGCGGCGCCAGAATTGCGCGGCACTTTCCCAGTCGGGAAACGACAGGGGCGTCTGGTTCATTTCGCGACGGATGCGCTCGGCACCGTCGCCGCTGATCGACGAGCCGGGGCCAATGTCTTCGATCACCAGGGCTTGCAGGCGTCCAGGATTGAGCCGGGCATACTCCAGCGCATTGGTGCCGCCGAGGGAATGCCCGACCAGGACGAAACGCTCCAGCCCCAGGTGCGTGACCCAATCTTCCAGATCGCTGACATAGGCTTCCGTCCGGTAGCTGGAAGCCTCCGCCCAATCGCTGTCGCCACGGCCGCGCTGGTCCAGGGCATGGCAACAGAATTGCTCGCCCAAGGCATTGGCCAGGGACGCCCAGGTCTGGGCATAGGCCCGCAGCCCATGCAGCAGCAACACGGGAATGCCTGACGCATTGCCCCACGACAAGTAGTGCAGGCGCATCCCCGAACGATTGGTGAAGAACTGGCTGTTTGCAGACATTCGTTGGCTTCCCACGTCAGCGCACCTCAATACAGGCCGTCATTGCCCTTGACGTCAGCGGCTTGCAGACCACCCAGACGTGCATGCAAACGCCCGCGCGTGGCGAAGGCCCAGATGATGATCAACTCGTCGGCCGAGGGACCATCGCCGAACGACAGGGAAATGCTGTCGTAATGGGAGCGGACATACAGCGCGTCCTTGTGGGCCAGCGGTACGTCGATGGTCACGCCAGGCCCGCCACGCTTGCCGGTGGAGGGCACCCAGGACTTGCCACCGCCCAATGCGACACGGATCGGATCCGCCGCCGGATTGGTCAGCAACGCATTGCCATGCTCGTACTCGCCCTGGCTGCCCACCAGGCACGCCTTGCCATAACTGACAATCTCACGCTCGCCGGCCAGGGCCTGGATACGCCGGCCAAACTCCTGGCCCAGCAAGGGTGACGGCTCTATCAACTCGGCCAGGCTTTCGCTGAAACGTCCGGCATAAGGGTTGGCGATCACCGCCCCAATGGCGTACTTGAACAGCGGCTCGCCATCGGCCAACTGGCCGGTTTCGTTGGCCAGGGTTTCCTCGACGAAGCTGTACCATTTGCGGATGTGGTAACTGGCGAAATTCGCGGTTTTCATCAGACTTGCCTCTTTAAAGTGGGTCGAGATCGAAATGCCGGCTGGGGGCCCCAGCGGCCTTGAAGCGGGCCTTGCCGCGCTCGTCGTCGTGTTCGGACTCGAGGAAAAACTCCATGCGATTGCCATCGGGGTCGTTGAAGTACACGCCGTTGCCGATCTCGTGGTCAGTGATCTTCACCACCTCGACGCCCTTGTTCAGCAACATGCCGTAGAGCTTGCGCAGAGTGGTCATGTCGCCCGCGATCTCCAGCCCGTAGTGCTGCAAACCCAGGCCGCCCTGGTGAGCCCCGGGCTCTGCGCGGAGCAACGCGATGTCGTGATGCTTGGCACCAAACGCCATCATGATCCAGCTTTCACCCCGGGCGCTTTCATGCATGCCCAGCACATCGGCGTACCAGCGGGCCGACACTTCCGGGTCGCTCACGAACAACGACAGGTGAGTACGAACGACTTCGACTTTCATCGCGCGATACCTCAGTTTTTCTTGATGATGGATTGATGCCCGGACTTGATTTGCGCCACGGCGGGGGTCCAGAGCACATCAGCGATTTCACTGAATTCACGCCACTGCTTCTGCCAGCCGTCACCGCCGTTCTCGGAAGTGAACAGATGCCCGTACTTGGTGCCGGCGACGATCTGGCGAGGGTCGGCAGGGTTCAAGGCAATCGCCCAGACACAGGAGTTGGGTTGTTGCGGCAGCGGCAGCACTTCCCAACTGAGGGCGGCATCCCGGGAAACCAGGACCTTGCTGGTCGTGCCTGGGGTGCCGTCGGAGATGCTCAGGTAGAGCGTATCCTCGCCGCCCAACGGTGCATTCATGGCGCGCACGTAATACAGACCGAAGGCTTCCCGGGCGACGATGCCGGTCCAGGTCTGCCCCTCGTCGAGGCTGCGGTAAACGGCGTTGACGCACACCACGACGATGACCTTCTGCCCATGGTTGGGCAGGACCACGATGTTGTGCACGTCCGAGTTGAAGTCCCACAACAAGCGATCATCGACACGGGTCCAGCTCTCGCCCCCGTCACGGCTGTGGAACAACCCGCCCTCCTCCAGGCCGAACCAGAGCTGGTTGCGGTCCGTCGGATCGTAGGCGAAAGCCAGCAGGCGTGGGCGACTGACGCCGTCGCAGAACTCCGGGATCTCCACGGGGGCACGATCCCAGTGCTGGCCACCGTCGAGGGTGCGCCACAGCACGGCGCGCGAAGGCGCACCGGTGCCCACGAAAATGCGCTGTGCATCCTGGGGATCCACGGCCACCTTCCAGACGGTCTGCCCGTTGAACGGCGAATCCACCTGCTGCCAATGGCCGCCGGTATCACGGCTGACGCACAGGCCGACGTCGGTGCCGGCGTAGATCACCTCGGGCGTAGCCGGATGGAAACTCAGGGATCGGGTGATCGCATCGAATTCCAGGTCCTGGCCCAGGCCCAGGCGATGCCAGGTACGGCCATCGTCGGCGCTGCGGATCACCGCTTGCCCTACGGTGGCGACCAAAAGGGTTCCGTTACTCATCACTGCTGCTCCTCAAATGAAGATGCCACGGGTCAAGCCGCCGTCGATGCCAATGGATTCCCCGGTCACGGCACCTGCCTTGGGGGATGCAAGGAAACCGATCAGCCAGCCCATTTCGATGGGTGCCAGGGTGCGCCGGATCGGCGTCGCGTCGATGTAGCCCTGCTCCACCTGCTCAGGCGTCTTGCCCTGCTTGACCCCTTCGCGCTCGTACAGCTCCTGGATGTGCGGGGTGTCGACCACGCCGGGGTGGATCAGGTTGACGGTGATGCCGGAAGGGCCCAGTTGGTCGGAGAGCGTCTTGGTCATGTGGGCGATGGCCAGGTTGCGCATGCCCGAGAGGACCTTGCTGCCACGCCCGGTCAAGCCACCGATGTTGATGATGCGACCGAAGCCACCGGCCTTCATGTGCGGGGTCACCGCCTTGGCGCAACGGAAATAGCCGATCACCTTGGTGTTGAGGTCCGAGAGCAACTCGTCGTCGCCGGCATGTTCGATGTCATTGCGCACCACGCCGGACGGTGCCGCGGCGCCGTTGACCAGGATGTCGATGCGGCCGAAGTGCTTGTGGGCCGCCTCGACCATGTCGGACACCGCCGACATCTGGTTGGTGTCACAGTACAGCGGCAGCACTTCGTTGCCGGTCTCGGCGGTGATTTCCTCGGCGGCTTGCTGGAGAAACTCCATGCGCCGCGCACAGATCACCACCTTGCAACCCTCCTGGGACAAAAAGCGTGCGACTTCCTTGCCGATGCCCATACCGCCGCCGGTGACGATCGCCACGCGGCCTTGCAATTCCAGATCCATAACAGTTCCTCTTGTGATTATTCGGTTCAGGCCAGATCGACGTAGACACTTTTGGTTTCGGTGTAGGCATCGATCACGTTCTTACCCATTTCCCGACCCCAGCCGGATTGCTTGTAGCCGCCAAATGGCGAGGCCGGGTCGACGACGTTCCAGCAGTTGATCCACACCGAACCGGCCTTCAACTGCGCCGCCACGCGATGGGCGGAGCGCAAGTCACGGGTCCAGAGACCGGCCGCCAGGCCGTAAGGCGAGTCGTTGGCGCGCAGCACCAGTTCATCGATTTCGGTCCAGCTCATGACGGTCAGTACCGGGCCGAAGATTTCTTCCCGGGCGACACAGGCGCGCTCGGCGCGGTCGAGAAACACGCTGGGGCGGATGAAATGACCACGCTCCAGGTGGGCCGGCCGATCACCGCCGCAGATCAGTTCGGCGCCCTCTTCCTGGCCCCGTTGCAGGTAGCCACGCACCGTGCCCAATTGCCGGGCCGAAACCAGTGGGCCCATGCTGCTGGCCGGATCCAGGCCTGGCCCCAACACATGGGCGGCCGCGTGGCGCTGGAGTTCTTCAAGCACCTGGTCGAGGACGCTGGCGTGCACGTACAGACGCGATCCGGCGGTGCAAACCTGGCCCTGGTTGTAGAAAATGCCATCGGCGGCGCCTTTGGCGGCCCGGACAATGTCGGCGTCCGGCAGGATGATGTTGGGGGACTTGCCCCCCAGTTCCAGGGAGACCTTCTTCATGTTGCCAGTGGCCGCCTGGGCGATCAGTCGTCCCACCTGGGTCGAGCCGGTGAAGGCGATCTTGTCCACGTCCGGGTGCTGGGCCAGCGGTGCACCGGTCTGCGCACCCAGGCCAGTGAGCAGGTTGACCACTCCGGCCGGGAAACCGGCGGCCTCGATCAACTGCACCAGGCGAATGGCAACCAGGGGCGTCTGCTCGGCGGGCTTGAGCACCGCGACACAACCGGTCGCCAGCACCGGGCCGAGTTTCCACACGCACATGGTCAGCGGGAAGTTCCACGGTACGATCAACGCGCAGACGCCCACCGGCTCGCGCAAGGTGTAATTGAGCATCGGTGCGCCACTGGAGGGCGACACCGGCAGCGTGCTGCCTTCGATCTTGGTCGGCCAACCGGCGAAGTAACGAATGATATTGGCCGCACTGGCCGCTTCGCCCCGGGCCGCACCGATCGGCTTGCCGTTTTCCAGGGTGATCAGTTGCGCCAGCTCTTCGCGATGCTGGTCGAGCAGTTCCGCCAGGCGAAACAGCAACAACCCGCGCTGGGCCGGGGACTGCTGTGCCCAGGTCCCCGTGAAGGCCGCGCGGGCGGCAGCGACGGCGGCATCCACGTCGCGTTCGCCACCTTCGGCGACTTCAGCCAGGGGGTGTTCAGTGGCCGGGTTTTCCACGGCAAACCGGCGACCATTGGCGGCGTCCTGCCAAGTGCCGCCGATAAACAGACGCCCCGGTTGCGACAGGAACTTCTCGACCGCAGGTAACAATTGAATCGGGTTCATATCCGCTCCTTCACAGCGCCATTTCGATCAGGCAAGGACCACCGTCGGCCTTGGCGTTGGCCAAGGCGCGTTGCAACTCACCGTTGGTGTGCACAGTGCTGGCCGGCAAGCCGTAGCCCTTGGCCAGGGCCTTCCAATCGATGCGCGGACGGTCCAGCACCGTCAGGCTCAGGGCCTCAGGGCCCAGCTCGGTCATGCCGAAGCGGCGCAGCTCGTTCTGCAAAATGGCGTAGCGATGGTTGGCCGCGATCAGGATCACCACCGGCAGTTGCTCGCGGGCGATGCTCCATAAGGTCTGGATGGTGTACTGGGCACTGCCGTCCGATTGCAGGCAGAACACCTTGTTGCCACGCTCGGCCATGGCGGCGCCAAAGCCCACCGGGATGCCCTGGCCGATGGCCCCACCGGTGTTGGTCAGGACCCGATGCCGTGCGGCATGGGCCGAAGCGGTGAAGAACGGATAGCCGCACGTGCCGCCTTCCACCGAAACGATGCAGTCGTCCGGCAACGATGCGGCCAGCACCTGGCCCACCGATTGCGGTGTCAACGTGGCTTCGCCGGGCGGCAGTTCGATACCGGTTGGCGTGGGCACATAAGCCGGCGCCTCGAGCGCATCGGCCAGCGCAGTGAGTGCCCCGGCAACGTCGTCCCCCACCTCGGCCAGACACAGCAGGCGTTCACGCTCTGCCAGCCGGGAGGCAATGCCTTCGTAGCCGAAGTAGCTGATGGGCTCGGGGACGCCGGCACAGACCACCGCGTCGTATTGGTCAAGGATCTCGATGGCCACTTCGGGGAAGTAAGGCAGGCGATCCAGGTCTGGCAGGCCACCGCCGCGATAACTCATGCGCGGAAAGGTTTCGGCGAACAGGCGCACGCCTGGCAGTTGCGCCAGGCGCCCCGCCGCTTCCAGGCCGGCGACGGACAAGCCTTGGTCGCCGACGATAAACACCAGGCGCCGACCATCGCGCAATGCCTGGGCGACCGCCTCGACCCGGTCACCGGCAAAACGCCGGACCGGAGCCTGCAATGCTGTGAAGGCTTTCTCGTGCTGCACGGTGTTGGCTTGCAGGTCCATCGGCAGAATCAGGCTGGCGATCTGGCCGTTGGCTTGCCAGGCGGCACGCACCGCCTCCTGGAAATCTTCACCGACGCCCGACGCCGTGCGCGAGGTCCGTACCCACTTGGAAACGCTGCCGGCCAAGGCCTGGATGTCACTGGCCAGCGGTGGATCGTAATTGACGTGCCAGGACGCGTGATCGCCGATGACGTTGACGATCGGAGTGTTGGCGCGACGGGCGTTGTGCAGGTTGGCAATGCCATTGGCAAAGCCTGGGCCGAGGTGAGTCAGGGTCATCGCCGGCTTGCCGGCAATCCGGCCGTAGCCGTCCGCCGCACCGGTGCATACCCCTTCGAACAAGGACAACACCGGCTTGAGGGCTGGCGCGCTGGCCATGGCTGCCACCAGGGGAATTTCAGTCGTTCCGGGATTGGCGAAGCAGTATTCGATACCGCTTGCCACCGCCGCCTTCACTATCAGTTGCGCACCATTCATTTCCAGCCCTCTTCATCGAGCGTTTGCAGTGGCTGAGATTTATCACACAGCACAATCGACAAAACAAGATATTTTTCTGCATTAAAATCATATTTTGAGATTAATGCATATTTTGTGAGAGTAAACGACTGGAAATCCGCTTGTATTTCTCAAGCATTGAGTTACCGTGATAACGCGCTCCTGAGCGAGCGCGCGGGCTTTTCATCAGCGCCGCGGCTACCTATAGTGCTCACCCAACGACCCCCTACGCGCCATTCCCCCTTTAGGAGCGAAATGAGCAGTCTGAGCAAAATGCTGAGTGTGCTGGACCTTTTCGGCCCGGCCACATTGAAGATCGACCCCGAGACCATCGCCGAGCGCATGGGCCTCTCACGGGCGACCGTGTACCGCTACGTCAAGGACTTGTGCGATGCCGGCCTGCTGGTGCGGGTGGATGCCGGCAGCTACGGCCTGGGGCCACGCATCATTGAGCTGGACTGGATGATGCGGCAGTACGACCCGATCCTCGTGGCAGGCCGCGAGTTGATGCACGAGCTGTCCGACGCCACTGGCCTGGCGGTGTTCGCCAGCGTTTTCTACGACGGCCGTATCATCAACACCTACATCGCCGAACCCAGTGACACCTACCAGTTCTCATTCGGCCGCGGCCAACCACTGCCGTTTTTTCGCGGCGCGCAATCCAAGGTATTGATCGCCTTCCAAAAGGGTCGGCGCCTGCAACGCCTGTTCGAAGAACACCTGGCCAACGACCCCGACAGCGGCCATGACTGGGCAAGCTTTTCCAAGGCCACGAAAAAAATCCGCAAGGATGGCTATTGCATGACCCACGACGAACTCAACCTGGGCCTCACCGGTATCGCGGCGCCGATCGTCAACCCGGAGCTCGACGAGGTGGTGGGCAGCCTTTCGGCCGTGGGCAGCACCCACAGCTTCAAACTGCTGCGCCAGGAAACCGTGGTTGAAATGGTGATGGACACCACCCGGCGGATTGCCGAGCGGATGCATACCCAGCCTGCCGTCGGCTAGAAACCGGAGGTGCAGCGATACCAGTGTCCTGTGGCGAGGGATGACTACAAGATTTGAATTCCCCCCAAATTCCCTGTGGGAGCGAGCTTGCTCGCGATTGCGGTGGATCAGTTGAGATTGGTGTTGATTGGGCCGCCGTCATCGCGAGCAAGCTCGCTCCCACAAGGTTTATCGAACAACTCCGGCCTCAGAACGGCACAGCCACCGTCACCTGGCTGTACACGTTGGTGCCATTGCCCGTCACTTGATTGCCCCCCGTCGCTGCATCCCGATCCGGCTTGTAGAGGCCGATCAGCGGGGTGACGATCAAATGCTCGTTGACGGCCCACTCGGCATACACATCCAGCTCACGGGCATCCAGGTTCAGGGCGTTGTCTTTACGTACGGTGTTGTAATCGAAGTACAACGCACCGAGGGTCAGGTTTTCCAACGGCGTGGCTGTCAGGCCGACATGATGAATGCCCGTGTTGCTGTTGAAGGGCCCGGCATAATTGCCCGCGACTTCACCCTGGAACCACGTGCCATAACCCGTGCTCTGCCCGGTGAACAGCGAATCCCACTTCTGCGAATAGCGGCTGTAGCGGTACGTCAGCTTGGGCGCCCAGGCGAGATCGGCAAAGGTGTAGCCGGCCTCGGCGTACCAGGCGTTCTGCGGGCCGGCGTCCTTGTCCTGCCAGGCGTACTCGAATGCCAGGCTGGCGTTCTCGATGCCCGCGTCGCCTTCACCACGAATGCTGTAGACATCCATGCCCTTGCGTTGCTTCTGGAAGTCACTGGCCCACTGCTCGCTCACATCCAGGCCATGGATCCAGGTCAAGCCCAAGGTCCCGGCCTTGGCGGTGTAGTCCAGCGTGCCAGCGGCCAGTTCGGTTTCGGCCTGGGCACGGTTGTCGGACTTGAGCCAGACCGCACTGCCATGCAACCCCTCCTGCCCGCCCAGACGCAATACGGCGGTCTGGTCGAACGCATGCCGGGCGGCCAGGTAATAGGCCCCCCCGCGATTCAAGCGACCATTGGCAGGCCCTTTGCCCAGGTTCGGCCCGTCATCGTTGATCAAGAACCCCCTGCCCAGCTTGACCACCTGGCGACCGCCGGAGATATCGACACCGTCCTGCCCCAACACAGGGAACAGATCGGCGGAGCGCCAGCCCAGGTAAGCGTCTTCGATCTTCGTCGTACGCTCGCTGCCCAGTGTATTGCCGGCCGCGTCGCCATCGCCCCAGGTGGCGGAACTGACCAGGCTGAACGCACCGTAGGCGCTGCCACGGCCGGCCAGGCCCTGGTCGCCGCTGACGCCATACTTGATGAAGCCTTCGCGCCAGGTTGAACCGCCGGGCCTGCCGTCGTAGTTCTTGCGACTGTTGAAGTGGCCGAACACCGCCAGCATGTCGGCGTCGAGGTGAGTGTCGTCATCGGCATACAACGCATAGGCCTGGACCTGACTCGCGGCGCAGAGCGCCAGCGTACAGGCAAGGCCACTGCCGAAAAATTCCATACGCGATAGGTTCCGCATGGCGGGAGCTCCTTGTGGTGCGCCTTCAAAGGCTGTCTTTATATTCAGGAGCCGGCGCAGCACGCTGCGCCGGCTGGTCGGGCTAGCGGCAGTCGGCGAGCGCGCCGTCCAACGCACCAACCATCATGGCGGCCTCGTCGGAGGTGAGGGTCAGCGGTGGCGACATCACGATTTTGTTGCCTATCGGGCGCACCAGTACGCCGGCGCGGCGCGCCTGCTCGGCGATACGCGAGGCCAGGCCGTTGGCCGGGTCCAGCGGCTCGCGGGTGACCTTGTCCGCCACCAGGTCCACGGCGATCATCAAGCCCTTGCCGCGCACTTCGCCCACCACGGCATAACGTTCGGTCAGCGGCTGCAGTTGCTCCAGCAATTGGGCACCGACTTTCCCGGCATTGCCCGGCAAGTCCTCGGCTTCGACGATGTCCAGCACCGCCAGGGCCGCCGCACACGCCGTCGGGTGGCCGCTGTAGGTGTAGCCGTGCATGATCACGCTGCTGAAACCCGGACCGTTCTCGATGGCATCGGCGATACGCTGGTTGAACACCGTCGCCCCCATGGGGATGTAGCCGGCGGTGATGCCCTTGGCCAGGCACAGCACGTCGGGCGCGACGCCCCAACCTCGACTGCCGAGCATGCAGCCGGTGCGGCCGAACCCTGTGACCACTTCATCGGCGATCAACAAGATGCCGTGGCGATCACAGACTTCACGCAGCCTCTTCCAGTAATGCGCCGGCGGCACGATTACGCCACCGGCACCTTGCACCGGCTCGGCGACCAACGCGGCAATGGTCTGCGAACCCAGCAGCGCGATCTGGTCTTCCAACTGGCGAATGCAGTGAGCGGTCAATTCCTCCGGATCGCGGCAGTCCCAGGGATTGCGGTACAGCCACGGCGTATCGAGCAGATGACAACCGGCCAACAGCGGCCCGTGGTTGTAGTGATAGACCCCGTTGCCGCCCACGGAGGTGCCGCCCACGTGCACGCCATGGTAGCCATTGCGCAACGACAGGAAGCGCGTGCGCCCTGGCTCGCCGCTGGCGATCCAGTATTGACGGGCCATTTTCAGGGCCGTCTCGACCGCATCGGAACCGCCGGAACTGAACAGCACCCGCGCCATGTTTTCCTGGGCGAACATCGACGTCAGCCGCTCGGCCAGGTCGAACACCCGCGGGTGGGCGATGCCGTCGAAGGTCTGGTAATAGGCCAGTTCGTCCAGTTGCGCAGCGATGGCCGCCTTCACCGAAGGCCGGTTATGGCCCACGTTCACGTTCCAGAGGCCACCCACACCATCGAGCATGCGATGGCCCTCGATATCGGTGATGTAGTTGCCGTCGCCACGGGCGATGATCAACGTCTTGGAGCGGTTGGCTGGCGCCGAAGAACTCATCGGGTGCCAGAATTTCTTCTGCGCTGTCTTGTAGTGCTCGTACATGGTTGCAGTCCTCACTCAGTTTCACGCTTGCGTACGTACAGCAGCTGCTGGCCGGTAAACTCCAGCAGCCCTTCAAGGCCGAACTCGACGCCGAACCCGGACATCTTGCTGCCGCCAAACGGCGTATTCGGCTGGATCTGCGCATGGCAATTGACCCAGGCCATGCCACATTCCAGGCGACTGGCCAATGCCTGTGCCTGCTCGCTGTCGCGGCCCCAGACCGACCCTCCCAGGCCCATGTCGCCGGCATTGGCGCGGCGCAGGACATCCTCGACATCCTGATAGGCGATCAGGGGCAACACCGGACCGAACTGTTCTTCGTCCACCAGGCGCTGTCCGTCGGTCACATCGGCGACCAGCGTCGGCGGATAGAAAAAGCCCGGGCGGTCCAGACGGGCACCGCCGCACAACACCCGCGCCCCCTGGGCACGGGCGTCCGCCACCAGTTCCTCAACCAGTGTCAGTTGTTCGAGGTTCTGCACCGGGCCAAACGTGACCCCAGGCGCCAGGCCGTCACCCACCACCTGACGCCTGGCGATAACGGTCAGGGCCTCGGCAAAGGCCTCGTACTGGGATTGGTGGATGTACAAACGCTTGAGGGCGGCGCAGGTCTGTCCCATGTTCAGGAAGGCCGCCTGGAAAATGTCTTCGGCCACTGCCTCGACCGGCGTGCCGGGCAGCACAATGGCGGCATCGTTACCGCCCAGTTCCAGGGTCAGGCGCTTGAGGTTGCCCGCGGCGCCGCGCATCACGCTTTGGCCGGTGGCGGTCGAGCCAGTGAAGACGATCTTCTGGATGCCGGCGTGGGCAGTGATCGCGCTGCCGAAACCCTGTTCGCCGGTCACGCTATTGATCACGCCCCGAGGGACATGGCGCGCAATGATCTCCACCAGGCGCAAAGTGCTCAGCGGGGTCAGGCTCGACGGTTTGCTGATCACGCAATTGCCGGCCCGCAACGCCGGCATGATGTGCCAGACGGCGATCATAAATGGCCAGTTCCAGGGCGTGATCGATGCGACGACGCCCAACGGCTTGCGGTGCAGTTCAATGCGCTGGCTCGGGGTCTGCTCCACCAACTCCACGTGGATCTGTTGTTCGGCGGCGTAACGCGTCCAGGCCACCGCGCCCATCACTTCGGAAAACGCCAGTTCCAGCGGCTTGCCCTGCTCCAGGACAATCAGCCGGGCCAACGACTCGGCGTCCTGTTCGATGTCCGCCGCGATGCTCAGCAGGCGCTGGCGGCGATCCTCATGGCTGCTGTATCGCCATTCGATAAAGGCCGACTGCGCCGCTTCGACGGCGAGGCCCAGCTGGGCCAGGGAACCGGCCGCGCAACGGGCGAACACGCTGCCGGTCGCCGGATTGATCACATCGAAGTGGCCGTTTTCGCCGTCGACCCGGGCCCCATTGATGAGCATTTGATAATCGTGCATAACATCTTCCTTTCACGCGCGGCCGGACCGTCCCGAACGACAGCGCAATTTTTTGTGTGGTTTGACGTGGTCGCGTGGCGCCCTAGAGCTTGTGGCTGCCCAACGCCATGAACCGCTCGGGCGAGGACTTGCGCAATCGGGCGGCGAGGAATACGCCGACAATCAGCGCGGCGGGAATGACGGCGCAAAGGCCGTAGGACAACAGTTGGCTGGCGCCGGTCAGCACGTCGAAATGCATCACCGCAAGGGCCAGGACCGCCAGCAATGCCAGGCACGAAAAGCCCGGAAGAATCCGTCCACGCCAGAGCCCCAGCTTCAACTCCGGATGCGAGCGGAAATAGACCCATACCGCCGCCGAGGTCAGGGCCATGAGCAGGATCACGCACAACGTGGCCAGGTTGGAGAACCAGGCGAACAATTGCAGGATCGGATCGGCGTCCAGCGCGGCGAAGATCAGCACCACCACCGCTGCGATCAGGCTCTGCAGGACCGAGCCCATGTGCGGACTCTGGTGCACGCGATGGGTGGTGCCCAACCGGCTGTGCAGCAAACCGTCACGCCCGATGGCATAGAAATAACGCGCCGCAGCGTTGTGGAACGCCAGCAGGCCGGCGTAGATGCTGACCATGAACAGCACTCGGATGATCTGGGTCAGGTGTGGGCCGACAAAGTGATCGGACATGCCGTAGATGAACGTGGTGGGATCCTGGAGCGCCTGCAAGGTCGGTACGATCTTGTCCGCGCCTACGCCAACCACCATGGCCCAAACCGACAGGGCATAGAACCCGCCGATCAACAGCACCGAGCTGTAGGTGGCGATGGGAATCGTACGGTGCGGGTTCCTGGCCTCCTCGCCGTAGATGGTGGTGGCCTCGAAGCCGATGAACGCCGCGAAGCAGAACAGCAAGCCGATGGACGGCGTGCCGCTGAACACGTGGCTGCGATCGAACGAATCGAGATTGATGCCACTGTCGCCACCGGTCTTGAGGATGGCGAAATCCAGCGTCAGGATCGCCAGGTACTCGGCAATGACCACCACCGACAGCACCCGGGCCGACAGGTCGATCTTGCGATAACCGAGAATCGCGATGCTCGCCATCGCCAGGAGCGAATACGTCCACCACGGCAAATCCAGGCCAAAGACACTGGCCATCGTGCCGCTGACCACGCCGCCGAACATGCCGTACAGCCCGACCTGGAGAATGTTGTAGGCAAACATCGCCAGCACCCCCGCCGCGCCACCGGCCAGGCCACCCAAACCGCGAGAGGTGAACGCATAGAAACCACCGGCGTTGGTCATGTGCCGGGACATGGCCGTGTAGCCCGCCGAGAAGGCCAGCAACACCAACAGCGCCAGGAGCAGCAACGCCGGCGTACCCGCGCCGTTGCCCAGCATGATGCCGATGGGGAAACCGCCGGCGATGACGCTCAAGGGGCTCGCCGCCGAAATCACAAAGAAGATGATGAAGCCGACGCCCAGGGCGCCGCGCTTCAGCTCCGTCGAGCTGCTGATTGGGAAAGATACGCTCATTGTTCTTGACCTTATTGTATGAGGCAGTTGTTGCTGGATCGGAGACGGCCAGTTTCGCCGACGTCCAAAAGCTTATTGTTCTGCTTGCACGCTGGATTCGATGCTAGGCCCTTGCCAAAACCCTTCGCTATCCCAAAACGGCAGCATCCGAGGCGGCGCCCCAAAACAGGTCAGCCCAATGCTGTAACGCTGACCATGTCCCTGGACCAAACGACAACCTGTGGCGAGGGAGCTTGCTCCCGCTGGACTGCGCAGCAGGCCCAGAAAAGAGGGGTCGCTTCGCGGCCCAGCGGGAGCAAGCTCCCTCGCCACAGGTTTTGTGTTTTCTTGGCGGAACCGCATTGCCCAACGCCTGGGCACAACGGCTGCCGATTCGGGATAACCGGCAAGCGCTTCCTGCCGCAAGATAGCCTCGCCCATCGTTCAAACAGTGCGGGGCACAGAACAATAAAAATCCCTAAGCGCAGGAAAATCTCAGCATGTTCTTCGCTCGTCTCTCTATCCAATGGCGGATCACGCTCCTGAGTGGGCTGTGCTTGCTGGCCGTCGTCGGGGCATTGACCGGTACCTCCCTGTATCAGAACCAGCAAGGCGCAACGCTGCTCAAGCAGCAAAGCAGTCAACTGCTCGGGCGCTCGGCCCTGGAAGGCCTGCAGGCGCAGGGCCTGGCACACGGTCAGCGGGTGGAGCGCTTTTTCAGCGAAACCGCGATCTATGGGGAAGGTTTTGCCCAGCAGGTCCTGCAACTGCGCGCCCAGGCGTGGAACGGACGACTGACACCGGGGCAACTGCGCCAGGACCTGATCGCCGCGACCCGCCAAGCCCTCCAGAACCGCGAAAAAGTCCTCGGCTTCTACGTGGTGCTGCTTCCCGACGCGCTGGTCGGTGAAGATGCCGGTTTCATTGGCCAGCGCGATCTGGCCGGCAACGAAAAGGGTCGCTTCGCCTTGTACTGGTCGCAAAGCCAACCCGGCCACTTGGTGCAGGAGGTGCTCAGCGAAGCCCAGATCAGCGCCAACACCGCACCACCGGGCAGCGAGCCGGCCAACGCCTGGTACGTCTGCCCGCAGACCCTGGGGCGCACCTGCGTGACAGAGCCCTACGCGATCGAGGTCGAAGGCCAGAAGACGTTGATGAGCAGCATCTCCATACCGCTGCTGGACCAGGGCAACGTCATCGGCGTGGTGGGCATGGACATCAGCCTCGATACCCTCCAGCAACTGGCCGCCAGCCTGGCCAACGACCTGTATCCCGGCCACAGCGAGATCAACATTCTTTCCCCATCAGGGCAAGTTGCCGGCCATAGCGGCACGGTTGACGGCACCTCGGTCGACGTTCGGCAAGCCGTGCAAACCGCTCCCGACAATAGCCCCTGGCAATTGCAGATACGCGTACCTGAAGCGCTTGTGCAAGCGCCAGCCCTGCACATGCAGGCGCAGTTGGACGACAAGTATCGCCAGGCCAACTGGCTCAACCTCAGCCTCGGCTTGCTGGCTGCCGGCTTGGGACTGTTGCTCATCTGGCTCACCGCTTACGGCGTGACCCGGCCACTGCTGAAGGTGGCGCATATGCTCGATGCGATTGTCGAAGGCGACGGCGATCTCACCCAGCGCCTGCCCAACGACCGCCATGATGAGTTGGGCCATCTGGCCAGGGGTTTCAACCGATTTCTCGACAAGTTGCAGCCCATTATCCGCGATATCCAGCAAGCCTCCCTGGACACCCGCAACACCGCCGATACGTCGGCGCGGGTGGCCCGGGAAGTCAGCGCCGGCATGCACACGCAGTACCGGGAAGTCGAGCTGGCAGCGACCGCCTTGCATGAAATGAGCACCAGCGCCCAGGAAGTGGCTCGCCATTCCCACCAGGCGGCCGATGCCGCCACCGTCGCCGAAAACGCAAGCCGATCGGGGCGGGAATTGTTCGCCAACGCAGTCACCAGCATCGACAGCCTCGACCGGCGCCTGGAAACCACGCTTGAGCAAGTGCAGGCGCTGGCCGGCAACAGTCAACACATTGGCCAGGTGCTGGACGTGATTTGTGCCATTGCCCAACAGACCAACCTGCTGGCCTTGAATGCCGCCATCGAAGCGGCCAGGGCCGGTGAACAGGGGCGCGGCTTCGCCGTGGTGGCCGATGAGGTTCGCCATCTGGCCAGCAACACCCAGAACTCGGTCGAGCAGATACGCACAGTGATCGAAGCGCTGCAACAGTTGAGCCAGGAGGTCGTGCTCAGCACCCAACTGAGCCGCGAACAGGCCAGGGACAGCGTCGCTCAAGTCGAAAAGACCCATGTGGCGCTGCAACACATCACCGACGCCGTGGAAGTGATCGAACACATGAACCAACAGATCGCCAGCGCCGCCCTGGAGCAAAGCACTGTCGTGGAAGACATCAGCCATCGCGTCAGCGACATTCGCGCAATCAGCGAAACCTTGACCAGCCGGATGCAAGAAGCGTCGCAGGCAAGCCACTCGTTGCATGCCATGGCCAATCATCAACAGCAGTTGGTGGGGCATTTTCGGATCTAGTGGCCTGTGCGCTTACACAATTTCACAGAGCGCCTACAAAGCTTCACCCCTGGCATTGGCCTCGACCCCTACCATGGGCGGCTCAATATTGGGGAAGCACCATGTCCAAGATTCCTTTCGTCACACTGGGCCTGTTGGTCGGCGCGTTGCTGCTCAGTGGCTGTGATAGTGCCTCGAACCCGCAAGCCTCCGCCCCGCTGGCAAGCGTGCGTGTCGAAACGGTCCAGGCCCGGCCACTGTCGATCAGCAACGAGTTGAGCGGCCGGATCGCCGCGCCACGGGTCGCCGAAGTCCGGGCGCGGGTCGCCGGCGTGGTCTTGCAGCGGGTGTTTCACGAAGGCCGCGACGTCAAACAGGGCGAGGTGCTGTTTCGCATCGATCCGGCACCGTTCAAGGCCGACCTGGACAGTGCCGAAGCGGCGTTGCGCAAGGCCGAGGCCAATGCGTTCCAGGCCCGCTTGCAGGCACAACGTTATGCCCAGTTGATCGATGACAAGGCGATCAGTGGCCAGGACTACGACAACGCCAGGGCCAACGTGCGCCAGACGGCCGCGGACGTCGCCGCCAACAAGGCCGCGGTGGAACGGGCGAAACTGAACCTCGGGTATGCCACGGTGACCGCGCCGATATCCGGGCGCATCGGCCGCGCCCTAGTGACGGAAGGTGCTTTGGTGGGGCAGAACGAAAGCACGCCGTTGGCGTTGATCCAGCAACTGGACCCGATCCACGCCGACCTCACGCAATCGACCCGCGAACTCAATGACCTGCGCCGCGCCTTTCGCGCAGGGCAACTGCAAGCGGTTGGCCAGGGCCAGGCCAAGGCCACCTTGATCCAGGACGACGGCAGCCCTTATCCGCTGCCCGGCAAGTTGCTGTTCACCGACCTCAGCGTCGACCCGAGCACCGGCCAGATCACCCTGCGCAGCGAGTTCCCCAACCCCGACCTGGACCTGCTGCCGGGCAGTTTCATCCGCGTGCGCCTGGAACAGGCGGTCAACAGCCAGGGCATCACCGTGCCGCAACGGGCCATCTTGCGCGACAGCGCCGGCATCGCCCAGGTGTTGCTGCTGGACGCCGAGCAGAAGGTCAGCCAGCAACCGGTGCAACTGGGCGCCGCGCAAAACGATCGCTGGGTCGTCACCCACGGTTTGAAACCCGGCGACCGCATCGTCATCGAAGGCCTGCAACACGCCCGTCCCGGCGAGCACGTCCGGATCGACGACTCTCCACTCCCCCTCGCCCAGGTTCCCGGGCCACAGGCAGGACACTAAGCCATGCCACAATTTTTCATCGACCGTCCGGTATTCGCCTGGGTCGTCGCCTTGTTCATCTTGTTGTCCGGTGTCCTGGCCATCCCCCAACTGCCGGTGGCGCAATACCCGGTGGTGGCGCCGCCACAAATCGAGATCTACACCGTCTACCCGGGCGCCTCGGCGCAAACCGTGGACGAAAGCGTGGTCAGCCTGATCGAGGCAGAACTCAACGGCGCCGACAACCTGCTGTATTTCGAATCCCAGAGCAGCCTGGGCAGCGCCACCATCACCGCGACCTTCCAACCCGGGACCAACCCGGAACTGGCCCAGGTCGACGTGCAGAACCGCCTCAAGGCGGTGGAGTCGCGCCTGCCGCAAGCGGTCACGCAGCAGGGCTTGCAAGTGGACAAAGTCTCCGCCGGCTTCCTGCTGCTGATCACCCTTACCTCCAGCGACGGCAAGCTCGACGACGTGGCCCTCAGCGATTACCTGGCGCGCAACGTGATGAACGAGATCAAGCGCCTGGACGGTGTCGGCAAGGCCCAGCTGTACGGGGCCGAGCGCGCCATGCGGATCTGGATCGACCCGCAGAAACTCGTCGGCTTCAACCTGACCCCGGCCGATGTCAATGCCGCCATCGTGGCGCAGAACGCCCAGGTATCGGCAGGCAGCCTGGGGGAATTGCCGAGCCGCAGCACCCAGGAAATCACCGCAACCATCGTCGTCAAAGGCCAGCTCAACACGCCGCAAGAGTTCGCCGACATTGTGCTCAAGGCCAATCCCGATGGCTCGACGGTGCGCATCGCCGACGTGGCACGGGTGGAGATCGGCAGCCAGGAATACCAGTTTTCCACGCGCCTGAACGGCAAGCCGTCCACCGCGGTGGCGGTGCAACTGTCGCCGGGCGCCAATGCCTTGAACACCGCGACCCTGGTGCGCAACAAGATGGACGAGCTGTCGCGCTACTTCCCGGCCGGCGTGGCGTACAAGATTCCCTACGACACCTCGCCGTTCGTCAAGGTCTCGATCACCAAGGTGATCTACACCCTCGGCGAGGCGATGTTGCTGGTGTTCGCGGTGATGTTCCTGTTCCTGCAGAACATCCGCTACACCCTGATCCCGACCCTGGTGGTGCCGGTGGCATTGATGGGTACCTTCGCGACGATGCTCGCGCTGGGGTTCTCGATCAACGTGCTGACCATGTTCGGCATGGTGCTGGCCATCGGTATCCTGGTGGACGATGCCATCGTCGTGGTGGAGAACGTCGAGCGGATCATGGCCCAGGAAGGCTTGTCGCCCAAGGAGGCCACGCGCAAGGCCATGGGGCAGATCACCGGTGCGATCATCGGCATCACGCTGGTGCTGGTGGCGGTGTTCATTCCGATGGCGTTCATGCAGGGTTCGGTGGGGGTGATCTACCAGCAATTCTCACTGTCGATGGCGACATCGATCCTGTTCTCGGCCTTTCTCGCCCTGACCTTGACCCCGGCGCTTTGCGCGACCTTGCTCAAACCGATCGCCCAAGGTGATCACCACGCCAAAAGCGGCTTCTTCGGCTGGTTCAACCGTGGCTTCGACCGCTTCGGCGACCACTATCAGGGGTGGGTGGCCTATGCGGTGAAACGCAGCGGCCGTTATCTGCTGATCTACGGCGTGCTGCTGGTGGGCATGGGCCTGTTGTTCAGTCGCCTGCCCTCCTCGTTCCTGCCGGTGGAAGACCAGGGCTACACCATCACCGACATCCAACTGCCACCGGGTGCGAGCAAAAACCGGACGGTGCAGGTGGTGGAGCAGATCGAAGCCCACAACGCCGGCGAGCCGGGGGTCGGCGACAGCACGATCATTCTCGGTTTCAGCTTTTCCGGCAGCGGGCAGAACGCAGCCCTGGCCTTCACCACCCTCAAGGACTGGTCGCAACGCGGCGCCGAGGATTCGGCGGCGTCGATTGCCGACCGCGCCAACCTGGCCCTGGGTCAAATCAAGGATGCCATGGCGTTCTCGGTGCTGCCGCCGCCCGTGGATGGCCTGGGCACCTCCAGCGGTTTCGAGTTCCGTTTGCAGGACCGTGGCGGACTCGGCCATGCCACCTTGATGCAGGCCCGCAGCGAATTGCTCGCCGCCGCCGAAAAAAGCCCGATGCTGATGAATGTGCGCGAAAGCGCCCTGGCGGAGGCGCCGCAGGTGCAACTGGAGGTCGACCGCAAGCAGGCCAATGCCCTGGGCATTTCCTTTGCCGATGTCGGCAGCGTGTTGTCCACGGCGGTGGGTTCGGCCTACATCAACGACTTTCCCAACCAGGGGCGGATGCAGCGGGTGGTGGTCCAGGCCGAGGGCGACCAGCGCAGCCAGGTCGAGGATCTGCTGAAGATCCACGTGCGCAACAACAGCGGGAAAATGGTCCCGTTGTCGGCATTCGTCCAGGCCCGCTGGACCCAGGGGCCGGCGCAATTGACCCGCTATAACGGTTATCCGGCGGTGAGCATTTCCGGCGAACCGGCACCGGGCTACAGCACCGGACAAGCCATGGCCGAAATCGAACGGCTGGTGGCCCTGGGGCCGACGGGCCTGGGCCAGGAATGGACCGGGTTGTCCTTGCAGGAACGCTTGTCCGGCAGCCAGGCACCGATCCTGTTGGGCCTGTCGTTGCTCGTGGTGTTCCTGTGCCTGGCGGCGCTGTACGAGAGCTGGTCGATCCCGACCTCGGTGTTGCTGGTGGTACCACTGGGTGTGCTTGGCGCGGTACTGGCCGTGTCGTTGCGCGGCATGCCCAACGACGTGTTCTTCAAGATCGGGTTGATCACCATCATCGGCCTGTCGGCGAAGAACGCGATCCTGATCATCGAGTTCGCCAAGAGCCTGTACGACGAAGGCCACGACTTGATCGACGCCACACTCCAGGCCGCACGCCTGCGCCTGCGACCGATCATCATGACCTCGCTGGCGTTCATCCTCGGAGTGGTACCGCTGGCGATTGCCACCGGCGCCAGCTCGGCGAGCCAGCAGGCCATCGGCACCGGGGTGATCGGCGGGATGATCACCGCCACGCTGGCGGTGGTGTTCGTGCCGGTGTTTTTCGTGGTGGTGATGAAGCGTGTCAGGCGGGTTGATCCGAAGTGAGGCCAGGCCGGGCCAGCGCTATCGCGAGCAAGCTCGCTCCCACATTGGGTCTTCAGCGAACACAATATCCGCGTGCATCCGGAATCCTTCTGTGGGAGCGAGCTTGCTCGCGAAGAGGCCAGCACAGTCAACCTCTTCATTGACTGTGACGCCGCCTTCGCGAGCAAGCCCGCTCCCACAGGGACCTGAGGGGGCAGCGAGCCCTGCGATCAGTCTGCCTGCACCGTGACCTGACGCTGTTCGCCCAAACCCTCGATCCCCAGGCGAATGGTCTGGCCCGGCCGCAGGAACACCGGTTCGGGCTTGATGCCCAAGCCGACGCCGGGTGGCGTGCCGGTGGAGATCACATCCCCCGGTTGCAGGCTCATGCAGCGGCTCAGGTAGGCAATCAGTTGCGGCACGCTGAAGATCAGCGTTCGGGTATTGCCGTTCTGATAGCGGTGTCCGTCAACCTCCAGCCACAGATCCAGCGTATGCGGGTCGGCGATTTCATCCCGGGTCACCAGCCAGGGGCCAAGTGGGCCGAAGGTGTCGAAACCCTTGCCCTTGTCCCAGGTGCCGCCGCGCTCCAGTTGCCACTCGCGTTCGGACACATCGTTGATAACGCAGTAGCCGGCGACATGCTCCATGGCATTGGCTTCGTCGATGTAGCGCCCGCCTTTACCGATGACCACACCCAACTCGACTTCCCAATCGGTCTTGAGGGAGCCGCGCGGGATCTGGATATCGTCGTTCGGCCCGCAGATGGCACTGGTCCATTTGTTGAAGATGATCGGCTCTTTCGGCACCTCCATATTCGACTCGGCCGCATGGTCGGCGTAGTTCAGGCCGATGCAGATGAATTTGCCGACCTGGCCGACGCAGGCACCGATACGCGGCTGGCCGGCAACGAGCGGCAGGCTGCGCGGGTCAAGGGCGGCGAGCGCTGCCAGGCTGTCCGTGCCCAGGACCTGCCCGGCGATGTCCGGCACATGGCCCGAGAGATCGCGCAGCTGATTGTCAGTATCCAACAGCCCGGGTTTTTCCGAACCTTTTTCGCCGTAGCGCAATAGTTTCATGTCGTGCTCCTGCTCAAGTGAAGACCGGGTTCAGATGCTCATGCCACCGTCGATGACGTGAATGGCACCCGTGGTGTAGGCCGATGCATCGCTGCCCAGGTACACCGCCAACTGGGCGATCTCTTCAGTGCTGCCGATGCGTCCCATGGGCTGGCGGTCGAGGAATTGCCGATAGACTTGCGCCTCATCGACGCCCTGTTGCACGGCCTGGGCGGCGATGCGCCGGCGCAGCGAAGGCGAGTCCACGGTGCCCGGGCAGATCGCGTTGCAGCGGATGCCCTGGTTGACGAAGTCGATGGCGACAGCCTTGGTCAGGCCCACCACCGCCGCCTTGCTGGTGGCATAGGCGAAGCGATTGGGCACGCCCTTGACGCTGGAGGCCACCGACGACATGTTGATGATCGAGCCGCCGCCACGGGCCAGCATGCCCGGCAGAAACGCGTGGATCATCCGATACATGGCCGTGACATTGAGGTCCATCGAACGCGCCCAGGCCGCTTCGTCGCATTGCAGTATGTTGCCGCTGTGCACGTAGCCTGCGCAGTTGAACAGCACATCGAGCCCGCCGATGCGCTCGCAGGCGGCGCTAATGGCGGCGGTCGAGGTAACATCCAGGGGCATGACGGTGACCTCTTCGATCCCCGCCAGTGCATGGATATCGATGTCCGTGGCGATCACCTCGGCCCCAGCCCGGGCGAAGGCAATGGCGCTGGCCAAGCCAATGCCCTGCCCCGCTGCCGTCACCAGCACGCGCTTGTTCTGCAGGTTCATGCGGCCTCCAGTTGCGCTGCCGTAGCGGCGTGCTTGGGGGGCCTGCCGAGCATCGAAGCGGGGATGGCCAGGATCAGCCCGCCGCTGACCAAAAGACACAAGGCCAGTACATAAGTGCCGTTGTTGATGTTGCCCGTGAGGGTTTCGGCCACGGCAGTGATCATCGAGCCGGTAAAGCCCGACAGGTTGCCGATGGCGTTGATCATGCCAATGCCCGCTGCGGCGGCGACCCCCGACAGCACGGTGCCCGGCAGGGTCCAGAAAATCGGCATCAGGCTGAGGATCCCCGAAGCGGAGACGCTGAGAAAGAGCACGGACAACACCAGGTTGTCAGCGAAGAAGGCACTGAGGATCAGGCCGACGCCGCCAATGAACGCCGGGATCGCCGCATGCAAGCGTCGCTCACCGGTGCGGTTGGAGTGCCGGGCGTTGAGCAGCATCGCCACCACCGCCACCGAATAAGGAATGGCGGTGAGCAAACCGATGTGCAAGCTGTTGGTGATGCCGGTGCTCTTGATGATCGAAGGCATCCAGAACGCCAGGCCATAGAAACCGGTGTTGAAGGTCAGCAGGATCAATACCAGCAACCACACCCTAGGGTTGAAGAACACTTCGCTCAAGCGCGTGGCCTTGCCCTGGTTGTCGGTTTGCAGATTGGCTTTGAGCAGGGCTTTTTCCGCGACCGTCAGCCATTTGGCTTTGTCGATGTTGTCGGCCAGGCAGACGATCACCACGAACGCCATGATGATCGACGGAATGCCTTCGATGAGCAGCATCCATTGCCAGCCGGACAGGCCATGCACCCCTTGCATGCTGTTCATCAGCCAGCCGGAGAGTATGCCGCCCAGGGTCAGGCTGACGGGCAGCGCCAGCAGGAATCCGGACATCACCCGGCTCTGCCGGTGGGTCGGAAACCAGTAGTTGAGGTAGAGGATCACGCCAGGGAAAAAGCCCGCTTCGCAGATGCCCAACAGGAAGCGCAGCACATAGAACATCGTGCTCGATTCGATGTGGAAGAAAGCCGCCAGCGGTACGGTGTAGGCCACGGCCATGGAGATCACCGCCCAACTGAGCATGATCCGGGCGATCCAGAACCGTGCGCCAAAGCGATGCAGCAACAGGTTGCTGGGCACTTCGAAGAGAAAATAGCCCCAGAAAAACATACTGGCGCCCAAGGCATACACCGTGTTGCTGAATTGCAGCTCGTTGAGCATGTCGAGCTTGGCGAACCCGATGTTCACCCGATCGAGGTACGCCGCCATGTAGCACAACAGCAACACGGGCAGGATCCGCCAGATCACCTTGCGGTAGGTCCGGTCTTCGAAATCCAGCTGGCCGGCTTGTGCCTGGGCGGGCAACGGCTCGGAGATGGTTTGCATGAGGTAACCCCTGATTGTTTTTATTGGGTCACGTCGAATGAGTGACTCATCCGGCGGTTGAACGAGGACTCTACTGTCGGGAATCGATTCTTTCCCAATGGCATTTTTGGATTAGTCGATAACGTATTGTTATCGAGGCTTGGGTTTGGCAAGGGGGGCTACTGCGTAGCCCAGCGGGAGCAAGCTCCCTCGCCACAGGGTTCAGTGCAGGCTGATCCGCCGCCATCGCGAGCAAGCTCGCTCCCACAGGAGGCGGGAGTGTCGCGGATCTTTCAGTCACCACGAAACAACGGTGGGAGCGAGCTTGCTCGCGATGGCGGCGGCACACTCAACCGCTCAGACGGGCGTTGTCCTTGAGAATCTCGGCGAACTCCAGCGCCGCGCCTACCAGCGGTTCGTCCTTTCGCGTGAGGATGCCGTAGTCCTGGGGCACCAGGTGCAACGGGGTATCGAGGGTCTTGAGCTGGCCGCTTTCGAGCAGCGGATCGACCATAGCATTGGGCAGCATGCCGATCATGGGCCCGCGTTGCAGCACCTGGAGGAAGGTCTGCATGGAAATGGTGTCGATGGTATTGCGCGGCATTCCCACCCCGGCCTCGGCGAAGGCCAGTTCCATGCGGGCACGGATCGGCGTGCCGACCGGGTAGAGAATCCACGGCAGGTCCACCAGTTGCTGCAGGGAGGTCGGCCCGGCGTTCGCCAGGGGATGGAGGTCATTGACCACGATGCAGAACGGTTCCGGGGCCAGAGGCTGGAAGTCGTAGCGCTGTTGCTGGCTTTGCTCGGTAAACCTGGCTACCGCCAGATCGAGTTTTTTCTCTTCAAGCATCTTCATCAGATGGTTGCTGGTCTGCTCCACCACCTCGATGGACAGCAAGGGCCAGCGTTGCTTGATCTGCAGGATCGCCTCAGGCAAGGCCACCGCCGTCGCGGCAAAAATACCGCCGACCTTGAGGTAGCCATGGCCACCTTCGCGCAGGCTGCTGATTTGCTCGACGAACGAACGGGCATCGTTCAAGGCGATCTGCGCGTAACGCAGCACATGTTCGCCCAATGCGGTGGGCGGCATGCTCCGGGAGCGGCGCTCGAACAGGGCGAAGCCGAGCAGGCTTTCGATTTCCTTGAGCATCTTGCTCACGGCGGGCTGGCTGAGGTTCATCTGCTCGGCCGCCAGATGCATGTTGCAGGTTCGCCCCAAGGTATCGATCAACAGCAGATGGCGGAATTTGAGCCAGCCGCAGAAGCTGGAGAAAGACAGATCGGACATGGGCAATCCTCGACGATGCAATAACCGGACGTTATCAGATACTGAATATATCTCATTGGAGTTCATCAACCGCGGGCCCTAGCTTGAAAGCTTTACGAACCCGGAAGACTGCCCATGTCACTGATGCTTACTCCCGAGAACACCCTGCCCGTCGATGGCGTCGCCGGCACCCTCATCGGTCGTGCCTGGGTGCCTGGCCGTGTCGCCGGACCTTCACCCGTCGTGTTGCGCAGCGATGGGGTGTTCGACCTGTCGGACCGTTTCGCGACCTTGAGCGATT
Organism: Pseudomonas sp. FW300-N2F2; assembly: GCF_017351655.1. Classification (NCBI taxonomy): domain Bacteria; kingdom Pseudomonadati; phylum Pseudomonadota; class Gammaproteobacteria; order Pseudomonadales; family Pseudomonadaceae; genus Pseudomonas; species Pseudomonas sp. FW300-N2F2. Next base: position 2,581,082 of record NZ_JACNDQ010000001.1, on the reverse strand, counting down.
TGCTGGAAACGTCCTCACCGTTGGCGGAAGTCAGGCAAACGCCCGGCATTTTCATCGCCAGCGTCGAAGCGCTGCTGGCCAACACCGGCATTCATGCCGACCCGGCCAAGCCATTTCTGTTGCCGCCGCTGGACTTGCAAGTGATCAAGGCCGCCGGCGTGACCTTCGCCGCCAGCATGATCGAGCGAGTGATCGAGGAACAGGCCGGCGGCGATGCGGCAAGGGCCGAGGCGGTACGCGCCACCGTGCACAGCGTGATCGGCGATAACCTGCGGGCGATCGTGCCGGGTTCCGAGCAAGCCATACGCCTGAAAGCCTTGCTCATCGAACAGGGCATGTGGTCGCAGTACCTGGAAGTCGGTATCGGCCCGGATGCGGAGATCTTCACCAAGGCACCGGTCCTGTCCGCCGTGGGCAGCGGCAGCCAAATTGGCATTCATCCGGTATCGCAATGGAACAACCCGGAACCGGAAGTGGTACTGGCGGTAAACAGCCGTGGCCAGATCCACGGCGCCACCCTGGGCAACGATGTCAACCTGCGAGACATCGAAGGCCGCAGCGCGCTGTTGCTGAGCAAGGCCAAGGACAACAATGCGTCCTGCGCCATCGGGCCGTTCATTCGCCTGTTCGACGAACACTTCAGCCTGGATGACGTACGCGCCTGCGTGGTCGACCTCCAGGTACAAGGCGAAGATGGCTACCGCCTGCACGGTTCGAGTTCCATGAGCCAGATCAGCCGTGACCCGCAGGACCTGGCAAGCCAGACACTCAACGCCAACCACCAATATCCGGATGGTTTTGTGCTGTTTCTCGGTACCCTGTTCGCCCCCACCGAAGACCGTGACCATCCCGGCAGTGGTTTCACCCACAAGCGCGGGGACCGGGTCAGCATCAGCAGCCCCTTGCTCGGCAGCCTGCATAACCAGGTGACCCACAGCTGCGACGCCGCCCCCTGGACCTTTGGCGTCAGCGCCTTGTTGCGCAACCTCGCTGCCCGCGGACTGCTGGGCCGCTGACGCTACGACCGTGACCGATTCATCCAATTACAAGAGAGACATGAATCATGAGTGACACGCCTGAACGCCGCCTGCGCAGCGAACAATGGTTCAATGACCCGGCTCATGCGGACATGACCGCCCTGTATGTCGAACGCTACATGAACTACGGCATGACCCGCGAAGAGCTGCAATCAGGACGCCCGATCATCGGCATCGCCCAGACCGGCAGCGACCTGACCCCCTGCAACCGTCATCACCTGGAACTGGCCCAACGGGTCAAGGCCGGCATCCGTGACGCCGGTGGCATCCCCATGGAGTTCCCGGTGCACCCGATCGCCGAACAGTCACGGCGCCCCACCGCTGCCCTGGACCGCAACCTGGCCTACCTGGGGCTGGTGGAAATCCTCCACGGCTACCCGTTGGACGGCGTGGTGCTCACCACCGGTTGCGACAAGACCACGCCTGCCTGCCTGATGGCGGCGGCGACCACCGACTTGCCCGCCATTGTCTTGTCCGGCGGACCGATGCTCGACGGCCATCACAAGGGCGAGTTGATTGGCTCGGGCACCGTGCTCTGGCATGCGCGCAACCTGATGGCCGCCGGCGAGATCGATTACGAAGGCTTCATGGAAATGACCACTGCGGCATCGCCATCGGTGGGTCACTGCAACACCATGGGCACCGCCTTGTCGATGAACGCCCTGGCCGAAGCCCTGGGCATGTCGCTGCCCGGTTGCGCGAGCATTCCGGCGCCCTATCGCGAGCGCGGGCAAATGGCCTATGCCACCGGCAAGCGCATCTGCGAGCTGGTGCTGCAAGACATTCGTCCGTCACAGATCATGACCCGCCAGGCCTTCGAGAACGCCATCGCCGTCGCCTCGGCCCTGGGTGCTTCGAGTAACTGCCCGCCGCACCTGATCGCCATCGCCCGGCATATGGGCGTCGAACTGAGCCTGGATGACTGGCAACGGATTGGCGAGGACGTGCCGCTGCTGGTCAATTGCATGCCCGCGGGCAAGTACCTGGGTGAAGGTTTCCATCGGGCCGGCGGTGTGCCCTCGGTCATGCACGAACTGCAAAAAGCCGGACGCCTGCACGAAGACTGCGCCACGGTCAGCGGCAGGACCATCGGCGAAATCGTCAGCAGCAGCCTGACCAGCAACGCCGACGTGATCCATCCCTTCGACACCCCGCTCAAGCACCGCGCCGGCTTCATCGTGCTCAGCGGCAATTTCTTCGACAGCGCGATCATGAAGATGTCGGTGGTGGGCGAAGCGTTTCGCAAGACCTACCTCTCCGAGCCCGGTGCCGAGAACAGTTTCGAAGCCCGGGCCATCGTGTTCGAAGGACCGGAGGATTACCACGCCCGCATCGACGATCCGGCGCTGGACATCGACGAGCGCTGCATCCTCGTCATTCGCGGTGTCGGCACCGTGGGCTACCCCGGCAGTGCCGAGGTGGTGAACATGGCCCCACCGGCCGCGCTGATCAAACAGGGCATCGACTCCCTGCCCTGCCTGGGCGACGGTCGCCAGAGCGGCACCTCGGCGAGCCCATCGATCCTCAACATGTCCCCTGAAGCAGCCGTGGGCGGCGGCCTGGCGTTGCTGCAAACCAACGACCGGCTGAAAGTGGACCTGAATACACGCACCGTGAACCTGCTGATCGACGACGAAGAGATGGCCCGGCGCCGACTCGAATGGACACCGAACATCCCACCGTCGCAAACGCCTTGGCAGGAACTGTACCGGCAACTGGTCGGGCAATTGTCCACCGGGGGATGCCTGGAGCCTGCCACGCTGCATCTGCGCGTGATCGCCCGCAGTGGCGAGCCGCGTCATTCGCACTGAGTCCAAGCGGCCGATTGTTCACGTACGTTGAATTCAGATGCCAATCCAGAAGGATTTATTCCACGGGCATAAAGGAGAAAGATGCGCGCCAGGGGCCATCGCCCCTGGCGAATCTTTCACACCTACGGAGTCGATCCATGCCATTTGCCAACTACAAATTTCCCGAAGGAATCCTGGACCACACCCGCAAGGAAGAGATCATCCATCGCACCACGGAAATGTTCGTCGAATACTTCGGCGAAGGGGTCCGTCCATTCACCATGGTCCTGGTCGAAGAGGTGGCAGACGGTGGCTGGGGGCGCGCCGATGAAACGCTGACGCTGGCGAAAATGGGGCTGCCTGCCAAAGGCCAATAATGCTGTTCGCTTAAGGTTTGTCTGGCCACAGGTTCATCGTTTTTCCTAAGTGAACAGCATTACCTTATATAGAAGAGATCGGGAAAGAAAAGTGAGAGGGGTGACCCTGTGCTAGAGCCACCCCTCGCCATGCCTCAGAAATCCACCGTGGCCGACAACTGCAATGTGCGCGGCGAGCCTGGAGAGAAGGCACCGTACGAGGCGACACCCGACCAGTACTCGCGGTCAAAGACGTTCTGGACCGTGGCCCTGAAAGTCGTCGGTCGACCTTCGATCTTGGTGGCGTAGCGAGCGCCCGCATCGAAACGGGTCCAGGCATCCAGCTCCTGGGTGTTGGCCTGGTTCACGTATTGGCTGCTGGTGTAGATCGCGCCGCTGGTGAGGGTAAAGCCTTCCACCCACGGGGTGTCCCATTCGGCCCACAGGTTGGCTTGCACGTCTGGCACACCCACCGGCTTATTGCCACGGTTGGCCGCGGTGGCGGAATCCGTCAGCTCACCGTCGAGCAATGTCACGCCACCCATCAAGCGTGTGCCGGGGGCCACTTCGCCGAACACGCTCAGCTCCACGCCACGGTTGCGCTGTTCGGCCTGCACCGAGAAAACATTGTTCGCACCGAGTTCGCCACTGGGCTTCTCGATCTGGAACAGCGCCAAGGTGGTCATGAACGTGCCGTGCTCGTACTTGACGCCCATCTCGTGCTGCTTGGATTCATAAGGTGCAAACGTTTCGCCGGGATTGCTCGCGTTGGCTGGCGCGGCGTCACCTTTACTCAGCCCCTCGACATAGTTGTAGTACAGCGACACGTCCTCCCAGGGTTTGACCACCACGCCGACCATCGGGGTCGTAGCACTGTCGTCATAACGGGAACTGACCGAGCCAGTCTCGCTGTAATTGCGTGACTCGACGTTCTGCCGGCGCAACCCCAGGGACAGTTGCAGACGGTCATCCAGTACCGACAAGGTGTCGGTCAAGGCGAAACCGGACAATTGCGACTCGGAAACCCGCAGCACCTTGGGTGCATTGATGGCCGGCTTGGGCACGTCCACCGGGTGATAGATGTTCGAGGGGATATCTGCCCCCCGGTTGATGCCCCGGGACAGCTCATCCTGATAAGTGCTCGCCATCAGCGTGGTCGTGTGGCTGACAGGGCCGGTGTCGAATATCCCGCGGATCCCCACGTCGGCTGTCGAACGGTCCACGTTGAATTTGTAGTACCCCGGCCTGTTGCTGATATCGCCTGCACTATTGATGATATCTGGCACCTGGTCGGACATTCGCTTGACGTCCGAACGACCGCCACCGGCGTGGGCAAACACCGTGACCGCGTCCGTCAGGTCGTATTCGCCACCCAGCAACGCCGACTGTTCCTTGGTGTCGGACCAACCCCATTTCTGTGAAGCATTGGTACGACCGTTGGGGGCGGATGGAATTTCAACGCCACGCGCGACAGTGAAGGGCCGCGAGGCACCCTCAAAGCTTTCTTTCTGGCTGATGAAGTCGAGGTTCAAGCGCAAACGCTCGCCCCGATAATCCAGGGCGATAGCACCGATGTTGAGCTCGCGTTCCTGGTCGTCGATGGCCGTGTCGCCACCCTGGAGGCTGCCGTTGAAGCGCACGCCGAACTGGTTTTCCGAGCCGAATCGACGGCTGACATCCAGGTGCCCGCCCACTTGTGAATCGGACGCGTAGCTGCCGGTAAAGCGCGTCAGGTCTTCGTCCAACGGACGCTTGGGAACGATATTGATCACCCCGCCCACCCCGCTGTTCGGAGACATGCCGTACATCAGCGCACCCGGCCCCTTGAGCACTTCGACCCGTTCGGCGTAGTCGGTGAACACCCGATAGTTGGGTGCCACGCCGTATACGCCGTCGTAGGCCAACTCGCCGAGGTTGCCCTCGCCGATGGGAAAACCACGGATGAAAAACGAATCGACGATGCCGCCCACCTGCCCCGTCGAGCGCACCGAAGGGTCTCGTTGCAGGGCGTCGGCCACGGTCACGGTTTGCAGGTCGGCCAGGGTCTTTTCGGTGTAGCTGGTCACGCTGAACGGCGTGTCCATCACGTCCTTGTTGCCCATCATCCCCAAGCGTGCACCGCGCGCCACCTGACCGCCGGCCAGCACGGGCGGTAGTGCGCCTGGGTCGTTGTGGGTGCCGCTGATGGTGGTGGCGTCAAGAGTCAAGCCTTGCCCGTTGCCCGTGGAGGCGTCCTGGGTTGTATCGGCGGCAGGCGCCTGTTCGGGGGTTGCCGCCCAGGCGGTGGCGCTTCCTGCGACCAGAATGAAACTCAGCGTGGCGTTACGAATCGCGAGAGATAACGCAGACTCACCACAAGGTCGACGTGCAACAGACATGGCTTAAGGATCCTTTCCAACGAGAGAAAATGGTAATCACTCCTATTGCCAGTCGACCTGCGGAAAAGTATCACCTCCTGGGGATTATTTTTCAGACTGCGCCGGATCCCTCAGGCATACAGGCGCTCCAGCGGTATCGCGACGACGGGCAGGGCCGGGTCGAATGCGTGCCGCGTGGTCTTGTAGGGGAACAGCTCGCCCCGGGCGATGGTGCTGAAAATCCGCGCCACCTCGAACGCCTTGCCGGTCTGCCAATGCCGCACACACACCCGCGGATCCGCGTAGTCGAGCTGGATGCACGGGACCCGCTTCAAGCCCAATTGCAACGCCGCGTTGAAGCGATGATTGCCGTCCATCACGATGCCTCGCGAACGCTCGACGATGATCGGTTCCAGCCAATGCCCGGCACGGATGATCGACTCCCGCAGCCATTGCACATTGGCCGGATCGACGTGCTCCGATTGCAGCACTTCGCACAGCGGGCGCAGCGCAATCTGATAACCCTGGTGTTCCATGGCGAATCTCCTGGTCGGCAGCGGGTTCAGCAGGCGTCCGCCTTGGCGGGCACCGCGTAGAGGCTGGCCACGTCCAGCAGGCGCTGGGCATGTTCGATGAGCGGCAGATCCACCATCTCGCCGTCCACCTGCACCGCATGGGAGCCGCTGGCCACGGCACGCATCACGCGATCGGCCCAGGCCAGCTGACCCGCATTGGGCAGGAAAGCCCGCTGGACCGTGTTCAATTGCGCGGGATGGATACACAGCTTGGCGCCAAAGCCCAGGGACCTTGCGTAATGCGCATCGTGATTGACCATCGCCAGGTCGCTGATGGCCGGTGTCACACCATCGATCGGCGCAGGCAAACCGGCCGTGCGCGATGCCAGCACGATCCGATTGCGGGCGAACAGAAACGCCTCGGGCACCTGGCTGCAGTTGATGTCGAGGGAAAAATCCAGCGAACCGAACGCCAGGCGCGACAGCCCGGCAATGCCGGCAATCGCCTCGACCTGCTGCAAGCCCTTGGCCGTCTCGATGATGGCGACGATCTGCAACTCGGGCTGCCACGCCAACAACTGCTCGACCACTTGGCACAAGGCCTCGCCGTACTGCGCCTTGGGCAAGAAAATCCCCGCGCAACGCTCGGGATAGCGCATGTCTCCCAGCCATGTCAGGTCTTGGCGCAGGAAGGTGCTGTCAACGCTGTTCAGGCGGATGTAGCGCTGGCAAGCAACACTCGGCACGCTTTCCTGCCAAGCCCAAATGGCCGCTCGAGCCGCGGCTTTGCTGTCGGGATGAACGGCATCCTCGAGGTCGAGAATGATCGCATCCGGTGTCGCGTCGACCGCCTTGGCGAACCGTTCGGGGCGGTTGCCGGGAACGAACAGGTAGCTGATGGGAAGCGTGGCGACGGTATGGGGGCGTTCAGTTGTCATGGAGCTCTCCTGGGTATGCGTCAGTGGTGATCAGCGAAAATTTCATGTACCTCAGGCAGGGAAATCCCGGTCTCGGCTGCGGCCTGTTCCAGCGCTCCTTAATTCCTTTTCCATCAAGGCATTAAGGTACTTCTTCAACTGCGCAAGAACGCTTACAAGCACCTGCAAACAAGCGCTTATGCACGCTCGTTCAGCGAGTAATTATTTAAAATTTTTGAAAACCTTACTTGATAATCGTTCGCGTTAGCAATATGGTTCTCGCCATCGAGCTGATGCAAGCCAATCATCAAAGGAAGTTTTTGTCATCACAGGAAGTGCATAGCGGTGATGTCATTTGAATGCCATTCATTGGCTATTTAACACGGACGCGCCATCCGTCGATGGCGGCTGCTCCGCGCTTCGGATAAACCTTAGGGAATGGGTTTCTTATGCCGTGCTTTATGAAATATTTATTACGTCCGGCCTGATGATTTTATCTTCAGGCTTCGTTTGGCTTACACCGCCAAACACGGAAATTTCTTAAGCCTGAAACGGACGTTTTATATCCGCCTCGACAACAGCGGTTGTCGAACTATGAAAAATGGCATGTTCGACGCCAGGGGTTAACTATGCCTAATGTTTCTACGCCAACATCCAACAACCGAACCAAAGTGCATCAACCCACACTGTTGACACCCCTACTCGACCCGGCGATCGGACAATTTATTCATGATCATTCACAAAGACTTATAGAACTTGTTTCACAACATGGATCACCCCTGAACCTGATGTGGCCCCATGCATTTAAAGCCAATACAACGGCGCTGAAGAGCGTGTTGAAGAAATACGACGTGAATCACGTCATCTTCTATGGCGCCAAAGCCAACAAGTCCCAATGCCTGCTTCGCGCGGCAGAAGATTTGGGTATCGGCGTCGATGTATCGAGCATTCACGAACTGAATGCGGCCCGGCGCGCCGGCACGCCGGGAGCGCTTTTGTGCGCAACGGGGCCGGCCAAAACGGCTGTTTTCCACCGGGCACTGGTAGAGGCTGGCTCACTGATCTGTGTGGATTCGCTGGAAGAATTCGCTCATCTCAAAGCGCTGGTAAAAGCCACGCGCCCTCCCTTACAGGCCAGGGTTTTACTGCGTTACCGGCCGCAGAACTGCCTGGCGAGCCGTTTCGGAATGGGCACCGATGACTTGCTGGAGTGCCTGCGACAATTGACCGAAGAAGGCGAACATTTTCACTTCGAAGGCTTCCATTTCCATCTGGGCGGCTACGGGTACGAAACCCGGGTACAGGCCTTCCGAGAGGTGACCGCCTTTGTCGAGGCGGCGCACGAGATGGGCTTGACTCCGAGCATGATCGACATGGGTGGAGGGCTGCCTATTCGTTATGTCGATCCCGAGATCTATAACAGTTTTCTGCAGAACGACAATAAACCCGGTCATTACTACAACCATTCAGTGCCCGAGTCGTTTTATCCCTATGGCGGCAGTTTGACAGCCAGCCAGTGGTTGGAACTTTTCCTGGAATCCGATCATTCACCCGGCCGTTCGATAGCGAATTACTTAAAGTCACGCAATATCACCTTGTCGTTGCAACCCGGTCGAAGCCTGGTGGATCAAGCCGCCATCTCGGTATTTCGAGTGACCTGCACCAAAAAGCTGGCCGACAATAAAACCGTGATCTTCGTCGAGGGCAGTAGTTTCAGCGCGTGTGAAACCTGGTTCGCGTCTGAATATCTGGTCGATCCCATCTTGATAAGCGCAACGCAATCGCCCCATAACCCGACTCAAGCATACATCGCCGGCCATAGTTGTCTGGATGATGACGTCATCAGTTATCGCCTTATCAACTTCGAATGTTTACCCCAGCCCGGCGACTTATTGATCTACGCCAATACCGCCGGCTATCAGATGGATTTGCTGGAAAACGAATTCCATCGTCACCCCCTACCCCGTCGATTAATGGCGACTTGTTGTACACAAGGCCACTACGCGTTTTCACCTGACTGCTAAAGGGAGTACTTCACATGATACTTAATAAAGTTTCCGACCTGATCGGTAATACCCCCATGCTGGGCATTGATATACCCGACACTAATGCCAGGCTGTTGCTCAAGATTGAAAAGAACAACCCCGGCGGCAGCATCAAGGACCGCATGGCGCGGAACATGGTACTGGCCGCGCTCAAGTCCGGACGCTTGAAGCCCGGCGGCGTGGTCGTGGAGTCCTCTTCTGGCAACACCGGCATCGGCCTGGCCATGGCCGCTGTCGAATTCGGCCTGCATTTTATCGCCGTGGTCGACCACCATGCCGCCCAGGACAAGATCGCCGTCATGAAAGCGCTGGGCGCCGACGTTCGATTTGTCGCCGGCCATTATCGCGAGGATGAAGTCGCGGTAGTCGAGCGCCAACGGATGGCCGCCGAACTCGCGCAACAGATCCCGGGAGCGGTGTTCATGAACCAGTCGGACAACGCCGCCAATGCCGGCGGCTACAGCGACTTCGTCCGCGAAACCATTGCCCAGGTGGAAGGCAAGGTCGGCGCCTACGTCGGTTGTGTCGGCACCGGCGGTTCGATGACCGGCATCGCCCGCGGGCTGAAACTGCACAACCCCGACACCGTGACCGTCGCCGTGGAACCCGCTGGCTCCATTGTCTTCGGTCATCCCGGCTACCCGTACTATCAATCCGGCACCGGTACCCCGGCCGGCGACACCGTGGGCCTGGTGCTCGACTACAGCTGCATCGACCTGGGCGTCCAGGTCACCGATTCCCAAGCCTTCGAAACCGCCCGTTATATCGCTCGCAACCTGGGGCTGCTGGTAGGCGGCTCTACCGGCGGGGCGATTTTCAAGGCCCTGGAATTCATTCACAAAGGTGTGCTGACCGGCAATGTCGTGGTCCCGATCGCCGACGGCGGCGAGAAGTACCTGCACACCGTATTCGACGATCAATGGCTGCAAGAGCGCGACTTGCTCGACCCAGGCGTCGCCGTGCAACTGGACGGCTGGCTGGGCAAGACCCAATGGCTGGAATCCAGTTCTGCGCCGCTGCAATTGAGCGTCGCATGACCCTCCACCCACACAGGAACGCCTCTTCATGAACGTGCTGAAAGTCGCCATTTGCGGCGGTGGCAGAACCGGCCATCTCAATGCCGTCCTGTTCAAGCAATTGCCTGATGTCCAGGTGTCGCTGCTCACCAGCAATCAGGACATCGTCGACCTCCACGCCCGCCAACCCCCCATGCAGGCGTTGATGCCCGATGGTTCGACGCTGAGCGCGCGGCCGGACCGGGTGAGCACCGAGGCAAAAGTCGCCGTCGAGGACGCCGACATCGTCATCATCACGGTGCCGGCCCATGCCCGGCCGCAGGTCCTGCAGGACATCGCACCGTACCTGAGCACGACCAAGCCGGTGTACGTCGGTGCCATTCCAGGCTTCTGCGGTTTCGACTGGCTGGCCCAAGCCACACTGGCGGATAAACCGAACCTGGTGATCTGGGGCATGAAGGACGTCCCGCACACGGCGTTCGACCTGAAACCCGGACGCTCGGTGAAGATGGGCGGCGGCAAAAGCCAGTTGTATGTCGCCACCCACGCCCGGGAAACCCAGGCGTCGCGCCAGCAGCTCCAGCAAATGCTCAGCAGGCTGTACGGCCCTTGCGTGACCCTGCTCGACCATTACCTGGAGATCACCCTGACCCCGGGCAATCCGATCATGCACAGCTCGGTGATCTACGGCTTGATCGGCCCTTACGGCCAGTGGCACCGCAAGATCTTCCCGCAACGCCTGTGCTGGTGGACCGAGTGTCCGGAACTGGGCGCCTATTTCCTCGAACGCATGGATGAAGAAAGCCAGAACCTGTGCGCAGTCATCAGCCAGCGCATGGGCGTGGACCTGTCCTCGGTCAAGTCCTTGAAACAGGAGATCGTCGAGGCCTACGGCGAGCAGATCCGCGACCGCAGCAGCATGCTATCGATCCTGCGCACCAACCGGGCCTACAACGACATCCTGGCGCCCATGGTGCCGGCCGACGGCAACCGCCCCGGCTATGTCATCGAGCGCCAGAGCCGAGCCTTCAATGAAGACGTCGCCTATGGCCTGGTCCTGCTGGTGGAAATGGCCAAGCGTTTCGAACTGAAAGTCCCCTACATCGAGGAAGTCCTGCAGTGGAGCATCGCCTACATGGAAGGCTTGCGCGACTCGGCGCTGGACTACTTCCCGACCCACTGGCCGCGTTCGGCCTGAACCTGGCTTCACCCTCTTCCTTATTCATCGACGAGCAGATACCGATATGGATGACTTCAAGACACTGGTCACTTATTCACGCAAAAACGCCATGCGACGCTTGGTTCGTTGCCTGTTTGCCGAGAACATCCTGGACCGTTCGGCCCTGAGCTTTTCCGCGGACGGCAGCGAGGCGACCTACCCGTTGAAAAATGCACGGGCCCAGCTGTTTTTCTCGCAGATTACCCTGGCCCCCGCCGACACCTTGATCAGTGACGGTGACGTGGTCCTGCTGACCGACGAAGGCGTACGCCAAGTCATTCACAGCCATCAGGACTTGCTGGACGTGCTGCGCGACAGCTTCGACTTCGAACCCAGCGACGAAGGCGTGGCCGGCCTCAAGTCGGACATGGAAAACAGCCTGATGAACGATGCCCACGCCCGCCAGCATCGCCAGCAATGGAACGCGCGCCTGGCCCAGGCCGCTGAAAGCCACGGGCTCGCCAGCCTGACCGACTACCTGCGCCAACACACCAGCACCAAGGACGCCGCGATCCTGTTGGACCAATGGGGGTCGCTGGAAGGCCATCCGTATTATCCGACCTGGAAATCCCGTCCAGGTCTCAGCGATGCGGAAGTCGAACAACTGTCCCCCGAGTTCAACGCCCAGGTCCCCTTGCGCATCGCCGCATTGCGCGCCGACATGGCCAAAAGTGAAAGCATGCCCCACGTCACCAGCTACCACCGTTGGTTCGCCAGCAACTTCCCGGCGCAATGGGCGCAGTGGACCGCCGCCCTCAATGCCAAGGGCCTGGACGAAAACCAATGGCTGCCGCTGCCCATCCATGCCTGGCATCTGCAGGCCTACGTACTCAAGACCTTTGCCGCGGAAATCGAAGCCGGCATCCTGATCACCGAGGGCCCCGACCTCCAGACCCTGCCGACCATGTCCTATCGGACCATGATGCCGGTGCTGGACGAGACCGCGCCGCTGATCAAGTTGCCCATCGCCGTGTGGATGACCAGCGAGCTGCGCAGCCTGCAAGCCAAGTCGATCCACATGGGCCCGCGGATCAGCACGGTGATCACGAAAATCCTCGCCGCCGAAAACGGCTTCGACCAGCGCCTGGAGATCTTCCCGGAAGAGATCGGCGTGCGGTACCGCAACGCGATCACCCAGGACGACGCCCCCGGACGACACCTGTCAGTGGTCTATCGCGCCAGCCGAGCGGCGTTCGAACGCAACGACGATTGCCTGCCCATCACCGTGGCCTCGTTGTTCACCCGCCTGCCCGGCGGCCGCCCGCTGTTTACCGACCTGATCGAGCGCGATGGGGTTCGGGCCGATGCCCAAGGCGTTGAAGACTGGTTCCGGCAGTACGCCGCCGTGGTCACCCGCCCAGTGGTCGCGATCTACCTGATGTACGGCATCGGGCTCGAAGCCCATCAGCAAAACACCATGGTGCTCTTTGCCCCCGATGGCAAAGCGCGTAGCCTGCTGATCCGCGATTTCGGCGATGGCAGAACCTACGCGCCCCTGCTGGAGGAACGCGGGTACACCTTGCAACCTCATGTGCAGCCGGGCATCTTGCCGACCGTGTTCGTGGAAGATATCGAACCGGTGCGCATGTTCGTGCTCGACGCGGCGTTCCTCACCCACCTGCACGAGATCGCCTTGTGGCTGACACGGGAGTACGGGTTGGACGACACGCGACTGTGGCGCGTGTTGCGCGAGGAAACCGAGGCGGCGTTCGAAGCCGTGCGCGAGCGTGTCGCCGCGCCATTGTGGGAAACCGAACGCCAGGCGTTCATCCAGGACCCGTGGCCGACCCGATCGTTGCTGCGCATGCACCTGTTGCAGTACTCCAACTATCGTTTACAGCACACGCTGACCAACCCGCTTGCGAGCGTTTAACCACCGAGGCTGAGTCATGTCCCACGCAGGTGCCATCCAGGGTTCGAACGTCAGGATCCTGATTTACCTTCTATTCGCGATCCAGCTCATCTCCATGGGCGCGATGGAAATGAGCGGACCGTTCTGGCCGGTCCACCTGCGCGGGCTGACGTCCTCGGAGTCGGTCTTCAGTTTCGCCAGCATCGCCGTGTATGTCGGGCCGATGCTGGGCATCATTCTGACCAGCGCCTTCTGGGGCCGTATCGGTGATCGCTACGGTCACAAGTTGATGATGATCCGCGCCCTGGCGGGCCTGTCATTGACGCAGCTCGGGCTGGCGCTGTGCAGCGATATCTGGGTCATCCTGGTGCTGCGCTTCCTGCAGGGCGCCTTTGCCGGGTACATCGCCCCGGCCCAGGCCTATGGCGTCAGCATCGAGGCCCCCTCGCGACGGGCGCGGCTGTTCGCGATCCTGCAAATATCCACCAACGTCGGCTCATTGCTCGGCGCGGTGGTCGGGGGCCTGATCCTCGACTACGCCACCTTCTTCTGGATCAACATCATTGCCTCGGCCTTGTGCGCGGTGTGCACGGTGGTGGCCGCCGTGACCTTGCCGGACGTGCCACCGGTGAAAAAAGTCGCGACCAGCCAGGCCCCGACGACAGCCAGCCGTACCGACAGCGTCTGGCAAGGATCGCCATTGCTGTCATTGCTGTGGGTCATGGGCATCCTGCTGTTGGCCCGGATGCTGCCACAGACCTCATTTTCCTTGTATGTGAGCTCGGTATTCGACGTCAGCAACTCAGTGGTCGGCCTATGCTACGGCTTGCTGGCGCTGGGTTTCATCCTCTCGGCCACCGCCTGGTCGCGCTATTTCGAACACCGTACCCAGCAGGACACCTTGCACCGCATCATCTACGTCGTGCTCGGTTGCATCGCCCTGACCGCCCTGGCGGGGGTCACGCGCAATGCCATCGTCTTTGTCGTCGTCTACTTCATCTGGGGCGTGCTGCTGGGGGCTACCACGCCGGTGCTGATGGCGCTGATCTCGAAATCCGCCGACAGCGCGCGCCAAGGCCAGGTGCTGGGCATTGCCCAGGGCACCGCGCAATTCGCCTCGATCGCGGGCATCTCGGCCGGTGGGTTGCTCAGCCAGGTCTACGGTCTGCAGTACACCTACCTGTTCGTTTGCCTGGCCTATGTGTTGGCCCTGATTCCCATCGTTGCCTTGCGTTACTGGCCCGCGAGCCTGCAAGCCAGCCCCGCCCCACCCGGGGACTGATCAAGGAGTTTCCCTTTGAACGTTGAACAACTGCGCGCCGATACGCCCGGTGTCGCGCATCTGGTCCATTTCAACAACGCCGGTGCGGCACTGATGCCTGAACCGGTGATCGAGGCCGTGACCAACCACCTGCAACGGGAGGCGCGCCTCGGTGGTTACGAGGCCGCCGGGCAACAGGCCGCGGCGCTGGACAATGTCTACAACGCCATTGGCCGCCTGATCAACGCCCAGCCCGACGAAATCGCGGTAATCGAAAACGCCACCCGCGCCTGGGACATGGCCTTCTATTCATTGCCGCTGCGGCCCGGCGATGTGGTGCTGACGTCCACCACCGAATACGCCGGCAACTACATCCCCTACCTGCAACTGAAGAAACTCCGCGGTATCGAGCTGCGGATCATTCCCAACGATGAGCACGGCCAGGTGTCGCTGCCGGCCCTCAAGACGCTGCTGGAGGATGATCGCGTCGCCTTGGTGTCCTTGCCGGTGATTGCCACCAACGGCGGACCGGTCCAACCCGTCGAACAGATCGGCGCCCTGGCACGGGCCGCCGGGGTGCTGTTTCTGCTCGATGCCTGCCAAGGGGTCGGGCAAATGCCGATCGATGTGAAACGCATCGGCTGCCACATGCTCGCCGCGACCAGCCGCAAGTACCTGCGCGGCCCCAGGGGCATGGGTTTTCTCTATGTCGAAAAGGCCCTGTGCCAGAACCTTGAGCCGGTTTTTCTCGACCTGCATGCCGCCTCGCTGCAAACACCTGACACGTTCAGCCTGCGTGGCGATGCCAAGCGTTTCGAGAATTGGGAATGCAACGTGGCGGCCAAGCTCGGGCTCGGCGCGGCGGTGGAATACGCTCTGGCCCAAGGCATCGAGCCGATGTGGCAGCGCATCCAACACCTGGCCAGCCATTTGCGCGAACGCCTGACGGCGATTTCGACGGTGACGCTTCAAGACCAGGGCACGCTCCAATCCGGCATCGTCACATTCACTCACCGACACGGCAGCGCGACCCAGGTCCAGCAATGGCTGGCGGGCCAGGCCAAACGGATCAACGTCAGCACATCGACGTTCCGCTCGACGATGCTCGACATGCAGCAACGCGACTTGCTGGAAGTCAGCCGCGCCTCCGTACACGCCTACAATACCGAAGCTGAAATCGACACCCTGGTGGCCGCGCTGGCGCACCTGCCGCGCACCTGAGGGATGGTTCAGGGCTTTGCTCAAAAACGGTGGGAGCGAGCCTGCTCGCGATGGCGTCGGCACAGTCAACATCCCCGCAAGCTGACACACCGCTATCGCGAGCAAGCTCGCTCCCACAGGGGATCGATGGTGGACGCCTGATCTGTGAACGCTCAAAAAACTGTGGGAGCCGAGCTTGCTCGCGATGGCGTCGGTAAATCCAGCATCTCTGCAAACTGATGTACCGCTATCGCGAGCAAGCTCAGCTCCCACAGAGGATCAATGGTGGACGCCTGATCTGTGAACGCTCAAAAAAAACTGTGGGAGCCGAGCTCCCACAGGGGATTCGGGGTGTATCTCAATCTCATCATCATCCCGAAAGCGGTGGGAGCGAGCTTGCTCGCGATGGCGCCGGCACAGCCAACATCCCCGCAAGCTGACACACCGCTATCGCGAGCAAGCTCGCTCCCACAGGGGATTCGGGGTGTATCTCAAATCTCATCATCCCGAAAACGGTGGGAGCGAGCTTGCTCGCGATGGCGTCGGCACAGTCAACATCCCCGCAAGCTGACATACCGCTATCGCGAGCAAGCTCGCTTCCACAGGGGATTCGGGATGTATCTCAAATCTCATCATCATCCCGAAAACGGTGGGAGCGAGCTTGCTCGCGATGGCGCCGGCACAGTCAACATCCCCGCAAGCTGACACACCGCTATCGCGAGCAAGCTCGCTCCCAGTCGATGCCGCTTGCGTCGCGAGCAAGTTGTCCTTTAGCATTGGGAATACTTCTCAATTGCAAAAAACGCAGCCATGAGCGAAACCCTGCCCGCGAACAACGACCATCATCTGCGCGTGATCGAAGACCTGTACGCCGGCCATCACGGCTGGCTGTACAACACGCTGAAGAAGAAGCTGGGAAACGCCATGGATGCGGCGGACCTGGCGCAAGACACCTTCACGCGCATTCTCGCCTCCCAAGTCACGGCCATTGACCAGCCTCGGGCCTACCTGAGCTGCGTGGCCAAGGGCATTCTCATCAATTGGTATCAGCGCAAGGCCCTGGAACGTGCCTACCTGGAGGCGCTCGCGCATTTACCGGCCCAGGAAGTGCCGTCCCCTGAATTGCGCTTTCTGGTGCTGGAAACCCTGCACGAAATCGACGCCATGCTCGACACCCTCCCGGCGCCGGTCAAGCGGGCATTCCTGCTGTCGCAGATCGGCGGCCTGAAGTACGACGACATCGCCCAACAGCTGAACGTCTCGCTGATCACGGTCAAACGCTACATGAAGCAGGCATTCGTGCAGTGCTTGATGCTGGTGGAATGAATGCTCACTCGTCGCCGTGAGCCGCCGCTCGACCCCAAGGCCCTCGAAGAAGCCGCCGAGTGGCTGATGCGCTTGAGCGAAAGCGACCTCAGTGACACCGAGCGCGCCGAATGGGAATGCTGGAGGGCCAGCAGCCCCGAGCGCGGCCGGGCCTGGTCTCGTGCGCAATTGCTGCAAAGCAAGCTCGGCGGCTTGCCACGAGCATTGGCGATGTCGGCGTTGGATCGCCCAAGCAGCCCCGAACGACGCGCGGCCCTCGGCAAACTGGCGCTGCTGCTGGCAGCGGTGCCTGTCGGTTGGGGCAGTTGGAAACTGGCGCAATCGCAGCAATGGTCCGCCGACTACCGCACCGCCATCGGCGAGCGCCGCGAGTTGACCCTGGCCGACGGCTCTCACCTCACCCTCAATACCGACACGGCCATCGACGTGCTGTTCGACACCCGCCAGCGGCTCCTCCATGTGCGCGAAGGGGAAGTCCTGGTGCAGACCGCGCCGGATGCCTCACCACAGGCCCGACCGTTCCTGGTCAGCACCCGCGACGGCCGGATGCAGGCCCTGGGTACGCGGTTCATCGTGCGCCAACTGCCATCGCGCACCCATCTGGCGGTACTCGAAGGCGCGGTGCGGATTGAATTGACCGAGGCTCGCCAGGCCGCGCCGCTCATCGTCAACGCCGGACAGCGCACCGACTTCTCATCCCAGGCCTTCGGCCCGTTGACCCCGACAGATCGCAACGCCAGCGCCTGGACCCAAGGCATGCTGATGGCCGACAGGATGCGCCTGGCGGATTTCGTCGCCGAACTGGCGCGCTATCGCCGCGGCTTCGTGCGTTGCGACCCGGCCATTGCCGAGCTGCGGGTGTCCGGCGCGTTTCCCATCAGCGATACCCAGCGCACGCTCAACATGCTGGTGCAAACCTACCCGGTCCTGGTCACCGGTCATTTGAGCGGTTACTGGGTGACGCTTTCCCCGGCCTGACCCCACAAAAATTATTTGCTGCTCGGGTGATACTTTTTTTGATCTCAACTGGCAAAGAAAGGAATAACCATTTCATCTCGTCCATAGGGTCATCCATCCATGCTCGTTGCGCGGCCCCTGCGTCCGGATCGTCCGTCCAAGCCCGTCATGCGCAGTGTGCTGTTGAGCCTTGCGTTGAGCACGGTCACCGGGCCGTTCGCCTTCGCCGCAGTGCCCGCACAACTGGAAGCCGTCGCCCCCCGCGCCTATGACATCGCCCCGGGGCCGCTCGGCCCTGCCCTGTCGAGCTTTGCGGTGACCGCCGGCATTGCCTTGTCATTCCAGCCCTCGATCACTGAGGGCCTGGTCAGCCCGGGGCTTTCCGGCACTTATCCGGCAACGCAAGCACTCACCCATCTGCTGGCCGACAGCGGCGTGGAAATGGTTGCCCGCGACGATGGCAGCTACACACTGGTGCTGCGCCAGGTGTCCCTGCCGCAGATCAGCGTCGACGCCGCCGGCAGACGCAGCAGCGACCTGCCACCTACCGACGCCAACGGCCAGGTCGCCCGCGGCGCACGCCTCGGCCTGCTGGGCAACGCCGATGTGATGGATGCACCGTTCAGCGTCAGCAGCTACACCTCGACGATGATCAGGGATCAACAGGCAACCACCGTGGGCGACTTGCTGGAACGCGACGCTTCGGTGCGCTCCACTGGCCAGGCGGGCGGCATCGTCGATTCGTTCTTCATCCGCGGTTTTCCGTTGGGGGAAGGCAACCTCGGGGAGTTGGCTTTCGACGGCGTGTATGGCGTGGCGTCCAATTACCGGGTGTTCACCGATTACGCCGAGCGCATCGAACTGGTCAAGGGGCCCGCCGCGCTGCTGTATGGCATGTCGCCCAACAGCGCCGTGGGCGGAGTGATCAACGTGGTCCCCAAGCGCGCCCTCGACGAGGACCTGACCCGCTTCACCAGCCGCTACGCCACGGACTCGCAACTGGGCGGCCACCTCGACGTCAGTCGGCGCTTTGGCGAGGAACGCCGGTTCGGGATCAGGCTCAACGGTAGCCTGCAGCAGGGCGACACGGCCATCGACAAGCAGTCCCGAGACGTCGGTACCGGCGCCATGTCCCTGGATTACCAAGGGGATCGCCTGCGCATGACCCTGGACCTGATCAGCCAGGATGAAAAATTCGACGCCGCCTCCCGCCCTTTCCTGATCGCCCCTGGCGTGCAAGTTCCCTCCGCCGCCAACGGCCGCACCAGTGTCAGCCAGGACTGGGGGCGCTCCCGGGCCCGGGACAAATCGGCGTTGCTGAGTGGCGAGTACGACCTCAGCGACCAGCTGACCCTGTTTGCCCACGCTGGCGGCGGAAAATCCGAGGTCGAGCGCATGTCCGACCAGACCCCGACCATCATCAACGCCGCCGGCGACACGTCATCGGTTCCCGGTTATTACAAATTCAACGTCCAACGCTACACCGTCGATGCCGGCGCGCGCCTGGGCTTCGACACCGGGCCGGTCAGCCACCGCGCGGTGCTGCAAGTCAGCCGTTATCGCGATGAATTGTCCCGGGGCATTATTTCCGGCCCCGCCATCCTCTCGAACATCTATCACCCGGTCGATCGACCCAGGCCCAACATCGCCGAACCTCACACGCCAAAAGTCTCCGAGAGCGAACTGTCGGGCGTCGCCCTGGCCGACACCTTGTCGATGCTCGATGAGCGCCTGCAACTCACCCTCGGGTTGCGCCGGCAAAACATCCAGTCGGACAACTACAACACCACCGTTGCCACCCCGTCCTACGACAAAAGCAAGACCACGCCACTGCTCGGTATCGTCGCCAAGCCCTGGGACCATGTCGCGCTGTACTACAACTACATCGAAGGCCTGAGCAAGGGCGACATCGCGCCGGCTGCCGCCACGAACGCCGACGAAGTTTTTTCACCCTACATTTCCCGCCAGCAGGAGATCGGGCTCAAGCTCGACTACGAGCGTTTCATGGCCACGCTGGCGCTGTTCCAGATCAAGAAACCCAGCGGTGAATTGTCGTCCGGGGTATTTTCGGTCCAGGCCCAGCAACGCAACCGTGGCGTGGAACTGAACCTGTCCGGCGAGATTGCCCGGGGCACGCGCCTGCTCGGTGGTGTGACGCTACTCGATGGGGAGCTGACCCGCACCAGCGTGACGGCCAACCGCGGCAATACACCGGTGGGCGTGCCCAAGGTCCAGGCCAACCTCTGGGCCGAGTGGGACACCCCGGGCATCGATGGGCTGACACTGACCAGCGGCGCGATCTACACCGCCAGCCAGTACGTCGACCAGGCCAACACCCAGGAACTGGATGCCTGGACCCGCTTCGATGTCGGTGCCCGCTATGCCACGCGCATTGCCGAACGGCCCACGACATTCCGCGCCACGGTGCAGAACGTCTTTGACCGCGCCTATTGGTCGGGGGTCGCGTCCTATGGCGCGTTTTCCCAAGGCGCACCGCGCACGCTGTTGTTATCCGCCACCGTTGATTTCTGAAACCTGCGGGCCGGGGCGGCGACTTGCGCCGTTGTCCGGTCCGGCTTTTGTAAAGGCATGAACCATGGTTACCGTTTTTCGCCGCCCTCACACCCTTGCCGCCCTGCTGTTCGCCGGGCTGCTCGGTGTGTCGTTTCTTTCGCTGACGCCCCGCAACGCCCTGGCCGCCGAGGCGGACCCTGCCCTGGGCAGCGTGACCGACCTGCTCGGGCGCCAGGTCAAGGTCCACCTCCCGGTCAGGCGGGTGATCCTCGGTGAAGGTCGCCAGTTGTACCTGGTGGCGGCGCTGGATACGCAAAACCCCATCGAACGCATCGTCGGTTGGCGCAAGGACCTGATCCAGTCAGATCCGGACACCTACGGCGCCTACCTGCGCAAATTTCCCGGGATTGCCAAGATCCCGACCTTCGGCGGGTTCGAGGACGGCACCTTTGACATCGAACAGGCCATCTCCCAGCGTCCGGATGTGATCATCCTCAATATCGAAGCCCAGCACGCCACCGAGGATGCGCGCTACATCGAGAAGCTCGACGCCTTGGGCATCCCGGTGGTCTACGTCGACTTTCGCAACAACCCGATGCAGAACACCGAGCCGACCATGCGCCTGTTCGGCCAACTGTTCGGCAAGCAAGCCCGTGCCGAAGCCTTCATCGATTTTCGCAACCAACAGATTCGACGGGTCACCGACGTCATTGAAGCGCGCCACCCTGCCCGGCCCAAGGTCTTCATCGAACGCATCGGCGGCTACACCGATGATTGCTGCCTGAGCTTCGGCAACGAGAATTTCGGCCTGTTCGTCGAAATGGCCGGTGGCGACAACATCGCCAAAGGCATCATCCCCACCACGTTCGGCCAGTTGAATGCCGAGCAAGTGGTGGTCGCCAACCCGGCGCAGGTGGTGGTCACCAGCGCCAACTGGGAAGCCTTTGCACCCGGTGGCCATTGGGTCGGCGTCGGCCCCGGGGCGGACATGGCCCAAGCCAGGAAAAAACTGGCGTGGTACACCCAGCGACCGGCCTACGCCGGCATCAAGGCCCAGGACGACCAGGCGTTCCACGCCATTTGGCACCAGTTCTACAACAGCCCCTATCAGTTCGTGGCCATCCAGCAATTGGCCAAGTGGTTTCACCCGACGTTATTCGCCGACCTGGACCCGGACGCCTCGTTCCGTCAACTGCACGAGCAGTTCCTGCCAGTTCCTTATGAGCCGGGTTACGCCGTCAGCCTGGACCAGACCGAGGACAAGCCATGACGTCGTTGAACGAAACCCTGGTGATGCAACGTGACACCTACCGACGCCTGGTGCTGCGCAAGCGGCTTATCCTCGGCGGGCTCACGCTGTTGCTGATTTGCAGCGTCCTGCTCGACCTGGCCCTCGGGCCGGCACGCTACAGCCTCGACGAAGTGCTCGGCGCACTGTTTTCGCCGGACAGCGCTTCGCCCCAGGTCCGCGTGGTGATGTGGGACATCCGCCTGCCTGTGGCGCTGATGGCCGTTGCGGTCGGCGCCGCGTTGTCGCTGGCCGGCGCGCAGATGCAGACGATCCTCAACAACCCGCTGGCCAGCCCGTTCACCCTGGGCATTTCCGCCGCCGCCAGTTTCGGTGCGGCCATGGGGCTGGCGTTTGGCGTGGCCTTGTTCCCATTGGCGGCGCATTACATGGTGCCGGTGAACGCGTTCATCATGGCCATGTTGTCGGCATTGTTGATCCACTTCCTGAGCCTGCGCCGCGGTGTCACCGCCGAGACCATCGTGCTGCTCGGCATCGCCCTGGTGTTCACCTTCAACGCGTTGCTGGCGCTGGTGCAATTCTTCGCCACCGAGCAAGCCGTGGCCGCCGTGGTGTTCTGGACGATGGGCAGCCTGACCAAAGCCACCTGGCCCAAGCTCGGGGTGATCTGCCTGGTGATCCTCGTCACCCTGCCGATTTTCGCCCGGCGCGCCTGGGCCTTGACCGCGCTGCGGTTGGGGGACGACAAGGCCGCGAGTTTCGGCATCAACGTGCGCAGCCTGCGCTTTCAGACGCTGATCATGGTCAGCCTGCTCGCCTCGTTCCCGGTGGCGTTTGTCGGCACGATCGGCTTCATCGGCCTGGTCGGCCCGCACATCGCGCGGATGCTGATCGGTGAAGACCAACGGTTCTTCCTGCCGGCGTCGTTGCTGACCGGCGCCCTGATTCTGTCCGCCAGTTCGGTGATAAGCAAAACCCTGATCCCTGGGGCCATTTTCCCCATCGGTGTGGTGACGTCGCTGATCGGCGTGCCCTTCTTTATATCCTTGATTCTCGGCGGGAAGAAAAACTCATGGTAACGATCCGGCTGGAGAATCTCGGAGCCCGCTATGGCCAGCGCACGGTCATTCACGGCGTGACCACGGCAGCTTTTGTCGGCGGCCAGGTGGTAGCGGTAGTCGGCCCCAACGCGGCGGGCAAATCCACCTTGTTCAAGCGCATGGCCGGGTTGATCGACGGCCCCGGGCAGGTGATCCTGGAGGGCTCGAAAAAGGGACCGCAGGGCATCAGCTACATGCCCCAGGGCTTGAACGCCAGTGCCCGGTTGACGGTGTACGAGTCGGTGCTGCTGGCGCGCAAGCAGCTCACGCCGGGCTGGGTCGTCCACGATGACGAACTGAAGCTGGTGGACGACATTCTCGCCGCGCTGGGCATCACTGAGTTGTCGTTCCGTAATCTCGGAGAGCTTAGCGGCGGACAGCAGCAACTGGTGTCGATCGCCCAGACCCTGGTGCGCGAACCGGAAATCCTGTTGATGGATGAGCCGACCAGCGCCCTGGACATGCATCGGCAAGTCCAGGTGCTGAATTTCATGCGGGCCCTGGCGCGCAAACGCCAGGTCATTGTGTTCATTGCCATCCATGATCTGAACCAGGCGCTGCGCTTTGCCGACCAAGTGCTGGTCATCGCCGACAACACCGCCCAGGGCAGCGGCCCGAGCGCCGAGGTGATTACCGAGTCGATGCTGCGCCAGGTCTACAAGGTCGAAGCGCGGATCGAGCAGTGCAGCCGCGGCGAGCGCCACATCCTGATCGACGATATCGTTTGAGCGCACAGCCGGGCCTTGCGCCAAAGGCCCGGGGCCGCAGGAACTAGGCGACCTTGAAGCGATTGACCAACTGTTGCTGGTACTCGGCCAGGCGCGCCAGTTCCTGGCTGGTGATGGCCGTCTGCTCGGCACCGGCACTCACCTGGATCACCAGGTCATTGATCTCGTTCACGTTACGATTGATGTCCTCGGACACCGCGTTCTGCTCTTCGGCTGCGGAGGCGATCTGGATGTTACGGTCGCTGATCGTCGCCACGCCCTCGGCGATCTCCACCAACAACGTCCCCGCGCGCTCGACTTTGCTCGCCCCGTCCTGAGCCTTGTCCAGGGTCTGCTGCATGGACAGCGCCGCACGATCCGACCCGGCTTGCAGGTTGCTGATCATCTGTTGAATGTTGCCCGTGGACTCCTGCGTCTTTTGTGCCAGGGTGCGCACCTCGGAGGCGACCACCGCAAACCCGCGCCCATGATCACCGGCCCGCGCCGCTTCAATCGCCGCATTGAGCGCCAGCAGATTGGTCTGTTCGGCAATGCCGCGAATCACGTCGAGCACGGAAGAAATCGCATCGCTTTCCAACTTGAGATCACCAATGATCCCCGCGGTCTCCTCGGCCTGCCCGGACAATTGGCGAATCAGCCCGATGGTGCTTTCGATTTCCACGCGCCCCTGCGCCGTGCTGAGGTTGACCTGTTGCGACATGTGCGCCGCATCGTTGGTACTTTGCGCCACCTCGCGCACCGTGGCGCTCATCTGATTGATCGCGGTGGCCACCTGCTCGGTGCCTTGGCGCTGTTGCTCGACACTCGCACTGGTCTGGACCGTCACCGTGGAAGACTCTTGCGCGGCGGTGGCTACCTGCGCCGTGGCATTGCCGATTTCCTGCACGACTTCGCTGATCTCCTGCGCCATGCGATTGAGGTTGCGCGAGATCTGGCCGAATTCATCCCGACCTTCGTACGTGGCCCTGGCAGTGAGATCACGCTGTGCCAGGCCGTTCAGGGCCCGGTTCACATCGCGTACCGCCAAATCGATCATGCGGATGATCACATACGACAGCACCGTCACCGCCAGCAGCGCCACGACGACCGCACCGAGGGTCAACCACAACGCACGGCTGGCTTCATCGCGCCCGTGTACCGCCAGGCGGCTGACGCTTTGACCGAGGGCTTCCTCCACTTGGCTCATCATGTCGATGCGCTGAGTGGAGAGTTCAAACCAGGCCTCTGGCTTGATGCCCAGCGACTGCCCCAATGGCACTTCGAAAGCCAGGCGCTGCAACTTGCCCACTTCGACCGCAGCGGGTTTGAGCATCTGCTCGGTAAACTGTTGAAGCAAGGCTGGCTGGGCCTGGCGACGGAATGCGTCGGAATAAGCAGAGAACTCGCCGAGATTACGGCTAAAGCGCGACAACAATGTTTCGTCGAAACGGTCCTGACTGAATACCAGGCCCAGCACGACCCGCTCGCGTCCAGCCCGTTCTTTCATCTCGATAAACTGATTGAGCGCACCGAGTGCATGAACAATGGTGGCGTTATTGATCGTCGCTTCCAAAGAGTGGGTATAGCCCACGAGCGCTTGAATGATCTCGGTATAACGAACACCCGATTCGGTGCTGCTGATACCCAACTTATCCACTTGCCCACGGATGGCGGGCAGTTGCGCCAAGGCCTGGAGGACGTTGTCCAATTGCGCGCTCCCCGACGCAGACAACCGGCTCACCACCTCGACAGAAGCATTGGAATCCTGGCGCGCCTGGGCCATCCGCTCGCCCATGGACTTGCCCGCGCTGCCCAGGAACACCCCGCTGGCGCCGCGTTCACGCTGCAATACCGTGATCAGTTGACTCAACTTCTGCGCCGTGGCGCTGGCGGTGACCGTGGCGTCCATATCGCGCAGTGTCTTGTAGTTGTCCACGACAAAGACGCCGGCCAAAATAAGGAATCCCAACAAGGGAAGGAGCAGGATCAATAAGAGTTTCAGACGCAGCGGTGCATTCCTGAGCATTTCCGTTCAAGCCTCATTTCAAAATGACTAGTGACGCGTGAACTTATTGTAAGAAGGCTGTTATACACGCTGACTTGACGCGATCTTAGCGCAATACCAAATAGCCATCACCCCTGATATTGCACCGCTTGGCACATATAACGGCCATGAAGCGGGAATATGTATTTGCCTTGATCGAGGTCAAGCTTTCGACAAATAACCGTAAGTATCCGGTAAGGGAAGACGCTCAACGATAGGCGCGCATTTCATCCTGTCCCGTTGGAGCACCCCATGCATTTGCTGCGCTTAGCCGTTTCCACCATCCCGAGCCTGATCCTACTCACTGCGCCCCCTTCAGCGCTGGCCGCACAGGCCGCCGAACCTGAAACCGCCAAACCGTCTTCGTCCTGGGGGCTGGGGGTCGGCGCCATCAGCAGCCAGCAGCCCTATACCGGCATCGATCGTGACAACAAGGCGATACCGCTGATCTACTTCGAGAACGAATACCTGCGGGTGTTCGGCCCGAACGCCGAGGCCAAGCTGTCGCAGCTCGAGATCAACGACACCCAGCACATCGATTTCAGCCTCGTGGGCCAGTACGACTTCAGTGGCTATGATGCCGATGACTCGCGGGTTTTCGATGGCATGAGCGACCGTAAAAGCAGCTTCTGGGCCGGAGCGAAAGTGCAGTGGCACACCGACTGGGTGGACGCCCACGCCGAGTGGCTGGCGGATGTATCGGGCAACAGCAAGGGGCAGCGCTTCAACCTGGGCCTGGAGCGGACCTGGCGACTCGACGACCACATGACCCTCACGCCCCACGTGACGGCGATGTGGCAGGACAAGAAATACGTCGATTATTATTTTGGCGTACGCGACAGTGAAGCCCGCATCGATCGCGCGGCCTATGATGGCAAGTCCGCCCTCAATACCGAGTTTGGCGTCCGGGGAAACTACATGTTCGATAAGCACCACTCTGTGTTCCTCGATATCAAGGCGACCCGCTTCGCCAGCGAGATCAAGGACAGCCCGCTGGTAGATCGTTCTACCGAAAACAGCGCGCTGTTCGGCTACCTGTACCGCTTCTGATGAGCCGCATTCTGTTGGTCGAGGACCACGAACGCTTGGCCCAACTGGTCAGCACGGGATTGACGAACGCCGGGATCGCCGTCGATGTGATCAACCGCATGGACGGTGCATGGGCGGCCATCCAGCGGGTGCCCTACCAGGCGCTGATCCTCGATCGCGGCTTGCCGGACGGCGATGGGCTGGTTTTGTTGAAGCGCCTGCGCAGCGCCGGGCTTGGCCTGCCGTGCCTGGTGCTCACGGCGCGGGATGCCCTGCATGATCGGGTACAAGGGCTCGATGCCGGTGCCGATGACTATCTGCCCAAGCCGTTTGCCATGGATGAAATGGTCGCCCGGGTGCGGGCTTTGCTGCGGCGCCCCGTGGACTGTCGCCCATTGGCGCCCAGCCACGGTGACCTGAGCCTGCAACCCGAGACCGGCACTCTGTGCTGTGCGAATGAAAGCATTACCCTGGCACCGGCGGAAATGCAGATCATGTTGCTGCTGTTGCGCAAGCCTGGGGAAATCGTCCGTCGCGCCAGCATAGAGGCGGCGGGCTGGGGTTTGAGCGAGGCGGTCACGCCAAACGCCCTGGACGTGGCCCTGCACCGTATCCGCCGCAAGCTGCTTGCCATCGGCTCCCGCCAACGCATTGTCAACCTGCGAGGTCTCGGTTATGCGCTCCGCCAGGTCGACGTGGTTGAGTAGCCTCCGGTTCAAGGTGCTGCTGGCCTATATTGCCGGCGTGGCGCTGAGCATTCTGTTGATCGTGTCGGCGGCGTTGGCCCTGGTCAGCTCACAGAGCGACATCCTGTCGGTCATGAACATGGCCGAACGCACCCAGGAGCTGGCGGAGAAACTCCAGTTCGATGCTGGCGGGCGCCCGGTCGGATTCGACCCCAGCGAGGCGGATCGAATCTGGACCTATGACAGCATGGGACAGGAGATCGGCTACCGCGTGCTGGACGCCTCGGCAAATGTGGCCCTGGCGTCCACCAACGCAACCTTCTGGCCGGCGAGTGCCTCGCTGCGCCCTTTGGGGCACGAACCGTTCAAGTTCGAGCGCCAGGGCATCTTGATGTACGGTGCCACCGCGCCAGTCGAACACGACGGCCAGACCTGGTTCCTGCAGCTTGCCGTCAGCGAACGGTTGATGGACCTCTTTCACGGCGCCTTCGCGCTGCCCTTCATGGGGGCCGGCATCGTCCTGTTCAGCCTGGTACTGCTCTTCGTCTTTGGTGCCTGTGCCTATGTCATCCTGGGGTACACGCTCAAGCCCTTGCGCGAAGTGTCCGAGTCGGCCGCGGCCATCTCGCCTCGCTCGCTGCATTCGCGCTTGCAGGTCAGCCGCGTACCTTCCGAAGTCTTGCCATTGGTGGACAGTTTCAATCGGGTCCTCCAGCGCCTGGAAAATGGCTACCGGATCCAGCAGGAATTTCTGGCGACAGCGGCGCACGAGCTGAAGACACCGCTGGCGCTGATACGCGCGCAGATCGAATTGATGGCAGACAGTCCCGATCGCAGCGCGCTCCTCAACGACGTCGCCCACATGACCCGCCAAGCCCAGCAACTGCTGCTGTTGACCGAAGCCAGCGAGGCGCAGAACTATAGGTTTGCCGCGGTCGAACTGGCCGATGTCGCGAAGGAAGCCGCCGACTATCTACAGCGCATGGCCGAAGCCGTCGACGTACGCCTGGTGCTGGCCGAGGATTGCACGGGCGTTGCCCCCTGGCAGGCTGATCGCAGCGCCCTCTTCACCTTGCTGAAAAACCTGCTGGAGAACGCCCTCCAACACGCCCCTCGAGGCACCGAGGTGCGAGTGAACATCGCCAGGGATCACTTGAGCGTACGCGATTGGGGCCCTGGGGTTGATCGGGAGCAACTGCCCCAGCTATTCGTGCGCTTCTGGCGCGGGCCCCATCGCCGCGACCATGGCGCCGGCCTGGGCCTGACGATCTGCCAGGAAATCGCCCAGGCCCATGGCTGGACGCTTTCAGCCACAAGAGCGGAACCAGGACTGCTGCTTCAGTTGTCTCGCCGGGAACACCCCAGCGACCCCGCCCGGGCTTGAACAGCGCGGGGTCGAACCGGGTACGCGGCCTCAGGCGACCCCGCCGTCGGGCACCGCAAGGGGGTCGGCCTGGGACACGCGGCTTGGCCTGAAGGTCTCGGGCATCGCCAGCAACAGGCCGAATGCCAGCGCGGCAATCGCCGCCAGGGTCAGGAACGCCGCGCTGTAGCCAGCCCCTTGCACCACGAAGCCGGCCAGGCTGTTGCTCAACGCGGCGCCGAGCCCGAACACCGTCGACAACACCCCGAGGCTGACGTTGAAGCGCCCGGTGCCCTGGGTCAGGTCCTTGACCACCAGAGGAAACAGCGCGCCGAACAGCCCGGCACCGATACCGTCCAGCAGTTGCACCGCCACCAACCAGTAGGGGTCGTCCGAGAGCACGTACAACACACCGCGGATGGGCAGGATCAGGAAGCCGGCCAGCAGCAACGGCTTGCGGCCCCAGGCATCGGCCTTGACGCCCACCAGCCACGCCATGGGCACCATGACCAGTTGCGCCGCAACGATACAAGCCGATGTCAACGGCGTGGCCAGGTGCACATTGGCCTGGGCGAGCTTCTGGCTGACCAGCGGGAGCATCGCCGCGTTTGCCAGGTGGAACAGCCCGCAGCAAATGGCGAACAACAGCAGCGTACGGTTATCCAGCAGGACCCGCAGCGTCGAGGGTACAGGACCGTGAACCAGTTGCCCCGCCTCCAGGCCCCGTGCCACGTCATGGTCGATGGCCTCGGCGGACACGCAACTGAGCGCCACGATGCTCGCCAATGCCATGGCGGCCATCAGGTAGAACACCGCGATGGGCCCGAACAACCAGGCGAACCCACCCGCCAGCAGCGCGGCGCAGGCATTGCCCGCGTGATTGAATGTTTCGTTGCGCCCCGTGCGCCGTGTAAAGGCCTTGGCGCCGGTAATGCCCAGGGAAATCGCCGCGATAGCCGGCGCAAAGACTGACGCTGCCACGGCGCCAATGGCCTGGGTCAATGCCACCAGGCCAAAGGACGACGTGAACGGAAGCACCAGGCACCCCAGCGTCACCGCCAATGCCGCCACGGCCACCACGGCACGCTTGCTGCGCACCCGGTCGATCAACGCGCCGGCGGGCGCCTGGGCGACAAGCCCGGCCATGGCCGCCACCGTCATCACCACGCCAATGCTGGCCGGGTCCCAGCGATGCACCGCCAGCAGGTAGATCGCCAGGTAAGGGCCCAAGCCATCGCGCACATCCGCGAGGAAAAAATTCAGGCCATCCAGGGAAAGGTTGTTGCGTCGGTCTCGGTTTCGATCCACAGCGGCCTCGACGGGCATTGCCCCAAAGAAAATTGACGCAATGATGTCGCAAAGAATCGAACCGGGCCACCGTGATGAGCGCGGGGCCACTGAGAAAACCGTGGCGAGGGAGCTTGCTCCCGCTGGGTCGCGAAGCGACCCCAAAACCTGCCGAACGCGTAACACAGACACACCGCACCCGCCGGTTCACGACTGCTTCGCAGCCGAGCGGGAGCAAGCTCCCTCGCCACAGGTCCATCGTTGTTTCTTAGGTGAACTGCACGACCTACCAAAGAGCGATGTCGTAGGTAAAGTAGACCCGGTTGCTGTCACGACCACGGGAAAAGTCCGAGCGATAGACGTAGTTTCGCAACTTCACCCCCAGCCCCTTGAACGTTCCCTGTTGCACCACATAGGCGATCTCTGCGTCACGTTCCCACTCTTTGACCGTGGTGTCGGACTTACCGTCGTTGCCGCTCAGGTAGCGGGTGGAGAACGTCAGGCCGGGCACACCGAGGCGCGCGAAGTCGTAGCCGTAACCGAGCATCCAGGTCTTCTCGTCTTCCTCGATGAACTTGCCGATCCCGACGTTGCTGAAGGAATACACCGTGGCGCCGCTGACGTAAGGCAGGCCCGCCTCGCCGCTGAGGGTCTGGTAACCGGCGCTCAGTGTGTGGCCGACAACGGCATAGGACAGCGACCCGCTGAGCATGTCGTTGTCGATCTTGCCGCCGTAGGCCGACCCCGAGTCGACGCTGTTGAAGTAGCGCAGGTCGCTGGTCAATACCCCGGCGCCCAGGGGCAGATCATGCTGGATGCCAACAAAGTTCTGTCGATAGAAATTCTCCAGCTCGCCATAGAAATAGCTCAGCCGGATGTGCTTGCCCAGCTTGTAGTCGGCGCCGGCATAGCTGAAGTCACCGGACTTATCGCCGCCGTAGCCGTCCGGCACGATGGGCATGCTGTCACTCGAATCCCGCAGCTTGAAACGCTCCAGGTGCCCGCCGGTGACGGTGAGGTTGTCAATGTCATTGCTGCTGATCTGGGTGCCTTGGTAAGTCTGAGGCAACAGCCGCGCATCGTTGTAGACCAGCACCGGGGTCTTGGGCAGCAAGGTACCGTATTTGAGCGTGGTCTTGGCCAGCCGGGCCTTGGCGGTCATGCCCGCACTGGCGAACTCGTCGGCGGCGCGACCGTCGTCATGCACCGGCAGCAGACCGGTGCCACTGCGACCACGCCCGGAATCGAGCTTGACCCCGAGCAGGCCCAGGGCATCGACCCCGAAGCCGAGGGTGCCCGGCGTAAAGCCTGACTGGTAATCCAGCAGGAAGCCCTGGGCCCATTCGGTGCGCTCACTCTTGGCGGTCCTCGCCGCCCGGGCGCTCATACCGTGCTCGTCGCGGAAATTTTCGTTGAAGTAGACGTTGCGCAATTGCAGCTTCAGCTTGCTGTCATCGATGAAACCTTCGGCGCTGGCCGTGGCCAGGGGCAACAGGCCAAGGATTGGAAACAAAGCCCCGCGGGTCAGCAAAATGGTCATGTCTGGCTACTCGTTGTTGTTATTGGGCGTGCAGGCCTTCTCACCCCCATTTGCAGGGGGCGTGTCAGGCAGGAAAACAAGGTTGTCGGGTGAATCAGGAAAACAGCGTCAGTGCCCCGGTCAGCAAGGCCAGCGCGGTAATCACCAGGGACGTGAGCACCGCCCATTTGACGGTGGCTTTCTGGAAGTCGCCCAAGTCGCGGTCGACCATGCCCACCAGCAACAGGGTCGAGGCCACCAGCGGGCTCATCAGGTGCACCGGCTGGCCGAGAATGGAGGCCCGGGCAATTTCCACCGGATCGATCCCGTAGGCAGCGGCGGCGTTGGCCAGGATCGGCACGACCCCGAAGTAGTAGGCATCGTTGGACAATACGAAGGTCAGCGGCATGCTGGTAATCGCCACCACCAGCGGGAACAGATGGCCCCAGGAAGGCGGAATCCAATCGACCAGGGTCTGTGCCAGCGCATCGACCATTTTCGTTCCGGAGAAGATCCCGGCGAAGACGCCCGCGGCAAACACCAGCAGGACCACGGTCATGGCGTTACCCGAATGGGCGAGAATGCGCTCCTTCTGAATATCCAGTTGCGGATAGTTGATCATCAGCGCCAGGACGAAACCGATCAGGAACAGAATCGCCGAGTGCATGAGCCCCATCACCAGCGCGACCATCACCGCAACCACCAGCAGCAGGTTGACGTAGGCCAGTTTCGGGCGCTTGTGTGGCGTGTCCTCGATGATCGCGTTGATGTAGCAGTCACCGCCACCGCTTTGCAGCTGGACGTTGCCGATACGCTTGCGCTCGGCACGGCCCAGCAGGAAGGCCGTGAACACCACCCACATTGCACCGCCGATCATGGTCGGCAGCAACGGCACGAAATACTCACCGGCATCCAGGCCCAGCGCTGCGATCGCACGGGTCGCCGGGCCGCCCCAAGGGGTCATGCCGCTCATGATGCTCAGGGAGAGCATGGAAATGGTCGCCAGGATCATCGGGTTCATGCCGATGCGCTTATACAGCGGCAGCATCGCGGCACAGGTGATCATGTAGGTCGTCGTGCCGTCACCGTCCAGCGCCACCAACAGCGACAGCAACGCGGTGCCCACGGCGATTTTCATCGGGTCGCCATTGACCCGCTTGAGGATCTTGCGGATCAGCGGGTCGAACAGACCGGCGTCGATCATCAGGCCGAAAAACAGGATCGCGAACAACAGCAGTGCCGCCGAGGGCGCGACCATTTTCAGGCCGTCCAGCATCATCTTGCCGGTGGTCCCGCCAAAGCCGCCGAGCACGGCAAAGACGATGGGCACTACCGTCAGAGCGACAATCGGGGACAACCGTTTGGTCATTATCAGGAAGGTGAAAACCACCACCATGGCCAAGCCAAGTAAAGCGAGCATATGTCAGATCTCTTGTTGTTATGAGTAGCTTGGCAGACACCCAGGCACACGCCCTCCCACCCGCCAGGCAACACGCTGAAGTGTGCCTGGCGCAGAGGTATCGAATGAGCTTGCGGTGCTGTCGAGTCAGCCGTGAGCGGCTAGATGTGTTTGGCGACCTTCGTGCCGTCCCAGCTCGAGTCCGTTGCCGGGGTCTGTGCCAGGGCGGGTTTGCCATCCAGGGTCTGCAACAGCACTTCGCGGTCACAGGCATTCTCCGAGAGGGAGATCACCACGGTCGCGACGGCGTTGCTCGCCAGGCTGGTCAACGCCCGCGCTTCGGACATGAACCGGTCGATCCCGATCAATAGGGCCAGGCCCGCCAGGGGAATGTCGTGGATGACCGTCAAGGTCGAGGCCAGAGCGACAAACCCGCTGCCGGTCACACCCGCGGCACCCTTTGACGACAGCAGCATGATCGCCAGCATGGTGATGACCTGGGTCAGCGTCAGGTCGATGTTGCAGGCCTGGGCAATGAAGATCGCCGCCAGCGACAGATAGATCGCCGTGCCGTCGAGGTTGAACGAGTAGCCGGTCGGCAGCACCAGCCCCACGACCCCTTTCTTGCACCCCAGGGCCTGGAGTTTTTCCAACATCCGCGGCATTACCGGTTCGGTCGAGGACGTGCCGAGCACCACCAGGAACTCTTCACGCAGATAACGCAACAGCTTCCACAGGCTGAAACCGTGGGCGCGGCAAAGGCTGCCCAACACCACGAAGACGAAGAAGGCG
Source organism: Pseudomonas sp. FW300-N2F2 (assembly GCF_017351655.1). Classification (NCBI taxonomy): domain Bacteria; kingdom Pseudomonadati; phylum Pseudomonadota; class Gammaproteobacteria; order Pseudomonadales; family Pseudomonadaceae; genus Pseudomonas; species Pseudomonas sp. FW300-N2F2. The sequence goes on along the minus strand of NZ_JACNDQ010000001.1, from coordinate 2,547,545 downwards.
CAGGCGATATACAAGGTCATGATCAACTTGGCCAGCGAGCCCAGCGACGTGATGCCGTACTGCCCCACCGTGAAGGCCAAGGCCCCGAAAGCGCCAATCGGAGCGAAACGCATCAGGTAGGAGAAAATCTTGAACACCATGTGCGAAGCCGATTCCAGGACCTCCAGCACAGGTTTGCCGCGCTCGCCCAGGGACGATAGGGCAAAACCGCAGAGCACCGCGATAAACAGCACCGGCAGCACCTCGCCTTTATTGAAGGCGCCGATGAAGGTGTCGGGAATGATGTGCATGAAGAAGTCCACCACGCTCAGTTTCGCGGCGGATTCGGTGTACTGCGACAGCCCCTGGGTACTCAACTGCGTCGGGTCGATGTTCATGCCCGCGCCGGGCTTGAACAGGTAGACCGACACCAGGCCGATGATCAGGCTGATCACCGTCAGCGCCAGGAACAACAGCATGGTCTTGCTCAACAAACGCCCCAGCGAGCGCTTGTCGCTCATACCGGCGATGCCAGTGACAATGGTGCAGAACACCACTGGCGCAATCATCATCTTGATCAGTTTGATGAAGGCATCGCCCAGCGGCTTCAAGGCAATTGCCTGTTGCGACCAGAAGTGCCCGACGACCACGCCCAGCAGCACGGCGCAGATGATCTGGAAGTAGAGCGATTTAACAACTTTCATGGCATCACCCATTTTTAGAATTGTTCTGATGCAAAAGACCCTGGCGACCAGGGCTACCCGGCCAGCCGTTGGGACGCCGTGGCGTAGACGTAACCTGAGAAAAGCCGGCGCGCGGTACGTACTACCGAAGCCCGAATGGTCTCACCCTTTTCACCGGTGTAGGACAGTACGACATCGATACCGCCGCTTGGGTGTTCGATCCGAACCTGTTGCAAGCGCGGTTCGCTGACGTTGCCGAGCAACTGTGCAACGACGCTGCCTTCGGTTACGCACGCCGTGGCCAGGCCAATGGAGCCGGTGATCGCCAGGGCGCGGTGACAGTTGTGCGGCATGAAGTAGCGCACCTGGACCGTCCCGCCGCACTTGGCCGGAGACACCAGCACCGGCTTGGGAATGACCTTGTCGCTGACATCGCCCAGGCCCATCGCCAGGCCGGCTTTCAACCGCAAGGACTCCAGCCGCTGCAGGAAGGCTTTATCGGCGTCCAGTTCGGCAGGGCTTTCGTCACCGCGTTTACCGAACTGGCTGGCCTCGACGATCATCATCGGCATCGCCATGTCGATGCAGGTCACCGGAATGCCGTCGATCAGGTCCAGGAGTTGCCCGGTCGGGAAGAGTTTCCCCGTCTTGCTGCCCGCCGCATCGAGAAACGTCAGTTGTACCGGAGCGGCTGTGCCAGGCACGCCGTCGATGGCGGTGTCGCCTTCATAGCTGACCTTGCCTTGCGGGGTTTGCACTTCGGCATTCACGAAAGTCCCGGTGTTGAGGTTGCGAATACGCACCCGGGTCAGATCGCCGGAAGGCTTGACCAGCCCCTGCTCGATGGCGAACGGGCCGACGGCGCAGAGCATGTTGCCGCAGTTGGGGGCGGTATCGACCCGACGCTGGGAAACCATGACCTGGACGAACAGATAATCGACATCCGCGTCAGGGTGCAGCGATGGGCTGACGATCGCCACTTTGCTGGTTTGTGGGCTGCCGCCACCGATGCCGTCGATTTCCAGCTCGTGGCCGGAGCCCATCAGGTTGAGCAGCAGCTCGTCACGTTCGGCGATGGCGACCGGCAGATCCCAGGCGAGAAACACCGGGCCTTTGGACGTACCGCCGCGCATTAGCACACAAGGAATTCGCTGCATGATCACTAACTCTTGTTGATCAATCTGGATAATTGATGCTCTGGACACAAGAGTGGCAAAGTTTGAAAAGTGTTTCCAATGCAAAGATCAGAGAGATTATTGCGTTTCACAAATGAATTACTTTACGATGATTCGCACTGCGCATCCCCTCTGCGGTGAGGTAGAACATGGAATATGAGCTCCAGGACATACGATCTTTCGTGAAAATCGCCGAACTTGGCAGTTTCCACGAAGCCGCCGATGCGCTGCATCTGTCACAACCGGCCCTTAGCCGACGGATGAAAAAACTCGAGGAGGGCCTGGGAACCGCTTTGCTCGACCGCACGACCCGCAAGGTCAGCCTGACGAGTGTTGGCCGTGACTTCCTGCCCAAGGCACGGCGCCTGCTGGATGATTTCGACGACTCGATTCTCAACATCCGCGAGCTGGCGGAGCGGCAGATCGGCCGGGTGACCTTGGCGTGCATCCCCACGGCGGCGTTCTATTTCCTGCCTTCGGTGATCCGCCTCTACAACGAGCGCTACCCGAAAATCCGCATCCGCCTGCTCGACCTCAGCGCCAACGAAGGGCTCGAAGCGGTACTGCGCGGCGAAGCCGACTTCGGCATCAACATGATGAGCGGCCAGCACCCGGACATCGAGTTCGTGCCCCTGGTCAACGAACCCTTTGTGCTGGCCTGCCGACGCGACCATGAATTGGCTGAACGCAGTGCGGTCACCTGGTCGGAACTCAGCGACTATCGGCTGATCGGGGTCGGGCGCCTGAGCGGCAACCGCATGCTGCTGGACCACGCGCTGTCGGGCCTGAGCTGGCGCCCGCAGTGGTTCTACGAAGTTCAGCACTTGTCTACGTCGCTGGGACTGGTCGAGGCCGGCCTGGGCGTGTCGGCGATGCCCAGCCTGGCCATGCCGGCCGGGGATCATCCAACCCTGGTCAGCGTGCCGCTGATCGAGCCGGTGGTAAACCGCTCCCTGGGCCTGGTCTACCGCCGGGGCGCATCGCTCTCCCCGGCCGCGGAGAAATTCGTCTCGATCCTGCTTGAGCAGTGGCCGCAATGAAGCGAGCGTCTCCACACCACCAGCGCGGCGAGGCTGATCGAGGCGCCCAGCAGGCTGACCGCCATCCAGCCCCACAGCGCATAGACCTGGGTCGCGGCGGTCGCGCCCAATGCGCTGCCTACCGAGTAGAAACACATGTAGGCGCCGACCATGCGACTCTGGGCGTCGGGCCGCGCGGCGAAAATCAGGCTCTGGTTGGTGACGTGCACGGCTTGTACCGCGAAGTCAAGTAGCACCACGCCGCAGACCAGTGCGATCAGGGAGCTCTCGGTAAACGCGATGGGCAGCCAGGAAAACGTCAGGAGCCCCAGCGACCAGCCGGTAACCCGTTGCCCCCAGCCTTGATCGGCCCAGCGACCGGCGCTTCTGGCCGCCAGGGCACCGGCGACACCCGCCAGCCCAAACAGGCCGATGGCCGTGTGTGAAAGTGACAGCGGTGCGGCGCTCAACGGCAGCACCATCGCAGTCCACAGCACCGAAAAAGCGGCAAAGATCAGCAAGGCCAGCAGGCCCCTGGTCCGTAGCATCGGCTCGGTCACGAACAGCATGAACAGCGAGCGGATAAGCGCCAGGTAGGGCTGCCGGTGACGGGGCGACACAGCGGCGGGCACCACGACCCAGAACACTGCCGCGATGGCCAGCATCAAGCCCGAGGACACGAAATAAACCCCACGCCAGCCCGCCAGGTCGGCGATCACCCCGGAGGTGAACCGCGCCAGGAGAATCCCCAGGACAATGCCACTGGTGACGGTACCCACGGTCTGTCCCCGTTGGGATGGCGAGGACAGCACGGCGGCATAGGCCACCAGCACCTGGACGACCACCGCCAGCAACCCCATCACGACCATGGCGCCCAGCAAAGCCAACCAATGCTGGGCTGCGCCGACGGCTGCCAGCGCGATGGCAGACAACACCAATTGCGCGAAAACCAGCCGTTTACGCTCGACCCTGTCCCCCAGCGGGACGATGAACAGCAACCCCAGCGCGTACCCCACCTGGGTGGCCGTCACCACTCCCCCGATCAATCCAGAAGCGACACCCAGGCTCTCGGCCATCGAGGCGAGCAAGGGCTGGGCAAAGTAGACATTGGCGACGGCCAGGGCGCAGGTCACGGAAAACAATAACGTGAGCGATGGTGAAAGCCCTGGGGGCTGCTGTTCATTCAAAGAGCTCGATGACCCCGTGTAGGAGCTGCCGAAGGCTGCGATCTTTTGATCTTTCGCTTGAGACTCAAGCGTCGAGGGAAAGATCGCAGCCTCGCTTCGCTCGTCAGCTCCTACAGGCCGGCGAGAGCCTGCTCCCTCGCCCCCCTGATTTCCCGAAGGCTGCTGGGTGAAACAGTCGGCCTCTGCTGTCATGCACGTCTCCTTGGCGCTAAACTGGTTTCAATTAAAAACCTGTCTAAATTGTTGCTTGATCAGGTTTCAATTTGCAACCATATAATTCCGACCAACTTGGCAATGCTTTCCAGAGGGTCAATCAAATGGAAACCGCTTCATCGCAAAACAACGAATGCCCGGTCGCCAGGACACTGGATGTGATGGGTGATCGCTGGTCACTGATGATCATCCGCGACGCATTCGACGACATCCGTCGATTCAGCGAATTTCAAAAGAGCCTGGGCGTGGCCAAGAACATTCTGGCTTCGCGACTCAAAGCCTTGGTCGAGGTCGGCGTATTCGACGTTCGACCCGCCTCGGATGGGAGCGCCTACAAGGAGTACGTCCTGACAGAGAAAGGCCTGGAGATCTTTCCGGTGGTGGTCAGCCTGCGACAGTGGGGCGAACGTTTCCTGTTCGAGCCGGGGGAAACCCGTTCCGTACTGTTGGACAACGCCACCGGCCAGGCCCTCATGCCGATGGAAGTGCGCTCGGCAAGCGGTCAGAAACTCGGGCCGACCGATTGCCACAGGGTGAGGCTCATGACCGACGACCTGACGTGAGCGTTTTTATCCCTGCAAGACCAGGGACATGTCCGGGTACCTGGCACACATGAAATCGACAAACGCCCGCACCTTCGGCGCAGCAAGTCGTCGGGACGTGTGCAGGACCCAGAGTTCGGCTTCTTTCCCAGATACCGTGCCCCACTGGACCAACTCGCCACTGGCCAGCTGGTTCCATGCCATCGACTGCGGGATAAGGGCCGCTCCACCACCGGCGATGGCCGCATCGCGGATCATCAGGAACGAAGAGAACCGCAGCCTGGGGATCGGTTCCAAGACCAAGTGGCCGCCATCAAGTATCCACTGGGTGGGCTCGAAACCGGACGCCACAATGCCGGGAACCGAGCGGATGGCCCCGGGTGCAGGCATTGGCAGTCCAGGTGCGGCCACCACCAGCCGGTCCTTGGCGAAACAGCGACCGACTAAATCGCTGTCCGGGCCGGGGTTGATCCGGATGGCGACATCGAATTGCTCCTCGACGAGATCCACCACGCGATCCTCCGCAACGACCTCGATCGTGACGTCAGGGTAAGCCGCGCAAAACTCTGCGCCGATGCGCCCCATCGCCAGCTGCGAGAACAGGACCGGGGCAGCGACACGCAAGCGTCCGCGCGGCGTCGATACGCCCTCCTTCGCCGCCGCCATGGCTTCGGCCACCTCGGCCAGGGGCCCTTCGGCCCTGGCCATCAGCAGCGCACCGGCCTCGGTGAGCTTCAGGCCGCGGGCGCTGCGCTCGATCAGCCTGCCCCCCAATTGCTCCTCAAGGTCGGCGATGCGGCGCGACAAGGCACCTTCGGCCCTGGATCGGGTCACCCTGGAGTTGGTCGGCCCGCACGCACTGACCGGTACCGCCGTGGCGAAAATCTGGAGCGCCGCCCTGGGTCGCGAGGTCGCCTACGGCGGTGACGATGTGCTCGCCTTCGAAGCACAATTGGCGGCGTACGGCCCAGCCTGGCTGGCTTATGACATGCGCCTGATGATGTCCGGTATCCAGACGTTTGGCATGCAGGCCGCCGAAGGCACCGTGGAACGGCTCCAGGCGATCCTGGGACGCCCGCTGCGCACCTATGAAGACTTCGTTCGCGAGGTTGTCGCCGGGGTTTGAATCCCTGGGACGAGGGAGCGGCTTCGAATCATTCAGAGAGGCCTACTCCTCGGCAGGCCTCATATGAAAAATCGTATAGGGCAGAATCAACGTATCGGCCACGACACTGAAAGGCAGGTCAATGATTGCAAACGGTGCCAGCGCGCGTGAATACACATCGTTGTCGTTCGTCGAGCCCTTGATGATCTCGATATCGGTAGCCGCACCGCAGTACGGATGAAGGCCGCACATTTGCCCCATGCCAAAGGTTTCGTTGGCCGTCGCGCATCCCCCGAGCAGCGCCATCGTCAAAGCCAATACCACGATCCGCATGACGCTCTCTCCCCTGGAAAGACGGGACTGTAGCATCGATGGCGGACGACCTATAGGGGTGACGACTGTTGCCACTGAAGACTGTTGCCCCAGAAACAGCGGTTCAGTTGTTGCCTGGGCAACAGCCATTCAACAATTCATCCACCAGACCAACAGTTCCGCCCCCTCCCATCCCCGCCAAGCCCAGTAAACGCTGGGCTTTTCGCGTTGGTACGGCCCTTGCTCAAGTCTATGTACCTCGATCAACAGTCCAACAGGAACACCTAGGATGAGCACTCCATTGAAAGTCGTCGCCGTCTCCGGCGGTACCGCCCGCCCCTCGCGCACTCTGGCACTGACCGAAGCCATCCTGGGCGAGCTCGGCCAGCACTTGGTCATCGATACCCACCTGATCGAACTGGGCAACATCGCCCGTCCGCTGGGCGGTGCGCTATGGCGCAAGGAATTGCCGGAAACCGTCGAGCACGAACTGCGCCTGATCGAGTCTGCCGATTTGCTGGTGGTGGCCGCGCCGGTCTATCGCGGCACCTATCCGGGCCTGTTCAAGCATTTGTTCGATCTGGTCGGCCAGGACGCCCTGATCAACACGCCGGTACTGCTGGCCGCCACCGGTGGCAGCGAACGCCATGCCCTGGTCCTCGATCACCAGTTGCGCCCGCTGTTCAGCTTCTTCCAGTCACTCACCCTGCCCATCGGCGTGTACGCCAGCGAGACCGATTTCGCCGACTACCGCATCGTCAGCGCGGCCTTGCAGTCGCGCATCGAGCTGGCGGCCGCACGCGCCTCTCGCCTGTTTGCCGGCCAGGCGTACGCCCTGCGCAAGATCGCCTGAGGAGCCCGCATGAATCACGATTGCATCTGCCTGGAAGGCGTTTTTGCGAGGGACATCGCATGAGAATCCAACCACAACCCACCGTGCTGACCCCGCTGCAGACCGCCCGCCGCCTGGCTGCGGAGTTCGCCGAAACCGCCGTCGAGCGCGACGAGGCCGGCGGCACACCCAAGCTGCAACGCGATGCCATACGCCAGAGCGGTTTGCTGGCTTTGAGCATCCCCACCCAGTTCGGTGGCCTCGGGGCCAGTTGGAGCGAAACCCTTGGCGTGGTGCGCGAGTTCGCCAAGGTGGACAGTTCCATCGCCCACGTCTTCGGTTTTCAGCACCTGATGCTGGCCACCGTGCGTCTGTTCTCGCGCCCCGATCAGTGGCAACCCTGGTTCGAACAGACCGCCCGCAAGAACTGGTTCTGGGGCAACGCGCTGAACCCACTGGACACCCGTACCGTGGTCAAGACCTTCGACGGCTGGCGCGAATTCTCCGGCAAGAAGAGCTTCTGCTCCGGTGCCAGCGACTCGGAAATGCTGATCGCCTCGGCCATCGACGAAAGCGCTGGCGGCAAACTGCTGATCGCCGCGATCCCCAGTGGCCGCACCGGCATCACCCTGCACGGCGACTGGGACAATATGGGCCAACGCCAGACCGACAGTGGCAGTGCCACCTTCGAACGGGTGCGGGTAGAAGAGAACGAATTGCTGCTCGACCCCGGCCCCCTGAGTACGCCTTTCGCCTGCCTGCGCCCGTTGATCGCGCAATTGCATTTCTCCCACATCTTCCTCGGTATTGCCGAAGGCGCCCTGGAAGAAGCCCGGCACTACACCCTCAAGGAAGGCCGGCCGTGGTTCCGTTCCAAGGCCCAGCATGTCAGCGAAGACCCTTATGTGTTGCGCCACTTCGGCGAATTCTGGGTTGGCCTGGAAAGTGTGCGACTGCTGGTGGAACGCGCTGCCGACCAGTTGGATGAGGCCTGGCACAAGGGCCACGCCCTGGGTGCCGAGGAACGCGCCCAGCTGGCGCTGTCCATCGCCACCGCCAAAGTCGCCGCCGTACGCACCGGCCTGGATATCTGTAGCCGCCTGTTCGAAGTCACCGGCGCCCGCGCCACCCATGCTTCGCTACGCCTGGACCGCCATTGGCGCAACCTGCGCACCCAGAGCCTGCACGACCCCGTGGATTACAAACTCCACGAACTGGGTGAATGGGCGCTGAACCAGACGCGGCCCACCCCCTCCTTCTACTCATAGGGATGCCCATGCAACTGCTGACCCTCCCCCCTTCGCCGACACTGGCCACCTCGATCCGGGCGACCGCACAGGTCTTCGAAGACCCTAGATCGCAGGCGCTGCTCGCCCACGTACAACAGGTCGCCCCCAGCGAGGCCAGCGTCCTGATCATTGGTGAAACCGGCACGGGCAAGGAGCTGGTCGCACGCCACATCCACAACCTCAGCGGCCGTCGCGCCGGGCCCTTCGTCGCCGTCAACTGCGGGGCTTTTTCCGAGTCGCTGGTGGAAGCGGAGCTGTTCGGCCACGAGAAAGGTGCCTTCACCGGCGCCCTCGCCGCCAAGGCCGGCTGGTTCGAGGAAGCCAACGGCGGCACATTGTTCCTCGACGAGATCGGCGACCTGCCAATGGCCATCCAGGTCAAGCTGCTGCGTGTGCTGCAAGAGCGCGAGGTGGTGCGCCTGGGTTCGCGCAAGAGCATCCCGATCAACGTGCGCGTGGTCGCTGCCACCAACGTGCAACTGGACAAGGCCATCGGCGCCGGCCACTTCCGCGAGGACCTGTATTACCGCCTCGACGTGGTCAGCCTGCAACTCTCTCCGCTGCGTGAGCGGCCAGGCGACATCCTGCCGCTGACCCGGCACTTCATCAAGACCTACTGCAACCGCCTGGGCTACGGCGAAGTGCGCCTGACCTCCGGAGCCGAGCGCAAACTGGCGGACTACAGTTGGCCGGGCAACATCCGCGAACTGGAGAACGTCATCCACCACACCTTGCTGGTGTGCCGCAACGGTCTGGTGCAGGAAGACGACTTGCGCTTGTCGTCCCTGCGCATCGAGCGCCAGGAGCCAGCGCAGGCCGCCCTCGGCGAGAGCGCCGACGAACAACTGCTGCGCACGTTCCACCGGTTGTTCGAAGAACAGGCTGGCGGCCTCCACGAGAAAGTCGAAGACAGCCTGCTGCGCGCCGCCTACCGCTTCTGCCACTGCAACCAGGTGCGCACCGCCAGCTTGCTGGGCTTGAGTCGCAACGTCACGCGAGCACGACTGATCGCCATTGGCGAGCTGGTGGTCAACCGACGTCGCCCGGACATCCACACACGCCCGGATCGGGCGCTGCAACTGTCGATCTGATCAAACTAAAACCAGGCGATGCGGCGCCCCCGTGGGCGACCGACAACGCCCCAACATGCCAAGCGTTGCGATGCCGGAAGGGCCCATGCGCCCTTCCATACGCCCAACCGCACAAGGACCGAACCTCATGAGCCTGGATATTTTCTGGTTCCTTCCCACCTCCGGCGACACTCGTTACCTGGGACACTCCGACAGTGGCCGACCGGCGACCAACGCCTACATGCGCCAGATCGCCGTGGCCGCCGATCAACTCGGCTACGATGGCCTGCTGATCCCCACCGGGGCCAGTTGCCTGGATCCCTGGGTGACCGCCGCCAGCCTGGTTCCGGTGACCCAGCGCATCAAGCTGCTGGTGGCGCTGCGCACCTCGCTGGGCAACCCCACGGCGTCGGCGCGCCAGGCTGCCAGCCTGGATCAGGCCAGTGGTGGCCGCCTGCTGCTCAACGTCGTACCCGGCGGCGACGCCACCGAACTGGAAGCCGACGGTGTGTTCCTCACGCACGACGAGCGCTATGACGCCTCCGATGAGTTCCTGACCATCTGGCGCCGCCTGCTCCAGGGCGAAACTGTCGACTTCGACGGCAAGCACCTGAAAGTGCGTGGCGCCCAGAACTTCTTCCCGCCCGTACAACACCCCCACCCGCCGCTGTACTTCGGCGGTTCATCAGAGGCCGCCCATGAATTGGCAGCCAAGCATGTCGATGCTTACCTGACCTGGGGCGAACCGCCGGCGGCCGTGGCCGAGAAAATCGCCGACGTGCGCGCTCGTGCCGCCAGGCATGGCCGCAGCGTGCGCTTCGGCGTGCGCCTGCACGTGATCGTGCGGGAAACCAGCGAAGCCGCCTGGGCCGCTGCCGACGAGTTGATCAGCCACCTCGACGACGCCACTATTGCCGCCGCCCAGGCCAACTACGTCAAGATGGATTCCGAAGGCCAGCGGCGCATGGCCGCGTTGCACGGCGGCGACCGCAACAAGCTGGAAGTGGCGCCCAATCTCTGGGCCGGTGTCGGCCTGGTTCGCGGTGGCGCCGGCACGGCACTGGTCGGCGATCCGGAAACCGTCGCCGCACGCCTGCTCGAATACGCCGATCTGGGCGTCGACAGCTTCGTCCTCTCGGGTTACCCGCACCTGGAAGAAGCCTACCGCTTCGCCGAACTGGTGTTCCCGCTGTTGCCGGGCAAGGGCAGGGTCACCGTGGAGGGCGCCTTCACGGGAGGTGCCTTCGACGTCCGCGCCGGCAAGGAGAAAGTCGCATGAACGTCATCGACCTGCGTTGTCGCCCGGCCTACCTGCACCCATTCTTCGGCGGGGTCCCGGGCTCGCCCGAACACGCCGTGGCGCGCTGGCTCAACCGGCGCGTCGGCACTCGCGGCCCGGACGATCACTTCGAACGTTCGCTGACACCGGAGGGTTTTCTCGCCGAGGTGCGTGACGCCGGGCTGGACAAAGCCGTGGTGGTGGGCCGCCACACACCGAGCCAGCACCTGCCGAATGAGCGCATCCACGAAATCGTTTGGGGTCACGACGAGCTGATCGGCATCGGCTCGGTAGAGCCGGTGCTACAAGGAATCGAAGGCGCCCTGGCGGAAATAGACCGGGCGATCGATCACCTGGGCCTGGCCGGCATCGACCTGGAACCGGGCTTCGCCGAACCGGCCCGGCACCCCGACGATGGGCTGTACTGGCCGCTCTACGAGCACTTGCAAAAGCGTGGTATCCCGCTGTTCCTGATGAGCGGGCCGACCACCCCGGACCCCAGCTACAACGACCCGGCACGCCTGGCGGCCGTGGCCCGTGCGTTCCCGGACCTGACGATCGTCGTCTACCACGGCTACTGGCCCAACGTGCAGCAGGCCCTCGGCGTTGCTTTCCGCTTTGAAAACATTCATCTGGTACCGGACATGTACCTGTTCCAGCCGGGCAGCGAGGGTTACGTGCAAGCGGCCAACGGCTACCTGGCCGACCAGTTGCTGTTCGGCTCTTCCTACACCTTCCGACCGATCCGTCAAAGCATCGAAGACGCCCTGCAACTGGGGCTGAAAGACGAGGTGCTGGAGAAGTTCTTCCACGGTAACGCGCGCAGGGTGTTCGGGCTGGCCTGAGCCGGCGTCGGTTCTGTTCCCCGGGGAGCGTTTCCCGCGATTCAAACCGAACCGCAGGAAACGCCAGGTGATCTTCAGCGAACAACCCGGGGAGCACTCCGGCACTCCCCGATTTCATCACGATCCATTGCCTATCCCGCAGCCAGGCGCCCTTCTTGCTCGTCGGCCAACGCAGCGCCGTTGAGGTAGTGGTCGCCCAGCAACCGGCGCTGGGTCAGCAAGGCCGGTTCGGCGCTGTCTGGCAGGGGCCGCGGCAGGCTTCGGCCGGCCAGTTCGAAGTACACGTCACCCGCCAGGCGCGCCGCCTCGGCGGCAGCCAAGCGAAAGGCAATGGCAGCCGACTGGGACTCATCGGCGTACTCCAACAAGGCGTCAGCAGCGTCGATGCGGATGCGCAGTTCGCCGACGGCGGCAATCACCAGCGCTTCGTGGCGGGCACTTTGTGCACGCAGATAGTCAATCAGCGCCACCTCGACATGCCGAGCATGGGCCAGGTCGCTACGGCCTTGGGAATGTAAGTTGGACATGGGCGATCCTCAGTTCCAGGAATGACGTTGCGGCTTGATGCCGTTGAGCAGTTGATTGCCGACCAAGTGATACTTCCAGCGCACCGGATCGTGCAGGGTGTGGGTCCGCGCATTGCGCCAGAACCGGTCCAGCCCCTGGCTGGCCGAGACGCTGCGGGTGCCACCCAACTCCAACAGACGGCTGGAAGCCTCCAGGGAAATCTCGGTGGACAGCACCTTGGCCTGGCCGACAATCACCGAAGCTTCAGCAACCCGTTCCTCGCTAGGCTCGACGACAGCACGGTCGACCGCGTGCGCCGCGCGACGCAGAATCGCTTCGGTCGCTTGCAGGCGCCAGGCCAACTCACCGATCAGCGCCTGGCCCAGCGGGTCCTGCCAGCCGTGTTGCAGCCCGCTGTCCACCCACGGGCGCGCCTGGCGTGCTACGCGCAAAGTCTCGGCGAACGCACCACGGGCAATGCCGGTGTCCACCGCAGCCTGAATGATTTGCGAGATCGGGCCGTCGGAGGTGGGTTGGTCATAGGCCTTCCAGGCCGGCACCACGTCGCTCGCCGGTACCCGTACACCTTCGATGCGCACCTGGCCACTGGCGGTGATGCGCTGACCGAAGCCGTCCCAACTGTCGATCACCGTCAGGCCCGCTGCATCCCGTGGAACGAGGGCGATATGAACGTGCCCCGCCTCGTCCACCCCGGCGACCGGCACGATGTGGGCGAACAACGCACCGGTGCAATAGGCCTTCTCGCCGTCGAGTACGGCCGTGTCGCCGTCGAAGCGGATCTGCGTCTGGAAGGTGGTGACGTACTGGCTGCGCGCTTCGGAAAAGGCGTTGCCGAAACGATAGCCTTGCAGAACCTTGGCGTAGTAGCGGCGCTTCTGCTCCTCGCTGCCGGTCAGGCTGAGGTTGCTGAGCACACCAAAATGGTTCTGCGGCAACTGGCCGAGGGACGGATCGGCAGCGGAAATGATCGCGATCACTTCGCTGAGGGTGGCATAGGAGACCTCGGCGCCACCGTAGGCCTTCGGCACGCGGATCGCCCACAGCCCGCTCGCGGAAAAACGTTCGAGCTCTTCCCAGGGCAGCCGTCGCTCGCGGTCGCGCAAGGCCGCCTCGCGGGCGAAATCCTCGGCCAGGCGCTGCGCCACCTCGATGGCCTCGGCGTCGCTACGGATGATGTGAGCCGGACTGCGCGGCGCCGGATGGGCCTGCCCAGGCAGATCGAAAGACGGTGAGTCGGTCATGTGCTACTCCATGCATAACGGGTTCATACAGCGCTAAAGCACAGCCCGTACCAACATTAAAAACGTTTTATATTCAATACCTTGAAGATAAATCCAAGTACGCTTGAAAGCTCCGTGAGCGGCAAACTGTCGATGAACTGTTGCCCAGCGAACAGTTGCGTTGCGCCGCCCTCAGCGAGCCTTGCCACCCAGGTAAAAATGCTGGAGGTCTTCCCGCGCCGCCAGCTCAGTGGCGTCGCCCTCGCCCACTACCCGCCCGTTCTCCAGGATGTAGGCGTAGCTGGCATGGCGCAGGGCGACATTGATGTTCTGCTCGGCCACCAGAAAGCTCACGCCCTCCTGGGCATTGAGCTGCGCGACGATGGCGAAAATCTCTTCGACGAGAATCGGTGCCAGCCCCATCGAGGGTTCGTCGAGCAGCACCAGTCGAGGCTGGGTCATCAAGGCCCGGCCGATGGCAAGCATCTGCTGCTCGCCGCCCGAGGTCAGCCCGGCCTGGGTCTTGCGCTTGGTCTTCAGCCGTGGGAACCAGGCGTAGATCCGCTCGAGATCGTGCTCCAGCTCCCGGCGCGTCGGCTTGCGCAGGAAACCGCCACTGCGCAGGTTATCCTCGATCGTCAGGTGGGCGAACACATGCCGCCCCTCCAGCACATGAACAATGCCCTGGCGTGCCAGCAGATTGGCCGCAACCCCCGCGGTGTCCTGTCCCTGGAAGACAATCCGCCCACGACTGACCTGCGCCCGATCGGCCTGGACCAGCCCGGAAATGGCCTTGAGCGTAGTGCTCTTGCCCGCACCGTTGGCACCGAGCAGGGCAACGATATCGCCCTGCCCGACCCGCAGGGAAACCCCGGCCACGGCGAGGATCGCGCCGTCGTAGATCACTTCGATGTCTTGCACCGCCAGCAACTCACTGCTTTCGGTGCCCGCAAGGGCCGCAATGGTCATGGTTTACTCCTTGGGCGCAGTCGCGCCCGGTTGTGTTTCGATTTGCCAAGCCGTGCGCAGGGTCACTGCGCCGTGCAATCGCGAGGGGTCACGCCCTTCTCTTTCGCGTACTCGGCGGCCTTGGCATCGATCAACGGGCGCAACGTGGCGCGGTCGGCCTGGACCCAGTCGGTGATCAGGTTCCACTGCTGGCCGTCCCACTGCTGCACCTTGGCCGCCCCGCCGCCCTCGTGGTCGCTGCAGGACAACCGCAGCGGCTGCATCAGCCCAAGAAAACCGATTTCCTTGAGGCGCGCATCGTTGAGATCGAGATGCTCCAGGCCCCAGCGACCTTCCTCACCGTTGAGCGGACGGTTGCCGAAATGCTTCTGCCCGGTGCGGATCGCTTCGACGGCAATGGCCGCATTCACCAGGCCGGAGTTGTAGTAGACGCTGCCAAAACTCTTCGGATCCTTGAGGTCGCTCTTGCCGGTATCGAGGATGTGCTGGCGGATGCGCTGGTGAATGTCAAAGTCGGCGCCGCCCGGGTAGGGTGTCAATGCCAGATACCCCTTGCCCGCCTCACCGGCCGGTAGTACGTCTTCGTTGGAGCTGGCCCAGATGTCGCCGACGATGCGTTCCACCGGGTAGCCGAAACGTGCTGCGGTCTTGATCGCCACCGGCGTGGACACGCCCCAGGTCCGCAGGAATACCCAGTCCGGCTTGAGTTGCCGCACCTGGCGCCACTGCCCGGCCTGCTCGTTACCCGGGTCGGCCACCGCGATCTGGATGTTCTCGAAGCCGTACTTCTGCGCCAGCAACGCCAGCGGCCCCTGGGTTTCCCGGCCGTAGGCGGAGTCGTGGTAGACGGTGGCGATTTTCTTGCCCTTGAGCTTGTCCAGCCCGCCCTCGCGCTCGGCCACGTAGTTGATGAACGCCGAGGCCTCGCTGTAGAACGTCAGCATGGCCGGGAAGTTATAGGGAAACACCCTGCCGTCGGTGGCTTCGGTACGGCCATAGCCAAGGGTGATCAAGGGAATCTTGTCGGCCTCGGCCTTGTCCGCGAGGGCGTAGGCAGCCGGGGCGCCGTTGGGCTGATAGACCGCCACCGGCGCGCCATTGAGACCGTTCTTGAAGCGCTCGTAGCATTCGATGCCCTTCTCCGCCGTCCATTCGGTCTCGCACTCCTGCCAGACCAGCTTGACGCCGTTGATGCCACCTTCCACCTCGTTGATGTAGCGCAGGTAGTCGATCATTCCGGCCCAGACCGGAATACCGCTGGAGGCATAGGCGCCGACCCG
Organism: Pseudomonas sp. FW300-N2F2; assembly: GCF_017351655.1. NCBI lineage: Bacteria > Pseudomonadati > Pseudomonadota > Gammaproteobacteria > Pseudomonadales > Pseudomonadaceae > Pseudomonas > Pseudomonas sp. FW300-N2F2. The sequence continues at coordinate 2,532,018 of NZ_JACNDQ010000001.1, read as the reverse complement.
GTAGGTGGCCAGCGGGAAGAACTGTTCGTTGGCCGCCTGGGCAGCCGGTACCAGCGCCGTATAGGCGCCGAGTGCCAGGCCGATGGCGGCGAGGCGACGTTTGAGGGTTGCATGCATGATTATCTTCTCGGCTTGAGTGCCCGACCGCGCGAAGGCGGCCGAGCGACAGTTATCGACGGCGGCTCACTGTTCGCTGGCGCAATCACGCGCGGTAATACCCTTTTCCTTGGCGTAGGCGGCAGACTTGGCTTCGATCAATGGGCGCAGCGTGGCTCGGTCGGCCTGAACCCAGTCGGTCACCAACACCCACTTCTCGCCATCCCACTGCTGCACACGCGCCGCACCGCCGCCCTCATGGTCGGAACAGGACAGTTTCAGCGGCGGCAACAGCCCTTCGAAACCACTGGCCTTGAGTCGTGCGGCATCGATGTCCAGGTGTTCGAAGCCCCAGCGCGCTTCCTCGCCGTTGAGTGGGCGATTGCCGAACTTCGCCTGGGCCGTGCGCAGCGCCTCGACCGCGATGGCCGCGTTGATCAGGCCGATGTTGTAGTAGACCTTGCCAAAATAGCTGCGGTCCTTGAGGTCGCTCTTGCCGGTGTCGAGGATGGACTGGCGCAAGCGCTTGTGGATCTCGAAACCATCGCCACCCGGGAACGGCGCGAGCGCCTGGTAGCCCTTGGCGGCAGGGCCCGCCGGGATCACGTCGGCCTCGGAACCGGCCCAGACATCACCGATGATGCGATCGACCGGGATGCCGAACCGCGCCGCCGTCTTGATCCCCACCGGCGTGGACACGCCCCAGGTCCGCAGGAACACCCAGTCCGGCTTGATCTGCCGCACCTGGCGCCATTGCGCGGACTGTTCGTTGCCTGGATCGGCCACCGGAATCTGGATGTTCTCGAAACCGTACTTCTGCGCCAGCAAGGTCATCGGCGCCTGGGTTTCGCGGCCATAGGCGGAGTCGTGGTAGACGGTGACGATCTTCTTGCCCTTGAGCTTGTCGAAACCGCCCTCGCGCTCGGCGATGTAGTTGATGCCCACCGAGGCCTGGCCGTAGTAATTGAGCAGCAACGGGAAGGCGTAGGGAAACACGCTGCCGTCGGTGGATTCGGTACGCCCGCCGGCACCGTCGATCAGCGGGATCCGGTCGGCCGCGCCCTTCTCCATCAGCGCGTAGGAACCCGGCGTGCTGTGGGTGAAGAAGAACGCTGTCGGCGCGCCATCGAGTCCTCCCTTGTAGCGCTCATAGCACTCGACGATACGGTCGACGTTCCACTCCGTCTCGCACTCCTGCCAGACCAGTTTGACGCCATTGATGCCACCTTCGACCTCGTTGATGTAACGGAAATAGTCGATTTCCCCCGCCCACCAGGGGATGCCGCTGGAGGCGTAGGCGCCGACCCGGTAAGTGGCCATGGGGATGAATTGCTGGTTGCTGGCGGCCTGGGTAATGGTCGGCAGCAGGGCCTGGACGCCAGCCACGAAGAGACTGGCGAACAGGAGGCGAGGCAAGGTTCTACGCATGGTCTGTACTTCTTGTGCAGTGTTGGAAACCTCCTTTCCCTGGGTCGGGTCAAGGTCTGTTGGGTCGTGGGTCGGCGCTCAGAACCGCAGCGGCCAGACCCTGATGCGTTCGCGCAAGTCGCCAAGCAGGCGGGCCAGCCCTTCCGGTTCCTTGATCAGGAACCAGATGATCAGGCCGCCGAAGAGCACCTTCTGCAGGTTCTGCAACTGCCCGGCGTCGACGTTGCCGTTGAACAGCCATAGCCCGGCATGGCTGAGCAGGATTGGCACAAGGCTGATGAAGGCCGCGCCGATGAAGCTGCCGACGATGCTGCCCATGCCGCCGATAATGATGATGAACAGAATCTGGAACGAGCGGTTGATGTCGAAGCTGCCGGCACTGGCCGTGCCCAGGTAGGCGAACGCCCAGAGCGCCCCGGCGATGCCCAGGTAGAACGAACTGACCGCGAAGGCCAGGCGCTTGTAGCGTTCCACAGGAATGCCAATCACGGCGGCAGCGGTGTCCATGTCACGGATCGCCATCCAGTTACGGCCGACCTGGCTGCGCACCAGGTTGGCCGCTATCCAGGTCAGCAGCACCACGCAACTGAGGGTCAACAGGTAGCGACCGACTGGGGTGGTCAGGTTATGGCCCAACAGCTCCAGACGTGGCGCGCTGATGGTGCCGGACGAGGCGTAGTTGTAGAACCAGGGGAACTTGGCGAACACCCACTCCAGGAAGAACTGCGCGGCCAGAGTCGTGACCATCAGGTAGAAGCCCTTGATCCGCGAGCTGGGGATGCCGAACAGCAACCCCACCAGCCCGGCGATCAAACCACCGCCGATCAGCGCCAGTGGCAACGGCAATCCGGGTACGCGCAGCAGCAGGCCGTAGGTGGCGAACGCGCCCACCGCCATGAAGCCGGCGGCGCCGACCGACGTCTGGCCGGTGTAGCCGGTCAGCAGGTTCAACCCCAGGCCGGCCAGCGACAACACCAGGAACGGAATCAGGATCGCGTTGAGCCAATAGTCGTTGCCCAGCCACGGCAGGCCGACAAACGCCACCAGCAGCAACAGCAGCAGGCCCGGCCGCCAGCGCCGGCGCACCAGGGTCAGCGGCGCCTCGTCGAAGCTGGCAGTCAGGCGCGGAACAGTAGCGGTCATGGCGTCATACCCGTTCAATGATCCGGTCGCCAAACAGGCCGGCCGGTCGGATGTAGAGGAAGATCAAGGCGAGGAAATAGGCGAACCAGGGCGTGATGCCGCCGCCGATCAGCGGGCCGATATAGGCCTCGGCGAGGTTCTCGGCGGCACCGACGATCAGCCCGCCGACGATGGCCCCGCCAATCGAGGTGAAGCCCCCGATGATCAGTACCGGCAGCGCCTTGAGCACCACCAGCGAAAGCGAGAACTGCACGCCCTGGCGCGCGCCCCAGAGCAGCCCGGCGACCAGCCCGACCACCCCGGCCACGGCCCAGACGATCTGCCAGATGCGGTTGAGGTTGATGCCCAGCGACAGCGCTGCACGGGTGTCGTCGGCCACGGCGCGCAGGGCAACACCGATGCGGGTCTTGTTGAACAGCAGGGCCAGCACCGCCACCGTCAGCGCGGACACCCCGGCGGCGATCAGGTCGAACTGGCTGATCATGATCTCGCCGACGAACAGCGGGACGTCCTCGATGCCCAGGTCCAGTGCGCGCACCTGGGCGCCCATCAGCCCTTGGGCCAGGCCTTCGATGATGAACGACAGGCCGAGGGTGGCCATGAACAGGGTAATCTGCGAACGGTTGACCAACGGCCGCAATACCAGGCGCTCGATCAACAGTGCGCCGACGACCATCACCAACACCGTCAGGAGCAACGCCAGGGCAAAGGACAGGCCCTGTTCGCGCAAGCTGACGAAGGTCAGCGCGGCGAACAACAGCATGGCGCCCTGGGCGAAATTGAACACGCCACTGGCCTTGTAGATCAGCACGAAACCGATGGCTACCAGCGAATACAAGGTGCCGGCCAGCAGCCCGCCGATCAGGGTTTCCAGAAAGAAGTTCATGGGCGAGGCGTCCCCAGGTAGGCAGCGATCACATCGGGATTGGCCTGGACTTCGGCCGGCGAGCCGTCGCCGACCTTGCGTCCGTAGTCCAGCACCACGACGTGGCTGGACAAGCCCATGACCACCTGGATGTCGTGCTCGATGAGAATCACCGTGGTGCCAAGATCACGATTGATATCGGCGATGAAGCGGCTCATGTCCTGTTTCTCTTCGGCGTTCATGCCGGCCATCGGCTCGTCGAGCAACAGCAGCGTCGGCTGCGCGATCAACGCCCGGCCCAGCTCCACGCGTTTCTGCAGGCCGTAGGCCAGGCTGCCCACGGCGACGTCGCGCCAAGCCTGCAACTCGAGAAATTCCAACACCCGCTCGGCACGCTCGGCGAACGCCCTCGCCTCGCGCCGGGCACGCGGCAAACCCAAGGCCTGTTCGAGAAAAAACGTCCGCTGGAAGCGCGACAGGCCGGTGAGCAGGTTGTCCACCACGCTCATTTTCTTGAACAGCGCATTGTTCTGGAACGTCCGACCGATACCGAGTCGCGCCGCCTTCAGCGGATGCGGGCGGCGCAACGGTTCGGCGGCGAAGAACAACTGGCCGGCGTCGGCCCGGTAGACGCCGTTGAGGATGTTCAGCAGCGAACTCTTGCCCGCGCCGTTCGGCCCGATCAGCGCGCAGATCTCGCCAAGCTTGACGCTGAACGAAAGGTCGGAAATCGCTTTCACGCCCTGGAACGACAGCGACACGTTGCGCACCTCCAGCAGTGCACTCATGCCGCTCGCTCCAGGTACTCCTGCAACCACGATTGGCGTGCAGGGCCTTGCAGCACCGCGTCTGCGGGCGCGCTCGGGACTTCGATCCGGCGCAGCCGCTGGAAGCCGAGCAGGTGCCGCACCCGCGCCTTGAGCCAGCGGCGCAGGCCACGCCGCGGATCGTCCAGGGTCCATTCGCACAGGCGTCGGCGCCAACTGCCTGGAAGTGGCAGGCGAGCTTCGATTTCCGCCGCCAGGGATTCGACTCGCACCGCGGACAGCAGCAAGGCTGTGGGGGCGATCTCGCGACGATCGCGACTGGCTGACTCGCGCGTTTCCGGAAACGCCAAGCCTTCACCACCCTCCAGCCAGCGACTGAACAAGTGGGCCAGGCCATCGCGCCACTCGGTGCCTTCATCGACCCACACCACCGCGTCCTCGGCGACCTGGGCCCAGCCCTGGCGTTGCGCGGTCGGCGCCTCGGTGACGAACAGCACCGACAGCGACTGCACCTGCCACAGACCACGATTCGCTACGTTGACCTGGGCCGAATACAGCCGCAGCGGCCACTCCTCATCCAGGCCGCACTGCAGCCAGTGCGACACGCTTTCGCGGCGCTGGACAAAGGCGAACGCCGGACGGGTCAGGCGTAACTGACGTTGTAGATCCTCACCCCGGCTGTCGCGGTCGATCACCACGCTGTGCCCACCCAGTTGGCGTGCGGCCAGTGCCAGGATCAGCAGGCTCGGCTCGAAGGCACCACTGAGCGCCAGCCGCGCCCCAGGGGCAAAGCCCTGCTGGCGCAAGCCATCGCACACACGCTCGACCTCGCGCTGCACATCGATCCAACGCCAGGCCTTCCAGAGACCGAGGCGCCGATGGCGCAGGGCGATCTGCGTCGGTCGTTCCCTGGCCCAGCGTTGCAAGGCCGCCAGGGCGTTGTCCGTGACCCTGTCGGGCAGTGGCGAATTGAGTTCGTAGACACTCATGCGCTTACTCCTCACCGGCCAAGGCCGGTTCAGCGAGGCGGCTGCGCGGGGCGAGGCGCTTCAAGTCCCGATAGCCGGCGCCAGGGTGGTTATCGGGCAGTCGCGGACCGTCGCCGAACAGCTTGTCGCGCAAGGTGCCGGGGCGGTATTCGGTCTTGTACGCACCGCGCTGTTGCAACTCGGGCACCAGCAGCTCAACCACATCGCGGAAGGTTTCATGGGCCAAGGCGTAGGCCAGGTTGAAACCGTCCACATCGGTGTCCTCGACCCAGGCCTGCAGCTCGTCGGCCACGGTTTGCGCACTGCCGACAATCAATGGGCCGAAGCCGCCGATACCGACCCAGTCGGCCAGCTCCTGGACGGTCCACTGCTTGTCCGGGTCGGCAGTAGAGAAGGTTTCCACGGCCGACTGGATGGCGTTGGTATGGATGTGCTTGAGCACCTGGTCGGGCCGGTACTGACCAAAATCGATACCGGTCCAACCGGAGATCAGCGCCAACGCGCCCTCGTAGCTGCTGTAGGATTTCAGTTCCCGCCACTTGGCCTGCGCCTTGGCGTCGGTCTCGTCGACGATCACCGTCTGCAGGTTGAAGATCAGCACCTTGCGCGGATCGCGTCCGGCTTCGGCAGCACGCCGGCGTATATCGGCCACGGTCTTCTTCAGGATCACCTTGGACGGTGCGGCAACGAACACACACTCCGCGTGCCCGGCGGCGAAGTCCTTGCCACGACTCGACGCTCCCGCTTGATAGAGCACCGGCGTGCGCTGTGGCGACGGCTCGCAGAGGTGGATACCCGGCACCTGGAAGTGCTTGCCCTGGTGGCGGATCTCGTGGACCTTGCTCGGGTCGCTGAAGATGCCGCGCTCACGGTCGCGCACCACCGCCCCCTCCTCCCAACTGCCTTCGAACAACTTATAAAGCACCTCCAGGTATTCGTCGGCGTAGTCGTAGCGCGCATCGTGATCGCTCAGGGCTTTCTGCCCGAGGTTGCGCGCCCCGCTGTCGAGGTAAGAGGTGACGATGTTCCAACCGATGCGCCCCTTGGTCAGGTGGTCCAGCGTGGACAGGCGACGGGCGAAGGGATAAGGGTGCTCGAAGGTCAACGAAGCGGTGAGGCCAAAGCCCAGGTGTTCGGTCACCAGCGCCATCGGCGTGATCAACGCCAAGGGATCGTTGACCGGCACCTGCGTCGCCTGGCGGATGGCCGCATCGCCATTGCCACCGAGCACATCGTAGATACCAATCACATCGGCGATGAAGATGCCGTCGAACTTGCCGCGCTCCAACAGCTTGGCCAGGTCGGTCCAGTAATCCAGGTCCTTGTACTGCCAGGCGCGATCCTTGGGATGCCTCCAGAGACCGGGCGACTGGTGACCGACACAGTTCATCTCAAAGGCATTCAATCGAATTTCACGTGGCATGGGAACTCCTGCTCGATAGATTCAGCACCCCTTCCGAGTGCTTCTCACTGCTCTATCAACACAATTCGTGCCAAGTAATAATTCTTTTACTTACAACAAGTTAGATGTCCATTCGATCAACAGGAATGCCTGCATGGTGACAACCGTGTTGATCAACTGTCCGGTGGCAGACAGTGCGCAGGTGATTCCTGTGACGAAACTCGAACCGCCAATATTTAGCTTGACGCCTGAGATGATGATCATCATATTTGGCCAGAATATTATGACCATCATGTGAACCACCACGGGCCGCAGACTCAGGTTGAGGCACGCCCTCCACCCGCGCAGGAGATGACGTATGGAAGCCAGAACTTCATTGGCGATTACCGCTAGCCAACCGCACGCCTCCACACAACCATTGACCGGCAAAGTCGTCGCGCTGCTTGCAGGCCTTGCGGCGATCAGCATGCTCTCTACCAACATCATCCTCCCGGCGTTTGCGGCGATCGGTGAAGACTTGGGCGTGACCGCTCGCGAACTCGGCCTGACGCTGTCCAGTTTCTTCATCACCTTCGCCTTGGGCCAACTGGTGGTCGGGCCACTGGCCGACCGCTACGGGCGCCAGAAACTGGTGCTGGGCGGCTTGTCGGTGTTCGTGGTCGGCACCGTCATTGCCGGCCTTGCCAGCACCCTCGATGTGCTGATCGCCGGGCGCGTCGTGCAGGCGCTGGGCGTGTGTGCGGCCTCGGTGCTGTCCCGCGCCATCGCGCGGGATCTGTTCGAAGGCGAGACGCTCGCCCGCGCCCTGTCGCTGACGATGATCGCCACTGCCGCGGCACCGGGGTTTTCGCCGTTGGCCGGCAGCGTACTGGCCGTCACGCTCGGCTGGCGTGCCATCTTTATCCTGGTGGGACTGGCCGCCGTGGTACTGGCGTTCTTCTACATGCGCGACCTCGGAGAAACCCATCCCGCCGATCGCCGGGCGCCCCACTCGGCCAAGAGCGTGGTACTCGCCTATCGCCGATTGGTACTGGATAAGCGCTTCATCCTTCCTGCCCTCTCAATAAGCCTGCTGATGAGCGGCCTGTTCGCCTCGTTCGCGGCGGCGCCCGCCATCCTGATGCAAGGTATCGGCCTGACGTCGGTGCAGACCGGCCTGTATTTCGCCTCTACGGTATTCGTCGTGTTCGCCGCCGGCATGGCGGCCCCACGCCTGGCCCATCGTCATGGCGCTCGAGTCATCACGCTCCTGGGCATCGCCTGCGCCATGATCGGCGGTGGCCTGCTTCTGGTAGGTCCGGCCGTGCCTGGGCTGTGGTGGTATGCCCTCTCGATGGTCACCTTCCTTTGGGGCATGGGTTTGGCCAACCCACTGGGCACGGCAATCACCATGGGCCCTTTCGGCAAAGAAGCCGGGATGGCCTCCGCACTGCTGGGCTTTCTCTCCATGGGCGCGGCTGCGCTGACCACCTGGCTGGCCTCGGTCTTGAGCTTCGCACCGGTCACGACGCTGGGTGGGATCCAGGCGACGGCCTGCCTGGTGGCGCTGGTACTGTTTCTGTTGCGGGGCAAGCTTTGAGCAAACCGCTTTGCCGGCCAAGCATGATGGAGGGTTGCGCCGGTGAATCGCCAGTCAATACACCGGCCAGGTTTCGACAATCTTTCCCCCGCGCACGGCCAGCAAGTCGCCAAACTGCAGCAGCACGGACTCAGTCTGAGTCGGCCGTAAAAACACCTGGTCCTCCACGTTCAGCCCCACGGCCGGTGAGCCGTTGACCATTTCCTGGTTGGAACTGCGGCCATAGAGTTCGTTACTTTGCAGCCCCGAAGGGGACTCGAACTCAGCCATCCAGTTGCCGCCATAGATGAAGAAGGTTCCACGCTGATTCGGGTTCCACCAGGAGAACAATCGGGACTTGTCATCCAAAGCGGGAAAATTGACGGCGCCGGTGCTCTTCAACACCGGCGTTGCGATAAAGGCCGCCGGCACATGCTCGGCCAGCGATGGCAAGTCGTAATGGGTCGGCTTGAGAAACGCCGTCCCCACCGAGACCTCGCTGCTCAAGCGCTCCTGTTCATGTATGCGGTAGCTGGGGCTGCCGGCGGTATTGAGCGTGAGCCCGTCGTGCCAAAGCGCCGGAAAATGCTCACGTACGTAGTTCACATGGCCGTTGTAAATGACCATCACCTGGTCGAACAACGCCTGGGACGAACCGAGGACCCGGGGCACGCCCATGCCGACAAACGGGTCATAACCCATGAAGCCTGAGAATTCGAGATGCTGTGGATGGGCACTGATCAGCCTCAGCATCTCGCCGAGCACCGCCTGGTCAGCGACTCCGCCGCGATGCAGGCCGACATCCAGCTCGATATTGACCCGCATCCGGAGGCCCAGGCCCTGCGCCAACATCAGGTAATCCATCAGCCGCTGCGGGGTGTCGAGCAGCCACTGCAATTGCCTGGAAGGGTCAAAGGTGCCCTTGTGGGTTTGGTAGAACAGCTCGGCCGAGCGCACCGGCAAAGGCTTGCCAAGCATGAGGTCGGCCTCGGGAAAGGTCACTGCATCACGATTGAGGAACGGCTGGTGAAACGACATCAGCCGCTGGCTATCGGTTCGTTTGGCGATATACGCCAACAACCCCGGTGACGGCAGGGATTTCTCCACCAGGCGCAAGTGTTTGCCGGCACGTTTGACCGATTGCATGACCACATTGATGTTGTGATCGAGCCCATCGAGGTCGATCAGCATCGCCGGCCGCATCGGCCCATGGACCTTCAGCTCTTGGTTCAGCGCGTGGAAATACTCGTTGTAGGGACTGCCCCGGTCGCTCGGACGCAACAGCGCGCCCGCCCCTGCCATCAACGCCCCCACTCCCGCGGTGCCGAGCATAAAGGTTCTACGGTTCATCAGGACGCTCCTTCGCGCGCAGTCAGGTGCACGTTACGGCAGCGCTACTCCAGCGTTGAGGTTATGGGAGGCCAGAAAGGGGGCTTTGGCGGCCATGCTTTGCCGATGTCCAGAAGGCCTGCCCTCCAGGGTGAGTGGCTGCAACTGGCTCGATCCGTCCATGGCCTGCTCTTAGCGCCGGTTTTTCCAAAATATCCTGATGACATATTCACGTCCGCGATGGCAAGCTTGCGACCGCCGCCCAGCCCCGTATGCAGCCGGGCAAGTCGTCCCTATCCGATGCCCGTTGCCATTCACCTCGGGCACTCATCACCTGTTATCCAACTGAACAAGGATGTCCTCATGAAAATCTCTCTTGGTGTCGTCGCCCTGGCTGGCTGCCTGGCCAGCGTCCCTGTCTCGGCTGCCGGCCCGAGCCACAGCGATCTGTTCAAGGCCCTGGCGCAGTGCCAGGCCAGTGCGCAACAGGTGAGCGAGTTCAACGGTCTGGTTGACGCGGAGCAAGTGTCGCTAGCCAAGGATGAAGCGCACACCCCGTGGGGCGGTGGCGCCTGGCAAGCTTCCCCGGCGCTGGCGGTGCACGGCGTGTCGTCGACCACCCTGGTGATGACCGATCGCTTCAGTTTCTTTCTCCAGGCCAAAAGCAGCAACCCGAAGGCCGACGCAGAGAAGCTCGCCAGCACCCTGAAACTGGAAAAGACGCTGGATACCGACGGCTACGTGGATTACCAGCGCAACCTCGACAACGGCGCGACCCTGCGCGTGGTCTCCACCGAAAACAAGGACAGCGATCTCTACGTGGGTTGCACCTATCAGCAGGACGCGTCCTGAGACCAGGCGACCTCGACAAAGCCTTCACCCAGTCGCAAGGCCGGGTCACATACCCAGACCCAATGTGGGAGCGAGCTTGCTCGCGATGAGGCCCGCCCTGCCAACATTTCATCGCCTGATCCACCGCCTTCGCGAGCAAGCTCGCTCCCACAGGAAGATCTGTGCCTATCGAAAGGCTCCGGCCATGCCCAGCCCCATGTGGAAGCGAGCTTGCTCGCGATGAGGCCCGCCCGGCCGACACTTCATTGCCTGATCCACCGCCTTCGCGAGCAAGCTCGCTCCCACAGGGAGGTCTGTGCCTGTCGAAAGGCTCGGGCCATGCCCAGACCCATGTGGGAGCGAGCTTGCTCGCGATGAGGCCCGCCCTGCCGACACTTCATTGCCTGATCCACCGCCTTCGCGAGCAAGCTCGCTCCCACAGGAAGATCTGTGCCTGTCGAAAGGCTCGGGCCTTACCCAGCCCCCTGTGGGAGCGAGCTTGCTCGCGATGAGGCCCGCCCTGCCAACATTTCATTGCCTGATCCACCGCCTTCGCGAGCAAGCTCGCTCCCACAGGAAGATCTGTGCCTGTCGAAAGGCTCCGGCCTTACCCTGCCCCATGTGGGAGCGAGCTTGCTCGCGATGAGGCCCGCCCGACCGACACTTCATTGCCTGATCCACCGCCTTCGCGAGCAAGCTCGCTCCCACAGGGAGGTCTGTGCCTGTCGAAAGGCTATCCGCGCTCGGCCGACACGTCTTTCACCCGTGCCAACAAAACCTGCAGGGGATGAAGCACTGCGACACCCTCTTGCCGCTTCACCTGGCTGCGGCAAGAGTACCCATCGGCGACCACCCTGCCTGACCGGTTGAGTTTCTGCAGGAGCGGCTTCCAGGACTGCCCGTAGATCGTGTCGGACGTTCCAGCATTTCGCGTTTCATGCCCGTAGGTGCCCGACATCCCGCAACAGCCGCTGGCCTGCACTTGAAGCGTCAGGCCCATGCGCTGGAAAATTTTCTGCCATTGCCCGATGCTGCCTGGCTCATTGGTCTTTTCCGTGCAATGGGGCAGGAAGTGGTAAGGCTCTCGCTCTTCCACTGCTGCGTCTTCCGGCAGCGCATTCATCAGCCACTCCTGCGCAAGCATCACCTGGGGAGCGTTGCCGGCATCCAGTGTCTTGGCATACTCCTGTCGATAGACCAGGGTCATCGCCGGATCGAGCCCCACCAATGGCACTCGATGCTGCTGGAGGCTGAGCAAGGTCTGGCCGTTGAAGCTGGCGGCCTTCTCGAACGCTTTCAGGAAACCCTGCACCTGAAGCGGTTTGCCGTTGGGCGCGTACGGGGCCAGGAAGATTCGGTAGCCCAGCCTCGAGATCAGCTCCACCCAATCAACGAGCAATGGCGTTTCAAAAAACCGGGTAAAAGCGTCCTGAACGAGGATGACACTTTTCTCACGCTGCTCAGCGCTAAGCGCTTCCAGGCGCTCCGGAGTTGCCACCTCCACGTTCCAGCGCCGGCACACGGCGGCAAAATCCACCAGGCTGAGCAGCGGGCTATCGACCATCCCGGCTACACGTTCGAGCCCCCAGCGGATCGGCCGGGCACTCATCACGAAGTTGTACAGCCGCGGCATCTTGGCGAGATACGGAACCGTGTATTCCAATGAGCCAATCAGGTAGTCCTTGAGGGGACGCAGGTAGCGACTGTGGTAAAGCTCAAGGAAACGCGAGCGGAACTCCGGCACATTCACTTTGACAGGGCATTGGCCCGCGCAGGACTTGCAGGCCAGGCAACCGGTCATCGCTTCGTAGACCTCATGGGAAAAATCTGGCTGCCCCATCCTCCGGGCCAGGCTATTCACGGTCCGACGCGCAACGCCCGGCGCCCCGCCAGCTCCTCGACCCCGCTCGCTGGCCGCCAGTACATCGACACCCTGCTCGCCCTGCAACCTCAGCCATTCCCGGATCAGCGAGGCCCGCCCCTTGGGCGAGTGAATGCGATTGCGCGTCGCCTTCCAGGACGGGCACATGGCGTCGTCCGGGTCGAAGTTGTAGCACGCGCCATTGCCATTGCAATGAACCGCCGTGTCATAGCTTTGCCAGACACGTTCATCGATGGTGCGATCCAGGGCACCGCGCATTTGCACTTCATCGACGCGGGTCAATCGAGCGCCGGGCACTGTGCTCGGGGTGGCGATCTTGCCGGGGTTGAGTTGGTTGAATGGATCGAAGGCCGCCTTGAGCGCTTGCAGCGCGGGATACAAATCACCGAAGTAAGCGGGCACGTATTGCGACCTCAAGCCCTTGCCATGTTCGCCCCACAACAGTCCGCCATACTGTTGCGTCAAGGCCGCGACCGCATCGGAAATCGGCCGGATCAAGGCGGCCTGGGTCGGGTCCTTCATGTCGAGGATCGGCCGCACATGCAAGACCCCGGCGTCGACGTGACCGAACATGCCGTACTGCAGGTCATGGCGATCGAGCAGCGCACGGAACGCCTGGATGAAGTCCGCCAGGTGTTCGGGTGGAACAGCGGTGTCTTCGACAAAGGGCTGGGGCCTGGCCTCGCCCTTGACGTTGCCCAATAACCCCACGGCGCGCTTGCGCATCGCATAGACACGCTTGAGCGCATCGGCGCCGATGGCCAGTGTGTGGCCCAAGCGGACCACGGAAGTATCGCGCTGCAGGTGCAGGACGAACTCATGAACCTGCTGCTGAACCGCCGCTTCGTCATCCCCGCTGAACTCAATGAGATTGATCCCGAGCGTCGGCCTATCAGGGTCTTCAGGGAAATACTCGGCGACGCCGTGCCAGACAATGTCCTTCATCGCCAGCATCAGCACTTTCGAGTCCACGGTCTCGATCGACAACGGCTTCATTGCCATCAACGCCTTCGCGTCACGCAAGGCATCCATGAACCCGGCGTAACGCACGTTCACCAGGATGGAGTATGTCGGGATAGGCAGGACGTTCAGTTTGGCTTCGACGATGAAGCCCAGGGACCCTTCGGAGCCGCAAAGAACGCTGTTCAGATTGAAGCGCCCATCGGGTTCACGCAAATGGGCCAAGTCATAACCGGTCAGGCAACGGTTGAGTTTCGGGAAGGTGTCCCTGATCAGCTCGGCGTGGGTATCGGCAATGTCCAACGCGCACTGGTAGACCTCCCCCACTCGATCCTGGCGTTCGACCAGCGCCGATAACAGCGCGGCGTCGACGGCTGAACTGGTGAGACGATCACCGCCCAGCAACACCGTCGAAAGTTCGAGCACGTGATCGCGCGTCTTGCCGTAGGTGCAGCTCCCCTGGCCACTCGCGTCCGTATTGATCATGCCGCCAATAGTCGCGCGGTTAGACGTCGAGAGCTCGGGGGCAAAGAACAAACCGTAGGGTTTGAGCGCTGCGTTCAGCTGATCCTTGACCACACCGCTCTGTACCCTGGCCCAGCGTTCCTCGACGTTGATTTCCAGGATGTTGTTCAAATGGCGGGAAAGGTCGACCACCACACCATCGGTGAGCGATTGCCCGTTGGTGCCGGTACCTCCACCGCGCGGCGTGAGCACGACCGCACGGTGCGCGGGTTCGGCCGCCAGGCGTGACAGGATCATCACGTCCTGTTCGTCAAGTGGGAACACCGCCGCTTGGGGCAGGCGCTGGTAGATGGAATTGTCGGTGGCCAATACCGTCCGATCGCCATGGTCGCGGGCAATCTCGCCTTGGAACCCCGCCACTTGGAGCGCATTCAGAAAAGCGTCATAGGTCGCTTTCTGGGGTTCAGGAGGCGATAACCGGGCAATCATGATGTATTCCTACAGGCTGAAAAGCTAATCTATGCATTCACATTACGTATGCTCGGTACAGGACGTATCGAGCAGCTGCATAAGGTTTTAATGATTCTTGCCTGCCTATACGGTCGGAGCAAACGTAATTCCTGCTGTTTTTGCATGAGCTTTATGAATGAACCCTAGACGACTGACGCCCTCGATGTCGCTGCTGGTTGCCTTTGAGGCCGCCGCACGCCATTGCAGCTTCACCAAGGCCGCGGAAGAGTTGGCACTGACGCAAAGCGCCGTCAGCCGGCAGGTGCAGACCCTGGAGGCGCAACTTGAAATCGAACTCTTCCGCCGCGAAGGGCGAAAGATTGAACTGACCGCCGCCGGCGCGCTGTATCAGCACGAGCTGGCAGCCGCGTTGGGGCGTATTCGAAGCGCAACGTTGCAGGCCATCGCCTACAAGAGCGACAGCGGCCCATTGAACCTGGCCGTGCTGCCAACCCTCGGTTCCAAATGGCTGCTGCCGCGGATGCATGAATTCTATGCCAAGCACCCGGACCTGCTGGTGCACATACATTCGAGGATCATCCGCGAAGACGTTCAATCCTCCACCCATGACATGAATGCAATCATCTGCGCAGGCTCGGGGGAGTGGCCTGGCTACATTGCACATCAGTTGCTCACGGAAAAGCTGGTGGTGATCGCCAGCCCGACCGCACTGCCCGAGTACCGGGCAATGTCGCCGGCGAACGTTGCCGAGCATGCCTTGTTGAACGTCGTATCAAGGCCGGGTGCCTGGTCGGACTGGTTCGACAAGCACAACGTCGACCACCGCAACATGCGATCCGGCCCGAGCTTTGAACTCACGGCCCACCTTATCCAAGCCGTGTCGGCGGGGATCGGGATTGGGCTGGTTCCACAAATCCTGGTCCAGGATGAACTGAAGAGCGGCGACCTGGTTGCGCTGTTTGAACCGATGGAAAGTGGACGCAGCTATTACCTTGTCTACGCGAGCCGATACCAACACCTGCCGGCGTTGAAGGCCTTCAGTGCCTGGCTTCTGTCGTTGCCGTTTCCTGACAACTGAGGTCGCCCTCACCCGTCCCCAAGCATCTGCCACAACGACGCCCCCACCCCGGTAATGCTCTCCCCGGCAATCAACCCCGCCGCTGCGGTAATGGCGAAGCGTTCCGTGAGGCTCGGCCAGCGACAGCTCACCAGCCACGTCAGCACCGCGCCGAGCGCCATCATCAGGGACACCGAGGCCGGCAGGACGAAAGCCAGGCCCAGGGCCGCCGTGCTCGGCAGGTAGCGGGCCCGATGCGCTGGCAGCAGGCTGTCGAGGATCCCCAACAACAACCCCACCAGGCCGCCGATGAAAATCGCCCAGCGAATGCTCGCTGACAATGAATCCAGGCCCAGAGTCAGGGTTTGCGCCACGGCCTTCCAGGTGGCGACCGCCGGGGCCGGCCACTCTTCGGTGAGCAGCATGGTTTGCGGGTCCGGGATCAGGGCCAGATAGGCCAGGACGCCGACGATGCTACCGATGAAAATACCCAGGGTCTGGGCGATCAATTGCTTGCGCGGCGTGGCGCCAATCGCCCGGCCGACCTTGAAGTCGTTCATCAAATCGGTGCACTGCCCGGCCGAACCACCGGCGGTGTTGGCGCTCATCAGGTTGATCGGCACCTGGCCCGGGGCGACGATGCCGAAACTCAGTTGGGACAATTGCCCGATGGCGCCGATTGGCGGAATACCCGTGGCGCCGACCACCCGGGCGGCCACCGCCGCCAGGCAGATCGCCAAGGGAATGGTCAACAAGGCCATCCACGGGTTGATACCGAACAACAGCACTTGCAGGCTGACCACCAGGATGATCGACAGTGCGAAACCGGCGGCAGGCCCAGGCTTGGGTATCGTCCAGATCGCCCCGCCGCCCGCCTTGGTGGACCGGTGCAATGCCCACAAGCGAATCGCCAGTGAGGCCAGGGTCGAACAGACCATCAGGCTCACCCCCGGCCAGAGCAACCACTCCACCAGCGCCGCGAACTGCGGGCCGCTGCTGCCGTGCGGCAACTGCACCAGGCCCTGTTCCAACAGCCACGGCGCCAACCCGCCCCACGCCAGCACAGCACCGAGCAGCAGGGTCAGGCCCACGCGAATACCGATGATCCCGCCGAACCCCACCAACAGCAGCGAAGGGTCCGCGGTAAAGGTCAGGCGCTCCAATTGAGCGCTCGGAGACCAGCGCGGGATGGCCCACATGAAGGTGTCGACCGCCTTGACCAGCCCGGACAGCAGCGCGGCGCTGAGCAGCACCTTCAAACGCGTCGCGGCCTCGTGGCCGTGGTTGTAGATGTGCAGCAACGTTTCCAGGGTCGCCATGCCTTCGGGAAATTTCAGCGCCTTGTCATTGAGCAGTGAGGGTCGCAGGTACCAGGCGATCCAGATCCCCAGGAAACTCACCGAAAAGACCCAGGCCACCATGGGAATGGCATCCAACTGCTGGCCGGTCAGCAGGGTGTAGGCCGGGATGGGCGCGACCAGCCCACCGGAAATGATCGACGCCGCGGCAGAAGCCACCGTCTGGTTGATGTTGCTTTCGTGCAGGGTCCAGGGCAGTCGCCCCACTGATCGACTGGCCAAGCCTTGCCAGATGCCATAGCCGATCAGCAAGGCAATGATCGACATGTTGAACGACCAACCGATCTTCAACCCGGCGTAGACATTGGAAGGTGTCAGCAGGATACCGAGGACAATCCCCGTGCTGACCGCGCGCGGACTGAGCTCGCGTTCGACGGCGGCGTTCAAGGGGATAGTGGATGAGGTTGGGTGCATGCGAAGTCCTTATCGGCACTGGGGCCACCGTCAGATTCAGACTGCCCCCCTGTGGGAGCGAGCTTGCTCGCGATGACGGTGGATCAGTGACAGGGATAGAGACTGACACTCCGCCATCGCGAGCAAGCTCGCTCCCACAGGGTCATGTAAAGCGGCAACTCAATAAGTGAACGCAGTATTGGCGCAAGGTTCACACGATGGAGGGAAAACCTGGCAAGCGTACTCGCCAGAATCGTCAATCCATGGGCAGGAAGTGAGGCCTGTCGCGAGCGCTGCCAAGGGCCAGGCGGCGCATCGCGACCAGGCAGCGTTCGACTTATTGCTGGCCCTCGCAATTGACCATCCAGGCGATTCCGAAACGGTCCTCGAACATGGCGAAGCGTTCCGCCCAGAAGGTCTTGTCCAAGGGCATCTGCACGTGACCGTCCTCACTCAAGCGTTCGAACAGCCGCTCGGCCTCCTTCACGCTGTCGACATTGAGGGAAATCGATACGCCTTGTGGTTTGCTATACGGCTGGCCCGGTGGGCAGTCGGACGCCATCAGGCTGAAAGTGCCCACGGTCAGGCAGGCGTGCATGATCAGGCTGGCGTCCTTGGGCATGCCGACGTCCTCGGGCGCCTCGGCATAGGACATGGAAAACAGATCGCCGCCAAGCACGTCCTTGTAAAATGCAAAGGCTTCCTTGCAGCGGCCGTTGAAGGTCAGGTACGGGATGATTCTCATGCTGGGTTCTCCTGTCGTCGGCGTCACGATTGACCGGCCATCTGCGCCCGCAAGCGTTCCTCCTGCTCGCGCAACTCGGGGGTAAAGGACTCGCCGAACTCCTCGAGTTCGAAGATCTGGCGGATTTCGATTTCGCTGTCGCTGACCATCGGATTCGGGCAACGCTTGACCCAATCGACGGCCTCCTGCAATGACTGGACCTTGAAGATCCAGAAGCCGGCGATCAGCTCCTTGGTCTCAGCAAAGGGCCCATCGACGACAGTCCGGTTCTTGCCGGAAAACTGCACACGCACGCCTTCGGCACTGGGATGCAGGCCTTCACCGGCGAGCATCACCCCGGCCTTGACCAACTCTTCGTTGTAGGCGCCCATGGCGGCCAGCAGTTCTTCGCTGGGCATTTCTCCGGCTTCCGATTCCGGACTGGCCTTGACGATCACCAAAAATCGCATGCTCGTATCTCCTGAGAATGGCCACCCTTGTGGCGGCTCTACGGACTAATCGAATGGCAATGGTCCAAATCGACAGGTCGACGCGATTATTTTTCGATAGATCGTTGGCGGCCTGGGAGCCATGTCAACGCTCAGGGATTCCATTGGAATCGATAGATCTCTCGATAACCATTGCTTGGGTCGTACAGCAGCTTCGTCCCGCCGTCCAAAGCGATATTGTCGGCATTGACCAAGTGAACCGGTGCCACGAAGCCGCTCACCGGCTGGCCCGCCATCAGTCGATTCAATTCATCGATCACTTGCCAGCCATGCACATTGAGCGGTTCGGCCACGGTGACGGTCTGGTAGTTTTTTTCCTGTATGCGCAAGAACGCCGAAGCGCTACCGTCACCGGCAGACAACAGACTGATGCCGTCGCGGGGTATCGCGGCGCTGGCCAAGGTGGCAACCGCATAGTCGAAATAGATATCGTTGATGGCCAGTGTGTGGGTCCAACGCTTGCCATGGCGCTGAAGCAGTTCCGTGGTGATCGCCGGCATCTTCTCGCGACTTTCGGAGATCGCGACGTCGCGCACCTCCAGCAACGAGCACTCCCGACAGGCCCGAATGACGCTTTCCATGGCCTTGGCCTTCGCCATGGCGATGCTGTACCTGGAGTCGGTCAGGATCACCACACCGGCCTTTCCGTTCGACTGTGCCACTGCCGCCATGGCCGTGATGCGAGCCACTTCGAGCGGGTCGGTCGTGACATTCATGGCCATCGGCGTGCCAACAATCGGCCCGGGGCGCTCCCCGGCGTGCCAGCCCACCACCGGCACGCCCTTGTCGGCGAAGACGGCCAGCGCCGCCTTGTTTTCAAGGGCATCGGCACCGCACAGAATGAGCCCATCGGGGTTCGCCGCCAGGGCGTCGGCAAAGGCCTTTGCACGCCCGGCCGAGGATCCAGCGCCATCGAATACCCTCAGCGTCCAGCCCATCGCCTTGGCGGCCTCGCGAGCGCCCTGGGCGACGCCGACAATGCCGCCGTTGCGCATATCTTCCGCGACAATGGCGATGCTCTTGCCGCGCTGGGCGGGCGGGCCGGACTCGGGGCCGCTCCAGGGAACGGCGCCGAGGGTGGCCTTGGCCACCATTTCCTGCGCTTGAGCCACCGTCACCGTCGTGTCCGTCGCGACGGGCAGGTCCTGGGCATACCCAGGCGTTGCCGTGAAAAGACAAAGCATCGTCATTGAAACTATCCGGAGCAACCGGGACCTGGTCAAACAGCTTCGATCACCGCGTGAGATGCCGGGCCTGGAGCCTATGGCGCGATCATAATGTGACATGGCGTCTCTTTTTTTATGGATGCAGCGTTTACGTTCAGTGTCCGCAAGGATAGTCGCTCTGCTGTCATCGGCCCGAAAGGGAAATAGCAAGTTTGTAACATCCTTTCTGCCCCGGCCCCCTGATCGGTTCCGGATCGCTGAAGGCCCACCCTTGGCGCGCCCGGCCTGGATCTGGACAAGCAATCGTGCTCGACATCCATTGTTCGACGCACCACGAAGTGAGGAACCTGTCGCGCGCATAGTCTGTGAGCCACCCTGGAGGAGATGGCGATGACACACACCCGTTTTTTTGGCAAAACCGTACTGGCCTGCACGTTCATCCTGGCGATGATCGGTTGGGGAATCGGCTTCTATGGCCCGCCGATTTACATGCAGGCGGTCATTGAGCGCACGGGTTGGCCAATCGCCCAAGTCTCGGCTGCCGTGACCTTGCACTTTCTCAGCGGCACGATGGTCATCGCCAACCTGCCACGCCTTTATGCACGCTTCGGCATCCCCGCCATCACCTTGCTTGGCAGCATCGTCCTGGGCATCGGCGTGAACCTCTGGGCGCAGGCCAACCAGCCCTGGGTGCTGTATGCCGGCGCCGTCTGCTCGGGTATCGGCTGGGTGACATTGGGGGCCGCGGCCGTTAACACCCTCATCGCGCCGTGGTACGTCAAGGAAAGACCCAAGGCCTTGGGCAAGGCCTATAACGGCGCCAGCCTGGGAGGCGTGATCTTTTCGCCGCTGTGGGTGTGGCTGATCGAGCGTTTCGGCTTTGCCCCGGCGGCGGCGCTGATCAGCGTCATCGCGGTGCTGCTCATAGGCGCTTTCGCCTTCCTGGTTTTCAACAAAACCCCACAAAGCCAGGGACAACATCCCGACAATGCAGCCCCGCCGGCCCCCGTGCCAATCAGCGCCAGCCCCGCGCAGTGGACCGTCATGCAGACGCTCAGGTCGGCTTGATCGCGCACCTGTACTCGATCCTGGTGGGACGCATGGGGGCCCATGACGCCTCATTCGCCATGGGGCTGGCCACCGCCAGTGCGATAGGCGGGCGATACGTCGCCGCACGCTTGATGACCCAAGGTATGAATCGCCGACAGCTGGCTTGCCTCGGTTATACCGTCCAGATGCTGGGCACGCTGATGCTTCTGGGCCTGGACCTTCACCCGACAGTGGCCTGGATAGCCGTGGTGCTGATCGGTTCGGGCATTGGCAATGCCACCTCCTTGCCGCCGCTGATAGCACAGGCGGAGTTCAGCCGTGAACACACCGCCAGGGTGATCGCCCTGATGGTTGCGATCAGCCAGGCCACCTACGCCTTCGCCCCGGCCTTTTTTGGCCTGTTGCGCGCCGCCTTCACCGATCCGAATCACGCCATCGTCGCTGTCGTGACAGCAGCCGTCATCGTGCAGGTGCTGGCCATTTTGTCGTTCTATCGGGGCGTCTCCGTTCGCCCCTTCAAGAAAACCGTTTTCTGACTCCACTTAGCCAGGCAATGGGTTGATCGGGCGGCAAACTGACCGCCCGTTTCACCGTCAGCGTTGCGCCACCCGCTACGAACGAAACGCATCGACCTTGAGCCCAAATCGACTCATTTTGTTGTACAGCCCGCCACGTGACACATTCAACCGTTGAGCGGCCAGGCGGATATTTCCGCGCGTGTCCTTGAGGGCGGCGATGATGGCATTCATCTCATGGGTGCCCAGGTCCGGAGCCGTCCGCGGCTCAGGCACACCTACCCACGGCGATGGCCGTCCTCGCTGCCTGATTTCCAGCGCAAGATCGCTCGGTTCGATCAGTTCGGTCAGCGCCAGGTTGGTCGCTCGCTCAATGACGTTTTCCAGCTCACGGACATTGCCCGGCCAGTGATAGCCGCCAAGCATCTCCAACGCCCCTGGTGAAAGGTCCTGCATCGTCTTGCGTAGCGACCGGGCACACCGCGCAAGAAAATGCCGCGCCAGCAACGGCACATCTTCGCGGCGCATCCGCAGCGGCGGCACCGTCAGGTTCAGCACGTTGAGCCGGTAGTAAAGGTCCTCACGAAAGGCGCCCTCGGCCACCGCCTGGCTCAGGTTGCGATGGGTGGCGGCGATGATGCGAACGTTGACCCGCAGCGATTTCTTCGCCCCCACCCGTGTCACCTCGCCTTCCTGCAGGACACGCAGCAAGCTGACCTGCGCATCGAAGGACATGTCACCGATTTCGTCGAGGAAGATCGTCCCGCCATCGGCCAATTCGAACTTGCCTGCCGACCCACCGCGAGCCGATCCGGTGAAGGCGCCTTCGACATGACCGAACAGTTCGCTCTGCACCAGGTCACGGGGAATGGCCCCGCAATTGACCGCCACGAAAGGCCCGCCACTACGGTCGCTGGCATTATGGATGGCCTGGGCGAACAGTTCCTTGCCCGTGCCGCTCTCACCGAGGATCAGCGTGGTGGAATCACTGCGACTGGCAATCCGGGCCAGGTGCAGTGCATCCTGAATCGCCTGTGAGCGGCCCAGGATGGTTTCGAAGGTGTAGCTGGCCTGGGTGCCAATGATCCGCCGGGTGATTTCACGGATGCGTCGGTTCTCGCGCAACGAAACAATCCGTCCACCTTGCTCCAGCGGGCAGACCGACACCAGGCAGGCCAGATGGCTGCGGTCGTGCAGTTCAAAGGTGCAATCCAGGTCCCGTACCCCTTCCCCGCCCCCGAACAGGACCGCATCGGTCAATTCGCTCTTGCCCAGGCTCTTGAACGGACTGCCGAGCAGGTCATGCCCCACGCGGAACAATTGTCGGGCGTAATGGTTGAGCGCCTTGATGCAGCCGCGCTCATCCAATACCACCAACCCCTCGTTGAGCACTTCAAGGACGGTTTGTTGCTCCTCGAGCAAGGCTTGCAGTGTCATCTGCCTGGAGACGGCCTCGGCCGCGGCCTGGACGGTGCCCAGCGTATGGAAATGAAACCAGCCCGGCTCCGCCGTCAAGGTCAACATACCCAGCGTCCGGCCCTGGGCATCGCGGATTGGCGCGGCGGCACAATGCATGCGGCGCTGGCGCAGGCCAAGCCCGAAGTTCTCCTCGGCCAGCACATACACCAAACGGTCTTCGACGATCGCCAGACCGGTGCAATTGGTGCCCTGTATCGATTCCAGCAGTCGACTGCCTATGGGGGTGAGGTCCAGGCCACAGAAGTACAACGTGGTGCCTTCGGCATCGGTCAGGTTGATATGGCCCCTGGGGTTATAAGCGAGCAAACCGCGCATGACTTGCGCCGCCGCGGCGATCAGCAGCCGGTTGGCGGCCAGTGTCGCGGTCAGGTCGGCAGGCGCGACAAAACGGTACTCGCCGTCTTCCGGATCGAGGCCGGCATTGACGCTGCGCAACCAGGACGCCCAAATCACCCGCCGGATCCCGGCAGGACGATCAATCTCCCCCCGCAAGCACGCCCGCCAGGCCTCATCCAGCGCCGTGCTGGGTCCTTCGTTCAACGACGCAGGGCCCAGGGTGGTGAGGTAATCACGGTCTTCGGCGCTCAACGCTGCAGGTTGCTGATCCATTGTCCCGCCATATGTTCATATTTTCGACATGTCAGTATAGACATGTCATTCAAATGAACAGCAATTCAAATAAAAATCGTTAAACATCAACAAGATAACTATTGGCACAGCGCTTGCTCCCTGGATGAACAGACGAGGACATTCTTACCGCCGAGTCGTAAAAACAATAAAGGGAGTCATGTTCATGAGCACATCCAAGATCCTCCGCCTGGGCCTTATCGGCGCTGGTCGCATGGGCAGTTTTCACGGCCTGACCGCCGCCCGGCACATCCCCGGCGCGTGCCTCGCCGCCATCGCCGATCCTACCCCTGGCCAGGCCGCACGCCTGGCAGTAGAACTGGACGTACAGAAGGTCTATGCCGATCCACAGCAATTGCTGGATGACCCGGACATCGACGCCGTGCTGATTGCCGCCCCGGCACGCAGCCATGCCGAACTGGTGATCAGTGCGGCCCGGGCCGGCAAA
Organism: Pseudomonas sp. FW300-N2F2; assembly: GCF_017351655.1. Classification (NCBI taxonomy): domain Bacteria; kingdom Pseudomonadati; phylum Pseudomonadota; class Gammaproteobacteria; order Pseudomonadales; family Pseudomonadaceae; genus Pseudomonas; species Pseudomonas sp. FW300-N2F2. The sequence goes on along the minus strand of NZ_JACNDQ010000001.1, from coordinate 2,508,506 downwards.
GGGGTGTTCTGTGAAAAACCGATGGCCATCACCCTGGACGAAGCTGACCGCGCCATCGCCGCCGCTGCCGATGCACGAGTGACGCTACAAGTCGGCTTCAACCGCCGTTTTGCCAGAAGTTTCCGCACCGCTCACCTGGACGTCGTTGCCGGCCGGATCGGTACGCCACAGCTGCTGCGCTCGCTGACCCGCGACCCGGCGCTGAACAACCCGGCCGCGTCGCCGCAATGGGTGATCTTCCTGGAAACCCTGATCCATGACTTCGATACCCTGCGCTACCTGAATCCGGGTGCCGAGGCGGTTGAGGTCTTTGTGATGGCCGATGCCCTGATCGCCCCCGCCTACAAGGACAAGGGCTTTCTCGACACCGCGGTGGTCACCATCCGTTTCGACAATGGTGCCATCGCCACGGCCGAGGCCAACTTCCAGGCCGTGTATGGCTATGATGTCCGCGGCGAAGTGTTCGGCAGCGCTGGCATGCTGACCATGGGCAACGTCAACGACTCTGACTTGTTGCGGTACCTGGCCAATGGGGTCCAGGCCGACACCCAGCGCATGGACACCGACTTGCTGCGGGATGCCTATGTGGCCGAGCTCAACCACTTCGCCAACTGCGTTCGCAGCGGAGAAAAACCCTTGGCCAGCGGTGAAGACGCGCGTGCGGCACTGGCCATCGCCCGCGCCTGTATCGAGTCCTTCCAACAGGGCAAGACGGTGCGTGTGCAGGGAGCGCTTTCATGAGTTTCATACCGTTCAAACTGGCAGTCAGCGCCGAGATGGTTTTCATCGAGCTGCCCTTCGTCGAACGGGTCAAACGCATCCATGCGTTGGGCTTCAGCGTCGAGATATGGAACTGGGCGAGCAAAGACATCCAAGCCCTCGCCGCGACCGGCGCGGACTTCACCTCCATGACTGGCTACCTCTCGGGCAACCTGACCGATCCCGAGGCGATCCGGCAGCTGCTCGACAGCGCCCAGGAGTCCTTGGCCGTCGCCGCTCAATTGGGTTGCCCGAGCCTGAACCTGCACGGCACCGGCCTGGATGCTCAGGGCTTGCCGGTCAAACCCGTGGCCCAGGCCACCGGCCGCATGTGGTTGAGCGCCTGCAAGACGCTGGAAAAAATCGCCCGCCTGGGCGAAGACGCGGGTCGGGTATTCCTGCTGGAAAACCTCAATACCGAAGTCGACCACCCCGGCACGCCGTTCGCCCGCGCTGACGATACCCTGGCGCTGATCGAAGCCGTGGGCAGCCCGCACCTGAAGATGAACCTGGACCTCTATCACGCGCAGATCGGCGAAGGAAACCTGATCGAACTGATCCAGCGCGCCGGCAACGCCATCGGCGAAATCCAGGTCGCCGACGTCCCGGGACGCATGGAGCCCGGCACCGGTGAAATCCACTATCCCGCCATTGCCAGGGCCTTGTTCGGCATGGGATACAGCGGTGTCGTCGGCCTCGAAGGCTGGGCCAGCGGTGACAGCGAGGTCGCGCTTGAGCGTTTCCGGCAGGCCTTCACGCTTGATGGATAAAGCCGCGCCGAATTCAAAACGTGCGGCAGATTTTCATCTCTTGGTGACGTACAACCCATAACAACAAAAGGAAAATCATCATGCGTCGTTGCACACTGCTTTTCGCCACCCTGCTGTTGCTGTTCAGCCAATGGGCCGCCGCCGAATACCGCATCGGCGTCAGCATCGCCAGGGTCGACGACAACTTCATGACCTATGTGCGTAACGGCCTGGACGAGGCCGCGAAAAAGGAAAACGTGCAGATCCAGTTCGAGGACGCCCAAGGCGATGTGGTGCGCCAACTCAACCAGGTCCAAGGTTTTATCAACCAGAAAGTGGATGCGGTCATTGTCCTGCCGGTAGACACCTCCGCCACGGCCAACATTACCCGCGCCGCGGTCGAAGCGAAGACGCCACTGGTCTACGTCAACCGTCACCCGGACGAGCGCACCTTGCCCAAAGGCGTCGTTACGGTGGCGTCCAATGACATTGAGGCCGGACAACTGCAGATGCGCTACCTGGCCGAAAAGCTCGGAGGCAAGGGCAATCTGGCGATCATCATGGGCGACCTGGCGCAAAACGCCACCCACGACCGCACCGAAGGCGTCAAACAGGTGCTCAAGGACTATCCCGGTATCAAGATCGTCGAGCAGCAAAGTGCCGAGTGGCAGCGCAACAAAGGGATGGACCTGACCAGCAACTGGTTGCTGGCCGGCAGTCGGTTTGACGCCATCGTCGCCAACAACGACGAGATGGCTATCGGTGCGGCCATGGCCTTGCAGCAGGCCGGCAAAGCCAAGGGCGAGGTCGCAATCGTCGGTATCGACGGCCTGCCCGACGGCCTGGCGGCGATCAAGCGCGGGATGCTGGTCGCCTCGGTGTTCCAGGACCCCAAGGCCCAGGCGACCAGCGCGGTACAGGCAGCACTCAAGATGATCAAGGGAGAGCCGGTGGAAACGGACGTCTGGGTGCCCTTTCAGTTGATCAAACCTGAGCAGTTGGCGGTGTTTGAACAACATTACAAATAGCCTCAGGCGTTAAACAATAACGCCGCTGTCCCGACCAGGGATCAGCGGCGTTTGTCGTTGTATGAACCGATTGCAACAGCTGCGGGATGAACCTCTTGTTGTGCGCATCAAAGCCGCTGAACGCGACGATAAAAGCCAGGCATCTCAGAAAGAACCAATGAAGAAGCCGACTGAGAAAAACGCCCAATGCTCGACTAGAAGTTCAGCGTATAACGAACAATGAGGCGGTTTTCGTTTGCGCTGTCGGCGTAGGTCGAGCGATTGGTCGAGTTTCTCCACTGCACGGCGACACCTTTCGCCGGGCCGCCTTGCACAACGTAAGTAAGGTCAGTCACACGCTCCCACTCTTTCCCCTCTTCGTCTTCCGCTCTCAACGCAGCCGCCTGGCGTGTCGTCAGCACCGTTGGGTCAACATCTTGGCCGCTCACATACTTGAGGCCGAGGGTAAGTCCGGGAACGCCAACGGCTACGAAGTCGAAGTCATAGCGCGCGAACCAGATACGTTCATTGGGCGCTGTAAATGTGCTCGCGAGCGACTCAGCGAACAGATAGGTGTCCGTTCCATTAACAAAGGCGAACGGGGTGTCGCCCCATGCTTTCTGATACCCACCGCCTAAGGTATGACCTTGAAGGCTGTAAGCGAAGTAGCTACTCAGTGTCCGATTGTCCACCTCCCCTAAGTTCTTATCTCCGGCTTCTTTCGCATCGAACAGGCGAATGTCTGCGATAACGCTACCGCGAGTGATGGGTTGGTTCAGCTTCATGCCAAAGAAGTTCGACCGATATAGATCCTCAAGCTGTGCGGCATGCGCACTGAGCGTCAGCGTGGGTAGAGCCTTATAGTCGAACGCAAGATAGTTGAAGTGATCGGCTTCAATAGCCCGATAGCCAAATGTGGTTAGAGACTCGAAGTCTGTGGAGTTACGCTGCCTGACGGCATTGACTCTTATCGCCGTAATGGAGAGTGGATCCAGGTCATTGGATACCAGCATGCCGCCGCGAAACACTTGCGGCAGCAGCCTGCTGTTGTTGCTCCATAGCAGGGGCATCAGCGGGCTGAGCCCGCCTATTTTCATTTCACTTCGCCCCATACGCGCTTTCGCGGTCAAGGTCATCTTTGCGTATTCGTCTTCGACGTTCCGCTGGGAATCGTAGGCGAGGAGTCCAGAACCCGTTCGATCCGAACTCGAGTCCAGCTTCACACCTAGAAGGCCTTGGGCATCGATACCGAAGCCAACGCTGCCTTCAGTGAAGCCTGACTGCAGATTAAGAATGAAACCTTGAGCCCATTCATCCCGCTTCGACTGAGTTGCCCCGTCGTTTCGGTAATCGCGGTTGTAGTAAAAATTACGGAGTTCCAGACTTCCTTTTGCATCCTTTACGATGTCGGCGAATGCGACGGACGCAGGGGAAGCAATAGCTAAAACCAACCACAGTTTATTGTTTTTGTTCGACATTGTGGGCGCCCTTTGTTTTTGTAGTGTGCATGAGTGCTCACTGCTTGATGGGTGGCAGCGTGTGAGTTGGATGCGAAACGCTCGATGACGATGCGGTGGAAATATCAACGATTGAGCCCTACCGCCTTGGGCGAAATGAACTCGGTTCAACCACTCGATGCTAAACGCACAATTGCATCGCGACTGCCGGCTTGTTCTCGCAGAAGAAACTTCTGGATTTTCCCGGTCGCGGTCTTGGGCAACTCCATGAAGATCACTCTGCGAGGACATTTGAAGCGGGCAAGGCGCGCTTGGCAGAACGCGATCATGTCGGCTTCGGTAGGCCACTCAGCCCCGCCTTTGAGTTCGATAAACGCGCACGGCACCTCGCCCCATATGTCATCAGGCTGCGCGACGACGGCCGCATGCAAAACAGCCGGGTGACAGTGGATGGCCTCTTCAATTTCGACAGACGAGATATTCTCTCCTCCGGAAATGATGACGTCCTTGCAGCGGTCGGTGATTTGTATGTAACCGTTAGGGTGTACCACTGCGACATCACCGGTGTGGAACCAGCCACCTTCAAAGGCTTTGCGCGTCGCGTTTTCGTTTTTCAGATAACCCATCATCACGGTGTTGCCTTTGAGCAGTAGTTCTCCGGTGGTGTGGCCGTCTTTTGGAACCGGCTGCAGGGTGTCAGCATCAGCCACCATCAGGCCCTCAAATCCAGCCGCGCGAGCGCCCTGGCGTACGCGCAAGGCGCCTTGGTCACTTTGCGTGAGCGTGTTCCAACCGTCCTGCCAGACGCAACTGATCGGCGTGCCGGATACTTCGGTAATGCCGTACACGTGGTCAACGTCGAAGCCTAAGGAAACGACGGCATCAAGCACGGTTGCCGGAGGCGGAGAGCCCGCCGTCAGCACGCGAACCGGCGTTTCAAGCGGGCGACGATCGGCTGAGTTGGCGATCATGGCCATCACAATAGGTGCCGCGCAGAAGTGATCGACACCCTGGGTATCTATCGCATCGAACACCGCTTCTGCCGAGACCTTTCTCAAACACACGTGGGTGCCAGCAGCGGCAGTGATAGCCCAGGTAAAACACCAGCCGTTGGCGTGGAACATAGGCAATGTCCACAAGTACCGTGGCGCCCGGGAAAGGGGCCAGTTGGTCATCTGCAGCATGCTCATGAGATAGGTACCGCGATGGCTGGCCACGACCCCCTTCGGATCGCCTGTAGTGCCGGACGTGTAATTGAGTGCGATGGGCTGCCACTCATCACTGGGCCACACGCCTTGGAAATCCGGGCTGCCGCGGCCGATAAAGGTTTCGTAGTCGACATCGCCAATGCTGCTGCCCAGGGGCGCCAAGTGATCATTGATGTCGATGACCACGGGTGGGTGCTCGAGGCGCTCAAGGGCGGCAACGGCGAGCGCCGCAAACTCGCGATCCACCAACAAAAGCTTGCATTCCCCATGACGCAGGATGAATGCCACGCCTTCCGCATCGAGGCGGTAGTTGACGGTATTGAGCACCGCGCCGCAAAGCGGCACGCCAAAATGGGCCTCGAGCATGGCTGGGGTGTTGGGGGACAGGATCGAAACCGTGTCCCCTGCCCCCATGCCCTCGTTGGAAAGCGCACTGGCGAGCCGATAGCAGCGTTCGCGCGTTTGGCGCCACGTTCTGCGCAGGTCACCATGTACCACGGCGACCCGGTCCGGGTGGACAAGGGCCGCGCGATCCAGAAATCCGAGGGGCGTCAGGGGCAGATAGTTGGCCTTGGATTGCTCCAACCCATTCTCGTAGGCACCAGGCTTCATGGTGTTGACTCCTTATTATTGTGATGAAACGTAGTGAACGCGCTCACTGGCTCACGATCAGTCACCAACGTATTTTCAATGCTGTTTTCGTCGGCGTAGCCAAGGCTCATTCCGCATACCAGCATCTGTTCGGCGGGAATCTCGAGCGCGTTGGAAATAACCTCGTGGTACTTCAAAAAGGCTGCCTGTGGGCAGGTATGCAACCCTCTTCCTCGCGCCGCCACCATCACCGCCTGCAAAAACATGCCGTAGTCCAGCAGGCTCCCCTCCTTGAGCACCCGGTCAATGGTGAACAGCAAACCGACAGGCGCATCGAAGAAACGGTAGTTGCGTCCGTGCTGAGCGTGCATGCGCTGCTTGTCACCCTTGGCGATGCCCAGCAGGCCATAAAGGTCCCAACCCACTTTCCTGCGCCGGTCCACGTACGGCGATGTCCATTCTCGTGGGTAGTACTCATAAGCGTCTTCAAGGTCACCGCTGAGCGACGGATCGTTGTCCAGCTCAGCGATAGCCCGTGAAACCTGAGCCTTGGCGGCACCGGTGATTACGTGGACACGCCAAGGCTGCATATTCACGCCTGTCGCGCAAAAACGGGCGACATCCAGGATCGCCTCGATTTCTTCCCGTGGTACAGGCGTGGGCAGATACGCCCGAATGCTGCGTCGTGAAGCGATCGCCCAATCAATCGTCTGGCTAAGTAGCTCAGCTGGTACTGGCGGCTGGGATAAGCGGTTCATTTTCATGCCTTATGGCTTACAGATTCGGGTACAGGGGATACGCAACGCTTCAGGGAGTGAGGGCCGCTGCCTTTCGAACGTGTGTAGAGTCAGCGCGCGACTGATTGATCAGGGTGACCGCGGCCGCGCCAATCAGGCCAGCCAGGCTGATGGCCATGAAGTTTTTCTCGAGCGGCAGGTTCAATGACACCAGCCAGCCGATAAGAACAGGGGCAACGATGGCGCCGATTCGACCGACCCCCGACGCAAAGCCCACGCCAGTCGAACGAATCGTTGAGGGGTAGAAATCACCCGCATAGGCATAGGCCAGCAACTGGGTACCCAAGGTGGACGCCCCGACAACGAATACCACCGGAAACAATAGCGTCGTTGAGCGCGTATAGCCCAAGACAGTCAGCGCAATGGCGCCCACGATGTAGAAACCGACCAGCACGTGCTTGATGTTGAGCTTGTCGCTCAGCCAGCCACCACCAATAGCACCCACGATGGCGCCCACGTTGAACACGATCACAAAATTCAACGCCGAGCCCAGGCTGAAACCAGCCATCGCCATCAGCTTGGTCAGCCACGAGTTAAGGGCGTAGACCATAAACAAGCCAGTCATGAACGCCGCCCAGATCATCACCGTGCTGAAACCCCGGCCCTCCTTGAACAGGTGCCGAACGGGTGCCTGCTGTTTATCCAGGACCGCAGCGTTGCCCACCATCACGGTGTTCTCGTCGATCTGGAGCGTCGGGTCTATTTTGCGTGCGATAGCCCGCAGTTCCTCCTGACGGCCGGTTTTGAGCAGATAACCGATGGACTCTGGCATGGTCTTCAGGATCAGGGGGATCAGCAGTACAGGCAGCAGTGCTACATAAAACACCCACTGCCAGCCGTAGCTCTCAATGAGCTGCTTGCCAGTGAGCGCCACCAGAATACCGCCTACGGAGTAGCCCGCGAAAACCAGGGTCACCAGGCGCGTGCGAAGTTTGAGCGGGGAAAACTCCCCCATCTGCGCTGTACAAATGGGCAGTACACCGCCAATACCAAGGCCGGCGACAAAGCGAGAGATGCTGAAACTGATAGGGTCGCTGGTCAGCCCTGCCGCGGCGGTAAAAATGCTGAACAGCGCTACGCAGATGGCGATCATTTTCGGCCGGCCAATACGGTCCGCCAGCGTGCCAAGAAAAATTGCGCCAAGCATCGTTCCAAAGAGTGCAGCACCGGCCATGACGCCGGCGCTGGTCGGATCGATGTTCATGTCTTTCATGATTGCCGGAAGAGCAGCGCCGACGACGGCGAGGTCATAGCCATCGATGATCAGAATGAGCACACACCAAAAAAGTATGAGCCCATGGAAGCGGTTGAACGTTGAGTCCACCGCAAGTGCATAAACATTTACCGGCTGCATAGTGTGTCTCCTTCGATCTTGTTTTTGTTGGTGAAGTGCACATGTCCCTGCGTCACGAGGCGCATGGTCGTGGTTGCGGTCGGGGAGAAGACACACCGGTTCGACAATCGGCGGCTTGCTTGATCGACGCGCACCCAGGGTTTACCTGGTTCGCATCGTAGGAGTTGGGTTGGCTGTGGCCTATGCCCTACGGCATCGTTTTGCGTGACCGTTTTGGACAGTCGTGGCCGCCTGACACGTCGGGGCGGTGCTGGCGTGGAAGAACCGAGGGTTCAGGTCGGGAAACGAGTTGCAGTTTTCAAGGAAACTCTTGCGCGCGAACACATGCAGGGCTGTTCAGCCCTCGCTCGAGTCGTCGGCGTTAGATCGACGATAGGCGCCTGGGCTGACGCCAGTCCATTTCTTGAAGGCCCGGTGAAAGGCGCTGCTTTCCTGGAAGCCTGTGAGCGCCGCCACCTCCATGACCGTCATGTCTGGCTGACAGAGCAGGTTGATTGCCATATCCCGCCGCAAGTTGTCCTTCAGGCGCTGGTAACTGATGCCTTCGGCCTGCAGCCTTCGCTGAAGGGTCGAATAGGACATGCCAAGAACCTTCGCCAGCTTGTCGAGCTCTGGCCATTGTTCCGGGTCAAGCCCCCTTAATCTCATTCGGACCTGGACGCTGATACTGTCTTCGTTGCGATATTTGACTAACAGGCTGGCAGGCGACTCCTTCATGAAGGTCGACAGGGTCGCCTGGGTCTGCACCACCCTCAGGTTCAGATAACTGCGATCAAATCGCACCCTGCTGGTTGGGGCGTCGAACTGAATGTCTTCGCAAAAACGCATGCGGTAGTCGCTGTCGTCAGCGGGCCGGGAGGGCCTGAAGCAGAGCGCCTGAATTGGAATGCGCCTGTTACCCAGCCAGCACAGCAAGCCATGGACCAGGATCAGCCAGGTTCCATAACTGAACAGGCGTCGCTCAACGCCGTGATCATGAATGACGATGACGGCGCAGTCGCCGTCAAACATCAGTTCACCGTAGATGTCGTCGAGTACGAGCCGAAGAAACTTCAAAATCCGATGCAACGCCTGTTCTAGCGACGTGGAACCCATCGACGCCTGGCACATCAGTCGGAAGCTGCCTCTTCGCATCGGGTGACTATCGATGCCGAAAAACTCATCATCGAGAAGGTCTGAAAGCGCAACCCACAAACGAGAAAATGCAGCTGCCGAAACGCGCGCCTGGGGCGAGGTGAGGAGCTCAGGATCGATGCGTGCTTGCTGCAGGACGCCAGCGGTATCCAGCTGGCGCCGCAATGCGCCCTCGAGGGCTTCATGCACCAAGCTGATTGAAGTAGTCCCTTTGTCTTGGGCGAGCACGCGTATTTCTCTCTGCGGGTGGCCTCGCGGTCGAGGTTGCGTCAATAAGTTCTCGCGCCAACGCAACGCGTGTCAACCCGAAGGTGGTGCAGGTTGAGATCAATTGGGTAACAGCGCCGTCAGGACCTCGATGCCAAGCCCCCATTGTCCAAAGCGTTCAGCCAGGCTGAGGTGGTTGAACATTGCCGTGAGCCCTGGTCACCGCCACTATCCATTCCAGAACCTTCAACGGTCATGACACAAAAAATGGAGACATCGCGATGGAAAAGGCGCTGTTTTGGGAAGACTTTACGCTTGGCAGAGCATGGACTGCCACGCAGTCTGCCGCCATCACAGAGGAGCAAATTATTGCCTTTGCGACCGAGTACGATCCTCTGGACATGCATATCGATCCGGACCTGGCCCATTCGAGCCCGTTAGGGGTGCACTGTGCCAGCGCGGTGCAAACCTTCGGTTTTGCGCAGCGCTTGATGTGCGAGGCGTTGTTTCTTCAAACAAGCCTCGTGGCGGGAGGGAAGATCGATGCGTTCAGGTTGATTGCTCCTGTAGTGCCAGGAGACAAACTCAAACTTAGCGCCCAAGTCCTCCGATTACTCATTCACACCAGAAACCCAAACCGAGGCTGGGTTGTGTTCGATGTGGAAGTTGCTACGACAACGGGAAAAGCTGTCCTCACGTATGAGATCACGGTGCTAATACTCCGTAGAAGCGGCTAGGCCCCTTGTGACGCTCTGAACATTGCCCATTCGTTGACTCCTGTAGACATCCAAAATGAACACATGCCTGGCCCCGGACTAACGTGTCGTCTCCGATTGCGTCAATGTCAAAGGCTTCAGGGAAAACACCTGGTCATCCGTCAGTTTTTGCACATCGACACGATGGGGGAAAATGTTTTTTTCCACGAACAAGTCATCGACTTGCTGCAGTGCCTGGACATCCTGTGGTTCGAGCGGCAACAGCGCCTCATCCCCCCAACTGCGTAGTCGTTGCGAGACTTCCAGGGGAATATCGTTGACCTTGGCGAAGACCCGTGCGTACTCGTCAGGATTCTGCCGGGCCCATTCGAAGGCCTTGGCAAAGCGTTGCAATACGTCGCTAAGTGCCTTGCGCTTGAGGGGATCGGCCAGGACGTCATCGGAGGCGGTGATGAAGGTCAGGCCGGTATTGATGCCCTCGCCGCTGATCAGCACCCGCGCGCCCTGCTGCTCGGCAAACGCCTGATAAATCCCGAAGGTGGCCCAGGCTTCGATCTTGCCAGCGTTGAATGCGGACAAGGCATCGGTCGGCAGGACAAATCCGACATTGACCTCCTTGTCCTCGACACCGGCATTGGCCAGTGCGCGAATCAACAGGTATTGGGAAATGCTGCCGCGAGCCGAAGACACCACGACGTTGCGGCCTTTCAAATCGGCAACGGTGCGGATCTGCGAATCAGCTGGAACCAGGATCGCAATGCCCCTTGATTGACTACGTCGTACCGCGACGATGCGCAGTGGCGTACCACCGGTCGCGGCGGCGAGCACCGGCGTATCGCCAGCCGGTGCCAAATCGACGGCACCAGCGCGCAAGGCTTCGAACAAGGGCGCGGCCCCCTGGAAGTTCGCCCATTCAATTGTATAGTCGATCCCTTCCAATGCATTTGCCGCCTCGACCACAGTGCGCAAGCCCTTGGCTTGATCGCCCAAAATCAACTTGACGCCGGACAAGTCTGACTTGGCAGCAGATGGAGATTGGGACTCGACCGTGTCACCGCAACCGCTGAGTAACAACGCGACGCAGGACAACAACACCAGCGCAGATTTGCGAACGAGGATCGGCATAACAGCACATTCCTGTATCAATGAATTGGAGGCAGCGTCAGCCATGGGCAAAACGCCGGACAGTGCTGTTCGTGAGCGGACGTTCAGCCACGGCAACGGTCTCCACCTCGACCCCCAACAACCCCAGCAAGCGCGCACGGATCGCTTGGAAACCCTCCTGCCCGGTATCTCTAGCCCGCGGCAGATCGATCGACAATTGCTCGGCGATCTTGCCATTGGCCAACACGATCACCCGATCGGCCAGCAGGATGGCTTCATCCACGTCATGGGTGACCAGCAACACCGCCGGGGTGTGCTTACGCCACAACTCGATGATCAGCCGATGCATGCGAATCCGGGTCAGTGCATCGAGTGCGGCGAAGGGTTCGTCGAGCAGCAACAGCTTGGGTTCGCGCACCAGGCCACGGGCCAGCGCCACGCGTTGCGCTTCACCGCCGGAGAGCGTCGCCGGATAGGCCTCCAGACGATGGGCCAAGCCGACCTCCGTCAGCGCTTGCACCGCTCGCGCCTTGGCGTCCGGGGTGTGCAGACCGAGAACCACATTCTTCCAGGCGCGCTTCCACGGCATCAACCGCGGCTCCTGAAACACCGCGGCCCGTGCCTTGGGCACCAGCAACTGACCGCTGTCGATACTGTCCAGGCCGGCCAGGCTGCGCAGCAAGGTGGTCTTGCCCGAACCGCTGGCCCCGAGCAGCGCGACGAATTCGCCCGGTGCGATGTCCAGGTCCAAGCCATCGATGACCCGTTGCTGGCCGAATTGGCGCACCACATTACGCAGTTGTACCGGTGCTTCTGACTGCAGGTTTTTTGCCGCGATAGTCGACATGTCAGTTCCTCACAAAAGATGGGCGCCAGGCCAGGGCAAAACGCTCGAGCGTGCGGATCAGTCCGTCGATCAATAAACCGAGGACGCTGTAGATAAGCAGGCAGATCACGATCACGTCGGTGCGCATGAAATCCCGCGCATCACTGGCCAGAAAACCGATACCGGCGGTGGTGTTGATCTGTTCGACGAACACCAGGGCCAGCCAGGAAATTCCCAGGGAATAGCGCAAGCCGACAAAAAACGAAGGCAAGGAACCTGGCAAGATCACATGCCAGATCAACTCGCGGCGATTCAGGCCCAGGGTGTTGGCGGCCTCGATCAGCTTGGGGTCGATGTTGCGAATCCCGGCGAACAGATTCAGGTACACCGGGAAGGTCGTACCGGTGACGATCAGCGCGATCTTGGTGAACTCGCCGATGCCGAACCAGAGGATGAACAACGGCACCAGCGCCAGGGAAGGAATGGTGCGCAACATCTGCATCGGCGAGTCGAGGATGACCTCACCGCGCTTGGACAAACCAGTGATCAGCGCCGCGACGACGCCGACGCTGACCCCGATGCTCAACCCCAGCAACGCGCGCTGCAGCGACACCAGCAAATGCTTGCCCAGCTCCCCGGACACAATCATCGCCCAGAGGGTGCCGCCTATTTGCGAGGGTGCGGCGATAATCCGCTGGGGGATCAGGCCGAGCTGCGACGCCAGTTCCCACAAGAGCAGCAACGCAACCGGACTGAGCAGGCGCAGAAGGACTTCCGGGGTTCGCCAGTTGTGTAGCCAGCCGGGAATCAGCTTCGACGCACCCCGGCTGTCAACAGCCTTGCTGACAGAAAACGAGCTACTCGTGCTCTGCGTATCGAAGGTCTTTTCGGTCATCAGGCTTCCTTCCTCATCAAGAATACGGCTTCGAATTCATGCTATTCGCATAAAAAATGCCAGTGAAATTCTTTTTGGGAATAACCTAATATGATTAAAAATCAGATATAAAATAATACAGATGAATTATTTGCATAATAAAAGCCCGCAGCCCACGTCCCGCGGCGGATGCATCCCTGACACACCTTAAAATGCGCATTACTGATATTTTCGATTTCATATGATTCATTTAATTAATAATTAACTTAGAACAAAACGGCATTTCACAGCCCTGCCCGCTGCGCCTACTTTCGACGTCACAGACCGACCCCCTGCCCGGTGGAGGCTTGAATCACGCCTATCCAAAGACAAGGAACCCAGCATGAGCATCGAATTCATCGGTTACATCGGTGGCCATCAATCCTCGGAAACCCAGCCGCGCAGCGGCCCGGTGTTGCAGCCCGAATATGTAGAGACCGTCGCCCGCGCCCATGAGGAAGCCGGTTTCGACCGCGCCCTGGTAGCGTTCCACTCCAACAGTCCGGACAGCACGCTGATTGCCTCCCATGCCGCCAGCGTGACGAAAAAGCTGAAGTTCCTGATTGCCCATCGACCGGGATTCGCCGCCCCGACCCTGGCCGCACGACAGTTCACCACCCTCGATGTGTTCAATGGTGGGCGCACCGCCGTGCACATCATCACCGGCGGCGATGATCGTGAATTGCGCGCCGATGGGAGCTACATCGGCAAAGACGAGCGCTACGCCCGTACCGATGAATACCTTGATGTGCTGCGTCAGGAATGGACCCGCGAAAAGCCCTTCGACTATCAGGGCAAGTACTACCAGGTCGAGGGTGCGCACTCGCAAGTGAAGTCGCCGCAACAGCCACACATACCGCTGTATTTTGGTGGCTCATCGGCGGCGGCCATCGCTGTGGCCGGCAAGCATGCAGACGTTTACGCATTGTGGGGTGAAACCTACGAACAGGTGCGCGAAGTGGTGAATCAGGTGCGCGCCGAGGCGGCCAAGCACGGGCGCAGCATTCGTTTCAGTCTGTCGTTGCGACCGATCCTGGCCGACACCGAAACGCAAGCCTGGGACCGTGCCGAGCGCATCCTGCAACAGGCCACAGCGTTGGCCGAACAGAACGGCTTTGTGCGTCGCGAACCACCGAACGAAGGGTCCCGACGCTTGCTGGCGGCCGCTGCCCAGGGCTCGCGCCTGGATAAACGCCTGTGGACCGGGATCGCCGGCCTGCTCGGCGCACAAGGCAATTCGACCTCGCTGGTCGGCACCCCGGAACAAGTGGCCGACGCCCTGCTCGACTATTACGACCTGGGCATCACCACGTTCCTGATCCGCGGTTTTGACCCACTTGATGACGCCATCGATTACGGCAAGCGTCTGATCCCGCTGACCCGTCGCCTCGTCGCCGAACGCGAACGGCAAGCGGCGGAAAAAGTCGCGTAAAGCACTGAGTATCTAATGTGGTAGCGAACCTGCTCGCGATTAGGCCATCACAGTCAGCATCAATGTTGAATGTCAGTCCCCTATCGCGAGCAAGCTCGCTCCCACATTGGGTTGTGGTTGGATGGGCGATTCGTGCCCCACCCACTCATCACTGTGGGAGCGAGCCTGCTCGCGATTAGGCCATCACAGTCAGCATCAATGTTGAATGTCAGTCCCCTATCGCGAGCAAGCTCGCTCCCACATTGGGTTGTGGTTGGATGGGCGATTCGTGCCCCGCCCACTCATCACTGTGGGAGCGAGCTTGCTCGCGAAAGCGGTGAGTCAGGCAAAGACAGAGCCGCCTGGCACACCCCTTGAAAACTCAGTTCTTGTAGTCGATGTCGGTCCGTTCCAACTGCCGGATCAGCGCATCCCAGTGCCGCGCAACACCCGGCCCGTCACCACTTTTAAACACTTCGGCCTGTTTCTCGACCTTGGCCACCACTTCGGCCGGAGGAAAGATCAAGTCGGCATTGCCGCCAGCCTGTGCCGCGATCTGGATGTTGCAGGCGCGCTCCAGCCCTTGCAGCTGCTGGAATGCGTGCTCGACGCTGATCCCCGCTGTCAGCAAGCCGTGGTTACGCAGGATCAACACACTCTTGTCCCCCAGGTCCGCCACCAACCGTTCACGCTCGTCCAGATCCAGGGCGATACCTTCGTAACCGTGGTAGGCCACCCGCCCGGAAAAGCCGATGGAGTGCTGCGAGATCGGTAACAGCCCATCGCGCTGGGCCGATACCGCGATGCCATCGCGGGTATGGGTATGCAGGACCGCTTGCAGGTCGGGACGCGCACCGTGGATAGCGCTGTGGATCACATATCCGGCGTAGTTGATGCCCAGGCCGGTCGGGTCATCGACGATGGTACCGTCAATGTCGACCTTGACCAGGTTGGATGCGGTAATTTCATCGAACAACAACCCGAAGGCATTGATCAGGAAATGCTCCTCAGGCCCCGGCACCCGCGCGGAAAAGTGCGTGTAGATGTGATCGGTCCACTTGAACAGGGCCGCCAGCCGATAGGCGGCGGCCAGCTTTACCCGCACCTCCCATTCCTCGGGACTGACACGCTGGCGAACATTTTTCGAAACGCTGGATAACGGACTGACGCTGCTCATGGCAAAACTTCCTGGATGGCCTTAAGGATCTCCAGGAAGCCTAGGGGAAGGCAAAAAATAATAAAAAGCACATTTTAATCTAAGCTAATTATTATTATTTTTTATGATATGCCGGCCTCCCTCCCACTCATGCGGCATTCTTGACCTTCTGCAGCGATCCAGACACCAGTTTGCCGAAGGCATCCACCGGCCCTTGCAGGTTGCCCAGGAAGTGTGGATAGATCAGCCATAGGTCCATCACCGGCTTGAAATCCTTCAGCGGCATGGCCGCCAGGTGTTCGCGATGAACACTGCGTTCCAGCAGCGGACGCGGCACCAGGCCGAGGCCCAGGCCATCGGCGACCAGGCCCAGTTGCAATTCGGTACCGAAGGTTTCCAGGTTGACCCGCAAAGCCAGGCCCTGGTCCGACAGGGTTCGCTGCAACCCGGCACGGAAACCGCAGCCGTCCGGATTGAGGATCCAGCCACTCTGGTAGACGTCGGCCAGTTTGCAGGGACGCTTGGGCAACTGCGCGCTGGCGCACACCACCACCAGTTCCATCTTGCCGATCGACTCACCAACAATGTTGTCTGGAAAAATCTTGCCAGCGGGAAACAACGCCGCCGCTGCATCCAATTCGCCACGCTCGATCTTGCCGACCAACTGGCTGCCCCAGCCGGTGACGACCTGGGCACGTAGCTCGGGGTACTCCACGCGCAAATGCTTGAGCGCATCGAGCAGCACCACATCCCCGATCGTTTGCGGAACGCCCAGGCGCAACAGGCCGGTAGGCGGCGCATCGGTGGCGACCAGCTCGCGCAGGGCGTCCATCTCCCGCAGGATCAGGCGACACTGCTCGTAGACCCGCATACCGATCAACGTGGGCTTGAGCGGCTTGGTGTTGCGGTCGAACAACTCCACGCCCAACGCTTGCTCGAAGTTCTGCACGCGTCGTGTGATAGCCGGTTGCGTTAGCTGCAAGGTCTCGGCGGCATGGCTGATGGACTGGCAACGAATCACTTCGACAAAGGCGTCAATATCGTCAATTTTCATTTGGCCCGCACATAGAGAACAGTCAATAAAATGTTTGAAAAGCATAATGCACTGTAAAAAATCATAGTGCCATTGCGCATGCCTGGATAGCCCGGCGCACCGATCGATAACCTCTAAGTCTATTCACAACTGTTCTAAATTCTTTTCAGCTATAACCTAATCATTAAAAAATAGCATATTAAGAAAAATCATTATGCTTAAATCATGGCAACAGATATTCAACACAACGACGGAATCGCCATGACCCAGGCCCGACACCCGGAGAGACTCAGAGCATTCATCGGCGCCCTGGCGGAGCTGATCGATGGCAATCCTCGCGAAGGCGACCTGCTGCATCGCGGTGGCAAGCTGCTCGCTCAGTTGGTCAGCCATGACGATTGGCTGCCCGAGGATTTTGCCCAGGCAGACCCCGAGCGCTATCAGCAGTACTTGCTGCATGCCGATTCGCGGCAGCGTTTCAGCGTGGTCAGTTTTGTCTGGGGACCGGGGCAACGTACGCCGATCCACGATCATCGGGTCTGGGGCCTGATTGGCATGCTGCGTGGCGCCGAGCATTCCCAAGGCTTCGCCCGCCATCCCGACGGCACCCTGGTGCCCGAGGGCACGCCCACACGGCTGGTGCCGGGCCAGGTCGAAGCGGTGTCTCCCAAGATCGGCGACATCCACCAAGTCAGCAACGCCTTCGATAACCAGGTGTCCATCAGCATTCACGTCTACGGCGCCAACATCGGCGCCGTTCGCCGTGCGGTGTATCAGCCCGACGGCAGCGAGAAGTTGTTCATTTCCGGTTATTCCAACGCCTTCCTCCCCAATATCTGGGACCTGTCCAAAGAGAGCCAAGCCCTATGAGCACCGCACCTACCCGCTCCTACGCCGAGATTCGCCAGGCGTTGCTGAACCGTGAAGAACTGGCCCTTATCGATGTCCGCGAAGAGGCCCCTTTCGCCGAAGGGCATCCGCTGTTCGCCGCCAATATTTCGCTGTCCAAGCTTGAGCTGGAGGTGTATTCGCGCATCCCGAGGCGTGATACCTCGGTGACGGTCTATGACAACGGCGAGGGTCTGGCGGGCATCGCGGTGCAGCGTTTGCAGGACCTGGGCTACAGCGATGTCAGCGTGCTCGAGGGCGGCCTCGAGGGTTGGCGCAAGGCCGGCGGCGAGTTGTTCATCGACGTCAATGTACCGAGCAAGGCCTTTGGTGAGCTGGTGGAAAACCAGCGTCATACACCTTCGTTGGCGGCGGAAGAGGTCCAGTCGTTGCTCGACAGCGAAGCCGACGTGGTGGTGCTCGACGCCCGGCGTTTCGACGAATACCAGACCATGAGCATTCCCGGTGGCATCAGCGTGCCGGGGGCGGAACTGGTATTGCGTGCTCGCGAACTCGCGCCAGACCCGACGACCCGCATCATCGTCAATTGCGCCGGGCGTACCCGTAGCATCATCGGCACCCAGTCGCTGATCAACGCGGGCATCGACAACCCGGTGGCCGCCCTGCGCAACGGCACCATCGGCTGGACCCTGGCCGGTCAAACCCTTGAGCACGGCCAGTCACGCCGCTTTGCCGTCACCGGCGAAGAACATCGAGACGTCGCTGCTCGCGATGCCCGCCGTGTCGCCGACAAGGCACTGGTCGGGCGCGCTACCCTCGCCGACCTGTATCGCTGGCAGCAGGAACCGACACGCAGCACCTACCTATTCGATGTGCGTACTCCGGAAGAATTCGAAGCCGGCCACCTGCCCGCCTCGCGCTCCACCCCCGGTGGGCAACTGGTGCAGGAAACCGATCACTTCGCCAGTGTGCGCGGCGCGCGCCTGGTGCTGGTGGATGACGACGGCGTACGCGCCAATATGTCAGCCTCCTGGCTCGCGCAACTGGGTTGGGAGGTGCACGTGCTGGATGACCTGCAACCGCCGCACTTCAGTGAACAGGGCACTTGGAAAGCGCCGGTGCCTGCACCGCCGCAAGCCGAGGAAATCAGCCCCGGAACCCTTGAACAATGGCTGGCCGAAGGTGACACCGTGGTGCTGGATTTCACCGGCAGCGCCAACTACGTCAAGCGCCACATCCCCGGCGCCTGGTGGGTATTGCGCGCTCAGTTGAGCGACGCCTTGGCCAAGGTGCCACCGGCCCAACGCTATGTGCTGACGTGCGGCAGCAGCCAATTGGCCCGGCTGGCGGTCCCCGAAGTCGAGGCGCTGACCGGCAAGGACGTGTTTCTGCTGCGCAGCGGCACGGCAGCATGGATCGCCGAGCAACGACCACTGGAGCACGGCGAAACCCGCCTGGCCTCGCCGCGCATCGACCGCTATCGCCGACCGTACGAGGGCACCGACAACCCACGGGAGGCCATGCAGGCCTACCTGGATTGGGAGTACGGCCTGGTGGACCAACTGGCCCGCGACGGCACCCATGGTTTTTTCGTGATCTAGCAATACCCGCCCCTGAGCCCGGCCAGGCACAAGGGCAACCTACCCAACATCCGACCCCTCTCCAGGCGGAGGCTGAACCTACAACAGAGAGGATCTACATCATGCCTGCCGTCTTGCACCGAGCCTCGCCGAATGGAACGGGTACTGATCGCCCATGACGACATTCCCCACCGGGTAAGACGCGCCCACGCGGCCTAATCCCCCCCAAGAAAATACCTGGCAATTCCCAAACTGTGGGAGCAAAGCTTGCTCGCGATCGGGCCAAGTCAGTCGACGCCTGACTGACTGGTCTACCGCTCTGGCGAGCAAGCTTCGCTCCCACGGATTGCTTGCCTGCGCGTGCAATTTTTCAGGAATTCGCGTCATGAGCTCATCCAGCCCCAGAGTGAAATACGATTACTACGCGGTCGCCGCCTTCAGCCTGCTGGCCGCCAGCCTCCAGGCCCATGCCGAGACCGCTGAGACGGACAAGACCCTGGGCACGGTGGTGGTGACCGGCAACCGAGGCAGTCAACCCCGCACCCTTACCGACAGCCCTTCGCCAATTGATGTGATCAGCGCCGAGCAATTGCAAACCAGCGGCAAGGTTGGGCTCAAGGAACTGCTCGCACGCCTGCTGCCCTCCTTCAACCTGCCGGCCATCAATGGCGGCGGAACGTCCTGGTCGGTGCGCGGCGTGACCATGCGCGGGCTGTCCGGCGATCAGGTGCTGGTGCTGGTTAACGGCAAACGGCGGCACAACACAGCACTGATCAACAACCTGGCCCGCATCGGCACGGCGGCGGTGCCGGTCAACCTCGACCTAATCCCGGTCTCGGCGATCGATCATATCGAGGTGCTGCGTGACGGAGCCTCCGCGCAATATGGTTCAGACGCAATCGCCGGGGTGATCAACATCATCCTCAAGGAAAACGACAGCGGTGGCAGCGCCGAAACCTCATTCGGTCGCTATGGCAGTGGCGATGGCGACACAGTGCATCAGACGGTCAATTACGGTCTGGCACTGCCTAACGACGGCTTCGCCAATCTGGCACTGGACAGCAAGGAACAGGAACCTTTCGACCGCACCGGCAGTGCCACCGGCAACCTCTACTCGCTACCCGGCTTCCCCGACAGCCGCGACCAGACTGTCAATCGCCACGGCTGGAACCCCAGCTATGGACTGGGCAGGGAAAAGGTCACCAACGCCAGCTACAATCTCGAGCTGCCGATCCAGGATGACCTGACGTTCTATTCCTTTTCTACCGCCAGCTACATGGAGACCACCAAAGTCACCGGCAACTATCGTCCCAACGACATCGTTTCCCTGGCCGGCGACCCGAATACGCCTTACCCCGACGGTATCCACGCACAGCGGCGCAACCGCACCAAAGACTTTCAGGTGGCCGCAGGCTTCAAGGGCCAGGTCGGCGAATGGAACTATGACGCCAGCTCGACCTGGGGCGAGGACGACTCGACGCTCAACGCCAGTAACACCCTCAACCCTTCCTGGGGCCCCACCAGCCCGACCTCGTTCCATTTGGCATCGCAGATCTTCGATCAGTGGACCAATAACCTGGACTTCAATCGCGGCTTCGACATTGGCCTGAAGAACCCGCTGCAAGCCGCCTTCGGCTTCGAGTACCGCTGGGAGAAATACCAGATCGAGCCCGGCGATTTTGCCGCCTATACTCCTGGCAACTACGTCATCCCAAGCGGCCCCTTTGCCGGCCGAACACCGCTGCCCGGCCTGGCTTCATACAATGGCACCAGCCCCGCCGATGCCGGAGAGATCAGCCGCAGCAACGTCGCCAGCTACGCCGACCTGGGCCTCGACGTGACCGATAAATGGTACGTCGGCGTGGCCGCTCGCTACGAGCGCTACACCCAGGACATCGGCAGCACCTGGAGCGGCAAGTTCTCTACCCGTTACAAGGTCACCGACGCCTTTGCCCTGCGCGGCACCATCAATAATGGCTTCCGCGCACCGTCTCTGGCACAGACCATATATGCCTCGTCGACCTTTACCTCCGGCGGTGTGGTCAACGGCCAGCAGGTTTCGGTGCCGGTCAAGGTGTTGCCGGTGGACACCACTGAGGCCCAAGCCCTGGGCGCGGAAAAACTCAAGCCTGAAAAGTCCTTGAACTATAGCTTCGGCTTCTCCTATGAACCGACGCAAAACTATCGACTGACCACTGACCTCTATCAGATCGGCATTCGCGACCGCATCGTCTCCACCAGCCTGCTGGGCGGCCCGGAAGTCTCGCAAATCCTCGCCGCCAACGGCTTGTCTCCAGGGCTGTTTGCCCAGTACTACACCAACGCGGTCGACACCCGTACCCGCGGCATAGACATCGTCAACGAGTTCCGCCAGCAACTGGATGAGTACGGCCAGATCCGCTGGAGCGCGGCCTATAACTGGAACCAGACCAGGATCGAAAAACTCCAGGCCAACCCACCGGCACTCAGCAGCCTGGGCCCAAACTACCAACTCTTCGACCGGCGCCTGCAAAAGGACCTGACGGTTGCGACACCGCAATCGAAACTGATCCTGGCGGCAAACTGGAAAGTCACCGATTACAACCTGAACCTGGCGGTCACCCGCTTTGGCAGTTACGTCGAGGGCGACAACAACCCGGTGAACGATCGAAAATTCAGCGCCAAGTGGATCACCGACGTGGACGCCGCCTACGACCTGACCAAACAACTGACAGTGGCACTGGGAGCGAACAACCTGTTCAACGTGTACCCCGATAAGAATGGCGTCCAGGACTGGGCCGGAGGCTACAAATATGGACAGTTCTCGCCATTCGGATTTGGCGGAGCCTACTACTACACCCGGCTGGCCTACAACTTCTGACGGAACCGCCCGTAGAGCCGGATCAACCATTCCTAACCAGTGGGAGCATGGCTTACCCGCGATGGCATCGGCAGTCAGCCTCTAGGTCGGATGTGCCGTCCTCATCGCGGGAAGCCCACGCCAATACATGCATTAATTTCATAATCTAAATAATATTAATCAGATAAATTAATAATTAGCATATAATCAAAAAGACCTTCACACCGAATTCTTATAGGAATAACGTTAATTCCAGGCCGACCCCTTTCTCCAGGCGGAGGTAAACCAACGATCCAAGACCTGCCTGGAAGGACGCCATCATGACGCTTCAACGACCGCTTTTAACACGTCTGCTGCTGGGCGCAGTTCTCACCTGGGGGGGCGCGCTGACCCAGGCCGCCGATCTTCAACCGCTGCTGGTGGCCAATCAGAAGTCGACGATCAAGGTGCTGCTGGAGGTGTCCGGCGAGTTGGAGAACGTGCCTTACGAGATCCAATTTTCCGAGTTCCCCGCCGCCGCACCGCTAGGCGAAGCGCTGAATGCCGGCGCGGTGGACATCGGTGCCTTGGGCGATGCGCCCTATGTATTTGCCCTTGGGGCTGGCGCGCCCATCAAGGTCGTCAGCATCGTACATGCCAAGGGCCGCTACACCACGGCTATCCTCGCGCCGAAGGACTCGCCGCTGAACAACGCCAGCGACCTCAAGAGCAAGCGGATCGTCACCACACGTGGCTCCATCGGTCACTTCCTGGCGATCAAAGCCTTGCGCGACGCCGGCCTGAGCACGCAGGACGTGCAGTTCATCTACTTGCTGCCGAGCGAGTCACGAATCCTGCTGGACAACGGCAGCGCCGATGCCTGGTCGACTTGGGACCCGTACACGACCATTTCCACCACTCAGAACCAGGCCAAGGTATTGGCCAGTGGCGAAACCCTGCTGACCAACCATTTGTACCTGGCCGCCACCAGCCAGGCCATCGCCGGTAAACGCCAGCAGCTCGACGACTTCATCGCCCGGGTCGATCGCGCCTACCGCTGGACCAATGCCCATCCCGAGGAGTACGCCGCCGCCCAGGCGCGCGTGACCGGCCTGCCGCTGGCGGTGCACATCGCCGTGGCCAAAGGCACGCACATGGACCCTGTAGAGATTGATGACAAGGTCATCAGCGGCCTGCAAACCACCGCAGACATCTATCAGGAAGAAGGCATTCTCACGAAACACGTCGACGTCTCCAAAGGCTTCGACAAGAGCTTCAACGCCCAGCGCGTTCAACTTAACCAGGCATCTCGATAACGATGTGACTGACTGAAGGAGCAGAACCATGAGCAAACAACGGCAACTGAAACTCGGTGCGATGGTCCATGGCGTCGGTCACGGCTGGGGCGAATGGCGCCACCCGCAGGCACAACCTGATGCCAGCACCAACTTTGGTTTCTACAAGCAACAGACGCAACTGGCCGAAGCCGCGAAGTTCGATTTCGTGTTCATCGCCGACAGCCTGCACATCCACGAAAAGTCCAGTCCACACTACCTCAACCGCTTCGAGCCGCTGACCATCCTCTCGGCCCTGGCCGCGACCACAGAGCACATCGGCCTGGTGGCGACCGTCACCGTCAGCTACACCGAACCATTCCAGGTTGCTCGCCAGTTCGCCTCGCTGGACCACATCAGCGGCGGGCGCGCCGGGTGGAACGTAGTCACCTCGTGGCTCAGTGGCACCGCCGACAACTTCGGCAAGGCCGCGCACCCACCCCATGCCTTGCGCTACCGCATCGCCAAGGAACACGTGAATGTGGTGAAAGGCCTATGGGACTCCTGGGAAGACGATGCCTTTGCCTATAACAAGCAAAGCGGCGAGTTTTTCACGCCCGGTAAACTGCATGCTCTGGAGCACAAGGGGGAGTTTTTCTCGGTGAAAGGCCCGCTAAATATTGCCCGCTCGCGGCAAGGCCAGCCGGTAATTTTCCAGGCCGGTACCTCTGAGGATGGACGTAACTTCGCCGCCGAGAACTCCGACGCGATATTCGTCGGCGCCGAAGGCTTCGACGAAGCCCGCGCCTACTATCAGGACTTGAAAAAACGTGCCAAAGGCTTTGGCCGCGATGCCACCGCGCTGTCGATCCTGCCCGGCATTCGCCCGATCGTCGGGCGCGATGAAGCCGAAGTCGAAGACCGTTACCAGCAAGCGGTGGCGCTGGTGACCATCGAAGACGCGATTGTCGCCCTTGGCCGCCCCTTCAATGACCACGACTTCAGCCAATATCCGCTGGATGCGCCGTTCCCTGAGCTCGGCGACCTTGGCTCCAACAGCCAGAAAGGCGGCTCGGACCGGATCAAGCAACTGGCCAGGGATGAAGGCCTGACCCTGCGCGAAGTCGCTCTGCGCTTCTCCCAACCACGGCGCGATTTTGTCGGCACGCCCGAGCAGGTTGCCGACGCCATTGAGCAGTGGTTCGAAGGACGCGCGGCCGACGGCTTCATCATCAATTCGCTGCTGCCGGACGGCCTGCAATATTTCACCGAGCTCGTCGTACCGATCCTGCAACAACGCAGGTTGTTTCGCGATGAGTACAGCGGCACCACCCTGCGTGACAACCTTGGCCTCGCCGTCCCCACCAACCGTCACGCTACTTCCAAGGTTCAAGCGAAAAGTGAGGCAGTGGCATGAGTGAATCCCTCAACCACCTGTTGGCCAACTTGCATGCTGAGCGCCTGGCGACCTGGGAGCCCTCGGCCGTGCAAGTCAATATCGAGCAGCGTCAGCGCCTGGTAAACGAAGCCCGGGTCGACGACTTCGCCAAGGCTGGCGACTTGCTTGAGCCCTTCACCCTGTTGAAGGTCGAAGGCGGCAGCCTGAGCCGCGACGAGCTGCTCGCCAACGGTCCGGCGGTGCTGATTTTCTTCCGGTTCGCGGGTTGCCCGGCGTGCAACATCACCCTGCCCTATTACCAACGCCAACTGTATCCGCGACTGCACGCGCTGGGTGTGCCGCTGGTGGCGGTCAGCCCGCAGGTGCCGGAAAAGCTGGTAGAGATCAAGACCCGGCACAATCTCGATCTGCAAGTAGCCAGCGACCCTGACAATCGCCTCGGTCGACGCCTGGGCATTCTCTACAGCTTCGATGAAGCCTCGCGTAAAGCGGTATTGGCCAAGGGCAAGAGCATTGGCGAAACCACCGGCACCGGAACCTGGGAATTGCCACAACCGACCGTGGTGGTCATCGCCAAGGACGGCACGGTGGCCTTCGCTGAAGTCAGCCCGGACTGGCTGGTGCGCACCGAGGCCGAACCGATACTACACGCAATCAAACAACTGCTCGGGCAAACAGCCTTGCAACTTGCCATCTGACAAGAGCCTGACCATGACGAAAAACATCACTCCGAGACAGTTCAATCGTCGCGACTTCCTGACGGCCAGCTCTATCGCCCTCGGGGCGTTGGGGCTGTCATCGCTCGGCTTGGTCCCGCGTGCGTTCGCGCAAGGCGCCAAGCTCTCGGACCTGACGCTGGGTGTCGCCACCTACCGGGGCCAGGACTCCTATTTCGTCGACGATGCCGGCACCGGCAATACCCCCTACAAGATCGAATACGCCGAGTTCGCCGGTGGCAACCTGATCGTCGAAGCGCTGGCCTCGGGCAGCCTGGACGTGGGCAGCATGAGCGAAATCCCGCCGATCTTTTCCATCCAGAGCCACCGCCAGCCGCGCCTGATCGCGGTGCTGCAAGGCGATGTGAACAACCAGGTGATTTTGATTCCCAAGGATTCATCCCTCGAATCGATCGGACAACTGCGTGGCAAGCGGGTCGGCTATGTGCGCTCCACCACGTCCCACTACTTTCTGATCAAGGCCTTGAAAGAACAGGGCCTGACCATGAACGACATCACGGCGGTGGCGCTCACGCCCCAGGATGGCTTCACGGCGTTTCAGAGCGGTCAGCTCGATGCCTGGGTGATCTATGGCGTATTCATCCAGTTGGCGAAGTTCCGCAGCGGTGCCCGGGTGTTGAAAACCGCCCTGGGCTACCTGTCGGGCAACTACCTGGTCGCCGCGCGCCCCGCTGCCCTGGAAGACCCGCTGCGCAAGCAGGCGATCCAGGACTATATCCAACGGCAGGCGCGCACCCTGGAATGGATCAACAACAACCCCGAGCCCTGGGCCACCAAGTCGGCACAGTTGCTGGGCGTCGATAAAGCCGTGTTCCTGGACATGTACAACAACCGCAGCCAGCCGTCGAAAGTCGTCGAAGTCAGCGACCAGGCCATTGCTTCGCAACAAGAAGTCGCCGACCTGTTCTTCAACGCCGGCGTGTTGAACGAACGACTCGACGTGAGTCCGCTGTGGGACAGGAACTTCCGCCTGCTGCCGCTTTGAACTTCTGTGGCGAGGGCGCTTGCTCCCTTGCCACAAGGGCCGCATCCGGGCCTCACCTTTTTGATCGAGTGAATGCACCATGAGTCTTTCTTCTTCACGCCCACCCTCGCTGCAATCGGTCGATGTCGCCGACTTCGACACGTTGCTAGAACGCATCGGCAGGCAACTGGCAGCCACGGCCCACGTCTATGACGAGAGCGGCGCCTTTCCCCGGGACAATTTCACGTTGCTGCACGAGCATGGCCTGTTGGCCCTGACGGTACCCAAGGCATTGGGCGGTGGCGGCGCCAGCCTGGTACAGGCACACAAAGCGATCAGTGCGGTCGCCAAGGGCGAGCCTTCCACGGCGTTGATTCTGGTGATGCAGTACCTTCAGCATTCGCGCCTGCAGGACAATCGGAACTGGCCCGAGGCATTGCGCTTGCGAGTGGCCCAGGATGCCGTGCGCGAAGGCGCGCTGATCAATGCCTTGCGTGTCGAGCCCGACTTGGGCACCCCGGCCCGTGGCGGGCTGCCGGCCACCATCGCCAGACGCACCTCCGAAGGCTGGCGCATCAGCGGGCGCAAGATCTATTCCACCGGCAGTCACGGCCTGACCTGGTTCAGCGTCTGGGCGCGCAGCACCGATGAAGATCCTCTGGTGGGTGCCTGGCTGATCCACAAGGACACACCCGGGATCAGCATCGTCGACGACTGGGACCACCTGGGCATGCGTGCCACCTGCAGCCATGAAGTGCGGTTCGACAACGTGCTGGTGCCACTGGATCACGCCGTCAGTGTCAGTCGCTGGAGTGCGCCGCAGCCCGAACTGGACGGTGACGGCTTCCTGTGGATGTCGGTGTTGCTGTCAGCGGTCTACGACGGCGTCGCCCAGGCCGCGCGGGACTGGTTCGTGGATTGGCTGGAACAGCGCAAACCGTCCAACCTCGGCGCTGCGTTGGCGACCCTGCCACGCTTCCAGGAAACCGTCGGGCATATCGACACCTTGCTGTTCGCCAATCGCAGCCTGCTGGATGCCGCCGCCGAAGGGCGCACTCCTGCGGCCCATGCCGCGCAATTGAAATACCTGGTGACCGGTAACGCCATCCGCGCTGTCGAACTGGCCATCGAAGCCTCCGGCAACCCCGGCCTGTCGCGGCACAGCCCGCTGCAACGGCATTACCGCGACGTGCTGTGCAGTCGCGTCCACACCCCGCAAAACGATGCCGTGCTGCAAGGCGTCGGCAAAGCGGTGTTTGCCCAACGCCAGAAAAAGGACCTTGCATGAGCACACTCGTGATCGCCAGCCAGCTGGATAAAGACTTCAACGATGTGATCCGCCAACGCCTCGAACAGACGTACCCCGGCGCGCAAGTGCTCGACGCGCCGGCCGGCGTGCCAAGCGACCTGCCGGCCGAAGTGAGTGTGTTGCTGGCCCGGCCCATCAACGTGCGCGGCTACCTGGCGCCGGACACGCCGCCGCCGGGCTGGCCCTACGGCCTGAAATGGGTCCAGGTGGTGTCTTCAGGCATCGACTTTTACCCCAAGTGGCTGTTCGATGGCCCGCCGGTGAGCACCTCCCGGGGCAGCGCCGCCGACAACATTGCCGAATTTGCCCTGGCGTCGATCTTCGCGGCGGCCAAACGCCTGCCGGACATCTGGGTGCACGACTCGCAATGGCAGTTCAGCGCCCTGACGCCGCTCAAGGGCAGCACCCTGGGCATTCTCGGCTTTGGTGCGATTGGCCGCAGCCTGGCGACCAAGGCCCGTGCCCTGGGCATCCACGTGCTGGCGTTGCGGCAAAGCCAGACGCCGTTCGAAGTGGAAGGCGTCGAGGCCGCGCAGGACATCCACCAGCTGTTTTCACGCTCCGATCACTTGGTACTGGCCGCGCCGCTGACCGATGCAACGCGGCATATCGTCAACCGCGCGGTGCTCGCCAGTGCCAAGCCGGGCTTGCACCTGATCAACATCGCCCGCGGCGGCCTGCTGGACCATGGGGCGTTGCTCGCGGCCCTGGACGAAGGCACCCTCGGCCTGGCCTCACTGGACGTCACCGAACCCGAACCGCTGCCCGACGGCCATCCGCTCTACGCCCACCCCAGGGTGCGCCTGTCGCCCCACACTTCGGCGATCTCCAGCAACAGCCGCCATGAAATAGCCGACAGCTTCCTGGCCAATCTTGAGCGCTTCCTGAACGGGTTGGCGCCAGAAAATCTGGCGAACGTACAACGCGGGTATTGATTCCAGCAGAACCATCGTCATCGCGGGCAAGCCTCGCTCTCACAGGTCATGTACATAACCTGTGGGAGCGAGGCTTGCCCGCGATTGCGTCATGTCAGCCAAAGACAAAAACATCAGCTTTACGCATTTAATACAAAAACTTAATGTCTATTTTTTATAATTAACTTATAACAAATCGGACTTTTACAGCGCTCTATTATACAAATACTGTTACAACCATCACCGACCCCTGACCAGGTGGAGGCTCTCGGAACGCTATGTTTTTCCGGCCGACACCACTCCACGGTCAATTGCACACCCAAACCTGAAACCGGCCCGAGCCACCGCCGCCATGGCGTTCACAGCCATGACCACGGCAACGCTTTGCCCAAAAAAAGCAACACCCACGCAGCATCTACACACCAGGGGTTCACCATGCACGACACCTTCACTTCAAACCGCTTGGCACTGGCCGTATCGCTGGCCTTGTTCGGGCTGTCGGCCCACGCCGAAGAAAACACCCAGGAGGGTGCCCTCCCCGTTGTCACCGTTACCGCCGAACATCGCAGCGAGGACTTGCAGAAAGCCCCGCTGGCGATTTCCGCGTTCGATGAAAACGCCCTTGAGGACAAGCAGATCAAGAGCATCCGCGACCTTTCCGGGCAGGTCCCGAACCTGACCCTCAGCCGCCAGTCGATCTCCTACAGCGCGCAGACTTACGGGATTCGTGGCATCGGCGAGACCGATCCGATCCAGGAAGCCGCCGTGGCGGTCTACGCCGATGACCTGTACATCCCCCGGGCGATTTCCTCGATGCTCGACTTCAACGACGTCGAGCGCGTCGAGGTCCTGCGTGGCCCCCAAGGCACGCTTTACGGGCGCAACAGCAGCGCCGGCGCGATCCGCGTGATCACCCGCGACCCGACCCAGGAAACCCGTGGTTTCTTCGAGCTTGGCGCCGGCAACTACAACGTTCAGAACGGTCGACTGCTGATCAGCGGCCCACTGGTAGACAACGCCCTGTTCGGCAGCTTTTCGGCGATTCGCCTGACCCGTGACGGCACCGTCTCCAACCCCACCCGCGGCGAGGACGTGAATAACGTCGACCTGCAGTCCTACCGCGGCAAGTTGCGTTTCAACCCCATCGATTCGCCCTGGGATGTGCAACTGACGCTGGCCGGCACTTTCGACCGCGGCGACACCACCAGCTATACCCCCTTCGATGCCGACGGCCACTTCGACAAGTTCAAGAGCTACAGCAGCCTCAATCCGAAGAACCGCCTCGACCAGGGCAGCTCGGTGCTGCGGGCGATCTACACCCTCGACGATCATCTGAGTTTCAAATCGGTGACCGCCTACTCAGCCTTCAACCAACCGGTGGACTATGACAATTCCGGGCAGGCGGCCCTCATTCAGAACAGCCTGATCACCTACAAGCAGGACTATGCCACCCAGGAGTTCCAGCTCAACGGCGACTACGACGATTTCAGCTTCAGCACCGGCCTGTACCTGTACCGGGAAAAATTCGATGCCGAGCGAGACAGCCTGACTTACTCGATTGCGCGCAACCGAGTGATCGGCCAGGGTCAATACAGCACGACCAATACCGAAAGTTATGCGTTGTATGGCCAGGGCAGTTACAAAGTCACGCAACAACTGTCGCTGATCGCCGGCCTACGGTTCACCCGCGAACACAAGAACTTCGACTACACCAACTACGTGGTCAACACCGACCGGCAGATCACCGGCACCAATTTCAGCGCCGACTCAAGCAAATCCTGGCAATCCACCAGCCCGAAACTCGGTTTCGAATACGCCTGGACGCCACACCTCAACCAGTACGCCTACGTCGCCAAAGGCTTCAAGGCCGGTGGCTACGACAACCGCGCGCCGACCCAGGCCGCTGCCGAGCAGGCATTCTCTCCGGAAGACGTCACCACCTGGGAAACCGGCTTCAAGGGCGACTTCTTCAACCGTCGCCTGCGCGCCAACCTCGCGCTGTTCTACAACGACTACGAGGACCTGCAAACCAACGCTTATGACCCGGCGCTGGGCGTCAGCCTGCGGACCAACGTGGGCCAGGCCCACACCTACGGCGTCGAACTGGAAACCCTCAGCGCGCTGACCAACGACCTGCAACTGACGTTCAACCTTGGCTACCTGCAAAGCCAATACGACGACTTCGAAAACGCCAGCGGCGCCGGGATCGATGCCAACGGCAAACAACTGGTGTACTCGCCGCGCTGGAACACCAGTGTCGGCCTCAACTACACCATCCCGGCGGGTTTGCCCGGCACCTGGTTGGCTGGCACCGATGCGCAGTTCCAGACCAAGTCCTATGCCAATGCGCTGAACGACGACGTCCAGGAAATCCCCCAGCAGACCTTCTGGAACGCCAACACCCGCTACATCTCCGGCGACGGGCACTGGACGACCACACTGTCGGTGAAAAACCTGCTCGACCGCGCCTACCCGCAAGCGGTCGGTTATGTGCCCGCAAGCGGTGCTCGCTACTACTCCGTCAACGATCCGCGAACCCTTTTGTTGTCGGTGCGCTACGACCTCTGAGGCCCGGCGCAATTGGCCAGCAGTGGCCGCTTTGACGAGTGCAAAGACGCCTAAGCTAATGCACAAAAAGTATTTATAAATTGGTTTTTATAACCATAGGATTCCGTGGTGTTCATCCACCCCTTAGTCAATGTCGAGCATGCCATGTCAAGACTCATCAACCATCCCCGGGCGATATTGCATCACCCCGCTCTGACCGGCCTGGTCGTTGCACTGGTCCTGTCCACTCTTGCGCTCCCGGCCCAGGCTCGGGAAACCCTGCGCATCGGTTACCAGAAATCATCGACCCTGATCACGCTGCTGAAAACCCAAGGCAAACTGGACAAGGCGCTCGCCCAGGCAGACATCGAAGTGAGCTGGCACGAGTTCCCCAGCGGCCTGCCACTGCTGGAAGCATTGAATGTCGGTAATGTCGACGTCAGCGCCGACGTGGCCGATACCGTGCCGATATTCGCTCAGGCCGCGCAGGCCAAGCTGACTTACTTCGCACAGGAAGCGCCCTCGCCCTCGGCCCAGGCCATTGTCGTGGCCAAGGATTCCCCCTTGCAGCAACTGGCGGATCTGAAAGGCAAGAAAGTCGCGGTCACCAAGGCGGCGGGTGCCCACTACCTGTTGATCGCGGCCCTGAACAAGGCAGGCCTGAAGTTCTCGGACATCCAACCGGCCTACCTGTCCCCCGCGGATGGCCGGGCGGCATTCGAGAATCATAAAGTCGATGCCTGGGTCACATGGGAACCGTTCCTCAGCGGTGTGCAGCGGCAGCTACCAACGCGAACCCTGGCTGACGGCAGCGGGCTGGCCAGCTACAAGCGTTACTACCTGACCAGCACCCCCTACGCCAAGGCGCACCCTGAAGTGCTGAAGGTGGTATACGAGCAACTGCAGGACGCTGGCAACTGGATCAAGAACCATCCCCGCGACGCGGCGCAGGTCCTGGGCCCGTTGTGGGGCAATCTCGATGTGGAGACGGTCGAAGCGGCCAACGCCCACCGCAGTTACCAGGTACAACCGGTAAAAGCCGACCAACTGGATGAACAGCAGAAAATCGCCGATGCCTTTTTCGCCGCCGGGCTGTTGCCCAAGTCGGTGGATGCCCGCGATGTGGGAATCTGGGCACCTTGACACGGTGCCAGACCACGCCTCACGCCGTAAACGTTCGACTAACGGAACCGTTACTTAGCGAAGAACACCAGCAATCAAGCGCGGCTGCCCACCCTGCCCCAGAACGCTTCGGCCGATTGACTGAGTGGCGCTGTTGGACGGGTCAGATGAATTTCCAGAGGTATATCCCAGCTTTCATCGAGCGCCCGGACTAAGCGTCCATCCAGTATTTCCTGTTCGGTAAGGCTCTTGGGCAGCCAAGCCACACCTTTGCTTTCCAGGGCCATGGACATGAGTACCGCTGCAAGGTGGCTGCTAAAAAGTGGTTTGAGGTGAAGGTAATCCTCTTTGCCACGCAATCTGTGAGCGACGATACGCCCCAATCCGGACTCATGGGTGTAAGCGAGGTATGGCAATGCCGCAGGCGAGGTGCCGAAGTTAGCGGAAGCACTCGCAAGGGGAACGAGAACGTCCTCACCCACCTTCTTGCCAATGAACTGATCAGGGGCTAGCAGAGGAGGAACGTCGGGATGGCGGTGGCAAAGCAAAAACTGAACCTGGCCGTGTATGAGCATCTGCTCACAGGCTGCCATGCTAGCCGAATGCAGTTGCACAGCCTCGATTGGCGCACCGCTCTCCGAGCTTCGAAGCCACTTTGGAAAAAATGTAAACGACAGGGAGTGAGTGGCCGCAAACTGAAGCGACTTGGCGGCCATTCCAGCGATCTCTTGAGCCTCGTTGCGCATTCTGTACAAGCGCCTGGCCGCCTCCTGAGCACTTGGCAAAATTTGCCTGCCTGCTTCAGTAAGCGTCGCGCCTTGAGGTGTTCGAACGAACAACTGCACCCCCATCCAACTCTCCAATGAACGCACCCTGCGACTGAATGCGGGCTGGGTAACGTGCCGCGCCTCAGCCGCCCGAACGAAGCTGCCGTACTCCGCAAGCGCCGAGAAATCTTCAAGCCAAACGAGCTCCAAGGGCCATGCCTCCTGTGCATAGGGTGCGGCATTAATAGCATTGGGCGGGGGGCATCGCAACGCATAACGTGGGGCCATCAACAACAAGAGGAACCCGCCATGCGCATCGTAGACATTCGTGAAAAAACCGTTTCGATTGCCTCCCCAATCGCCAATGCCTATATCGATTTTTCGAAAATGACCTGCTCGGTCGTGGCTGTCATCACGGACGTGATTCGCGAGGGGAAGCCTGTCATCGGCTACGGTTTCAACTCCAATGGTCGCTATGGCCAAGGCGCCCTGATGCGTGATCGCTTCCTGGCACGAATCACGGAAGCGGATCCAGATACGCTCGTCGATCATGAGCACAACAACCTGGATCCGTTCGCCATCTGGAAGACCTTGATGACCAACGAAAAACCGGGTGGCCACGGCGAGCGCTCGGTCGCCGTTGGCACCATCGACATGGCGGTATGGGACGTCGTTGCCAAGATTGAGGGCAAACCGCTGTATCGCCTGCTGGCTGACCGCTACCGTAACGGCGTGGCGGATGACAAGGTTTGGGTCTATGCAGCGGGAGGCTACTACTACCCTGGCAAAGACCAGACCAAGCTCAAAGCGGAAATGCAGAGCTATCTGGATCGTGGCTACGATGTCGTCAAGATGAAGATTGGTGCAGTGCCACTGGATGAGGATATCCGTCGCATCGAGGCGGTACTTGAAGTGGTTGGAGACGGTCGTCGACTGGCGGTCGATGCCAATGGTCGCTTCGATCTTCAGACAGGTATTGCTTACGCGGAGGCCATCAAGCAGTACAACCTCTTCTGGTACGAAGAGGTCGGCGACCCGCTGGACTACGCCTTGCAGGCTGAGCTTGCCAACCACTATGAACTGCCCATGGCGACCGGCGAAAACCTGTTCTCCCATCAGGATGCCCGCAACCTTCTGCGCCACGGCGGCATGCGCCCTGATCGTGACTACCTCCAGTTCGACTGTGCGCTGTCCTACGGGCTCGTGGAGTACATGCGCACCCTTAAGGTGATGGAGGAAATGGGTTGGTCTTCCCGCCGCGTAGTGCCTCACGGTGGTCACCAGATGTCCCTGAACATCGCCGCGGGCTTGCACCTGGGCGGCAACGAATCGTACCCCGATGTGTTCCAGCCCTTTGGCGGTTTCGCTGACGGCATCCGTGTCGAAAACGGTTATGTCGGCCTGCCGGATATTCCAGGTGTTGGCTTCGAAGCCAAGTCCGCTTTGTACGCCGTCATGCGTGAGCTGGGCGAAGGTTGATCCCTCTCGTTCTGCGGTCTTTCTGAAAAAGACCGCAGAAACAGGCGTTCTCCACTGACGCCAAGCCACATGCCCATCACAAAAATAAAATGAGGTGCTTCCGTGGAAATTTCCAAGTCTCGCTGGTACAGCCAGCTGTACGTGCAAGTGCTGATCGGCATCGTGATCGGTGCGGCAATCGGTTACTTCGCGCCCGATATCGGAGCCAAGCTCCAACCCTTCGCCGATGGCTTCATCAAGCTGATCAAAATGCTGTTGGCGCCCATTATTTTCGGTACCGTCGTCGTGGGTATCGCGAAGATGGGCAGCATCAAGGAGGTCGGGCGGATTGGCGTAAAAGCGCTGGTCTACTTCGAGATCCTTTCAACCATCGCCTTGGTCGTTGGCCTCATTGTGGTCAACATCGTGAAGCCTGGCGTGGGCATGAACATCAACGCTAGCGCACTTGATGGAAGCGCCATTGGTAAATACAGCCAAGCGGCCAGTGAGCAAGGCGGCATCATTGATTTCTTTCTCAATATCATCCCGCCGACCTTCCTTGGCGCATTTTCCAATGGCGTCATGCTCCAGGTCATCCTGCTGTCGGTATTGATGGGTGTTGCCCTGGTTCAAATGGGCGAAACCAGCAAGCCGCTGATCAACACCATTGACCTGTTCCTGCAAGGGCTTTTCAAGGTTGTTGCAATGGTGATGTGCTTGGCGCCGATTGGTGCCGGTGCAGGTATGGCTTTCACCATCGGCAAGTACGGTATTGGTACCTTGCTGTCACTCGGCCAGTTGCTGGTCGCGCTCTACACCACGACCTTGATTTTCATCGTGATAGTGCTGGGTACGGTGGCTAGATGGTCGGGCATGCCACTCATGCAATTCCTGCGTTATTTCAAGGATGAAATTCTCATCACGCTCGGTACCTGCTCCACCGAAGCCGTACTGCCGCGAATGATGGTGAAGCTCGAAAAGCTTGGCTGTAAAAAATCGGTAGTGGGCATGGTGTTGCCAACGGGGTACACCTTCAATGCGGACGGCACCTGCATCTATCTCACCATGGCCGCCATCTTTATCGCCCAGGCGACCAACACACCACTGACCTTTATGGATCAGATGATTCTGCTGGGCGTATTCCTGCTGACCTCAAAAGGCTCGGCTGGCGTGGCGGGTGCGGGCTTCGTAACGCTGGCCGCAACGCTCACAACCATCCACTCCATTCCTCTGGTAGGCCTGGTTTTGCTCTTGGGCATTGACCGGTTCCTGAACGAAGCGCGAGCCGTGACCAACCTGATCGGTAACGGCATCGGCACCATCGCCATTGCCAAGTGGGACAACTCGTTCGATATCGAGGCCTGCGAGCGTGAAATCGCTGCCATGAAACATGACAAGGCGGCAAGAAAGGCATTGCTGGCGCAAAAATAATCCACAAAGCGCTCCGGTCATGCCGCTTCGAACACGGCATGACCGGTCGTGGTGCAGCGGCAATAATCGGACGCTGTCATTTGAAAGAAAAACTTGATAGCCGGTCTACTTCCCTCCGGTCACATCCAGAAAGGTACCCGTCACAAACGAAGCCTGCGGCCCCGCCAACCAGAGAATGGCCCGCGCGACCTCCTCCGGCTGGCCGCCACGCCCCATAGGGATCGTCTCCTTCACCCGGTCGACTCTGTCCGGCTCTCCCCCACTCGCATGCATCTGGGTATAGATATGCCCGGGGCGAACGCAGTTGACACGAATACCCTCCCGGGCCACTTCCTTGGCATAACCCGTCGTGAACGTTTCAACCGCCCCCTTGGACGCTGCGTAGTCCACGTATTCATTCGGGCTACCGAGGCGGGCTGACGCCGAAGAGATATTGATGACCGCACCGCCACGCCCGCCATAACGGTAGGCCATGCGCCGGGTCGCATGTTGCGCGCAGAGCATCGGGCCCAAGGTGTTGACCGCAAAGATTCGCTGCATGCGCTCGAAGCCAAGATCCTCCAAGCGAGATTGGCGTGCCAATATCGAAGCGTTGTTGACCAGCACATCGATTCGTCCGAAGCGTAGGTCAAGGGTGGCGAAGAGTTCGGCGACCTGTGCGGGGTCGGCGTTATCGGCACGCACCGCCAAGGCACGGCCCCCCTTGGCCTCGACTTGCGCTGCCACCGACAACGCCGACGCCTCATCGGCGATGTAGGTCAGCACGACGTCATAACCTTGCTCAGCGGCCAGCAGGGCGGTCGCCGCCCCGATCCCGCGCCCGCCTCCGGTGATCACGATCACGGGTTTTTGCGAACGGTCATTCATGGTCAATCCTCACAGCCAAATGAAAAAGCAGCGTCAGCCGATAACCAGCGTACCGAGCGCGATGACTGCGCAGGCCAACAGCTTGCGCAAGGTCAATGCTTCGCCAAGAAATGCGTACCCGATCAAAGCGGCGAACATGACACTGGTTTCGCGCAGGGCGGACACCGCCCCCATCGGGGCATGGGCCATGGCATAGATCACGACGCCGTAGGCCAGCAATGAAACCAGCCCGCCAGCGAAAGCCACGGCGATACCTGGCCGCAAGGCAAAGAGGCTTCTGGCATCCCGCAGTCCGATATAAACCAGGGGCATCATCACGCCCCACAACAGACACATCCAGGCGGTGTAGGCCATTGGCGCCCCGGAGAGGCGAACACCTATGCCATCGACAACGCTGTAGGCGGCAATGAAAAAACCGGTTCCCAGTGCGTAGGGCAAGTCAGGCAACGCCCGCCGGCGCCCGGTATAAGCCAGCGAGAGGATTCCGGTCGACACCAACGCGATACCTAGCAGTCCACTCGGCGCCACGCGCTCGCCCGCGAACAACGAGGCGGCCAGGACAATCAGGATCGGGGATACACCGCGGGCGATTGGATAGGTCTGGCCCAGGTCGCCGGACTTGTAACTGCGCACCAGGAACAGGTTGTAGCCCACGTGCAATACAGCGGAGAGTCCGATGCAAGACCAGCTGGCACGGGCGGGTAGCTCCAACAGCACCGCCACGACGACGCTCGCCAGGGCTATCGCCATGCACATGATGGTCATGGACCACAAACGGTCGGCTCCCCCACGCAGCATGGCATTCCAACTGGCGTGTAGCAGCGCGGCGAACAAGACGAGGCAGATGATGTGTAAGGGCATGCATCATCCTAGACCGATCGAGTCGCGCTAAAAAAGCAAAGTCTCTTCATCCCGGCATGAGGAAAACCTCATGTATAAGCGTGCTGAGCGTCCAGGGCCTGGGTAACCAGCCAACGACGAAAGCCGGTGATATGAGGCTGAGCCTCGATCCCTTTGGGGCATACGAAGTAATACGCCAGGGGCGATGCGCACTGCAGTTCGAAAAGCCTTTCAAGACGGCCGTCATTGAGCTCTGCTTCGACATGCCCGCTGCGTGCCAGCGCGATACCTTGTCCCAGGAGCGCCGCCTCGATGGTCATATTGGTATCTGCGTAGCGAATGCTTTCCTTCAAGGTCGTGACCTCGACGCCCACCTGGGCAAACCACTGCTCCCATTTCGGCACCAACGCTGCGCCATCGCGCGTAAGCAGTGGATAGCGCAGCAATTCGGCGGCCGTTTGAGGCGTACCAAAACGTGCAAGCAACGCTGGGCTGGCGACTGGGAAAATCTGCTCGCGGAACAGGAATTCTGAAAACAGCGAAGGGAAATGCCCGTTGCCCAGGCGGATAGCCACGTCCGGGTCTGTCGTCGAGA
Organism: Pseudomonas sp. FW300-N2F2; assembly: GCF_017351655.1. Lineage (NCBI taxonomy): Bacteria > Pseudomonadati > Pseudomonadota > Gammaproteobacteria > Pseudomonadales > Pseudomonadaceae > Pseudomonas > Pseudomonas sp. FW300-N2F2. Next base: position 2,470,613 of record NZ_JACNDQ010000001.1, on the reverse strand, counting down.
AGTTAATCGGGCTATCGGTACTGTCCAGGGTCAGCAGGATTTCCGGATGCGCTTGCGCCAAATCAGGAAGCCTGGGCAGCAACCACTTCAAGGCGAAAGAATAGGTCGTGCTCACGCTCAGCCGCTGCCGCCCGTTTTGCTCGCGCAAATCGGCCAAGGTGGCCTCGAGCTTCATGAAGAACTCCCGCACGATGGGCGCAAGCGCTGCGCCTGCCGAGGTCAGGTGCAGCGAGTTACCGCGATGAAACAGTTGCAATCCCCAGAGCTGTTCCAAATGCTTGAGCTGGTGGCTCACTGCGCTCTGTGTGACATGCAACTCCTCCGCTGCCGCAGTGAACGTGGCGTGCCGGGTAGCGGCTTCAAAGGCGCGCAGGCTCGAAGAAGGAGGAAGGTTTCGCATGATGTTCCCTTCTATGAGTAAACGCTCATGCTAGCGCCTTTGCATCTGTCGTTGTAGACAGCTGTTCGCCGACCGCTACTGGTTTCTCTCCTTCAGGCTTTCAGGGCTGCCAGCGCATAGACCATCCATGACCAAGTCCATCAATCTGGCAAGACGTGAGCGCCATTCACCCTGGCAATCTATTTGCCATATTCCGGCAGTGGCTAGAAAAAAGTCGTCGTGGGTAACCCCGCTACGAATCGTTCCAGCCTTTTCATTCGCCCTCAAAAGCGACTCGGCTGCTGCCTGGACGGGGGCGTACCCCGACTTCCCTGGAAACTCGTAAGTGGAAGCTGCTTGTCGTATCGCGGTCGCAAGTCCCGCCTTCGTCATTGCATATTCAGCGAGGCAATCCATCCATTCTCGGAGGGCTTCCTTGGGGGGTTTTGTCACGAGCAGCTGTTCCGCCAACGAGGCCACTTGCTGCATTTCGAATTGATAAACCTCGAATACCAGTTCCTCTCTGTTGGCGAAATGGCGATAGAACGTGCCCTGTCCCACTCCTGCTTTCTTCGCAATCGCGCTCAGCGGGACCGCAGGATCGAGTGTCAGCTGCGCCACAGCGACCTTCAGAATTCGTTCTCGGTTTTTCTTGGCGTCAGAACGCATCGCCAACTCGTCATTCCTGGGCAAAGTTTTTTCCTTCGCTGCATTGCAAAGCGGACAGTTGTCCGGTAGTTTTTTTAGCACGTGGACACCTGTCCGCTTACCTACCCGTACCGGAGTTTACTATGAACAGCACTGGCAACACGATCCTGGTTACCGGCAGCACTTCAGGCATAGGCCTCGGCCTGGCGCTCAGGCTTCACAAGGCGGGAAACAACGTCATCATCGCGGGACGTCGCAAGGCTCTGCTCGACAAGATCGTGTCGGAACATCCAGGTATTGAATCGGTATTACTGGACGTCGCCGATCCGCAATCCATCCAGCGCACCCGCGAAGCACTTGCGATCAGCCACCCGAATCTGAACGTTCTGATAAACAACGCGGGCATCATGCACTGGGAGGATCTGACTGACTCCCAATACCTGAGCACAGCCGAAGATATCGTGACAACGAATCTGCTTGGCACGATTCGCATGGTGTATGCCTTCACGCCCCAACTGATCAAGCAGCCCAGTGCAACGATCGTGAATGTCAGTTCGGCTTTGGCATTCGTCCCACTGCCTGCGACACCGACCTACAGCGCAACCAAAGCGGCCGTTCATTCGTTCACTCAAAGTCTTCGCGTGCAGCTGGAGGATTCGTCAGTCGAGGTTATCGAGCTTGCGCCACCGGGTGTGCGGACCACTTTGCTCGGTCAGGAAAATGACGAACACGCCATGCCTTTGGATGAGTTCTTGGATGAAATCTTCGAACTGCTCGAGATCACCCCGACCCCACGCGAACTGGTCGTCGAACGTGCCAAGCCATTGCGGCTTGCTGAAGCGAACGGGGCACACGATGAGGTATTGAAAATGCTGGCAGGATACAAACCACCGGCAGAATGATGTTAACCGTGTGTCGGTAGCACCTGCCTCGACGGGGCACCGCTTGTTTGAATAGCGCCTGAAGGAGACTCCTACTCAGCGTGGTTGATGTGTTGAGACATAGAATTACTGGATCTTCGCGACACGCTTAATTCATTCGCACACCCAGCCAAGCGGGTCACTGAATAGTTGTTGATATACGAGGAGGTCATTGAAATGAAAATCGGAATTATCGGCGCGGGCAACATCGGGGCTACCCTTGCCCGTAAGCTCGCTGCGTGCGGCCATGAGATTAAACTGGCAAACTCGAAGGCCCCTCGGAGCATTCAGAACCTTGCCAACGAAATCGGTGTACCGGCGGTGACCAAGGAAGATGCCGTGTCCGAGGTGGACGTTGTTATTCTCTCGATCCCCTTCGCGAAATACCCTGATCTCAAGCAAACGTTGAGTAATGTTCCCGACAAAGTCGTCGTCATTGACACATCCAATTACTATCCAGGACGTGACGGGTCAATCAAAGAAGTAGACGACGGCAAGCCCGAGAGCGTCTGGGTAAGCGAGCAGATTGGCCGCCCGATCATCAAGGCATGGAACGCCGTCCTCGCAGCGACGCTTGCCGACAAAGGCCAACCCACCGGGTCTGCAACACGCATCGCCTTGCCTGTCGCCGGGGATGACGCCAATGCCGAGGCAATCGTGCAGGATCTTGTCGAAGATACCGGTTTCACCGCGCTTGCCGCTGGTAGCCTTGAGGAGTCATGGCGCCAGCAACCAGGCACGCCAGCGTATTGCACCGAACTGACGTTGCCGGAGCTGAAATCGGCCTTATGTGCGGCAGATAGAACGAAGGCGCCTCAAAACCGGGACGCACTTCTGGCCAAGTTCATGGCTTCTGGCAGTCAGTCCACCCATGAGCAAATTGTTGCAACGAATCGTGCAATGACAGCCTGACTGCCGATTACGCGCAGGGGTTGACGGCATCAAAGTGGTGAATGGATCTACCCCATCGGTGAATCCAATCCGTCAGGATGCGACCCGTATGCTGAGCAGCGATTGGGGCATGGCCTGATCGGGCGCTCACTACAAATTCCCTGTGTGGAACGCGCTAGCGCTGGGTCAGCTGGTAGTGATGTTGGATGTACCGACGCTATCGCGAGCAAGCTCGGCTCCCACAGGGTTCCCGGGTGTTCATGGACCCCGCGTTCACCCTCCCCCGGCACGCGGGTGACGCCAAGTTATTGGCATAAAAATCGATGAAATAAAAATATATTAATACAGCGACAGTTTCCCGACGCGCGGTACCAACGTGCCATTGCTGGCGATTTAAATCGAAGCTCATTATCCGAAGGCAACCCCGCTAAACGTTTAGGCCAGCCGACCTGGACTACAGGATGTGTTCACTCGCATCGCGCAAGGGAGCAATACGGAGATGATGACTGTTTATTTTGTTGTGCTGACGATCTGCAGTGGCATCGAAGGTTGTGTCGAGGAGCGAAAACCAGGGCCTACCTTCGCGACCAGGGCAATGTGCATGGAGACGGCCAGAGTCATGGCGCCGCGCAAAGGTGTGAAGTTCAAATGTCGCAGCGAGCGTACGGCGGTGGTCGAGACGTCGCCGATAGAAGGTTACGGCAAAATCGTCTCCACCAAGAGCACTGTCCAGCCTTAGCATTACGGTTTTTTCGCCGACAACAGAGGTTCATCGGCCGCTCGGCACAGGGAGGCTGACCGGCGAATATCGTAAAGATGAAAAGAGACCGCGGCGCGATGAAATTTACTGCACACAGGGCTATGCTACGGTGCCATCCGCCCGGCTGGCCTGGTTTGCAAGGAATGCGTCATGGAGTTCGTGGTTCATAGCTATTGCCTGAAAGGCGCACGCCAAGAGCCTTTGCTGCCCCCTGTCTCCCTGACACCGACCGCATCGACCTTGACGGTCGCCGAGCTCATTCGCCTGACCGTTGCCGAACAGATCGCCGCGCTGTCGGTCCAGCACTGGCTGGCACACGTATCGATGCGTGAAGTGCTCGACCGCCAATACCTGAGCGAGCGGGACATTCTTCGGCAAGCCAGTGAAGGCGCGGTGGTCATGCCCCAGGCCTGCGCGCCTGCAGACCTGGATGTCGGCGTTGAGGTCGAACGAGCCTTGAAGGGTTTTGAAAGCCGTGCGTTCCGCGTCCTGCACAACGGCGTCATGCTGCAAAGACTCGATGAGACAATCGAACTCAGTCCCCCTTCCACCCTCGCGTTTATCCGCTTGGTGCCGCTGCTTGGCGGTTGATCCTCGTCACTCACTTCTTCGGACAACATCATGCCGTCACGCCGTCCTGTGCCTGAACAAGCCACACGCCTCGCAGCACTGCGAGCATTCTGTGATAGAGCGCTGGATGACTATCCCGAGCTCAGCCACCATGACGAATTCGAGCCCGATTTCTGGGACGGTATCGACCTCCTGCGCCTGGCCGATGACTGGGTCAGGCAGCATCCCGAGGATGGACCCAAGGCACTGGCTGATGGTTTTGTGTTCCCGACCGTTTGGGACGATCTGGAGGACCGCCGCGATCAACAGCGCTACGGTCTGCAATATCGACTCTGCGATGCCTGGGTCACGGCTCACCCGGATGCCTATGCGCTGGAGCAGATCTGCGCGCGACTGCAGCACATGCTGCAATTTGCCTTCGAGGACAGTGACTATCCACTGCCCACTGACGAAGATGGCCCTGCCTATTACCGAAGAAGTCCGGACCAGGCCTGGGCCTTCCCCGATGTTCAGGCCTGCATCCATCGCCTGAGCGATTACCCGTCCACCCCGGCCTGGCAGACCTTCGCCGAATGGCTGCTGGACGGCAGCTGGAACCGCGAGCAGCCGCCTTCAACGCCGGGTGGTGAACAAAGGAAAATCGCCGATGCATATATCTACGGGCACAAGGAAATCAGGCGCATCGCCCTGGGCCTGATGGAAGCGGGTCGCCTCGATTACCCGCGCTTCGTCCGGGCGGCCAATACCTGGGGCAGCGCCATGATGTTCTACTCAGACGACAGCGGACTGGACAGCGACGATGTGGACCTGAACCGGTACGTCGATGAAGATTTCGACGAAGACAACTCAAACGACGATGACCCGCAAGACAGCGATGATGAGTCATCTCAGCCTGACGACGCCCCCGCCGAAGTGCCCTCGGAACTGGCGAACTTCACCGCTCGCTACGTCGAGGACGCCCTGGCTGGATTGCCCGATGACGCCGAGAGGCTGGCTGACACCTTCCGCTCGGTCGAGGTGTATCAGACCCGCTGGTTGCTGCGGGCCTTGGCGGTCATCGAACGACTGGGCATGACGCCGGATGATTTTGACAGCTTCGGCGATACGGCCGCGATGCTCCAATGCTTCCTGCTGCTTCAGGATTTGCCCAAAGACCAATCGGCAGCGCTGCTTGCGGCGTTGTCCGGTTTTTCAAGAAATACCCTGCTGACCGCCCTGCCCTACGCCGGACAAGCCAGCCGGGTGGTGCTCGATGCGCTCGGCTGGAGCGATCTGCACGCCTTCCAGCGTGAATACCTGAGCATTGCCCTGGCACCTCGATCCGGCTGGGGCACCGACCTGCCCAATACGCTGGATGAAACCGTGGGTGTGGTAGACCGCTACCTGTTGGACAAGGCGCTGGCCGAGGCCGACCCAGACCACCTGCGCGAGTACCTCGCGGCGCTCGAACCCTCGCATTGGGCATTTCCCGAGACCCGTGTGCTGCTCGACGCCTACCAGGGCATCGGTCGAGCAGCGTTGGAAAAGAAGTTGACCCGCCATGCACAGGCGGCCATGCGCATCTATGGTGTACTGCCCGTCAAGGATGCGGACGACGTACGCCAGCGCTATCTGACGCTCAAGAAACTGCACAGAGAGGTGCGTAAATACGGCGCTGAACGCCAGGCCAACTCCCACGCAGCGGTGCAGGCAGGCCTGGAAAACCTGGCGCGTGTCGCCGGCTACCCCTCGGCGATTCGCCTGGAATGGGCCATGGAATCGGAGATCGCCGAATCCGCCCTGACAGCCGCCACCATCGATGGCTATGACGTCACGCTCGTCATCGACGGCTTGTCACCCACGTTGCACATCTGCAAGGCCACAAAGACGCTCAAGACCGCACCGCCAGCGATTCGCAAGAACGCAGACTTCATCGCCCTCAAAACGCAGCAGACCCAGCTCAAGGAGCAGATCGGCCGCTTCTGCCGCACCCTGGAAGCGATGATGAGCAGCGGCGAAACCCTGGCCCTGGACGACCTGAAGCCGCTGTTGAAAATGCCCGCCGTTCGCCTGCTGCTGGAACAACTGATCGTGCAGGCCGACGATGCGGCGCTGGGCTGGCTCGATGTCGCAACGCTGACGGTGACGGACCTAGAAGGCCGCCAACACGTCGCTGAAAAGACCCTGCGTATCGCTCACCCTTTTCATCTGTTCACGGCAGGGCAACTGTCGGCCTGGCAGAAAGACGTGGTGACCCATCGCCGCGTGCAGCCGTTCAAACAGGCCTTTCGCGAGTTGTACCTGCTCACACCGGCCGAGCGAGACACCGGCCTGTGGTCCAACCGCTTTGCCGGCCACCGCCTGAAAGCCAAAGTCGCCGCCCGGTTGCTACAGGTCCGCAACTGGTCGACCTCCAGCGTCGAGGACATCTATTACGAGAGCAAGGAGCACGGCATTTACGCTCTGTTCAACTTTCTGGATACCGGTCATTACCTCTCGGAAACAGAACACTTTACCTTCGACACGATTGCGTTCCACCGCGACCACAAAGCCATCCCTCTTGAACAAGTACCGCCGCTGCTGTTCTCGGAAGTCATGCGCGACGCCGACCTGCTGGTCTCCGTGGCCCACGCCGCAGACGACTACAGCACCAGCCACGAAACCGTGCAACGACGCGCCGAACTGGTCGGCGAGCTGATTCAAGGGCTAGGGTTGCGAAACGTTAAATGCGAAGGGCATTTTCTGCACATTACCGGCCAGCGTGCGAACTACCGCATTCATCTGGGCAGCGCCGCCATCCATATCGAACCCGGCAATTACCTGTGCATCGTGCCCGCAGGCAGCCACGCCACGGAGTTCTACCTGCCGTTCGCCGACACCGACAAGAAAATGGCCGAGGTGCTGAGCAAGATGTTTCTGTTGCTGGATGACATGAACATCACCGATAGCCTGATCCTGGAGCAAATACAGCGCGGCGGCTGATGGTCAAGAAAATCGAATGACGTCATGCAAGCATTGAAAACACACTCACCCGGCTCAGAGCTTGGCCTTCGCCAGATCCGCAATCAGAAAATCCCTGAATGCACAAACCGCTGCCGGTAGATTGCGTCCAGCCATGCTTTGCAGTTCGATGCGCCGCGCATGCATGCCTTCATCGAGGATCGGCAAGCATTGCAGTGCCTTGTCCGCCACCTGCTTGTGCAAGGTCATTTCGCTGGCCAGGCTGATACCCCCCTCTTCGCGGACGAAGCTGTAGAGCGAGGCAACGTAATTAGTGGTCAACACCGGGTCGAACAACAAGCCCTGTACACCGCAACAGATGTCGAACAGTTGCCGTATCGTGGTGTCGGCCTTGGGTAACGCAATGGGCCAGGGTTGCAGCTCAGCGAGGCTGACCGCTTCACGTCCGGCCAAAGGATGGGCGTTGGAGACCACGGCAAAAATCGCCCCGCTCAGGACATGTTCGACCTTGATTTCCTTTTGCGGCGTCAGGCTGAAGGTCATCGCCAGATCGGCTTCGCCGGAGCGAACCTTCTCGGTCGCTTCGGCAGGCGCACAGACCTCCAATGTGAAATGAATGCCCTGATACTCACGCCGGAACGCGCTGATGGTCCTGGGCATGTACTCCAGCGCAAAGCCTTCCGAGCAGGCAACATGCACATGACCTCGTTGCAAGCCATGCAGCTCGGTAATTTCCAGCACCACCTGCTCGGCCTCAAGCTGCGACTTGCGCGCATAAGCCGCCAGTCGAACCCCCGCCTCGCTCAGCACCATGCCCCGGGCACGACGCTCGAACAGGCTGGCATCCAGGGCCAATTCAAGCTTGGCAATCTGCCGGCTCACCGCTGACGCCGCGACGTTCAGCCGTACCGAGGCTTCGCTGATCGATCCGCATCGCGCCACTTCAAGAAAATAGCGCAGTGCCGTGGACTGCACACCATACAGCTGCATCGGCGCCTCCAAGGTTTGCCTTTTCGGCAAAGGAAGTATCGAAATATTATTCTTGCGGCATTGATAGCCTTTCCCTACATTCGTGTCCAGATCAAAAAAAACATGACCTGGTCTTTTTACCCTCCTTTACGCTTTTGCGATTCGCTGCCCTTTGATTCAACCACTCTCGCCAACGGAGACGACGGCATGGGCATCAAAGGTTTCGCCTGCACTATCGCGCTGATGGGCATCATCAGCAGTTTTCCGGCTCATGCCGGTAAAGCCAACGACACCCTGGTTTACGCTTCCGACAGCGAGCCTGAAAACATCAGCCCCTATCACAACGATCTACGCGAAGGCGTGATTCTCGGCCGGCTGATCTGGGACAACCTGATCTACCGCGATCCCAACAGCGGCGAATACCAGCCCATGTTGGCCACCCACTGGACACAGGTCGATGACACCACCATCGACTTCGAACTGCGCAAAGGCGTCAAATTTCACAACGGCGATACCTTCACCGCCGACGACGTGGTGTTCACCCTCAACTACGTGGTGTCGCCCGAAGCGAAAGTCGTTACCGTGCAAAACGTAGACTGGATCAAGAACGCCGAAAAAACCGGTGACTATAGCGTCCGCCTGCATTTGAAGAAGCCCTTCCCTCCGGCACTGGAATACCTGTCCAACGCCGTTCCGATGTTCCCCAAGCAGTATTTCGAGAAGGTCGGCCTGGCCGAATTCAGCCGCAAGCCAATCGGTACCGGACCGTATAAAGCTGTGTCGGTGGTGGCTGGCGAAGGCGTGGCCATGGAGATCAACAAGGACTACTTCCCGGACAGCCCACAAGGCAAGCCCCATATCGGTCACCTGAAATTCCGAGTGATCCCGGATGCCGAAACCCGCCTGGCCGAGTTGATGACCGATGGTGTCGACTGGACCTGGCGCGTGACCTCGGATCAGGCAGTCGACCTCAAAGGCATGCCGAACCTGACCGTGACCAGCGGCGAAACCATGCGCATCGGCTTCCTGATTCTTGATGCTCGCGGCACCTCCACTGAAAACTCGCCGATGAAAAACCTCAAGGTGCGTCAGGCCATCAACCATGCGATCAACCGCAATGCGCTGGCCACGCAATTGGTGGGGGGCGAAGCCAAACCCCTGCAGGTTGCCTGTTATCCAGGCCAGTTCGGCTGCGATACCTCCGCGGCCACGGTCTACAACTACGACCCGGCCAAAGCCAAGGCGCTGCTCGCCGAAGCCGGTTACCCCAATGGCTTCGAGACCGAAATCTTCGCTTATCGCGACCGTGATTACGTCGAAGCCATCATCGGCAACCTGCGCGCCGTGGGCATCAACGCCAAGCTGCGCTTCTTGAAGTACGCCGCCCTGCGCGATCAACAACGTGGCGGCAAGGTGCCCATGTCGTTTCAGGCCTGGGGCTCGTTCTCGATCCTCGACACCTCGGCGTCGGCCGGCACCTGGTTCAAGGGCAACCCGGACGACAACATCAAGGATCCGCAAGTCCAGGGCTGGCTGCAGACCGCTGACAACGCCCTTGACCCGCAATTGCGCAAGGACAACTACCGCAAGGCGTTGCAGCGCATCAGCGAACAGGCGTACTGGGCGCCGCTGTTCAACTACTCGATGAACTACGCCTACACCTCCGAACTGGCGTTCACGTCGTACCCGGATGAGCTGCCGCGTTTCGTTCAGTCCAGCTGGAAGTAATCCGCAACCGAGCGGATTGATCGAGAGGTGCCGTGGCTTGCGGACCAACCCGCACCACGGATACCTCCTCACACATGCCATCCATTGGATATGAGGAAACTTGCCATGCTTGGATTCCTTCTGCGCCGGCTGGGCATCGCTATTTGCGTGGCCATTACCGTGTCGGTGATCAGCTTTTCCCTGTTGCACCTGTCCGGCGACCTGGCCACGGCCATTGGCGGACCGGAAGCCACCAGCGAACAGATCGAACAGATCCGCGTGCAATACGGTTTGAACAAACCGCTACCGACCCAGTACTTCAACTGGCTGGGCGATTTGCTGCGGCTGGACCTGGGTAACTCGTTTTTCTTTCAGGAATCGGTCTACAACCTCGTCGCCAGCCGCTTGCCGATCACCCTCGGGTTAGGTGCCCTGGCGCTGGGCATCGCCTTGCTGGTGGCAATCCCACTGGGGGTACTGGCGGCGGTCAAGCGCGACACCTGGGTTGATCGACTGGCCTTGAGCATCGCGGTGCTGGGCCAGGCGATGCCAAGTTTCTGGTTTGCGTTGATGTTGATCGTGGTGTTCGCGGTGACGCTCAAGTGGCTGCCGGTGTCCGGCAATTCGACCCTGCTGCACTTCGTCATGCCGGCCATTGCCTTGGGCTACTACGCGACGCCCGCGATCATGCGCCTGACCCGTGCAGGCATGCTTGATGTGCTCAGTTCCGATTACATCCGCACGGCCCGCGCCAAGGGCCTGCGCCCTGCCCGCGTGTTGTTCAAGCACGCACTGCGCAACGCCTTGATTCCGGTCGTCGCGCTGGCGGCGGTGGAGTTCGGCTTCATGCTCGGCGGTTCGGTGGTGATCGAAACCGTGTTCTCCCTGCAAGGCATCGGACAACTCGCCTGGGATGCCATCGCCCGTGACGACTTTCCGGTGGTACAGGCCGTGGTCCTGCTGATTGCGGTGATCTACATCATCCTCACCTTGCTGGCCGATGTGCTCAACGCACTGCTCGACCCGCGCATTCGCGTGCGCTAGGAGGCTTATATGAGCACCCCCACTACCCTCGCGATCAATGATTACCTGCCACCACCCAGCAGCCTGAGCCGAGTACTTGGCAAGAGCTTCCGCCATCGTGGTTTCGCCATCGGCGCGGTGTTGTTGCTGATCATCTTCACCGGCGCACTGTTCGCCCCGTGGCTGGCACCTTACGACCCTTATGCACAAGACGTGATGCTGCGCATGAAACCGCCGGTATGGATGGCCAACGGCACCTGGGAGTACGCCCTCGGCACCGACAAACTGGGCCGAGACTACCTGTCGCGATTGCTCTACGGCGCACGTATCTCACTGTTCATCGGCATTGCGGCGGCGTTGATTTCCGGCTTTATCGGCACTGTCATGGGGCTGTTGGCGGGTTACTACGGCGGCAAGGTCGATGCGCTCATCAGCTACCTGATCACCACTCGGCTGGCGATGCCGGTCGTGATGGTCGCGCTGGCCTCGGCCTCGTTGATGGGCGGCTCGCTGAAAGTGGTGATCGTGCTGCTCGGCTGCCTGTTATGGGATCGCTTCGCGGTGGTGGTCAGGGCTTCGGTGCAACAGATTCGCGATGCTGAATATGTGGCGTCGGCCCAGGCGCTGGGCTGCTCGACCCTGCGCATTCTGGTCAGTGAAATCCTGCCCAATCTGGTCGGCGCACTGATCGTCGTCGCGACGCTGGAAATGGCCCACGCGATCCTGCTGGAGTCGGCCCTGTCATTCCTTGGGGTTGGCGTGCAGCCGCCGACGCCGTCCTGGGGCTTGATGATCGCCGAAGGCAAACCCTACATGTTCTTTTCCCCGTGGGTCATCGCCATTCCTGGCGTCGCCCTGATGATTCTGGTGCTGGGCATCAACCTGGTGGGCGATGGTCTGCGCGATCTGATCCTGCCCGACGGCCGCAACTGATAGACGGCCTTACTGATAGAGGGTACCGAACATGGCACTACTCCATGTTGAAAACCTGCGCGTGGACATCCCCATGGGCAACAGCCCGACGCCGGATGACATGCTGCATGCCGTGCGCGGTCTGAGCTTTGAAGTCGAACGCGGTGAAATGTTGTGCATCGTCGGCGAATCAGGCTGCGGTAAATCCTTGACGTCGCTGGCGCTGATGGACCTGTTGCCACGCAAGGCCAAACGCACCGCGTCCCGGCTGACACTGGACGGTATCGACATGATCGGCCAGAGCGAACGGCACATGTGCGACCTGCGCGGAAACCGCCTGGCGATGATCTTCCAGGAACCGATGACCTCGCTGAACCCGGCCTACAGCATTGGCGATCAGCTCAGCGAAGTGCTGACTCAGCATCGCAAGGTGTCGCGCAAGGATGCCCTGGTTCGCGCCGGGCGGATGCTGGAGAAAGTCGGTATCAGCAATGCCACCGAGCGCTTGCGTCAGTATCCGCATCAACTGTCTGGCGGTTTGCGCCAGCGGGTGATCATCGCCATGGCGTTGATGTGCGAACCGGACCTGATCATCGCCGATGAGCCCACCACGGCCCTGGACGTGACCATCCAGGCGCAGATCCTGCGCTTGATCCGCGACATTCAGAAAGAGCTCGGCCTGGCGGTGATCTTCATCACCCACGACCTTGGGCTGGTGGCACGGATCGCCGATCGGGTCGCGGTGATGTATGCCGGGGAAATCGTCGAAACCGCCCCTGCCCTGCAACTGTTCGAGAACCCGCAGCATCCGTACACCCGTGGTCTGCTGGCCAGTATTCCAATCCCTGGACAGACCAAACCGGGCGAGGCCCTGGGTTCAATTCCAGGCCTGGTGCCCAGCCTGGTGGGCGAACAGCACGGTTGCGCGTTCCGCAATCGTTGCGCCCAGGCGATACCGGCCTGCGCGCAAGACATCTGCGAAGTCGAGCAGGACGGACACATGGCGCGCTGCCTGTTCGCCGCACCGGCACCGGCACCGATTCGCCTTCTGGAGCGCGCAAGGTCATGAAAAAAGACATCACGTTGGAACTGTGTGACATCCGTCGCGAGTTTCGGATCAACAAGGGCTTTTTCAAACCCGCCGCCATCCTGAAAGCCGTGGATGGTGTTTCCCTGCGCCTGATGCGTGGCGAGACCCTCGGCCTGGTAGGTGAGTCCGGTTGCGGAAAAAGTACCCTGGCAAAGCTACTGCTCGGTCTGTTGGCGCCGACCAGCGGCGATGTGCTGGTCAATGGCAAACATCTGGCGGCGACGGATCGCAAGGAAATGGCCCGGCACATCCAGCCGATATTCCAGGATCCATACTCCTCGCTGAACCCACGCAAGACACTGCGCGAAATCATTACCCTGCCGCTGATCGTGCATGACATCGGTAGCCCCGCCGAGCGGCGCAAGAAGACCGAAGCGATGCTCGATGTGGTCGGTCTGCCCAAGCGGGTCATCGACAGCTATCCGAGCCAACTGTCCGGCGGCCAGCGGCAACGGGTGGCCATTGCCCGGGCGTTGATCATGCGCCCTGACGTGTTGATCTGCGACGAACCCACCTCGGCGCTGGACGTGTCGGTGCAGGCGCAGATTCTCAACCTGCTGCAAGACCTCAAGCGCGAATTCGGCCTGACCTATCTGCTGATCAGCCACAACCTGGCGGTCATCGAACACCTCGCCGACCGGGTCGCGGTGATGTACCTGGGGCGCATCGTCGAAGAACGTACTCGCGAATCGTTGTTCGCTGAACCCGGCCACCCGTATACCCGCGCCTTGCTGGATTCGGTGCTCACACCCGATCCGCGCCTGGGCATTCCCGAAATCGGCCTGCACGGCACCTTTCCCAATCCGATGTCACCACCGTCCGGCTGCGCTTTCCACCCGCGCTGCCCGAGCTGCTTCGCCCCCTGCAAAACGGCCTACCCGGCCAATGATCCGATTATCGGCGGCAACGTGCGTTGCCACCTTCACGACAGTCCCGCCCAAACACTGGAGCTTGTCCACTCATGAGTCGTTCACTTGCCATCAGCAACACCACAGCGCAATTTGACAACGGCGCATTTTTCAATCTGCTCGAACGCAGCGTCGCCTTGCACACCGAAAGCCAGGCAACGGACAGCCGGCCCGAGTTGTATCGCTACCTCCATGAGTTCATCACCCCGCATGTCGAGGCGATGGGCTTCAGCGTCAAGATCTATGACAACCCGGTGGCAGAGCGCGGTCCTTTCATGATCGCCACACGCATCGAGCATCCGGAACTGCCGACCGTGCTCAGCTACGGCCACGGTGATGTGGTGCGCGGCTATGAAGCCCAATGGCGTGAAGGCCTGTCGCCGTGGCAAGTCATTGCCGAGGGCGATCGCTGGTACGGCCGCGGCACGGCGGATAACAAAGGCCAGCACCTGATCAACCTGACCGCGCTGGAGCAAACGCTCAAGGCTCGCGACGGCAAGTTGGGGTTCAACGTCAAGTTGCTGCTGGAAATGGGCGAAGAAGAAGGCTCGCCGGGCTTGAACGCGTTCTGTGCCGCGCACAGCGAAGAGCTCGCGGCGGATATTTTCATCGCCTCGGACGGCCCACGCCTGGCGGCATCACGACCGACGATTTTTCTCGGCTCACGGGGGGTGTTCAACTTCGAGCTGGTGGTCAATCTGCGTGAAGGCGCCCATCACTCTGGCAACTGGGGTGGGTTGCTGGCCAACCCCGGGATCATTCTGGCCAATGCCATCGCGAGCATGGTCGATGAGCACGGTCGGGTGAAAGTGGCGGGCCTGATGCCCGAGACACTGCCTGAACCGGTTCGCCAGGCACTGGCCGATATTGAGGTGGGTGGAGGACCGGGCGATCCGGAAATCGACGCCAACTGGGGTAACCCCGAGCTCTCCCTGAGCGAAAAGGTGTTCGGCTGGAACACCCTCGACGTCATCGCCTTCAAGACCGGCAACCCGGACGCCCCCGTGCATGCGATCCCCGGCAAGGCCAATGCCCACTGCCATATCCGTTTCGTGGTGAACAGCGACTACACGACCTTTATCCCGGCTGTCCGTGCCCACCTGGATGCTCATGGTTTCAACAATGTCGAGGTCAAGCAGAGCCACGTCGAGGTGATGCATGCCACTCGGCTGGACCCGCAAAGCCCGTGGGTCAATTGGGCGCTCAGTTCCTTGGCCCAGACCACCGGCAAAAAACCCGCGCTGCTGCCAAACCTCGGTGGCTCGCTGCCCAACGATGTGTTCGCTGACGTGCTCGGCCTGCCAACACTGTGGGTGCCGCACTCGTACCCGGCCTGCTCGCAACATGCACCAAACGAGCACTTGCTGGCACCGGTGGTCAAGGAAAGCCTGCAAATCATGGCCGGGCTGTTCTGGGACCTGGGCAACGACGGGGCACGCCTGACCCAGGAACATCAGTTGCGGGAGCAGGCGCAATGAATGCCACGCCACAACAGGCGCTGGACTGGCTTGCCGACCAGCGCCCCGCCATGGAAGCGTTGCTGCAGCGTATCGTCGACACCGACTCCAACAGCTATGACAAGGCGGGCGTCGACGCGGTGGGCGCGCTGCTCGCGGCGGAACTGGAAGCCGACGGAATCCTGCTCAAGCGCATGCCGGTCGATGATTTTGGCGACGTGCTACTCGCCGAAGTGCCAGGCGAACCTGGAAAGCCGGTGTTGCTGCTGGGCCATCGCGACACGGTGTTCCCCAAAGGCACCACCGCGACGCGCGGCTACAGCCGCGATGGCAACCTCGCCCATGGTCCCGGCGTCGCCGACATGAAAGGCGGCCTGGTGCTCAATTGCTTTGCGCTCAAGGCACTCAAGCGCGCCGGCCAGTTGCCCTATCCGGTGCAGGTCCTCTACACCGGTGACGAAGAAATCGGCTCCGGCAGCGCCAGGACCCATATCGAACACACCGCCCGTGCTGCCCGCGCCGTGCTCAATACCGAACCCGGCCGGGCCAGTGGTAACGTGGTCAGCGCGCGCAAAGGCGGCGCCACGCTGATCATCGAAGTCTTCGGTCGCGCGGCGCATGCCGGGGTCAACCATGCCGACGGAGCCAGCGCCATCGAGGCCCTGGCACGCAAGATCGTCAAGCTCCATGCCTTGACTGATTACTCGGCAGGCATCACGACTAATGTGGGCCTGATATCCGGGGGCACATCCAGCAACACCGTCGCACCGAGCGCCTCGGCCCGGCTGGATGTACGCTTCATCGAACTCAAGCACTGGGATCAAATCCTTACGGCAATCCTGGCCATCGTCGCCGAAGAAGAACTGATCGGCACCCATGCCATCCTCAAGGAAGCGACCACTTTTCTACCGATGGAAGCCCGTCACAGCGAACGATTGCTGCACATCTACCAACAAAAAGCCTTGGCACTGGGTTTCAGCGTCGAAGGCGAGTTCACCGGCGGTTGTGCCGACTCCGGGTTCACCGCCAGCCTGGGCATTCCAACCCTGTGTGGCCTCGGGCCGGTGGGTGGCAAAGTCCATACCGATCGTGAATATCTGGAACTGGACACGCTGGTGCCTCGCGCCCAGGCGTTGGTGGCGACCATCCTGGCTGTTGGCGAGAGCAGTTGAGATAACGGGGCGTCGAGATCAAAGTCCAAAGCAAGAACAAGAGCAGGACACACGTCCAGCCTCTATGTAGCCGGACCACCGCTATCGCGAGCAAGCTCGCTCCCACAGGGGGTTGCGGGTACCCACAGCATCTGCACACGACACAAAAACCTGTGGGAGCGGGCTTGCTCGCGATGAGGCCAGCAAACCCAACCTCCATGTGACTGAACCACCGCCTTCGCGAGCAGGCTCACTCCCACATGGACTCGCGGGTGTTCACAGCATCTGCACACGACACAAAAACCTGTGGGAGCGGGCTTGCTCGCGATGAGGCCAGCAAACCCAACCTCCATGTGACTGAACCACCGCCTTCGCGAGCAGGCTCGCTCCCACATGGATTCGCGGGTGTTCACAGCATCCGCACACGACACAAAAACCTGTGGGAGCGAGCTTGCTCGCGATGAGGCCAGCAAACCCAACATCCCTGTGACTGAACCACCGCCTTCGCGAGCAGGCTCGCTCCCACAGGATGAAGCGGCCTCAAGCGTCCCAAGGGGCCACGGCATCAACGTCAATGGCGTAGCGTTCAATGGCCTCGGCACAGGCACTGGCGTCCAGACGCCCCTCACGCACCAGGGAGGTCAGCGCACTCAAGACGACCTGGTGGCGGTCCACTTCGAAGAACCTGCGCAGTTGGCTGCGGGTATCGCTGCGGCCAAACCCGTCGGTGCCGAGCACCGTGTAGGGGCCATCGAGATAGCTGGCGATCAACTGGGGCAAGGCGCGTACGTAATCGGTACAGGCAATGATGGGCGCCGAGTCGCGCAGGCATTCCCGAACATGACTGCATTTGGCAGGTTGTCCGGGATGCAGTCGATTCCAGCGCTCCACTTCACGAGCATCACGTGCCAACTCGGTGAAGCTGGTAACGCTCCAGACCTGACTGTCGATCCCCCAATCGCTGGCCAGCAACTCGGCGGCGGCAATCACTTCGCGCAGGATGGCGCCGGAACCCAACAACTGAACACGTCCACGGGCATCCTCGACTTCATGCCGGGCAAACAGATACATGCCCTTGATAACGGCCTGTTCGACACCTTCAGGAAGGTTGGGCTGCGGGTAGTTCTCGTTCATCAGGGTGACGTAATAAAACTCGTCGACCTGGCGCTCCAGCATCTGGCGCATGCCGTGATCCAGGATCACCGCGAACTCGCCGGCGAATGCCGGATCGTAAGCCCGACAATTGGGGACCATCGCCGCCATCAGATGACTGTTGCCGTCCTGATGCTGCAGGCCTTCGCCACCCAATGTCGTGCGGCCTGCGGTGGCACCAAGCAGAAAACCGCGGGCCCGTTGATCCGCCGCCGCCCAGATCAAGTCGCCGATGCGCTGGAAGCCGAACATCGAATAATAGATGTAGAACGGCAGCATCGGCAAACCATGCACCGAATAGCTGGTCGCCGCTGCAACCCAGGAACTGATGGCGCCGGCCTCGCTGATGCCCTCTTCGAGAATCTGCCCGTCCAGGGCTTCCCGATAACTGAGGATCGAACCAATGTCCTCCGGCTCATAACGCTGCCCCACGCTGGAGTAGATGCCGATCTGCTTGAACAGGCTGGCCATGCCGAACGTACGCGCTTCATCCGCCACGATCGGCACAATGCGCGGGCCCAGTTGCTTGTCCCGGAGCAAGCCGCTGAGCATCCGCACGAAGGCCATGGTGGTGGACATTTCCTTGCCTTGGGCGGCGATGGCAAACCCGGCGTAGCTGTCTACATCAGGTACGGCCAATGACTCGCTGGCCGAAGGTCGCGCCGGCATGTAACCGCCCAACGCCCGGCGGCGTGCATGCAGGTAGCGCATTTCCGCGCTGTCATCGCTCGGCTTGAAGAAGCTCAGGGAGGTGGCCTGTTCATCGGTCAACGGCAGGTTGAAACGGTTGCGGAACGCGATCAACGCCTCATTATCGAGCTTTTTCTGCTGGTGCACGGTCATCTTGCCCTGCCCGGCGTCGCCCATGCCGAAGCCCTTCTTGGTCTGGGCCAGGATGACCGTAGGTCTCTTGCCCTCGAGCATTGCGCTTTGATACGCGGCAAAGATTTTCACCAGGTCATGACCACCGCGCTTGAGCCGGTCGATCTGCTCGTCGGTCAGGCCGTGGGCCAAATCCGCCAGAGCTTCGTCCTGACCGAAGAAATGCTCACGGTTGAAGCGCCCATCCTTGGCCGCGAACGTCTGGAACTGGCCATCGACCGTGGCCGACAATGCCCGGACCAACGCGCCGTCTTTATCCCGGGCAAACAATCTGTCCCAGTCGGAACCCCACACCAGTTTGATCACGTTCCAGCCCGCGCCGCCGAACAACGCCTCGAGCTCGTCGATGATGCGACCGTTGCCACGCACCGGGCCGTCCAGGCGCTGGAGGTTGCAGTTGACCACCCAGACCAGGTTATCCAGCCCTTCGCGCGCCGCCAGGGTCAGCGCCGACATGCTTTCCGGCTCATCCATTTCACCGTCGCCAAACACCCCCCAGACGGTTCGCCCCGAGGTCTTTTGCAGGCCGCGGTGCTCCAGGTAACGCATGAAACGCGCCTGGTAGATCGAGCTGATCGGACCGATCCCCATGGAGCCCGTCGGGAACTGCCAGAAGTCCGGCATCAACCAGGGATGCGGATAACTCGACAACCCCCGGGCGCCATTGGCGCGCGCGCCGATCTCTTGTCGATAGTGCTGCAGATCCTTTTCTTCCAGGCGTCCCTCGAGGAACGCCCGGGCATAGACGCCTGGCGCCGAGTGCGGCTGGTAGAACACCAGATCACCGCCACCGGTTGGGGTGCGCGCCTTGAAGAAGTGATTGAAGCCCACTTCAAACAGATCCGCCGCGCTGGCATAACTGGCGATGTGTCCGCCCAACTCCCCATAGGCGTGATTGGCCCGGGCGACCATCGCCAGGGCATTCCAGCGCATGATCGATGCCAGACGCTCCTCGATGGCCAGGTCCCCGGGAAACACCGGTTGCTGCTCAACGCTGATGGTATTGATGTAAGGGGTGCCATGGCTGGGCCGCCAGCCGATGGCCGAAGTGCTTGCCACGGCCAGCAGCATGTCGAGGATCTGTTTGGCCCGGTCCGTGCCACCGTGGGCTGCGACCGACAGCAAGGCCTCGCGCCACTCGGCCATTTCTTCATCCTCAACAGCCTGGACCGGCCATTGGGCATGGGGATTGGACAGGTTCATAGGCAACTCCTGCAGGTGTCGGATATCGCTCCGAGGTGGCGCGAATGGCTTCCTCGGGCGAGGCTTTTGACTTGCTCTACCGCGGCAATGACGGAGCGCTCGGCCGCCTCGTCTGGTGCGACCGGGTAGAGGCATGGCTGGCCAATGGAAAGGTCGTGCAAGACGTGCTCATCCAGTTCACCGAGCACCACAAAACAGTAGTCACTCTTGGCCATTTGCACGCCAACCAGCTTGCCATTCACGGGGTTCACTGTATCGACATGGATCAGCGCCACATTGTCAAAACAGCTGAACCCCTGATGGATCAAATCAATATGATCGCTATCGAGTCCGCTCACGATGACCACGATACGCGTACAACTGGACGGCTCGCGCATCCACCTCATTGCGTGGACACGCCCCTCGGCGGTTCGGCTCATAAGCGTTGCCTTTCTGGTTTCAACAGGCGATTGACGAGGACTGGGTTAAATGACGCCGCGCGCCTGCAGCACGCTTTTGGCCAGACTCCGGGTCGCCGATAGCACCTCTTCCACCTGTCGATCCATCGCCGCAGTGGATGAGGCTATCGTTCCCAGTTCGACGACGCGCAGCGGATGACCGCAGACGGATCCCAGCCAGGTCAGGCCAGGCACCGTGCCGACTTCCAGTAAAAAGCTGCCGTGGGGGACGCAGCGCAACAGTTGGCTGGCATAACACGTGTCGCCCCCGGTAGACGGCTCCGGGCTGGACCCGACCCGCAACCAGTCGACCAGCAACGCCTCGGATTGCTTGACGGCCAGATAAGCCACCTGGTCCCAGTCATCTATCGTCACGTGCAGCTTGTCGATCATGTACTTGGGCAGCGCGGCGCTGGTCACGATGACCACCCCGGCATCCGCCGAAGGTTCCTTGATCCAGACTGCGGATTGCGATATCGCATGCATGGCGGTACTCCCAGCGGTTGGGTTGCAGCGCTCGCTCCGAGCGGCGATCCGAGGATGAGGCCGTGATATTCAATATGAATGCCAACTGCCCCACCGCTTCGTGAGCAGGCGCCGCCTACAGGTCATTGCCGTGAATCAGCCGTTGCGGAACAGGAAGCTGTAGGCATTCAGCGCAGGCGCCCCGCCCAGGTGCGCGTAAAGCACTTTCGAGCCTTCGGGGAACTCGCCACGACGGACCATTTCAATCATCCCGTGCATGGATTTTCCTTCGTACACCGGATCGGTCAGCACACCTTCCAGGCTGCCGCACAGGCGAATGGCTTCCAGCGTACCGTCGTTAGGCAAACCGTATTCCGGATAGGCAAACCGCGTATCGAGCACCACGTCCTCTTCAGTAATTTCGCGACCCAACTCCACCAGTTCTGCGGTATGCCGGGCGATACGCAGAATCTGCGCCTTGGTTTTTTCTGGCTTGGCCGAGGCATCAATGCCGATCACATTCTTCGAACGGCCGTCCGCGGCGAAACCGACGACCATGCCGGCCTGGGTACTGCCAGTCACGGAACAGACCACGATGTAGTCGAACTTGAAGCCCAGTTGTTTTTCCTGCTCCCGCACTTCCTCGGCAAAGCCGACGAACCCGAGGCCGCCATAGGGATGCTCGGAACAACCCGCCGGAATCGGAAACGGTTTGCCACCCTGCTCCACGACATCGCTCATGGCCTTTTCCCAACTTGGCCGGATACCAATATCGAAACCTGCTGCGTCCAGTCGTACGTCAGCCCCCATGATGCGCGACATCTCGATGTTGCCCACCCGGTCATACACCGCGTCGGAATAGTTCACCCAGTTTTCCTGCACCAGCACGCACTTCATGCCCAAGTGGGCAGCGACTGCAGCGACCTGGCGGGTCTGGTTCGACTGAATGCCACCAATGGAGACCAGGGTATCGCAGCCTTGCTCGATCGCTTCGGGAATCAGGTATTCGAGCTTGCGTGTCTTGTTCCCGCCGAAGGCCAGGCCACTGTTGCAGTCTTCACGTTTGGCATACAACTCGACCTTGCCACCCAGATGTTCACTGAGACGCTTCAAGGGCGTGATGGGAGAAGGACCGAAGGTCAACGGATAACGTTTAAAACGATTCAGGTTCATGACTCTGCTCCTCGATATTGGATATCCAAGCGCCGGACCGAAAGTGAAAGGCCACATTCCAGGCTCTTTCAGGAGGGGCTTCGATGAGTTCAATATTAAGAAGAATTCGAAAAATATGTGTTGCAAGTTTCTACCACTTGGAAAAACATAATTTCCATGAAAGCACATAAAACATATTTTTAATGCGTGGAATTCGACATGAAAGCAACAAACACTCACAAGAAGTCGGCCACTACGGCCCCGGTGCCGCAGCCACTGGATCGAACCGACCGCGCGATTCTCAAGGTCCTGCAACGAGATGCCTCCATCTCCAACGTGGCGCTCGCAGAAAAAGTGAAACTGAGTGCCCCGGCTTGCCTCAGGCGTGTCGAACGACTCAAGCAGGTCGGCCTGATCAAGGACATCGTCGCACTGCTGGACAATGAAGCGCTGGATGCGGGGATGGTGGTCTTGATCGGCGTGGTGCTGGACCGTTCCACACCGGAATCCTTCGCCGCATTCGAGGCGGCCGCACAAAAAGTGTCCGGCTGCATGGAGTGCCATGTGGTGACGGGGGAGTTCGACTACTTCATGTTGATACGAACCAAGGACAGCAACAGCTTCAACCGGCTCCACGCGGAGCAACTGCTTTACCTGCCCGGGGTTCGCCAGATTCGCTCGTTCATGGGGTTGCGCCAAGTCTTGTCGACCACCCACATTCCCCTTTGAGGCTCCAATCAGACCGAGCAGGCATCGGTTCGGTATTCATCGCTTACTCAGCGAAGCATCAAGAGGAATATCAAGGGTAAAGGTTGCGCCCTGTCCAACCCCGTCGCTGTGCACGGACAAGCTGCCCCCCATTTCCTGCGCCGCCAGCGCACAGCTGTGCAGGCCAAAACCGTGACCGTCTTTGCGCGTCGTGAAACCATGGGAAAAAATACGTTTCATGTGCTCAGGCGCAATCCCATTGCCGTTGTCGGCCACCGTGATGCGCAATACGGCCCCGTCAACGAGGGACGCGCTGAACGTGACGCATGGGCTGCGATCGATCACACCGTCCAACGCCTGCTTGGCATTGCCGATCAGGTTCACCAGAATCAGCAGAACCCGGTGCCGGTCCAACGGCAGCAGGGGCAAGTCGGCAATGTCCTTGACCATCGTCACCTCCTGGCGCGCCAGTAATCCAGCACTCATGCGCAAGGCATCGTCGATCAACTCTGCGACCGGCACGGTCTCGACAATACTGACGGCAACGGCATAGGACTGCTGGGCTGCGACAATGGTTTTGATGTGGTCAATGCCCTTGGTGAGTTGCCCGAGTTCTTCGATGATGCTCTGTTGCTCTGCCGCCACCACCCCCGCCAGCTTGAGCAGGTAGTCGGGCAGCATCTTTCCCTTGTGGTCTTTGGTGAGAAAATCGCTCAGGTCATGGACGTGTTCGTTCATCAGTTGAGCCACCTTGCCCAGCCCCTGGGCCTTGGAGGTGCGCATCTGGCTGCTGACCAGTTCTGCCGATACGTTCACGCTGTTGAGGACGTTACCGACGTTGTGCAGCACCGTCGTAGCGATTTCGGCCATGCCCGCCTGACGGGATTTTGCATGCAGTTCGGTTTGCACCTGGCTCATGCGCAGCGCCGCGCGTACGCGAGCCTTGAGTTCAAGCGGCGAAAAGGGTTTGGCGATGTAGTCATCGGCACCACTCTCCAGCCCGGAGACGCAGGCCTCGCTACCGCCACGGGCGGTCACCAGAATCACGGGTAAATGAGCAAAACCGGCGCTGGCTTTGATTCTGGCTGTCAGGCCGAAACCGTCGAGCTGCGGCATCATCACATCCGAAACCACGACATCGATGGGTCGAAGCTGCAGCAGCGCCCAGGCCTGCTCTCCATCGGTTGCGGTAGCGACGATGTAATCGTCTCGCAAAAGCTCGCTGAGATAGCCCAGCATTTCCGGGCTGTCGTCGACCACCAGCACTCTGGATCGCGAGGCAAGTTCCGGGGGCTGCTCGTCGTCTGCGCCTTGGATCGAAGCCCGGTCGTTGCGACTGCCAAGGCGACCGTCATCGAAACGCAGGTGACGCTGCTCGGTTGTGCTTGTCGTGCTCGATGACGATCGCTCGTGCATCGTGCTGGCTTCGGTCGGCACGGTGTTTGGCTCGGTCCCCAGCGGCAGTCGAACAAAGAAGCACGAACCCCGTCCGGGCTCGCTGTTGACACCGACTTCACCCCCCATCAATTCGACCAGATCCTTGACCAGGGCGAGACCGATGCCTGTGCCGCTGTAGTGACGCGTGGCGGAATTGTCGATCTGGGAAAAACGCTGGAACAGCAGCGGCAGTTTGTCAGGCGCGATGCCAATCCCCGAGTCCTGCACCGCGAGTTCAAATCGCTCGCCATCGAGCGGCGTGACGGCCAGGTGCACGGTGCCGCCAGCCGGTGTGAACTTGATGGCATTGCTCACCAGGTTGAGAAGAATCTTCTCGAAGTGTTGGGGGTCCAGGAACACCGTGCCGAGCGTGGGATCGATGCTGCAGGTCAAGGTGCAGCCTTTGCCCTCGGCCACCATGGCGGCGTCCTCGGCCAGCACGCCCACCACCTTGTTCAAATCAATGGGCGTTGGGCACAACTCGAACTTGCCCGCTTCGGCCTTGGAGAAATCGAGGATGTCGTTCACCCGGTTCATCAAGCGCAACGCGTTGCGTTGGGCGCGGTCGATTTGCACATGCCAGTCCGCCGGCGGGATGGACGCCGCCGAGAGCTGCTCCAGCGGGGCGAGAATGAGGGTCAGGGGGGTGCGCAGTTCGTGGCTGACCGTGGCCACGAAATCGCTCTTTGCCTGGTTAGCCGTCTCGGCCTGGTTGCGCGCCTGAATGAGTTCGATGGCCTGCGCCTCCAGCACCTCGGTCTGGTGGTGCAGCGTGTCGGTCCGTTCGGCGACCATTCTTTCCAAAGAGGCCTGGACTTGCTGTCGTTCGGCGTCGGCCTCGGCCTCCAACACCCGGATGCGCAGGGCATTCTCCTGGAACACCCGTACGGCGCGGGTCATGATTCCAATCTCGTCGCCGCGGCCGGCGCTGGCGATCTCGGCGTTCAGGTCGCCAGCCGCAAGCCGGCGCATGACCGAGGCCAGGGCCACGATGGGCTGCGCGACAAATCGCGATGTGCTCCAGGCGATGGCGCCGGCCAGCAGGATGGCGACGGTCCCTGCAACGATCGTCGCAAGCATGCCGCGATCATTGTGGACCAAGGCGTCGGAGCGCGCTTGACCTGCGAAGCGTGCCACCAACAGGCCGGCGCTCCGTGCCTCGTTGCGAACCTGGTCGCGCGCGTCGCTCAAGGCGTTGCTCGCCTGATGGAACCTGGCGAATGCCGCCCGGTAGCCGGCGATCTGTTCGCTGACCGTCAGGGGCGTAGCCTTGGCCTGCAGCCCCACGGACGCCGGGAGAACCCGAGAGAGTCGGGATAGCTCGTCCAGGATGTGGCCGACAGAGCTGGCGACCTCGGCCGACGGTGACAGGCGAAACGACAAGGTCTGCGCCTCAAGGGTGGCAACACGCTCGGCGAAACGCTTGGACAACGCGGCGGCATTTTGCAGCAAACCGGTTGCGGCCTGGATGTCGCTGGCGTCATGGACAACGTGCCCTTCCACTTCCCCCAACATTGTCTCGAGGCGCTCGGCCGTCTCCCCGACGGCGGCGAGATACTGCAAAGCCTCGCCTCCCCGGAGCCTGGGCGCCTCACCAAGATGCTCGACCGCTAAGCTGGCAGCGTCGAGCGCCGTGGCCAACTGGTCCAGGGCCTCTCTCTCCTGCGGTGCCCCCATCAACTCGCGCAATTGCTCGACCACGGGCCGGAGTGCCGCGCTGGCGTTCCGCGCCGCAGTGGCGGCCGCCCCGTCACCGGTCACCAGCATCCTGGCCACATTGGCAGTGATGATCCGTTCGCCGTTGCGCAGGATATCCAGGATGCGATGGGCGCTTTCGATGTCGCTCACCCGCGCCTCGTGCTCAGCGGTGCGGGACCCAAGCCCCTTCAACCCATCGGCGATGCCCTGTTCGACGAGGATCGTCGCCTCTCGCATCCGGCTGTAGTGGGCTGTCATGTTCTCCGTTTCGCCATCCATGGCCAGGCTTGCCGCCCGCAAGGCGGCGATCGCCGTCGCGAGCCTTTCCAGACTGCCCTTGAGCGATTGCGCCTCTGCCACCGCAATGGCCGAGAGACCGGCGATAGCTGTCGCCACCATGCCTTCGGCCTGGGACAGGCTTTCCTGGTCGCGGGTGGCGATGAAGTTCTCCACCCGTCCGGTGGCACCGTTGACCGAGGCGAGAATTTCCGCGGAATGGCTGGCGGAATCCACCGCACGTACCATCCCGCGCAGGCCGTAGAGGTTCACCAGCGACACCGCCAGCATCAGGAACACCAGGGCGGCGACCGCCAGGCCGATCCTGACGGCAATGGGCCTGTCCGTGGCGGGTTTGAATGTCGACATGGCGCCGCGCCCCCCGTCCGCCACTACTGTTTCGTCACCTCCGGCAAAGGCGTCGGCGGCGCCGTATTGTTGATGGCCGCGTCGATCATCGCCACAACGGAAGCCTGGTCATAGGAAGGATTGGCTGCGCCGCCCACCGGCATGGTGGCGAGCCAGGCGTCCAGGTCTTTCCCATCGATACGCACCAGTGGCACTTCGACGAACTTCGGCACCTGCTTGCCCGCCAGAATCTGCTGGGCCACCCAGAACCCCACCTGGGAGACGCTTGGGGAGGCGGAGACCGAGACGGTCTCGTAGCCATTGGCATCGCGCTCCTGTTTCCACAGGGCCAGTTCGTCCTGGCGATTTCCCATCACGATGATCGGCAAAGGGCGTCCTGCTGCCTTGAACGCCATGGCCGCGCCATAGCCGTCGCCCCCTTGGGTCGCGACGGCATCGATGCTGGGCAGCGACGGCAGCGCCAGCGCCACCTCCTTGCGTGCGACGGAAGCGGTCCAGTTGCCGTAGACGGTCTTGGCGAACTTCAGGCCCGGATAGTCGCTGGCGGCCTTGCGAATGCCGTCGCTGATGTTTTTATCGGTGGCATCGCCGGCAATGCCGCGGATCTCCAGCAGCGTTCCGTTCCCCTTGAGGCGCTCGGCGATATAATCCATTTCCACGCGGCCCATGGCGGACCAGTTGTAATCCACGGTATAGACGCAGCTTTCGGTGACGAGACTGGCCATGACCACCACCACGATGCCGGCGTTGCAGGCGTCGCGGATCACCCCGTTGAGGGCTGTGTCGGACGCGGCCAGGATGACGATGGCGTTCACACCCTTGACGACCAGGTCCTGGATATGGGCCGCTTGTTCCGACGCCGAGTTGTTCGCGCTGACCACCGGAGCCTCGCGGATCAAGCCATCCTTCTGCGCCTGGGCCGCAATCTCCTGCCAGTTGCGCACCATCACCTTGCGGAAATCGCTGCCCGCGTAGGAATTGCTGAAAGCAATGCTATGGCTTGCGGTAGGGCCGCCGGCGATGCCGCCGTCGGCAGCTTGGACTGGATTGGCAGCAACCATCGCCAGCCCGGTCACGCAGCCAGCGAGGCGCCACAAGATTTTGTGGATCGGTTTGGTGTTCATGTTGTTCTCCATCGTCCTTGGGATTTACCAAAAGTCATCCACCTGCACCTGTCGACAGCCTGGATCGACTGCTTGATCTGGTTTGGAGAAGTCGGCCAGCAGATTGAAGATCATCGGCCCTGTGAAATTGGAGCAGGCATTCAACTTGAGCTCGTAGTCGGGCGGCCTCTAGCGGCCAGACCAAAAGTCTCACGCACATGCTCACGAATTGAGGATGGGTCGCCCAGGGATCAAAATGCGCCGATGGACACCTGTTGCCAGATTGCTCATTCGGTCATTCCAACAATAGAACCGGACATGTAGAACCAGACACATACAGACTCCTTCCCTTGGCGGCCGATCATTGAAACCAATACATTGCCTGCAGTGGCAATGAGCATAGTCGCAACGCGCCCGCTTCGCTCGCGGCCGTGGAGGATTTCAGCCAACCGAGCGCCCTACACGATCAAACCGACTACGACACCCGGCTGGGCGAGCGCGGCATCAGGCTTTAGTCCCTGCTGGATTTGGGTATCGCTATGCGGTTACTGGTCTTGACCTCGCGCAAGGCCAGGCTGGACTGGATCGAGGCAATACCCACCTGGCGCCGTAGCACCTGCTCGATAAAGTCACTGTAGCTATCAAGATCCTCTGCCAGCACTTGCAGCACGTAATCGGCATCCCCGGTGATCTTGTGACAAGACAACACTTCAGGCAATTGCGCAATCACCGCCTCGAAGGCGTCAGGCGCGTGATCGGCGTGGGTGGAAAAACGAATGTGCACGAACGCCATGATATCCAACCCCAGCATTCGTCGATCAAGGTTGGCCTGATAGCCCTTGATCACGCCCGCTTCCTCCATCCTCTTGCGCCGTCGCCAGCAAGGCGTGAGGCTTAACGACAGGCGCTCACTGAGCTCGGCGTTGGAAATGCTCGCATCATCTTGCAGCAACTTGAGTATCGCCAAGTCAGTCTCGTCGAGACTGATGCGTTTGGATGATTTTTTCTGCATTTCGCAATTCCTGAGTAAAAACACCCGAAAAATCTAGCAGACTGCGAATATAAAGCAAAGAAAGCGCCTGCGTAGCGGAACAGAATATTTGCACTGTTTCGAATTGACGGATGCGCAGAATGTTTACAGTTTTCAGTGATTCCCATCGTTTGCACCATGGCACCGAATTGAAAGACGGCGTACTCAAGCCGTCGTTCGAACAACCCAGCCGGGCCGACACTGTCCATGATCGGGTCAAGCAGGTAGGCCTTGGCCAGATCGTCGAACCACGAGCATTTGACCGGGCGTGCTACGTCAATGCGCACAGCGAGCGCTACGTCAGTTTCCTTGAAAGCGCCTGGTCACAATGGTGTGCGACCGGACGTACTCACGATGCCTTGCCGCTGGTATGGCCAGTGCGCGATTTGTCCAACGATCAAGTCCCGACTTTCATCGACGGAAAACTCGGTTTCTTCGCCATGGATGCCGGGTCCCCGATTACCGCGACCACATGGCAAGCGGTAAAGACCAGCGCAGACATCGCCCTCACCGGCCTGGCGCTGATCGATGAAGGCCACGACAGTGCCTTCGCCCTGTGCCGCCCGCCTGGGCATCACGCAGCACGTGAATACATGGGCGGCTATTGCTACCTCAACAACGCGGCCATTGCCGCACAACAGGCCATCACTCAAGGCGCGAAACGTGTCGCGGTACTGGACGTCGATTTCCATCATGGCAACGGCACTCAAAACATCTTCTACGGGCGCAGCGACGTCATGTTCGTGTCGCTGCACGGCGAACCCACGGTGTCTTATCCGTACTACTCAGGCTTCAGTCACGAAGTCGGCGCCGGCCAGGGCGAAGGTTACAACCTCAACTACCCGTTGCCGAAAAACACCACCTGGGAAAGCTATCGCAATGCCCTGCTCCACGCCTGCAAGAAACTTCAGCAATTCGCCCCTGAAGTGCTGGTCATTTCACTCGGCGTCGACACATTCAAGGACGACCCCATCAGCCACTTCCTGCTGGAAAGCGACGATTTCATCGGCATCGGCGAGCTGATAGCGGGTGTGGGCTGCCCCACTCTGTTCGTGATGGAGGGCGGCTATATGGTCGATGAAATCGGAATCAATGCAGTCAATGTGCTGCATGGTTTCGAGAGCAAGCGCACCTGAACCGTCCCCTGCCCCGCAACGTTGCTACTACTGAACCGGAGAATAAAAACATGACTCTTTTTATAGACGTCGATCATGCCGCACGCCTGTTCGCCACGGTGGGCATCCGCCGGGCAATCCGCGAAATGGCCGATTACATCGAAGCTGACTATTCACGTTGGGCGCAGTTTGATAAATCGCCCCGCACCGCCAATCACTCGGCCAACGGTGTGATCGAGTTGATGCCGACCGACGATGGCCAGCAGTACTCGTTCAAATACGTCAATGGCCATCCGGACAACGGTCGAAGCAACCTGCTGACGGTCATGGCCTTCGGTGTCCTGGCCGATGTCCACAGTGGCTATCCAACCCTGCTCAGTGAACTGACGCTGACCACCGCGGTGCGCACCGCAGCGACCTCGGCCTTGGTCGCGAAGTCCCTGGCGCGTCCAGATGCAAGCAGCATGGCAATCATCGGCAATGGCGCCCAGAGCGAATTCCAGGCCCTCGCCTTCCATGAAATGCTCGCTATCAAGGAACTGCGGATATTCGATATCGATCGTGACGCCTCGCTCAAGCTCAAGCGCAACCTGTCCGCATTCCCGGATCTCGAGGTGATTCTGGCCAGCTCTGCTCAGGAAGCGGTCAAGGGCGCAGACATCGTCACCACGGTCACCGCCGATAAAGCCTATGCAACGATTCTGACGCCCGAGATGATCGAACCCGGCATGCATATCAATGCCGTAGGTGGGGACTGTCCGGGGAAAACCGAACTGCACGCCGAGATCTTGCGCAATGCCCGGGTCATCGTTGAATTTGAACCTCAGACCCGGATCGAGGGTGATATCCAGCAATTGGAAGCCGACTTCCCCGTCGTCGAGTTTTTCCGGATTGTTCAGGGCGCAATCCAGGGCCGCGAGAACGACGCACAGGTCACCGTGTTCGATTCGGTGGGTTTTGCCCTCGAAGACTTTTCGTCGCTGCGCTACATGCTGGACCTGGCGCAGGAGCATGCAATCGGTGAGCGCATCCATCTCGTGCCGACACCCGCCAACATAAAAGACCTCTACCAAATTCTCGATCGGCAACCAGCGATCGCCCCTTCACGCCCGCGCGCAGTGAGTTGAAAGCCATAGGTGATGCCCCTGGGCAAAGTGCCAAGGGGCAACTCACCCCTGCGAGTACGCGGCAAATCTCGCCGTCCGCAAACCACCACCGTCAATAGCCGTTGCATCCCTAACAAGTACGCAAGACATCCACCTTTCTGCCAAAACTCAAAAACATAAAATCAAGAGGTTTTGTAATGAAATCAATCCCATCAGGGCTGACTGAACAGCCCGCGCTGCAGCGCACGCTCAGCAACCGTCACATTCAATTAATGGCCATGGGAGGTGCCATCGGTACGGGCCTGTTCATGGGTTCCGGGAAGATCATCGCCCTCTCTGGCACGTCGATCATCCTCATCTACATGATCATCGGTCTGTTTGTTTATTTCGTCATGCGTGCCATGGGCGAAATGCTGCTCTCCAACTTGAACTTCAAAACCTTCGCAGACTTTGCCGGTGCCTACCTTGGCCCACGCGCGGCATTCTTTCTTGGCTGGTCGTATTGGTTGAGCTGGAGCGTTGCGGTGATAGGCGACGCCGTCGTTGTCGGCGGATTTTTCCAGTATTGGTTCCCCGATGTACCCGCCTGGATACCGGCCATCGGTATGCTGATGACGCTGTTCGCATTGAATGTACTGACGGTCAGGCTTTTTGGCGAGATAGAGTTCTGGTTCGCGATCATCAAGATCATTGCCGTCGTCACCCTGATTGGCGTCAGCCTGGTGCTGATTGCCAGCTCCTTTGTCTCACCCAGCGGTGTCACTGCCTCTCTGAGCCATCTGCTGGATAAACAAGCCGCCTTTCCCAACGGCTTGTTCGGTTTCTTTGCCGGTTTCCAGATGGCAATCTTCTCCTTTGCCGGCACCGAACTGATTGGTACCGCAGCCGCCGAAACCCGCAACCCTGAGAAGACCCTGCCGAAAGCCATCAACTCGATTCCGCTGAGAATCATCCTGTTTTATGTGCTGGCACTGGCCTGCATCATTGCAGTGACTTCCTGGCAACAGGTTTCACCCAACAAAAGTCCTTTCGTCGAGCTGTTCCTGGTGGCCGGGTTTCCCGCAGCAGCAGGCATCGTCAACTTTGTGGTGCTGACGTCTGCCGCGTCCTCGGCCAACAGTGGCGTATTTTCGTCTAGCCGCATGCTGTTTGGCCTGGCCAATCAGGACAACGCCCCAGGGATTTTCCGACGTCTGTCGGGCAATAGCGTGCCTCTGCTGAGCCTGGCGTTCACCACACTGCTAATGCTGGTGGGCGTGTTGTTGCTTTTCATCGTTCCTGAAGTGATGACCGCATTCACCATTGTTTCTACTGTGTCGGCCATCCTGGTGATTTTTACTTGGTCGACCATCCTGGCCTCGTATATCGCCTACCGCAAAAAGCGACCTGAGCTGCATGCCAAATCGGCCTACAAAATGCCTGGCGGCGTGCCAATGGCCTGGTTTTCCCTGGCGTTTCTGGGCTTTGTTCTTTGTCTGCTGGCATTGAGACCTGACACTCGTATTGCCTTGCTGGTCATGCCAGGATGGTTCATTTGGTTGGCGATCGCTTATCAACTGACCGATGCCAGGAAGCCGAAATCCGCGCCTAGCAACAGCGAAGGTAATGCGCCTCCCCCGCGCAACATCACGCAGAGCGCGAACATCTCGTAAGCTAATCGCGGAAACGAAGATGTAGGCCCGGCCGGGCCGGTTGTGGCATTGGACCACGGTTGCAAAAACCCGTTGGCGACTGCCTTCTGGCTCGGCCTCTCCAGCACACAGGATCGATAACCGGAAGTCGAGGTGCTTGTCGTCCTCTCCCAACACGATTTCAGTCTGGTTGGTGCTGTAGACCTTGAAGACGCCAACCCGATTAGCAAGTGATTTGGCCGAGAGTCTCTCGCGCCGAAGTGCGGTATTGGGCTCAAGCCGGATTGGAAACAGCCAACTTGAGCCCAAACGCGACAAAAACACCGCCCGTGAGTCGGTCAAGCGCCTTCAGGGCCGCCGGGCGTTTCAGGAAATTGCTCAACGGCACCGTAGCCGCTACCAGAATGCCAAACCAGGCCAGCGTCAACAGCACGTGTAACACCGCAAGGAAGAAGGAGTAACTGGCCACGCTCGCGCCACTCGGAACAAACTGGGGGAGGAACGTGATGTAGAAGACACCTATCTTGGGGTTCAGCAGGTTCGTCAATAAACCGCGAATAAAGGCGCCACGGGCAGAGGCCGCCATGTTCTCGTTCCCCTGCCCTTGCAGCGTCGCCCTAGGCCGCAGCAG
Source organism: Pseudomonas sp. FW300-N2F2 (assembly GCF_017351655.1). Taxonomy (NCBI): domain Bacteria; kingdom Pseudomonadati; phylum Pseudomonadota; class Gammaproteobacteria; order Pseudomonadales; family Pseudomonadaceae; genus Pseudomonas; species Pseudomonas sp. FW300-N2F2. Next base: position 2,437,893 of record NZ_JACNDQ010000001.1, on the reverse strand, counting down.
CAGTTTTACACCCAACCAGACGAGATACGCGGCACCGACAATTTTCAGCGCAAGGTAAGCCCACTCCGAAGCTTGCAACAGGGCACCGAGCCCCAGTGACACCGCGGCTCCCCACACCAGACACCCGAGCACGATACCGATAGCAGCCATCGCCGCCGAACGTCGACCGCCGGTCGCTGCAGCGCGAAGCACCATGGCTGTGTCCACCCCCGGGGTCACAGTGAGCACTGACGCAGCAGCGATGAAGGCAAGCAGCAGGGATAAATCGCTCATTTGGATGTCCATGGCAGTCGGCAGCCGTACGGTTAGCCACTCTAATTAGCCACTTGGCGTTCGGTCAAACGTTCTATGTAGCCCGTCGTTCGAGAGATGTACGCCAGGAACCCAAGACAAGCGCCCGATCCTATTTCGCCGTTATCACCGACAACTTGCTGATCCCCGCACGCTCGATGGATGCCATGGCCCGGGCAACCTCGCCATAGTTCACCCCGTTGTCCGCCTGCAATTGTACGCGTACATCCGGGTTTTTCGCCTTGGCGGCTTGCAGGTTCGACTCCAGCAAATCCGCCTGGATCTCGTCCTTGTTGATGAACACCTTGCCCTTGTCGTCAATGCTCACCACCAGCGGGTCTTTCTGTTCCACGGGCGCCACTGACTCGGTCTTTGGCAAATTGATGGGAATGGCATTGGTCAGCAGCGGCGCGGTGACGATAAACACCACCAGTAGCACCAGCATCACGTCCACCAGTGGCGTGACGTTGATCTCGCTCAGCACCTCATCGTTGTCTTGTGTAGAGAAAGCCATCTCAGGACGCCTCCTTCACTTTCTGCGGGTTGCCGGCACGGGCCTTGTTCAGCGCTGGGTGCAGCAGCACGCGGAATGAATTTTTCTGCGCGAGGCTGTAGAAGTCGTGGGCAAAGTCGTCGAGGTCGGCAGCCGTGAGTTTCAGGCGACGCAGGAAGTAGTTGTAGACCAACACCGCAGGAACCGCGACGGCGATACCCACGCCCGTGGCGACCAGCGCCGCACCAATCGGCCCAGCTACGGTTTCCAGACTGGCGGAACCGGCAGCGCTGATGCCCTTGAGCGCTTCCATGATCCCCCAAACGGTGCCAAACAGGCCTATGAACGGCGAGGTGCTACCGATACTGGCGACCACGGCCAGGCCGGTTTCCAGGGAGCGGCGCTCCCGTACGATCTGTTGGCGCAGGGCGCGTTCGAGGCGGTCCTGGTGGTTGATGGCCTGGCTCAGGTCGGCAGCGTGGGGGGCATCACCAACCTGGATCGCGGCATAACCGGCCTGGGCCACACGGGCAGCGGCGCCGGGTTGGGTTTCGGCCAGTTCAGCGGCCGAGTCAAGGCTCGACGCCGCCCAGAACTGTTTGTGGAACTTGCGATCCTGGGCCTTTAGACGACCGAACTGCACGCCCTTGAGCAAGGCCAGGCCCCAGGTTGCGACCGAAAAGGCCACCAGCAGCCAGATCACCGCGCTTTCGATGGATTCAAGTGGAGATGCTAATGCCATGATGTTTTCCCTCTGGACAGACCGCGGCGTGTGCAACACCCCGCAGCAATAGTTAGTGAATCTTGAAATCGATAGGTACGCTGACCCAGCCGTTCTGGGCCACATCGCCCTGCTTGGCCGGCACAAAGCTCCAACGCTTCACAGCGGCCAGCGCAGCGTCGTCGAGTTGCTGGCGACCGCTGCTTTTCTGGATCTGGATCTCACCCGGTTTGCCGCTGGCCAGTACCTGCACCCGCAACAACACCGTGCCTTCCCAACCCCGGCGCTGGGCCAATGATGGGTATTCGGGCGCCGGGTTCTTCAGGTACGCGGCGTTGGCCGAAGCGGGCGTTACCGGAGCCGGTGCGGGGGCTGCGACTGGCGCGGGAGCCGGTGGCGCAGGCGTGGGAGGCGCAGGCGGTTGCTCCACCGGTTTGGCGACCGGTTTAGGCACAGGCTTGGGTACTGGCTTGGGTACCGGTTTGGGTTTCGGTGCCGGCTTGGCGGCCAACTCATCCACGACTGGCGGCGGTGGCTCGACCACAGGTGGCGGCGGTGGTGGCGGCACGGGCGGCGGCGGTTCGACCACCGGCGGCGCGGGCTGGGAAAATTCGATGGTCATCGGTGGGATTTCCGGCGGCACAATCGGCAGCACCAGGGTGGGCTTCTGACTCACCCAATAAATCACCGCACCGTGCAGGGCTAATACCAGCAACCCCAGCAGAATCCCTTCGCGCCGGCTCGAAAAGCGCATGGGGGTACGCTGCAAGCGCAGCTGCCCCAACGGCGCACGATGCGGCCGGCCAAGGTCGACCAACTCACCACCCGGTGCGTGGCGCCATTGCGCCTCATGCGCACTGGCGGCGGCTTGGACATTGCCCATTGATTCACTCCCTACGGTTTTTGAAACAGAAATCGACAGGCCTGCGTGGAAGGCCGTCGAGGGCTAAATGATCGGGGCTAGACGCTTATCTCTTAAAGTAATCTTTAAAGTTATACATAGATCAAAAATGAATAACTGAAATTCACGCATACGCTAAAGCCACGGCCCGCGTGGCCTGGCGCCGTAACAAGGTTTTTCGATGCTTTTTTAGGCATGCAAAATATTCATTAAAGGCATGGCTCGACAGGGTTGTTTGCGCACACGAGTGACGGCGCTGACGATGCTGCGGGTGACACGGGTGTTCAAGCCGGCCACCTATCCCATGGGCTAGAAGTCGTAGCGTCCGGTCACCCCTAGCGTGCGCGGGCTCCCCAGCAGGCCTTCGTAGCCGCCGTTACCGCCGGTCCACAGGGTGGTGTAATAGGTTTTGTCGAAGGCGTTTTTCAGCCACAGCGACACGTCCCACTGCCCCTGCTCATAGTTGCCGCGCAAACCGGTGGACAGGTTGACCACGGCGTAGGCGGGAATCTGTCCGTAGTCGGAATCCTCCACCGTGCCCACGGCCTTGGAGCGGAAGGCATAGCTGCCGGTGACGTAGGGTTCGAAACCGTTATCCAGGTTCCACTTGTACTCGCCGTTGGCATTGGCGATCCACTTCGACGCCCCCACCACTTGGTGCCCGCTCAGGTCGCAGGAAGCCGGCGCCCCTGGGCGCAGACTGACTTCCGGTGGGCACGGCGCGTCCTTGTAGCTCAGGTAACGCACATCGTTGAACGAGCCGTTGAGGTTCAGCGTCAGGCCCTTGATCGGCAGCCAGGTACTTTCCACTTCCACGCCGCGCGAGCGCACGGAACCTGCGTTGGTCAGGTACTGCACGCGATTGTCCGGATCATAGGCGTTGGTCTGGTAACCGTTGACCTGGGTCCAGAACAGGTTGGCATTGAGCTGCAGGCGCCGGTCCCACAATGTGCTTTTGAAACCCAGCTCGGCGTTGTTGGCGCGCTCGGTGCCGACCAGCAGCGAGTCCGCCCCGGCAGTCGGTGCGGAGCCGACCACGAGGTTGACCCCACCGGACTTCTCGCCGTGGGACAGGGTCGCGTAGCCCAGCAGGTTGTCGTTCAAGCGGTAGCTCAGGTTGAGCAAGCCCGAAGGGCTGGCGCTGTATTGCGTGAGGTCGCCGGAGTCATAGGCACCGGTGCGATTACGTCGAGCCGTCGCGGCAGCGCCCGTGACGGCCGCACCGCCCACTGGGCTGTTACGCGTCACCCAGGCGCTTTTTTCTTCATAAGTACCGCGCAAGCCTGCGGTGAAATCCAGGCGTTCGGTAAGGTGCCAGGTGCCTTGGGCGAACAGGGCGAAACTGTCGGTGCGGATGTGCCCGTTACCCACGGTGCTGACGTTGGCCAATGCGCCTGCAGGCGTGCCGTTCCAGATATCCGCCTGGGGTCCGTAAGAGACGAAGGATTTGTTGTCCAGCGAGTTGCCGAAGTAGTAGGCACCCAGCACGTAGTCGAAGAAGCCACCAGCGGGCGATGCCAGGCGAAATTCCTGGGACCACTGCTTGTCTTCCACCGACACGCCGCCGTTATACGATGCCGGCACGTTAAGGCCGTCATCGTTGCGCGGGGTGAAATTCCAGAAGCGATAGGAACTGACCGAGGTCAGGGTGAAATCGCTGGGCAACGTCCAGTTGGCTTCCAGGGAGGTGCCGCCCTGGAACACGGTGACGTGCTGGTCGCTGTCCAGGTTGACCTTGCGATGGGTGCCGTCCACCAGGGTTGCCCCCGCAGCGGCCGCCCGCGACTGGTAGAGGTTGGTGCCATTGATGGTCGGCCCGGTGCTGTACAGCACGCGGGTCCCGGCGCTGGAGTCCTCTTCGTTGTAGTCGCCGATCCAGCGCAGGTTGAACGCTTCGCTGGGCTTGTACAGCAGTTGCCCGCGAAAGCCCTGGCGCGAGCCACCGTTGAGGTCATGGCCGTCGTATTCGTTCTTGATGTCGCCGTCGCTGCGCGTGCGATAGGCCGAGAAACGCCCCGCCAGTTCATCGGTCAGCGGGCCGGAGATCGTGCCCTTGGTCTGGAAGTAACCGTCCTCGCCCAGCGACGTTTCGATGCTGCGCTCCGGGGTGAAACTCGGTGCGCGGGTGCTGATATTGATCACGCCGGCCGTGGTGTTCTTGCCGAACAACGTGCCCTGGGGGCCACGCAGCACCTCGAGCTGTTCGATGTCCATCAGGTCGAACACCGCCATCCCCGGCCGGCCGAGGTACACGTTGTCGATATACAAGCCCACGCTGCCTTCCAGCCCGTCGCTGGCCGGGTTGTTGCCCAGGCCGCGAATCGACACGCTGGACTGGCGCGCATGCATGTAGGCCACGTTGACGCTGGGCACCAGTTGCTGCAAATCCTGAATCCGATAGACCCGCTGGCTTTCCAGGGCCTGGCCGCCGATCACACTCATCGGCGTGGGCACCTCCTGGGCGCTTTCCGTACGCCGCCGGGCAGTCACCGTGACGGTTTCCAGTTGGCCGCTGGCGCTTTCACCCGAGGGTGCCGGTTCGGCCGCGTGGCTGGGTGTCCAACTGGCACTGCCCGCCAGCAACATGGCCAGGGGCAGGCGTTTGAGCCTCCAGGGAGAGCAAGGTACAGCGGGCTTCAACAGACTCATAAGCGGCTCCGGAACCCGGAAATATCCACCATCAGATATTCCATAAGGTTATTTATTTATGTTTTTACGAACATTTACTGCATAAGAGATAGCCTTTATAAGGAGTCGACCTAATGCATAGCCAATGCATTTCCCCGATATTTTTGATGTGAAAAATGCATATCGATCTGCGCCAACTCCGCCACTTCATCGCCCTTGCCGAACAACGCAGTTTTGTCGCAGCAGCATTGACGGTGAACCTGTCGCAGTCGGCGTTCAGTCGCAGCATCCAGGCCCTGGAGCACAGCGCCGGATGCCAACTGGTGGATCGCGGCCGCAAAGACCTGGCGCCTACCAAACAAGGCCAGGTATTGCTCGAACATGCCCGGCGCCTGGTCAGTGGCGCGCAGCAACTGGCCAACGAGATCAGCCAATTCAATAGCCTGGAAGCCGGCGAATTGCGTTTCGGTTGCGGCCCGGCGCCGGCGGCGGGATTGATACCCCGCGCCATAGGCAGTTTTATCGGGCGCTACCCCAGGGCCCGTGTGCAGTTCCAGGTGGATGACTGGCAAAGCCTGGGCAAACGCCTGCTCAGCGAAGAATTCGAATTCTTCGTCGCCGACACCCGCCACTTCGAAGCCCACCCGGACTACCACACCTACCGCTTGCGGCCGCGCAAATGGTATTTCTGCTGCCGCGCCGGCCACCCGCTGGCACAGCAACCCAGCGTGACGGCCGCGCAACTGATGAGTTACCCACTGGCCGTGACCATTCGCCCGCCGAACCTGCGCAAGGTCATCGTCGACCTCAGTGGACGGCCCGATTACCTGCCCAACGTCGAATGCGAGAACGGCTACAGCCTGATGGGCGTGGTGCTGCGTTCCGACGCCATCGGCATCGTCAGCGCCAACAGTGATGTGCTGCACATGGCGCGCGGCGAGTTGATATGCCTGACGATCGATGGCCTGGCCGAAGACCTGGAGGAGCGTTACACCCGCTACGGTATCGTCAGCCGTGCGGGGTATCGCTTGTCGCCGTTGGCGGAGGCGATGATCGAGCAGATCAAGCAGATCGATGAGCTGGATGAGGATGTGTGCGCACTGGAGAACCTCGCTGTGTGAACCGGCGCTTTCGCGAGCAGGCTCGCTCCCACATTTGTACGCATTCCAAATGTGGGAGCGAGCTTGCTCGCGAAAGCGTTGGCAGCAACACCGATGCATTGACTGCATCAAACCCAGTCCCCAAATGCACTTGCCAGCCCACCCTCCGAACGGCGAAAAACCTCACCTCTCCTCCGCTTGGTGAAGCCCTATGCCTCCCCCCCAAACCGTCCGCAACGTGCTGTACATCATGTGCGACCAACTGCGCCGCGATTACCTGTCGTGCTACGGTCACGCCCATCTGCATACACCGAACATCGACCGCCTGGCCGCCGCCGGTGTGCGTTTCAGCCGCGCCTATACCCAGGGCACCATCTGCGGCCCCTCGCGCATGTCGGCCTATACCGGGCGCTACGTCAGCAGCCATCAGGTGGCGTGGAACGCGGTACCGTTGCCCCTGGAGGAACTGACCATCGGCGACTACCTGCGCCCCCACGGCATCCGCACGGCGCTGGTGGGCAAGACCCACGCCACGCCCAACCTGGAGGCCTTGCAGCGGCTGAATATCGACCCCGACAGCGCGCAGGCCGAGCCGCTGAATGAAGTCGGCTTCGACGCCTACTTTCGTCACGATGGCATTTACCCCGACAGCCCGCTGTTCGACGACAAACGCGAGTCCGCGCCCTATACCCATTACCTGCGCGAGCAGGGCTACAGCGGCACCAACCCGTGGCACGAATGGGCGAACGCGGCAGAAGGTGAAAACGGCGAGGTGCTCAGCGGCTGGCACATGCGCAACGCCGGGCGACCCGCGCGAGTCGCCGAGCGGCACTCGGAAACCGTCTACACCACCGACCGCGCCATCGACTTTATCCACGAGCAAGCCGAGCGACCGTGGTGCCTGCACCTGTCCTACATCAAGCCGCACTGGCCCTACATCGCCCCGGCGCCCTATCACGCGTTGTACGGGGCCGAGCATATCCAGGCGCCCATACAGCCTGGACAAACCAGCGATCACCCGGTGTATCAAGCGTTCCTCCAGCATCAGGAGAGCCTGAACTTTTCCCGTGACGAGGTGCGGCTCACGGTGATTCCCACCTACATGGGGCTGATCAAACAGATCGACGATCAACTCGGGCGCTTGTTCGATTTTCTGCAAAGCAATGGCCGCTGGGACGACACGTTGATCGTGTTCACCAGCGACCATGGCGACTTTCTCGGCGACCACTTCCTGGGCGAGAAAGAATTTTTGCTGGAGCCTGCGGTGGGCGTTCCGCTGATCGTGCGTGACCCGCGGGCCGCTGCCGATATCAGCCGTGGCACGGTGGACGCACGCCTGGTCGAAACCATCGACGCCCTGCCGACTTTCCTCGACGCCTTGGGCCTGCCCGCTGCCGACCACCGCCTGGAAGGCCGTTCGCTGATCCCGCTGCTGCACGCTCAAGACATCACTTGGCGCCGCTACGCCATCGCCGAATACGACTACGCCTTCCAGGCCCCGGCCCGCGAGCGCCTGGCACAACCCATCGACCGCTGCCGCATGACCATGGTGCGCAGCGAACGCTGGAAGTACCTGGCCTATGACGGCTTTCGTCCACAGCTGTTCGACCTGGAAAACGACCCGCAGGAACTGCACGACCTGGGCAGCGACCCGGCCTTTGCCGAGGTCCGCGAAACCCATCTGGGGTATCTGTTCGAGTGGCTGCGCGGGCTGAAGCGGCGCACCACCATCAGCCACACAGAGATCGATCTGCGTGGCCAACGGTTTCGTTATGGTGAGCCGGAGGCGGAGAAAGTGGTGCAAATCGGCGTCTGGTAAACGACGCGAATCAATGGGGTGAGATTCCTGTGGCGAGGGCCACATTGCCCACACAGTCGAGTCTGCGCCGGCTTAGAGACCCTTGGTGGTCTTGCTCGACTGCCCTTGCACGCCCACCGGCACATCGCCCTTGAGGGTGACCCGGCGCACGATACGCTCCTGGGTGCCGTAGTCGTCCACGGCGTAATGCTGGGTGGCGCGGTTGTCCCAGATCGCCACGTCACCGCTCCTCCAGCGCCAGCGCACGGTGTTTTCCAGACGCGTGACGTGGCTTTGCAACAGGTTGAACAGTTGGGTCGAATCCGCCTGCGAATACCCTTTGAGGCGTTTGACGAAATGCCCCAGCAACAGGGTTTTCTCGCCGCTGACCGGGTGCACGCGCACCACCGGGTGTTCGGTTTCGTACACCGTCGACGTGAACACCTTGCGGTATTCCTCAAGCCGCTCTACGGACACATCCGGCTTGATCGCGGCGTAGTCGTATTCGTTGCTGTGCACTGCCCACAGGGTATCGGCCAATGCGCGCAACTCCGCGCTGAGGTCGTTATAGGCACTGGAGGTGTTGGCCCACACGGTGTCACCACCGGACTTGGGCGCCAGCACCGAACGCAGCACCGAGGCTTTTGGGTAGGCGTCGACGAAAGTCACGTCGGTGTGCCAGGAATTGGCGCGCTGGCCGCGCGTACCGTCCAGTTCCATCAGGAACCGCGTACCGTCGCGTACCGGCACCGTCGGGTGGGCAATAGGCTCGCCGAGCAGATGGGCGAAGGCTTCCTGGCTCTGGTCATCGAGGTGGGTCTGGTCGCGGAAGAAGATCACCTTGTGCTGCACCAGCGCCTGCTGGATGGCTTCGACGGTGGCGGCATCCAAGTCACCGGACAATCTGATGCCGCGGATCTCGGCACCGATGCGGCCAGCGACCGGGTGAATGTCCAGTACCTGGGCAATGGGTTGAACAGCTAATGCGGCGTTGCTCATTGTGGTGACCCTCATGTGCCTGCTGATGGTGGGAACGTTTCCCGGCAACGCTCTATCAATATGCAATTTTGATCTAGCAAATTAACGGATGCATCGTTGACGGAATAAGAGCTTGCATTTAAAACCTCTGCTCCCTTGGTCGCAAATGCCTTCGACCTATTTTTAAAATGCAGGGAAAGCATATGGATCTTCGCCAACTGCGCTATTTCATCGCCCTTAACGAACACCGCAGTTTCGTACGCGCGGCCGACGCCATGGGCATCACCCAGCCAGCGTTCAGCCGCAGCATCCAGGGGCTGGAACAGGAATTCGGCTGCGTACTGGTGGACCGTGGCCACAAGGATCTGCGCCCTACCCCCGAGGGCCAGGTGGTACTGCAACACGCACTGACCCTGGTGCATGGCGCAGCCTTGCTCAGCAGTGAAGTGACACGCATGACCAAGCTCGACGCCGGCGACCTGCGCTTCGGCTGTGGCCCGGCACCCGCCGTGAAACTGGTGCCCGACGCCGTGGCGCGCTTTATCACCGCCCACCCGAAAATCCGCACCGGTTTCCAGGTGGATAACTGGGAAAAACTCAGCCGCGCCCTGAGCCGAGAAGAGATCGAATTTTTTATCGCCGACATTCGTCAGTTCGAAACCGACCCGAATTTCCAGACCCGCGCGCTGACGCCCAAGCGTGGGGTGTTCTTCTGCCGGCCTGGGCACCCGCTGTTGGCCAAGGACAGCCTGTCGACCAACGACATGTTCGATTACCCACTGGCGGCACCGCTGATCTCCCAGGGCGTTCGCAAACTGCTGGCGAACCTCAGCGGGCGCATGGATTTCTCACCGAGCATCCAGACCGAACATTTCCCGGCGCTGGTCAAGATCGTGCTGCAGTCCAATGCCATCGGCGTGGGCACCGAGGAAGCCTTCGCCGACGACATCGCCCAAGGCACGCTGGTACTGCTGCACTGGCGCAACCTGCCACAGAACATGGACACCCTGAGCGCCCGCTGCGGCATCGTCAGCCGCACCGGTTCACGCTTGTCGCCAGCGGCGAAGGCGATGATCGAGACGTTGCTGGAGGTGGATCAGCAGGCCATCAGCGTGGCGGTCTGACCGGCCTCTTCGCGAGCAAGCTCGCTCCCACCTCCGACCGCGTTTCGTCAGGATGAATGTAGTCGAATGTGGGAGCGAGCTTGCTCGCGAAAGCGATACCCCGGACACCACCAGACTCAGAGCCCTGCCGAGGCCAGGTTCGGCGCCACCCAATCACTCACCTGGAACGGCCTGCGAATCAGCTTTTCCTTCGACGCCAGGTCGACCGCCCCCTGTAATTTGCCCAGGAACACCGGGTCCAGGGTCGACAGGAAGATCTCGCTGAGGGCCTGGTCTTTCAAGTCATTGGTCAGGATCAGCGGTGGGTAGCTGGCCCGCCCCGACACCAGTTGAATGTAGGCCTGCTTGTTGTTGTCATCGGTCAACCATTGCACCGCTTGCTGCTGGACCTTGAGCAGCTTGGCCACCGCGTCGGGGTGCTCGTCGACGAACTGTTTGCTGCCCACCAGAACCGCCTGCACGCTGCCGGCGCCACCGAGGTCCTTGGTGGTCAACGCTATTTCCGCCAGCCCCTTGGCTTGCAATGCGGTCAAGTTCGAGCCGCCCCAGGTGGCGTCGATCTGCTTGGCGGCCAAGGCGGCACCGGCTGCGTTGTAATCCAGGTTGATGATTTTCAGATCCTTTTCACTCAAGCCCTGGCTGGCCAACGCGGCGTCGAACGACAACTGGCTGGCCGTGCCGCGAAACACCGCGACACGCTTGCCCTTGAGGTCCTGCAAGGTCTTGATACCCGAGCCCGGCACCACGCCGAGGTACTGCTTGAGGTCCCGTGCGGTGGCACTGAGCAGGCGGGTATCCAGGCCATTGGAGCGACCGATGATCGCGGCCAGATCGCCCAGGTAGGCCAGGTCCACCTGGCCATTGGCGAAGGCTTCGTTGATCACCGGGCCCGCGCCCTTGAAGTAATTCCACTGAATCTTGATGCCCTGGTCGGCAAAGGCTTTCTCGAAGATCTGCTGCTCGCGCAACACATCCGTTATGCCACCGCCACTGTGCTGGCTGCCGGCACTGAGGTCAGGCACGGCAATGCGGATTTCCTTGAGTTCGGCAGCATGCACCAGCCCGGCCAACGCAGTGCCCGCGAACAGAGTGATCAGACGTTTAAAAGGCAATTTCATAAGCGCAGCTCCTTGTGGGCGAGGGTCGCCTGGGGAGCAGAAAGTAGGCACACGCTGAGCAAAACTTTAAATACTATAAATTCACACTTTAATAGCTTTTAGACCTATGCAAGTTAAAACGCCGGCCCCAGAGGACTATGCATAAACAGCATCGAAAATATTCTTCGAATGCATTGGATGCGTGCAGGGCAGAGGCTTTAAATGATTTTCTTATCCCTCAATCATCTTGATTGCATTTTTATAAGATCAAAATCACATAACGCCATTGGCGACAACGGAGGTCTTCCATGGCCCGAATTTCACTTTTGAGCCTACCGCTCGCGGCCCCCAGCGCCAAGCCGCACTGGCCGGTAATCAATGAACGCCTGCTGCCATGGCTGCTGCCTTTGGCGCTTTTCGCGCTGTGGTGGCTGGGCAGCCGCCATCACTGGATGAGCGAACAGATTCTGCCACCGCCGTCGCTGGTATGGAGCAGCGCGGTGGAACTGGCCGGCGGCGAGCTGTGGAGCCATCTGGCAATCAGCTTGCAACGCCTGTCCTGGGGGCTGCTGGCGGGCATTGGCAGTGGGGCGTTGCTGGGGGCACTGCTAGGCTTCAGTGCGCGCGCCGAGCGCCTGGTGTTTCCGACGTTCAGTGCGTTGTCGCAAGTGCCGACGCTGGCCTGGATCCCGTTGTTCATGGTGTTTTTCGGCATCGGCGAAACCCTGAAACTGGTGGTGCTGGTGAAGGCGATCGTGGTGCCCGTGACCCTGCATACCCTGGTGGGCGTACGCGACGCCCAACCCCATTTACGTGAAGCCGCCCGCGTACTGCGCCTGCCCACCCACCTGTTGATCCGCCGCCTGATCCTGCCCGCCGCACTGCCTGCATTCATGGCCGGCGTACGCCTGGCCCTGGCGGCCGGCTGGACCTCATTGCTGGCGGTGGAGTTGCTGGCCTCCAGCGAAGGCATCGGCTACCTGATGGTCTGGGCGCGCCAACTGTTCATGCTCGATATCGTCTTCGTGTGCATCGTGATCATCGGCGTACTCGGCGTGGTGATGGATCGCGGCATTGGCTGGCTGGACCAAAAATGGGTGCACTGGCCGCACCCGGCCACCGCGCAGATTCGACGCGGCCCGCGCTATCAAGGCTGGCAGCGCCTGCAACCGTGGCTGCTGCCCCTGCTGCTGTTGAGTCTGTGGCAGGTGGCGACGCAACAGGCTTGGGTAGACGCAAACATTCTGGTCAGCCCCTGGCTCGTGCTGCACACCACCGTCGCCGGCGCACTGGACGGCAGCCTGAGCGGCGCCTTGGGCACAAGCCTGAAACGCACCCTGGGCGGGTTGCTGCTCGGCGGCGGCCTGGGCTTTGCCATGGGCCTGTGGCTTGGGCTGTCGCGGCGCAGCGAACGAGTGCTGGGACCGACCCTGGCAGCCCTGCGTCAGATCGCGATTTTCGCCTGGGTACCGCTGCTCACCGCCTGGTTTGGTCTGGGTGAGTTGACCAAGTGGGTGTTTATCGCCCTCGCGGCGTTTTTCCCGCTGCTCATCGCCACCCAACGCAGCGTGCTGAACCTCTCGCCACAGCTCAGCGAGGCCGCTCAGGTGCTGCGTCTGAGTCTGGCCCAGCGGCTGCGCCGTCTGATCTTGCCAGGCGCTGCCGCGGGGATTTTCGCCGGCCTGCGCCTGAGCCTGATCTACGCCTGGCTGGGCACCATCGGTGCAGAATATTTCATGCCGTCCAACGGCGGTATCGGCAGCCTGATGATCGGCGCCCAACAACTGCTGCGCATGGACCTGATCATGAGCGGCATGCTCCTGGTCGGCCTCACCGGCGCAGCCCTCAACTTGATCGGCCAACGCATCGAAACCCGTGCTACCCGCTGGAGACACGCATGAACGCACCGATTGTCAGCTTCAACCATGTGGGCAAGTCCTTCGACGTCGACGGCTTCGAGTTGGAGGCTATTCGTGAATTCAACCTGGACATCGCCGAAGGCGAATTCGTCGCGATTGTCGGCTCCAGCGGCTGCGGCAAATCCACCCTGTTGCGCCTGCTGGTGGGGCTCGACACCCAGTTTAGCGGCGAGATTCGCGTCGACGGCCAAACGGTCAGCGGCATCGGCGGCGAGCGCGGCATCGTGTTCCAGGAGCACCGTTTGTTTCCTTGGCTGACCGTCGCGGAGAATATCGGCCTGGGGCTGGTCAACGAGCCCATCGGCCAGGCTGAACGTAACCGGCGTATCAGCGATTTTATCGAGCTGGTGGGCCTCAGCGACTTCACCCGTGCCTATCCTCACCAGTTATCCGGCGGCATGGCGCAACGGGTGGCGATTGCCCGGGGCCTGGTGGCCAGCCCGCGCATCCTGCTGCTGGACGAACCCTTCGGCGCCCTCGACGCCCTGACCCGCCAACAGATGCAGGACGAACTCCTGGCGATTCGTGACCGCGCCAAGATCACTACGGTGCTGGTGACCCACGATGTGGAAGAAGCGATTTTTCTCGCCGACCGTGTGGTGGTGATGGAGCCGAGGCCTGGGCGAATCAAGCAAGTCGTCGACGTTGCCCTGCCCCATCCACGCCAACGCAGCAGCTTCGAATTCCACCAGTTGCGTGAAGAGCTGCTGCACGAGTTGACCAGCGATGACCATTACCAGCCACCGGTGCGCGAACAGATCCGCGACCTGCCCCTGGCCTTTATCGCCTGCTGAAAGACTGCCTGCTAACGAGGAGCGCCTTGATGCCGCAACGTCCCAATTTTCTAGTGATCCTGGCCGACGACATGGGTTTCTCCGACCTGGGTGCGTTTGGTGGGGAAATTGCCACGCCGCACCTGGACGCCCTGGCGCTGAATGGCCTGCGTCTGACCGATTTCCACACCGCGCCCACCTGTTCGCCAACGCGCTCGATGCTGCTCACCGGCACCGACCACCATATCGCCGGCATCGGCACCATGGCCGAGGCCCTCACCCCGGAGCTGATCGGCAAGCCCGGCTACGAGGGCTACCTGAACGATAAGGTAGCGGCACTGCCGGAGCTGCTGCGCGAAGCCGGTTACCAGACACTGATGAGCGGCAAATGGCACCTGGGCCTGACCGCCGAACTGGCGCCTCACGCTCGTGGTTTCGAGCGTTCGTTCTCGTTGTTGCCAGGGGCGGCCAACCACTACGGTTTCGAACCGACCTATGACGAGCACACGCCGGGCCTGCTCAAATCCACGCCGGCGCTGTATATCGAGGACGACACCTTCGTCGAGCAACTGCCCAAGGACTTCTATTCCTCCGATGCCTTTGGCGACAAACTGCTGCAGTACCTCAAGGAGCGCGACCAGGCCCGGCCATTCTTTGCCTACCTGCCGTTTTCCGCACCGCACTGGCCGTTACAGGCACCCTCCGACATCGTTGAAAAATACCGTGGCCGCTACGACGCCGGCCCCGAAGTGCTACGCCTGGAGCGCCTGGCAAAACTCAAGGCCTTGGGGCTGATCGACGCCGATGTCGAGCCCCACCCTCTGATCGAATTGAACACCCAATGGGCCGCCCTGACCGACGAGCAGCGCCAGGTGTCGGCCCGTGCGATGGAAGTGTATGCGGCGATGGTCGAGCGCATGGACTGGAACATCGGCCGGGTGGTGGAGTACCTGCGCCAACAAGGGCAATTGGACAATACGTTCATTGTGTTCATGTCCGATAACGGTGCCGAAGGTGCGTTGCTGGAGGCCTTCCCCAAGTTCGGGCCGCAGTTGCTGACCTACCTCAACCAGCATTACGACAACAGCCTGGACAACATCGGCCGCGCCAACTCCTACGTCTGGTACGGGCCGTCGTGGGCGCAGGTGGCAACGGCGCCGTCGCGGTTGTTCAAGGCATTTACCACCGAGGGTGGGATTCGTGTGCCCGCGCTGGTGCATTATCCCCAGCTGTCGCTCAAGGGGCGCATCAGCCATGGGTTCGGCACAGTGATGGACATCACACCGACCATTCTGGACCTGGCCGGCGTACGTCATCCCGGCACACAGTGGCGCGGCAAGCCCGTGGCGCCATTGCGCGGCAAATCGTGGCTGGGCTTCCTGTCGGGCGAGACCGGCGAGGTGCACGACGAACACACGGTCACCGGCTGGGAGCTGTTTGGCCGCCGCGCGATTCGCCAGGGCCAGTGGAAAGCCGTGTACATCCCCGGCCCCGCAGGGCCGGCGACCTGGCAGCTGTATGACTTGGGCCAGGACCCGGGCGAAATCCATGACCTGGCGCTGAGTCAGCCGGACAGACTGGCCACTTTGATTGGCCATTGGCAGCAGTACGTCGACGAAACTGGCGTGGTGCTCAGCGCATCGCCGTTTCAGCCGGATTGAATGTCCGACCTAAAAAACTCTACGCGGTCTGAAGGTGGCGACTTTCGCAAGCGCCACCCCCATCCTGTTTACAGCTTCCTGAGTTGTGCCGAGTCGCCTTCTAGAGCGCCTTCTCAGCGTTAAAACCGTCGAAGTTTTCGAAGACACCCATAAAGCCCGGGACAGTCGACTCCCGTGCCCAGTCGCGCTGGAGCTCGCAGTACATCTGCACACGGCTGATGAGTTTCGCGCCCGCCTGCTCGATTCGACGAAGGGCGGCCTCGTGCGCGGCGACTGACGTGCCACCGACCGCATCGACCGGCACATACACCTCATAGCCTTCCTGGATTGCGTCCAGTACTGGGAACGTCAGGCAGGCTTCGGTCCAGAGCGCGGTCATGATGAGCTTGCGACGGCCGATTGCCTTGACCGCCTGCTTGAACTCAGTGTCCTCCCAGCTATTGATCGAGGTGCGGTCATAAGTCGGCAGATGGCCGAGCACATCCCGCAACGCTTGAATCGGCGGTTTGTTGCGACCGGTCGCGACGTTGACCGTCGAATGGATGATAGGAAGGTTGTAGTTGATGGCCGCCTTGGCAACGCTCGTGATGTTGAAAACGAGCTCGTCACGGGGCATCGAGCGAATCGAGGAGACCTGGATCGGCTGATAATCGATGATGATCAGCGCGCAATTCTCAGGCGATAAGAGTTGGTCGGTATGGGGGTTGCGAATAGTCTCGCTTGTCATTGTCTGGTCCTGTTCTCAGTTGTGATGCACGTGTGCCAGAGAGCCAACGCTCACTCGTATGGACGGGCATGGCCCTGACGAAGTGTCTACTGATGTTGTCAGTGGATTTGGGTTTCCAGGCAACCTGCGCCACTGGCGACATTGCCCGGAAGCGAGGATTATGCTGTTCCCATTTTCGACGCAGTAGTCGCAACACGAGGCTAGCTGTGTCGCACAAGGAGGAACGCTGACTTGGATATAGAAGAGCTGCAAACATTCGTGGAAGTGGCTGACGCAGGGGGCGTTTCGCCTGCGGCGCTCCGGCTTGGCGTATCCAAGTCGATCGTCAGCCGCAGGCTCGCCCGGCTTGAAGCGGAACTTGGCATCCAGTTGCTTGCACGATCCACCCGCGGGGCCGCCCTCACTGAAGCCGGGGCCACGTTCCGAGATTATGCGGCCAGGGTCTGCGCCGAAATCGAGGCAGCCAGAGAAACGATCCTGCCGACAGGCGCCCTTCGTGGTCGCTTACGCGTCGCGGCGCCGCTGTCTTTTGGCCCGACCCATTTCGCGCCCATGCTCGCGCAAATGGCACACCGTCACCCCGAGCTTCATATCCAGACCTGCTACAGCGATCGCTTCGTTGATCTCATTGCCGAGGGGTTCGATTGTGCGATACGCGTCGGGTACCTCCCCGATTCCAATTTGATCGCGAGGAAAATCGGCCCGATCTACACCAAGCTCGTCGCGAGCCCAGGCTACATAAAAGCGCATGGGGCACCAGAGACACCGGACGAGCTCATGGCCCATGAGGCTCTCCTGCAGGGGACCGAAGCGTGGCAATTCATGGTGGGTGACAAGGTCATCACGGTTCGTCCGCAGGGCCGCTTCAAGGCGGACAACGGCATAGCGCTCGTGGCTGCCGCAACCGCGGGACTCGGAATCGCGTACCTGCCGGATTGCCTGACTTATGAACATGTGAACTCAGGGGCGCTCGTGCCGATCATGACCCGGTATCCACCACCCCCGGCAGGTGTATACGTGGTCCGTCCGCCAGGCCAGCATCCGGCACGGAAGATACGAATGCTCACAGAGCTTCTGATCGAGTCATTCGGACAGTCTCCGCACTTTGCGGGGCCTGCTCGTATTTGATCGCAGCGAAGATCACCGTTGGCCGGCCACTTCGTGACTCAAGCGATTGAGGGCTACTAGTCGCCTGCCTCCGCTGACAGCCCTGAACTCAATGGCCTACGGCGGGAGGTGATGCCAACCTGCCTGTACATTTTTTGAGCGCCCGTTCAACCCCCCTGCCCACTTGGCATCAGCGCGGTTATCCACAGACATACTCACGGATTTCTTGGATAACTGCATGGGATCGTGAAGCACGCCTGCCGTAGCGAACCTATGGATTCGAGCCCGCCTTTACCGCACACTTTACTGCACACCGTCATCGAAGCATCCAGCCGGCAGATGACCGACCGCGGGCCTTGCATACAAATATCCCTGCATCAGTTCGATACCCATGCCTAGCAGCGTCGAGCTTTCTTCACGGGTCTCGACACCTTCGGCGATGACCAGGATATCCAAGCGCCTGGCGACCAGGATGACTCCTTCGACGATCGCTTGTTTGACCGAGTCTCGATCAATGTTTCGGGTCAATGCCATGTCAATCTTCAGCACCTGCGGCTGGAACATGGCCAGCAGGTTAAGGCCCGAATAGCCCGCGCCAAAATCGTCGATGGCGGTAATGAACCCCTGGCGCTCGTACTCCACGAAAATCGATTTGAGATGCTCAGGGTCTACCACCTTCTCGCCTTCGGTCACTTCGAACATAAGCCTTTCTGGCGGAAAATGGGTCAGGCGCGCCGCTTCCAGAGTGGCCCGGATACACGTCTCTGGCCGGTATACGGCGTTGGGCAGGAAATTGATGCTCAGCAAGCAATCGGGAATGTCCAGCAGCCCCAGCCTTGCGGCTTCTTCGATGGCCTTCACCCGGCAAGCCTGGTCGAATCGGTAGCGGTTGCTGTCGTTGACGAGCCCCAGGATGTAGCCAGCCGATTCGCCATTGATGCCTCTGACCAACGCCTCATAAGCAAACGCAGCACGTGTCCGGACGTTGAAGATAGGCTGGAAGGCCATGGTGAAATCAAACCCCAACGCTTCATGGTTGCGGCATTCGGCGCAGCCGAGCGATTGGAACGGAGGGCGTTTCGTCATGATCAATATTCCGTGGCGGTCGTGATACATCCCTGCGGATACAAGGAACTGTAGCCGACACCACTTGAATCGGCGCGGGCCGAAGTTTCTGATCAGCGGATATGCAATCTTTTGACCGTCTAACGGTTTTAGCGTGATACACCTACGCCATTAACCTTGCTCGCCGATAAGATGTGAATCCCATTGGAGCTGACGATGCCCCATCGCACACCCAGACTTCTCCTCGCAGCAGCTACTGCCACATTGGTCATGTCCGTCACGGCCGCAGTAGGTCCGTTTACCCTGTTCTGGACGAACGAAACGCGTAACGACCGCAACCTGGTAGAAAAGCAGCTGGACGGCATCCGCACGGTACAAGGTTTGCTCGTGGATGCGGAGACAGGCGAACGCGGGTATGCATTAACGGGGATGGAGACATTTCTTCGCCCTTATTACATCGCCACGTCGCAGCTTCCCGACGCGATCAAGCTGCTTCGTGAAAACTATCGAAACGATTCGGCCGCTGAAATTGCCAAGGTGGAGGACTTCATCGAGAAGTCCGCACTGAAGCTGGACCACCTGGACATGGTGATCAAGCTGCGCGGCACCCAAGGTTCCGCTGCGACGGTGGCCGAAATCGCTACGGGTAACGGCAAGCACCTCATGGACCAGGTCCGCGACCTGGGGAGCGAGCTGATTCAAGCAGAAATCGAGGAGGTGGCTGTTCTGGACAACCAGCTTAACGCCAACCTGCGTTGGGCCGTCGCCGTTTCCATTGCAAGCTTCCTGCTTACGCTTGTGCTGGGCCGTTTCATCTACGTGTCCATGCGCCAGACCATAAAACGCCAAGCCGAATCGACGGCTAGCGCGCTTTCTTCAAGCACCCAACTGAGCAAAAGCCTGAAAAACCTTGAGCGGCGCAACGCGGAAATAGGCTTGCTCGCAGAAATGGCTCGCCTGCTGCAGACGGAAATGAGCCAAGAGGAAACGCTCCAGCTGGTCAGCACTTATTGCCAACAGTTGCTGGACGGCAGTAGTGGAACGCTATACCTGTACCGCAATTCGGCTGATGCTTTGCAACCGGCCGCAAGCTGGGGCCACGTCGAGGCTCAATCAGATGTCCTCATCGGCCCCAAAGACTGTTGGGCCATACGTCGAGGCCATCCCCATGTGGTTGAACATCGTCATGAGCTGCGCTGCGCCCACTACTCAGACAAATCAGAGTTCGACGATGGCGACATTCACTGGTGCCTGCCTTTGATAGCCTACGGAGAAACATTGGGACTCTTGCATATCCAGCATGCTGGCGGAAATGACGATAAGGAAGTCAACCGCCAGTTTGCGGAAGCTGCCGCGGAGCAAACCGCGCTAGCGCTGGCGAACGGCAGGATGCGCCAGGTCCTGCAAGTCCAGTCGATTAAAGACCCGCTGACTGGCCTGTATAACCGTCGCTTCATGGAAGAAACTCTCAAGCGCGAACTCTCCAAAGCCACTCGAGACGCAGTAGACCTTAGCCTCATCATGCTCGACCTGGACAACTTCAAGAAACTGAACGACATCCATGGTCATTCTGCGGGTGACGCGGTGTTGCGAAGCACGGCATCCTTGATCATGAAGTCAATCAGAGCCACCGATGTCGCCTGCCGGTTCGGTGGAGAAGAGCTGATCATCATATTGCCGGATTGCTCCATTGAAGACGCTCTCCTGCGAGCCGAATCCATCCGGGATTCGCTGGAAAGCATGAGCCCTACGGATGGAATGCAGACGTTCAGCGTTACCGCATCCTTTGGCGTGGCCTCGACGACGCGTAACGGGACCGATCAAACCCTATTGCTGCAAGCAGCGGACGCCGCGCTGTATAAAGCCAAGCACGAGGGGAAAAACCGCGTAGCCTCGTAGCCGGTCATAGGGAGGGAAGAACTTAAGCCGCCTTAAAACAACCAGCAGCCAAGCGGCGGGCCCTCTTTCTCCGATCGCCGTCGCAACGCCTGTATGACCTTGGACAAAGAGAGGAGAATCAGCCCCATGACCTCGAGCCTTGCCGATCTTTATAGCGACTACATCGCCTGCCTGAATGCACAGGACTGGGAAAACCTAGGTCACTTTGTGCACCCGGATGTGGTTCATAACGCGAGACCATTAGGGTTGCACGGCTATCGAAGCATGCTGGAAGCGGATTATCGGGCGATCCCCGACTTGCGCTTTGCAATTGAATTCCTGGTGATCGACCCACCGAAGTTGGCGGCTCGCCTGGCCTTCAATTGCACGCCGGTTGGGGAGTTCCTGGGCCTGGCGGTGAATGGGACACGCATCGCCTTCGCCGAAAACGTCTTCTACGCGTTCGAGGACGGCAGGATCCGCGAGGTCTGGTCGGTCATCGATAAGGTAGCGATCGAAGCTCAGCTCCGATCAGCGTAGCGGATGGCTCAAGGCTGCAGGTTATCCAGGCCAGCTCTTCCCCATGGGTGACGGAGCAGAGCATAGACAAAGCCTTGACTAAGCCTGACCAGAACTTATGGCATGGGTGGGTGATTGAGCGATCAACCACCTCGCTTTCCCAAGCCCTAGATCATCGGTGAGCTGCTCACCACCCGGAGCGCCAACCCCTCGAACGCATCCAGTGTGATGGTGAATTCGCCCTCAGGCGTAAGGTCGCCTTCGACCCGCTCATTGATGATGTCGACCACCGGCCCGGGCGCGATATTGGGCAGGTGCAGGGTTTCAGTGATCGGGGTCGAACCGAAGTTCAGCGCGGTGATTTGCGTACCTTTGCCGGCCGGCAATTCGTGAACCATGATCAGCAGCCCCGGATGCTCGACGTCCGGAATCAGTATCTGGCGACTGGCGGCGATGTCATAGGCACGGCGCGCAGCGAGGATCTTGCGCAACTGCGAGACGAACGAATCCGGATCTTTCAACTGGCTTGGCAAGCTGCCGTACAGGGTCTTCGGCCGCGGCATCTGGCCGGCCGACAATGCCGCATCAGGGCCAAGGTCCACCAGATCGTAGGCACCGCGGTGAATCCAACGTGTGTCGCCGTCGCCCATCAGATGCTCGACCTGTTCGGCCGGCAACGGCAACGCGCCGACCAGGTCCCAGCCAGACAATGCGAATACACCGGGTTGCATCGCGTTATACATCACCAGCAGCAGATGTACCTGGCGAATCTGCTGGACATCTGCCGTCGTAATGGCATCGAGATCGCGAATCCCCAGCGCCGCCGTGATGATGCTCGCGGTGGTGCAGGACACGCCGTTGGTGACGAATTTCAGATTGTAGGGCGCATGCTCTCCAGTGAGGCGCTCGTACATCTGCTCGCGGATGTGCTCACGCAGGATGCTGCCGGGAAAGGTCTGCCCCTGATAGAGGTAAGTATCGTGCGCGTGCAGGGTCCAGAAGTGCACCAACTCCAGGGTCAACTCATCATGATTCTGCAACGCATGAATCAGCGAGCCCGGATCGATGCCGAGGGTGTGCATCTGCCGCAGCATCAAGCGCAGGAATTCGGCATCGCCCATCAGCAAGGCATGCTGGTAGGCGGGTCGGGTGATGAAGTCGTAGGAGAGATCCGCCCCACCGTGGGACATGGCGGCGATATCGTCTACGGTCAGGTTCAGCTCCTGAAAACTGAAGCCGCCGGCCTTGCGAATCGCTCCAGCGAGCAACTGGTTTCCGGTGATCGATAGCGGATGGCTTTCGGACCAGGCGGTACCCTCGAGTTTGCGCTCTACGCCAAGAAATCCGTTGGCGTCCAGGCGCAGGATTTTTGCCCCCGAGACATCGATGGCATGCAGCGCGTCCCCGATGATCATCTGCTGAGCGGCAAAGGTAGGGTCCAGCCAGTTCAGCGAAGGTTGCCCTTCCTTGAAGTAATGCAGATAGACCCAACGGCGCGGCTTGCCGTCAACACCCATCACCACCGGTGTCGCACTCCAATCGGTTTCCTTGACCCCTGGTTCGAAAAAGATCACCCGTTGCAACTGTCCGACGATGTAATGCTTGTCCCGCAGAACGTCGACCTGCTGCGGGGTGAGGTTCTGCGCATCACGGCCCTCGGCAATGTCGGGCAGCAGCGGCCAATCCTCCTCGCGGATTTCCACCATGTGGTAGAGCCCCGGATAATCTTCATACGCCATCTCGGCCAAACGAAAATCCGCGCCTTTGCCGGTATGAGACGGGATGACATCCTCGATGACGACCGCATTGTGCGCCGCGGCCATTCGGGTCAACGCTTGCAGCTGCGCATCGGTGCCCAATTGCGGGTCGATGTCGAAACTGATGCGGTCAAAATTGCCGTCAATCGTCGGTGTGTAGTCACTGCCCGAAAGGCCACCGGACCTTTTCAAAGGGCCATTGTGGATGCCCTGGATACCGATTCTCGACAGCGCATGCCATAAGGTTTCATCCCCCAGCGCTTCAAGCACAGTGCCATTTTCGCGGGTAACGATGGAGGCCGGATACGCGGTGAACCACACCGAAGCCAATGCCGAGGCGTCGCGAGGCCGAGTATGCGCATAGGGCTGCTGCCACATTCGGCCCTGGCCCGAGTAGAGCTTGGCGCGCTTCCTCGCAGCATTGAGCATCGATTGTTCGACCAGCCAGTCGACATGATTTTTCTCAGCTGCCGTCATGGACACAATCACCTCCGTCATGAAAAACCGCAGTCGCCCCTCTCCAACCGAAGCGCCGCTCGTTTTCATATGAGGCCACCACGCGACATTCGTTGCATCGAATCAGGACTCCGATTCGAATTGAACAACAACGCGTCCAAGAGATACCTCGTTGGAACGTAGCGCAGAGGTAGACGCCATCCGTGAGGCGTTGAATACCGCCTCACTCCCACCGCCGAGCGCACCCAAAAAACAATGCCCCGAAAAGTCGGGGCATTGCTTCAAGCGTCACCGCCAGGTTTTTACGCGATGTGCAGTGCCCTTCCCTTGACTTCTGCCAGCGCATTGGCCAAAGCGACGTGGAAGAGTTCAACCAACACGTCGACTTCTTCGGGCTGGATAATCAACGGCGGCAGGAAACGCACAACGGCACCATGGCGCCCGCCAAGCTCCAGAATGACACCCAGGCGCAGGCATTGACGCTGGATGGACTGGGCCAGGGCCGTGTCCGCTGCCGGTACACGGTTATCGCTCGGCGTATCGCTGACGATCTCCACCCCCACCATCAATCCTCGGCCGCGGACCTGACCCAGGCACGCGTAATCGCTTTGCAGCCGACGCAGATGCCCCATCAATCGTTGCCCCATGACCTCGGCGTGCCCAGGCAAGTCTTCACTGATGATGTGACGTAGCGTTGCAGCCCCCGCCGCCATCGCCATCTGATTGCCGCGGAAGGTGCCGGCATGGGCGCCTGGTTTCCAGGTGTCGAGTTCTTCGCGGTACACCATCACGGCTAACGGCAGGCCGCCGCCGATGGCCTTGGAGAGCACGAGGATGTCCGGCTCGATATCCGCATGTTCGAACGCAAACAGTTTGCCGGTACGGCCCAGGCCGGTCTGTACTTCATCAATGATCAGCGCCACGCCAAACTTGCGAGTCAACTGGCGCAGGCCCTGGAGCCACCGGATCGGCGCCGGAATCACCCCTCCCTCGCCCTGCACGATTTCGACCACCACGGCCGCGGGTGGCAAGACGCCGGACTCCGGGTCGCTGAGCAGTTGCTCGATAAAATGCAGGCCGGCATCGATACCGGCTTCGCCGCCAATGCCGAACGGGCAACGGTAGTCATAAGGGTATGGCAGGAACTGCACGTCAGCCATCAGCGAACCCAGGGCCTGCTTGGGCCCCAGGTTGCCCATCAGGCTCAATGTTCCCAGCGTCATGCCGTGATAGCCGCCAGAGAACGACAGGATCGGTTTACGTCCGGTGGCCGTCCTGGCCAGTTTCAAGGCCGCCTCGATGCCATCGGCCCCCGTCGGGCCGCAAAACTGGATGCGCGCATGACGGGCAAAGTTTTCCGGCAGCGCGTTGAACAGGTCTTCGACGAAACGATCCTTGACCGGTGTCGTGAGATCCAGGGTATGCAACGGCAAGCCCGAGTCGAGCGTTTGGCGCATGGCCGCAATGGCTACCGGGTGATTATGCCCCAACGCCAGAGTCCCCGCCCCCGCCAGGCAATCCATGAACAGTTGACCCTGGGTGTCGCGGACATAGAGGCCATGGGCCTCCTGCAGCGCCAATGGAATACGCCGCGGGTAAGACCGGGCATTCGACTCACGGGCGGCCTGGCGTTGCAGATACGGGTTGGTATTCAGTTCACGCGGCGCTTGCTGACGAAACTGTTCCAGCGTGAAGGTTGCGCTGGAGGATAGACGGGGCTGGACGCTTTCCATATTGAATTCCTGAGGTGAAGAAACTCTGTCGCGGGCGATCAGCCCTGTCCTTGTTCCTGCATGGCCTGGCGCAAGCTTAACGGGCGCATATCGGTCCAGACCTTTTCGATATAGTCCAGGCACTCTTGCTTGCTGCCGCTCACGTCGAGCGTGCGCCAGCCGGTGGGCACACTTCGATAATCCGGCCAGATTGAGTACTGCTCTTGATCATTGACGACCACCAGAAAGCGCGTATCCGGACTGTCCAAACTCATTGCTTGCTCCTTGACGGGTATGACGGGAAGGATCATACGATACAATACTAATGGTATCGATTCTCATTAATATTCTAAAATTTATGCTTGTTTCTCAAAATTTCATTTCGACGTTGAACAGTCGCATCACGGCAACACCCTGTTTATACTTCGAGCCCTTCTGAACGATAACCTCTCTCAATTCGCGGTCCACGGATGAGTCGATGATTCCCAGCCTTGCCCCGCTGTTCACCGGTCCGCTCGCCGACTACGGTGAAAAGCTGCAACTGCGCAGCCATCCTCGTACGGGCGTACCGGGAGACAGGTTCTTCCAGCCTGGGCATTTCAGCGCCTTCGTCGACGACCTGCAGGCAAGGTACAAAACCGATGAGCGCCTGGCCCTGGTCTCGCTGTGGTCCAAATGGTACTTCAGCACATTCCTGGCACCGGTGATGGCGGCCAACCTGCTCCAGCAATGCGATCTGCCGCTTGCCCTGGCCGACACGGGGATACAACTGGGCCATGACGCGAGGCCACAAGCGCTGTACCTGCCCCATGCGGGCCATCCCTTGCCGCCCTGCACGGCCTTCGAACGATTCCACACACTGATCGAAGGCCATCTGGAGCCCGTCATCGAAACCCTGGTCAGTGCCTCCCGGGCGTCGCCCCGGTTGTTCTGGAGCAATGCCGGCAATACCTTCGAGTTCGTCACCAGCCGTATCGACCTTCACCCGCTCGCCAACGCAGACAGCACCGCACCGGCCAGAGAAATCCTGACCAGCCGCCTGCGCCCCAACGGTCAGCGCAATCCGTTGTTCGCCCCCGTGCAGTACCACGATATCGGTGACGACGAGCCGCAGCGCCTGAGGCGCATCTGCTGCATTCGCTACCGCCTTCCCGGCGTCGGCTATTGCAGCAGTTGCCCCCTCGATGAGTGCAAACGGCAGGAACAGCCCGCCTGACGGCAACGCTATTTCACCAGTTGAAACGGGTTTTCCGCCGTTCGGTCATAGTCCACGAGATGGCCGTAGTCGAGGCGATAGACCCGGTCGGCGACATCGAAATAACGGTCATCATGGGTGATTGCAATCACTGTCTTGCCGGCTGCCTTCAGCTCGGGTAGGAGCTCGTTGTAGAACACATGACGGAACACCGGATCCTGATCTGCGGCCCATTCGTCCAACAGGAACACTTCCCGGCCTTCCATCATGAGCAACAACAGCGCCAGGCGCTTGCGCTGGCCCTGGGACAGCGCCGTGGTCGACAGGCGCCCGGCCGCGAATTCGACTTTATGAGCCAGCCCCAGGCGGTCGAGATAGTGATCCACCCGCGCCTCGAGTCCTTCATGGTTGCCAGCCTCGCCCAGCACATCGGCGAACAGGTAGAAGTCGGCAAAAATGGCGGCGAAATGCTCGCGATGCCACTCACTGGTGCTGGCATCGAGTTCCACGCCATTGAGCGAAACCTGCCCGGAAGTTGGCACGTAGAGCCCTGTCAGCAGCTTGGCCAGGGTCGATTTACCGCTGCCATTGCCACCGACAATGAAAATCAACTCACCGCGACGAATCGACAGATCGATCGGCCCCAGCTCGAACGCGAACTCGTCACTCTGCCCCGGATAGCGATAGCGCACGTTTGACAGGCGCAACTCGCCGAAAGGTTGTGCCGCTTGCGCAGGCGTCGTGAACTGCACCGTCTCACCCAGCGCCAGGGCATCGATGGCTTGCAAGGCGACATGGCCGCGAATGACCGCGGGAATGGCGTCGAGGATCATCGAGATCGGCGTGCGCAGAAACATGATCGCCAGCACGTAGCCCACCACCACCTGTTGGCTGAGCAACCCTAGCCCCTGGCCGAGAAAGAACAGCGTGCCAATGAGCACGAACACCAGCAGTGTCGTCCAGTTCAGGTTCACCGCCCACAAAGTGTCGGCCCGTACCGACGCGTCCAATGAGGCCCGCGCGATGGGTTCGAGCCTGCGTTCATAGAGCAAGTGGCGGCGTTCCCGGCTCAGGCCCAACTCGCAACGGCCCTGGATGGCGGCCTCGAATTGTTCGGTCAGTTGATCATCCTGCCGTCGTACGGCCTGCATCAGGGTCTTGACCTTGCGCCCGAGCAACACATCAAGCCCCACCCCAAGGGCGATCACCCCGAGGGTCAGAAAGAAGAACGGCAGGCTCAGCCAGGCCATATAGGCCAGCCCGGCCAACAACAGCAGACCGTTGTACAAGGAGATCGGCAGCTGCTTGAACGCCGTGGCGACGGTGGTCACGTCCTTGGTCAGCGCGTTGTAGATACGCGGGCTGCCCAACCGCTCGATGCGTTCCAGTGCAGTGCCCAATACCTTGCCCACCAGCCGCAGGCGCAGTTGATAGACCAGGCGATGGCCGATCTGCACCAGCAACCATTGCGAGATGACACCGCTGATGAACAACAGGATCAGCAAACCACCGAACAGCACCAAGCCCCGGCCGATATCATCGAGACCGTGTTCCAGGCTGCGGTTGATGTAGCCGATCAGGCCGATGCTGGTGGCGGCACTCAAGGCGCTGCTCAGGATCGCCAGCAGAATGCGCCAGCGAGCGTCATGCAGCAGTTCTTTCAATAGGATCATGAGACCGACACCACCTTGGCAGAGGTTTCCAACAGTAAAGGCAACAGGTTTTCGACCAAGCGCGGCTCCCCGAGTATCTCGTGATGGCCCACGTCCAGCGTCCACTGGTGAACAGTCTGCCGGGTATGGGCTTGCCACTGGGCGCGCAAATCGGCATGGGCATTGCCGCGCCAGAGCCACAGCGGGACATCGACGGTGGGCAAGGCATATTCGTACAGACGCAGCTTGATTGCCCGATACTGCGCCAATAGTGCGAGCAAATCAGCATCGGCGGCTTCCCATTGCAGATGCGCACGCACCTGGGCATCGTCGAGCAACCGGGCAACCCCCTCGGCGTAGTCAAGACCGGCCAGCAGCCCCGTCAAGCGCTCGCGCAGTGACTCGCCCATGGGCTGGGCGTGGCTGCGGCAATAGAAAGCGAAATCGGCAATCAACTGGCCCGCCTCATCCCCCTCCCCGACCAAACTGCGCTGTGCATCGTGGTCGAGTACCACAAGCCCTTCGACGGTAAAGCCGTTGGCTTGCAGATGGGGTATCAGCGCCAACGCCAGGCGCGACGCCAGGCTCCAGCCCAGCAGCACCAACGGACGCTGTTTCAACTGGACGGGGATGCTTGCCACGTATTGTTGCAGCAACGCGTCCATGTCGCCTTCATCCCAGCCATTTTCCAGGGCGGCCAGGCCAAAGACAGCGACTTTGCCACTTAGATTGTCTACCAGCGGCTGATACGCCTGCAGGTGCCCTTGCGCGCCGTGCACCAGCAGCAAGGCCGGCGACTGTTCATCAGCGTCATGCAAGACTTTCCAAGGGCCACCGCCGTCGTCGTTGCCCAGGCCGTGGACCAGATCACGCACGGTATGCCGTTCGAACAGCAGGTTGGTAGGCAATTCGAGTGACAGGCGCTCGCGAATCAGCGATACCACTTTGATCGCCGCCAGCGAGTGCCCGCCAACGTTGAAGAAGTGGTCGGTCACCCCCAGGTCGTCAACGCCAAGCACCTCGCACCAGATGGCCAAGATGGCAGTTTCCAGCTCGCCGACAGGTGCCACGCGAGTGCTTTGCAAGCGTTGCCGGGCACGTTCGAGCAGGCTCTTGCGATCCAGCTTGCCATTGCTGTTGAGTGGCAGCGTCTTGAGCGCAAGGACAGCGCTGGGCAGCATGTAGTCCGGTAGCTGGCGAGCCAGGGCGGCACACAGCTGTTCGGTGGTCTGCCCCCCGGTCTCGTCCCTGACCACGAAAGCCAGCAAGCGTGCATGATCGCCTTCGCCGTCCAGCAGGACAGCGGCCTGCAATACGCCTGGCTGGGCCAACAACGCTTGCTCGACTTCTGCCAGCTCCAGGCGAAACCCGCGGATTTTTACCTGCTGATCATTGCGTCCAAGAATGCGCAGTGCGCCATCGGCCTGGCGCAAGGCGAGATCACCGGTGCGATACAAGCGGCTGCCGCTGAGCGGATCGACACCAAAGGCACTGCCTCCGGCACCGCCCACATAGCCGCGCCCGACACTGGCGCCGCTGATGCAAAGCTCCCCGGCCTGGCCAAGTGGGACCGGTCGTTGCTGGTCATCGAGCAAGTGAATGCGGTTATCGCCCAAGACCTGATTCAAGGCACTGCCACTCACGCCCTGGTCGATATCGATCGCCCGCCACAACACCCCTACGGTGGTCTCCGTCGGACCGTAATGGTTGTACAGGCGACAGGTGGGTTTGGCTTGGGCCAAACGGTTCAGCAGAGGCTCACTGATCGGCTCGCCGCCCAGCACCAGGACCCGGCGCGGAAGCACCGCCTGGGTCGCGTGTTCGCCCATCAGCGCTTCGAGGTGCGAAGGAACGATCTTGAGCACGTCCAACGGGTAGCGCTGAAGCGCTTCGGCGAACGCCCGGGCATCCGTCACGGTGGACTGCTCCAGCACATGCACGCAGCCGCCCTGCAACCAGGCAGGAAACAGCACGGTATTGCCAAGATCCGCCAGCAGCGAGGACACCAGGCCATAGTGCCCGGCCTCGGGCAACTGGAGCGCGCGAGTCACCTGCGTGACGTAGTGGCGCAATTGACCTTGTTCGATCTGCACACCTTTAGGCTTGCCGCTGGTACCAGAGGTATAGAGTACATAGGCCAAGTCTTGCGCCGTGCCCTGCACCGGCGAATCGAACACCGGCCCGGTGCATGCCTGCGACCAGCACAGCGTGCTCACCGAGGTATCGGGCGATAGCCCCTCTGCGTGCAGCAACAGCGCAGGTCGAGCATCATCGATGATGCCGGCCAGACGCAGGGGGGGTTGTTGAGGATCCAAGGGCAGATAGGCAGCACCGACCTTGAAGCAGGCCAGCATCGCGATCAACATCTGCGCCCCACGCGGCAGATACAGGCCGACCACTTGCTCACGGCCGACACCGGCCTGACGCAGGCTGCCGGCAACCCGATCGCTCAGGGCATCGAGTTCGGCGTAAGAGAATATTTGCTCCCCATAGCGCAGCGCTGGCCGGTCCGGTTGTGTCCGGGCGTGTTCGCGCACGGTGGCGACGATATCGAGATCCGACACCTGGGCGGGACGGGTCGGCAACGCCGACAGTTCTTCGGGCAAATGGGCATCGACGCCATGGATGAGAGCGTTGGGCGACTGCACCAATTGTTCAAGCCAATGGGCGAAGCGCTTGAGCAACACCTGCACCTGGGCTTCACGGTACAGGCCACAATCGTAGGCCAGTGCCAGCTCTGCGCTGCCCTGGGCATCGAGCGTCAGCTGCAATTGCAGCTCGACCGGCGTATCGAAGGACAGGACCTGCAAGCCATGCAGCGACGGTGCATGCACAACACGCAGCCCGGTCTGGAAACTGGCGCGCCAGTCTGGCAACAGCTGGGCCTGGCCGACATATTCTTGCCAGGCCACGGCGTTTTCCAGTTGCCGGGCCAATGGCCGCGCCAGGTTGATCAAGGTGCTGTGCTCGGACAACTGCACCATCATCGGCAGGGTCTGCTCGAACAGCCCGAAGGCGCCCGATAGCTCCTCGTAGTCATCACGAGGATCGTGCTGCAAACCCAACTGGCCGTGCTGCTGCCCATTGAGCCTGCCCAGCAATGCCCCCCAGGCAGCCAGGACCAGTGGCTCGACAGCCACACCTTCGCGCTCGGCCAGGGCCGTCAAGGCCGCCGGCAGTGTCTGCGCCAGCGCCAGCCGGACAACGGCATGGCTGCCGCTGGCGATGCCATAGCGTTCGATCAGGCGCATGCCCGGCACTTCCTGCAGGGCTTGGTTGCGCCAGAACTGCGCGCCCTGCTCGGCATCTTCGTCCAGTTGCAGGCCATTGATCCATTCGACGTATTCGCCGTACTGCATAGGGTCGGCGTCCAAGGACGCGGCGCGCCCCAGCAACTGCTCCTGCAACTGGATCAGGCTGCGCGGGTCCAGCGAATACACCGGGACCGCCAAGAGCAGCCAATCGTCGAGCAGCCAGGCCAATATATCGGGTTGTTCGGCCAGGCAACGCTGCTGGGCATCACGTAGCCATGTTTGCTCATCGTGCCCGTCACCCGAGCGCCCCTGACGCCAGTTCAGGCGCAGGTCGCCAGGTTCGACAACCCGTTGGCGCAGGCCGGTGGCGCCGACCGGACGCTGGTAGCGCAGGCGCAACGCTTGATGCTGCTGCAAGCCGTCACGCAGGCGCTGCTCGACGAGGCCTTCGGGTACGCCCGCCAGCTGCATGCGAACCCAGCGCCAGGCGTGCGGATTGGCCTGGGCCAGTTGTTTTTGCTGGGGTGAAAGCGTGAGTCCAAGGTCCATCATGGTTTCAACTCTGCCTGTGTCTCTTCGGTCTGCGCCGGCGCAGCCATCACTTGGTCACGACCATAGATTTCCCCCATGGCCACGACGATTTTGCGCTCGCCTTCGAACGGGTCCCGGGCGTGTGCCGCCATCATGTTATCGAGCATGACCACATCCCCCTGTTGCCAGTCGAAACGCACGGCACAACGGTCGTAGGCCGTGTTGATGGCCTCGATGGCCTCGGGCTCGAGTTCGGAACCGTCACCGTAGAACACCTGCCTGGGCATCGAGGCTTCACCGTCGCGTAGAAACTGCTCGCGCACATCGGCATCGAGAAAGGCCGGGTGATACAGCTGAATCTGATTGAAGAAGCTCTCCTCTCCCGTCAACGGGTGCAGGATGACTGCGGGACACACCTGCCGGGTGTGCAGATCGTTGGCGCCGCGCCACTGGAACTCGATATTGCTCTCACGGCAGATCCGTTCGACGTCGGCACGCTCCTGGGTCTGGAAGAAATGCTGCCAACTGACGTCCAGGCTGGCGCTGAAATTACGCACGTACATCAGTTGTTTGCGTCGCAGGTTCGCTTGCAGCCAGGCCGGCAGTTCACGGTAGACCTGGCGGCTGTCGACAATCGGGGTCGCGCCACCGGACGTGGCGGGCGTCTGGCAGTAGAACCATTGCCGGCGCGGCCAGCGATGCTGATGAGCACTCTCGTTGTGAAACAGGATCATCCGGTCCTTGGGATAGGGCGTGGACTTGTAGATGTTCTTGCCACCCTCCTCCTTCGGCAGGTCACCGTACTGACCATACAACTGAGGACACAAGGCCTGGCAAAAAGCTTCGAAAGCCGCCGGCGTCGGCAGATCAAAGCCACGGAAGACAATGCCACCGTGTTCGAGCAGCCAGTTTTCGACCTTTTCACGGTTGGCTTCAGCCCAGATGGCCGGCGCCAGCTCGCGGTCACGCAGTTGAATCGACAAGGGGAACTTCGAGCCTTCGCGCAGCGGTCGGGCTTCGAAGGGCTCGCGGGTAACAGGCGACCCGCTCTGGCGCATCTTGCCCAATTTGCTCATTTTGCGTTGCAGCGGATTGTCCGTGGACATTGCGGCAGCTTCTCCTGGAGTCAGAATCAAGGTATCGATTGGGTTGTCTGGCGCACCGAGGGCCAGGTCCAGCAGCGATTGGAAGGCATCACGCAAGCGTTCAACCGTGCCCTGGCGAAACAGGCTGGTGCGATACACCCAGCGCAGGCTGATCCCATCGCCGTCTTCGCTGGCGAACAGGGCCATGTCGAACTTGGAATGGTGCTGCTCGCCCGTCAGTGGCTCGACCTGCAAGTGGCCAAGTTGGCGTTGTTGCCGCGGCGTGTTATCGAGCACGAACAACGTTTGCAACAGCGGATGAACATTTGCCACCCGTGGCAGCTCCAGGCATTCGACGACACGTTCGAACGGCGTGTCCTGCCAGGCGAACGCTTGCAGGCAAACCTCCCGGACCTGCTGCGCTTGCTCACGGAAACTCAACTCCGGTTGCAGGCGGATGCGCAAGGCCAGCAGATTGACGAAGAAGCCGATCAGAGACTCCGTGGCAGGATGCTCGCGGTTGGCCACATCCGTGCCGATGACCAGGTCACGTCCTTGGGTTTCGCGCTGCAGCACGGCCGCATAACAGGTCAGCAGCACCATGAACGGCGACGTTGCGCTGTCTTGCGCGAACGCCTTCAACCGGCCAACCGTGGCCGCCGGCAATTGAAAGTCCAAGGCCGCCCCGGCGCCGTTGTCACGCTCCGGACGTGGGAAATCGAACGGCAGTGGCACTTGCGCGGGAATGCCGGCCAGGGCCTGTCGCCAGAAATCCAGGCCTTCACGCTGACGCCGCTGTACCGCCGCAGAACCTTGCCATACCGCGTAGTCGACGTATTGGATCGCCAGTTCGTCTTGTGGCGGCAGAACACCCGCGCTGTAGGCCTCGTAACCTTGGATCAGCTCATCGACCAGCACAGCGCCGGACCAACCGTCGGAGGCAATGTGGTGCATGACCAGTTGCAGCACATGGTCCTGCTCACCGAGGCGGTACAGGACCGCCCGCAGCGGTGCCTCGCCGCCGAGGTCGAACGGTCGCAGCGCAATGTCGCGGGCATCGGCCGGCCACTGCGTCGCGCTCGATGCAATCACTTGCAACGCCACCGACAGGTGTTCGTGAATCCGCTGGTACAACTCGCCGCCGCGCTGGTGATACGTGGTGCGCAAGATGGCATGGCGTTCCACCAGCCGATGCAACGAGCGCTCCAGGGCGTGGCTGTCCAGCTGGCCGCGCAAGCGTACGTTGCTGCTCATGTTGAAGCTGCTGTCAGCCAGATCCAACTGTTGCATCAACCAGACCCGCTGCTGCGCCGAGGACAAGGGTTGATCGATCTGTCGGTCGACCTGAGGAATCTGCAACGAAGCCAGGTCCAGATGAGGCCCAAGGCCTTCGATGCGCTGCGCCAGCTCTGCCAGCACGGGCGTTTCGAACAACCAGCGCAACGGCACTTCAAGGCCTTGTTCGCGCAAGCGCGCACGCACCTGGGCCGCCATCAGCGAATGTCCGCCCAATTGGAAAAAATGCCCGTCGGCAGGGATCTGCGGCCGGTTCAACACCGCCGCCCAGACCTCGGCCAGCTGTGTCTCGCTGGCCGTCAGCGCACGCTGGACGACACCCGCACCGCCGACGTCCAACTGCACCTGTGGCAGTTGTTTGCGATCCACTTTGCCATTGGTATTGAGTGGCAGTTGTTCCAGCGCCTGCAAATGCGTCGGCAACATGTAGGCCGGCAAACGCGCCTGCAAGTAGTGGCGGATCGTGGCTTCGTCAGGCGCGTTGTCGGGACTGGCGACCCAGAAGGCGGCCAGGTGCTCGCCTTGCACGGTCACGACCGCCTGCAACAGCTCGGGGTGGCTGAGCAGCACGGCCTCGATCTCCCCCAGTTCGATGCGATAACCGCGCAATTTGATCTGATCATCGGTGCGACCGAGGTAATACAGCTGCCCATCGGGCTGCCAACGCGCCAGATCACCGGTGCGGTACAACCGCCCGCCTTCGCGGCTGAACGGATCGGCAATGAAGCGTTCGGCGGTCAACCCCGGCTGCCCGGCATAACCGCGGGCCAGGCCGTCACCGGCGATATAAAGCTCACCCACACAACCGGGAGGCACTTCGCACAGGTGCTCATCAAGGACGTGGCAACGGGTGTTGAGCAGCGGCCGGCCAATCGGTGCGACGGGCGATTGCAGGGCATCGATCGGCGTCTGGGTGGACCACACCGTGGTTTCTGTCGGGCCGTAGACATTGACCAGGTGCGCCACGCATTGCCTGAGTTCGGTCGCCATCTCCGCCGCCAGCGCCTCACCACCGGCCAGGGCCACACGCCCGGCCAGTACCTGGCGATCACCTTGCAACAGCATCGCCCAGGTGGCCGGCGTGGCCTGGATCAGATCCACGGCCTGGTGCTGGATCAGGCGCGCGAGCAACACGGGGTCCTGTCGTTCTTCATCGTCGGCCAGTACCACCGTGCCACCGCGTACCAACGGCAGGCACAGTTCCAGGCCGCAAATGTCGAAGGTCACGGTGGTCAGGGCCAGATAGCGCTGCACGTGTTCCAATGGCAGCGCCTCTTCCATGGCCAGCAGGAAGTTGGCGAAACTGCCGCGACTGATCTGCACGCCCTTGGGCTGCCCGGTCGACCCCGAGGTGTAGAGCGTGTAAGCCAACTGCTCAAGCGTCGTCGGCAAGGCCGGGGCTTGAGCGGAACACTGCGCCAACGGCAGGTCCGTCCACAAACAGCTACGCAGGTGCCCGGGAAAATCTGCGGACAGCGTATCGCAGAGCAGCAATTGCGGCCGCGCCCGGGTGAGAATCTGCGCCTGGCGTGCCGGTGGATGAGCCGGGTCGAGCGGCAGGTAGCCGGCACCGGCTTTCTGGATCCCCAACAGGCACACCAGCAGCCGTTCGTCTCGAGGCAGGCAGAAGGCAATCGTCGATTCCTGGCCGATGCCCTGCGCCAGCAACCAGTGGGCCAGGCGGTTGGCTTGGGCATCCAGTTCGGCGTAGCTCAAGCGGCGATCGGCGCAGCACACCGCGATACGATCAGGATGAACGGCGGCCTGTACTTCGAAGCGCGTGACGAAATCCGCTTCGCCACTCAAAAGCGATGACGTGCCCGCCGTGGCCAGGCTGGCGACTGAGCCCAGGGGCACTTCCAGCAAGCGCTGCTGAAGGTCGAGGCTGGCCAGGCTGGCGAGCAATCCCTGGTAATCCTCCGCCAGTCGTTGGCTGGTGCCAGGGCGCAACAACGCGGTGGCGTACTCGACGATCAAACCGGTGCGGGCATCGGCCCCACGGCCTTGGCTGAACACATTGAACGTCAGGTCGAACTTGGCACTCACCACGCCATCCGGCAACGCCAGTGACTCCACGGCGATGCCGGGCAGGCTGAGGCTGCGCGCATCGCGGTGGTCAGCCTGATAGTTGAACATCGCCTGAAACACCGGCGTGCGGTCCAGGCTACGCTCGACATCCAGCATGTCCAACAATTGCTCGAACGGCAGCGCCTGATGGGCCAGGTCACCGGCCAATCGCCCGTTCAGGTCGTGGATAAAGGATTGCAGGCTTTGCCGGCCATCGATCTGTACCCGATGCGCCAGCGTGTTGACGAACAAGCCGACCAATGCCTGGCTCTCGGCCGATTCGCGCCCCGCCACTGGCAAGCCAATGGCAAAGTCCTTGCGTCCGCCATGACGCCAGAGCAGCAGTTGATAGGCGGCGAAATACAGCACGAAGGGCGTGACCCCCAATGCCCTGGCCCGAGTATCGATAGCCGCGCTCAACGAGCCGGGCAAAACAAACTCAGTGCGAGCACCGGCGTACGCCTGCAGTGCCGGACGCGCGCAGTGGTCCGACAACTCCAGCGGCTCGTTGCTCAGGCCTTGCAAGCGTTGTTGCCAATACGCCAGCAACTGGCTGCCCTGCGCGCCTTCCAGATCGCGCCGCTGAGCTTCGATCAGCGGCAGCAACCCGGTGGTCGCGGGCGCGGCCTGGTCCTGGTAGATCAGCGCAAAATCCTCAACCAACAAGCCCATGGACCAGCCGTCCACGGCAATATGGTGCACATTGAACAGCAAGCGATGGTCACCCGGCGCCACACAAAACAAATCGATTGCCAGCAACGGTCCCTGGACCAGGTCGAAAACGCGCTGGGCGGCAGTGGCGATGGCCGCGGCCTGCTGCGACTCATCCAGGTCCTGGAGGTCATGCACATTGAAGATTGCAGCGCAAGTCTCATCCAGGCGCTGCCAGACTTGCCCTTGCTCTTCAAAGAACCGGCAGCGCAAGGCGTCATGGCGCGCGACCAGGGTCTGGCAAGTGCGTTGCAGCCGAGGCACATCCAAGTCACCGCGCAAGGCCAGCAATTGCGTCACGTTGTAGGCCGTTGCAGTCGGATCGAGCTGTTGCATGAACCACACCCGTTGCTGGGCGTGGGACAGTGCACGCGGCGACGCCAAGGCTTCGGTTGCCAACGGTGGTGCGACCGGTGCCACCGAGGAAGTCAGTACCCCGGCCAGTCGCCGGGCGGTGGGGTTTTCCAGCAGTTGCCGGGGCATCAGGCGCAGTTCGGCCTGACGCAGACGCGCGATCAATTGCAGGCTGAGGATCGAATCCCCGCCCTCGGCAAAGAAGTCAGCGTCCGGCCCCAGGCCGGGCTGCCCAAGCAATTCGCGAAAGGCCGTGAGGACGGTCAGCAACACCGGGTCCAACCGCCCATCGATGCACAGGGCCATGGCCGCCAGGGTGGGATGTTGCAGGACATCGCGCGGTTGTAGCTTGAGCCCTTCGCGCGAAGCCAGGCCGATCAATTGCAGGCTCAGAATCGAATCGCCGCCGAGGGCAAAGAAATCATCTTCGCGCCCGACCTGGGTGCAGCCGAGGATCTGGCACCACAACTGCGCCAGGCGCTGTTCCGTGGCGCCACTGGGTGGCCGAACGGAGACAGCGGACGACGCGTGCTCAGCCGGTTCGGGCAATGCACGTCGATCCAGCTTGCCATTGGCCGTCAGCGGCAACGCGTCCAGCACCGACCAATGGCTGGGCACCATGTGCTCCGGCAATTGGCGCCTGGCCTCGGCTTGCAGGCTCGCCAAAACTTCGGCCGCCAATGACGGACTGAGGTACGCCACCAGTTGCGTGCGCCCCTTCACTTCACAGGCCAGTACCACCCCTTCGCGCACCTGAGGCTGAGCATTGAGCCAGGCGCTGACTTCGCCCGGTTCAACGCGGAAACCACGGATCTTGACCTGGTCGTCCTGGCGCCCCAGGAACACCAGCCGCCCCTGGCGATCCAGGCGAACCCTGTCACCGCTGCGATAAAAGCGTTGCCCTTGGGCCGTGGAACCGAAAGCCTGGGCGGTCAACTCCGGTTGACCGAGATAGCCCTGGGCAACCTGAGGGCCACCGATCAGCAACTCACCGGCGACACCCAGCGGCACGCAGACATCGTTGCCGTCGACGATGCGCAGCTGGCAGTCCGATAAAGGCTGGCCCAAGGGCAGATACAGACCCGAGTCCAGCGAGTCCAGCGCAGGGATTTCGCCACAAATCACCCCCACCGTGGTTTCCGAAGGCCCGTAGTGGTTGAAGATGCGCAGTTGCGGCGCCAATTCGCGCACCCGTGCGAACAAGGTGGGGTCGAAACCCTCACCGCCCAGGATCAACAGATCCCTGGGCAAGACCCGTCGGGCATCGTCCAGGGCCAACAGACCGCGCAAGTGCGAAGGCGCGATCTTCAGGCAATCCACGGGATGTTCGTCAAGAAAGTCAGCCCAACCGGGCGGATCGAAGGTCAACGACGCGGGCGGCAGGATCAGCGGATCGCCGGCGCTCAGCGCAGCGAACACGCACGTCAGCCCCAGGTCCGCGGCCACGGTCGCCAACGTCGCCCAGCGGCTGCCCGGCTTCGCTTGCAGGCGTTGACCCACCGCGCTCGCGTAATGCGCCAGGTTGCCGTGAGTGACCAGGACGCCTTTGGGCTGGCCGGTAGAACCCGAGGTGTAAATGAGGTAGGCCGGCAGGTGTGGCTGGCTGAGGCTCTCACCCGGCCCCTCGGTGGCCACGGCGGACAAGTCGGCGGCGCTGAGCACCAGGCGCGCCATGTGGACGCCGGTTTCAGGGGCATCGGCCAATGTCACCCACAGGCTCGCGCCACTGTCCTGCAAGAGCTGCGCAAGTCGCTGTGGCGGCTGCGCCGGGTCGAGAAACAGACAGACCGCTCCACGCCGCCAACACGCCAGCGTCGCCAGCAGTTGTTCCGCGCAACGCGGCATGCACAGCGCAACCACCTGCCCCGGCCCAACGCCCTGCCCGGCCAATCGCGAAGCCAACGCGCGGCTTGCGGCACCGAGGCTGGCATAGTCGACGCTTCCCTCGACGCTGCACAAGGCCGCAGCGGTCGGCGTATGCGCGGCCCAATGAAGCACCTGCTGGTCCAATGGCAAGGGAGTCGCGCCCAACGCGGGACCCCACACCTCGCTCGGCGGCGAAGCCAGCGGAAGCTCGGCCAGACGGCACTGGGGATGACTCGACGCCTCTTGGAGAATCGCCAGCAAGTCGTCCAGCATCTGCTCGACCGTTGCCGCATCGAACACTTCATCGCTGTATTCCATCTCACAACGCAGGCCCGAATCAGCGCTACGCATCAGGCGCAGCGTGAGGTCGAAACGTGCATGACGCTGCGGCGGATCAAGGACTTCAACCGCGACACCCGGCAATGTCAGGGTGCGGCTCTCGGGCAAGTCCACCTGGACGAACATGACTTGGAACAGCGGACTAGACCGTGGGCGCTCGAGGTTTTCGAGCACCTTTTCAAACGGCAGTAACTGATGATCGAAGGCGGCGGCGACAGTGTCACGGGTGCGCAGCAGCGCGGTGGCGAAGTCCGGGTTGTCGTGCAAGCGCTGACGGATCACCAGGGTATTGAGCAGCGGGCCGATCAACGGCACCAGCTCTGGACGATCGCGTTGAGCGGCCGAAGTGCCCAGGCACAGGTCGGTCTCGCCGCTGTAGCGCGACAGCAGGCAACTGAAAGCCGCCAGGCCGTAAATGTACAGCGTCACCCCATGGTTACGAATAGCCGCCTCGACCGCTGTCGCCAGTTGCGGCGACAGCGTCCGGGCAAGCACCGCGCCGCTGTGGCGGCGTTGAGCTGGCGCCGGACGTGGGCGGTCCAGGGGCAATGCCAGCGGCGCTGGCGCATCGGCCAGCTGTGCGCACCAGAAATCGATGTGCTGTCGGCAGCTTTCGCTGTCCAGCCATTCCTGTTCCCAAGCGGCATAGTCGGCGTATTGGATGCTCAGTTCGGGTTGCCGGGCAGGCTCATCCACTGCCAGCGCCCGGTAAGCCTCGGCCAGTTCTAGGGTCAGTTGTTGAGCCGACCAGGCATCGTAGGCCACATGGTGAATGGTGAAGAACAACCAGGTCGATTGCTCCTGCGCATCGCTGAACGCTTGCCAGCGCCAAGGCGCCGACTGGCTGAGGTCAAAGGGTTCGGCCAGTTGCCGGGCGTACTCATCGGCGCACCACTGCTCATATTCGCAAGCCGCCAGGGCCAGCGGTTCGACGCTGGGCCGTGGTACTTGTTGCGCCTCGCAATGAGACTGCAACTGTCCTTGCGCGTCGGTCGTGTAACGGGTACGCAATATCTGGTGACGGTCAGTCAACTGTTGCATGGCCTGCTGCAAACGTTCGCCATCGAGGCGGCCGTCGAAACGCAGTACCGAGCACAGGTTGTAAAGAGCACGACTGCTCAGGGCCTCCGCCGACAGGAAACGCCGCTGCGCCTGGGCCAACGGCAAGCGCCCATCTTCGGCGAGCATGGCGGGAACGATCGGCAGGCGCCAGCTATCGATGCCTTTCTCGGCCAGGCGCTGGCGAAAGATCTTTTTCTTGTCCGCGGGCAAGGAAGCCAGCCGCTGCGCAATCTCCAGGAAAGCTTGTTGCGTCATCGCACTCATCCTTACTCTTCCATCTCTAATAACAGGCGCTGCATTTCGTCCAGGGCCTGGTCGGTCGTAGGCCCTTGGGGTTTCTCGATCTGCTCGGCGAGACCGGCAATCGTCGGGTTGTGGAACAGGCTGCGCAGCTCGATCCTGATCCCGAAACGACTCTCGACCTGGGTCATCAAGCGCATCGCCAACAAGGAATGCCCGCCCAGTTCGAAGAAGCTGTTGAATACCCCCACTTGCGGCAATTCGAGCAGGTCCTGCCAGATTTCGGCCAGTTGCTGCTCCAGCTCGGTGCGCGGCGCCACTCCCTGTACCGTGACTGGCTGCGGCGCCGGCAATGCCTTGCGGTCGATCTTGCCGTTGGCATTGAGGGCCAGGCGCTGCTGCGTGATGAAACCCGCCGGAATCATATAGCCTGGCAACAGGCCTTCCAGGTACCGACGCAGTTCTGCCTGGTCAACGGGGCTCGGTGCTTGCAGCCAGGCGAACAGGCTTTGGCTGCGCGGCTCGATCATCACCACCGCTTCCTCCACACCCGGGTAACGACGCAACAGCGATTCGATCTCGCCGGGCTCGATGCGGAACCCGCGCACCTTGACCTGGAAATCGCTGCGACCGACATAGGCCAGTCGACCGTCATCGCGCCGGCGCACCAGGTCGCCGGTGCGATACATGCGGCTGCCAGGCTCGCTGGCATAGGGGTCGGGCAGGTAGACCGCTGCCGTGATCGCCGCGGCATGCTGATAACCACGGGTCACCCCGGCGCCGGCGATATACAGTTCACCGGTGGTGCCCAGCGGAACCGGACGCAGCCTTTCATCGAGCACATAGCAGCGGGTATTGAGCAGTGGCGAGCCGATGTCGGCCACACCGGACGGCACCTCTTGCAGCGCCTGGGTGGTCGACCAGACGGTGGTTTCGGTCGGGCCATAGGCGTTGATCAACACCACGCCCCGGCTGCGCAGCTCGGTCACCAGCTCAGCGGGAACCGCCTCACCACCGATCAGCCCGCGCACCGGCGGCCAGTCGGCCTGGGCGGTTTCCAACAGGATCTGCCAGCCGGCGGGAGTCGCCTGGAACACGGTCGCGCGGCGCAGCAAGGCAAACAGTTGGTAACCATCGACGACCTGCTCGCGACGGGCCAGCAGTATGGCCGCGCCATTGACCAGAGGCAGGAACAGCTCCGGCTTGCACATATCGAACGCGTAAGTGGTGCTGGCCAGCCAGACATCCGCGGCGCCAAGGGGCAATTGCCGATCGAGACCGGCCAACAGGTTGCTCAGGTTCTCCCGTGTGACCTGCACGCCTTTCGGGGTACCGGTCGAGCCCGAGGTGTAGATCACATAGGCGCGTTGCGCGGGGTGGACCGCCTGCACCGGGTTGTCGGGACTGCACGCCTCCAGCGACAACTGATCGAGCCAGAGGGTGTCGACGCTGCCCAACACATCGCCACACAGGCTTTCGCTGAGCACCAGGGCCGGACGTGCATGCTCGATGATGAAGCGCAGGCGATCCGCCGGGTGTTGTGGGTCCAGCGGCAGGTACGCCGCACCGGCTTTGTGAATGGCCAGCAGGGTTGGCAGCAACCATGGGCCTCGCGTCAGGCACACCGCAACCAGGTCATCCGTGCCGACGCCGCGTGTACGCAACCAATGGGCCAGGCGATTAGTGAGAGCGTTGAGCTGGGCATAGCTCAGTTGCTGATCCTGACAGTCGAGCGCCAACGCCTGGGGCGTCAGCGCCACTTGACGTTCGAAACGGGCAATCAGGTCCGCTTCGCGGGGCAAGGCCTCGGCCGTCTGGTTCCATGGGCGCAGGGCCAGGGCATGATCGGTATTGGCCAGGTCGATGTCCCAGAGGCGCGCCT
The DNA here is from genome assembly GCF_017351655.1 of Pseudomonas sp. FW300-N2F2. Classification (NCBI taxonomy): domain Bacteria; kingdom Pseudomonadati; phylum Pseudomonadota; class Gammaproteobacteria; order Pseudomonadales; family Pseudomonadaceae; genus Pseudomonas; species Pseudomonas sp. FW300-N2F2. Next base: position 2,395,654 of record NZ_JACNDQ010000001.1, on the reverse strand, counting down.
GGGCATTTTCCAGCATGCCTTCGAGCAGGTGCAGGTATTCGTCTGCATAGCGTTGGGCCGTCCGGGCCAGGAACAGGTCGGTGTTGTATTCCAGCACGCATTGCCAATCATCACCGTATTGCTCGATGTGCAAGCCGATGTCCACCAGAGCGCTGTCGCTTTCCACATCCAGCCGCTGCGCCGACAAGCCGGCGAAACGCTCCTCGCCCTTCGCGGTATCGCGCTGGATCAGGTTGAACAACGCCTGGAACAGCGGGGTGTGGCTGAGGTCGCGGCGCACGTTCAAGGCCTCGACCAAGCGTTCGAACGGCACGTCCGCATGCTGCTGGGCAGCCAGGTGAGTGGCTTGCAGTTGCTGCCAGAACTGTTCGACCGGCTGCTGGGCATCGATGTGGCTGCGCAACACTTGGGTGGTCGCGAAGTAGCCGATCAGGTGATCGGTGTGGGCCTGGTGGCGATGGGCGACTGGCAGGCCGATCCAGATTTCACGTTGGCCCGAGTGCCTGGCCAGGAGCATTTTCCAAGCGGCCAGCAACGGCGCGAACGCGGTCAGCCCATGGTGTTGCGCAGTCTCGCGCAGACGCCTGACTAACGGTGCCGGCAGGCTGAAGCGCAGGCGCTGGCCGTTATAACCTTGCTCGGCGGGCCGTGGCTTGTCGGTCGGCAGGTTCAGCACCGGCGGCTCCCCTTCCAGGGTCTGCCGCCAGTATTCAAGCTGCGATTCGATACGCGCCTGTCCGGCCGGGCTTTGCCAACTGGCTGCGATGTCCGAGAACTGCAGCGGCAGTGACGGCAGGCAAAGGCTGCGCTCTTCCAGCAGGGCCTGGTAGATCAGCTGCAGCTCGTCGAAGAAAACTTCCAGCGAACGGGCATCGGCAATGATGTGGTGCAAGGTGACCTGCAGCACGCTCAGGTTCTGGCCCTGATACACACGAACCCGCCACAGCGGTGGCGCCGTCAGGTCAAAGGGACGTTGTGCTTCCTGGCTCAATTTCAGCGCGAAGACTGGCGAATGTTCGTCTGTTTCCAGCGCCTCGAAGCTCAACGGCACGGTCGAGTGTGCTTCGACAGACTGCCGCGCCCCATCGGCCGTGTCGCTGAACACCGTCCGCAGACTGTGCTGGCGGCTGCTCAGCTGGGTCAGCGCCTGCTCCAGCAACGCCGGTTGCAGGTGACCTTCCAGACGCAAGGCCAGGGACAAGTGATAAGCCTGGGTATCCCCCTGCAAGCGATCGAGGAACCACAAGCGCTGCTGGGTGAAATGCAGCGGTGCCAGGGGTTCCTTGAAAGGACGCAGGATGCCCTCGGCTTCAACGTCCTTGGCCGCCACCTGCGCCGCAAAATCGCGCAGGACTGGCTGCTCGAACAGCGTGCGCAATGGCAGGCGCCGGCCATGCTGCTCGGCAATGCGTGCCACCAGACGCGCCGCCAGCAACGAATGACCGCCCAGGGCGAAGAAGTTGTCGTGCGCACCGATGTCGGTGCATCCCAGCAGTTCCTCCCAGAGCCTGGCCACCTCCTGCTCCCATTCGCTCGACAACGTGCCGCGCTGGCCGTCGCGTTGTTGCGGCGCCGGCAATGCCTTGCGGTCGACCTTGCCGCTCGGGCTTAGCGGCAGGGTGTCCAGGCGAACGAACTGGCTCGGCAACATGTAGTCCGGCAATTGCGCGCCGAGTGCCTTGCGCAGCACTGTTTCATCCAGCGCATCGCCGGCGTAGTAACCCACCAGGCTCGCTGTTTCACCGCTGCCCAGCAGCACGACAGCCGCTTCGCGGACCCCGGGAATACGGGCCAGCAGCGCTTCGATTTCACCCAGTTCGATCCGGAAACCGCGCAGCTTGACCTGGAAGTCCAGACGTCCCAGGTAGTCCAGACTGCCATGGCTGTTGCGTCGGACCCGGTCGCCGGTGCGGTACATGCGCGCACCGGGCACGAACGGATCCGGCAGGAAAGCCGCCGCGGTCAGGCGTGCCGCGGCGAAGTAGCCCCGACCGAGGTTGGCCCCGGCCAGGTACAGTTCACCGGGCACCCCTGCGGCCACCGGCTGCAAATCGGCATCGAGGACATAGGCGGCGGTATTGGCCACCGGATGCCCGATCGGCACCTCCACGCCCGCCTCGCCGCCGCTGCGCACTTCAAAGGTGCTGTAGACCGTCGCTTCTGTCGGCCCGTAACCGTTGATGACCCTGGCGCCCCGGCCCTCCATGGCTTCGGCCAGTGCACACGGCAAGGCCTCTCCGCCGGACACGGCGCGCACGCCCTGCCAGCTGCGCGAGGTATGCGCCACCAGCATCCGCCAGGTCGCCGGCGTGGCCTGCATGATTGTCGGTTGCCCGGCCATCAACAGCTGATCGATCGCTTGCGGATCACGCGCCTGTTCGCGATCGGCCAGCAGGATGCTGGCGCCCTGTGCCAACGGCAGCAGCAATTCGACAATGGCAATATCAAAGGTCGCGGTGGTCAAGGCCAGGACCCGGTCCCGGGCCGTCATTGGCAAGACCTGCTCCACCGCCAGCATCAGGTTCATCAGGTTGCCACGGCTGATTGCCACACCCTTGGGCTGGCCGGTGGAACCTGAGGTATACAACACGTAAGCGAGCTGGTCCGCCGTCGATACCGGTGCCTTGTAGCGGTCGGTCGCGCTCGCGGTATCGATGTCCAGCAACGCCACGCCACTGTTCCACTGCGCCAACACCGCCAGGCTCGTGGCAGTTCCCAGGCACAGCTTGGGTTGCGCCGCTTCAAGGATGTAACGGCCACGTTCCGGCGGTGTGTCTTCGGCCAATGGCACGTAGGCCGCACCGGCCTTGAGAATCGCCAGCATCGCCATGGGCAGGCGGGCGTCGCGGGGCAAGCTGAGGGCCACTCGGTTCTCGATGCCAACGCCATGGGCCTGCAGGGTTGCCGCCAGTTGTTCGGCAGCCCTATCCAGCTGGGCGTAGCTCAGGCGCTCATCACCAGCCAGTACGGCCAGCGCTTCGGGTTGACGGGCTACCTGAAGCGCAAAGGCCTGGAGAATATCCTGATGGCCCGTGACACCAGGGCCCTCGATGCGGGCCGGGGAGGTTTCGGTGGATTGCCACGCCAGCTCACCCAAGGCTCGCCCCGGCTGCTCCAGCAGCGCATCGAGCAAGGCCAGGTACTGCTCGGCCATCGCTTGGGCGGTCGATTCGCGGAACAGGTCGCTGCTGTATTGAAGGCTCAGGCTGATGCCATGTTCGCTGTCACGCACGTCCAGATGCAGGTCACACAAGGCGCTGTCCGGACGGTTGTCCAACGGCTCGGCGATCACATCGGTCAATTCGAAACGCTCCAGGGCATTGCCCGGGAAATAGTTGAACATGGCCTGGAACAGCGGGTTGTAGCTCACCTGCCGAACCACGCCGAGCTGCTCGATCAAGTAGTCGAACGGCAAGTCCTGATGGGATTGAACCGACACGGACAACGCTTGCAGCTCACTCATCAGTTGCAGCAGGCTGCGTTCACCCGACAGTTTCTTGCGATACACCAGCGTGTTGACGAAGCAACCGACCAGGGGTTGCAGCACCCCATGGTGCCGGTTGGCCACGGGGACGCCGACCAGAATGTCGTCTGCGCCGCCGCGACTGCGCAACAGCAGCTGGAACGCGGCCAGCATCGGGATGAAGTTGCTCCAGCCGTGGCGGGCACTGAAGGCGCGCAAGCGTGCCGCCAGGGCGTCGGGCAGGCGCCGTTCAACACGCCCACCGGCCTGGCTCGCCTGGGCAGGACGAGGGAAATCGGCCGCCAGTTCCAGCACCGGCAACTCGCCAGCCAACTGCTCGCGCCAGAAGGCCAGTTCCTGCTCGCACGCCTTGCTGTTCATCCATTGGTGTTGCCAGAGCGCGTAGTCGGCGTACTGCATCGACGGCGCCGGCAGCGCTGTCGACAGCCCCTGCCGCAGGTCGCGGTACTGCTTGCACACCGCATCGATGATCAACTGCAACGACCAGCCATCGGCAACGATGTGATGGCAGTTCAACGAAAGGACAAAAGCATCCGGTGCCAGGCGATAGAGTCTGGCGCGCAGCAACGGAGCCGTTTCCAGCACGAACGGTGTCATTGCATCCTGACGCAGCAAATCGTGCAGCGCCTCTTCGCTCGGCACATCGATCAACGGCAAATCGAGTTCGGTGCGGGCCAGGATCACCTGGCTCGGCCCTTGGGCTTCGTTGATGAAACCGGTGCGCAACACTTCATGCTGATCAACCACAGCCTGCAACGCAGCCTGCAGATCGGCGATGTGCAACTGGCCGGTCAAGCGAACGGCGCCCGCCAGGTTGTAGGCGGGGCTGTGGGGATCCAGTTGTTGCAGGAACCAAAGCCGTTGCTGGGCAAACGACAGCGGCAGCGTCTCAGGGCGCGGCAACAGCGTTGGCGCTGCCTTCACGGTGCCGGCCTGGTTCTCCAGCCAATCGGCCATGGCGGCGATGGTCGGGCGCTCGAACACCACGCGCAGCGGCACATCCTTGCCCGTGAGCTTGCCGATCAGGCCAATCAGTTGCGTGGCCAGCAGCGAGTGACCGCCCAGCTCGAAAAAGTTGTCCTCGACCCCCACCTGGCCGAGCCCCAGCACGCTTTGCCATGCCTCGACCATCTGGCCTTGCAGCGCGCTGCTTGGCGCAACGTAGCGGGCCTGGCTCTGGGCGGCGAAATCCGGTGCGGGCAAGGATTTGCGATCGATCTTGCCGTTGCCATTGAGGGGAAAACGCTCCAGGAACACAAATGCCCCCGGCGTCATGTAGGGCGGAAGGTTGCCCAGGACATGCTCGCGCAAGGCCTCGATGCTCGCTTGCGCATCCCCCACCACATAGGCCACCAGCACCTTGGAGCGTTGTTGGTCATCACGGGCGACGACCACCGCTTCCCGGACGCCGGGGTAACGGCTCAGGCAGGCTTCGATTTCGTCCAGTTCGATGCGGTGCCCGCGGATCTTGACCTGATGGTCGGTCCGGCCCACGTACTCAAGGTCACCATTGGGCAGGAAGCGCGCCAGGTCACCGGTGCGATAGAGACGGGAACCATCGTTGGCGATCGGGTCCGGCAGGAACACCGCCGCCGTGCGCGCCGGGTCTGCCATGTAGCCGCGGCCGACGCCGACACCGGCGACGAAAATCTCCCCCACCGCGCCAGCCGGTATGGGTTGCAGGTCGGCATTGAGCAGGTACAAGCGGTTGTTCAGCGTGGCGCGACCGATGGGCACGTTGATGCGCTGTTCCGGCAACCGTTCGAGCAATGGATGGAAGGCGACATCATCGGAGCATTCCGCTGGCCCGTAGGCGTTCATCAACGGGATGGCGGGATAGCGATCGAACCAGCGACGCGCCAAGGCCGGTGGCAGCGCCTCGCCGGTGGCCAGCACCCAGCGCAGGCGCGAACGTTCAAGCCCCGCGTCGAGCAGGCTCTGCATCAACGATGGCACGGCTTCGAGGATACTGATGCTGTGCCGCTCAATGGCCGACGCCAGCGCATCGGGATCCTGCACGATGCAATCGCCGAGGATCACGGTGCGCGCCCCCAGCACCAGGCCGGCGAGGGTCTGCCAGACGGAAATGTCGAAGCATTGCGGCGCGGTCTGGGCAATGACATCGCTCGCATCGAGCCCCAGCCCCGGCAGTTTGCCGAGGATGTTGTTGAGCATGCCGGCATGCGCCACCATGGCCCCTTTGGGGGTGCCGGTGGAACCGGAGGTGAAGATGCAATAGGCCAACGAACGGTCGTGAACCGGGAGGTTCAGGTCTTCATCGCTGTAACGGCTCAATACCGCAGGATCATAGAGTACGGACTTGGGACGCTGTTCGAGCAGATCCAGCGCCTCCAGCGCCAGCTCACCCTGCCCCGCACTGTGAACCAGCAACGGCGTTCGGCTCTGCCGCAGGACCTGGGCCAGCCGCTGAGGCGGGTTGCGCGGGTCAAGGGGTAACCAACCGGCACCGGCCTTGAGGGTGGCGACGATCATCACGACCAGGTCCAGGCCACGCTCGTCGAACACCGCGATCAAGTCGTCGGCGTTGACACCTTGCGCGCGCAGATGCCGGGCCAGACGGTTGGCGGCGCGGTTCAACTGATCGAAGGTCAGGCTGTTCTCGCCGTGCACCATGGCGATGCGCTCGGGCGTCTGGCGAACCTGTTGTTGCAATCGCTCGATGTACAAGGGTTGCAGCAGTTGTTCATCGGCTGCCAGGCCGCCACCGGCCCAGACCTGATGCTGGTGCGCGATTTCACGCTCGTCGAGCATCGCCAAGTGGTGCAACGGTGTCTCTGGATTGCTGTGCAGGGCGGCGCCGATGTTCAGCAGCAACGTGCGGAAGTGGCGCAACATCTGCTCGATTTCTTCGCGCAGGAACCAGTCGGTCTGGTAGGTCAATTGCAAATGCAGACGCTCACCCGGAACGATCACCACCGTGATGGGATAGTTGGTGTGGGTGCGGTTGGCCATGTCGCTGATCAGGTAGTCCAGTTGCCCCTGACGCAAGTCGGCGGTAATGGGCGCGTTCTCGAACACGAACAAACTCTGGAACAGGTCCTGGCGCTGCACTTCGCTCCAGCGCTGGATTTCGGCCAGGGACACACTTTCGTGCTCGCGCAGGCTCAGGTTCTCGGTCTGCAAGGCCTTCAGCCATGGGGCCAGCGCGTCATCCGGGCGCCAGGTCCAGCGCAGCGGCAGGCTGTTGATGAACAGACCGACGATGTTTTCCATGCCTTGCAGGTGAACCGGCCGACCGGCCACCGTAATACCGAACACCAGGTCGCGATCGCCGCTGTAACGCGCCAGCAGCAAGGCCCAGGCCCCCTGCACCAGGGTGTTCAAGGTGATGCCGTGTTGGGCTGCCGCGTTCTGCAGTGCCCGGGTATGCTCAAGCTCCAGATGTTCGACGCAGTCTTCAACGGGCTCCGCAGCCCCCTGGATCCGGCCGACATGACCGAAGCCAAACTCGTTGGGGGTGTCGAACCCCGCCAGGCGTTGTTGCCAGAACGCCTGGTGATCCTCCGGCTTCTGGGTTTCCAGCCAGCGAATGAAATCGCGATACGGGCGCGGCGCCGGCAGGTTCAGGCGCCGGCCTTCCTGGGCGGCCCGGTAGCCGTTGAGGAAGTCCATCATGATGATCGAAAAGCACCAGGCGTCCATCAGGATGTGGTGATAGCTGCGCACGAACTGGTAAGTGTCGGGCGCCAGCTTGTACAGCCTGACCCGCATCAGGGGCGCCTTGGTGAAGTCCAGTCCCTGGGCCCGTTCTTCACTGAGCAAGTGCTCCAGGCGTTCCTGTTGTTCGCCTTCGCCTAGATGCGACCAGTCTTCATAGGTAATCGGCAATTCGACCTGTTTGTGCACGACCTGCATCGGGCGCTTCTGCTGCTTCCAGACAAAGGAGGTGCGCAGCAGCTCATGGCGCTCCACCACCTGCGCCCAGGCCTGACGGAAAGCCGCCAGATCGAGATTCGGCATGACCATGACATGACGGTATTGCAACAGGTACATACCCTTGCCCGGGTGCAGCAGGCTGTGGAACAGCAGTCCCTGCTGCATGGGAGCCAGCGGATAAATCGCTTCGATGTTGCGCGAAAGTGCTTTGACCTTGTCGTTCATGCTGACGGTATCCGAACCTGTATGTATGGGGACGCAGGGTTAATCACTGCTCGAGTTGTTCGAGCAGCCCCAGGAATTCATCGTCGGACAAGCCGGAGTCAGCGAAGTCCGAAGCCGTGGCGCGACCCACCGTGGGCGCCAGGCAGTGCTCCAGCAAGGCAGCGATGCGCTGCTGGAACTGCTGGGCCAAATCGCCGACCAACGCGGGCTCGTGGATCTGCGGGTCGTAGCGCCATTCGATGTGCAGCCGCCCTTCGTTCACCAGCGCGGTGACATCCAGCAGATGCGTGCGGCGGGTGCTGTCGGCGCGCATGCCTGGGCAGATCGGCCGGGCCAATCGCCACAGACTGGAGGCCTCGAGCCACTGGTCAACGCGCCCCAGGTAGTTGAAGGTCAACAGCGAGGCCGCTCCCAGGCCGTTGGCCGGGTCGAGGCGCAGCAGTCCATAACCCAGGCCCTGTTCAGGCAGGCGGCGCAGGGCCTCCTTGGCCGCGATGATCGAGTGCTCAGGGTCCCATGAGGTGTCGATGGCCAACGGGTAGCGGCTGGTGTGCCAACCGATCGAACGGGACAGATCGGGACCTTGCTCCCAGCCGCTGCGACCGTGGCTTTCCAGTTCCAGGGTGACTCGTTCGCGTCCCTGCCACTGTCCAATGGTCCCGGCCAAGGCCGCCACCAACAGGTCCTGGACTTGAGTGCCGTAGGCCGCGTGGCAATCGCCCAACAACAACCGGGTCTGCTCGACCGACAGTTGCGCCTCCAGCGTCCGGCTCTCACCGTACACACTGACCTGTTCAGGCACGCTGCCCTCAGCGGCCAGTTGGTCGCGCCAGTAATCCACCTGGGCCAGCACCTCAGGTTCACCACGGTGGCGCTGCAAAGCCTCGCTCCACACATGGAAACCTGCCGTGACGGCGGGCAACACCACGTCCGGTTGCACATACAGGCTTTCCAGCTCGTGCAGCAGAACCTGCCAGGACACCGCATCGACCAACAGGTGATGGGCCGTGCAGAGCAACTCCCGGCTTTGAGTGAAATACACCCAGCGGATCAAGGGCGCCTGGGCCAGGTTCCAGCCCTGCTGCGAACGTTGCAGCAGGGTTTCGGTCAAGGGTTCTTCCTCCACCCGGAACAGCGCGTTGACCTGGTCCTGGGAATAACCTTGATAACGTTGCTGCCAGCCTTGCGAGGACGCTTCAAAGGTCAGGCGCAAGCTGGCATGACGCTCCAGCAACACGGCCAGGGCCCGGCTAAACCGTTCCTGATCCAATGGCTCGTCCAGGGCCAGTAACAATGACTGGTTCCAGTGTTCGGCCAAGTTCTGTCGCTGGGCAAAAAACCAATCCTGGATGGGGGTCAAGGCAAACGCCGCGGTGGGCTCGGGCGCGTCGCTGGCGGGCCGCTCATTCGCCGCGCCAAGGTCCACCGCCTGCTCGGCCCAACCACGCACGGTGGGAGATTCGAAGATCTGTTTGGGTTTGAGCTGCAGGCCCTGTTGTTTGGCCCGGGCAATGATCTGCAAGCTCAGAATCGAGTCGCCGCCGACCGCGAAGAAATTGTCATCGACTCGCAGGTCCGGGTTATTGAGAATCTCCCGGGCGATGTCGAGCAGGCGCCGTTCGACGGTGCGCTGTGGGGTCTGCACCACACGGGCCAAGGCCCGCACATTTTGCTCGGCAAACAGTTGCTTGGGCGTCATCAGAATCTGTTGCTGACGCGCCAGGGCGATGATTTGCAAGCCGAGAATGGAATCGCCGCCCAAGGCGAAGAAGTTGTCATCGGGCCCCACCTCGGGGTTGCCAAGCATCGTCCGCCAGATGTCCAGCAACGCGGCTTCCACGGCGCTCAAGGGCTGTTCGTTCGACTGCCCTGCCCCATGGGATGGCGCCGCCGCTTGCTCAGCCAGGCGCAACAACACCTGACGATCGACCTTGCCGTTGGGCAACAAGGCAAAGGCGTTGAGACAATGCCATTGCGCCGGTTGCATGTAATCCGGCAATTGCAGTTGCAAGGCGGCCTGGATCTCGGCCAGCACGGCCGGCGGCGCAACCAGGAAGGCGACCAGTCGATTGCCCGACAACGGCGTGGGGCAGTTCAGCACCCTGACGTCGCTGACCTGCGGCATGGCGCGCAATTGTGCCGCGACCTCGGCGGGTTCTACCCGGTAGCCCCTGATCTTGACCTGCTCATCGAGGCGACCGAGAAACTCCATCTGCCCCTGGTGATTGAGCCGTACCCGGTCACCGCTGCGATAACCGTGCTCACCAAAGCGTGCATGGTCGGCGTCGCTGGCACTGAGATAACCCAGCGCCACCGTCGCTCCCTGGATGTACAGTTCACCGCTGACGCCTGCTGGCAACAGGGCACCGTCAGGGCCACGCACGCTGACCTGGACATTGGCCAGTGGCCGTCCCAACGGTGCTGCGCCACTGGCATCGACCTCATGGGTCAACACCCCGACAGTGGTTTCGCTGGGGCCATAGTGGTTGACGATGCGCAAATCGGCTTTCAACCCGCGCAAGCGTGTCACCAGGTCGTGAGTCAGGGCTTCGCCGCCGACAACCAGGCATTGCCGTGGCAACAACCGCTGCGGGTCCTTGGCGATCAACAAGGCGTTGAGGTGCGACGGCACGATTTTCAGCAGATCAACGGGTTGGCGCGCCAGTACAGCAGCCAGTTCTTCGGCGTCGAAGGCCAAGTCCTCGGCCAGCAGGCGCAGACAGCGGCCGCTCAGCAGTGCGCCGAACAGGGCGGTATGCCCCAGGTCCGTCGCACAACTGGCCAGGCTGGCCAGGCTCGCATCGGCCGGCAGGCCCAGGCGTTCAAGGCAGCCGGTCACGTAATGAATCAGGTTGCCCTGGCTGACTTTCACGCCCTTGGGCCGGCCACTGGAGCCCGAGGTGTACACCACGTAAGCGGCAAGATCGGCCGCCAGGGGCGCGCGCAAAGGTGATTCACTGAACAAGGGGGCAGGCGGCAACGCCAACCACCGGACCTGCTCGGGCAGCCATTCGGGACGCTCGCCCTCACTGATCCACACCTTGGGCATGGCGTCCTGACAGATGTCCTGCAAACGGGACGACGGCCACTGCGGATCCAGCGCCAGGTAGGTCGCGCCGCACTGCCACGTGGCGAGCATGTGCATCACCAGCTCACGACTGCGCGGCAGGCACAAGGCGATGCGCTCGCCGGCAAGGCTCGAGTTCTCCTGCAAACGTTCGCCACGGGCGACCACGGCACGCCCCAGTTCGGCATAGCTGAGCGTACCCTGCTCATCCTGAAGGGCAATCGACTGGGGGTTGAGCCCACACTGTTCAGTGAACGCCTGCCAGGCGTTGCTCACGGCAACCGGCACATCCTCCCCTTTCAGGAAGGACTGCTGCTCGGGCGCCAACCAATCGAGTTCGGCAAACGGCACCTGGGGCTGTTCGATCGCCGCAAGGGCCAGGGCGACGAACTGGTCCCGATAGCGTTCGATCGTTTCATGGCGATACAACGCCTTGCTGTAACGCCACCGGCAAAGAAATCCTTCTTCTTCGTCGATGATCACCATGTTCAACTCGTGGGCCGCGCCTCGCTGCTCCGAGAGCAAGCGGTCGACGTACTGCTCGAACGGCGCGATGCGTTCCTTGTTCAGCGTGAACATGTGCTGGAACAGCGGCGCCCTGCCCGCCTGGCGCGGTAGATCCAACTGTTTGACCAGGCGCGAGAACGGATAATGGCGGTGCTGCAGGGCCTGCTTGACGGTGGCGTCTACCTGCCTTGCCCACTCGCCGCTGGACAGATCCCGACGCAGACGGCAGCGGATGGGCAGCGGGTTGACCAAGTACCCCGGCAGGTTGACGTGTTCGCGCCGCAAGCGCCAACCACTGGGCGTTCCCAGGACGAAGTCGTCCTGGCCCGAGAGTACGCCGAGAAATTGCTGGAACAGCGAGAACCACAGCACATACGGTGTCACCCCCCACTCTCGGGCAACGGCGCGAAACCGTGCCGTCGTGGACGGATCGAAGCGCACCGACAATTCCCCACCCTTGAATGCCTGGGTGCTGCCATAGGGGAAATCCGTGGGTAGCTCCAGGGCCGGGGCTTCGGCCAGCTGTGCCTGCCACCATGCCAGCTCCACCGGCTCGGCCGCTTCGCTACGAATATGCAAGTCACTGCAGTAGTCGCGATAGGCGTCGGGATTCACGGCGGGCAGCAGCTGATCGTTGATCAATGCGAACAGCTCATTGAGCACAATGTAGAACGTGGCCAGATCAGCCGCGATGTGATGGATCACCAGCAGCACGGTGTGCTCGACATGGCCGTCGCGTGCGTTGCTCAACAGGACGACCCGGCTGACGTCGCCGTCTTCCAATTTGAAGGGACGATCGGCCGACTCAGTGATACGTTGCTGCAACGTCTCTGCATCCGCGTCTTGCAATGCCACACACTGCAACGGTTGGACACGCTCGCGATGACTCCACTGCAGCAACTCACCGTTGCGCTCGGCGTAGGGCGTGCACAACAACGGATAGCGCTGTTGCACCGTCGTCCAGGCGTCTTGCAGGCGCTGGGGCAAGTCCTGGGTAACGAAGCGTGGCTTGATCCGTCCGGCATAGGCAATGTTGTAGGCGCAGCTGTCAGGCTCCAGGCGCTGAAGAAACCAGAGGGCCTGTTCGTTATCCGTCAGTGGCCGGGCATCGAAATAGTCGGGGTGCCGTTGCAGCCATTGCTGCACTTCGGCTTCCCTTGCGTGAAGCTGGGCACTGAGCTCTTCATCCAGCGTGCCTGGCGATCCGTGCGTAACGATTACGCCACCTTCGGCCATCGATAGGCGAATTCCACGCAACCAGCAGCGATGCATCAGGCGATCGAGCATTTGATGTCCTTCATTGTGCTTGTTCGAAACAGGCCGCCCATTGCGGCGGCCTTCTGAAAGGCGGAGGCGATCAGCTTGCCGAGGCAGGCTCCGCCATGGCGACCACGACCTTGCGCGCTCCCTGGAAGGTGGAGCGACCGTGAGCGACCAGCATGTTGTCGAGCATCAACACATCACCCGCCTGCCAGGGAAAGGTCACCTGACAGCGCTGCAGCACTTGGCGGATGTGCTCCAGCGCTTCCAGTTCAATCGGCGAGCCGTCGCCATAAAACACGTTACGCGGCACGCCCTGCTCCCCGACGATGGAGATCAAGGTCTCGCGTACCGGCGCTGCAAGATTGGAGATATGGAACAGGTGCGCTTGATTGAACCACACCCAATCCCCGGTCACCGGGTGCTGGGCCACGGCCTGGCAGACCTGGCGAGTGGAAAGCTCACCGTCGTCCTTCCACTGGAATTCGATGTTGCTGGCACGGCAGAAGCGCTCGACCTGCGAACGGTCCTCGGTGCTGAAAGCCTGTTGCCAGGGCAAGTCCAAGCCATTGCCATAATTGCGCACATACATCAGGCGCTTCTCGGCAAAGCGCTGACGGATAGCGGGGTCGATTTGTCGGTAAACAAGGCGGCTATCGGCAATGGGTGTTTCACCGCCGACCGGCGCGGCCTGCACACAATGAAACCAGATCTTCATCGGCCAATTCAGCGAATAGGACTGCTCGTTGTGCAGCGGGATGACCTGATGGGCCGGGTACTCGGTGGAGGTGTATACCCGGTTGTTGAGCTTGGTGCGCGGGGTGGAGGCATAGTCGTAGGTCAGCAACTCATGACCGAAGCTGCGGGCAAACGCCTCGAAGTCCGCTTCACCCTTGAACGCGAAACCGCGGAACAAGATACCACCGGCACGAGGCAACTCGGACTCCACTGCCTGCAGGATCTGCGCCTGGCTGGCTTGCCAGGCATCGCCGACAATCGGAGCCTGGAAAATGAACGGCAGGTTCTGCTCGTTACCCGGTACATCATCCATGGATTGAACCTGTGCACGCACCAAACCGCTTTCCATAAAAGCCCTCCCGCCATTCCAATCAGCGTATTTTTCGAGAGCACAAACTAATACAAACGACTAACAATCGCAATAGAGAATCATTGTCATTAGTATCGTTTGTATCGCAAATGGTACGTTCATTTGCCTTGCAGCACGCTCTCCCGCTCAGCGACATGGGACATCAGCAAATAGGCAGAACCCAGCAGCCCCTGCATCGTATCGGCATAGCGGCTGCGATTGAGGTACAAGAACTGGCGATTCTTCACTGCAAACAGATTCTGCCACTGGGGAGACTGGCGAAACGCCGCTGTGCTGGCTTCTGAGTCGAGCAGTTCTTCATAGGTATCGATAATGAAATCACTGTCGAAGTCTCCGATTCGTTCCAGGCTGTAAGGCACGTTCTGCCGTGCCTCGCGGTACGCGGCGACACGCCCCAGGCCAAAATCGGCAATGACGTCGTCCATGCCGCCGCGGCCGATCAGTTGAAAGCCATCGCTGTAGACTTCCAACGTCGTGACGGTAATGCGCGAAGGATCTTTCACACGCTTCTTGAACTCACTGACGACCCATTGATACTCGTTGAGCATCTCTTCATAGCGCTGCTGCTTGCCAACCAGCTCGGCGAGCTCCTTGGCGTAGGTCTTGATGTCGCTTTCCCGGGCAGGCAGCAGCACGACCGGGGCGATCTTGCTGAGCTTTTCCTTGATGTCGGCGTGATACGACAACCCCACGATCAAGTCAGGCTTCAAGGCCGCGATAGCCTCCAGGTCGGGTGACTGGTGCGAGCCGATGTACTGGATACCCGCCACATTGAATCGCTCCTGGGTTCCACGAAACAGCACATCCGAGAACAACTTCTTTCTCCCCGTCGAACCACAAGGCTTGACCCCCAGCTCGAGCAATTGGGCCGTCAGACTGAAGTCATGCAAAGACACGATGCAGTGCGGGGCTACGGGAACCTCGACTCGACCAAAACTGTTCTCGAACACCTTGGTTTCAGCGGCGCCGGCCTGTGCTGCCAGCAACGCCAACGGCACGCACAGCATGCCGGCCACACCTCGAAAAAAACCCTTTACCCGTTCCCGCACGCGTTTACCTCCAGACAATTCAATGAACATCGCCGTGTTTTCAGCGACTGCGCTGACGCGCCAACAAAACAATCAGATAAGGCGCGCCGATGATTGCGACAACCAGCCCCGCAGGCAACTGCAAAGGCGGGAAAAGCCCCCTCCCCAGGGTGTCGCCGGCCAGCACCAACAGTGCGCCCACCAACGCCGACAAGGGGATCAACGCGCCATGACGGTCACCTGCCATTTGTCGCGCCAGGTGCGGCGCCACCAGCCCGACAAAGGTCATGGTGCCCACATTGGCCACCGCGGCCGCCGTTAACATGACACTGCACAGCAGCAAGGAAATCATGACCCCTGTGACATTCAGACCGCGGCTGAGGGCGACTTTTTCGCCCAACTGCAACAGGTTCAACTGGCGATGACAAAACAGCAACGGCCCCCCCGCCAGCACCAGCCAAACGCCCAGGCTATGGACCTGGGCCCAGCCGGCCCGATGCAGACTGCCGCCAAGCCACATCAGGGCCGACTCTACCTGATCGATGTTGCCGTACGTGATCAGCAGGTCGGCCACCGCACTGAGCATGGCGGTAAGCCCCACGCCCACCAGGATCAGGCGCAACGGCGAGATACCCTGGCGCCAGGACAGCAGCGCGACGAAGAAAGCCACCGCCAACCCGCCGGCGAGCGCCGCCAATGGATAGAACTCCAGGGGAAGAAGCGTCGGCCAGAGCACGATGATCAGCAACATGGTGACGCTCGCGCCCGACTCCACGCCCACCAGGCCCGGCGCTGCCAGGGGGTTACGTGTCAACGACTGCATCAACAGACCGGCCAGGGACATGGCGGCGCCAGCCAGGATCGCCAGCAAGACACGGGGCAACCGCAGTTCCCAGAGCAGATTGCGCGTCGTCGAACTGACCTGCTCAGGCGCCAGCAACGCTTGCCATGCCTGGGCAACGTCCAATGAGTAACTGCCGACGGTCAATGCATACAACGCTAATGCAATAACGGCAGCCACCAGCACCAGCACCGAGATCAAGTCGATTGGTCGCGCCACCCAGGGCAGCAACGGATAGGTCCGGGGCAAGGTCAATCCAGCTCGCATCATCGGACCTTCCTCAATACCAGCACGACAAAAATGGGGCCGCCGATCAGAGCGGTCACGATGCCGGTGTTGAGCTCGAATGGGCGCACCACGGTCCTCGCCGCGATATCCGCCAGAATCAGCAGCAACGCCCCCAGCAAAGGGGCGGCCAATAACAGGCGGCGGTAGTCATCACCAAACAACAACCGCGCCGCATGCGGCACCACCAGGCCGACGAACCCAATGGGCCCGGCCAAGGCCACTGCGCCCCCGGACAGCAGCACCACCGAGGCCAGGCCGAGCACACGCATCTTCAACAGGTTGACGCCCATGCCGGCCGCCGCCTGCGGACCAAGACGATGAGCATTCAATGCGCGAACGTTCACCAGACACAGGCACATGCCCAGCAGGACGTAGGGCCAGACCCAGGCCTGCATCGAGCCTCCGGTCACGCCGATGGAGCCGGTCAGCCAGCGACGCAGACTGTCGAGCCCCTGCTGATCGAGCAGCAGCAGGATCGAGGTAATCGCACTGAACAGCGCCGCGATCATCGCCCCGGACAATGTCAGTCGAATCGGATTGTGCCCCCGCCCCGCCAACATCAGGACACCGATGGAGGCCACCAATGCGCCCGCGAACGCAAACAAGGGAATCATCGACATATCGTTGCCCGGCACTACCAGCAAGCCGAACACGACGAACAACGCCGCACCGCTGTTGATACCGAGAATGCCCGGATCGGCCAGCGGGTTATCGCCCACCGCCTGCATGATCACCCCGGCGAGCCCCAGGCTGGCGCCTACCAGCATCGCGACCAGCAGGCGTGGCAAGCGGCTGCCACGAATGACACTCTGGTCGGGATTGCCCGGCGCATAGGCGACCAAGGCCTGCCAAGCCTCCTGCCAGGGTATGTCCTTTGCGCCGACGGCCAGATGAAGCAGCGCCGTCAGGGCAATCGCCACCAACAAACCCAACCAGACCGGCAATCGCAAACCGTGATTCACATCGCCTCCCGCACGGCCAGCGGCTGGCTTCGATTGGTCTGGGGCACGCACAACGGATCACCGGAATAAGGGTCGGTGATGATGTGCGCATCCAGATCGAACACTGCCTTGAGATTTTCCCGCGTGAAAACCTTGGCCGGCGCGCCCTCAGCGAGCAAACGCCCCGCACGCATCATTACCAGATGGTCGGCATAACGCGCGGCCTGGTTCAGATCGTGAAGGACCGCCACGATGGTTTTGCCTTGGTCACGCAGATCCACCAGCAATTCAAGCAGCGTGATCTGATGGGCAATGTCGAGAAACGTCGTTGGCTCATCCAGCAGAATCACCGGGGTATCCTGGGCCAGGGTCATGGCGATCCAGCAGCGCTGCAACTGTCCACCCGACAAGGTGGCCAGCGAACGATCCAGCAAAGGACCGATACCCGCCAGGTCAATGGCGCGGTCAATGGCCTGTTGATCCTGCTCCGACCATTGGCGCCACCAGCTCTGCCAGGGAAAGCGGCCCTGCATCACCAGCTCTCGCACACTCATGCCGGCAGGCGATGTGGTGCGCTGGGGTAACAACGCCATTTGTTGTGCCAGCGCTCGACGCGAATGTTGCCCCAAGGGTTTGCCCGACAGCTGCACGCTGCCAGCGCTCGGTCGCAGCATGTGTGCCAGCACGTTCAATAACGTGGTCTTGCCGCAGCCATTGGCCCCGATCAACGCGGTGAAACAACCTTCAGGAATATCCAGGCTGACACCATTGAGAATCTGCTGTTCGCCATAGCTCAGCCGCACATCGGTGGCTTTCAGCATGACTGTCCCTCCATGCCCAAAAAGGCCTGACCGAATGGGTTATCGAGGACGCCCCCGCGGCATTTTTCGTCCTGTGACACGACAGGTACTCAGCCAGGGGGGCCATTAAGTGGGCGACAGGATATGTCGAAACTAAAATAATTGCCTACAAGCCTGACAATACTAATGCAAACCCTTATCATTTACAGCTAACATATGGCCAGTAGACACCTACCCTGAAGGTCTGCCTGGTAGAACAGAATCAGGGCATACAGCTCCCCAAGAGCACAATGTAAACTCAAGGACTTCCTCGATGCTCGGAAAAAAAACAACAGTTGGCACCGAAAAACATTACGGCGCACGTCATCCAGCCTTTCACTTGAGCACCCTTGCGCTGGCTTTGGGGAGCATTTTTTCAGCACAGGCGATTGCCGCACAGGATGGCTCCGACAAGGGCACAGCGGTTCAACTGGGCGAAATCAACATCAATGCCGCCGCCGTTGAAAACCCGACAGCCCCGCTCACCGGCAAAGTCGCCTTGCGCAATACCAGTGCCACCAAAACCAACGCGGCTATTACTGAAACCCCACAGTCGTTGTCCGTGGTGACCGCCGATGAAATGCGCGATCGCAAATCGGACACCATGGCTGACGCCCTGAGCTATACACCGGGTTTCACCAGCCAGCCAAGCAGCTTCAACCGCACGTCCGACCGGTTCCGCATTCGTGGTTTCGACGTGGAGTCCGCCACCGGCGGCTCGCTGCGCGACGGCCTGCGCCTGCAAAACAACTCCTACGACGGCGTCCAGGAACCCTACGGCATGGAGCGCGTGGAAGTGATTCGCGGCGCGGCCTCGGTCCTGTACGGGCAGCTTTCACCAGGTGGCTTCGTCAACGGCGTCAGCAAGCGCCCGACCGAGACACCGCTGCACGAGTTGGGCCTGCAATATGGCAATCACGATCGCAAGCAACTGACCGCGGACTTCAGCGGCCCCCTGGGCGACAGCGAGACCCTCAGCTATCGCCTGACCATGCTCCAGCGTGACAGTGACACCCAACAGGACTACATCAACGACGACAAGACCTACATCGCCCCGGCCCTGACCTGGCGCCCCAACGATGATACGTCGCTGACCTTGCTGTCCTTCTATCAAAAAAGTGACACCCGCTTCTCCGCCCCTCTGCCTTACCAACTCGTCAAGGGGGTCGGCAACGGGCCGTTCACCATCGGCCGCCACGATTTCATCGGCGAGCCTGACTACGACGACATGAATGGCGAGATGTCCGCCATCGGTTACGAGTTCGAACACCGTTTCGATGAGCACACCCGCATCAGCAACAAACTGCGTTACTACGAAGCGGATGTGAAATGGAAATACCTGCAGGCCCAGACCAGTGCCGCGGCCATCAATGCCGCCGCTACCACGGGTATCCTGCGCCGGCAGTACAGCGATCGCCGTGAACGCTCCAGGGCCCTGGCCAGCGACACCAATGTCGAAACGCGCTGGAACATCGGGGGTGTGGAGAACACTTTCCTGGTGGGTGCCGATACCTACGATGCCTCGTACGATTCGCATAACTTCCGGGCCAACACGTCTTCCATCAATATCGGTGACTACAACTACGGACAACCGGTGGTTGTGAACAAAGATCCAAGTCGTGATCGCGGTTCGCAGATCGACACCCTGCAGACAGGCATCTACCTGCAAGACCAGATCAAGTTCGACGACCACTGGTTGCTGTTGCTCGGTGGCCGACATGACTGGGCCGACCAGGATCAAAGAGGTTTTGCCACGGGCCAGAAGCTCGACCAGGACAACGAAGCCACCACCTGGCGTGCGGGCCTTGTGTACCAGGCGGATAACGGCTTGGCGCCGTACATCAGCTACAGCGAATCATTCTTTCCTGTCGCGGTATCCGAAGCACCTGGCCAGACCTTCGATCCCACCGAAGGCAAGCAGTACGAAATCGGCATTCGCTACCAACCCCCAGGCAGCAACACGCTGTTGAGTGCGGCGGTTTATGAACTGACCCAAGAAAACGTATTGAAGTTTGACCTCGGCGGCAATGCCTCACAAATTGGCGAACAACGCTCCCGCGGCCTGGAACTGGAAGCCAAGACGGACATCACGCCTCAACTGAGTGTCATTGCGACTTACGCCTACACCGATGCACGCATTACCAAAAGTGCGATCCAGAGCGAAGTGGGCCAGCGCAGCGAAGATACGCCGTACCATCAAGCCGCCGTATGGGCAGACTACAACTTCGCCCTGCTCGGCTTGCCGCAGTTGAAGGTCGGTGGCGGTGCTCGCTATAAGGGAACGACCCAGGCCTCGGGTATCGATTCGCAGATGCCGGCCTATACCCTGTTCGATGCCATGGCCAGCTATCAGATCGACAAGAACTGGGACGTTGCCCTCAACGCAAACAACGTGACCAACAAAAAGTACACCTACTGTGAATTTGCCATCTGCCGCTACGGTGACGAGCGCGAGTTGGTGACCTCCGTTAACTTCAGGTGGTAAGGATTCATCCAGCCTTGGATTAGTGCACTGAAATCGCGGAATGAAAAAAGAGGCCAAGGCCTCTTTTTTCATTTACTGCGCGCGTTCCGCCTTCCGATTGCGGTTCTGACTCAATAAAGGGGAACGCGCAACGTTCGCGTATTACTCCAACAGCCAAGCCAAATCCTGGTAACAGATCGCTAGATGATGTGCCCCGAGTCTGCTCATCGACCTTGATGTGCGCCGGGCCTGGGCAGCACCGATCGCCGGATGATAAGCATATCGAGCGATCCGCCGGGCGCCGGTTTGTGCGCATTGGGCGACGGGCGATTCAGGATCGATACCGCTCGCGTTACGCTGTAGCCGACTCAATTGTTTACTTAGTTGCAGCGACAAATAACCCGCTTGGTAATCCTGCGGGCTATCAGCGCCAAGCAAACTTTTCAACGCGACTAGCCGGGATTGTTGTTTCGCTTGCCATTTTGGGTGATTGATATTGCCTCCACGGCGAAGTAGCCGGCGTGTGTCCTTGTGGAGCGAGTGTTTCAATGCCCGAACATGTTTAGCGGGATCCTTCGGCAAGACCTGGAACGCTAATAGACAGACAAGCATTGCAACGATCCAGGCCAGCGCTTGGTTGGCGAAATCGACGAAATTGTAGGAGGCGGTATCGCCGGTACTCACCAAGGTATTGAACCCGATCAGGTAGGCAATCCCTTGCAGGGCGTAGCGCGGTTGGCTCGTCGCATGAATCCCGAACGACCAGAACGCAGCCAGTAACAGGAATAACAACGGGAAGCCATTGATCTGTGGCATCAGCAGGAATTTGCACAGTGCTGCCGCCAAAATGGCGTAGAACGTGCCCCGAATAAAGCTGGCGAGGCCTTGGACAGGCGCGGGAGCCGGCGCCAGCAGTGTGCAGCAAGGGCCCAGAACCGCCAGTAGCGCGGGCCCTTGATCCCAACCGCTGAGATACCAGACCGCACCCGCGGCCAACGTGGCGAGCAGCGCCCTGATGCCGTTTCGCGCCGCATCAGTGTAATTGCGCGGATACACCACGGTACGTACCTGCTCGCGGCGAGCGTGGTCGAGGCTGGCGAAGTTCAGCAAGGCCTCGCCCAGATCCGTCAGTTGTTCGTCCAAGCGTTCGCTGAGCAACCGCGAGGGGTGGTTTGAGTCAGCGAAATCATTCGCCAGGCTACGCAGCTGCCCCACCGTATCGGCGGCGGCGAGAAAGTCGCAGCGGCTATCGCTCATCCGTTCACCCAGTTGCCGCAACGCCGTGCTTATCCGCGCGAGCAACGTGGGGTCGATCCCGGGGTATGGATCGTCGCTGTGCACATCGAGTACAGCGGATTGCAAATGCGCCAGGCCCGCCTGAATCACCAACTGCCGAGAGCGAATCCGCGACGATTCGCCCCGCCCTATTCCCAATTGGTCGTCCACCTTGCCGATATCCATGGCGAGCTGGTGGCGTTGCGTCGCCAGCTCCGCGGACTGCTCGCCTGAGAGCCTCGCGGCGAGCAACCGGGCACTGCGGACGCAGACATCGACCAGCGAGTTTCGAAGCTTCTTCTCCATCGTCTTGGAGCTGAACAGCGTTACCACCAGGCTCAAGCTCAGCACCCCGAGCGCTACCGCCGTGCCGCGCGTGATGATGTGATCGAAGGCCTGTTCAGGCGCGACGATGGCAGGCCCCAATGCCAGGCAGACCGTATAACCCGCCACCACTGCCGCCGTAGCTTGGTAATGGCGCAAGACGCTCATTGCACTGACGCACAGGCCCAGCCACATACCGATACCGAGTATGAACAGCAGCATCTGTTGAGCGAACAACCCTGTCAGCACGAAAGCCGCGACCAGGCCTACCAGGGTTCCCAACATCCGGTAGAAGCCTTTTCCCAGCACCGCCCCTTGAATGGGCTGCACCAGCAGCAACACAGTGGATGCCCCCGAGAACGGCGATTCCAGATGCAGTTGGAAGCCGAGCCACAGCGCCAGCCCCGCCGCCAAGACACTGCGCATCACGTAGAAGAAACTGACGGGTGTCCAGGGCAAGGGGATGAGCGCGAACAGACGTGTCGCCAGGCGAGTCATCACATGAACGCCTGCAGCCATTGGGTGAGTCGCCAGCGCGGCGCGGCGTTCGGCTGCGTCACTTCGACACTGGCGGTCATGCCCGCCGCCAACTCCACCCCGTCCGGGACCCTGTCCAACTCGATGCGCACGGGTACGCGCTGTGCCAACCGAATCCAACTGAAGGTCGGGCTCACCTGAGGCAAACCGCTGTCGTTGCGCAATTCATTGGCATCGGCGATTCCCCTGCCCATGCTTGCCACATGCCCTTCCAGCAGCGGGGCAAACCCCATCAGCTTGATCGACACCGGCGCGCCGATACGCACACCGGGCAGCTTGGTCTCTTCAAAATAACCCGTGATCCAGAAACTATGGCCATCGACCACGAATAGGTTGGTATGGCCAGCCTCCGCGTAGTCACCAGGCTGCAGCCGCAGTTGAGTGACATAGCCGTCCACCGGCGAACGTATCGTCGTGCGGTCCAGGTCGAGCTGCGCATGGGCTAACTGGCTGCGTGCCGCGTCCAGGCGCGCTTGGGCCACAGCCAAGTCACGCGCCGCGTTGTCAATCTCTTCCCGGGCGATGGCGTCGGCCAATTGGGATCGCCGCTTCAATTGTGCACTGCGCTGCTCGAACACACTGTGCGCTTCAGCGAACTGCGCCGCACGCTGTTGCAGGACCAATCGATAAGCACGCGCATCGATGCGATACAGCAAATCGCCCTTGGCGACCCATTGGTTGTCACTGACCAGCAACTGATCGATTTGGCCGGAAACCTCTGGTGCGATACGGATGACCTGCGCGCTCACCCGTCCGTCCCGCGTCCAGGGCGCCAAGACATAAGCCCGCCAAAGTTGCAGACAGAACACCAGGGCCAGCACGCCAAGTCCCAGGGTGGCGGCAGGTTTGAGGATTTTGACGATAGACATGACCGGCCTCACTCAGCAATTGACGACCATCGCCGACACGACGATAAGCGAGACAAAAAAACGCGCCAGCGCCGGGTGCCACGCCTCGTCCAACCAACGCCGGGCCAGGCGCTCAATGAGTTTGTAGGCCAGGACGGATGCACCCAGGTAGATCAAAAAGGGGGGGACGTAGAGGTTGGCAATGGAGATTTCGCTAAGCATGGCAAGCACCGGGATTCGGAGGGGGTCCAGGATTCGCCCGCGTACTGAAGGGGGCTTGGTGATGATGCTAAGGAACTACCACCGCTGCCGATATTGAGTACACTGCCAAAATATAATCAAATTCAGACAAACGCCGACGACACGCCATGGCCGAAATCCACCGTTTCCACGTCGATCAATTCGAGTACGACAACCTGTCGCAACCTGCCGTGGCACTGATGCTGGAAACCCAGCGCAACGACAGTGAGTCCGCCGAACACAAACATCGCAAGGGGCAACTGGTCGTGGCTTATTGCGGAGGCATTGTGTGTACGGTGGAAGATGGCGTGTGGATGGTCCCGTCAGGGTTCGGCGTCTGGATTCCGGGAGGGGTCGCCCATAGCAACCGCGTCACGGCCAACGGGCAGGTCTGTTTTTTATTCGTGGAACCCGGCGCCGCGTCGCTTCCAGATCGCTGCTGTACGCTGGCGCTATCGCCACTGATCCTGGAACTCATCCTCCACCTGAGTGGCCAGGTCCAGGATTACCCCACCCATTCGCGCCTGGCACGGCTGGCCAGCGTGCTGCTCGAAGAACTCGAACTGGCGCCCACGGAACAACTTTACCTGCCTTTGCCCGCCTCGAACCAGCTTCGCACAATCGCCCGGGCGCTGGCGCAAGAACCTTCCAACCGCGCCACCATGGCCAGTTGGGCACGGCATGTGGCCATGAGCGAACGCTCCCTGGCCCGCCTGATAAAAAGCGAAACCGGGCTTACCTTCGGTCAATGGCGCAAGCAATGGCAGATCATCGTCGCGTTGCAAAGCCTGGCCGAGGGGCAGTCGGTGCAGAGAACCGCTGAAGCGCTCGGCTACGAGTCAGTCAGCTCGTTCATCACCATGTTTCGCAAGACCTTGGGCACCTCACCCGCACGCTACCTGCGCAACACCACGCTACGGCAATGAGCCCGGAGGGACCTCAGCGCCATCGTGGAGTTGGAATCGAGATGGCTGCGTACGATGAGCTTCTGATTCAGTGGCATCAAAGACGCCTTCCAGCAATGGAGGCTCGGCCAAGCCCTCTACACCTTCTTCAACCTCCACAAGCTCGCGAATCAGACATTGCTTGTCTCAAGCCGGCCGATCTTCGGTTTCGTCAATGAACTTCAGGATGCTGACGCCGCCGCGCAGGATGTCGTCGGCGATGGCCTTGCGAGCCTTCGATGGTTTTTTGTCCCTGAGCGCATCCATCAGCACCAGGTGTTCGTCGGCACCGATGTAGGAGTTGTGGCCGTAGGTGTAGAACAGATTCAGGATAGGCCCCATGGAGACCCACAAACCCTCGATCTGGGCGGTGAGCATGTCCATGCCCGACAGCCTGTAGAGCGTGAAGTGAAACTCGCGGTTGTGATGCATGGCCGCCAACCCGTCGTTCTTTCGATCGGCTTCCTCGAACAGCTTGTGCAGCTCCAGAAGCCTGGCCAAGTCGGCATCGGTCACGTTGTGCGTGGCCATTTCGGCGGCCAGCCCTTCCAGCGCAATGCGAATGGTACGAACCTCCAGATACCGCGCCCGGGTCAATGCCGGCACCGTTGCAAACCGGCCAGAGCGAAGCTCCAGGCCGCGCTCGCTGACAAGCCGAAGGCAGGCCTCACGCACCGGTGTGACACTGGTCCCCAGTCGCTCTGCAAGATCCTGCATGACCAACCGTTCCCCTGGTTTGAAGTTTCCAGCGATCAGTCCTTCGCGAATCGAAAAGTACGCCCGAGCCGAAAGGTTGCCTTGCTCCAAGGGTTGAATCTGCACAGTTAGCTCCTGATATTGACGGTCCCGGGAAGTGGCATGACCGTTTCCGCCCCCCCTACGCGATAAGACGCCACTTATAACATATAGGCACTTGGGTGCCGACAATCGCCAGTACCGAAGGCAGGTGTCAGCCCGCCTTCGGTCAGTGGCTGATAGCGCGGCTACACCAGCGTTTTCAAGACGTCCTCAATCACCCCAAGGGACTCATCCAGTATCTCCCGGGTGTGCGCGGTAGACAGGTACAGCCGCTTGAGTTGCATCGGCTGGAAGATATGACGCTTCTCGATCAGGCGTTGACGGAACGCCATATCGAGCGCGTCATCATTGCGCAACAGGTCGGTGTATTGGCAGTACGGCCCCTCAAAAAAATACAGCAGCCAGGCCGAACCATAACCTGCACTCTGTGCCGCAATGCCCAGGCGCTGAACGATGGCATCCAGTTGCGCGCGCATATAGTCGCCGAGTTCGAACAACCGCTCGTAGGTCCCGGGGCGCGCCAGCTCTTCAAGGGTGGCCTGCACCGCCGCCAGTGTTGAAGGTGTGCCATTGCAGGTACCGCCCATGAACACGCCCTTGGGGCCGGTCATGCCGATCAGGTGCATCAGTTCTCGTTTGCCCGCAATGAACCCTACGGGATAGCCGGACGAGGCGGCCTTGCCAAAGGTGGCCAGGTCCGGGGTCACGCCCACGATTGACTGATAGCCGCCCAATGCATGCCTGAAACCGGTAATCACCTCGTCGAAGATGAGCACGACGCCATGGGTACGCGTCAGGCTGCGCAGGTCCTTGAGGAAAGCATCCGTTGCGGCCACCGCCCCCATGTTGTGGGCGATGGGCTCGACGATGATGGCGGCCACCTCCCCCGGATGAGCCTTGAGGTACCGCTCGACCGCCTCCGCATCGTTGTAAGACAGGACGGCGGTGTACTCGGCAGCCGCGTGCAGAATACCGTCGGACATCGGGTCGAACTGACCGATCCTGTCTCTGGCAGTCTGTCCGTTCATGGCGACGTAATCGTGCCAGCCATGGTATCCGCCCTGGAACTTGATGATCCGTTTGCGCCCTGTGGCCGCACGGGCAAGCCGCAGGGCGTGATAGGTCGCCTCCGACCCGCTGTTGCAGAACGCAATCTGTTCGGCACAGGGGATGTACCGGACCAGCGTCTCGGCCACTTCGACTTCCAGATCGGTAATGCCTGCGCCCATCAGGTCCATGCGCTGCGCAACTTCAAAAACCCGGTCACGAATGGCCGGATGCCCGTGCCCCAACACATGAGCGCCGAACCCGCAGTGAAAGTCGGTGTGGCGATGACCATCGGCATCGAAGAGGTAGGCACCTTCGGCGCGCACGAACGCGTAGGGTTGTCCGAGCTTGCGGCTGGGGCTCAGATGACCGCCTGGCAGCACTTTTTCCGCGCGGGCATACCACGCTTGATTAGCCGACATGGCGCTGCCCCTTGCCTGAAAGGGTGGTCAACGCTTCGCGGGTGACCGCTTCGATGCCCGCCGCGTCCAGTCGGTAATGCCTGTACAGGTGGGTCGGCGGAGCGATAAGGCTGTACTCGTCATGGATACCATGGCGTACCAGGCGTACACCGGCGCCCTCATCGGCCAGCACTTCGGCCACGGCACCGCCCAGACCGCCAAGGACGTTGTGTTCCTCAACGGTGATCAGCAGATTCGTCCCGCCGGCAGCGTTCAAGATCGCCTCGCGGTCGATGGGCTTGAGGGTGTGCATGTCGATGACGCCGACCGCGATACCGCTGTCAGTCAGCGCCTTGGCTGCCTCCAGAGTTGGGTGCAGCATGCCGCCGGTAGCAATCAGGGTGACGTCACGGCCGACCGAATGCACGATGGCTTTGCCAAACGCGAAGGTGACATCGTCTGGGTAGACAATGGGCTCCTGGCCGCGTCCGATACGGAAATAGATCGGCTGCGGATGATGAATCGACGCACGAATGGCGGCCGCCAGTTGCGGGCCGTCTGCCGGGGCGACCACGGTGAGGTCGGCGATGCTGCGCATGATCGCGATGTCCTCGGTGGCATGGTGCGAGGTGCCGTAAAAGCCGAGGCTGATGCCGGTGTGATGGCCGATCAGACGCACCGGCAATGCCGAGTAAGCCACATCCATACGGATCTGCTCACAGCACAACAGCGCCAGGAATGACGCAAAGGTGGCCACGAACGGCATGGTCCCGGTGGTGGCGATGCCGGCCGCGGCACTCACCATGTTCTGCTCGGCAATGCCAAACTGGATGAACAGCTCCGGATGCTTCTCGGCGAAGCGGTTCAGGCCGTTGGAGTATTGCAGGTCGGCCGTCCCGACGGCGATCGGGTGGCCGTCGGCGACCAGGTCCAACAGCCCTTCCGAAAGATAATCAAGCCCCGGATTGATGGCGTTCAGTTGGCGGTACTGCCAACTCTTGGGGTTGATCGGCGCACTCATTGAACACCTCCATTGGCTTTGATTTCTTCGATTGCCAGCACTTCATCTTCCGGCGCGAGCCAGCCCAGGTGCCATCCGGGTTCGGTTTCCATGTACTCCACCCCCTTGCCTTTGGCGGTGATTGCGATCACGCAGACCGGACGCTCCCGCGCAGGCTCGGCTTTCAACTCCCGAAACAACGTCGCGACAGCGGCTACGTCATGGCCGTCCACCTCCCTGACATCCCAGCCAAAGGCTCGCCATTTATCGGCCAGAGGTTCGATACCCACCACGTCATCGACCTTGCCATCGAGCTGGTAGCCATTGCGATCGACGATGGCGATCAGGTTGCCGGTCTTGTGGTGCGCAGCCGCCAATGCCGCTTCCCAGACCTGGCCCTCTTGCATCTCGCCATCGCCCAGCAGCACGTAGACGTCGAATGCATTGCCCCGCAGGCGCCCGCCCAGTGCCATGCCCAACCCGCCCGACAGGGCATGACCGATGGACCCCGAGCTGAAATCCACACCCGGCACCTTGCGCATGTCCGGGTGATCCCCCAGTGGGCTGCCCAGCCGGGTGTAGTCATCGAGCCAGGCCTTGTCGAAGAAATCCCAGTCGGCCAGCAACGGATAGAGCCCCACAGCGGCGTGGCCCTTGCCCATCAGAAACCGGTCGCGCCCGACCCACTTCGGCTCACCGCGCTTGAGGCGCAGGGCGTCGTAGTACAGCGCGGAAAAAATCTCGGCACAGGAAAACACCGAGGTGTAGTGGCCGACCTTGGCGATGGAAATCAGCCGCACCGTCTCAAGGCGCACGAACAGTGCGCGCTCTTTCAGACGAGCGATCTGCTCGGGCGTCAACGGCGTTACGGGATCACGAACCGCAAGATTTGCAGCGGGCATGAGGGCACTCCTGAGTGGGTTGATCGAGGCCTGATGCGGCCTTCTTCTTACAACTTATAAGTTATATTTTGTAGAATCAAGCATCGATCGACGTTTTTATTTTTTCTCGCCGAGGGCTTGCGTGACGTCCATTTCGATGTCAATCATATAAGTTATAAGTGATCAGTAACGCTCAACGAGGCTTTTCATGATGCAGGAAACCACCCCTCCCCTAACCGAACTAGCCCGCACGGACGTGCGCTTCCACCTGCATTCGCAGACCAATCTGCGGGCGCACCAACAACACGGCCCGCTGGTTATCGAGCGAGGGTCAGGGATATACGTGACGGACGAACATGGCCGGGACTACATCGAAGGGATGTCGGGCCTGTGGTGTGCCGGGCTTGGTTTCTCCAATCCACGACTGGTGCAGACGGCACAACGCCAGATGGCGATGCTGCCCTACTACCACACCTTCAATCATCGCGTGCCGAACGTGGTCGCACAGTTGGCCGAGCGCATCGCCAGCCTGGTGCCGTTCGAACAGCCGAAGGTGTTCTTTGCGTGCTCGGGCTCGGAAGCCAACGACTCGATGGTCAAGCTCGCCTGGGCGTACCATCGTGCTCGCGGCAATGACGGCAAGCGCAAGGTCATTGCCCACCAGAAGGGCTTCCACGGCTCGACGGTGATGGGGGCCAGCCTGTCGGGGCTACCCAACATGCATGCAGCGTTCGGCCTGCCGTTGGAAAACAGCGTACTGCATGTGCAATGCCCACACTTCTATCGCCATGGCATCGAGGGCGAAAGCGAAGCGCAGTTCACCGAACGCCTGCTGCGGGACCTGGAGCAGCGCATCGAAGCGGAAGGTGCCGACACCATCGCCGCGTTCATTTCGGAACCGGTGATGGGGGCCGGTGGTGTGATCGTGCCACCGCCCGGTTACTTCGCCGGCGTCCAGGCGCTGCTGAAAAAGCACGACATCCTGTTCCTCGCCGACGAGATCATCTGTGGGTTCGGCCGCACCGGTCGCTGGTTCGGCCACCAGACGCTTGGGTTTACCCCGGACATGATGGCCTGCGCCAAGAGCCTGTCATCGGGTTATCAGCCCATTTCCTGTGTAGTGGTTGCGGGAAATGTCTACCAGGTCATTGAAGAGCAGAGCCAGCAACTGGGTGGTTTTGGCCACGGCTTTACCTACTCGGGCCATCCGGTGGCAGCCGCCGTGGCCCTGGAAACCCTGACCATCTATCAGGAAATGCACCTGCCGCAACGCACCGAAGAGCTTGGCCGCCTGCTGCACCAGCAACTGGAACCGCTGCTCGCGCACCCGCTGATCGGCGAGGTTCGTGGCATTGGCCTGGTGGCAGGCCTGGAACTGGTCGTAGACAAACACACCCGTGCCGCCTTCCCCCGCGAAATCGCCATCGGCGTACAGGTCGAACGGGCAGCCCGTGAACAAGGGCTGATTGTGCGCAACATGGGTGATTCCATCGCCCTTGCGCCGCCTTTCATCATCAGCGCCGAGGAGATCGTCGAGCTGGTCGCCCGCCTGACGCGCGCACTGGATGCCGTCGCCCTGGCCAACGGGTTGTCACTGTGATGAACGCCAAGGCCGCTCTCTCTCAAACCACCCTGCCCTTGATCGAATTCAACGGTGTTCAGAAAAGCTATGACGGCAAGACGCTGGTCATCAAGGATTTGAACCTGGCCATCAGCCGTGGCGAATTCCTGACCCTGCTGGGCGCCTCGGGCTCCGGTAAAACCACGACGCTGATGATGCTCGCCGGTTTCGAGACCCCGACCCGCGGCGAAATACTCATGGGTGGCACGCCGATCCAGAAAAAACCGGCCCATCAGCGGGGCATGGGCATGGTGTTCCAGAACTACGCCCTGTTCCCCCACATGAGCGTCGAGGAAAACCTTGCCTACCCGCTGAAGATGCGAGGCCTGAATCGCTCGGCCCTGCAAGCCAAGGTCAAGCGAGCCATCGACATGGTGCAATTGCACGGCATGCAGCAACGGCGCATCACCGAGCTTTCCGGAGGCCAGCAGCAACGCGTGGCGCTGGCCAGGGCGATGGTCTTCGAACCGGAAGTCATTCTGATGGACGAGCCTCTGGGCGCGCTGGACAAGAACCTGCGCGAACACATGCAGTACGAGATCAAGCAACTGCACAAATCCCTGGGCGTCACCGTCGTCTACGTGACGCACGACCAGAGCGAAGCACTGACGATGTCGGATCGGGTCGCCGTCTTCCATGAGGGAGACATCGCTCAGATCGGCACGCCGACTGCGCTGTACGAACACCCGGAAAACGCCTACGTCGCCAACTTCATCGGCGAGAACAACGTGCTGGTCGGCACCGTCCGACATCGCGACGGGCAGACCTGCGAAGTGACCCTTGAAAACGGCCTGCACGTCACCGGCTCCGCTAAAGCGCTCAAGGGCCTGCGGCCCGAACGGGTTGAATTGGTCATCCGTCCGGAGAACATCCGCCTGGGCCCGGTGACCAGCATGCCCTGGCAGGCCACGGTGATCGACAGCATCTACCTCGGAGACCATCTGCGGGTGCATCTGCGCCTTGGCCATCAGCAAGCGCTGATTGTGAAAGTCGCCAACAACGCGTTTTTCAAACAGCTGCGACCCGGCCAGGCGACCGGCTTTGACTGGAGTACCGACGACGCCCATCTATTCGAACTGAGCTGACCCACCGCTGCACCCGACAACGATAAGTCTCGACAACAATAACGATCCGAGAGGCAACCATGCACACCATCCCTAGCACCGTTTAGTTCGTCACTGCCCGTTTGTGAACCTTTGCTTCCTTTTACATCCTCAAACAGCAGGAGGGACCAACATGTCCTCGATATTCCGTCGCACCGCACTGGTCTGTTCGATTTGCGCCACCACCCTACTTGCCAGCCACGCCGCCCTGGCCCGTGACCTGACCGTCGTCGGCTTTGGGGGCGCCACCCAGGAAGCCTTCGACAAGGCCTACTTCAAGCCCTACGCCGCACTCAGCGGCAAGCCGGTGGTGCAAGACACCTACGACGGCGGCATCGCCAAGCAGAAAGCCATGGTCCAGGCTGGCAACCCCACCTGGGACGTGGTCCAGATGGACGAGAACGAAATGACCCTGGCCTGCGAGCAAGGCCTGCTGGAGCCCCTCGATCACAGCAAGCTGAGCAGCGCCGCCGACATCCCGACAGACAAGTTCGCTCCGTGCGGGGTCGGCGCTATCGTCTGGTCTGAAGTCATGACCTATGACAACAAGAAATTCGCCAACGAGGGTCCGAAAACCTGGGCCGATTTCTGGAACGTGAAGAAATGGCCCGGCAAGCGCGGCCTGCGCAAACAGGCACGCATGACCCTGGAAATCGCCCTCATGGCCGACGGCGTCAAGCCTGCCGATGTCTACACGGTACTGGCGACCAAGGCCGGACAGGATCGGGCCTTCGCCAAGCTGGATGAAATCAAGCCGTACATCCAATGGTGGGAAACCGGCGCTCAACCCCTTGAGTGGTTGTCCTCAGGCAGCATTGCGGTCACAGCCGCCTACAACGGTCGCATCGCCATCGCCAACCAACAGGGCGCGCATTTTCCACTGATCTGGAACCAGCAGCTCTACAGCATGGATTACTGGACCATCATCAAGGGCACGCCGAACCTTGCCGACAGCTACGCACTACTCGACTACATGCTCAGCCCCAAAGCCCAGGGCGCCTTCACCCAAGCCATTCCCTACGGCATCGTCAACGGCAAGGCCCAGGCCGCACTGGACAAGCAGACGCTGAGCAACCTGCCCACGGCCCCCGCCAACCTGGAAAACGCCCTGCTGCTCGACACACCGTTCTGGGTCAACTACGAGGAAGACCTGATGACGCGCTTTACCAACTGGGCGGCGAAGTAAGTCCAGCCCTTGCCTGAATGGCGGCTTCGTTCGCGCGAAGCCGCTGACATGAATTCCGAGGTCAGTCGATATGTCCGCCCCTGCGCTGGATTCACTAGCAAGCGCTCATCAGAAGTCGAGCAGACAAAAACGTCTCGTCTCTGTGCTGCTGTTGTTACCCCTGTTGATCTACACCGCTGTCTTCTTCGTTCTTCCCATCGGCATGATGCTGTATCGCGCCGTCAGTAACCCGGAGCTGATCCAGGCCTTCCCTCGCACGGTCCAGGCACTGGAGCAGCAAACCCCCAGCGATGCTCAAGGCCTGCCGGGCGATGCGGTGTTCGAAGCGATCGAGCAGGACTTTATCCACGTCGAGAATATGGGCGTCATGGGTGAAGCGGCACGGCGCATGAACTACGAAAACAGTGGTTACCGTTTCCTGATCACAGCCACTGCCCGCCGTTACCAGTGGCCCGCCAAACAGCAACCCGTCAGCGGTGAGTCATCGCGTGCGCGCCTGACCGCCATCGACCCACGCTGGGCCACGCCAGAGCTTTGGCAGGCGTTCGAACGGGCGTCACCGGCCTACACGTCCTATTACCTGCTCAGCGCCCTTGATCTTGAGCGAACGGCCCACGGCATCCAGCGCGTGGCCCCGGACAAACGGGTCTATCTGGACCTTACCTTCAAGACGTTGAAGATTGCCTTTGTCGTCTCCGTCTTGTGCCTGCTGCTGGGCTTTCCCTTCGCCGTGTTGCTGGTAAAAGCTTCCCGCGCCTTTCAGATGCTGTTGATCCTGGCGGTGATGCTGCCCTTCTGGACGTCGCTACTGGCGCGGACCACAGCCTGGATCGTGGTGCTGCAAGAGAAAGGTATCGTCAACACCCTTCTGCTGAAACTGGGGCTGATCGAGCAACCGTTGCCAATGATCTTCGATGCCCTGGGGGTCTACATCGTCATGGTCCATATCCTGCTGCCCTTCACCGTACTGCCGTTGTACAGCGTCATGAAAGGCATTCCAACCCACTACATGCGCGCCTCGCAATCCCTCGGTGCTCATCCGGTTCGCGGCTTCCTGCACGTGTACCTGCCCATGACGCTCACGGGCATCGGCTCCGGCACGCTGCTGACATTCATCGTCGCGGCTGGCTACTACGTCACGCCTACTCTGGTAGGCAGCGCACGGGAGCAGATGCTCGGCTATTTCATCGCCTTCTACACCAACACCACGGTCAACTGGGGCATGGCCTCGGCACTGGGCCTGGTGCTGATCCTCTGCGTCATGGCGATCTATCTGGTCGCGGCACGGTTGGTGGGCATCCGCCAGATCGCCGGACTCAAATAATTGGGGAAACCTATGAATCATTTCACCTTGTGTTTCGTTGGTCGCAATCTGATGCGCCTGTTCGGGATCGTCATGATCGTATTCATGATCGCGCCGTTGCTGGCCGTGGTGCCTATATCGTTCAGCAGCGGCACATTCCTGTCCTATCCCCTGCCGGGGCTATCCTTGCGCTGGTATGAGAAGGTCTTCAGTGCTGGCCCCTGGCTTCAGGCGTTGCGCAACAGCCTGTTGGTCGGTTGTGCCGCGACGCTGCTGGCCACGTTGCTGGGGACACTTGCTGCGCTGGCATTCGCCCGACGCAACCTACCCGGCGCCACCCACGTATTGGCGCTGCTGATTTCGCCAATGATCATTCCACCGGTGATTTCCGGGCTGGGCATGTATTTTCTGTTTGGACAGTTGGGCCTGACAGGCACTCTGACCGGGATGATCCTGGCCCATACCGTATTGGCAACCCCCTTCGTCCTGATCAACGTTGCCGCCAGCCTGCAAGGCCTGGACATGAGTCTGCTCAGGGCCGCGGCAATGTCAGGGGCATCGCCCGTGCGCGCGTTCATCAATGTCGGCCTGCCGATCATTGCACCAGGGGTGATCTCGGGGGCGCTGTTTGCATTCATGACGTCGTTCGACGAAATCGTCGTCGTGCTGTTCATCGGCGGCCCCGGCCAGCGCACGCTGCCACGGCAAATGTTCGACGGCATCCGTGACACCATCGATCCATCGATTGTCGCGATGTCATCGTTCCTGCTGGTCGTGGGCCTCGCAGGCCTGCTGACCACGACCTGGCTCTCGATGCGCTCAAGCAGAACACTGAATCAATCGGTAGCCTGATATCCAGCGGCCACGAACGCTTTCACAGCAGCCGGCATGACATGAGCCGGCAATACCTTCAGGAGCAACATCCATGTACATCGTCACAGGCGGAACCCAGGGCATCGGCGCCGCAACCGTGGAAAAACTGGTCAGCCTCGGCCATCCGGTGGTGTTCACCGGACGCGACCAGTCGGCAGGCACCCAGCGGGCCGCAAGCCTGCCCAACTGCACCTTCGTCGCGGGCGACGTATCGAATGAAGACGAGTGCCGCAACGTCGTAGCAACAGCGCTGCGATTGGGCAACGGCAAGCTGGCGGGGCTGGTCAACAACGCAGGCATGTCGGGGCGCAAAGCGTTCATCGAAACCACCCAACAGGAGTGGGACACGCTGTTCGCCGTCAATACCCGCTCGGCCTTTTTCTACACCAAACACGCGTTGCCGGGTCTGATCGCAGGCCGGGGCGCTGTCGTGAACGTCTCCTCCATCGCTGGAAAGACCGGAGAGCAAGGGCTCGCCACCTACTGCGCGAGCAAGGCCGCCCTCCTCGGCCTGACCCAGGCGCTGGCCCTGGAGTACGGTGGGCAGGTGCGTTTCAACGCTGTCTGCCCCGGACAGATCGCCACGCGCATGATGGATAAAATCGTCAATGACGAAGCCCGGCTAGCAGCGCTGACCGCCAGGATTCCAGAAGGACGCCTGGCGTCCGCCAGGGAAGTCGCGGAGGCCATCTGCTGGTTGCTTTCACCGGGCGCAAGCTACGTCAACGGTACGACCCTCACGGTCGATGGCGGTGAAACAGCCGGCTTGCTCACGCCTGAATCCTGATCGTTTCCACCGTCCATCCTGAGTGACGGTCGATGTGAGACCGTCGCTGTTTGGCCCCACGATGGCCAAGCAGGCTCGCAAGACGATAGAGACTGACAGCCCCTTCACATCATCGTCACGCAACCGCCGTTGCAGCCGCTCTGGAACGCCAGGCAAAAGCCAGCACCATCAACAGCCCCAGACCCGCCATTGCCGCGCCGGCCAGGGAAATCGCCGGATAACCCAGCCCGGCATTGATCACCGCTCCGCCCAGCGCCGCACCTATCGCGTTGCCGAGGTTGAAGGCACCGATGTTCACTGCCGAGGCCAGATTGGGCGCGTCCTTGGCGGCTTCCATGACGCGCATCTGTAGCGGCGGCACCAGGGCGAAGCTGGCGATCCCCCATATCAGGATGGCCACGGCGGCCGGCAGTGGCCAACGCATCAGGACGGTGAACGCCAGCAAGACGAGAATCAGCACGCTCAGCGAAGCGATCAGGGTGCGGTCTATCGAGCGGTCGGCGGCCTTGCCGCCCCACATGTTGCCCAGCGTCAACCCCACACCGAACAACACCAGCATGGCGGTGATGTAAGCGGTGGACCCGTGGGTCTCGTTGCTGAGGATCGGCGCGATGTAAGTGAAGACGGTAAACATTGCACCCGAGCCGACGACGGTCAGGGCCAACGCCCCCAGCACCGGGCCACGGCCCAGTACCCGAATTTCAGCCAGCACGCCGACGCTTTGCGGCATTTGCAGGTTGGGCAAGGCGAACCACAGCGCGGCCATGGTCAGCCCGCCGAGCCCGGTAATACCCCAGAATGCCGTGCGCCAGCCGAACAGTTCGCCAAACCAAGTGGCCAGCGGCACGCCGCCGATGGTCGCCAGGGTCAGGCCCATGAACATTGCCGCAACCGCCCCGGCACGTTTGTCCGGGGCGACCACGCTGGCGGCGACGATGGAGCCAACGCCAAAGAACGCACCGTGGTTCAGTGAGGTCACCACCCTGGCGACCATGAGGCTGTAGTAATCGGTCGCCAGGGCTGACATCAGATTACCCAGGGTGAAAATCGCCATGAGCCCGATCAGCAGATAGCGCCGGGGGATCCTGCCGGTGGTCAGGGTCATCAGCGGCGCGCCGAGCAGTACGCCCAGGGCGTAGGCACTGACCAACAAACCGGCGGCGGGAATGGAAACACCGAGATCCGCAGCGATGCCCGGCAACATGCCCATGGGGGCGAACTCGGTCACGCCGATGCCAAAGGCACCGATGGCGAGTGCAACAAGTGGTGGATTGATACGCATGGAAGGCTCCTCATCTATGCTGCGAATGCTACGATCCTGTCTTTTCAGGCGGTAGATAGCATTTTTGGCAATCACCTTTGCGTAATAGGCACAAATGGATTTCAACGGCAGGTCAGGTGAAATGAGCGTGTTCGCCACCGTGGCGCAGGAAGGCAGCCTGTCAGCCGCCGCGCGTGCATTGGGGCTGACACCCTCGGCGGTCAGCCGGATCATCGCGCGTGCCGAACAACGCCTGGGTACCCGCTTGCTGTTGCGCACCACCCGAGCGATCACCTTCACCGCCGAGGGCGAGGCTTTCCTGCGTGGCGCCCGGCGTATCCTGGCCGACATGGACGAGGTCGAAGCAGCCATCGCCGACCAGGGCGTGCCCAGGGGCCGATTGCGGGTCAGTGCCGCCCTTGGCCATGGACGGCTGGCCATCGTTCCTTTGGTAGCGGCATTCAGCGCCCGCTATCCGAACATCGTCGTCGACCTCACCCTGGGCGATGAAGTCGTCGACATTCTCGGCGGCCAGGCCGACGTGGCGGTACGCTTCGGCCATCTGCCGGACAGCCCGCTGACCGCGCGCAGGATCGGCGACACCGGCCAGGTCGTGGTGGCATCGCCCGAGTACCTGCAGCGCCACGGCATCCCCCAGGAGCCGGAAGACCTGCTACGACACAACTGCCTACGCTTCAATTTCCGGCGTGCCGAACCCAACTGGCCGTTCATCCGCGACGCAAGAGAGTTTTCCCTGAAGGTCAGCGGCAACATCGAATGCAGCAGTGGTGAAGCGCTGGCACAACTCGCACGAGTGGGTGCCGGCATTGCCCGTATCGGCGAGTTCAGCGTGAGCGAGGACCTGCAGCGCGGTGACCTGATACCGCTATTGGAAGCCTGGAACCCAGGCGACCGGGAACCGATTCACGTGGTGTTCGTAGGGGGCTCGGCAATGCCGGCGCGGGTGCGGGTGTTCGTGGATTTCCTGCTGGAACATCACCGGATGTGAGCGGTGGCGTCACCGGGCGAGACGTATGACTAAATAGGAAACTTGGGAATTTCAACGCAAAAAAGTCTGCTAGCCTCATTGTGACCGTGGATCACCGAAACCTGGTTACAGGGCAAGCAAAGACGGTGCATTCGTGGTTTCCAGTCGGCACAGCGAGACGTGTTCACGTCATGGTGGCGTCGAGTCCTGGCTATAGCACCACGGCAGATGGAAGAGGTTCCCATGTCCAACGAGTACTCAGTCTATTGCCGAGACGGTACCTACTACATTCGCGACTTGAAAGGTAATCGCTGGACCGTGCAGGCAAGGTACGGAACCCGGGAGCTTAGCGATGGCTCGCCTATCGATCCGTACGAAGAAATCTTGCTGAAAGATGACCGGTCGATCGTGCGTGTCATCCCCAAGGCGGGCGGCGCCCCGACCTACGGACGTTTTTCCAACTACAAGAATGCCTCATCCGGAAAAATCACCAAACGCAGGATTCGAGCCGTCAATCACGGGCTGATGAACTTCGTGCTGCTGCAAGGTTCCTGGGCTTGGCTTGTGCCCTACGAGGGCAAGAAACAACCGCAGATGCACGATCTGATGCATGGCTTCGTCGGCAAACGCATACACACTAAAAAAATGAAAGCTGCGACATTGGAAGAAGTGGGCGAGGAACTATCCGCAACGCAGTACGCCCGCAAGGGCGGGGTGCTCACCTTCAACAAGGGGCATTCAGCGATTCGGTACGACTGGTGCCATCTGGTAGGTCATGGGCTGCTTGGCAAAGACATTGCGGGCAACATCGTCGCTGCAACCACGTACCAAAACTCGGAACAGCTGATTCTCGAAAGCGTCCTGCATGACTACCGAATGGAGAAAATGATGTTGAAAGTCGAAGCCAAGCTGGCATACGGCTGGAAACACCTGGCGGAATCCATCTGGTTCAGGGTCATGCTGAACGGCGACACCATCTACTCACGAACCATGGACGCAAGACGGGCCACCAAGCCAGACTTCAATGAGTACACCGAAGTCTCGACGGATATGCGGCGTCAGTTGAACCGTGGGCTCAAAAAGCATTACTCGGGCGACGATATGACCATGGAAACCTTCGAAGCCATCAGCAACAAGTTGGGGATCGTTGACCCGTCATCGTCCACCGGTCTCTGGAAGTCTCTTATGGAGACAATCCGCGGAGAGGACGAACTCGCTGCGGACTTGGAGGACTGAACGTTCGAGGGGGCCCCGGCATAGCGCCGATGGTCAACAGGGGCTGTCTCAAGCCCCTGGCGACCGTGAACGCCACTGCAACCTTCTGATCCCTGCGCAAGCGATTTCAGGAGCTGCATGTCGGCCGTCTTATGGCCAGGCGGCTCTCGACGCTGTATCACTCTGCAACCAGGAGCCTCTTCACCTCGGCGACAATCGAGTCGATGTCGAATGGCTTGGGCAGCACTGCATCAAACAAATCCGATCTCTTCATACCCACGTGAGCCTGGGCACCGCTCATCAAGATGATCGGCAAACCCTTGACGGACGGCAAGGCTCGCACGGCCGTGGCGAATTCAAGCCCATCCATGACCGGCATCATGAAGTCAGTGATAATCAAGGCTGGACGTTCTCTTTCCAGCACTTCGAGCCCTTTTTGACCATTGCTGGCTTTTACGACCATGAAGCCCTCATCCTCTAGCGCAAAACCGAGGATGTCAGCGATCAAATACTCGTCGTCGACGACCAGGATGGTGGTCATGTTAATTCAACCCGCTCAAAGACTTATGAAATTGAACCAGGCAATGACTCAGCTGCGACTGAAGGTTCATTTTTCAAAGCCTTTTCAAGGAAAACATCTTGATCCCGGATGACCACCTCGAATCGCGAGGGGTCATAAGCGCTGTCTCGTACCTTAAGAATGGAGAGTGTCCTTCTTAGTTCAGAACGATCCTCAAGGAAACGCATGAGCATCAGGTTATCGACGATGCTGGACAGGTCCGAGTTCGGTGAACTGACCTCGGAACCGAATAAATCCCGCATCTCCCAGGAGGCGAACACCGTAACGCCCCGGGATCGCAGCTCGTTCATCAGCGCACTGTAGAAATCCGTAATCCGCGCGGGATTTGTCGAAGTCCGTATCATGCCGCTCAGGCTATCGATGAACAGGCGCTTGATACCCTTTTCCTTAACGATGTTCAGCAGCCGTGCGCCGAGTCCATCCAGCAAGCCTTCGGTGGTGGGCTGCCAGGCAATGCTCAACGCACCGCTTTTTTCCATGTCTTCGATATCGATGCCCAGGGAGAGGCCTTTGAGGCGCAGTCGCTGCGGGCTTTCATAGAATCCAAAATGCAAGCCAGGGGCATCTGCCGTCGACTTGGCGAGGAATTTGAGACCCAGCGTCGTTTTACCAATCCCTGAAGGACCGATGACCAGGGACACGCTGGAGCTGTGCAAGCCCCCGCCCAATATGTCATCCAGAGAATCGATCCCGCTGGCGATACGCGTCATGTCGGCACTGTCGGGCGCGGAAGGACGGCTGTAGAGGCTTTCCAGGCGCGGATAGACAACCAAACCGTCGTCGTTGATTTCACATTCGTGAAGACCGGTCAACGCACCGCTGCCGCGTGTCTTGCGCAGTTGAATGCGTCGTACCGAACGCGTCCCGAACAGCTCTTCTCCCATTTCGATGACACCATCCACCATCGTGTGCTCGGGGCTACCGTCGTCGAGCCGCGAACTGGTGAGGAACAACACGGTGCAACCGGCGAAAGCGGCATGTCCCTGCAGCTCTGAGATGAATTTCTTGGTATCGATGGGCGAATCGGCCTTGGAGCGCGCATTGAGCAGACCATCGACAACCATCACGGTAGCCTTTTGCCGACTGATCTCACGTCGAAGCAGTTTCACGACTTCATCCAGGCCTTCGTTTTCCAATGTGTCGAATGCGCTGACAAATTGGATTTCAGCGCCGACTTTGGATGAGTCGAAAAAGCTCAGCGTAGAAAGAAACTGGAAAAGTCGATCATGTGATTCGGCCAGCAGCGTGGCGACTAAAACACGACCGCCACTGCGGGCATGATGGAATCCAAGTTGGTTCGCGAGGATAGTCTTGCCTGAACCTGGGCGTCCTTGGATTATGTATGAAGCACCCGCGACCAGCCCTCCCTGGAGCAGCGCGTCGAGTCCTTCGATTCCGCTTTGAAGGCGTTTTAGCTTTTCCACAATGCGACCCTGATCTGAAAAAACAGGCTGTTCAAGCCCAATGGATGGGATGCTAACGCCATTTCCACTTCGGAGCCATTCAGACTGAATGGAAAGTTGGCCTGGGAGTCGCTCGCCTTGGGCCGATACGACTCCACTGACAACGCCCAACCGGTGCCTGCAGTTTCTTCAGTAAACGCTCAAAACAAGGCATCCAATACCCGGTAATAGCTGATCCCGGCAGCAAGATAAAGCCGCTGCAACGCATGAAACGGAATTCGCCGCAGTGGCATGGCCGGGAATGGGAAGTCCTGCGTCGCCCCTGAGAGCTTCGCGGCCAGATGCTTGCCTAACGCCGTGGACAGGGCGATGCCGCGGCCGTTGTAGCCGAGCAAGACTGACAGCCCCGGTGCCGGATCATGCACATGCGGAAGAAAGCTTTGCGTCAGGGCGACCCGACCACTCCAGCGGTACTCGACAGGCACCTCCGCCACTTGCGGAAACAGCGCCCCCAGCGAACGCTCCAGGTGCGCCCAGTCACGCTGCCGGGAAGGCTCCGAGAACGGCCCCCGCCCTCCCAGAAGCAAACGCCCCTGGGCATCTTGCTTGAAGTAGAGCAGCAAACGGCGTGAGTCCGAACAGACCTCGCCACCGGGCAGGATGGTCTTGCGGATCGCCGGCGGGAGCGGACGGGTCGCGATGATGAAGCTGTTGGCCGCGACGACGGTCTGGCGCAACCCGGGCCACAGGTCGTCGGTATAGCCATCGGTGGCCAATAACACCCGTTGCGCACTGACCTTGAATCCTTGCGCAGTGGACAACAGCCAGCCTGATCGCTGCCGCTGCAGCCCCGTGACGCGGCTGTGGCCGTGGATCATTGCGCCCTGCCCCACTGCGGCCTTCGCCAGGCCACGGGCATAACTCAATGGGTGCAAGCTGCCGGCCCGAGGATCGACCCACCCCCCCAGGTAATTCTCGGTACCGATACGTTGGCTGACCGCGGCCCGGTCCAACAGCTCCACCTTGACGCCCCGGCGTTGCCATTGCGCGGCGCGCTGCTCGATGGTCTTCATCGCAGTCGTTGAACAGGCCGGTTGAATCCAGCCTTTGCGGGTGGCATCACACTCGATCCCGTACTGGCGAATCAGCGCAAACACTTCGTCAGCGGCTGATCCGGCCGCCTCGATCATCGCTTCGGCACGGGCCGGGCCGAACTTGGCGAGCAATTGATCCGGGTCGAACTTCAGCCCGGGAATCACCTGCCCGCCGTTACGCCCCGAGGCCCCCCAGCCTGGCTCCCCGGTATCCAGCACACAGACGCTGACACCCGCTTCGGCCAATCGTAAAGCCGTCACCAGACCGGTATAGCCAGCCCCCACGATGGCCACATCCACTTGCTTGTCTTCGGCCAAGGCCGGCGTTTGCACCGCCGGTGTGGCAGTCGCGGCCCAGAGCGAGGCCGGCAGTTGCGGGGCGAAAGGTGCATTCATGCCGGCACCTCCCCGCTGTGATTGAGCAGTCGGCGAAGAAAGTCCTGTGTGCGAGGATGCGTCGGCGTACTCAGTACTTCCCCGGCGGGTCCTGACTCGACGATCTTGCCACTGTGAAGAAAACAGACCTTGTCGGCGACGTCTCGAGCGAAGGCCATTTCGTGCGTCACCACGATCATCGTCATGCCCTCATTGGCCAGGTTGCGCATCACCGCCAACACTTCGCCGACCAACTCCGGATCGAGCGCCGAGGTCGGTTCGTCGAAGAGGATCGCCTGGGGGTTCATCGCCAACGCCCGGGCAATGGCGACACGTTGCTGCTGCCCCCCGGACAGTTCGTCCGGGTAGGCATTCATCCGATGGGACAAGCCAACCTTTTCCATCAGCGCCTCGGCATTCTTGCGCGCCGCCTGAGGGTTCTCCTTCTTTACGTAGATCGGCCCTTCCATGACATTTTCCAAGGCCGTGCGGTGCGGGAACAGATTGAAGCGCTGAAAGACCATCGCCACCCGAGTGCGAATGTCGTGGATGTTCCTGGCATTGCGGTCGACACGTTCATCGCCGATCAGGACCTCGCCCTGGTCATAACTTTCCAGGCCGTTTATACAGCGTAGCAACGTGGACTTCCCCGACCCCGAAGGGCCAATCAGGCACACCACTTCACCGCTCTTGACCTGCAAATCGATGCCTTCGAGGACCGGCACGCTGCCGTAACGCTTGTGAATGCCCTTGATCTCGATCATGACGTTCTCCGGGTGCTGAAGCGTGCTTCCAGACGGCGCAGCGCAAAGGACAGCGGCAGGCTCATCGCCAGGTAGAGCAATGCCACCAGGGTGTAGACCGTCATGTTTTCGAAGGTCGAAGAGGCGATCAGTTGCCCCGCGCGAGTCATCTCGGCCACGGTGATGGTGGAGACCAGCGACGAGTCCTTGAGCATCATGACCAGGGTGTTGCCGTAAGGCGGCAAGGCGATGCGGAATGCCTGGGGCAGCACCACGCGTCGCATCACCATCGCACCGCGCATACCCAAGGATTCCGCCGCCTCGATCTGCCCTTGCTGGATCGCCTGGATACCGGCCCGGAAGTTCTCCGCCTGATAGGCCGAATAAGCGATTCCCAGGCCAATGACGCCGGCCTGCATCGCAGTCAGTTGAATGCCGAATTCCGGCAGGACGAAATAGATATAAAACAGCTGCACAATGATCGGCAGCCCCCGGATGATGTTCACCACACTGATGGCGAACAACGCGACCGCACGTATTTTCGAGACCATCATCAGGGCCAGGAGCAGGCCGAT
Organism: Pseudomonas sp. FW300-N2F2; assembly: GCF_017351655.1. Lineage (NCBI taxonomy): Bacteria > Pseudomonadati > Pseudomonadota > Gammaproteobacteria > Pseudomonadales > Pseudomonadaceae > Pseudomonas > Pseudomonas sp. FW300-N2F2. Next base: position 2,352,303 of record NZ_JACNDQ010000001.1, on the reverse strand, counting down.
CAGCGAGCTGAGTACAAACGACCCGGCCGTCACTTGAAGAGTGACCACCGCCCCTTTGAGCAAGATAGGGAGGAAGTCCAACGCATTCTGGAGAATCATAAAAGCTACCCACGGAACAATGAGTGGACCCGCCCGCTACCGCAGGCGGTCGACAAAACCATCAGTTGAGTTTCCACTTCTCGATGATCCGCTCGAGGGAACCATCAGCCTTGATCGCAGCGATGCCTTTGTTGACCTGCTCCAGTGTTGCGTTGTCGCCCTTGCGCACGATCAGGCAAACGTCCCCCATCACCACCGGCTGATAGCTCTGTACCAGGTGCACCTTGTTCTGGGTGCCCTGGGCCAATTGGTAGGCGACGATCGGGCGATCGGCGAAACCCGCCTTGATACGGCCGAGAGCCAGGTCGCGCATCAGATCGGGGATCGAGTCATAGCCACGGACCTCCTTGAAGACACCACGCTTGTTCAGCTCATCGATGAACACGGTGCCGACCTGGGCGCCGACAACTTCGCCGGCAAAATCCTCCATGCGGGTGTACGCGGTCGGGTCGTCGGCCTTGACGATCAGACCCTCGCCATAGGTGAAGACCGGATCGGAATACTGCACCACCTTTTCCCGCGCCGGCGTCCGGAGCATGGCGGCAGAAATCAGGTCGATCTTGTTTGACGTCAGTGACGGGATCAGCGAAGCGAAGGTGGTCTGCTGGATCTCCACCTCGAAGCCGCCAGCCTTGGCCACTGCCTGCGCAGCGTCGATCATCATGCCCTGGATACTCTGGCTCTTGACGTCGAGAAAGGTGAAGGGAATCCCCGTTGCGGTTGCACCGACCTTGTAGACGGGCTCGGCGACGGCGTTGGCTGAAGCGATGCCAGCAGCCAGGGCAACAACGAACGTGAGTGCACGAAAGCGAGTAAGCATGGCGTATCTCCCATTGGACGCTTTTATTGTCTTAAGTCCGGTAAGGGTTGCCCCATATGGATGGCAGGAGGCTCAAAATGACTGTAAAGCGATTTACAAAAATCGTAAAGAGATTTATAAGTATCGAATATCGATATTCAAAGCACAGAATATAAGGACTCTCCATGAGCGATAACCCCCATCCGCTGTTCAATCAGTCATTGGAAAAAGGCCTGGCGGTGCTGCGGGCGTTCAACGCAGCCCGGCGCACGATGAACCTGGCGGATATCGCCCAAGCTGCAGATATCAACAAAAGCTCGGCGCAACGCATGATCCATACCCTCGAAGAGCTGGGTTATGTGCGCAAGCACCCGCAGACCAAACGCTTTCAGTTGACCCCGAAGGTCATGGAGATCGGCTACAACTACTTGGCCGCCGACACACTGGTGGACGTGGCCAACCCGTTCCTTGCCGAGTTGGCACAGGCTACCGGGGAAACGACCAACCTGACCGAACCCGACGGGCTGGACATGGTGTACGTGGCACGCTTCGTGGCGCCGAAATTCATCCCTATCCACATGCCCATCGGCAGCCGGATCCCGATGTACTGCACCGGTTCCGGACGGGCCTTCCTGAGCGCCCTGCCCGACGACGAACTCGTTGCCGCACTGCAAGCCAGCGAGCGCAAACGCCATACCCAGTACACCCTGACCGCGATCGACGACATCATCGAGCAGATCGAGGCCACACGGCGCAGGGGCTACGCCACGAACAAGGAAGAGTTGTTTCTTGGCGACATGTCCATTGCCGCGCCGATCATTGGCAGCCAGGGCCTGCCGGTCGCAGCCGTGCATGTGGTGGTGCCAACGAGTCGCTGGAGCCTGGAGGAAGCCGAGCGCAAGCTGGCGCCCGCGGTGATCGAATGTGCACGGGCGATTCGTTCGTCAATACGAACCCTTTAGCAGATTGACCCCATGGACAGCCACCGTTTCCCTTGCACAAATCCAATTATTACCACCGTCACTTAGAGGGTGGCACTGCGCATACTGGAGGGGGTGATTGAACCCTGGGATAGTTCAACTAGGTGCCTTTCCAACGGAACACGCCGGAACAGGTCGCGGTGTTTGAACGAGAACAGCGCCAACGGTTTGATGGTGCAACTTACCTATCACTCCGGTTGCCGCCAAGGTTCGTGGGTGACTAACCACATAAACATCAAACCGGAGCCTTCAGATCCACCCCCAGCGCCTGGGCAAAAGCCTTTACCAAGGGGCTGCGCACAGTGTTGTGACGCAGTATCAGACTGAACGGCGTGACGATGTTGATCAGGTCCGGACACACTGCGCGCAACTCTCCCCGCGCCACCATCGACGCGGCGTAATGCTGAGGCAGAAACCCGAGGAAACGCCCCGTCTTGATCAGCAACGCCACGGCTTCCACCTGGATGGCCGAGGCGGAGAAGCTGTCGTAGTGTGCAAATTTCAGTTTGTCGCGATGAATCGCGTAGCGATGGTTGACGCACTCATGTTCCTTGAGCACATTTTCTCCCATGTCCGCATCCGCCATGGAGAACAGCGGATGGCCGAGTGCGCAATAGACCTGCGAACGTTCTTCATAGAGTTCGTAGTAATCGAACTCTTCGCGCTTTTGATAAATCGGTACGATCCCCGCCACCAACCGTCCTTCGACGACACCTCTTTCGACTTCATCGAGTTGCGAAGCCTGAAGTTGAAACCGAACCTTGGGCGACTGTTCATTAATCTTCCTGAGCGCAGCAACTAACGGGGAATTATCATCCGAGATAGTATTATCAATAACCCCCACACCAAGATCACCAACAAGTTCGTTTTGCGCGGAACTAAGGCGATCACGAAAGTTGTCGACCGAGGCAAATAAGTCTATCGACGCCTGATACACCAGACGCCCTTCTTCCGTCAGGTTAAAGCCCTCGCGCCCGCGCGTGCAAAGGCGCATACCGATACGGATTTCCAAGTCGGAAATCTGTTTGCTGATGGCTGCCAGCCCCACATTCAGCTCATTCTGTGCGGCACTAAAGCCTCCCGCCTCGACCACGGCCTTGAACACTTTGAGCAATTTGAAATCCAGCCCGCTGAGGGCCAACGGTGCCCTTTGCGGGGGTCTTGGCGGCGGGTTTCCGGAATTGGAAAGTGGGGTTTCCATAATGCTTATTTACCTCTGGCGCTCTATTCAACAACCTGTGCCCAACAACAAAAACAAGCTGGCCCAATAATAATGAACACAGAAAACCAAGCTTGGCAACCGACAATAAATTCCGAACATCAGCGCCAAAACGCTGGTCGCGAAACATCAAAAGCTGACAGTTCGATCAGCTCTTTCACCGATGCAACTGCCCTCTTGAAAACTGCTCTGGCCTGACTTTGCTCGCTGATTTCGTAGCGACGCCGTGGCCTGGAGTACCCGTTTCAGTTCGCGTAACCGACGAGGAAAAAACAATGTCTCAAACCACCGACCGACTCTGGGGTGCTCGCTTCAAATGCGGCCCTTCCGAAGCCTTGGCGGCCCTGTCCCGTTGCCCTGAGCGCTACTTCCGGCTCACCCCGTACGACCTCGCCGGCTCCAAGGCCCATGCCCGGGAATTGCAGCGCGCCGGACTGCTGACCGAACAAGAAACCCAGACCATGCTCGACGCCCTGGAACGCATCGGCGCGGACTATCGCGCCGGCAGCATCGCCCCGACCCTGGATGATGAAGACGTCCACACGTTCATCGAGCGCCTGCTGACCGAACGGCTTGGCGCCCTGGGTGGCAAGCTGCGTGCCGGCCGTTCGCGCAACGACCAGACCGCCAATGACCTGCGGCTGTTCCTGCGTGACCACGTACGCACCGTGGCCGTTGAAGTGTTGGGCCTGCAGCAGGCGCTGGTGGAACAGGCCGAGCAACACATCGAAAGCATCTGCCCCGGCTTCACCCATCTGCAGCAGGCGCAACCGATCGTGTTCGCTCACCACCTGCTGGCCCACGCCCAGTCGATGCTACGCGACGTACAGCGGTTGGTGGACTGGGACGCACGGACGTCGCTGTCACCACTCGGTGCGGCGGCCATGGCGGGCTCGGCGATCGCTCGCCTACCTCAGCAATCGGCAAAGGAAATGGGCTACAGCGGCGTTTGCGAAAACTCCATCGACGCCGTGGCCAGCCGCGATCACGTCGCCGAGTTTCTGTTCATCGCCAGCATGCTCGGCATCAATATCTCGCGCCTTGCCGAAGAGTTCTGTCTGTGGTCGTCGCGGCAATTTCGCTGGGTCGCACTGAACGATGCCTACGCCACCGGCAGCTCGATCATGCCGCAGAAGAAGAATCCGGACATCGCCGAACTGGCGCGAGGCAAGGCCGGTCGCCTGATCGGCAACCTGACCGGCCTGCTCTCCACGCTTAAATCCTTGCCACTGTCCTACAACCGTGACTTGAGCGAAGACAAGAACGGTGTGCTCGACAGCGTCGACACGCTGCTGCTGGTGCTGCCCGCCATGGCGGGAATGGTGGCGACCATGAAAGTCAATGTCGAGGAATTGCGCCGCCAGGCACCGCTGGGCTTCACCCTCGCCACCGAAGTCGCCGATTGGCTGGCGGTGCGCGGCGTGCCGTTCAAGGAAGCTCACGAAATCACCGGTGCGTTGGTCCAGGCGTGCGAGAAACACGACATCGAACTGTGGGAGGCCTCCCCCGCTCTGCTGGCGGAAATCGATCCGCGCCTCACCCCAGAGGTACGCGAAAGCCTGACCCTCGAAGCCGCCATCGCTGCACGCAATGGCTGGGGCGGGACCGCACCACAACAGGTACGCGAACAGATCGGACGCTTGAAAACCGCCCTCGCCACCCAGCAGCAATGGACCGAGGACTATCAGGGCTTTCGCCTCTGAGCAACACACCGAACTGTGGGAGCGAGCTTGCGCCCACAGCGATAGCGCCGAAACCGAGTACGGAGAAACAACATGAGCCAGACACAGGCAGAACGACTCCAGGCGGAGCGCAAGCTGGCGGAAAACCAGTTTGACATTACCCAGTACGATCATGTGCCCCGGCGCTACTACGGGCGGATCTTCTTCGCCACGCTGATCGTCATCGCCCTTATTGGCCTGGTGCGCGCCTTCGCCGAAGGCAAGATCGAATGGTCGTACATCGGCCAGTTCCTGACCTCCGAAGCGATCATGTGGGGCTTGCTCAACACCATCGTCATGGCCGTATTGGCCATGGCGCTGGGCATCGTGTTCGGCGTGATCACTGCGATCATGCGCATGTCGGCCAACCCGATCCTGCGCTATGTGGCCGTGACCTATACCTGGCTGTTTCGCGGCACGCCGCTGATCCTGCAACTGCTCCTGTGGTTCAACCTGGCGCTGATCTTCCCCACCATCGGCATTCCCGGCCTGTTCGAAATGGACACCGTGAGCCTGATGACCCCGTTCGCGGCGGCCTTGCTGGGCTTGAGCATCAACCAGGGCGCCTACACCGCCGAAGTGGTGCGAGCCGGCCTGCTCTCGGTGGACACCGGGCAATACGAGGCTGCCAAATCGATCGGCATGCCACGCCTGCAAGCGCTGCGCCGGATCATCCTGCCCCAGGCCATGCGGATCATTATTCCGCCGGTAGGCAACGAGTTCATCGGCATGGTGAAGATGACCTCGCTGGCGAGCGTCATCCAATACTCGGAATTGCTCTACAACGCCCAGAACATCTACTACGCCAACGCCCGCGTGATGGAGCTGCTGATCGTCGCCGGCATCTGGTACCTGGCCACCGTCACCGTCCTGTCCTTTGGTCAGAGCCGCCTGGAGCGTCGTTTCGCCCGCGGCGCCGGCAAGCGCTCTTGAGGAGTTCCACATGAGAAGCATCGTCAAGGCCGTGAGCCTGAATAAATATTACGACCAGTTCCACGCGCTCAAGGACATCAACATTGAAGTCGAGCAAGGCGAAGTGCTGTGCATCATCGGCCCGTCCGGCTCGGGAAAAAGCACCTTGCTGCGCTGCGTCAACCAGTTGGAAAAAATCGACAAGGGCGGCCTGTGGGTCGACGGCGAACTGGTGGGCTACCGGATCGTCGGCAACAAGCTGCACGAACTCAACGAAACCCAGATCGCCCGCCAGCGGCTGTCCACCGGCATGGTGTTTCAACGGTTCAACCTGTTCCCGCACATGACCGTGTTGCAGAACATCATCGAAGGGCCGTGCCAGGTGCTCAAGCGCTCCCCCAAAGAGGCGAATGAAGAGGCCCTGGAATTGCTCGCCCGTGTCGGCCTGGCGGACAAGCGCAACAGCTACCCGATCGAGCTTTCGGGCGGCCAGCAGCAACGCGTGGCCATCGCTCGTGCATTGGCCATGCGCCCCAAGCTGATGCTGTTCGATGAACCCACTTCGGCACTCGACCCGGAACTGGTCGGTGAGGTGCTGTCGGTGATGCGCGATCTTGCGCAGACCGGCATGACCATGATCGTCGTCACCCATGAACTGGGCTTCGCTCGCGAAGTTTCCAATCGCATGGTGTTCATGGACGGCGGGCAGATCGTGGAGGCTGGAAGCCCCGAAGAAATACTAATAAGTCCGCAAAACCCTCGCACCCAAAGCTTCATTTCTGCCGTTCGAACCTAAGCGTCCGTTGACGCTCACAACACTCATAAGAGAACGACCATGAAGAACTTCTTTATCCCCGCAGTACTCGCAGGCGTCATGGCATCCGGCTTCACCTTCGCGGCCGAATTGCCGGCCAGCATCAAGGCCAAGGGCGAAATCGTCGTGGCGATCATGCCGAACTACCCGCCGATGGATTTCAAGGACCCGGCCACCAACACCCTCACCGGCTTTGACTATGACCTGGGCAATGCCCTGGCCGAGCGCCTGGGTGTGAAGATCAAATGGCAGGAAACCGGCTTCGAGCAAATGATCAACGCCCTGACCACCGACCGCGTGGACATGGTGCTGTCGGGCATGACCGACACCGTCGAACGTCAGGCCAGCGTAACCTTCATCGACTACTTCACCAGTGGTCCGCAGTTCTACACCTTGCAGAAAAACAAGGACACCAACGAGATCCTCGACCTGTGCGGCAAGAAAGTCGGCACCAGCCGCCGCACCACCTTTCCAGCGGAAATCGCCGAGTGGAGCAAGGCCAACTGTGAGGCCGCCGGCAAGCCGGCGATCAACGTGGTCGGCACCGAAGGCTCCGCCGATGCCCGGGCACAACTGCGCCAGAGCCGCATCGATGCAGCCATGCAGGGCAGCGAAACCCTGCCTTATCTCAAGACCCAGGAAAAGGACATGTACAAGACCGTGGGCCTGCCGATCTCCGAGCAGTACACCGGCATGGGCGTGAGCAAGAAGAAACCTGAGCTCAGTGAAGCGGTGAAGGTCGCGCTGCAAAGCATGATCGATGACGGCAGCTACCAGGCGATCCTGAAGAAATGGGACCTTGAACTGGGGGCGATCAAAACCGTGACCATCAACGCCGGAAAGTGATCCCACAGGCCATTTGATTCCGATGTGGCAGCGGGCTTGCCTGTGAGTGATCCAACATCAATGTTGCCTCACTCAGCGCCATCGCGAGCAAGCCCCGCCACAAAGGGTCTGCTGTCTACGACTAAAGATGGAGCACTACCGATGCCCTCCTCACCCACCTGGCCCGCGCCGCACAAGGCTTGCCTGGCCCTTGCCTTCGACCTCGATGGCCCGACCGGTGATGCCATGCTCAACGGCTCGATCTGGCGCAAACCCGAGTACTTCGGGTTCGGCGGCTATGGCCCTTACCGGGCACTGCCACGCCTGCTCGATCTGCTCGACGAGTTCCGGATCCCGACGACATTCTTCGTCCCCGCCTGGGTCGTGGAGAACTGGCCGAGACAATGCCAGGCGATTGTCGAGCGCGGGCATGAAGTGGCTTATCACGGCTACAAACACGAATCCTTTTATGCCCTGACACTGGATCGGCAAAAAGAGGTGATGCAGATCTCCCGCGAGGTGTTCTGGAAACACCTGCACATCCGCGCAGAAGGCTTTCGCACGCCGTCCGGCGACTGGCGCGCCGAAACCCCGGCCATGCTGGTGGAAGCCGGCGTGACCTATTCCAGCAGCATGCGCGGCGACGACCGACCGTACCTGGTGGACGTACCGGGTTTCGATACGCCGCTGGTGGAAATCCCAGGCCGATGGGAAATGGACGATTACGCGTCCCTCGCCTATACCCGCGCACCGAACTTTCCTTCCGGATTGGACCGTACGGCCAGTTACGCGCTGACCCTGGACAACTGGTGCCGCGAATATGACGGCGCGATGGACGAAGGGTTGTGCCTGACCACGCTCTTCCACCCAAAGATCATTGGTAAACCGGGACGCATCCTGCTGCTGGAACAGCTTTTCGAGCACATGCGTCGGCGCGATGACGTGTGGTTCGCCACCTGCCGCGACGTCGCCCACTTCTGGTTGAAGGAGCACCACCATGGCTGATTCCCCAATCTGGCCGGAAGGCTATCGCTGCGCTGTGGTACTGACCGTCGATTACAACGACATCCACGGCATCCTCACGCAAGCCCCGGAAGTTGCCGGGCGGGACAAAACCTTGTCGGTATGGCGCTACGGTACCCAACGCGGCGTGGCACGCTTGCTCGGCCTGTTCAAGGAACTCGGGGTCTCCAGCAGTTGGTTCGTTCCCGGCATCGTTGCCGAGGAAAACCCGGCACTCATCCAGGCGATCCAAGGCGACGGTCATGAGATCGCCTGCGCCGGCTACCGTCATCAAGATTACGACGCGCTAGACCTGGTCGCCCAGGGCGACGATGTCGCCAGGGGCTGCGAGACCCTGGCCAGGTTGATCGGCAAGCGTCCGGTCGGCTTTCGAATCCCGGCGGGCAATGGTGCGCCGGGATTCATCGGCGCATTGAAGGACCAAGGCATCCGCTGGTCCTCGTCATGGCGCGGCGACGACTTGCCATTCGTTCACCCGACTGCGCCCGGTGTCATTGAAGTGCCGCTGCATTATGAGCTGGAAGACGAGCCTTACTTCGCCTTCAACTTGAGCCCGGCGGTGCCACCGGCACAATCACGGATCGCCTCCTACAGCCACACCCTGGGCAATCTGCAAATGGATTTCGCCGGGTTTCACCGATTCGGCCTGTGCTACGTGCTTCGCCTGCACCCGGAAATCATCGCCACGCCGGGACGGATAGGCGTGTTGCGCGAGCTGATCGAGGGCATTCAACAGCACGATGACGTGTGGATCGCCACTGGCGCCGAGGTCGCGCAATGGTGGGCAAACAGCGCGGCGCCGGCGGCCGAGGATCATCCCGCATCGGTGTACGAGCGCCATTATCGGGATTACGTCTGATGAGCGAACGTTTGCAACGGTTGGCGCAACTCTGTGTCGATCTGCGGTTTGAAGATCTATCGCCTGGGTTGGTAGCCCAAGCCAAGCGGCACATTCTCGATACGTTCGGCGCAACGTTGGCCGGCGCCGCGAGCGATATCGCCAAACAGGCACACAAGGTGTTCGCCAGTGAAGCGGGCGAGGTACCGGTTTGGGGAACCGATCTGCAGGTCTGCGCGGGCCCCGCAGCGCTGCTGAACGGCATCGCCGCCCATGCGCTGGAGCTGGACGATACCGGTGGTTGCGATCACTCCGGGGCCGTCGTGCTGCCAGCGGCGATGGCGGCGGTTTCGCTGCGCGCACGGCCCGTGAGTGGTCGTGAATTCATCAGCGCCGTCGTGATCGGCTATGAAGTTGGCCGTCGAGTGCTCGAAGCCTGCGGCGGCTATAGCGCCCACAATGGCGCCGGTTGGCACTCCACCGCGACCTGTGGGGTGTTCGGCGCAGCCGCCGCCAGTGCGCGCATCCTGGGTCTGGATACGCGGCAAACCCTCGCGGCGCTGGGCATTGCCGGCAGCTTCAGCGGTGGCCTGTGGGCCTTCATTCACGACGGCTCGCACAGCAAGAAACTGCACAGCGGGCGCGCCGCAGAAGGGGGGCTGTTGGCTGCGCGGTTCACCCAACAAGGCATCAGCGGGCCTACCCAGCTATTCGATGACGTCTGGGGCGGCTTTCTGAACACCCTTGCCCCAGCGACTTCAAGGCCCGAAGCGCTGGATGCAGAGCTCGGCGTCAACTGGAAGCTCGCCCGCTGCTCGATCAAACCCCATGCCTCCTGTCGTGGCACCCATTCGGCCATCGATGCCCTCGGCCAGCTGTTGGAGCAGTTGAAGGTACCCGTCGACCAGGTCGAAAACGTGCACATCGGGCTGAGCGGTTTTCTTCACGGCATGTGTGGCGGCCGGGATGTCACCCACCTCGCAGCCGCGCAAATGAGCCTGCCGTATGCCCTCGCCGCGCGGTTGGTGCATGGGCATTGCCGACTGCACGCGTATGACGATCGGCAACGCAACGATCCGCTGGTGATTCAGTGCATGTCGCGCATCCATCTTGAAGTGGACCCGCGACTGGATGAGGATGGCGAACCAGTGGTGACGCTGCGGACCGTGGACGGCCGGCAGGCAAGCCTGTGCGTAGAAGTGCCCTTGGGAGCGCCGGGCAATCCACTTGCCGATGAGGCCCTGGATGAGAAGTTCTTCAGTTTGACGACGCGGGTCATGCCGCAGGAACGGGCTGCGGAACTACTGAAGCAATTGCGACGCATGGAAGACCTGGAATCGATACGTACGCTGGAACGGTGGCTGGGTTGATCATGGTATTGACGGCTCGGGCGTCATCGCGGTGTACGCCAACAATCTGAATAAGGACATCTGCCCCCCGTGGCCACTTACTCCCTCGTTATTCGACGCTTGATGATCGCTTCGCTGACCATCGTGGTCAGCCGCGCCATCACCAGCCCTTTGCTCACGCTGTTCCTGAGCAACAAGCTGGGCCTCAATCAACAAGATGTCGGCTTACTGCTGGGCATCGCGGTGTTCATCGCCACCCTGCTGGCCCTGTACGGCGGCTACATCATCGATCGCCTGGAAAAGCGCCGGTTGCTGATCCTGGCGATGCTCTCCAGCGCCGTGGGTTTCGTACTGCTGACCTTTGCCGAAAACCTCTACCTGACCACCCTGACCGTGGTGATCACCGAGACCGCGTCGGCCCTGTTTCTGATCGGCTCCAAAGCGATCCTCAGCGAAAACCTGCCCATCGGCCAGCGCGCCAAAGCGTTTTCCCTGCGCTACACCCTGACCAACATCGGCTACGCCACCGGCCCCATGCTCGGCGTGGTGATTGCGGGGGTCTACCCGATCGCGCCATTCCTGATCGCCGCAGGCATCGCGTTCTTCAGCATCTTTCTGATGATGGGAATCCCCGGCGATGGGACGCCGACAGCGGCCATGGGTCCACCGCCCAGTTTTCTCAAGACGCTGAAGACCCTGAAAAACGACCGCACCCTGATCATGTTCACCTGCGGCTGCCTGCTCAGCACCGTGGTGCACGGACGCTTCACGCTGTATCTGTCGCAATACCTGCTGGTCACCCACGACGCCAAGCGTGCACTGGAGATCATGGCCGCCCTGCTCGCCTGCAACGCCATCACTGTAATCCTGCTGCAATACCAGATCGGCCGGTTCCTCGATCGCGAGAAACTCCGCTACTGGATCGCTGCGGGCACCAGCCTGTTCATGCTTGGCCTGATCGGCTTCAGCCTGGCGGACGACATGCTGAGTTGGTGCGTGGCGATGTTCATTTTCACGCTCGGTGAAATGATCATCTACCCGGCCGAATTTCTCTTCGTCGATACCCTGGCCCCGGAAGAACTGCGCGGCAGCTACTACGGTGCCCAAAACCTGGCCGCCCTCGGCGGCGCCCTGAGCCCGGTGATCTGCGGGTACCTGCTGATACAAACCCCGGCACCGACGATGTTCTACGTCTTGAGCGCCTTGACTGCGGTGGGTGGGCTGCTGTGTTTCATGAGCGGGCGCCGGGTGGCGGTGGTGCGAAAGTGATTCATGGAGCGGCATCTTTGCTGCAAGACGGCTCGGCGGCGTGATCAACGCGCCAGGTCCGGAGCACCGGATCCATGACTGACGATCAGGGCCGCGGCCGGTGATCAATAGTTTAGAAATCTCTGAACTATCTTTTTGCGCTTCCCTATTCTTTCCGCCAACCACCCCTCCCTACTATTGACGGCAACAAAGGAGCCTTTCCATAGAGATGCGGCCCGAAGATTGCCTTTTCTGATTGTCACTGCCGTTCGTTGTGCGTTTCGGTTAGCGCCGCAACGTCGCCGTGTCAATCATGCGAAGGAACCTTTGGAGCAGATCGATGAAGCTGGAAATATTCCGAACGTTGTGGGGCTACACCGCGAGCAAGGCACAAGCGCTCGATGAGTTGCTTGAAGCCGGGTTCGATGGCATGGAAGCCCGCCTGCCCATGACCGCCAGCGAACGTGCCGAGTTCGCAGCCTTTCTACGCATCAACAAAGTCAGCTATATCAGCACCGTCTTCAGCGCCTACGACGTTCTGCCGGAACAGTCGGCAACCGTCGACGAACACCTTCTGGACCTCGACAAGAAACTCGGTTGGGCGGCTGAGTTGGCGCCGCGCTTCGTCAACCTGCTGGCTGGCAACGACCGCTGGCCACTGGCACAGCAAGTCGACTTCTTTGGCCGCGCGATGGACGTCGCGCGCAAGCATGGCCAGGTGTGCGCCTTCGAGACCCATCGCGCGCGCTCGTTATTCAACCCCTGGATCACCCTCGAGTTGATTCGTCAACTGCCGGACCTGCGCTTCACCAGCGACATCAGTCATTGGGTCGTCACCTGTGAGCGCCTGCTCAACGATCCGGAAGACGACCTCAGTGCCTTCGTCGAACGTGTTCACCATATCCAGGCCCGAGTCGGTTATGACCAGGGACCGCAAGTTCCCCACCCCGCCGCCCCCGAGTACAGCCGAGCGCTTGCCTTCCATCAGCAACATTGGGAGGCCATCTGGCGATCCCAGGAAAAACGCGGGTATCAGGTCAGCACGCTGACACCGGAGTTCGGCGCCGACGGCTATCTGCACCACCTGCCCTTCACCAACGTGCCGGTGGCTGATCTGTGGTCGCTGAACGTGTGGATGGCAAACACCGAGCGCGAGCACTTTCGGCGTTTCGCCTGCACCTCAACCCGATAAGGAGCGCCCCCCTCATGCCTGATAAAACGCCCACGACCGCCAACTTCAATCGCATTCCGGTGGTGGATATCGCCGGGCTGTACAGCGACGACCTCACCCAGCGCCAGGCAGTGGCCGAAGAACTGGGTAACGCCGCCCGCGCAGTCGGTTTCCTGTACATCAAGAACCACGGCATCGAGTCGTCACTGATCGACGGCTTGCGTCAAGCGGCGAAGGACCTGTTTGCCCAATCGCTTGAGTACAAAATGCAGCATTACATCGGGACTTCACGCAGCCACAAGGGTTTTGTGCCTGAAGGTGAAGAGGTCTATGCCAAAGGCAAACCGGATCACAAGGAGGCTTTCGATATCGGTTTCGAAGTGAGCGAAGACGATCCGCTGGTCATTGCCGGCACGCCATTGATCGGGGCCAACGAATGGCCAGACCTGCCGGGTTTCCGTCCCGCCGTCGAAGCCTACTATGCCGCGGTGTTTGCATTAGGTCGGCGCTTGTTCAAGGGCTTCGCGCTCGCTTTGGGCCTGGAGGAGGACTATTTCGAGGCAATGGTGACTCGCCCACCGTCGAAGCTGCGCCTGATTCATTACCCGTTTGACCTGGCGGCTCAAGACGCGCCCGGCATTGGTGCGCATACCGACTACGAATGCTTCACCATTTTGCTTGCCGACAAGCCAGGCCTCGAGGTGATGAACGATCTGGGGCAATGGATTGATGCGCCGCCCATGGACGGTACGTTTGTGGTCAACATCGGCGACATGCTGGAGGTCATGACCGCAGGCACATTCGTCGCTACGGCTCACCGAGTGCGAACCGTCAGCGAAGAGCGCTACTCGTTCCCACTCTTCTATGCGTGCGACTTCCATACGCAAATCAAGCCGCTGCCGCAGTTTCTTGAAGGCGGTAAGGATTACGAGGAAATCACCATCGGCGAGCACATGTTTGGCCAAGCGCTGCAAACCTATCAATACCTGCGCCGCAAAGTCGAACGGGGCGAACTCAAACTGTACGAGCGCGCACGCAAGCCATCGAGCTTCGGTCACTTGAAGAACCAGACGCAGGAAGCGTCCTGATGCCCCCCGACCCGTTCCAAAACAGCCCTGTTTCAAAACCAGTCCAATCCTACTTTTTCGACGTGGAGTCACCGATGATGCGCAATCCAATGAATATCGCTGTCCGCTTGTCCCTGCTGGCCTTCGCGATCCTCGGTGCGGCAGGAGCCCATGCAGCCACAACGGTGACACCCGGCGCCCTCAAGGTCGGCATGGAAATCACCTATCCGCCCTTCGAATCATACGACGAACACAAAAATGTCGTCGGCTCCGACCCCGAACTGGCGCGATTACTCGCCAAACATCTGGACCTCAAGGCTGACTTCGTTGACACCAAATTTTCCAACCTGCTGCTGAGCCTGAACGCCGGTCACTATGACGCGATCATCTCGGGCATGTACATCACGCCTGAACGGCAGACCCAAGCGCAAACCATCGCATACGCCAAGACTGGCGCAGCGATCATGGTGCTGAAGGACAGCCCGCTGAAACCGAAAGTACCGGAAGACCTCTGCGGCCTGAAAGTCGGCCTGGAAAAAGGCACCACTTGGGTGACGCAATTCAACAAACTCTCGACCGATTACTGCGTCCCGAACAACAAGGGCGCGATCATGGTCAGCGAATTCCCGTCCGCACCTGAAGTGACCCAGGCGCTGCTCTCCGGCAACGTGCAGGCTCAGGTGGAGATCGACGGCGCCGCCGGCATGATCGCAGAACGCACCAAAGGCCGGGTTGTGATCAGCACCGAGCACTCGATCTATCAACAGACACTGGGTATCTACGTCAAAAAGGACAACGAAGCGCTCTATCAGGCGCTGCTCAAGGCCTTTGATGCGACGAAAGCGTCGGGTGAATACACCGCCCTGTTGAAGAAATACAACCTGGAAGAACCGACTAACTGACTCAGTGCAGCCCTGTGGGAGCGAGGCCGCTCCCACAGTCGGCGGCTTTCGCTTGACTGCCTGGCATAGGTGAAGCCTCCGTCGACGCCAGCAGTTGGAGGTACACATGCAATTTGAATGGCCCTACTTTTTTTCTCTGTTTTCGGTCTCGGACTTCTGGAAAGCCTGCATTACGGTGGTGGAACTCAGCACGCTGGCCTGGTTTATCGGCATGCTGCTGGGCTTCCTGCTGGCCTCGGCCAAGCTTTCGGCCACCCGTTGGGTCAGCGTACCGGCGTCGGTTTATATCTGGTTCTTTCGCAGCGTGCCGCTGCTCGTGCTGGTGGTGTTCGTCTATAACCTGCCGCAGATGTTCCCGGTCACCCGTGGAGTACTGTCCAACCCGTTCTATTCCGGGCTGTTGGCACTGGTGGTCACCGAGGCGGCGTACATGGCGGAAATCCATCGTGGCGGCTTGATATCCGTTGCCAAAGGCCAGAAAGAAGCCGGCCGTGCACTGGGCATCGGCCTGATCGGTCTACAGCGCCTGATCGTGATCCCACAGGCGTTCCGCATTTCCCTGCCGACACTGATCAACGAATACATCACCGTGGTGAAACTGACCTCCCTGGTCTCGGTGATTTCCTTGACCGAGCTGTTGACCGTGGGCCAGCGCCTTTACGCGCAAAACTTCCTGGTCATGGAAACCCTGTCGGCTGTGGCAGTGTATTACGTGCTGATCGTGACCGTGCTCGGCTGGCTGTTTCATTGGCTAGAACAACACCTGGAGCTCAACAACCGCAAACCACAAACGCTGGATGACATCAGCCTGCAGCGTCTACGCGCGTCACCGGCGGCTCCCTCTCCGGCAGACGCTCGTACAGCGCCGGGACCTGGCTCGGCACCCGCCCTGCAACTGGTCAACATTCACAAGCGCTACGGCCAGCACGCCGTACTCAAGGGCATCAACCTTGATGTCAACGTGGGTCAGGTGATTTCCATTATCGGTCCGTCGGGGTCGGGAAAAACTTCGCTGATTCGCACCGTCAACGCCTTGGAAAGCATCGACCAGGGCGAGATCATTCTATTCGGCGAAAGTTATATCCACGCCGGTGACAACCCCAACACGCAACAAGTACGCCACGGGATACAGCGTATCGGCATGGTGTTCCAGAGCTTCAACCTGTTTCCCCATCGCACCATTCTCGACAACGTCACCCTCGCGCCGCGTTATCACGGCCGCGACAAGTCCATCAGCGAGCAGCGCGCCTACGCTCTGCTGGACAAGGTCGGGCTGCTGGCCCACGCGCAAAAGTATCCACATCAGTTGTCAGGCGGTCAGCAACAACGCGTGGCAATCGCCCGCGCATTGGCAATGGATCCCCACATCATGCTGTTCGATGAGCCTACTTCAGCCCTTGACCCGGAACTGGTCGGCGATGTGCTCAAGGTGATCAGCGACCTGGCAAAAGAAGGCATGACCATGTTGATCGTGACCCATGAAATGGACTTCGCCATGTCAATTTCCGACAGGGTGGTTTTCATGGAGGACGGCCTGGTCAAACTGGATGCGGCGCCTGGGATGATCCGAGCTGATCAGTGCGGCGAGAGAATCAAGAAATTCATGAGGGTTTGAACGCGGTGTGACTGGGTGCTGACACTCGCGATGGGATATCCGTCAAGCACGCTGGTTCCCACCCACGTTATGCGTTGCGAAGCGGCTGGCGAGTCATTCTGATGGGGACTCATCAAGATCGTCGTCAAGGCTCGCAATGCATGCGTCGAGCAATTCGTGCAATACAGCCACGCGCTCCACGCCGAGTAGACCATTGAGCGCGCGCTGTGCCTCCTTCCAGGCCCGCTGGCCTTCGGCTTGCTTTACGCGTCCAGCCTCGGTCGCTTCGACAAGGCGACTGCGGGCATCGCCTCCTGCACCAATCTCCAGCCACCCCTGAGTGGTCAGGGACTGCATGTTTCGAGTCAGGGTCGAATTATCCATCTGCATTTGCCTGGCCAGGTCACTCGGTCGAATAGGCCCCAGCCTGACGACATGCGACAACAATGCGTACTGCGTGTTCTTCAGGCCGGACTCGGCGACGTAGCGGTCGTAATGACGCGTCACCATGCGATTGAGCTGGCGGAGCTTCAGATTGGTACAGCCCTGTGGCTTGATAGTATTTTTCATGGGGTATATTGTACCTGCAATATTTGCATATGCAATTGTCTGGAGAGAAGGAAATGCCGATGGAAGTCGATCAGGTCGTTGCTCACTGGAACGCGGAGGAAAAATCGATTCGTGCGCGCTTGCTGGTCGCCGATACCGCGCCGCAGGATCAGATCGCCGGTCGAACAGGCATGGAAGTGTTCGAAGCGATCTTTGCTGGAGAACTGCCTCCCCCACCCATCGGCGACACGCTCGATTTCGTGCCGATTCACATGGAGCCCGGCATTGCCGTCTTTCAAGGTCGCCCACAGCGCAGGCACTACAACCCACTGGGCACCGTCCACGGCGGATGGTTCGCTACGCTGCTCGACTCGGCAGTAGGTTGCGCCGTGCACTCGACCTTGCCCGCAGGCAAGGGCTATACCACGCTGGAGCTGAAGGTCAACATGGTGCGCCCCCTGAACGACCAGGTCCCGTTGGTGCGTGCCGAGGGCAAGGTCATCCATGCGGGGCGTACAGTGGCTACGGCCGAGGGCCGGATCATTGGCCCCGACGGCAAACTGTATGCGCATGCGACGACCACCTGCCTGATCTTCGATCATCCCGCAGCCACACAGTGGACCTCTCATGGCCAAGGCTGAGACCGATCCTGGCGCACCCGTTACCCGCGAAACACGCGACGCCCAGGCCCTTGCGCCGGCACTGTCTGAAAATACCATCCCGACTTGATCAATGGTGAAAACATGAAATATGCATCCTTCGGCAAAACAGGACTGAGTGTGTCCCAGGTCGTGCTCGGGACAGGCAACTTTGGCACAGGCTGGGGCTACGGCGCGGATCCCGATGTCAGCACGGCAATCTTTAATGCGTACGCGGAGGCCGGCGGCAACTTCATCGATGGGGCCGATATCTACCAGTTCGGACAATCCGAGGAACTGCTCGGGACCCTTCTGAAGGGCCGACGCGAGAATTTCGTCCTGGCGACCAAGTACACCCGAGGCGCGCAGCCCAATGCTGATCGCCTCGTCACTGGCAATAGTCGTAAAGCCATGGTGGCCTCGGTAGAGGCAAGCCTGAAGCGCCTCGGAACCGATCGCATCGATCTCTACTGGGCGCATTGGCCGGATGATGTCACGCCCACCGAAGAAATTGTCCGTGGGTTCGAGGATCTCGCCCGCGCGGGCAAGATTCTTTATGCCGGCCTCTCCAATTTCCCTGCTTGGCGGTTATCGCGTGCCGTCACCCTCGCCGAACTCACCCACTCGGTGCCGATCGCTGCGGCGCAATTCGAGCATAGCCTGGTCCACCGCGAGCCCGAGGCTGATCTGTTCCCGGCTTCGCATGCGTTGGGATTGGGTATCGTCACTTGGTCGCCACTCGGCGGAGGCATGCTGACCGGTAAATACCGCAAGGGCGAGAAAGGACGCGCCGAGGGCCTCGGTGGCAAGGTGTTCCAAGCAGAGAACAGCGAGCAGCGGACGCAGGTCCTCGACACGGTTATCGCCATCGCCAACGAACTGGGCGTCAGCCCCGGTCAGATCGCCATCGCCTGGTCCGGCACGCACGGGTCGTTGCCCATCATCGGACCGCGCTCGGTCGAGCAGTTGGCCGACAACCTCGCCGCCCTGTCGGTTGAACTGTCAGCCGAGCAGATTCATCGGCTCGACACCGTCAGCAGCTTGTCTGCTTCGATGCCAGCAAGGACAGCGACCCCTTGGGCTCGCGCAGCAGCGCAGATCGTGGCTTGAACATGAGCGGCGCAAGTGCAGGCATATGCGGCTGGGCTCCCGTCACTGTCCAGCCGGCACCGGCAATGGCCAGCGGCAACATCAACTGATCCGCCAGCTGGCGAACACCTCGGTAACGCCAGCTTTCATGGCAGCGATCGACACCACATTACCTGGTCCCGCCTGGTCACCCAGGTCGGTTACAAACAGGTCACGTCGTTCAATCTTCAGATATCAGTGGCCATCATCGTACAACTCGCCATACAATTAGTAATGCTTCGCATTAGCAATTATCAAACATTCTTAATGACTGCTTATGCGGAGCCTGCTAAAACGCCGTATCAACTCAATAAAGGAAGAGTCCATGCGTGTTCTGGTGGTAGAGGATGACCTTTCGGTCAGTCATTGGTTAGGCAGCAAGCTGCACGCATCGGGTCACAAATGCCGCCTGTCCCATGACGGCGAAGATGCGTTGCGCATGATCGAGACAGAGGCGTTCGATGTGGTTGTCCTGGACCGCATCCTGCCGAGCATGGACGGCCTGGAGATTCTCACACGCTTGCGCGACAAGCCTCGACCGCCGGTGTTGATTCTCTCCGCCAATGACCAGATCAGCGATCGCGTCGATGGACTGCGCGCCGGTGCCGATGACTACCTGGGCAAGCCCTTTGATTTCACCGAACTGCTGCTGCGCCTGGAAGTGCTGGCCCGTCGTCGTGGGCAATCGGCCCAGGAAGACCTGCTGCATATCGATGATCTGCGCATCGACCTCGGTCAGCGCAACGTGACCCGTGCCGGACAGCGCATCGACCTGACCGACAAAGAGTTTCGCCTGCTGCAAGTGCTCGCCGAGCACCGTGGGCAAACGGTCACCCGCACCATGCTTTTGGAAAAAGTCTGGGGCTATCAGTTCGACCCGCAGACCAATCTGATCGATGTGCACATGTCCAAGCTGCGCACCAAAATCGACAAGGGCTTCTCCCGCAGCCTTCTACGGACCATTCGCGCGATCGGTTATGAGCTCGGTTAAAACGCGCCATATTCGCCACATCCTTGAAACCAGCAACTTCCAGCAAGCCGCCACCATTGCTTTCATCTGCCTGTTGGTCGCTCTGCTGTCGGTGATCGGCAGCGGTTGCGTGCTTGAGGCGGTGATGCGCAACCACGTGCGCGACGTAATCCTGGCCGACGTGCGCTCAGTGCAATTGCTGACCAACAATCGCGACAGCGTCCAGGTGGCGAACATCCTGCGCCAGCGCGATGTGTATGACCGACGCAGCGAGCGTCATAACCTGGTGGTGGATGCCCATGGCCAGGTGCAGTTCGGCGACGAGCGTCTGCTGATCGTGACCCAATGCCATGATGGGCCGTGCCTGGACAATTGGCGCGACTACGACATGACCGGCCATGACAACCGCCGCAAAGACATCCTCGGACTGTGGGTGCCCCTGGCTGACGGTGGTCGCTACTTCAGCGCCAGCGATCTGCGACCGATGCTCGAACGCACCCAGGTGATTCCGTTGATGGGCGGCGCCGGGCTGTTCACGGTGCTGATCGGCAGCATCGTCATCAGTCTGCGCTTCAGCTTGCGCAACCTGTACCGCATCGACCGGGTGCGCGACACCCTCAAGCGCTTCGCCAGTGGCGACCACTTGGCCTGCCCGCCTTATAACCCTCAAGGGGACGAAATCGATCGCCTCGGCAGCGAGATCCACCTGGGACTGGCACGCATCAACCGGCTGATGACCGAGGTCAAGAACGTCACCAGCCATATCGCCCATGAACTACGCACCCCGCTGACCCGTTTGCAGAATCGCTTGATCAGTACCGCCGAAAAGGTCGATGGCGACATCCATGCCGAACTGATGACCGCCGTCGGCGAGACCGAGCGCATTCACAGCCTGTTTCGCGCGGTGATGCGCATTGGCGACGTCGAGACCGGGCGCTGTGCCCACAATTTCGAAGTGGTGGATGCGCGCGCCTTGCTTGAAGACCTGCGTGAGTATTACCTGCCCCTGGCCGAGGAGCGGCTCTCGCCCCTGGTGATTCATGCCGACAAAGGTTTGCTGCTGTGGGGAGACCGGGCCTTGCTGTTCCAGGCCCTGGCCAATCTCGTGGACAACGCGCTCAAGTACGCACCACGCGGTAGCGCCGTGACCTTGCGCGCCCAGAGCAACGGACGCTTGGTGTTTCTCAGCGTTGCCGACCACGGTCCCGGCATTGCCCAGGACCTGCGCCAGGATGCCCTGGAACGCTTCCGGCGCCTGGACACCTCCGGCAATGTCCCTGGCAACGGCTTGGGCCTGACCCTGGTCAAGGCGATCGCCGACCTCCATGGCGGCCAGTTGCAACTGGACGACAATCTACCGGGCCTGAATGTCTGCCTGAGCGTGACACAGGCCAGCCTGGACGACCCGACGGCCGGCATTCATTAAGCAGACTTAATGATCGGCCGCTTGTTGATCAATGAGAATCACTCTTAATATCAACGAGCTGACGGGCAGTGACTGACACGCCCCGGCAGCCCCGGCTACATGCGGTTTCGGGGCACCTTTCCACTGACATCCAGAAGGACCCTCCATGCGTGCCTCCCTCAAAGCCTTCCTGCGTGACGAAAGCGGCGTGACCGCGATCGAGTACGGCATTCTCGCGGCCTCCATGGCTGCCGCCATCGGCCTGATCTTCGGCTCCGACGGCGTGTTCGTCTCGGCCCTGCGCGATCGTTTCTCCGATATCGCGGATCAAATCAGTACCACCAACAACTCCGCCAAGTAACTGCGCCGATGCCCTCCTTCGCCGCTGCTGTCCTGCTGCCCGCCGTCCTGTGGGCAGCCTTGTCGGACCTGCTCTACCGCAAGATCCACAACGCCCTGGTGCTGGTACTGCTATTGGGCTGGCTGGCCTTGCCGCTGCTGGCAGCGTTAGGCCTCAAGCCCTGGCCCGACTTGGTATTGGTCCAGGTGTTCAGCCATGTGGCGTGGTCGTTGCTCGGTGGCGCCGTGGTACTGCTGGTGGGGTATGGCTTGTTCGCCTTGCGGCGCGTGGGGGCTGGCGACGTGAAACTGATGGCCGTGCTCTGTCTTTGGATGGGCTACCACGAGCAAGTGACATTCCTGATCGTGACCTCGCTGATCGGCGGTCTCCTGGCCCTCGGCCTGCCATTGGTGGAACTGGTGGAGCGTCTGTTGGCCGGTCCCTTGGTGGCACTAAACAGGCGTTTTCCGAACTGCGGCATAAACCCTCCGAGCGTGCTCGATCAAGATCGGACGCCGGGCATTCCTTATGGCATCGCCATCGCGCTGGGCACCGTTTTCACCTTGTGTGTCCACCTTCCATCCTGAATCCACGACGGTAGTCCCTGATGAAAACCAACTCCGTAATTCTGCTGGCTGGGGCCGTCATTCTGGCGGCAGGCACCGCTTTGGTAGCCCGCGCGCTCTTGACCCCTCCCCCGGTAAAAGCGCCTGAACAGGTCGCAGTGCCCGCAGCGCCCGCGTACCCGGCGACACTCGCCGCCGCCCGTGACCTGCAACCCGGCGAGTTCCTCGACAACACCAGCCTGCGCTGGGTCGACAGTGACAGCCCGCACCCGCAAAGCCTGTACTTCATCCAAGGCACTGACCAGCCCGACAGCCTGTTCGGCGCCACCGTGCGCCAAGCGATCAAGGCGGGCACACCACTGACCAGCGCGGTCGTCCTGCACCCTGGCGACAGCGGTTTCCTCGGTGCGGTGATGCGTCCCGGCATGCGCGCCATCTCAGTGCCAACCACCGCTGTGGAGAGCAGCTCCGGGCTCGTGGCCGCAGGTGACAAGGTGGATGTGATCCTCAGCCTAAAGGCTGAAAAAGACCAAGCGGCCATTGGTGGCGGCGCGCCGTTCATTGCCGCCCAGACCATTCTGCGCAACGTGCGGGTATTGGCCCTCAACAACCACACCTTGAACCCGACCCGCGTACGCCCCGCAGAGCCTGACAGCGGGAAAAAAGTCCAGGCCCAGCGCGACAACTACTACGACACCGTCACCCTGGAAGTACCGCCCGTTGCCGCTGAACGCCTGGCCGTGGCCAAGGAAATCGGCAGCCTGCAATTGGCCCTGCGTTCTCCCCGCGAAGAGTCGGGTGATGAACCGGCGCCAACGGTGACCACCCTGCGCAGCACCACCAGTATTTTCCCCAAGTCCGCCAGCAGTGCGCAGATCGTCAACTACCACGGCCAGCAGCAGCAAACCATCGAACTCGCCAAACCATGAGCCAGCGTGCCAGGGCCTAGGGCCTGGCGCCCTGCCGGCAAACCGCTCACACGGAACCCTCAAAATGAAGTCACTGTTTAATCGTCCGTTCACTCGGGTCGTGCTGCCTTGCCTGTTGTACAGCCTGGCGAGCGGCCTCGGCCCCCTGGCTGCCCAGGCGCAGACCCGCCTGGACGAGATGCCCGACACCCCGGCGACCGAAGCCAGCGAGATCGCCGCCAACGACCAGGCCGAGCCTGCGCAGGACTGGGACCAGTCGATGCCGGTCATTGGCCCGGTGCACAAGGACGACAACGCCTTTGCCGACTACCCCTTGCCAGCCGACGCCCCACCACCGCCAACAGTGGTGTCGCGTCTGCGCGCGGGACTCAACCAGGTCAAGGAAACCCAGGACGTCCAACTGACTGTCAAACAAGGACGCCTGCTGCAATTGCCCCGCGCCGCCGCCAAGGTGATGGTCGCCGATCCGAAGATCGCCAGCTTCCAGACGCCCTCGGCCGGCAGCGTCTTCGTGTTTGCCGAAAGCGCCGGTAGCACCAGCCTGTATGCCCTGGATGCCAACGATGAAGTGATCGTCGCGATCCGCCTGATCGCCGGCTTCGACCTGGAAAGCCTGCGCAAGCAGATCGAGGCGGAAATCGCCGGTTCGCGTATCGAATTCGTCGCCGCGGCAGGCAGCGGCATCATTGTCCGGGGTCAGGTTCGCACCCCGCAGGAAGCACGCCAGGTGATCGCCAGCGTCAAGGCCGCCGTCGGCTCGCCCGACAACGCACCTACCCAGGGTGGCGGCGGTGGCGGCAGTGCCACCGGAGGTCCGGGCCAACCGCCCCGGGTCATCAACCAGTTGAAGGTCGAACTCTCGGCACAAGTGAACATTCGCGTGCGGGTCGTGGAAGTGTCCCGCAGCCTGACCCACGAACTGGGCATGAACTGGGACGCGGTGATGAACAGCGGCAAGTTCCGCTTCGCCACTGGCAAGGCCACCACCCTGTTCGACTCCACCGCCAACGCCGTCAGCTCGGCCGGTGCCATCGCGGGGACCACGCCTGCCGGACAACTGGTGCGCAGCGCCAATACATTCGGTTTCACCGACGGCAACCTCACCGCCCTGATCAACGCCCTCACCGATGAAGGCATGGCCACCGTCATGGCCGAGCCCAACCTGACGTCCATGTCCGGGGAAACCGCAGGCTTTGCCGCTGGCGGCGAGGTGCCGATCGTGATCATCACCAACAACAACGTACAGATCGACTACAAGTCCTACGGGGTGATTCTGCGCATGACCCCGACCCTGCTCTCGCCCAACCGCATCAGTCTGCACATCGCCCCGGAAGTCAGCGACCTGTCGGACGAAGGCTCCGTCACCCTGGCCGACGGCGGTTCGACCATCCCGGCATTCAAAGTGCGACGCGCCGACACCACGGTGGAGCTGGCCAGCGGCCAGAGTTTCGCCTTGGCCGGCATGTTGCGCAGCAACAGCAGCCAGGCCGTCAACTCGGTACCGGGCCTTAAAAACATCCCGGTCCTGGGCCGTCTGTTCGAACACGAAGCCAGCACCCAAGAGGACACCGAACTGGTGATCCTCGCCACCGCCTACGTGGTCGATCCAGTCGGCGCCGGCGAACTGCAAACCCCGGGCCGCGGCCTGCCTACCCTCGACGGCCAGTTGCCTGCCCAGGCCGCCGCCGGTTACCTGTACTAATGGAGACCATCCGTATGAAGCGCACTTCCGTACGACTCGTGCTGCTGGTGGGCGTGCCGCTGCTGATGCTCGGTTGCACCCGTGAACTCAATGACTTGCGCACCAAGCGTTTCGCCAACCAGACGCCCGAGGCATTTGAAGTCAAGCCTTCGGCACTTTCGGTGTCGCTTGCCGCCGACCCACAAGGGGGCTTCACCGCCCAGTCCCTGGAAAGCCTCAACAGCTTGTTGCGCAGTCAGGGCCGTCCGGCCAATCAGACCCTGACCCTGCGCCCGTTCACCCCGCGCGGTGAGCAACTGGCCCAACGTCTGGCCCAGGTCCTGCGCGACAGCGGCGTTCCGGCGCGGCAACTGCTGCTGACTCCGGTGCAGTTGCAAGGCAGCGCCGACAATGGCGCCTGGGACCTGCAAGTGGTGTCTGAAGCCATGGTGGCGAAGATCCCAGACTGCACCATCGTCAATCCGGCTGAATGGGCCGTGCGCCCCTATACCGCCATCGGCAACCTGGGTTGCGCCAACCGCGCCAACCTCGCACGGATGGTCAGCGACCCCCGCGACCTGATCCGCCCCAGGACCCTGGACGCTGCCGATGGCAGCACCTTCGCTAATGCCGTTCAGCGTTATCAGGAAGACTCCATTCGCGAGTTGCTTGATCTCGACTTCAGCAACGAATAAGGACGCGCTCCGATGAACGATAAACTCACTGCCGCCAACCCGACCGCCAACCAGCCCCTGGCCCCGGCGCTCTTTGCCAATACCGCCGAGCAGGCGCAGGCCTTGCGCGAGCAACTTCAACGCCTGGGCCTGCACAACGCCCGCACGACACACGGCGGCATTGGCGCGGCCATCAACTGGTGCGCCACCTACCAAGCCAGTGTGCTGCTGGTGGACCTGGACGGTGAAACCTCGCCACTGCAAGCCATCGCCGAACTCAGCGCGCTGTGCGATCCCGGCTGCCCCATTATCGCCATGGGCAGCAAACAAGAGATCAACCTGTACCGTGCCTTGCTCGACAACGGTGTGCTCGACTACCTGGCCAAACCTGTGACCCTCGACCTGCTGGCCAACACCCTGGAGCGCGCACGCGACAATGTCGAACCACAACGCAAGGGCCAGGGCCGGACCGGGCGCAGCATTGCCGTCACCGGCAGCGCCGGTGGCCTGGGTTGCAGTTCCGTGGTCGCGGCCATGGCGCAACTATTGGCCAGTGAACGCCATACTCCGGTGGCCGTGGTCGATTACGACCGCAGCAAGGGCGATCAGGCATTGCTACTGGGCGCCGCCCACGACGCCGGCCTGGCCTCGGCCATGCACAGCAGCGAGATCGACTCGCGTTTTCTGCAACGGGCCATGGCCACGGTCAATCCGCGCCTGGCATTGCTGGCCCAGGAGCCGGTCGCCGACCACTACCTGGCGGTCAACACCGACCAGGTGCTGAACCTCGGTGCCAGCCTTTGCCGCTTGTACAACCAAGTGATCTGGGACCTGCCCGCCGGGCACCCGCAAGGCTCACTGGAAGTGCTCAAACACTCCGAGACACGCATCCTGCTAACCGAACTTACCGTGCAGGGCGCACGCAACTGCCAACGCTTGCTGCAAGACATCGGCGATGAAAGCGAAGGCCAGCAACTGCTGCTGGTGGTCAACCCGGCCCATGGCAGCCACGCCACCGTAGAAGTCCGGCAGTTCGAAGAGTTCGTCGGGCGCCGTATCGACCTGACCCTGCCCTTCGCCGGGCATGACCTGGCCGACAGCTTGCTGGGCGGCCCGCTGGCACTGGAGCGCGTGCCGCTGTTTCGCCAGGCGCTGCTCAATCTGGCCGACCTGGCCTGCGGTCGCGCCCCGGCCAAGGCGCCGAGCAGAAGCCTGCTACGCCGGGTCAAGGGTGCCTTGAACCGTCGTGCCGCGGCCATCTAGAGGAACATGCCATGCTGATCCGCACCTCGAGCAAGCCCGTCCCCCACGGGCAACCGAGCCAACCCGGGCATATCCCGGAAGAGCCGCAGATGGTCAACGCCGCCCGCGCCCACCAACCGGTGAAACCGGCTGATACCAGCGCCACACTCAACCGCCGGCTGGTACGCGGCTACCTATACGACCAGATCGACCCGCTCAAGGCTGCAACCATGACCCGGGACAAACTGCTGGTACAGATCGAAACCCAGATCCGGAGGATTTGCGACGACAAGCGCTTGCAGTTGTCGCGTCAGGAAGAAGAGCAGATCGGCGCAGAGATGCTCGACGAAATGCTCGGTATCGGGCCGATCCAACCGCTGCTGCACGATGACAGCGTCAACGACATCCTGGTCAACGGCGCCGGCCAGGTGTTCGTCGAACGCTATGGCAAACTGGAGTTGTCGTCGATCACCTTCCTCGACGAAGAGCATGTGTTCAACACCGCCCAGCGCATTGCTGCCGGGGTTGGACGGCGGATCGATGAATCCAACCCGATGGTTGATGCACGTCTGGCCGACGGCAGCCGGGTCAACGTCATTACCTACCCCTTGGCAATCGACGGCACGACCATTTCCATCCGTAAGTTCATGCGTCGCAACCTCACGCTCGAATCCCTGGCGGCGCGCCAGGCGATGTCCATGGACATGGTCGAAGTACTCGACCGGGCGATGGTGGCCAAACTCAACATCATCGTCTCCGGCGGCACCGGTGCGGGCAAGACCACCCTGCTCAACGCCCTGTCGCAGAAGATCAGCAACGATGATCGCATCATCACCATCGAAGACGCCGCCGAACTGCAACTGCAACAGATTCACGTGGTGCGCCTGGAAACCCGTCCGGTCAGCGCCGAAGGCACCGGCAAGGTCGACCAGCGCGACCTGGTGCGCAACGCCCTGCGGATGCGCCCGGACCGCATCATCCTCGGTGAGGTGCGTGGCGGCGAAAGCTTCGACATGCTCCAGGCCATGAACACCGGCCACGACGGCTCCCTGTGTACCGTGCACGCCAACACCCCGCGCGATGCAATCATGCGCATGGAAAACATGGTGATGATGGCCAGCATGCAATTGCCACTTGAGGCTATACGTCGCCAGATCGCCAGCGCGGTGAACCTGATTGTCCAGGTCGAGCGCCAGCGCGACGGTGGCCGACGCATCGTGTCGATTACTGAAGTCTGTGGCATGGAAAACGACGTGATCCAGACTCAGGAGCTGTTCGGTTTCAAGCAGCTGTCAGTGGACAGCCAGGGCAAATTGGTCGGTGAGTTCGTCAGCAGCGGCCAGCGGCCGGAGTTCTACAACCGTCATGCCCACCTGTTCGGCGGGCTCTAAGCGATGACTGCACTCCTGGATCTACTGACCCTGATGGTCTTCATCGGCATGCTCTGCGGCTTCTTTGGCCTGCGCAGCCTGAGCAAGCGTCGCCAGCGAGAATTGGCCAGCGCCAAACGCCTGGCAACCCTGAACAAACGCGACCAACCCAATGCCGGACAGGCCAGCGAGTTTGACTCGATCCTGCGTGAACTCAAGGACAACGCCTGGTCCAGGGTGCCGGTACTTGGCGGTGTACTGGGCCTCGTATGGCTGAACATTGTGCTGCTGGGCTGGCGCAAGAACCTGGGGCTGCGCCTCGGTGTGTTCGCCCTGGTGGGCATGATCGCAGGCGCCATGCTGGGCCGCGAAACTCCGTTGCCGATGCTGTTCGGCCCGCTGATCGCGGGACTCGCAGCCGTCGCCAGTTTTGCACTGTTCTATAACAGCCACTTGGCCAAGTACCACAAGGAGCTGAAAAAAAGCCTGCCCGAAGCGATCGACGCCATCACCCGCACCTGCCGTGCCGGGGTGCCGGTGAGCAACGCCTTTGCCTTGGTCGCCGAACACATCACCGGGCCGCTGGCGCTGGAGTTCCGCCTCATCGACCACTGGCTGCGCCTGGGCGTGCCACTGCGCCGGGTGATGCAAGACTCGGCACTGCGCGTGCCGCTCAACGAGTACCGGTTCTTCGCGGTGATCCTGATCATCAACCAGGAAGCCGGGGGGCGCCTGGGGGAAACCCTGGACCGCCTGGCCAGCACCTTGCGCGACCGCCACGAGTTGCAACTCAAGGTCATGTCCAAGACCTCCGAAGCCCGCGCCTCGGCCAAGATCGTCGCCTCGCTGGTACCGGCGATCCTTGGCTACATGTACCTCAATTCGCCTGGGGACTTTCACTTTCTGCTCAACGACGCCACGGGCAATATTGTCCTGTTCTACGCCTTGGGCAGCGTGGTCCTGGGCATGAGCATCACGCAAGTCATGGTCAGGAGAGTCGGATGAATCGCCACACCCGCCGCCCATCACCGGAGTACCCGCAATGACCACGCCAGCGTCGCTGTTTGTCGCTCTGGGCCTGATGCTCGCCGGGCTTGGCCTGGGGCTGATTGGCCTGTATCTGAAAAATGCCAAGAACCCACTGCGTCAGCGCCTGGGCACCGGCACACCAAAAACCGTGGTAGTCAACGACCCGCTCAACGACATCCTGCGCGACCAGGGCCTGCACCTGTCCCCTGCCCTACAACGGTTGCTGACACCGCTGGCCAAGAGCGGCGAGCTGCTGGCCGGTACCGAGAACGACCGCCAGCAATTGACCCGTCTCCTGTCCATGGCCGGCGTGCGCGCCCAGGAAGGGTTGGGGCTGTTGATGGTCGCCAAGTACTTCAGCGGCCTGCTACTGGTCAGTGCGCTGTTGTTCGGCGTCCTCGAGCCCGCCAGCCGCATGGGTCTCAAGGGCCTGGCCGGGGGCCTGATCGCCCTGTTTGTCGGCACCACGCTGCCTGAAGCCTGGCTCAAGTGGCGCGCGGCACGGCGTGGCGGACGCCTGGCGCGAACCCTGCCCGATGGTCTGGACTTGATGGTGATTTGCGCCGAAGCCGGACTGCCCCTGGGGCGGGTGATGCAGGTGGTGTCCAAGGAGCTGGCGCTGTCAGCTCCGGAACTGGCGCAAGAGTTACGCTACACCTACGCCGAGCTGCAGATCCTCAGTGACCGCTCCAAGGCCCTGAGCAATCTGGCCCAGCGCACCGGCGTCAGCGAAATCCAGAGCATGGTGGTCAGCCTGATCCAGGCCGAGCGCTATGGCACACCACTGTCCCAAGCCTTGCGCACGCTGTCCGATGAAAGTCGCAAGACCCTGATCCTCGGCCTTGAAGAAAAGGCCGGCAAGTTACCCGCGCAGATGAGTATCCCCCTGATGACCCTGATCCTGCCCCCTATCGTCGCCATGATGGGCGCCCCAGCCATGGTCCGGCTGGTACGCATGTTGAGCCATTCATGAATCGCCCCTTTTTCGGAACTGCCCCTATGTCCTGCTCCCGATTGCTGCTCACCCTCGGCCTGTTCGCCCTGCTGACCCTTAGCGGCTGCGCCAGCATTACTGGCGGCCTCACCCAGGGCCAGGCCAACGCTCCACGGGCCAGCAAGGAAAGCGCCGAGGCCCTGCGCCTGGCGCGTATTTTGCGCGACAACGGACGCCTGGAGGCCGCCTGCGGAGTCTACGGGCGCATGGACGAACGCAACGAACTGAGCCCGACCCAACTGCTGGAATACGCCACCGTCGCCGCCAACGTCCGTTCCGCCCAACAGAGCCTGGCGTTGTTCGGCCGGGCCCGCCAGCAATTGGGCGGCGATGGGCAACTCAAACCCGCTGAAAAGTTCGCCATCAGCCTGGGGTTGGCCCGCGCGCGCTTGTCGCTGGGGCAGACCGACAGCGCCGCCCAGGACTTTGCCAACGCCTTGCGCATCGCCCCGCAATCCACCGAAGCGCTCAACGGGATCGGAGTGATTGCCAGCAGCCAGGGCCGTAGCGATCAAGCACAACAGGCGTTCAACCAAGTACTGGAGATCGAGCCGTCCAACCAAGCCGCGCTCAACAACCTGGCGCTGGTGTACCTGGATGCCGGCCAGCCGCAAAAAACCATCGATCTGCTGCAAAGCGTGGAGCAGAACAGCTCGCCCACCCTGGTGTTGAACCTGAGCCTGGCTTATTTGCTCCAGGGCAACGAGACCCTGGCTCGCCAGGTCCTCGACCAGAGCCTGCCGACCATTCAGACCACGCCGTTGTTCGGCCAGCTACAGGCCAGCGCCCAGCGTATCCGAGAGGGCCAGCGCGCCAGCAGTGAGTTGCTCAATGCCAGTCGCCGCCCACTGGCCCTGAATACTCTGCACTGAGACCCCTAGCATGCGCCTGAACCGTAAAACCCGCCGCTCCCAGCGCGGCATCGCGGCAGTCGAGACCGCGTTCATGATGCCGGTGATCCTCATCGGCCTGATGATGTTCTTCGAACTGGCCCGCGTCGCGCTGGTAGTGGTGGTCGGCAACCTGGCCCTGGAGTCGGCCCTGGCCAGCTTGCGCCGGGACACCAGACTCGACTTCACCAACGCCGCAGTCATTCAGGGGCTGATCCAGACGCGTATGGTCGATGCGTCCTGGGGCGTGCTGGGCGCGGGGGAACTGGCGGTACAGGTGCGTGCCTACGCCAACCTGCAGGAGTTTGCCGACATCGCCCACACCAACGAGGACGACAACGCCGCACCGGTGGTAACGGTGGAGGTCAACCTCACGGAAAATTACATCACCGCCCTGCCCGCCCTGCTGAGCTTGCCCCAGACCTTCAACTACCAATACCGGCACGTGCTCGGCAACTTGCCCAAGGCGACCACCCAATGATCCGCTCCCGCTTGTCGCAACGGGGAAACGCCCTGCTCGAAACCATCCTGTTCTTTCCCGTACTGATCGGTTCCGGGCTGTTGGCCGGCGATCTCTACAACCTCAGCCAGGCCCGTGCGGCCCTGGAAAGCAAAGCATTCAACCTGTCGAGCATTCTCTCGGTGCAAAGCACCCTGGAGGAGAAAAGCCTGGCCGCACTGATTGACGCCGTGACCGGCAGTGAGCGACCGCTGGCACTGGAAATCGTCATCGGCAAAGTCACTCCCGACGGCATCGTTGCCTGGCGCCTGCAACGTGGGACCACCAGCGGCATCTGCCCCGACCGCTTGGGCAGTCGGCGTTACGCCGGTGATCTGCCGGAAAACGCCAGGCCTGACGATGACGCCGAGACCAGCGACAGCGGCATGCTGGTGGTACAGGTCTGTCGCCAAAGCCGTGACCTGGCCCTCGGAGCAGCCCTGCTGGCCGACAAAACCCTGGAAAACGTCGCCATCAACCGCATGCGCGTGACCGACATGAAACTCGACGACAGCCTGGCACGCGAGGCTGGGCTGGAGCAGCTGTAACCAGCCCGCTCGGCCCCTCTGCAAATGATGGCTGCCGGGCGGATGCCTGCCTCGGCACCCATTTCATCGCGCACCGCGTCACAGGTTGGACTGCGGTGGGCGCCCCGAGGCGCAACCAACATTCGGGCAATATTAAGCAGTCTTAATAGAGCCGTCGTTTCAGTTGTTGCAAAACATTCTTATTATCAACCGCGCAATAGAAAGCCCTCCAGACCCAGTAGTCAGTAGGCCAGAACGGCTGACAACAACTTCGACGGATACCTAAAGTGTTGAACCGCAAACAGCAACGCGGCAGCGTCGCACCGATGCTGATCCTGGGTTTTGGCGGCGTGTTGCTCGCCACCGCCTACGCCCTCGACACCACGCGCATGACCAGCGACGCCAGCCAGCTCAAGCGCGCCACCGATGCCGCGGCCATGGCGGTGGGCCAGGAGTCCATCGCCGCCCGCGATGACTTCGCCAGCACCCGCACGGCATTGGCCGAAGGCTATGTGCGCAGCAACCTGGGCATGGACAAACAGCTGCACGACAACCTCAGTGGTGTAAGGGTTACCGAAGGCAAGAATGCTGAAGGCAACATCACCTACACCGTCAGCGCTGAGTTTCTCAGCCAGCCGGCCCTGACCGGTTACAGCGAACGCCCGCTTGTCCTGCATTCCACCGCAGAGGTGGTCAATCGCCCCACTGAAGTCTCCCTGGTGATCCCCAATACCGGCAGCGAGGACGAGCTGCAACTGGCTGCCCTGCGCCGCCTGGTCAACGACTTCAGTAACTACCTGATGGGCGATGAAAACAGCCAGCGAATCACCCAACGCAACAACCTGTGGATCTCCCTGGTGCCTTACAGCCAATCCGTCAGCGTCTACGACGCCCAGGACCCCAACCGCATCCGCCGCTGGGTCATACCTGGCGGGCTGACGCCGATCGAGTTACGCTCGATGCTGGTCACCACAGGCCTTAGCGGCCTGGCCGACCGACGCTTCCCGGATCGGCGCGCCAACCTGTTGTGTATGTACCGTGGCCTGCCGTCCGGGCAGAACTTCTATTGGGATCAACCGCCCTCGGCGCAGTTTCAGATCTACTACCGCCACGACCTGCCTATCAACGGCAGTCCCGGCGCCCCTCCGATCAGTTGGGTCGGCACCAACCCCGACATTTACCCCGACAGCGCCCGCGATACCCGTTTCATCGTCGCCGACCGTGGCTGCCCGAGCGCGGCCCTGCTGCCCCTGACCAACGACCGCAAGAAAATCCGCGAGCGCGCGGAGCAATTCTCTAGCCGCTTCAACGTCAACTACGCCATCGCCATGTCCTGGGCCGCCGCCAGCCTCTCACCGAACATGCGCGGCACCGCCGGTTGGGGCGACCCCAAGCTGCCGCTCAACTTCAACGAGAACGGTGAAGGCCAGAACAAAAAAATCATCGTGATGCTGGCCAATACGGTCGGCGACTGGTTCGACACCGACGCCTACAACTTCGAACGCAACAAAGACATCAAGGAAGAGTCGCGCGGATTTGCCGTAAGACGCTTCAACGACCTGTGCCAGAGCTTCCGCCAGCGTGACCTGAAATTCTTTTTCATCGGCGTGCGACCCGGCGACCCGAAGGATTTCGGCCGCATCTTGTTCGACAGGGACGCCGTGCCGGGGTTGACCATTTGCGCAGCCAACGGCGGCGAACTGACGTTTGCCGACGCCTCGCGCTTCGATGAGGGCGAAGCCCAGATCAAGGCGCTCATGCACCGGATCGCCGACCAGATTCGCCTCAACAGCTATGTGCGGTTGGTCGAGTAGCGCGCCGCGCCTCGCCCGATCACTCCCTGAATTTGCCCAAGGAAATGCCCCATGAATGCTCGCAGACCGACGCGAATCTCCAGACTGGCCCTGGCGCTGGAACCGCGCATGATGTTCGATGCCGCCGCGGTCGCGACCGCAGTGGAAACCCACGATCAGGCTGCCGAGCAAAACACCAAGGAGCAGGCCCAGGCCCATGAAACCAGCGAGACACCGGCTGCGGCCAGCGCCCGGGCTACGTTGAATGCAACGGGGCAGGCACCCACCCTGGGGGGCTCATCCACCGCCGTGGATTGGGTCGGCAAAGCCGATGGCTACGACTCGGACACCTACTCCAACGTCCTTGAAGGGGTGAACGACCTGGCGCTGTCCGCCGACGGCAAATACGCCTATGCCGTACGTTTTCTCGACGGCGAACCCGCAGTCTTGAGCGTATACACCCGTGACGACGAGGGCCGGCTGAGCCTGGAGCAGAGTTTCTATGAGTACAAGAATCGGTACGACGAGACGCTTGGCGAGATGGTCCAGGTACCCATCACCGAAGGCCTCAACGGCGCCACCAGCGTTACCCTCTCTTCGGACCAACGCTCGCTCTATGTGGTCGGGCGCTTTGACCAAGCCGTAGTGATGTTCAACCGCGACCCCAATAGCGGTCGCCTGCAATACCTTGGCACCCTGGATACCAGCCAGGTCGGCAGCCTGGAGACACCCACCAGCGTGCGCAGTCACGGTGACTTTGTGTACGTCACCGCCGACGCCACTTCCGATAACAGCAGCAACGGCAGCATTTCCGTATTTAAGCGCAACAGCGATGGCAGCCTGGTACTTCAGCAAAGCCTGATCGACGACGATGGCGTCGACGGCCTGTCCGGTGCCCGTACCCAGACCATTACCGCCGATGGCCGCTATCTGTTTGTCAGCGGCGCCGGGGAAAGCGCGGTGGCCGCGTTTGCCATCGAGGCCAACGGCTCGCTGCGCTATATCAATACAGTCAAGGACGATGCCGGGCTGTTCTCGGTCAGCAGCATGACTCTGTCGGTGGACGGCAAGAGCCTGTACGCGGTCAATCAGGATGCAGGGCAAGGCATGCTCACCACCCTGAATGTGGCCGAAGACGGCAGACTGACCCTGGGCGAGCTGGTCCCGGTCAAGGGCGCCACCGCCGTCGCCGTGTCCCCCGATGGCACGGCCGTCTATGTGTTGAGCCAGAACGACGGCCTGTTCCTGTTCGCCCGCAACGCCAGTGGCGCGCTGACACTGATCACCGTACGCACCGACCTGCCCGCCCTCAACAGCACCCATAACATGGTGCTGAGCCCGGACGGCACCCAATTGTATGTCAGCGCCAGTGGCAACGACCCGACCATCATTACCCTCAATGTGCGCGTACCGGATGCGGTCTTCGTCGAGGGCGGCAACCCCGCAGTGCTACTGCCCACCGCTCGGGTCAACGACCCGCAACTGGACGCCCTCAACGGCGGCGCGGGCAACTACGACAATGCCAGCCTGACCATCCTGCGCCTGGATGGCGCGGTGGCCGACGACCAGTTTGGCCTGGCCGCCGGCAATGGCCTGAAACTCATGGGCGAGCAGATTTTCAAGGATAACGTGTTGATCGCCCGTTTCTCCCAAAGCGGCGGCACCCTGACCATTACCTTCATCGGCAGCGTCAGCCAGGCCGACGCCCAGAACGTGCTGCGCCAGGTGACCTACAGCAACAGCAGCCGGGACCCGGAGCACCTCGACCCTCTCCCCGCCTTCGGCATCACCCTGGACGACGGTGACGGCAACACCGCCACCCTCGATGTACGCGTGGAACTGCAAGGACAAAATGACCCGGCGCTGCTGGTCACCGAACCGCAGGCACCGCAACAGTTCGAAGACGGCGAATTCGTGGACCTGTTCAAGCACACCCAGATCGACACCATCGAGGCCAACCAGAACATCCGCCACATCATCCTGACGCTCAACGCGGTAGGCCCCAACGAAGTCCTGCGGGTCAACGGCCAGAAAATCGTCATAGCCGGTGCCACCAACGGCCTGATCTACCCCGACGGCGCGGGCGCGCCCTACACGATCACAGTCAAGGATGGCCTCGCCACCTTGACCCTGTATGTCAACATGAATGCCACCCTCGCTGCCGAGACCATCGATAGCATCGCCTACAACAACACCGGCACCGCCCTGAGTGGCACCCGGGAAATCAACCTCGTGGGCCTGCGCGAACTCAAGGCGTACAAGAATCCAGCGACGGACCTGGGTGCCGACCTGAGCACCTTCAGCGGCTTGACGGCGGTGGTGACGCTGATGCCGCCGCAAGGCCCCAATACCGCGCCGACCCTGACCAACAATGGTGGCCAGCCGCAGTACAACGAAGGCGCCGGGCCAACTGCGCTGATGCCCGACGTGACCCTCGCGGACGCCCAGTGGGACAGTTATAACAACGGCCTGGGCAACTACCACGGCGCCACACTGGTGATCAGTCTCGGCGAAGGCGCCACCCATCATGACCTCCTCGGGTTTGCCTCCGGCAACGGCCTGCAAATGGATGGCCTGACACTGAAAAAAGACGGCGTGGTGATCGCCACCATGAGCAACAAGGACGGGGTCATGACCCTGACCTTTACCGAGGACAAAGGTACTCGCCCGACTACCGCCGACCTCAACAACGTGCTGCACCAGATCACCTATCACAACGACAGCCGCAGCCCCGCCAGCGCGCTGGATGTTCGCGTGACCCTGGCTGATAACCGCCTGACCTCCGACCCCGTGAACCTGCGGTTGAGCATCGCTACGGTGAACGACGCGCCTGCGGTCGGCCAGGACCCCGTATTGTCGGTGGGCCCCCTGGAGCAGTTGGAAGGCTTGAGCACGGTCGAAGGCCTGGCGAACATCCAGGCCACCCAGGTATCCAGCGACGGTGCATGGGTCTATGTGGCTGACAGTAACGGTGCCATCGCCCTGTTCGCACGCGACACCGAGAGCGGTGAACTGACCTACCTCTCCACGCTGGCGGCCAGCAGCGCCCGCAGCATCGAGCAAATGCTGATCGCCAGCGACGGCCTGGCACTGTATGCCCGCAGTGCCAATGCGATCCTGGTGTTCAGCCGCGACGCCAACAGCGGCGAACTGACCCTTGTACAAAGCCTGACTGCCAGCGACGACACCAGTCGCCCGCTGTACGACACCGTGGATATTTCCCAATCGGCCGACGGCAAGGGCCTCTACATCACCACTACCGGCAACGGCTTGCTGGTCTACCGCCGCGACAGCGGCACCGGCAACCTGTCTTTCGTGCAGCACATCGGCTCGGACGGCTGGAGCGAGCCGTACCTGTTCAACAGCAAGTCGGCAGCCGCTTTCGGCAACTACCTGGTAGTGGTCAACGACCTGCCAAGCTTTATGAACGACTCGCTGATCGTCTATCAGCGCCAGGGCGACGGCACCCTGGTGGCCAAGAGTTTTCTGCAAGACAGCGTGATGGACGCGGCCAACAACCCGGTCGATCTCGACGCACCGCGCCACATCACCTTGTCCGCCGATGGCCAGACCCTGTATCTGGCCACCGACCACAGTATCAGCCTGTTCAGGTTTGACGCCTTGACCGAGTCGTATCGGTACCTGGGTGAACAACTGAGCGATGTCCGCGACATAAGCAGTATTGCCCTGAGCAGCGACGGCAATACCCTGTTCGTCACCAACAGCAACGGCTCCATCAGCCGTTACGCCACGGATAAACAGGTCCTGTCGCTGGTCGACACGCTGGACAGCACCCAAGACAGTGCCCTGGGCAACGCGCGGGCGATTGTCCTGGCCAAGGACGGCACTTTGCTGGTCGTTGGCGATAGCCTGGCCAACCTGCGCACGCCAGGCGTCGCCGCGCCCCAGTACGTCGGCGACAGCGCGGTAATGATCGCCCCGACGCTGAGCCTCAGCGATGTGGAACTGGACGCGGCCAATGGCGGCCTGGGTGACTACAACGGCTCGCGCATCACCATCGTGCGCGAAGGCGGCGCCAACCCTCTGGACCAGTTTTCCTTCGAATCCGGCAACCAGCTGCAGCTGTCGCAGGACGGCCAGCAACTGCTCAAAAATGGCCAGGTCATCGGCACCTTCAGCAACAGCAATGGGCAAATGACCCTGCAATTTACCGCCCACGTTGACAGCCAGACCGCCAGCCAGGCCCTGCGGCAGCTCAGCTACAGCAGTAGCGGCAACCACGAAGGAGGGATCAACCTGGCCATCGGTTTCAATGACGGTGGCGTTGATGCCCCGGCGTTCAACGTCAACCTCGACGTCAGCGACCTCAACGACGCCCCGACCCTGGGCAGTACGCCGCGCAACCCAACCTATGTGCTGAGCGGTCAGCCCCAATTGTTGTTTACCGACACCCGCATTTCCACGGTGGAAAGTCGCCAATCGATCATTGCCTTGAGCCTGACCGTCAGCGGTGTGTCCAGCGACCAGGAAAACTTGCGTGTCGACGGTACCTTGATCGCCCTGGTGGATGGCAGCGGCAGAACCAGCAGCGGTCTCAACTATCAGGTAGAGCTCAACAATGGCGTCGCCACCCTGACCCTGAGCAGCGAGCGGGGTATTTCCAGCGGCGCCACGCAGAACCTGGTCAACGCCATCGCCTACCTCAATCACGGCGATGGCGACGGCACCCGCGTGGTGACCTTAACCAGTCTGCGAGACAGTGGCGGCACCGAAAAAGGTGGTCAGGACACCCGAGTGCTCGAACTTGCCTCGACCCTAACCCTGGTGCAGAACGAGGTGCCCGTATTACTACCGGGCGAAGACAGCGGCGTGATCGAGCACAAGGGCGGCGTCAGCGTTCCAGTACTCCCCGGGTTCAGCCTGAGCGACAAGGAACTCGATAGCCTCGATAACAACACAGGTAATTACGGCGGCAGCACCTTGACCGTTGTCCGCGACGCCAGCACCGGCGTGGACAGCTTCGGCTTCGGCGCGGGCCTGCAACTGTCCAGCGATGGCAAGAGCCTGTCCAACGGCAATATCCAGATCGCCCGCGTCGACCAGACATCAGGCAAGCTGGTACTCACCTTCAGCGACGGTGTGAGCAAAGCCCAGGCCAACGCGGTGATTCGCGCCATCACCTACAGCACCGATGTACAGGAAGGCCACAAGGTCAATTTCAGCGTGACCTTCAACGATGGTCGCCAGAACTCGGACGCCAGCACGGTGCAATTGACCATCATCGAAATCAACGACGCCCCGACCCTCGTCACCCGATCGATCAACAGCGACTACAGCAGTTCCAGCAGCGAACTGGCGCTGTTCAACGGCACCCAAGTCTCGGTGATCGAGGACGGGCAAACGCTCATCAAGCTGACCTTGACCGTGAACGGTCTCAACGATGGGGTGCACGAACGACTGAAAGTCGATGGTCAACTGCTGGTGTTGCAAGCAGGCGAAGGCCAACTGAGCAACGGCATGCATTACCGCATCAGCATCGACCGCAGCGTCGCCACCCTGGTGCTCAGCAGCGCGGCCGGGGTTGACAGCGCCACAGTGCAGGAACTGATAGATGGCCTGCGCTACAGCAACAGCAGCGGCCTGATCGGCGACAGCACGCGTGTCGTCACTCTGGTCGAGATCCAGGACAACGGCGGCACCGACAATGACGGCCAAGACACCACTCGGCTGGATCTCAAGTCCA
The DNA here is from genome assembly GCF_017351655.1 of Pseudomonas sp. FW300-N2F2. NCBI lineage: Bacteria > Pseudomonadati > Pseudomonadota > Gammaproteobacteria > Pseudomonadales > Pseudomonadaceae > Pseudomonas > Pseudomonas sp. FW300-N2F2. The sequence goes on along the minus strand of NZ_JACNDQ010000001.1, from coordinate 2,312,814 downwards.
CCGTGCAGATCAAAGGCCAACCGGCGCCGCCAATCACCCCGGTCGAGCCGACAACGCCCGTAGACCCTACGACCCCCGTGGACCCCACCAATCCGGTAGAGCCTACGACACCTGTAGACCCCACCAATCCGGTAGAGCCTACGACACCTGTAGACCCCACCACCCCGGTTGAACCTGGCGTTCCGGTCATCCCTACGCCCGGCGATGGCGCCACTGGCACCGTTGCGCCGGTGATTCTCGCCGAGCGCCAGGCCATCGATAACCGCGTACTGACGGCCCCCGACAGCCCGCCGGCCTACTGGGCAACGGCCGGGGACAACTCCACGCGCCAGGTCCTGGACGCGGTGAATGCCCTGGACATCGACAGCGCCACCTCGAGCCTGTTCGACAGCGATCAACCAACGCCCGAGCAGCTCGACTGGCAACGCTCCAGCGACGGCCAATACCACGCCGCGATCAGCCCCGACCCGCAACTGACGGCGATACAAATGAGCCTGCCCACCGAGGCACTGCTCGGGCTCGACAGCCGCTCGGTGCACGTGCGCATGGCCAATGGTCTGCCGCTGCCGAGTTGGATTCGCTTTGACCCGCGCACCGGCAAGATCAGCCTCGACAGCCGCCAATTGGCCAAGCTCAAGCATCTGCAGTTGCAGATTACTGGCCGCGATGCCCAGGGCCACGAGCAAAGCAGCCTGCTCAAGATTCAGATCCGCGACCCACGCAGCGCCCAACTGCCTCAGGACGACGCCCCCCACCCCTCGGGGTTGGAGCAGCAACTTGAGCAGCAGACCTCCAGCGCAGCGGCGGCCCAAGCCCAGGCCTTGCTCGACAGCCTGCGCAGCCTGTTCGAACAAGACATTGGCGATGCCGCACATACGTCCTCCCACTCACGCAGCGCCTGACTTCGATTCAAGGAAACTCCCGCATGTCCACTCACTCATATCTTCGTAACGCCATCCGCCTGGGCCTGGGTCTTGCCGCGATGGGCCTCAGTGCCTGCGCAGTCAAGCCGGAACCGGTGACCCTCGAACAGCAATTGGCCCAGGCCGGCGCCGACCGGGTCAAGATGTTCGACCAACAGGAGCCGGTGACCCGCCCGGTGAGCCTCGACGAAGCCATGGCCCGTGCGGTGAAATACAACCTGCAGCAACGCCTGGGCCTGATGGAACGGGCGCTGGAAGAAGGCCTGCTTGACACCCAGAACCTCAGCATGTTGCCGCAACTGGCCGCCCGCGCCGGCTGGCGTGGACGCGACAACACCGCTGGCTCGTCCAGCGAATCGGTGCGTACCCATAGTCAGTCCCTGGAACCGTCCACCAGCACCGACCGCTCCTCGCGCACCGCCGATCTGCAACTGTCCTGGAATGTGCTGGACTTCGGGATGAGCTATTTCGGCGCCCAGGCCCAGGCCAACAAGACACTGGCGGCCGAAGAGCGCCGACGTCGGGTGATTGCCGACATCATCCAGCAAGTGCGCTCTGCCTACTGGGAAGCCGCCACCGCCGAGCGCCTCAAGCCAGAAGTACAAAGCACCCTGGCCCAGACCCGCCAGGCGCTGGAACAGGCACGCCAGACCGAACGCGAACGCCTGCTGGCTCCAGTGGATGCCCTGCGCTATCAGAAAAACCTGCTGGAGATGGTGCGCCAGCTCGAAGCCCTGGATGCCGAACTGGCCATTGCCAAATCACGCTTGGCTGCATTGATGAACCTGCCGCCTGCAACCCAGTACAGCCTGGTGCTGCCCAGCGAACAAAGCCTCAACCCACCGCACCTGAACTACCGCCTCGATGACCTTGAAGCCATGGCCATGGTCCAGCGCCCGGAAATCCGCGAGGAGCAATACCAGGCCCGCAACAGCGTGCTGGAAACCCGCGCGGCGATGCTCAGGTTGCTGCCTGGCGCCAACTTGTTTGTCGGCATGAACAGCGACAGCAACAGCTACCTGGTCAATAACCAGTGGGCTGATGCCGGGGTCCAGGTCAGTTGGAACCTGCTCAGTGTGCTGTCCTATTCGTCGATCAAAAAGAGTGGCGAAAACCGCGAGGCGGTGGCTGACCTGCGTCGCCAGGCGTTGCGCATGGCGGTGCTGACCCAGGTCAACGTAGCGTGGCAGCAATACCGTCGCGCCAGCGATGTGTTCGAACGCAGCAACGAGTTGCGGCGTTTGCAACGCAGCATCCTGCAGCAAAGCGACAGCGCCTATGACAGCTCGGCCCAGAGCCTGCTGGAAAAAGTGCGCACCGCCACCGAAACCGTGTTGGCCACCCGCTCCCGCGACCGAAGCTTTGCCGAACTGCAAAATGCCTACGGCGCGATCTACCAGGCCGCGGGCCTCGACCCACTACCGGAAAAACTCGCCGGTGAAAGCCTCGCCGAACTGACCCAGGCCATCGCCCGCAATGCCCTGACCCTGGCCCAGGGCGGTGCTCAGGTACCACGCCTGCCGGGGGTGCAACCTGTGGTGGTCAGGCCTTCGGTGTTGACGACTCAAAGCAATACCGTGGCCTACCCCGCCAATCGCCAGGACATGTGGAGTAGCGTCGGCTCACTGCAAAGTGCTCAAGTCATGGAGCTGGAGGGCAACCATGCGCGCTAGGTTCTGGCGGTGCCCACTAGGCGCCCGCTGCCAGGCTTGCCGGATGCGCCGTGCGCGCTATCTGGCGTTGCTGTTGAGCATCGCCGCTCATATGGCTCACGCTGCGCCAGAACCGGGCGCGGCGGATATTCGCGTGCAACTGAGCCCGATCCGCCAGACCACCCTGTCCAGCGAACTGGCTGGCAAGATCACCGAACTGTCGGTCAAGGAAGGCGAACGCTTCACGGCCGGTGATCGGTTGGTAGCCTTCGACTGTTCGGTACACCAGGCGCAACTGTCACGTTCGACCGCCGCAGAAGAAGGCTCGCGCAAGAAACTGGAAGTCGCCAATCGCCTGGACAAACTCAACTCCATCAGCGTCGCCGACGTGGCCCAGGCGCAAGCCGCCATGGCCGTGTCACGGGCCGAAAGCGGCGTGAACCGGGCGATGCTCAAGCGTTGCGTGATCAATGCCCCCTTTTCCGGTCGCGTCTCATCGCGTTCGGTGCAGCGCTGGGAGTACGTGGCCGAGGGCAAGGAGCTGCTGGGACTGTATGACGACAGTGGCTTTGAACTGGAACTGATCGTGCCTTCACGCTGGCTTGGCCAGCTCAAGCCCGGCCATGGGTTCAAGGTTCACCTGGACGAAACCGGACGTGACTACCCGGCGCAAATCAGCCGCATCGGCGCCGTCGTCGATCCCATCAGCCAATCGGTGAAAGTCTTCGGCCGCATCACCCAGGATGATGAACAACTGCTACCGGGCATGAGTGGCGTCGCTCAATTGAGTGTCACCGTGGACCGCCCCCAATGAGTTCGACCGAACACCGGATGAATCAGCATCTGGCGATGCTCCTGCAATTGGAACAACAGGCTCGGGCGGCACCCAACCTGCAACACCTGGCGTTTGTGATGGTCAACGAGACCCGCGCCCTGCTCGAATATCGCCAGGCGATCTTGTGGCGTTGCGACACTCACAGCGTGCAAGCTTTTTCCGGGCTCGCTCTGGTGGAGGCACAAGCGCCGATGCACGTGTGGCTCACACGCCAGTGCAAACGCTGGCAGGCCGATCCTCAAGGTTCAGCGCTGCGCCACCTGCGCAAGACTGATGTACCGGAGGAGGAACAACCGCACTGGAACGGTTACCTGGCTGACGAGCTGCTATGGCTGCCCCTGCAACGTCCCGGAGGGCCGCTACTGGGAGCGCTGCTATTGAGCCGCGACTGCGCCTTGCAATCGGGCGAGCAATCATTGCTCAAACTGTGGCTGGATGCCTGTTCCCATGCGTGGGCAAACCTGATTGGCCCATCCAGGGCCAAGGGCCGCAAGCCGCTGAACCGGCGCAAGGGATGGTTGGCCGGCGCCGCCCTCCTGTTGGTGCTGCTGGTGCCGGTGCGTCAATCGGTGTTGGCACCCGCCGAAATCATCCCCCGAGACCCAGCCGTGCTGCGGGCGCCCTTGCAGGGAGTGGTGGAACGCATTCTGGTCCAACCCAATCAGACCGTGGTGGCCGGTACCCCCTTGATTGAGCTGGATGGCCGCGAAGTGCAAAGCCGCCTGGAATCGGCGCGCCAGGCGTTTGCCGTGGCCGAGGCAGAGTTTCGCCAAGCCCAGCAACAAGCCCTGTTTGATCAGCGCAGCAAGGCTACGTTGAGCGTGCTGCAAGGTCAGCGCGAACAGGCCCGGGCCGATGTCGACTTTCTCCAGGCCAACCTGGAGCGCATGCGTATTCAGGCTCCCCGTTCGGGGGTGGCGATTTTCGATGATCCCAGTGACTGGATTGGCCGCCCGGTGGCGATGGGCGAACGCATCATGCTGATCGCGGCCCCCCAGGAAGCAGACCTTGAAGTGCAACTGCCGATCAGCGATGCCATTGCCCTGCAATCGGGCGCCGAGACCCAACTGTTCCTCAACACCGACCCGTCCGCACCGCTGGCCGCGACGCTGCAACGTATCGGCTACCGCGCCTCACCCAACGCCGAAGGCAACATGACCTACCGCCTCAAGGCCAGTTTCGACGGGCAGGACCCGCGCATACGCGTGGGTCTCAAGGGCACGGCCAAACTCTACGGAGACCGCACCGTACTGTTTTACTACCTGATGCGCCGGCCCCTGGCGGCCCTGCGCATCCACCTGGGGTGGTGAGGCGATGCAGGCCCCCACCCTGGCGCTGACGCCGCCCGCTGAGTCACCCGTCACCGCCTTGCCCCAACTGCGCCGGGACCTGCGCCTGCACCCTGGTCCCAGCCACCGCGACGGCTCCCCCAGCTGGACCTTGGAAGACCCGGCGCGCGGGCAGTTTTTCCGCCTCGGCTGGGCAGAAGTCGAGATGCTCAAACAATGGCACCGGGGGAATGCGCAAGCCGTGGCGGATGCCGTCAGCCGCGACAGCACCTTGGACCTGGACGTTGAAGACGTGCGGCACTTCAGCGGCTTCCTGCACAACCTGCAATTGATCGACGTGCGAGGGCCCCAGGACATCGCCCGGATCGAGCGCCTGGCTGATGGGCGAAAGATCGGTTGGGGGCGCTGGCTGCTGAAAAACTATCTGTTTATCCGCTTGCCACTGTTACGTCCGGATCGTTTCCTTGAATGGGCGCTGCCCTGGGCCTCGCGGCTGTTCAGTCGCGGCTTTCTCTTGACCACCCTGGCCGCAGGACTCTTGGGCCTGATGCTGGTGGCCCGGCAATGGGACACCTTCACCCATACCTTCCTGCATTTTTTCAGCCTCGAGGGGGCTTCGCTCGCCGCACTGACGCTGTTCCTGACCAAGGTACTGCATGAGTTGGGACACGCATTTGCCTGTAAATACTTCGGTTGCAAGGTCGCAACCATGGGGGTGGCGCTGCTGGTGATGTGGCCGGTGCTGTATACCGACACTACCGGCGCCTGGCGTCTGACCAGCCGCCGCCAGCGCCTGTTGATTGGTGGTGCCGGGATACTGACCGAATTGGCGCTGGCCGCCTGGGCGACCCTGCTCTGGAGCTTTCTGCCCGACGGAATGCTGCGCAGCGCTGCCTTTATGCTGGCGACCACCACCTGGATTCTCACCCTGGCGGTCAACCTCAGTCCGTTCATGCGCTTTGATGGCTACTTTCTACTCAGCGACTTGCTGCAAGTGCCGAACCTGCAGCAACGGGCCTTTGCCCTCGCGCGCTGGCGCCTGCGCGAAGCGCTGTTTGGCTTCAAGGATCAGCCGGAGGAAGTCTTCGAACCCTGGTTGCAGCGCACCTTGCTGGTCTACGCGTTTGGCACCTGGATCTACCGCCTGTTCCTGTTCCTGGGCATTGCGCTGCTGGTCTACCACTTCGCCTTCAAGTTGTTGGGCCTGCTGCTGTTCGCCGTGGAAATCGGCGTGTTCGTGGTACGGCCCATTGCCCAGGAGTTCAAGACCTGGGTCCACAGACGCAAGGATTACCGTATGAATCGCCACACCCTGCGAAGCCTCGCCCTGGTCGCGCTGCTAGTGCTGCTGGTGGCCGTGCCCTGGCGTGCCAGCATCCATGCCCCGGCGTTGCTGCGAGCCCAACAACAGGCCGGGCTGTTTGTCCCGGTCAATGCCCAGGTGCGCGGCAGCGTGCCTGAGGTCGGGCAAACGGTGGCTGCCGGCCAGTCGCTGTTGGAGTTGCATGCGCCACAACTGGAGCACGACCTGCACAGCCTGGAACGGCGCATCGCCACCTTGCAGTGGCAAAGCAGTTTCCAGGGCCATGAGCGGGAGACAGCGGCACACCTGCCGGTGGTGCGCCATGAACTGAGCGTGGCACGCCAACGCCTGGCAGTGCTGCGCCAACAACAGGTCCAACTCAAGATCGTGGCACCGTTCAGCGGCAAGCTGATTGACATCGCCAGCCCCCTGGTCGAAGGCCAATGGTTGCCTGCCGGTGAATGGCTGGCCACCGTCACAGGCCCTCAAGGCGTGCAAGTCGAGGCCTTTGTCAGCGAACAGGAACTGACGCGCCTGACCCTGGGCGCGACGGCGTGGTTCTACCCCGAAGACCTGAGCCTGCCCGCCGTCGCCCTGACCCTGGACGACATCGCGCAGACCGCGCAGCGCACCCTCAGCGCGGCACCGGAGTTGGCGTCGGACTATCAAGGCGGAATCGCCGCAAGGTTGGATGCGGACCGGGTTGCGGTACCGGAACAGGCCATCTATCGCCTGCTGCTCAGCGCCGAAGGTGCCAGCCCGCCGCTGGTGCTACGCGGTACGGTGCGTATCGAGGGCAGTGCCCGCAGCCCGCTGCTGCAGGCCTGGCGCAACGTGCTGGCGATCCTGATCCGCGAGTCGGCGTTTTAGTGAAGAACTCTTAATGGAGCACGCGTTGTCAGCCAATCGCACCGTTGCTTAAGGTGGTTCCAGACTTTCACTCAAGGAAACTTCCATGTCCGTCGCCGAACTCACCACTCCTGTGTCCCGTGCCAAGCGCCTCAAGGCTGGCACCCACACTGAGCACGATCAGGTCGATAACCTGGTGATGGGCAGCCGCCCGTTCGAGAGCCTGGAGCGCTACGCTTTGTTCCTGCGTTTGCAGTATCAATTCCACGGCGCCCTGCGCGACCTCTATAGCGACGTCGACCTCAACCGCCAGTTGCCGGGCCTGGCCAACCTCAGCCGGTTCCAAGCGGTGGAAGCGGATCTGCGAGACCTTGACCTGCCCGTCCCGAACGCGCCACAAGCGGCACCCGTGACCAGTCCTTACGCGGCACTGGGCTGGTTGTATTGCAGCGAAGGCTCGAACCTGGGCGCGGCATTCCTGTTCAAGGAAACCAAGCGCCTGGACCTGGACGAAACACATGGTGCCCGCCACCTGGCGGCCCATGAAGTCGGTCGTGCGCAAAACTGGCGCGCCTTCGTCGCCCAACTCGACGCCATTGAACTGACCCCGGAGCAGGATCAACAAGTCATCGCCGGTGCCTGTGCAGCGTTTGATTTCTATCGCAGTGCGCTGAACCAGGTATTTCACTGATGGCCACAGCCTAGAAGCAACCCTGAATAGGGTAGTTCCAGGGATTCTTCCCGCATGCAGCGTACAACCGAGCCGGCGAACCAAATCACGATCCAGATCGAGCCTCTTATATTTTGCGTAGCCCTTGGCGGGCTCAGGTATGAGGCCACTGTATTTGTTCGGTGAGCCACTGCAGGGCTAGACTGGCGCTAGCCCAATCGTCACGCCGGTCAGCCAATGCCTCTCCTTCCGCCAGATACCGCCGAACAGACAACGCTGACCCTCGAAGTGGTGCTGCGTTACCACATGGCGTGGAAACGCCGCGACTTGGAGGCGATTCTCGCGATTTATCACCCGCAAGTGCAGTACAACGATTTCTTCCAGAACCGCAGCATGGGCCTGACCGAGTTGCGCGCTTACATCACCAGCACGTTACCGCGCCATCCCGACGAGTATCTTGAACACAACGACCGCATCCGTGCAGATGGCTGTACCGCATTCATCCAGTACCAGACAGCGCTCAAAGGCAGTGGCGAGCGGGTGGTTTTTCGCACCAGTGAAGCCATCACGGTATGTGATGGCCTGATCCTTCGTATAAACGAATATGCCTCACTGGTGCGCGACAGCGAGCCCCAGACTGGGCGCCACGCGCCCGCCATCAGTAAACTGGGGCTCTCGGCGCGTCAGCTGACGTTCATGGCGCGAGACTTGGCCGACTATTTTACGCGCCAGCAGCCATTCCTCGACCCGGATCTGGACCTTGCACGGATTGCCAGCGCCACCGGGTACAGTCGCAATCAGCTGTCTTACCTGCTGAATCAAGTGCTGGGACAAAGCTTCTATCGCTACGTGACCCAAGCACGGTTGGCCTACCTGCTTGAGCGCCTGGTCCATCACGGTGAAAACGCGCCCATCGATGCCCTTGCGGCGAGTGCCGGATTCAATTCCACCTCGGCGTTCTACAAGGCCTTCCGTAGTCATACCGGCTGCACACCCAAGGCGTGGTTGAAAGCCAATTGCGCGCGTGCCCGCAGATAACACAGCCCCCGTGGCAGCGCATTAATCTCTGTCGGCAATCAACCGATGGAGCATGGGATGTCTGGCTGGGGTGGTGTGAGTTTGTGGATGGAACAACTCGACGAGGCGCTGATGCCGCGCCCGGCGTTGTATCAGGATCTGCAAGCAGACGTTGTGATTATCGGCGCCGGTTACAGTGGCCTCTGGGCGGCCTATTACCTTAAACAGCAAGCACCGCACCTGAACATCGTCATCGTTGAAGCACAGATTGCCGGCTTCGGCGCCTCCGGCCGCAATGGCGGCTGGTTGATGGGCAACCTGCTGGGCGAAGACCGGCTCCTGGACCCATTACCTGCCGCGCAACGTCACGCGGGCTACCAACTGCTGCATGCAATCCCCGACGAGGTGGCGCGGGTGTGCCGCCTCGAAGGCATCGATTGCGAGCTGCGCAAAGGTGGCGTGCTGTACTGCGCGGCGCGTTATCCCGAGCAAGAACGGCGCCTGCGCGAACAGCTCGATGCTGTCCGTGCGCAAGGCCTGGGTGAAGACGACTACCGCTGGTTGAGCCCTCAGGCTTTGCGTGAACAGTTAAATGTGGCCCAGGCGTACGGCGCCCTGTACTCACCTCACTGCGCGACCATCCAGCCTGCACGGTTGGTACGGGGCCTGGCCGAAGCCGTCGAACGGATGGGTGTACGCATTTACGAGCAAAGCCCGGTGCTCGACTGGAAGCCAGGCCAGGTCCGAACCGAGCACGGTCGGGTGAGCGCCGATTGGGTGGTGCCGGCGGTCGAAGGTTACGCCAGCACCCTGCCCCCGTTGAACAAACATCAACTGGCCGCGCAAAGCCTGATCGTCGCGACAGAGCCGCTGCCGGCCGATGTATGGGCCGAAATCGGCCTGAACCGTGGCCAGGCTTTCAGCGAAAACAGCCGACAAGTCACCTACGGTCAGCGCAGCCGAGATGATCGCCTGGTGTTTGGCGCCCGCGGTGGGTATCGCTTTGGCGGTCGCCTGCGCAGTGACTTCAACCTCACTCAGGCCGAACGAGCATTGCGGCAACACCTGTTTAGTGAACTCTTTCCGATCTTGCGCAATGTGCGCCTGACCCATGCCTGGGGCGGCAATCTGGGTGTTGCCCGGTCCTTTCACCCGCACATGCTCGCCGACCGTCGCCAGCGGATCGCACTGGCGGGTGGCTACGGAGGTGAAGGTGTAGGCGCCAGCAATCTGGGCGGCCGAACCGTGGCGGCGTTGATTCTCGGCCAGGACAACGAACTGACTCGCCAGCCCTGGGTGCTGGATGATCGGCCCCTGGCCTCGTTGCCACGATGGGAGCCTGAGCCTCTGCGCTGGCTGGGTTACAACGCCATTATCCAGAGCTTCGTTCACGAGGATCAGGTATTGGCCAACCTCCATGCGCCACGCTGGCGTCGCCGGATGGCTGAAGGGCTGGCCGGTTGCATGGAACGTCTGATGAAGTCCAAGGAGCCTTTTGCATGAAGATCGATCATTTTCGCGACACCGCCCGTTTGCCGCTCGGTGAGCCTGGCGCTGTTGGTGTACCGCTGGGCGAGCCGCTTTCACAGGTTGCCACGGCATGCGTCGAACGCGACGACGGCGTCGAGGCCGGCGTGTGGGAATGCACCCCCGGCCGCTGGCGGCGCCAGATCGTGCAACAGGAGTTCTGCCATTTCATTCAGGGGCGTTGCACCTTCACCCCGGACGGTGGCGAGACCCTACATATCCAGGCCGGCGACGCGTTGATGTTCCCTGCGAACACGACGGGAATCTGGGATGTACAAGAAACCGTTCGCAAGAGCTACGTGCTGATTTTCTGAACTGCCTTCATCCATAACGCCTAGAACAAAGGTTGAGGTCTCGCATGTTGAAGTCGATCGTTCCGTTACTGTTGATCGCGTCTACCGCTCAGGCAGCAGACACCGTCAGGATCTACAACTGGAGCAGCTACATCGCTCCAGATACCCTGCAAAACTTTACCACCCAGACCGGGCACCAGACTCAATATGACCTGTACGACAGCAACGAGGTGCTCGACGCCAAACTGATGGCCGGCCATTCAGGGTATGACGTGGTGTTTCCGTCCAACCACTTCATGGCCCGGCAGATCACGGCCGGCGCACTCAAACCGCTGGACCGCAGCAAACTCCCGAACTGGCACAACCTCAACCCGACGCTGATGAAGGTTCTGGAGGCCAATGACCCCGGCAACCGCTACGGTTTCCCCTACCTGTGGGGCAGCACCGGCATCGGCTACAACGTGGCCAAGGTCAAGGCGGTCCTGGGCGATGTACCGATAGACTCGTGGGACATCGTGTTCAAGCCGGAAAACATGAAGAAACTCGCCCGATGCGGCGTGGCAATGCTCGACAATGGTCCCGAGATCCTCCCCATCGCCTTGAACTACCTTGGCCTGCCGCATCACAGCAAGGACAAGGCCGACTACGAGAAGGCGCAGGCCCTGCTACTCAACGTGCGCCCCTATGTGAGTTACTTCCACAACTCCAAGTACACCAGTGACCTTGCGACGGGTGACGTGTGTCTGGTCGTGGGATTTTCCGGCGATGTGATGCAGGCCGCAGCGCGAGCCAATGAGGCCGGGAACGGTCAGCAGATTGCTTACGCCATACCCAAGGAAGGCTCACCGATGTGGTTCGACATGGTCGCCATGCCCGCCGATGCGCCGAATGAAGACGCCGGCTACGAATTTCTCAACTACCTGCTGGACCCCAAGGTGATGGCTGGCATCAGTAATCATGTGCACTATGCCAACGGCAACACCGCCGCCGAGGGGCTGGTCGACAAGGCCATCCGCAACGACCCGATGGTGTACCCGCCTGACAGCGTGATGAAAAAACTCTTTGTGCTGGAGGCAATGCCATTGGAGAACGACCGGCTGCGCACGCGAGTCTGGAGCCGGATTAAAAGCGGGCAATGAAACCTGTCGCCGATGAAGCAGGCATCCGGATCATCGGCGATATCTCTCGGGTCTCATCAGCCCTCTCGCGCATCGGGCAAGCGCAAGCGATCTATTTCGTCAAAGAGATTACAAAAGACGTCCGCCAGGGAAGGATCGAACTGGGTACCGGCTTGATCGGTGATGAAACGCCTCGAACGCTCGACATCCCAAGCCTGTTTGTAGGCTCGAGGCATTCTTATGGCGTCATACACATCGCATATCGACACAATCCTTGCCGATAACGGAATCTCCTTACCTCGCAATCCCTTGGGATAACCGGTGCCGTCCCAACGTTCGTGATGCGCCAGGGCAATTTCCGCTGCCAAATCCGTCAAAGGAGAACCCTCCGGGTCATGCAGGATTTCATAACCGATACGGGCATGTTCCTGCATGATCTCTCTTTCCTGCGGTGTCAGCGCTCCAGGTTTTTGCAGAATGGCGTCTTCAATACCGATTTTTCCAATATCGTGCATCGGGGCCGCCATCTTCATGAGGTCGCACCATTGAGAGGGCATCCCGATAGCCTTGGCCAACAACGCAGCGGACTCGCCAATACGAACAATATGATGCCCCGTGTCATCGTCGCGATAGCTGGCCGCTCGACTCAGACTGCTGCTGATCGCCTTGTAGCTGGAAGCCAGTTGGGCGGTGCGCAGCTCTACTTTGCGCTCGAGCTCGACATTGACGTCGCGCAGCTGCTTCGCCGCCTGCGCCAGCTCCAGGCAATTGCGTACTCTGAGCAACACTTCAGGCAGGTCGATGGGTTTGGAGATGAAGTCGTTGGCACCCTTTTCCAGCCCTTTTCGTCTGCTCTGCTGGTCATTCAAAGCCGTTACGATGATGACCGGTGACTCCGTGCGGTCTCGTTTATTGAGCCGATCAAGGATCTCGAAGCCGTCAAGCGCGGGCATATCCAGGTCCAGCAACACCAGGTCCCAGGCGTTCGAAAGCAGCCAATCCAGTCCTTGCACCGAGTCGCTGAAGGTCGTGATGTTGCGCAGGCCTACGGCTCGCAAGCATGAATCCAGAAGCCGGAGATTGGTGGGCACATCGTCAATAATGACAATCCTGCTTTCAGCATTTACTTTGGCGAACATGCATCTGCCCTCTTCGTGGCGAGCGTCAATACCAGATGGCGAATACTCTGCCTCTCCAAGGGAGAAGCCACGATGGCCTGGCACTCCAGTTGGCTAATCGAAGCGTGATCGACGGCAGCACGCACCACGATGATCGACAGGGCAGTTTCTGCGATCCTCGTGCGTAAACCGCGGAAAAAAGTCTCCAGCACAGGCACACGGTCCGCGGTGGCGACGATCAATACGCTGATTGCCGTGGCATCAAGCACAACGCTGGCGTCGGGCAACGTGTTGACCCATTGCAACTCGAAATCACCGGCCAGTGCCTCCCGGACCACCTCATCATCCTTGGGGTTGCTGCTTACCAACAGGACGCGTGGCAACGCTATCGTCGACAAGTTGGACTCCCTCCCGGGTGCGGGAAAAGCCGACGAGTACATGTCGATCCAGAAAGTCGACCCCACATTGACGTGGCTTTCAAAGCCCATGCTGCCGTGCATCAGAAGTGCCAGGTCCCGACACAGCGCCAAGCCAATACCCGTGCCCTGGATGGAAGAGTTCTCTTTACCCAAGCGCTGGAAGGGCCTGAACAGCTCGTCCTGCAACGCCGGGGGAATGCCCACACCGGTATCCGTCACATAAAGACGCAGCCGGGTTCCCCCCTCGACAACCATGGCCCCCAGGGTAATGTCACCACCGGGTCGGTTGTATTTGATTGCATTGGATAACAGATTGATCAGGACTTGCTTGAGGCGACGCTTGTCCGCCCAGACATGCCATGTATCCAGAGGAGCGGTGGTGTGCAAGGTCTGGCCCTGCGCTGCGATCTGCTGGCGAACCATGTCAGCGCAGTTGGATAACAGGCTCGCCACATGCACCGGCTTGAGATCCAGCAGAGGCCTCTCAGCCTGCAAACTGGAGAGTTCGAGCAGATCGTCCATCAACTGCATGAGGTGCTCGCTGGCCTCGATGATTTCCTGCAGGTTGGCCGTTTGCTGCGATGCGTCGTCAGGCGGCTGCATGAGTCCCAATTGGGCAAACCCGTAAATGGCATTCAATGGCGTTCGCAACTCATGACTCATGCTGGAGATGAACTTGGATTTGGCTGTACTGGCGGCCTCTGCCTCCAGGGTTTTCTCCCGCAGATCCAACTGGGTCTGCTTGAGCGTCGTGATGTCGACACACGCCACGACCACGACACTGGCATCCTCAAGCCGCGAGGGTTCCAGCATGCGCCCCCGGCAAAGGATCCAGATCAACTTGCCATGCACGTCCCGGATCCGGAACTCCGCTTCCGGCGCCACGCTGGCAGTGCCCCTGGCCTCCTCCAGAAACCGCATGAAGGTCTGCCGGTCTTCAATGGGTATGTTCTCCAGCAGTGTCGCCATCGGCACTTCATTGGCGGCAAAGCCGAAACGCTGGCACAGGGCGCCCTTGAGAATAAAACGCTGCCGCTGGGGGTAATACTCCCAGAGCCCTTCGGCAAAACTCTCCATGACCAACTCGAGACGCTGCTGTGTGGAACTGCGAACAAACTCGGCCTGGGCCAACTGCCTGCCCATTCCCAGTGCCTGGTTGGACATTGACCAGAGTTCGGAGATATCGGAGGGGCTCTCCGCCGGTTGCCAGTTACCCCGGCCAATCTCTCGCATCATTCGTGAAACCCCCTGCACCGGCGCGCTCAATTGGTGACTGAGGTTACGTGTCCGCCACCACATGAAGGCAAAGAACAAGGCGTAGAACAGGACCAGCCCCGCGACCAACAAATAACCCACATCGCGGTAATGACTGGCGAGCAGATTGGTTTCCTGCATGACCGCTGCTTCGTCCACGACCGCCAGCAAGAACCACCCGGTGGAGGGAATCACATTCCAGGCGACCAGATGAGGCCGTCCATTCAACGTCAGGGCAACAATGCCCCCCGGATGGCCCGGTAAGTTCTGATTGAGGCTGGCGAGGTCCGGATGACGGGTAAGATTTAAATCCGGGGACTGCAGACGCTCGCGATCAACAGGCTCTGCGGCGGGCTGGTTCTCGACTCGCAGGGAGAAGTCACGTTGGCCCGCCTTGGGTACGGCCATGACATCGAGCTTGTCATTGACCAGCATCAGGTAGCCATCCCACGGCATCTGCAACTGTTCGATTCGCTTCAAGATGCCGTCGACCGTGACATCAACTCCGGCGACACCCTCGAGAAAGTCGCCCTTATAGACCGGCGCAATGGCAGACATCATCCACCCCTGGCCGGCGGGGTCCAGGTAGACATCCGTCCAGACTACTTTTTTATCAGGATTGTGCTGTGCATCGGCCAGGTAGTAGAAGTTGTATTGGGTGATGTCCATATCATGGGGGTATTGCTCGAGCGTATTGAACCAGGGGTAAATCCGGTTATAGCTGTCCCAACTGTTGAAATAGATACTGGCAATCAGAGGATCCCCGTCCTTCAACTGCTTCATCATGAAATCCTGATTGGCCAGCAGGGATACCTTGTAGAGATCCTGATCTTGCGGCGCAGTGACATTCGAATAAAACGAGGCGGATGCTCCATCGTTTGCTGCGCTGTAACGGACACCGTCGGCACTTAATGATAGCGATGCTGCCACGAGGTGCTGTTTCTCGGTGAGTTCATGCTCCGTGGATTTGGCATAAAGATCGATCGCCTTGTGGATCTGCTCAAGTTGTCCCTGCACCAGCAATGCATTCTGCTGAACCGACACCTGAATGTCTCGTGTTGCACTTTGATGCAGGTACTCGATCTGAGAACTTCGAATGGACTGGTTCGTGATGAAGTAAGTAGTGATCAGCACACCCTCCACCAAGACAAGGGGCAAGAGGCTGGTACTGGCGAATGCTCGCCAGATCCATCTGCGCAAACTCACCCTCTTCTTCTTTGAAGTTGCTTGCATAAGCACGCTCGTTGCGTTGGCGGCACAAACGATATCACTATGACATCATTGTGAGCCCATCCTCGGTTTCTGTCCAACGGGACTCTCTTCTATCGTTCGCCGTCTACACGACCTTGCAGGTCCCCAGCATCGATCAAAAGCGTGTGGGCAGCCTTATGACCATAGTCGAACACTCGATTTCGGCCTCAAGACTTAAGCTATGCTCAAAAACAGTGATCAGAGGATGGGGCGAATGGATTCAGCCATAGCGGTAGCAACACCGTTCACGCAGGATGCGGATGACGTGGGTGTCGTGTTGCTGGATGCCCAGGGAACGTTGCTCATCATGGATGACTGCGCCAGTCGGCTACTGGGGCTGAGCGAAAGCGTCGCCGCCCTTGTTCCCTCGCCTGCATTGTTTTCTCTCAAGCGTCTGACTTTTGAAAAGCACCTGACCCATGCGCGACTCAAAGGGTACTGGCATTTTCAAAGTGCGTCGGCGAACGGCGACACGCTGAAAGTGACACTCGACTACAGGGCACAACAATCCACATTCCTGGTGAAGATCCGCCACGCCGAACGCATCCACCTTGCCGAACAGGACTATCGCCTGGCGTTCGATTCTGCTGGCACAGGCCTGGCCTTATTGCGAATGAGCGGTGAATGGATCGCGGCCAATCAAATGCTGTGTCAGATGCTCGGCTACACCGAAGCAGAACTTCGCGCCACATCTTTCCAGCGTTTGACGCATCCGGACGACACCGATATCAGTAAGGATGAATTGCACAGACTCATCCTGGGACACCGTACGAGCCTGACGTTGGAAAAACGCTACATCCGTAAGGACGGCAGCACGCTGTGGGCACGCCTGACCCTGGGCATCGCCCGTAACGCTGATGCAGAAGCGCTTTACTTCGTATCGCAGCTAGAAGACATCAGTGAACATCTCGCCTTGCGCCAGGCATTGTTCAATAACGAACAGAAGTACCTCTCACTGGCCAAAAGCTCACAAAACATCATCCTTCGCTACAACCGGCTAGGACAACAAATCTATGCCAATCCCGAGCTTGAGCGCGCCCGGGGTTTTCCCAACACTCACATCACCGAACGCGCCTCGACGCACAATCCGCTGGACGAATACTTTCGCACGCAAGTAGAACTTACGCTTTCAACCGGCGTAGCCAATACGTTCCTGCTGGAAAACAGGGGCTCACACTCACGTCGCTCCGTGGATTTCCTCTGCAACCTGACGCCGGAGCATGACGAAACAGGCGAGCTGTGCGGGGTGCTGGTCACCGCCCAGGATATCAGTGCGTTGCGCCGACAGGAGCGGGCCGAGAATGCGCGCTCCGCCATTTTTCAAAAGATGGTCACTCACGACACACTCCGGGAGGTGCTGCCACTGCTCGGCGCCTACCTGGATATTCTGACGCCCGAGTTTCACAACGCCATGGCCTTCAAGGCTGTGCCTGGCGACGAGCCCCTTCGCGTCCCCCCTACGGGCACGCTCTCGATTGCAACCTGTCTGGCCGAAGATCTTGATCGACACCCCGAGCGGTTCGAACACCATCACTTCATCGCTGATTTGAAAAGCGACGCCGCGGGCCTCGCGTTCAGCCAGCCCGCCTTGCAGGCAGGCTATCGAGGTTGTTGGGTAGAACCGGTGGTCAATAAGACCGGTGTCGCGATGGGGGCCATCCTGTTGTTCGTCGGTGGGGACGCCCAACTGAGCGAGCAGGATCGCAAGCATGCACAAATGGCCAGTCATATCGGTGCCATCGCCTGGGAGCGCTGCTCGGCCCACAGCCACCTGGCACAAAGCGAACGCCGTTACCGCGAAGTCTTCGACCATTCGCAAGATATGCTTTGCCTGCTCGCCGTGGATGCCGACCAGCAACTCAGTTGCCTGGAGGCCAATCCAAAGCTATGCGACATGCTCGCCAAAAGTCACTCCGACATGATCGGCCAATCGTTGGGCCAGTGCCTGGAAAAGGAAGCCGCCAGTATCGTCGAGGCGATCTGCCTGCACTGCATTGCCGTGGGAGCCCCCATCGAACTGGATGCACATCTGCCCTGCGGTCAGCGCTCACTCGTTGTCCATTTCAACCTGGTACCCGTAGCCGATTCAAATGGGCGCTTGCATCGCCTGGTGTGCATTGCTCGCAACATTACCGACATCCTGGAGGCCCAGCGCAACGAACTGGCCCGGCAGCAGGAAATTGGCACACTGGTTGAGAACTCTCCGGACGGCATTGCACGACTGAGTCGAACGGCAGAGCTGCTGTTCGTCAATCCGGCATTGGAAGCCTGGTTGGATCGCCCGCAAATCGATTTACTGCACAAGGACCTGCTCGAGATTCTGCCGAAAAACCTGCAGAGCCAATTATTCCATGCCGCCGTCATCGACGCGGTGGAAAAAGGCCAGCCTCTGGAGCATGAATATGTGCTCACCGAGCAACATCGATTGCAACGCGTCTATCACATCAGTCTCGTTCCCGAGCAGAACATCCAGGGGAAAATCGCCACCGTTCTGGCTGTCGTTCGCGACATATCGCAGCTACGCCTGGCTGAACTGCGCCTGGCTTCGCTCAACAAACAACTGCGCCAATTGATGTCCAGTCGAGAAAGTGCGCGGGAAGAGGAACGCAAACTCATTGCGCAGGAGATCCACGATGAGCTCGGACAACATCTGACCGCCATACGCATGGGCACTTCGCTGCTGCGCTTCCAGTACGGCGAGCAACTGCCCCAGCTCAGCGAACAGGTGGCACGCCTGCTGCAACTGATCGACCAAACGGTGCAGGTGGTCAGGAACATTTCCACCAGCCTGCGCCCCTCCATCCTCAACATGGGTATCGCCGCGTCACTGGAATGGCTGACCGACACGTTCAAGCAGCAACAAGGCATCGACTGCAACCTGCAGATCCACCCGCAGAAAATCCATTTGGACGATGCCAGCGCAACCGCTGCATTCAGGATCGCCCAGGAGTCGCTGACCAACATCGCCCGGCACGCCGAAGCCACTCGGGTCGATATCAGGTTTGAGCAAGGCGAGCATGACTGGTCACTGGAAATCACCGACAACGGCAAGGGCTTCGAGCAACGCGAACAATCATCCAGGACCCTCGGCTTGCTGGGAATGCGCGAACGGGGCCTGACCTTGGGGGGAACCACCACCATATCCAGCACCCCGGGCAGCGGCACGACTGTCCAACTACGTGTACCCGCTTCAAGGAGTCAAGACTCATGATCCGTTTAATGGTGGCCGACGATCACACGATCATGCGCGAAGGCCTCAAGCAATTGTTCGCGCTGGTCAAGGATATTGCCGTGGTGGCAGAAGCGGAGAACGGGGCCCAGGTCCTGGAGTTGTTGCGCCATACCGAGATCGATGTGCTCCTGCTCGACATGACCATGCCTGGTTCGAGTGGCGAGGACCTGATTGGCCGTATCCACGCCCATTACCCCAAGCTGCCGATGCTCATCCTGAGCATGCACAATGAAGCCCACATCGCCCAGCGAGCCCTACGCGCCGGCGCTTCAGGCTACATGACCAAGGACCGCGACCCGGAAGCGCTGCTGGCGGCGATCCGCAAGGTGAGCACCGGCGCGCGCTACCTCGATCCACAACTGGCCGAACAAATCGCACTGCAAAGCAGCGGTGTGACACCCGAGAACGCCTCGCAGAGCCTGACCTCCCGTGAATTCCAGATCCTGCGCATGCTGGCCCAAGGGCTGAGCGTCAACCAGATCGCCGAACAACTGGTGATCAGCAACAAGACCGTCAGCACGCACAAGACTCGACTGATGGAGAAGATGTGCTTTGCCACCAGTACCGACCTGGTGCGCTACGCCTTGAATGAAGGGCTGGTCTGAAGACGCCGCGACTCAGGGCTGATGACCGCGAACGCCAAGGATGGCGGAAGCAATCTGCTCCAGGGGCAGCTCACGCTCGACCGCGCCCAGCTTGAACGCCTCGCGCGGCATTCCATACACCACGCACGACTCTTCATCCTGCCCCAAGGTCTTGGCGCCGGCATCACGCATCTCCTTGAGGCCCCGAGCGCCATCATCCCCCATGCCCGTCATGATGATGCCCAAGGCATTGCTGCCCGCGCTGCGTGCGACCGAACGGAACAATACATCCACCGAGGGTCGATGTCGGCTGACGGGAGGTCCCTGCACAATATCCACCTGGTATTGGGCGCCACTGCGCTTGACCAGCATGTGAGTGCCTCCCGGCGCGATCAGCGCCCGCCCGGGAATGATGCGATCACCCTGTACCGCCTCGCGAACCTCGATCTCGCAAACGTGATTGAGGCGCTCGGCGAAGGCGGCGGTAAACTTCTCCGGCATGTGCTGCACCACGACAATGCCGGGACATACCCGCGACAACCCTTGCAGGACCTGTTCAAGGGCCTGGGTGCCTCCGGTGGAAGTGCCTATGGCAACGATGCTTTCAGTCGTGCGGGCCATGGCTACGGACGCAGGGGACAGGATCGAGTCGGCACTGAGCCGGGGCGGTACGTCGACAGGCGCCCGGGCACCCACCAGGCGCCGCAGGTTGGCCTTCGCTGCGCCCCTGACGGCCTGGACCAGTTCGTCCGCGTTTTCAGTCAGGAACTGGCGCAGGTTGGACTGTGGCTTGGTGACGATACTGACTGCACCGGCCGCCAACGCCTGCAAGGTGGTCTTGGCGCCCTTCTCTGTCAGCGTCGAACAAATCACCACCGGCGTAGGCTTTTGCGCCATCAGCTTTTTCAGGAAGGTGATGCCGTCCATTCGTGGCATCTCGACATCCAACACAATGACGTCAGGCCATTGCCTGCTCATCTTCTCCATGGCGTACACCGGATCGACGGCGACGTCGATCACCTGGATTCCACTGGCCTGGTTCAGAACCGCACTCAGCACCTGGCGCACCACGGCGGAATCATCCACGATCAAGACCTTGATATCCGTCATCAGACATTACTCTTGGGCGATTCGAATACTTTGCGTACCGAATCGGCATGATTGAGCTGAAGGCGTCCGGTGCTCACATCGAACACCAAGTGGCGATACCCCCGGCCACCTACGTGATAGGCCCGGCATTGCAACCCATGGTCCTGAATCAGGCGCCTGGCGGCATTGACGTTCTGTTGGCCAATCCCGATAGCATCACCGCGCTCCACTCCGGGAAACATGTCAGCCCCGCCAAAAAGGCTCACCTCGAACTGCTCGGGCCGGGCGCCCGCTTGATGAATGCACTCGAACAGCAGCATCAATGCATCCGTCGCATAACGACCGTTCAGGTGTCCCGCGCCGTGGCCTCCTCGACGAGGCAACATGAAATGACACATGCCGCCCAACAAGCGTTGCGGATGCCAGAACACCAGGGCAACACAAGACCCCAGCACCGTACATAAGCGCATCTGGCGCCCTCCGAACGCCACCTCGCCGGGCTGCAGGAAATATTCGACCACCCGAGCCATCTCAAGCATCCGGTTTGCGATAGATCGAGGGCTTGACCACCTGCAATTCATCGCTGATGCCATTCAGGCTTTCCGAATGGCTCACGATGAAATAGCCACCTGGCCTCAGGTGTTTGCTCAAGCGCTTCACCACCTCGGACTTGGTCTGGTTATCGAAATAGATCATCACATTGCGCAGGAAAATCACGTCGAACTGCCCCACCGAAGGCAGCGCATTGTTCAAGTTGATCGAAGTGAACGTGATCCGTGACGCCAACGCGCGGTCGACCATGAAAATACCGTTGTTGCAGCCCACGCCCTTCAGGCAGTACTTGTTCAACAGCGCCTCGGGAATACCGCGGATACCATCCAGTGGGTAGCGTCCGCCCTGGGCTTTTTCCAGCACCCGGCTACTGATATCGGAAGCGAGGATCTCCCATGGCCGGGTGCCCAGGCTGTCCGCCAGCACCATGGCCAGGGTGTAGGGTTCCTCTCCCGTGGAACAGGCACCACTCCAGATACGCACTGGGCCATTGCCACGAAGCCCGGGAAGAATCACGTCGCGCAGAAACTCGAAATGCTTGGGTTCGCGGAAAAAGTAGGTTTCGTTGGTGGTCAGCAAGTCCACCGCCATTTGCAACTCGGCCCGGTCCTTCATCAGCAAACGGTAATAGCTGCCATAGGTGGTCAAGTTGAAAAACTGCAGACGCTTGGCCAAGCGGCCACTGACCAGCTGTTTCTTGGCGACGGATAAGCTGATCCCGGCAATTTCATGAATCATTGACCGGAACTGCTGGAACTCGTTGTCGGAGAGAACGGTATTCATGCTTGCAACCCGTCCTCGTTGATGTTCGAAGGAAACAGCGCCGGCCAGTCATCGCTTCCGAGCATGTGCTCGATGTCCAGCAACAAGACGAAACGGTCACTGAGCTTGCCAATCCCCACCACGAACTCAGGGCTAAGGCGCCCCTGGAGTGCCGGTGCCGGCTCGATCTGCTCGGCCGGTATCTCCAGCACCTCGCTGACGGCGTCCACGATGATGCCCACCAGGCCTGTGCCACCGCTGCCGTGGACTTCCAGCATGACGATACAGGTGCGTGGGTTTTCCAAAGTCTGGGCGCCGCCAAAACACAATCCGAGATCCAGCACTGGAATGGCCGCACCGCGCAGGTTGGTGATGCCGCGAACCTTTGGCGGCGCCATCGGCAACGGGGTAATCGGGCCGTATTCGACAATCTCCCGGACGCACAGGGTACCTACCGCAAACATCTCCTGACCCACGCTGAAGGTCAGGTACTGTGGGGCTGCCGTCCCTGGGGCCGGCGAACGCGATGCGGATATGGACATGGTTCACTCCTCGGGACCCACCGCAGGCGGCGGCCCCCTCTCAAGACAACGTACGCACGCGTGGGCGCGACGACTCAATGCAACTGGCTGGCGATCTCACGGACACACAGCACCTGGTCGAGCTGAAGCACCGTCAGGAACGCCCCTCGCACCTTGACCATCCCTCGAATGAAGTCTTCACGGATCCGGTTCCCGATCGCTGGCGCGGCCTTGATGTCGGCCAGCTCGATTTCAATCACCTCGCTCACAGAGTCGACGACGATGCCCAGCACGTGGGGTTCGCCTTCCTGGATCAACTCCAGGATAACGATGCAGGTCCTGTTGCCTTGCTGCGTGGTGCCCTTGCCAAAGCGCGCCTGCAGATCGATCACAGGGACCACCGAACCGCGGAGGTTGATCACCCCGCGGATAAAGTCCGGCATCATCGGTACGCTTGTCACCTGGCCGTATTCGATGATCTCGCGCACACACAAGGTATCGATTGCATAGACCTCCCTGGCGGACACGAATGTCAGGAATTGCAGGAACTCGCTGTCGCAAGGACTCTGCGGCGCATACTCGAAATGACTCACGACTGCAGCGTCCATGGCTCAACTCCCGAAGCGAATGAAACCGCCTTCCTGGGCATGCTCACTGCTTTGCATACCGCCCAGACTGGAAGAAGCGGCCCGAGGAACGGCAGACACCGCCACCCGACCCTGCAGGGTGAAAAAGCCCATCAACTCCTGCAACTGTTCGGCCTGGCTGCTCATTTCCTCGGCGGTGGCGGCCAGCTCCTCGGAAGCCGAGGCGTTTTGCTGAGTGATCTGACTCATCTGCGACATGGCGGTATTGATCTGCTCGGAACCGATGGACTGCTCTTCAGATGCAGCGGCGATCTCCTGGACCAAATCGGAAGTCTTGGTGATCGAGGGCACGATTTCATCCAACAGGTTGCCGGCCCGTTCAGCCAGGGCAACACTGCTTTTGGCCACCTGGCCGATTTCCTGTGCCGCGACCTGGCTACGCTCGGCGAGTTTGCGCACCTCAGCGGCGACGACCGCAAAGCCCTTGCCATGTTCACCGGCACGGGCCGCTTCGATGGCCGCGTTGAGCGCCAACAGATTCGTCTGATAGGCAATCGAGTCGACGATCCCAATCTTCTCCGCGATGGTTTTCATGGCCGAGACGGTGTCCTTGACGGCCTGCCCACCCTCGCTCGCTTCCTTGCTCGCCTTGCCGGCCATGCCATCGGTCACCTTGGCATTCTCGGTGTTCTGCGAAATCGACGCCGACATTTGCTCCATCGACGCCGACGTCTCTTCAACCGACGCCGCCTGTACCGAAGCCGACTGACTGATGCTCTGGGCCGTGGCGGAGATCTCTTCCGAGGCACTGGACAGCGAATCGGCGGAGCTGCGAACTTCGCCAATGATCTGCGAGAGTTTGCTCACCGTTTCGTTGACCGCGCTCTTCAGGTCTTGCAGGCTGCCCTGGTAATCACCTTTGACGCTGCGGGTCAGGTCACCACCGGACAGGGCCACCATGACCTCCATCGCCTCGCTGAGCGGCGCAACAATCGAGTCCAGCGTGCTATTGATCCCCGCCACGATGCGGCGGAAATCCCCTTGATGGCGAGTACTGTCCGCACGGGTATCGAGCCGGCCGACCACCGCATTCTCGCTGAGCATCTGGGTATCTTCGATCAGCGCCTGGATGTTGCGGCGCAGTTGCTCGATGTTGTCGTTGATAAAGGCTTTTTTGCCGGGGAACTGGGCCAGGGGCGCCGACAGGTCGCCTTCACCGAAAGAACGTATGCAAGCCATGGCCTGTTTTTTCACGCTGATGTGGCCATCGACCATGTCGTTGATGCCTTGGGCGATCTGACGGTACGAGCCTTGGAATCGCTGTACGTCGATATGCACATCGATGTCACCTTTCTCATGCTCGTCCGACATGTGACGCATCTCTTCGATCAACGCCATGATGGTGCTGCGCAGATGCTCGATGGTGACGTTAATGAACGCCTTCTTGCCGGGGAACGCTTGCAGAGGCGCCTGCAGATCGCCCTCGCTGATCGACTTGATGCAGGCCATCGCTTGCTTCTTGACGTTGATATGTCCGGCAACCATGTCGTTGATACCTTGCGCCATCAGCCCATAACTGCCAGCGAAGCGTGCCGCATCGATCTGCACGTCGATGTCGCCTTTGTCGTGCTCCGCGGACATCTGGGTCATATCGCTGATCAACTGATTCAAGGTCCCGCTCAGGCGGTCCATGGAGCCCATCAGTCCGGTACGTTCAAGGCCATTGCTACTGCCTTGCACGTCCAACTGCCCGGCCACGAACCGCTCCGCCAACAGGCGTACATCGTCGGGCTCGCCACCCAAGGTGTGCAGCAGCCGGCGTACCAGGAAGAAACCGATCAAGCCGATCACCAGCAAGGTGGCGCCACCGACCAAGGCAATGCTGTAGATCGCCGTCTGTTCGGTCGACGCCGCAATCGCTGCATTTTTTCGTCCCAGGTCCAGGTTGTGCTGGCGGATATCACTCAAGGCCGAAGTGACCTTTTCACGTGTCACGTCCAGGTCGAGCAGCACGGTGCGGGCTTCAGGGGCTGCATTGCGCAGGGCGTTGTCGAAACGCTCCACACCCCGGTTGTACTCGTTGACCGTGCTGCGCAAGGCGCTGAGCAGCGTCGCATCACGATCGTCGGAGACGAACTCTTTCTGGTAGCGATCGAGTGCCTGGAGTACCGACTCCTTGTCACTTTGCTGGGAATTGCCGGCAGGTCCGGACAGGCTCTGCCATTGGCGGCTGTGGCTATCCGCAAGGGCCAGGGCCACATGATCCAGCAACTGCAGGCTGGGCACGGTATTGACTTGCGCATAGCTGGCGGTGCTCCTGACCCCACCCATCAGATAAAGACTGAGACTGACCAGGACCAGGATGCCCAACAGAGCAGAGGCGACCAGCAGCGAGATATTTTTTTTGACGGTCATGATGCTGTACTCCAGGGAAAACTATTGAGTCAATTCAGGGCTGAGGGTCGTACCGTGCTTCTGTCGGCTGACGACTTGCCCGAGTAGTTTGGGAATATCCAGGATCAACGCGACTGCTCCGTTCCCCAGGATGGTGAAGCCGCCCAGTCCATGAGCTGTACCGAAAATCTTGCCCAGCGGCTTGATCACCGTCTGGAACTCACCCAGCAATTGATCGACGACCAGGCCCACCCGCATCCCCGCGTAATGCACCACCACGATGTTTTCACGGCCATGGTTAGGCTCATCGATGGCGAACATCTCGCGCAGGCGCAGGACTGGAAGCACCGAGCCCCGCAGGTCGAGGAATTCTTGATTGCCGTAGTCGTCGGTCGACAGTTCGATGCACTCCTCGACCAGGTCCAGAGGCACGACATAGGAGGCATTGCCGACCCCGATCAGAAAACCATCGATGATGGCCAGGGTCAGCGGCAGGCGGATACGCACCGTGGTGCCCACGCCCTCCTCGCTTTCCAGATTGACCGAGCCGCGCAGGGCAACGATGTTCCGTTTGACGACATCCATTCCCACGCCGCGCCCGGACAGGTTGCTGACCTGGTCGGCCGTGGAAAAGCCGGGTTCGAAAATCAGATTGAGAATGTCGCCGTCAGCCAACTGTTGCCCTTCGGCAACCAGGCCGCGCTCCATCGCCTTGGCCAGGATGCGTTGTTTGTTCAGGCCACCGCCGTCGTCACTGACTTCAATGACGATGCTGTTAGCCTCGTGATAGGCGTTGAGGCGAACCGTACCCTGCTCCGGCTTGCCACGGTCACGACGCAGTTGGGAGGCTTCTATGCCGTGGTCCATGGCGTTGCGCACCAGGTGGGTCAGGGGGTCGCCGATGCGCTCGACCACCGTCTTGTCCAGCTCGGTCTCGGCGCCAAGGACCTGCAAGGCAATGTCCTTGCCCAGTTCCTTGGAGACATCGCGCACCACCCGCTGGAACCGGTTGAATGTGCCGCCAATCTGTACCATTCGCAGGGTCAGGGCACAGTCGCGCACCTCCTCGACAAGACGCGAGAGCGAACTCGTCGTTTCAATCAACTCGCCGATACCACTTTGGATGGCTCCCAGGTTGGCGCCAGCGCCGGCGATGATCAGTTCGCCCACCAGGTTGATCAATTGATCCAGTTTTCCGGCGTCGACCCGAATCAGATTACCTTCGGCCGGACGGGCCTCTTTTGCCACCCGGCTCTTGGTCGCGTCATCGCGCGTCGCCTGGTCTGGCACCACGGGGGCAACCGCAACGGTCGTCGACTCGTCAGAAGACGAACCGGCCAGCCATGCCTCACGGGTCACGGAACCACAGGCGACAAAGGCCTCTACCATGGCATCGGGCTCAGCTTCGAGACGGCCGATCAACGCCCGGAAACCTGCCAAGTCGCCGTTGCACGGCAACACGCAGATCTGGCTGCCCTCGCGAACAAAGTCGAAGGCCCCTTCAATGGTGGCCTGGCCGGCATCGCTGACAAACCCCAGTTCAAACCCCAGGTAACACGCTTCCGGATCCATCGTCGCGATATCCGGCATGCCATCGGTCATGCATACAACTGCACTGATTTGGCCAAAACTGTTGAGGTAGCGCAGCAACG
The DNA here is from genome assembly GCF_017351655.1 of Pseudomonas sp. FW300-N2F2. Lineage (NCBI taxonomy): Bacteria > Pseudomonadati > Pseudomonadota > Gammaproteobacteria > Pseudomonadales > Pseudomonadaceae > Pseudomonas > Pseudomonas sp. FW300-N2F2. Next base: position 2,285,923 of record NZ_JACNDQ010000001.1, on the reverse strand, counting down.
AAAGCGGATCCATGCCGTTACGCAGGACGTCCGGACACAGGCGAAGGGACAGATGCCAACGCGCGGCACAAGCCGATTGCGGCGGCTCGATCGGTACCTGGGACAGCTCCGGTTCGTGACGGTTTTCCAGGTAACGGTTGAGACGCTCGACCAACGCCGCGCCCTGCCGCTCATGCTCTGCGGTCATGCCTTGCAAGTCACCGTGGCTGGCAAGCAATTCAATCAGCGTGCACAGGTGGTCCCGCACTTCCAGGAACAAGGCACTCAGCGACTCGTCCACCCGCAGTTCATGTCCACGGACCCGATCCAGTACGCTTTCCGCCACGTGGGTAAAGGCAACGATCGGCGTGAAACCGAACAGGCCGGCGGAACCTTTGATGGTGTGGGCGACGCGAAACAGCGCGTTGATGGTGTCCACATCGTCCGGCGCCTGTTCGATCTGCAGCAGCGCGTCTTCCATCAGGAGCAAGAGCTCCTGGCTTTCGGCGATGAACGTCTGTAGCACGTCGTCCAGATTCATGGGCGAGCTCATGGTTTCAACCTCTCTGCTGACGAGGCGTGGCCGACTCGTCGAAAAAGTTGTGCAGCCCACTCATATCCAGTGCATCGAGCACCGCTGTGCTGGGATTACTCAGCAACAGACTGGAGCCGTGGCGCAGTGATTCCTGCTTGATCAGCACCAGCAACTGGAGCCCGGCGGTATCCATTTCGTCCACGCCCCCCAGATCCATTTCGACTTCCTGAGCCAAGGGAAACAGCTCCAGCAACAGGTCTTTGCGTTCAGCGGCGGTGTAAATGGTCAGCGGCCCTTCGAGAACCAGAATCCGACGCAGACAAGCCGTGGTGTTTGTCATGACAACCTCCTTTCCAGGGACTCTGGGCAGCGCTAAGGCATGATCAGTTTGGAGACGGCGCCCAGCATCTGAGCCGGCTGGAAGGGTTTGACCATCCAGGCCTTGGCACCGACGGCCTGGCCCTGTTGCTTCATGGCCTCACCGGTTTCGGTGGTCAGCATGATCACGGGCGTGAACTTGTAGGCCGGCAGCTGTTTGGCGGCCTTGATGAAACTCAGGCCATCCATGTTCGGCATGTTCACGTCACTGACAATCAAGTGGATCTTGCGTCCGTCGAGCTTGGTCAGGGCGTCGCGGCCGTCGACACCTTCGATGACCTCGTATCCGGCGCCCTTCAAGGTGATACTCACCACTTGGCGAATGGAAGCAGAGTCATCGACAATCAGGATGGTTTTGCTCATGGGGAAACTCCCTAGAAAAAAGTGATCTCGGATGAAGGACTGCTCACCACAGGCTTACCGTGATGGATCGCGTGCTGTTCAGGCATCGTGTAGGTGCTTGCCAGTTGCTCAAGCCAGGTATCAGCGATAATCGGGGCAGGCGTACCGCCGGCGAGGGCCAGTTGCTGGCGTTCGGCGATATGCGCATGCAGTTTGCAAAGATCGTTGTTGACCAGGGAAAGCATCTGGCCCACCCGGTCCTGGAACTGCAGGGCGACCAGTACCCCCGATATCTCAGTGGCAACGTTTTCGCTTTGCTGCTGAAGACTGCTGCTGGTATCGACGATGGCCTGGGCGTTGTGCCGGAAGTGCTCGATCACCTGGGACACCAGTTGCTCTGACTGAGCCAGGGTTTGCGAATCCTGCTGCGCCTGATGCCGGGAAAGCTCGACGGTGCGGGAGATGGCAGCATTGACAGTGTTCACCGTTTCACTGATTTTCTGCCCCGTCTCCCCGGATAAGCTGGACAGCTTGCGCACTTCATCCGCCACTACCGCGAAGCCGCGCCCGGCATCTCCTGCCCGCGCCGCTTCAATGGCAGCGTTGAGCGCCAGCAAATTGGTCTGTTGGGCGATATCACCGACGAACTTGGCCATTTCCTGCAGCTGCGAAGTGAAGTCGGAAAGGAGCAAGACCTCCTTGAGCTCCGACTCCTTGCGCAAAAGCGCGTCGCGCAGGGCAACCATGATCGAATCCAGGTCCCGCTGGCCAACTTCAAGGATTTCCAGCAACCGAGCTCCCGAACTCTGGCCTGCGCCATGGGAAGCAGAAGCACTGATGTCCCCCGACAACGTCGCGAAGCGGTTGCTCAGCTTGAGGATCGATTCCTCGCTGAGGATGCGCGCCGCTTCGATCTGGTGGCTCCAGATCGGCAGTACCTGCGCGCACACTTCGCCCAGCCCTTCATCGGGTGAAACGGCCAGCGGGAGGTGACCTGGCTGATCGTCTTGCCGGGCGTGCAAACGGCTGCTCGCTAAACGCTTGCTCCACATGCCCATGAACAGCGAGCCCAGCAGGACAAAAGCGCAACTGGCTGCACTGCGCAGGGTGAAGTCCGCGTTGATCAGAATCGCGGCGCAACCGAGCACTCCCGTCAAACCCGCAGGCAGCAGCATCAAGATCAGGGGGGAGGAAATTACCTGTCCTTTCACCTTCATCTCTCCAGTTCAGTGCGGATCCGGCGGGATCCTGCGCAAGAGCATCCACCCTTGGGATGCCCGGTTTTGTTGGCCTGAAGAGATAATGGCCAAGTAGTGGCAGCGAAACTATCGGAGCATCCTGATTTGCAGCTAAGGATTGCGGCTGCGTCGTAGGAGAATTCCTACACCCCAGTGACAACCCCCCAAAACGCAAAAAAAACCAGCGACAAGCGCTGGTAAGAAAACTCAGGCTCGCATCGCGCTACCCAAAATGCGCCTCGCTGCCTTGCACCCTGCCGGCCCAGAGCGCTTCAAGGCTCTTGAAACCCCAGGTTTTCTCCGACTCGAAGCTGACAATCCTGTCCTGCCCGCAGGCCAGATCAACGCTTTCGGGCGGCAGCGGCGTGCGACTCGACGCCGAGAAGAACACCTTCACCATGGGCGTGAGCAAGCATTCGGTGTGCTGTTCCATGACCACCGCCAACCTGCCGCTTTGCAGGCGCACCAACGCGCCCACCGGATAGATACCAATGCATTTGACGAAGGCGTGAAAGACTTTCTGATCGAAATGCCCAGTCCATCCGGCCATTTTTCGAATGGATTCGGCCGGGCACCAGCGATCTCGATAAGGTCGGTCGGACGTCACGGCGTCATATACATCGCACACAGCGGCCACGCGCGCGAATAGGCTGATTTGGGTTCCGCACAACTTATGGGGATAGCCAGTGCCGTCCACCTTCTCATGGTGATGCAGACAAACATCCCGCACTCGGGCAGTGAAATACCTGCTGTCGGCCAGCATCCTGGCTCCCGCCTCAGGGTGGGTGCGCATCGTCGTATATTCGTTGTCATTCAAGGCTAATGGCTTAGCCAGAATAGCCGTGGGTATCGTCATCTTGCCCACGTCATGCAGCAAGCCAGCCAACCCGGCTTCTTCCACCAGCGACGGTGGTAGATCCAGTTGACGAGCCAAACCAATCATCAACCCACAGACCGCGACGGAATGCATGTAGGTATATTCATCGGCGTTCTTGAGGCGCACCAGACTGATCAGTGCGTCAGGATGACGTAGCAGCGAGTCGGATATTTCACCCACCATGTCCGTGACGCGATCGAGCTTAACGATACGCCCCATTCGCAAATCGCCGAACATCTCCATGACCGCAGTCTTGGACCTGGAGCAAAGCTTGAGCGCCCTCGACAACTCTTCACTCATCGACACCCGGGGATGGGGGCCGGCGGCTTGCGCACAAGATTGTGTCAGACGCACAAGGAGGTTGCCGTCCACCATGATCCGCCTGCACAAGGCTTTCCTCAGGCGCAGAGGCCGGCACATCCGCCCCCTTTGAAGGGTCGATCCATGCACCGACGATGCCCGACACAAGGATTTTTTCCAACACCTCTTCATTCTGGATCAGGAAGCTGTTGTTCCAGAACGGACGTTCTACACAGGAACCAGATAGCTCCTGGACATACATTCCTACGCAAAGATCGGTCACGCCGATATGTTTCAGCACGATGCAGATCCCCTTTCTATCCCCAACCGTCTTCCCTGAATTGTCCGAACTCAATCACCAAGCGCGGTATGTCTTGGATTGGTTTCAGGATGCCACTCCGGCCTTTGAATAATAGCCATGAGCCACCCTTCATAAAATCGGAGCAGTCCTATTTAGACTAGGAATTGAGGATGATGGCGTAGGGATTTCCCTACAAACACCGAGCATACTGGGAACGGTTTTCCAACGCGCCGCGCTGAAAAATGCCGTGATCCAGAACGGACCGTTGAAAAACCTGTCATTCCGCCTGCGCCAGGCGACCTATCGCAACTCGTTCAGTGGCGACGTCGACGACGTCAGGTTCATCACTCAGTACCCGATCAACCTGTAAGACGAAGGGCCCGGAGGGCTGTCACCTCCGGGCTCCTTTCATTTTTCCCGTGCGCGCTTGATGTCTCTCGAGGGAGGCGCTCCGAAGCGCCGGGCATATTCGCGGCTGAATTGGGCGACGCTTTCATAGCCTACTCGCAACGCGGCGGTGTTCACGTCTATCCGCTCGGTCAACATAAGGCTACGCGCGGCTTGCAGTCGTAGCGATTTTTGATACTGAATGGGGCTCGTGCCTGTCAGCTTGCGAAAGCGATGATGCAGCGTGGAGCTGGCCATGCCGGATCGTTCGGCGAGGTCGGCCACCTGCAACGGTTTATCGTAGTGATATTTCAGCCATTCAACGGCTCTCACGATGCCGCTATCCCGGTAACCATCGCGAGTGACGCTGCGCAACAAATGCCCCGCTTCACTGAGCAGCAGCCTGCCGTATATCTCCCGCTTGATAAGGCCTGACATCAAGCCTGCTTCAAGTGGCCGTTCGATCAGCGTGGCCAGTCGAGCGAACGCATCGAGCATCTCACTCGTCGCCACACCGGATACGAAGCCCCGCGCCTCAGTAGCCATTTCCTGCTTTGGCGGCTCGAGGGTCAGGATCACCTCATTGAGCATGGAAAAATCGAGCTTCAACACAACGGATAAGTAGGGGGTTTGCTCGTTAGCCGCGGTCACGCGAGCCAGTGTGGGGATATCGACCGATGTGACGAAAAACGTCCCTTGCCCGAACTCACAGGCTTGCTCGCCGAACGAAATCTCCTTCGCGCCCTGCAGGATAATGGCCACGCAAGGTTCATAAATGCAGTACGTGGGCGTACCTAGCTCGGCCACTCGATAAAAGCTCAAGCCTGGAATCGACGTCGTGCAAACCTCGTTCAAGCCAATTTGCAGGGTGACTTTTTCGACAAGCCGTTTGAGCGCCTGGGAGCGTTCAGTGGGCTGCACGGGGTCGCGCAAGGTCAGGGAGTCCACACGGCTGAAACCGAACTGCGAGAAGGAACCGCTCGTCATCACATGCCCCCCAATTTACGGAATGTTCGAGTCTGCTGAGAGTGCGTGACCAACACAAGAGCATCGGCAGGATTGTGCAAAAGATATGGCGAATTAGGGTCACTCGGCCAACCCTCGTTGTTCTAACTTCTAGTCCGTGAACCGGCTTCGATGATCCCGTGAAACCTTGGTCGCGAAAGGAAAGTTGGATGGACAGACGAGATTTTCTTACTTATTCGGCAGTGGGTACTGTTGCAGCCGCTTTGCTGCCAGCATCGGGTGTCGCAAGTTCGCTGGCTCCTGCCCCGGTGCCCTCTTCGCTGACGGAGCCCGGAAGCGTGATGCGTACCGAAGGACGGATCGTGCGCGCAGACCTGCCCGTCAATTTACCCTCGCATGCAATGCGATACATGACGCCTCAACGCTTTGGTATGGGCGGGACGCAGATCGGCAATATCTTTGCGCCGATCAGCGACGAGCAGGCGAACTCGGTTCTGCAGGCTGCTTGGGAGGCAGGTGTAAGGCTTTACGACACTTCGCCGTTCTACGGGTTTGGCCTGAGTGAATATCGTCTAGGCCGCTTCCTGCGCGGCAAAAATCCAGACGACTATGTGGTGTCCACCAAGGTCGGTCGCGTATTGACGGCCGCTGGTGGCCGGCGCGCGGACCATGCTATCTGGAAGTCGCCGGCGCCCTTCAACTACCGATATGACTACACCGCGGCAGGCGCGCGTCGTTCCGTGGAAGACAGCCTGCAGCGGCTGGGGCTGCCGCGTATCGATATCGTCTTTATCCATGACATCTCGCCAGATAACACCGAACTGGAAGGTGGTTGGGAAGCGGCGTACCGAATTGCGCGCTCAGGGGCGATGGTCGAGCTTGAAAAGATGCGTGATGAGGGCCTCATCAAGGCATGGGGCTTCGGAGTCAATACGCCAAATGCCGTGGTTCAGGCAGTAGCCGGTTATGACCCGACTCCCGACATCGTGTTGCTTGCCTGCCAGTATTCCCTCCTTGACCACAGCGAGGCGTTGCGCAACACCTTTCCGGCGTTGAGCAGGAAAGGCACCAGCGCTGTGGTTGGAACACCACTGAACGATGGATTTCTGGGAGGGCGCAGCCGCTATAACTTCAGCCCGGATCTGCCTGCCGGAGCGGTGGAAAAGCGCGCGCGAATCATGGCGGTTGCCAGAAAACATGGCATCGACATTCATACTGCCGCCCTGCAGTTCGCGGCAGCACATCCGCAAGTGTCCGCGATCATTCCAGGTGCCCGCTCACCGGGACAGATAGTTTCCAATGTGCAGGCAATGAAGGTCGGTATCCCAGCAGCCTTTTGGGAGGAGCTGAAGAGCCAGGGTTTGATCGATGCTCAAGCACCGGTTCCTTCCTGATCAGGGTCTGCACCCGTGCTACCTGCTGATGTGACGCTATCGTCGCTAGCCTCATTCAACCCGAGGCGGGTTTAAAACGCCTCCTCTTGGTTGCAGCAGCGAAGCACTAGAACTTTACCGAAGCGAGCTTGAACGTCTAATCGCGGCAACCACTTGTATCCATAACGTTGAGAATTCAAGGACCTTATTCTTCAGCAAATAAACTGTGCACGCGTTCAAATAAGAACGCTAGCCTAAGGTCGTAATAATGAACAGACGAACGTCACTCCTGATTTTCGGCGGCCTACTTGCATTCTCCAGCAGTGGTCACTTACTCGCGGACACACTTGCCCTTAGCGTTCCGTTGCCTCATCCACTCCCACAGCTAAAGGTGCTGACATTCCTTGTAGGCATACACCTGCTTGGTATGAGCTTTGGTCTCGGCGGGGCGACGATGCTAGATCTCTGGATCTTGCGCTGGATGCGCAAGGGTAGCCTCCCCGTTGAAATCGGACGCACTTTTCACTTCATCAGCGGCGCAGTCACTCTTGGACTATGCCTCCTGTGGCTCTCAGGCCTTGGTTTCCTTGCCCTTTACGCGATGGAGTCGCCGGAAAAGTTTGAAAACCCTAAACTTTGGGCGAAGGTCATTGTGGTGAGCGTCCTGACCATCAATGGAATAATCATCCACGCGTTTGTGTTGCCAGAGGTACTACGCGACATGAGTCGGCCGCTGCTCTTTGGAGTCTCCCGCAGGAGAGCTACCTTGTTTCTCGCATCCGGTGCAGTTTCGGGGGTGTCTTGGTACACAGCTTTCGCCTTCGGCATTTTTCGAGAGTTAAACAACAGCGTCACATTCACCCTGCTGGTCATCATGTGGCTTACGCTGATAGCAGCCGCCTCTCTCGCCGCAATTCTTCTTTATACCTTCTTGAGGTCGTTGTTAGAAGTTAGAGCTGACTGGAAATAGCACCTGTGGCGACCGAGCAAACGGTGCTGGTACGCTGTTGGTTGCAACGTTGTTGCGTAAAGCGCCCTCGCGCGATTGCTTCTGCCATTCACGCACTCTCGCGCTCGATCAAACGACACGTCAGCAGATTCAATCGCGGCACGTCACCCTCCACTGGCAGGCGACCCAGACTCTCCAATACACGCGTGGCGGCCAAAACGCCGATTTCAAGCGCCGGGGGCTTGATGGTACTCAGGCTCGGCAACAGCATTTCGGCAAAAGGATAATCGCCAAAACCAAACACAGCGCAATCTTCGGGGATGTTCAGCCCGGCCCTTTTTCCGGCCAACAAGCCACCGGCAGCAAGGTTATCGTTGGCAAAAATGATCGCGTCGGGGCGCAAGGCCTCGCTCATCAATGCATCCATGGCTTGCTTGCCTGCCTCGAACGGCGCCCGGCCGGCATCGGGCGTGAATACCCAAGGCTCCAGCTCCAACGCCAGCAACGTCGCGGCATAGCCTTCGCAACGCTCCTGCGCGCTGAGGTCTCCCACCATGCTGTTCTGCACAAAAGCAATGCGTCGATAACCCTTGCCGTGCAGATAACGAACAGCTGTCACACCGACTTCATAGTGGGAAAAACCGATCTGCACCGGGTCACGTTCAGGTTGGTAATCCCAGGTTTCAATCACCGGAATGTCCGCCTCCGCGATCATCTTTTCGGTGCCGGCGCTGTGGTAGTGGCTGGTCAGCACCAGCGCCGCCGGTGACCAGCCAAGGAACGCCCGAACCGCGTTTTCCTCCTGTTCCAGGGAGAAATAACTCGACGCCAGCAGCGGCTGATAACCGTGCAGGCTGAGGGTGTCGCTGAAGCCTTGAAGGGTATTGGCGAAGATTGGGCCGGAGATGTTCGGGATCACCATCGCCACGATCTTGCCCCTCGCCGATGCCAGCCCACCGGCCACCAGATTCGGCACATAACCCAGCTCATTGACCGCCGCCGCGATCCTTTCGCGACGCTCGGGTGAGACCTGCTCCGGCTGGTTGAAATAGCGCGAGACCGTGATGGCGGAAACGCCGGCGTGCTTGGCCACCGTGCTCAGCGTCACGCGTCCGGCGCCGCGGCGTTTGCGTCCGGGGGGCTTCTCGATACTCAACTGGAACTCCTTTTTATCCTTAAATTGCATATAAATATAATTTTTTATTATTTTACGATCTATACCGGATCTCTCAATACTGGTGATGTTAGCGCTACCGAAGCATGTTGTCTGCTACTCGCTCGAGCGAATGCCCCAAGACAAATTCAAGGCGCCGTGGCTAAAGGCCAGCGGCGGTTCAGGGCAACTTCCAAGCAGGCACAACGATGCATTACATTCTTGGGGAACAACAGAAACTGGCGCGGTTGATACGCGCCGCCACGCCGCGCCAGCAGCATCTGGGCCTGTTACTGGCTGGACTCACAGCGTTGCCACTGCCCTACGCCGTTGCCGCGGACAGTACCGCAGCCGTCCAGGTTCAACCGCTGACCCTGGAGGCAGTCACCGTCACTGCCACCCGCCGCGAAGAGTCCCTGCAGAAAGTCCCGGTGGCGGTTTCGGTGGTAGACGGCGAACAGCTGGAGCGTGACAACCGCAACGGCGTCGCCAGTATCGTCCAACAGGTGCCGTCGCTGAATTTCCGCACTGGCGCGTCGAACAAAGACACCTCGCTGTTCATCCGCGGGGTCGGGACCATTTCCACCTCCCCCGGCGTCGAACCAACGGTGGCGACAGTGATCGACGGCGTGGTTTACGGCCGTCCCGGCCAGGCAACCCTTGACCTTCTCGATCTGGAGCGCATCGAAGTGCTGCGCGGCCCGCAGGGCACGCTGTTCGGCAAGAACGCCTCGGCCGGGGTGCTGAACATCGTGACCAAGGCGCCCGGCAGCGAGACCCACGGCTACATCGACCAGTCGTACTACAGCGGCAATGAAAGCCGCACCCGCTTCGGCATCGGCGGCAGCCTGATTCCAGAAACCCTGACCGGTTCCGTCACCACGCTGTTCGGCAGCTACGATGGGAATGTCGACAACGAACACAACGGTCATGAAGTCAACGGCTACAACCGCAAGGGCGTGCGCGGCAAACTGGCATTCACGCCCAACGACGACGTCACCTTCACCCTTGCGGCCGACTACATGCAGTCCCACGACGATGCGCCCAATGGGGTGGTTACCAAGGCCCTGACGCCAGCGTTCGCCAATGCCTTGAACCCGGTGCGGGCAAGCGGCGATAACCGTGACATCAACACCGACACCCGCAGCCATGTGGAAGACGTCAACAAGGGCTTGTCCGGCCAGCTCGACTGGAACCTCGGCGACTACACCCTGACATCCATCACCGCCTGGCGCGGCTGGGACAACACCCAATACCAGGACGGCGACCGTCTCGGCACCGTCACTGCCGCCTTTCCCGGCACCGCCGACAAGGGCGAGCTGGATTACAACCAATACTCCCAGGAACTGCGCCTGGCCTCACCCAAGGGCCAGTTTCTCGAATACGTAGGCGGCCTGTTCTACATGCACGCCAAGGACGAGGAAACCTACCGACGCACGTTGACCACCGTCAGCACCGCCAATCGTGGCGTCGCCGACTACAGCACCACCAGCGACAGCTATGCGGTGTTCGGCGAAAGCACCCTCAATTTCACTTCGGACTTTCGTGGCATCGCCGGCCTGCGCTGGACTCACGACGACCTGGAATACGATCACCGCCGTGTTTCCACCTCGACCACTGCGGTCAGCGGCATTCAGCCAGGCACCAGCAGTTCCGGCTCGGTGGACGAAGACGGCTGGTCCGGTCGGCTCGGCGTTCAGTATGACTTGAGCGACGCGGTCACGACCTACCTGACCTATTCGCGAGGTTATAAAGGCCCGGCCTACAACGTGTTCTTCAACATGCAACCACGCGATACCGAAGCGCTGAAACCGGAAACCTCCAACACCTGGGAAGTCGGCATCAAGGCGACCTCATGGAACAATCGCCTGACCACCAATCTGGCGGTGTTCCACAGCGACTACGACAACTACCAGGCAAACTTTTTCGACACCGTCGCAGGTCAAGTGGTGACGCGCCTGATCAATGCTGGCAGCGTCAGTACCGAAGGTGTCGAACTGGATTACACCTTGCAGGCGACTCAACAACTCAAGTTATCCGGCGCCCTTGCCTACACTCGCGCCAGGATCGACGAGTTCTCCTGCCCGGCGGGCGCGGCGGCTTCGTGCAACGTCAACGGCAAGCCGCTGCCGTACAGCCCGGACTGGAAAAGTTACGTGCGCGCCGACTACAGCATTCCGCTGGACAACGGTCTGGATGTTGAACTGGGGACCGACTACAGCTGGCAGAGCGAGGTGCAGTACGACATCAGCCAGAACCCGGATACCAGACAGGGCGCCTACGGTATCTGGAATGCCAGCATTGCCCTGGCCGATTACAACGAAGGCTGGCGCGTAGCGCTGCTGGGCAAGAACCTCGCCGACAAGTCCTACTCACCGCTGCTGGCCAGTGGAGGCAACTACATCTACCGGGCTGTGCCCCGGGACGACGAGCGCTATTTCGGTGTGCAAGTGCGCAAGGATTTCTGAGCCGTTGCGCACGCTCGACGATTGATCAAGGAACTGGCTATGACCCACACAACCCGCCAACTCAAACTGGGCGCTTTTCTGATGGCCACCGGGCACCACGTCGCGGCATGGCGCCATCCACAGGTTCCGGCCGACGCCGGGCTGGATTTCAAGCATTACAAACATCTGGCCCAGATCGCTGAAGCAGCCAGATTCGATGCCTTGTTTGTCGCCGACAGCGTCGCCGCGGCGACGGGTGAAGCAGCCAGCCGCATGGCGCGCTCGGATCATTTCGAGCCGTTGACCCTACTATCGGCCCTGAGCGCAGTCACCGAGCACATCGGGCTGATCGCAACCGCCACGACGAGCTACAACGAGCCCTACCATGTGGCGCGTAAATTCGCCTCCCTGGATCACCTGTCCGGCGGCCGCGCGGGCTGGAATCTGGTGACGTCCGACGCGGCCGCGGAAGCGGCGAATTTCGGCCGCGAAGAACACATCGGTCACGCCGAGCGTTACCGTCGCGCCCGGGAATTTCACCAAGTCGTCACCGGCCTCTGGGACAGCTGGGAAGATGACGCGTTCATCCGAGACAAGGCTTCGGGTCAGTACTACGACCCAGGCAAGCGGCATCTCCTGGATCACAGCGGCGAATACTTCAAAGTCAAAGGCCCGCTGAACGTCGCCCGCTCCCCCCAAGGCCAGCCGGTAGTCGTCCAGGCCGGCGCTTCACAAACCGGCCGGGAGCTGGCGGCGCAAACCGCTGAAGTGGTGTTTACCGCACAGACATCACTGGCCAATGCCCAGGCTTTTTATGCCGATTTGAAGGGCCGCCTGGAAGCGTTCGGACGCAATCCTGACTCGCTGAAAATCATGCCGGGGGTGTTTGTCGTGGTCGGAGAGACACAAGCGCAAGCCTGGGAGAAGTTCGAAGAGTTCCAGGCGCTGGTCGAGCCCGAAGTCGGCATCGCCCTGCTTGGGCGCATGCTGGGCAACTTCGATTTATCCGGTTACCCGCCGGACGGCCCGTTGCCTGAGCTCCCGCTGACCGATAACGGCCAGCAAAGCCGACAGCAACTGCTGACCGACCTGGCCGGCTCGGAAAACCTCAGCCTGGCGCAATTGGGCCGCAGAATCGCCGGCGGCCGTGGGCATTACAGCCTGATCGGCACACCGGGACAAATTGCCGATGAATTGCAGAACTGGTTCGAAAGCGACGCGGCGGACGGTTTCAACGTGTTGGTCCCCCACCTGCCCGGTGGGCTGGAAGACTTCGCGCAGCAGGTGGTGCCCGAACTGCAAAGGCGTGGGCTGTTTCGCCGTGAATACGAGGGCCGGACCCTACGGGAAAATCTGGGACTGGCGCGCCCGGGCAACCGCTTCGTATCAACCTGACAAGCAACTCTTCCAATGCCGGGAACGGCCTCTACAGTTCCGGCACAACAAAGAGAGACGACGATGAATGTTCTGAAAAAAATTTGTGCAGGTCTTGCCCTGCTCGGCCTGACCCACATCGCCGCCGCGGCGGACCCCGCGACGCTGAGGATCGGCTACCAGAAGGGCTCGATCGCCCTGGTACTGGCCAAGGAACACGGTCTCCTGGAAAAACGCTTCGGACAGACCGCCATCAAGTGGATCGAATTCCCAGCCGGGCCGCAGATGCTCGAAGCACTGAACATCGGCGCGCTGGATGTCGCCTCCACGGGCGACATTCCACCGCTGTTCGCCCAGGCCGCCGGCGCCGACCTGGTGTACATCGGCGCCGAGCCGGCCAAACCCCAGGCCGAAACCATCCTGGTGCGCGGTGATAGCCCACTGCACGACATTGCCCAGCTCAAAGGTAAGAAAGTCGCCTTCCAGAAAGGCTCCAGCTCACACAACCTGATCCTGCGCGCCTTGAACAAGGCGGGGCTGAGTTACAAAGACATACAGCCGATCTACCTGCCTCCCGCAGACGCACGCGCGGCATTCGAACAAGGCAGCGTCGATGCCTGGGCGATCTGGGAACCCTACGCGTCACTGGCCCTGAGCCAAAGCGGCGGCCGCGTACTCGCCAATGGCGAAGGATTGGGCCTGTCCGGCCCGGTCTACACCGCCCGGCGCGACTATGCCCAAAGCCACGGTGCGTTCCTCCATGCACTGCTTGATGAGCTGACCGCAGCCGAAGCCCTGACTCGCAGCCAACGGGAGGCAAGCCTTCGAGTGCTGACTCAATCCATGGGGTTGCCCGAAGCCGTGGTCGCTCGTTACGTGGATAGTCGGCCGCCGTCACCCGTGCTGCCCATTGATGAAAAAATCATCGAAGCGCAGCAGGCCACAACAGATCTGTTTTATGCCAACAAACTGTTGCCTAAACGGCTGGACGTGAAGGATGCGGTCTGGACGCCGGCAAACTGAGGCTGACCTGGCGCGGTCAACGCGCCAGGTTCCGGATCGCCGTGTCGAATCAGACCGCCTGCCCGTAGGGCAAGCATATTGGCCGATTCAAGGCAGGCTATAGGCTATGACCCAATCTCCTCGGTCCGGGGACTGACGAGCACCACCGGCGGTGATGACGACGTACTGTTTTCCGGACTTCGGCGACACGTAAGTCATCGGGCCTCCTTGGCTACCCACTGGCAAACGGGCTTTCCAGATTTCCTCACCGTCAAAGCTGTTGAAAGCGCGCAGGTAGAAATCCTGGGTACCAGCAATAAACACCAGGCCACCTTGCGTCGACAGCGTGCCACCAAGGGTTGGCAGACCCACCTTGATCGGAAGGTGCATACGGATCCCAAGGGGGCCCGTGTCTTCGACGGTGCCGACCGGGACTTGCCAGGCAACCTTACGAGTCTTCATGTCGATGGCGGTCAGGGTGCCGAATGGCGGCGCCTGGCATGGAATGCCTGCAACCGACAGGAAGCGGTTTTTGTTGACCGCATAAGGCGTGCCTTTTAGCGGAACAGCCCCCATGCCTGTGTTCAGCGCTTCGCCAGCGGACGCACCGGTAGGCCGGGCTTTAGGTGCCTCTGCTGGGGCCCCGATCATCTGGATCCACAGGCCCAGACGCATGTCGTTGACGAAGATGAAGCCATGCACTGGGTCAGTAGAGATGCCGCCCCAGTTCATGCCGCCCAGCGAACCCGGGAAGCTCAGCGATTTGTCGGTGCCCGGCGCTGTAAAAAGGCCCTCGTAACGCATGGACTTGAAGTCGATACGGCATAGCAACTGATCGTAAGGCGTCGCGCCCCACATATCCGACTCGGTCAAATGCTGGGCACCGATCTGTGGCATACCGACGGATTTTGGCTGGGTCGGCGAGTACGGTTCGTTCGGAATGTCGCCCGGCCTGACGGGGACTTCACTGACTTCCGTCAGCGGCTTGCCGGTAGCGCGGTCGAGGACGAAAATCTGCCCGGCCTTGGTCCCGATCACCACCGCAGGAACAGTTTTGCCGTCTGCTTGCGGGAAATCGATCAGGCTCGGTTGCATCGGCAAATCGAAGTCCCAGAGATCGTTGTGCACGGTCTGATAGACCCACTTCTCATCACCGCTGGTGGCATCCAGCGCCAGCAGTGAGGCGCCGTACTTGTGGTTCAACTCGGTACGTTCAACACCATAGATGTCGGTGGACGAACTGCCCATTGGCAGGAACACCGTGTTGGTTGCCGGATCGTAAGACATCGGCGCCCAACTGTTCGGGGTGCTGCGTACATAGGTACTGTTGTCAGCTGGCGCGGTTTTGCTTTGCGGGTTACCCGGGTCGAACGCCCAACGCATTTGGCCGCTGATCACGTCAAAACCACGAATCACGCCGCCTGGCATGTCGGTTTGAACGTTGTCGGCAACGCGGCCGCCAACCACCACCGTGGTACCGGCCATTAGCGGCGCCGAGGACAATTGATAGTAGCTGTCCGGCACATTGCCCAGACCGGCTTTGAGATCAACTTGGCCATTGGTACCGAAACCCTGGCAGAACTCGCCTGTGTCAGCATCGACGGCAATCAGGCGCGCATCAATGGTATTCGTCAGCACACGACGCTGGCAGTTGGCGCCGGCAGGAATGCTGACCGGTGTGATTGGCGAGCGGGTCGCCTGGGCGACTGGCTGGGTAGCGTCAAAATAGGCGAGGCCACGGCAACGCTGCCAGACTTTCGACTGCGCGTTGATCGCGTTCTTCCACAACTCTTTACCGGTGTCGGCATCGAGGGCGATCAGGTTGTTGTGGGGTGTGCAGATGAACACCTTGTTACCAATCTGCAGTGGCGTCAGTTGGTCTTCGGCGCCATTACCATCGCTCTCGGCGATATCGCCGGTGTGATAAGTCCACGCGACCTTCAACTTGTCGACGTTGTTGCGATTGATCTGATCCAGCGCGGCGAAACGACTGCCACCCTCGGTGTTGCCGTAGTGCGCCCAATCCTTTTGAGCTTTGGCCGGGTCGACCGGCGTCACGCCTGGGCCATCACCTGTCGGGGCGACGCTTGGATGAGCCACGAACATGTTGCCCGCCGCGACGGCGAGCACCACGGCCAACACGCCCGCCAGGCCATAGGCACCGCGGCCCGAAGCTGCACCGCTGGCACGCTTGAGCAGTGGATACACCAACGTCACTGCCAAGCCGATTACGCCAAACATGAACAGGCGCGAGAACAGTGGCCAGAACACTAGCCCGACATCCACCAGCGCCCAGATTGCCGTACCGAGGAGAAACGCCCCGAACCACCACGCACCGGCCGGTTTTCGGCAAGCGATCAACACACCTGAAATGACCATGGCAAGGCCACCGATCAGGAAGTACCACGACCCTCCCAAACTAAGCAACTTCACCCCGCCAACAGCCAGCGCAAGGCCGAGCATGGTGATGATCACGCCTAATCCAATCAAAATGATTGCCGAGATCCTTGATAGGTGCTGTGCATGCTTCATATAAAAACCTTCACTGAAATGAAGTGAATATTATATAGGTAGCTAACTACTTATTGGTGCCTTACGTCGGCACCGTCACCTCCAAAGTCTAGGATTCGGACATTTGTTTGATGTCCTTACTTGGCGGCAGCCCGAATTCCCTAAGGTATTCTCGACTGAATTGAACACATCATCTGGACCGGGTGGTGTCCTGGGACTCGAACAAAACCGGCCAACGCAAACGGTTCGTAAGTTCACGGGCCGCGCCCTCCGATTCCGCACGCCTGAAACCGCGAGCATAACCTTAGCTGTCGAAATTCTTATTCCTCGTGCTCGGCGACGGTTAGATTGCTAGCTACGTATCTCTTGGAGGGTGTTGCGAATGGCTGACTCAGTGGTGTGGGTTGCCGGGGTCGGCGCGGTCGCGGGATTGGGCGCTGCATTGGCGCGACGATTCGCCCGCGAGGGTTACCGCGTGGTGGTTAGCGGCAGGAGCCTGGACAAGTTGCAGGCAGTGGTCGCGGATATCGAAGCAACCGGGGGCAAAGCGGATGCAGTTGTGGCCGACTCAGGAATCGAGACCCAGGTGCTCGAGGCGATTACGCGGGTGAATCAGCTCGGCACGCTCAAAGCGGCAATTTTCAATGTGGGCAATTCGGTATCCGCACCGTCGCTTGAGTTGAGCGCAGAACTGTTCGAGCAAACCTGGCGCGCATCCACCCTGGGTGGGTTTCTGTTCGCTCGCGAGGCGACCCGGGCGCTGCTCGACAATGGCGGCGGCAGCCTTCTGTTTACCGGCGCGACCGCATCGTGGCGGGGCAAACCGCCGTATACCGCATTCGCAGCTGGCAAGGCCGGACTGCGTTCGGTGGCGCAGTCCTTTGCCCGTGAATTCGGCCCGAAGAACGTGCACGTCGCCCATGTGGTCATCGACGGCTCCATTGATGGCGAGCGAATCAAGAGCCGTGCGCCGGATTACCTTGCCAAGCTGGGTGAAGACGGCTCATTGAAACTCGACGATATCGCCGACGCTTATTGGTACCTGCATACCCAACCGCGCAGCGCCTGGACCCAGGAATTGGACCTGAGGCCATTCAAGGAACCGTTCTGACCTGGAGGTGTTTTTATGGGAACCGATCAGACTCAACTCGCCCCCGTCTCCGTGCGCAGCGTGCTGAACTACCTGCAGGACACCGGAGGGCGTCCAGTGAACTACACCTACCCGCCGCCCGACGGCGTGGCCCAACGCAGCGGCGTGTTGGACCCGACTCAGGTGACCATCCACAACGCACGGTTACTCGACGAGCCGGCGAATCTCAACCGCCAGGGTTTCGAAAAAGTTGATCACACCAGCGCCGTTGCGAACCTTGAAGACGACGAACAAGTGCGCCTGTATTACTACCCGGAAACCGAAGCCCTGCTCAAACAGCAGACCGGTGCCGTGAAGGTGGTGATCTTCGACCATACGATCCGCGTCGATGACCCTGGCCGGGAAGCCCGTGGCCTGCGTGAACCGGTGCGCTACGTGCACAACGACCAGACCGAACGCTCGGCTATCCGCCGCGTCCGCGACCACCTGCCGGCAGAGGAAGCCGAACAGCGCCTGCTCAAGCGCTTTGCGATCATCAACGTGTGGCGCCCCATCGGTGCGCCAGTGCTGAGCACCCCCCTTGCCTTGTGCGATGCGCGCAGCATGGCCGATAGCGATCTGCTGCCCAGCGACCTGGTGTACCGCGACAAGGTCGGCGAGACGTTTTCGGTCAAGGCCAACCCGGCCCACCGCTGGTATTACTATTCGCAGTTACAGCCCGATGAAGTCTTGCTGCTGAAAATCCATGATTCGCGCCAGGATGTGGCCCGGCTGAGTGCCCACACCGCCTTTGATGACCCGACGACGCCAGAGGATGCGCCGCCGCGCCGCAGTATCGAATTACGCGCACTGGTGTTCTTCGACACGTAAATCAAGGCTTCACCCAGCAACGGATCGCAGGCTTGGCTACCGACCAAGCCTGCGATCCGTGCTGGGTGAACAAAATGATTACGCAAGCCGCTGATCGCCACGACACGATCCCCGCCGAAATGCGCCTGGAAGGTTCGATTCGCACCGTCAACGATGAACGACGCGAAGATGTGTGACAGCCCATGGCCCGCACCGCAGCGCACATTGCCGAAGCTTAGGGGGCCACCGCCAAAATGGGCTACCTGCCGGGAAATTACCGCGCCGGCGACAACAACACTGTCAGTGAAGCCAATTTCAGGTCGCCCGGTGCGGTTATATCCATAGCAATAAAGGATATTGGTATATACCAGATCACTCCCTTATAAATCGCTTCCATCAAAAGACGTTGGACGGGAGTGGCAAGCGATGGTGTCGGTAAAGGTAATGCTCGAGTACTTCCATCCCTGGCCGAATTCGGCGGGTTTGTACCTGGCGCGGGAGCGCGGCTGGTATGAAGAGCTGGGCCTGGATGTGGAATTGGTGGTGCACGACCCCTACCGCGGCGACACCTTGCAGCACCTGTTGGCCGGCGCGGCGGACTTTGGCGTATTTCCCAGCAACCGCCTGCTGGTACGTCGGGGCCTGGGCCAGCCGTTGCAGGGTATCGCGGCGATCAACCATGCAGGCCTGGAATCGATCCAGACCCTCACTGATTCCGGCATCCGCCGCCCCCGCGATCTGGTCGGCAAGCGCCTGGCCCTCAACCCGACACCACGTGGCCTGGCCATGGTGCGCCACTTGGTGAACCGCGACGGAGGCGACTTCGACGCTGTGATCCTGGTGAACAGCGGTGTGCGCGAACTGCGCCCCGAGCAACTCGCCGAAGGTATCGCCGACGCCAGTTTTGGTGGTTACTGGGCCTGGGAAGCTTTGATGCACAGCCCCATCGAAGCGACGCGGCGCGTGGTGTTGCGGGTGGACGACATCGGCGCACCGGCCTATCACAGCTACCTGCTCGGCACCCATGAACGCACCCTGGCCGACAAACCTGAAGTGGTGCGTGACTTCCTCGCGGCCACCGCTCGCGGTTACCTGGCCGTGGCTCAGGATCCGTCGATTGCCCTCACCGCCTACGAACACACCACGCCGTACTTCCCGACCGAACTGCTGAGTGCGTCACTGCATAAAATCGCCCCGACCTGGCTGCATGAAGGCCGCTGGGGCGAGCAACGCCAGGCGCTGCTGGCACCCTACGCCGAGTGGCTGCACGAGCATGCGGTGCTCGACAATCCGCAGGTGTGGCAAGGCGCAACCAGCAACGCTTATCTGCCCGAGGTGAGCGCATGAACCCCCAACGCACCGCTCACGGCCTTGGGCTGGAGCCGGTCGTCGCCGACTGGCCGGCCCTGCACGAAACCGACATCGAACACCTGCTGCGGGAGTACCCGCAACTGGGTCCGCTGCATAGCCTGCATTGGCACAGCCCAAGGCCGTTTTCCGCAGCGGGGCTGATCACCACCCGCCATGCGACGCTGTTCGTCAAACGACATCACCAACGGGTGCGCCAAGCCGCGTGGCTGCAAGAAGAACACCAACTGATCGCCCACTTGCATCGCCAAGACGCGCCAGTGGCGGCGGTAGTGCCGAATCGACATGGCGCGACGGCCACGGTGCAAGGAGAGTGGACCTATGAAGTGCACCACGTCGCCGAGGGCCTGGACCTGTACCGCGATGCGCTGTCGTGGTCGCCGTTCCAGAATCTTCAGCATGCCTTCGCCGCCGGCCAGGCGTTGGCCCGCTTGCATCAGGCCGCCGAACACTACGACGCGCCCCGACGCCAGACCCACGTGCTTCTGGCAAACGCGCGGCTGATCGAACAGCCTGCCCCCCTGGAAGCCATCGCCCATATCGCCAGCCCTTACCTGGCAGGCAAGGATTGGCGAGCCCAACTCAGCGAACTGTTGTTGCCGTGGCACAACGCATTGCACCCGTTGTTACGTGAACAACCACCGCTGTGGACCCACAACGACTGGCACGCCTCCAACCTGTTATGGAGTGCTGATGGCAGCGTTTCGAGCGTGCTGGATTTCGGACTGGCCGACCGCACCTTCGCCCTCTTCGACCTGGCAACTGCCATTGAGCGCAACGCCGTGCCCTGGCTGGAACTGGACACTGGCGGTGCGGCTCGCGCCGATCTCGACAGCGTCGATGCCCTGCTTACCGGTTATCACCAGGTGCGCCCGCTGAGCGCGAAAGATTTACATACCCTCAGCGCCTTGCTGCCGTTGGTGCATGTAGATTTTGCGCTGTCCGAAGTGGCGTATTACCAGGATGTGGTGGGCTCCACCGCCAGTGCAGACGTGGCGTACTACGCGTATCTGCTGGGTCATTTGCGCTGGTTCGCCGGGCCGCAAGGGCAACGTCTGCTCGGCCATATCCGGCGTAAAGTCGTATGAGTATTCTGGTCGATAGCCAATGGCTGCAGGCGCATCTGGACGCCCCTGGATTAGTGGTGCTGGACGCCACGGTAGTGCTGCCATCACCCGAGTTCGATGGCGACTACCGCGTCGATAGCGGTTACGACGGCTGGTTCCAGGCACACATCCCGGGCTCGCGGCATGCCGACCTATTGACTGAACTGGCGGACACCCAGGCCGGTTTCAGCTTTGCCTTGCCGCGTCCCGAGGCACTGGTGAACGCCTTGGCAAACCTTGGCGCAGGCGAAGGAAAAACCGTGGTTATCTATGACCGCGCCGACGGCTTCTGGGCCGCACGGTTGTGGTGGATGCTGCGTGGCACAGGTATCGACGCCAGGGTGCTGGATGGCGGTTTCAACGCTTGGCGTGAAGCCGGTCTGCCAGAACACAGCGGCCCTGCCAAGCCGATAACGCCTGTGCAACACTGGCCGATCAACCCGCGCCCAGAGCTGTGGATCGACCGCAGCGGTGTAGAAGCAATCGTCGCTGGCAACGCACCGGGACAACTGATCTGCGCCCTCGGCGCGGCCCTTTTCGAGGGCACCGCCGCCACCCGCTACGCCCGACGCGGGCATATCCCCGGCAGTCGCAACCTGCCGGCGCGCCACCTGTTCGACGCTCACGGCCGCTACCTGCCCAAGGATGCCCTGGCCCTGGCGATTGGCCCCACGCTGCTGCACAGCGAAGGCCCACTGATCCTGTATTGCGGCGGCGGTATCTCCGCGGCTGCCAACGCGTTGGCTCTGACCCTGCTGGGTCGCCAGGACATCGCGATCTACGACGGTTCCTTGCAGGAATGGGCCGCCGACGCACGTTTACCAATGACTACCGGAGCAGCTCCGGCTTGACGCCACTTTCGGCGAATTCGGCTTTTTCATCACGAACTGGCAACCCGTCCGTTGCGCAGCGCTGGGCCCCTTTGCGCCCGATAAAAGCGTACGGCAATGGCCGGCAGACCTTTGGAGCGCTCTTTATATGGCTACACCTTACCGTCACACGCTGCTCGCCCTGAGCATCACCCTCGCCGCTGCGGCAGCCCATGCCCAGGAGGCGACGCTGGACACCGTCACCGTCGTCGGCCAGGAAACCAACGACTATCAGGCAAAAAAAGCCGCCGTGGCCGGTTTCGATAGCGCGCCGTTGCTGGACACCCCGGCGTCCGTCGCGGTGATCACCGAAGCGCGCCTGAAAGACCAGCAGGCACGCCTGCTCAGTGAGGTATTGAAAAATGACGCCTCGGTCGGCGACAGCTATGCGCCGGTCGGCTACTACGAGAATTTCGTGATCCGTGGCTTCGCCCTCAATCCGGCCAGCAGCTACAAGATCAACGGCCGCACCATCACCGGCGAACAGAACGTGGCGCTGGAAAACAAGCAACAGGTGGAAGTGCTCAAAGGTCTGTCTGGCTTGCAGAGTGGCGTCTCCGAGCCCGGCGGACTGGTCAACTACGTGAGCAAGCGCCCGGAAAATGTGCGCTCGGTGACGGTGTCTACCAACGAACAGGGCGAGCGCTACCTGGCCACCGATGTCGGCGGCTGGCTCGGCACCGAACAGCAGGTGGGTG
The DNA here is from genome assembly GCF_017351655.1 of Pseudomonas sp. FW300-N2F2. NCBI lineage: Bacteria > Pseudomonadati > Pseudomonadota > Gammaproteobacteria > Pseudomonadales > Pseudomonadaceae > Pseudomonas > Pseudomonas sp. FW300-N2F2. Next base: position 2,263,831 of record NZ_JACNDQ010000001.1, on the reverse strand, counting down.
TGCGCGTCAACCTGGCCCATGAAGACATTCGCTCCTACGTCGACCACGCCGACGGCAAGCGCGATTTCGCCTCCTTGGCGCTGGACTGGAACATCAGCCCCAACGCCCTGTTGCAACTCAACGCCGAGTACCAGGACCGCGAGCAGCGCTCGGTGCCGGGCTATCAATTGCTCGGCGGCACCGAGGTGCCGCATCACGTTTCGCCCAAGGACCTGCTGGCGTACCAGAGCTGGTCGAACCCGGTGGGCATCCGCTCCCTGAACCTCGATGGGCTATTCGAATACCGCTTCAACGACGCCTGGAAGGCCAGCTTCAGTGCGTCCCGCAGTCGCGTAGTGATCGACGACTACAGCACCTTCGCCTGGGGTTGCTACGGTGCCGCCAGTTGCGCCAGTACCGCTGTGCCCAACCACTTCAGCGCCGAGGGTGACTATGACATCTCCGACTACCGCAGCCCCGACGACACCCGCCGCAACGAAGAAGCCCAGGCTGCGTTCAATGGCCAGTTCGACACCGGTTTCCTCAAGCATGACCTGACCTTCGGCACCACTGCGTTCCGTCGCCTGGTGGACCGGCGCACCTCGGTCAACGAGTACATCGGCGAGGGCAATATCTATGAGCCGTCACCGGTACTGGAACCCTACGACGGCCCGCTTGGCCACACCTACCGGCGCCTCGACAGCCGCCAGTACGGCCTGTTCGCCAGCGACCGCATCAGCTTCAACGAGCAGTGGCAAACCCTCCTCGGCGGGCGCCAGGTACGCCTCGATGAAGAGACTTACAACCAGGCCGGCGCCACCACCCGGCACACCCAACGCAGCGTGTTCCTGCCCCAGGTGGCGCTGATCTACAAGCCGCGCCCGGACACGTCGCTGTATGCCAGCTACAGCAAAGGTTTGTCCCTGGGCGGTGAAGCTGCGTGGTTCAGCAGCAACGCCGAAGAGGTACTGCCGCCCACCACGTCACGCCAGTTGGAAGTCGGGATCAAGCGTGACTTCCAGCGCCTGAGCCTGACTGCCGCGTTGTTCCAGATCAGCCAGGATTTGCAATACAACCGACCGAACGACGACGGCACCACCACTTTCGTGCAGCAAGGCACACAAAAGAATGTAGGGATTGAACTGTCAGCCAACGGCCACGTGACCTCCGACCTGCAACTCTCGGCGAGCGTCGCGGCGATCCGCGCCCGGGTCAGTGGCAGCGGCACCGATGACTACGACGGCCACCAGGCGATCAACGTGCCCAAGCTGCGCGCCAGCTTGCACGGCGACTACAGCATTCCCGGCATCCCCGGCCTGGCCTTGCTCGGCGGAGTGCAATACAGCGCGAGTAAATACGCCAACCGCCAGGCCACGGTGAAAGTCGACGATTACGCGGTGTTCGATGTGGGCAGTCGCTACACCACCAAGGTTGGCGATTACGATACTGTGCTGCGACTGACTGTCGACAACCTGTTCGACAAACGCTACTGGCGAGATGTGGGTGAATCCGCAGGCGACGGCTACCTGTTCCTGGGTGCGCCGCGCACGGCGCGATTGTCCGCCACCGTCAATTTTTGAGGCTGACTGACCATGCGTAATTTGATTATTTCCACTGTATGCCTACTCTCCACCGCCCTGGTGGGCTGCCAGCAGCAACCGCCCGCCAACGATCAACTGGACGCAGTGCTGTGGGCCCAGACCTCCATTGAGCACGAACTGATTTATCGCCAGGTATTCGCCAGCGCTACGCGTCAACTGGACGCGGCCCTGGCCGACCTGACCTGGGACGCCCTGCCCTTTGCGCCGCGCAACCTCACCGGCCTGCCGCCAGCGGTGGTGGTGGATATCGACGAAACCGTGCTGGACAACGTACCGCTCAATGCCCGGGACATCCTCAACAACCAGGTCTACTCCTACGATCGCTGGAACACCTGGGTCGACCAGGCCAAGGCCCAGGCGCTCCCCGGCGCCGTAGAGTTCCTGCAGGCGGCTGATAAGAAAGGCATCACCGTCTACTACATCACCAACCGTGAACACAGCCAGGTCCAGGCGACAGTCAACAACCTGCGCCTGCGCGGCTTCCCGGTAGAGCGCAACGAACAGGTACTGGCCGCCAGCACCCCGACCGGTCACTGCGAACAGGCCGGCTACGGCAAGAACTGCCGCCGCCAATGGGTCGCCAGCCACGCCCGTGTGCTGATGCTGGCCGGCGACTCCTTCGGTGACTTCGTGCAGGCCGAGCACAACACCCTGGCCGACCAACGCAAGGCCGCCGCCCCCTACCTGGCGTGGCTGGGCCAACGCTGGTTCCTGTTGCCCAACCCGACCTACGGCAACTGGTACAGCGCCCCCTATGGCGACCAGGAAAAACTGCCCTTTGAACGCAAGCGCCAACTCAAGCAACAGGCGCTGCATCTAGAAAATCAGTGATAAGAGAACCCTATGTCGCCACTGGAAATCGTCGCCGTGTTCTTCAACATCGCCGGGGTCTGGCTCACCGCACAACGGGTGCGCTGGTGCTGGCCGGTCAGTGTGATCGCGGTGTTGCTGTACGCCTGGATCTTCTTCGACGTGAAGCTGTATTCGGACATGCTCCTGCAACTGGTCTTCGCCGTGCTCCAAGGCTATGGCTGGTGGCGCTGGAGCACTGGGCGCGTCGAGGCTGGCAAGGTGCGGGTGGAGCGCCTGCCACCCAACGAGGCATGGCGACACTTGCTCGCGGGCGCGGTCGGCGCCGTTGCCCTCGGCGCGGTGATGCATCATTTCACCGATGCCGCCCTGCCCTGGCTGGATTCGCTGCTCACCGCGTTCAGCCTGGTGGCCAGCCTGTGGGCGGCGCGCAAATACATGGCCAGTTGGTGGTTATGGATGGTGCTGGACGCGGCCTACGTGGGTCTGTTCCTGTATAAAGACCTGCAATTGACCGCCGCCCTCTACGCCGGTTTTGTGCTGCTGGCGGCCTATGGTTTACGGGCCTGGCGCCGAGATTTCCTGCTGCAGAAACAACAGCATCACCTATAGCCGAGGGTTGGCTTACAAGCGTGTTTTCATTGCGCTCGCGCCTCAAGACCGATGGCGACCATCGGCCGGGCTCGGCCCATGGCGCCTCATTCCGCGTTGCCTGAAGCCTGCCTGGGACAGGTGACCTGGGCCAGCAGGAACGGTAGAGTCACCCTCATGTCATGCCTGCACACGGAACCCCAGGATGCCTTTCGACCCGATTTCCCCGCATTACCAGCGCATCCGCGAACAGATCGCCAACGACATCGCCGCCGGTGTCCCCCAGGCCGATGAAAAATTCCCCTCCGAACGGGAAATGATCGAACGCTTCGGCTGCACTCGCGTCACTTTGCGCCAGGCCCTGCAGCAACTGGAGGCCGAGGGCCTGGTGTATCGGGAAAATCGCCGGGGCTGGTTTGTCAGCCCCCAGCGCATCCGCTACGACCCGACGCGCATCAGCGGTTTCATGGATTACGTCAGTGCCCAGGGCCGCATACCCCGCACCGAATGCCTGCATGCCGAACTGCGCCCGGCAGGCCCGTGGCTGGCCAAGCGCATGGGTTTGGCCTCGGCGGACGAACCGGTGTTTTTCCTGCAACGCCGCCGCTGGATCGACCGCCGCCCGGTGCTGCTGGAGTTCAACGCCTTGCTCGCCAGTTGGTGCCCCGGCCTGCTGGAGGTCGACTTGAACACCTCGCTGACACAACTACTGCGCGAACGGTTTGGGCGCGTGCAATCACGCTGCGAATTGGAGATGCATATCGGCACGGTGAATGAAGAACAGGCCGAGTTGCTACAACTGTCACCGGGTTCCACCAGTGTATACCTGGAGCGCTTGAACTTTGGCGAAGACAACCAGCCGGTGGAGTTCGACCAGGAATTCTGGCGCCCGGATGCGCTGTCGATCGTGATGGAGACGCGGTATCCGGGAACTCCCTGAGGCCTCGGCACAGACGCCGCCGACAAGTCCCGCGTACATGGCGTTGAGGCGAGCGACTATTGAAATCACTTCAGGCGCCAGGCGGCCCCGAGAACCCTGCCCATTGGCGTGTTGGGCCAGATCAGTACCCTCTCGTGCCTCAACAAGACGTCGGCCCCCATTTCAGGCTCTAGACGCACGCCCCTATCCCGCCAGGCATCTAAGCTTCGCCATTTTTTTCGTTTTTCATTAAAGCGCTCCCGCGATAGTTTCCTCTCCCAGACTCGCTCGCATTCGCGCGTGGGCATCAACTGTATGCGTAATGTACTTGCGAGGAATCATGCCTACATTCAGAGGCCACGTTTACGAAAGTATCATCGACACCATCGGCGCCACACCACTCGTGCGCCTCAACCGACTCGCAACCGAGCTCAACCTCCCGGTTCAATTGTTAGGCAAGCTTGAATTCTTCAACCCACTGTCTTCGGTTAAAGATCGCCTTGGCCTGGCACTCATCAACGACGCCGAACAATCCGGGCGGCTCCAGCCCGGCTCGACAATTATTGAACCGACCTCAGGCAACACGGGTATCGCTCTTGCTTTCATCGCGGCCGCACGAGGCTACCGGTTGATTCTGTGCATGCCGGAAAGCATGTCCGAAGAGCGACGCAAAATGCTCCGGTTTCTGGGTGCAGAGTTGGAACTGACGCCCGCCAACCAAAGCATGAGTGGCGCCATCGCCAGGGCTCACGAGCTGCAGCAGGAAATACCCGATTCGATCGTCCTCCAGCAGTTCGAAAATCCTGCCAACCCGGCGATTCACAGGGTCACAACAGCCGAGGAAATCTGGAATGACACCGCCGGCGAAGTCGATATCGTTGTGGCGGGGATTGGCACAGGCGGTACCATTACTGGTGTGGGTGAAGTGCTAAAGGCTTACAAGCCTTCGGTCCAGATAATTGGCGTCGAGCCGGCCGGCAGCGCGGTTTTGTCAGGCGGCAAACCCGGGCCACACAAAATCCAGGGCATAGGTTCGGGCTTCCTGTCAAAGATTCTCAACTTGCAAGTGATCGACGAATTCCTCGCCATCAGTGACGACGACGCCCTCGATACCGCGCGAAAAATTGCCAGGCTCGAAGGCATACCGGTGGGTATCAGCTCCGGGGCCGCTCTGGCTGCCGCACGGAACATCGGACAGCGTCCAGAGAACGAAGGCAAAGTCATTGTCACCATCATTCCCAGCTTCGCCGAGCGCTACTTGTCGACCGCTCTGTTCGATGAGGTATGAAAAACCATCATGCCACGCATTATTCCCTGGATATGGCCCGCCACAACGGCCGAAAGCAACGCCGAGCCTGCACTGTACTTCGACTACGCCGCCACCACGCCTGTCGACGAACGCGTCATCGCTCGAATGATCGAATGCCTGGGCAAAGCGGACACGTTCGGTAACCCGGCGTCCAGTTCCCATGCCTTTGGCCAACGCGCCAAAGCGTTGGTGGAAGGAGCGCGCCAACAAGTCGCTGAGCTGGTCAACGCACGTCCCGAACAGATTGTCTGGACCTCGGGAGCCACCGAATCGAACAACCTCGCCTTAAAAGGCGTCGCCCAGGCTCGAGGTAAGCCCACTGGCCACATCATCAGCAGCCAACTTGAGCACAAAGCGGTGCTCGACACGCTTGGCCAACTGGAGGGCCAGGGGTTTTCAGTGACGTATCTGGCCCCCGATCAGGACGGTGCCATTACGCCTCAGGCACTCTGCCAAGCGCTGCGCGCAGACACCTTTTTGGTGTCCTTGATGCTGGTCAACAATGAACTGGGTACGCTGACCGATATCGACGCCATCGGGCGGATCGTGCGTGAGCACGACGCACTTTTTCATGTCGATGCCGCCCAGGCTACCGGTAAGGTCAGCATCGACTTGAAGAGGCTTGATGTCGATTTAATGTCCTTTTCCGCCCATAAAACCTACGGCCCAAAAGGTATTGGTGCACTTTATATAGGCTCGCGGGCCGAGGGAAAACTGCAGGCGCAAATTCATGGTGGAGGGCATGAACTGGGATTACGCTCGGGCACGCTGGCCACTCACCAGATTGTCGGCATGGGTGAAGCCTTCGCCATGGCCCGGGAACATGCCGAATCCGAACGCGAACGTATATCAGCACTGCGCGAGCGCCTGCTTAAGTCACTGGCGGGGCTGCCCATCACCATCAATGGCAACCGTACAAACCACATACCGAATACCTTGAGCCTGACGCCCTACTACGATTTCGCCCTCGGTAACGAACTCGCTCTCTCTTCCACTTCCGCTTGCAATTCAGCGAGCAATGAACCGTCCCACGTATTGCTGGCGCTACGCCTGCGGCCAAGCGAAGCGCTACGCACCATCCGGTTGAGCCTAGGTCGTTACAGCACAGAACGCGAGGTTGATCGCGCTGCGCAACTCATCCGAAGCGCCCTTACGATCCCGGTGCCATGACTGAAGTACATCTGCCGACGGCGCGCTTCGAACGCCGTCGGCAATGTCGCAGTCAGTCCAGGCTGAAGCCTCGCTCGCGTAACTGCCCGGCCAGGTTCGCCCGTCCACCCAGTGTTGCCGCATGCTGCAGGCGCTTCAGAACCAGCTCCGGCCAGCTAAGGATCGGGAGCTTCTGCTCACGATAGAAGGCTTGCAACCGGACACTGTACTCATCGACCAGGACATCCTCATTTGCCGTCGAATACACCTCATGGTGCACCACGGTGGCCTGAGGTAATCGCGGCTTGATTTCCGTACGATTCGCCGGGTCCTCATAACCGACACAGAGGCCGAAAACCGGAAAGCTGTTTTGTGGAAGTTGAAGTTCATCACTGACGGCAGCAATGTCGTTACGCAAAGCGCCGATATAAACACTCGACAGCCCCAAAGCCTCTAACGCCACCACTGCATTTTGCGCTGCCATGGCGACATCGATACTGCTGAACAGTAGGCTCTCAAGGTAATCGATGGCCGCCAACTCGGCCCCATGCCGTTGTGCCTGCCGTTTCGCCCGTGACAAATCAGCAACCCAGACCAGAAACAGCGGTGCCTCGACGATGTGTTGCTGACCACCAGCGATCTCGGCAAACCGACGTCGACGTTGTGGACTTTCGACGTTGATCACACTCAAGGACTGCAGATTGGACGATGTCGCCGCCGATTGTGCCGCTGCGACTATAGCCTCCAGGGTGCCCGGGGGCACCCGTGTCGGCAGGTAATGACGCACACTGCGGTGCGCAAGCAATGACTCCACTATCGCATTACTGGGAGACAGGGTTTTCTCGGTAGCGTCACCGTAACGCCGCCACAGTGACTCACTGGGTATCGCTGTCATGCTGTTTTCTCCAGACGATGCGCACCATTGCGCGCGAATCATCTTAGAGCTCCGAGCTTGCAACAAAAGCGCGTTTTCCAACTATGCAAATGCAATCGGCGACTCGAGTTACGGAACGCGAACCAAACGTTCAGATAGCCGATAAATGACTTTAGATTGGAGATAAATTCAGTTCCTGAACGGATCGTCCAGAATTACTCTCACTTCGCCGTAACGATACGGCTTCATGTTCCGACTATCACGAGATGGAGGTGACGTTAAACAAACAACGATTGCGAGGGTGCCATGCATATCCTGCAAATTCTGCGAAAAACTGTTCCATCTCCAAGTGCACCACAGCTGTACAGCAACAAAATCCGACTGGCATTGCTGTTGATCATCAACGCCGGCCTGGGCGTTCCAAACGCTGCCCTCGCAGAACAGGCACCTGCCCAAGACGACACTCGCCTGCCGGAAGTCAAGGTCACTGCCGAGCGCCGTGAAACGACCCTGCAAAAAACCCCTGTCACGGTCAATGTGATCGACGCCAACGAACTGGAAAAGCGCTCCGTCACAAAACTCGCCGACCTCGCCGGTCTCGCCGCTGGCGTCAACATCCCCAACCAATGGACGAATACTCAAAGTGTGTTCATTCGTGGTATTGGCTCATCGCGACCGATTGGCAACCCTTCAGTGGGTTGGTACCTGGACGACGTCTATATTCCACGTTCGTTTGGCAGCAGCTTCCTCGGCAGCTTGCCTGACATCGAACGTGTTGAAGTGCTGCACGGCCCCCAAGGCACCCTTTACGGGCAGAACACCAGTTCTGGCGCACTCAAGTTGATCTCTCGTCAACCCACTGCACAGCCCCATGCCTGGGCAAGCGTTGGCCTGGGCAATCAGGGGCAAGTGGAGACTCGCGGTTATGCCACCGGCACCCTGAGCCCGGAACTACTGACCGCCAGCGTCGCACTTGCCAGCAGCCATATCGATGGTGACGTGGACAACCATTATTTGGACAAGGATGTAAATGGCTACGAGAACAAACAGTTCCGCACCATTTTCCATCTAACCCCTTCCGATACCTTCGATGCGGTGCTGTCGGTCGACGGTTTACACGGACATGCTACCGGCGGGCCTACGCCCACCAACTACCCGGGTAGCGGCAAGCGGCGCAATTTTTCTGATATCGGTGAAGAGCAGAACTACGACAGTGGCGGTGCCTCACTGAAACTGCAGTCCTGGCTGAACGATCAACTGTCGGTCAAGTCAGTAACGGCCTACCGCAACTTCGACGTGGACATGCCCTCTGACGACCCCTACCCAACCTATGTGCAGGGCTTCGACCAGGACCTCAATCAGGAGCAGTATTCGCAGGAATTCCAGTTGCTCGGTGACTATGGTCGCCTGAGCTTCATCACGGGCCTGATGCTCTGGCACGAGGTGTTCGAGATGGATCGCCTGAGCTGGAACAACAACGCCTTCAGTGTCATCGATAGCAAGAGCACCACCAACAGCATAGGTCTGTATGGCCAAAGCACGTACAAGTTCACCGATGCCCTGAGCCTGACCCTTGGCTTGCGCCTGAACAAGGAATGGCGTGAGATGGATAGCGCCGCCTACAACAGCAACGCCACAGGCGCGCAGCTCGCGCAGCGTTACTCGGTAAACGGTTTGAAGGAAGAGTACGAGGCCGTAACGCCTAAAGTTACCCTCGACTATCAGTGGACACCTGAACTGTTGACTTACGCCACCTGGGCCGTCGGCGAAACGGCTGGCGGCTGGAACCCAGCCTCAGCCTCGTTGGCCATCGCGCAAACACCGGTCGACCCGGAAAAAGTCACCTCCTATGAGCTAGGCCTCAAGAGCACCCTATGGGATGGGCGTCTGCGCAACAACCTGGCTCTGTTCTACAACGACTATGAGGACTATCAGGCGTCAATCAACAACCCGGTGGTCAACGGCCAACTGATCACCGGCGCAGTGATTGCCAATGCAGGGCAAGCCCACACCTATGGTGCCGAATGGGAGTCCACCCTCAAAGCCAGCCGTAATCTGGAGTTCAACCTCAACCTGGCCTACCTGCGTACCCGATTCGACGAGTTCCTCAACCCTACCGGTGCCGCCAGCACGGACTTCACTGGCTACGAACTGCCTTATGCGCCCCGTTGGAGTGGCAGCATTGGCAGTACCTACAGCGTTTCGTTGCAGAACGGTGGCGACGTACGATTGAACGCCAACTACCGCTCGGAGAGCAGTTCCTATTCGGCGGTCAGTGCGACTAACGAGTACACCAAATTCCCGTCTACACACTACCTGGACGCGGGCATCTTCTATACCACACCGGATGCCGACTGGACCTTTTCGGTCACCGCTAAAAATCTTTTGAACAAGACCTACGAGCTTCCCGGCTCCTACGTGCCTGCGTTGGATTTTTACTCCGTCAATTACAACCGCGAGCGGCAATTGCTGTTCACGGTTCGCCACGATTTCCTCTGAATCAAGCTTAAAGGAGAGCACCGCTATGGCCCACTCAAACAAACGCCAGTTGCATCTTGCAGCCTTTCTCTCGGGCATAGGCGCACACGTTCAGGCGTGGCGACATCCAGAGACGTCCAGCAATTGTGCCTCGAGCCTCGACGCCTTTATCGAAGCGGCGCGTATCGCCGAGGCCGGCAAGTTCGATTTCGGTTTCATCGCCGATTCGACGTTTATCACTAAAGATTCGACTCCGTATTTTCTCAGCCGTTTGGAGCCGATCACCGCACTTTCGGCAGTGGCCTCCGTGACCACTCATCTCGGTCTGGCAGCTACCATGACCACATCGTTCAGTGAACCCTTCACCACCGCTCGCCAACTTGCCTCGCTGGACCTTCTCAGTGGTGGACGCGCAGCCTGGAATGCCGTAACCGGAGCGCTTGAGGGCCACGCGCGAAACCATGGCGGCGAAAAACTCTACGACCATGCCCTGCGTTATCGCATCGCTGATGAATACATTCGCGTGGTCAAGGGGCTCTGGGACTCATGGGAAGACGACGCTTTCATACGCGACAAAGACAGCGGCCAGTACGTCGACTTCAAAAAAATGCATCCGCTTAATCACAAGGGCGAATTCTTTTCCGTGCAGGGCCCACTGAACATCGAGCGCTCCCGGCAGGGTCGCCCGGTGCTGTTTCAAGCAGGAGCATCGGAACCGGGCCGTGACCTGGCAGCCCGTGAAGCCGATGCGATCTTTTCTGGGAGCGTTGAGAATGTGCCATTGGCCAAGGCCTACTACAACGATATCAAGACACGTGCTGCAGCTTATGGGCGCAGGCCGGAAGAGGTCCTGATATTCCCCTCGATCACACCGATTGTCGGGGAGACTGAGGCCGATGCATTGCGCAAGCATCGTGAAGTCGCCGAACTGCTGGATATCCAGGTGGCGGTGAAATATTTGAGCCGCTATTTCAGCTTCTTCGATTTCTCCCAGTTTGCCCTCGACGAACCATTGCCCGACCTCGGTGACATTGGCAAGGACAGCTTCAAATCCACTGCCGAGGCCTACCTGCGTATCGCACGCGATGAGAACCTGACCCTGCGCCAGCTGGCTTTACGCGCCGCCAGTCCGGGTTTGCAGTTTGTTGGCACAGCGGAACAAATTGCCGACCGCTTGCAAGCGCTTTTTGAAGAGGAGGTGGTGGATGGTTATATCCTCCACGCCTATCTGCAACCACTAGGGTTGCGCGAGTTCGTCGATCAGGTAGTCCCCATCCTTCAGGACCGCGGTATCTTTCGCCGCGAATACGAGGCCGATACCCTGCGCGGCAACCTCGGCCTGTCGTTCCCGGAAAACCGAAATGCCAAGGGTGGCCAGTGATGATTCGTCTGTTTGGGGTACTGGTTTTTTTACTGTTCGGCGCAGCCGCGCACGCTCAGGAACAGCCGCTGGTCGTGCGTCTCGGCGCGCCGGCCTTGCACGGCGACACTCAGGGCGTATGGGGTGCAACCGGTGTCGCGCGGGCCAAAGGCTGGTTCGAAGAAGAGTTCGCCAAAGATGGCATTACGTTTGAGTTCCCCGGTTTCAAAGGCGGCGGCCCCATGGTCGGTCAGGCCTTGGCCAACGGCCAGATCGACTTCGCGGGCAACGGGGACATGATCTCTATCATCGGCAAAAGCTCAGGCATCAAGACTCGCCTGCTGATGCCCGGCAGCCGCCTGGAGAATGCCTATCTGCTGGTCGCTCCGGGCTCGCCGATCAAATCGGTGAGCGATTTGCGTGGCAAAAAGGTCGCGTACTTCAAGGGCAACTACATCCAGCTACAAGTCATTCGCATTCTGGCCACCCAAGGCATGAGCGAAAAAGACATCCGCAACGTCAGCCTGCTCGGTGCGGCGGCTACCAATGCCCTGCTCAACGGCAACATCGACGCAATCTTCGCGGGCGCGGAGTCTTTGGAGAGCCGGGACAAGGGGCTGACCCAGGTGATCTATAGCACCCAGGGCGGCTCGGCACGGCTCACTGCGCAATCCGGCATTCTGGTGCGCGAGGAGTTCGCCCAACGCTACCCGGACATTACCCGGCGGGTGGTCAAGGTGATTGTGAAGGCTGCGCATTGGGCTAGCGATCCAGCCAACAAAGACGAGGTCTTTGCTATCTGGGCCAAGGGTGGGCGCAGTCTGGCGACGCTGGAGACAGACTACAGCAACCGCCCCATCGCAGACCGCCTCAGCCCGTTGCTCGACCCGTTTTATGTCGCTCAGTATCAGGACACACAGAAGCTGGTCGGGGAGCTCGGCCTGCTGCGTGGCGTTGAGTTCGATATTCAGCAATGGTTCGATCCGCAGCCGCTTGAGGCCGCACTCAAGGAACTGAGTCTGGAAAATTACTGGGTGGCATTGAATGCCAACGGACAACGGACTCGCTAATGTCGGCCGGTAGCCAAGGTGTAACCATGACAACACCGCTCAGCCTGAATGAAACGCCGGCCCGCGCCGTATCGGCGGGTTCTGCGTCGGCTCACGGGCGCCGGGAGTGGCGCCCGGTCTTCAGCCTGCTGCTGGCCTGGCCGGTGCCCTTCGTCCTGTTGGCACTCTGGTGGCTGGGCACCGAGCAAAACTGGATCAGCGCGCAGACCTTGCCCCCTCCCACCCAAGTGTTCGACACCCTGCTGACGATGCTTCACACCGGTGAGGCGTGGCGGCATCTGGCAGTCAGTCTGCAACGGGTTTTCGGCGGTTTTGCGCTGGGTGCCGGCGCCGGTTTACTCATCGGGTTCGGCATGGGGCTCTCGAACATCATCCGCGAGTTGCTGTATCCGGCGTTCCGCATGCTGGCCTGCGTGCCGCTGCTCGGCTGGTTGCCGCTGCTGATGTTGCTGCTCGGCATCGACGAAACACTGAAGATTGTGCTTATCGCCAAGGCGGCGCTGATCCCGGTCACTCTCAATACCTACCAGGGTCTGCGCAACGTACCCCCGAGCTATCTGGAACTGGCGCGGGTGTATCGTTTCGGTTATGGCCAGCGACTGTGGCGAGTGCTGCTGCCCGCCGCGTTGCCTGCAATCTGGAGCGGTCTGCGTTATGGCCTCACGCACTGCTGGCTAGTCTTGGTGCTGGTGGAATTGCTGGCGTCGTCGGAAGGTCTGGGCTACCTGATGTCCAACGGCCAACAACTCATGCAGATGGATGTGCTACTGGCGGCGGTGATCATCGTCGGCACGGTCGGCTTCACCCTGGACAAGCTGCTTGAGGCCACCGAGCGGCATCTATTGCGCTGGCGCCAACAGGCGTTCGCATCATGAGCCGGGTGCACGTGCCCGTCTGGCGCCCCTATGTCCTCGGCGCGCTCTTGCCGCTTATTGGTCTGCTGCTCTGGCAGGCAGCCGCAACCTGGGGTTACACCGGACCGCTGTTTGTCACGCCGCAGAGCGTGCTGAGCGCGGCCGTCGAGATGAGCGATGACGGCCAATTGTGGACCACGCTGTTCACCAGCCTGGGGCGCTACGTTAGCGGACTGATGCTGGGTGCCTCGGCCGGTCTGGCGACAGGCCTGCTGCTCGGTTTGTCGCGATTGAGCCGTTTGTTGTTCGGCCCGACGCTGCGCACCGTGCAGCAAATCTCGCTGTTCGCCTGGATCCCGCTGATCATGGCCTGGTTCGGTCTGGCCGAGACCAGCAAAATCGTGTTCATCGCACTGGCGGCATTTTTTCCGGTGCTGATCAACACCTTCGAAGGCGTCGGCAGCGTCCCCACCGCCCTGGTCGAGGTCGCTCGTGTGCACCGGTTCAGCCGCTGGCAACTGCTCACCCGCGTCGTTCTGCCGTCAGCAGTACCGTCGATTTTCACCGGGTTCTACCTGGCACTGATCTACGCTTGGCTGGCGACCTTGGGCGCGGAGTACATGCTCACCTCCGGCGACGGGCTGGGCAACCTGCTGATCGATGGCCAGGAGCGGTATCGCATGGATCACGTGCTGCTCGGCATATTCCTTGTCGCGGCTATCGGCTTCGGGCTGAACTGGCTGACTCACCTTCTGGAGACACGCCTGTTGCGCTGGCGAAAACCAGCGTGAGAGCTCTGTCTGCACGCCGTGAATGCACAGAACACCGGATCGAATCGTCCCACTACGCTCCCTGGCCCACCGAAGGTACGCGCTTCAACCTCGGCAGCATCGCTAGCGCTGAGTCATGAGTACCGCCTCGGCGACGCCTTGCCCTGAGGCATGCTGGTTATGTCGTTATGCCAATTGACCAGTCGCCGGATCAGGGCGCATCGGCTAGCCTGCGCGTTTCATGTTCGAGGAAGCTCACGATGCCGACCGAAACGCGCGTACTGATCCTGCCTGGCAGAGGCGACTCCGGCGCCAAGCACTGGCAAACGTTCTGGGAGCGCAGCCACCCGAACTACCGCCGGGTATTCCAGCGCGACTGGGACAACCCCGACGTCGAGGAATGGGTCGAGACCCTGCACCAGGCCATTACCGAAGACGACTCACCGGCGATACTGGTCGCCCATTCGCTGTCGGTGGGTCTGGTGGCACACTGGGCTTTGCGGCATACCGGCGCGGCCTATAAAGGGCCGGTCAAGGGTGCGTTGCTGGTAGCACCCAGCGATGTCGAAGAACCGTCCTACCCGCCCGGCGCCCTGGGCTTCGCGCCGATGCCCTTGGTGGGCCTGCCCTTTCCCAGCATCCTCGTCGCCAGCACCGACGATGCACGGGTGACGCTGGTACGAGCGCAACAATTTGCCACGGCCTGGGGGTCACGCCTGTTGATACCGGGCGCATTCGGTCACCTCGGTTCACTGGCTGAACTGGGTGACTGGCCTTATGGCTACGCGTTGCTGCAGGAGTTGGTCGAGGCTTCATGAAGCGGTAATCCCGGACTCTTTTCCGCCCACAGCCATATGAAATCGGCGCGCAAGCAACGCCGACAATCTCAGTTCGCACTCCCCGCACATCTGCTTAACCTGCCCGCACACGTGCACGCAGCCCCCTTCGCCCGCCGGCCATTGCGACGCATATGCGTGAAGTGGCTTTGCATAGCACTTTAAATCGGTTCGCCACCCTGCTCCGATCCCCTAGCATGATCCTCCTGATGCTCCACACGCGGCGCAGCACAACGATGCATCACGCTTGCGCCGGCAAAAACCAGATGACGAGGACTCACAGATGACAGATGTACGTGTTCTGATTCTTCCCGGACGTGGCAACTCGGGAGAAGGACATTGGCAAACCCATTGGCAAAAACACAACCCTTCCTACCAACGGGTTCTGCAACAGGAATGGCAGAATCCCGACCTCGACGATTGGGTCGAAGCCTTGCAAGCGGCCATCAGCGAAAAGGACACGCCGGTGGTGCTGGTCGCGCACTCGCTGGCAGTCAGCCTGGTCGTGCACTGGGCTAGCCGTTACAGCGGCCCGGTACAAGCCGCATTGCTGGTAGCGCCCAGCGATATCGAAGCGCCTGACTACCCGCCCGGTACGCAGGGATTTGCTCCCGTTCCGCTGCAGGTGCTGCCATTCAAGACGGTGGTCGTTGCCAGTACCGACGACCCGAAAGTCAGCCTGCCACGCGCGCAACATTTCGCCAACGCGTGGGGGGCACGCCTGGAAATCGCCGGCGCCCACGGCCATCTCGGTGCAGCTTCCGAACTGGCGGACTGGACCTTTGGCGCGCAGTTACGTGACGAACTGATCGCCCACGCGGCGCTTGACCCTGTCGTCGCAAGACAGGAATAAACCCTAAACCTCTGGGTATTAAAGAAATACCCGCTGCGGTGATAACTTTCAGTTCCTCTTCAGACGCTTCTTACGACTTTACTGCATAAGAAACACCGTTTTTATCAGTTCCAGTAGCCCCGGTGCTTTCGTATCTTGGGGCTGCCACCGCGCTCACCCTGCACAGGACAGCCGCGTCGAATTCAACCGACAGCAGCGCTGCTCCCTCCGAGAGTCGCCGCTCAAACCTGCAGGACACTACTCATGGCCCGCACCGACAATCGTACAATCCGTTTTGGCATCGGTATTCAAGGTGGTGGCGGCCACTGGCGCGATCCGGCAATCCCGGACGGCGCAGCCGCCGACATCCGTAGCTACATCAAACTGGCTCAACTCGGCGAAGCCGCCAAATTCGATTTCGCCTTCATCGCCGACTCGGCCTACATCACCAAAGACGCTACCTGGCCGTTCCTCAGCCGCCTGGAGCCCATCAGCGCGCTCTCGGCCGTTGCGACAGTGACGGAGCGAATCGGGTTGGTCGGCACCATGACCACCTCCTACAGCGAACCCTTTACCACCGCTCGCCAACTCGCGTCCCTGGACAAGATCAGCGATGGTCGCGCCGGCTGGAACGCGGTGACGTCGGCGCTGGAAGGCGTGGCCAAGAACTATGGCCACGACAAGTTGCACGATCACGCGCTGCGTTACCGCATCGCCCAGGAATACGTGGGCGTGGTCAATGGCCTGTGGGATTCGTGGGAAGACGACGCCTTCGTCCGCAACCGCGAGACCAACCAATATGTCGACTTCGACAAAATGCACACCCTCGATCATCGAGGTGAGTTTTTCTCGGTCCAAGGCCCGCTGAACATCGAGCGCTCACCACAAGGCCGGCCGGTGCAATTCCAGGCGGGCGCCTCGGAGGCCGGACGCGATCTGGCCGCACGTTACGCCGACGCGATCTTCTCCGACTTTGCCAGCATCGGTAGCGGTGACCTGACCGAGGCACAAGAGCAATACCAGGACATCAAGCGCCGGGTGAAAGCCTATGGCCGCAACCCGGAACACGTCTTGATCCTGCCCTCCATCGGGCCGATCGTCGGCGACACCGAAGCAGAAGCCGAACGTCTGTACCAGGAATCATTGCAGTACATCGATATCGAGTTCGCCGTGAAATACCTGAGCCGTTACTTCAGTTTCTTCGACTTCTCACAGTTCCCCCTTGACGAGCCTTTGCCAGAGCTGGGTGACATCGGCAAGGACAGCTTCAGATCCACTGCCGAGTACTACAAACGCATCGCCCGCGAGGAAAAACTTACCCTGCGCCAACTTGCCTTGCGCGCCGCCAACCCGCGTGGCGCTTTTGTCGGCACTGCGGTGCAGGTCGCCGACAAGTTGCAGGCTTTATTCGAGCACCCCGTGGTTGATGGTTTCATTGTGTTTGGCAACGTGAACCTGACCCAGCGCTTTGTCGACAAGGTAATTCCCATCCTCCAGGAGCGTGGATTGTTCCGTACCGACTACGAGGCCGAAACCTTTCGCGGCAACCTCGGCCTCGACTTCCCCGAAAACCGCTACGCCGCCGCACGACGCCTGGCTGAAACCGAGAGGATGCAGGCATGAACGACATCACCCAACTCAACCAACAATCCGCACCACAATCGGATATCGAGCGGCGCTTCGAAAAAGCCAAGACCTATCCGCGACCGCAACCACCGGTGTTCGCCACGGTCGAGGAGGAGCGCTTGCACCGCAAGCACAAGCTTGCTGCCGCGTTCCGCATCTTCGGCAAGCTGGGCTACGACGAAGGCGTGATGGGCCACATCAGCGCACGCGACACGGCAAACCCCAACCATTTCTGGATGAACCCGTTCGGGCTGAGCTTCAACCTGATCACCGCAGACGATCTGTTGCTGATCGACCTCAACGGCGATCTGGTCGAAGGTGACGGCTATCCACACCCGGGCGGCATTCCCCTGCACTCGGCGATTCTCTCTCTACGCCCGGACATCGTCTCGGTGGCCCATGTGCACTCTCTCTACGGACGCACCTGGACCACCAACGGCCGGTTGATCCCACCCGCCAGCGCTGAGTCAGCGGTGTTCTTCGGCAAACACGCGATCTTCGACAGTCATGCCCACGGCGAAGGTGATTCACTGGCGCAAGCGCTGGAAGGCAACCGTGCGCTGCTGCTGAAAAACCACGGGCTGCTCACCGTCGGCCAGAGTGTTGACGAAACGGCCTACCTGTTCATCTCCTTGGAAAAAGTCTGTCAGTCGCAGATCGCCGCCGAATCCATGGGCTCGACCCTGACCATGGAAGAGGAACATGCCCGCAAAAGCGCCGAGCGTTTTGGTCCCTATAACGGCTGGCTGAACTTCCAGCCGCTGTATCAAAGCATCGTCAAGGAGCAACCGGACCTGCTGTCCGCCGCCCAATCTTCAGTCGGGAGTGTTCGGTGAAAGCCGTATTACCGGTCGCCGCATTCTGGCGACGTATTGTTCTCGCCGCCGCCCTTATCATCGGCACCACCTCGGCCCTGGCAGAAACCGCGCCCAAGGAAATCCGCCTGGGCGGCCCCGCCCTGGGCGTAGCGGGCAAGGATTACTGGGGCTGGGGTTTGCTCGGTATCGCCCATGCCAATGGGTTGTTTCAGGAAGAGTTCAAAAATGATGACACCACCTTCAAGTTCATCGGCCTCAATACCGTGCCGATGGTGGGTGAGGCGCTGGCCAGCAACCAACTGGACTTTGCCGGCCAGGGCGACCTGATCTCGCTGATCGGCCGCTCGGCGGGTGTAAAGACCCGCTACATCCTGCCAGTAAGCAAGTTCAGCAATGCCTACCTGGCGGTGAAACCCGACTCCCCCATCAAGTCGATCGCAGACCTCAAGGGCAAGCGCGTTGCCTATTTGAAGGGCAATTACATTCACTTGCAGGTGATCCGTATCCTCGCCGCCAATGGGCTGAGCGAACGCGATGTGCGACAGGTCAGCCTCGACCAGGCCACCTCCAACACAGCCCTGGGCACCGGAGATATCGACGCGGTGTTTGGCGGTGCCGAGCTGCTGCTATTGCGTAACAACGGCGCCGCCAGGATCGTTTACACCACCCGTGACCGGGATACCAACGCCACCGCTCAGACAGGCCTGATCGTGCGCGATGATTTCGCCAGTCGATACCCTCAAACCACCGCGCGCATCGTCAAGGTACTGGTTCGCGCGGCCCAATGGGGATCGGATCCGGCCAACAAGGAAGCGGTTTTCGGCCCGTGGTGGAGCTTCCGCCTGCAGGACGCAATCAGGGAAGACACCAGTGATCGCCCTTGGAGCCAGCGCGCCAGTCCGCTGTTCGACCCGTTCCTGGTCGCCCAGTACCACGACACGTATCGCCTGGCCAAAGAGCTGAAACTGTTGCGCGGCAAGGACTTCGACCTGGACCAGTGGATGGATCACAGCTTTCTCGACCAGGCGCTGAAAGAACTGCAGCTTGAGCACCACTGGCAGCCTATGGACGCCCACGGCACCCCGATAGCCAAGGCGAGTGAGTAAACATGAACCGCGCCCTACTCTCGTCCCTGCCCACCGGCAAGACACTGCCGAGCATTACCTTGTCGCGTATGACCGGTGGCGTCTTGCATTTCGTCTGGCCATGGCTGTTGCCAGTCGGCCTGATGCTGCTCTGGTGGCTGAGCGCACGCCACGAGTTGATCGCCTCGCAAGTTCTGCCGGGGCCAGAGGTGGTATTGAACACCGCGCGGGACATGATCGGCAGCGGACAATTGGCCGAGCATGTGTCGATCAGCACGCAACGGGTGCTGCTGGGTTTTCTCATGGGCAGTGGCATCGGCCTGTTGCTGGGGATTGCCATGGGGCTTTCCGAGCGCGCCAGCGATTACTTGTATCCGCTGGTACGCATGATCGCTTATGTGCCCTTGCTGGGCTGGTTGCCGTTGCTGATGTTGCTGCTGGGCATCGGCGAAACCTTGAAGGTTGTTCTGGTGGCCCAGGCCGCGCTGTTGCCCGTGGCGCTGAACACCTGCAATGCCATCCACGCGGTGCCGTCACGGCTCATTGAAGTAGGTCGCCTCTATGGCTTCAGCCATCGTCAGTTGCTGTGGCGAATCATCTTTCCCGCTGCCTTTGCGTCGATCTGGAGCAGCATCCGTTATGCACTGACCAAGAGCTGGCTGGCGCTGGTGGTGGTCGAGTTGCTGGCCTCGTCCGAGGGTCTGGGGTTTCTGATGGTCGACAGCCGTCAGCTCTACCAATTGGACGTGATGCTGGTAGCGGTGGCTGCCATTGGCCTGATCGGTTTTCTTCTGGACCTGGGTCTGGCCCTGATCGAGCGGCGCATCCTGCGCTGGCGACGTAGCGGTTTCGCCTGAGGAATGCCCATGAATCCCCTTGCTCTACGTCGCCTGCGGCGCGGTCTGACACTGCCTGCACTGTTGTTGTTCATATGGTGGGCGGTGTACGCGTTCGGGCTGACCGATTCCACCTTGTTCGTCGCTCCCGACAAGGTCTTGAATGCCGCCTTCGGCACCGAAGCGGGCGCTGCTATCTGGCAGACCCTGGCGCAGAGTCTGCTGCGCGGGCTGAGTGGCCTGATCATCGGCACCAGCCTTGGGCTGCTGCTCGGAGTGCTGCTGGGTGTATCGCGGCACGCCGAGCGGTTCTTCGCCTTGACGTTGCACTCGATCAAGCAGGTGTCGTTGTTTGCCTGGCTGCCGTTGTTGTCACTGTGGTTCGGTTTTGGCGAGAGCAGCAAATTGGCGTTTATCGCCTGGGCCGCATTCTTCCCCGTACTACTCAATACATTCGAGGGTGTTTCCGGCGTGCCACGCGAGCTGGTCGACGTCGCCCGCGTCAGCGGTTTCTCACGCTGGCAGATGTTCAGTCGACTACTGATACCGGCAGCCCTGCCCTCCCTCTTCAACGGCTTCTATCTGGCGCTGGTGTTCTCCTGGCTCGCCACCCTGGGCGCCGAATACATGCTCGGTTCGGGCGACGGGATGGGCGTGCTGCTGATGGAAAGCCGCGCCGAGATGCGCTTGGACCTGATGCTGCTGGGCATCGTGCTGATCGGTGCCGTCGGCTTTGCCCTGGACATAGCCGCCAAGGCTTTGGAGCGCTACCTGCTGCGCTGGCGAGATCCGGCGTAAACGCCGCCCCCAACTTTTTCTGACCACTTTGAAGGAGGAGCACCATGGCCCATGCCGCCGCTCTGAAAATTCGCCACCTGAACAAGCACTACGCTGTAGAAAACCAGCCCCTGCAGGTGTTGCAGAACATCGACTTGAGCATAAGCCCTGGCGAATTCGTCAGTGTGGTCGGCAGCAGTGGCTGCGGCAAGTCGACCCTGCTGCGGCTGATTGTCGGCTTGGAAGACGATTACCAAGGCGACATTCTGGTGGATGACAAACGCATCATCGGCACCAGCCTGGAGCGCGGCATCGTATTCCAGGAACACCGGTTGTTCCCCTGGCTGACCGTGGCCCAGAACGTTGCGATAAGTCTGATCAATGCAGACCTTAACGCCGCAGAGAAGCATGAATCGGTACAAACCCATATCGAGATGGTAGGCCTCAAGGGGTTTGAAAACGCCTATCCATCGCAACTGTCCGGCGGCATGAGCCAGCGCGTGGCCATCGCTCGTGCGCTGGTGAGTCGTCCACAGATCCTGCTGCTGGATGAGCCCTTCGGAGCACTCGATGCCTTGACTCGCAGCCATTTGCAGCGCGAGTTGCAGAACATCCTGCGCCAGGAGCGCATCACCACGATCATGGTCACCCATGATGTCGAAGAAGCGGTATTCCTCGGCGATCGCATCGTGGTGATGGAACCCCGTCCGGGGCGAATCAAACGCATCGTCGCGGTGCCACTGGCGCGTCCGCGCGAACGGGCGAACCCGCTGTTCGTGGCGATCAAGGACGATGTGATGAGCGATTTTTCCGACGTCTCGACCGTTCCGGAGGCGCCTTCGATACACGCGGGTACCGACACGTGGAGACTGACCTGGTGAAAAATGCGCAACCCTTGGCAGCCGACAAATACACCAACGGCCTGCAAGGGCAGCGCAACGTGCTGGCGGGTTTTCTTTGCCTCAATGCACTCGCCGGATTGAGTGTCGGCGTTGCCAAAGTGGTGTTGTCACTGTATGCCGTGCAGTTGCAGGCAGACGCCATTCAACTGGCCCTGATAGCCGGTGCGCAAAGCGTCGGCATCCTGCTCATGAGCCTGCCCGCCGGAGTGTTGGTGGATCAACACGGCCCCCTGCGCATGTTCACGATCGGCACCCTGGTCAGTGGCGGCCTATATCTGGCAATGCCCTGGATCGACTCATCCGCCCTGCTGTGCCTGATCATTTTGCTGATCAGTTGTTTCATGCCGCTGCGTATTGTCTCGCTAAGCGCGATGTTCATGCAGCAGATCGGGCGAGTCGGCGTCGGCATGGCCGGCTGGTTTCGTGCGACGCATATGATCGGCATGCTATTGCTGGGACCGTTGGTAGCCGCCTGGCTACTGGACAGCGTCGGCTTCGCCGGTGGCTATGTCGCCATAGGCAGCACCTTCTTCGTACTGGTCCTGCTGGCTCCGCACGTATTCCGTCACTACCAACCCTCACAGGCACATGTTCGTACCTTCAGCCTGGCTGAACTCGCGGCTCAAATAGCTCTGGTGGGCAGCGACAAACTGCTGCGTGATGCCTGCCTGCGCGAGTTTTGCATTCAGGCCGTCAATCAGTTCTATAGCTTCTTTATCGTCGTCATCGCCATCCAGGCATTTCTCTTCGACCCAGCCCAAGCGGCCGGATTGATCTCCGCCCAGGGCGCCAGTTATGTGCTGGCGCTGCTCGGAATAGGCAGCCTCGCTTCGCGCATGGGTGAGCAGCTGTTCTTTCGCTTCGGCTGTGTGATTGTTATCTGTGCCCTGCTGATACTCGGAGCTGCAGCGACGGACTGGATGCTGTGGCTGGGCGCCATCGTTCTGGGAATGGGTCTGGGCATGCTGCAGATCATGACTATTTCCTGGTTCGCCAAGGTCGGCGCACAGCGCGGCCAAGGACGCATTGCCGGCCTGACCACCTTCGTCGGGCCGGCTGGCGGACTGGTTGGGAGCGCAATTGGAGGAGCGGTTGGACACTGGTTCAACTTGCAATTCATGTTCTTGCTGATGGCACCCATTTTTGCGGCTTTTCTGCTGAAAAGCCTGGTTACCGGAAGAAAATCCCGGATCTGATGCACAGATTTTATATTCCAATTAGAGATAACAAGATAATTATTAATAACTTCTAAGCCGTAACAGTATTCTTTACCATGCGCTTCGAATCAACAATCGCAATCGCGCAATGAAGCGCATGTCGGGCGGGAGGCCAGAGGTTGTACAAGGGGGCGGTACCATGAATTTCCAACAACTGCGCTCGGTTAGAGAAGCCATACGAAAGGGTTTCAACCTGACCGAAGCCGCTGACGTGTTGTGCACCTCACAATCAGGCGTGTCCCGTCAGTTGCGCGAGCTGGAAGAAGAACTCGGTGTGTCGATCTTCGAGCGTCACGGCAAGCGATTGACGGGACTGACAGCCCCTGGCCGCGATATCGCCCGTATCATCGAGCGCATCTTGGTAGAAAAAGACAATCTCAAGGACGCCGCCGACGAGTACCTGGGTCGCGCCAGCGGTCGTCTCACGGTGGCAAGTACCCACGCTCAATCACGCTATCGGTTGCCCAAGGCGGTCGCAGCCTTTCGCGAAGCATTCCCCAACGTCAAGTTGGCATTGCACCAGACTTCACCGGCACAGATCGTCGAGATGGTGCGCGATGGACGTGTCGACCTTGGCTTCGCGACGGAGTCGCTGTCCAGGCAATCGGACTTTGCACTTTTCCAGGCTTACACGTGGTGGCACCGAGTGGTAGTACCGGTTGGCCACCCACTCACAAGGATCATCAATCCATCACTCGTAGACATCGCCGAATATCCCATCATTACTTATGAAGAAGGAATGACCGGACGAGGTCGTATCAATCAGGCTTTTTACGATCAGGGTGTAACACCCAATATTGTACTTACCGCAATTGATTCGGATGTCATCAAAACTTACGTCGAACTCGGCATGGGCATTGGTATTGTTGCCGAGATGGCCTACAACGCAGAGCGTGACAAAGGCATCATATGCCTACAGCAGGAAAACCTCATACCTCCCAACATAGCCAGTATCGCGGTACGACGTGGCACTTTCCTGCGCGGATATGCAATCGCCTTCATACAAACCCTGATTCCGAATCTTGGCAGCGATGAGATCCGTGCGGCTGTCGAAGGCAGTCGTGATCTTATATGAAAAACTAGTTGGACACCCAACACACAATACCTAGTTTATAAAACAGGTAAGCCGCATCCGGCAGAAACAAAACTCAAATGTATTAGGGACTCATGCCACTGAAGCATGAACCGACCACACGCAGCCGTTTGGTCAAAAACCAGATAACCATCGGTGAAAATATTATTTTGTTAAGTACTTTTCCTAAAGGATCATCAATCCCAGTAACGCATTAGCAGTCGGAAACGCTATGACGCGTTCCATATCAGTTAAGGACTTGCAGGAGTAATTCATGGGCAATGTCCAAGCCGTCACAGGGTTAGATACCTTCTGGCGCCCCTTACCAAGTGGCACGCTGCTTGATCCAGGACAAATCTACAGCGGGCCGTTGGCTTCTTCTCGCCTGCACACCACCCCTAAACACGTGTTGACTCGCCGTGAGGGTGTCTTGCTGGGCGTGTTCGCGCTGGTGTTGCACGGCGCGGTACTTGTCTGGGTCAACCAGACGCCAGCACCGGTGCTGCCCGTGATGCCGCCGGAAATTCCGCCCATGACCATCGAGTTCTCCCAGCCCGCGCCGCCCCTGGTGGAACCACCGCCGCCCGAGCCGATTGCGCAACCCGTGGTCGAGACACCGCCGCCGGTGGAGGATGAGCTGGCCGTCAAGCCACCGCCACCCAAACCTATTCCCAAACCCAAGCCAGTGGTCAAACCCGTGCCTAAACCGGTCGCCAAGCCTGTGGAGCAACCGCCGGTGGCCCCTGCGCCAGTGCAACCGGTTGCCGCGCCCACGCCTCCCGCACCGCCAGCGCCGAAACCGGTGAGCCCGCCTTCAGCCAGCGCCGGCTACTTGAAAAATCCGGCCCCCGAATACCCTTCGCTGGCGATGCGTCGCGGCTGGGAGGGCACAGTGTTGCTGCGGGTTCACGTCTTGGCCAGTGGCAAGCCTGGTGAAATCCAGATCCAGAAAAGCAGTGGCCGCGATCAACTTGATGACGCCGCTCTGGCAGCGGTCAAACGCTGGAGTTTCGTTCCGGCCAAGCAAGGCGACGTCACCCTGGACGGGTGGGTCAGCGTACCCATCGACTTCAAAATCAAGTAACTCGAGTTAACCGATAGACCGCGGGCCACCTGACAAAAGGCGCATCGCCACAACTGATCTGAACGCCTTGTTGGAGAGCCTGACCATGAACCTGATCGCATCACCGTTCGAGTCCATCGAACACGCCGTCATCTGGCTGCTAATTGTCTTTTCTGTCGCAACCTGGGGCCTGGCCTTGCTCAAGGGCGTGCAGTTCACGCGTCTCAAGACCCAGGATCGTGCATTCCATAAGCGCTTCTGGGCGGCCTCCAGCCTAGACGCCGCCGCTGAACCGGCCCACGGCCAACCAGGCGCCGCCGCCCGTGTCGCGCTGGCCGGATATGCCGCTATCCAGGTCCAGGAAGGGACACAAGCGGCGGACCTGAGCCAGGCAATCAATCACCAGGATCGCCTGGAGCGCGCTTTGCGCCAGCAGATTGTGCGCGAGCGGCGTGCCCTGGAAAGTGGCTTGGCGATCCTCGCGAGCATCGGTAGTACATCGCCCTTCATCGGTCTGTTCGGCACGGTCTGGGGCATCATGTCGGCGCTTAAAGGCATCAGCGCCGCAGGCTCGGCGAGCCTGGAAACCGTGGCCGGCCCGATCGGTGCCGCCCTGGTCGCTACTGGCGTCGGTATTGCCGTCGCGGTCCCGGCGGTGCTGGTGTACAACTATTTTCTGCGTCGCCTGAAGCTGACTGCCGCTGACCTGGACGATTTCGCCCACGACTTCTACAGCCTGGCGCAGAAAAACGCCTTCCGCGTGTTGCAGCACCCGGCGCTGAACAAGTCCGGCGCGAAGATCGCCGGTCAGAAAGTCAAGGAGGCATCCTGAATGGCCTTCTCCACACAAGACAGCGATGAAGTGCTCAGCGAGATCAACGTGACGCCTCTGGTGGACGTGATGCTGGTGCTGCTGGTGGTGTTCATCGTGACCGCGCCGCTGCTGACCAACGCCATCCCGATCAACCTGCCGAAGACCGAGTCGGTGGCGCCAGTGGAACAGAAGGACCCGCTGGTGGTGAGCATCGATGACAAGGGCAAGGTGTTCATCAACAAGGACGAGATCCAGGCTGACCTGCTTGAATCCAACTTGCAGGCGGCCAAAGGCAAGAATTCTGATCTGCGGGTGCAACTGCAGGCGGACAACGGGGTGAACTACGGTGAAGTGGCCAGGGCCATGGCGTCTATTGAACGGGCAGGAATCACCAAACTATCAGTGATTACCGCAAAATGACGGAGCTCAATCGCTAACAACGTCGCGGGCGCTGGCGACGGTTTCTGGATCAAACCGGTCATTCACGACGGGGAGAAACTGCCAAAATCTTCCCGTCACAACAGACCGGAAATGGCCCAACGCTCTCATCGTAAATCCACAAAAAGAGGGCATGCTTTTCGCCGTTTTCAGCGTCGCGCAGACAGCTGTTGTGGCGCCAAAAATGCATCGTGGAAATAGTTACGAAACGCCTGCATCGCCGGGCTGAATTCGCGCTCGCGATGCCACGCCAGTCCGACACTCATCGGCGTCACCTCGTCGGTGACTGTCAGGGTTTCGATGCGTTTTCCTTCCAGTGACCAGGGGCGGTGCACCAGGTCCGAGAGGATTGCCACGCCGCTGCCATTGGCGACCATGCTGCGCACCGCTTCGACTGAACTGGTACGCACCCGCACGTTTGGCTGTTGATGCGCATGTTCCCAGTAGCGCATGGCGCTTTGTTCGGCTTCGTCGACGGTCAGCAGGATGTAGGGTTCTTTCGCGACGTCGGCGAGGCTGACCGCCGAGCGTTCGCACAACGGATGGCGGCTGGGCAGCCATAACCGCCGTTCGGAGTTGAAGAGAATCTCTGAAACGATGTCCGGGTGCGTGAGGTTGGCGGTGAGCACCACGGCCATATCAAAACGACCGTCCAACAAGCCTTGCTCAATCGCTTGCCGTTCCTGTTCATGGACTTCAATGGCCACGTCCGGATGCCAGTGTTCCAGGCGCTGCAAATGGTGCGGGAGGAAATAACCGATCACTGTGTAGCTCGCCGCCAGGCGCAACACGCCGCTGGCGCGGATGTCCGGCAACGGGCTATTCAACGCGTCATCGACGCTGCGCAAAATCACGTAGGCCCGATTCAAAAAGTGCCGCCCGGCGTCAGTCAGGCTCATGCCCTGGGCCGAGCGCTGGAACAACAGCGTGCCAAGGAGGCCCTCCAGTTCCTTGATCGCCGTGGTCACCGCCGACTGGGAAATATTCAGATGAATCGCGGCTTGAGAGATTTGCCCGATCTCGGCGGTGGCGACGAAATAGCGGACTTGGCGCAGGGTCAGGGACATGAGCACTCCAGGCGACGACGTATCTGTTTTTCAGAAGATGACCTATCTGATAATAGATCTTCCCAAGGGGTTGGGAGGAATCTAACTTGGCCTCCACGAAGTCACAAGCGTCGGGAGCAAGCGTCATGCAGGCAGTAGACTTCAACTCGGACATGGGCGAAGGCTTTGGCCCCTGGACCATCGGCGATGGCGTCGACAATGAGCTGATGGGCTTTATCAGTTCGGCCAACATCGCCACCGGTTTTCATGCCGGCGACCCTGGCACCATGCGCCGCACCGTCGAGCAGGCCAAGCGCCTGGGCGTGGCTATCGGCGCGCATCCGGGGTTTCGCGACCTGGTTGGTTTTGGCCGTCGACACATCAATGCGCCGGCCCAGGAACTGGTCGACGACATGCTCTATCAGTTGGGCGCCCTGCGTGAACTCGCCCGGGTTCAAGGCGTGGCCCTGCAACACATCAAACCCCACGGCGCGCTCTACATGCACCTGGCCCGAGACGAAGAGGCCGCCCGTTTGCTGGTGGAAAACCTCCAGCGCCTGGAGCCGGAGTTGCTGTTGTATTGCATGCCCGATTCGGTGATCTGGCGGGTTGCCACGGAACTCGGCCAACCGGTAATCCGCGAGTTCTACGCCGATCGCGAATACGACCTCAGCGGCTCCATCGTCTTCACCCGCAACGTGCGGGCTTACGACCCGGCCCACGTCGCCGAGCGGGTGCTGCGTGCTTGCCAACAAGGCGTGGTGCGCACCGTCGAGGGCGAAGACCTCGCGATTGAATTCGATTCCATCTGTTTGCACAGCGACACGCCGGGTGCCCTGGCGTTGGTCGAAGCCACGCGTCATGCACTTGATGGCGCAGGCATAGAGGTCCGAGCACCGCGCTGAGACCGAACGAAAACACCTGGCCCACAGACGCCAGGGTTTGCCCACCGATTCACTTTTTGCCTGCCTTTCTACAATTATTCCAAGAGGAACAGACATGGCTGAACACACTGTAATCACCCCATTGCCGGGGACCTTCTACCGCAAAGCCACCCCGGGATCGGCGAACTTCGTCGAGGTCGGCGCGCAGGTCAGCGCCGACACGGTCATTGGCCTGATCGAGGTCATGAAGCAGTTCTCCGAACTGACCGCCGGGACGGCTGGTCGCCTCAGTGCCTTTTTGGTAGAAGACGGTGATCCGGTGGAGCCGGGTCAAGTCGTCGCAACACTCGACGACAAGTGAGGGGGCGATCATGACCCAAGCCATTCATAAACTGCTGGTCGCCAACCGTGGCGAGATCGCCGTGCGGATTATCCGCGCCGCCAAAGAACTGGGCATTCCCACCGTTGCTGCGTGCAGCGAGGCGGACGTCGATTCCCAGGCCGCGCGCATGGCCGATGAGGTGCACATTCTTGGCCCGGCCCGTGCCGACAAAAGTTACCTGAACGTCGAGGCCTTGCTCGGCGCCTTGAAAGCCACGGGCGCCAACGCGGTGCATCCCGGCTACGGCTTTCTGTCGGAGAACGCCGATTTCGCCGAAGCGGTGGTGGCTGCCGGCGCCATATTCGTCGGCCCGAGCGCGGAGACGATCCGGCGCATGGGCGATAAAGCCGAGGCACGGCGTACCGCACAAGCCGCTGGCGTGCCGGTGGTGCCGGGGTCGCCGGGTGAACTGTTCGACGTCGAGTCGGCGCTGCAGGCGGCTCAATCCGTTGGCTTCCCGTTGTTGATCAAAGCTTCGGCCGGTGGCGGCGGGCGCGGTATTCGACTGGCGGAAAACGCCGAGCAACTGAGCGAAGAATTTCCCCGCTCCCAGCGCGAAGCCCAAGCGGCGTTTGGCAATGGCGCGGTGTATCTGGAGCGGTTTATCAGCCGGGCTCGGCATATTGAAGTGCAGGTGTTGGGCGACGGTCGGCACGCGGTGCATTTGTTTGAGCGCGAGTGTTCGCTGCAACGGCGCCGGCAGAAAATCTTCGAAGAAGCGCCGTCGCCAGTCCTCAGCCAACAGCAACGGGAAAACCTCTGCGAAAGCGCCGTGCGCCTGACCGAATCGTTGGGCTACAAGGGCGCCGGCACCCTGGAATACCTGTACGACGACACCACTGGCGAGTTCTTCTTTATCGAGATGAACACGCGGATTCAGGTGGAGCACCCGGTCAGCGAACTGATCACCGGCATCGACCTGGTCCAGGCCATGTTGCGCATCGCTGGCGGCGAGCCGTTGGGCTTCAAGCAAAGTGACATCCGACTCAACGGCGCCGCCCTGCAAATGCGCCTGAACGCGGAAGACCCGGCGCGGGATTTCTTCCCGAGTCCAGGCCTGGTCGAGGAACTGATCTGGCCGAACGGCGCGGGCATTCGCGTCGATACGCACCTGTATCAAGGCTACCGTGTGCCGCCGTACTATGACTCGCTGCTGGCCAAACTGATCATTCACGGTGCGGATCGCACCGAAGCCCTGGCCCGAGCGCGAATGGCGGTGGCGCACACCACGCTCACCGGCATGGCCAACACCTTGGCGTTGCACGGTGAATTGCTGGAACAACCGTGGTTGCACAGCGCCGACTTTCACACCGGCACTCTTGAAACCTGGCTGGCCGAGCGCCGCAGCGGAGGTGAAGCATGAGTACTCCCATCCGCTACAGCTTTGGCGCCGATGAGCATTTGTTTGCCGAAGTCAGCGACAGCATGTCCCTGGACGCGTTCTTCAAAGGCTTGGCCGTCACCCGCGCCGTGGAACAGCTGGCGCTGGATGGCGTGCTCGATATCTGCCTGGCCAACGCGTCATTCCAGATTCGTTTCGACCCGGATCGCATCGCCCCTCACACCTTGCTCGAAGCGGTAAAAATCGCCGAGGCCGGGGCCGTTGCCGAGCGCACGTTGCAGACGCGGATTATCGAGATTCCGGTGCTCTACAACGATCCCTGGACCCACGAAACCCTGATGCGTTTTCGCGACCGCCATCAAGACCCGAGCGCCACGGACCTGGAATACGCCGCACGAATCAACGGTCTGGCCGACGTCGATGCATTCATCGCGGCCCACAGTGGCGCGCCGTGGTTTGTCTCGATGGTTGGCTTCGTTGCCGGGCTGCCGTTCATGTTCCAGATGGTCGAGCGCGAGCGCCAGTTGCAGGTGCCCAAGTACCTGCGCCCGCGCACCGACACACCGAAATTGACCCTTGGTCACGGCGGTTGCTTTGGTTGCATTTACTCGGTGCGTGGTGCCGGCGGTTATCAGATGTTTGGCGTCACCCCCGCGCCGATCTACGACCCGCAACAGAACCTCGCGTACCTGAAAGAACACATGGTGTTTTTCCGTCCAGGCGACATCGTGCAGTTCAAACCGATGGACCGTGAAGCCTACGACCACGCGGTGGCCGACGTGGAAGCCGGTTGCTTTGATCTGCGGATTCGGCCGGTGGAGTTTTCGCTGGACGCGTTCCTCGCCGATCCCGTTGGCTACCCCAAGTCGTTGCAGGAGGTGTTGGCATGATCAAGGTCCTCAAACCCGGCCTCGCCACTTCGGTACAAGACCTGGGCCGCGAAGGGTATTACCACTTGGGCATTCCGCCGTCCGGCGCGCTCGATCAATACGCCTTGAGCGCGGCCAATCAATTGGTCGGCAACCCGGCAGGTCTGGCGGTGCTGGAATGCACGCTGCTCGGGCCTGAGTTGGAGTTTCAGCAGGATGCATTGGTGGCGGTCAGCGGCGCGCACATGACGCCACGGGTCGATGGCGTGGAAATGCACCACGACACTGCGTTCACCGTGAAGGCCGGGCAAGTGCTGCGCTTTGACTTTCCCAAGGCGGGTGCCCGCGCTTATGTGGCGGTAGCCGGCGGCATTGATGTGCCGGTGGTGCTCGGCAGTCGCTCCACCTATACGCTCGGCGCGCTCGGCGGCTTTCAGGGGCGACGCCTGATTGCAGGCGACGAATTGCCGATAGGCATCGCCAGTGGAAAGAGCCGCGCCGGGGCCAGTTTGCCCATGGTGTTACGGCAATCATTGGGTGGCGATATCACCCTGCGGGTGGTGCCCGGTTTGTACTACCACCGCTTGAGCGAATCGGCGGCGAAGAGCTTTTTCGCCGAGCCGTGGACGGTCGGTTCGGAAGCCGACCGCATCGGCTATCGCTTCAAGGGCGGCAGCGCGCTGAGTTTTCAGCCCCGGGAGCAGCCGTTCGGCGCCGGTTCCGATCCGTCGAACATCGTCGACAGTTGCTACCCGATCGGCTCGATCCAGGTGCCCGCCGGGCTCGAACCCATCGTGCTGCACCGTGATGCGGTGTCCGGTGGCGGCTACGCGATGATTGGCACGGTGATCAGCGCCGACCTCGATTTGATCGGCCAGATGCAACCCAACCAGAAGGCCCGCTTTGTCGCGGTAACCCTCGAAGAGGCGCTGCAAGCGCGACGTTCCTATAAGAAAAAACTCAGCTACCTGAGCAAGCTGTTCCCTTCCTGACTCTGCCCGCCGTCTAGCGCGGGCCATGCCAAACGGTACGCCAACGCCGCACTTCGGTGCGGTGACGGCTGCCCGCGCTTCAACCTTTGATTGGTTTTGGAGTTCACGCATATGGCTGCTTTATCGCAATCGAGTCAAACCGGGCAAGACCCGGCGCATCATCCTGTTCCCACCGAAGCGCGCATGGGTCGACTGTCCCTGACCATGGCCTGGTGGGCGGTATGCAGTGCAATGTTTTACATCGTGGTGGGGGCTTCATTGGCGTTGTCGTTCGGTGCGCGCAATGCGCTGATCGGCATGGTCTTGTCGGTGATCAGTTATGGACTGGTCAACAGCGTGCTAAGCCGCTTTGCGGTTCGCAGCGGTTTGTCGGTGGCGTTGTTTTCACGGCTGTTGTTCGGCAGCACCGGAGCGAGCCTGGCGACGTTGATTTTCTTCTCGACCGCGATCTATTACGCGGTGTTCGAAGGTTCGGTGATCGCCGTCGCGCTCAATCACCTGTACCCGGAACTGGTCTATCCACTGGCGGCATTGGCAGTAGTGCTCTACAGCGTGCCAATGATCCTGGGCAGCGTGCAGCACTGGTTGGACAAGCTCAACGGCGTATTGCTGCCGGTGTACCTCGGTGGTTTGCTGGTGGCGGTGGGGCTATCGATCAGCCGTTATGGCTACCAGCCGCAATGGCTGGATTTCGGCCCGGCAACGCCTAGTGCATTCGGCTGGTGGGATTGTTTTGTCGCCTACATGGGCGTCTGGGTGTTGATGCTGTTCACCTTCGACTATGCGCGTTTCGGCAAGCCTGAAGACGCCGAGTACCACGGTCGCTGGAACTTCGGCATGCCATTCTACGCGGTGACGTTTCTGCTCAACGGCGCGGCGGGCATTTACCTGGTCAGCAGCATTCCCCACGAAGGCGCGCTGAACGAAGTCTCGGTGGTGATGGCGATTTTGCAGTTGATGGGCCTGTGGGGATTGCTGTTTGTCTGGGCCACGCAAACCCGGATCAACACCGCCAACTATTACTTGGCGACCCTGAACATGCAGGCGTTCTTTGGTCGATTTGGTCTTCGCGGTTCGTACCTGATGTGGGCAGTGGCAGTGGGAGTGATCGTCTACGGTTTGATGCTCGCGGACGTGTTTGCCTACATCCTCAAGGCGTTGGCCTATCAGGGGATTTTCGTGGTGGCCTGGGTGGGTGTGGCGTTGGCGCAAATTGTCTACGGACGCAGTGACGTGGCAGCGCTCGAACGGGTGGTCGCGTTTAACCCGGTGGGCTTGACGGCCTGGTTTGGCGCCACCGCATTGGGTCTTGCGTTGATGTTTTCCGGCGGCGGCCTGAGCAGCTTTTCCGCGCCATCTACCGTGATAGTTGCGTTTGCCTTGCAAGCAGGCTTGTCCCATCGAAGCCGGTTGCGGATACGGTTGGCAGAGTAGAGTTTTGCAGTCACTCATCCCTTACCCGCCTGCTCTAACAAGGTAGAGCAGGCAATGGGAAGCTCATTACGAATTCGCTGATGGGTCCACCGCACAGTGTCGCAGTCCGGCTGACAGTGAAGCTATAGCGTTCCTGCTAGTGACGTACCCCGAACGACTAAACTGAAAGGCCGGCATTAAGTCAGCTGAGCCAGGGCATCGGGGTCGGGCTTTCAACCACCAGGTCTTGGCGAAAATCGATCATGCACCGACAACCTCTTCGTTTGGCAGCAGATGCTCATGCAACTGCGCAATATGTTCAGGCCCGATACCGCAGCATCCACCGACAATACTGGCACCCGCCGCTACCCAGGTTCTGGACCAGTGCAGGTAGGATTCAGGGCCCAGGTCGCGGCGAATCTCCAGCAGCGTGCTGTTGGCCTTTGCCTCTGTGCTGACAGGCGGAAATGCGTTTGCGTAAACCCCCAGCTCGATGCTTTGATCGAGGCGCAGAAGGACATCCCGCGCCACCGCCAGCGCCGCCGCCATGACTTCCGGCTGGCTGCAATTGAACAGCACCGCCCTCGCCCCCAATTCGACCGCTACGTGTACCGCCTGGGCGACTGACTCCGAGGAACGCAATCGCGGTGGCTCGCCGGCTTCATCAAGCAGTGTGAACGACAGCCAAAGCGGTTTCGATTCTGCGCCAAGCGCCTCGACGACTGCCCGGACTTCAGCGATGGAACTCTGGGTTTCCGCCAGCCACACATCAACGTGCGCCTGCAATCCGGCGATGAGCTCGCGATGGATCACGACCGAACGTTGATGATCAAACAAGTCAGGTCGATACGACCCCAGGGCGGGAGGCAGGGAGCCGGCCACCGTGACCGGCTCGGTGCTGCCGGCCGCCGCCTGACGAGCCAGGCGTCCGGCCCGTTCGGCCAGCGCACGGCCCTGCTCGGCAAAGCGCTCATCGCCGATGTGAAACGGCACCACCGCGTAGCTGTTCGTGGTGACGATTCGCGCACCGGCCTCAATAAATGCCTGATGAGCCTGCAGCACATAGTCAGGCGCCTCGATCAACGCGAGGGCCGACCATTCCGGCTGGCGAAACGGTGCCCCGATACGCTGCAATTCGCGACCCATGCCGCCATCGAGCAAACGCAAGGACGCCTGGCTCATTGGATCGCGCTCACTTTCGGCGCCGAGGCGGCGAGCCATTGATCGACGATGGCGCTGTTCGCCTGTACCCACGCCTTGGCCGCGACGTCAGCCGGCTGTTTTTCCTTTTCGATCTTCAGGATCAGGTCATTGAGTTGCGCCGGATCGATAGCAACATTGCGCAGGAACTCGGCAATTTTAGGTGCGCGTTTCTGCAAGGCAGTGGACGCCAGGACATGCACCTTGGCATCCGGGAAGGCGCAGGTGATCTGACTCTTGTTCAGCCAGTCCGGGTCGACGGTCGGACTGATGAATTTCCAGCAGCCATCAGCCTTGTAAAGCGGGTCATCTTTTTTATTGTCCTGGGCGTAACCGTCGAATGCCGGCTCCTCCAGGCGACGCAGGTCAAAGGCCGAAAAGATCCAGTCCGGGGTGTAGGCATAGAACACCACGCCACGTTGCGCCTTGTAAGCCGAGGCGAGTTTGGCGTAGGTCACCGAGGCTTCGGTGGACACCGACTCGAATTTATCGGCAAACCCGTAATCCTTGGCCTTGATCTGGCCGATGTAAGTCGACTCCCAGCCCGCCGGCCCTACCAGCAGTTCAGCCTTGCCGCCGCCCAGTGGTTCGAAGAGCTTGGCCACTTCCGGTTTTTTCAGATCATAGATGGATTTGACCCCGTACTTATCCTGCAGATAACCGGGAATGTAAAACCCTTGTTCACCCGCATACGGGTGAGTGTTCGGCACCAATGACCGGGTGCCGCCAGTCACGTACTTGGCCCAAGCGGCCGATTGATTGGGCAGCCAGATGTCCGTCAGCACATCCACCGAGCCATCGCCTTTCGCCGCGGCACTGAACAGTACTGCGACATCCCCTGCCAGATACGACACATCGCCATCCAGGCGAGTATTAATCACCTCGCCGAGGATATGCTGAATGGCGATAGCCCCTGTCCAGTTCTGCTCGCCGATGACTATCTTGTCCTTGGCCATGACGGCGGCAGGAAGGATCACTGAGGCCAGCAGCGCAGCAGCGCCCAGGTTGCGGAATAGGTGTTTCTTCACGATTAGCCTCATTGTTCAGTTGTGCAAATGATCTTGCTTGCGCAAGCTCGATTGAATGATTCGATCAGGGATCAGTGCGCACAGGACGATCGCCACACCCGCCAGAACCCCCTCGCCCCCCTTGATGTTGCGCAACGCCGTCATGACGTCATAACCCAGACCGCCAGCACCGATCAGGGCGGCCACCACGACCATAGATAGGCTCATGACGATGGTTTGATTGATCCCCAGCAGTAGCGAGCGGCGAGCCAGGGGCAGTTGCACCTTGATCAGGGTTTGCCAAGGGCTGGCCCCATGGGCAACCGCCGCTTCGACGGCATCCTTCGGGACTTCCTGGATACCCAGCGACGTCAGGCGAATCATCGGCGCCAGGGCGAAGATCACGGTCGCGATCACCGCGGGAGTCTTGCCGACAGAGAAGAACGCCACCGCAGGAATCAGGTACACGAACGTTGGCAGGGTTTGCATGACATCCAGCAAGGGTGTGATCAGACGCCGTACAAGCGGGCGCTTCGCCAGCAGAATGCCGGTTGGTACACCGATGGCCAGGGCAATCAACACCGACGAGCCGACCAGCGCCAACGTCGCGATGGTTCGCTCCCAAAAACCGAACACCCCGATGTACACCAAGGCAGCGCTGCTGCTCAGCGCCAGCGCCAAGCCGGCCGAACGCCACGCCAGAAACACCAGGGCCACTGCCGAAACTGACCAGGGCAACCAGCCCAACAGGTTCTCGACACCTTCAATGACAGTACGAACGGCAACGATCACGCCAACGAAGGCGCTCTCGAACGTCACCTGCGACCAGCCGATGAATTCATCAATGCTCTGTGCCGCCAGCAGCAGCGCCTGGCGATTGGCCGGGAACTGCAACAGTACGTGGGTGGTATCAGGCGTAAACACCCGCCAGATCACCAATGCCTGACTGACCAGCAGTACAACCAACGGCAGCCCCCAACCCGATACGTTGCGCCGCACAGGCTGGCGGCTCAACGAGAACGCAGTAAAGCGACTGGCCGCGAACACACTCACAGCCGCCAGAATCGCTAGCCATGACTGACTGACAATGCCTTGGCCAGCAACCGCCAGCGCTGCAAGCTCAGCAGCGAAGCCAAGCCAGAAAAGACCGCCCTTGCCCCGCGCAGCCAGCGCTGCCGGCCCCAGCAGCAGGGCTTGCCAGCCACGCGAGCCAGGGCTGGCGGACTGCTCGCGAGGAGCAGATTCGGGGGCCTGGAGCGGAACGCTGTCGACGCTGCGCAACGGTGAAGGGGTCGGGGTGAAATCCCGGAAAAAGTCCCCAACGTCGTCGTCAACCGGCTGCTCGATCAACTGTTTGGGAGTGCCCAATTGCACCAGGCGGCCGCGACGCAGAACCGCAATTCTGTCAGCAAGACGTACGGCTTCCGCCGGGTCGTGGGTGACCAGCAATGTGCTGATGCCGCGCTCACGCACCAAGGCCAAAAAATGACTTTGCAGATCTCGCCGGATGGTCGGGTCCAGCGCACTGAATGGCTCGTCCATCAGCAGGATGTCCGGATCTGTCACCAATGCCCGCGCCAGGCCAACCCGTTGCTGCATGCCACCGGACAGTTCATGGGGATAATGCTCGCCCCAACCCTCCAGGCCTACCGCCTGCAACTGCAGGGTTGCCGCCGAATGACGAACCAACTCGGGTTCGCCCCGCAGCTCGAGGGGCAACGCTACGTTGTCCAGCACCGTACGGTGAGGCAACAGGCCGAAATGTTGAAACACCATCCCGATGCGCTGCGATCTCAATTCGCGCAATGCCTTGTGGCTCAAACCGCTTATGGCCTGCCCTTCGATCAAGACCTCGCCACTCGTGGGTTCGATCAAGCGATTGATATGCCGCAGCAACGTAGACTTGCCACTTCCGGATGTCCCCATCAGGCACAGAACCTCCCCACGACGCACCTTCAAGCTGACATTGCTCACGGCCGGCAGCACTGGAGAGCCTTTGCGCAAATAGGCTTTGGTGACGTCTCGCAGTTCGAGCACAACATCGCCCTCATTTGCTTGATCGCTGGCGGGTTGCGCAGGCCGTTGAGATGAATCGATCCAGGCAGTTGCCAAAGAGGTTTGAATAAGCGTCACAGGAGCTCCGGGCAAGCGTACCCTGGGAGGCGATCAAGGCGCTCGCCCCAGAATAGGAAATTGGCTGAGCCCCAGGCCATGACCCGAACACGGTTAGCCTGAAGCAAAAAAACGCTGCGCGTGCGGCACGGCGCCTCTTGCTGAATAAAGCTAATCGATCTTAAAAAGCAAAAATAAATATCTTTTTGGAATTAGCTTAGGCCCGCTTTCCCCGGTCTATCTGCCTCTGATCTAGAGTCACAAATAATCAAAAGGCATCAACAAATAAAAAACACGTATTTATCGTTATAAAAATATCTGAGTAGTCTCAGGCTCTGTACGAAATCAGATGAAACTCATTTGACAACCCTGAAGACTCGGGAAAAGTAAATAGCCCCCATTTTTTATGAGCGTGTCATATTCCAATGTTCGAAACAAAATCTGTTGAGTGAACTGTGTTTCAACTACGTAACACTCCGCCAGCAAATAATAAAAAACTTTTTTTAAATTAGGCATATAGCTTTTTCCCCGTTTCCATACTTGACGCACTTACCGAACTGGTTTTGACTTCACTAACCACTGAAGCGAGGACCCTGCTATGGCCAACATCGTAATTTGCTGCGATGGTACTTGGAATACACCTGACCAGCTCGACAAAGGCGTACCAGCCCCCACCAACGTGGTCAGACTGCACAACGCCGTTGCAGCAACCGATGCCAAAGGGACTCCTCAAGAAAAGTACTACCACCCAGGCGTGGGGACCTCCGGCAAGTGGTGGGACAAGGCGATTGGTGGCGGCACCGGAGCCGGATTGGATGACAATATAAAAAGTGCCTATCAGAAACTATGCTACAATTACAAAACAGACGCCGACATCTATCTGTTCGGCTTCAGTCGCGGCGCATATACGGTGCGAAGCCTGTGCGGTTTCATCACCAGTTGTGGGTTGTTGAAGATCGCTGATTTAGAACCTGCCGAAGTTTGGAGGCGAATAGATCAATTATTGAAACGTGGCTACCGACGCAAACTTGAAGACCGTGCAGACTGGGATGACTTGGGTTGGAAGTTTCACAACAAGACGAGCGCCAGCATTCCGATCCGCTTCCTTGGTGTGTGGGATACCGTTGGTGCATTAGGTATTCCGGACGATATGGCTTTGCTCAACTTGCTCGACGACCGCAACCGTTACACCTTCCACGATACGACTTTGCATAACTCGGTAAAGACCGCTCGACACGCAGTGGCCATGGATGAACGTAGAGCGACGTTCCAGCCAACTTTATGGACCGAAGTGCCAACCGACCAAGACATGAAGCAGTTGTGGTTTCCAGGGGTGCATTCAGACGTTGGTGGTGGCTATCACGAAAACGGCCTGGCAGATGGCGCCTTGCAGTGGATGATCGAAGAAGCGTCCTCGTGTGGGCTACAGTTCAATAACGCGATCAATCAGATCAAACCTGATTACCACGACATGATGCATGACTCCTGTGACGGCGTTTTCAGCCTGCTGCCAACCCAGCCGCGTAGCATCGCCAACCTCGTCGCACAACCTGATCGCTTTCACGACTCCGCGCTGAAACGCCAAGACGATCCGCCTATAACCCAATACCCCTATCGACAGTCGCGCCTCATCGCACCGAAACCGCCGGTGTCGCTGGATATCTCGGCACGTTCGCCTTGGAACGAAACGGGTCTATGGCTGGAAGCGGGCGTGAGCTACACCTTCAGTGCATCCGGCGAATGGCTGGACAGCGCCATCAGCTGCGGCCCCGACGGCACCGATGACGGCAACTTCCAGCCAGCGGAAGTTGCACACTTGGTAGCCAGTGCGTTGGGGCAGGTGGAATCCTGGTACGGCAGGCTCTTCAAAAACAGTGATGCCAATTTCCGCTTTACTAAACGTCACGAACAGTACCCCTGGTTCTGCCTAATGGGCGCGATCACAAACGGCGACGGCGTGGATGCCAAGGGTTATTTGATCAAGCCCGAGAGTTTCAAGATCGGCAAGGGATGCAGCTATGTGCCAAAGCGCTCGGGGTATTTGTATGCGTATGCCAATGATGCTTGGAACTGTTATGGCAATAATCGTGGACACGTGGCGTTGAGATGGGTGGTTAAAAAACCTTGAAACAGCATTGTTTGCAGTTTTGTACTCGGTCTTAGAGAGGTGCTTGCCCAAAGACAAGGACTTATAGGGTGACAAGGAACCTTATACGACACGCCATCGCTACAGGGCATGTCGCCTGATATCAGTTAAACGGGAGTTGAAATGGATACGCCAGACTTTCTTAAAGAAGAATATCTAACACTTCGCAAAGAAGTGGAAGCGGCTGTCGCCGAATTAGCCTCCCTGGAACGGAATGCAATACTTGCCATTGCCGCCATTTATTCCTGGCTTGTAACTGCAAAGTTGGCCATCCCATTTTCATATTTGGCGTGGAGCATTCCGATACTGGTCTCGCTGTTCAGTGCTTTACGTAGCTTTAATGTTGGCCAACAT
The DNA here is from genome assembly GCF_017351655.1 of Pseudomonas sp. FW300-N2F2. Taxonomy (NCBI): domain Bacteria; kingdom Pseudomonadati; phylum Pseudomonadota; class Gammaproteobacteria; order Pseudomonadales; family Pseudomonadaceae; genus Pseudomonas; species Pseudomonas sp. FW300-N2F2. The sequence goes on along the minus strand of NZ_JACNDQ010000001.1, from coordinate 2,224,004 downwards.
TTACAACGCCTTAGCACCTACATAAAGAAAATAGAAATAGAAGTTTCACAAAGCAATCAACATGCAAAAGGCTGGGAACATTTCCATAGCGAGAAAACAAAGAACAAATACAGAACAAAAATAACCTTTGCGTTCTGGCTGTGTTTAATACTGGTAACATTGCTAGTTTTTATCATGGCTTGGCGTGATTGGATTACAGTCTTAAACGCTGGATAGCACTGACGCGCTACCTGAAAGATGGGGCTGTGCCCATCGACAAACTTTTTCAGACAAATCCTGAAGCGCGCCACCAGAGCTGAAAAGGCTGACTACAATCATTTTGACATCGCGCCGCGCTCGGCGGCTCAGGGAGAAAAATGATGCATAAGATTTGGCGATCTGGAGTGCCCGTTTTTGCCGCAGCAGTATTGCCCGTCCTGATAAGTGGATGCATTTCGACCGAGCGAGTCATGGCCCCGTATGAGGACGCGCTATCGCTGGATAGCAGCGACGCGGTGAAATTTCACAGCATGCTCTACTTCCCTTCTGGCACCGCGCTGCACTTCCCTGGCTACGTGGTAGCGCTGGAGAAAAGCCCACAAAAGATAATAGGCGGACCGAAGTTTAACGATAACGTGCGCTTTATTCATTCCGAGGCGGCGTACTTCAAGGGGGAGGAAGACACTCGATATAACACGGCCCATCACATCGAGCGATTCCAGACATTCGACAGCAAGGCCATGTTCGTCTCGCATATTCTCCAAAACGGAGTATTGCAGGACGACAGCGTGGAGGGTGACCCCTATCTGGCCAAAACTCACTGCTTTGTCTACAACGCCTATGCAGCCGATGCTCTGGCAGGAATACGCAAAGACTACGATCTCAAGAAAATCAATGACTGGCATGCCTGCCAGACCGCCCAGAATCTGGAAGTGACCAATCCGGCGCTCACTGATCTGTACGGCGAAAGCTCAAAGGCTCTCGATGCATTGGAAAGGAACCTGACTCAGGATCTGCGCAGCTCTCGCTATACCCACGTACTCATCGTGGTGATGGGCTGGAACACTGCTCAGGATGAGGCTATTCGCAACATCAACGATATTACCGGGAACATGATGGCTGCCGCGCAAGAAGCGCAAAACGCTCGACTAGATGATCAGGCGACTCGCCCCAAGTCCTTGAATATCGTAAACAGTCAGTTCCGCCCGCTGGTGATTGGCGTAACGTGGCCGTCATTTTGGTCCAATTCCTTCACTAATTTTTTCAGCTATGGCAACAAGGCTAACGACGCCGACGAAATCGGCCTGTCGTGGCTTAACAAACTCATCAACGAAACCGTGCCCGACGCGCTCGATGCATCGGGAAGCAAGGCCAAAGTAGTCGCTATCGGCCACAGCTTCGGAGCCCGAGCCATGACCCGCGCATTGTTCAGCTCGCCAGCGCTCAAGCCCAGTCAAACAGTCCCCGTCAGTAGGGTGGATCTGGCGGTGGGTTTGCAAGGTGCGGTGAGCATCAACCGTTTCATAGTGGGTAAAGGGATTGAAGGTGCGCCTTATCGCGACTTTGGCAAGTTGAGCACGACCCATATTGCACTGACTGCCTCGAAATACGATGGTGCCGCAGGCGGGCGAATGGTGGTCTGGTACGACCCTTCAGGCTCGATCAGCTCTTGGAAACTGGCCTGTGACACCCCTGACCCGGCAATGACAGCAACCTTCGAATGCCTGAAAGCCAGTGATACATCTGCAACACCTGGAGGCAGCTTCAGCCTGTGCAAGGCCGATGGCAAAGACTGCTCGATGTCGCCCACCAACCCAGGCAAGATTAGTTTTATCGACGCCTCTGAAGGCATCACCCAGTTCAACTCCCCCGGCTCTGGCGGCGGTGCTCATAGCGATATTTACCGGCTCCCAATGGGCAGGCTGCTATGGCGTCTTGTTGAAGAGTACGCTCTACAGCGTTGAACTGCCGCGCCGAGCCTTCCCTGCCGTGATGCTGCATTTGCTTGCTTCTACCAGACCGATGGCATATATGCATCACCTAGCCCCTATCAGGCATAGGATCCATCAGGAAGGCAGGACCAGATGTCAATCACCACCCCAAATGCGACCATCCTCGACGACGATTATCAATATGCCGTCGTCGACATGGCGTGCCTGTTTCATAACAACGCCTGCTACCTGGTATTCGCATCTGCACAGTTTTTCCCTGCCGAGCTTGGTGCGCCAGCCGAAGAACCGTCGACCAGCTACCCGGTCAAAAAATTGAAGAGCGGCAGCCGATTGGTGCGTCGCCGCTATGTCGTAACAGCCAAGCAGGCGCAGGCCTGGTATCACGACTGTCTCAGTGGTGAAGTACAATTGCTGATGGGCGATGAGCAACGTTACCGACTGCTGCACGAGAACCTGTTCCCCGAACCGTCATGGCCACATCTAGTGACCACGGAAGACTTCGTCGCGGTCAGTGACGTAGAAGGAGCACTCCGCGTGCACCACCTGATGCCCCACCACTGCCCGCCCATGATATCTCAGCTCTGCGACATCGAGCCGGCAGCAGTCTCGTGGCTGTGCAGCGAACTGGGTATCGATTTCCTGCGTCATCCTGAACAATTTGGCTCGGTACACCTGTTATTGCCGAATCCCGTCTTGCGTGATCTGCAGATCAGACTCCATGTCGATGAACAGGGCGTGGAAAAAACCGTACTGCGACTGTCGCCGAGACATAATCATTCGGTCAGAGGCCTGGAAGTCATGATGCTGGAGCATCGGCCTACGGGGATAAGCGCCATACAAACTGTCATTGCCGAGGGCTCGTACCTCGAAATACCCCATGCAGGGACAGCTGAGAAATTCGAGCTGTTCATTCGTTGCCCGGTAAGGGGTGTGTTGGTGTGGAAAAAAGACCGTAGCTACTGCACACAGATGAATTTCGGTCTTGAGGTCATCGGTACCCAAAAAGCGATTCAAGTCCCCGGCAAGGAAGGCCTCTCGTTCAACGTTGCGATCCGCGAGCGGGTTTCGGAACGTGTTGTGGGCAAAGCCGCTCGCGCTAACGGTATACCGGCGAGACTGCGCAAGGGACAATATGACCGCCGGCGAACATTGGTAGCCGAAAGCCAGGGACAAAAGTGGCTGCATCGCAACCAAGAAGAGGCCACAAGCTTCGTTCGTCAACTGATCGGTGAGGCCAAACATCGTGTATGGATCATCGACCCATACTTCGCCACGGCGGAGCTTTTCAGTTTCGCTGCTGCCACGGCCTATTTGAACACCGAAGTGACAATCCTCACCGGCGCGAGTACCGCAATGGCCAAGCCTGATGAGCACTACAAGGACAAGGAAGCCGGTGAGGCCATGCTGTTGAACATATCCCAAGTTGACATGACGCACATCAAAGTGCGCGTGATGACGGGTGCTATGCCAACGGTGCACGACCGGTTTCTGGTAATCGACAACGATGTCTGGTTCACCGGCAACTCACTGAACTCGCTCGGCGAACGTGCCGGCATGATGATTAAGCTCCCGGCACCTGAGCCGGTCATCGACAAGATCAGCCTGGTCCTGCATGACCCGGCCCGGACCAAAACCTTGGATGACTGGGTGCAGCATCGCTTGGCGACGCGCGAGTCTGCCCCCTGCTCAAAGTTCGTCAAACTGCTCCGTTGGGCACGCAAGCTCAAACGTGGGTCGCTTGGTATGCCTGGCCCTTCTTCGAGTGCCAAACCGTCTGCTTCGAGGCCTGCCAGCCAAACAGCGGAAATGGTCGTTGAAGCGGAGAAAATGCCATGATTGATCCACGCATTGCTGAAACTGACTATTACGTCAATCGATGTATCCAGGAGGATGAACTGGCACGCGCACTCTGTGAACAATCCTGGGTACCCTGTGCACGAGACGCCATTGCCGAACTGCTGAGCCAGTTTCTCGCCAACCTCAATGGTGACACCGAAGACATTCCTGAGAAGCTCCGCGATCACAGCCTGCTGCACCGACAAGCACTCGATAATCTAGACCTGCCAGAGCAGTCGAAGCATGGGATTTACACCGTGTTGCAGGCTCTTATGACGAATGACGCAGAGCGTGGCGAAGCCCTGATCATCGGCCTTGCCCTGGGAGACGCACTCCTTGCACGCGCGCAGTTCGCTACCGATATCGTGCCAGTGGCATTGCTGGCCAGACACGACTATCTACTCATCATCGGCTTCACCGAAGCGACCCAGGATGCTCTTGCGTCTACGGATCATCAGCTGTGGGATGCCTTGGAATCACTCATCGCCTATGAGAATCAGCTCTATGAGGATCCGGAGCACGTCCGTCACAAACATCGGATGGACCTGCTCAAGGGATGGCATCAGGAAACAGACATTCATGAACTCTGGCATCTGCATGCCTGGGGAATGAGCTATCTGGGCTCAGAAGTACTTTCTCTTTTGATGGCTGCCCGCCATGCCGATGCAAAACGCTTCCTGCAAATGGCCGAAAAGCTCACTGTTCCGACGCTTGCATCGGACATGCTCTACACATATGACATCCGTTACGATTTCGAGCATCTGCTTGCGTTGCTGAAAAGTGCCCCGAACGTCCGGAATGACGAAGGCGACTGGAACCGAAACATGATGGCTCCGCTACTGCTTGAGGTTGCCTTCCGATACCTGCAGGATCTGGGCAATCCACCAGGAAACACGGAGCCTACGGCAGATCTCGACGAAATCAGAATCAAGGTTCGTGCAATTCTGTCGGTGCTCCTTGCCCGCGCCGACGGTTATTACCTCTGCGTGAACTGGCTGGTACACCTGCTGAAGCCGCTTCACCGGGTCTGGGCCTCCAGATATGTGGACACGCTCATCGATGAATGCATTGCCCAATTGGCGAACCATGAGTTTCCAGCGACAACGCTGATCCTGCCTCCAGTACAACCACTGAAAATCGGGCTCCAGGATCTCAAACTGATCACGCTGGCTGACAAGGAAGACGAGCGCGCCTACTTTCACTTCTTCATTGCATTAATACTGCACAAGAAGATGCCCGTCGCAGCGGACTTACGCGAGGCGTTCGAGAGTCTTCTGGTTGCGGCCCGGAGCCAGTTCGGTTCATCGACTGGGTACAAATACAGTTGGCAGCATACGTTGGTCGCCGATCTCTATCTGAGCGATAAAGAGTCTGTAACCGATAGATGGAGAGTCGCATTCAACCGTTTCGCCTCGATGCTCAGACGTGATCGGCTGGAGCAGTCCATCAGGAAGGACTTCGGCGTCCCAAGCCTGTTCCTCGCAGGTGTGGGCATTGCCATGATTCGCAAAGGCACGAGCCCGGACGCCCCGCCTGCCCTTACGGCGCAGATGACCGAACTGTGGTCGGCGGTCTTCGAAGCCGCCTTCCACGCCCACGTCTGCTCAGACCCTTTTGATACCTGGGCCACTGTGATCGAAGACCTGTTTCGGTGTTATCCAAGCACCCAGAAGCTCCAGGAAGATGATCGGTCAGGCGCACTGCTGACTTACATCGACCGCCTGGGGTCAGATGACCGCTTGCTTACCTTGGCTATCACTGCACTTGGCACAGCAGGGCTAGACCTGGGCGAAATCACCGAAGACAACAGCCTGCAAAGCGAGATGGAAGATCGCATCACCAGGTACCTTGCATGGAGCCTGCAATTTGAATCACGGCAACTACCAGCTCAGTTGCGCAGTTACTGGCACAAAAGACGCCATCGACGAGTGTCTTGAGATCGCCAAGCCTGGCCAGTGTGCGTAACCGCCAAAAACGAAATCAGGACCCGAAGGTCCTGATTTCAATCGCTTACAGAATTCAGTGGAACTCTGTTGAAATCCAAAGGGTTATTATTCTTGCCGAGGCAGGAAAAGACTTAATCCCGGACTTGTTCTTGAAGTGCTTCAAGGGTCAAGAGGGGATTTATTCCAAGCTGAGCGACTGAATTCCATTCGTAGCCAATCGGACGAACTCGCGCCGCGGTTACGCACCTCGTCGACAGGACTTACCGTACCTGGTACAGCACAGCAGCCCCTGGCTTGGGTTCGAAAGCCGGCACGGTGCGCTGCTCAAGTGGCACCCCCTTGGCGTCCCAAACCAAGGTGTCCGATGGATACTCGTCCTTGCGGGTCATGGCGTCGATCTGCTTGACGATCACCTCCGAGCTTGCAGGCACCTCGGGGTTCCATTGGAATACGCCAACTCGACCGTAGAATACAGCCGGCGCGTTGGCATCGAGACGACGATCGGGACACATCACCAAGCCGCGATCAAGCATGACCCGCAACGCGCCGACAGGCACCGCCTTCACCGTGGGCGTGGTGCGCTCGGCGCTGTGGCCTGGGCAGACATTGGCCGAGCGAGTCACCATGTCCTCGACCACTTGACGATCGGATTGAGCCTGCGCCGAAAAGACAACGGCAGACAAGGCGAGCACTACAAGATTTGACTTCCAGAGCACGCGAAACCTCCTATGGAAAAAAATACTCCAACGTTTCGGACCGCCCCCATGCAAGAACCGTCCGTTGCCAAGGGGCACTCTTGAAGACTACCAAGCCATTAGTTTGTTCCACTTGCTGATTGATAACCCTAGCGCTGACTACCGCCATTCATCCGCATGCACAGATAGGTTTGAGAGGGGCACGTTGTGCCGTCGATCATCTGAATACCCTCTACCGGCCCCCATCAGAAAATTCCTACGAAAATATCTTGCAGATAAAGTAACGCCGGCTATGCTCCCAAAGCTGACTTTCAGGATACTGGCTCCGAGCCACAAGACCTCCGATCTTGCCGTCCGGGCATCGCAACGCTGATTAGCAGGAAGCTACACATCTGGCGACGCAAACGCGTTCGTCATGGTGTTCCCCAGGAGGGAGCCATGTCCGCACCAGGACAGTACCTGTTTGCAATAGCGGCCCATGATCCCGTGGTCTTGCTCGATATCAGTGCCCCTTACGAGCCATTCAATCGGATGGCTCGGAGAGAACCGCCGTACACCCCCGCCCTCCCTTGCGCCACCCAATCGCCGGACCACCGCCCAGCCGCAGGCCGCACCTGCGACTCCTCCGGCATGGCTGCGAACAGCGCCAATGTGCTAAAGCGCAAAGATTCCTCCTGGAAAACAGGCAGCCTCACCGCAGGATCGATGTCGGTTCCCATATAAATCAGCTGATCAAAGGACACACAGCCGCCAAGGCTGTCGCACACATTCGCGCAATGGCGCAGGGAGAACAATATGACTTCGCTTCGTATAGTCCTGGCCGGGTTGTTGGTCTGCACAACCTCCCAGGCAGTGTTTGCCGAACTCGCCGCCCAGCCATTCCTGGCGCCGCCCAGGCTTGTTGAAAAAGGCGCGCCGGGCACGCTGAAGGCAACTGAGTCGACCCTTGCCAAAACAGATTGCAACCCGCAGGGCGACATTACCCGCGACGGACAAACCGTCGAACTCAACCTGCAAGTGCAGAAGCGCGAAAACTATATCTACAACCCGGGCAATCCCGACGGTGCCAAGGACAAGGTCCAGCTGCGTTCCTATGGCGGCTGTCTGTCGGGGCCGCTGATCGATGTGCAGCCAGGCAACACCTTGCGGGTCCACCTGGACAACCAACTGGATAAAAACGATCCCAGTTGTCCGGGAGGGGGTGATCCGGCGAATGGCCAGCCGGGCTGCTTCAATACGATCAATCTGCATTACCATGGGATGCACGTGTCTCCGTCGGGCAACAGTGACAACGTGCTGTTGAACATCGCCCCGCAAACCAAATTCGAATACGAGATCAACATCCCCACCGATCACCCTTCGGGCACTTTCTGGTACCACGCGCACCGGCATGGCTCCACGGCGCTGCAAGTCGCCAGCGGTGCCGCGGGTGCCCTGATTGTACGCGGCAACCGCCCCTACACGGGCGGCAAGCCAGGCGACATCGACACCATTCTCAAGGATGCGGCCGGGAAGCCCATTACCGAACAAGTCTTTCTGTTCCAGCAAATCCCGTATGCGTGTTTCGACGACATGGGCGCCATCATTAAGCAAAAGGATCTCACCTGGACGTGTCCCAGCGGCAAAACCGGTGTGGTAGAGAACTTCGATGCACAACTCTCCTCGGCCACTGTCTGGGATGAGAGTGGTCGGTTCACCAGCATCAATGGCGTAGTGCAACCGACCCTGCAGGGCATTGCCGCGGGAGAAATCCAACGCTGGCGCTTCATTCATGGGGGCATCCACGACACCGTGAACCTGCAAATCGTGCCCATGAACACGACCAATCCCAAAGCCAGTCTCGCGCTCAAAGGCGTGCTCAGCGGTACACCGAAGGCACAGGCTGCGCTGATCGCCGACCTGTGCCCGGTGACCGTGCCCGACTCCAGCAAACCGGTCGAGCTCGTGCCTCAGTTCGAGATCGCCGCCGACGGACTCACACGCACTGCAATTCGCCCCATCGGCGTCAACAAAAAGAGCGTGAGCGGCGGCATCGGCAGCAACTTCCTGCAACCGGGCTATCGCAGCGATGTGCTGCTGATGTTCCCCCGCGACGGCACCTACTGTGTACTGAACCAGGCAGCGACTCCCGCTGAACGCGCCAATGCAGGCCCCAAGGGTGGCCCGGGCGGCCAGGGTCCGAACGAAACACAATTGCTGGCCACGGTCATCGTGTCGGGCGGCCAGGTGGTGACTGATGATCCGCAAAGCTACATCCAGCGAGCGCTGTACGACGCTAACAAAACGGATAAGTCGCTCCCTGCCGCAGCCCTGGAAGGGCTGCGAACCGGAGACCTGAACCCCTGGCGCGGGATGGATGACCTGAAGAATGCCGTGGTCAATGACGACATTCAGAAGGCCGACTTTTTTATTGGCAATCCGCCATTCCCGCCCTCGCCGCCCGCCAACGCGCCGCAGAAACCGGGAGACCCGTGGACCGGCCCGTTCGGCTTCTACATCAACTACAAGTCCTACGATCCGGACCGCATCGACTTCACCCGACAGGTCAATACGACAGACGATTGGGTCCTGACCTCCCAGGGTGAACCTCATATCTTTCACATCCACGTCAACCCGTTCCAGGTGATGGACGTGCTCTACGCCAAGCCGGGCGAGAAGCCCAAAAGCATCTTCGGCGCCAACGGCGAGTGCCTGGTGCCAGCCGACGAACTGGGCCTGCAGAATCAATATTGCGGGATGTGGCATGAGTTCAAGGACACCATCTTCGTGCAGAACGACTACCAGGTCCTGGTGCGCACGCACTACGACCGCTACATCGGTGAGTTCGTCATCCACTGCCACATCCTCGACCACGAAGACGGCGGCATGATGACCAATATCCAGATCGTGCCGGACATCACTGCTGTCGGCGGTGGCATTGGCATGGCCGGTATGAAGCACACGGCACATCAACACTCGAACTCCAAGTAACCCTGATCAGGAGCTATCGGTAATGAGCAATCCCTTTGCAGGCCAATGGACGTACAGGAGTTTTCTCAACAACCCCGCGTTGACTGACGGTGACCCGAAAAAACTGGAGGCGCTGTTGTTCGCCGAAGGTGTGTGGACCGTAGAGGACACCGCCAACGAGACGTTCATCGGCGAACTCAGTTTCGGGGCAAACGCCGTCATGGATTTGAAGGGGGTCATCACCCATGGCCACGGTCGTCCAGACCATGTGCACATTGCGGGCAGCGGGCGTCCCGGGACCTCGACACAAGACTACTTCTACGATTATGACGGATCGCTGACAGAGCGTTGGCCCAACGGCGTGAGCCAGGTCCCGGCCATCACCGGGTCGGTCATCCGCATGAAACCTCACAATGGCGAACCCGCTGGACTGGTCGCCTCGTTCATCTGCGTCAAAAGTACCTAGGTACTGTTTGTCGGGGCACTACCGGGCCGCCACGGATGTCGAGCAAGCAATACCGGCGACCAGGATCCGATCCACTGCAACGTTCGTTATTGACGACAAGGAGTCGGGCATGACCACTACCTCCACCACAGCGCCTGTCACCCAACCTACCTGGTACGGGCAGATCCGCGACATGTTCACCTCAGTAGACCGGGCGCACATGGCCAGGCAAGGCCTCGACCTGGCCAGCTACGACGCGGTGATGAAGCACGCAGGCGACATCTACCAACAAGTGGCGGGGGGCAATATGCCGCCAGACCGACCCTGGCCCGCTGACTGGGCGGGTACCTTCCTCAACTGGATGAACAACGGCTACCCGAAAGGAGTCCCCGCTGCCAGCGCCAACGCAACGGACTTCGCTGCGCGGTCACTGTTCAGCGCAGACGCGTCCACCGCCAGGGTCCGCAAGGACATCACCACGCTGTCCAGCGCCGAGCTCGATCTGCTCAAACAGGCGTTTTCAGCCATTATGGCCATGGACCCCTCCGATCCCAACAGCTACTTCACGCAGGCCGGTTATCACTGGTTTCCGGCACCCAATACCTACTGCATGCATCACGTCCCGGGCTACAACCCTTGGCACCGAGCCTATCTGGTCAGCTTCGAGAACGCCCTGAGATCGGTCCCCGGCTGTGCGAACGTCACCCTGCCCTACTGGGATATCACCACGCCCTTCCCCGACGTGCTCAAAAGCCCGCCCTTCGACCAGTACACGTTGCAGCAAGCGGCCAGCTCCGATTATCCGGAAGGCTACGTCACCACACGGTTTACCTACGACACGATCGCCCAGAACCTGCTGACCTATGGGGTGACCGATGATGTGAACCGGGCCATGAGCAAAACTGACTGGGAGGACTTCCACGGCTATTGGTCCGGCGCCGCCCACAACACCATCATTGCCGCCCACGACAGTGGCCACAACTCAATTGGCCCCACCATGCAGAACCAGGAAGTGGCGGCCTTCGACCCAGTGTTCTGGTTCTTCCATTGCAATTGGGACAGGCTGTTCTGGGAATGGCAGAAAAAAATGCTGGCCACCGATCTGCATGGATTGCTCACGACTATCAACGAAGTCACCGACCCCGTCAGTTATCAGATCTTCAACGATACGGCGCTGCAAACCCTGAACCCATTCACCAGCACCCCGCCAGAGCTGAACACGCTGGCGATCATCGATTCGGTCGCTCAACTCGGCATTGACTATGCACCCGCGGCGACAGGCTCGAACGTCGATTTCCTGCCAAAGACCCAGCGTACGCTCGCTGCATCCAAACACTTCACGGTTGAAGCCGATCGGGTCAATGTGCGGGTCAGCGGTATCAATCGCCTGAAGATCCCCGGCAGCTTCTCGGTGCACTTGCAAAAAGACGCCAAGACCATTGCCTCCAGAGCATTGTTTCAACCGGTAGAGGTTCAAAGCTGCGCCAATTGCGTGACCAATGCCATGACCCAATTCGATTTCGAGTTACCCATGGCGGCCGTGTTGGGCGGCAAGCTGAGCGTCTGGGTAGAGCCGGTGAACAAGGACTTCATCGGCGATCGGTTCCCGCAGAAGCTGATGGGCGATCCCGTCATTGATGTGCATCTATTGCTGCAAACTCAGTAGCGCTGGACCAAGGGTGCCGGACTTCAGGCGTTGAAGTCCGGCTTCAGCCGTTGACGAACGCCAGATAGACATCAGCGTCGAGAACGACCTCATGCGCCCAGGCTCTGTTCTACGCCAATTTACCTACGACCCCTGGCCGGTGCTTTTGGCAATGGCGGGACTCGGCTTGGCCTTGTCCGTCTACAACGACATCACCACCAACGGACCTGCGTTTTGCGTCACAGTGAATGGGCTATCGATCTTCACGAGTTGGCCTGCCGCCCTGCAAGCGGAGCTGGCACTCAACCCACCCCAGCGAATCCTGGCCGGTTGGGCCTTGATGCTCCTGGCCATGATGCCGCCCCTCCTGGCGACGCCACTCATACACCTCTGGCGCTCCAGCCTGCCAAGCAGGCGAATACAAGCGTCAGTCGGCTTCCTGCTCGGTTACGGTGCCATGTGGATGGCCGCCGGCCCGCTCCTGATCGCCCTGGCGCTGTTGCTACAGATGGCTGCCGCAGAAAATGCCCTGGCCGTGGCGCTGCTGGTTGCGATGCTGTGGAGCGCGAGCCCGTGGCACCGCGCAGCCCTCAATCGTGGCCGCCGAATGGGGCGGCTAAGCCTGTTCGGCTGGGCTGCCGACAGGGATTGCCTGATCCGAGGCCTGGCGCACGGCCTCTTTTGCATCGTTTCGTGCTGGGCCTGGATGATCGTGCCGCTTGTCAGCGGGTCCTGGCACATTCCGATGATGTTGCTGGCGGGCGCGATCCTGCTGTCTGAACGGCTCAGCGCTGCCAAAACGCCGCGCTGGAGCTGACCGTTTAAAACAAGGCTTCACGTATGCAATCCGTCTGGACCTTCCCTTCCACCTCATGTTTTTTCATAGGCCGTCGATACCCTGCTAACTTCAGACGTTCAAGGAATGACGACATGACCCTTTCAATCAATTCCGTATTTATCCGGCCATCAGCCGCTCAGCTGAGCCAAACCAGCCAGCCATTGACCACCAAAACCCTCAGTGAAGACTTGCTGAAAACCACGGTCAACATCAATCCGGCGGCGATTTGCCATCCAATCAATGAAGCCCCCGCGCCGAGCCCGGAAACGGCATCGATCGAGAGCATGATCGCGCGCACCCAGTCGCCGGATTACCCGCAAATTGCCGAGGGGCACAAAAGCGCCCATCAATCGCTGAAACTCTCTTTCGAAGAGTTCCAATCAGCGTTGGCTCACACCGATCCGGATCTCGCCGAGAAGAAATTTGGCTTCACCATCGAAGCGGATGGCAGCCTCAAGGTCCTCGACAGTTCACGCCAGCTCAGCGCTTCCGACATGGATCGGCTGAACGAGCGGCTGAATGCTTCCAGTGAGTTGAAATCGGCAGCGAGCAGCTACCGCGACGCCTCCATCGCCCTGGTGGCCGCCGACGCTACGTGGGGTGGCAACTTTACGGGTGGGTACATTCTGAACAAGGACAACTTCGCCAACACCATCGATCTGGGTGCCCTATTCCTTAAAAAAGGGACAACCCCAAACGCTGAGACCCTGAACGGCTTCTTCTCCTCCCAGCTGTGGAGCAAGGGCGAGCGGATGACGCATGAAACCGTCACCCAGATGACCGTAGGCGCCAATAAGGTCGACGTGACGGTTTGACTAAATGATGCGCAGACTATCCAGGTAGCTGTCAGGCCAAGCGTGGTTTTTTCATTGCCTATCACCTTAGTTGGCTGAACTCAAATGTTGGCCGGACGCTTGCCAAACAAGTAACGTTGCGCGGGGACAACCTGCTTCAGCAAGTGATGTACGATCTCCAGCGCCTGCACCGTTCGCCGTTCCATCCTGTCGGCCTCCCCTACGCTCACCTCTCCATGTCCCCCGCCTGCAAGGGGCGGGACCGACCCCCGGTGAGCGATCACACAACCCACGGGCTCAAGCCTGCGCGGCAGCTCTAGCCCGCGGCGGGGCGGGAAATGATTCCGATACGACATCGTACAACTATTAAAAAATGCTTCCCATCTGCAAAAGCGCTGTTATTTTAAATGCGCACCAAGCCCGTCCCACCCATCGAAAGACGCCGGAAATCCGTTTCCAGCGCGGCCATATCCGGCCAGGGGAGCGGCGTCGAGGCTTGTCTGCCGTTGTTTTCTAAACAGGACCGGTCCGTATCGCGCAGGCCACAAGCCTTGCCGCGTCGACCCAGGGGCACGACCCCTGCACAAGGAGGTGTCATGATCGAACCGCGATGCATTTCGTTGAGTTCCACGCAACAATCCGTCTGGCTCGACCAACTGCTATCGCCCGACACGCCCTCCTACAACATCGGCGTAACCGTGGAAATCCACGGCACGGTGGACCACGCGCTGTTCGCCGTGGCGCTGCGAGCCGTGGTGGCCCAATTCGATGCGTTGCGGCTGATGATCAGCGACCGCGACGGGCAGGTGCAGCAGCAGGTCGCCGAGCACTTGCAGACGCCGTTCACCTTCCACGATTGGCGCGGTGAGTCCGAAGGCCGGGCCATGGCCGCCATCGAGCAATTGAATCGCACGCCGTTCTCGCTCCGCGGGCAACCTCTGTGGGGCATGGAATGGTTTCAACTGTCCGACACCCATGCGCTGTGGAACAGCCGTTACCATCACCTGATCAGCGACGGCACTTCGGTGGGCCTGGTCGGCCAGGCTGTCAGCGCCGCCTATAACCAACTGTTCGTCGGCGAGCCACTCCAACTGGACCCGGTGTTGGCTCAGGGCTATCGCAGCTTTGTCGCCAGCGACCGCGATTACCTTGATTCGGCGCGCCACGCCAAGGCGCGGGATTTCTGGCTGGAGCAGTTCCCGGCATTGCCGGAACCGTTGTTCCAGAGTGCTTCGCCGTCCCGTGATCCGGCCAGCACCAGCGAGCCGCAGCCCAGTGCCCAGGCGATCTGGACCCTGGGCCACCAGCGCCTGGCCCTCATGACCCAGTGGGCAAAAACCCAGGGCGCGACGTTGAGCCATTGTCTGAGCGCATTGCTGGCCGGCTACTTCAGCCGGGTGACCGACCAGCGTGAGCGATTGGTCATCGGCGTTCCGGTGCACAACCGCAGCAATCCCCTGCAGAAACGGACCGTGGGCATGTTCTCCTCGGTGCTGCCGCTGACGGTCGAGGTCGACCCCGCCGCCAGCTTCGTCGAGACCGTGCAAAGGGTAGCCAGCCAGACCCTGCGCAGCTACCGCCACCAGCGCTACCCCCTGCAAAGTCTGCATCGTGAGTTGCGGGCTCGCGCCGGCCATCCCGGCCAGTTGTTCGAGCTGATGCTGTCGGTCGAACAGTACCCCGGCGACGTCAACCTTGCCTCGGCCCGCTGCGCTCTGCGTACCTGGCACAACGGTTTTGAGCGCTATCCGCTGGCGATCTATCTGCGGCATTACGAAGCCCAGGCCGAACCTTTTCTGGAATTCAACTACGACCCGCGACTGTTCAGTGCCGAACAAATGGCCATGCACCTGCGGCGCCTGGAGTGCTTGAGCGATCAGGTCCTCGCCGAGCCAACCCGGGCCCTGGGCGACTGGGTGCTGCTGGACACAGCCGAACGGCAGCAGATCCTTGACGATTTCAATGCCACCAGCCATGACTACCCGGCCGATGAACCGCTGCCTGTGCTCTTCGCCGGGCAGGTGCAACGGCGCCCCGATGCGTGTGCGCTGCTGGACGGCGCGCAGACCCTGAGCTACCGCCAGCTCGACCAACGGGCCGAGCGCCTGGCTGGGCATTTGGCGGCCTGTGGGATTGGCGCCGGTGATGCGGTGGCGCTGTGCCTGGCCCGGGGGGCGGCGTTGATCGTGTCGATCCTGGCGATCCTCAAGCGCGGCGCATGCTATGTACCCATCGACCGGGAGGCCCCGACGGCCCATCAGGCGCGGGTACTGGCGGACTGTGGCAGCGCCTGGCTGCTGGTGGCGGGTGACGATCGGCCCGCACTGGAAAACGTCCGCTTCATTGACGTTGCAGCGCCAGACCATGTATTGGCTGAATCCCACCCGACCCGCGAAGCCGGCGATGTCGCCTACATCATGTACACCTCCGGCTCCACCGGAACGCCCAAGGGCGTGCAGGTGCCGCACCGCGCCATCACCCGGCTGGTGCGCAACAACGGCTTCGCCGAGTTCACCGCCCAGGACCGCTTCGCCCTCGCCGCCAATCCGGCCTTCGACGCCAGTACCCTGGAGATCTGGGGCGCGCTGCTCAACGGCGGCTGCCTGGTGGTCTGCCCCAGGGAAACCCTGCTGGACGCGGCCCGCTTCAACGAGCACCTGCTGCACCACGAAGTCAGCGTGCTCTGGCTCACCGCCGGGCTGTTCCATCAGTACGCCGAGGCCCTGGCGCCGGCCTTCGGCGCGCTGCGCTACCTGATGGTCGGCGGCGACGTGCTCGATCCGCGGCGTATCGAAAAGGTCCTGCGCCATTCGCCACCCCAGCACTTGCTCAACGGTTACGGGCCGACGGAAAACACCACCTTCACCACCACTCACGCCATCACCCTCGCGGATGCGTTGGCCGGTGACATTCCCATCGGCCGGCCCGTGGGCAACACCCAGGTCTACGTGCTGGATGAACAGCGCCGCCCAGTGCCGATTGGGGTGGTCGGCGAGCTCTACGTCGGTGGTGATGGGCTCGCCCTGGGGTACCTGAACCAACCCCGACTGAGCGAAGAACGCTTCGTCGCCAACCCCTTCAGCCAGGCGCCCGGGGCACGCTTGTACCGCACTGGCGACCTGGTGCGCTGGCGCGCCGACGGCGTGCTGCTGTTTCTGGGCCGCAATGATTTCCAAGTGAAGATCCGTGGCTTTCGCATCGAGTTGGGGGAAATCGAAGCCCAGCTCAAGGCCCTGCCGGGGATCGGCGAGGCGCTGGTGCTGGCCGATGCCCAGCAGCGCCTGCTGGCCTACTTCAGCGCCACCGAGTCGCACGAGCCCAATGCCCTGCGCGCCCGCCTGGCGGCCGTGCTGCCGGACTACATGCTGCCGGCGGCTTTCGTCCAGGTGGAAGGTTTCGCGCTGACCGCCAATGGCAAGCTCGACCGCCACGCCCTGCCCGAGCCCGACGAACAGCATTTCGCTCTGCACTGCTACGAAGCGCCCCAAGGGCCAGTGGAAACCCGCCTCGCCAAACTGTGGGCCGAGGTCCTCGGAGTGCCGCGGGTCGGTCGGCAGGACAACTTCTTCGCCCTCGGCGGGCATTCGTTGCTGGCGGTGCAGATGGTCGAGCAGTTGCGGGCCGAAGGCTGGCAGTTGGACGTGGGGACCTTGTTCAGCGCGGCGAACCTGCTCAATCTCGCATTGCTGCTGGAGAACCCGCTGGGTCCGGCCAAATCACAGGCGCTGCCTGAGGCACCCGCCATCGCGCCGGACTGCAAGCGCATCACCCCGGCCATGCTGCCGTTGCTCAGCCTGCCACAGTCTCAGGTCGACCTGATCGTGACGGCGGTGGAAGGCGGCGCCGCCAACGTGCAGGACATCTATCCCCTGGCGCCCCTGCAGGAAGGCTTGCTGTTCCAGCACCTGCTGCAACCGACCGACGACGCCTACCTGTTACGCGCGACGCTGGCCTTCGAAAGCCGCCCACTGCTGGACGCCTTCATCGCCGCCTTCGATCAGGTGATCGCCCGCCATGACATCCTGCGCAGCGCCGTGCTCTGGGAAGGCCTGGACGAGCCGGTGCAAGTGGTCTGGCGCGAGGCGCCCCTGCCGGTGGTCTGGCTGGCGGCATGCGACGCCTTCGCCGAACAGCCCCTGGACATCCGCCGCGCGCCCCTGGCCCAGGCCTACGTGCGCTTCGACATGCCCAGCGGCCAATGGCAGTTGCAGTTGGTCCACCACCACCTGGCCATCGACCACGCCACCCTGGCGCTGTTGTTCGGCGAAGTCCGCACCTTGATGCAAGATCCCGGGCATCCGCTGCCTCCGACCGTGGCGTTTCGCCGGTTCGTCGCCCAGGCCCGCGAGCACCGGCGCCAGGCCAGCGCCGAGGCCTATTTCCAGCGGCTGCTCGGCACGCTCGACGAACCGACCCTGCCCTACGCGCTGCACGACATCCAGGGTTCCGGCCGCGACAACCGCGAGGCCCAGCGCTCACTCGACCCCGCCCTGGCCCGCCGCCTGCGGCAACTGGCCAAGACCCAGGCGGTGGGCGTCGCCAGCCTGTTCCACCTGGCCTGGGCCATGGTGGTGGGCAAGGCCAGCGGCCGCGACGACGTGGTCTTCGGCACGGTGCTGTTCGGTCGCTTCAGTGCCGGCCAGCAGGTGGAGCAGGCCCTGGGGCTGTTCATCAATACCCTGCCCCTGCGCATCGACCTCGACATGCCCCTGTATAGCGCCTTGCGCCAGACCCATGGACGACTGACCGAACTGCTCGCCCATGAACACGCGCCGCTGGCCTTGGCCCAACGTTGCACTGCACTGCCCACCCAGGCAGCGTTGTTCTCAGCGCTGCTGAACTTTCGCCACAGCCAGGCACAACGCTCGGCCCGCCCAGATTTCGACCTGCCCGGGGTGCGCCTGCTGGGCAGCGAGGAGCGCAGCAACTACCCGTTCTGCCTGTCCATCGATGACCTCGGCGACGGCTTTGCCCTGACCGGACAGGTCCATCGTTCAGTCTGCGTCGACGCGGTCCTTGCGCAAATGATTCGGGCCCTGGAGGTGGTTGCACAGACCCTGGAAACCGCACCGGCCACCCGTGCCTGTGCCTTGGACATCCTACCTCTGGAGCAACGCCAGCAACTGCTGGAAGAATTCAACGCCACACGGCAGGCGCATCCACGGGACACCCTGCTGCACCAGCCCTTCGAGCGGCAGGCGGCACTGCATCCCGACGCCATGGCGGCGCAGTTCGAAACGCCCGCGGGAGCCCAGCTCAGCTATGCCCAGCTTAATCAGCAGGCGAACCAGTTGGCCCACGCCCTGCTGACGGCCGGGGTGCGCCCCGATGACCGGGTAGCGATCAGCCTGCAACGTGGTCCAGACCTGTTGATCGCCCTGCTCGCCACCTTGAAGGCCGGCGCGGCCTACGTACCGTTGGACCCCAACTACCCGCCGGCGCGTCTTGCGCACATGCTCGAAGACTGCGCGCCCCGGCTGGTCCTGAGCAGCCAGGCCGTGGTCAGTGGATTACCGGCCACGGCGGTCGAATGCTGGTGCCTGGATGCAGCGCAGTTGCGGGACCGGTTGGCGACCCTGCCCACGGAAAACCCCAGGGTTGCGGACCTGGGCCCAGCGCACCTGGCCTACGTCATCTACACCTCGGGCTCCACCGGCGTGCCCAAGGGCGTGATGATCGAGCACCGCAACGCCTGCAACTTGCTGCATTGGGCGCTACGCAGCTTCGACGCCGAGGAATGGCGCCGCAGCCTGTTCGCCACGTCGATCAACTTCGACCTGGCGGTCTTCGAATGCTTCGTCCCTCTCGCCGCCGGCGCGACCCTGCACCTGGTGGAGAACGCCCTGGCGTTGGTGGCCCGACCCTGCCCGGTGTCGCTGATCAACAGCGTACCCTCGGCGGTGGAAGAACTGGTCAGGGTCGGCGCCGTCCCCGACAGCACCCGGGTGGTCAACCTGGCGGGCGAACCGCTCAAGCCGCGACTGGTGGAACAATTGTTCGCCCGCAGCACGACGCAACGGGTCTGCAATCTCTATGGGCCAACGGAAACCACCACCTATTCCACCTGGCTGTCGATGGACCGTGCGGGGGGCTACCGGCCCGGCATCGGCCGGCCCCTGGACAACACCCGTGTCTACCTGCTTGACCGTCATCGCCAGCCGGTGCCGTTGGGCGTGGCCGGTGAGATCTACATCGGCGGAGCAGGCGTGGCGCGGGGTTATCTCAATCGTGCCGAGCTGACCCAAGAGCGCTTTTTGTCCGACCCCTTCGTCGAGGATCCCCAGGCGCGCATGTACCGCACCGGTGACCTGGGGCGCTGGCGAGCCGATGGTTCGCTGGATTACCTGGGACGCAATGACTTCCAGGTCAAGGTACGCGGGTTCCGCATCGAACTCGGGGAGATCGAAACGCAGTTGCTGGGCATGCCGGCGGTGCGCGAAGCGGTGGTGCTGGCGCAGCCTGGCCCTGCCGGTGATCCGCGGTTGGTGGCCTATCTGATAGCGCAGGTTTCGACCACGCCCGTTCCGGACTTGGCTGAAGTACGCGCCTATCTGGAAAGTCGCTTGCCGGACTATATGCTGCCCAGCGCCTGCGTCGCCCTGCAGCAACTGCCACTGACGCCCAACGGCAAACTTGATCGCCAGGCCCTGCCGTTGCCCGAGGCCCAGGCCAGCAGTGCCGTCAGGCAGGCGCCGCAAGGGGACACCGAACGGCGGCTGGCGGCCATCTGGACCCAGGTGCTGGGCGTCTCGGAAATCAGCCGTGACGACGACTTCTTCAGCCTTGGCGGGCATTCGTTGCTGGCGGTGCAATTACTCGAACAGTTGCGCCGCAATGGCTGGGACCTGGACATACGCAGCGTGTTCGAACGCTCGACACTGGCCGCCCAGGCCCTGCGCCTGGAAAAACTGGCCAGCGTTCCGGCGCCGGCACCAAGCGTAAGCGCCATCCCGACCCCGTGCGCCCGCATCAGCCCGCAGATGCTGGATCTGGTGACCCTTCCCCAGGCACAGATCGACCTGATCGCGGCGCGAGTGCCCGGCGGCGCCGGCAATATTCAGGACATTTATCCACTGGGCCCCTTGCAGGAGGGCATGCTCTATCACCACCGCGCCCAGCGCGAGGGCGATCGTTATGTGCTGCGCAGCCTGCTGGCCTTTACCGACGAGGCGCGCCTGCAACGTTTCTGCGCGGCGCTGGGCCAGGTCATCGGCCGGCACGACGCGCTGCGCACCCTGGTGCTCTGGGAGGACCTGGAGGAACCCGTGCAGGTGGTGCTGCGGCAGGTCGCGTTCACGCCTCGGCGCCTGGCGCTGGAGGGTGACGATATCGCGGCGCGGCTACAGGCCAGTGCCGACCCGCGCCACTACCGCCTCGACCTGCGACAGGCCCCGCTGATCGAGGCCCGGGTGGCCTTTGACCCGGCGCAGGAGCGCTGGCTGTTGCTGCTGTTGCATCACCACGTGGTGGTCGATCACACCTCCCTGGAATTGATGATCGAAGAGATCGCCCTGATCGAGGGCGGACGCCCGGCGGACCTGCCGCCGCCCACCAGCACCCGAGCCTTGGTGGCCCAGGCCCGGCGACCAGAAGCGGTGGCCGCCGCCCGCGCTTTTTTCAGCGAGCAGTTGGGCGATCTGGATGAACCCACCCTGCCCTTCGACCTTGACCTGCAAACCGATCCCCGCTGGCAGGCCCTGGAACACCAGCAGCCGCTGGCACCGGAGCTGGCGCGCCGCCTGCGTCGCCAGGCCGAAGCCCACGGGGTGAGCGCGGCGAGTGTCTGCCACCTGGCCTGGGCCCTGGTGCTGGGGCGCCTGAGTGGGCGCGACGATGTGGTCTTTGGCACGGTACTGTTCGGCCGCCTGCAGGCCGGCACCCACGCCGACCGGACCTTGGGCCTGTTCATCAACACCCTTCCACTGCGGGTGCGCCTGGACGGCGGCGTCCACGCCATCCTGCGGCAGGTCCAGGACACCCTCAACGGTCTGCTCTGCCACGAGCAGACCCCGCTGGCCCTGGCCCAGCGTTGCAGCGCGGTCGCGCCGGGGACGGCGTTGTTCAGCGCCTTGTTCAATTACCGCTACAGCCATGCCGGCCAGGCCAATGTGCACCAGGCCATGCCCGGCATGACCCTGCTGCACAGCGAGGAGCGAACCCATTACCCCTTCAACCTGGCGGTGGACGATCTGGGCGAAGGTTTTTCGCTGACCGCCCAGACCCACCCCGACCATGCGCCGGAACGGCTGCTGGGCTTCATGCTGACGGCCCTGCACGCCCTGGTGGAAGCGCTGGAACAGACCGACGATGGGCACATCCAGTCATTGGACGTATTACCCGCCGCCGAGCAGGCCCGGTTGAATCGCCTCAATCCAGTGCCGTCCGTGTCAGCGCCCGACGGCACCCTCCACGGGCGCTTCGCCGAGCAGGCCGCTCGCCACCCCGACGTCCTTGCGCTGATCGACGAGCACCGCCAACTGAGCTTTCGACAGCTCGACGAACAGGCCAACCGCCTGGCCCATCACTTGCTGGACCAGGGCGTACGGCCCGGGCAACGGGTCGCGGTATGCCTGGACCGCGAAGCGCACCTGGCGATCGCCTTGCTGGCGGTGTGGAAAGCCGGCTGCGCCTATGTACCGCTGGACCCTGATTATCCGGCTCCGCGGCTGGCCTTCATGCTGCAAGACAGCGCTCCGGGGGCGCTGCTCACCCAGGAGCGAGTGCGCGAGGGGCTGCCGACATTCGACGCCGGGCCGCTGATCTGCCTGGATGCCGTTGGTGCCGCCTGGCAGCAGGCCGCAACCGACGATCCGGACATCGGCACCCAGTCCAGCGACCTCGCCTATCTGATCTATACCTCAGGCTCCACCGGCCAGCCCAAGGGCGTCATGGTCGAGCACCACTCGGTGCTCAACCTCTGGGCCGGGTTGCACCAGCGTCTGGCTGACCTGCCGGCCGGTACGCGCTGCTCGCTCAACGCCTCGGTGGCCTTCGACGCCTCGGTCCAGCAGTTGTGTCAGTGGCTGAGCGGCCACTGCCTGGTGTTGATTCCAAAACGCGTGCGCCTGGACGCGGCGGCCCTGCTCGATTACCTGCAGAGCCGGCAGGTAACCCTATTCGACTGCACCCCGACCCAGTTGCAGGCGCTGCTCAAGCATCGCCAGACGCTGGCCCTGCCCCAGCCGTTGCCCCGCCGCCTGCTGCTCGGCGGCGAGGCCGTCCCCGCAGAGCTCTGGCAGCAACTGGCCGACGAGCCCGGTGTGCGGGTGCTGAACGTCTACGGCCCGACCGAATGCACGGTCGACACCACCAGCGCCTGGCTGGATCAGCATCCGCTGCCCAGCCTTGGCCTGCCCCTGCCCAATACTCAAGTGCACGTGCTCGATCATCACGGTCGGCGCGCGCCGCCGGGGGTGGTGGGTGAAATCCACATTGGCGGCCGAGGCGTGGCCCGTGGCTACTGGCAGCGCGAGGCGCTAACCCGGGAGCGGTTCATCGCCGACCCATTCTCGACCCAGCCCGGCGCGCGGCTGTACCGCACCGGCGACCTCGGTCGCTGGGAGCTTGATGGCAACCTCAGCTACCTTGGCCGCACCGATTTCCAGGTGAAGATCCATGGGCACCGCATCGAGCTGGGGGAAATCGAAAGCCATCTGTTGACACTGCCCGGTGTTCGGCAGGCGGTGGTGGTCGGTCGTCCCGATCGCCATGGCGTGGCCCGACTGATCGCGTACCTGCTGGGCGACGCGCCACCGACGCCGGCACAGGCTCGGACGGCCCTGGGCGAACGCTTGCCCGAGTCGATGCTGCCCAGCGCCTATGTGCGCCTCGATAGCCTGCCGTTGACTGCCAACGGCAAGCTCGACCGCAACGCCCTGCCCGAACCCGACGCCCAGGCGTACGTGCAAACCCGTTACGAAGCCCCCCAAGGCGACATCGAAATAGCCCTGGCGGCCATCTGGTGCGAGCTGCTGAACGTCGAGCGGGTCAGCCGACACGACAATTTCTTCGCCCTCGGCGGCCACTCGCTGATTGCCATGGGGCTGGTGGAGCGCATGCGCCAGCACCACCTGCGGGTCGACATCAGCCAATTGTTCACCGCACCGACCCTTGCCGGTCTGGCCGCGGCCACTACTCCATTGAAGGAACTGCTCCTGTGACTGCGGATCAATTGCTGGCTCTGCTCAAACACCGCGGCGTGACCCTGTCGTTGCGCGGCGACCAACTCTCGGTGGTGGCCGACGATGAAGTTCTGGCCGACCAGGAACTGATCGCCCTCCTGCGCAGCCACAAGCCGGCGCTGATCGAAGCCCTGCGCCAGCCCGCGGCACAGCCCGCCGGCACCAGCGGACTGCTGGCGGGTACCACCGTCATCACCCCGGCGCTGCTCGACCTTTGCCAGCTCGAGGCGGCTCAGATCGAGGGCATTGTCGCCAGCGTTCCGGGCGGTGCCGCCAATATCCAGGACATCTACCCGCTGGTGCCCCTGCAGGCCGGCATCCTCTTCCACCACCTGCTCCAGGAGCGCGGCGATACCTACCTGCTGCACGTGCTACTGGCCTTCGATGACGAACCGCGCCTGCGCCGCTTCATGGACGCTCTCAACCAGGCCATCGCCCGCCACGACATCCTGCGCACCGCGCTGGCCTGGGAAGGTCTCGACGCGCCGGTCCAGGTGGTGTGGCGTCAGGCCCCGCTGACGCTGGAACTGTTCAGCCCGCCCGCGGGCGACGTGGCCACCGCGCTGCGCGCCTGGACCGATCCCAGGGAGCATCGGTTGGACCTGCGCCAGGCACCCCTGATGCGCGCGGTGGCTGCAGCGGATCCGGCAAACGGTCGCTGGCTGCTGCAACTGCTGCACCACCATGCGGTGATGGACCATACATCGCTGGAGCGGCTGGTGAGCGAGGTCGCGGCGATCCAGCAGGGCCGCCTGGCCGACTTGCAACCGCCACGCCCGTTCCGTGATTTCGTGGTGCGCGCCCGTCAGGGCCTGAGCGAAGCGCAACACGCGGCATTCTTCACCGAGCTGCTTGGCGATATCGACGAGCCCACCGCGCCCTGCGGGCTGCTCGATGTGCGCGGCGACGGCAGCCAGGTGCAGACCCTGGAAGTGCCACTGGCGCTGGATCTGAGCCGGCGCATCCGCGAACTGTCGCGCCGCCTGGAAGTCAGCAGCGCCAGCCTGTTCCATCTGGCCTGGGCCCTGGTGCTGGGTAAGACCAGCGGCCGTGACGATGTGGTGTTCGGCACGGTGATGTTCGGTCGCCTGCTGGGCGCCGCCGAAGCAGCCACCGCCATGGGCCTGTTCATCAATACGTTGCCGTTGCGGGTGCGCCTGGCGGTGCCGGTGAGGCAGGCGCTGCGCGACACCCATGGGTTACTCAGCCGGTTGATCGCCCATGAGCACGCGCCCTTGGGCCTGGCCCAACGCTGCAGCGCGCTGCCCAACGGCACGGCGCTGTTCTCGGCGCTGCTCAACTACCGGCACAGCACGGCCCAGGGGCCTGCCCCGGTGCTCGATGGCATGCAGGTTCTGGGCGGTGAGGAACGCACCAACTATCCTTTCAACCTGTCGGTCGACGACCTGGGCGATGGGTTTTCGCTGAGCCTGCAAATCGATCCCCTGGTGGGCGCAGCCCCGGTGCTTGGCTGGCTGCAAACGGCCCTGGATAACCTGCTCAACGCGCTGGAAGGTACACCCCAGCGCCTGGCCTGCCATCTTTCGATACTCCCGGAGGCGGAGCGTGAGCAACTGCTGCACACGTTCAACGCTACTGCCCGGCCGCTGCCCGAACGGGACCTGTTGCACCTGGCCCTGGAGCGCCAGGCCGAACGCCAGCCCCAGGCCATCGCCGCGCGTTTCGACGCGGCCGATGGCGCCAGTCCGTTGACCTATGGAGCGCTCAACGCCCAGGCCAATCGCCTTGCCCACCTGTTGCTGGGCGCCGGCGTGCAGCCGGACAGCCGGGTAGCGATCTGCCTGGAGCGTGGCCCGCATCTGCTGGTCGCCCTGCTCGGCATCCTCAAGGCCGGCGCGGCCTATGTGCCGCTGGACCCGGCGTACCCGCGCGAGCGGCTGTCGCACATGCTCGAAGACAGCGCGCCTCAGGCGTTGCTGACGACCACCGCACTGCAAGCCAGCGTGACGGCACCGGCGGGTTGCACCGCCCTGTGCCTGGACGATCCGCAGACCCAGGCCCGTCTGGCCGAGCAACCGGCCGACAACCCGGACCCGGCGCGCCTGGGCCTGACCGGCGCGCACCTGGCCTACGTGATCTATACGTCGGGTTCCACCGGCCTGCCCAAGGGCGTGATGATCGAGCACCGCAATGCTTGCAACCTGTTGCACTGGGCGCTGCGCGCCTTCGACGCCGAAAGTCTGCGCGAGAGCCTGTTCGCCACCTCGATCAACTTCGACCTGGCGGTCTTCGAATATTTCGTGCCCCTGGCCGCTGGCGCGACCCTGCACCTGGCCACCAATGCCCTGGCCCTGCTCGACCGTCCGGTGCCCGTCACCCTGATCAACAGCGTGCCGTCGGCGCTCGATGCGCTGGTGGGGGCCGCGGCGATCCCGGCCTCGACGCGGGTGGTCAACCTGGCCGGCGAACCACTCAAGCAGGGCCTGGTGCAACGGATCTTCGCCCACAGTGACGTGCAGCGCCTGTGCAACCTGTATGGACCATCGGAAACCACCACCTATTCGACCTGGGTGACGATGGACCGCGCCGAAGGCTTCGTGCCGGGCATCGGTCGACCGCTGGACAACACCCAGGTCTACCTGCTCGATGCGCACCGGCAACTGGTGCCCCGTGGTGTGGTGGGCGAGCTGTACATCGGCGGCGCCGGTGTCGCTCGGGGTTACCTGAACCGGCCGGCGCTGACCGAGGAGCGTTTCCTCCCGGACCCCTTCGCAGCCCAGCCCGGCGCGCGGATGTACCGCACCGGCGACCTCGGTCGCTGGACCGAGGATGGACAACTGCTCTACCTGGGGCGCAACGACTTCCAGGTCAAGGTGCGCGGCTATCGTATCGAACTGGGCGAGATCGAAAGCGCCCTGGCGCGTGTCCCGGGGGTGCAGCATGCCGTGGTCGTGGCTCGTCAGGCGCCGAGCGGCGATGCGCGGCTGGTGGCGTATTGGGTGGCCCAGCCGGAAGCGGCGTCTGACGAGGCGGTACTGCGCGACGCCCTGGCGGCGGTATTGCCCGAGTACATGCAACCCAGCGCCTACGTGGCCCTGCCCGCCCTGCCACTGACGCCCAACGGCAAGCTCGATCGCAGCGCGCTGCCGGCACCGGAACAGGCCGCCAGCGGACACTTCGAAGCGCCCATGGGGCCGCTGGAAAACCAACTGGCGACGATCTGGGGGCGCCTGTTGGGCCGGCCACGGATCGGCCGCGACGAGCACTTTTTCCAGGCCGGTGGCCACTCTCTGCTGGCGGTGCAATTGGTCTCCCAACTGCGTCAGCAATTGCGCGTCGAACTGCCCTTGGCCAGTGTGTTCGATCACCCGACTCTGCAACGCCAGGCACGGACCATCGAAGCCCTGGGCGCGGCCGGGCTCCACGGCGCGGCGCCGATCCCGGCCGGTCCACGGCCGGCGCGGCTGCCGTTGTCGTTTGCCCAACAACGCCTATGGTTCATCGCGCACCTGGATGCCCAGGCCAGCGCGGCCTACCACATGGCCGGAGGCCTGCGGCTGCGCGGTGAGCTGAATGAAGCGGCCCTGGGCGCCGCGCTGGCGCGCATCGTCGAGCGGCACGAAGCCTTGCGCAGCCGTTTTGTGTCCGACGGCGGCGAGCCGTGCCAGGTGGTGGATCCCGGGCATTCGCTGCTGATGCCATGCCACGACCTGCGGGATCAGTCGCCAGCACAGTTGCAGGCCCATTACATCGCTGAAGCCCAGGCGCCTTTCGATCTGGCCGGCGGCCCGCTGTTTCGCACCCGCCTGTTGCGCCTGGCCGAGCAGGAGCACGTCCTGCTGGTGACCTTGCACCACATTGTCGGCGACGCCTGGTCCCTGGGCGTGCTGACCCGGGAGTTGAGCGAGCTGTACCGGGCTTTCAGCCGGGGGCAAGCCGATCCGTTGCCACCGCTGGCCATCCAGTACGCCGACTACGCCCTGTGGCAACGCTCCCCACGCCAGGCGCAACGCATCGCTGAGCAACTGAACTACTGGCGCACCCAACTGGCCGACGCGCCCCCTTCGTTGAACCTGGCCCTGGACCGGCCGCGCCCGGCCCGACAGGACTTCACCGGAGCCAGCCTGGAGCTGAGCATCGACGCCGCACTGGTGCGGTCCCTCAAGCACTTGAACGAACGCCACGGCACGACGTTGTTCATGACCGTGCTGGCCGCCTGGTCGGTGGTCCTTGGCCGGTTGTCGGGTCAGGATGACCTGGTCATCGGCTCGGTGCTGGCGAATCGCACCCGTGCCGAGGTCGAGCCGCTGATCGGCTTCTTCGTCAACACCCAGGCGTTGCGGGTGCGCCTCGACCGGGTCAGCCAGGTCGGCGAGCTGCTGGCCCAGGTGCGGCGCACTGCGCTGGATGCCCAGGCCCATCAGGAGCTGGCTTTCGAGCAATTGGTGGAAGCCTTGAACCCGTCGCGTTCGTTGGCTCACAGTCCGATCTTCCAGGTCATGCTGGCCTGGCAGAATGCTCCGCAGCCGAGCCTGGCCCTGGGCGACCTGGAAGTGACCCCGCTGTCCACCGGTGAGGACAGCGCCAAGTTCGACCTGACCCTGAACCTGTATGAGCGCGATGGCGCGATCGGCGGTCGGCTGACCTACGCCACGGCGCTGTTCGACCCCGGCACCGTGGAGCGTCACTGGCAGGCGCTGTGCGCCACGTTGCAGGCGATGGTCGAGAACGACCAGTTGCCGCTCCAGGCGCTGTCGATCCTCGGCGCGGACGAACGTCGGCAGGTGCTCCACGGATTCAATGAAACCACCCGCGATTACCCTGCCGACGAGCCCCTGCACCGTCTGTTCGAGGCCCAGGCCCAGCGCCGGCCCGACGCCACCGCGGTGCAGGACGGCGAACACTTGCTCAGTTACCGCCAGCTCGACCAACAGGCCGAGCAGCTCGCGCACTGGTTGGCCGAGCACGGCGTCACCCCGGGCGCCCGGGTCGCCCTGAGCCTTGCGCGCGGCCCGCGCTTGGTCACGGCGGTCCTGGCGATCCTGAAAAACGGCGCGACCTACGTGCCCATCGACACCGCCACCCCGCTGCAGCGTCAACGCGCGTTGCTGGACGACTGTGCCAGCGCCTGGCTGCTCTGTGAAAACCCGGACGCGCCGGTGCAAGGTACCGGCTACCAGATCTTGTGCCCTTGGGATCGCCTTGCGACTGCGGACGAACCCATCCCGCCGCGTCAACCTGTGACAGTGTCGAGCGAAGCACCGGCCTACATCATGTACACCTCCGGCTCCACCGGAACGCCCAAGGGTGTGCAGGTGCCGCACCGCGCCATCACCCGGCTGGTGCGCAACAACGGCTTCGCCGAGTTCACCGCCCAGGACCGCTTCGCCCTCGCCGCCAATCCGGCCTTCGACGCCAGTACCCTGGAGATCTGGGGCGCACTGCTCAACGGCGGCTGCCTGGTGGTCTGCCCCAGGGAAACCCTGCTGGACGCGGCCCGCTTCAACGAGCATCTGCTGCACCACGAAGTCAGCGTGCTCTGGCTCACCGCCGGGCTGTTCCATCAGTACGCCGAGGCCCTGGCGCCGGCCTTCGACGCGCTGCGCTACCTGATGGTCGGCGGCGACGTGCTCGATCCGCGGCGCATCGAAAAGGTCCTGCGCCATTCGCCACCCCAGCACTTGCTCAACGGCTACGGGCCGACGGAAAACACCACCTTCACCACCACTCACGCCATCACCCTCGCGGATGCGTTGGCCGGTGACATTCCCATCGGCCGGCCCGTGGGCAACACCCAGGTCTACGTGCTGGATGAACAGCGCCGCCCAGTGCCGATTGGGGTGGTCGGCGAGCTCTACGTCGGTGGTGATGGGCTCGCCCTGGGGTACCTGAACCAACCCCGACTGAGCGAAGAACGCTTCGTCGCCAACCCCTTCAGCCAGGCGCCCGGGGCACGGTTGTACCGCACTGGCGACCTGGTGCGCTGGCGCGCCGACGGCGTGCTGCTGTTTCTGGGCCGCAATGATTTCCAGGTGAAGATCCGTGGCTTTCGCATCGAGTTGGGGGAAATCGAAGCCCAGCTCAAGGCCCTGCCGGGGATCGACGAGGCGCTGGTGCTGGCCGATGCCCAGCAGCGCCTGCTGGCCTACTTCAGCGCCACCGAAGCGCAAGAGCCCAACGCCCTGCGCGCCCGCCTGGCAGCCGTGCTGCCGGACTACATGCTGCCGGCAGCTTTCGTCCAGGTGGACGGTTTCGCGCTGACCGCCAACGGCAAGCTCGACCGCCACGCCCTGCCCGAGCCCGACGAACAGCATTTCGCCCTGCACTGCTACGAAGCGCCCCAAGGGCCAGTGGAAACCCGACTCGCCGAGTTGTGGGCCGAGGTCCTCGGCGTGCCGCGAGTCGGTCGGCAGGACAACTTCTTCGCCCTCGGCGGGCATTCGTTACTGGCGGTGCAACTGGTGGAACAGCTGCGGGTACAGGGCTGGCCGCTGGATGTACGCACGCTGTTCGGCGCCCCCAGTGTCGCCGCGCTGGCCGACTGCCTGGCACAGCGCTCGGCGGTCCCGAGTCTTGAGCTGGCATCGCTGCAGGCGACGATACCTGCCGGCTGCAGCCGTATCGTTCCTGAGCTGCTGCCCTTGGTGGAGCTGACCCAGGCGCAGATCGACGCCATTGTTGCCCAGGTCGAAGGTGGCGCCGCCAACGTGCAAGACATCTACCCCCTGGCGCCTTTGCAAGAAGGTTTGTTCTTCCACTACCTGCTGCAGGAAGAAGGCGACACCTACCTGTTGCACACCACCCTGGCCTTCGACGACGAAGCCGGCTTGGACGGTTTTTGCCAGGCGCTGCAACAGGTCATCGCCCGCCACGACATCCTGCGTACCGCCCTGGCCTGGGAGGGGCTGGAACAGCCAGTGCAGGTAGTCTGGCGTGACGCGCCACTGCCCATCGAGGTGCTGCCTATCACCGAGGCCGACGCCCTCGCCCAGTTGCAGGCGCACACCAATCCACGGCAGCGCCGCCTGGATATCCGCCAGGCGCCGCTGCTGCGGCTCGTCAAGGCCTTCGACGCCGCCGGGCAACGCTGGCTGCTGCAAGTGCTGCACCATCACCTGGTGCTGGACCACACCACCTTGGAGCGAATGGTCGAGGAAATCGTGCTGATCCAGCAGGGTCGCGCCGCGCAACTGCGCGAGCCGGTGCCGTTCCGGGCCTTTGTTGCCCACGCCCGGCACGGCCAGGACAGCGCACGCCAACAACGGTTTTTCGAAGCCATGCTGGCGGACGTCAGCGAACCCACCGCGCCGTTCGGCCTGCTGGACGTGCAGAATACCGGCGCTCTGGACGAAGCCCGGGGCGTCCTCGACCCGACGCTGGCGCTGGCCCTGCGGCAAACGGCACGCCACCACCAGGTGAGCGTCGCCAGCCTGTTCCACCTGGCCATGGCGTTGGTATTGGGCAAGGCCACGGGCCGCGCCGACGTGGTGTTCGGCACCGTGTTGCTGGGTCGTCTGCAGGGGATCGAGGGGGCGGACCAGGCCTTGGGGGTGTTCATCAACACCCTGCCGCTGCGCATCGGCTTCGCGCAGACCTCGGTAATCGACAGCCTGCAGCGCACCCATCAGGCGCTGCTGGACCTGCTTGAGCATGAGCACGCGCCGCTGACGCTGGCCCAGCGCTGCAGTGGCGTGCCGGCAGGGACGCCGCTGTTTTGCGCGTTGCTGAATTTTCGCTACAGCCTGGAAGACATGCCCCACCAGAGCGTCGCTGGCATGCAGGTGCTGGGCACCGCCGAGCGCACGAATTACCCCTTCACCTTCTCGGTGGATGACCTCGGTCAGGGCTTTGGCATCACCGCGCAGATTGCCGGCTCGGTGGGTGCGCAACGGGCCTTGGGGTTTCTGGAACAAGCCCTCGCCAGCCTGGTGCTAGCCCTGGGCAGTAGCCCGCATCGTCTGGCCCGGACCCTGGATGTGCTGCCGCCAGCGGAACTCGCGCAACTGGCCCGGTTCAACGCCACGGCGCGTCCCCAGCCCCAGCGTGCCCTGCTCCACGAGCGCTTCGAAGCCCAGGCCCGGCAGACCCCGCAGGCCCTGGCAGTGCACTGCAAGGGCCGCCGGCTCAGCTACGCAGAGCTCGACCGCCAGGCCAATCACCTGGCGCGGCGCCTGCAAGCGCTGGGCGTCGGACCTGACGCGCGGGTCGGCATCCATCTGCGCCGCACTCCGGAACTGATCGTCGCCCTGCTCGCCGTACTCAAGGCCGGCGGTGCCTACGTGCCGCTGGACCCGGCCTATCCGGCGCAGCGCCTGGCCTACATGCTCGACGACAGCGCCCCGCTGGCGGTGCTGACCCTGGCCGACGCGCCGCTGGAACTGGCGCTGGCCGACGATTGCCACCGCGTGAACGTCGATGAAGTGCTGCGCGACAGCAAAACCGCGACCAGCGACACGCCGCTGGCCCTGGGGCTGGAAGGCCAGCATCTGGCCTACATGATCTACACCTCCGGCTCCACCGGACAACCCAAGGGGGTGATGATCGAACACCGCAACGCGCGCAATTTCCTCGACTGGGCCCTGGGCAGTTTCACCCCGCAAGTGCTCAGCCGGAGCCTGTTCAGCACCTCGATCAACTTCGATCTGTCGGTATTCGAATGCTTCGCGCCGCTGTCCTGCGGCGGCACCCTGGAGCTGGTGGACGATGCCCTCGCCCTGCTCGACCAGCGTCCGGAGCTGAGCCTACTCAATACGGTGCCCTCGGCCCTCGATGCGCTGTTGCGCGCAGAAGCCCTGGGGGACTCGTTGGAGAGCGTCAACCTGGCCGGCGAGGCGCTGCCCCGCCCCCTGGTGCAGCGCCTGTTCGAGCAGAGCCGCGTGCGTCAGGTCAACAACCTCTATGGCCCGACCGAGACCACGGTCTACTCGACCTGGGCTGCGATGGACCGCGAAGGGGGCTTCGTCCCGCACATCGGCCGGCCCATCGACAACACCCAGGTGCACGTCCTCGATGACGCCATGCAGCGGTTGCCCGTAGGCGTACCGGGCGAGCTGTACATCGGCGGTGCTGGCGTTGGACGCGGCTACCACCGGCGACCCGACCTGACCCGTGAACGCTTCCTCGCCGACCCCTTCAGCGACCAGCCCGGCGCGCGGCTGTACCGCACAGGCGACCTGGGCTTCTGGGACGTCCACGGCCAGCTCCACTACCTGGGGCGCAATGACTTCCAGGTCAAAATCCGCGGCTTCCGCATCGAACTGGGGGAGATCGAAAGCGCCCTGTTGGCCCTGCCGCAAGTGGCCGCGGCGGCAGTCCTGGCGGTCCCGCGCAATGGCCGCGAGCCGGCGCTGGTGGCTTACGCCGTGGCCAGTCCTGGCCACGGGCCGTTGGCGCCGGCGGCCCTGCGCGACGCCCTGGCGAACCGGCTGCCGGGCTATATGGTACCGGCGGTCATCATGCCGCTGGACACCCTGCCGCTGACACCCAACGGCAAACTCGACCGCGGCGCCCTGCCACTGCCCGGCGAGGAGGCCTGGAGCAGTCAGGCCTACGAAGCTCCGCGGGGTGAGCAGGAAACCCTCATGGCCGCCATCTGGCGTGACCTGCTGGGGGTCGCCCGGGTCGGCCGGCACGACAATTTCTTCGAATTGGGCGGCCATTCACTGCTGGCGGTGCAATGGGTCTCGCGGGTGCGCCAGCGCCTGGGCCTGGAATTGCCCCTGGCGACCCTGTACGCGAACCCGACCGTTGCAGCCCTGGCCCCGCTAATGGCGGGCGCAGCGCGCTCTGCCCTGACGGCGATCCCGGTACTGCCGGAGGCTGCCGAACGGCCGCTGTCGTTCGCCCAGCAGCGGCTGTGGTTCATCAGCCGCCTGGACGCCCAGGCGAGCGCCGCCTACCACATCAGCGGCGCCCTGGCCCTGGATGGCGAACTCGACGAAGCCGCCCTGGACCAGGCCCTGACCCGGATCGTCGAGCGCCATGGGGTGCTGCGCACCCGGTTCGTTGAACAGGACGGCGAAGTCCGGCAGGTCATCGAGCCAGGGCCGCGCTGGGGATCCTCGCGCCTGACCCTGGAAGCCAACGACGACGCC
The DNA here is from genome assembly GCF_017351655.1 of Pseudomonas sp. FW300-N2F2. Lineage (NCBI taxonomy): Bacteria > Pseudomonadati > Pseudomonadota > Gammaproteobacteria > Pseudomonadales > Pseudomonadaceae > Pseudomonas > Pseudomonas sp. FW300-N2F2. The sequence goes on along the minus strand of NZ_JACNDQ010000001.1, from coordinate 2,190,689 downwards.
GGCCTGCGGGCGGCCCTGGCCACCGAAGCGGCGCAACCGTTCAACCTGAGCGAAGGGCCCTTGCTGCGGGCTCTGCTGGTGCGACAGCAGGACCAGCGCCATGTGCTGCACCTGACACTGCACCACATCATCGCCGACGGCTGGTCCATCGGCGTGCTGGTAGACGAACTGTCGGCCCTCTATAAGGCCTTTCGCCGGGGCACCCCGGACCCGCTGCCGGCCCTGGCGATTCAGTACGCCGACTATGCCGCCTGGCAACGCCAGTGGTTGGCCGGCGAGCGCGGTGCCGAACAGTTGGCCTACTGGCTCGCGCACCTGCGTGACGCACCAGCACGCATCGACCTGCCCAGCGACCGGCCGCGGCCGCCACGCCAGGACTTCAGTGGCGCGCGCCTGACGGTCGCCCTCGATGAATCCACCAGCGCCGCGCTCAAGGAACTGGGCCGGCGCCACGGCACCTCGCTGTACATGACCCTGTTGGCCGCCTGGGCCGTGGTGGTCGGGCGCCTGGCCGGCCAGGAGCAGGTGGTGATCGGGACACCCGTGGCCAACCGCACCCGAGCTGAAGTCGAGCCTCTGATCGGCTTTTTCGTCAACACCCAGGCGCTGTGCGTCGACCTGGGCGGGGAACCGGATGTCGGCCAATTGCTGGCCCAGGTCCGCGAGCACGCCTTGGGGGCCCAGGCGCACCAGGACGTGCCGTTCGAGCACGTGGTGGAAGCGCTCAATCCGCCGCGCACCTTGGCCCACAGTCCAGTGTTCCAACTCATGTTCGCCTGGCAGAACGCGCCGCGCGGAGCCTTGGACCTCGATGGCCTGAGCCTGACCAGTGTCGCCGGTGAGCAGATCACCGCGCCGTTCGATCTGTCCCTGGAACTGTACGAGGCCGATGGACGCATCATCGGAGGACTGAACTACGCCACCGCGTTGTTCGATCCCGCCAGTGTGCAACGGCATTGGGACTACCTGACCCATGTGCTGCGACAGCTCTGCCTGGACGACCGCCAGCCGGTGGCGCGGCTGTCGCTGGTGGACCACCGGGAACGCGAGCGCCTGTGGCATCAGCTCAATCCGGTCCCGACGCCGTTCCCCGAAGCAAGCTGGGTGCATCGGCCGTTCGAACGGCAAGCACGGCAGCAGCCCGAGGCCCTTGCCGTGGAGCTGCATGGACGCGGTTTGAGCTATGGCGAACTTGATCGCCAGGCCAATCATCTCGCCGCGCAGTTGTTGGAACTGGGCGCAGGCCCGGGCCAACGGATCGCCATCCACCTGCCCCGCAGCCTGGAGATGGTTTTGGCCCTGTTGGCCACGCTCAAGACCGGCGCAGCCTACGTGCCCCTGGACCCCAGCCAACCCATCGCCCGCCGGCAGGCTATCGTCGACGATTGCCAACCCTGCCTGCTGCTCTGGGATGCCCAGCGCGTCGAAGCCCTGAGGCTCGGCGAGCACTGCCCAGCGCTGTCGGTTCGCCTGGCGGCCACCGTGGGTCCGGTGTCCGCCCTGCCGGAACTGGCGCCGCCGCGGCCGGATGACCTGGCCTACGTCATGTACACCTCCGGCTCCACCGGAACGCCCAAGGGCGTTGCCATGGGCCACCTGGCCTTGAGCAACCTGTTGGCCTGGCAGGCCGCCCAGGCGCTGCCCGGTCCGGCGCGGACCCTGCAATTCGCCGCGCTGGGGTTCGACGTGGCGTTCCAGGAGATCTTCTCCACCTTGGGTACCGGGGGCACCCTGGTGCTGCTGGACGAGACCCAGCGCCTGGACCTCGCCGGCCTGCCCCAATGGCTGGCGCAGGAGCGGATCGAACGGCTGTTCCTGCCCTACATCGCCCTGGCGACCCTGGCCGACGGTTGGGCCGAGGCGCCACTGGCGTTGCCGATGCTGCGGGACGTGATCGTCGCCGGCGAAGCGCTGCGCATCAACGGCGCCCTGCGCGCGCTGTTCGAAGCTCATCCCCAGGCCCGTCTGCACAACCACTATGGCCCCACCGAAACCCACGTGGTTTGCACCCACACCCTGTCCGGTGATCCTGCGCTCTGGCCGGACCTGCCGGTGATCGGCCGGCCGATCGCCAATACCCAGGTGTGCCTGTTGGACAGCAGCGGCCAATGGGTACCCCAGGGCGCGGCCGGCGAACTGCATGTCGCCGGCGCGGCCCTGGCCCAGGGTTACCTGAACCGGGCGCAGCTAAGCGCCGAGCGCTTCATCGAGCACCCTTTCGACACCACCCCCGGCGCGCGACTGTACAAGACCGGCGACCTCGCACGCTGGACCGCCGAGGGCACCCTGCAGTACCTGGGGCGCAACGATTCCCAGGTCAAGATCCGCGGTTACCGGGTCGAACTGGCCGAAGTGGAAAGTCGCCTCGATCAGTTGCCCAGCCTGCGCGAATCGGTGGTGATCGTTCTGCCGGGCGACAGCGGTCAGGCGCGCTTGGTGGCCTATTACAGCGCCAGCGAGACTCTCTCGCCGCTGACCCTGCGCAGCCAACTGAGCGAGCGCCTGCCCGAGTACATGCTGCCCAGTGCCTTCGTCCAACTGCCGGCACTGCCGATCACTGCCAACGGCAAGGTCGACCGTCAGCGCTTGCCGGCGCCTCCCGCCGATGCGTTCGCCCAGGGTCAATACAGCGCACCCCAGGGCGAACTGGAAACCACCCTGGCAGCGATCTGGCGCGAACTGCTCGGGGTCGAGGCAGTGGGTCGTGAAGATGACTTTTTCGCCCTGGGTGGACACTCGTTGCTGGCGTTACGCTTGCTGGCCAAGGTGCGCCATCGACTGGGCCTGGAAATGCCACTCTCGGCGGTCTTCGCCCAGCCGCGCCTGCACGCGCTCGCCGCCGCCCTGGGCAACGCCGGGCGCAGCCGCCTTGGGCCGCTGCTGGCCAGTGACCGCAGTCAGCCGCTGCCGCTGTCGTTCGCTCAGCAGAACCTCTGGCTGATCCAGCAGCTCAATCCGGATTCCACCGCAGCCTTCAACATGCCCGCGGGCCTGCGTTTGCGCGGGCACTTGGATATCGAAGCGCTGCGCAGGTCGCTGGACCGCATCGTCGCGCGGCATGAAAGCCTGCGTACCCGCTTCGTCAGTGTGGCGGGACAGGCGCGCCAAGTGATCGATTTGCCCCGGGCGCTGGCCCTGACAACCCTGGACCTGAGCGCCTCCGACGCGACGGACTGGCAATCGATCTGCGTCGAGGAAGCCGCTCGGCCGTTCGACCTCACGCGCCAATGGCCGATCCGCGCCAGCCTGCTGCGTCTGGACCACGACGACCACGTCGTCCTCGTCACGCTGCACCACCTGGTCTCGGACGGCTGGTCCATGGGCATCCTCACCGACGAGTTCTCCCGCCTGTATCAAGCGTTCAGCCAGGGGCGGGTCGATCCACTGCCGGCCCTGGACCGCCAATACGGTGATTACAGCCTCTGGCAGCGCCAATGGTTGCAAGGCGACGAACTGCAACGCCAGCGCGCCTACTGGACCCGCCATTTGCAGGACGCACCGACCTGCGTGGCCCTGCCCACCGACCGGCCGCGACCGGCGCGGCTGGACTACGCCGGCGCCAGCCTGCCGGTGCGCATCGACGCTGAGCTGACCCACGGCCTCAAGGCCCTCGGCCAGCGCCACGGCACCACGCTCTACATGACCGTGCTGACGGCCTGGGCGGTGGTGGTCAGCCGGTTCTCGGGCCAGGACCGGGTGGTCATCGGCTCGCCGGTGGCCAACCGCAACCGGGTCGAGTTGGAGCCGCTGATCGGGTTCTTCGTGAACTTCCAGGCGCTGTGCATCGAAGTGGACGACGCCCCGACGGTGGACACCCTCCTGGCCCGGGTCAAGGACCTGGCGCTGGCCGCCCAGGAACACCAGGACCTGCCGTTCGAACAGGTCATCGAGGCACTCAATCCGACACGTTCCCAAGCCTACAACGCCGTGTTCCAACTGATGCTGGCGTGGCAGAACGCCCCGGCGGGCGAACTGGACCTGGGCAACGGCTTGCATCTGGAAAGCGTCGGTGCGCCGGTGACCACGGCCAAGTTCGATCTGGCGCTGGATGTGCACGAGGTGGACGGCGTGATCGAAGGCGGCTTCAACTACGCCACCGCGCTGTTTGACGCCGATACCGTAGCTCGCCACTGGCAGGCGCTGCTCTCGGTGCTACGGGCGATGGTCGCGGACGACCGTCAATCGGTCGCCGACATCGACCTGCTCAGCCAAACCGAACGCGAGCAACTGCTCCATGGCTTCAACCCCGCCGTGGCGCTCCCCACGACCAATGGCGAGCGTCTGCACCAGCGCTTCGAGGCCCAGGCAGTCCGCCGTCCGGACGCCGTAGCGGTGGAGTACGGTGAACAACGGCTCAGTTATCGAGCGCTCAACGAGCGCGCCAATCGCCTGGCCCATCGCTTGCGTGGGCTGGGGGTCGGCGCGGACAGCCGCGTGGCAATCCATGTCGAACGCAGCCTCGACATGCCCATGGCCATTCTCGCGACCCTCAAGGCCGGCGGCGCTTATGTGCCGCTGGATCCGGTCTACCCGGCCCAGCGCCTGAACTTCATGCTGGACGACAGCCAGCCGCGGGTGCTGTTGACCCTGGCTGATCTGCCGGTTGAACTGCACGTACCGGCCGGCTGCGAAGTCCTTTCCCTGGACCCGGATCGCGGCGGCTGGCGCGACCTGCCCTGCACCGATCCGGCAGCCGATCCGCACGCCAGCGACCGCGACCTGGCCTACATCATCTATACCTCCGGCTCGACCGGCATGCCTAAGGGCGTGATGATCGAGCACCACTCGGTGTTGCGGCTGTTCAGCGCCACCGATGCCTGGTTCGGCTTCGATGAACGAGACGTCTGGACGCTGTTCCACTCCTACGCCTTCGACTTCTCGGTCTGGGAGCTCTGGGGCGCGCTGCTGCATGGCGGCCGGCTGGTGGTGGTGCCTTACCTGACCTCGCGCAGCCCCGAAGACTTCTACCGGCTGCTGGTGGAAACCGGCGTCACCGTACTCAACCAGACGCCCAGCGCCTTCTACGCCTGGATGAAACAGACCCGCGCCGAACCCCATCGCCTGCGCTGCATCATCTTCGGCGGCGAGGCCCTCGATGGCGCGGCGCTACGGCCTTGGTTCGAGCGCCCGGACAGCCAGGGCACGCAATTGGTGAACATGTACGGCATCACCGAGACTACGGTGCATGTCACCTACCAGCCCATCGATGCCGCCCACTGCCACGCCGGGCTGGCCCCCATCGGCCGGCCGATCCCCGACCTGCGGGTCTATCTGCTCGATGAGCGGGGCGAACTGGTGCCCCGCGGCGTGGTGGGCGAACTCCACATCGCCGGGCCGGGCCTGGCCCGCGGCTATCTCAACCGTCCAGCGCTGGACGCCGAGCGATTCCTGCCGGCGCGTTTTGCCGGTGGCGAGGGCGAACGCCTCTACAGAACCGGCGACTTGGCGCGTTGGAGCAGCGACGGCACCCTGTACTACCTGGGACGCAACGACCAGCAGGTCAAGGTGCGCGGCTTCCGCATCGAATTGGGGGAGATCGAAGCACGCCTCACGGCGCTGGACGATGTGCGTTCGGCACGGGTCCTGGCACGCCAGGACGAACCCGGTGATCCGCGGCTGGTCGCCTATCTGCTCGCCGAACCGGGCCGCCAGCTGGAGCCTGCGTCGCTGCGGTTGGCATTGGCCGAACAGTTGCCAGCGCACATGGTGCCCGGCGCCTATGTGCAACTGGAACGATGGCCGTTGACCGCCAATGGCAAGGTCGACCGCGGCGCCTTGCCCGCGCCTGACCAGCACGCCCTGCAACAGCGTCCCTACGCTGTGCCCCAAGGCGCCACGGAAAGCCTGCTGGCACAACTCTGGGCACGGTTGCTGGGGGTCGAGCAGGTGGGTCGCGAGGACAATTTCTTTGCCCTCGGCGGGCATTCGCTGCTGCTGGTGCAAATGCTCGACGCCCTGCGCGAACAAGGCCTGGGCGTGTCCGTGGGCGACTTGTTCAACGCCGCGGACCTGGCGGCACTGGCTCGTGAAGTGCGGCCTCTGGATGCCCAGGCCGTCGACCAGCAGGCGCTACTGTGCATCCGCGCTGGCACGAACCAACGGGCCCCGCTGTTCTTCATCCACGAAGGCACCGGCGAGGCGCTGCCCTACGCTCGCCTGGCCCGCTACCTGGACCCGGCGCTGGGGATATACGCGGTGCAAGCCGCCGCCGAACTGGAGCAAGGCATCTGCAACGAGACGCTCGCCAGCCGTTACATCGCGCTGCTGCGCAAGGTCCAACCCCAGGGCCCATACCGGCTCGCCGGCTGGTCGGCGGGCGGCCTGCTGGCCTATGAAATGGCCCGCCAACTGCGAGGCGAGGATTGTCCGGTGGCGTTCGTTGGCCTGATCGACAGCAGCCAGCCGGGCGCACTGCGCGCCGCGCCGCTGACCCTGGACTTGGACGATGACGCACTGCGCCAGCAACTGCTCGCTTATCTGACGCAGCACTGGCGCAATGGGGCCGGCCAGGAGCCGGGGGACGCCTGGCACGCTGGCCTCGACCTCGATGCGCTGATCACCACGGCCCAGGAACGCGGCTGGCTGCCCGGCGGCTTTGACCGCCAGGCACTGGACCGTCGCGCCCGCCTCAACCTGACCCTGCGCAACGCCATGGTCCGCTACAGGCCGGCGCCCCTGGGCCTGCCGGTGTATTTGTTCAGCGCCACTTCGCCTGTGCCGGGGTTGTCCAGCCCAAACGGGCTTGGGGCCGATTGGCAGGCTCTGCTGGGCAACGATCTGGTGGAACAACGCATCGAGGGTGATCACTGGTCGATCATGCGTGACCCCGAGCCGCTGCAACACCTGGCCCAAGCGCTGGAGCAGGCCTTGAGCCAGGCCGAACGGGATGTCGACGAACCCCGCGGCGGCCGTATCGGCTTTGTCTTGCAGACCGGCGCGGCGCAGGCGCCTTGCCTGTTCATGATCCCCGGTGCCGGGGCCAACGTCGCCAGCTTCGTGCCGCTGATCCAGCAGTTGGATGGGCGCTTGAACGTGATCGGCCTGCAAGCCCGCGGCTCCGATGGGCGCTGCGAGCCCCACGGGACGGTGCAGGCGGCCGCCAGCGCCTATGTGAAGGAGATCCGCAGACAGCAGCCGGATGGCCCGTATTACCTGCTCGGCCATTCGTTCGGCGGCTGGCTGGCGTTCGAAGTGGCCCGTCAGCTGCTAGCCGAGGGCGCGTTGGTGGCGCCGGTGTTGCTGCTCGACAGCCGCGCGCCCGGCCCGCGTCTGGCCAGCGACGCGCGCCACGCCCTGGCCCGTTACGTCGGCTTGCTGGAGATGGATGCCGGGCGCGACCTGGGCCTGGACATCGACCGCCTCGCCAGCCTCGAAGTCGACGAGCAATGCGCTCAACTGCTGGCGAGCATGCAAGCGGTCGGGCTGATGCCGGCGCAGGCCCGAGCCGAGGCGTTGCGCGGGCCACTGCGGGTGTTCCAGGCCAACCTGGCGACGCAGTACCAGCCAACACCGCCCTACCCAGGGTCCGTGGTGCTGGTCGAGGCTGGCCAGCACAGCGCCGAACCGGACGACCCGGCGCGACACTGGGAGGCGTTCGCGCCCAATTGCAGGCGGCACGTTCTCGAGGATTGCAATCATTTGTCGATTCTCAAGTCTCGCGCGGCGCCGGCCCTCGCCGGTTTGCTGCGCCACCATTGGCCCGTGATCGAGGCACTGCCAAACCATGGCGATTGAACCTTCGCTACGCCCCTGGCTGTGGGCCTGGGGCGCCCAGGTCGCGTCCACCCTGGGCTCCGCCCTGGCGGCATTCAGCCTGGGGATCTGGTTGCTGCAGCAACACGGCAGCGTCAGCGACTACGCCTGGGTCATCGCCCTGTCAGCCCTGCCCGGACTGCTGCTGGCGCCGCTGGCCGGATGGCTGGTGGACCGCTGTGAAGCGCGTGCCCTGCTGTTGGGCGTGGAAGCCTGTAGCGGCGCGGCGGCGCTGGCGCTCTGGTGGCTGTTCGAATCCAACGCCCTGGACCGCTGGCAGGTGTACGCTTTCGCCGCGGTGAACTCCAGCACTTTGGTGGTGCGCATGCTGGTGTGTCAGGCGGCCATCCCGCGACTTCTGCGCAGCCCCCAGGCGATCGGCCGGGCCAATGGCCTGATGCAGTTGATGGTGGGCTTGCCACAGCTGATCGCCCCCACCCTGGCGGCGCTGCTGTTAGGCAGCGTCGGGGTGGCAGGGGTGCTGTTGCTGGACCTTGGCGCCGTGCTGTTATGCGCCACCGTCCTTGTCTGGATCGGCCTGTTCGTCAGCGCCGTACGCGGCACCGGCCAGGGCCGCGTCGGCGCCGAGGGCGGATCGTCGGTGGTCCTGGCCGTGCTGCGCGGGCGTCCGGCGCTGTGGGCGTTGCTGGCCTACCTCGGGCTGGAGCACTTGATGCTCGGCCTGGCCTCGGCGCTGTTGTCGCCACTGGTACTGGAGCGCCACTCGGTGCTGGTACTGGGCACACTGATGACCTGCGGTGGCCTGGGCATGCTCGGCGGCTCACTGTGGGTGGTGGCCCGGCCGCCGGCACGGCTGATCCGCACTGTATTGCTGGCCGACCTGCTGCTCGGCGCCGCCGTCCTGACCATCGGCGCCAGCGCTTCGCCGGTGGTGCTGTATGTGGCCGCCTTCGTCGCGTTCGGCTGTTTTTCCCTGAGCACCAGCAGCGACCAAAGTTTCTGGCAACGCAGCCTGCCCGCCGACGCCCTCGGCCGGGTCTTGTCGGCCCGGCAGATGGTTTGCCTGCTGGCAATGCCCATTGGCGCCCTGGGCGCCGGCGCATTGGCCGACGGCTGGGCGATCACATGGATGAGCAAAGCCGGAGAGTGGCAGGCCAGGCTGGCGCCGCTGTTGGGAACGGGCAAGGTGGGCGGCCTGAGCCTGCTGTTTGCCGCGGCTGGCCTGTTGTATGGGCTGCTGGCCAGCCTGGGGCTGGCCTTCGGCCCCTTGCGGCGCCTGCAGCCGGGCGCGGCACCCACTGCTCAGCCAATCAAAAAGGCAGCAGCCGACGTGTCCAGTGGACAGGCTCCAGCTCCTTGATTACCCCCCTGAGCCCTCCCACCGCCACAGCCCCTCGGAGGTCTGGGCACTGACCATCCCCCTAAGTCCGGACTCGCTTCCAGCGGGCATCAAGAGCAACGTGAACGTCCCCTCATAGGCGCGTTAGCGATCTGCGTGATCAACACGCCAACGCCATCCAATAAAAAAGCCCGGGCTGATTCGTCCCGTAGCTGCCCCTGATCTATTTTGCCGGTCACGTTACCGATCACGATCTGCGGATAAACGACCTGCAGCGCCTGGATCGCCCAGAGCGTTTCATTGAGCTGTTGATGCGCGCGCACCCCACCCGTGAACGCCGGCGAGGCAGTGAAACTCAATACCGGGCAGCCCTGCAGTACCGATTTCCCATGAGGACGGGACAACCAATCCAGCGCATTTTTCAACACGCCGGACATACCGTGGTTGTATTCCGGCGAGCCGATCACTAACCCATCGGCCGCCGCCACAGCAGCGCGCAAGGCAATCACGGCCGGTGGTGAATGGGCGCCATCGTCATCCTCGTTATACGGCGGGACATTGTTCAATTCGTGGAGCGTCAACTGCACATGTTCAGGCAACCGTTCGGCCACCGTGCGCAGGATCGCCGTATGGGCCGACTCTTGGCGCAAACTGCCGGACAAGCCCAGGAGGTTTATCGTTGCGGTCATTTAAACACTCACGGTCTGTGGCTTGGGCTTGAGGAGAAAATGCGCGAGCGCGGGCACCAGGATCAGCGCCCCCACCATGTTCCAGACGAACATGAAGCCCAGCAAAATGCCCATGTCGGCCTGGAACTTGATCGGCGACAGTACCCAAGTGGTCACGGCCACCCCCAAGGTAATCCCGGTCATCACCACCACCTTGCCGGTGGATAACAGCGCCAGGTAATAGGCATCCGACAGGCTGGAACCATTGCGCAGGTTGGCAAGCGTCACGCTGAGGATGTAGAGCGCGTAATCCACACCGATTCCCACCCCCAAGGCGATCACTGGCAGGGTCGCCACTTTTACACCGATGTTGAGCCCCACCATCAAGGCTTCGCACAGCACGGACGTGAGCATCAACGGCAACACCGTACAGACCACGGCTCGCCAGGACCTGAACGTGATGAAACACAGGGCAATGACCGCTGCGTACACCATGAACAACATCTGCACATTCGAACGTTTCACGACGATGTTGGTGGCCGCCTCGATACCGGCATTACCCGCCGCGTTCAGGAACTGAATCTGATCGCTGTCATGGCTTGCCGCGAACTGTTCGACCGTCTGCACCACGCGGGTGAGCGTATCGGCCTTGTGGTCCGTCAAGTAGACATACACGGTCAGCAGATCGCAGTTCTGGTTGAACAACTCCCGCGGTGCACGAGTGATGATCGCGTTCAATAGCCCCTGGTTACGCGGTATCTCGTACCACGTCATGCTGCCCTCGTTCATCCCGGCCGCGGCCTGTTTGCTCAGTGCCGCCAGGGAGGTGGTGGACACCACGCCCGGCAACTGTTGCAACTGCGCCTCCAGAGCATCCACCGTTACCAACGTCTGGTAATTGGCGCAGAAGTACTGCGGGGTCTTGACCATCACCACGTACTTGTCGCTGCTGGCGGAGAAGTTGCTGACCATGAAGCGGTTGTCGGTGTTGTAGCGCGACTCAGGACGCAACTCCGGTGCTCCAGGATTCAAGTCGCCAATCTTGACGTGAAGGCTGATGGCAAAGCCCAGCGCACCCAGCACCACGCCGATGAAGATCGCGCCGCTGGCCCATTTGCGTTCGGTGAAGCGATCCAGGAAAGCCCAGAGCGGATGCCGGGCGTGATGAGCGTCCAGCTTGGAAAACCGGTCGTTGGCCGCTTCCCGTTGCGCCGCCACTTTGCTCACGCCGGTGTATGACAACAGGATCGGCAGCAGGATCAGGTTGGTAAAAATCAGCGTCAGCACACCGACCGTCGCGGTAACGGCCAGGTCCTGGATCACCGGGATCTTGATGATCATCAACACTGCAAAGCCCACGGCGTCCGCCACCAGCGCCATCAACCCGGTTAAAAACAGCCGGCGAAAGGTAAAGCGCGCCGCAACCAGCTTGTCGGCACCGCGTCCGATGTCTTGCATGATGCCGTTCATTTTTTGGGCGCCATGGCTCAAGCCGATGGCAAACACCAGGAACGGAACCAGGATGGAATACGGATCCAGGTCGAACCCCAGTGTCGGCAGCAAGCCCAGCAACCAGACCACCGCGATGATCGAGCACAGCAGCACCAGCACCGTGCTACGCACACAACGTGTGTACCAGAACAACACGAGCCCGCAGATCACCAAGGTCGCGGCGAAGAACAGCTGCATCTGCCGCATGCCGTCCATCAAGTCCCCCACGACCTTGGCGAAACCGGTGATGTGAATCTGGATGTTCTGGTTTTCGTACTTGGTCCGAATCTGTTCGAGTCGGTTTGACAATGCGTTGTAATCCAGTGGGGTACCGTCATCCGAGGCGCTTTCCTGAAGCGGCAGGAGCACGATGCTGGACTTGAAGTTGGAGGCCACGAGCCGCCCCACCTCGCCCGACCGTTCGATGTTCTGCTGCACCTGTTCCAGGCTGCTGGCTGAACCATCGTAATCGTCCGGGATGACAGGACCGCCGTCGAAACCCTCCTCGGTCACGCCGATCCAGCGCGTGGCCGGCGTCCACAAGGACTTCATGTAGGAGCGGTCGACACCGGGGAGCAAAAACACTTCGTCGTTGATCTTCTTGACCGTTTCCAAGTACTCGGCACTGAAAATGCTGCCCTGTCTGGCCTCGATCGCAATCCGCAATGTGTTGCCGCCCTCCCCCAACTGACTGCGGTTCTGCAGATAGTTCTGCACATAGGGGTGATCCGTCGGGATCATTTTTTCAAAGGCGGCATTGAGCTTCAGACTCAACGCCTGATAGCCGAGCACCAGGCTGAGCAGCACACAGATGCCCAAGACGATGCTGCGATGATTGAACAACAATCGCTCGACCAGGGTTCCGGAAGCAGGATCAAAGGCAGGTGATGCAAGCGCAGGCGAGTGTTCGGCAGAGTGCGTAAAACTGTTCATTGTAGCGGCTCCGACGATTCCACTTTTATGGCGGACGACAGCATGCCGCGCGTGCTGCTGATGATCAGGTCACCGTTCGCCGCTTGCGTCATGCCCGTGAAGTAACGAGGTTGAGGTATCTGAAGGACAGCGGCTTGCGTGTCGCCATCGGCAAAACGCAGCACCCGACCCGACTCGTCCGCCAGCAGGACCGAGTCATCATCAAGACGCAGGCCGCTGGTCAACGTCACCGGCTGCAAGGTGTCGAGATGCTTCCAAGTCTCGCCGCGATCCCGGGACTCGAAGGCCTTGCCACGCAGTCCGAACGCCAGGATCGAATGATTGGCGGCCGGTGCGAGACCGAAGATCGTTCCCTCGAAAGGCGGCGTCAGCGCCTCGAAGGTCTGGCCGGTATCGCTGGAACGCAGCAATGTCCCTTGCTCGCCAGCGATGAAGACATCGGCTCCTATCCGCGCGATGCCATAGAGATGTAATCCGTCTGGATTATCGACATGGGCACGAATGGACTGCCAACTGAGCCCGCCATCATGGGTGACGAAAGCCAAGCCATAAGCCCCCACCACCCAACCGTTTTGCGCGTCGAGGAAAAGCAGGTCGAGCAGAGGTTTGTCAGGCCCTTCATCTACCAGTTGCTGAGCCAGGGACAGACGCTCCGGGGCCCGCTCATCGGTGTCACGCCTGGCCTGCTCCAGTTCGATTTCGGCGGCTCGGACACCGTCGAGCTGTTTAACCCAGGTCGAACCGCCATCCTGGCTGTGCAGCACGGTGCCGGCATGTCCGACTGCCCAGCCCTGGTTGTCATCGATGAAACGCACCTTGACCAGCGTCACGCTGACCGGCGAGCCGACTTGCTGCCAGCTCGCCCCGTTGTCATCCGATACGATGATGAAACCTCGCTCGCCCACGGCCACCAACCGCTGCCCTGCCCGGGCCACACTGAGCATGACCGATTGCGTTGCCATCGCGCTGTAAATCGCCGGTTGCTGGGACAATCCCGTCGTTTGCGCTACGGCGACCGAGCCATAAAACGTCGTCACCATCCACAGGCTGGCAATGAAGGCCTTTATAGGGCCGGAATAGAAAGTAGGCATGTCTGAACCTCGATGATGCCGCTCTCTGGAAGCGATGACCGTGCACCGCTTCCAGAAAACAAACGTATTAATCAACCGTTGCGAGGCTCAGCGAACCGACCCGGATGCCACCGCGGTGCCGGTGAAAAAGTTCTCGGGTTTGCGCGGTATCACGCTGTAGGTTTCCCCGTTCAGACCCTGGACGACGCTGTAGGTCTTGGCCTGCAGGTTGTAGATCACCACAGGTTTGACCACCACCGCTGGGATGGCCGGCACCACGAATGGCAGTACCTGGGAGACACGCCAGAGTTTGCCCTCGGCGTCGTAGCCATCCACCAGCGAGATGGTCCAGCTGTCTTCGTCGATGAAGAATCGGCGCTTGGGCACGGCGTGGCGTTTGCCCGGCGCCACCGTGGCTTCCAGCTCCCAGACACGGTGCAGTTCCCAGCGCACCTTGTCCGCATTGAGGTGGTTGGCGGTAAAGGCATCGTCGCGTTTTTCGGCGTGGAACTTGTTGTTGTTATAAGGGATGTACAGTTCCTTCTTGCCCACCAGTTTCCAGTCGTAGCGATCCGGATGACCGATGAAGCCGTGCACCTCATCGAAATAGTTCGCACCTGAAGCGACGAAGTCCGGAGTGTCATAACCCACGGTTGGCGCCCGCCGCACACGACGCTGGCCGACCAGGTATTGCCAGGCCTCCCGTGGCTCCTGGACGTTGATACTGTCATGGGTCACCAGCGATTCCCCGGCCTTGAATGGCGGCTCGCTGGTCAAGAATCGCAGCAGCGCATACTGCCCGGACCATTTATCCGCAGCGCCGTCCTTGTAGTAGTACGGGTATTGCCAGTTCTCCACGCCCCGGCTGGCCAGCGTCCGAGTCCCATCAGCGTTGCCGATGACGTTGACATAGCCCATCTGTATGGATTCGGCTTCAACCCGCAGCAGAAAATTCCAGATGACCTCGTTGCCGTTTTTCGGGATCGGGAACGGGATACCGCCGTAACAGCCCTCTACCGACAAACCATTGCTGGTGGTCTTGCAGCCAGTAGCGTTGGCGAAGGTGTTCTGATAGACGTTGTCCGGCGCCGCAGCGCTGCGGTGAGTCGGATAGACATCAAGGTGAAAGGTGTCCGGGAACTTGGCCAACAGGGCTTTGGTTCCTTCACTCAATTTGTCGGCGTACTGCGCAGCGTTCTTGGCGGTGATCTGCAACAGCGGTTTTTCGCCAGGGAACGGATCGGCAGGCATATCGCCGAACTTGGCCCCGGCGACATCCTTGGTCAGGCCGCCGGTCCAGGCCGGGATGGAGCCATCGGCGTTGCCGGCTTTTTCGGCCCCCATGGGCGTCAGCGTCGTCTTGAGCTTCGCCGCCTCGTCGGGACTGACCGCCGCCAGCGCGGTACCGACAGACAGGGAGATCGACAGAGTGGACAGCAACAGCAGTTTAATTTTTATCATTATCAGGGCCCGCCTGTTCTTTGCTTAAAAGGTTCGCTGGATCGAAAACGCCACGAAATCCCGGTCTTTCATGTTTTGCTGGTAGGTGAAGGAATTGGCTGAGTTGATAACCGGCCCGGCCTCGCCAAAGAAGTTGGTGTAGCTCAGCGAGGCGTACCACTGCTTCTTGTAATCGGCCTTGAGACCCAGCGTCAGGTCGCCGCCATGTTCCGGTCCAAATGCCTGCGGCGTGACGGAAGAACGCCCGGACGGGTTGTAGCCAAGGGTGATCGGCGCTTGGACATCGATGCCGGGAAAGACCTGGAAATATTGCGGCTCAAAAGTGAAGCGCATGGCGAATGCATCGCGCGTGGTGTTGGGGTCCAACTGATCGGCATTTTTGGTGACGCTCAGCCGTCGGTTGAACGCCAACTCACCCAACAGGGAAGCGCCGTCCCACAGAGCGGATCCTCCATAGACATTGATCATCGATACCTGGGCATGCCACGACCGACCGATGGGGTACGCGGGGTTGGAATCGTTGTCGGCGTCCATGCCAGTGATGATGGTGCCGCCGACGCCTGCCAAGGGCGTATCGAGCCTGATGGATGTCTCACCGGCAATATTGGCTTCGCCCACCAGCGTGCTGAAACTCGCGCCGAAGACCTTCACGTCCTCGGGATAGACATTGATAAACGAGTCATCGGCCCCCGGCACCAGCGCGGCCGGACGGAAGTAAAACACCGGCGTCTTTTCGTGATATTTCGCGGCGTAGAGACCGAACTCCCAGTCATCCACAGCGAACTTCAACTGCGCGCCGAACTGCCCGGAATCCCTTGCATCCTTGTCCTTGCCATGGCGCAGTTCACCGGTTGGAAAGAACACCCGCTCCCCGCCTTCACCCACAAAGTCCGCGCCGCTGAAGTAGCTACCCGCGGCGGGCAAACGGGTCTTGTTCCATTCGAATTGGTAGTAGGCCCCCACGCTCACGGTGTCGTTCAGTTGCCAGTTGCCGGACACCTGCTTGGTGGGCATCAGGATTTCTTTGAACTGAGAACCGGGGACTGACTGAAGCTTCACCAGGTCCACGGTGGACTGGGCGTTGGCAATGCCGTTGGCGCCAAAGAACAAGCTTTCGCCGTAGATCTGCGTGAACTGCCCGAGCCGCCCGGACAACGAGGTTGTGCCGATCTCCGTCGAGCCGTAGACAAAGGCATCGAGGATTTCAGTGCGTTGACCGTGGATCCGACGAGTGTCGCTGGTGAACTCGTCGTGGTCGACACTCACCGAGTTGGCGGTGCCCGGCGAATCGTTGTCATTGTCCTGGCTGTAGACATTGTCGTACCAGGACGCTGCGCTGAGGCGCGCACCGACGTCTTTGTACTTGATGTCGAACTCGGAAAGAATGTCCAGGCGATTGGAAATGAGCCCGCGGTCGAAATTTCGGTCGCCATCGTCCAGGTTGGGATTGCTGTTGGAGGTCCCCGGGCCCACTGCCACTTTGTGATCGAGCTTGTTCACACGCCAGGCATTGCTGTACTTGATGGTGTTATCCCACGTCGCCGAAAGGTCGGGGTTGCCGGTATCAATCTGGAAGGCTTGTACCTGGGTTGAAAGGCTCAGCAGTACCGTTGCACTGACGGTGCAAGCAAGGCTGGAGACCGGCAACGGGCAAAACCGCTGGTTGGCTGTTTTCATGGAGATGTTCCTGTTTTTTGTTTTTGTAAAAGGTCATCCACTCGCAGCCTTGGCCGCGAATACCGCTGGCACTTCTTATGCGTAAAAACATCATTGCTGCACTTAAATATATTTTGTGCACAAAAACTAGCCCTGCGCAAATTCAAAGTCAAGCGGATAAATCAGCCTTTGCACTAAAGTCTGTTTTGCGCATAAAATCGGTTTGGTGCAAATTTCAGGACGGCTCCGACCATGATTCCCTCCCCCAGCATTCCGCTGATCGATGTCGCGTTGACGAAGATGAAAAAAGCGATCGTCTGTTGTGAGCTGGCTCCCGGCGAAAAACTCAAGGTCGCAGAGTTGTCCAAGACCTACGGCCTCAGCAGCTCGCCGATTCGTGAAGCCCTCAATCGATTGACCCAGGATGGCGTGGTCGAAGCCAGCGATAACAAGGGCTTCAGGGTTGCCCCCATTTCCGTCACTGATTTTCGCGACATCACACGCATGCGCTGCTTACTGGAGTGCGAGGCGTTGGCCGATGCCATTACGCATGGCGACGATGCCTGGGAAGCCGATGTGCTGGGGGCTTTTCACCGCCTGAATCTGGTCGAGAAAAAACTCGGAAGCGGTGTGCTGGTGCTCGATGATGAATGGTCGACCCGACACAAGGCTTTTCACTTTGCCCTGTTCGCGGCGTGCCCCTCGCCGTTGTTGTTGAAGATGATCGACTCGCTGTTTGATCGGGCCGAACGCTACCGGCGCTTTTCCGCCCAGCAGCGGGTCACCCAGCGGCACAAGGGCAACGAGCACCAGAAGTTGATGGACGCGGCCCTTGCTCGCGACACCGAGAAAGCCGTCACCTTGCTGCGCAATCACATCCAGGAAACCCTGGGCCGGATTGTCGAAGCCATAGAACGCCGACAAGCCACGCTTCAATAGACTTATGAAACGTCACAAAAAACCCTTCGCCTGGCACTGTGTTCGTGGACCGTGCCAGGCGAAGGGCGTGTTGCCTTTCAGGCTTTAAGCCTGTGCGAACCTGATCGTCTTGTCGCAGACGCCGCCTTGAGTCGGCGTGGGTTTCTGCGGCGGCTTGCACCACAGCGCAAGCTCCATGCCTTCGAGCAACTCCATCGCCCAGGCCACCGTCACCGCCCCGCCATATACGTAGTGATCGGGCCGCACGATCACCACATTGCACCCTCGCTGTTCCAGCCATTGCGCCAGCAGTCCATCGACTTCCTGGTACTCATCGGCAGCGCGGGCTCCTGATTGCTCAGGGTTGACCAACCGCACGACGTGGATAGGCAAGCCTTTAAGCGACTGGCTGCTGCGCAGGCATCTCAACAACGCAGTGGCATCGAAGCCGGGGGCAACGACCACACGAAACGCCTGGCCGGTAAACTCATCAAGCAAGGCCTGCTTGCCGACATGGTTGATCACCATAGGTTGGGGAAACAGCTCACCGGCCGGCGACACTTGCGCGATAAACCCTTGGGAAAGACCGGGGATCAGCGATTGCCGGATGGTCCCGCCCGGGTTCTCCTTCATATGTTCGATCAGCCGTGTATCCCGGTTCGCGGCTCTCTCACTGTCGCGCTCGCAGATCACACCGCCGAACTCCTTGGCCGCCAGGGTGGTCTGGCGCACATGAGGGATACGCTCGATCTGATAGGTTTCCAGGAAATCCGGAGCCGCCAGCCCTTCTTTCACCAAGGCGATTTTCCACACCAGATTCAAGGCATCGCGAATCCCCTGGCACATGCCCTGCGCCAGGAATGGCGGCGTCATGTGGGCCGCGTCCCCGAGAAAGAACACCCGGTCGGCTTTCCACTGCTCCAGGATCAATGCATGGAATCGGTACGCCGAAGCCCGCCATAACTGATAGTCCTGCTCTGGCAACCAGCGGGCAATCAGCTTCTTGATCGTTTCAGGCTTTGAGATTTCCGAAGGCTGTTCGTCCGGATTGATCATGAACTCCCAGCGACGATGGCGCCCGGGGCCGACGACAAAGGTGCACGGCCTGGCCAATTCGCAGAACTGAACGTTCGTCTTCGGTAGGTCCTCCCCCGCCCCTTCGTTGAGGATCACATCGACCACCAGCCACGGCTCGTCGAACGCCAGGTCGTCCATCTTCAACCCCAAGCGGGTGCGGATCGGGCTGGTGCCGCCATCGCAGGCCAGCACATGGGTCGCCGTGACCGTGCGTTCGGTTCCGTCCTTCGCCTGGATGCGCACATTAGCCTGGGACTCGGCGGAGTCGACCGTCAGCACCTCGGAGCCAAGCTCAACGGTTACCGATTTGAAACGGGCAATTTTGTCGCGAAGGGCGCGCTCCACCGGCGGCTGGGAAAACACATAATTTGGCGCCCAGCCCAGTGGAAACGGCGGCTTGGCAGCGTCAATGCGCTTGATCAATTGTGAACCGGTCGTGCGGTATTCCGAGGGGCGATACGGCATGACATGTTCGGCAATATCGTCAGCCAAGCCGATATTGCCGAAGACGCGCATCACCTCATGGTCAAAGCCCATGGCCCGAGGGTTGGCATAGACCGTTTCGCACTTGTCCACCACCAGGGCATTGAGCCCCCACAGACCGGCCAGATTGGCGCACAACGCGCCCACCGGTCCCATTCCAACAATGATGACATCGTAGTCCATCGTCTACTCCGCTTCTTGTAGTTATCGATTGCGCGTGCTGGTTGATGCCGATAGCGACGCCTGCTCGTCAACCAGGCATCGCCTTTACCGGACGGAACAATCAGGCAATCCGGACCCGCTGTTCTTCGATTTTCGCGCGGATGGAGTCCATCCATTGCGCACGTGTCTGGAACCCTGGTCGGCGTATGCACATCGCCTCGGTCTGGGCCAGAATGACCTCGGTCGGTAACTCGAGGTCCAGCGGTTCCTTGCACGGCTGAGCGGTATAGAACGGTGTATCGACATACATCTCGACGGGGTTGCCTTCAGGGTCCTTGAAATAAATCGACCAGGCATTCCCGTGATCCACTTGGGCGATGCCCTCAATGCCGCTTCTTTTGGCGAATTGGTAGTAGGCCTTCAGGTCATCCAACGAATTGAGCAGGAACGACAGTTGATTGATCGGGTTGAATGGCAGATCAACAGGTTTGCCGTCAAAGAGCACGACCTGATGGTGCAGCTCCGGATTCTGCGTCATGAAAAACAGGCGATGCCCGGTCGAGGCCACGCCTTTGTCGCTGACGATGAAACCCAGGACGCGACAGTAAAAGTCGACCATCCGATCCAGGTCTGAACAGAACACGCCGGAATGGGTGAAATTGATAGTGGGTAACGCGGGCATGTGGAACCTCCAATTTTTATGATTGTGTAGAGGACAACGCTCAGGCTTCGTCAATGACGCCGTTCGATAGGGTCCCGATTTCAGTGATGACCACCTCGAACACATCACCGGGTTTCAAGAAAATCGGCGGTTTGCGCTTGAAGCCGATCCCGCTCGGCGTGCCGGTTGCCAGAATGTCGCCCGGGTTCCATGGCAGCGCCTTGGACACGTAGGAGATCAAATGTGGAATGTCGAAAGCCAGCTCCGAGAGGCTGCCTTCCTGCAGTTGCTCACCGTTAAGAATGCCCCGTACCACCAGCGTACGGTAATCGGAAATTTCCGACGCTGGAATGATCCAGGGGCCCAGTGCGCCAGTTTTTCTGAACGTCTTGCCCATGCCGTACTGGTGCGTATGGAACTGCCAATCCCGCACGCTAGCATCGTTGAAACAGGTGTAGCCCGCCACATGGTCCATGGCATCGGCCGGATCGATGTGCGCGCCACCTTTCCCAATGACGACGGCCAGTTCAGCTTCGAAGTCGAACTGCTCCGAGACTTTTGGCCTGACCAGTGGTTCGCCGTGGGGCAGTAGCGTTTCGGCAAATCGCTGGAATATCACCGGAAACTCCCCGACCTTCCGGCCGGCCTCTTCAGCGTGAGCCACATAGTTGATGCCCACACAGATAACCTTGCCGGGATTCGGTATGACGGCCTCCAGTTGAATGCTGGAAAACGAATAATCGGCCTGGGCGGTCTCGACGATCTTGCGTGCCTCCTGTACCAGCAGTCGATTGGCCAGAAAGGTGGCGAGGTCCGGAACCTGCGCAAAACGACGGGTCAGCTCGACCACCCCATCACCTGACACGACGCCAAAATGGGCCCTCCCTTCTTTGCGGTACGAAATCAGCTTCATGTTCTTCTCCTGTTTTTTTTGTGCATAAAAACTAATTTCTTGCACCATACATCATTAAATGCATAATGCAAAAGGTCGCGAAAAAAAATAATGAGCCCCATGAGGCTCCTGGTTCTGGAGGCAAGCATGTCGCTGGTGATGGTTCGTAAGATCAAACTGGACATCGAAGAAATATTCCACGAGGGAGGCCCCCGCACATCAACGCCGTTACGCATTGCGGTCGCCACCGCGGTGGTCGCCAATCCCTACGCCGGCAGATATGAAGAAGACCTGCTGCCATTCATGCAGGAGCTCAGGGGTTTAGGCGCACAACTGTCGGAGCAATTGATCCAGGCACTGGGCGGCGCCGCGCAAGTGCAGGCTTATGGCAAGGGCGCGATTGTCGGTGAAGACGGCGAGCTGGAACACGGAGCGGTCTGGCACGAAGCCGGTGGCTGGGCCATGCGTGAGGCACTGGGCAACCCCAAGGCCATCGTTCCAGCAGGCAAGACTATCGGTGGTCCTGGTTGCCGGGTGATGATTCCGCTGGGGCATATCCAGGCAGCTTATGTCCGCAGTCATTTTGGTGTGGCGGAAATGACGGTATGGGACGGCCCCCGCCGCGGGGAAATCGCTTTCGGCCTGGCCATGGCTACAGGCGGCAGGATCCATTCGCGACTGGGCGGCCTGGCGGTCGCTGACGTGAGAGGTGAAGACGGCTTACGTTGATGCCAAGGTTTTGAAGTGTCGCTCCACGGATTACGCACTACGACAAAAATAATATGAGTATCGGAGAACATCATGACTGCAAAAACGATGCGCGCCGCACGCCTGTATGAAGGCGGTAAACCCATGGTCATCGAGCAGTTGCCCGTACCGGGCATTCGTCCAACTGAAGTGCTCGTCAAGATCAAGGCATGCGGGATCGTCCCCAACCTCCACAACATCCTGACAAACTGGGTCAAGTGGTTCCCGCAAAATCCCCTGCCAAAACTGCCGGCGACTTTTGGCCTCGACCCCACGGGAGTCATCGAGGCCGTAGGCGAACAGGTCTACGACTTCAAGGTCGGTGACCGGGTCTACGTCAATCCGGGCCGCCACTGTGGTTCGTGTCGAGCCTGTCGTGCGGGCAATACCATCGCCTGCACGGCCTACACCTTCAATGGCTATTTCGGCTTCACGCCAAAAAGCCCGCGCATGTTCGAAGACTATCCCTACGGTGGTCTTTGCGAGTACATCCCTGCGCCGCAATACAGCCTGGTGAAACTGCCCGATAACCTCAGCTTCGAGACTGCCGCGCGACTGGGCTACCTGGGTACCGCCTACAAGGCGATGCTCAAGGCCAATGTCGGGCCTGGCACCGTCCTGCTGATCAACGGCATCAGTGGCACGCTCGGCCTGGGCGCTGTCGCACTGGCCCTGGCGATGGGCGTTCGCAAGATCCTCGGCACAGCTCGCAACGCGGAGCTCTTCCAACGCGTGAAAGACCTCGCCGCGCCAGGCCGGATTGAGATCCATACCCTGGGCACGCTGCCAACCAATGAGTGGGTCAATGAAGTGACACACGGTGAAGGTGTCGATGTGGTGATCGATGCCCTGGGCCCAGGCGCCCCTCACGAGACCCTGACCCAAGCCCTCAAATCCATTCACCGCGGCGGTCATCTGGTCAATATCGGTGCTATCGCAGGTGAGGTCCCCATCGATCTGCACTGGATCATGGACAACGACATCCAGATCAGCGGCTCGGCCTGGTTCACCACAGGTCAAGGACAAGCCATGGCGGACATGGTGGAGTCTGGAACGCTGGATCTTTCATTCTTCGAAAACACGGCCTTCAGCCTGGAAAAGGTGAACGACGCGATTACCGGTATCGAAAATCGCCAGGGTGGCTTCAGCAACTACGTGATCTGCCCCTGACATTCACGAAACCCGTTCAACACAACGGCGGGCACCCTGATGCCCGCCCACCGAACCCAGGGAATGCCATGAAAATTCGAAGAGTCGTCACCGGCCTGGATGCCACAGGCCAATCCGTATTCATCAGCGATGATGCGGCCCCGCGGTCTTGTGCCTTTAAGTCCATTCCCGGCCATGCCATGGCGCACCTGTGGTCCACCGGATCAACGGCCGGCGCGCAGCAGGATCCCACCCTGGGGCACCCTTCCCTGGTGCCTGGGCCAGGCGAAACCAGTCTGGCAATCTATGATTTTCCGCCGGACACCGTGATGCAGAACCCGACGGATGTCGGACAGATGATCGAGGAATTGGGCGGCGCCCTGCCCGGCTTGTTCGAATGCTTCGAACCGGACCATCCGGGCATGCACACGACGCCGACCATCGACTACGGCATCCTGCTCCAGGGCGAACTCTGGCTGGAGCTGGACAATGGCGAACAAAAACTGATCCGGCCCGGCGAGGTTGTCATCCAGCGTGGAACCCGGCATGCCTGGCGTAACAAGAGCGATCAAATCGCCCGCGCGCTGTTCGTGATGATCGGCACGAAGCGTGACTAGTCGACACACACTCTCCCACCGAACCTTAGGTGCTCAACATGACCCTGCAGCACATTGCAGTGATTGGCGCCGGCACAATGGGCAGTGGAATCGCCCAAACCTGTGCGGCAGCCGGCCATACGTTATTGCTCATCGATATCCATGAACAGGCGCTCGGCCGGGGCCTGCAAATCGTGCAAAAAAACCTGGACCGGCAAGTTGAAAAAGGGACACTCCTCCCTGCGCAAGCCATTGAGACCCTGCAACGTATCCATACCTCGACCCATTACACCGACCTGGATCAAATGGACGTAGTGATCGAAGCGGCCACGGAGGACTTGTTACTCAAGCGCAAGATCTTGCAGCAGGTCGACACCCACGCTCGCCTGGATTGCCTGATCGCCAGCAACACCTCATCGCTATCGATTACCGA
Source organism: Pseudomonas sp. FW300-N2F2 (assembly GCF_017351655.1). NCBI lineage: Bacteria > Pseudomonadati > Pseudomonadota > Gammaproteobacteria > Pseudomonadales > Pseudomonadaceae > Pseudomonas > Pseudomonas sp. FW300-N2F2. The sequence continues at coordinate 2,167,240 of NZ_JACNDQ010000001.1, read as the reverse complement.
ATTGGCGGCGAGTATCAAACACCCGGAACGCTTCATGGGGATTCACTTCTTCAACCCTGTGCCGATCATGGGCCTGGTGGAGCTGATCCGTGGCTTGCAAACCAGCGACGCAACCTGTTCCACCGCCGGGGCACTGATCGAACAGTTGGGCAAGACCGCGATCCACACACAGAATCGCCCGGGCTTCATGGTCAACCGAATCCTCATTCCGATGATCAATGAAGCGATTTTCGTCCTTCAGGAAAACGGCGATGCCCAAGCAATCGACGCCAGCATGCGCCTGGGCTGCAACCAACCGATCGGGCCGCTCGCATTGGCTGACCTGATTGGCCTGGATACCGTGCTGGGAATTCTGGACAACCTGCAAACAGGTTTTGGCGATCCGAAATACCGACCTGCCCCGCTGCTCAAAGAGATGGTCGCAGCAGGATTGCTAGGCAAAAAATCCGGACGTGGCTTTCATGTCTACAACTGAAACTTGCGGCGGGTATGACACGATCCGAGAACGGGCCCTGGAGCTTTTCGTCAGCAAGGGATTCGGACAGGTCAGCATGCGCGAACTGGCTCGCCACGTGGGTATCGCCCCTGGCTCGCTGTACAACCATTTCCCCAGCAAACAAGCCCTGTTGTTCGACCTGATCGAAGAGTTCTACGAAGAACTCCACCTGTTGGTCCAGCAACCTGTGCGGCAACGCACCGCTGGACCTCGACCACTGTCGAACCTGATTGCCGCCCACCTGCGCCTGCACCGTGAGCGGCCCCTGCATTTTCGGCTGGCGTTACAGGGTTTCGCCTATCTTGATACCGCCCAGAAGCAACACATCATCCTCAAACGCGGCAGATATGAGCATGCGTTTCTGCGCGCGGTGTTCAGCGATACGTTCAGCGCGCACGAAACAGTTACGGCAGCCGGGCCCATCATCACGCGACTTCTCAACTGCCTGCCGGATTGGCTTGAGGAACGCTCGTTGACTGATGAAGCTTATACCCACCTGGTCGAGCGGCTGATAAGGGGGGCTGTGCAGGAGTGTTCCGCACCTTAGTCTGTACATGTCGACTTGCACGAGGTCGACATTCCACTGGCAGTGCAGCATTTGGCTCGAGCAGGACTGGAAACAGCCTTTTTGGACTTTGTGCGCATGCAGTCCGGGTCAGCACGCGCGGTTCGGCGCAAAGGATGAGCCCGCACGACACGCCTCCTGCACATAAATCCCAGGCCAAAAAAAGCCACTCATCTGAGTGGCTTTTTTCTGAATCCTGGAGCGGCAAACGAGACTCGTATCTGGCGTCCTACCCATTGAAATTTAAGGTTTTTATTATCTTTCCGAAGCAAGAAAAGACTCAATTCCGGACTTGTTTTTGAGGTATATCAAGGCCCAAGAAGGGGTGGCTTCGGTCTATACGATTTGATTCGTCCCACATTCAGTAGAACCAGCAATCATCATCAGCGCCCCGCCTGACACTCATCCCAAACACCCCGCATCAGTTCCTTCAGCATCAGCGCCTCACCCCAGCGATCCGTTATATCGCGCCCATCCCTCCATGTGATCGCATAGGGTGGCGGGCCAAGCTCGCAGGTGAAGGACAGGCTCGCGGGTGTGTTCGGTCGCACCAGCCAATCCTTGATTCCGTAACGCCACCAGCCCAGAAACCGGTCCAACCAGGGGCGATGCTGGGCAAAGGTCAAGGGCACCTGGACCTGCTCACTATTAGCGACTCGCCCGTGAAAACCCCAACTGTGTCGTAGGATGGTATGAATCTGTTCGTCGTCTTCGGCAGTGGCCGACTCAGGCAATTCGCGGCCCACGACGTAATGGGACAAGTCAGCCAACAACTTGAGGTCGGGCATCTGCGCGAGCAAGTCGAGGGTGAACAACAGGTCACTGGTGAGACGATAGCGGTGGGTTTCCAGCAGGATCGGAAAGTCCACCTGCTCGGCCAGACGCTGCCAGCCTTCGACCAGAGTGATCGCTTGTGCCAGCGTGCGCGGCCGGACGTCGGCTTGCAGCGTGAGGTGGTGGCAGCCGTAACGGGAGGCAACCTCAAGTGCTTGCGCCAAGTCATTCACGGTGCGGGGAAACAGTTGACCTTCGATTTGCAGGCCTTGCGCCTTGGCAGCGGCATGCAGACGTTCGGCCTGTGGCGCGATCCAGAAATGGTCGGTGATCCCATCGAAGCCAGCAGCGGCAATCTTCTCCACCTGCGCCTCCAGGGAAAGATCGCATTGACCACGGTGATCTTGCATGGCCCACAGGGACTGAAATACCAGGAACTCACGCATGTCAGGGCCTTAGTAGATGTTTGAGAGGCACATCGGCATCGGCCAACGCGTCCACAGAGAGTGGGGTCAGGTTGGCAATCAGCCGTTCGCACAACTTGATGTCCTTGGCAACGCTGTTGCCCTGCCCCCAGCCGCAGGCGCCTTGCAAACGTTGCTCGGTGTCCAGGTAGAACAGCAGCAGACCACCGCCTGCCAAGGTGCGAACGGCCGAAGGTGGCGCCGGTGAGATCACGCCCACCGTCTGCAAGCCCCAGTCGTACTGATCAGACCAGAAGCCGGGAACACCCTCGAACGGCAGCTCGCCGCCCAACAGATTCAATGCCGCGTGACGGCCCTGGGTCTCGGCATTGCGCCAGGTTTCCTGGCGCTGGAATAACGCGTCGGCGTGCAGGCGAAACTCACACACATCGCCGGCCGCAAAGATGTCCGGCGCGCTGGTGCGCAACTGGGCATCGACTCGAATTCCCTGGCCCACCTCCAGCCCCGCCGCCGCGGCCAATTCGATGTTGGGTTGCATGCCGATACCGACCACCACCCAGTCACAGGGCAGCACCTGGCCGTCCACCAGTTGCACCGCCTCAGCGCGTTCGATGCCTTGTACCATTTCAAGCGCTACGTTCAGCCGCACGTCCACGCCCTGTTGCCGATGCAAATCCAACAAGGCCTGGGACACAGCTTCAGGCAATACTCGCCCGGCCAGTCGCGGCCCGGCTTCCAGCAACGTCACCTGACAGCCTAAGGTCCGGGCCGTTGCCGCGACTTCGAGGCCGATAAGGCCACCGCCGATGATCACCAGGCGCGTGCCGGGCATCAATGCGCTGCGCAGGGCCAGGGCTTCGTCATGGGTGCGCAGGTAAAGCACGTTGGCCAGAGGTTCAGGCACCAGGGACAAGCGACGCGCTCTGCCCCCGGTTGCCAACAGTAATCGGCTGTAAGGCAACCAACGTCCGTCGGTCAATTGCAGGCGGTGGTGCTGCGGATCCAGGCTTTTTACCGGGTTGCCCGCCAGGTGTTCGATGTTCAGTTCAGTGAGCCGGCTATCGCTCCACAGGCTGCAATCATCCAGGTCCATCGTGCCCTGCAGCAAGCCCTTGGACAGCGGAGGACGCTCGTACGGCAAATGGAGTTCATCGCCGATCAGGATCAGCCGACCAGTATAACCCTGCTCGCGCAGGGTCAGCGCCGCGCGGCCACCGGCATGGCCGGCGCCGACGATAATCAGTGGAGCATTCATGGCGTGCACTCCTGGCGGTCAAACCGAAATGGCGAGCAGAACCCGCCCCGCGTCGACCCGTACCGGATAGGTCTTGAGATTGACGCACACTGGCGCCCCCAAGGCTTTGCCGGTGCGATAGTCAAAGCGCCCGTTGTGCTTGGGGCACTCGATGACATGGTCCATCACCAGGCCGTCAGCCAGGTGGATCGACTCGTGAGTACACAGGCCAGCAGTGGCAAAAAACTCGTTGTCAGCAGAGCGGTAGATGGCATAGGTATGCGGACCGTGGTCGAAGCGAATGACGTCTTCTTCATTTATTTCGCCCACGGCGCATACATCGATCCATTGATCGTTCATGGCGTTTTCTCTTGTTCGGGATACAGCCGGAAGGTGTCAGCCCAGGGTGGCTTCAGCCTGTGGATGAGCGTCGGTGGCAGGCCTTGGGCTACCGACGGGGCGTCGCACGAAATACGTCGGGTCCTTGCGCTGCCTCAAGAGGGTCGGAATGATTTCCTTGAAGGCCTCACCTATGTTGGCGTAAGGCGGCGGGCAGTCGTGGCGGATCTCTTCATGGAGTTGCGCCAGGGCGTGGTACGGCACCATCGGGTACATGTGGTGCTCAAGGTGATAATTCATGTTCATGTACAGAAAGCGCAGTACCCGGTTCATATAGATGGTGCGGCAGTTGCTACGGTGGTCCAGCACATCTTCCGCCAGGCCTACATGTTGGGTGAGGCCAAACAGGTAGGACAACCAGCCGCCATACAGGATGGGCAGGCCGATATACATCAGCGGCAACCAGCTGTGCAGGTAAAGCGCCGCACCAAAGACAACGGCGTAAATCACGAGCCAGATACGGGCCGCCAGGAACACCTTGGACCATTCGGACTCAGGGATGAACGTCTGTTCCTGGGCATCCATTTTGCCAACCGCGTGCCGGCACACGCCTCCCATCGTCTTCAGCAGCAACGGGATCTGGAACAGGCTCAGCAGCATCATGAACAAGCTCGGTGGACGCGGTTCGACGATTTCCGGATCGCGGCCGACGACGATGGTGTCGGTATGGTGCCGGGCATGGCTCCAGCGCCACACATGGGGCTCGAACATGCACATGAAGCTCGCCACCTGGTAGAGCGCATCATTCATCCAGCGAGTCTTGAAAGCCGTGCCGTGGCCACTTTCATGCCAGCGCGGGTTGGAGGCGGTGGCGTACAGAACGCCATACGCAAGAAAAAACGGCACACAAGCCCAAGTGCCCCAGAACCAGTAGCCGCCGAAGCCGGTGATCAGCAGGGTCAGCAGCCAGATGGCGGTGTCGAGCAAGGCCGGGCCGTCGCGGCGCTGCATCAGTTGCTTCATGCGTTGACGGGAGATGGGCGACTGGTACCAACTGGCCGATACGAGGCCCTTTTCAGCCGCGCGGGCGGCTTCAGGGCCGGTCAGGCGATAGTCCCGAGTAGAGGCTGTGTTGTCTTGAGACATTGTTATTGTTCTCCGCAAGCGTGAGATGTCAGGTGCCTTGCGTAAGAAAATATAGAGAGCGTGAAAGGCCCTCTCAAGGCCTTGAATACATTCCCTATCAAGCTATCATCCAGCTCCTGCAGGGCTTGATAGTTTTCTATCAAGACGCTTTGAAGGTCCATCATGAATAACAATAAACGCCCCACCATCGCCACGGTCGCCAAACACGCAGGCTTAAGTGTCGCCACCGTCGACCGCGTGCTCAACGCTCGCGCCCCGGTTAATCCCGCCACTGCCGAACAGGTGCTTCAGGCCGCAGAAGCCGTGGGCTATTTTGCCGCACGGCTGATCGGCCAACGTATTCTCGAACGTCGCCCCACGTACCGTTTCGGCATCCTGCTGCTGGGCACCGCCCAGGCGTTCTACGCCAACCTGGCCCAAGCCATCACCGAGGCCGCGCAACGCCAGGTCGGGGCCAACCTGACCTGCCAATTCGAATACGTTTTTGATCGCACCCCCAGCGCCATCATCGCCCAGATCGAACAGTTGGCGGTGCAGTGCGACGGCCTAGCGGTGGTCAGCTTCGCCCACCCGCAGATCAACGCCGCCCTTGCCCAGATTCGCGAGGCCGGCGTGCCCGTGGTGGCACTGCTGTCGGGCATTCATGAGGCGGCGACCGAGCCCTATGTCGGCCAAGACAATCACGTCGTCGGGCGCACGATGGGGTGGCTGCTGGCCCGCACCTGTGGCGCGCGCAAAGGCAGCATCGGCATTCTGCTCGGAGGTCATCGCTTTCTTGGCCACCAGGCGCGGGTCGAAGGCTTGCACAGTTACTTGGCCGAACACGCACCTGGGCTGCGCCCGCTGGAGCCGCTGATCAATCTGGACAACTGCGACATCACCGAAGAAGCAACCCTCGACCTGCTGGTTCGGCATGACGATTTGCGCGGGCTATGCGTGGTAGGCGGCGGTGGCGACGGGATTATCAACGCGTTGGCGCAACTGCCCAAGCGCCCGACGCTGTGCTGCATTTTGCAGGAGTCCACCGAGCTGTCACGCCAAGCCCTGGCCCAGGGTTTGGTCGACGTGGTGATCGACTCTCAGCCGCGCCAGACTGCAACGGCGCTGGTGGATCTACTGGTGGAATTGCAGACTGCGGAGCAGTTCGATCCTGTGCGCCACCGGGTGCATATTCCGCTGCAGATTGTGACATCGGAGAATTCCCAAAGCTGATGGGCTGGCGGCACAACCTGTTCGGCCCTTGATGGCGCGGTTAACCGCCACTTACTACGGCTTCAGCTGACTTCTGCGCATTCAGTCCCCTCTTTGTACTCCGAGCAACGGAGCAATACCTTCCCTCCTTTTATCAACTTCCGACCAGAAACCCGTTCCAGGGACTTGTGCTTCAGGTATTATGGTATACCATCAGACGCATAGACATTCCTACCCTACACGGAGCAGCTCATGAGTTTCGAAATCCGCAAGATCGTCAGCTACGTCGAAGAAACCTTTATCGAAGGCGGCAAGGCTGCCGACAAGCCCGTGACCATGGTCGGGCTGGCCGTCGTGATGAAAAACCCTTGGCTGGGTCGCGGCTTTGTCGAAGACCTGAAGCCGGAAATTCGCGCCAACTGCTCCGACCTCGGGGCGCTGATGGTCGAGCGTCTGGTGGGCATCATCGGCGGCGCCGAGAAGATCGAGGCTTATGGCAAGGCCGCCGTAGTGGGCGCCGACGGTGAAATCGAACACGCCTCCGCCGTCATCCATACCCTGCGCTTCGGCAACCATTACCGCGAAGCGGTGAAAGCCAAGAGCTACCTGAGCTTCACCAACAAGCGCGGCGGGCCGGGCACCTCGATCCAGATCCCGATGATGCACAAGGACGACGAAGGCCTGCGTTCGCACTACATCACCTTGGAAATGCAGATCGAAGATGCACCGCGTGCCGACGAAATCGTGGTTGTTCTGGGTTGCGCCGATGGCGGCCGCCTGCACCCTCGCATCGGCAACCGTTACATCGATCTCGAAGAACTGGCCGCTGAAAACGCCCAATAATCAAGGTCGGTAAGAACAACAAAAAGGCATGCAGGAGCGCTCCATGATTCGGCTCACCGCTGAACTCACCCCGGCGGGCACCAGTTACCTGGCGACCGGCCAAGGCCAGCCCGTGGTCCTGATCCACGGCGTGGGCCTGAATAAAGAAATGTGGGGCGGCCAGGTCGTTGGCCTGGCCACGAAGTACCGCGTGATTGCCTACGACATGCTCGGCCATGGCGCCAGCCCTCGCCCGGAAAGCGGCACGCCCCTGCTCGGTTATGCCGATCAGTTGCTCGAGCTACTCGACCACCTGCAATTGCCCCAGGCGAGCGTGATCGGTTTTTCTATGGGCGGCCTGGTGGCGCGGGCCTTTGCCTTGCATTACCCGCAACGCCTGCAAGGCCTGGTGGTGCTCAACAGCGTGTTCAACCGCAGCGCCGAACAGCGCGCCGGGGTCATCGCCCGCACCGCCCAAGCCGCCGAGCACGGACCGGACGCCAACGCCGAGGCCGCCTTGTCGCGCTGGTTCAGCCGCGAATACCAGGCGGCCAACCCGGCGCAGATTGCCGCGCTGCGCCAGACCTTGGCGCAGAACGATCCGCAAGGTTACCTGACCACCTATGAACTGTTCGCCACCCAGGACATGTACCGCGCCGATGACTTGGGCAACATCCAAGTACCGACGCTGATCGCCACCGGTGAATTGGACCCGGGCTCGACGCCGGAAATGGCCCGGCAGTTGGCCGAGCGAATTCCCGGCGCCACCGTTGCCGTGCTCGCCGAGCAACGACATATGATGCCGGTAGAATCGCCGCGCCTGGTCAACCAGTTGCTGCTGGCGTTTCTCGACACGGCAAACGCCCGACAAAATCCAATAAAGGGGATCGTTGCATGACACTCGCACGTTTTTCGATGTGCATCGGCGGTGAATGGGTCGATGCGCTGTCCGGCAAAACCTTCCAAAGCCTGAACCCAGCCCTGGCGCAACCCTGGGCCGAATTGCCCGACGCCGACGAAGCCGATGTCGAGCGCGCCGTGCAGGCTGCGCAGAGCGCTTTTGACAGCCCGGCCTGGCGCGGTTTGACCGCCACCGCACGGGGTAAACTGCTGCGCCGCCTGGGCGACCTGATCGCCGAGAACAAAGAACAACTGGCCCAGCTGGAAAGCCGCGACAACGGCAAGCTGATTCGCGAAACCCGCGGCCAGGTCGGCTATCTGCCGGAGTTCTTCCACTACACCGCCGGCCTGGCCGACAAGCTCGAAGGCGGCACGCTGCCGCTGGATAAGCCGGACATGTTCGCCTACACCGTGCACGAAGCCATGGGTGTGGTCGCGGCGATCATTCCCTGGAACAGCCCGCTGTACCTGACGGCGATCAAACTGGCACCGGCGCTGGCGGCCGGCAATACCATCGTGATCAAACCGTCCGAGCACGCTTCGGCGACCATTCTCGAACTGGCTCGCCTGGCCCTGGAAGCCGGCATCCCGCCAGGGGTGGTCAACGTCGTCACCGGTTACGGCCCAAGCACCGGCGCCGCCCTCACCCGCCATCCGCTGGTGCGCAAGATCGCCTTCACCGGCGGTGCCGCCACGGCCCGGCATGTGGTGCGCAGCAGCGCCGAGAACTTCGCCAAGCTGTCCCTGGAACTGGGCGGCAAGTCACCGAACATTATCTTTGCCGACGCCGACCTCGACAGCGCCATCAACGGTGCGATTGCCGGGATCTATGCGGCATCGGGCCAGAGCTGCGTGTCCGGCTCGCGACTGTTGGTGCAAGACGAAATCTACGACGAATTCGTCTCGCGCCTGGTCGAGCGCGCCAAGCGCATCCGCATCGGCAACCCGCAGGAAGACAGCAGCGAAATGGGGCCGATGGCCACCGCACAACAACTGGCGGTGGTCGAAGGCCTGGTCGCCGATGCCATCGCCGAAGGCGCTCGCTTGCGCCTGGGCGGCAAGCGTCCGCAGAACCTGGGCGAAGGCTGGTTCTACGAACCGACCCTGTTCGAATGCGATCGCAACTCGATGAAAATCATGCAGGAAGAAGTCTTCGGCCCGGTGGCGTCGGTCATCCGATTCAAGGACGAAGCCGAGGCCCTGGCGATTGCCAACGACTCACAGTTCGGCCTCGCCGCCGGCATCTGGACGCGCGACCTGGGCCGTGCCCATCGCCTGGCCCGGGATGTGCGCTCCGGGATCATCTGGGTCAACACCTACCGCGCGGTCTCGGCCATGGCGCCCATCGGCGGTTTCAAGAACAGCGGCTACGGACGCGAAAGCGGCATCGATTCAGTGCTGGCCTATACCGAACTGAAAACGGTGTGGATCAATCTTTCCCAGGCGCCCATGCCTGATCCGTTCGTGATGCGCTAGGAGTCCTGAGAAATGATCGAACCCGGCATCTACAAAGAAGTCATGAGTTCCTTCCCTTCCGGCGTCACGGTGGTCACCACCCTGGACCCGGATGGGAATATCGTCGGCATCACCGCCAGCGCCTTCAGTGCGCTATCGATTGATCCGGCACTGGTGCTGTTCTGCCCCAACTACGCCTCCGACACGTACCCGATCCTGCGTGACAGCAAGCAATTCGCGATTCATCTGCTGTCCGCCGACCAGACTGCCGAAGCCTATGCGTTTGCAGGGAAAGGCAAGGACAAGGCCAAAGGCATCGACTGGCACCTCAGTGAGTTGGGCAACCCGCTGCTGGGCAAGGCCACGGCCATCATCGAGTGCGAGCTGTGGCGTGAATACGACGGCGGCGATCACGCGATCATCGTCGGCGCGGTGAAGAATCTGATTCTGCCGCAGCAACCGGTGACACCGATGATCTACCACAAAGGCAAGCTGGGCCCGCTGCCCGCGCTGGCCTGATGGCTATACACCTCCCCCTGTGGGAGCGAGCTTGCTCGCGATAGCGGTGTGTCAGTCACATGGATGTTGGATGTGCTGCCCTCATCACGAGCAAGCTCGCTCCCACAGGTTCTTCACTTTTTCAGGGAGCGCGCATGAGCCCGGTAGCCTAGCAACTCTTTAGCCAGCCAGCCTATATCGACGATTTTGAGAGCACACAGCGATGAGCAACGATAAATACGAACAAGGCCTCAAGATCCGCACCCAGGTGCTGGGCGAAGCCTATGTGCAGCGCTCCATTAAAAACGCCGACGACTTCACCCGGCCCTTGCAGGAAATGGTCACCGAATACTGCTGGGGCCATGTCTGGGGTCGCGAGGGGCTGTCGCTCAAGGAACGCAGCATGATTAACCTGGCGATGATCTCGGCGCTCAATCGCCCCCATGAACTCAAGCTGCATGTGCGTGGCGCCTTGCGTAACGGCCTGAGTCGTGAGCAAATACGCGAAATTCTGCTTCAAGTCGGTATCTATTGCGGTGTCCCCGCGGCCGTGGACAGTTTCCGGCTTGCCCGTGAAGCCTTCGCCGAAGCCGATGCCGAGGCCCCCAGTCAACCCTCGGCTGTTTGATCTGAACGTGCACGAATGTTGCCCGTTTGGCATGGACAGCCATATTACAGAGCGGACCCCATGAAACGCCTGCCACTCGACGACAGCTTCAAGGTCAATCGCAACCCCATCACCCTGCGCGAAATCGTGCTGGATAAACTGCGAAGCGCCATCATGAACTTCCAGCTTTTGCCGGGAGATCGCCTGGTGGAACGGGACTTATGTGATCGCCTGGGCGTAAGCCGCACGTCGGTGCGCGAAGCCTTGCGCCACCTCGAATCCGAAGGCCTGGTGGAGTTCGCCGATGCGAAAGGCCCGCGGGTGGCGATCATTACCCTGGCCGATGCCGGCGATATCTATGAATTGCGTTGCGTGCTCGAGGGCTTGATCGTCCAGCTGTTCACCCTGCGGGCCAAGGCCAAGGACATCAAGGCGCTGGAGAAAGCCCTCGAGGAAAACCGCAAGGCCCTCAAGGATGGCGAGTTGCAACAAGTCATCGATTCGGTGCAAGGCTTCTACGACGTGCTGCTCGAAGGCTCCGGCAACCATGTCGCCGCCACCCAGTTGCGCCAGCTGCAGGCCCGCATCAGTTACCTGCGGGCGACGTCGGTGTCCCAGGAAAACCGGCGCGGCAGCAGTAACCAGGAAATGGAACGCATGGTCGACGCGATCAAGAGCGGCGACCCCCTGGCCGCCCACCAGGCGTGCGTCGACCACGTGCGCGCCGCCGCCAAGGTCGCCCTGGAATACCTCAAGCGCAAGCAGGAAGAGACCGGTGACATCCCTGAAATCACGGCGCCCATCGCCTTGAAAGAACCGCGCATAGGTCGCTGATATGTTCAGCCCGAGCTTTTGTCCAAAGTGTGGCGGCAGTGACTTGAGTCACCGCCTGCCACCGGGCGATACCCATGAGCGCCTGATGTGCGGCGGCTGCGGCTACATCCATTACGTCAACCCGAAGATCATTGCCGGCTGCATCATCGAGCAGGACGGTAAATACCTGCTATGCCAACGCGCCATTCCACCGCGTCCCGGCACCTGGACCCTGCCGGCCGGCTTCATGGAAGGCGGCGAGACCACCGAACAGGCGGCACTGCGGGAAGTCTGGGAAGAAACCGGCGTACGCGCCGAGATCGTCTCGCCCTACTCCATCTTCAGCGTGCCGAAGATCAGCGAGGTGTACATCATCTTCCGCGCCATCGCGGTGGAGATCACCGGCCAGTTCGGCCCGGAAACCCTCGCCTGCCAGTTCTTCGCCCCCGAAGACATTCCCTGGGACAGCATTTATTACCCGGCCATCCGACAGATCCTCGAGCGTTATATCGAGGAGCGCCAGGCCGGGGTCTACGGCATCTACATCGGCAACGACGACAGCGGCAAGATCCATTTCATCCGCTAAGCCCCTGCAGGAGCTGGCGAAGCCTGCGATCTTTTGATCTTGATCTTTCGCTCCAGACTCAATTGGCAGGGGAAAGATCGCAGCCTCGTTGCACTCGACAGCTCCTACAGTGGAATCACACCCTCGACAATGATCACCTCGGCCCGGGCCACGCCCTCGCGGTGCCGTTTCGCCTCCTGATATTGCTCGCTGTGATAACAGGCCAGCGCCTGCTCGTAAGAATCGAACTCGATGACCACACTGCGTTGCGGCGTGGACCGACCTTCCATCGCTTCGCTACGCCCGCCCCGGGCCAACATCCGCCCGCCATATAAAGCGAACGCCGCCGGGGCGCGCTGGGTGTATTGACTGTATTGGTCGGGGTCGGTGACATCCACGTGAGCAATCCAGTACGCCTTCATAGTGACCTCTCGGTTTATTCTGTATTATGGTATACCAATAAATATACCTACCAAACACTGAGAGTTCCAGCATGGCCTTCAACAGCATCGAAGAAATCATCGAAGATTACCGGCAAGGCAAGATGGTGCTTCTGGTCGATGACGAGGACCGGGAAAACGAAGGCGATCTGTTGCTCGCCGCCGACCGCTGCACCGCCGAGGCCATCAGCTTCATGGCCCGTGAAGCGCGCGGATTGATTTGCCTGACCCTGACCGACGAACACTGCCAGCGCCTGGGGCTGGAGCAGATGGTGCCGAGCAATGGCAGCGTATTCAGCACCGCGTTTACGGTATCCATTGAGGCCGCCGTGGGCGTGACCACCGGTATTTCCGCCGCCGATCGGGCGTGTACCGTTGCCGCCGCCGTTGCTGCCAATGCAGGTCCCACGGACATTGTGCAGCCCGGCCATATCTTCCCGCTACGCGCCAAGGAAGGCGGCGTTCTGACCCGCGCCGGCCACACCGAAGCGGGTTGCGACCTCGCCCGCCTGGCCGGCTTCACCCCAGCCTCGGTGATCGTCGAAGTGATGAACGACGACGGCACCATGGCTCGCCGCCCTGACCTGGAAGTCTTCGCACGCAAACATGGAATCAAGATCGGCACCATCGCCGATCTGATCCACTACCGACTTAGCACCGAACACACCGTGGTGCGCATCGGCGAACGCGAATTGCCGACGGTGCATGGGACTTTCCGGCTGATCACCTTCGAGGACCGCATCGAAGGTGGCGTGCACATGGCGATGGTCATGGGGGATATTTGTCGGGAAGAGTCAACCCTGGTGCGGGTGCATGTGATCGACCCGCTGCGCGATCTGGTCGGTGCGCAATACAGCGGCCCGTCCAACTGGACGCTGTGGGCCGCGCTGCAACGGGTGGCTGAAGAAGGTCGCGGCGTGGTGGTCGTGCTGGCCAACCATGAGTCGTCGCAAGCGCTGCTGGAACGGGTGCCCCAACTCACCCAGCCGCCACGACAGTTCAGCCGTTCGCAGTCGCGCATCTATTCTGAAGTAGGGACCGGTGCGCAGATTCTGCAGGATCTCGGCGTGGGCAAGTTGCGTCATCTCGGCCCACCGCTGAAATACGCAGGCTTGACCGGTTACGACCTGGAAGTGGTCGAGAGCATCCCGTTCACCGGATGAGTCCGGGGCAGGCTCCTACGAAAAGCGGTTAACTCGCCGACTAAACTGTCATCAGACCTGTCCTTCGCCACAAAAAACCGTTTTTGGCTGATAGCCGGTAAGGCAAAGTGCTTGCACAAAGCTTGGAATACCATAATATGATATTCCATAGGCCTAACGCTTCAGCCAAGTGCCCCCTACAGGGAAAGCACCAATAACAGCCCTTGGCATGGCCGCCTTTAGAGGCCCCAATGGACCTACTGCTCCCGATAGGCGGGCATTACCAAACCCGCTCAAAAACACAACAAATGAGGGCGTGAAAATGGTGTTGAACAAAGGTGTAACCGCAGTACTGTTCGCGGGCTTGTTGACCACGGTCAGCCATGTGGCAATGGCGGCCGAAAGCGTCAACTTCGTCAGCTGGGGCGGCAGCACCCAGGATGCACAGAAGCAGGCCTGGGCCGATCCGTTCAGCAAGGCCAGCGGCATCACCGTGGTCCAGGATGGTCCTACCGACTACGGCAAACTCAAAGCCATGGTCGAAAGCGGCAACGTGCAATGGGACGTGGTCGACGTCGAGGCTGATTTCGCCTTGCGCGCGGCGGCTGAAGGCTTGCTCGAACCCCTCGATTTCTCGGTGATCCAGCGCGATAAAATCGATCCTCGCTTCGTCTCTGACCATGGTGTCGGCTCGTTCTACTTCTCCTTCGTCCTCGGTTACAACGAAGGCAAGCTCGGTGCCGCCAAACCTCAGGATTGGTCCGCGCTGTTCGACACCAAGACCTATCCCGGCAAACGCGCTCTCTACAAATGGCCAAGCCCCGGCGTGCTCGAACTGGCTCTGCTGGCCGACGGTGTACCCGCCGACAAGCTGTATCCGCTGGACCTGGATCGCGCCTTCAAGAAACTCGACACCATCAAGAAAGACATCGTCTGGTGGGGCGGCGGCGCGCAGTCGCAACAGTTGCTGGCCGCGGGTGAAGCAAGCCTCGGGCAGTTCTGGAACGGCCGGATCTACGCGTTGCAACAGGATGGCGCACCGGTGGGCGTGAGCTGGAAACAGAACCTCGTCATGGCCGACATCCTGGTCATTCCAAAAGGTTCGAAAAACAAGGCGGCTGCCATGAAGTTCCTGGCCAACGCCAGCAGCGCCAAAGGACAAGCTGACTTCTCCAACCTGACCGCCTATGCGCCGGTCAACGTCGACAGCGTGGCGCGCCTGGATTCGGTGCTCGCCCCTAACCTGCCGACTGCCTACACCAAGGATCAGATCACTCTTGATTTCGCGTACTGGGCCAAGAACGGTCCCGCCATCGCGACACGGTGGAACGAATGGCTGGTCAAATGAAAATGACGGCAACAGCGTCCCGCCAACCTACTCCGACCGGGAGCGCCACTGGCGCTGCCGGAGCGGTTCCCGGCAAGGCGGCTGTAATGAACCAATCCTCTTCATTGGCGCAGCGCTGGCGCGGTTCGAGCAACCTGCTCCCCGCCCTGCTGTTTCTCGGCCTGTTCTTTCTGGCGCCGTTGATTGGTCTGCTGCTGCGGGGCGTACTGGAACCGGTACCGGGCCTGGGAAACTACGAACAACTGTTCGCCAACTCGGCTTACGCCCGGGTCTTGCTCAACACCTTCTCGGTGGCCGGGCTGGTGACCCTGTTCAGCCTGCTGCTGGGCTTTCCTCTGGCGTGGGCGATCACGCTGGTGCCTCGTGGCTGGGGCCGCTGGGTCCTCAACATTGTGCTGCTGTCGATGTGGACCAGCCTGTTGGCGCGGACCTATTCCTGGCTGGTGCTGTTGCAGGCGTCCGGTGTAATCAACAAAACACTGATGGCAATGGGCATCATCGATCAGCCACTGGAAATGGTGCACAACCTGACCGGCGTGGTGATCGGCATGAGTTACATCATGATTCCGTTCATCGTGCTGCCGTTGCAGGCAACCATGCAGGCCATCGACCCAATGATTCTGCAAGCCGGTTCGATTTGCGGCGCCAGCCCCTGGACCAACTTCTTCCGGGTGTTCCTGCCACTGTGCCGGCCGGGGCTGTTCTCCGGCGGCCTGATGGTGTTTGTGATGTCCCTCGGTTACTACGTGACCCCGGCATTGCTGGGCGGCGCGCAGAACATGATGCTGCCGGAGTTCATCATTCAGCAGGTGCAGTCGTTCCTCAATTGGGGACTGGCCAGCGCCGGTGCAGCCTTGCTGATCGTGATCACGCTGGTGTTGTTCTACTTCTACCTGAAGCTCCAGCCGGAATCCCCGGTTGGCGCCAGCAACGCGAGGTAAGCCGTCATGCTCCTGACCCCCAATGCCATGAGCCGGCGCATGCGTTTCGGCCTGTATTTCACGACCGGTTTGATCGCGCTGTTCCTGCTGTTGCCGATCGTGTTCATCGTGCTGCTGTCCTTCGGCTCCTCTCAGTGGCTGGTGTTTCCGCCGCCGGGCTGGACGCTGAAATGGTACGGCCAGTTCTTCTCCAATCCCGATTGGATGAACGCAGCCATGGCCAGCCTCAAGGTCGCCGTGCTGACCACGATCTGCGCCGTAGCCCTGGGTTTGCCGACCGCTTTTGCCCTGGTACGCGGGCGCTTTCCGGGACGGGAAATGCTCTACGGTCTGTTCACCCTGCCGATGATCGTGCCCCTGGTGATCATCGCCGTGGCGGTGTACGCGCTGTTTCTCAAACTCGGCTACACCGGGACGATGTTCGCTTTCGTGGTCAGCCACGTCATCGTGGCGCTGCCATTCACGATCATCTCGATCATCAACTCGCTGAAGCTGTTCGATCAGTCCATCGAGGATGCTGCAGTGATCTGCGGCGCCTCGCGACTGCAAGCGGTATTCAAGGTGACTTTTCCGGCAATCCGCCCTGGCATGGTCGCCGGTGCGCTGTTCGCGTTCCTGGTGTCGTGGGATGAAGTGGTGCTGAGCGTGATGATGGCCAGCCCGACCCTGCAAACCCTTCCCGTGAAAATGTGGACCACCCTGCGCCAGGACCTGACCCCCGTGATTGCCGTCGCTTCGACGCTGCTGATCGGTCTCTCGGTATTGGTCATGGTCATCGCCGCCGCCGTTCGCCGGCGCAATCAAATCAGCGCCTGAGCGCACAGGAGTACTACATGAGTGCCGTCATCAAAGATTCCGCGCAGCAGAACGACAAACCGCTGGTCAGCCTGCGCAACCTGAACAAGTACTACGGCGACTTTGCCGCCGTGGACGACATCTCACTGGACATCAAGGACGGTGAATTCCTGACCTTCCTCGGCTCCAGCGGCTCCGGAAAAAGCACCACCCTGTCGATGCTCGCCGGCTTCGAAACCCCGAGCAGCGGCGAGATCCAGGTCAATGGCCAGTCGCTGGTCAACGTACCGCCGCACAAGCGTGACATCGGCATGGTGTTCCAGCGTTACTCGCTGTTTCCGCACCTGTCAGTGCGCGACAACATCGCGTTCCCCCTGGCCATCCGCAAGCTGGCCGCCAGCGAACGTGAGCGTCGGGTCGATGCCATGCTCAAGCTGGTGCAGCTTGAGCAATTTGCGCATCGCCGCCCTTCGCAACTCTCCGGTGGCCAGCAACAGCGGGTAGCGATCGCTCGGGCGCTGGTCTATGAACCACGCATCCTGCTGATGGACGAACCCCTCGGGGCCCTGGATAAAAAACTCCGCGAAGACTTGCAAGACGAACTGCGTCAGCTGCATCGGCGTCTGGGCATCACCATCATTTACGTGACCCACGACCAGGAAGAAGCCATGCGTTTGTCTCAACGCATCGCGATTTTCAGCCACGGCAAAATCGTCGGTTTGGGCAGCGGTTTTGACCTGTATCAGAACCCGCCAAATGCCTTCGTTGCCTCCTTCCTTGGCAACTCCAACTTCCTCAAGCTCAAGGCCCAGGGCAATGCGGTGGCTTCGTTTGAAGGTCAGTCTCTGTCGATTCGACTGACCGCAGGCTTGCAGACTGATCAGGATGTTTTGCTGATGGTGCGACCGGAGAAAGCGTTGGCCTTGAGTATTGAGCAAGCTGCGCAGGAACCGTTGGCGACAGGCTGGAATGAAGTCTCGGCCAAGGTCGTGGAAATGCTCTTTCTCGGTGAAAGCCAGACTTGCAGCGTGGTGACGTCGGGCAGCACCGCCATGACCGTCAAGGCCCTCTCTGCCGCAGGCATGCCTCTAAAAGCCGGCGACCCGGTGCGAGTACGCTGGGCCGCTGCGGATGCTTGCGTGTACACCCAATGGGCCGAAAGCGATCTGAACAAGGCCGCTGGCGCCCACTGATCCAGCCTCACAAAAAGCGCTTGCAAACAGTATATTACGGTATACCATAATACCAATAAGATCATAAAAACCGTAGTACAACACCAGAGGACCGTCCAATGATCGATGCCGCCATCTACAAACAAGTCATGGGCTCGTTCCCGTCCGGGGTAACGGTCATCACCACGCTGGATGACGACGGGCAAATCGTCGGCCTCACGGCCAGCGCGTTCAGCTCGCTGTCCGTGGACCCGGCCCTGGTGCTGTTCTGCCCAAACTACAGTTCCGACTCCTATCCCGTATTGATCAAGAACAAACGCTTTGCCATCCACGTACTTTCCGGCGGTCAGCAAAGCGAAGCCTATGCCTTTGCCCGCAAAGGCAAGGACAAGGCGCAAGGGATCGAATGGACGTTGAGCGAGCTGGGCAATCCGATTCTGGCCAACGCCACGGCCGTCATCGAATGTGAGCTATGGCGCGAATATGAAGGCGGCGACCACGCGATCATGGTCGGCGCCGTGAAGAACCTGATAGTGCCGCAGCACACCGCCGGTCCCCTGGTGTACTGCCACGGCAAGATGGGCGCCCTGCCCGTCCTCGCCTGAACCGACAGTCAATAACAAAGATCCGAGGTAAGCGTCATGAAGTTTTCCCTGTTCGTGCACATGGAACGCTGGGACGAAAGTGTCAGCCACCGCCAGTTGTTCCAAGACCTGACCGAACTGACTCTGATGGCCGAGGCCGGTGGCTTCAGCACCGTCTGGATCGGCGAACACCACGCCATGGAATACACCATCTCGCCGAGCCCGATGCCGCTGCTGGCCTACCTGGCCGCCAAGACCACCACTATTCACCTCGGCGCCGGCACCATCATCGCGCCGTTCTGGCACCCGTTGCGGGTCGCCGGTGAATGCGCGCTGCTGGACGTGATCAGTAACGGTCGCATGGAAGTCGGCCTGGCCCGTGGCGCCTACCAGGTGGAATTCGACCGCATGGCCGGCGGCATGCCTGCCTCATCCGGCGGTCAAGCCCTGCGGGAAATGGTTCCGGTGGTGCGCGCCCTGTGGCAAGGCGACTACACCCACGACGGCGATATCTGGAAATTCCCGACGTCCACCAGCGTGCCGAAGCCGATCCAGAAGCCTAATCCGCCGATGTGGATCGCCGCTCGCGACCCGGACTCACACAACTTCGCCGTGGCCAACGGCTGCAACGTCATGGTCACGCCGCTGATGAAAGGCGACGAAGAAGTCCTCGACCTGAAGAACAAATTCCAGGCGGCTCTGGACAACAACCCGGACGTACCACGTCCGCAACTGATGGTGCTGCGTCACACCCACGTCCACGCCGTCGATGACCCGGAAGGCTGGAAAGTCGGGGCCAAGGCGATCTCCAAGTTCTATCGCACCTTCGATGCCTGGTTCGGCAACAAGGAAGTACCGGTCAACGGCTTCTTGGCGCCGAGCCCGGAAGAAAAGTTCGCCGCTCGCCCGGAGTTCGAACTGGAGAGTCTGCACAAGACCGCCATGATCGGCACCGCGGAAGAAATCATCCCGCGCATCAAGTATTACCAGGAACTCGGGGTCGATGAGTTCAGCTTCTGGTGCGACAACAGCTTGCCCCATGCGGAGAAGAAAAAATCCTTGGAGCTGTTTATCAAACAGGTGGTGCCGGCGTTTCGTTAACACAAGGTTCAATGTGGGAGCAAGCAAGCCCGCCCCCACACTTGACTGATGTGCTTTACAGACCCCATATTCCTTCAGGGCCGACCCGCCCCGCGCTCGAAAATAGCGCCCTCTATCCCCAACACATCCCTCGTATCGGCATAGATCCCGACACCCTTCCGCTCACTGGACTCACCCTACCTGACTGACGGAAAGACCGTGTTCTGTCACAGGGTTTTCTACCATCCCCCGGAGCCGATTCGTAGGGCCCAAGCGGCTACGTTCGAATCCTGTGGGCATGGCTGGGCGAAGGATCTACCATTACGACGGTTATGCGACGCTGAGCGAGGTCGATGAAACGCAGTATCGGGAATCGCTTGGTCTGCCGGCGTGACAGACGGTATCGACTGTAACCTTGTCGTCGATGGCTACAGCAACTGCCCGCCCGAAACGTCAAAAGTCGTCCCGTTGGCCCAGGCCATGTCATCGGACAGGATAGCGGCTACCGCCCCGCCTATATCGTCCGGTAGCCCCACACGACCCAGCGCGATGCCCTGCGCCACATAGGCGTTGACATCCTGGTTGTCGCGCACGACACCGCCGCCAAAATCGGTGGCGATGGCACCCGGGGCAATCGCATTCACCCGAATCTGGCGGGAACCGAGCTCTACCGCCATGAAACGGGTCAGCACCTCAATGGCGGCCTTGACCGCCGCATAAAGGCTGTACCCCGGCAGCGTAAAGCGCACGAAGCCGGAGGAGACGTTCAGGATACGACCGCCGTCTTCCACCAGCGGCAACAGCTTTTGCGTCAGGAAAATCGGTCCGCGAAGGTGCGTAGCGACCAGTGAATCAAACTGACCTTCGGTCGCGTCGGTAAAGTTCGCGAAGAGGCCATTGCCGGCGTTGTTGACGAGGAAGTCGAAGCGCTCACGGCCGAAGTCGGTCTTCAGTGTCGCTGTCAGTGCATTTGAAAAATCCTGGTAGCTGGCGGTATCGGTGATGTCGAGCGGCAGCATCGCGGCCTTGCCGCCCTGAGCCTCGATCTCCTGCTTCAGCGTCTGGGCTTCTGCGCCGCCGCTGCGATAGGTACCGATGATGTGGACGCCGCGCTTGGCGAGGTGAAGCGCCATGTTACGGCCAAGGCCACGGCTGGCGCCGGTGATGAGTGCGATCGGATGGGGCATGGACTGTCTCTGCTAGGTTGGGCGCGCCGTTCGACGCCTTCTTGAGCGGTCCAAGATAAGCAATGAACGGGCTGTCACCCACGTCCGATCAGCTCAATTGCTTGCCTGATTGTCTCAATCATCTTGCGTGATGGCTGAGCGAGGGCATAATCGCCTGATGAACAATCGCCTAGCCCCCCATCTCGAAATCGCCTTGCGCCATGCGCCACCGGGCTTGACGACCACACGGATCCCCCGCGTAGACCTTTGCGTCGGACAGGGCTCTACAAACAAGGCACCCTGCCTGTACCGCTCGATGATCTGCTTCATCCTGCAAGGCTCCAAGCGCGTTGCAATCAACGACAGCCTGCTGAGCTACGACAGTGAGCAATACCTCATCAGCGCGCTGGACCTGCCGTTGATGGGCCAGATCCTGGATGCTGAAAATGGGCAGCCCTACGTTGCGGTATCGCTCGTGCTGGATCCGGCCCTACTGGCGGAATTGGCGGCGACCATGACGCCGGTTCACGAGAGCGAACAGAAAGGGATCGGCATCACGATCAACCCAATGACCGAGTCGCTGCGCAATACGTTGCTGCGCCTGTTGTCGCTGCTCGACACGCCTGCCGATATCCCGGTGCTCGGCCCCATGGTCGAACGGGAATTGCTTTATCGTCTCCTGCAGGGCCCCCAAGGGCGACTGTTGCGTCAGATTGCCCAGCCCGATGGTGCACTGAGTCGCATCCGGCAGGCTGTCGCCTGGATCAGGGACAACTACAAGAACCGACTTCGCATCGAGGCATTGTGCGATGTCAGCGGCATGAGCCGGGCAAGCCTGCATCGCCATTTCGTGTCGATGACCGGACTCAGCCCTCTCCAGTATCAGAAACAACTCAGGTTGCAGGAGGCTCGCCAGCTGTTGCTGGCCGGCGAGCATCGCGCGTCTGACGTGGCGTTCGTTGTGGGCTATGAAAGCGCATCGCAGTTCAGTCGCGAATACCTGCGGCAATTCGGTGCATCGCCGGCACGGGACGTTCGTAAGATACGACGGGCGATCGGGGCTTCGGGCACGGCATGAACGGCACATGAGAACCGTCTTGGACGCACTGTGATTGGTAAGTCCATCCAGACTCTTAGCCAGAGCCAGATTAACGACAGACATTGCATCCGTTCAGCGCCCCAAGTTCGGGCCAGTGCTGCGCTCGAAAATCGCCCCCTCGATACCCAACACTTCGCGGGTATCGGCATAGATCCCGACGCCCTTTTCCCAGACATGCTTGATCGATTGATCAGCGCAGCGAATCCGGTAATTGAGTTCGAACGGTTCCTGCCGTGACAAGGCATATTGCACCTCGCGCCAGACGTAATCGGCATCCTGGGCCAGAATCAGGCTGTTGTAGGTGAACTCATGGTTATCCACCAGCCGTTCCGGTGGATATCCGGTCAGTTGCAGGCAACCGGCACTGACGAATTCCATGGTCCAGTCGCGGTTGTTGCGGCCGCGATAGATCAGCCCCGGCATGCTGTCGAGCAAGCTCATGCTGCTGCGCTGGCTGGCCTGCAAGGCAATTTCACGCCGCTTGTGCGCAGTGATGTCGCCGGCCACCAGATAAAAACCCTGAGGCCCGCGCTTCAGGCTGATGTCGAACCAGCGCAGTTCCCCGGAAGGGTGAACAAACCGCAACCGCTGGTTGAACGAGGTTTCGGGACGCCGACGCAATTCATGCAGCGCCTGGCGCCACAACGAACGGTCTTCGTGATGCACATAGTCGATGAGGTTGCGTTCCGTACCCGGCAGATCCATCAGCTCGACCCAGGCCAGATTGAAATGGACGATCTGTCCGTTATCGCTCAACTGGAGCAACGCCGCCGGAAAGCGATCCATCAGGTGCAAGGGCAGTGTCTGCCCAAATGCCTCGGCCCGTTCCATCATCTAATGACGCTCCTCGTGTCTCATCGATGTGCCGTTGTGCACCCACGCCGCCAGCTCCAGGCGCGAGTGCAGGTTGAGCTTCTGCAACAGATTTCTCACATAGATTTTGACCGTGCCATCGCTGATCCCCAGTTCCCGGCCGATCTGTTTATTGCTCATGCCAGCGGCGATCAGGGCCAGGGTCTGCCCCTCGCGCTCGGTCAGGTTGCCGGTGTCGAGCGGGGCCGAATCGTGCGCAGGCCGGGTCATCGACTCGCCTTGATCGGCCAGCAGCGCAATCAGGGTTGAATCCAGAACGATCGCACCCTTGTGGCAATTGCGCATGTAGTCCAACAACGCATCAGGCTCGGTTTCCTTGAGCACATAACCACTGGCCCCCAGGCGCAGGGCGGTCAACAGTTCGGCGCGATCCATCGATGCGGTGAGCACCACCACCTGGCAATCGAGGCGCAACTGACGCAGTTCGTCGAGCACCTGCAAACCGCTCAAACCGGGCATGTGCAGATCAAGCAAAACCTGCTGCGGCGCCAGGCTCACGGCCAGGTTGATGCCTTCGCGGCCACTGGCGGCCTGCCCCACCACTTCGAAGTCGTCGCTGGCACCGAACAGCTGTGCCAGTCCCTTGCGGAACAGCGGGTGATCATCGATCAGTAATAAGGTCGTGCAGTCCATCGAAACTCCCCTGTGGCAGGTCTTGGTGACGGCGAAGTCCAAGGTGTACGCGGACCCCGTGCGGGCGGATCGCCTCAATGGTCAGTCGGGCGCCGATGCTCGCGGCGCGCTCGCGGATAATCGCCAGGCCGAAATGATTTTCCTCCCCTGAGGCCGGGCTCAGTCCGATGCCGTCATCCTCCACCGAAACAGAAGCATCACCGTCTTGGTTCTGCCGCAACTCGATGCGCACATGCCGCGCATGGGAATGGCGTACCGCATTGGCCAGTGCCTCGCGAATGATCTGCAGAATCTGTAATTCAGTTTCCGGGCTCAAAGCGTCATCAGCCAGGCGATTGTCCAGTTCAAAAACGATGATGCAGCGTCGCGAGAACTCGGCGATAGAATCGGCAAGCGCCTGGCGCAGCGAACGCCCGTCCATGGTCAGACGAGCGCTGGTGATCAGCTCGCGCACCTGACGCTGCAGCTGACTCAAGCCGCCGCACAGTTCTTGCAATACGGCGCTGGCCTGCGCGGGCTCGCCCAACTGCGACTGCAGCGAACGCGCCTGGAACGACAGGTAGCCCAACTGCTGAGCCACCGAATCATGCAGCTCGCGGGCCAGGGCGCCGTGCCGGGATGTAGCCTGTTTGCGCTGTTGTTCACGGGTGTAGCCGCGCAAGCGCACCGTGACGCAGACCGCCTGCGCCGCCTCCTCCACCAACTGGCGCCAGCTTGCGTGGACCGGATGTGGGGTATCGAGCAACAACACCCCGTTGCTCGAATCGTCGCTATGCGGCAAGGCACACAGCAGTCGATGCACGCCCCGTTGCCGGCAAGGCCCACAGGCCTGAGCCGCATCCGGCAGTGTCGAGTCACGCCAGGGGCAACGCGCAACGTCCTGACAGCCCTCGAGCAATCCGCGCCGTGCCGGCCCCAGGTCTTCGCCATCGAGGATCAGATTCAGTCTGCAGGTTGGCAGCAGCGCTTCGAAACGATCCAGAAAACCCGACAAGGCACCGTCAGCGTGCACCTGACACAAGGGCAACCCGGCCAGCAGTTTGCGCACGCTGCGCGCCTGCTCGGGGCGGATACGCCCCAACCAGAGCGGCCACCACTGCGGTCGTGTTCGCACTCTCGATAACTCCCCGTCCGGTTGCTCAGCCATGAGTAAAGACCAGCAACTTCCATGCCCCGAACAAGCGTTGCGCAGGGCTTATCTCCAAAGACATAGCCCTTTTTCCGGATTGAGAAGATTTTCCCCATAGGAAAGTATCTTCCCCAACAGGAAACAAACGCCCAATCCAACGCCACCTTTCTCGCGCTTCGACAGACGCGGATCAGCCAGGAAAATCCCCATGACGGATAGACACAGCGCCGCCCCGGACCGACTTCACAGCCTCCCGCGCTATCGCCAGCCGCTGCCTCGTGAAAGCGTCACCCGGCACATCGTGGCCATGCAATCGGCGGCCGCCTGCTCGCCCTTTGTCGGGGAACTGGAACAACCCTTGGTGCTGGATGGCGAGAGCGCCGACTTTTCCCGGCGCCTGCATCAGGTGCTGGTTGGCGCGACCATCGGCAGCCATCTCTACATCATGGGCGACGAGGCCTTTATCTGGCGCATCCACGGCGAGGCCCGCAGCGCCGGAATGGAAAATGACGAGATCGACATCATCCGCACGATTGCCGGTGCGCGCCGGGTGTATTGCGTGCACTGCGGCCTGACGCAGGTCGCCGGGCCAGAGGCGCTGCTGACTTGCCTCGGTTGCGACGTAGGGCTGGAAGTCCGCGAACATTTTTCCCGCCGCCTGGGGGCGTACCTCGGCGTCTGCACCAACCCCGACCAGCCTTATGGCGGAGTCCGGCCATGAGCGCCGCCATCGAAGTGCGGGTCAGCGCAGCGAGAATGCTCACCCCAGTGGTGCGCGAATTCACCCTGCAGGCGTGCGCCGGGCCCCTGCCGGCTTTCTCTCCCGGCAGTCATGTGCAGGTCCACCTGCCACTGGCCGAAGGCACGCTGCGCAATGCCTATTCACTCACCAGCGACCCGGCGGACAGCCAGCATTACCGCATCGCTGTACGCCTGCAGGAGGCCTCCCGCGGCGGCTCGCACTACCTGCATCGGCAGGTCCAGGTCGGGGACAGGCTGCAGATTTCGCCGCCGGCCAATCTGTTCGCCCTGCACTCGACCGCCAGCCTGCACATCCTGATCGCCGGAGGCATCGGCATCACGCCGTTCATGACCTACATCGCGGCCCTTGAACAACGCCAGGCTCACTTCGAATTGCACTACCTCTGTCGTCCTGGCCTGAGCGATGCCTATGTCGAGGCGTTGCAACAACGGCTGGGATCACGCCTGCACACCTACGCCAGCCGCCCGGACCTGAGCCGGATCCTGCGCGATCGACCACTGGGCAGCCACGTTTACACCTGTGGTCCGCAACCGTTGCTCGATGCGGTTCGGCAACAGGCCAGGGCCCTTGGCTGGCCGCCGGGCCGGGTGCATTGGGAAGCCTTCAATGCCGCACAACCGGGCCAATCCTTCGACCTGGAACTGCTGCGCAGCGGCCAGCGCTTACGCGTCGGCGCCGAACAAAGCCTGCTCGAAGCCCTGGAGTCCGCCGGACTGCAGATCCCCAACCTGTGCCGTGGCGGCGTCTGCGGCCAATGCATGACCCGCCATGTGGGCGGCGACATCGAACACCGCGACAGTTTCCTGAGCCCCGCCGAGCAGGCTGACTTTCTCATGCCTTGTGTCTCCCGCGGCCGCGGCCCTTGCGTTTCGCTGGATCTTTAGGAGTCGACCATGACCATTCAATCAAGCCCCCTGCAGAGTTACCGAGACGACTTCAGTTTTCGCAACAGCCCCACGGCCATCCG
This sequence comes from Pseudomonas sp. FW300-N2F2, assembly GCF_017351655.1. Taxonomy (NCBI): domain Bacteria; kingdom Pseudomonadati; phylum Pseudomonadota; class Gammaproteobacteria; order Pseudomonadales; family Pseudomonadaceae; genus Pseudomonas; species Pseudomonas sp. FW300-N2F2. Next base: position 2,141,278 of record NZ_JACNDQ010000001.1, on the reverse strand, counting down.
CCGTTTTCCCTTCCCTTTCACCGAGGACAGCTACCTGTACTCGGTGAACATCGAGCCGGCGATTTCGCGGGACCCAGGCTCGGTTTACCAGCACGGGTTCGACATCGACGAACACTACCGTTCGGAAATGGCCGAACGCGCCCTGGTACTGGACAAGGATCCGCGCCGCTACCTGGTGATGCCGCACATGCAAGTGGCAGCCTGGGATGCGCTGCAGATGCTCATGGAACATCTCGCCGCGGATTATCCGCAGTGGTTCTCGCTGGTGCGTGACGATGATCGCTGGCATTGGCGCAACACGCTGCTGAACATCGATCAGCACTTTGTGTTCGGGGATGCCACCAGCCTGCCCTGCGAACCGTTGGAGTTCATTGGCCGACAGGTACAGGGGGATTTCGCCCTCCTCGATCAACGCGACGGCGATCTGTACATGGACGCCGGCCTGGTCACCAGCCCGGCCGACTGGTCCCTGGCCTTCGACGCCGGCATGAGTTTCAAGCAATGGCATTCACCGGTGCCCATGGCCCATCAGATGGGCATTTTCGACCGCGCGCTGAAGTACCTGCTCAACCTGCAAACGGGGCAGCCGGTGCGGCGCCTGAACTGGACACTGACGATCAATCCGCGCCTGGACTCCTCCCCCGAGACTTTCCATGAATGGGGCGCCGACCGCGGCCGCATCAGCGCCGAAAACGTCGGGCAGCAGGTTCACCTGCGGGTCGAGTTGCAAGTGATGGCCCGTCTGCCGCGCAGCAACGCGGTGATGTTCAGCATCCGTACCTACCTGATCAGCATGCAGGAACTGGTCACCCAGCCCGGCTGGGGCTGCCGCCTGCACCGTGTGCTGCGCGACCTGCCCGAGCCGATCGCCGACTACAAGGGCATGAGTCGTTATCGACAGACCCTGGTGGAGTGGCTGAGCCGCTTCGACCCGCAAGCCTGACCCCTCACCTACTTTTCCCGACAAGGATCTTCACATGACGCATTCATGGCGTATTTCCGCGCTGGCCGAACGGCACCGCGCACTCGGCTCGAACCTGGAAGACTGGAACGGCATGGGCACTGCCTGGACCTACGACAGCGACCTGGCCGATCACCATCAGGCAATCCGCACCCGGGCCGGGCTGATGGACGTGTCCGGGCTGAAAAAAGTCCACTACGTCGGCCCCCACGCCGAGAGCCTGCTGCAGTGGGCCACCACCCGCGACATCGCCAAGCTCTACCCCGGCAAGTCGGTGTATGCCTCGATGCTCGACGAGGACGGAAAATTCGTCGATGACTGCATCGTCTATCGCACCGGTCCCAACGCGTTCATGGTGGTCCATGGTGCCGGCAGTGGCCACGAAATGCTGGTGCGTTCATCGCAGGGTCGCCAGGTGGCGGTGCTGTTCGATGACGACTTGCACGATCTGTCACTGCAAGGGCCGCTGGCGGTGGATTTTCTCGCCGAGCACGTCCCCGGAATCCGTCAGCTGCCCTATTTCCATCACCTGCAAACCCGCCTGTTCGATCGCCCGGTGATGATTTCTCGCACCGGTTACACCGGCGAACGCGGCTACGAGATCTTCTGCAAGGCCGCCGATGCCCCGGCGCTGTGGGACACGATCCTCGAACAAGGCGCCGGCCTGGGCATCATCCCTTGCGCCTTTACCGCCCTGGACTGGTTGCGGGTGGAAAGCTCGCTGATGTTTTTCCCCTACGACAACTCGCAGATGTACCCCTTCGCCGATCAGAAGGCTGGCGACACCCTGTGGGAAATGGGCCTGGATTTCACCGTTTCCCCGGACAAGCGCGAATTCCGTGGCGCCGAAGAGCACTTCCGGTTGCGCGGCCAGGAGCGCTTCAAGATCACCGGCGTGTTGCTCGAAGGCGTCCGCGCCGCGGAGGCCGGGGACACCTTGTGGCAAGGCAACCAGCAAGTCGGGGTGATCACCTGCGGCATGTATTCGCGCCTGAGCAAGCGCTCCATGGCCATCGCCCGGATGAGCGTCGCCTGCTCGAATCCAGGCGTTGCCCTGCAGGTGCGCGGCAGCCAGGAAAGCGCCGCCGTGACCCACGCCCTGCCCTTCGACGACCCGGAAAAAACCAAGCGCACGGCCAAGGGCTGAGCCTCCAACACTTTATCCAAGGGACCTTCGATGGACACTTCCAGCGAACATTACATTCTCAAGATCAATTGCCCGGCAGCGTCCGGCATCGTTGCCGCGATCACCACCTGCCTGGCCGGACAGCAGTGCTACATCAGCGAGCTGGCGCAATTCGACGACGAGTTCACCGGGCAGTTTTTCATGCGCGCGGTGTTTCGTTTCAACACCGGCGTAACCGGCGATGTCGACGCTCTACGCAAAGGTCTGGGCAACCTGGCCGGCGGCTTCGACATGCAGTGGCAGCTGTTCTGCAGCAGTCAACCGACCCGGGTGCTGCTGATGGTCAGCAAGTTCGACCACTGCCTGACTGACCTGCTGTACCGCCACCGCAAAGGCGAGATGGACATGCACATCACCGCAGTGGTCTCCAACCACCTGGACCTGCGAGCCATGGCCGAACGCGAAGGCATTCGCTTCATCTACCTGCCGATCACCAAGGACAGCAAGGCCAGCCAGGAAGCCGAGTTGATGCGCATCGTCGAGGACACTCAGACCGATCTGGTGGTGCTCGCCCGCTACATGCAGATTCTGTCCGACGGCCTGTGTCAGCAGCTGTCCGGCCGGGCCATCAACATCCATCACTCGTTCCTGCCCGGTTTCAAGGGCGCCAAGCCCTATCACCAGGCCTACGACCGTGGCGTGAAGTTGATCGGCGCCACCGCCCACTACGTCACCAGCGACCTCGACGAGGGCCCCATCATCGAGCAGGAAATCCAGCGCGTCGACCACACCCACCTGCCTGATTCGTTGGTTGCCATCGGCCGCGACACCGAAACCGTCGCCCTTTCCAAAGCCCTGAAATACCACCTGGAACACCGGGTATTCATCAACCAGGACAAGACGGTGATTTTTCGCTGAGCGAGCCTTTTTTCCGAATCACAGCCACGAGAAACGACCATGACCACACGTGTAGCAATCATCGGCGCCGGCCCTTGCGGCATGGCTCAACTGCGGGCATTTCAATCGGCCAGGGACCAGGGAACGCCCATCCCGGAACTGGTCTGCTATGAAAAACAGCAAGACTGGGGCGGCATGTGGAATTACACCTGGCGCACCGGTCTGGATGAAAACGGCGAACCGGTGCACGGCAGCATGTACCGCTATCTGTGGTCGAACGGCCCGAAGGAATGCCTGGAGTTCGCCGACTACACCTTCGAAGAACATTTTGGCCGTCCCATCGGCTCCTACCCGCCACGGGAGGTGCTCTGGGACTACATCAAGGGCCGCGTAGAAAAAGCCGGGGTTCGCGACTACATCCGTTTCAACAACGTGGTGCGCCAGATCACCTTTGACGAAGAGACTCGTCGCTTCACGGTGGTCGCCCACGACCATGGCAGCGATACCCAGACCTCGGAAGAGTTCGACTATGTGATCAACGCCTGCGGGCACTTTTCGACGCCGATGATGCCGTACTTCCCCGGATTCGAGCAGTTCGGCGGGCGCATCCTGCACGCCCATGATTTCCGCGACGCGCTGGAGTTCAAGGGCAAGGATCTGCTGATCGTCGGCAGCAGCTATTCTGCCGAAGACATCGGCTCCCAGTGCTACAAATATGGCGCCCGCAGCATCACCAGTTGCTACCGCACCGCCCCCATGGGCTATGACTGGCCGGCCAACTGGGAAGAAAAACCACTGTTACAGCGCCTGGAAAAAAATCGCGCGTACTTTATCGACGACACCCACAAGCACATCGATGCGGTGATCCTGTGCACCGGCTACAAACATCACTTCCCCTTCCTGCCGGACGAACTGCGCCTCAAGACCGACAACCGGCTATGGCCGATGAACCTGTACAAGGGCATTTTCTGGGAGCCCAACCCGCAGCTGATCTACCTCGGCATGCAGGACCAGTGGTACTCGTTCAACATGTTCGACGCCCAGGCGTGGTACGCCCGCGACGTGATCCTGCAACGCATCGCCCTACCCGACCAGGCACAAAGGGCCGCCGATAGTCAGCAATGGCATGCCCGTGAACAGCAGCTTGAAACCAATCAGCAGATGTTCGAATACCAGGGCGCCTATATCCAGCAACTGGTGGACGCCACCGATTACCCGAACTTCGATATCGCCGCGGTCAACGACACCTTCCTGCACTGGAAGCACGACAAGGCCCACGACATCATGGGTTACCGCGACAAGTCCTACCGATCGCTGATGACTGGCACCCAGTCGCCCCCCCATCACACGCCTTGGCTGCATGCCCTTGACGACTCCATGGCGGCGTACCTCGCCGAACCGCCGATGTCCGTCAAGTCGATCGGTTGACCCGGGAGCCTCACCATGAACGCACCTCGTGTTTCCAGCCCGCGGGAGCCCGGACTCTTTGCCCGGGCCCCGGCCCTGGAGCGCTATCGGGTGGCCGCTGGCGGCCTGACCCTTGTTGCGCTACAGCCCGGCGACAGCCTGCAAGTGATCGATCTCGAAGGCCGGCAACCTTGCGAATTGCTGGCCGTGGACAGGCTCGGTCGCAGCGCCTTGGCAGCCTGGGCACTGAACGGTTCGACGGCCTGTGGATTTATCGGCGCACGGCTCAACGAACCGACCTTGCAGGCTCGGCGCATCTGCCAGGCGTTGAGCCAACGCGGGATTGACCCGCAACATCTGCCCAGCGCCGCGTCACTCTGGGACGAGGACAGCCCCGCCGACTTCAGCCGCCACTTCGTCGCCAGCGATGAGCTACTGGTGATCATCGCGGCGCCCGCCGGACCGACCGCTGTTGACCGGCAATACCGGCCTGGCGAACTCAGGTCATGGGTGACACGGGCCAATCCCTCGCCCCTGCTACTCCCCGCGTTGCCAGAACCGTTGGGCGAATTAATTGACGAGTTCACCATTGGCGCCGGCACCGCCCACAGTTACACCGTCGGCAAAGGGCAGTACGTGCAGGTGCTGGACGTCGCCGGCCGCCAGTGCTCGGACTTCGTCGCTCTGGACCGGAGGGCACTGGATCGCGGCCAGGAACTGGACCTGGACCAGACCGTGACCCGCACTCTGAACGGCAGCGCCTACCCGGCACCGGGGCTGTTCTCGAAGTTTTTCGACCGACAGATGCAGCCGATGCTGGAGGTGGTGCGTGACACCGTCGGCCGCCACGATTCCTTCGCCCTGGCCTGCGCCGCGCGCTATTACGAGAGCCATGGCTACTTCGGGCACGACAACTGCAGCGACAACCTCAACCGAGTGCTCGCGTCACATGGGGTCAAGGCCCGTAATGGCTGGCCGGCGATCAATTTCTTCTTCAATACCGGGATCGACGCCCACCAGCAGATGACGTTGGACGAGCCCTGGTCGCGTCCCGGCGATTACGTACTGCTGCGGGCCATGACCGATCTGCTGTGTGGCAGCACCTCGTGCCCGGATGACATCGACCCGGCCAACGGCTGGAACCCGACCGATATCCATGTCCGCATCTACAGCGAAAAGGAGCGTTTTTCCATCGCCATGAGCACTCGAACCACGGCCGATGCCGACCCGATTCTCACCCGTGAGTCCGCGTTCCACTCACGCACCAGCGCCTTGACCGGCAGCTTTACCGACTACCGCAATTGGTGGCTGCCGCTGCGCTACGACGGCTATGGCGCCATCGAGGAATACCTCGGTTGCCGCGAACGTGTCGCGGTGATGGACCTGACCGCCCTGCGCAAATTCGAAATCATCGGTCCCGACGCCGAAGCCCTGCTGCAGTACTGCCTGACCCGGGATGTGCGGCGCCTGGCGGTCGGTCAAGTGGTGTACTCGGCGATGTGCCACGAACACGGCGGCATGCTCGACGACGGCACCCTGCTGCGCCTGGGCCCGGACAATTTCCGCTGGATCTGCGGCGAGGATTACGCCGGGGTCTGGCTACGCGAGCAGGCGCAAAAGCTCGGCATGAAGGTCTGGGTCAAATCCGCCAGCGAGCAGATTCACAACCTGGCCGTCCAGGGCCCGATGAGTCGTGAACTGCTCAAACAGATGGTCTGGACCCCACCGACCCAACCGAGCCTGGAAACCCTGGGCTGGTTCCGTTTCCTGGTGGGCCGCCTGGACGGTTACGACGGCTGCCCGCTGATGATCTCACGCACCGGCTACACCGGCGAGTTGGGCTACGAAGTCTGGTGCCAGCCCGAGGATGCCGAGCAGGTCTGGGACCGGATCTGGCAACTGGGCCAACCCTTGGGCCTGGTGCCGCTGGGCTTGGAAGCGTTGGACATGCTGCGCATCGAAGCCGGGCTGATTTTCGCCGGCTACGAGTTCAACGACCAGACCGATCCGTTCGAGGCCGGTATCGGCTTTTCCGTGCCGCTGAAAAGCAAAACCGACGATTTCATCGGCCGGGATGCGCTGTTGCGGCGCAGCGCCCATCCCGCTCACAAACTGGTGGGCCTGCAACTGAGCGGCAACGAAGGCGCCCACCACGGCGACCCGGTGTATCGCGGCCGAGCCCAGGTCGGGGTCATCACCAGTGCCTGCCGCTCGCCGCTGCTGGCCAGCAATATCGCGCTGTGCCGGGTCGACGTGGCCTGCGCCGACGTCGGCACGACGCTTGAGATCGGCAAAGTCGATGGCCTTCAGAAGCGCATCAGCGCCACGGTCACCGCAGCGATTTTCTACGACCCGGACAAGAGCCGGGTACGCAGTTGATCGATCACACGAGCCTGTGCGTCACCCGACCTTGACTGCCCCACTACCACTCTACTCAGACATGGGAATACGAAGATGGAAGCGACTACGTTCGAGGCCGTACCGCAGGCCGCCAGCTCAGTGGGCAGCTTGCACCGCAAGATCGATTGGCGCGGGGCGTTCTGGGTCGCCAGTGGCGTGCCCGCGCTGGTGCTGTTCTCTATCGGAGCGATTGCCGCCACCGTCGGCAAACCGGCCTGGATCGTCTGGATCGTGTCGATCCTGTTCGGTTTCATCCAGGCCTTCACCTATGCCGAAATCGCCGGGCTGTTCCCGCACAAATCCGGTGGCGCCTCGGTCTATGGCGCGGTCGCCTGGGTGCGCTACAGCAAGCTGATCGCACCGGTCTCGGTGTGGTGCAACTGGCTGGCCTGGTCGCCGGTGCTGTCGATCGGTTCAGGGCTGGCAGCCGGTTACATCCTCACCGCGCTGTTTCCCGCCGATGCGCTGATCAACACCTGGCAACTGACCCTGCTTGACCTGGGCTGGATCAAGAGTGGCCTGTCGCTGCGGATCAACGCGACGTTCGCCATCGGCCTGTTGATTTTACTGACGGTGTTCGCCGTGCAGCATGGCGGTATCTTGCGCTCGGCACGCCTGACCCTGGTGCTTGGCGTGACCTCGCTGATTCCTCTGTTGCTGGTGGGTGTGGTGCCGTTGTTCACCGGGGATTCGGCCCAAGCCAACTTCCTGCCCCTGTACCCGCTGGCCCACGACGCGGCCGGGCAAGTGATCGACGGGCCTTGGGATATTTCCGGGTGGTCATTGATGGCCGGAGGCCTGTTCATGGCCGCGTGGTCCACTTACGGCTTCGAAACCGCAGTGTGCTATACCCGGGAATTCAAGGACCCCAAACGTGACACCTTCAAGGCCATTTTTTACGCCGGCCTGCTGTGCATTCTGGTGTTCACCCTGGTGCCCCTGGCGTTTCAAGGCAGTCTGGGACTCGGGCAACTGGTGACCCCGGCGGTGCTCGATGCCAGCGGCGCGGTGGTTACACCGGCGGTCTACAGCGGTCTGCTGTCACCCGCGATCTACAGCGGCATGGGCGTCGGCCAAGTGATGGCGGACAGCATCGGCGGCGGCAAGCTGGTCGCCAACATCGTACTGATCATGCTGGTCCTGGCCACCCTGCTGGCGATCATGACCTCGATGTCCGGCTCCTCGCGCACCTTATACCAAGCATCGGTGGATGGCTGGCTGCCGAAATACCTGGGCCGCACCAACGAACACGGTGCGCCTACCGCCGCGATGTGGACCGACCTGTCGTTCAACCTGCTGCTGTTGCTGATGTCCGACTATGTCTTCGTGCTGGCCGCGTCCAACGTCAGCTACATCATCTTCAACTTCCTCAACCTCAATGCCGGCTGGATCCATCGCCTGGACCGTCCCGACTGGATACGCCCGTACAAGGCCCCGACCGTGCTGTTGGTCGCGGGTGGCGTACTGAGTTTCGTCAACCTGGCGTGTATGGGGCTGGGCGCCGATATCTGGGGCGCCGGCACTCTGTTGACCGGCCTGTTGCTGGCGTTGTTGATTCTTCCGGTGTTCTGCTTCCGCCACTATGTGCAGGACAAGGGACGCTTCCCCGAGACCATGCTCAGCGACCTGTACATTCAGACCGATGCCGGTCAAAAACGCGCCGGCTGGTTGCCTTATGCCACGCTGATCGCGGGCGTACTGGTGGTGTACGGTTGCCATCAACTGGTAGCCTGAGCGCCCTTGCCAGCGGGTCTCTGACGGATCATCGGGGCGCAACGACGCCTCGATGATCACTTCGCCCCCTATCAATCAAGACCACGGTGACTCTTTTGATCAGCACCACCCCTGCACTTGCCCGCGTTATCGACGGCAAAACCATCTCTGTCCAGGTTCTCGACGAAGTTCGAGAAGAGGTTCTGCTCTTGGCCGGACAGCAAATTTACCCCGCCCTGGCCGTGCTGCTCGTTGGTGAAGACCCGGCCAGCGAGGTCTATGTGCGCAATAAATTACTGCGGGCCAAGGACGTCGGGATCCGCTCCCTTGAATACCGTCTGCCGGAAAGCGCCAGCCAGGTGCAAATACTGGAACTGATTGCGCAGCTCAATGCCGATACCACGGTGAACGGCATCCTGGTGCAGCTGCCATTGCCGGTCCATGTCGACGAAGGCGCGGTGATCCATGCCATTGATCCGATCAAGGACGTGGACGGTTTTCATCGCGAAAACGTCGGCGGCCTGGTGCAAGGCATCGACGTCCTGACACCCTGCACACCCAGTGGCTGCATGCGCCTGCTGCACGAAACCTGCGGTGACTTGAGCGGCTTGCACGCGGTGGTCATCGGTCGCTCGAACATCGTCGGCAAACCCATGGCGACCTTGCTGCTGCAGGCTCACTGTTCGGTCAGTGTGGTGCACTCGCGCAGCGTCGATGCCCCGGCGTTGTGTCGACTGGCCGATATCGTCGTCGCGGCAGTGGGCCGTCCTGGGCTGATCGATGCCAGTTGGCTCAAGCCTGGAGCGGTGGTGATCGATGTCGGAATCAATCGTGTTACTGACGAATCCGGCAGCCATCTGGTGGGCGATGTCGACTACGCCAGTGCGCGCACCGTCGCCCGTGCGATCACGCCGGTTCCGGGAGGTGTGGGGCCCATGACCATTGCGTATCTGCTGAAGAACACCCTGATCGCCAGTCAATTGCAGCGTGCGGCCCAGGCCCGTGAGCAGAAATCCGCCAGCCATCTGGCTGAGATTTGAGCGCCACGAAAACGGCCCACTCGAAGGTGGGCCGTGTCGTTGAACAGTAACGATCAGTGGTTGTAGGCGCGCTCATTGTGCTCGGCCAGGTCCAGCCCCATCTCCTCCACCGACTCATCGGCGCGCAAGCCGATCAGCGCGTTGATGACCTTGAGAATGATCCAACTGATGGCGAAGCAGTAAACCGTCGTCAGCAACACGCCCTTGATCTGCGCCACGACCTGAGCGCCCATGCTCACGCCTTCCACCAACCCGCCCAAGGACGGCACGCAGAACACGCCGGTCAACACCGCGCCAATCATTCCGCCGATGCCGTGCAAGCCGAACACGTCGAGGCTGTCGTCATAGCCAAAGCGGCGCTTCAGCACCGTGACGCTCAAGTAGCAGAACACCCCGCACAGCAGACCGATGGCCAACGCGCCGCCGACGCCCACATACGCACACGCCGGAGTAATGCCGACCAAACCGGCCAAGGCACCGCTGGCCAGGCCCAAAGCACTCGGCTTGCCGACCTTGAACCACTCGGTGAACATCCAGCCGAGAACCCCGGCGCAGGCACCCAGTTGCGTATTGAGCATGACAATGCCCGAAGTGCCATTGAGACCGCCACCGGAACCGATGTTGAAGCCGAACCAGCCCACCCAGAGCATCGCCGCGCCGGCCATGGTCAGGCTCAGGTTGTGGGCTGGCATCGGCGTGTTCTGATAGCCCTTGCGCTTGCCGAGAATCAGGCACGCCGCCAATGCAGCGACGCCGGCATTGATATGCACCGCAGTGCCACCGGCAAAATCGAGAACGCCCCAGTTATGCATCAAAGCGCCCGAACCACCCCAAACCATATGCGCCACTGGGGCATACACCAGGGTGAACCACAACGCCATGAACCACAGCGCTGCCGAGAACTTCATGCGCTCGGCGAATGCACCGGCAATCAGCGCCGGGGTGATGATCGCGAAGGTCATCTGGAAAGTCACGAACACGCCTTCCGGGATGTCGCCGACCAGGCTTTCCGGGGTCATGCCCGCCAGAAACGCCCGGTTCAAACCACCGACGAAACTGTTGAACGTCACCTGCCCCTCAATCATGCCGGTGCTGTCGACCACCATGCTGTAGCCATAGATCACCCACAGCACGCCGACCAGGCCGGCGATGCCGAAGCACTGGGTAAACAGCGAGAGCATGTTTTTCGCCCGCACCAGACCGCCGTAAAACAAGGCGAGACCCGGTAGACACATAAACAGCACCAGCACCGCGGCAGTAACCATCCAGGCGGTGCTGCCGGTGTTCAAGGTGGGGGCGTCGGCTGCCTGGGCGAGCGGCGCGAGCGCGCTGGCCGCCATTAAGCCAAGAAGGGATTTGCCGAGAAGACGATTGACCATGTTCAAAGCTCCTGCGAAGAAAGGTGGGTGTCGGGCAGCGAGCAATAAAGAATGAGATACGGACCTTTTCGGCCTCTCGAATATAAATGCCATGAACAGGACTTGTGGGAGCAAGCCTGCTCGCGATAGCGGTGAGTCAGCTTGCATCGGTTTTGACTGTGCCACCTTCATCGCGAGCAAGCTCGCTCCCACAATTTTTCGGGGCGTTCACTTACATTGCGCACGCCACAAATCCCTTGTGGGAGCGAGCTTGCTCGCGATAGCGGTGGGTCAGCTTGCGTCGGTTTTGACTGTGCCACCGTCATCGCGAGCAAGCTCGCTCCCACCGTTTTTTGTCAGTAACCGGTACCGGAACCCGGAACCCAGTTGGTCCCCGCCAGCGGCACCCGGGCCATGGCGGCCGACTCCACCGTCAGGGCTACCAAATCCTCGGGATCGAGGTTGTGCAGGTGCGACTTGCCGCAAGCCCGGGCCATCGTCTGGGCTTCCAGCACCAGGACGCGCAGGTAGTTGGCCAAGCGGCGGCCCCCCTCCACCGGATCCAGTCGCTTGGACAGTTCCGGATCCTGGGTGGTGATACCGGCCGGGTCGCGGCCGTTCTGCCAGTCATCGTAGAAACCGGCGGCCGAGCCGATTTTCTTCAGTTCCTCGTCCAGGCGTGGATGGTTATCGCCCAAGGCGATCAGCGCCGCGGTGCCGATTGCTACTGCATCCGCCCCCAGCGCCATCGCCTTGGCGACGTCGGCACCGTTGCGAATCCCTCCGGAAACGATCAACTGAACCTTGCGGTGCATGCCCATCTCCTGCAAAGCCTGTACCGCCTGAGGAATGGCCGACAGAATCGGAATCCCCACGTGTTCGATAAAGACTTCCTGTGTCGCCGCCGTCCCGCCTTGCATGCCATCGAGCACAATCACATCCGCCCCGGCCTTCACGGCCAACTTGACGTCGTAATACGGCCGGCTGGCGCCGATTTTCACGTAGATCGGTTTTTCCCAGTCAGTAATTTCCCGCAGTTCGGCAATCTTGATCGCCAGGTCATCCGGGCCGGTCCAGTCCGGGTGACGGCAGGCGCTGCGCTGGTCGACACCGATCGGCAAGGTGCGCATGCCGGCCACACGCTCGGTGACCTTCATGCCCAGCAACATACCGCCGCCACCGGGTTTGGCGCCCTGCCCCAGGACGATTTCGATGGCGTCAGCCTTGCGCAGGTCGTCCGGGTTCATGCCGTAGCGCGACGGCAAGTACTGATAGACCAAATGCTGCGACTGGCCGCGCTCCTCCGGGGTCATGCCGCCGTCACCGGTGGTGGTGCTGGTGCCCGCGATGGTCGCGCCACGACCGAGGGCTTCCTTGGCATTGGCCGACAACGCACCGAAGCTCATGCCGGCGATGGTCACCGGAATCTTCAGGTGGATCGGCTTCTTGGCAAAGCGGTTGCCGAGGATCACATCGGTGCCGCATTTCTCCCGATAGCCTTCCAGCGGGTAACGCGAAACGCTGGCACCGAGCAGCAACAAATCATCGAAGTGCGGCAGTTTGCGCTTGGTACCGCCGCCGCGAATATCGTAGATGCCAGTCTCGGCGGCACGTTGGATTTCCTGAATGGTCAGGCGGTCGAAGGTCGCGGACTCACGCAACACTGGAGTGGCTGCTTTTTGGTTAATCGGGTCGCTCATATCTGTTCTCCTCGCGCGGATCAGTACGCGGACGCGTTATCGACTTTGAAGTTGTACAACTGACGGGCCGAACCGTAACGCTTGAAGTCAGCCGCCTTATGCTCGAAACCGGCGCGATTGAGCAGTCCTTGCAGCTCTTCCAGGTGCTCGGCACGCATCTCTTTCTCGATGCAGTCCGAGCCGAGGGACTCGACGGTTCCTTTGACGTAAATGTGGGTTTCGTACAACGAATCGCCCAGCGCATCACCGGCATCACCGCACACCACCAGGCGACCAGCCTGGCCCATGAAACAGCTCATGTGGCCGATGCTGCCGCCAACGACGATGTCGATGCCTTTCATGGAAATACCGCAGCGTGCCCCGGCGTCGCCTTCAATCACCAGCAAACCACCATGTGCCGTGGCACCGGCCGCCTGGGAGGCGCTGCCTTTGACCCGGACGTAGCCGGACATCATGTTCTCGGCGCAACCGACACCAACGTTGCCGTGGACGGTGATCGAGGCCTTTTGATTCATGCCGGCGCAGTAGTAACCGGCGTGGCCCTGGATATCGATGGAGACGGCTTCGTTCACCCCGACCGCGAGGTTGTGCTTACCGTTGGAATGAGTCACCAGCCACTCGTGATCGGTCACGTTATTGACCTGGTCATGCAGCGCCTGATTGAGGTCACGCACGGTGGCAGTGGAAAGATCGATAGTTTTCATATGTGCGCTCCTTAAGCTGACTCGCGTTCCCAGATGTACATCGTGGCCGGTGCCGGCTCCCAGACCCTGGCGTGTTCAATGCCCGGCAGGCTCGACAGTGCCTGATACTCGGAGGCCATGGCCACGTAGTCGTCGGTCTCGGCGAGGATCGCCGGCTTGCAAGCAATCGGGTCGCGGATCACGGCAAAACCGTTGCGGGTGCCGATGGCGAAGGTGAAAAAACCGTCCAGATCTACCAGCGAATGGTCCAGCGCTTCTTTCAATGAGTCGCCCTGCTGCAGGCGCCAGGTCAGATAGCCAGCGGCCACTTCGGTGTCGTTGTCGGTCTCGAAGTGAATGCCTTCGCGCTTGAGTTCCTGACGCAGGCGGAAGTGGTTGGACAGCGAGCCGTTGTGCACCAGGCACAGGTCGGCGCCGGTGGAAAACGGGTGGCTGCCCTCCATGGTCACCGCGCTTTCGGTGGCCATCCGCGTGTGACCGATGATGTGGCTGCCTTGCATGCCGGCCAGGCCGAAACGCTGGGAAATTTCCTCGGGCAAGCCCATGCCCTTGAGGATTTCGATGCTCTGGCCGGCACTCATGATGCGCACGCTCGGGGCCAGTTCGGTGAGGACAAGGCGCACCGGCGCCTCTGCGGCATGGATCTTGAGTACAGCGGCGCTGGCGTTCTGGAACCAGTCCAGCGAACAGCCGAGGCGCCCTTCCAATTCGCCCATCAAGGCTTTCCAGTCGAAGCCTTCGGTGGTCGCCTGCAAGGTCAGCTTGACCCAGCCGTCCGCCACTTCATCGCCGTAAATGGCGAAGCCGGCACTGTCCGGGCCACGATCGGTCATAGCCTGCAACATCGGTTCGAAGAGCTTGCCGAGCTGGGATTCCAGCTGCGGATTTTTCAGGTAAAGACCTACGATTCCACACATATCAAGTCTCCTTCGGAGGCAGTGAACGCCCGACGCCGTGCCGGGTGCCCGAATGGTTGTCAAAGCACACAGTCAGAAAAATTCGGTGTAGCGCTGGATCTCCCAGTCGGAGACGTGGCGGCTGTATTCCACCCACTCCATACGCTTGAGCTTGATGAACTCGTCTACGATCTGCGGACCGAGCATCTCGGCGAACAGCGGGTCGGCTTCGAGCGCGTCGCAGGCTTCCTTGAGCGATTGCGGCAGGGTCTTGATGCCCCGCGCGGCGATCTGCTCCAGGCTCAGGCTGTAGAGGTTTTCATTGCAGACGTGGTCGATTTCCAGCTGACGGTCGATGCCATCCAGGCCGGCGGCGATGATCGCGGCGCTGACCAGATAGGGATTGCACCCTGCGTCCGGCAGACGGAATTCGAGGCGGCCGTAAGGTACCCGCACCATGGCCGAACGGTTATTGGCGCCGAAAGCGATAAAGGCCGGCGCCCAGGTCGCGCCGGACAAGGAATTGCCCACGACCAGACGCTTGTAGGAGTTGACCGTCGGCGCGGCAAAGGCGCACAGCGCCGGACCATGGGCCAGCAGCCCAGCGGCGAAGTGATAGGCCAGCTTCGACAGGCCCATGCCGCTCGGATCGCTGGCGTCATGGAACAGGTTCTTGTTGTCGGCGCTGCTGATCGAGAGGTGAAAGTGCATGCCGTTGCCGGCGCGTTTCGGGTCGGGCTTGGGCATGAAGGAACAGATCATCCCCAGGTCATTGGCGATCTCGCCGGCAGCCATGCGGAAGAAGGTGAAACGATCCGCCGAGGTCATGGCGTCGCTGTAGGTGTAGTTGATCTCGAACTGGCCGTTGGCGTCCTCGTGGTCGATTTGATAGACCTCGAAATCCACTGCCTGCAAGGCCTCGGTCAGGCGCTCGAGAAACACCCGGGAACGCGACAGGCCTTTATAGTCGTAGCAAGGCTTGTCCAGGTTGTCGCTGGGGTCGACCAGTTGCAGCTTGCCGCTCTCATCGCGGCGCATCAGGTTGAACTCCGGTTCCAGACCGGTGTTGAGGGTCCAACCCTTTTCCGCCAGGCGTTGCACTTGTTGCCCCAGCACATAACGGCTGTCATACGGATGCGGCTTACCGTCGACGTGGCCAACGCACACCACCCGCCCGTAACCCGGCTGCCAGGGCACCGGGGTCAGGGTGGACAAGTCGCCGCGAGCCATGAAGTCAGGGCCGTGGGGTTCCATGCCCATGCCGCTGATCGCAAACCCGGCAAAACCTGCTCCCTCTTCAGCCACGGTCTTGAGCCCACAGATCGGCACCGACTTGGTCTTGGCCGCACCGTGAATATCCACAAATTGCGCAAGTACGTATTTGATCCCGTGCTTGTCGATGATGCGCTGGGTTTCTGCTGGCAACATTGCTCGTCACTCCTCGCGAAAGGCAAAACATCTTGAATGGGCCTTGACCGTCTTTTTATTCCTAAAAAGAAAGTTATTTTCCCAATAGGAATGCAAAGCCCTTGCCAGATTCGCGAGTGAACGCAGAAACGCCGTGACAGGCGCTTTTGTGCTGTATATATGGGAATATTCTTTTCCCTGTGAGAATACTGCCCACAGGCCAGGCGCCAAGCAGTGCCATTTGCACTTTCTCAGTGCGAAACTAATATTACTGAACGGAAAGTGTGCAGGACCTGATGACTATGTCGACCGAAACCGCCCCGCGCCTCAAGCTTGAGCAATACCTGGGATTGCAGATCAAGCGCCAGCGCCAGGCTCAGGATCTGAAATTATCTGACGTGGCCAAGATTGCCGATATCAGCCAGGGCATGCTGAGCAAAATCGAAAATGCCCAGGTGTCCACCAGCCTCGACACCTTGAGCCGCCTGTGCGACGTGCTCGGCCTGCCACTGTCGAAGCTGTTCAGCGAATACGACCAGCAAGACGGTAGTGCGTTGCTGGTCAAGGCTGATCAGGGAATGGAAGTGGTTCGACGAGGCACCGAGAAGGGTCATACCTATCATCTGCTCAATCACACTCGTGGGCCGAAGAAAAGTTTTGAGGCCTACATGGTCAGCATGGATGATGCGAGTGAAGAGTTTCCGACCTTCTCCCACCCCGGCACCGAATTCCTCCACTTGCTGGAAGGTGAGCTGATCTATCGCCACGGCAATCAGCTGTACCGAATGGAAGCTGGCGACAGCCTGACGTTCGAAGGCGAAATCCCCCACGGCCCCGAGCAACTGGTGCAGGTGCCGATCCGCCTGTTGTCGATCATGAATTACGGCAACGACAAAGAATAACGCCCCCTTTCCTTTGCTTTGCCCTGTCTTGAGGCCGACCCAGCGTCGGCCTCACGAATTTTCCTGTCAGTTAAAAAACTTTCTTGAAAGCTCTGGACGCGACGCGGCCATTCCCCTATAAAGCCACAACCAGGAATAATTTATTCCCAACAAGAAAATACGCTCATGGATGAGCCTGCTGTCCGTCGATGATTTTTTTCGCTATGCGATGAGCTGCCGCCATCATCCCGAGGACGTGTCATGCAACACGAAAAAAACCATTTCATCATCAAGATCACCTGTCCCGCGGTGTCCGGCATCGTCGCTGCCGTCACCACCTACCTGGCGGACAACGGTTGCTACATCGGGGAGATGGCGCAATTCGATGACGATTTCAGCGGCCGTTTTTTCATGCGTGCGGTGTTCCGCTTCAACGACGGCCATCAGGGCGACATTCAGCAGATCAAGGACGGCTTCGCCGACGTCGCCCAAGCATTCGATATGACCTGGGAATTGCACGACACCCGCGAGCCGATGCGTGTGCTGCTGATGGTCAGCAAATTCGACCACTGCCTGACCGACCTGCTCTATCGCTACCACAAGGGCGAGATGGACATGACCATCACCGCCATCGTCTCCAACCACCTCGACCTGCGGCCCATGGCTGAACGCGAAGGCATTCGTTTCATCTACTTGCCGGTGACCAAGGAAACCAAGGCTCGACAGGAAACCGAGCTGATGAAGATCGTCGACGACACCGGCACCGAACTGGTGGTATTGGCGCGCTACATGCAAATCCTCTCTGATGACCTGTGCAAGCAACTCTCCGGGCGGGCGATCAACATCCATCATTCGTTCTTACCCGGCTTCAAAGGAGCCAAGCCTTATCACCAAGCCTACCAGCGTGGCGTGAAACTGATCGGCGCCACCGCTCATTACGTCACCAGCGACCTCGATGAGGGACCGATCATTGAGCAGGAAGTACAGCGCGTCGATCACGTCTACCTGCCCGACGACCTGGTTGCCACCGGCCGTGACACCGAAACCGTGGCCCTGTCCAAGGCGGTCAAGTATCACCTGGAGCACCGGGTTTTCCTCAACCAGGACAGAACGGTGATCTTCCGGTGAACACGCACAAACTGATCGACGGAAAAGCCACTGCCGCCCGCGTCCTGGTGCAGGTTCGCGAGGACGTGGAGCGTCTGCGCGAGCAAGACATTCAACCGGCCTTGGCGGTGATTCTCGTGGGCAGCGACCCTGCCAGCCAGGTCTATGTGCGAAACAAGATCCTGCGCGCCGAAGAAGTGGGTATCCGCTCGCTGGAACATCGGCTGTCCACGGACACCAGCACTGAACAGTTACTCATTCTGATCGCTCGACTGAATGCTGATCGCTCGATCCACGGCATTCTGCTGCAACTGCCGCTGCCTTCGCATATCGACGAATTACGCGCACTGGAGGCTATCGCTCCGGACAAGGATGTAGACGGGTTCCACAGTCAGAACGTCGGCGGCCTCAGCCAGGGTCGCACGGTACTCGCGCCCTGCACCCCCAGTGGTTGTTTGTATTTGCTGGAACAAACCTGCGGCGATCTGCGCGGCAAGCATGCGGTGGTGATCGGCCGCTCGAACATCGTCGGCAAACCCATGGCCGCGTTGTTGCTGCAGGCCGACTGCTCGGTGACCGTCCTGCATTCGCGCAGCCCGGATCCGCAGGCCCTGTGCCGCCAGGCAGACATTGTCATCGCCGCCGTGGGTCGCCCACGGTTGATCGACGCCAGTTGGCTCAAGCCTGGCGCAGTGGTGATAGACGTCGGCATCAACCGCATCGAAGACGATGGCAGCAGCCGGCTGGTGGGCGACGTCAACTTCGACAGCGCCCTGCCCCAGGTCGCGGCGATCACCCCGGTACCGGGTGGTGTCGGGCCGATGACCATCGCCTTTCTGATGAAGAACACCGTGACCGCAGCCCTTGCGCAACACCAGGCTCAACGCAGCCAATCGGAGGCCCTATGCCATTCAATCTATTGAAATACGGGCTGAGTTCGGAGTATCCGGTGGAAGTGGATTTGCCACCACCGAAGGAACTCAAATCGAGCTATGACGTAGTGATCATCGGTGCCGGCGGCCATGGCCTGGCCACCGCTTATTACCTGGCCAAGTACCACGGCATCACCAACATTGCGGTGCTGGAAAAGTCTTACCTGGGCGGCGGCAATACCGCGCGCAACACCGCGGTGATCCGCTCCAACTACCTGACCAGCGAAGGCGTGCGCTTTTATGCCGAGTCGGTGCGGATGTTCCAGTCGCTGTCCAACGAATTCGATTTCAACATCATGTACTCGGAGCGCGGCCAACTGACTCTGGCCCACACCGATGCCACAGTGCGTTCGTTCCGCCAGCGAGCCGAGGTCAACAAACACTTTGGCGGCCGTACCGAGATGATCGACCGCCAGCAGATCCGCGAACTGGTGCCCAGCCTCAACCTCGATCCCGGCCACTTGCCAGTGATCGCCGGTCTGTGGCACATCGACGGCGCCACAGCACGCCACGACGCCGTGGCCTGGGGTTACGCCAAGCAGGCGGCCAAGCGCGGCGTCGAAATCCATCAGCTCACCGAAGTCCAGGATCTGATTATCGAGAACGGCGCCATCACCGCGGTCAAGACCAACCGCGGCACCATCAAGTGCGGTTGCGCGGTGCAGGCGATTGCCGGGCACAGCTCATTGCTGATGGCCAAGGCCGGGATCCGTTCGCCGATCCAGACCTTCCCGCTGCAAGCGATGGTCACCCAGCCGTTCAAACCGTTTCTCGATCCGCTGGTGAGCTCCTCCGCACTGCACTGCTATGTGCAGCAGACCAGCCGTGGTGAGGTGGTATTCGGCGGTGGCTCCGATCCCTATCCACTGTTCAACACCCGCTCGACCCTGGACCTCAAGGAAAGCCTGCTCGCCCATGCGATCGAGATGTTCCCGTTCCTGGCCAACGCCAAGCTGATGCGCCAATGGGCCGGGATCACCGACATGACCCCGGATTACAGTCCGATCATGGGCTTGTCGCCGGTGAAGAATTACTACCTCGACGCGGGCTGGGGTACCTGGGGCTTCAAGGCCACGCCGATCTGCGGCAAGACCATGGCCGAGTTGGTGGCCAGCGGCGGCAAGGTGCCGGAGCTGATCAAACCCTTCGGCCTCGAACGTTTCTCGACCTTCCAGCAAGTCAACGAAATGGGCGCCACGGCGGCCAGCCACTGACGGAGAGCAGACGATGAAAATCATGATTTGCCCGCTCAACGGGCCGCGCAATATCAGCGAGTTCACCTATGGCGGTGAATTCAAACCGATGCCTGATCCCGTCAGTTGCAGCGATGCGGAATGGGCCGACTACGTGTTCAACACCGACAACCTCGCCGGCGTGGTGCGCGAATGGTGGATGCACACGCCGTCCAGCTACTGGTTTCTGGCGGAGCGTCACACCGTCACCGATGAAATCCTGCGGACCTTCGACCCCAAAGAGCTCTTCAGCACCCGTGTCGAATTTAACGCCGCCGCCAAGGAGATCGCAGGATGAATCGCCTACCCGCCCCCATGGGCTTGCTGATCGACCGTGATCAACCACTGGATTTCAGCTTCGACGGCCAGCGCTACCAAGGCTTGCTGGGCGACAGCATCGCCAGTGCCTTGCTGGCCAACGGGCGTTTCCTGATCTCCCGTTCGTTCAAATACCATCGCCCGCGTGGCCCGCTGACCATGGCCGGCCAGGACGCCAACAGCCTGGTGCAGTTGCCCGAAGAACCCAACGTGCTGGCCGATGCACATGCGTTGTCCGCTGGGTTGCAGGTGACGGCGCAGAACGTCAACGGCTCGCTGGATAACGACAAGGACGCCTACCTCGGCAAGTTCTCGAAATTCATGCCGGTGGGTTTCTACTACCGCTCGTTCTACAAACCCAAGGGCATGTGGAAAGTCTGGGAACCGATCATTCGCAAGAAGGCCGGCCTCGGTGTACTCGACCTGAAGTTCCAGCCTGAGTATTACGACAAGGCCTACTTGTTTACCGACGTCGCGGTAATCGGCGCAGGCCCCGCCGGGCTCCATGCGGCGCTGACGGCAGCCAACGCGGGGGCCAAGGTGTTGCTCATCGAGCAACAATCGGTTCTCGGCGGTTCGCTAACCTATGCCCGCTTCGATATCGAAGGCAACAAGGCTGAAAACCTACGCCGCGAACTGCTCGCGGCGGTAGAGCAACACGCCAATATCCAGATCCTGACCGAAGCCACTTGCAACGCCTGGTTCACCGACAACTACCTGCCGGTGATTCAGGGCAAACGCATGTACAAGGTCCGCGCCCGCCAGTGCCTGGTGTGCAGCGGGGCCTTCGATCAGCCGGTGATCTTTCGCAACAACGACCTGCCAGGCGTGATGCTGACCAGCGCCGCGCAACGACTGATGAAACTGTATGCGGTCAAACCGGGTAAACGCGCCGTGGTGCTGACAGGCAACGATGACGGTTACCTCGCCGCGCTGGATCTGCATGACCAGGACGTGGAGGTCGTCGCTGTGGTGGACCTGCGCCAGGGTCCTTCGGACGAATCCCTGCTGCGCGCACTGGCGCAACGCAAGATCTACCACCAGAGCAACAGCACCGTCTATGAAGCCCTGCACGAGAAAGGCATGCGCCATATCAACGGCGTCGACGTGCGCCAGATCACCGCACAAGGCCAGGTCGCCGAGAGCGGGCAACACCTGGAGTGCGATTTACTGTGCATGTCCGCCGGTTACATGCCGGTCTATCAACTGCTGTGCCAGGCCGGCGGCAAGCTGGCCTACGACGATCAGCGTGCCGAGTTCACGCTCAGCGGCCTGCCAAAGAATCTGAATGTCGCCGGCTCGGTCAACGGTCGTCACCAGCTCGATAACGTGATTGCCGATGGTGTGAATGCCGCTGCCGAAGCTGCCCTCGCGCTGGGGCTGACCGTCGGCACGCAACGCGCGCCATTGAGCGGTGAGGCTCGGGTCAACTTTAATTGGCCAATCTTCCCGCACCCCAAAGGCAAGGACTTCGTCGACTTCGACGAGGATCTGCAAGTAGCCGACATCGTCAACGCCACCCGGATCGGCTATCGCGACGTGCAACTGGTCAAGCGCTACTCCACCGTCGGCATGGGACCGTCCCAGGGTCGTCACTCGGCGCTGCCGACCGCGCGGTTGGTCGCCTGGGCCACCCAGCGCAACATCAGCGAAACCGGCGTCACCACAGCGCGGCCACCGTTTGTTGCGGAAAAGCTCGCGCATGTCGCCGGTCGCGCGTTCGACCCGTACCGACAAACGCCGATGCACGCTCGTCACCTGCAAGCTGGCGCGAAGATGATGCCAGCAGGCATCTGGCAACGCCCGGCCTACTACGGCAACGCCGAGGATCGCGAACGCTGCATGCAAGCCGAAGCCTTGCACGTGCGCAACAAGGTCGGCCTCATCGACGTCTCGACCCTCGGCGGCCTGGACGTGCGCGGCCCGGACGCCGCCGAGCTGCTTAACCGGATGTACACCTTTGCCTTCCTCAAACAGCCGATCGGCCGTTCTCGCTATGCGCTGATGACCAATGAGCATGGTGTGGTGATCGACGACGGTGTCTGTGCGAGGTTTGCCGAGAACCATTTCTACGTCACCGCCACCACCAGCGGCGTCGACCGGATCTATCAGCAGATGCTCAAGTGGAATGCACAATGGCGCCTGGACGTGGACGTCGCCAACGTCACCGCAGCCATCTGCGCGGTCAACGTCGCCGGGCCAGACTCGCGCAAAGTGCTTGAGAAAGTCTGCTGTGATCTCGATCTGAGCGCCGAAGCCTTCCCTTATCTGGGCGTCCGTCAAGGCACCGTGGCCGGCATCAAGGCACGGCTGTTGCGAGTCGGTTTTGTCGGCGAGCTGGGTTATGAAATCCACGTCCCGGCACGTCATGGACTCAAGCTTTGGGATGCGCTGATTGAGGCCGGCAAAGCACATGACATCCGCCCCTTCGGCGTCGAAACCCAGCGCCTGCTGCGCCTGGAAAAAGGCCACGTGATCATCAGTCAGGACACCGATGGAATGACTCACCCGGCGGAAATCGACATGGGTTGGGCGGTCAGTCGCACCAAGCCGTTCTTCGTCGGCCGCCGCTCGGTGGACATCCTCGAAGCCCAGCCGCTGAAACGCAAACTGGTGGGCTTCAGCCTGCCCAAAGGTAGCCTGCAACCGCTGGAAGGCCATCTGGTGCTTAACGGCCCGGACATCAGCGGCAACGTCACCTCCTGCGAGTATTCCGCCTCCCTGGGCAAGATCATCGGCCTGGCCTACGCCGGCATCGACCAGAGTGCGCCGGGCCAACAGATTCCGATCCGCGTCGAGGGCGGGATCGTGGTTCAGGCCACAGTCGTGCAATTACCCTTCTTCGATCCTGAAAACCAACGGCAGGAGCTTTAAGTCATGTCCAGTCTGAATCCACAAGAGATGATCAGACCACGGCCGGTTGCCCACACGCAAACCTGCACGCTGGTGGATCTGACCGACCTGCCCCGGGTCGGTTTTCGCGGAACACAAACCGCCGATTACCTGAAGGCACGCGGCTTCGTACTGCCGGACGCCCCCAATCGGGCCACCGTCCAGACTGACGGTAGTCAGGTGGCGCGTCTGTCGCAAACCGAATACCTGCTGCTGGGGAGCCCCGACGATCAAGGCGAACGGATCGCCGATGAAGAAGCACGCTGGGAACTCGACCACCGAGCCAACTACCTGCTGCCACGTCAGGACAGCCATGCCTGCTTCTTGCTGAGCGGTAGCTCCGTTGCTCAGGTCATGGCCAAGCTGTGCGGCGTCGACCTGAGCCGGCAAGCCTTCAGCCCGGGTGCGGTGGCGCAAACGTCGGCGGCGCGGATCAACGTGATCATCATCTACTCTGGAATCGTTGACACCCCTGCGTTCCACATTCTCTGCGACCGAGCATCACGGGCCTACTTCCATTGCGCCATGCTCGATGCCCTGGAGCAATTCGGGGGGGCTCAACCAGACTGAACGCAACATCGCTTGTACCTTGGGGCCAGGCTCCCACACCGTGATAGGGGAGCCCACGCCACATACCACCCCGCTGACCGAGTCGCCTTTACCGCAACCGCCTCTGCAAGAACTCAATGAAGCGTTGTGTCTTCGCGGGCAGCAGACGTGTTTCAGTGATGGCATAGGCGCTCATCGGCAACGATTTCCTTTGGCATCAGGACAATGCCCTGGTCAAGGGTTGCCAAGCGCCGAATCAAGCCGACACTGTTGAGTATGAAGCGCCACGGCTGCGCTGAAATTAAACTCGCAGATTAAGCCGCTTCTCGGACTTTGAGATTCTGTAGAGTTCTCGACCATCGAAGGAAAGGAATCCATTGATCGCAATTCGGTACCAAAATCAGCTCGCCTTAGAGGCGGCCCAACCTGCGGTTTACTTGCCCAGAATGTTCTTCAACGCAGCGGTATGGCCGGCCGGGTCGTTTACGCTGGACATCACTTCGATGATGGTGATCTTCTGATCGTTCATCGTCATCAACGAGGCCATAAGTAGTTTAAGGCCGTTGAAATCGTCGGTGCCGTCCAGGCGGTACATGTTCAAGCCGTTCACCTGAATGGTCTTCTCGCTAGTCATGCGAAAGTTGGGTGACGCGGCCTGCTGCTTTTCCTTCAAGGTATCCACGGCAAGGCGAAACGCAGCGTCCGGGGTGGTGCCCGCAGTCGGCGCCGGACCTTCGGTAACGATGATGGCCCGCTCGCTTTTCGGATCGAAGTACATCGTGCCGCCGTTCTCGCTGTTCAAGGTACGGGCCTCGACGCCTTTCAGCACGAACTTCAGCTTGCCGCCTGCCAGGGACACCGATTGCGTGTCCGATACCGCCGTAGCGGTTTTTTCAGGCGGGGCAGCAACTGCCATGGTGGCCGCGCCGCTCAAGGCAGCAAGCACGCACAAGGAACGGGTCCAGCCCAACAGCAAATGCTTCGACATTGATAGCGCCTTTGTTTTCAGGCCGTCGAATACCAACGGCCAGTCGTGCGAACAGCCTAGCTTACTTGCCTGCTCACTTGCCCAGGATGTTGTTCACAGCCGCGGGTGACCGCGTCTGACTACCCGACAACCAGATACGACCTCGGGCGCCGGGGCGCAAGAACTGGCTCTTTGCTGGGTCGCTACGCAGCGGCAAACGCGCCGCTGCGATCATGAGTTTGATCCAGTCGGCCCGGAACAATGGGCACGATCCGTATGCCTACCTGAAGGATGTGCTGGCGCGCCTGCCTACGCAGCGGGCGAGTGAGATTGCAGCGCTGCTAACGCATAGGTGACGGCCGGCTTAGTCGTGCAAGACGTTCTGCCCGTGCGCTTACGGCAGAATGTCTCTATTGAAGATTCTCAAGATTTGCGAGAGCGTGCTTTGGCGACCCTCCTTCAAACTCAACCTGCGGAACTCCACCCACTGATTGAATACGGCCTCGAAGGTATGCTCTGCCGCAAAACGAACAGCACGACGCTGTTGCTTACGGTGCTCATAAGGTGATGCCTTGGGCGACTAAGGTCCGCGCCTCATCACGTCGGGCACGAGCTTCTTTGAGCCTGATTACGGATAACTACAGAGAGACATGCGCTTCTGCACGCCCGCCCAGTAGTATCTGAAGCGCCAGATTTTCCCGCCGTGGGCGGTCACGTTGAGCGCAAGTCCATCCGTGTCGCCTATCGTAGTCATTGCCAGTGATTCAGGATTGCCGAACGATCATTTCTGAGAGCGCCATCGCGAGCTCCTGACAGAGTCAGAGCCAGATGCTCATCTCGCGACACAATCTGCTCCAGCAATAAACCGATTCAGTGCTCGCCAGAATCCTGGACTCAATCCTGGACTCAAACGCACCGGATAGTGCTGGATTTCATTAGACCACTACAGAGCCACCATCGACCAATCTTGATCCACCGGACAGAGACAATCCTTAGACCGCTTCGTCAATCTAACGGACTAAATATTTTGTTTTTTTTGACAGCTATTGATTATTGGTACGTACTGATGGCAAATTGCCAAGTCGTGACGTTCAGCTACGCTTCGCCCCTCAATCAGAAGCTGGAGATATTGGGCTAAACAGCACTAAAAATCATTGCCAACGGAATGGAGTTAGTTGTGACATATTACTGCTTATTAAATAGCTTTAGGCATATTAACAAGCCATCACTCAGAGGCAGATTAAACTTAATCCTGATGAGTTTTGTTTTGGTATCCCCACTGGCACAGGCACGCTCAACAGTTGATACAGATAGACGCCCGCTACAAATAAAGCAAATTGATCATGATCAAATTGATCGCGTGGACCCTTGGTCAGGAAATTTAAATCTACGCCATAAGGATCTTGTCTTACCAGGGAATGGTGGTCTCGATATAGAGGTTTGGAGGAATTATGATATGCGCTCCGCCTCAACAGGCCTTGCGTCGACACACCTACAGTCCTATCGGTGGACAGCCCTAGGACCTGGGTGGTCGTTGAACGCAGCACCACGCATTACCTTTGATAATCATTATCAAATGCAGCAAAGCGATCCATATTACATGGAAAGCGGAATGGTCAATCTCTGCGCCAACAAACCTACCAACTCGAATTTTCCTCCCCATATGGCAACGCTTGAAATGCCAAACGGTGAAACCCAAACACTTTATATGCTCAACAATTATAAAGCACAGACCAAAAATGGCTGGAAGGTCGACTGCATATCCAATAACGTTAAGCTCACATCTCCCGAGGGGATAGCTTACGACATGGGTAACATCCTCATTGATCGATACGCAGGGAAGCTAGGGATTTACAAAGATGAATACATGTATCAGCCAATTGAATATGACACCATGTTCTACACCCCGCTTCGCTCCTCAAGTTACATGACAGCCAAAAGCGCAATAGATCCGACTGGAAATACGCTAACTTTCAGCTACATTGACTTTGGAACTCAATTAAAACCGCTCACCCTTCCAGGTATCAACGCACAGCTAATTGTGTACTCTTCGCCAACCGTGGATGAAATTGAAAAACCATCGCGATTGCTGTCTAAAATCACATCCAGCGACGGTAGGAGCGTTAGTTTTTCTTATGACCCTGTAACAGGTCGTCTTCTGTCAATGACAGACAACGCTGGAAGGGCTTGGAGCTACAGCTATCTAGCACCTGACGCAGTTAACTCTCGCACACTTGCAAAGGTTACGATGCCGTCCGGCTTAACCTGGCTCTACAATTATGCCCCTGGAAGTTTTGTGGCGGCCGGCATCGATTCTTTACCTGAAACTATCCCTCTGACTACTGCGGGAGTAACTGCCCGAAAATTAATAGCTTTTACCAATCCATCTGGCGGCAAAACCACGTATGAGTACGATTTTTTTAATATGAATTCTCCTCTTGGAGGCTTAAGGGTTTATGCAAGAGGGGAGCGAATTAAAAAACGCGCTCTATCCACCGGAGAGGCTTGGACATACTCCTATGCCCGAGGCGGGGCTGGAGCACTCGATACAACTCAAGTCACCGGCCCAGAAGGAACAACAACTTATAAGTACATGGGACCAGGTTACTCCATCACTACCGCAGCCCCTCCTCCCGGTTTTCAGAATAATGCGTGGCGGGTAGGCAGTCTGATGGAGAAAATCTACCCCAACGGAGCATCGGAATCCTATGTTTGGCAAACCAGGACTATCGCGAATCTCCCTACACAACTAAGAGAGCTTGGCATTGTCCACGACCAAAGTATTTGGGCTGCCGACCTGCAAAAACGCACATTGACCCGGGACGGGGCGATATACACGACGTCGTTTGCGAACTACGACATCTATGGTAACCCTGGAACCCGAATAGAGACCGGACCCAATGGAGGCAGCCGCACTACAACAATGACCTACTTCAATGATCCCAACAAATGGATCATCGGGCGACTGCAGAGTGAGACGTCTCCTGGCCTGTCGATGGCGCGTATCTTCGATGCTAACGGCAAGGTGCTTACTGAAACTCGTGACGGCGTGACGACAAAGTTTACCTACGACAGTCAAGGCAACGTCGCCAGCAAAACCACTCCAAGTGGCGGGGTTTACACTCACTCAAACTACAAACGCGGCATTGCTCAAACCGAAACTCATCCCGAAGGCATCACCATTACGCGCCTGGTGGACAATGCAGGCAATATTACATCCGAAACCAATGGTGAGGGGAAAACCACCACTTTCACTTACGACGGCCTGAACCGTCAGACTTCATTCACACCGCCAGCGGGCACTCCCCAAACTACCGTCTATACCTCGACCTCCAAAACTGTCACCCGCGGCGCGCTGGTGGAAAAAACTCTACTCGACCCGTTCGGTCGACCCGCCAGCATCACATTGGCCGGAGTAGCCAGAAGCTTCACTTACGATGGCTTGGGACGCAAAACCTTTGAATCAAATCCAGGAGTGGCAATAGGAACAAGCTATCAATATGACGCTCTGAACCGCTTGACCCGTCAGACCAATGCCGATGGCACCTTCCAATCTAGCAGCTACGGTCCGGCCAATATGTTGGTCGTGGATGAGCGTGGCAAAACCACAACTTACACCTACCGCGGATACGGTAATCCCGACAAACAGTTACTGATGAGCATTACCGCACCCGAGCCCTCTGCCAATGTAAGCATTGAGCGCGCGCCCAATGGCCTTATGACAGCGGTTACGCAGTTCGGGCAAAAACGAACGTATGGTTATGACAGCCACAACTATCTCATTAGCGTCACAAATCCAGAAACCGGTATCACTACTTATGGGCGTGATATTGCCGGAAACATGACGAGCAAGAAAACCGGAGCTTCAGGCGTGACCACCTACACGTACGACAAGTTGAATCGCCTGATCACTACGACTTATCCCGGCTCAACACCGGCAATCACCAACACCTACAACAAGAACAGCAAACTGCTGACCAGCAATACCAGCGGCGGCAATCGCAGCTTCGCCTACGACGCCGCAGGCAACCTGACCCAGGAAAGTCTGGCATTGGACGGCAAGGTGTTCACTGCCAAATATGCCTACAACGGCAATGATCAGTTGAGCAGCATCACCTACCCGCAATCCGGTCGTGTGGTGAGCTACACACCCGACGCACTGGGGCGGCCCACCACGGTTTCAGGCTACGTCACCAACGTGAAGTATTGGCCGTCTGGATTGATTCAAAGCATCACCTACAGCAGCGGTGCCGTATCCACTTATGGCCAGAATGCGCGCCTGTGGCCGTCCAGTTTCAGCACTCTAAGAACAGGCACAGCCGGCGTCTACCTCAGCAGCACCTACACCTATGATGGCGTCGGAAACTTAACCACAATCAAAGATGCCGCTGACAGCAACTTCAACCGCACGCTGGGCTACGACAACATCAACCGCTTGACCAGCGCTGTGGGTTTCTGGGGCCAGGGCAGCATCTCCTACGACGGTGGCGGCAATCTCACCAAGCAAACCCTCGGGCAATCCAGTCTCGCCTACACCTATGACACCAGTAACCGTCTCAGCAGTGTAAGTGGATTGCGGGCCAGCACCTTTGGCTACGACGCCTACGGCAACGTCAGCAGCAGCCAAGGCAACACCTACAGCTATAACGACGTGCCCAATCTCATCTGCATCAACTGCGCTGTTCCTGCGAAAAAGGTGGAATACAGCTATGACGGCCTCAACCACCGCAGTGCCGTGACCAAGGCCAGCGGTAAGGTTTACGAGATGCACGACTCCAATGGCAAACCGTTGATCGAACTGAATGCAGGCGTGCTCACCGAGTACCTCTATCTAGGTGACAAGCGCATCGCCCAGCGGGTCAGCCCATGAGCCGGAAAAAAGGAGAGAAACACATGGATGCTTTGAAAAGGCTGGGCAAAAAACTCGGGGCGGGCTTGTTGGCGATCATGCTGAACAACGTTGCCATCGCCGACACCATCACCTATTTTCACAACGACATTTCGGGCACCCCGATGGCTGCCACGGATGCCGCTGGCAACCTGCTGTGGAAGGAAAACTACAAGCCTTATGGGGACAAGCTGAATCGCTCGGCGCCCAGCAGCAGTAACAAGATCGGCTACCACGGCAAAGCCTATGACGATGCCACTGGCTTGTCGTACATGGGAGCCCGATACTATGACCCGGTGCTGGGACGGTTTATGGGCGTTGATCCGGTCGATTTTCAGACGGACAACCTCCATAGCTTCAATCGTTATGCTTACGCCAACAACAATCCTTACAAATATGTGGATCCTGATGGGCGTTATGCGTTCCTGATAGCCCCAGCGATTTACGCATTAACCGCTTTGGCGGGTGCACTCACTGTGGAAAGCATATCTAATGGTGCTAGCAATCAAGGATTGTTCGAGGGCTCTAGCTTAAAAAGCACTTCCGCGAGTCATGACCTAGGTAGTTCCGATAACTGGTCCATAGGAAAAGTACATAACGAACAAAGCACAAATACTGGAAAAGACGGGAGTAATGCTGAATCGCCTGTACCCGGTGCAACTGAGGGTGAGAAGACTGGAGGGGGAACGCGGATTTGGACAAGGCCTGGCGGCTTCGACGAAGCCAACAAAGATTTTGATGCTATGAACCCTTCGAATGTGGGGGACAAGGGGAACGGTGTACGCGTAGGTACATTGGAAGACGGCAGGAGAGTTATCGTTAGGCCAAATAGTAGTGACGGTAGACCAACCATAGAAATTCAGCGACCTGATGGAAAGCGAGCCGGCGATAAGATACGTTACGATTAATGGATACTGACATGAATACACAGATTTTTCGACCCTGGAGCCCATCAGGCTCACCAAGTTTCGGCAAGGTCATGTTCGAGCATATTACCTATGGTAGCGGTATGCAAATTCACCTTAGGGAGGCTGGAGGCGCAGGAAAACGATTCTACTTAGACTTTCCTGAACTTCCTACCGCTATACGCGTAGCAAACGAAAGTATGCGACTTGCCTCGCTGTCATTTGTTCCGAAGAATTCCGAAAGTTCATTTTTCTTGGTTGAGCATTCAGAATTCTTAGCATGGCTGAATAATGACTCGCTTGACATATATAAAGATGATCCGATTTTTCATTTGGCAATTGTTACTGAGGAATGGATAGATATTATCTGCAATGAAAATCCGATTATTATTTTTGAAGCTGACTGATTGTATCAGCACCTCGGTTTAAAGTTCCCTAAGCGCCCCATCCGCCTCAGCCTTCCAAGGATGGTGCGGATGGGGTTTATGGGCGTTGATCCGGTTGATTTTTAGACGGACAACCTCCATAGCTTCAATCGTTATGCCTACGCCAACAACAATCCTTATAAGTATGTCGATCCTGATGGGCGTTATGCGTTCCTGATAGACCCAGCGATTTACGCCTTAACCGCGTTGGCTGGCGCACGCACTGTGAAAAGCATGTCTAATAATGGCGGTAGCAGTCAATCCTTGGAGGACAGTAGCTTCGGAAACTCACCACGATCAGTAACGCAAATTTCAGATACTCCAACTACTACCACTTACAGAAGTGAAGAGTCTGGACAGGGTGAGGACAACAAACAGAGTACCTCTAACCCCGACAAAGGTGAGCGCACTCGCGGGAGGCCGTGGACGGGGGAGCCGGGCTCAACCACAGATAGGGATGCCGGAGGAAACGCTCACCGCTACGGAAGCGATGGATTCCCTGAAGTGGCCTATGATGCCCCCCCAATGAGTCCGGTGTAGGAAATGGTCATTACCTGCTGATGGTAGTCCACCCACATATAAAGACCGTAATGTCAGCCCCCTATAGCCTCTGCCTAAAGGTAATAATCAAATGTTGTCGAGCACTTTTCATGACGGACAACTAATATCCATTTCAGTGATGGACGACACTTTGGCTATCGAAATACTCGCACAGAGCAAAGCAACCAAAATCAAACTAAGCGGATTGGAAAAGCTGCGTGTTATCGACTTCAAATAAGGGAACATTATAAGCGCCCTGCGAATTATTCATCCCGAACAGTTTCCAATCAATAACGATGCAGGTAGATCACCGATAAAATATGCTTACGAGCAAGATAACGACAGTCTTGAGCGTAACGCAAAGCTCTCATCTTTTTTGGAAAAAAATTAAAGGATATGAAAAATGGTCCGTTCCTGAGGGATCCCCACAAATCTACTCCAATGCCTGCGCCTCTTGATGTACCTCTGCTCGCAACGCGTGCTCAAGTCTCTCCAAAGTTTTTCGAGAGTTTGAGCCGCGTCCGCTACGCCAGTATTCCAGGCCCAGCCGCCATAGCGATAATACTCGTCGGCGTTTAAGGCTATTACTTTGAAAACGGTGCTCATGCCACGCCTCGCGGGCCTGCAACCCAATTAAACAAATGATGTAACTAGCCAGAGCCGAGATCAGCAAAAGTACTTCGATTCGGCGTGGGCAGTAACTCCGATGGCTAGTGACGCCTACGCCAAAATACTCACTTTTTACATCTCTGAAGCCTTCTTCTATCTGCATGTGCTGTTTGTAAATGGCCATGATTTTCGATGGATTCCATTGATCTACCGGCAGGTTGCTAGCCAATAACCAGGGCTCTCGTTCACGATTGGCCGATTGCCTGCTGAGTTTGTTTTTGGCGATTGATCCGGTGACACGCTGGTGTTTGCGACCTTTTGCCGAATTCCTAACGCAGTACGGATGAATGATGTGCGGAGCGCTTTGGGTCATCTCGATACGCCCCAATGACTTCGGTGAGGACGATGCCAGAGTGTAGAGGTTTTTAACGGGTAGCCAAGTGTCTGCGTCGGCTCGGTAGAGATCCCGGTTACGCACGCGTCCCACGTAATAGCAGCCTTGCGCCTCGACGGCTTTGATCCATGGTCGGCGAAAACCTGCATCAGCCACAAGGACCGGGACGCACTCTTCGGGAAGCATTTCGGCCAGCATTTGTAGCAATCGTCTTTGATATTTCGGACAACCCTCAAGATCATGAACGCTCTCATAGATCGGGAATGATCGTCTCGCCAAAGGGATGGCTGCGCGCAACAAAAAGAACTCTCCAGCCGCATCAATGGGTGACCAATCGACCAGGATCAATGGATGCTTGAGCGAGCCCAACAGGGCTCGCAGCATGACCCAGTAAAACAGCGGTCGCTCGGTTTGCAGATGCCGATTACCCAGCAACCGATCCACTCGTTTGATGGTGTGTTTGGGATAGGCTTTGCTCGGTAAAAATCGACCAAGCCCCGTCAGAGTGAGACGACGTCCTCGTAGCAATGCGCTGACACAACACATCAACGTTTTCAGGCGACGAGAGTGAACACTGGAAGTGCTTGAGCGAGCGCGCTGTGTAAGAATCGGATGGCCTGCATGGAGCGGGATCTTGTTTTGTGTGGTGCAACACAAGCTGCCGACTCATGCAGGTCTCTTCAATCTTCCAACTTCTTGATTTTTCGTAAGAAAATTCGAGGACTCCTCAGGGTCCGTTCTCATTCTCGAAATAGACCCCTCCTACGATGCCTATCTGGTAGCTATTGGCAAAAAAATCTCAGAGGAAGAGACAAAACTTACCGTGACCGCTGTAGCTTGATTAGCTCAAGCTGCAGCGCTCCAACATTTACTTGATAAGAATGTTTGCTCTTGGTCCGCTCCTCTCCCCTAACGCCCATTAATCTCGCTAACACCGCCATCAGATTCTTGGCATTAGGTGGGTGCGACGTGGCGGACAAAATCAGCGGTGTACCAACCCCGCTTGGCAGAGGTTCATTTGCGGCACCGACGCCTTGCTGTAGGGGTCGAAATACCCGACCAAGCACTTCTACCGCCGCTTTGGTCGGCAGGCACCCATTAACCGTTGGGTACTTAAGCTCACGCCGTTGGCATACTTCACCCCTTCGAATTGATATGTCGGTGAATGCTGCCCCCAACCTTCTTACAAAGTATTTCTGAGCCTGAGCTATATCACCTCGACTCCGTCACCCCTCGTCGACACCTATTTGACTTTGTATGCACTAGCATTCTCCCCTTGGAAAGGTTGAATGAGTTGCATTTTTTGACGATACTCTGTAGTCACCCCTCTCGCTGCCTCAGCATCCGATATGACTTTCGGGGTGATCAATACAATCAACTCAGTTCTCCCGTGACTGCCCTGTTTATTGCTGAACAACCAGCCTAGGCCCGGTATAGTCCCCAAATACGGCACGCGGCTGTCTTGTCGGGCTTCGTCCTGTTTGATAAGTCCACCAAGCAAAACTGTTTGCCCGCTCTGTACAGCTACCTGAGTGGATACGGAGCGAGTGGAAATACTTGGGTTGCCGTTATTATCTACGACCTTGCTAGCGTCGCTGACCTGCTGCTGAATATCCATGTACACCAAGCCACCAGGATTTATCCGAGGCACAACGTCAAGAATTACACCTGTCTGTATGTATTGAACACTACTAGTACTGACCGATGTATTATCAAGATTAATCGTAGTCTGATTAATTGGAATATTGTCCCCGACTTGGATCTGCGCATTCTGGTTATTCATTACAACTAGAGAAGGAGCCGAAAGCACTCGGGTATTACCGTTACTTTCTAAAGCGTGCAATGCCACTTGCAGATTATCACTTACAAAAGAGTAGAAGAGCGTATCCGTGGCTTTAAGTGCAGCGCCGCCCGCCCCAAGTGCTCCCTGACTACCTGAAGCGTTCTGAATGCCAGGGGTTCCGGAATTACCGGCTAACCGGCCAAGATACCACTGCACTCCGAGGTTCATACCATCTGTAAGACTGACTTCAAGAATCCTAGTCTCAATTTGTACTTGCAAAGGAGGATTATCCAATCTCCGGATCGCTGCCTGGATCTCCTGCCACTGAGTCGGGCGGCAGCGTATTAACAGTTGATTACTACTCTTTTGCGCCGTAATGCGTACAGAGTCTTCGGCCTTACCTACGACCGCGGAGTTACCTTCAAGCGTCTCTTCACCCTGTTGCTCTTGCAAGTCCTCTGACTCCAAAGACTCTGCTCTCGGCTCTAGTTCATCGCTATTCGTAGGTGCGGAAGACAGACTACCAAGGCCTCCCGTATTTTTATTCGATGACAGAGTAATCGTGCGTAACCCCGGCGCAACCTGAGCACGTTCTTTATGTTCTACCGCGTTGCTGACGTAGATCTGCCGCAGATAGTGGGCCAAGTCAGTGGCTTTCATATTACGCACGTCGTACACATACATTTGGGGCTCATATCCCCCGCCCTGATCGATTGTATCGATCCAGCGACCGACCTCGTCCAGATACTCCGGCTGAGAGGAAATAGCGACAATCGCATTGGTCCGCTCAATGGGCAGAAAACGCACCATCCCAGCCAAGGGCGTGCCGCTACGCGGGCCGAAAAGTTGGTTCAACTCAGGTATCAGCTCGGCAACATTGGCGCGCTGCAAACCGTAGACTCCAATGGACATCCCTTTGAGCCAGTTAAGGTCGAAGGTATCAATTGTGTCTTGGTAATTATTCAGCTCATCGGCCGTACCGGCCATGACTAAAATATTGCGAGCAGAATCCATCAGGAGAAATGAATTTTCCCGAGCGAATGGCTTGAGCAGCTTTTGCATTTCCACGGCAGAGATGTAGTCAAGGGTGAATAACTTGGCACTCAACCCAATGCTTGGAGCTGGCACACGGTATTGTGGTGTCAGTTGCCCAGCCACCGCCTGATTGGCGGGAACCACTAAGTAACGATTTCCTTGTCGTACCAGCGCGTTATTGGTCCAAGACAGCAGTGTTTCAAGGATCGATAACGCTTGATCTTTGTCTACAGGTTTTGCTGTCGAAAATGAAACATCACCGCTGACACCTTGGGAGATGCTGAAGTCCTCATTTAGCAAATCCCCAAGGATGGTGTTGATCACCGCAGCAATAGGTTGATTGGTGAAGTTGAACGTTACCTTGCTCTGACCTTCTTCAGGCTTACGCTCTGGGCGGGCGGCCACTTTGCTGACAAAGTGTTGGTTTCCGCGAATAATCTGCTGCCTCGGAGGCTGCGGGGAAACCTGTGCATTGTCGGTTGGAGCAACCTTGCCCAGCGGGCTGACCGATGAATTGTCAGCCTCGGTTCCGGCGAGACCTTCGTGAAGAAGGCGATCATCTTGTTGAGTAGCTGGGTTAATACAGCCTTGCAGCAATATCGTTGCCACACAGGAAAGAGCCAAACGATTGACCACGAAATTAAATCCTTGATAAAGCTAGTAATAATGAGTTCAGGGGAGAGTCATCGGTAACCTGGGGCTTTCGATCTCCAGGCTCTGCCGGGTTTGTCCATGTACTAACTCGATCCGCCGCTCGCTAACGCGCTCGACCAGCCAACCATTGGGAAGAGGTTGCCCTTCTCTCACCGCAAGCGCTTCGTTATTTACTCTGAGCAATGCAACCTTCAGCTCCTGGGCGATCACCACACCGGTGAGTATCACGTTATCCAGCGCAGGCGCTGGCGCCTCAATCAGTTGCGCGGCGTTTGTAGCGTCGGGTTGGCGTTCGAAGTTAAACAATGGTGCGGACCAGACCTGAAGATATTCCTGCAGAGTCGGTTGGGATCGATATGTCGTGACTTCAGGCTGATCAGCCATCGGCGGAATCTTCGCAGGCACGCTAATGTGAGATCGCCACTCTACTGTCGCTCCCACACCGTTAAGCATTACGACCCAGAGGACCAGTAATGCGGTTGCGACGCCAGCGAGGGGCAGCAGCGTTCTGTAGATATACTGGCGCTCATTCATGTCCAGCAGCCTGCATAGCGCTGAGGAGTCCGCTCACCTGCATCTTCACCACTAGATGCCCCTGCTGATCCTGTGCCCCCGTTGAATTGGGTGCACGTTGGATGCTTAGCGTGTCCACGACTAGATATGGCTGTTCACTCTCGAGCCTATGAAGGGTACCCGCCAACGACTCGATGCCGCATTCCATATCGACGTTGACCTTAATCTGTAGAAGCTGACCATTCGGGGTCGCTGTTTGAGGGCTACGACTCAGTACGGTACAAGCGATCCCTGTTGCTGGCTCAAGTGATAGCCGCTCCGAAACCAGTTGCATGAGTTGAGCAGTCGCGACCTCAGGCTCATCTGCTGTTAACAACCCTTCGCTAGGGAGAGGACGTCGGGTTACCGATTCAAGTTCAGCCTGGATAAATCCACGCTGTGCTTCCAGCGTCGAAAACCGCTGATACGACACCTGCAGAACTTCCACTTCCTCGGCCATCTGCTGTAGCGGCGCGATGAACCACCAATGCAGGAGTACCCAATACAAAAAAGTGCCCATCAAGATCACTAGGGCGATCGCGTAGAATCGCTGTGCGCGTCGAGTCTTGTACACGCGTTACACTCCCGCTTTCCGACGATGAGCCACAATATTGAAACGCTCCAGGCCACTTTCACGATCGGGTTGAATTCCACCCTGAAAGGTTGCTTTCTCGAGGCCGGCACAACGCACAAGCTCAGCGGGTAACAAGTTTGACTGACGGCTCAGCCCGCTGAGAGTGACAGCTCCGTCAAGACGCATCTCTAGTTGCTCTAGCCAGGTATCTGTGGGTACACAGTTAGTAAGCTCCTTGAGAAAGGCAACGCTTGTCTGCTTTTGCTTATCTTGCAGAACTAAGGCTTTTTCTATTTCTATGCGCTCCTGCAACTGCTTGCGCATCCTGTCGACTTCCATTGCCCGAGTCCGAAGCGAAACGACCTGCTCTCGCATCTCAATGAGCTCTTTTTCGCGATTGCCAACCCAGGTCATCATGAGTAACAGGACCAGAAGCCCAATGCCCAGACTGAGCGCATATTTGGTATACCGTAAACGCGTCGCCCGAATGTCGCGATGTCGTCTTGGCAACAGGTCGACCCCATACGGGCGCCCCGTCTCATCCATTGCATCCACACTAACCACACGCGCCCCCTGTGCTTCGACCGACTGTACCGCCACATCCAGACGGCTGCGCTCAATAAGCACCAGAGATATCTGCAGTAGAGCCTGGTTTTCAGATGCACGGGACCGTGCATCAAAGTAGATCTGCTCTGCCTTGAAAGGCGTGTATTTATCTAGTTCGAAGGTCAGTACTGACTTGAGATTACGTGCACTCTGAGGGGGCAACTGCAGTTGACACAACAAAACTTGATCGGCAGCCAGCAGCAAGACAACCGTTTTATCGGTCTCATGATCCAAGGGGGTTTTTAATGGCCAGTAAACGATCGGAGTTAAATTCCGGTCGCTCAACCGATGACGCCAAGTGGACGGCACGCATGCCAGGAGCTCATTGAACCACCACTTAAAGAATGCTGGTATAGGTGACCCTTCCCAACGCTCATGCAGGTGATAGCGAAGTGAGCTAAATAACATCATTTCTCCTTTCACAGAGCCGCTTCCAACTGCTGGTTTGTACGCACCGCCACGCTCATCAACGGCCATTGCACTGGTCCATCGGCGTCAAGCTCGACTCGGATAAATTGTGGTAAGCGTTCTGGCCACGGCCATTGCGCCAACCACCCGGTGCTGAAATTTTTTTCATCTAGCCCGCGGTAGCTGAAGTGGACCTTACGCAACTTACCCATCAACACTTGAGAGCTTCCCCAAGGCTGCACGCCATCTAATTCAAAAAACGTAATACGCAGCTGTAAATCACCTGTTTCCGTTTTGAACGACTCAAGTTGGTGAATTTTCAACTTGCCACCAACACCCGATGGTACCGGTGCAAAAAACCGTACTCTCTGAGGATCCCCCTCAAACAGATGTTGTGGAATACGTTTTTCAGGTAAGGCGATAGGTCTTGTTTCTTGCAATGCCTGACGTAAAAAACGTTGAGCCGCTCTCACCTCGTCAAGCCTCCCGGCATAGCGCTCGGTACCTTGGACGGTTCGATTGGTGGCCAAAAGACTTCCGCTCACTAACATCAACAGAATGCCTAGGAGACTGATCGCCACCATCACTTCGAGAAGGGTGAAGCCGCTCATTCGCCTCACGGATATCGCCCTTGATTCAAGAGCTGAACACGCAACGTACTGAAGCTCTCAATAGTGTCCGCGTGACGTAAAATCAGTTTTAACTGGAACAACTGAACGCCCGATTGCACCTCTCCTTCCGTACACTCAAGCCGCCAGTCAATCCCACTTTGTTGACCTGTGGTGACACCAGGTTCCAGTCGGCCGGAGGCTCTGTCTACGATCAAAGATCGGGCCAATAATCCCATCCGCGTTTTTAACTCGTCCTTCGTGTACAACTGCATGGACTGCCCCATGCTACTCATGAAAATGCCAAGGGCCACAGCCAATAGGGCTGTCGCTGCCAATATTTCTATAAGGGTGAAGCCGGACTGGGGGTTATAAGCACGCCTCATTGAACACGCTCGACAAGGCTGACGTTGCCAGTAAGCCAACCCACATCGATACGTGCTTCACGGGACTCATTTTTCAAGCTGAGGTTGCCGCCGCTTGAGCTGCCGTCCGGATAAAAAATCAACGTAACGTCTTTGCCCAGCCCCTCAGCTGTTTCTATTCGTAATTGTGTACCGGCACTCAAACAACGAGGTGGAAACTGCTCGACGCGATAACAGATGCTATCCAGGTCGAATAGCAGGGACATAGGGCGCCCTTCAACTATCGCTTGCGTTCGCGCTTGCCTTAAACTCTGCAGCAACTCATTGATGCTCTGGCGTTCACGCGCATGAGTCAGGCCACGTGTAATCCCCGACGCCAGTAGCATGAACGCAATACTGATCAGTACTAGAACCGCCAACATCTCGAGGAGAGTAAAACCGCTCTGGCGCAATTATTCCCAGCTCCCCAGATCCAGATCCGGACCCGTTCCGCCAGGCTTCCCATCGCGTCCTCGGAACACCAAGTCAAAGCTTCCATGCTCACCCGGATTTAGGTAACCGAATGCATGACCGAACGGATCAAGCAGGTCACTTTTTTTTGCGTACGGTCCTTGCCAGGACTGAGCATTTACGGGCTTAACTACCAAATCCTCCAACCTGGCCGGGGCGCGGCCTACGTCCATCGCGTAATTTTCGATCTTCATACTCAGGCTGGCCAACTGCGCCTTGCCAGCCCCGTATTTACCCTTATCGACGCCACCACCAATCTGGCGCACGACAAGAGTCGCAACAATACCTAACAGCACGATAACCGCGAGCATTTCCAGCAGGGTGAAACCTTTATTACGGTTGTTAAAACTTTCCATACGATAGATCTGACGCATTTTGTTTTCTCTTTCCTTAGATATTGCTGGTCAAACTCATCAACGGCAGCATGATCGCCAACATGACGATGGCAACCAGGAGCGTCATAATCAATGTCAAAATGGGAACCAGCGCGGCCATAAAGCGTTTCAAAGTACTTTGCGTTTCTTTATCATAAATATCAGCCAACTTTAGCAACATCTCGCTCAATTGCCCGGCCTGCTCCCCCACTCGAATCATCTGCACGACCAACTCGGGGAAAACTTTTGTCTGCTCCAGTGCTGTAGACAATGAACAACCTTCTTTAGTCAGAAGGGTTGCTTGCTCCAAAGCACCTTGAATAGCTAGATTACTGACGACTTTCCGGGTGATGCTCATTCCCGAGAGCAACGAAACTTTTCTTTCCAAAAGCGTGCCCAGAGTCAACGCAAAGCGTGCGGTCTCAATGCCCTGGAGTAACGTTCCCAAAACATTCATTCGCAGCAGACGTACATCTAGAGGTAAGCGTCGAATCGGGTCACGCAAGTGCCGGCTGAACCACCACGCACCGATCACCGCCAGCAATATCAGATAGAGCCCCCACTGCATGAGAAACTCACCCGATACAAGAATTAACTCGGTGAGCAGGGGAAGTGTAATGTTTAGGTCTCTAAAGATTGGCACAAACTGCGGAACAACGTACACCATCAAAAGCGCCAATGAGCCCACCACACCAACTATTAAGAACGCCGGATAAATTAAAGCACTGACCAACTCACGGTTTCGGGTTTGAGTTCTTTCCAAGTAATGCGACAACTGCACCAGCGTTTGAGCCAACATACCAGCCGCTTCGCCCGCTCGGATCAGACTAAGATAAAAATTCGAAAACGTACCGTTTTCTTCCTCCATCGCTGCCGACAACAGGCTCCCACCTTTTACCTGTTCCCGTAATCGACTGATCAGTTCGCCAACGGGTCGTTTATCTGATTGGCGCGCCAGGAGTGCCAGAGCACTTTCTAAAGGCTGTCCAGCATCAAGGAGTGTCGCGAGTTGCTGCGTGAATCGAACAATTTCGACACCAGGAATCTGTTTTTTTTGGAAGAGCCCACCTGACAAAAATGTCGTCACTGCGGGACGAATGTCCACGATCAGCAATCCTGATTCTTGCAATTTGCTGATTGCTTGCTCAATGGTCTTGGCCTGCATTTGACCACGTGTACTCAGGCCGTCACGATCCAATACCCGATAGCGAAATAGGGTCATGACGCAATCGCCCCATCGTCCCGTGTAACTCGCAAGACTTCTTCTAGGCTGGTGACACCAGCCAAAGCAAGGCGCAGACCGTCTTCATAAAGGGTACGCAGACCGCCCCTGCGTGCAGCCTGCTCGACAGTAGTGCTGTCGGCTTTATCCATCAGCAGCGCACGAATCTCGTCGGACATGACCAGCAATTCAGTAATAGCCACACGCCCTTGATACCCACCATTCGATGCTCCCGACCTGGGGCGATATAGCCGGACTGGGCGCTCGTTGGTGTACTGATCAAGTTTGTGCTCAGCGATCACGGCAGCAGGCGCGTCAAAGGCCTCAAGCTGAGCCGGATCAAGCCTGCGCACCAGGCGTTGAGCCAAAACTCCATTGATAGTGGAGGCCAACATGTAACTCTCGACGCCCATATCCAGCAACCTTGCCAGACTGGCACAGGCACTGTTGGTATGTAGGGTCGACAAAACCAAGTGCCCGGTGAGCGCCGACTGGATCGCAATACGGCAAGTTTCCAAATCGCGGATTTCGCCGATCATGATCACATCTGGATCTTGACGAACGATGGAGCGCAGCGCTCCGGCAAAATCCAAACCGATTGCCGGCTTAACCTGCATTTGATTGATCCCCTCGAGTTGATACTCCACGGGATCTTCAACTGTAATGATCTTGCGCTCAGCTGTATTGAGTCGAGAAATCGCAGCATAAAGGGTTGTAGTTTTGCCTGACCCGGTAGGCCCTGTGACCAACAGGATGCCGTGCGGACGCTGCAGCACCTCGAGAAACCGGTCAAGACGCTCGCCATCAAAACCCAGTTTTGTGAATTCGAACGCTATGGTTTGCCGGTCCAACAGACGCATGACCACAGACTCACCAAAACTGGTTGGCAGTGTCGATACCCGCAAATCGAGTTGTCGTCCTTGAACCCTGAAAGCGATTCGACCGTCTTGTGGTAAACGCCGCTCGGCAATGTCCAGCTTGGCCATGATTTTGATGCGGGAAATAACCGCCGCAGCGGAACTGACCGGAGGTGATTCGGACTCTCTCAGCAAGCCGTCAACGCGATAGCGGACATTCAATCGGTTTTCGAAGGGTTCGATATGTACGTCAGAAGCGAACATCTCGACTGCTCGTTGGAGAATCAGGTTCACCAGCTTAATTACCGGCGCCTCAGAGGCCAGATCTTTGAGATGGTCGATGTCGTCAAGTTGCGCTGTATGATCAAACAGGTCAGTCAACGACCCCATTGCCGTTCGACCTTGCCCGTATAAATGCTCGATCAAATGCTCGACCTCCCTTTGCAAACCCACCAGCGGCCTAACACTAAATCCCGTCGCGTACTCTATGGCCTTGAATGGATAGTCATTCAATGGCTTTGAGCTTACAATTTCTAGCGCGTTGTCCGAGGTGAACCCAACCGGGACCACGGCGTAGTGTTTTAAAAAGCGCAGTGGAAGCGTAGGGAGATCTTCAGGAATCTCAGTCACAGGCTGCCCACTATATCGTGGCCAACCTAGCGAGCTGGACCATGCAGCAGCAAGGTCCCCTTCTGATACCAGTCCGAGCCGACTAAGCAGGTCTGGAACAGGAGTTTCGGACTGGGAACTGCGCAAACGAGCCAGGTGCTCTAATCCATCAGCACTTAAGCTTCCTTGCTGGAGCAGACGCTCTATTAGGCTTGCGGTGATATCCATTTCGCCACTGTACTAGGGATTACATGGGGGCTTCCTGAGGAGAAAACACGTCACAGGACGCGAATGATATCAGTTTGCCCCTGGCTTCACACTACCATTCCAAATGTGAGTACCTAGCTATCGCTCCTGCCAGCGATAGACGCTATAAAGCATGCCTCCGTCTGCGCTACGGTTGAGCGCAATCGTGGCAACAAGACCCGCCTTGAAGCCGTTACTCAGTTCCGCAGAAGATTCA
Organism: Pseudomonas sp. FW300-N2F2; assembly: GCF_017351655.1. Taxonomy (NCBI): domain Bacteria; kingdom Pseudomonadati; phylum Pseudomonadota; class Gammaproteobacteria; order Pseudomonadales; family Pseudomonadaceae; genus Pseudomonas; species Pseudomonas sp. FW300-N2F2. Next base: position 2,098,410 of record NZ_JACNDQ010000001.1, on the reverse strand, counting down.
ATACTGATAACGGAGCCCGCATTGCTCATGACGCCTGGCGAAATCTTGTTTTGTAGTGCTTGGAGCAATGGCTCGGCGGCGAATGCGGCGTCCGGTACCCCCCTGCCGCTCCACAAAGTAACGAGTGGCAGAGTTCGCTGGTATAGATCGACATTCATCGATGTGACGTCTAAAAGCTCTTCCAAATGACCTAACGGCTTTCCTTCGATTCGGCGCTGAGAAAGCAGATCTGAAAATGAGGCCGCCTCGTGTTGCGTAGCCCCCATGAATCGAAGCAAGCTGGAAAAGTGATCCAGTTGACAAAAATTCAGATCCAGCTTGCCATGTTCGCTGCGAGCGGAGAATGTCAGGCGAATCCCGTCAAGATCGTATCGATGCTCTCTTCCATCGGCGATGAAAACATCAGGATCACTCAGTAAATTTTTTACCGCTAAGGCTATGCCGCTTTCAGCGGCGATCAGGGCCTTGCTTCGTTGTAACTCGTTATGGCTCTGACGATTCTCAATACGCACGCTCGACAATACACCAGCCATCAATAAACCAAGAACCGCAACAGCCCATAGCACGAGGATCAAGGCTGCTCCCTGTTGCCGACATGCAGCTAGTGTCTTCGCCCCCCATGGCATGCTTAATTACCTATCCGACTGATTTTCTGTGAAACAAAAGCAAATCTGAAGCCCAAATATTTTCTTCAAGCGGGAGCTATGCAGGCTCAGCCTTCGTGCCAATCCGACTAAGCTCACATTTATCCCTCGGACCAGTATCGCATACGAGGTGCGAGCTTCGTCAGCTTGGGTCGTTCAAGGCCATCACACATCAAGAAACCCATCCTTCGAGGCAGGTGAGGGTAAGTAGAAATGAGTGATTGATACCGTTCGACCGTTTTGGCCTCACTCTGCACCTAGCGCAATTGCACAACGCGACATCCTCTGTACTCCAGCCTCGAATCTTGCTAGATTCTAACGATCGCAAAAGCCACTTAGCAAATACAAGGAAGTATCATGCCCGTCACCAGCGTTCGCTCGTCGAAAATACCTCGGCGGCCTACCGAACAAATACCCCCAGATTACTAAATAAAAATTCGTCGCTATTCGTTTACCCTCGTAGACGCCCTTCAACAGCGGTTGTGCATCTTGTTAACCCGTCGCTAAGAAAGCAGTAAGTACATACTGCTCATTAACAAATCGTTATCAAAGCACCCCTCGACATGGGCTTCATGACCACGGAAGTAGGTTGAACCGAAAGCCTACTTTCTATCAGGCTGGATTGGTTATTGAACTACATCACAATCTTCAGCGCGCCATTTAATAAGCGGATGGCCAGCCAACAACATGCAACTCAACAAGCAACCTAACCTTTAACCTAAAATCAGACCAGCATGACCACACTTACAATATCAAAAGTAATGTTATCTTTGTCCCTATGCCTCTTTCTGATGGAGAACTCCAGTGCCCTAGGAACGAAAGACCCCGCAAATTCAAATGACGACAATTACAGATTGCCAGACACTGTCAACAACCTCCAAAGAGGAGAGTACATAGACAAAGTGGATACGGTCAATGGCAATCTGTTATTGACGCATAAAGATTTTTTTATACCAGGCCAAGGTGGTCTAGATATCACCGTATGGCGAAGATACGACATGCTGAAGCAGTCAGCCGGGCTGGGTGCCACTTTGAACTCTTCATATCGCTGGGCCGAGCTTGGACCAGGATGGAGTCTGGAGGTAGCGCCGAGAATCAGTGAAGTGAATACATACTTCACAGCTATAAGCGCCGGCGAAGCCCGCGTCGCTTATCTGAACGACATGCTTGTTGAGTTATGCACATCTAACAACACTCATGAGCAGACTACTAGCAATTGGACTAAAACTTCGAGGCATAGCCAATTTCCTGTGCTGGAAATTCCAGGGGGAGGAAGAGAAACCATTTACAGCATAGGAGCACATACAGGCAAAACCAAAAGCAACTGGAAGGTTGAATGCCTAAACAACACCGTTAGCGTTACATCACCCATGGGCATAAAATATGATTATGGGGACATTAGCGAACGAAGAATAGGCATTGCACACATGAGTGATACCTATTTTAATGAGGCCACAGAAGCATCAGACCCTATAAGAACTGAAACTTACATGGTTCCGAAAGAGGCTCGTGATTTAAATGGCAACATTTTAACCTTTACATACAAAACCCTTGGCAATGCTATCAAACCATGGAAAATGCCTGGGTATGATTTTCCCGACCTAGCTGCGTGGTTTTCGGAGGATCCAACGGCTTACGAGAAACCTGCTGTATTGCTAGCAACCATTAATGCTAACGACGGGAGATCCATATCGTTTGAGCATGACCCCACGACAGGCAGAATAATAACCGCCACTTCAAATTCAGGTAAAAAAATCAGCTACCAATACCAGGCGCCAGACACCCTGAACTCGCGCACACTTACACGCGTATCCTACAATACAGGAGAAACATGGCAATACAAATATGAACCTGGAAAATACATTGATGCATACCCCAACACAATCATTCCTTTAACACAAGCGAACATTACTGCAAGGAAACTAATAAGCGTCACATACCCCACCGGCGGGATTGTAAATTATAGTTATACCAACAGCAATCACGAAGCCCGTATTTCAAGAGGCGGACAGAGCTGGGGAGTATTTGATACTGCGGAAAAAATATCCTCTCGCACCTTATCAACGGGTGAAAGATGGTCCTATTCGTATATTAAAGGACAAAATGGGGCATATGACATCACGACGGTCACCGGCCCTGAGGGTATCACCACATATAAATACGTTGGTCCGTCCTACAAACTCACCACTGCGTTACCGGGAGTGCCAGAAGAGACGCTGTGGATGATTGGATCCCTCGTAGAAAAAGTTGATCCTTTAGGGAATATAGAAAAATACAAATGGCAGCCGAGGGTCATCACCGGAGGTAATGAATTAATAGTCGATCTTGGGTATGGAATGGACACCCAGATCCGTGCAGCGGATTTAGCCGAGAAAAGTATTCTACTTGACGGTCTTACGTACAAGACTACTTACAGTGATTATGATTTATTTGGCGATGTCGGCACTATTACAGAAAACGGGCCAACAGGTAATATTCGAGTTACCAAAAATACTTACGTCAACGATACGAGTAAATGGATCATTGGCCTTCACAAAAGTGAATCGTCGGCCGCTGGCGACATGAATCAGACGTTTGATGTTAACGGTCGCGTGTTATCTGTGAGCAAAAATGGCGTCACCACTGCGTTCACGTACGACAGCAACGGTAATACTGCGAGCAAAACCATGCCTGGCGGCGGGGTATATAAATACTCCAACTATAAGCTAGGAACGCCGCAAACCGAGCTCTTACCGCAAAACATCACGATCAGCAGAACTGTAGATAATGCAGGTAACGTCACAGCTGAGACCAATGGTGAAGGGGCTACCACTAAATTCACTTACGACACCATGAATCGAGTGACATCCATTACACCTGCTCTTGGCAATGTCAAAACCATTACCTACACTCCAAATAGTCGTATCGCAACTCGAGGTCCATTAGTGGAAAGCACGGTGTATGATGCCTTTGCTCGTGTTGCCAGTGTTACCCTGGGAGGTATTACAACACGTTATCAACATGATGGACTGGGGCGACGTACTTTCGTGTCTGACCCTGATGTCACTACTGGCACCCGTTACCAATATGATGCCTTAGGGCGTATTACACGTATAACTAATGCCGACAACTCGTTTGAAAGCATTGCTTACAAAGACGGTAGCCGCTCAGTAACCGATGAGCGTGGCAAGGTAACCACCTACAATTATCAAGCTTATGGCGACCCGAGCAAGAAACAATTGATGAGCATCATTGCCCCGGAGAGTAGTGCAAACATCGCCTTCACCCGCAATGCACAGGATCAGATAGCAACTATCTCACAAGGTGGTTTTATCCGTAACTATACCTATAACAGCAACGCGTATCTCACTTCCGCTTCAAATCCAGAAACCGGCGTCACTACCTATGGGCGTGATATAGCCGGAAACATGACGAGCAAGAAAACCGGAGCTTCAGGCGTGACCACCTACACGTACGACAAGTTGAATCGCCTGATCACTACGACTTATCCCGGCTCAACACCGGCAATCACCAACACCTACAACAAGAACAGCAAACTGCTGACCAGCAATACCAGCGGCGGCAATCGCAGCTTCGCCTACGACGCCGCAGGCAACCTGACCCAGGAAAGTCTGGCATTGGACGGCAAGGTGTTCACTGCCAAATATGCCTACAACGGCAATGATCAGTTGAGCAGCATCACCTACCCGCAATCCGGTCGTGTGGTGAGCTACACACCCGACGCACTGGGGCGGCCCACCACGGTTTCAGGCTACGTCACCAACGTGAAGTATTGGCCGTCTGGATTGATTCAAAGCATCACCTACAGCAGCGGTGCCGTATCCACTTATGGCCAGAATGCGCGCCTGTGGCCGTCCAGTTTCAGCACTCTAAGAACAGGCACAGCCGGCGTCTACCTCAGCAGCACCTACACCTATGATGGCGTCGGAAACTTAACCACAATCAAAGATGCCGCTGACAGCAACTTCAACCGCACGCTGGGCTACGACAACATCAACCGCTTGACCAGCGCTGTGGGTTTCTGGGGCCAGGGCAGCATCTCCTACGACGGTGGCGGCAATCTCACCAAGCAAACCCTCGGGCAATCCAGTCTCGCCTACACCTATGACACCAGTAACCGTCTCAGCAGTGTAAGTGGATTGCGGGCCAGCACCTTTGGCTACGACGCCTACGGCAACGTCAGCAGCAGCCAAGGCAACACCTACAGCTATAACGACGTGCCCAATCTCATCTGCATCAACTGCGCTGTTCCTGCGAAAAAGGTGGAATACAGCTATGACGGCCTCAACCACCGCAGTGCCGTGACCAAGGCCAGCGGTAAGGTTTACGAGATGCACGACTCCAATGGCAAACCGTTGATCGAACTGAATGCAGGCGTGCTCACCGAGTACCTCTATCTGGGTGACAAGCGCATCGCCCAGCGGGTCAGCCCATGAGCCGGAAAAAAGGAGAGAGACACATGGATGCTTTGAAGAAGCTGGGCAAGAAACTCGGCGTAGGTCTGCTGGCCCTAATACTAAACAACGTGGCCATCGCCGACACCATCACCTATTTTCACAACGACATTTCGGGCACCCCGATGGCTGCCACGGATGCCGCTGGCAACCTGCTGTGGAAGGAAAACTACAAGCCTTATGGGGACAAGCTGAATCGCTCGGCGCCCAGCAGCAGCAACAAGATCGGCTACCACGGCAAAGCCTATGACGATGCCACTGGCTTGTCGTACATGGGAGCCCGCTACTACGACCCGGTGCTAGGCCGGTTTATGGGCGTTGATCCGGTCGATTTTCAGACGGACAACCTCCATAGCTTCAATCGTTATGCTTACGCCAACAACAATCCTTACAAATATGTGGATCCTGACGGACGTTTTGCGTTTCTGGCGGTTCCAGCTTTTTACGCGCTCACTGCGCTTGCAGGCGCGCTCACAGTGAACACAATGCTCAATGGCGGCGCCGGAAAATCGGGCGATGATTTTAGCTTTGGGGGCTCACCGGGATCGGCGACTCAAATCTCAGATGTGCCAACCTCCACGACCTACAATAATGAAAGTACAAAAGGAGACCGCGAGGGAAGCGGCTTCCCCGACCGTGAATTGCCGCGAGACCGAAATGGTAATCCTGTTCGGGATCCAGAAGCTGAAGGAGCGCATACTCAACTTGGTCAAAAGGAAGGTCGTCGCGGTAAATACGATCAAGGACGGGAATGGGATGCCAATGGGCGCCCAGTGAAGGATATTGACTTTACGGATCACGGACGACCAAAGAATCACACGAATCCGCATGAGCATCCTTATTTGCCCAATCCGACAGGTGGCACGCTTCAACATGGCCCTGCACGACCATTGCAAAACTAAGATAAGGATATAAATATGCTTGAAGTACCGATGTATCGAGTGAATGGGACTCGTGCTCAACTGGCAGATTTTCTAGCAAAGGTACCAGTAAATAGCTGGATTTGGAGCATTATCGAATTTGATGGCGTCGGCCAAATGCCGTCGAATTATTCAGTTCTTGAGTTTCAGAAAAAATTACGTGAACAACCTCGCGGCCTAGTTCTGACTTGGAGCGGAATTTTAAAATTCGCAGAAACAATTGAGTACACTATCGATTGCTTAATCGTTGCCGTATCGAGTATTGATAAGCTGGAGGTCGACAAACTATTAGCCGATGACTTCCAAGGCTGTGAAGTCGCCCTTCGTGCCATTGATAGCACAGAGTGGATTCTATTTTCCTCAAGTCAAACATTGTTAAATAAGTTGGAAGAAGCGGCGCTGCATTCTTAGCTCCTATCTAGATGCGCTCGCGCCACTGTCGAGCCAGTATTGCGATTGAGTGCTGGCTCATACTCTATGCTAGGCATTGTACGAAAAGTACTGTCTCAAACGCCGCATGGCGCAAGCCAGTGAGACCATCGCCGCTGATACACCGTCGTCCATGGGCCGAAGCGCTCCGGCATGTCTCGCCACGCAGCACCCGAGCAGAGCACCCAGAGCACACCATCGAGCATCAAGCGGTCGCTCAGGCGCGGCCGCCCTCGGCCATGAGTTTCGATTAAGAGGTCGGAGACCACACCCCAGACCTCATCCGAGAGTTCGTAACGCTTTGCCATCACAGAATTCCTTTCCGTCGATGGCGGAGGACTCTACAAAATCTCAGCGTTTGAGGGCGGCAATTGGGTTTCTCGGGATTTCGTACAGAACCTAGTCGACCAGACGCAGCCAGCCGCCAGTGCGGAGATCCACTAGCGAAGACTCGTCCAATACCACTCGAAAGCGCCCAGTGCGAAGACGTCGAGCCTGGAGCCGGCGTGTGCTTGGGCTTTCGAGGCACATAAGCAGCAGGGTAAGTGCGGAAACAATACAGTCGATCGCCACACAATCGCTGACATTGAGAATCACAGGCACAAAAAAAGCCACTCATCTGAGTGGCTTTTTTTTGAATCTTGGAGCGGGAAACGAGACTCGTATCTGGCGTCCGACCCATTGAAATCTAAGGGGTTTCTTTTCTTGCCCGAGCAGGAAAAGACTTAATTCTGGACTTGTTATTTGGGAGGATCAAGAGCCAACCATGAATGAAAAGTCAGTGCTCTGAGCCAATCTTCGTCTTTTTTCAGTAGCGCTTGTAAATCCGGAGAAAGCAGCATCGGTGAAAAAGCACTGACATGCGTGTTTTCCGGCCCGAGCACCCCCTTGGATTACAAGTCACGCGGATGTTGTCAAGGACACGGTGGCTTTTATGGGGGCATTCAGTTTTTGGTCAGGTGTCTCGTATTGTCGCCGCGTCGTTGTTTAATAGAGTTCGGGGGCCGATTGGCAATACTGGCAGGGCGCATGACCATTACGTACGACTTTCTCTCTGTGAAACTGTCGAGTTGACGGCCTCTTTGTTACCCTGAATGGGCTTCTCGCTTCTGTTTCCAGCGCTGGTGTCGAGATCCTGAAACACATTTCCCCACAGAACCGACCTGGCTAGTATCGTTCTCGACGATCAGCTTGGTATCGCCGAGTTCCTCCTTGGGAGGCGACGAGCGCAAGCCGTCGAAGAGGTTGCGGGCAGGCGTCGCGGCTTGCCGACGCTGCAGCTGCAGCTGCGCAATGCCTACCCTGATGGGGCTCAGCGCGGCTGAAGACGCAGCAGTTTGCCATCCTGTTCGTCGGTGAGCACGTAGAGCAGGCCGTCAGGGCCCTGCCTGACATCCCGAACGCGGGCATGCCCGTCCTCCAGCAACTTGTGCTCGGCCACGACCTTACCGTCTTTCAGTTCGATACGGTCGAGGTAACCGAACTTGAGCGAACCGACGAAGAGATTGCCCTTCCATGCCGGCCCATAACGGTCGCTAGTCAGGAAGGCCATGCCGGACGGCGCGATCGAGGGCACCCAATAATGCAGCGGCTGCTCCATGCCGTCCTTGGCGGTCAGGCCGTCGCCAATCTTCCCGCCGCCATAGTTTTCGCCGTAGGTTATGACCGGCCAACCGTAGTTGCGACCCGCCAGCGGAACGTTGATCTCGTCGCCGCCCTGCGGACCGTGATCGTTCATCCAGAGGCGGCCGTCCGGACCGAGCGTAGCGCCCTGGCTATTGCGATGGCCATAGCTCCAGATCTCTGGCAAGGCACCGGGGCGGCCGACGAAAGGGTTGTCGGTCGGCACCACGCCGTCCTTCTGGATGCGCACCACTTTGCCCAAGTGGTTATCGAGCTCCTGCGCATCCTCCTTCCGGCTGTAACGCTCCCCCAACGTGACGAAAAGCGTCCCGTCCTTCGCCTCGACGATGCGGCAGCCGAAATGCGCGGAGCTGCTCACTTTCGGTCGCTGACTGAAAATCACCTGCAGGTTGTCGAGACGCACCATGTTGCTCGACAGCGTCGCGCGTGCCACTGCCGTGCTATTGCCCGCGCCACCAGCAGGCGGTTCGGAAAAGCAGAAGTAGACCATGCGATTCACGTCGAAAGCACTGTCGGTCACCACATCCAGCAGCCCGCCCTGCCCGCCTGCCGCGATCGCCGGCAGCCCCTCAACCGGCGGGCCGATGCTCCCATCGGCACCAACCACCCGAAGCCGTCCCGGCCGTTCTGTCACCAAGTAGCGATGTGCCGGCAGAAAGGCCACTGCCCAGGGATTCTCTAATCCGGTTGCCACCCGCTCAGCCCGCACCTCGGCGGCCAGCGCGCTGGCAGCAAAACCCATGGCAAGAAATGCTGGGACCAGAACCCACTCAAGTTTCAGATTCATGTCTGTTCCAATAGTTGATTTGACAGCCGCTAGCACACCCTACGAAGAAAGATATAAATTAGTAAATCTGTGCGCTACGCATGTGCATCCAGATATTTCTCTGCTTTTGCGATCCCGTTAATGCGCCGAAGTTTCTGCATCGTGAAGACGCCCCCCTGCGTCCGAACGCCAATGGCGGGAGGCTTCGACGCCAGGTGTTTAGGCACGGCGCCTCAAGTCGGCGGCTCGCTGAACTTGGCGACGAACGTCTCTATGAAGCTCGGTGATCCGGCGAGGGTCAGCGTCACTTCGTGCCAGCCTCCCAGCTCGACGGTCACTGCAGGTCGTGGTCCCACACTACACGCCCACTGAGGTATTTCATCTCGCCCCACCGAGAACGCGTGCGCCACCGCGCCCGTGGTAACGGAGCCTGCGTCAGTCAGCGCACTTGGTCACGACCCTGCCGTCGACCGACGGATGTACCGGGAATGGCGCCATGGCCTCGAACACGCCGTCGCGTCGCACCAGCGCGTGGAACAGAGCGGCCCCGAGGTGCAGCAGGATCAGCGCGAAGAAGCAGAACGAGAGGAACTTATGAGCGTTCCACAGCCGGCTGTGCAGGCCGGCGTCGGGCGACACGATGGCGGGCAGATGCAGCCCGGCGACGAGCACCGGGTAGTCCGCCGCCGACAACATGGCCCAACCAAGCAAGGGCATCGCGAGCATCAGCACATAGAACGCGACATGCGAGAGTTTGGCGGCGAGCTTCATCGGCTCGGGCATGTCACGCGGCAACGGCGGCGCACCAAGGCGCCAGCGGACGATCAGACGCAGCACCGCGAGCACGAGGATCGCAATACCCAACGGCTTGTGGATCGAGACCAGCATCAAGTACGCGGGCGTGATCGTCGAGACCATGCCGACGCCGATGAACAGCATCGCGAGGATGCAGATCGCCATGCCCCAATGAAGCGCCCGCTGCAACGGCGCGAATTGCTGGTTGACTTGGCTCATGGCTTGGCTCCGGCGGTGGTGGTGGTGATGATGGACGGGGTGCGCGGATAGTCTTTTTCTTCGGCGGTCCGGCGGTTGTACGAGACCGAATAAGCGGCCGAACGTGCGGCGGGGAAAGGGTCGTCGGATGTGCGCATGCCAGCCGGCAGCACGGTGGGATCGAAGTTGATGTCGCGGCATGAGCCATCGGCCTCGGGCTCAATCTTCGTCACCGACAGGGTGCCGACGCCGACGCTGCGGCGATCTTCCGGCCAAGCCTTGCTCGGGTCGGAGGTCGGGTCGCCCGGGCCGGCGACCATGACCGTCATAGCCCAGCGCTGCGTAGCCTTCGCGACGCGCTCGGTGATGTCGGCCAGCAGGAAATCGGGCTCGCGCTTCTTGAGTTCGTCGCTCGAGACCGGCACAGGTATGGCGGCCGGCTTAAAGGACCAGCGCACGGCTTGGTCTTGGCCCTGCGCGTTAGTGAAGACGAAGCTGTTGATGCCGTTGTAGCGGTCTTCGGCGTACGAGCTGGTGAACGGCGCGCTGCCAGCCCACTGGCTAAACGCGCCGATCTCGGGGTGCGCAGTGGCGAAGTTCTTCAACGCATCCGGATGGCTCTTGTCGGCGGAAGCCACCTGCAAATCGTAGAAAGCCTGCGGCGTCGCGACCGGGAAGAACGGCGCATTGATCATCGCGGAGCGCCACTCCTGGCCGTCGGGCGTTCGGATGCGCAGGCTCAGGGAGCGCACGCGCGCCGTGCCATCGGGCGCTTTGAGGTCGGGCGAGGCGAGATTGAAGCGGCCGGTCACGGGATAGGTGCCGGCGGCGAACATCTGTGCCTTGGACAAATCGCTGCCCGCGCCGTTGGCCTCGAAGGTACCGGTGAAGCAGATACCCTTGGCATGGGCGCGGCGGAAACCGAGAGCCGGTCCGGCGGGCGGCGCCAGCACCTCGACGATCTTGGTCGGCGTGAGGCGCGCGGGTGTCAACCAACCGGCTGTGTATGCGAACGCGGCGCCGACGGCGACAACCACCGCCGCGATCAGTACGAGCGGCCCTAGAAAAGACTTATTGGAGTGAGGATGTCGCTCGTTCATCGAAATTTCTTCCGGAGTGCGGGGTGGAGAGTTCTGTAACGAATTTAACGCTTTACTCAAAACCTTGTGCGAAGTCGCTACGGCGCTGAAGACTTCTATACGCACCGACCAGCAACGTTACGTTGCCGCCGGCCGCGCGGCGAAGAAGCAGTACAAGTGGCGACGATCCTATTCCCCCAAGCAAAACTGCACAGCGAGGTGATGGTGAATCTGCATCCGGGCTCCAGAGTGATGCTCTGCGACGCGTTTTGTCTGCCCCCTCAACGGGGTGCCGGCTTCTTTGATTTCTACCGTGCCGACCTGGAAGTACGCTGGCCGGAGATAAGCTTGGCGCTTAATGGGCAAGATATACTGCGGCATATGCCGGGTGTCAGTCATGCCTTCCAAGCGCTGGCGACGTTTATGCTCGTAGATCAGGGCTTGCCTGTCGAAGCGCCGAAAAGTGCCTGCGCATGCCCTTCCCCACTCATCCCGGTCTGGGGGTCAGCGCATTGCCCAACGATTGCGGGGCAGCAATCACTCTCTTATCGTTAATCTAAAGTTCCATAACTCTCTAGCCATCTTGGCTCTAAAAAGCACTATTAACGGCGCATCGCGTAATGGCTACCTATACATGGTTTGAAAATATCACGAGCTTAGTGGGCTCAATCATGCAGCCACGTGCTAGGCCCTATGAATAAAAGCACGCAATGCAAGAAATCACCGCGCTTCGATGGCACATCAACACAGTGATTTAGTGCCCGCTCAACTACGAGCGAGCACGACTCACAACTAAGCAACATGCTTGAGACGATTACCGTTACCGATTCAGGGCTTGCATTTTTTCTTTTGGAAAAACCTGCCAGCCCACAATCTGGATGAAGTATTACTGTTCGGCCAGCGGCTAATTTTTCAAATGGTCTCTTGCCCCTACAGACCTGAAGAACGGGTTTAGAAGCAGCTTCCGCAGGAAGCGCCGGAACGGAAACAGAGGTTGTGATCTCTCTTTCGACGCAGCCCAACAAGCCTTGACCAAACAAGCTTTCACGTCCGTTAAGCCTGGCGGATGTCCTCTACAAGGTCTCCTCCATCGCCTGTCCCAGACCGAGTCACTCGAATCGGCGACCAACGCAGCCTGCGGCGGGTTTTCCGCCGGTCATATAGCAAGGCTGAGCTGATGCAGGCGGACCGAATACTTCCATGTACGGGACTCGATGATCAATGGTCATCGCAGCGTGGTGATATGTCATTCGAACAAGCATGAATTCATCGGGATAGGTTTCCATTTCGAACCGCCTGGGACTTGGGGGCGCGATTATCCAATAGCGTGCATAGATGCTTGCAATTTCATGGGATGTTTTGGGGCAGGGACTGGCATACATTAGTTGGCAAAGCCAATCCCGACGCGCGACGCCATTTGCGAAACGAATATTCCTCATGAAAAGTCTATGACGCCTACGCCGACGACAAGCCCTGCTGCTCGACGGGTATTCAGGCTGGCAGGAACAATCTCAACTACATGTAAGGCAAGCACATGCAACTGACACAGGAATGGGACAAGACTTTCGCCAAGAGCGACAAGGTGGACCATAAGAAGATCACCTTCACGAACCGCTATGGCATCACCCTGGCGGGCGACCTGTACCAACCGAAGAGCGCCAGCGCAAAGCTGGCAGCTATTGTCGTCTGTGGCCCGTTCGGCGCGGTAAAGGAGCAGTCCTCCGGGCTCTATGCGCAAACCATGGCCGAGCGCGGCTTTGTCACGCTGGCCTTCGATGCATCCTACACCGGGGAAAGCAGCGGTGAGCCGCGCAACGTCGCCTCACCAGACATCAACACCGAGGACGTAAGCGCGGCAGTTGATGCTCTCAGCCTGCAACCCTCCGTTGATCGCGAACGGATTGGCGTCATCGGCATCTGCGGTTGGGGTGGCATGGCGCTGAATGCCGTGGCCTTGGATAAGCGCGTCAAGGCGGTTGTCGCCAGCACCATGTACGACATGACCCGCGTCATGTCCAAGGGCTACAACGATAGCGTAACCCTCGAACAGCGCACGCAAGGGCTCGAACAACTGAGCGCACAACGTTGGGTCGACGCGGAAAATGGTGCCCCTGCTTACCAGCCCCCCTACAACGAACTGAGGGGTGGTGAAGCGCAGTTCATGGTCGATTATCACGATTACTACAGCACGACCCGCGGACACCATCCGCGCGCGGTCAACTCGGGCAACTCCTGGACGGTCACTACACCGCTGTCGTTCATGAACATGCCGATCCTGACCTACATCGCGGAAATTTCTCCACGCCCGGTCCTGTTCATCCATGGTGAAAACGCCCACTCGCGCTACTTCAGCGAAACCGCCTACGCGGCCGCGGCGCAGCCAAAAGAGCTGATGATCATTCCAGAGGCCAGCCACACCGATCTGTACGATCGTGTGGACGTGATTCCTTTCGACAAGCTGACGACCTTCTTCACGCAGCACCTGGCCACGGCGGCAGGCGCCGCTTGACGCATTGAAGCGGCCGCATCCTGGCGAGCGAAATGCCACGATGCGGCTGAACTGGCTGGCGCGCCCTACGGTATGGACTCATGCCACTCAACACTTCTGACTTTCCAGTGGGGATCGCAACCAGAACTGGCAATAGACCACTCGCTGAGGGGCATTAGCGCCATATTGCTGCGCGAATTCGCGCTCGAAACCTACGAGTTCACGTGCAGGCGCGGCAACGCGTCTGGCCCATTTTCCGCATTGCAAGGAGAACAACATGCAGAGCAAACACGTTGACGTCGGTGCAGGCGGCACTCTCTCCTCTCTTGGCGCTGCAAGCCGTAGGCATTCCTGGCACCGGCGGGCCATGCGACAGCTTGGAATGCCGCTGGTTCTCCTTGCACTGTGCAGCGGCCATCCCGCCCACGCCGCCAGCACTGCGCTGCCCGTGGCCGCGGAGCAGGATGTCACTCAAGCACCCAATAAATCGGATGAATCACGCCTGTGGATGACCGTCGGGGAACGTCGCTTCGCCATCACCCTTGCCAACAACGAGGCCACTCGCGCATTCGCTGCCACGCTGCCGCTGACACTGGACATGGAGGACCTCCACGGAAACGAGAAGAAAAAAGAACTGCCTGAAGCGCTGCCCACCAGTGAGAGCCGGCCCGGCACGATCCGCAACGGAGACCTTATGCTTTGGGGATCGCGCACCGTGGTCATCTTTTACAAGACCTTCGACTCAGCTTACTCATACACCCGTCTGGGCCGCGTGGACGATCCGACTGGCCTGGCCCAAGCGCTCGGCAGTGGCGATGTTCGGGTGATGTTTTCCCAATAGCAGCGTGCGCTGACAAAGTAGTCCCCACGCGCTCAACACCGACCTGAAATACCGCGTCATCGTCTGCTGCATCTCCTTCGCAGCCCGAATCCAGAGAGAGAGAGATCATGATCAAAGACAAAGTAGTCATCATTACCGGCGCATCGTCCGGAATCGGCGAGGCAACCGCCAAGCTGCTCGCGAGCAAGGGCGCAAAAATCGTGCTCGGCGCCCGTCGAGAAGACAAGCTCAAGCAGATCGCGGACGAGATTCTCCTGAACGGAGGCCAAGTGGTCTATCAAGCGCTGGACGTGACCAAGCAAGAGGACAACAACAGCATCGTCCGCCTGGCCAAAGAAAGGTTCGGTCGCGTGGACGTGATTTTCCTGAATGCAGGGCTGATGCCAAACTCCCCCCTGTCCGCACTGAAGACCGAAGACTGGCACCAAATGATAGATGTCAACGTCAAGGGCGTTTTGAATGGTGTGGCAGCGGTGCTACCCGAGTTCCTGGCACAGAAGGCTGGGCACGTCATCACTACCTCGTCGGTGGCGGGACTAAAGGCCTATCCGGGCGGCGCCGTCTATGGCGGGACGAAGTGGTTCGTTCGCGACTTCATGGAGGTGCTGCGCATGGAATCCGCCATGGAAGGCAATAACATCCGCACCGCGACGATCTACCCGGCCGCCGTCAAGACGGAACTGCTGGCGACGATCAGCGATAAGCTGGCGCTTGACCAGATGCAGGACATCTATGACAAGTACGGCATTTCTCCAGACCGAATCGCCAACATCGTCGCCTTCGCGATCGACCAGCCCGATGACACGACAATCAACGAGTTCACAGTTGGCCCTGCGAACCAGCCTTGGTGAGTGCATTGCATTCACGCAAGGCGTCCGACAGCCCACCACTGTCCTGACAAGGAGCTTTCATGAAGACCGTACCACTAGGATCAACCGACACTCGGGTTCCCAACGTCGTCGCGGGCATGATGCGCATCGCCGGCAGCACCGATGACCAGATCCGCGCGCTCTACACCGCGGCGCGCGAATCGGGCATCAATTTTTTCGATCACGCCGACCTCTACGGATTCAACCATCCCGACGGTGGCCCGCACTTGTGCGAACGCCGGTTCGGCGAGGCGCTGCGACTCAGCAGCGCCGAGCGCGAGCAGATCTTCCTCCAGTCCAAAACCAGTATTGTCGCCGACCCGTGGCACTACGATCAGTCCTATGAGCACATCGTGGCGTCGGCCGAGAGGTCGCTGAAAGCGCTCGGTAGCGACTATCTGGATGTGCTACTGCTGCACCGGCCCGACGCACTCGTGGAACCGGAAGAAGTCGCCCGCGCCTTCGACCATCTGGAGTCCACCGGAAAGGTCCGCGCATTCGGAGTTTCCAACCATACGCCCCGTCAAATCGATCTGCTCAAAACCGCCGTGACCCAACCGATCCTGGCCAACCAGGTCCAGCTTTCGGTGACGCATTCGACGATCGTCGCCCAGGGCCTGTCGTCGAACATGACCGGATTCGACGACTCAATTACTCGTGACGGTGGCGGCATTGTCGACTACGCGAGGATCAACAAAATCACGCTGCAGGCGTGGTCTCCATTTCAGAAAGCCTTTCAGGATGGGGTGTTCTTCGACTCTCCCGACTATCCGGAACTTAACGCTGAACTCAAACGACTCGCTGCACAGTACGACGTCACTCCGACCGCGATCGCTACAGCCTGGATCACCCGTCATCCCGCCGGCATCCAAGTCGTACTGGGTACCACGAGACCCGAGCGCCTAGTCGAGGCAGCCGCGGGCTCGAATATTCCGCTCACCCGCCCCGAATGGTACGGGCTTATCCGAGCGGCAGGTCACAACGTTCCCTGAACGCACCCGGACGTCGAAAGTGGCGCCTGTCCCTCTGATTACTAGCCCCACAACGGCGTTAACACCAGAGCTCTGCTTGGATCATGCACGCCGAAGC
The DNA here is from genome assembly GCF_017351655.1 of Pseudomonas sp. FW300-N2F2. Taxonomy (NCBI): domain Bacteria; kingdom Pseudomonadati; phylum Pseudomonadota; class Gammaproteobacteria; order Pseudomonadales; family Pseudomonadaceae; genus Pseudomonas; species Pseudomonas sp. FW300-N2F2. Next base: position 2,082,194 of record NZ_JACNDQ010000001.1, on the reverse strand, counting down.
GTAATGATCGAAAACAAGGACCACCTCTTCACGAACCACTTCTCCCCGACGGGGACTCCTTGTGTATGGCGAGGGCCTTGGCCAAGCCCTCACCATACTCTCTCAACGCATCTGCAGGATGATCGGGTTGCTGCTGGCCGGATTGGTTCGCTCACGCAGCTCCTTCACCTCGTCAGCCTTCACTGCCCCTCCCTGATTACCCCAAGACGTGCGGACGAAAGTCAGTACATCGGCGACTTCCTGATCAGAGAGTTGGTTGCGGTACGGGGGCATGCGATATGAATCCGGAATGCCATTAGCAACGACACGTTCGGAACCGTTCAAGGTGGCATTGATGCTCGTAGCACCTTCCTTCACCATTGATGAAGATGCGCCTGCCAAAGGAGGTATCCATGGCGCCTGCCCGCTGCCGTCACTGCCGTGGCAACTGCTGCACTTGGCCATATAGTTGGCTGCCCCAGGTGTCGACAGAGGTTGTTCTGCCAGTTTGGCCGCTGGCTTCCATGGCGGCCCGTCACGCTTTGGGTCGCCCGGCAACGACACCAGGTAATGCGCAATGGCTTTTAAGTCCGGGTCGGACATGTATTGCGTCGAGTTGTTGAAGACTTCCGCCATGGTGCCCACGACCACGCTGTGAGCGTTACGTCCGGTTTTCAGATAGTCGACGATCTCCTGCTCGCTCCAGCGCCCCAATCCAGTGTTCGGATCCTGGCGCAGGCTCGGCGCGTACCACCCATCGAGCAGCGAACCGCTGAGGAAAGTAGCGCTGCTTTCATCCAGCGACTTCTCGTTCATCGTCAAGCTGCGTGGGGTATGGCAACTGCCACAATGCCCCGCGCCCTGGACGATGTAGGCGCCGCGGTTCCACAGCGCATCCTCTGAGGGCTTGGCCTGATAGGCACCGTCATCGACAAACGCGGTATTCCACAAAGCCAGCGGCCAGCGCATGTTGAGCGGCCAGGGGATATGGCTTTGCTGGTTCTGCTGCTGCGCCGGCTTAACGCCGGCCATGAAGAACGCATAAAGCGCCCGCACATCATCGTCGCTGAGCTTGGCATAGGATGGGTACGGCATAGCCGGATACAGCCTGTGCCCGTCAGCCGCGACTCCGCTGCGTACTGCGCGATCAAAGTCGGCTAGGCTGTAATTACCGATGCCCGTTTGTTTGTCCGGGGTAATGTTGGTGGCATAGATTGATCCCATCGGGGTCGCCATCTCCAGGCCGCCGGCAAACGGCGCACCTTTGGGCGTGCTGTGGCAGGCCACGCAATCGCTAAGCCTGGCGACATATTCACCACGCTGGACGAGTTGTGCATCTGCCGAGGGTGCAGATGCCTCATTAGCAAAAGGCGAAAATGGCGTGCGATTGACAAACCAGCCCAAGCCAGCTGCCACGACGATGCCTGCTGGCAGCAGATACTTTATAGTTTTATTCACGAACCATTCCTCATCAGGTGTCGAAGCGGTACTGCGATAGAGGCATGCTGCGAATTCGTTGACCGGTCAGTCGCGAGACGGCGTTAGCAACCGCCGGTGCCACCGCAGGCAGAGGCGGCTCACCGATTCCGCCCATTGGCGCACCACTCTCCACCACACGGACATGGACCCTGGCCATCATTTCCGGTGTGAGGATGCGGTAGAGGTCGTAATTGCGCGCCACCGGCGTACCACCTTTGTAGATGGCTTGTTCGACCAGGGTTTGAGACAAGCCAAGGGCCACGGCTGAGTTGACCTGAGCCTCGATGATGGCGGGATTGACGATGCTACCCGGATCGATTGCCTGCCAGATGTCGTGAACCTTCACGGCTCCGTTGCTGATGGAAACCTCTGCGATCACCGCCGTTTCGGTACCAAATGGCGATGCCATTGCAACGCCTCTTGCTCGCTTGGTGCCGTCTTGCGCCGTGAACGGCCCTCGTTTCCACCCCCCGGACAGGTCGGCCACTACTTTGAGCAAGTGGCTTAGCCGCTCGTTGCCCTGTAGCAGCTTGGCCCGTAGCTCATAGGGATCCTGACCGCCGGCATCCGCCACTTCATCCAGAAAAGCTTCATACATGAAGTCATTGATGGAGTTCCCGACTGAACGCCAGTAGCCCAGCATCACCGGGGTCTGCGAGTACAGTTGAGCGATCCGACGATGGGCAATGGCGTATTTTTTACCGGCCAGGCCTTCGACGGCGGTCGGGTCGATTTTGTCTCCTTGTTTGTTAGCGATACCCTCGGTTGGCCCTTCCGTGGCACTAATTGCTTCAAAGGCCACCGGCATGCCCTGTTCATCCAGGCCAGCGCGAAAGCGCACTACGGCGGAAGGACGAAGCACGTCACGCAAAAATTCTTCCTCGCGACTCCAGATCACCTTGATCGGTCGACCTGTGGATTGAGCCAGCTGGATAGCCTGAGGGTAAGGTGATGCATTCGGGTATAAAAAATGCCGGCCGAAAAAACCACCCAGCAGCGGAGAGTGGAGAGTGATTTTGGAAGGGTCCAGACCGGTACGCTTGGCGACGTCGGCCAAAAACAAATCCGGGGCCTGGTTCGGCAGCCACAGATCGAGATTGCCTTCAGCGTCGAAGCGCGCCAGGGCCGAGGGCGGCTCCAACTGGGCGTGGTTGAGGTATTGGGTATGGTAAGTCGCACTGACGACTTTCTTGGCGCCGGCCAACCCTTGCTGCAGGTCACCCTCACGTTCGGCCTCATCCCCGGCGTCGGTGGTTTTACTCAATTGCTCCGCATAGGCCTGGGTGTCGAAATTAGCCGGCATGTAGCGCACGGTTGAATCGCCACCCGGCTCCGTCCACTCCACTTGCAGAGCCTCGACGGCACGCTTGGCCACCCACCAGCGTTGCGCAACCACCGCCACTGCCCCCTCAAGACGGTGCACCGAATGCACGCCTTTGAGGTTTCTGATCTGATCCTCGTTGCGCACCAGCCCCACTTGCAGACCCAAGCGCGGCGCATGCTGTACCGCGGCGTGGAGCATGCCTTCGACACGAGTATCGATGGTGTATTGCGCCTTACCAGTGGATTTGTCGTAGACGTCTATTCGCTGGACCGGCTTACCGATCCAGCGGAATGTGGCAGGGTCGCGCAGAGTAACGGTTTGCGGATCGGGAATGGGCAAATCGAGCGTTAACGGCGCGAGTTCACCGTAGGTGATCGATCGATTGGAAGCGGCATGAATGACCCGCCCTGGCTCAGTAGTCAGCTGCGCCAGAGGCACCTTCCAGTGGGATGACGCGGCCTGCAATAGCATCAGGCGCGCCGATGCGCCCAGTCGGCGCATGGTCATGTAACTCGCGCGCATCGACCGGCTACCACCCGTGAAGCGCATGCCACCTTCCATGACTTTGAAGTCATTCCCGGGCGCCGCGTTCTCCACCAGAAAGCTGGCTGGATCTATATCGAGCTCCTCACCCACGACCTGTGCCATGCCCGTGAAAATGCCCTGCCCACCCTCAATAAAGGGGCTCTGCAGGCGAACGGTATTATCCGGACGAATCTCCAGAAACGCCGGTACACGGGCGCCAGGCGGCAATGCCTGGGCACGCTCGGCAGCACGCAACGGGCCAAGGGGAATTCCGAAGCTGATAACAAGCGCACCCGCCGTGACGCCAGCCGATGCCTGCAAAAAACGGCGGCGAGAGACGTTCACAGGTTGCGCGTCGGAGAGTACGCCGCGCTCGGCGATAGAATCATCCAGTTTTGACATAGTGTTCCCCTGTGTTTGCATTCAATGCTCGGCCTGGCAGCAGACCAATCCCTGCTCCATTAAAGGTGGTCAGGATTAGCCGTCGGCATTGTCACCAGGCACATCGCAGCTCAGTCGAATTGCGCGTGTTCAAGCACCAGCAAGCTCATCGACAGCAGTCTTGATCGCGTTATAAGTGCCGCAACGGCAGAGATTCGTCATGGCGGCAGCAATATCGGCTTGGGAAGGTTTGGGAATGCGCTGCAACAGCGCAGTGGCGGCCATTACCTGGCCAGACTGGCAATAGCCACACTGGGCGACTTGATGCTTGACCCAGGCCGCCACCACGCGCTTGCCCAGCTCGTCGTCTTCAATGGCTTCGATTGTGCGAATCTGTTTGCCCTTTACCCCTTCAACCGGTGTAACGCATGAGCGAAGCAGCACGCCGTCCACCATGACCGAACAGGCGCCGCATTGCGCCAAACCGCACCCGTACTTGGTTCCGGTCAGGCCGATATCGTCGCGAATCACCCATAACAATGGTGTATCCGCATCCGCCTCAACCTCATACACAGTGCCATTTACGTTGAGTTCCATTGTAAGAATGCCTCGATTGAAAACAGTGTGAAAAACCTGGCCGAGCACGACCTGCGGATAATCTTTGGCAACTGACCATTCGCAATAACAACAACTGCAACGTCGTCTTTTTAGACAAGCCTTACCCTACTGGGCTCGTCCGTGGCACAGCAAGCGAACCACGTGAGTCACCTCGCAAGGTGCTATTAATCAGATGAATAAATATTCTCTTCAAACAGCAGGCGTGCCGCGCCAATAATCGGCGCGGCACCGCTTGGTCTTGGATAGTCGCATCAGGCCTTCAACGACGGCAGTGCTGCGGCTTCCTCGTCAAAGCCATAGACCGATTTGATTTCCAGATACTCTTGCAACCCGAAAACGCCCATTGAGCGGCCAATGCCGGATTCCTTGTAGCCACCCATAGGCGTCAGCGAGTTAGTCGGCGCGCCGTTAAAACAAACACGCCCGGCACGCAGGCCGCTGGCGAACTCATACGCCTTGCGCCGGTCCCCACCGAATACATAGCCACCCAACCCATAAGGCGAGTCATTGGCGATTTCCAATGCCTGCGCCTCGGTGGAATAAGGCACCACCACCAAGACCGGCCCGAAAATCTCTTCCCGGCAAATAGTCATCTCGGGGGTCACATCGACGAACACGGTCGGACGGGTGAAAAAGCCACGTTCGAAGCCTTCGGGGCGCCCCAGTCCGCCGACAATCAGCCGTGCACCCTCATCGAGGCCCGACTGTATGTGACGCTGTATGCTGTTAAATTGTGCCCGGCTGACAATCGGCCCCATGGTCGTGGCGGGATCTCGCGGGTCTCCGAGACGGAATCGGTTTGCTTCGTCAACCAGAAACGGAATGATCTGCTCCACCTGACTTTCATGCACCAACATGCGACTCGGCGCGTGGCAGGATTGTCCGGTATTGAAGAAGCCGCGCTGAATATTCCAGCGCGCGGCCTTTTCCAGATCGGCGTCTCGCAGCACGATATTCGCCGACTTCCCGCCCAACTCCAGGCACACGCGTTTGATGGTGCGTGCCGCTGCCTCGCCTACCTGCGCACCGGCACCGGTCGAGCCCGTGAAGGAAACCATGTCGACATCGGGATGCTTCGACATCGCCTCGCCAATCACTCGCCCCGAGCCGTTGAGCATGTTGAAAACGCCCTTGGGTACGCCTGCGGCATCCAGCACCTCTGTCAGCAGAATAGCGCTGACCGGCGAGTTGATACTGGACTTGGATACGACTGTACAACCGGCGGCCAGCGCATAGATCAGCTTGATGACGGTTGTCTGGATCGGCCAATTCCAAGGCGAGATCAGTGCGCAGACACCCAGGGGTTCACGGCGAACGATCGTATTGCCAATTCGCGCCTCGAACTCGTACGTCTTCAACAGGTCGCGAGCGACCTTCATATGTTCGATTGGCCCCATGACCTGAGCACGGGCACTGCAGGGAATACCCACCTCTTGCGCAATGGCCTGTACAAAATCATCGGCGCGCAATTCGTAGGCTTCGATGATACGGTTGATCAGGTCGTAACGCTCATCGAGGGAAGACTGCGAATAGCTTTTGAATGCACGCCGAGCTGCGGCCACGGCAGTGTCCACCTCTTCAACGGTCGCCATGGCGACCGTGGCAAACGCTTCTTCGGTAGTCGGATCAATCAATTCCTGGCGCTGGGAGGCCGCGGCCTCTACCCATTCACCGTCGATATAAAACTTCGCGTAATCGTGCATCTTGCTGGTGCCTCCAGTTGTTGTTATTCGGTGAGCATTTTCGTGACAGGTGGCAACACGGTACCCGCCGATTCAACCAACAGTTTCGACCGGCGAACTGCTTGCCCGGCGAGCCATTGCATCTTCACGAATCAGGTCGGCGGCTTTCACACCAATCATGATGGACGGCGCATTGGTGTTGCCCGACGTGATGAATGGCATGATCGAGGCATCCACCACCCGCAGACGCTCGATACCACGGACACGCAGTCGTTCGTCCACCACCGCCATGGCGTCGTTACCCATCTTGCAGGTGCCGCCCTGGTGGTGGGCCGAGTTGCCGGTTTCGACCAGATAGTTGTAGATATCTTCATCGGTACGAATGTGGAGCCCCGGCAATTCTTCCGAAACCACGCGAGACTTGATGGGTTCGCTGTTCATGATTTTGCGTATCCAGCGCACACCACTGATCACCGCATTGACGTCGTAATCGCTGCTCAGGAAATTTGGCGTGTAATCGGCCGGGTCAGACGGGTTGGTTGAGCGCAGCGTCACTGTTCCCGTGGTGCTGGGACGCAACTGATAGACCGACACACCGAGCCCGGGATGCCTTTCAACGTCAACCGTGCCATCGGGAAAGTATTGAAAGGTCATGGGCCGAAAGCTGATTTGGAGATCAGCGTAGTCCTCGTCCGGGCTACTTTTAACAAACGCCGCGACCTGGGAAGAGCCAAGGGCAAGATACCCTTTGCGGGTCATCAGGTAACGGAAGCCTTCCCAGTACTTGCGCAGGCCTACAAGGTTGGCGTTGTACGAACTGTCTGGGGTGCAACGGAAGGCTGTGTGAATATAAAAATGATCCTGCAGGTTTTGCCCTACTCCTGGGGAATTCAGAACTTCGGGAATTGCGTGTTTTTCCAGTTCAGCCCTTGGGCCGATGCCAGACAACATCAGCATCTGTGGGGTCTTCAGCGAGCCTGCTGACAGAATCACTTCGCGCGCCGCATAGATACGCTCCAAACGGCCACTCTTCAAAACCTCTATACCGACAGCGGTACGCCCCTCGAATAAAACGCGCTGCAGCTCGCATCCGGTTCGAACCGTCAGGTTCGGCCGTTCAATGACAGGCTCGATAAATGCCCGGTAAGTCGACATCCGTTGCCCGTCTTGGATGTTGTGTTGCATGAAACCTACGCCATCGTGCAAGGCGCCATTCATGTCCTCGGTCACCGGGATACCGATACGGTTAGCGGCTTCTATAAAATCGTAGCTACTCTTTTCTTTAACGACCGGATCACTGATCCATAGTGGACCATTCGCTCCGCGATATTCATCGCCGCCCCGCTCAAAGTGCTCCATCTTTTTGAAATACGGCAAGACATCTTCATACCCCCAGCCTGGGTTGCCCAAGGCACGCCAGCCGTCAAAATCCTTTTGGTGACCTCGGATGAATACCATGCCGTTGATGGAGCTGGATCCACCGAGCAATTTGCCCCTAGGCCAGTACATCCGACGCCCTTGAAGCTTCTCCATTGGCGAGGTGCGGAAATTCCAGTTCAATGACTTATTGAAATAGAGCTTGCCCATTCCCGCGGGCGTATTGACCCAGAAACGATCTGAAGCAGGTCCCGCCTCAATAAGCAGGACGTTGTTCCGGGGATCGTCAGACAAACCGCGCGCAACCGGGCAGCCCGAAGAACCGGCACCGACAACGATGTAATCATAAATCTGCATGTACCCGCTCCTCCCGCTATTTCCCGACGCGGGAAGTGCCTTTGAACAACCGGTCAAAACGCTCGAAGCGATAAGCCCATTCGGGCCCCTGGTCCGTTTCGTAAGCCAACACTGCGGAGAGCATCGCGAAAGGCTCTATATAACGGGCGACCTTCAGAGCCCCAGCGTCCACCGGATCAAAGCCCACCTGACTGATAAGATCCGAAACTGTGGCTTTACTGGCTTCGTCCTCGCCACAGAAGATCAAACTGGGACGTAGCACCTCTCCCCTGGCCGCGAATACATCGAACAAAACTTCGCTGGGTGTCGACTGGAAGGCCGCAACGACATGCGCCTCAGGAATCATCTGTGCCAGCGTTTCCGCACCGGAAATCGTATGGCCGATGACAAGCTCGGTGTCTTCTGCGTTTAAAGGATTGCAGCAGGTCACGACGATTTTGCCGCTCAAGTCATCCACCTGGCTGAGGACGTCAGGCACTTGAAGCCAATGCACGGCCAAGAGGACCAAGTCAGCGTTGAATGCCGCCTCTGCCGGCGTGCTGGCCTGTGCATTCTTGCCTGCCGATGCAGCCAGATCGGCAAGTTTCTGCTGATTACGCGAGTAACTGAAGGAAACCTCATGGCCAACCCTGGCAAACATGGTGCCCAGATGACTGCCCATTCGGCCGGAGCCAAGAATTCCGATTTTCATGAAAGGCCTCTTGTTATTTTTTGGATTAAAAACACGGATGGCGTTCGGGTGAAAGGCTCGACGGCGAATAGAGGTATGATCAAAATTGATTAATCCCCTCCACGATTGTCATGGCCGGCTCATGAACATAGATCCTTGGAGCGGGCGCTTGAGCTGATACAGTATTCGCCCCCACGTAGAGAATGATGAATGGCAAAGGAACACTACAGCGACCTGCTCGCGCTCATTGCAGTTGCACGAGAGCAAAGTTTCACGCGGGCGGCCTCCCAGCTGGGAATCTCTCAATCGATGCTCAGTCATAGCATCCAGAGATTGGAGGCTCGGGTCGGCGTACGTCTTCTCACTCGGACGACCCGTAGCGTATCCGTCACCGAGGCCGGTGAACGTCTGCTCAATACCGTTGAACCGCGATTGAGGGAAATCGAGACCGAACTGATCGCCGTGGCTGAATTTGGCGACACCCCCGCCGGCAACATTCGCATCACGGCAACCGATCATGTCATCGAAACTGTGCTTTGGCCGAAATTGGCGCAAGCCCTGCCGAAATACCCACAAATAAGTGTAGAAGTCGTTATCGACTATGGCTTGACGGACATCGTGGCCGACCATTTCGACTTTGGCATCCGGCTCGGGGACGGGTTGGCAAACGGGATCGAAGCAGTTCGTATAGCTCCCGACATGCGTTTTGTGATAGTGGGCGCGCCGTCCTACATGGAGTCTCGTGCCATGCCGACCAGACCTCAAGACCTCATGGAACATGAATGTATAAATATGCGCCTGCCAACACGTGGCGGCCTGTACGCGTGGGAGCTGGAAAAGGACGGCCAGGAAATCAATACGAGAGTCAAAGGCAGGCTCGTATTCAATGGCATCAATCAGATTTTGGATGCCGCTGTATCGGGTTTCGGACTGGCCTATGTTCCCGAGGACATCGCCCAGCCCCATCTGGTTGATGGCACCCTGGTCCCTGTCATGGAAGCCTGGTGGAGAACATTCCCGGGGCTGCACCTTTATTACTCCAGCGAGCGCGAGAAGTCTCGGGCGATGCAGGTTCTAATCGATGAGTTACGGCACCCCGAATAGTCAACGGTGCTCTGAGCCCTTCCTTTTTCGCATCTGAATTATTCGCCATCATTCATAGGCGCTTTCGGATTTCAGATCATTACAGATCATCCTTAGCCCCCTATCATTTCGCCTCAAGCAAGTCGCGATGAGACAGTGTCCCATCGCCCGCTGGGGTCGATCCCTGGTTATTTTTCCTTTCATTATTCGTCCATTCGCCCAGCGCCCTAGTTGTCGAGGGCGTCATGTATTGGCTATTTCACAGGAACACCGATGACTACCTCAACTTTGAATACGGCCCAGATTGACAGCCGGATCTGGAGCGCCGTGGGGTCTTTGACACTCTGCGTCGCTCTGCTGATCGCCGCAGAATTCATGCCAGTGAGTCTCCTGACGCCCATCGCCAACGACCTTCACACCTCACAAGGCATGGCTGGCCAGGCCATTTCCATTTCCGGCTTCTTTGCGGTGGTGGCAAGTCTTTGCATTGCCTCTATCGCCGGACGCTTCGATCGACGTCATGTCCTGGTCTCGATGACCCTGCTGATGCTCATTTCGCTGGTGGTCATCGCTTTGGCGCCGGGCTTCACTTGGTTGATGATCGCCAGAGCTTTTCTAGGCGTCGCAATCGGTGGTTTCTGGGCATTGTCCACCGCCACTGTGCTTCGGATAGTCCCGGAGGAGGCTGTGCCCAAAGCCTTGGGCATGATCTATATGGGCCACTCAGTGGCCGCTGCGTTTGCCGCACCCATTGGGGCCTATGTGGGAGGTCATCTGGGGTGGCGCTTTGTGTTCGCGGCGCTTGTACCGATTGTCATCATTAACGTGATCTGGCAATACAAAAGCTTGCCCGCAATGCAGCCAGAAAAAACCATTCCCCTTTCCAGGCTGTTCGGGGTGCTGAAACGTCGGAACGTCATGTTCGGTCTGCTGGCCGCCATGCTGACGTTTGGTGGTACATTCACCGCTTTCACTTATTTTCGGCCATTTCTCGAACAGGTTACTGGCGTCGACTCCACTCAACTGTCGGTTTTATTGTTGAGCCTGGGCATAGCCGGTTTCGGTGGTACGTACATCGTCAGCCGACTGCTGGAAAAACAATTCCTCTTCCAATTGTTGCGCTGGCTTCCGGTGGCGTTGGCTGTCATGACGGTGGCTCTGGCCGAGTTGGGCTACAGTTTCGCAGCCGCCGCCATCATGATGTTTGCCTGGGGGATGTTGTACTCGGCCATCCCAGTATGCTGGTCGACCTGGCTCGCCAAAGAGGTAAGCGATGAGCCCGAAACTGGCGGTGGACTGATGGTTGCAGCTATCCAGATGGCGATCATGGTCGGAGGCGCTTTCGGTGGCAGCTTGCTGGATCATGTATCGGTAACAGCCCCGCTGATTGGCGGCAGCGTATTGCTCATCCTGGCAGCGCTAGTCGTTGGGAATGGCGGGCGGCTTACCCAGTCCACGCCCGCCTGATAGCCTCTTGTGCCCAAGCCGTCGCTATGCATCCGCTACCTCAATAACAGCGGTGCATCGTCTTTAAGCACGTTCAGCAGTACTTGCGCCGCCGGCGACAAATAGGCGCCGGTTCGCACGAAAACGACAATCGTGCGTTTCATTGTTGTTTCCTTGAGCTTGATCTCCCGAAGGTGCGTCACACCCTTTACGTCTTCGAGAGTCTCCCGGGCCAGAAAACTGAGCAGGTTGGTTTCACCAATCAGGCGCGGCAGCAAGGAGATCGAAGTCGTTTCGATCTGCACTTGAGGCAAAGGCAGGTCTCTGGACTGAAACGCATTGTCTATCCAGCGTCGGGCCGGCACGGCGGTGGCCGGCAGCACCCAACGGTACTGGCACAAATCGCGCAACTCATAACCTGCGCTAAACAGCGGGTGGTTGCGGCTGGCGACCACTACCGCCTCATCGTCAAACAACGCATGAAATTCCAACAAAGGATCTGCTTCGTACTGCGGGCAGATCACCATGTCCAGCCGCCCGGAAAAAAGTGATTCGCGCAGTAAATCGTCCTGCCCAATCACCAGGTTCAAGGTGATCTGCGGCGCACGTGAAAGCAGAGTCGCGGTCAGGTGCGGGAGTAGGTGATCAGCCATGGAAGCAGCGCAGCCCAGGCGAATATTGCCCATCACCCCGTTGGCAACATCACGTATCTCTCGCTGGGTTTCGGCAACGCTCTGCTGTAGCTGTTTGCCACGCACCTTCAGCAACTCCCCCACTGCCGTCAGCTTGATCCGACGCCCGTCGCGTTCGAACAGCCGGGCACCTAGAGACTCCTCAAGTCGTTGGATGCTTTTAGTCAGCGCCGGCTGACTGCGGTTGAGCTTTTGTGCGGCCCTGCCCAGATGGCCCAGCTCGGCGATGACTTCAAAATAGGCAAGGTCACGCAGGTCCATATTCATCAACCAAAGTTATCAATCAATCGATATTAGAAAATAGACTTTATCAAACACGCTATCAATAATTATCAGCACATCGATAGCGATGCCACGCCCTCAAGGCGACCAGCGATTGGAGCACGACTCTTGTCTTCTTCTGCCAGATTTTCTCTACATGCCTACCCCGCGCCATTCAAATGGTTGGCGCTTGCGCTAGTGGCTGGAGCAGCCGGTCAGTTGCTGAAGTTTCTAGGGGTGCCAGCCGGCCAGTTCCTGGGGCCGATGATGGTCGCCATCGTGTTTGGAACGTTCGGTGCGGGTATACAGCTCCATCCCTACGCCTTCAAGCTGGGCCAAGGTTGTGTTGGCATTCTGGCGGCCCATTCCATGACGCTGGCAGTGCTTCTCTCGATAGCCCAGTCCTGGCCGATGATGCTGCTGGCAACCGCCGCAACGGTTTGCCTCAGTGCTCTGGTCGGACTAGCCTTGGTATGGGCAGGCATTCCGGCCAGCACCGCCGCATGGGGAACGGCTCCAGGCGCTGCCTCGGCGATGGTCTCGATGGCGGATGAGTACGGTGCCGATTCGCGAGTAGTCGCCACCATGCAATACGTACGAGTCGTGTGCGTGGTGATGATCGGCGCACTGGTGAGCCACTGGGTCGGGGCACCGACAGGCGGCGAAACGCACGTGACAAACGTCGAGCCGCAGAGCTTCGGACTACTTAATCTAGGCCTGACCATCGCCACGCTGCTTGCTGGTGTTGCACTGGGCAATCGAGTGCCCGCCGGGGCGCTGCTGATGCCGTTGCTGCTGGGTGGCGCCTTGCAAATCAGCGGCCTGTTGCACATCGCGCTGCCCGACTGGCTCCTCGCTACTGCTTATGGCGCACTGGGTTGCTACGTCGGCTTGCGCTTTGACCGCCCAACGATTGGGTACGTCTGGCGGCGCCTGCCGGCGATGATAATGGGTGCCACGCTTTTGATCGCGCTGTGCGCATTATCTGCCTGGCTATTGGCAACAATATCGGACAGGGATTTCCTCTCGATTTACCTGGCCACCAGCCCGGGCGGGCTCGACACGATGGCGATCATCGCGGTGGACACGCATTCCGACGTGGGACTGGTGCTGGCAATGCAGACCCTGCGATTGTTTGCGGTCATCCTGACAGGGGCTTTTGTGGCACGGCTGATCATTCGCTTGTCTGAGCACCGCCAGATAACGTCATAGGCTTAAGCCACACCGCAAATGTCCGCATGCCCGAGGGCTGGCTTCTCCTACTCGGCAACACTTCCCTGTCGCTCACCATCGCTAGCAAACTCCTCCGTAAACTCTACGCACCACGCACCGGAATGTTATTGTTCATGCGCACTCACGAAGATCATTCAAGCCATGCAAGATGACATCCTTAAGCAATCCTTTGGTGGGTTGATGGCCTTTATTGCCGTCGCCCGGGAAAAGAGTTTTACTCGAGCAGCAGCACATCTAGGCCTGTCTCAATCCGCGGTCAGCCATGCCGTCAGCTCACTGGAGCGAAATCTGGGCACGCGCTTGCTTGCGCGCAACTCCCGCTCAGTCTCGCCAACGGAAGCCGGTGAACGGTTACTGGCAACTGTCGGTCCCCGCTTCGAAGAGATCGACGCTGAATTACTGGCGTTGTCAGAGCTGGGCGAAAGCCCAACCGGGACCGTACGCATCACCGCATCGGATCACGCCATCCGATCGATCATCTCCCCAAAGTTGAAGAAATTCCTGCCGAAGTACCCTGGAATAAAAGTCGAGCTGTTCGCGGACAATGGGCTTATCGACATCGCAGCAGATCGTTTCGATGCGGGCGTCCGATTGGGTGAGGCGATAGCCCAGGACATGATCGCCGTACGCATCGGTCCTGACATGCGATTCACCGCAGTAGCGACCAGGCGCTACTTCGCCAGCAGCCCTGAACCAGAGACGCCCGAAGACTTGATGCAGCACAATTGCATAAACCTGCGTCTTCCTACCCATGGTGGATTGTGGCCTTGGGAGTTCGGGGAAGATGGCCGGCAGTTGAACATGCGGGTTGATGGTCAGCTGATTTACAACAGTATTTATGATTGCCTTGATGCAGCCATTGCAGGCTTGGGTATCGCTTATGTACCTGAAGACATCGCTGAGCCCTATGTCAAGGCTGGCCACCTGATTCCGGTACTGAAAGACTGGTGCCCGCTGTGGACAGGACTTCATCTCTATTACCCAAGCCGTCGGCAACCCTCCGGGGCTATGGCTTTATTAATCGCCGCGTTGCGCCACGAGTCATGACAGAAAAAAAAGGCCCTGCACAGCGTACAGGGCCCGAAAGAGCCATGAAGACTCAAGGGATGAACGTTCCACCAAGGGCAAGTCGAGCGATGCGCACTACGACCTACGTTCAGACTTGAAGCCACAACATCCTATGCAAACCGGGCAGTTGCGGCTTCAAAGATGGGTTACTTCAGGTTGGTTCGGAAGAAAGAAGTCAGCTTGTCGAACGGAATCAGGTTCACCCGATCATACAAGTCCACGTGGCCCGCGCCTGGCACGATGAACAACTCCTTAGGCTCACCCGCCAGCTTGAAGGCTTCTTGGCTGAACTCCAGCGAGTGTGCTTCAGAGCCTGCGATGAACAGCATAGGACGAGGCGAAATCGACGTAATATCGTTGAACGGATAGAAGTTCATGAACTTCACGTTGCTGGTCAGCGTTGGATGCGTCGTCACTTCAGGCGAAGACCCGGCCGGGGTGAACTCACCACGAGGCGTGCGATAGAAATCGAAGAATTCGCGCTGGATGGGATGGGTGTTCGCGTCCAGTTTATGCACGGTACCGCCGGTGTACTTGGTTTCCCCACCCGTGAATTCTACATAACGCTGCTCAGCCGCCTCTGCGATGATCTGCTTGCGCTGTTCAAGTGTTTGCGAGTGCTTGAGCGCGTCGCGGTTGGCTGCGCCCATGTCATACATACTGACGGTGGCAATCGCCTTCATCCGAGGGTCGATTTTTGCCGCACTGATGACAAAACTGCCGCTACCACAGATGCCGAGAACGCCGATGCGGTTGCGATCGATATACGACTGGGTTCCAAGGTAATCGACCGCTGCGCTGAACGCTTCGGAGTAAATATCCGGCGCCACGGCGTTACGCGGTTGCCCCTCGCTTTCGCCCCAAAACGATTGATCGATCGCAAGGGTCACAAAGCCTTGTTCAGCGAGTTTCTGAGCGTAAAGATTTGAGCTTTGCTCTTTGACCGCCCCCATCGGGTGGCCAATGACAATCGCAGGGCTTTTGTTGGCCTTATTCAAATTTTTCGGGACATACAGGTTCCCGACGACTTTCATTCGGTACTGATTATTGAAGGATACCTTCTGCTCAGTCACCTTATCACTCTTGAAAAAGTTGTTCGCGCCGTTGGACATATCGGCTGCCACCGCGGTAAACGAACTAGCCAGCAGGGCCAGCGTAAAAAATAATTTCTTCATGGTGTTGTTCCTAATTAAGAACCGATGTGTGGACATCCACAACGACTGCGGCCTGGCCCAGGCTCGATGAACGCCAGTGGAATCAAATCTAGCTGGTCAACTGCGCTGAACGGAGCATTGGGCTTTGACGCCGGGCACTACCCTTCATGGCATTAGGTCTAAGCCCACAAAGGATCAATTCGTCGACGTCAATGTATTCGAGGCGCTGTCTGGAAAACACCACATCCAATTGAATGGAGTCATGCATAAAATTGATTAATAGACACCGGACTGCCTGCAATCCTGGACTGGTGCGCTGACGATTTTATTAGCTGCAGTTTAGGGAGTTCCCACGGAGTACGGGAGATTCATTAAATCCCACCTTTAATCATTGACGAAAAAACTCCATCGCCCCACTGCGCCAAGCATCAATGTAACAGAATAATGCAGACCTAATCGTCGATTCTTCCATACCGGTTTCAGACTATATCGCGTTGATCCGCAGATGCCTTGGCGGCTTCATCGCGAATGCCCGTACTGCTCATCAGTAACCGGCTCCAGCCACTCGACATTTTTCCCGCCCTGTACCTCTTGAATTGCCAAGTGCGTCAAGCCAGTGGTATCCGTGGCCCCGTGCCAATGTTTTACACCCGGCGGGGTCCAAATCACATCACCAGGCTTGATGACGATTTTCTCCCCCCCTTCTTGCTGAATCCATCCAACACCGGCCGTGACGATAAGATTTTGGCCCGCCGGATGAGTGTGCCAAGCTGATCGGGCCCCTGGTTGAAAGGTCACAGCACCTGCCGTAACCCTTGATGGCGGGCGCGCTGCAAATAAAGGATCAACCCTGACGGTGCCGACGAAATTCCTGGACGACCCCAGGACAGAAGGTTGCTCCCCGTTCCTGACAATTTGCATCGCGCTGTCAGGCTCCTCTGCAGCGTGCAACGAACTTGAAACCATCAAGGTTACGCTAAGCATTGACATGGCAAACGTTATTCTCATCGATAAAATCCTGCTTGGAATGGGTTATCTGAACAGGAAGGGACGGCACGGCCGATCATCCTCACAAGGGGCGTATAACGTCCTGGATCCTCATCAATGCCGGCGCCAACCCCCGTACGATTTCGTTGGCCTTGGCCGTGGGCACCAGCTCCCTCGAACGTCGAATGAACAAGGGGTCTTTAAAGTGAACGCGCAGCTTCGCCAGCGTATTACTCACCGCTGGCTGCTTTACGTTCAGTCGTTCGGCTGCCCGCGTCACGCCTCGCTCGCGATAGACCACCAAGAGAATGAACAAGGCATTGAGATCGATCGCCGTAAATAGCGCTTCATCAAGCTTCATCGTGCGGCCCCCTTCCGATTTGGGGCGTGAAACTGGCAAACGTCAGGTTGGAACATGACGTTACCAAATGATTGACCAACGCCGTCATCGACTCACTTTCAAAGTGCTCAGTCATCATCGATGCCGCGCTCCAGTAGCCACTGAAGACCCACAAACCAGGATCGCGGGAGCTGCGAATCACGCTATACCCCAGGCATCCGTGTACTTTTTCAAAGGTCTCCGCGTACGCCTTCAAACGCTGTTCAAAGTGTTGGTCAACCTCTTCGATCACCCGAATCTCCAAGGTATTAACTGCGGCGATATTCATATCCGGCCCTGCTTTGCTTGGGTAATAAAATTAAATGACAACTGCGTGCAATGCCTGTGTTGCGCGCAATCAAGTCCCGCATCCAACGAAAGCATTTCTGCTGCACCAGCGAGACAAAACTAGCCCCGGCAATGGCGCCATGGCTATACGGCACCTGATTGATACGCTAATGAGCTTTTCTCAACAGTGCTCGTGCTTGAACTGCGCCACCACGAGTCCCGTTGAACAACGGTGGCTAAGCCATGAGCGGCACGTCCTGCAAAGACAGATATCGCCGAATCAAGAAGGCACCTATGAAAACAACGAGTTAAGAGCTATCGCGATAAACAGAATGGCAGCACTTGAACATCGTCGGGGCGCGATCCGGTGAATGCCGACTGAGCTTTTGGCAGCCATGAAACGCGGTCGTGAGGATTGCATCTACGCCGCGCGCTCTTCCAGGGAGATATATCCCGCAATAATTTACTGCCGTGGAAAGGCGTGACACCTCCCTCCCATGACCACCACAAGGGAAGCGCTAACGATGAGCAGCGCAAACCCCGAGAGACTTACTATCCCGAAGTAGCTTAGGAGCAAACCACCTACGGCACCTCCGCCAAAAATCCCCAAGTTGTAGATGGTCGTCAATATCGCCGTTGCCACCTCCGCATTATCTTCTGCCACCCGCCCCGTCGCTGATTGAAAAACAGTAGGCATGCCGCCGAACGAAGCCCCCCACACAAATATCGCAGCCGAAGCGATCATTTGATACGGAGCTGCTATCAGCACAACCATCGTCACAGCCGTGCACGTCAACGCGGTGGTCGCTATGAGCCGCAGCCTTGTATCGACGAAACGTCCGGCGATCAGTACGCCCAGGATGGCACCCGTACCGAACAGAAACAGGCCCTGAGCGGTCCCGCCTGACAGCCTGTTTTTTTCCGCAAGCGGCGCCATGTAGGTGTACAGCGTGTAATGAGCCAGGATCGCGCAAAAAGCCGACAGCAAGATCACTCTCAACCCCGGGGTGCGAATGACGTCATGAATCGAAGTGCCTTCCTTGCGCCCCTCTCCCGGCATGGGCGGCACGACCAGCAAAACCCAAACGATGACAAGCAGCGCGAGCAGCGAAAGCAATCCATAGCTGAAACGCCATCCAAGCAATGAACCCAGCATGCTACCCAAGGGCAAACCGGCGACCATGGCCACGGTACTCCCCGCCAGGGTAATCGCGACAGCCCGTCCCATGTCTTTGCGATCGACCAAGCGGATGGCATAACCACAGATGACCGGCCAGACAACTCCTGCGGCCAGGCCAGCCACCACCCGTGACGCGACCGTCAGCGCATAAGACGTCGAGATGGCGGTAATACCGTTAGCCATTGCAAAGCTCAGCACGAGCATGATGTACAAGGATTTGCGAGGCAGACTTCGAGTGAGCGCCACAATGGGGATTGCGGCTGCAGCGGAGGCCAATGCATAGATGGAAACCAATAAACCGATACCAGCGGGGGGCTGCTCAAGGCTCTCCGACATCGCAGGCAGAACCGCTGCCGGCATCGTCTCGGTCAGAATGGTGAGAAACGCTGTAGTGGACAGAGCAAGTAGCCCGATCATAGGCAGGCGACCATTATTGGCACTCATGGGCAAACTCCTTAATCGGATGCGTTCGTGCGAAGCGCATTGATGCCTTGCGCATCAAAAAAAGTCCGACATTAGCAGGAAGCAGCTTCAGGAAATGCCTGCCTCAGTGAATGCTCCTATGAATTCAAGTGGTCACTGGATTGGCCTTGATCATCGGATAAAGCCAAAGCCCCCAACGCCCGTCACGGAAACTGGGGGCACTGAGTCAGACGCGAGCAGTTTTCTGTAGCACGGTCTTGCTGACCATGTACGAGTCCAGACTCCACGGCCCCCCCTCTCTACCAATACCACTGTCCTTCACACCGCCAAACGGAGTGTCAGGATCCGGCGCACCGAAATGGTTAATCGACAGGACTCCAACATCCAGCTCACGACTCAATCGTTCAGCCTGTTCCAGTGAATTGGTGAACGCAAAAGCAGCCAAACCCACGGATAGACTGTTGGAAATCTCGATGGCCTCATCTAGGGTCGAGAAACGAACCGCGACAGCGACCGGCCCAAAAGGCTCATCGGTCATGATGGCGCAATCTAGTGGAGTGTCGACCAGCAGAGTCGGCGCAAAATAATAACCACGCTCACCTACACGATGCCCACCCACGGCAACCTTGCCGCCACGCGCCAATGCGTCATCGACAAAATGCTGCATCGCGGCGAGGCGCCGGACACTGGTGACCGGTCCGATGTCTGCCTTCGTATCCATGCCGTCGGCCACACGTACCTGATCGGCGGTTGCCACAAACGCCGCTACGAATTCGTCGTAGATACTCTCGTGTACCAGGAAGCGACCTGGCGCAGCGCACCACTGAGCGTTGATCCGAATTTTGCTCTTGAGTGCCATCTTGCCGATTTCCGCGGCATTGACCCCTTCGCAAACGATGACCGGGGCATGGCCGCCGAGCTCCATCAGCACCGGCTTCATGGCCGCACCCGCCAGTTGGCTCAAGTGCTTGCCGACTGCCACCGACCCCGTCAAGGTCACCATGCGGGTCACTGGCGACTCGATCAGGGTCGAAGACACTAGCGCCGGGTTGCCAAACACCAGATTCAATACGCCCTTGGGCAAACCGGCTCGCTCGAAGCACTGAACCATTGCTACTGCCGCGCCAGGGGTTTCTTCTGGGGCTTTCAAAATGATGGAGCACCCGGCGCACAGTGCACCGCTGATTTTTCGCGACGGTGCGCTTAGCGGCACATTCCAAGGCGTGAACGCTGCGACTGGACCAATTGGCTGACGAAGAATCGATTTCTGCATTTGAGCTTCGCCCGGAACGATGGTCCCGTAGGCTCGCAGGGCCTGTGCCATGTCCCAATCGAAGAAGCTCGCCGAACGCTCCACCTCCGCACGCGCATCTGCAATTAATTTGCCGTTCTCTCGGGTGATGATCTGCGCGATTTCTTCGGAACGTGAACGCACGCCTGCGATGGCACGACTGATGATGATATTACGCTCAGCCGGTGGTGTGTCCCGCCAGATTTTGAACCCCCGCTCAGCGGCGGCCAACACGCGTTTCAGGTCAGCGGTCGTGGCCCCGGGAACGCTGGTGAGCGATGCTTCGGTGCTGGGGTCCAACACTTCAAAGCAAGAGGGGCGGTCGAAAATCCATTCACCGTCGATGAAGAGGCCTACGCGCGGATGATCAGCGTCGGCGATGACATTATTATTGGTTTCAATGGACATCTGAATTCCCTCTACATTTGGCGCCAAGGGGCTCGGTTGATATCGCCCTCAATCACCGAAAAAACACTGTGCCGGAAAGGCAATTAATCAAATCTCGACCATCTCGAAGTCCAGCTTCGTCGCCGAACACTCAGGGCAAATCCAATCCTGGGGAACATCTTCCCACCGAGTTCCAGCAGGTATGCCCTCTTCCGGAATACCTTCGGCTTCGTCATACATGAAACCGCATAAAATGCATTGCCAAATTTTGAATTCGCCCTCGGACAAGGCTTGTGTGGACGTGTCATTGCTCATGATTTTTCTTCCGTTTCATTTTCTACTTGTTGGCCCCTTTGCCGACCATGGGAAGCGTTTCGTAACCCTTGGGGGACAGCAACCAGGGCGTTGCTTTCACTTTGCCAGAACAGCTGTTACCGGCCGCACGCGGCCATGGTTGCCATTGCCCTGCTTTCATATGACTGATTTCAGCTCTCTCAGGGACAGCCCTTCATTGGCCGCTTTCGACAGCAGCGGACTAGGTGCCCAACGCCTGCCGTATTGCTCATGCCATTGCTGCACTTGCAGATGGATTTCCGTGGCCCCGATCGTGTCAGCCCAGTACAGCAGCCCTCCTCGATGGCGAGGAAATCCAAAGCCGTACAACCACATGACATCAATGTCACTGGCTCGATATGCCTTACCTTCATCCAGGATCTTGCAAGCCTCGTTGATCGAGGCAAATAACAGACGTTTGAGGATTTCACTGTCGGTAAAGGTACGCTGAGGCGTGCCAAGCTCATGGGCGACGGTCGCGATGATCCGCATCACTTCTTCATCGTGACGAGGTGTGCGGTCACCTTCTTCATAGCGATACCACCCGGCCCCATTTTTCTGGCCCTTGCGGCCCAGCTCGACCATCCGATCCGGGACATGGAGCTTCCTGTATTGAGGGTCAGCTGCCGCGCGACGCTTGCGCGTGTCATAGCTGACATCGAGACCGGACAGATCGCTCACTGCGAACGGTCCCATTGGATAGCCAAATTCAACCATGACCCTGTCGATCTGCTCAGGGCGTGCTCCCTCCTCAAGCAGTAGCATCATTTCCGTGACCAGCGGCGCGCGACTGCGATTTGCCGCGAAGCCATCGCACGTTCCGGAGACCGCGCAGACTTTTTTAAGATCGCGACCCATCTTCATTGCCCGCACAACTGTCTCGATCGAGGTTTGATCACCCTTCACGATTTCGCACAGTTTCATCGCGTTCGCGGGAGCGAAGAAATGAGCGCCGGCGACGCTCTGAGGCCTGCCTGTCATGTTGGCCATGACGTTGATATCAATCGCGGAAGAGTTCGTTAGCAACAGCGCGCCAGGCTTCATCACCGCATCAAGTTTGGTGAACACATCCTTCTTCAGATCTATCCGTTCAAACACCGCTTCAACCACGACATCACAGTCGCCGATCTCTTCGTAATGAGAGACAGGCTGGACAAACTGAAGGCATGCATCCATTTCTTGCACAGTCATGCGTCCGCGCTTGACCTTTACGGCGTAGATGTCACGTATGCGCTGCAGGCCCCTGTCCAGTGCTTCGGCACTCGCTTCCAGGAGTTTCACCACAATGCCTGCATCAGCGAAGCAAATGGCAATACCGGCGCCCATCGTTCCCGCGCCGATCACAGCAGCGGACGTCACACCAGCAGGCTTGAAACCCGGGGGCGCATCCGGAACCTTGGCAGCCTCGCGCTCGGCAAAAAATGCGTAGCGAAGTGCCTTGGCAACATCAGAACCCTCCAGCTCAGAAAACAAGCGGCTCTCAACCTCTAGAGCCTCATCAAACGGCAGGTTGAAAGCTGCTTCGATACAATCGATCGCGTACTGAGGCGCCTTGTTGTGAGGAGACTTTTTGGCTGCTTCGCGGCGTGCCGCTTGCAGCAAATCCATGGTTGTCGCATCCATCGGTTCGAGCGCCAAATCGCGTACGCGCTGCGGTTGAGCGTGCGCCACTGCTTTTGCATACCTTACGGCAGCGTCACGAAGCTCTTGGTTTTGTGTTCCTGGAACAATCTGGGAAATAAGCCCGATCTGCAATGCTTCGGGGGCATGGATATGGCGGCTGGAGACGAGCAAATCGGTGGCTACGGCCGCCCCGACCAGCCTTGGTAAACGCTGCGTACCGCCGCCTCCTGGTATCAGCCCGAGAGCGACCTCGGGCAATCCGAGCTTGGCTGTGGGCAATGCAATCCGGTAATGGCAAGCGAGGGCGTGCTCGAGACCGCCTCCCAGCGCATATCCATGAATAGCAGCGACAGTCGGCTTGGCGCTGGCGTCGAGTGCCGCAGCACTCATGCTGGTAGTGATTGTTCTCGCCTTGCCGAACTGTCGAATATCAGCACCCGCGATGAAATTCTGGCCACCCCCCATCAACACGATCGCCGCGACAGCCGGGTCGGCGTTCGCATGGGTAACGGCGTCAATGATGCTCCCTCTCATCTCGGGAGTCAGGGCGTTGACGGGCGGATTGTTGACTGTGATTACGGCCACAACACCTTCGACTTCGTAACTGACCATCAGGCTTTCGCTCATCTCATCTTCCTGTCTCAAAAAAAAATATGGCCTGCCCCTACCCCGCGACCGCTCGCACCCAATGAGCATCCAGGTTTGGCCCGGAAATTTGAGTGCAGCGCCATCCTGCGCTCCAAACAACGTTGAATCGATGGTAGCATGAGTTTTGATAATCAGCACGGATTTCACTGATCGGAACTTTTTGCTGTGCTACTTTAGTCTTTGACGCTGGACCGATCCCCCTGAACGAAGGTACCGGAAAGCACATTCGAGCTTCATCTTCATGCACTGAGGAAACCCTAGAGATGACAATAAAAGGCAGGGCATACATCGTCGGAGCGTATGAGCACCCCCTACGCAAGGCCCCCCACCATTCGGTGGCACAACTACATGCGGAGGCGGCGAAAGGGGCAATTGAAGACGCGGGATTAAGCAAAGATGACATCGACGGATATTTCTGCGCGGGCGATGCACCCGGCGGGAATGTATGGTCGATGGCCAACTACCTGAATCTGGACAAGCTGAGGCATGTCGATTCGACCGATATGGGAGGATGCTCTTATCTCGCCCATATCGCCCACGCTGCAGAATCAATAGCAGCGGGCAGATGCAACGTGGCTCTGATTACACTGGCTGGTCGCCCCAACTCTGAAGGTATCTCTGGGATACAGGCGCGCGTACGAGGAGTCAATCTACCGGACGCGCCATTCGAGATGCCCTATAACCCAGTCACGTTGAACCTCTATGCCATGTGTGCGATGCGCCACATGCATGAGTACGGCACAACCAGCGAGCAACTGGCGTGGGTCAAGGTCGCCGCCTCTCACCATGCGCAACACAACCCTCTGGCGATGTTGCGCAAAGTGGTCTCGGTCGAAGATGTATTGGCATCGCCGATGATTTCTGACCCGCTGCGGCGTCTCGATTCCTGCGTCGTGAGCGACGGCGGCGGCGCAGTTATCGTTGCCCGCCCGGAGATTGCGAAGGCCCTCAACAGACCACGGGTACGGATACTTGGCTGCGGTGAATCCACTAAACACCAGATGGGTGGACGCCTCGACTTGAGCTATACCGGAGCCGCGTGGACCGGCCCTCGAGCCTTCGAAGAGGCGGGTGTGACACCGGCCGACATCCAGTACGCCTCCATCTATGACAGCTTCACCATCACCGTCATCCTACAACTTGAAGACCTGGGATTCTGCAAAAAAGGCGAAGGCGGAAAATTCGTGTCGGACGGCAACCTTATTTCGGGCATCGGCAAGTTGCCGTTCAACACCGATGGCGGCGGCCTGTGCAATAACCATCCCGCCAATCGCGGCGGGATCACAAAAATAATCGAAGCCGTACGACAGCTTCGAGGCGAGGCTCATCCAAAGGTGCAAGTTCCCAACTGTTCGCTAGCCCTCGCCACCGGCATCGGCGGCGCGATAGGTCATCGGCACGGTGCAGCCACCGTCATCATGGAAAGGGAGTAAAAACATGTCGACCCCCTACACAGAACGCCCCATCAGCGACCCCATCCTGAACCCCGGTGATGAACCCTATTTCGATGCTGCGGCCGAGGGGCGCCTGCTCTTGAAGAGCTGCAATGCCTGCCATCAACCGCATCATTATCCTCGTGCGTTGTGCCCGTTTTGCTGGAGCACCAATGTCGAATGGATCACCGCAAGCGGGACCGGGACAATCTACACCTTCAGCATCACAAGACGCGGCGCATCAGCACCGTACTGCATTGCCTATGTGCGCCTTGACGAGGGACTGATGATGCTTACGAATATTGTCGATGTTGATCTGGACAGTGTTCGCATCGGGCAGCGGGTCAGGGTCGCGTTTAAAGAATCAGAAAGCGGCATGTCCGTTCCCATGTTCACAATTGACCATTCGGAGGCTTGAATGAGCAGCCGCGCCGTACTCTACAGCGCCGTAGATGATGTCATCACGCGCTATATGATTGACGTAGACAGCGCAACGCTCCACAGGATGGAAAGCGTCACTGTGGCCTCAAAGGTGCAATACGCATGGCCTCATCCATCCGGCGGCTTCCTGTATGTCTCAACAAGCGACGGTGGCCCGAGGGTGGAGTCCCATCACAATCACGTCAGCGCTTACTCGTTGGGACCTGACGGGCAACTCAACACTCACGGCTTACCTGCGCGACTTCCCTACCGAGCGGTACATTTGTGTATCGACCCCCTGGGACGATTTATCGTCAATGCCCACAATTTCAAGCGCGGCTCATTGACTGTGCACCGCATCAACGCAGACCGTACAATTGGCAGTTGCCAGGCTCAGGATCCGGACACCGACTTTGGGGTCTATCCGCACCAAGTCATGTTTTATCCATCCGCCAAACAAGTCCTGGTAGTTGACCGCGGCAATAACGCAACGACAGACAAGCTGGAAGATCCCGGGGCACTCCGTTCATTTCGGCTAACTGAAGAGCATCTCCAAATGAGCGATGTGGTTGCGCCGAATCATGGCTATGACTTCGGCCCGCGGCATGTCGACTTTCATCCGACGCATCCGTGGCTTTACGCAGCCGACGAGCGAACCAACCGTCTCTACATGTTCCGACATGACGGTGACCGGATCGAGGCCGAGCCAGCCTTCACGCGGGGAACGCTGCGAACCCCTGAGCACGTGCGCCCGCGACAACTCGCCGGTGCAATCCATGTTCATCCAAACGGGAAGTTTGTTTACCTGGTAAATCGCGCAGATGCGACGCACTCCGACCAGGGGCACCAAGTGTTCTCCGGAGGTGAAAACAACATAGCCGTCTACGCTATCAACCCTGAAACAGGCGAGCCCACACTCGTTCAGCATGTGGACACTCGTTCCTTTCACGTCCGAACATTTGCCTGTGATCCCAGTGGCCGTTTGCTCGTCACGGCGAGTATCAAGGCCTTGGCCACATACGATGATGAAAAAGGGCTGGCTGTAACGCCCGCGACACTGTCGATATTCCGGATAGGTGATGACGGGCATCTCAAGTACGCTCGAAGCGTCGATGTCGAGACGCCAGGAAATCAACTTCAGTACTGGATGGGTATTGTCGGGCTACGTTGATTGAGCGGCAATGCGCCGATGGTCCCCCACTGCCAGCAGTGGGGGACTACAATTAAATACGATTGAGCAGCCGGCCGCCGTCCACCGCCAATGAGATACCAGTGATGAAATTGGCTTCATCGGACGCAAGAAACAGGGCCGCATTCGCAACATCCCAAGCGGTTCCCTGGCGGCCGAGCGGCACTTTGGCGTTGCGCTCCGCGCTGACCTGCTCACGCGTCTGGTTCCACGCTTGAATACGCGCCTCAACCGCCATCGGCGTCGAGATCAAGCCTGGCAGGATGCAGTTTGCCCTGATCCCATAAGGAGCATTTTGAAGCGCCAACTGCTCGGTGAAAGCAATGACACCCGCTTTTGTAGCCTTGTAGGTAACGTAGGGATACTTACCCAATGCCGCCGCGGATGACACATTGACGATAACCCCGCCCCCTTGTTCGCGCATGAGTGCTACTGCGTGCTTACAGGCAAAGACGGTACCGCGAAGATTGATACGGCAAATGTTATCGAACTGATCTTCGGTGATGTCCATCAAGTCGGCGTCACCACCGGCGAGGCTGACCCCCACATTGTTGTGCAGGACATCCAGGGCCCCCCAACGTTTTTTTGCCATCTGCATGGCAAGGGCCAACTCATGTTCCCGGGTCACATCCGCAGAAAATGCTGCAGCGGAACCGCCCTCCTGAATGATCATCGCCGCAGTTTCCTCAGCGGACTCGATTTGCCGATCAACGGCCAGAACGTGCGCCCCTTCACGTGCAAATCGAATGGCCGCCGCTCGACCGTTACCCATGCCTTCGCCCGGGCTTTGTCCAGCACCAATAACAACAGCAACTTTCCCGGCAAGCCGCCCTGCCGGTGTGTACCCCTGCGTTTGATCCAGTGAGCCTGCCATTTCCGCCCTCTCTTATTTTCATGTAAGCGATTGAACTAACTGATAATTTTAAATAGTAGACTGGCACCAACGCCGTTTTCCTGAACAGGCGTCGACCCTCGACCTGCCACAGAGACGCTCAGGCAGGTAACGCCCGCGCCCGGAAGGAAGTCGAAATTGATACTATCACATGTTCTTATTATCGATACCTGTTCCGATCATCAGAACCAAGAAAATCAAAACTGACTCTTTATCCAACGACATGATGCCTGTACAAATCGTGGTCATGCCGTTTTCGCAGTGCTATTATCAGTTCTAACTAGCAGCATATGTTTCATTCATCGGAACCATAAATTCCCCACAAAAATAATAGGAGGGAAAATGACATCGAACGCCACCATATTGATCGGCGGGGACTGCGGACCCACGCATGGACCGAAAGACGGCTTCCCGGTGGAGGGATACACAGAGCTCGTCCTGCCGACCCTTGCCTCGGCCGATATGCGCTTCATCAACTGCATGCGCACCTACTCGGACCGCACCGTGCGCGCAGATCATGCCCCACAAGTCGGTCAGCCCGTTGAAATGGCTGCTATTTTCACCAATGGCAGGTTCGATGCGGTGACCCTGGCAAACAATCACAGCTACGACAGCGGCCCGGATGCCCTCGTGGATACCCGGGACTTCTTTGTCTCGCGCGGCATCCAGGTGACAGGCGCAGGTCGGGATCTGGAAGAAGCACGATGTCCAGCAATCATTGAACACGACGGGATCAAGGTCGGTTATATGGGCTATACCTCGCTCGGTCCTGCCGGCAGTGAGGCAGGCCCGCAAAAACCTGGCGTGTCCAGTATCAAGGTCGATACCTCCTATGAAACACGTGGTCCCCACCAGCCCGTTCGCATTCGCACGGAACCCGATTCCAGCGACCTGGCGAACCTGATCGAGGACATCAAGAAGCTGAAAGGTGAGGTAGACGTCGTTATCCTGGCTTTTCATTCCGGCGTCATCCGGCTGCCACGCGTGATCTCCGATTACCAGGTGACCGTAGCCCATGCTGCCATTGATGCCGGTGCAGATATGGTGGTGTGTCACGCACCGCATATTCCCAAAGCGATCGAGATGTATAAGGGCAAAGCCATCTTCTACAGTCTCGGCGTGTTCGCAATGACCAAGTCGTTTCCCGCGCCTTCATGGAACGAACCCGCCTGGTCCCACGGTGCGGTTCGCAATCACGCGGACCTCGACCCCGAATACCCTTTCATGCCCTACGGCAAGGCCTGTACCTTGAGCTTGCTCGCCAAAGCAGTGGCGACCAAAAACGGTATACAAAAAGTTTCGTTCCTTCCGATGGTCATGGACGCACGGTATCGGCCTGAAGTGCTGAATCACGACGATCCTCGATTCCATGAAGTGCTTTCCTACTTGGAATGGGCCTCCGAAGACATGCCACATCGATTTAGCGTTGAAGGCAATGAAATCATCGTATCGGAGTAAATCATGGACCTGAAGATCAACGGAAAAGTGGCAGTCATAACCGCCGCCAGCGCAGGTTTAGGCAAGAACATTGCTCACGCACTGGCGGCCGAGGGCGTTCACGTGGTGCTGTTTGCACGCTCGGCGGACAAACTGGCCGCCCTCGCCCAGGAAATAACGGCAAAGCACGGCGTGCGTGCAGTCGCCATTGCCGGCGACATGCGCGTCGCCGCTGACGTAAAGCGCCTCGCCGACACGGTGAACGCTACATTCAACGGCACCGACATCCTCGTCCTGAACACGGGACGAGCCCCCAATCCGCTGCGGGCGACGCTCGACGAAACTGAAGAGGAACGGTGGCAAGAGGCCTATCAAAATCAACTCTGGGGAACCATCCAGGTAGCCAAGGAAATGGTTCCTCAGATGCTCAAGAAGCAATGGGGTCGCGTCATCGCCATTACCTCGGCATCAGTAAAGCAACCCATGCCGCACCATAGCCTTTCAACCGTTTTTCGCGCCGGCGTTACCGCGTACATGAAACATCTCGCGAACGAAGTGGGCTCTTGCGGCATCACTGTCAATTGCGTAGCACCGGCGTTGATCGACACATCGCACCGCACCGGCACCGCCGCGTACACCCCGGAGCAGGCAGAGGCGCGCCGCAAACTTACGCCGCTCGGCCGCATGGGGGAGCAAGACGAGGTCTGTGGCGTGGTCGCGTTTCTCGCATCCACACAGGCGGGTTTCATCACTGGATCGAGCATCAGCGTTGATGGCGGCATGATCGGTTCATTGCTTTAGCATTCAGGCAATATGCTCTCATCCCCCCCCCAAGAACAATAAAATTATCTGCACCATTCCCCCTATACGTCGCATGCGTCGGTTGAATGGTCACAAGAGAGGCGACAGGCAATGAAAATCGGATACATCGGGCTCGGCGCCCTCGGCAGTCAACTCGCTCGTCGATTCCTGTCTCACTCGTTATGCGTGTGGGATATCAACACGGCTGCCGTCGACACGTTCAAGAAACTGGGCGCCGATGTCGCGCCTACGGCGGCCGACCTGGCTCGCCGGTGTGACGTCATCTTCCTGTGCCTGCCACGCAGTTCGGACGTCAGGTCTGCGCTGTTCGGTCCAAACGGCCTCGCGGCCGGATTGGTGCCGGGGACGCTGATCATTGATCAAACAAGTGGTATCCCGGGCGAGACCAGACGTATGGCCGAAGAACTGGCCGAACGCGGTATCGACATGATGGATGCTGCGGTGTCTGCCAGCCCCCTGGTCGTTGCCGAAGGCAAAGCCACCCTGATGGTTGCGGGCCCGGATACGGTTTACGAGCGCGCCCTCCCCGTTTTACAAGTTATCACCCAAACGATTTATCGTTGTGGCGAAAGGGTCGGCGACGGTCAAGCCATGAAAATGGTCAACAACGCCATGAATGCTGGCTGCCGACTCGGGACCCTTGAAGTCGTGGCCATGGGCAAAAAAGCCGGCCTGTCACTGCCCCTGATGGCGGACGTGTTGAACCGCAACAAAGCGCGAAATCAAACCACGGATAGAATGCTACCCGCGCTTGCCCAGGGAAAACCCTCCACCAATTTCGCCCTCGCATTGATGCTCAAAGACGTCGATCAAGCCGTCGCGCTGGGAATGTCCAGGGATGTCCCAATGCCGCTAACCGCTCTGGTCAGGGCATTGTTGCAAATCGGAACCAACACCCTGGGGCCAATTGCGCAGCTCGAAGACATGGTCGGGCTCATCGAAAGCATGGCGGCGACAAAACTGTACGACGGCGACGCCGTGAAGCTGACCACGGATGGCGCCCCTCAAGCGTGCCCTGAAGGTGACGCCATCGAGTTGGTCACAGGTGCGATCGCATCGCTATGCAGCGCGATTACTTATGAATGCACGGCGGCAGGCCTGCGATATGGGTTGGCATTGGAAGACATGGCACAGGTCCTGGAAAAGACATCGGGATGGAGTGAATCCTCTCGCTCTATTTATACCCAATTGTTATCCAGTCACGCCCTGGACAACACGGCACTCTCGAGCGAAAAAACCATCCTCAAAGCGGCCTGTTTGCGCGGCAATGATCTTGGAGCTCCCATGTTGATCGCCAATGCTGCACGAAGCCTCTTCGAGCAAGCGGATCATCAGATCAGCGATCCAGTCCCGATAAAAGACTTGAGCACGTTCTACAGCTCTATTTCCGCGGTTCAGTTCAAGCCCTCCTCCAACTGCAATTGATTGGCGGCTCACGAATAGTGAGCGTGGAATCGATCGAGGTCTATAGGAAAACCAAAGTCTGTCCCGATGCGGCGGTAAGCCAGCGGCACCTTCTGCAGGAAACAAGCCCACGCTCGGCTACCTGCCTGGTCCGGCAAACCTCGCCAACCTATTAACAAATAGTGAACGCGTATTGCTTTTAAACCCCAGCAA
Organism: Pseudomonas sp. FW300-N2F2; assembly: GCF_017351655.1. Classification (NCBI taxonomy): domain Bacteria; kingdom Pseudomonadati; phylum Pseudomonadota; class Gammaproteobacteria; order Pseudomonadales; family Pseudomonadaceae; genus Pseudomonas; species Pseudomonas sp. FW300-N2F2. Next base: position 2,051,516 of record NZ_JACNDQ010000001.1, on the reverse strand, counting down.
CACGCGTCTTTCTAACATAACCTTCGTTAGCGGATTGCGTCATCGCAGAAACGCTTTTCACAAACATTACGCTCGCTGACCACCAAGATTCATCTGGCGAAAATGCAATATTGATCCACGCCTCGAACATCTCTAAGGCCTGATGGCGAAGCAACACTGTTTCATCCTGCAGTCTTGATGCATCAGCTTTGCATCAACTAATAAAAACCATCCTGTCACAGGAGAAGACGCATGACGAAGACGAAAACGACCAGCTCTCGGCGATCGCTAGCCGCTGGCGCTATCGGGAACTTCGGTGAGATCTACGATTTCGCTGTATTCGGGTTCTCAATACCCATTTTATCCGTTCATTTTTTTCCCGGCTCAGATCGAACTGCCGCGCTTCTGAGCACGTTCGCAGTCTATGCAGTGGCCTTCGTAGCCCGCCCCCTGGGTGGCTTGATGTTTGGCTATCTGGCGGACCGCCTTGGCCGTATCAGGGTCATGGCGATGACCGTTTGGCTCATGGCACTAGGCACCGCGATCATCGGGCTGCTTCCGACCTATGCAACCATCGGGATCGCCGCACCGTTACTGCTGTTGCTCTGTCGAATCGCACAAGGCTTGGCACTGGGTGGCGAAACGACCGGCTCGACCAGCTACATCGTCGAGTCGGCACCGGAAAACCGCAGAGGATACTGGCTTGGCTTCACGCTGATTTTCTCTCACCTGCCCAACGCCGTCGTGGCCGGTTTGGTCGTCGCACTCCAGCTTGGAGCGGGGGATCAAGCGTATTCAGACTGGGCGTGGCGCATCCCTTTCCTTCTTGGAGGCATTATCGGAGTTGTCGGGTTCTGGTTGCGCCGCAACATCGATGAGCCTGAAGAGTACAAGCAAGCCCGCCAGGCCAGTAAAGCCAGCAAAATCAAGAAAAATCCGCTGATCGCGGCCATTCGCTGCGGTGGATTGAGGGGTATGTTGCACGTGTTCATGGTCCAACCTGTTTTTTCGGTAGGGGCTTACCTATTGCTCGGCTTTATGTACACCTTTCTAATTGAGGTCGGGAAGCTGGATTCCACCTCGGCTTTAATCTCAAACGCCATCGCCGTCATCGTACTTTCAGCCCTACTTCCGTTAGGAGGTTTATTGAGCGATCGGTTTGGCCGCAAGCGAGTACTGACATTTGGTGCGGCATGGATAGCGCTCTCGGCATATCCGGCCATGTACTTGGCTGCCTCGGGTTCCTTCGCTAGCGCTGTGGCCGGGCAAACACTCCTCGCTGCCGGATTGGGGATTTATGGGGCAGCCAGCTTTGTGGCCGCAGCGGAATTTTTCCCGACATCGTTCCGTGCAACCGGACACGCGATTTCCTATCAGACAAGTGTCGCGATGTTCGGCGGAACGTGCCCATTGATCGCTGCGTACCTGTCCCAGGCGTTTGGCTCCCCGCTGGCGCCGGCCTTTTACGTCACGTTGATTGCCGTGCTCTGTCTGATCACAACTCAGTTTGTTCCTGAGACTCGTGGAGTAAACCTGCGCACCTCGGTGGGCAACAAGACAAGCAACAAGGCGAGTGAATTGCCGCAGCCCCAGAAAGCAATGCGGCAAGAGCTTTCTACATAACCCTTTTTGCAGTCAACTGATCGCTGAGCGGCTCAAGATGTGCGCGGACTGAAAACAGTCCGCCTCATCGGCTGAGCCGCCGAACATATCGCACCCGAACAGGATCGGTTGTAAAGGCGACTACCGCTCCAAATTGGCCGTTTGCCCGTCCTCCCTGTTTATGGGCTTAACTATGAAAATAAAAAACAAGCTTGTGCTGACGTTCGTATTGGTCGCGTTTATACCCGTGAGCTTGGTCGCAGTGATTTCGGTGACTAACACACGAACGCTGGCAGTTGATCAGTTTATGGATGGCAGTACGCGGGAAATACGTCAGATCGATGGCAACATTCGCCAGTTTTTCGACGCCAGCCAGCAAAATGTCGATCAAATGGCAACCGATCCAGTTTATGTATCGGTTGGCGCGCTGAAGAACTACCAGACCGGCGATGCCGCCAGCCGACCATTGCCTCCTGCGGCCCAGCAACTGATCGAAAGGTTTGCGCATTACGGTGCGGCCCACCCGTCCGCGGCGATTCTCTCCATCGGCCTGGAGGACGGCTCCTATGCCAAATGGCCAGATGATCCTCAGCTGGCCAACTACGATCCGCGTTCACGCCCTTGGTATAAAGCGGCGATGGCGAGCCCTGGAAAAACCGTACGAACACCCGCTTTTTATCCAGCCTATGATTACGGTAAGGAAGATGCAGCACTGGTGGGGACAGCCAGGGCAATGATCACGAGCGATGGCATCGTCAAAGGTGTGTTAGCCGTGAACGTGTCTTTGAAAAACCTCACAGAGCTGGTCAAAAGTATCAAGCTTGGCGAAAGCGGCTACGTGATGTTGATCGAGGACGGAATCGTACTGGTAGACCCCCGCGACACGACGCATAGCTTCAAGCCGCTCAAGGACCTGGGCGCGGCCTATGCAAAGTTGGCCACCATCCCGCAGGGATCAACCGAGGTTGAACTCAATGGGATCCCTTACATGGCCAACGTCTGGACGTCGCCTGATCTTGGCTGGCGCTATATCGGCTTGATCGAACGTAGTGAAGTCATGAGCGCGGCCACTCGCATGACCTACCTCACCACCCTCATCGTGGGAGGGTTGACAGTCATTTTTGCCTTGGTCGCCGTGGCATTTTCCAAGTCCATCGTCAAACCCATCAGCCAGGTCAGCACCGGACTGCAATCGATCGCACAGGGCGAGGGAGATCTGCGTCGCGAACTAGAGTTTCAGGGTAACGATGAAACCGCTGAACTGGCAGGCTGGTTCAATAAGTTTCTCAGCGCCATACGTCAGTTGATCCAACACATCGGCGCCGCATCGAGCAATCTGCAAAATGCCTCGAGGGTTAACAGCGAGGTAGCCAACAACATGAACGAGGCCGCCGGGAGACAGCGCGAAGCGGTGGAGTTGGTGTCGACCGCGTTCAACGAGATGGTCGCAACCGCCAATGAGGTGGCCCGTTCATGCAGCGGCGCAGCAGAGTCCGCCGAGAATGGACATCGCCGCGTGGCGGAGGGCAAGCAGCAGATCGAGATCACCACGGACAACGTGAATCGCCTGGGACGCCGTCTGACCGAGTCGTCGCAGTCCATGACAGAGCTCGAAGCCGGCAGTCGCAGCATCAACCAGATCCTTGGCACCATTCGCGCCATTGCCGAGCAAACCAATCTGCTGGCCCTGAACGCAGCCATTGAAGCCGCCAGGGCGGGCGATCAAGGCCGAGGATTTGCAGTGGTGGCAGATGAAGTCAGAGCACTGGCCAAGCGCACATCCGATTCGACCGGCGAAATCGAGCAACTGCTCGGCGCACTAGGCAGCAAGACCCAGGAGGTCATGGGCAAAATGGGTAGCTGCCTGGAGCTCTCGCACGCCAGCGTATCGTCCATCGAGAGCACTCGAGACAGCTTTGAAGGCATCCAATTGTCGGTCAATGAAATAAGGGATCAAAACCTGCAGATATCCGCCGCTGCTGAAGAGCAGCATAGCGTGGCCGAAGAGATCAATCGGCATATCCAGCAGATTTATGACGAGGCTCGGCTGGTGGAGAGCTTGGCCAACTCTGCACAAGATGACTCCGGCAAGTTGTCGAGTCTGTCAGATGAACTGAACGGTCTGGTGGGGCGCTTCAAATCGTGAACCGTCGTCGTTCGCCTGGAAGTCCCAACTGGTCCATTCGCATGGAAGTGACCAGCGGAGCGTTTCGTTCTCGCGATGAGCCGCTGTCAAGACATCCAGGCTTGAGGCCAGGCGCACATCATCAGTCGGATGTAGGGGCGGGCAAGGCCACCTCTCCACCGAATTGTCGCGATATGACTTCGGCACCCTTGATCGCCAATTCGATAAACTCCTTTTCATTCATGTTCATTCGGACAGTCGGTGCCCCCACCGACAAGCAATAGTGCACTTCTTGATTGACGTCCTTGATGGGTACCGAGATCGCCGAGATGCCTAACAGCCGTTCGCCATGGGAAACGGCATAACCCTGCTCCCGGATCATGGCGAACTCTTCAAGCACCGCGCCATTGGTGCGCTTCGTCGCTTTGGCAACATTTTTGACTAACGGGGTGAGCTGGGCTTTGGGCATATAGGCCATCAAGACCTTTGAAGCAGACCCTACCAACAAGGGAATCTGTTCACCCGCCTGGACCACCGCGCGCAACGGTGCCGAGCTGGTAGTGACCGAGTCGAGACAGACTCGATTGCGATCACTCACCGCATGAATGGAGACTGTTTCTTCAGTCTGCTCAGCGAGTTCTTGCAATACGGGTCGAGCGATCTCACGAATACCCAGGGTACTTTTTACCAGGCCAGCCAAGCGCGTGAACCGGAAGGACAAGCAATATTGCTGCTCGAGACGTACCAGGTAGCCAGCCTTTTCAAGACTCTGGACAATACGAAACGTCGTCGACTTCGGTAGCTCGATACGGTCTGCAATGTCTTGAAGCGTAAGGCTGCTGCGGTCTGAACTAAAGCTTTCGAAAACTGCCAAGATACGTTGCACAGAGCGCATCATTCTTGAAAAACCCCATCAAAATCGTTGATCGTAACGATCCTCCTCGACACGAAATGCTTCATTCGCCAACAAACGAGAATCAGTCTCAAAATAACATACTAGCATGACGCTATTTCACTCGCCAACTTCAGTTCCACCCACCGAACTTGAGAACGGAGGCACATCGCGACGGCTGGCGAACGCGCCTTGTTCAGTCGGGCACCGTTACCAGCTGCGTGCCCAGCCAACGTTTATCCGAAACCAACGTACGAACGACGTCAGCCAAAACAACACGTGCTGCCAAACCCGCCGGCGACAACTCATCGTCCGACAAACTGGCGACTTGATTCAAGCGGGTAAAATTGAACTCGGAAATGGGTACCGTATCGAAACGGTCTTTATCATGCCTTGCAAGTGCCGCGCTAGGTTGCACCGTCATCCCCAAGCCCGCCCCCACCGCGTCCATGAGTATCGCAAGCCCGTCGATTTCCGCGATGACGTTCATCGTGCAGCCTTCTCTTTCAAAAGCATTGTTTATCAGCGCCCTGAGGCCGTGCGTACTGCCGGGCAATATAAGGGGGACGTTGGAAAGCTCACTGATTGACAGCGATTCACTCTTGCGGACCAGGGAAAAGTCAGCTGCGGAAATAGCGAAAAGACGTTCATTTACCAGCGGTTGAGTGCTGAATCTGCGCCCATGATCAGCGCCAAACAATATCGCAAGATCGATCTGTCTAGCACTCAGCATCCGCTCCAGGTTGCCCGATAACGCCTCGACAATACGAAGGGAAATATCCGGGTATCGCTCTCGCATCGCCTCCATGAACGGCAGTGCAACGACGCCTGAGGTGGATGGAGCCAATCCCACCGTGACATGCCCGGCGAACCGTCCAGTCCGGGCCGCGTGGGCCGCATCCTCTGCGTTGCGCAATACCAGTTGTGCTCGATGCCAGAATGCCAATCCGGCGCTGGTGGGCTGCACGCCGCTCTTCTTTCTTAGCAGCAACCGAACGGACAGTTCATTCTCCAGTCGACTGATTTGTTGACTGAGGGCCGAGGTGACAACATCGAGTTCAAGCGCTGCTCGCCCCATGCTTCCACACTCAACTACCCGGACAAAGTAGCGCAGTTGACGCAGTTCCATCGGACACCTCCACTATCACAACGATGCCTGGACCGGTCGGTCCAGGCACGACACGCTATTTGCCGATAAAACGCGGTTTCCTTTTTTCCTTGTAAGCTTTGATGGCCTCCTTGTAATCATCCGTGGATTGCACCACGGCCATCTGCGCAGCCACCGACTCCAAGCTCGTCCGCAAATCAGTCCGCAGCGATTGGTATAGCAGCTTCTTTATGCTGCGTTGCTGGATGGGAGGGCCATCCGCCAGGCGTGTAGCAAAATCCAGCGTTTGCTGCATGAGTTCGTCATCACTGAATACTCGGTTGACGATGCCTAATGCCAACGCCTCCTCAGCACTGACGAAATCGCCCGTCCATAATAATTCCAGGGCTTTCGCGGTACCGACTATGCGCGGCAGCAAATAGCAGCCACCATTTCCAGGGATCAGGCCAACACGAATATAAGCCTCAGCAAATCGAGCCGACTCTGATGCGAAACGCATATCACACTGCAACGAAAGATCCATGCCCGCCCCCACCGCCGCGCCGTTTACCGCCGCGATGAGTGGCTTTTCAAAGTTCTCGATCGCTAATGCCACCTGGTGGGTGACTTTTTGCAATCTGATTTTACGCTCGAGCGGCGTTGGATCCCCCTCTGCGCTTTCGGCGGCCCGACGGCCCAGGTCGCCTCCGGAGCAGAATGCATCACCGGCACCGGTAATGACGAAACAACCGATGTCATCATTTTCATCGGCAGCCAGCAATGCAGTGCGAAGCGAATCCAGCATGCTCTCGCTCAAGGCGTTCTTTTTTTCGGGCCGGTTTAGCTTGGCTACCATCACCCGGCCAACGGTACTGACTTCTAGATCAGACATCATATTCCCTCAGTTCGATATGGACACGCCGCCCGTGCAAAACCACACTCGTTGCCCGCTGCGCTATTGCTCGGCCTGAGCCAGTGCACGGTGTCGTGCATGCTCGTCCCGAGCCTGCAACAATGCAGCTCTCAGCGAACGATTGAGCCACCGCTTGTTTTCGGCAAACGTGCGCGGGTTCTTTGCCCCCAACGCCTGCCCCAGCGCCGAAGCTTTCAAATGGAGTTCGTCTCGCAGGGCTACCTCGCGGACCAGCCCTCTCGCCAATGCTTCGGTAGCCTTCATCGCCCTGCCACTCTGAATCAGATCAAGCGCCAAAGCGCGTCCGCCGATGACCTCTAAAATGTTTGCACCCGAGAAGGTGGCGATACCCAAATCAATTTCGGGCAGCGACAGTTTCGCGGTATCGACGGCGACACAGGCATCCGCCAAGAGCGCAAGCATCGCGCCACCTCCCGTCGCGGTACCATTGAGCACTGTGACAACTGGCTTGGGGCAGTCCATCACGGCGTCCTGTAGCGCCGCCAACGCCAACGACCTTCGTTCACGCTGGCGTGCCGTATCACCATCCGCCGGTTGTTCACGAATATCGACCCCTGCGCAGAACACGCGCTCACCAGACCCGGTCAACATCACCGCGTTTATCTGCGGGTCATCAGTGGCCGCCTGCAGTGCAGCCGTCATACGCTCCATCATATCCACCGTCATCGCATTCGCCTTAGCGGCACGATTAAGAGTGATCCACAGGAGCGACTCATGTCGCTCAACCGTCAACTCGCTGGCTAGTTCATCCACGGACATCTTCCTCTACGTGCTTGTTTTTATTTCATCGAGACACACGACCCGAGTTCTACTGGGGAGTCTTTTGTCCCGACACAAACATGTCCGCGAAAAACTCTTCCTCGGGGAGTTTGCGTAAGGCCACAAAATCCTGCCTTGCCGATTGCACGACGACGGGCGCTCCACAGGCATAGACCTGATGCTGGGAAAGATCCTCGTAATCTTCCATGACTGCACGGTGAACAAAGCCGACCCGACCTTCCCATAGGTCGTCGGGGTGCGCTTCTGACAGGACAGGTATGAACGTGACGTTGTGACTTTTCGTCCAAGCCTCGGCAACGGAACTCAAATACAGATCCGAGGCCCTTCGCCCGCCCCAATAGAGCGTTATTTCACGACTCGATGCTTTTTCAAGTTCGCGCTCAATCATGGCTTTGATCGGTGCGAACCCTGTGCCGCTGGCAACGAAGACCATTGGTTTGTTACTGTCTTCACGCACAAAAAAAGTACCTAGCGGGCCTTCAAGGCGCACCAGGTCGTTTTCTTTCATGACATTGAAAACGTGTTGGCTAAACGGGCCACCGTAATTCCTGAGATGCAATTCCAACACGTTGTCGTCGGGCACGTTTGCCAGCGACAAACTGCGACGAATACCGCCTGGCATCACCACGTTGATGTATTGCCCAGGCAAAAACCTGAAAGACTCCTTGGCAGGAAGGCGCAGGCGAATTCTCATCACATCCTCGGCCAGGCGCTCGAGACGATCGACACGGGAAACAAGCCGACGAATAGGGATGTCTTGTGTTGCTTCCACCACCTCGCAGGCGATCGTCAATGCGGTTAAAGCCTTTGCCTGGCACAGGAGCGCGTATCCCTGCTGCCGGTCCTCGTTGGAAAGTATCGCCATGCTGGACTCCGCATGATCGACCACCCCGTCGAGTACTTTGGCCCGACAGGTTCCGCAGATGCCATTTTGACAACTGTAGGGCAGTTGACACCCGCTTTTGAGGGCGGCAGCAAGTATCGTATCGTCTTGCTGCACCTCGAACGTGCGGTCGATAGGCTTCACATTGACCCGATGCGTCAATGTGGCGGACAGGCTGTCATTCATAGCGATTCACCCCTTTACAGAATGTTTTGTACATTGCTCTTCCTCGCGACAAGCTTGGGGGCGGTTCATTAACCGCGCACAATCAAGGCGTCCGCGGCAATCACACCGTGGGGCAATACAAACATTGGATTGATGTCGATTTCGGCTATATCGCTGCGCTGCTGCCAGGCAAATTGCGATAACGCCACCAACGCGCGGGCAACAGCATCGACGTCAAGGGGAGGCGCGCCCCGAACCCCGTTCATGATCACGCTGCATTGCAATTCATCGAGCATTTCCATAGCGGTTGGCAGGCCGAAAGGGGCGATTCGACACGCGGAATCCTTCAGTACTTCCGCATAAATCCCACCTGCGCCGACTACCACCACTGGGCCAAATGAAGGATCCTTGACCACCCCGGCAATCAGTTCGAAGCCACCTGTCACCATCTCGGAAACGAGGACACCTTCAATGTGGGCGGCAGGCACATGCCGTTGCGCGCTGGCTAACACCTGCTCGATCGCTGACTCCAGCTCCTGGGCTGTCCGAATGCCGACCTTTACGCCGCCTATTTCGGTTTTGTGCGCAATGTCCGCAGAGACAATCTTGACGACTAGGGGCGCTTTGACTTTGTCGAACAGCGCAGTGTCAAAACCCTTCACGATCAGGTCGGTTGTGACGGGGATACCGATGGAACGCAGCATTTCCTTGGACTCGACCTCGGACAACGATGCCCGACTGCCAACGGCGGTGCTAAGCGGTACAGAAGCTCGCTCTACTTTGAGCCCCTCATCCTCTTGCATCTGCAAAATGCGCGATTGAGTCCGCTTGAATCGCATCAGCATTGCGATAGCTTTGGCGGCTCGCGACGGCGAAGGCAACACCGGAATTCCCGCATCAGCGAATACACGCAGCGCCTCTGCAACCTGAACGCTGGGGGCTGAGGAAAAAACCAGGATCGGCTTCGACGCCGACGCGGCAATTCGGGCCAATACCTGGGCTGCCGCCAGGCTGCCAGAGGCGCCTGTGGTTGCCAGGTTAATGCAAAGCGATCCTACGGCGGGGTCTTCAAGCGTCGCGCTTACAGCGGCTTCCAACTTCTGCGCATTGGCCGCTGAAAAATACCCTGCGGTAAGGTCGATTGGATTATGGACGGCCCCGATGTTAGGCACGACCGCCAGCAGCTTTTGCTGGGTATCGTTACCAAGTTCACACAAGGTCAGACCTTCAGGCTCACCCGCATCTGCGAATACGATCGCAGACCCGCCTGATACCCCCATCACCGCGACACCCCCATTGTCCGGGTATTTTTTGCTTTCCAATGCCTTGAGGAAATCCACTGCTTCATGGATCTCTCTGATCTCGACGATCCCCGTTTGCTTGAACAGGGCACGATAGAAATCATAGACACCCGTCATGCTGGCGGTATGCGATGCGGCCGCTAGTGCGCCCTGCTCGGTGACGCCCCCCTTCCACAGCAGGATCGGCTTGCCGCGCGCCGTAGCCTTGCGGCCGATTTCCAACAGCGCACGACCGTCATTGGTTCCCTCGATATAGGCGACGATGGTGTGTGTCTCGTCATCATCAAGCAGCGCCTCAATGAGCTGTACCGTGTTGACATCGCTTTCGTTGCCCGTCGCGATGACATGCCGGAAACCAATACCGGCTTCGGCACATGCAAGGGCGATGCTGTAGCCGAATCCCCCACTCTGCGTCACCAGCGATACCGACCCTTTCTCGAGTTTCGGTTCACGCGTAATGCTACCGAATGCGGCGTAGACACGAGAATGGATGTTGGCAAAACCGAGGCAGTTGGGCCCGATAATACGCATGCCCGCCGCCCGGGCAATCGCGAGCATTTTCTCCTCCCGGAGAATCCCTTCCGGACCGCTCTCTCGAAAGCCACCGCTCAGAACCACCGCAAAAGGAACCTTCTTCTGCGCACTCGATTCCAGCACGGCTAAAACACCCTGCGCAGGAACGCCAACCACTACGAGGTCGACGTCGCCTTCGATATCGGCAACGGACCCATAGCACTTCAAACCTTCAAAGGTTTCGTATTTGGGATTCACCGGATAGATCGCACCGGTGTATCCATTGCTCATCAGAGCTCTTACGGCCTGAGAGCCGGGACGTCCCGCATCCTCCGACACGCCTACAACCGCAATCGAACGTGGTTCAAGCAAGTTTTTGTAATTATTCATATCGGTACTGAAGCCCTTGATCGCTATCGAAAATCGGGAGACGAGGTAAAGAGATGCAGTCGTTTCTCTGCTCTCCCCAAAAGCAGAGCTGCCACGGTGCACTGTCGTCCGCAGCCAGCCGAAAGTCAATTATTTTTGGAATTGGTTCCAATGAATGAAACCTAAAACACCCTTTTACACAAGCTTGAACCGGCGCTAACCCAGCACGCATCTGTTACGCACAAGTTCCACTCATTGAAACTTGTGCTAATTATCAAAACACATGCTAGTATGATTTTGCGTCGACCGAGGGCAGCTACGGCCTCGTATGGACGGTTGATTTGTCCTGCATACATGCAGATTCAATAGGAGCATTGGTGATGATTTACACGCGCAGTGGGGCAGACGCCCTTGCAAACCGGAGCGTTATCGTTTCGCCCGGTACCGGAAACCAGCATTGGGGAACGACCTTCTTTGGCCCGCGGAGCTCTCAAGCGCGGGCCCCAGGCCCTCAGGCGACAATGTCTGAACTCAGAGCACACGAAGCAGTAGTGCCCCATTTCCACGGGGTGTCGATGTTTCAGTTGTTCATCGCTGGCAGTGGCACACTGGGTAATCGCGGGCAGGTACTTGAGCCGCTCACCGTCCAGTTCAAAGACCATCACACGGCTTACGGGCCGATCGTGGCGGGTCCGCAAGGGCTGTCCTTCGTCGCCATGCGGATGTACACCGGAAACTCCCAACCGGTCTATTTGAGTGAGCCTGGCTACCGGGAACAACTGCGTCCCAGCAAACGCCGGCACCTGACGTCCGAGCCCATCAAGTTCTCCATTGCCCCTGTGATGCAGGCCCGCGAAGAAGCGAGTTGGGAACTGCTTTTTGAAGATGAGGCAGATGGCCTGCGCGCTCAGGTATTACGATTGGGCGCTGGTATGAAGGTGGACGGTCCGCCCCCTGGTATTGCGTCGGGTTATTACGTTTTCGTCGGAAACGGCAGCGTGCTGCATGGCGAAGAGGAGCTTCCTCTCTGGTCCATGATCGTCGTGGAATCAACTGAGGAAAAGTTCGAGATCCAAGCAGGTGACCAAGGTGCCGAGGTTCTCGTGCTCCAGTACCCCCGGGAAGAGATTTGAAGTAGGGGTTCCCTCCGGCGAACTGACATTCGCTGGTCGTGTGCCCAACCTTAACGCGTAAGAAACACAGCTTCACCCTATCAAACAATAAACAAGTCTACGCCCCTGAGGGGGAGTAAAAGGCTTTGCACAATGGAGTTCGTTATGAGCATTGGCGTAACGTTCAATTTCAAAAGGCTGGTCGCGCCGATATCCGGCGCGCCCCCCAGCCGGCTATTCGCTACGACCGCTTTACCCACGCTGACACAACTCGACATGCCTGCACCGCACACAGCGATAAACGCGACAAGCATCCATGTCTGTAGGAAACGTTCGGATAGAAAAAGCACCAGTGCTCATGGAGCGCTCAAAAAACTCCAGCTCCGCAGCCTGCTGGCCTGTCTGGCCCTTGGCGCCGCCAGCGTCGCTACAGGCGCATATGCCGGGCCACTCCCCCCCTCTTCAGCATTGGCCTACGACAAGCAGACCCAAGGCCCAGTACCCATCCCGGTATCGGAACGAGGCCTTCCAACGGTTACTGCTCAAACCTGGTTCAAAGCATCCAACGAAGGACGGATACTGGAAGGCGCCATATTTGACCGCGAGGGCAACCTGCTTTTCTGTGATGTTTCGGGTAAACGCGTACTTCGCCTCTCGCCGACCAAACAGCTTTCAATCGTAGCCACGATAGAGAACCTCTCCCCTGGCGGACTGGCATTTCATCCCGACGGACGTCTGTTCATCGCGGCTCTCGATCTGAACCGCAACCTCGGCGCGATTTTCGCGGTCAAACCCGATGGCACGGGAATGCAAACCATCATCGCGCAAGACACCGGATTCATGCCCAATGACTTGGCGTTCAACAAACAGGGTGGTTTCTACTTCAGTGATTTCAAAGGTATCTCGACCGAGCCAAAGGGCGGGATCTATTACGTTTCTCCCGATCTTTCGCCTCCCGTTGTCGTCTTGCCGCATCTCTCGATGGCCAACGGCGTTACGCTAAGTCCAGACGGAAAAACGCTGTGGGCAACCGAATTTGGCCGCAACCTTCTGCATCGCATCGACCTGGCCAACGCTACTACCATCGCCACCATCAGTTCGTCCATCCCCTACCGTTTCACGGGGCCCTCCCCCGATTCGATGCGGGTCGACGCCGATGGCAATGTCTATGTGGCGATCTATGGGCAAGGTCGTGTAATGGTCTTTAACCAGATCGGTATCCCGATTGGCCAGGTGCTGCTGCCGGGGCGCGAACAAGGGCACAATCTGCTATCGACTAGCCTCGCAATTGATCCCCATACGAACACCTTGTACTCCGTCACCAGTGATGGAGATAAGGGGCAAGGAGCGACAATATTCCACGCCAAGGTGTTTACCCATGGCTTGCCGCCGGCGTCATTCAAATGAGCCGTCTCAATGTTTGTTCCCCACACGTGTGTCCTATTGATCACATGGAGAAACCCCTATGACCCCTATTGGCGCAGAGCCTGACTCTTTGAATGCCAAGCGCGATACGACAAAAGCCTCGCGATGGGTATGTCGTATCTTTGCCATTGTATTACTGATGCTTGGGCTGGCCCTTTCCATTGGCGGTATCATCTTGGTTGCGGACGCAGGTTCTGCGTACTACCTGATTACCGGGCTGGCCTTCATCACAAGCGCTGTACTTCTCTGGCGCGGCGATGCGCGAGGGATTTGGGTCTATGCCGCAATGCTGGTCTGGACCACGGCCTGGAGTTTGTGGGAGGTGGGTTTTAACGGCTGGCAACTGGCGCCGCGGCTCATTGGTCCGTTTGTTCTCGGCGCAGTACTTCTGCTACCGCATTTCACCCGACTCAAGCCAGCGCCGAGCACCCGGAAACTTCCACGCGGCTGGCCATCGTTTGCCGGCGGTCTGGTCGCTGCAATTGCTTTGGGGAGCGTCAGCCACGCTTTCGGACCCGATGCCCCGGACTTTCCGATGTTGAGACGCGGCGTGCAATCGCAGGCGCCAGCGAAACTACCTCAACCACTGGCCAACAACGAGCGTACCGACTGGCAAGCCTACGGCAATGACCAGGGCGGGACCCGCTTCAGTCCGCTTGCAGACATAGACACAACCAACGTCTCGAAACTGGTCAAAGTCTGGGAAGCCGACATGGCGCCAGTGAACGGCGATCTCAACGCGATCGAAGGCACCCCCATCATGATGGGTAGCTCCCTGTACGCGTGTGATGGCAATAACGGTATCCATGCATTCGATGCGGAAACCGGCAAAGAATTGTGGCGCCGCGACATTTCCAACGGCGTACCGCAGTCGGGCAAACCTTGTCGGGGTGTGGCGTACTACAAAGTGCCTGACGCCAATGGGTTTTGCTCAGAGCGCATCTACGCCCCCAGCCACAACCCCACGCTGGTGGCACTGGATGCGAAAACCGGTGAGTATTGCCCTGGGTTTGGTAACAACGGCGCAGTCGATCTGACAAAGGGCGTCGCACCTTACCCCCATGGCTTGTTCTATGTCAGCTCGGCACCGCAAGTCATCCGCGGCAAGATTGTCGTCGGTGGCGGCATTCCCGACGGGCAATACTGGGGTGGTCCGTCCGGCGTTATCAGGGCGTTTGATGCAGTAACAGGCGAACTCGCCTGGGCCTTTGATGCCGGCGCGCCAAATCGCCTCGGCCTGCCACCTGAAGGACAGTATTACACGCCTTCCACGCCCAACAGCTGGGCCCCGATCAGCGCGGATGAGAAGCTCGGTCTTGTCTATTTGCCAGTGGGCAACGCGACACCTGATGCTTACGGTGGGCAGCGCCGTCCCTATGACGAGGACATCTCCAGTGCGGTGATCGCTCTCGACGCGGAGACTGGTCGACTGCGCTGGAAATTTCAGGCCACGCACCATGACATCTGGGATTATGACGTCGCTTCTCAGCCCACTCTGTTGAATTGGCCTACCGCAAAGGGCATGCGGCCAGCACTGATCCAACCAACCAAGCGCGGCGAGATTTTCGTGCTCGACCGCGAGACTGGCGAGCCGATCAAGGCGGTGGAAGAACAGCCTGTGCCTCAGCGTGATATTGCTAAAGGCGAATGGCTGTCCCCTACCCAACCTGCCTCTGTCGAGCTCCCTGCTTTCAGGGGGCCTCAACTGCGCGAAAAAGACATGTGGGGGGCGACGCCGATCGACCAGATGGTTTGCCGGATCATGTTCAAACAATCGCGCTACGAGGGCCAGTTCACGCCCATCACGCTCGACAAAAATGTCTTGATCGATCCCGGTTCAATGGGGGGTGTGAACTGGAATGGCATCTCGCTGGACGTTGATCGTGGGCTGATGATCGTCAACTGGACTCAGGTCCCTGACCGAATCGAGTTGGTCACACGCGAAGAAGCAACGCAACGCAATTTCAGGATTGCACCGGGTCTGGACGCAGGGGGACAAGCCGAGCAGCCTATGCTTGACACGCCCTACGGTGCTTATCGGGTCAACTTCCTTTCGCAGCTTGGCATTCCTTGCAATGCGCCGCCTTGGGGCCTGATTGGCGCTGTTGATCTTGTCAGTGGCAAGCTCATCTGGTCCAAGCCATTTGGCTCACCGCGTGACATTGGCCCGTTCGGTCTGCCGACCCTGGTCTCCATCCCAATCGGTACACCGACCGCCGGTGGCGCCGTGACGACACGTGGCGGCCTGGTATTTATCGGTGGTGCAGCAGAGCATACGTTCCGTGCCTTGGATGCCGCCACCGGCCGGGAGCTGTGGAGCAGCCGCCTGGCCACCAGCGCCAATGCCACACCCATGACCTACCGCAGTCCTGTGAGCGGAAGGCAATTTGTGGTGGTCGCCGAAGGTGGGCGCCCGCATTATCGTACGAAGCCTGGTTCGAAGCTGGTTGCCTTTGCAATTCCAGACAGCAAGTGATCGCTGCTGACAATAGCTGATCGACTAAGGAGCCAGGCCATCGCGACCTGTCTCCAAAGTCTTGGACAGGGCAAATTTGCCTGCCTCTGAAATGGGTCTATATCCATTTCAGTATCAAAACGCCCGGTGCATTAGCATCGGGCGTTTTGTATTTCAGGGAGAGTGGTAACGCCTGCCACATATCCCCCTGCACAGAAACATCACCCTTCACTAAAACTGAAGCCCTCACCTCTAAATCCGCCTTTCGCCGCGATGAGCCCATCCCTATGGTTAATCCACTGGCCGGCAGTCACTTCGCCCTGCCAGTGAATCGAGGAGATACGATGGTCGACGTTCTGGTGATAGGTGGCGGCAACGCTGCGTTATGTGCCGCATTGATGGCACGAGAGGCTGGCGCCAGCGTGATGCTGCTGGAAGGCTCGCCGAAAGTCTGGCGCGGCGGAAATTCGCAGCACACGCGCAACCTGCGCTGCATGCACGATGCGCCTCAGGATGTGCTGGTCGATGCCTATCCCGAAGAAGAATATTGGCAAGATCTGCTTAAAGTCACCGGTGGTCTTACCAACGAGAAACTGGCGCGCATCGCCATTCGCGCATCGTCATCTTGCCGTGATTGGATGCGTTCACATGGTGTGCACTTTCAGCCGCCCTTGTCGGGTGCTCTTCATGTGGCTCGCACCAACGCGTTTTTCATGGGCGGCGGCAAGGCATTGGTCAATGCCTACTTTCGCAGCGCCGAACGCCTGGGCGTGAAGATCCGTTATGACGCTCAAGTCACCGACATAGAACTGGAAAACGGTGCTTTCGTCGCAGCTCACCTGGCCGAACGCATGATAGGTGGACAGCGATTCCCAGCGGAACGTATCGAAGCACGCGCTTGCGTCCTGGCGGCTGGCGGGTTTGAGTCCAACCGTGAATGGTTACGGGAGGCTTGGGGCCAAAACGAGCGTGGTGAATGGCCATCGGACAACTTTCTGATCCGCGGCACTCGCTTCAATACCGGTGTGTTGTTGCGACGAATGCTCGATCTTGGCGCCGATGCAGTTGGCGACCCGACCCAGGCACATATGGTTGCCATCGACGCCCGGGCTCCGCTTTACGACGGCGGTATATGTACCCGCATCGACTGCGTGTCCCTGGGCGTGGTTGTCAACCGCGATGGCGAACGGTTTTACGATGAGGGTGAGGATTTCTGGCCCAAGCGTTATGCGATTTGGGGCCGTCTGGTTGCAGGACAACCCAACCAGCAGGCCTACTCGATTATCGACCAACAGGCGCTTGGCCGCTTCATGCCGCCGGTGTTCCCCGGAACCACAGCCCGGACGTTGCCAGAACTTGCTCGCCTGTTGAACTTGCCGCAAACGCAGTTCGTTAAAACCATCGAAGACTACAACAACGCTTGCCATGTCGGCACGTTCGACCACACCACGCTCGACGACTGCCATACCGAAGGGCTTATTCCCGCCAAGACTCACTGGGCAAGGCCGCTCACCAAACCACCCTACTACGCCTACCCCCTCAAGCCAGGTGTCACCTTTACCTATCTCGGCTTGGCGACCGACGAAACGGCCGCCGTGCACTTTGATGGCAAGGCCAGCCCGAACCTGTTTGTCGCCGGAGAAATGATGGCTGGCAACGTACTAGGCAAGGGTTATACCGCGGGTATTGGCATGGCCATCGGTACCGCCTTCGGACGAATCGCCGGCGTACAGGCCGCGCTTTGTGCGGGGTTTGGCCTTTCTCCTGTGAAATCGGAGCTTCAACATGCAGCTGTTTGATCCCCAGGTATCCAGTCAACTGATCCCGGTCCTCAACCTGCAGGAAACCGAAGTCGGACGGCAGATGACCATTTGCAATGCCTGCCGCTATTGCGAAGGTTTCTGTGCCGTATTCCCCGCAATGACCCGGCATCTGGAATTCGGTCAGGCCGACATTCACTACCTGGCGAACCTTTGCCACAACTGCGGCGCATGCCTGTCAGCCTGCCAATACGCTGCCCCGCACGAATTTGCCGTCAACGTGCCCAAAGCCATGGCTAAGGTACGTCTGGAAACCTACACCAATTACGCCTGGCCGCAGCCACTGGGCAAATTGTACCAACGCAACGGCCTTACCTTGGCACTGGCTTCAGGCGCGGGGTTGGCGCTGTTCCTATCGCTGACCTTGATGATCATGGGCAACCTGTTCATTGCCATGCCAGACGGTAACTTCTACAAGATCTTTCCACACAACACGTTGGCACTGATGTTCAGTGCGGTGTTCGGTTTCGCCGTGTTGGCCCTAGGCATCGGCGTGCGTCGATTCTGGCGCGAAATCTCACCCGCCGAGGCACCGCTGCCGTTGAAAGCCAGTGCAGCACTGGAGGCCGGCGCCAACGTCGCACAACTCAAGTACCTGGACGGCGGACATGGGGAAGGCTGCAACAACGCTGACGACGAATTCACCCTCTGGCGCCGCCGCTTTCATCACCTCACTTTCTACGGGTTCATGTTGTGCTTCGCAGCCACGGGCGTTGCCACCCTTTATCACTTTTTGCTGGATTGGTCGGCGCCGTACCCGATTTTGAGCCTGCCGGTATTGCTCGGCATTTTCGGTGGTGTAGGTCTGTTGATCGGCCCGGCAGGTTTGCTCTGGATGAATTTGCGGCGTAACCCGCAACAGGGTGATGAGAACCAGAAACCCATGGACCGTGGCTTCATCGCGCTCTTGTTCCTGGTCAGCGCCAGCGGCCTGGCATTGCTTGCCGGGCGCGAAACCAGTGCGTTGGGCCTGTTGCTTGCGATCCATCTGGGCCTGGTCATGGCGTTCTTCCTGACCATGCCCTACAGCAAATTCGCCCACGGCATATTCCGCAGCGCTGCGTTGCTGAAATACACCATTGAAAAACGCCAACCCAACCCGATCAGTGCGGGCGGCGAATGACAGGTGTTTTTCAAGAGCGCGCCGACGGCATCCTCGGCGCCGTTAAGTTGAAAGTAACCTTCATGAGAATCACAAGGAGAGTTTTACAGATGCTCAAATAAATTACCGAGACATTTCTCAAGAACAGACGTGACATGACTTAGGTCCCGTCTTCTCATCAACTTACCGTGTGTCACGTCAAGCTCGACGCGTCCACAAAAAATCCAGTAGAGCTTCGCTGGGATCAACCGTTGCAGACATTCTTTAATGCTCTTCCGAGCGGAAGACCAACCTGAAGATGTGTTCGATTATCTGACTAATAAAAACAAAAGCAGAGATTATCATGACCACTCATTTGAACTGCAACACGCTTAATACTTCCATCGCATTGCTGCTGCTTTGCGGAGCGGCCAACAGTCATGCACAAGAAGCCTTCAGTCCCGAATCCCCTTGGATGTTGGGAGACTGGGGCGGCCTACGCACAGAATTGCTGGAAAAAGGTTATACCTTTAACGTGCTCTACACGGGCGACGCAGCGACGAATCTTGCTGGTGGCTACGATTCGCACACCACGGCGCGGTATACCGACCAACTTGCGCTGATGAGCAATTTTGACCTTGAGAAAATACTTGGCTGGGAAGATGCTGATTTTCAATTCACCATATCGGATCGTAACGGGCGCAATCTAACCAACGATGTACTCACCGATCCTCGTGTGGGAGGCATCAGTCAGGTTCAAGAGGTATACGGGCGCGGCCAGACCTGGCGACTTACGCAACTCTGGTATCGTCAAAAGTTCTTTGACGGCGGGCTGGATATCAAACTGGGTCGCATGAATTTTGGCGAGGACTTCGGCAGCTTCCCCTGCAAATTCCAGAACTTGGCATTTTGCGGCGCGCAGCCTGGTAACTGGGCCGGCGATATCATTTATAACTGGCCAATCACTCAATGGGCGGGCCGTGTAAAGGTCGCATTGAGCGATAACACTTATGCGCAGATCGGTGCGTACGAACAAAACCCTTCCTACCTGGAAATAGGTAACGGCTTCAAACTCAGCGGCAGCGGCAATGAGGGTACCTTGGTACCTGTCGAGCTGGTCCATACCACGTCGCTGGGAGCCGGACGGCTGCCAGGGGAATATCGCGTAGGGGCGTATTACAGCAGCCGTGACGCAAACGACGTCAACACAGAAGAAAACGGCATAGCAAAATCCCGCGACAGTAAACACGGCGCATGGATTGCCGGGCAACAACAAGTCTGGAAAGATCCGGACTTCGCTGCTCGCGGGCTGACGGTGTTTGCCTATGCCACCGTGCATGACAAAGCCACCAATATGATCGATCGCTATGCGCAAGTAGGCGCTTACTACACGGCCCCCTTCAAATCTCGCCCGAATGACGAGATCGGCGTCGCCATCGCCAGTCTCCATGTGAATAACCGTTTCACAGATCGTCAGCAGCAACTGAACGACCGGGCGGGGGTGAGCGATTACGACGACCCTCGCTACACACCGACACAAAGCTCAGAAACCAACATGGAAATTTACTATGGCTTCGGCGTGACCAAGTGGCTGACCGTGCGCCCCAACCTGCAATTTGTAGGCAATCCTGGCGGAGTCAGCGAGGTCAGGGATGCATGGGTGGCCGGTTTGAAATTCGAGACCAGTCTGTAAGAGGCTCTTCCTATGCAATTTATTTTCAGCCTGAATTCGCACAAACACGGGAGACTACGACAATGACGTTTTGCAGCCTACAGAATCGAGTTCAACTGCTCACGAAGTGCGTCGCCGCCCTGGCCTCTAAATTGTCGAGTCACTCGTTCTCGTACTTGGAGCAATTTCCCGAAGCCGTCCTGTTGTCCGATCGTCCGGCAGCACAAGACGAGGTATAACAGCCGAAACACGGCGCCGTAGGTTGGGCGCGCCTTGGAACGCTGCAAAATGATCCCAACCAAACTCAGAAATATGTACCTGACAAACGTCTCATCACTTGATAGGAGTACTTTCATGTCTTGGTCCAAACCTGCTTACACCGACCTGCGTATCGGTTTTGAAGTCACCATGTACTTCGCAAACCGTTAAGTTTGTATCTGATGGACAGCGCCTCGGCCTGCCGAGGCGCTTTATTTTAAGTTCCAGAATGATGGAGCAGCCATGTTCGTCCAGATTCTAGGTTCCGCGGCCGGTGGCGGTTTCCCCCAGTGGAACTGCAACTGCGCCAATTGCGCAGGTTTTCGCAACGGCAGCCTGCGGGCCCAGGCGCGCACTCAGTCATCCATCGCGATTTCCGATGACGGTGTGAGTTGGGTGCTGTGCAACGCCTCTCCGGACATTCGCGCCCAGCTTCAGAGTTTCGCCCCTATGCAGCCGGGCCGAGCCCTGCGGGACACCGGCATTGGCGCGATCATCCTGATGGACAGTCAGATCGACCACACCACGGGCCTGCTCAGCCTGCGGGAAGGGTGCCCGCATCAGGTCTGGTGCACCGACATGGTCCATGAAGACCTGAGCACCGGTTTCCCGCTGTTCAACATGCTGACCCACTGGAACGGCGGGCTGAGCTGGAACCGTATCGAACTCGACCAGTCTTTCACCGTCCCGACCTGCCCGAACCTGCGCTTCACCCCGTTGCCATTGCGCAGCGCCGCGCCGCCCTATTCACCGCACCGCGTCGATCCGCACCCCGGCGATACCATCGGGTTGATCGTCGAAGACCTGCGCACCGACGGCAAACTGTTCTACGCCCCCGGCCTGGGCAAGGTCGATGGGCCATTGCTGGAGATCATGGCCGGCAGCGATTGCCTGCTGGTGGACGGCACGATGTGGAACGACGATGAAATGCAGCGCCGTGGCGTTGGCACCCGCACCGGCCGGGAAATGGGCCACCTGGCGCAGAATGGTCCCGGCGGGATGCTGGAAGTGCTGGAGCAACTGCCCAATCAGCGCAAGGTCCTTATCCATATCAACAACACCAACCCGATCCTCGATGAAGACTCCGCCGAGCGGGCCGAGCTGGTGCGGCGCAATGTCGAAGTGGCTTACGACGGCATGAGTATTGAACTGTAGGAGCAACCGAAATGACTGACACCCCCCTGTCCCCCGCCGAGTTCGAAGCGGCCCTGCGTGCCAAGGGCGCGTATTACCACATCCATCACCCGTATCACGTGGCGATGTATGAAGGCCGCGCCACTCGCGAGCAGATTCAGGGCTGGGTCGCGAACCGTTTCTACTATCAGGTGAATATCCCGCTCAAGGACGCCGCGATCCTGGCCAACTGCCCAGACCGGGAAATCCGTCGCGAGTGGATCCAGCGCCTGCTCGACCATGACGGCGCGCCCGGCGAAGACGGCGGCATCGAAGCCTGGCTGCGGCTGGGCCAGGCGGTGGGCCTGGACCCCGACCAACTGCGCTCCCAGGAACTGGTGTTGCCAGGGGTGCGCTTCGCGGTGGACGCCTATGTCAACTTCGCCCGCCGGGCCAGTTGGCAAGAGGCCGCCAGCAGCTCGCTGACCGAACTGTTCGCCCCGCAGATCCACCAGTCGCGCCTGGACAGTTGGCCCCAGCATTACCCGTGGATCGACCCGGCCGGCTATGAATACTTCCGCACCCGCCTGGGCCAGGCCCGGCGCGATGTGGAGCATGGCTTGGCGATCACCTTGCAGCACTACACCACCCGCGCAGGGCAGGAACGCATGTTGGAGATTCTCCAGTTCAAGCTGGACATCCTCTGGAGCATGCTCGACGCCATGAGCATGGCCTACGAATTGAATCGCCCGCCCTATCACAGCGTGACCGACCAACGGGTTTGGCACAAAGGAATTACCTTATGAGTTTCGACCGCAGCCAAACCCCGCGCTGGCGCCCCGGCTATCGTTTCCAGTACGAACCGGCCCAGAAAGGCCACGTGCTGCTCTATCCTGAAGGCATGATCAAGTTGAACGACAGCGCTGCGCTGATCGGTGGCCTGATCGACGGCGAACGGGATGTCGCGACCATCATCGACGAGTTGGCCAAGCAGTTTCCCGACGTGCCGGAACTTGGTGACGACATCGAGCAATTCATGGAGGTCGCCCGTGCACAGCACTGGATCGAACTTGCCTGACACCCGTGCCCTGCCGCCCAGGCCGGAAGTCGGCCTGCCGCTGTGGCTGCTGGCGGAGCTGACCTATCGGTGCCCGTTGCAATGCCCGTACTGCTCCAACCCGTTGGACTTCGCCGAGCAGGGCAAGGAGCTGAGCACCGAGCAGTGGTTCAAGGTCTTTCGCGAAGCCCGGGAGATGGGCGCCGCGCAGCTGGGTTTTTCCGGCGGCGAGCCGCTGGTGCGCCAGGACCTGGCCGAGCTGATCGGTGAAGCGCGCTGGCTGGGTTTCTATACCAACCTGATCACCTCCGGCATCGGCTTGACCGAACAGAAAATCAGTGACTTCAAGAAGGCCGGGCTGGACCATATCCAGATCAGTTTCCAGGCCAGCGACGAGCAGGTGAACAACCTCCTGGCCGGCTCGAAGAAAGCCTTCGCGCAAAAACTGGAAATGGCCCGGGCGGTGAAGGCCCACGGCTATCCGATGGTGCTGAACTTCGTGACCCACCGGCACAACATCGACAAGATCGACCGCATCATCGAGCTGTGCATTGCCCTGGAGGCCGACTTCGTCGAACTCGCCACCTGCCAGTTCTACGGCTGGGCGCAATTGAACCGTGTCGGCCTGCTGCCCACCCGGGAGCAACTGGTACGCGCCGAGCGCATCACCAATGAATACCGCGCCAAGCTGGAAGCCGAAGGCAATCCGTGCAAGTTGATCTTTGTCACGCCGGACTACTATGAAGAACGCCCCAAGGGCTGCATGAACGGCTGGGGCAGCATTTTCCTCACCGTCACGCCGGACGGCACGGCACTGCCCTGTCACGGCGCCCGACAGCTGCCGGTGCAGTTTCCCAATGTGCGCGACCACAGCATGCAGCACATCTGGTACGACTCGTTCGGTTTCAACCGTTTCCGCGGTTATGACTGGATGCCCGAACCGTGCCGCTCCTGCGATGAAAAAGAAAAGGACTTCGGTGGCTGTCGCTGCCAGGCGTTCATGCTCACGGGGGACGCCAGCAATGCTGATCCGGTGTGTAGTAAATCCGCACATCACGGGATAATCCTGCAGGCTCGCGAAGACGCAGAGTACGCCACGCAAACCATTGAAGAACTGGCCTTCCGCAATGAACGAAACTCGCGCCTCATCGTTAAAGGCTGATCGTCTCAGCGACAGAAACAACTGATTGGTCGACGATAGATTCGATGACGGTAACGTCCAACGCGCAGCAAATATCACCTGCAACACCTGAGGGATTCAGGCGCCCGGCGTCGTGGATGGCTCATCATTAGTGAGTAAAGCTCAGCACTGCATCAATAGCTCACAGGCTAATCAATTAAAAATCAGCCTGTAGAATATCCCCATACCGACAACAAATTCATTCCGGATATCGAGTAGGCATCTTAACCCTTGCCGCCCTCGATCATCTCGCGTCATCCACAGAAGCAACGGGCGCACGTTCCCAAACCAATGCGTTATTAGGCGGGAACAGCTTGCTTAAAACCTTCCCTATTTAACGGTTCAGAACAAGCTTATAGCTATTCTCGACCCCCAAAGAACTCAGGACACTTATGAACCTTGCCAAACTTACAGCTTCTATCATTTTAATCACCGGCCTGGCTGGCTGCGCGACTGAACTTCCGACGCTTAAGGATGGCGAATCCATTGTCAATCTTCACGAGCAGATCGGTGATGAAATGCTGGCCAGACGCCTGGATACGCAACGTGCAGAGAACCTGACTTATTTCAAAGTATCGCCAGGGGCGCATACGATGGAAGTTGGGGTAGTTACCAAGGGCTACCAGGAAAGCCAACACCGCTGTGTTGCCACCCTGTCCTATGACAATTTCTTACCGAATGAACGTTACACCTTGATGGAAAGTAGTGCGGGAAAAGAGGTAAAAATTGAACTTATTGACAGCAAAGGTAATACCTTGGCTCAAACTGACAAAATGCCCTGCTTGTAATTTCCCGCAGAGCAGGTGACAGCGAGGTACCACCTAAGTACACAGTAATCATGACAGTTTCACTCCACGCTAAAACAATAACGCCCGGCCTATCGCCGGGCGTTTTTGCTTAGTCGCCCTCAGAGTTTATGCGTGCCCCGCTCGTTCCATCCCCCACCCAGTGCACGATACAAGCTCACTTCAGCCTGCAACTGCGCAAGACGATCGTTGATCAGCCCTTGTTGGCTGCTAAACAGCGAGCGCTGCGCGTCCAGGAAAGTCAGGTGGCTGTCCACGCCGATTCGATAGCGACGCTCGGCAAGCTGATAATAATCTTGGCTGGCGTTAACGAGATCCTTCTGTGCCTGCAACTGGTCGACGTAAGTTTTACGTGCAGTCAACCCGTCGGAGACCTCCTGGAAAGCAGTCTGGATAGCTTTCTCGTAGTTGGCCACACCAATGTCTTTCTGGATCTTTGAGTAATCCAGACTAGCGCGTAACGCGCCAGCATTGAAAATCGGCAAGCTGATGGTAGGGGAAAACGCCCAACTGCCTGAGCCACTTTTGAACAGCCCATCCAGATTCGCGCTCGAGGTGCCAGCATTTGCCGTAAGGCTGATGCTAGGAAAAAACGCCGCTCGCGCCGCACCGATATTTGCGTTAGCCGCCAGGAGCGAATGCTCGGCAGCTAGGATGTCAGGACGGCGGACGAGTAAATCACTAGGCAGTCCGGCCGGTACGTTGGCGAGCAAGTCGCCATCCAAGGACTGTGGCTCTGGCAAATCGGCGGGCAGTCCTGTACCGAGAAGAAGCACCAAAGCATTCTCGTCTTCGGCTACCCGGCGCTGGTAGTTTGCCAAGCTCGCCCGCGCACCTTGCACCGAGGTACGCGCCTGTGCGAGATCAAGCGCAGAAGCCACACCCACCTGATTGCTCCGAGCGGTCAGACGCAAGCTCTCTTCATAGGCGCCCAATGTATTCTCGGTGAGCTTGAGCAATTCACGGTCAGCTTGCCAGGTGAGGTAGGCATTGGCCACGCTCGAAACGATGCTGATCTGGGTCGAGCGTCGGGCCTGGGCGGTAGACAGATACGTTTCCAATGCCTGCTGGCTGAGACTGGCGATGCGACCAAACAGATCCAACTCGTACGAACTGATTCCCAGGTTGACGTCATATTGGCTGGAAATACTGGCCTGACCGGACTGCGTCTGAGCACTCGGCAGTCGCTGTCGTGTTCCGCTGGCGTTGGCGCCAATCGCCGGAAACAGGTCAGCTCTCTGGATTCGGTATTGCGCCCGGTACGCCTCAACGTTCAGTGCCGCGACCTTCAGGTCGCGGTTATTGATCAAGGCAGTCTGGATCAATCGCTGCAATGCCGGATCGTGGAAAAACTCGCGCCACCCCTGCTCCACAGCGGCCTGGTCGGCAGCGTTGGTTGCCTGATAGGCAGGACCCTGCGGATATTGCGCCGCAACTGGAGCCTGCGGTCGCTGATACTCAGGGATCAGTGAGCAACCACTCAGAACAGCGGCGCTGATCGCGAGACCGATTAAAGAGCGAGTCATTGGCCTGCCTCCTCACGCATAGCAGTTTCGTCCTGCTTCTTGCGGCTGCCTTTAAACAAGGTTGAAACGGAAACGAAGAACAGGGGAACCCAAAAAATCGCCAGAACGGTGGCCGTTATCATGCCGCCGATCACCCCCGTGCCGATGGCGTGCTGACTGCCAGAGCCGGCTCCGCTGGAAATGGTCAGAGGCAGCACGCCGAGAATGAATGCCAAGGACGTCATCACGATCGGACGCAGACGCATACGACAAGCCTCGACCGTCGCTTCCAGCAACGGTGTACCTTTTTCATTCAATTCCTTGGCAAACTCGACGATCAGGATCGCATTCTTCGCCGCCAACCCCACAGTCACCAACAGACCCACTTGGAAGAACACGTCGTTGGACAGTCCCCGCAATGCCGTGGCCATTAGCGCGCCGATTACCCCAAGAGGCACGACCAAGATGACCGCAATCGGGATCGACCAGCTTTCATAGAGTGCCGCCAGACATAGAAACACGACGAGAATCGACAGCGCATACAGAGCAGGCGCTTGTGACCCTGAAAGACGCTCTTCATAGGACAACCCGGTAAAAGAGATGCCTACGCCGGGCGGCAGTTGTTCTGCAATTCGCTCGACCTCCGCCATCGCCTGGCCAGAGCTGTAACCCGGGGCGGGAGTCCCGAGAATTTGCTCGGCAGGAACGCCGTTGTAGCGCGACAGTTTTGGTGAGCCGAAGATCCACTCGGCACTCGCAAATGCCGAGAACGGGACCATCTGACCCTGGTTGTTACGCACGAACCATTTACTCAGATCCTCTGCGGTGCTGCGCGAGTCAGGCTGGCCCTGTACGTACACCCGCTTAACTCGGCCGCGATCAACGAAATCGTTCACATAACTACTGCCGTATGCCACTGACAGCGTGGTGTTGATATCGGCCAGAGAAATACCCATCGCCCGCGCGCGCTCGTCGTCGATGGTCAGGTGGTACTGTGGCTCGTCGGCCAAGCCGTTTGGGCGAACACCGGCGAGGACCGGGCTCTGGGCAGCCAGCTCAAGAAACTTGCCGCGCGCTTCCATGAGTTTTTGATGGCCCACGCTATCCTGGTCCTGCAGGTAGAAATCGAAGCCGGTGGCGTTACCCAACTCCAGTACCGAAGGCGGAACCACCGCATATACCAGGGCGTCGCGGTACTTCAGGAACTCTTGCTGGGCACGCTGGGCAATTTTGAACACAG
The DNA here is from genome assembly GCF_017351655.1 of Pseudomonas sp. FW300-N2F2. Lineage (NCBI taxonomy): Bacteria > Pseudomonadati > Pseudomonadota > Gammaproteobacteria > Pseudomonadales > Pseudomonadaceae > Pseudomonas > Pseudomonas sp. FW300-N2F2. Next base: position 2,024,162 of record NZ_JACNDQ010000001.1, on the reverse strand, counting down.
TATTGTCACTGTCTCGTTCATCCCATGGCTTCAGGTTGACGAACGCAATCCCTGAATTCTGCCCGCGGCCGGCAAAGTTGAAGCCGTTAACGGTGAACACCGTCGCAACGGCTTTACCTTCTCCGTGCTCTTTGTCCAGCAAGTACTGACTCATGCGATCAAGCACTTTTTGCGTGGTCTCAGCCGAGCTGTTGGCCGGCGTCTGCACCTGCGTAAAAATCAAACCCTGGTCTTCATCGGGCAGGAACGAGGTCGGTATCCGGGCGAACATCCAGATCGTGCCGGCGACGATTACCAGGTAAACCATAAAGCCCGGCACCCTATGCCGAATGATCTGGCCTACGCCCTGCTCATATCCGTTGACGCAGGCATCGAACCGTCTGTTGAACCATCCAAAAAAACCGCGCTTGGGCTGACCGTGCTTTGTCGGATCGATGGGCTTGAGCAGCGTGGCGCAAAGCGCCGGGGTGAATACCAAAGCAACAAATACCGAAAGCGCCATGGCCGATACGATAGTGATCGAGAACTGCCGGTAGATCACGCCAGTGGAGCCACCAAAGAAAGCCATGGGCAACAGCACCGCCGAAAGCACCAAGGCAATACCCACCAGCGCTCCCTGGATCTGCCCCATCGATTTGCGCGTGGCCTCCCTGGGTGACAGGTGCTCCTCCGCCATCACCCGTTCGACGTTTTCAACCACCACAATCGCATCGTCGACGAGTAATCCAATCGCCAGGATCATGCCGAACATGGTCAAGGTATTGATAGAGAAGCCGGCCGCGGCAAGGACGCCGAACGTACCCAACAACACAACGGGCACTGTCAAAGTCGTAATGATGGTGGCGCGCAGATTTTGCAAAAACAGCAGCATGACCAGAAAGACCAGAACTACCGCCTCGCCCAGTGTATGCATCACTCCGCTGATGGATTCGGTGACCACCGGCGTCGTGTCATACGGGTACACCGCTTCAATCCCGGCCGGGAAGAATGGTTTCAGTCGGTCGACCGTGGCGCGAATCGCCCTGGCGGTATCAAGGGCGTTGGCGCCTGTGGCCAAGCGGATGGCGATACCCGAGGCAGGCTTGCCATTGGCTTGGGCGTTGATGCTGTAGTTTTCACCGCCCAAACTGATATCAGCCACATCACTCAGGCGCACCTGGGAGCCGTCGCTATTGACCTTAAGCAAAATGTCACCAAATTGCTCGGAGGTCTGCAGTCGCGTCTTGCCGATGATAGTTGCGGTAAACACCGTACCTTTGCGCGCAGGAAGACCACCGATCGTGCCCGAAGCTACCTGTACGTTCTGCGCCTCAATCGCCTCGGTCACGTCGACTGGCGTCAACTGGAACTGGTTCAGTTTGGCCGGGTCCAGCCAGACTCGCATGGCGTATTGCGTGCCCCAAATCTGAAAGTCACCAACACCTGAAGTCCTCGAAATCGGGTCCTGGATATTTGAGACGATGTAGTTGGATAGGTCCTCCTTGGTATGTTTTCCATCGGTGGAAACCAGACCGATGAACATCATGAAATTCTGTTGGAATTTTGTGACGCGCAGCCCTTGCTGCTGCACTTCCCGCGGCAACAGCGGCGTGGCCAGGTTCAGCTTGTTCTGTACCTGAACCTGGGCAATATCCGGGTTGGTACCCTGGTTGAAGGTCACGATGATTCGCATGCTGCCATCGGCATTACTCTCCGAAGAGATGTAGCGCAGATTGTCGATGCCGTTCATCTGCTGCTCGATCACTTGCACGACCGTATCTTGCACTGTCTGCGCGGAAGCACCGGGGTAAGAAACCTGAATCGCGACAGCGGGCGGTGCGATGTCAGGGTATTGATTGATCGGCAAATTGAGGATCGACAATGCCCCAACGAGCATGATGATCAGTGCAAGCACCCACGCGAAGATCGGTCTATCAATAAAATACTTCGACATGGTCTACTCCGCCTTAGCGCTGGTGTTTAGCGCTACAGGGGCTCTGTTCGCCTCATCTGTCATCGCTTCCTGAGCGACCACGGTGATCCCCGGCTTAATGAACTGAAGCCCTTCGACGATGATTTTGTCTCCGGCGCTCAAGCCGCTTTCCACCAGCACATTCGCACCGACGGTGCGGCCAACCTTGAGCTGGCGTTGCTCGACTTTGTTATCGGCGGTAACGACCATGGCGGTCGGGGTGCCCTTGAGATCCCGGGTCACACCAATCTGTGGAGCAAGAATGGCCTGCTCGGCGACCCCCTCCTGCAACCGCGCATGCACAAAAATCCCGGGCAGCAGCAAGTGATCGGGGTTGGGGAACACGGCGCGCAGGGTGACCGAGCCGGTTGCTTCGTCGACGGAGACTTCTGAAAACTCCAGCGAACCCTGCAGCGGATACTGGCTACCGTCCTGAAGTGTCAGGCTGACTTTCGCAGCCCTGTCAGCAGTTTTCTGCAACTGCCCGCTTTCAAGAGCCCGACGCAGTTTGAGCACCTCGCCATAAGGCTGAGTGACATCGACATAAATGGGGTCGAGTTGCTGGATAATCGCAAGGGGGGCTGCTTGGCCATTAGAAACTAGCGCACCCTCGGTCACAGCCGAACGTCCAATTCGCCCGCTGATGGGCGCGAACATTTTGGTATATCTCAGATTGATCTGGGCGCCCTTGACTTGTGCCTCTGCCTGCATCTGCTGAGATCGAGCGGTGTCATACTCCTGCTTGCTCACCGCCTGCTCATCGATCAGTTGCCGATACCGGGTGGTCAGCGAGCGAGATTGCTCCAAACTGGCCTGCGCACTGGCGAGCGTCACCTCGTAAGTTGATGGATCGATCTGATAAAGCTGCTGACCAGCCTTGATATCTGCGCCTTCCTTGAACAAGCGTTTCAGGACGATGCCATCCACCTGCGGCCGAACCTCAGCAAGGCGGTAGGCACTGGTACGCCCGGGCAGGTCGTTGAACAAGGTCACCGCCTGAGGTTTCAGGGTCACCACACTGACTTGAGGGGCTTGCGCCGGGGTAGCAGCAGCCTGCTCCTTGTTGCATCCACTGAGCATCGTGGCAAAAGCAATGGCGGTCACCAAAGCAGGAAAGATAGGCTTGAATGGCATAAAGTCCTCGAACATCGCGCTGAAAAATGCGCGCATGAGTTTGCAAACTGCCGCAGCACAGGCTGAAACAGCTGCTGACGGCAATGGGGAGACAGAGTTCGGCAAGTACGCGCAAGAGGCGCGGTGCGAAGATCAAGCTTATTGACCGGGTTAATAAACCCGATGAGCCAATGCGCTGCGCATTGGATTGTTATGTGAGCATGCTAACAATGGAGGGGCCTGAGGATTAGCCCGACTTTACTGAAATCACCAATGAGTGATATTCAGCAATAAAATGTTTTCAGAATTTTGCAGATTACTCACAACGCTCTATATCCAGCGATTAACGGAGGACAGCATTTCGATTAGTGAGTTTTTATCAGTTTTGGCCTCGAATGCGTGCAGCGCATCGGCGAGGCTCATATCCTGCCGGAGCTTCCAACTCAAGCCTTCTACGACTCTGCCATGGATAATTCACGGGAACATCTGGGCTCAAGCTGACAAGTTTCGTGGATCGTTGACGTCCGCAACTTCAGACTTCCACCCGCTCGCCCATTCAGGACGGCCTGCATCTCCCCAAGCACCGCCATCGCCACACTTTCCGGGGTGTCTCCACCCAAATCCAAACCCATTGGATAGTGCAATCGGTCCAGCGCAGGCAGGCTGTTTGTCTGTCGCGTTATTTCATCAAGCAGACGCTCGGTTCGATCACGCGGCCCGAGCTGACCGACGTAACGGGGATTACCTTGTAACGCGCCTTTCAACCAATGCGCATCCTGGCTCAGGCTATGGGACATTACCGCCACACACGCCCCCTCCACAAATTTTCGAAATTCGAAAGGCCCGCCTATATCGGCGCTCAACACCCGATCCGCTTCGGGAAAACGTTCCGGACGGGCGAAATGTGGGCGACTATCAACAACGGTGACATGCCACCCCAAGATTTTTGCGATCCGTACCAACGGCTGCGCATCATGGCCCGCCCCAAAGATCATCAGACGCGGTGGTGGCGCGACGTATTCTAGAAAAACCTCTACCTCTGCGTAGCCTTCGGTATAGCGTTGCCGCGTAGATTTTTGCTGGTCCAATGTGAGACGCAGATCAGCGGTAATTCGCTCGTTCAGTGCAGGATGGTAGAGTCCCCCGAAGGGCGCCGCGCCAGATTCCAGGAACACACGGTCTCCAACATCTGCACGGCTATTGCGTGAGCCCGCTATTACCGTTGCGATTGCTACGGGTCTCTGGTTGCTTCTTACTTTGCGTAAAGCATCAAGCACAGCGCATTGCTTTGTAGCTGGTATTCGCTCAAACAACACATATACCTTGCCGTTGCAGCCCAGCCCGAAACCAAGGGACTCTTCACCGCCCTCTTCGTCTGTGGCCTCGGCTGTGCTGTAGCTACGAATCACCGGGCCCGACTCACTTAGCCACCAGGCCTTTCGCACCACATCAGCCTCCAGACAGCCACCACTGATAGTGCCCTCCGGACGTCCATATTGTGAAACGAGCATGCGCGCCCCCGGACGGCGATACGCCGAACCCTCGACTTTCACAACGGTGGCGAGTACAGACTCTCGACCCTCGTTCTGTTCGACGTGGATGGCATCGAGCAATGCGTTCAAACTGGACATATCAGATCTCTCTCCCAAAGCGAATCCGGCAAAGTCGCGGTCGATCGCCAACTATCCAAGCGGGTGCAACTCTCTGATCAAGTCGATCAGCAAACGCAGCGTGATCGGCACCTGCCGGTAGCTTGAGTAATAGATATGGAAGCCTGGACCAACACTGACCCAATCCTCCAAAACCACTTGTAAAGTTCCTTCCGCTACAAGCGGCGCGACAATGGGTTCGGCACAATAAGTCAGCCCAGCGCCCTGGGTGACCATGGCGAGCATCATCCGCGTCTCATCCAACACGACATTACCGGACACTGGGATCTCTAATTTTTCACCCTCTTTCTCAAACTCCCAGTTGTACATCCGACCGTTGCCTAGCCGAAACCTTAAACAACTGTGCTGTTTCAAATCCTCTGGGTGCAGAGGCATGCCACATCGGTCGAGGTAATCGGGGGTTCCTACCACGACCCATCGAACAGGGGGGGAGAGGCTTTGGGCAATCATGCCTTCAGGTACGGTAGCGCCATACCTGATCCCAGCGTCGAAGCCTCCTTCAACAATGTCGACCATACTGTTGGTGGTTGAGACTTCCACTTCGATATCGGGATAACGATGGGCAAATGTCGATAAAACGGGTGCCAACAAAAGAAGCGCCGCGTCGCTGAAAACATTCAGCCGTATACGACCCGTGGGCTCATCACGGAACTTATTCAACAGCTCAATGGCCTGGTCGATTTTGTCGACAGGTTCGCTTATCAGTGCCAGCAGTTCTTCACCGGCTGCCGTCAGGGTGACGCTGCGGGTCGTGCGATTGAGCAAACGAACCCCCAATCTCGCCTCCAGCCCCTTGATAGCGTGGCTCAGCGCAGACGCACTTATCCCCACCTCAACACCCGCACGACTGAAGCTGGAATGGCGGGCGACGGCTAAAAAGTAGATAAAATCGCCAAAGTTGGCACGAGTCAGCTGCATTGGTTCTCTGCCATTGGTGTGAAACGTATGAACGAAAAGACCTCACCGCCCCCTACGCCACAGACAGTTTTACCGGCATGGTTCTGATCGCTTTGGGGGATCACTCATCGACCAATGTGATCTTCACTTCGAGGGGGCCTGGGCGCGCGAGTATGTCCAGACCGGAATCAACTCTGCCGAGTTTGATAAGGCCGCTCGAATACTTGAAGCCTTTATAAAAAATGGCGAGATTTCCCCATGGCACATAGAAGGCAATGTCACCCGCCGAAGGCGTGAAGCCAGCTGGCGCGCCCTGTGTCGATAATGGCTCGGGCAGGACGCTGATCTTCTCGGTCGAGGCGTAGTCGTCCAGTGTCAGTTTCATCGGCAGCTGCTTAACGAAATCTATGGAGGAATCGTTGTTGTCGAGCGTTGCCGTAACCGGGCCGCCTGAAACATCGATGCGTATTTTCATAGTTGCTCCACTTTGCTCCGATGGGCTGCGGGGCACGCCCTACCCCCGACCCGAATTGATCTGACAGCCAAATTGCTTTCCTGCCAGAAGGTATCAGCTGACAGAAAAACTGAAATACCTTACAGCGATTGAAGTCATGAATGAGATTTATCAATCTTCCTTACACACGCAGTGCATTCATGACGAGCGTGAAAGCCCGCGATGGCTGCCTGCGACTTGGGTAATACAAATGGTAACCCGGGAATGGAGCACACCAATCCTCCAACACACGAACCAGGCGGCCATTTTCCAGATGCGGTGCGAATTCTTCTTCAGGAAGATAGGCGATGCCTAAGCCAGCCAAAGCCGCATCCACCATGCTGGGAGAGGTGTTGAAAACGAGTTGGCCATCCACCCGTACATTCAACGGTTGACCGCGACGTTCAAACTCCCAAACGTACAACCCCCCTGCTGTTTGCATACGCTGATTGATACAACTGTGCTTTAGCAGGTCACGTGGTTTTTTGGGAGTTGGATGCCTTTCGAAATACTTCGGGGAGGCCGCAACGGCCATACGCAGTTGAGGACCGATGGGTACCGCAACCATATCCTTGTCGATGGTATCGCCCAAACGAACGCCTGCATCGAAACGGTCGGCGACGATGTCTCGAAAACCATAATTGATATCGAACTCTATCTTGATATCCGGATAATCGAGCAAAAGCGGCGTGAGCTTGGGAAGCAAATGTGCCCGAAGAATGTGCTCACCACAGGTAATACGCACGGTGCCGGCAGGCTTATCACGCATCTCAGTCAGCTCGTCGAGTTCTGCCTCGATTTCGTCAAAGCGATGACCAATGGCTTTTAGTAAACGCTCGCCAGCTACCGTAGGTGATACGCTACGCGTGGTTCGTGTAAGCAAGCGAATCTCCAGCCTGGCCTCTAACCCACTCATTGCCTGGCTGAGGGCAGATTGAGTCACCCCTAGTACGGAAGCAGCCCGAGTGAAGCTGCCTTCACGGGCGATCGTTACGAACGATAAGAGATCATTGAGGTTACGTCTGACCATCGTCCAAGTCTCTCATGAATCATTAATTAGCAGGCCTTATAGCCCCTTTAAGGACTGATTAGCTAGTGGCGCCGAAGCGGGACGGTTACATTAACAACCTCGTTAACCAACACTTCGTTATATTCAACGCGAGCAATCGCCATGGCGCTCGGGACGAAAGGCGCGAAGTAGCCCGAGGGGACGCCCATGGATCGTAGAGACTTTCTCATCAGAGGCGCCGGACTGGGTTCGGCGTTGGTCGCAGGCTCCCTTCTGGAAGCAGCGGCATCCTGGGCAGAGACCCCAGCCAATTCCCGAAGGAAAGCTCCCGCGTCCAGCGCACAACGGGACAACAATACAGGCGGCAAAGCCCGCGTATTCATTACCGGCTCGGCAGATGGACTGGGCCATGCCACCGCCAAGACTCTGCTTGCCCAAGGCCACGATGTTGTCGTGCATGTGCGCTCACCTGCTCGGTTGTCTGCCGTGCAAGAACTCGTGGACCAGGGCGCCATCGCGACAGTCGGCGACTTGGGTGATCTTGAACAGGTTCGCGATCTTGCCCGTCAAGTCAATGCCATCGGCGCGATGGATGCCATTGTTCACAACGCAGGCATCCTTAGCGGGGCGCAACTGCTGGTCGTCAACGTTATCGCACCCTATATGCTGACGGCCCTGATTCAGCGCCCCAAGCGTCTGATCTACCTGAGCAGCAGCATGCATAGGGGGGGACGAGCCAGCCTGACGGGATTGGACTGGTCGGGCAGCACCCCCACAGGCAGCTATTCGGACAGCAAACTCTTTGTAACCGCACTCGCAGCCGCCGTTGCGCGGTTGTACCCCGACGTCCTCAGTAATGCGGTCGATCCGGGCTGGGTCCCAACGAAGATGGGAGGTCCCAACGCGCCTGACGACCTGCGCCTGGGACACCTGACCCAGGAATGGCTTGCCACCAGCAATGATCCTGAGGCACTCACCAGCGGCGGCTATTGGCACCATCAGCAACGCGAACAGCCGCATTCCGCGGTCCAAGACTCCCGATTCCAAGACTTGCTGCTGGCTGAACTCACGCGCGCCAGCGGCACGAACCTGTCGTGACCATCTCCACGGTAACTACTGCATGAAATTATTCTGGGGTCGTCTTCTCATGGCCGTTGTCGGTATCGCTCTGCTAGGCATCGTTGGCGCCTTCGCCTATTTACAGCAGCCGGTCTTCGGCGACCTGCCCAGCGGCGAGCGGCTGACGCGCATCGAACATTCGCCCAATCATGCCGACGGAGTGTTCCGCAACCAGATCGACACGCCCATGAAGACCACGGACCAATCCGAGATATCGATGTGGATGCAGACCCTTTTCGGGCAAGAGGGGCAGCCTCGACCGCCAAGCCCGATTCCCGCCGTCAAGACCGACCTCAAAGCACTCGACCCTACACAGGATATAGTCGTTTGGCTGGGCCATTCCTCCTACTTCGTGCAACTGGGCGGACAACGCATCCTGATCGATCCGGTGTTCAGCACTTACGCCGCGCCGATCCCCGGAGTGAACAAGGCATTCGAGGGCACCAGCCTCTACACGGCCGATGACATACCCGAGATCGACGCTTTGTTGATCAGCCACGATCATTACGATCACTTGGACTATCCAACCGTTCAGGCGCTTCAGCCCAAAGTCAGAAAGGTTATCGTGGGGTTGGGTGTAGGCGCGCATTTCGAGCGCTGGGGCTACGACATGGGAGTCGTACGTGAAGCCGACTGGAACGAAGTCATCGCGCTGACACCGAACGTCAGAGTCCACGTCACCACAGCTCGACACTACTCTGGACGCACCTTTACCCGCGATCAGTCGCTGTGGGTCGGCTTTGCACTTGTGTCTCCTGAGCAGCGGTTGTTTTTCAGTGGCGACTCGGGTTATGGCCCGCACTTTGCCGAGATCGGCCAGCGGCTGGGTCCGTTCGACTATGTCGCCATTGATGCCGGTCAGTACGATCCGCGCTGGGCGAACGTCCACATGAATCCGGAACAGGCCGCGCAGGCAGCCAAGGACCTGCGCGCCCGAGTGCTGATGCAGACGCATGTGGGCCGCTTCTCCATCGCCCCTCACGATTGGGATGATCCGTTCAAGCGCATGCAAGTCGCCAGTCAGGGGCAAACCTTCGCGCTGTGGACGCCCGAAATCGGCCGCACGGTCTACCTTGACGGCCGTGCGCAGTCGTTCACGGCATGGTGGGAAGACGACGTGGTGAAGACTCCGCCTCAGCTCGCGGCTGGAGCCAGGGAGGAGTAAGTCGTGCAGTCTCCCTTATCGCTGTTGCAGCGCCAGGCCAAGGTGCGCCCCGAAGAAGCTCCCGCAGTCCTGTGGTCGATGCTCTACGTCATCGCGCTGTTTCTGGCGTATTACCTGTTGCGACCTATTCGCGACGAGCTCGGTGTGGCGGGCGGAGTCCAGAACTTGCCCTGGCTATTCACTGGTACGTTGTTGGCGATGCTGGTAGCCAGCCCGTTGTTCGCGCTGGCCGTGCGCAAACTGCCACGCAAGCAGTTCATCGTCGTGTCCTATCGCTTCTTCGCTGCCAACCTGATGTTGTTTGCACTGCTGCTGCATCTCGCCGATCCACAGTGGCAGATCTGGCTGGGACGTGCCTTTTTCATCTGGGTCTCGGTGTTTAACCTGTTCGTCGTCTCGGTGTTCTGGTCGTTCATGGTGGATATCTTCGACAGCGAGCAGGGCAAACGGCTGTTCGGGCTACTCGCGGCAGGAGCAACGATTGGCGGCCTCTTGGGCTCGGCTATCACTTCCAGCCTGATCCAACAGTTGGACCGCTCCTGGCTGATGGTGATTGCCATCCTGTTTCTGGAAGTGGCGGTACTTGCATCACGTCGTTTATCTCGCCTTGCTTCGATGTTCAGCCACACCACGCTCAAGGAAAACCCGGACCAGCCCTTGGGTGGCGGCATCTTTACCGGCATGGTCCACACGTTGCGCTCGCCCTACTTGGTCGGGTTGGCACTATTCATTCTGCTGTACTCGGTCACGTCGACTTTCTTGTATTTTCAGCAGGCCAGCATCGCCGAGTCCTCGCTCCCTGATCGTGCGACCCGCACGGCGTTCTTTGCCAATATCGACCTGATCGTCAATGCGATCACACTGGTATTCCAGCTGTTCATCACCGGCAGGATGATCGCCACCGTGGGCATCGTGGCAACGCTGTGTGTCCTGCCGCTGGTCAGCCTGTTCGGCTTCGCTGCCTTGGCCGCCAGCCCTAGCGTCGCGGTCATCGTGGCCGCGCAGGTCGCCCGCCGGGTAGCGAACTTCGCACTGGCCAGACCCGCCAGGGAAATCCTGTTTACCTCCAGCACACGTGAAGATCGCTACAAAGCTAAGAACTTCATCGACACGGTCGTTTATCGTGGCGGTGACCAAATCGCCAGTTGGGGATACGCAAGCCTGATGGGCCTTGGCCTGACCCTGGCGCAGATTCCCATGATCTCGGTCCCCCTCTCAGCTATCTGGCTGGGCTTGAGTGTCTGGTTGGGACGAACCCACCTGAAGCAGGAACAGCGAGATGCTACGGTCTCACCATCATTGATTGAGGACAGGACATGAAGTCTACCCGCCGCTCCATAGTGAAATCCCTTGGCGTATTGGCCGCTCTGCCTTGGCTCATCCCCGCGAGTCGCGCCTTTGCAGTCGCGCCAACACGCATCGGCGTGATCGGTAGCGGCTCGCTGGGCGGCACGGTAGGTCGGCTGTGGGTCGAGGCTGGACATGAGGTCATGTTCTCTTCCCGCCATCCAGAGCAATTGCAAGACATGGTTGAGGAGTTAGGGCCACGCGCTTCGGCCGGCCTGCCGATGGCGGCAGCGGAGTTCGGCACCGTGCTTCTGTTGGCTATTCCGTTTGAAGCGCTGCCCCAGGTCGGGCGAGACCTGCACAGTGCCTACCGCGGCAAGATCGTTCTGGACTCCACCAATCCTTGGGGCACAAGCAGCAGCGATGTATACCGCGAAGCGCACAACCTGGGCGTTGCTGAAACCGTCGCGAAGTACATGATCGGCGCGCGACTGGTGCGCGCATTCAGTGCCGTCGATGCCACCGTGGTGGCAACGTCTGCCTCACGAGCGGGCGGGAGCATTGGCATGCCCATCGCCGGAGATGACGCCGAGGCCTTGCGGGTCGCCGCCGACATGGTACGCGATGCTGGTTGCGACCCAGTCGTCGTGGGCAACCTGGCTGCCTCCGCCTCGTTCCAGCCGGGCAGGCCGGGTTTCCGCGCCCATCTGACCGCACCGGAACTGCGCCGCCTCCTCGGCCTGTAGTGCAGAGTTCTGGTGGCCGCGTAGATAAGCAAGAAACCTTGCTGCTAGCTCCCACCTCAACAATCGGCCGGTGGATCAAACTGCCAGGCTCTCATGAGTCGGGCAGCGTGATCGCGAGGAAGCTGAATCTAACCGCCGGGTGATCGGAAAATGTGCCGCTCTCCTGTCACCCGCCCCCCCTCCTGCACTCAGCTCATCCAGTTCCCGCCATCAACGTTGTACGTTTGTGCAACGATGTAATCGCTCTCCGAGCCCGCCAGGAAAATTGCCATTCCTACCAGATCCTCTGCCGTCCCCATTCTCCCATACGGAACTTCAAGGCCGACGAGCCGCTTCTTCTCACCTAGAGGTCGGTTCTCGTGTTTGGCGAAGAGCGCGTCGACACCGTCCCAGTGTTCGCCATCGACAACCCCCGGGGCGATCGCATTGACATTGATTTTGTGCTTGATGAGGTTGAGGCCAGCAGACTGCGTAAGGCTGATGACCGCCGCCTTGGTGGCGCAGTAGACGCCTACCAGCGCCTCACCGCGGCGACCCGCCTGGCTAGCCATGTTGATGATCTTCCCGCCATGCCCCTGACTGATCATCTGCTTCGCCGCTGCCTGAAGCGTGAACAGCGTCCCGCTGACGTTGATTGCAAAAAGCTTGTCGTAGCTTTCCCGAGTGATCTCGGTGATCGGTGCAAGATCGAACAACGCCGCATTGTTCACAAGGATGTCCAGCTTTCCTGCGTGGGCAACGACCTCAGCGATTGCTGCATCAATGGACGCCTGGCGGGTAACGTCCATCTCCACCGCGTAAGCTTGCGGCCCTAGCTCGAAGGCCGTCGCTTGAGCTCTTTCCAAATTGATGTCGGCTATAGCGACCGTAGCGCCTTCACCGATATAGGCCTGGGCAAACGAGCGGCCAATACCGCGTGCGGAACCCGTGATCAAAGCGCTTTTACCTTCGAGACGTTTCATTGAATCTACCTTTGTGGTTCGTGGCGCGCTTCATCGAAAGAGCGCGCCTGATGGAAGTCAGGCCGCGCGTGATGCCGCAGGGCTTACCGAAAGACCGCTCTCATCAAATAGATGGCAATGAGCGACATCAAGGGTGAGATAACGCCGGGCGGCGTACGGCACTTCGCAATCCCCCTGGACACGTACCGTCAGGCTTTCTCCTGAATCGACATTCACGTGGCAGAAGGTATCGCTGCCCAGGCGCTCGGTGACATCCGTCGTGACCGGCACTTGGCCTTCAGCGCTCAGGGTCAAATGCTCCGGCCGTATCCCGATCGTCACGGATTGCCCGACCGACAACGCACTGCTGTCGCGTGGAATGAGCAAAGTGGTTCCAGAGGCGAATCTAACCTCAACCCCCGACGCATGCACGGCATGCACAGTCGCCTGCAAGAATCCCATTTTTGGTGTCCCAAGGAAGCCGGCAACGAACAGGTTGGCAGGGTGATGGTAGAGCTCGAGCGGCGAACCAATCTGCTCGATCCGCCCTGCGTTAAGCACAACGACCTTGGTGGCGAGCGTCATGGCTTCGACCTGGTCATGGGTCACGTAGATCATGGTCGCCTGCAGCTCCTTATGCAGTCGGGACAGCTCCAAGCGCGTCTGTACACGCAGCGCAGCATCAAGGTTCGACAGTGGCTCATCGAAAAGGAAAATCTTCGGGTTTCGGACAATCGCACGACCAATCGCGACCCGTTGGCGCTGACCACCTGACAACTGCTTAGGCTTGCGGTCGAGCAGAGAACCAAGCTCGAGAATCCTTGCGGCCTCGGCGACCTTCCTTTCCACATCCGGCTTCTTCTCACCGGCCAGATCCAAGGCAAATGACAAATTCTTCCGTACCGTCATGTGCGGATACAGAGCATAGGTTTGGAATACCATGGCCAGGTCTCGCTTGGCGGGAGTCACCTCAGTGATGTCTCGGCCGTCGAGCTCGATCGTGCCGCTCGTGACGTCTTCCAAACCTGCAATCAGGCGCAACAGGGTCGACTTGCCACACCCCGACGGCCCTACGAACACCACAAATTCCTTGTCCTTAACCTCGAGATCGATGCCCTTGATGATGGACAGTCCCTCGAAACCTTTCTTGAGATTTTCTATTTTCAAAGTGGCCATGCGTAAAGTCCTGTATGAAATTGGAGCCTTCGCGAAATCATTGAATGCTCGACGTCGTCATTTGACGGCGCCAAAGGACAGCCCACGAACCAATTGCTTCTGACTGATCCAGCCGAAGATCAAGATAGGTGCACAGGCCAATGTGGAAACCGCGGAAAGCTTCGCCCAGAACAGGCCCTCGGGGCTCGAGTAGGAAGCGATCAGCGCGGTCAGAGGTGCGGCGCTGGAGCTCGTCAGGTTGAGCGACCAGAAGGCCTCGTTCCAGCACAGGATCATCGACAGCAGCATGGTCGACGCCAGTCCACCCTTGCTGATGGGCAGCAGCACGCGCAGCATCTCCTGTCCCAGGGTCGCCCCGTCCAGCCTGGCCGCCTCCAGAATCTCCCGGGGAATGTCTTTGAAGTACGTGTAAATCATCCACACCACGATGGGCAGGTTGATCAGGGTGTAGATCACGATCAGCGCGATCCGGGTGTCCAGCAACCCCGCCCCCTTCGCCAGAAGGTAGATAGGCATGAGCACCCCAACTGGAGGAAGCATCTTGGTCGATAGCATCCAAAGCAGCGTCTGCTTAGTGCGCTTGGTCTCATAGAACGCCATCGAGTAGGCCGCCGGCACCGCGATCAGCATGCACAACGCTGTAGCGGAGAAGGAAATCAGCACCGAGTTCCACGCGAAGTGGAAGTAGTCACTGCGCTCCTGAATGTGCAAGTAATTCTCCAGCGTAGGCATGAAGATGAACTGTGGCGGCGTAGCGAAGGCGTCGATCTCGGTCTTGAAACTGGTAAGCACCATCCAAAAGATCGGAAAGAACAACAGCAAAGCGGTGACCCAGGCCAAGGTGCCGAGCAGTACGCTTTGCAGAGACCGGGATTGTTTAAGCGTCATCATGGCGTTGTCCTCAGGCTTTGTCGGTCAGGTTCTTGCCAATCATGCGCACCAGCACAATCGCCGCGATGTTGGCGATCACCACCGCAATCAGACCACCGGCCGAGGCCATGCCCACATCGAACTGCACCAGTGCCTGGTTGTAGATCAGATAGGCGAGGTTGGTGGAAGCGAACCCAGGTCCGCCATTTGTCGTGGTGAAGATTTCTGCAAATACCGACAGCAGGAAAATCGTCTCGATCATCACCACCACCGCGATGGGCCTGGCCAAATGTGGCAGGGTCAAATGCCAGAAGATGGCCAGGGCACCCGCCCCATCCAATCGAGCGGCCTCTTTCTGCTCTTGATCGAGCGACTGCATGGCTGTCATCAGCAACAAGATCGCAAAAGGCAGCCACTGCCAGGAAACGATGACGATGATCGAGAAGAGTGGGTAATGAGCTAGCCAATCGACGGGCTGTGCCCCGAAGAACTTCCATACCGCCGCGAGGATCCCGGAGACAGGGTGGAAGATCAGGTTCTTGAAGATCAGCGACCCCACGGTCGGCATGATAAAAAACGGCGAAATGAGCAGCACCCTGACTATGCCGCGTCCAAAGAACTCGCTTGCCTCAAGCAAGGCTGCAATCAAGACACCAAAAATCACGCTGATCAGCAGCACGCTGCCCACCAATATCAACGTGTTAAGCGCTCCGGGAAGAAAACCCGAATCTGTCACGAAATAGGCAAAGTTCTCCAGGCCAACGAACTCGTTTTCCCCTGGATTGAGCAGGTTGTACCGGATCACCGAAAAATAAACGGTCATGGCCAGCGGCACGATCATCCAGAGCAACAAAAGTGCAACCGATGGCGACACCAGAAACCATCCTGGATTGATCAAACGGCGTGCGCGTGATGGCGCCGAGGCCGCAAGCTGGGCTCGAATAATGGACGTGTTCATGATTATTTACCTGTGCGGCTGTGACCGCCGGCGCTAAGCCGGCGGAGGTAAGGGGCTATTTATTTTTTGGGATAGCCCGCACGCTTCATCTCGCGTTCGGTTGTGGACTGGGCAGAAGCCAGCGCTTGCTCAACCGACATTTGTCCTGTCAATGCTGCGGAGAAAAGCTTGCCTACCGATGTACCGATCGACTGAAACTCGGGGATCACCACGTATTGAATGCCCACGTACGGAACAGGTTTGGCTGAAGGCTGCGACGGGTCAGCGTGCTTCATCATTTGCAACGTTACCTGAGCAAACGGCGCGGCCTTGAGGTAAGCGTCACTGTAGGTCGAGATGCGTGTACCGGGTGGCACGTTCGTGATGCCATCCTTATCGGTAACTAGCTGGATGTACTCTTTGGAGGTGGCCCAGGTGACGAACGATTTGGCGGCCTCTTTGTGCTTGGAGGTGGCAGGAATTGCCAATGACCAGGCGTACAACCATGAGGACCCCTTGTCGGTAACCTCAATAGGCGCAGGAGCGAAACCTACGCTGTCCACCACCCGGCTCTGCTCCTTATCGGTGGTGAAAGATCCAGCCACGCTTGCATCAACCCAAATCGCGCATTTTCCACTGTTGAAAAGGGCCAGTGTTTCGTTGAACCCGTTACTGGATACTCCGGGAGGGCCATATTTCTTCAGGGTATCAACATAAAACGTCGCTGCTGCCTTCCACTCAGGACCATTGAGTTCAGGCTGCCATTTCTCATCGAACCAGCGCGCCCCGAAGGCGTTGGCCATCGTGGTAAGCAAGGCCATGTTTTCGCCCCAGCCAGCTTTGCCACGCAAGCACATGCCATATTGATCCTTCGAAGGATCATTGAGCTTGGCAGCGAACTCGCCCAGTTGCGACCAGGTCGGCTGCCCCGGCATCGTCAGCCCAGCAGCCTTGAACAGATCGGTGCGGTAGTACGTGATGGTGCTTTCGCCGTAGAACGGCAGTGCGTAGAGCGTATCGTTAACAGAAAGGCCCTGACGCACGGCAGGAAAGATATCGTCGACGTCGTAGCCGGCCGGGAGGTCCTTCATCGGCTCTAGCCAGTTCTTAGCACCCCACATCGGGGTCTCGTAGGTGCCAATGGTCAACACGTCGAACTGACCACCTTGAGTGGCAATGTCAGTGGTCAGGCGCTGACGCAGAACGTTCTCTTCGAGCACGACCCAGTTCAGTTTGATGTCGGGATGCTGCTGCTCGAAGACCTTGGATAGCCGTTGCATTCGGATCATGTCACCGTTGTTGACCGTCGCGATGGTCAGCGTCTCAGCGGCATGGCTGGCAAGGGCGAATGACAGACCAGTAGAAAGAATTAGCGCATTCGTAATCTTCATGGGGCTCTCCACTCCAAGCCAGATGACCGGAGCTATTATTGTTGTTGTTCACCACTTGTGAGCCAAACAAGACCGCATTGCAGTGGTGGGCGAATTGATTAGATCACCTACCCGCCCCGCCCTCAAACGAATCGCGGACGCCGAATTGATACTTTTTTGATCGCGATAGCCGGCAGCCACAAGGGTTAAAAAAGTATCAACCAGCTGCAATAGTTGGGCTAGCAGTCCCGGACGAATTCGGCGTATGGTTGGCGCATTCGATCCACCGCATAACTATAAAAAGGGGCACGAGATGCCTGACAACCGCGCTGCTTTGTTCGAGCACCGACCAGCCGACCTTGAAGTCATCCTTCCTGAACCCGATCAGAGCTTTCGATGGTACGAGCACGACTATCCATACGCCCTCGCCCGCTGGAACCACCATCCGGAATATGAAATCCACCTGATTCGACAAGGAAGTGGCAAGCTTTTGGCTGGGGATTACATTGGGCCCTTCACCGCAGGACATGTCGCACTGATTGGACCAGGTCTTCCCCATGATTGGATGGGAGATATCGCGCCGGGAGAACAGCTCGTAGGCCGCGACGTGGTTCTGCAGTTTGACGGCGCTGCCCTGCTCGACCTCCAAGGTTCATTGCCTGAGCTATCGGAGCTGAAAACGCTGTTTGAGCTGGCACAACGTGGGATCGAATTTACTGGGGGGACGGCCGTCGAGGCCGCTTTGCTGCTTGAGAAAATCGGCGAGGCGACGGGGCTTAAGCGCCTGATCATGTTCCTGCAATTGATAGACACCCTCGCAAGGGCGCCAAAGCGCGAAATTCGGGTATTGGCCAGCGCCTGCTACTCGCCTTCGTTGAACGAGCGCAGCTCGGAGCGAATAAATCAGGCATTCGACTACCTGATCAATGAGCTCACATCCGACATCCGGCTATCTGTCATCGCCGAGCGAGTTGGAATGAGCGAGGCCGGTTTTTCACGCTTTTTCAAACGAATCACTGGCCACGGATTCATGGACCTGATGCGCAAGCTGCGCATCCAGCGTGCATGTCGGCTACTCGTCCAGACACAGCTCTCGGTCGCCGAAATCTGCTTCGAGGTTGGCTATGAAAACGTCTCCAATTTCAATCGCCACTTCCGTCATGAAATGCATCAGACCCCGAGCGACTACCGGCGTAGTACTGCCGTGAAGCTCTTCAACCGAGACAGTCTTCACCCATCGCTACCGATCACGCAGGTGCGGTGAGACCGCGCCTATTGATGTGACGCACGATAGTGTCCCCAGCCCGATACAAGAGAGAATGAAAATGCAATTGCCGAGCGTTGTTGTGTTTGGTGAAGCACTGACCGACGTGGTTCAACACTCGCCCGGACGGTGGCAGGGCTATCCAGGTGGCGCGCCCTGGAACGTGGCCCGCGCAATGAGCCGCCTCGGCGTGCCCACTGCATTCGCCGGCTCGATCAGTACCGACTCATTGGGCGATGAGCTCGCACAGCAATCGAAAGCTGCCGGCCTGGACATGAGATTCCTCCAGAGAGTTGACGCTGACCCTCTGGTAGCTATCGTGCCCTCCAGCCACCCTCCCCGGTATTTCTTTGCGGGCGAGGCCGATCTACTTTTTGATGTGGACCAACTCCCGGCAGGTTGGTTGGATGCCGCTCGACTCTGTCACTTCAGCTGTATCAGCCTTGCCCGTCAGCCATTGGGGGACAGGCTTGTTGAGGTGGCCAGGAGGGTGAAGGAAGAAGACAAGCTGATCAGCTATGACCCGAACTGGCGCAACCTGATGGACACCCGCTACCGCGAGCTGACTTTCCCGGCCATGGTGGAGCTTGCAGACATCATCAAGCTCTCGGATGAAGATCTTCGCCAGATATACCCTGGATTGAACGAAGAACAGGCGCTTCACACGTTGCGGACGATGAATGCTAGTGCGCAGATTCTTTTCACCCGTGGAGCGAAAGGTATGGCGTTGTATGCTGCCGACGTGAAGTTTGAACAGCCCGCGATCGCCGTTGAGGTCGCTGATACGGTGGGTGCCGGCGATTCGAGTATGGCCGGATGGCTGGCCTCGACGTTGTTAGGCATCCAAGAGCCCCATGCACGATTGGAGTTCTCCGCTGCTTGTGCGTCGGTGTCTTGCTCGCATGCCGGGGCTTACGCGCCTAGTCGTGAAGAGGTGGAGGATTTGCTGTCAAACCGCATGCAACATCAGCGCTGAGGTTCGTATTGCGTACCGCCATTTTGTCAGGAAGGCGGGGTTCAAGAAGCACTGGATGGACTTTAGATCCCGGATGACGACTAGCCCGCCCTGCACGGGGCGTTTAATCCAAAATCATTCGAAGCGCACTGTTCGTGCCAGGCAGCCGTCCAGAACGTTTTGCCAGGGCTGTTGCTTCTAAGCGGCCACTTGTTTAGCCCAATGCTTGTTCAGATGCAGATCACCCACTGAGCGTTCCCGCCACCTCAGAAATATCCGTATACCTTTTTACTCGCTGCGAGTGACCAACCTGAAGTGCCGGATGGCCCTCTCGCCATGCGACTGGCCAGTTACATTCGCAGGTTTGTGCGCGAATGACTGGAAGCTGAAGATCCGGGCCCGTTGGGGCGAGCAAGTAGCGCCTGCATGGACGCTATATTGAAACTCTGGGAGCACCACGGGTTACTGCCCTGCGCGAATCAACGTCGCCCTGTGTACGGTGACGCGAGCCAGATTTTCAGACGAAGTCAAACAATTGAATACATAAATGAAGCCATGAATGAGACTTATGAATCAACGCAATGGGATATTGGTGCCCAGCCATCAATACAGCTCATGGTTATATGCGATCAGGTAGCTAGCTCTTGGTCATCCCTGTCGTAAAATCACGCCACGATTACGAAGCCACCTGCGTCATCGTCACTAGGCTCCACGCCCATTAGCCGTAAGGTTTTTTAAATGACCTGACAGCTCCCATAGTCACGCAGATCTCCCGGCCAAAGCTACGACCGCATAAGTTCAGAATGAGGATTACAGCTCATATCCTCTGGAGTTATTCGCCGCAACGAATGGAGCCCCATTGATGCCCGATCCGATCAAGCTTGAATTTTCCGAAAAGTACGACGATAAGCACGCGCAGAGTTATTTACTCAAGCATCAGGACAATCTGGCCCGCCGTTTATCCCACAAACGCGACGAGCAATTGGCGCGTAGTGCGTTGGTCGCCGCTGGCGAGCCTGGCTTGGTGCTGGACTTGCCGTGTGGGGCCGGGCGTTTCTGGCCGTTACTGGCGCAAAAGCCTGGTCGCGTGATCATCGGCGCAGACAATTCTGAGTCGATGTTGAAGGTCGCAACCATCGCCCAACCGGCGGAGGTGGTGAAACGGGTTCGCCCGTTGCAGACCTCTGCCTTTGCTATCGATTTACCGGACAACGCGGTCGACAACATATTCTGCATGCGCTTGATGCACCACATCGGCGCCCCTGAGCACAGACTCGCGATACTGCGTGAGTTTCAACGCGTTACTCGCGACAGCGTAATTATCTCACTATGGGTGGACGGGAACTTCAAGGCTTGGAAACGCAAGCGTACCGAAGTGCGTCGTCGCAACAAAGGAGAACAGAACAGTTACCAAAATCGGTTCGTATTGTCGGCTACTACTGTCGAGGCAGAATTCGAACAGGCCGGGTTCCGCGTTCAGAAATCCCTAGACTTTATTCCGCTGTACGCCATGTGGAGAGTGTATGTATTGCGCAAAAAATAATAGGAGAGCTATCGGCCACTTATTGAGCTGATAAAGTTTATAGTTCATACATAACGAATCACCGGGGAACTGGCGATGAGTTGAATTACAACGTAAATGGCCCAGCCAACAGTGGGCTACTTGCATTCAGCGCCGGGGGACAATGGTTGTAGACCCGCTCGTTATGCTCAGCAAGGTCCATGGTCCCCCTTCCAACAGACCGCCCCAGACACACCAGTGAGCACCGCGCCGATAATGCCACCGATGCTTTGCAAGCCGAACACGTCGACCCGTAGCAAAAAATCGTAGATAGGCGCCTGCAAGCACTCAGCCGAGAGCCAGAAATATGGCATCTGTACCGACGTGACACCAAGCATCCTAGCGCTCGAACCTTGAGATTAGGACGACCTGGCGGACCGTACTTGCCGTCGTAATTGCACATAACTCAGCCGGGCTTCAGGGACGATGAAAAATCAAGCGATCCACTTGCGATCACCGGTAAAGCAAATGGTCAACCACCGCG
Organism: Pseudomonas sp. FW300-N2F2; assembly: GCF_017351655.1. Classification (NCBI taxonomy): domain Bacteria; kingdom Pseudomonadati; phylum Pseudomonadota; class Gammaproteobacteria; order Pseudomonadales; family Pseudomonadaceae; genus Pseudomonas; species Pseudomonas sp. FW300-N2F2. Next base: position 2,003,154 of record NZ_JACNDQ010000001.1, on the reverse strand, counting down.
TCGCGTCGGCTTGACCCAACCTGGCAGAAATCTGCTCACGGATCGCGTCCAGTTGCCCTACGGTTTGCAACCGGTAATCCGCCGGGAGCACGATATGGATCTCGATAAACCGCGCCCGCCCGTGTTTCTGGACATAGGACACATAGTCCTCGAACCCATGCTCTACCGTGGCCGCATCCATCACCTGGCGCACCGTATCGTCAAGTTGATCCGGTGCGATACCCAATACATCGCGCAAAGCCGGCCGCAGGATCTTGAAGGCCGGTGCCAGCATGCTCAGCGCCAGCAGGATCAGGATCAACGGGTCCACATACATCGCCCACTGTCCGTACCCCTGGGCCTTGAGCAACAGAGCGATCAGGAAACTGACCAGCAGGCCCACCGAAAGCATCGCGTCGACCAGCCAACTGATGTTGTCGAACTGGATGAGCGATGACTTGAGCGTTCGATTGCGATAGCGAACGTAGAAGAAATAGCCGAACTCGACGACGGTGAACACCGCGGCATAGATGATCACCATCCCCAGCTCGATTTCACGGCCACCGGTGATGATGCCGGACACGCCATTAGAGGAAGGCATAGATGGCGATCAACAGCAGGAAGCTGCCTTCGATCAGCAGGACCATGGGTTCCAGATGCCAGAACCCGAACTGGAAGCGGTGGTTGCTTTCCTTGGCGATCAACCTGGCCGTGATCAGCATCAGTACCTTGATGAAGGTAGCGACCAACGAGAAAAAACCGTCGAACAGGGCCTGGGCGCCGCGCTACTGCCCGCCTTGGCCGCGCTGGTGATGGTGCATTACGGATGGCGCACCGCCTACCAGGTGCTGGGCGCGCTTTCCGTCCTGGTGTCCTGGCCGGTAGCGTTCTGGCTGCTCAGGGACGCCGGCACTGACCGCAACCGCACCGAAGCCAAGGTCGCCGCGCCCTTGGTCGAGCGTAGCGTCAGCCAGTCCTGGGGCGACCGCGAGTTGTGGCTGGTGCTGGTGGGCTTCTTCGTCCTTGGTGCGGCCAGCTCTGGTGTCTTCGTGCATCAGGTGCGCATCCTGGTCGACACCGGCATGAACACACCCCAGGCGATGGCGATGCAGTCGGTGCTCGGCATCGCGCTGATCTTCGGACGCATCGGCACCGGCTGGCTGCTCGATCGCATCCACGTATCCAAGCTGATGACCAGCATATGCCTAGCCGCCGCCCTCGCCCTGCTGCTGCTCGCCCTCGGTGCCCCCTCGGGCACCGCCCCGCTGTGCGCCGCATTGATCGGACTAGTGATCGGCGCGGAATTCGACGTGCTCGGCTACCTGATCCCCCGTTACTTCGGACGCCGCTCGTTCGGGTCCATCTATGGACTGGTATATTCGGTTTTCCAGGTCGCGGCGGCTTGCGCCATCGGCCTGCTAGGCTTGTCGCGCAACTTGCAGGGTAGTTACACCGCAGGGCTGCTGGTGCTAATGGGGCTGTTGCTGGTGGGAGCGCAGATGTTCTTCCTGATGGGGCCGTATCGGAACATGCCTGAGCGGTAAGTCGGCAGGGTTTTCTTCGGACCGCACGGGAAAATCTCACACGATTCCCCGTGCGGTTTCACTGCCCTGCTTTCTCCGATTCGTCCCCGAGATCAGTCAACTTGCCACAATGCTCTTCCATCAACCGGATGATGATACGCATCGCCTGGTGAATGCCTGCCTTGTTGTGAGGCTCAGGTGCGGGTTGTGTTCGCAGTCCAGCAACTCGTCGTGCTGAAACACGCTTCGCCCGGGAGTTCAAGGATCCAGGCGTAGGACTGGAGGGTGAATAAACGTTCGTGGTCAGTCATAGGACACCTACCGGGGTTAGCGGGCAAAGGCTCCGAGCTAATAGTCCTTCAATCGGCACTCGATACTGTTCATGATGATCCCAGCCTAAATGTCCCTCCCTCGAACTCCGTCCGCGATAAACGCTCAAGCAAATCGGCATCCAATCTCGAATCTTCGGGCCGATACAATCGAGTCCGCTTTAGAGCGTCCTCCTGATCAATATGGGTGCCCAAGAAAGCCCACACCACTCGCGTGCATGTCGGTACGCGTTGGTCTGTAGCCGATACCCCTAGCTTCAGTCCATTGAGCCGAGACAAACGGCTTTTGTAACTAGGAATCAGGATGGTCTGGGTGATCTCATTATTCGTCAGCGATTCGTAATCGAGAAGAAACACTCGGTCTCGCAGGTAGTAGGCAATTCCCTTGTAAAGGTATCGCTCAAAAACTTCTTGCCCCGCCTCAACCGTTTGTACTCGTTCATGGCGCTCATACACCACCTGTCCAGCTTCCTCGCGCAAATGGACCAATGAGCAGAGGATTTGGCCGGGCTCGGTCATGGCGTAGTAGTACTCATGGTAGTACCCCAGCAACGTCGAGAACCGGTCTGATGAGCCTTTGCACAGATGATCGAACATCCTTATAGCAGCGCTCGTCGGCTCGGTTGTTCGAGAGCGCGATTGGACGCCAATCAAAGGGAGAAACCGCTCGGTTGGCAACGCGATCTCGCTCTCCTCCACGCCGAAGAAATCACAAATTCGCTTCAGGTTGTAAGGCGTGGGTCGGCTGCTGCCGTTCAGATACTTGGTGAACTGCCCTCGGTTGATCTTCAGTTTTCGGCACACCTCCGCGACAGATCGGTAGTGACAGCATAGGTGGTACAAGTTTGACGAAAAATGATCAGGCATACATGAAAGCTTTCAATTCCAGAGCGACAAGTTCATTAAAGTAGCAGCAACTCGCATCAGATAATGGCGCTTCGAGCACTTGCTTATGAGGAGACATTAACGAAATATTGCTTTCGCAAACCGTCGCGAAACCTCTTCACGTAAGTCACTGCAACATATGGTAAGGAATACCACATGCACGAAGTCATAAACGACTTCCTCCTAAGGAAAGGTCTTGTCGCTGTCAATTTCACATCCGTTTCACTATGTGTATTAGGCACGCAAGTTTCTTCAGAATGTTTCTGCCTATTACCCGCAAGGCAACCTCCTCATGCTCGCTGCATGCATCAGCTGAAATCTCTCCAAGACAATGCTTTGGAAGTGAGTTCAAGCCTGAACCGTGTTGATCCGCGGCGTCTTCGAATACTCGTTCACAACGCTTACGGTCCGCGAACAACGCAACGCTGCGGCCTCTCCAATGCAATATCTAGAAATCATCAGCTGTCTACCAGTTAAACGGGTATGTGCCTTGACGCATTGAATCTTTCGTCGTTCCCAAGCATGCAGTTCCATAGATGGACATTGCAGGATATGGAAAGACTCATGATCAAAATGAACAGTTCAACGGCACCAACACTTACTACCGTGTGCTAAAGGCGGCATTTAATCTAGCAGTCTGCCTGACATCCCTGCATGTATTCGTAAAGCTCACTGTACCCATGACACATTTGCAAACAGTTAACGAACTACGCCGTTGCTGAGCCCAACCATGACCTGACCGCTGCAACCAAAGCGCTCATTAGCGACGCTCGTTTGCCTTGAAACATTATTACCCGTGCTCTATCAGGCGCGATCAATCGTCAAGGAGTGTCAACCATGCCTATGCATATTGATTCAAAACCTCCCCTTCATGAGCTTCGCATATTGCGACTTTCAGACGTCGAGCAGAAAACGGGGCTCAAGCGCTCGTTCCTTTACAGCCTGATGGGTCAGGGCAAATTCCCAAAATCCGTCCGCTTGGGCGTTCGGGCCGTAGGCTGGAACGCCATGGAAGTCGATCAGTGGATTACAGATCGTTCAAACGATCGCAGCTAAGGAGTTATGCGAGCGTGGCATCAACCTTCCCTACACAAGATGAGGCGTCTAAACGTGTTTCAAATGCGCCTTGCGAAAACGCTGTCTCAGCATGCTCGAGCGATCCAGAGGTCGAAACGCCTATGGTCGTCACACTGGACTGCTTGAAGCCCTACGACCTGGACCCGAGGGTCACGCGCAATCCCAAGTACGATGAAATCAAGGCGTCCATCCGCCAGCGTGGACTCGATTCGCCGCCGCCGATCACCCGGCGTCCAGGCGAATCTTGTTTCCGCGTGCGCAACGGTGGCAACACGCGGCTTTCGATCCTGCGCGAGCTCTGGTCTGAAACAAAGGACGAGCAGTTTTATCATCTGACCTGCATGTTTCGCCCTTGGCCCGAGCGCGGTGAAATCATTTCCCTGACAGGCCACCTAGCTGAGAATGAATTGCGCGGCGGTCTGACATTTATCGAGCGCGCGCTCGGCGTTGAGAAAGCCAGGGAGCTTTACGAGCTTGAGAGCGGAGCAGCGCTTTCCCAGTCAGAGCTGTCCAGGCGCTTGACCTCGGACGGCTACCCTGTTCACCAATCCCACATCAGCCGGATGCGAGATGCGGTTCACTACTTGCTACCTGCGATTCCCAACGTTCTATACGGAGGGCTAGGCCGGCATCAAGTCGAGCGCCTTGCTGTGCTTCGACGGACCTGTGCCAAGATCTGGGATGAGCATGCAAAAACAAAAATCCTGACCATCGATTTTGCATCCCTTTTTCAGGAAGCTCTGATGTTATTTGATGGAGCAACGGCCGATTTTTCTATCGACCGCGCTCAGGATGAGGTCATTGGACAAATGGCTCATTACCTGGGTGTTGACTACGACACACTGGCCTTGGCGTCTGAGGCAGGCGAAAAACGTGAGCAGGCATTAACTCACGTTCCGAGTCATCGCTACGCGCCCTGCCCTCCAAAAACGGCTGCTTCGGACACCGGTCTGGACCTCCCAACCGTCCCGTCTATCCCGGCTGGCCCTCCAACGAAAACTGTTCAGGCGCTTAAAGAGCCTGACCATCCGGATGCATCTGGTTCTGATCGCCTGCAATCCATCCAAGCGTTGGTGGCCAGACATACGGGCGGTGAACCCTCTTTGGCATCTGACGTCCTGCCGTTTTCACAAGAGAGTCTCTTCCCTATTTCGGATATCTGGAACATTGATCCGGCACTGGATGAGCCACAGCGCCTGCGGATACATATCAGCCAATTCGCACGTGAAATTTGTCAGGACGTTGCCCAAGCCGACCTCATCACCGAAGTGGATGAAGGGATCGGCTTTCGTTGTCGCCTCGAGACAGTACCCGAACATCCCTCACCGTTAACCTTGGTCGCCTTGCTCGAAACATTGACGACCAACTCCTCTGTACCAAGCGTCCCGATGGAAATCGGCCCTCTTCTATTGGGAAGCGCACATCGGGATGCCCAAGCATACCGATTGAGCGACGCCAATCTGATCAAATTGTTTCGCTTGATTCGTTTAGCCCGACGCTTGATTGACCTCAAATCAGAATTTGGCACCGACCAGGACATGCACACCAAGGAGGACTCATGACGACACCCCATCCGATCAACCAAGCCGTTATAGCCCAGGCGCTGCATGATCTGCGCAACGGCCAACTCAGACGCTGCAAGACCATGGGATTTGCTGATGAGGATTTGGCCGCCCTCAAGGAACCCGGGCTTATCAGTGTTCTGCTCAATGCCCGTGTGCCTTGGTGCACGGTCCAGATAAACCGTGGCGTACTGAAGAAAATCCTTGGTCAGGCAGAAGACGTGGGGCTAGAAATCGCCAACGTTGATCGGATGCTGCGCCTGGGCGCCAGTACGGAAATGGTCAGTCAGTTCTACGGTCTGACTCATCAGGAAGTGGCCCTGCGTCGCAACATTTTGGGACTGCCCAAGCGTAAGGGCCGGCACCATGTGCTCAGCGAAGCACAGGACACACTGCTCTGGGAGCGTTGGCACCCTCAATTCAAGGCACGAAAAATTTCGGTGGACGATGACCGGGCCTTACTGGACCTGACGCTTGATCTGGCTGAGGAGCTTTCATACCCAGCCTCGGTGGTTTGGGCATCATTGCGTGACTGGATCGATCAAGGGTTGGTCTAGCGTGGTGAAAAGCTCGGCCCCCAAACCTCTCTCCTCTGTGCTTGATAGCGCCCTGAAGAGTTTGTGTGCCCAGAGCACGCAAGGGAATGGGGACGGTTTCCTGTTCAGTGGCAACCGCCATGAAACCGTCCCCAGGGCGTTGCTTCTTGATCAGCGTTTGACCCCGCTTGAACGCAATGCCTGGCAAGTTTTTCGGCTGCTGCTCAACGACGACGGAGTCACCGCTTTTCCGACCTATGACCAGTTACGTAAGTATCTGGCGTCCGTACCCTGCGGCGCCCTGGCCTCCCATGAGTCAGTTGCGAAGACCTTGACACTCCTGCGTCTGACAAGGTGGTTGAGCTTGGCCCGTCGACGGCGAGATGCACGTACCGGACGTGTGCTCGGTAACCTGTATGTCCTGCATGATCGCCCTTTGACGCCCTTTGAAGCTATGCAGATCGATCCCGAATACATGGTATTGGTCAGCCACACGCTCAAGCACGCCAATAAGGGTATTCAGCGCGTCGGATTGGCGGTGCTCGAAGAAATAAGCCATGACCCCAGCGTCCAGACTCAATTGCTGCCCAGCCATCTACAGGTTTTAGCCTTGCGTCTGCAGCAAACGCAGGCCGTCGATGTCGCGCCAGATATGCCGACCGAAAAATGTACCTCTCAGGCTCTTCGGAAACAAAACGCCCCGTCTTCGGTATCCGAACCAAGGCCCAAAGCCCCGCAGGAGCACTCTCTTCGGCATCCGAAGCCTGCGAGTATGTTAAGTACAAAAGCGTTAAAAACACTACGTACTGGCGAGTGTTCGCAGGAAGGTTTCGAGCTGGATTTCCCTCCCCGCTTTTCATCGCTCACGCCTGCACAGCAATCGGGTGCCAAAGTGGCGTTGCAGCGATTGCCAGGCGAATTGCGGCAGGCAGTCTTGGATGAATGGGCAGCTCGGTGCCGAGAGGCCCACATACGCAATCCAGCCGGCTACCTGTTTGGCATTTTTCAAAAAGCGTTGCAGGGTCAATTCACCGTCTGGGCAGCCAAGGAACAAGCTCCTGAATCGAGTGGAACGAAGCCCAGCCCCAAGCAAACTCAGAAGACGGAGCGGGACCCAGCTGTTGCTCACGCCTATCTGGACGAGCTCAAGGGTCTGCTGAAGGAACGATGACAGCACGGCATCGAGCTATCCCCTGGGGATAGCTGTCGCCCCCACCTTCGCAGTCACCAATCAGGCTCGCACTGCCTGCGCTTTGTTCACTGACAGAGTCCCGCCGTGCCGCAAAGCTGGGCACCCTCCCACAGTCCCTGAGTGACGTCCTATGGCAAACGACCTGCAACTGAACCTCGGTGCATTGCGCAGTAGCGTGCAACTGACCTTGCACACCCATCACGCCTCTCGCATCTGGCATGGGCGAGATGCCTCCCAAGGCCGAGCAACGATCATCGGCCTCAACGGTTTTATTGCCGTCATGAACAAAATGAAACGTGGCGCGGAATTGGATGACCCCTACGCCGACGCTTGGATGTTAAGAATAGAAGAAAAGCTCAACGCGACCAAAGACATCCTCAACGTCTTGAATGAGCAGGTGAACCTGGCGCTCGCAGAAGTGCCTTCCGCCTTGAGCTTGGGCGAGAACCTCAATGTGCAGCCAGTCAAATTACCGCTATTCGTCAACGCCCAACTCGGCTTCATGGCCGTGTATCTGTTGGCAGACTATGACGACCTGGCGCGACGTCTGATCCTGGCTCATCACACCGCATTGATTGATCGCTCCAGCTTAGAACGCTGGCTTAACGAAGGAGCACACGCTTTACGAAGCCTGTTCAGCCTGGCTCAACAGTACAAATCATCCGGCTTGAACCGTGAGGACTATCAGGCCAATACCCCCCTGGCGATATCGGCCAAAGAACGTTTTGGTGAGATTGATCAAGACATTCTGGAAGGCACCCGTCGCTCGCGCTTTGCCCCGCCCTTGGTGCGCCGTCTCACGATCAGCGCCCTTCAAAGGGACGAAGAGAATACCCTGGACGTCGCCATCGACAGTGAAGCGCCCTGCCCTCATGAACCTGCCTCCTGCGCTCGGGAGCAGCCAGCAGAGGAAAAGCGCTGATGGCCTTGCATTATTTCAAACCCTTGGTTCATTCAGAGCTCGAGCAACTGCAGCATGCGGCCTACCTAAAAGGCCTTTTACAGCCTTTTAAAGGTAAGGGCTGTTTGGAGGACTGGGCCAGCGATTGCAATGCACTTCGTGACGGTCTGATTGGGCTGGCGCAGACACGAATCCTGACCCAAGCTCGGCGTTATCCCTTCAACCTGCTGGCAGCACAGTTGACCCGCCACAGCACGGGGGCTGGGACGACCTTTCTGCGCTGGCGCAACCCCGACCGCACCAACATGGGGGTATCCCTGTGGCAGCAATGCATTGAACACGAGGCCACCCCCAATCTGCTGATTGACGACCTCTACGCACTGGAGCAACAGCGGATCGTGCTGAATATGCAAATCAGCATGACCCACGTCCTGGCCCGCCAAGCCAATGACTGCGCCATCAAGATGGCGCATGCCGAAGCGGTCTATCAACGCTGCGTTAACCAACGCGCCCTTGTATAAGCGAGCCCCTCATGAGCACTCATTTTTTCGGTGAAGGTAATATCGGATCGGCGCCCGAATTTCGGGAATTCAACAACCGCAATGACGAGCCCAGGCGTCTGCTGAGGCTCAACGTTTATTTCGACAACCCTGTCCCTGTCAAAGACGGCTATGAAGATCGAGGCGGCTTCTGGGCGCCGGTTGAAATCTGGCACCGTGAAGCAGAACACTGGAGCACGCTGTATCAAAAAGGCATGCGGGTGATGGTTGAAGGACGCTCGGTCAAGGAGGAATGGGCCGATGCGGATGAGAACGCACGAGTGACGTTCAAAATCGAAGCGCGGCGTGTGGGCATCCTGCCCTACCGGGTCGAACGGGTCACACTGGGTGGCAAATCATCTGCCGCCGCTACCGATGGCGACGACCATCCGCATTGATCCCGAGAAGTGGGAGAGCGGCTGGCCCAGTCGTCAGTCGCTCTATTGCCCCAAAACGCTCGCAAGCCCTACGGCGTTGTGAGTGTCCACTGACGTCCATCCTGTTCCAGCCAGCGGCACATGACGAATTCGCTGGTGCAAAGACCGCTGCTCCCATGCCTGGCTCATGGTCGCCTCTGCCGACTGATCATCAATACGCTCTGATGCAGAATCGCTTTGAGAGTCGCGCGCACCGTCTCCCCTCATGCATCTTCCTGCCCTCTCAACTGCTTTGCTGGGCATGACATGCGACTCTTTCTGTGTGAAAAACCTTCCCAGGGCAAAGACATTGCCAGGGTACTTGGCGCTCGACAACGTGGCAGCGGCTGCTTCAAAGGCGTGGGTATCAGTGTGACCTGGTGCATCGGACACTTGGTCGAAGCGGCACCACCTGAAGCTTATGATGAACGCTTCAAACAGTGGTCGCTGGACCATTTGCCCATCATTCCGACCTCGTGGCGTGTCCGCGTCAAAGCGAACACGGTGGCTCAGTACAAAATCGTCAAACAGCTACTGGCCCAAACATCTGAATTGGTGATCGCCACTGATGCGGACCGCGAAGGCGAGATGATTGCTCGCGAGATGCTTGAACTGTGTCAGTACCGCGGCTCTATCCAACGGCTGTGGCTGTCAGCACTTAACGAAGCCTCCATCCGCAAAGCCCTGAGTCAATTACGACGGGCAGAAGAAACTCAGTCCCTCTACCATTCTGCCCTCGCCCGCTCACGAGCGGACTGGCTGATCGGCATGAACATGAGCCGACTGTTTACCCTCCTGGGCCGCCAGGCCGGACTTACCGGGGTGCTGTCGGTGGGACGTGTGCAAACACCGACCTTACGCTTAGTGGTTGATCGGGATCGCGAGATCGAACGATTTGTACCCAGGCCTTACTGGGTTATCCAGGTGAAGCTTGAAGTACTGGGGCAAGCGTTTACAGCTCAGTGGGTGGCACCCGACAGTGCCACTGACGAAGCTGGCCGGTGTATCAGGCAAGCCGTCGCTTTGCAGGCGCAGCAGAGCTTCAGAGCGACAGGGGTTGCACAAGTATTGGAGGTTGAGACGCAACGAACTCGAGAGGCACCGCCGCTACCCTTCGACTTGAGCACCTTGCAAGAAGTTTGCTCAAGACGCTTGGGCTACGGTGTGCAGGAAACATTGGACATTGCTCAATCGCTTTATGAGACCCACAAAGCGACGACCTATCCGCGCACAGACTCAGGCTACCTTCCCGAAAGCATGTTGCTCGAGGCAGAAGCGGTCTTCGCTGCACTGATAAAGAGCGATCCTGGCGTGGGCCCTTTGGTGCAATCCGTCGATCCCACGCTGCGCTCCCGGGCTTGGAACGACAGCCAAGTCAGCGCGCATCACGGCATTATCCCGACACTGGAACCGTTTGATCGGTTGGCGTTAAGCGAACGCGAATGCGCGGTCTATGAGTTGATTAGAGCCCGTTATCTAGCGCAGTTTCTGCCCCCTCATGAGTACGACCGCACCGCCGTGCAGCTCACCTGCGGCAATCATGTAGTGAAAGCCCATGGCAAACACGTCGTGGAATCAGGTTGGCACCGAGTATTGGGTAGCGAATGCCCCCCCAACGACGACGAAGCGTCGCCACGCAGCCAAGCGCTACCAGACCTGCATTCGGGTGTTTGCTGCAACGTGGTGGACGTGGAGCTAAAGTCCCTCAAGACTCAGCCCCCCAAAGCTTATACCCAGGGTGAGCTGATCAAAGCCATGAAAGGCGTGGCCAAACTGGTGACAGACCCAAGGCTGAAGCAGGTTCTCAAGGAGACGACAGGCATCGGCACAGAAGCCACACGGGCCAATATCATCAGCGGTTTGCTGAGCCGAGGGTATCTGTATATCAAAGGGCGATCTGTGCGGGCTACTGAGGCAGCCTTCACCTTGATCGATTCGGTACCTCCCGCCATAGCAGACCCGGCCACCACCGCCATTTGGGAGCAGGCGTTCGACATGATCGAGGCCGGCCAACTGACGCTGGAGGATTTCCTCGCAAAACAAACCGCCTGGATCAGCCAACTGGTCGAGCATTACCGTACGACGACCTTGGCGCTCCATAGTCCCGGCGGTCCGAGTTGCCCTTTGTGTGGGGCGCCGATGCGTCAACGTGACGGCAAGCACAGCAAGTTTTGGTCCTGTACCCGGTATCCAGAATGCCGGGGGGCTTTACCCGTCGCCTCGCAAGGGAGAGTCTCCCCACGCCACAGAAAGCCGCGTCGTTCAAAACCTGGAAACTCCTGAACGACCTTGCCCAAGCTCGCTTCTCCTTCTGAAACAGCGAGCGCGCCAAGCCGAGCAACAGCCGGTGGCACGGAGGAACACATCGTCTGAGCTGTGCCTACAGCATGATGGTTCAGTAGGACAGTGCCGTGCTGAAGGGTCCCCTGATCGCCTTCCCCGGGGCGATCAGGAGACCCTTCAGGGTGGACATAGTCGGTACCGGACCCCGCCGGTCAAACAACGAGCTCCTTTTGTACGCGGATGTGTGCCTGATGATACCGACCCACGCCACGAAACGGGTCGGGTGCGATGCTTGTGAAGGCGCCTGGCCTGACGACCGCCAAGCCCGGAACAGCCCCACGGGTGGCCTCTCTGTTCAAGCCGAAGGTCACGCCTTCGGCGCCTTTGTCCTTTCTCCCACTTTGCGCCGTGTCCGACACCGCTCGGGCACAGAAAGGCGCGCCTGCAAAGGACATACCCCATGATTCAAACCTCTCCGCCACTGCAATACGCCAGCGTTTGCAGCGGGATTGAAGCGGTGACCGTCGCCTGGAAGCCTTTAGGTCTCACCCCGGCTTGGTTTTCCGAAATAGCACCGTTCCCTTGTGCGGTGCTGGCCCATCATTACCCTACCGTACCTAATCTCGGCGACATGAAGCGACTGGCCCGCCAGGCACTCAATCGAGTCATTGAGGCTCCTGCCATTCTGATTGGCGGCACGCCGTGCCAGGCATTCAGTGTGGCGGGTTTTCGCGCGGGCCTGGCAGATGCTCGAGGTGCTCTGACTCTTACATTTGTGGAGCTTGCCAATGCAATCGACCAAGTCCGAATGCAACGAAAGGAACCTGAAGCCATCATCGTCTGGGAAAACGTTCTCGGCGTGCTCACCGATAGGGGCAACGCCTTCGGATGTTTTATCGCAGCACTGGCTGGCGAAGAACATGAACTCGTCCCCCCAAGGAAGACTTGGTCGCACGCAGGTGTTGTGTTTGGCCCCCAAAGAACAGTCGCGTGGCGCGTCCTGGATGCCCAATATTTCGGCCTGGCCCAACGACGCCGTCGCGTGTTCCTTGTCGCAAGTGCTCGTGTGGGATTCGATCCCGCTGCGGTACTTTTTGAGCGCCAAGGCCCGCGCCGGGATACTGCGCCGCACCGCACGCCACAAACGCAGGCTGCCACCCCTGCTCGCGCTGGCCTTGCAGCCTTAAATGACCCCTTACGCGACGTCGTGTTCAGCAACGCCTATGGCATAGCCAACGGCCAAGGCGGGGCTGAGGCAGCGTTGGAATGCTGCCCAACACTGACCTGCAATCACGACGTTGCGATTGTGGTGTGTGGCACAACACACGGCTCCGTCTGTGAAACCTCAACTCCCCATTTGCTGCACCAAGACGTTATCGCACGTAACAGCTGCCACCTGCGTCCTAGGGCCAGGCGCCTGCTTCCCATTGAATGTGAGCGCCTGCAGGGACTACCCGATAACTACACGCGCATTCCCAGGCGTCATTACGCAATAAGACGCATCAGCCACCGTCGGCCTCTGGACATGTGGGAAGTCACCGACAATGGCTGGATGCTGATGGCTGCTGACGGCCCCCGTTACAAGGTCATAGGCAACTCAATGGCCGTCCCCTGCCTGACTTGGCTCGGTAAACGTTTGCTCGGTGTGCTTAGAAATCCGGAGTCTTTCAGCGAGGTATTGATCACTGACAGGCCGGCTAAGAAAAACCATTCTTGACCACGCAAGACTGATCACAGATCAGCGCATGCCCAGGCAGCTAGGGTCTTCAAAGCTGCGTCGTGAAATGTTTCACGCTGGCCCCGCCCAGTCCGCCCGGCATCGTTTCCGTGGACGTACGCCTTCGAAGGCGTTGATGCCTGTCTTTCGCCGTGAGGGTTACCCACACCTTCCACTTAAATCAGATCCAAGGAGTCATTAGCGATGAAAAACGCTCCCGCTACTCAACTGTCGTCCCTGTCCCAGCCTAAGCCCGCCGCACAACTTGCTGATGTCGGCAATACAGCAGCCGCTTTCTTCGCCGCTTGGAAAAAAGGCGTTGCCTTAGCCGGTTTCACCTATTTTGGTGACGGTTCTAAAGCTGGCTTCAACAAGGCCAATTGCCGATGGGATCTGCGTCCCATCATGCGATTGATCGATAAAAACTTCGAAGTCCTGAGCAGTCAGGAACGGATATTAATAGCTGCAATGGTGAGCTTCCACGACACCCAAAAAGGTTGTGAGTTGCTCAAGCAGGCAGGGGTTAAAGGCTTGGCTGATCTGGGCCTTTTAGACCCTCTACAGAGAGGCATTATTGCTTCGCTGATCCTTCATTACCACGGCTGGTAATCAGCCTCTTTATTCACTGGGGCCTGGCAGTTTTCCCCACTTTCCAAACCAATCACCCATTGGGGGCGACTGCCCCTTCGGGAGAGGCGCCTCCATCGTTATTCCTAGCCTGGAGGCATGTCATGAATCCTACGTTTGATGAAACGACCTATTTTGACCTTCACATCACTGGACTGGGTTATCTCAATCGCATTCGTGAAGTGAAGCTCAAGAAAGGTGAATCATTCCTAGCTTGCGACATCGCGGCGCTCAATGGTCCGACCGACTGCGCTGAGTATCGGCGTTTCGACGTTCGTGTCACAGGCGAAGATGCACAGGTACTGGTTCGGCGCTGTGCCAGAGCCGTTGAGTTGGACCGTAAGGTCCTGGTTGGTTTTCGTCTGGGAGATCCCTGGGTGGACACGTTCACTTACTCCAAAGGCATTAACCAGGGACAGTTGGGCGTGAGCTTCAAGGCCCGATTGCTCTTATTGAACTGGATCAAGATCGACGGTGTTTTGGTGCATAAGCGCGAACCTTCGAATCAAGACAGCCTGAAATCCGAAGCTACAACTCAACCAGTGAACGCAGCCCCTCCATCACCCGAAGAGGACTTTGCATTCTGATCTCAGATCCGACTACGGGTCTTGGTTTTTCCTCAACGTCGTCATTCAACGTCGACGTTTGAAACTCCCACCCTCCCTCGTAAGCCATGACGCCCGAGGGGAGTGTCATGGCCCAACTTTTTGAATAGGAAGCAGACCATGATTGTTATCAAATTTGGAGATTCGGCCAAACCCTGGTCCGAGCACGGCGCTTTGGTTATGACCCCTGGCGTTGATGCACTGATGAGAACGAAACGATTAGATCCGTTCCATTACTTCGGCCGCCACATCTTGGGCGACTGGGGCGATATCTGTGATGAAGATCGTCAGCTCAATGAAGATGCACTGCAGTCGGGTTATCGTCTGATGTCTGCCTACGATGTTGAACCTGGCTTGAGACTGTGGGTTATCACCGAAGCTGATCGTACCGTGACCACCATTCTTCTACCTGAGGAATATTGAGGCCTGCGGCCAGACCTCTCTAGCACTTCAGTTAATCCTCGCAACGGCCTCCTCGGAGGCCGTTTTCTTTGATGGCCTTGAAACAGGTAACGGGTCATTACCTATTGATGGCTGCTACAGAGTCACCTGCTTGAGATCGTTCGCATATCCCATCCAGGAACTCCTCATATGCCCGCGATACAGATGCGTCTGCTGCCCTTCATGCTGTTGAGCCACCTAACCCTGACTGCGTGCCTGTCTACAGAACGAACTTCCATAGAACAGGCGGTGCCGAGTGTGCCCCAGCCCTCTTCCGACCACTACATCCCCGTTCAACGATATGGTCGATACACCCTGGTGGAACTCGCGCCGCACGTTGCACAACAAAACCTTCTGCTTCAAGTGATCGATATCGATCTTCCGGGCAATTGGTCCATCTCAGTTGCTGATGCGCTGCGCTATGTCCTTTTGCGCTCGGGGTATCAACTTTGTGATCGCACACCAGAAAACGCGGCACTGTTTGCCCTACCCCTCCCTGCACCTCATCTGAAGCTCGGCCCTGTTCAACTTCGCGACGCGTTACAGACGCTTGCGGGGCCAGCCTGGGCGCTGCAAACCGATGATCAGCTTCGCCTGGTCTGCTTCATCCCTGTTGCCGGGGCTGCCAAACCGAGCCTTACAGCACAAGCGGCAGTCAATCCGGAGGTCACACAATGATATACGCCACCCTGCCTGGGCCTCGTTTGCACAGTCGCCTTAAACGCTGGACGCCTGCGTTTGTATTCACGCTGATGAGCTGCGTGCTCGCATCTCATCAGGTGTCGTTGTCGAAGCTGGCCCAGGGTCTGAGCGACCATCCTGACGTTAATCGCCTGGAGCATCTTGAAAGTACGGTGTTAGGGCTAGAGCAAGCTGTCCTGCAAGTGCAACAGACAGCGAGACACGTACCCAATCGTAACGACCTGAAGGATCTGCAGGTTGATCTGAACAAGCGCCTGGTAGACCTGGAGAACACCTTAGCAACACATATGGCGCAGCAGGATTTGCAACCATTGCTGCAACGATTGGAGCGGCTCGAATCCAGCCAGAAATCAATCACGCAAACTCCCACTCCCAAACAAGCCAAGCCTTCTATTCAAAAACCGAAGAAAGGCGCTGAGCCTGGCTTCCAGATCTTGGGTCTGGAGCTACGAGGCGCAGTGCAGTTTCTGTCTGTCGCACCAGTAGGTGTTCAAGCGCTGGATCAAAGCCAACTTTTGAGGATCGGCGATACCTATCTCGGCTGGAAGCTTGAGCGCCTCGACGAGCAGAAGGCAGTGTTTTCTGTCGACGGCATCACGCACAAATTGAACGTTCGATAGGAGTGGCTATGTTCCGCTTGCATTTACTGCCCTTGCTGGCCCTGTCGCTATGTTGTGGGGTTCAGGCACAACACTTCACTCCGAGTACCCTCGCTGGGCTCAAGTCCAAGCCACAAACCGATACGGCGGTTTCTCTTGAAAGCGCGTTGTTGGCTCAACAATGGGGGTTGGAGCAAGAAGAACTCGACCGCTTCACTGCACTGATGCGCGGCCCACTGGGTACGTACTCCCCTCACCTGGACCCATTGAGCGCGCTGGGGATCGAGGCCCGAACTGATGCGGAACGGCAGCACTATGCCCAGCTTCAGGTTGAAGCCGAAGCTGTACGCGTCGAGAAATTACTCTCCTATCAACGTGCCTATGACCAAGCATGGAAAAACCGATTTCCGGGGATGGTACTGATCAATCCTCCTCCGTTGCACAGTCCACTACAGATCAAGACCGCAGGAAGAAAATCTGTTTTCGTGCGCCTTGACTGTGCTGAATGCGAGCACCGGATAAGGCAACTCCAAGCCTCTGGAACAGCCTTCGATCTTTACATCATTGATAGTCAACATGACGACAACGGCATTCGTCATTGGGCCCATAAAGTCGGAATCAAGCCCATCAAGGTTCGAGACGGGACCATTTCTATCAACCATGACAAAGGACGCTGGGTATCGATCGGTGATGCCGGAGAACTGCCGGCCGTGATGCAGGAGGTCAATGGCAGATGGTTGCGACAGTGAAGACTTGCCGTTCACTGCTGCGACTCCTGAGCTTCGCCACCCTTTTTGAAATGGGTTTTGCTGAAGGGGCTGAGACCGCTCTGGAGCCTCCCCCAGCCTACGGTTTAGCTGCGCGGCGAATGGGAGTGCCTGCGGAACTGTTGTTTGCAGTGGCGCTACAGGAAAGCGACGTCACGCTGCGAGGCCAACGAATACCATGGCCCTGGACGCTCAACATCGCTGGGGGTTCCCGTTATTTCCCCAGAGAATCTGATGCCTGCGACACGATTCAACGAGCCCTCAAGCACCACCCTCCCTCTCAAATAGACGCAGGTCTGGCCCAGATCAACCTGGGTCACCAACGCCATTTTTATCGGCACCCTTGTGAGTTGCTGCGACCTCATCGAAATCTGGAGGTTGCCGCCACCATCCTGCGTAACCATCACCGCCAGGGCGAAGATTGGCTCCTGGCTGCTGGTCGTTATCACCGTCCGGCAGGCGGACCGTTGGCTACACGCTACCGAGATCGCATCCGCAAACATCTGGACCAATTGGCTTCAAAGAGGAGACTGCAACCATGAAAAATACTGTTGGGTGGATATGCATTCTTTTAGCACTCGATTGCACTCCATGCATGGCGGATAGAGCGATGCCTCAATACGCAGAGGACCGCTTTCGCGAAGACGACCAACTGCCGGCTCGCACCAAAACCTTGTCCCCCGGAACCGTTAAACGCAGGCCCCTGAATGCCTCTGGTTTGCCGGCGTTCTTCCTGATCGGAGACGACGCGCTTTCACGATCTTGGCTTAGGCAGCGACTACCCCAACTGACCAAGCTCAAGGCCGCCGGGTTGGTCGTCAATGTGGAGTCCAACGCGTCACTTATTCAACTTCGTCAGTTAGCGCCAGGTCTCACCCTGTCTCCCGTATCCGCCGATGATCTGGCCCAACGACTGCAACTGCAACACTACCCCGTTTTAGTCACGGCCAGCAGTATCGAGCAGTAACCATGACGCACAACCATGGCATTGAAACGCTGCTACGACCGGCGGTGGAGTTGTATAGCGTCGCTGCATGCAGTTCCGGGGCGATTCTATGTATCACAGCGCCGTGGTCATTAGCCCTGGCGCCTGCTATCGGTGCAGCCGCGGCCTTCGCCTTCGCGGTTCTAGGCGTCATTCGCCTAAACCAGGCATGCACCGTTTTGCGCTATCGCAGGCAGATGAGGCGATTGCCACGCTATAGGATGACCAGCCGTGAAATCCCAGTCAGTCATCAGCGCCTGTTTGTGGGAAAAGGATTTCGTTGGGATCAACGCCATACCCACCGACTGATGCAGACTTACCGACCGGAATTCCGACGTTATGTAGAACCCTCGATTCTGTACAAGTGGGCACGCCGGCTGGAAGCAAGACTTGAATTTTCTCCTCACCCGTTGAGCCAGCTCCCCCGCCTCACTGGCTGGGACCATCCGCTGAACCCGATGAGGCCATTACCGCCAGTCGGGGGTATGCCACGGCTCCATGCTGTAGAGCTTCAAGAATTGGATGTCACCCTCCCCTTGGGTGAGAGGGTCGGTCACACGCTGGTGCTAGGCACAACTCGAGTTGGAAAAACTCGACTTGCCGAGCTATTCATCAGCCAGGACATTCGTCGCGGCGAGGTCTGCATCGTTTTCGATCCAAAGGGTGATGCCGAGCTTCTCAAGCGCATGTACGTTGAGACCCAACGTGCAGGTCGCGGTGACGAATTCTATGTTTTTCACCTAGGACAACCCACAATCTCAGCCCGATACAACGCCATCGGCCGTTTCGGGCGTATCACTGAGGTGGCATCCCGAATTGCCGGACAACTATCCGGTGAAGGTAACTCTGCTGCTTTCAGGGAGTTTGCCTGGCGCTTCGTCAACATCATCGCTCGTGCCCTGGTTGAACTGGGCCAACGTCCGGATTACTTGCTGATTCAACGGCACGTGATCAACATCGACGCGCTATTCATCGAATATGCGGCTCACTTCTTTGCCGAAAAAGCTCCCAAGGCTTGGGACGTCATCGTGCAACTGGAAGCCAGGATCAATGAAAAAAACACTCCGCGGCACATGATGGGTCGTGAGAAACGGGTCGTGGCGATTGAGCAATACCTGGCGCAGGCACGCCTGTATGACCCTGTACTCGACGGACTGCGTTCAGCCGTGCGCTATGACCGGACCTATTTCGACAAGATCGTCGCTTCCCTACTGCCTCTGCTGGAAAAACTCACCACGGGTGAGATCGCCCAGCTATTGGCTCCCGACTACATCAATCTGAATGACTCGCGACCGATCTTTGACTGGATGGAAGTCATGCGCAAACGTGCTGTCGTTTACGTTGGCCTTGATGCACTTTCGGATGCTGAGGTGGCCTCTGCCGTGGGTAACTCCATGTTTTCGGACCTAGTGTCTGTGGCCGGTCACATCTACAAGTTCGGGGTGGACTATGGGTTGGATAAAGCAGTGGCAGATAAGAAAATCCCCATCAACCTCCATGCCGATGAATTCAACGAGCTGATGGGAGACGAATTCATCCCGATGATTAACAAAGGTGGTGGTGCCGGGATTCAGGTCACGGCCTACACCCAGACGCTCAGTGATATCGAGGCACGAATCGGAAACCGGGCCAAGGCGGGCCAGGTCATCGGCAACTTCAATAATCTGTTCATGTTGCGCGTTCGTGAAACGGCCACAGCCGAGTTACTCACCAACCAATTACCCAAGGTGGAGGTGTATACGGCGTCGGTGATGAGCGCTGCTACCGACAGCTCGGACCCGCATGGCAACACTGCCTTCACTTCAAATACCCAGGATCGAGTCACCGCGACCTCAGTTCCCATGATTGAGCCTGCCCATGTGGTCGCCCTGCCCAAAGGGCAAGCCTTCGGATTGATTGAAGGCGGTCAGCTTTGGAAGATTCGCATGCCACTCCCCGCACCCGATCCCGATGAAGTGATGCCCAGGGACCTCCAAATGATGGCCAGCTACATGCGTAAACGTTACGTCGCGGCGGATGATTGGTTGGATTTAGCAGCAGAGCTTTATCAAGATCCCCCACTGCCTAAGGATCTACTCGAAGAGTCTGCATCGTCCGAGCAGACCGAAGAATGAGCGAACCGTCATCGACAGCGCAACGTCAACAGCGGCAGCAACGGGGATTTGTATTCGGTCTGATTACACTGCCCTTCCGGTTTGTCGCTGTGTTGTTCGGGTCGCTGCTGCTGAACATCGTGATCGAGTGCATCGGTATGTATGCCTTCTGGCCTGAAGATGGCTGGCGGCATGCAAGACAGATGTTTGAATATGAGCTGGGCCAATTGTCCAGTGATTTCAAACGCAGCGTATTGGTGCAAGAACCAGGTCGCAGCGCCAATGCAATTGTCCAACTGGTGTATGAAGGTGTGCTGATCAAGACCGGAATCATCAGGTCTCTGAAAGAAACATCGGAGGGTGCGGCCCGAGCCCACGCTGAAGCGACTCACCAGCCTCATTACTACATTGCGCTGCTGTATATGCACCTGGAAAACAACCTGATCGCTGCGGCATTTTGCGTCCTGGTGTTCGTCGTTCGGCTGATGGTGCTGTTTCTCTCAGTGCCGCTGTTGTTTATGGCGGCTTTCATCGGCTTGGTGGATGGGCTGGTACAACGCGACATCCGTCGTTTCGGTGCAGGTCGTGAGTCAGGCTACGTCTACCATCGAGCCAAGGCCTGTGTGATGCCGTTGCTGACATGGCCCTGGGTCGTTTACCTGGCGCTGCCTGTGAGCTTGAATGCTGCCTGGATTCTGTTACCTGGCGCGATTCTTCTGGCAATCACTCTTTCCCTAGCAGCCAGCAGGTTCAAGAAATATCTCTGACCGCTGCTAGTGATATATCGCTGATCAATAGGGTTTTCTCCCATGACATATTGATCGCAGCATCAGTACGTCCCCCCTAGCACTATCGGGCTGTCTAACTGGACAGAACGAGCTCAACCATGATCACTCCCTCACCTCCAACACTCACAAAGGCTACTGGCCTGCTCTTCGCACTCGTAGGAGGAGCCACTGCAACAGCCAATCAGATCGTTGATGAACATACCCGCCTAGCCACCGTCCTTCGCGAGCTGAAGGCTATCGAGCGGCTCGTCGCTGCCGATGATTTCATCAAGGCCCCCGAGACGGCTCGCTATCACTTTGACTATGTCCGTTTACGCATGGATATCCATCGTGTCAGTACGGGAATCAAAGACTACCTGTCTCCCAAGCGAGCCTCCCCTCGCGACGCCGGGGCGTTGTACGGCAGTTATTTCGATGAAACGGTGCCTCATCAATGAGCACCGCCCAGATCGCTGCTTTTCAAGCAAACGGTGGCTTCTCACCTTCAATCACCGCCCTGGTTCTGACTTCAACCGTCTTTGCGGTGCTGTTGCTCTGGGGCACCTGGGCTATACGAACCGCCTATTCCGGCTGGGCTGAGCAACGGCTGAACCAGCGCCAGTTCCTCGGCGTGGTGATCCGTTTCATGGCGATGTACCTGGCCCTGACCTACCTCCTCCTTTCGTAAGCCAATGGAATCTTCCATGAATTTTTATATCTCGTGCTCCAAAAGATTCACTGTCGTACCAGCCCTTTGGACTAGCGCACTGCCCTCCTTGGCTTTGGCCAAAGGCAAGTTACCGACGATGGAGGACCCATCCCGCGGTGCGGGCAAAGGCATCATGGATACGATGCAAAACTATGGCTACGACATCGTGATGCTCGTGGCGCTACTAGTGGTTGCGTCCATGTTCATCGGTGTCTGCTATCACGCTTACACCCGTTACTCCGAAATTCATACAGGACGATCTACCTGGGGTCAGTTCGGCCTGAGCATCGCGGTGGGTGCAGTCATGCTGGTGGTCGGCATTTGGCTGCTGACCAAAGCCACCGGGATTTTGTGAGGACGACGCACCATGGAGTCTCTACAGAGTGCGCCTAAGGCCACCATCACCTTCCTGCCCCACCGCCTGAATCGACAACCTGTTGTCGTTCGAGGATTGACCGCAGATGAACTCTGGATCTGCACCGGATTATCAGCGGCAATTGGCCTGATTCTGGGCGTACCGCTAGTCTGCCTCACCAGCAGCATCGCCATGGTCCCCACCATGATCGTACTGTCGATTGCAGCCGGACTCTTCTTCGGCGGAGGGTTATTACGTCGACAGAAGCGCGGTCGACCGGAGACTTGGCTCTATCGACATCTCCAATGGAGGTTCGCCACAAAATACCCTCACGTGAGCCGCCAATTGGGTATTCATGGA
Source organism: Pseudomonas sp. FW300-N2F2 (assembly GCF_017351655.1). Taxonomy (NCBI): domain Bacteria; kingdom Pseudomonadati; phylum Pseudomonadota; class Gammaproteobacteria; order Pseudomonadales; family Pseudomonadaceae; genus Pseudomonas; species Pseudomonas sp. FW300-N2F2. Next base: position 1,981,205 of record NZ_JACNDQ010000001.1, on the reverse strand, counting down.
CTCATTACCTACTCCGGCTTCTGGGTAACGCGTCGAGGTGAGGCATGAGCCGGTTTAAAAACGAGGTCCTTCACCTGCAATCTCATGTCAGGACGCTGAGGCTCTGCACCGGTGGGTTATTTCTCGTTGTCGTCGGGTTAGGCGCGGGATGGTGGAATGCCCCACGAGATTTAACCATCCATGTCCCTCCTGACCTGCGCTCTGGCAGCACTCGTAAGTGGTGGGAGATCCCTCCCGAATCTGTCTACGCATTCACCTTCTACATCTTCCAGCAGCTCAACCGCTGGCCCAACGACGGTGAAGACGACTACAGCCGTAACCTGCAATCACTGACGGCCTATCTGACTCCCGCGTGCCGATCGTTCTTCCAACAGGACTATGACCAGCGCCGTCGATTAGGTGAGCTCAGAAAGCGTGTGCGCGGGGTGTATGAGATTCCTGGACGCGGCTACGGGGACGCCCCGGAAACCCGCGTCAAAGTAGTTTCAGACAATGACTGGCTGGTTACCTTGGACATCAATGCCGATGAGTACCACGGCGCCGAGCAGGTTAAGCGCGCGCTCGTTCGCTATCCCATCAAGGTCGTACGCCTGGACATCGATCCAGAGCTCAATCCCTTCGGACTGGCTCTGGACTGCTACGAAGGCACGCCTCAACGCATAACACTGCCCACGTCCTCGGCACCTGCTACACGAACCCTGGACCGTCCGTTGGGAGATGCCTCATGAATCCATTCGCAACGTCCGTTGTGCTAGGACTGACGCTGATTCTTCCCCTCTTCAAATGCCAAGCAGTGGAGCTAATGCGCTGGGAGCGGCTGCCTTTGACAGTTCCGCTGGTTGTTGGCGAAGAGCGCGTGCTGTTTGTTGAACGTAATGTACGGGTCGGTATGCCGGCCGAGCTGGGAGATCGCTTACGAGTCCAAAGTGCTGGAGGAACCGTGTACCTGCGGGCCAATGAACCGATCGAGCCGACACGTTTGCAGCTACAAGACGCGGCAACGGGAGAGCTGATTCTCCTGGATATCGCTGCTGAGGTAGCTCAAGCGGGTCAGGCGGCGTTGGAAGCGATAAAGATCGTCGAATCCCCCATAAACCAAGCACACACGAAAGATGGCCATTCCGAACCGACAGCCTCTGTCCATGAACATATACAACAAACTCCGGTACCAGTCGTACTGACTCGGTATGCAGCTCAAAACCTATACGCACCGCTTAGAACTGTAGAACCTTTACCCGGCGTCAGACCCGTTAACCTGCCGGCCGATCTCGCGCTCGACCTATTGATGCCTAGCCTATCAATCAGTGCCAAAACGCTCGCTGCGTGGCGGTTGGATGATTACTGGGTTACGGCTATTCGGCTCAGCAATCAAACCCAAGCTCATGTTGATCTGGATCCTCGATATCTGTTGGGAGATTTCGCGACGGCCACGTTCCAACATCAGTTCCTTGGCCCCAGGGGCACCCCCTCAGACACCACGGTGCTCTACCTCACCAGTCGTGGGCAAGGCATTGCGGCTGCGTTGATTCCCACGATTAGCCCAATCGATGCCGCCCTGAACCTGCCTCAAGCACTTGGAGCATCGCCGAAGGAGAGGCCAAATGAAAAGTAACGGGCTGCTCAAATGGTTAATGGTTCCGATGGTGCTGCTTGTGGTGTTGATTCTTGTGAAAGTGTTCTCCAATAAGCCCTCCCCAGCCGAACCGCCAGCGCTAGAAAACCAGCTCACCGCCGAAGAAATGAAGGCACTGGGACTGGAGGGCGACACGCCAAGCGATACGGTGGCCACGCTGGTCGCTCAGGTCAGGCAGCTTCGGGCTGAGTTGAAAAGAACCATAAGCGAAAACGAGCTTCGCACGGGTGCCCCCGAATCGTTGGGCCAATTCGCAGATGTCATCGAGCAACGCATTCAACTCGCTCTGGAGAATGAACGACAACGAATCCAGGAGGAGAAAAGCACTACCGATGACAGTAACGCTGAGACTCAATGGCTTCTACAAGATCTTCAACGGCAGCTGAGTACCTTGCAGCAGCCGGATGATCCAGCGGACCTGCCGCTGGGACTAGGCTTGCAGGATGGCGACGGCACGGCATTCAAGAACGGTACTCGCTGGATTGAGCCCGATGATGCAATACCAAAAGAATCTGCAAACACCTCCAACGAACCGGGTTTCAGCTTCCCGACACGTTTCGGTCCTGCACAGAATCCTCTGGGCGATGTAGCAAACAATTTCGCCACACGAGCCATCGGAGACCTTGGTAGCCGGCAGCTGAAGCCCACCTATACCGTTCCATCCAATGCCACGTTGATGGGTTCCGTGGCAATGACAGCGCTCATTGGAAGAATCCCCATCGACGGCACCGTTAATGACCCCTACCCGTTCAAGGTACTGATTGGGGCCGACAACCTGACGGCCAATGGCATTGATCTCCCTGAGATCGCAGGTGCGGTCGTCAGTGGTACTGCGTCGGGTGATTGGACGCTGTCTTGTGTCAGAGGTCAGATCCGCTCCATCACCTTCGTATTCCAGGACGGCACCATCCGAACCCTACCGGGTGACAGTCGTGAGGAGTCTGCTGGACAGTCCAGGAGCGACTCAAATCATGGGCAAGAAGGTCTCGGCTGGATCAGTGATCAACATGGCATTCCGTGTGTACCGGGCAAACGGCGAAGTAACGCTCAGCAGTATCTGGGCTCACAGGCCTTGATCACCGCCGCCGGGGTAGGCGCAGCCTCTTTGATCAAGTCAGACAGCACGACCCTTTATGCCGGCAATGGCGGCGGTGCAATGGGGACCGTAGGCATCTCCAGCGGTGAAGCCATGAACCGATTACTGGCCAGCGGTGTGCAGGACATCTCGCAATGGGTCAACAAACTCTACGGACAAGCCTTCGCCGCCGTGTACGTGGAGCCTGGCGCACAGATCGCCGTCCATATCGAACAACCACTTACTCTCGACTACGAATCTCAAGGACGCAAAGTCGATCACACCCTCGGAGGTCGCCATGACACCACGGACCTGGATTGAAGCAATGGCGGCTGCGCTGATCGTCATCGCGTTGACTGGATGCGCAACCAATACCCAGGACCTGCTCAGCCATGACGGCAGCACCATGTTGGAGGTCTGGAATCGGCAAACGACCGGGTCGCGTAATGAGCAATCGAGTCAACGATTGCTCGACGCGCGGCAAGCCTTGAGACATCCACTGACAGAACCTTTGGTGCCCTCCTTTTCGGCTCCCTATACACGGACCGCACAAAACGAAATCCAGCGTCAGTTCCATCGGCTACCCAATCCGGACCTGGTGATGTACGTCTTTCCTCACCGGGCTGGAACAGAAGCCGTACCGGTGCCTGGGTACAGCACCGTTTTTCCACTGCACCAACGTGTGCAATACGCCCTGCCTGGTGAACGTCTGGAGGACTACTGATGGCCTGGTTTTTCCCTCAGCACAAATATCATGAGCCAACGTCGGAGCCTACGGAACAGGATGCCTGGAGCCGGCACATTGCGAAACTCGCTGAGCGAGGTATCGCTGGGCCCGGAGGCTGGCACAACAAACCCGTGACTGAAGCAGACGACACCACGTTTTACGACGTGGCGCCGTCCTTTGTAGAGCGGCTGCCATGGGTCGAATTCCTACCCCAATCCAAGTGCATGCTGCTGGAGGATGGCGTTTCAGTTGCGGCCTTCTTCGAGCTGATGCCACTGGGTACCGAAGGTCGGGAAACTGCCTGGCTGTTGCAGGCCAGGGATACGCTTGAAAACGTGTTGCAGGACAGCTTCGACGAACTGGATAGCAACCCATGGGTGGTGCAGCTATATGCCCAGGACGAAACCAACTGGGACGCTTACCTGAATACGCTGGGTCAGTACCTTCGACCACGAGCACGAGGCAGTGCCTTCAGTGATTTCTATTTACGGTTCTTTGCCCACCACCTCAAGGCGATTGCCAAGCCTGGCGGACTCTTTGAGGACACCACGCTCACTCGCCTGCCCTGGAAGGGACAGAATCGGCGGGTACGAATGGTTGTTTACCGACGGGCCTCCGTCGCAACATCCAGAAAGGGGCACTCTGCAGAACAAGCCCTGAGCAATGTTTGCGATAGGCTGACGGCCGGTTTGAGCAGTGCTGGACTCAAGACGCAACGCCTTGAGGCAAAGGATATTTACGACTGGCTACTGCGCTGGTTCAACCCCAATCCCACGCTTTTGGGGGATGCTGCAAGTGATCGGGACAGCTTCTATCAGTTAACCGCCTACCCTGAGGAAACAGAACCCGGGGAAATCGAATTGGCCAGCGGCACGGACTTCTCTCAACGTCTGTTCTTCAGCCAACCTCATTCTGATGCAACCCACGGCACCTGGTCCTTCAACGGCATGCCGCATCGGGTCATGTTGATGGACCGTATGCGCTCAGTACCCCACACAGGCCATTTGACGGGTGAGACGCGCAAGGGTGACGCCATCAACAGTTACTTCGACCAGATGCCAGAAGACACCATGATGTGCCTGACCTTGGTGGCCACACCTCAGGATGTACTGGAAGCTCACCTCAACCACCTCAGCAAGAAATCCGTGGGCGACACACTGGCCTCGGAGCAAACTCGCCAAGATGTCCAGCAGGCTCGATCAATTATCGGAAGCGCTCACAAACTGTATCGCGGATCCCTCGCATTTTTCCTACGTGGCAAAGACATTGCGGAACTGGATGCCCGCGGCTTGCAGTTGGCCAATGTGATGCTCAATGCCGGATTGCAGCCAGTACGAGAGGACGACGAGGTAGCGCCGCTCAATAGCTACCTGCGCTGGCTACCGTGTGTCTTCGACCCGGCCAAGGACAAACGGCAATGGTACAGCCAACTGATGTTCGCACAGCACGCGGCGAACCTGGCCCCGGTGTGGGGCCGTAGCCAAGGGACGGGGCGCCCAGGCATCACATTCTTCAACCGCGGTGGCGGTACCCTCTCCTTCGATCCGCTGAACCGCCTCGATCGGCAAATGAATGCCCATCTGTTTTTGTTTGGGCCTACCGGTTCCGGCAAGTCAGCGACGCTCAACAATATCCTCAACCAGATCACTGCGATTTATCGACCACGGTTGTTCATCGTTGAGGCTGGCAACTCCTTTGGGTTGTTTGCTGAGTTCGCCAAGCGCTTGGGTCTGACGGTGCATCATGTAAAGCTTTCGCCAGGGGCCGGCGTAAGCTTGGCGCCGTTTGCAGACGCTCGTCGCTTGATTGAAACGCCTGAGGAAATCGAGACATTGGATGCTGAGCGGCTAGAAGAGACGGCCGCTCCTCAAGAGGGCGATGAGCAGCGAGACGTCCTTGGAGAATTGGAGATCACGGCGCGCCTGATGATCACCGGGGGCGAAGACAAAGAGGAGGCTCGCCTGACCCGGGCAGACCGTAGTCTGATTCGTCAAAGCATTCTCGACGCGGCACAACGTTGCGCCGATGAGCATCGATCCGTGCTGACTAAGGACGTGCGTGATGCATTGCGTGAACGTGGCCGAGACAATGGCTTGCCTGAGTCGCGGCGAACACGACTACTCGAGATGGCTGAGGCCATGGATCTGTTCTGTCAGGGGCTGGATGGCGAATTATTCAACCGCCCCGGTACTCCTTGGCCGGAGGCGGACATCACCATTGTCGACCTGGCCACCTTCGCTCGTGAGGGTTACAACGCTCAACTCTCAATTGCTTACCTTTCGTTGCTCAACACAGTGAACAACATCGCTGAACGGGACCAATTCCAGGGACGGCCCATTATCAACGTCACGGACGAAGGACACATCATCACCAAGAATCCCCTGCTCTCGCCCTACGTCGTAAAGATCACCAAGATGTGGCGAAAACTGGGTGCCTGGTTCTGGCTGGCCACACAAAATCTGGACGACTTACCCAAAGCCGCAGAACCAATGCTGAACATGATCGAGTGGTGGATTTGCCTGAGCATGCCACCTGACGAAGTCGAGAAGATCGCGCGCTTCCGCGAGCTCAGCCCTGCCCAAAAATCGATGATGATGTCAGCCCGCAAAGAGGCTGGAAAATACTGCGAAGGCGTCGTGCTCTCCAAGTCGATGGAGGCGCTCTTTCGCGCCGTGCCACCTAGCCTGTATCTAGCGATGGCCATGACCGAACCTGAGGAGAAAGCAGCGAGGTTCAAGCTCATGCAGGAACATGGAATAAGTGAGCTTGATGCCGCCATTCGAATGGCAGAAAACATAGACCGGGCTCGAGGAATTCAACCGTTACAATTTCATAGCGATGGTTAACACCATCATCGTGGCGGCCGTTCTCCATACTATGTGAATCTCATGCCCTCAAGCCTTCAAGAGGTCAGTCAATGAGCCGAGCACAATCGTCTCTTTCAGAGTCATCGTTGCCGAAAATCGAAGTATCTAAAGACGGGAAGTATTTCAGAGTGGACTGGGACTATCAGGAAGCGCCTGAAAGCCATGTCCTCTTTGATAATCAATTTTTGGACGGGTACCTACGGGGCGTGATGTCCTCGCTCCGTATCGCTGAGAAAACTATCAGTTGCGCCACCCCTAGAACGGGGACAATCAGAAGATTGGAGCAGGACGTGGCTTTACGACTTGCGGATCTTTTGACGGAGGCACTCCACTCAGCAGTGGCCAAGGAAAGCTTGAGGATGAAGCGAGAGGCTAGCTGGCCGCATGCCAGACACCCAGATGAGCACTCCTCCACTTAATACAGGTCCACCCCACATAAGTGATCGAGCCGGGGGAAGACGTTGAAGTACGAATGAAAAAGTGGAGAGCTGTCAGGACGGTTTAAATCGGGACAGCGACCTTCATTCTCATAACAATGATCCGGCAACGACGTGTCACCTCTGACACCCTTAGCAACTGCCCAGGTAGCTCTGGTCCTTAAGGCTACGGCGCAGCGTCACTGCGCAGACCAAAATCGTTCGCTGAGCATCCTTTTTAGCGAATCTCCGCTCAAGCGGTGGTGGATGCACCTTTCTCCCTTCCGAGTCAGCTCGGTCTTCTATCTAACACAGTCCCTTGGGGTTTCCGCCCTTTGGGACGGGAGCCTCTTTTCGTCAACGGAGTCTCCCATGACAACAATTTTTCCACCGGCCAAGCCCTCCATTCAAGAGAATGAGCCCTCTAATCATGATGACCTGCTGGTCGAAAAAGCGATCTCCATTCTGGAGCAGCGTATGTTCAAGCGCGGTCCTTACCTCGAAAGGCCGCACGACGTTCGCCAATATTTAAAGCTCCAACTTGCAGGGGAACCTCAAGAGGTGTTCTCTGCGCTTTTCCTAGACAGCGCTCATCGAGTGGTGGCCTATGAACCGCTGTTCTACGGCACGATTGACTCGGTGAGCGTCTATCCAAGACGGATACTGCAACGCGCTCTGGAGCATAACTGCGCAGCGGTCATCGTCGCCCATAATCACCCCTCTGGCGAAACTCAGCCGAGCAACGTGGATAAAGAAATCACCAAGGTGCTAAACGACCTGCTGCCAAGGCTCAATGTCCGTCTGTTGGATCATTTCATCATCGGAGAAGGTGAGCCCTACTCTTTCGCTGAAGCTGGCTTGCTCTGAACCATCAGGCAGCCTGATCTTTCCGCTACCTCCTAGCCGAAGCGCCCTTTCAGGGCGCTTTTTTTCTGGGTTAACACCTATACGGGAGGCAGCTGAATCCGTTTTTCACGGGTATGGGCTTCCGACCGCTGATTCACTGTGCAGATAACCCTGCACAGGATCAATCCATGTCCTACCACCGCTCAAAAATTTTCCGTTTGATTGCCATCCCCCTAGCCGTCGGAATTCCGCTCTCCGCGCACGCGTTGAATACCGCAACCATCACTGCGTCCAGCCTGTCGCCAGATTGCATTGCCTATCGCGTGGTAGGCATTTGTTACTGGCTCTTCTGCACCAAGTTCGGATGCAGCGTTAAAACCTCTTCGAAGGTTCACCACTATGTCCCTGACGCAGTGGTGTCGAGCTACAGCACCACCGGCGAGAACCCTTGGACGGAAGTCCGAGCCATGAGCTCAGCCAATGCCTCTGCCCAGGGCGGCGGCGATGGCAGTGCAGGCATCAGCCATGAAAATGACCTCGCCAAATTCAAGAATGCCGATGTAATCGGTCATCCTGGAGGAGCCACCTTCAGCCAGTTTGCGGGGCAGTCTGGTTACTCCTGCCCAGGTGCTGGACAGATGATGATGCCCTACTTCCTGAGCACCTTGGACAGTGTCGCCTGGCGCTACAACATTCCGGAGCTGGTCTTTCCTGAGTCTGTCACGCCGGGCATGAGGGAGATCGGCAGTCGCGCTGCCGGGAACCTGTGGGGAGCGGTCTATCCCCGTGGAGGTTTTTTGCATGGCGTCGACGACCACAAAAGCGCTGCTGTTGTCGCTCAACGCGCGGGAGACATCGTCACTCGGCAAGGCCAAGCACACGTGTACCAGCCGCTTCTGGGCTCAAAGCGGGATGGGTACTGGCCAGCCGGCCCGCTGAAAGAAAGCGACGCAAGCACCGGGAAATGGCAAGAGCTGATGCCCAGCCAATCCCCAACCTGCGTTGTCTTTCCTAACAACGCTGTGCATGTTCAATCACCACGTGGCGACTACGCCTGGGCCCTCTGGCGGCCCTACAGCTGCTGCGAACGCAAGGGCCAGATATTCCTGGGCAGTACCGATTTCGCGGGAGCAAGCGAATGAAAACAGCCCACTTTCGCGCTCCAGTCTCTCCTCGTTCCGTCACCAGAATCATCATCGCCACCCTGCTTCTCACGGCCCACAACGCATACGCCGCTCAAACCCAGATCAACAAAGACGGCATCAATCACAGCGGTTCGATTGGAGACGATGTGCTCTACAGCATTGGCGGCGGACGCGCTGTGTCCATGGGGGGATCGGCGTCCATGGACAGCATTTCGGTAGGGGCCGGCTGGGACGCCAACTTGATCTGCGGTGACATGAGCCTGGACACCACGCTGCAGAACCAACTCAACGGTGCCACACGCGGCTTCAAATCCATCATGGGCAATATCATCCAGAACGCTACCAGCGCAGTAGCCTCTCTCCCAGCCTTGATCATCCAGCGTGCTGACCCCGGTCTCTACAACCTACTCACCAACGGCATTCTGCAAGCACGACTGGACTTTGATCGTTCCAAATCAACCTGCCGAGCTGTCGCCGAACGGATGGCAGATATCGCCGGTGGCCAGCTCGGTTGGGGGCAGTTGGCCGAAGGGATGGCACTGAGTCATACCGTCAAAAACCACGACGCCGTTGCGGCGATTGAGCAGGCGGAGGCAAATCGAGGCAACAACGGCGTCCCCTGGATTGGGGGTCTGTCGGCTGGAGGCAAACGACAGCCGCCCATCAAAGTCGTCTCCGACGTCACCCGCGCCGGTTTCAATTTGCTCAATGGTCGTGACGCCGGCAACCGTGCCCCTATCCCCAAAAACAGCTGCGGCAACCGCCTAAGTTGCCAGACCTGGTCGTCACCCCAGGAGGCCGAAGCCTGGGCAACCCGTGTCCTGGGAGAACGAGAACACCAGACTTGCGACACCTGCACCAAAACTCAAACCAAACCTGGCGTAGGTCTCACTCCACTCATCCAGGAGGAGTACGAAGCCAAGCTGCAAGTCCTTGATGCCTTGATCAAAGGCAGCAAGCCCACCTCCGCCGAACACCTCATGGCAGCGGGCAGCCAATCATTGCCCATCACCCGCGGCGTCATCGAAGCACTGCGCGATGAACCTGATCAAGACTTGCTGGCAAAACGTCTTGCCTCAGAAATAGCCCTATCCAGCGTCCTGGAAAAAGCTCTGCTGCTGCAACGAACCTTACTCACCGGACGCAAAGAGCCCAACGTGGCGGCCAACCAACTGGCTCAGCAAGCTATCAACACCGAAAGCGAATCCCTGACTCAGGAAATCAACAACCTCAAAACCGAACTCGAGCTGCGTCGCACCTTGGCGAGCAACTCACCCATGATGCTGATCCAGCGTCAAAGCGAACGCGCCGCTGCCTCTCGCGGTGTTTATCAGGGGGACCCTATCCGCAACCGCCTGGATCTGATCCAGCAGACGGTACCGGAGGGCCAATCTCGATGATGCGTCCATCAAAGACACGGCTTGTAATCGGTCACCTGGTTCTATGGGGCGTCATCCTTGGCCTGGCATTCATCGTCGTCGGATTGCTAACCCTGGAAGCGGCCAACGATTTGAACGGTTGGTACTCCTGGCTGGACAAGAACAAAACAGCTCTGCTGATCTGGCGGCTGACCCTATACGGCGCAACTGCGGTGGCGTGGTACCGAATGCGTCGGCGCCTGCCCCATCGCGGGCTCACAGCGGAACAGCATCGACGCCTGCTGTGCGCCGAGGTCGCCGCCATTGGAGTCCTCACTCTGCTTGAGCTGTTAGCCGTCACCGACGAAAGCCGGCCTTGGACACGCCCATGACGCTCTATACGAACGATTATCTGGAGTATTACCTCACCCTGGTCGGATGGATCGTCAACAACGGGATATGGGAGATGCTGGTTGCTAGCGGAGTCTTCACCCTGCCTTTCCTGGCGATCATCGTTCAGGAGTGGCTCAGGGCCCGTAGTGAAGGTGCTGATGAAGGCAACAAGGGCGTGCTCTCCTCGCTGCGTATCGAAAATCGGGTTTGGGTCGCCATCGTCGTGATCATGTTCGCGGGTGTGCCGTTCATTGATGTGGACTTGAACACCATCGCATTCGACGACACACGCTCCACACAATGCCAGGTCAGCATCGCTACACCTCAGGACACGCGCTGGTCCAACACTTTCACCACGCTCAACAACCAAAGTGCAAAGGTGCCTGTGTGGTGGTTCTTCATGCACTCGCTGTCCAAGGCTCTGACGGGGGGAGCCACTGCTGCAATCCCCTGCGGTACAGATCTGCGACAGATACGCATCGACATCGATACCGCTCGCATCGACGACCCTCTCCTGGCTCAGGAAGTGGCTGACTTTAGCCAAGACTGCTACGGCCCGGCCCGGGCCAAGCTATTCATGAACCGGCCTACGTTGAGCGAAGCGTTGATGGATGACATCAACTGGATTGGCTCAAAATACCTGCTCGACACCCACGGCTACTACGACGCGTACCGCTCAAAAACACCTCGCAGCCGCTGGCCCTACAACAGCGCACGTGATGCAGGCCTCTTGCAGGTTCCGGGCGGTGGTGGCTATCCGAGTTGCAAGCAGTGGTGGTCGGATGTCGGTCACGGACTACGGGGCAGGCTGCTGCGGCAGGTCGATCCCAATCTACTGTTTCGACTTACCCAGTGGGCACGCTTCCTCAGCATGGCCCAAGCCGAGGACGCCGTTGTTCGTTCGGTGACTTCACCACGTCAGCAGACGCTGAACCAAGGCCAGGTCTATTCCAGCTACGCAGGCCAGATTGATATGAGTGCCTCCAACCTGACCGCACGCTTAGCTTCAGATTTGGGCCTGACCGTAGGTGCAACAGCGTACTTCCCCGCGATGGATGTCGTACGCCAAGCCCTGCCCATGGTGCTGTCTTTTCTGAAGATGGCGCTGACCATCAGCATCCCACTGATCCTGGTCATCGGCACCTACGAGCTCAAAGCCCTGGTCACCATCAGCTGCGTGCAATTCGCCCTGTTCTTCGTCGACTTCTGGTTCCAGCTCGCACGCTGGCTCGACAGCACGATCCTCGATGCCCTCTACGGTTGGAACTCACCCCACAGCAATTTCAACGTGCTCCTAGGCGCGAACAATTCCTTTGGGGACATGCTGCTGAATTACGTAATGGGATCACTTTTCGTAGTGCTGCCTGCGTTCTGGATTGCAGCTCTAACATGGGTGGGTATCAACGCAGGAGGCTTAATCAAAGGGATGGGTGATGCAATTTTCGACGCTAAAGGGGCTGGTCGTTCAGGTACTTCGGTGATCAAAGGAATGAAAAAGTGATCATTCCAGCTCATTCAAGGTCGTCGAACATTTCTCCGTAGTCGATACGTGTATCCCCTTCATAGTATCCAAACCCGTCTGGGCCATCTCGCCACTGCGGGGTCCTCTCATCGTCGATAGCGACCCCAGTGGCCCATCTGACAAATAAACATATGGCAATCAGCGTTATCCAAAAAGCAACGTACAACAGAATTATGAGGACAACGGCCTGCAAGCCCACCCCAATCATCCGACACAGAACGTAGGGGACGCCCACGCGTTGTAGGCAACGCGAGAACCTATCCAGAATCCGCGAGTATCCCTTCCAGCATCGTCCGAGATAATTGCCGAATTTTTCTGCGCTCGAAGATTGCTCCTGCTCGCTCATCAACATCTCCTTTGCCCGTAGTGTCCCCTGCTGTGCAAAGGAGTCAAATGGCGGCTCCATAGCCTACCGCTCCCTCAAAAGGTAAATGGGAAAAAGGGGTAAACCAAGGGAATGGAGCAGAAGGGGAAAGGCCCTACCCGAAAAGCAGAAAAGGCCTTCCTGCAAACCCAATCGAAAGGATCAATCATGCTCTCGCTGTTTCATCGCAAGTCACGACCCGCTCCAAAACACATCGATTCAACCGAGCCAACGGCACCTGCAGGACTGACTCGTCCTCAGTCAGCAAAGTCCCTCTTGGCCACACCGCGCCGGGAAAAACTGCTGAAGCTAATATGGCAGCACACCGCCGTCTCCCGCCCACAATTCAACGAGATCTACCTCGACCCGATCAGCCGCTACGCCGAACTGGTTCAGCTCCTTCCCGCCTCTGAAAGTCATCACCACGCATACCCCGGCGGCATGCTTGATCATGGGCTTGAAGTCGTTATCTACGCGTTGAAGCTAAGGCAATCTTACCTGCTTCCCTCTGGTGCTCAGCCTGAAGTACAAATCTTCCAGGCTGAGGCCTGGACTGCCGCCCTCGTATATGCGGCCCTGGGCCATGACCTGGGCAAGATCGCTGTAGACGTGCATGTCGAGTATGGCGACGGCCGCGTCTGGCACCCCTGGCAGGGTCCACTCTCAGCCCCCTACCGTGCGCGCTATAAAAAAAACCGCCAATACCGACTCCACGGCATCGTAGCCGGAGTGCTCATCCATAAGATTCTGAACAGCGAAATAATGGATTGGCTCAGCACCTTCCCTGAGCTATGGACAGCTTTGATGTTCAACTGTGCAGGACAAAACGAACATGCGGGCGAGCTCGGCATCCTGATCTCAAAAGCGGACCAGGCCTCAGTTGCTCAAGCACTCGGCGGTGACCCTACCAAGGCCATGGCAGCCCCCAAACATGCTCTGCAACGTAAGCTGTTGGAAGGTTTGCGCTATTTGCTAAGCGAAGAGCTCAAGCTCAATCAGCCTCAAGCCTCAGATGGCTGGCTTACTCAAGAAGCCCTCTGGCTGGTCAGTAAAACCGTCTCAGACAAACTACGCGCTCATCTGCTTTCGCAAGGTGTCGATGGGATTCCGGAGCAAAACATCGCCATTTTCAATGTGCTCCAGGAGCACGGCATTGCCCTCCCCAACACCAATGGCAAAGCCATCTGGAAAGCGACCGTCACCAGCGAAACAGGCTGGTCCCATAGTTTTACGTTCCTAAAGCTGTCTCCAGCCATGATCTGGGACCGTGAAGAGCGTCCAGACGTATTCACAGGCTCGGTAGTGGTCATGCCGCTAGAGAGCACCTCAACACTCTCCGACGACGCTTCTACCCACCCTCAAGCTCCTCCCTCGGCCAGGGAACCGTCGAATGGGTCGCACATGCCCCCTAACCCACCATCAAGCTCAATCGCGATGGATTCATCTGCACCGAATTCACTCGATTCACTCATGGACCTTTTTGGTGGGCCTCCGGCACTACCCGAAGATTTCGCCCCTCCATTTAAAGAGGCTGACCATTCGCCAACTGATGCGTCTCCCCAGAGCAGCAAGCCCATTGAGCTGTCCGGCGCTCATTTCATGGAGTGGCTGACCAATGGGCTGCGATCTCACCGAATTATCATGAACGACGCCAACGCCCTAGTGCACACAGTCAGCGACACCCTCTATTTGGTTACCCCAGGCGTCTTCCTACGTTATGCCCAAGAACATCCCCATCTGGCACGCATTGCCAAGAAAGAAAAGCTTTTGGACTGGGAGTGGATTCAAAAGCGGTTCGAGGAATTGAAGCTGCATCGGAAGCAACCCAACGACCTGAACATCTGGATCTGTGAAGTCAGTGGTGCCCGTAAAACCCGAAGGCTGTACGGTTACCTACTCAAGTCGCACGAAGGACTCATGAACGACCTGGCGCTGAACAACCCTTACCTCAAGCTGCTGGATTCGATGCCGAGGAAACGCAAGACTCCAACTTTAGGAAACACTCGGTAACCGGTTTTTGGGTTGACAGCCAACCGCCAGGGAAGCAATTTATGTACGCGTTTTGCTGACAAAGTCAGCTACATGCCCAGCCGCCAAGGATCTTTCAGACGGCGCTACGGAGCTTATCCGTAGGATCCCTCCCAATGACCGCTTCGTTTCCTGCAGTGCGGTTAGGTCGACTTAACGGTCGATTCGGAAACACAGTATTTCTCACCCACGACGGGCCTTTTCCCGTCGTGGGACAAGGCCCTATTTTTTTGGAGGCCTTAATGAAAATGGACCTAGCTCTGTACCAAGCGTTGATGTCGATCAACGTCCCTGAGCAGAAAGCCCATGCCGTGATCGAAGCAATGGAGTCTGACATGCATACCCTTCTCGCAACCAAAAGTGATCTCGCTAATCTCGAGCACCGGTTAACGGCTGAGATTGCAAAAGCCGACGTGAGGCTGACAATCCGCATGGGTGTCATCACGTCCGCTGCTGTTGGCATTATTCTCACGGCTATGAAATTTCTTCACTGATCTTTCGATCACCTTAGACGTACTGAAAACCACCTGTTCATGACAGGTGGTTTTCTATGCGGCTTTAGCTGTTGGATAGCTCTGCTGTCGCATTGCAGCCGATTTTCTGAGACAACTGCCCTTTCTTCGCTTTCAGCTCTGTCTGGATGTCCTGAGGTAATGCACTCCAGAACGTTAATCCCGAGCGCTCCTCGATCTCATACACCGTTACCCGGAAGTCGCAGAAATTGGCGGAGCGCGGTGTGCTCTGCTCCATGATGAATGCTGCGTACAGTCCATTTTCGGGCGTGCTACCAGTGAAGATGACCTTCCAGTACCCGCTTGGGATCGTGTGGACTTTGTTTGTGCCTGGTAGCGAGCCAATATTCTTTTCGTACAGAGGGCCGGTGGTCACATAGACGGCATCAACATCAGGTGCCTTGCTAAGGCTGCGCTCTTGATCCTCCAAGCGTGCCCATGGGCCTCGGTTCAGGTCCATTTTTTGAGGCGTGATGTTGGTGAGATAGTTCAGCGTTTGCCAATCCGATACACCCCCCATAGATGCGAGATTCGCTTGATGGCCCCTGTCTATTTTCAGAGCGACGCTAGCTCCGTTGTAATCGACCGGGGTCAGTGTTTGGTCATCAGGAACGTCTGGGTCGGTTTTCCAGTTTCGCGGACGCCCGCTGGCTGGGGTTTCCTTGGTAATTTTGTAAGCGACCCAGTTGGCGAATTTCGTAGAGCTGTTGTTGTTTAGCGTATAAGCCTGCCGGTTGAGCGTGACATCGCTTCCGCCGGATGGGCAGCCGACTGCGCAGTTGTCGATGGTTGTTGGCTGGGTCAGGAGCCGCTTGGGTGTGTCAGGGGCGTCTGTTGGTCCAGGGGTGGTGCAAGCCGCTATCAGTGGGAAGATGAAGAGTGAGGCCAGTTTTACGTTTTGCATTCCTTGCATTGAAACCGTTTCCTGAAAAAGGCCCGTGAGCATAAGGCTCAGCTTTCAGCGAAACCACTCCTGTAGCCTTTCAAAGCATGTATTAGAAAATCATTGCCCGCTTTCCGACACATACCCCGAGCTTTCGACATGATGGGCTAAGGTACCCCAGCCCGGGTTCATCCACGGTCATGCGTTAAGCAGAGCACAAACGCCACAATTTTTTGCATCCCACCTAGCCGCACGGTTAACAAAGCTGGACCAGTGCTGGTTCCAGGCGACTATGCAATCCCTCATAGGCAGAAATCAACGGGGAGCAGATGCGCAGACGACTGCGTTCGACCCATAGCGGTCCTTCGGAGACGGTAACTAACGGCCAGAAACGGGCTTTTAGGGGCGGAAGCGCTTAACCCATAACCGATCGTGGACACGCTGCCGACGACTTCGTAATCTTGGGGCAGGTCTTGTCCATTTTTCTCCTTTGCCAATGTCGCGTCTCGCGCTCGGTACAGTTGGCTCAAGGGGTTACACATGGACAAGGAACGTTATGCGACAGTAGTGGCGGGAGCTTTATGCCACTGCTGTCGCCTACTTAATCGATAGGTTTATGCCTGAACTTCCTTCACTACCTGATAGCTGGAAAGCGGAGCTCTCGCGGCTCGAATCAGTCCTTGTCTGGACCGAGAGTTTTCCCGAAGACTACGACTTCCCAATGCCTGTGATGATTTCTCACGCAGCTGACTACGCGAACGATGAGCAGAAACTCCGAAACTACGCGCAACAGGTCATTGCTGCCAGGCTGATGCATTTCACGTTTGTCACTAGTTACAAGGTGAACCATCTTCTGAAGATGTACTTGGATGGATTCTCCTCAAGAAATTTCTATTCCATGCTGTTTGCGGCAAGAAGCATGATTGAGGTTTTTGCCGTGGTCTTTGATCTTTTCGACCACATGAAACAGAACCGTGGCGATCACGCTGAGAGGTACCTTGATAGGGTGATTTCCATAGATAAGGCGCTCATTAATGCAACAAGCGGGAACCGTCTAGATCTTCTGAAAGAGGTCGTTGCCACGGCCATGCCATCCAAACTCAGAGAGTCTAGTGAAGACGACATGGTGACAATTCAAGCCAAGAACATCATGACAAGAATCGATCGCTCATCGAAGAAAAGCTCATACACCGAATGCCGTCGCGACTACGATCGTCTAAGCGAGTACATCCATCCCAACATTGGCCAGAATGCAGTGTTGTGCTGGCCAAGCCCAAAGAATGATAAGTGGGTCAGAATCTCGCGCTCATCGGGATATTCGTTGGCGTCAGCGTTTCGCGCCTCAATTCTCCCCACCCAACAGGCGGCAGAGGCAATAATGCGTGAGGTATCGAGCATGGGATTCCCCTTTGGCACGCCAGTGTCTGCTCAAAAACCATAAATCTAACTGTGCGTTCATGCGAACCGCTGGAATAGACGTCTATGTATTCTGATACGTGATCGGCACGCGAGTGACTGCTTTTGGCTGTTGTTGCCTATTGCGAAGGGCAGCTTCTGGCCAATGTGTGCCAGTCGCCACCGGCAGTCATCGACCCATAGCTGCCACTCCCCACTGGCAGCTAACAGCCAGAATCGGGCGCTCCAATCGTCTACAGGAATGGTGGCAAAAACCGCAACCTGTCACCAATGTTATCTGCAGTCGATAAAAGTCCAAACCCAGAGCTCGCGCAGAGCTCTACAGAATTTGAAGGAGGCCCGGCGAAAGCACTGGATCTGAGAGGTTCATTGAGCGTCTGCTTTTGGTCGTTGTCAGTCCGCCTTTCTGTTGGCGAAACCAGCTACGACCAAACCCATCATGAAGGCGCCCAAAAACGCTTCGCTCCCGCATATCATTCGTAAGGTAGTAGTTTTGGGAAGGATATCGCCATATCCCAAGGTGGTGAAAGTGACCATGGAAAAATATAAGTAATCCCAGAAGGGCCCTAGCGCTGGCGTTGCCGAGATCTGCTCTCCAAGGGTTTGATACAGCAAAGCATAAAGTAGCATTACTGTGGAGGATGAAAATGCTAGGCGATGCAACTTAACACCATGCCCCCATATTGCCCAATCAAGGAATAAATATGCCCATTGAAGCTTGTGACTTATAAGAGCCATCAGATATTTTGGCTTTGACAAATATTGCCAGTAATGTTTTAGCTTCCTTATTGCCAATGATTTTCTAAAAGGACTTTTAATATTCTTGACAATTTCCAGCCATGAGTTTGGGCGCCCACCTGGATAGCTGGAGGAATATTTATGATGTCTTTTTGCATTGAAAATATTCTTTCGGTGGGCAATCTGTTCTTGATAGTAGTATTCAGAAGCGAATTTCCTTTGTCCTGCGGAGTTGTAAGCGTTCTTTAGTAAGCGGCATGCGTCTTCTTCCCAGGAGTTATTCTTTCCCGGCTTATAGTTTATAAAGTCTTTGAGGTCGCAGTTTTGGATAAAAGGCAGGCCTGCACTTCTTTCAAATGATAACTTGTAGACAGCGCAGTCTGATATTGTTAGATTGCCGAGACCACAGTCGAAAAAGTAAAAATCTTGAATTCTTGAGTTGTAAAAGTGCACTTCTTCAAATTTGCAATATTTGAACCTGAAAAACGCAATGCTTGTCTCTTTAATTTCAAGGTTTCGAAAGCTGGAACAGCTGATATTCTTAAATCCTCCATTTACGCCAACTGCAATCTTTAACCCGTCGAGATCTGCAAAATCTAAATTCATTTCAGACATTGAGATGTGTTCAGGTAATTCTATTTCTCCAAGCTTAAGAAGCTCAGGCCCCCTCCAAATTCTGGCGCGGCTGTTAGGTGGTATGTTCCTATATCCACCTATGAAGAAGTGATCCGTATAGGATTTGTTGAGAGTGTCCCACATTACTGGATCTTTAATTTTTGTGCGAATTTTTATCCACTTGAAATAAGGAGTAAAAACCGAAGCTACATCCAACTGCCTCCCTTCCAACGCTCTGCTTGTTCTCCATTGAGGCCTTTGAAGATCGGACTTGTCAATGCAGCTGAACTTCTCTGGCGCATAGCTGTTACGCTCCCTGATTACAACTTTCTCGGCATCTCCATTGAAAAAATCACCTAGGTTTAGTGTTGTAAGTATCTGGTGCTGGCTGAGTCCAATAGTCTGTAACCATACATCGAACTCAGGTAGCGTCTCCCTAAAATAATCAAATAGGACCAGAAGATCGTTTTCGGCGCGCCATCGGTTGAAATCATGAGGCTTCATTTGCCAAAGTTCGCTTGCCGGTAAGTAGCTATGCATTTATGGACCTAATTTTTATGCCTGCTCGTTAGGCGATCGCCGATTTTCGACTAGTTCGCGTTTATTGCAAAAATTGAGGGTGGAAGCTTGTTTTTAAAACGATAGCGGGTGAAGACGCTCACAGAATCCGCCGCGTCTTGCCACTAAACGAGCAACATCGCGTTCGCTCGATACCATGAGCTTAGCTTCGGTCGTAAGGTTCAGCTTACTGGTGACCATTACATCCATCCTAACGCTTCTATAGTTGTACCGGCTCATCGCTGTCAACCGTTGACTGTGGAATTTTCCCGCAGCAGGTCGAAAGAATGCTCAACAGTCTGTAGGCGACGCGTGATCATCATTGGATCATTTTCCAGCCATGTGGGTAGTACGTGGGAAGCGTCTGCTTTTGGCCGATTTCTGCCGGTGGCGACAGGCAGAAAACGACCAAAAGCGGCATATCCTTTGTCGCAAATGTTCAGAGTTGCGCGGTACGATGTTGTACGAATTTGTACCAGTTCACGTTACTGACCTACGCACCATGGAGCTAAACAACTGGTGCAGAGAGAGTAAAGACGGGCTGAGAAATATTCCGCTTGACAATATTTTTCAGACCTATAATATTTTTAGCTAAGCCGGACTGGTCTCGTTCGGCGCTGCTGGCCTTGCGCGAAATCTTTGGATACGAGACCAACCTGCTTCAGTCGCGACAACCATTCTTTTGATACGAAACTTGACCCTAGTCAGGTGCACCACGGCCCGCCAGCTGCTGTATGAACTTTGTGCCCCTGCATGAGGTGTTTTATGGTTCGTATTCCCGTTACATTGGCTGACTTCGAAAGCGGCCGTATCAAAAGCTCCATTTCCAAGCTCAGCAAGTATCATCCCGATCAGCCTGTTAAACCCAAGCGGTCTGTGGTGCAGCAAACTTTTGCTCAAGTTCTGGGGTATGGTGGCTACGAAGAGTTACGCTCGCAAGCCAAACAAAATGGACCTGCCTATTCAGGCCAATCGCTGGCAATAGAGCAATTTATTGCGCCAATTTCACTGCGTATATCGCGCTACTGGAGTGTGTCCGCCGAGAAAGCGGAGAACATTGCAGCCGCACTGGGCCTCATGCATCTTGACGCATTCCGCCCCACAGTTCGCGCTATTCAGCAGCCGATAATGCAAGATGATCGTGTAAGCCCGCGTGGGCGTTTGCCAAACCTCGGCATATCGCCTAGACCAGTTTTTGATGCTGTGCGCCGGGCTACATTGATGCCGATGACGCAGATAGAAGCGCTTCAGGGGGTGATGAGGTCAATGCATATGGCAGCGCTTCAGGATGCACTGAGCCCTTCGGCTCAGATGGCTGCGATTCAGGAAGTCATGAAACCAATGGGGCAAATAGCTGCGCTTGGGAATGCACTGAAACCATCGGTCCAGATGCTTGTAATTCAAGAGGTTATGAAGCCAATGGCGCATTCAGCTACGCTTGGGGATGCAATGAAATCATCGGCCCAGATGCTTGCAACTCAAGAGATCATGAAGCCAATGGCGCATTTAGCTACGCTTGGGGATGCAATGAAACCATCGGCCCAGATGCTTGCAATTCAAGAGGTCATGAAGCCAATGGCGCATTTAGCTACCCTTGGGGATGCAATGAAACCATCGGCCCAAATGCTTGCAATTCAAGAGGTCATGAAGCCAATGGCGCATTTAGCTACGCTTGGGGATGCAATGAAACCATCGGCCCAGATGCTTGCAATTCAAGAGATCATGAAGCCAATGGCGCATATTGCAGCAATTCTAGATGCATTGAAGTCAACACCACATTAATTACCATCCCTCAGGGGAACGTGCCTTAACTCGCCCCCCCCCCTGGAAATGACAGTAATCGTCCGGCCAACTCACCTTCCTGACATCATCGCCTTTGGCGTCGGTGTCAGGAAGGTGAGTTGGCCGGACGATTACCCTTATTGTTAGGATTGCCATGCACCAAAGAACCACTTATCCCAAACTCTTTAAAGCTTAGGTCGTCCAAGAATGCCTGCACCTGGCGTGTCCATGGCCAGCGTAGCCCCGCGTCATGGCATCAACACCAATCTGGTTCGGAAATGGATAGCAGCGCAAGGCGTGTTTCCCGAACGCTTACGCAATGCCAACCTCGTCCTAAATCGAGTCGGTTGAGCAGGCCGAGGGCAATGCAATCCGGCCAGCGTTTAGCTCACTTTATGTCTAGGTGCTCAGCGCTAGTAGCTTCTCTGCTATTCAACATCAGGCAAACGCTGAGTAATGTGCGTAGGTAGGAGAGGTGCTTGACCTGCGCTGGCAAAACTCAACGCACGCCGAGCCCTCTTAGCTGCACTTCTACCAGCGCGTGGCTCGCTGCGCTGCAGCAATATCTGCCCTCTCCGCGTCAGCTTCCCAGCCATCAGCAATCGTGCGAAGCATTGCTGAAGTCCTTACTGACTTTATCGTTTTCGCAGCCCACTCACGCGCTTGAGAAGCGAGGGCGCGTTCCTGATCCCCGCCCTCATCCGGTCTTTTGCTGTACACCCCGCGCATGTTGTACCGCTCGAGGCTGATGCCTCGCTCAACCTCAGGCGATGCCAAGACTTCGATGACGTTTCTGACGGCCTCGTGAGGCCATGCCAGATCCTTCGTTCCAAGGGGAGCGTGTGCCAGTATTTGTCCGATGAGTTGATCTGTGACCTTACCCCTGTTCGATTTCTGAGCCAGTTCTCGGACGCTTACGCACCAAGCCTTCAGCACAGCTTCATCCACATCGTTTCCTTTCTGACCTGGCAGCTTCTTTAGCCCCTTGAGTAGCCGGTAGGTAGCGGATGCCAGCTTTCTGTCCGTTTCGGAAAGATCCTGGGGTTCTTCGTCCTTGGCTCGAAATACCCTGCTAACCATGTCCATAAAGAATCCTGGCTGCTCCAGCAACAACTCATGGATCGCAAGGTTATCGGTACGGAGCATGGGAAGGTACATGAACTCCAACGTTGCCAGACTTTCTCGGGGGAGGTCAGATCTTTGCGCCAGTACAGCGAAAATTCTCTCTACGTCCAGATATCCAAATGTGCTTTTCGCCTCTGGATCTGCGTTATGTTCGGACACTGCCGAGGACATGATTGCTTGAATCGTTGCGACGGAAAGCTCCCCCAATCGCTTTTCTGCTACGGCCAGGGCTGCAGCAGATCGCCCCACGGAACGATATTTTTCGATGGCAAATATGAGTTCTTCTAGCGCTCCCTGGATCCTGATCGGCGATTTTTGGCTCCAGTACGCTGTCTCCGTCTCGCTCCCAAAGGACGCGATGTAATTCCAGCTTTCCTTCGTTTCGTCGAGCCCCAAAAGCACAAGAGCGCTCTTCTGATGATCCCAGCCGCTGTTCTGCAGAGCGTCCTTTGCATCTGTGGCCCAACTGTCACCAAACCGTTCCATACCGTGTGCCAAGACGATGCTTGCAGCGAGGGCTGACTCGCCAATGGTGCTTGAAAGCAGCCTGGTGAACAGTTGCAGAAGCTGGTTATCAGGAAGCTGTAGGCCGCGAATCGAGAACATCACCAAGCGAGGAACCTTAACGCGCTCCATCAAGCCCACGACGCCATCGATTCCCGTCGCATCCATGATGCCCCTGAGAGCTGCCACGCGGGCGTCCTCCACCGCCTGAATTGGGTCGGAGGTCTCATCGTCCAAATCGAACGAGGGCATCCAATCGTCGAAGAGCCAGCTTACAGATTCCACCAAAGCTGCGGGCTTGTGTCTTTCGACCAAAGCCTCGAGCGTTTCGATACTGCCAGAAGGCAATGCCCAGTCCGCGTCTTGATACTTTCGGTGGCGCAGGGTTTGTTTGCGAAGTGCATTCCATATATCGGATTGCTGTTCGTCTTGGGTAGCACCGAGAACGTGTCCGAGGCCGTTTACGATCAGTTCGAACGTGGGTTCCTGCACGGCGCCCAAAGAGTCGATCAGCGAGCTCCAACGGGCTGGATCATATTCTGCCCGGGTTATCGCGAGCTCAACGATTCTTTCCTCACTTTTCCAGACAAGCCCGTATGTCAGGTTTTCGTTCTCTCTCTGTTCGGGCTCTCTGAATCTCGGCTTCGTCGTCGGCGTGCTGGTGTCGCTAAATCGAGGGAGTAATTGTTCTAGGAGCGGCCATGCGATGACGGGGACGTCGTTAATGATCGACTCAAGAATCGCGAGCCGATGTTGGGTGCTGACGGCAGTGCCGGGACTCCATGAAAGGAAGATCGAGCGTAGGCTATTGATGGGCCGGTTCGTCAGCTTTCCACCAGGATCCAGAGCTGCAAGCTTTGCGAGGCAGAGTGCTGCTCGTTGTAGGAAATCCGGAAGCCACGCCAGCGCCTCCAAAGACCACAACAAACCGCAATGATAGGTAGTCGGGGTGATTAGGCCCGGGTATTCGTCGAAGATAGGACGGATCGTGGCGTCGCCCTCAAGCTGACGCTCAAGGGCCTCAAGAAAAAGGTGTGGGGAGGCCTCCGCCAGCAGGGGGAGTTGTTGCTCTAAGCTCGCAATGAGGCGGTGATCGCTGGACAGGCCTGGCAGTCCCCGGACGACCTCGTCAACGAAAGTTTGAGGGTTCGAGCGTGAGACTTTGAACTGCGCCTGCTCATGTAACACGGCCATGTGCAGCAGAGTGTTCATAAGGCCGGTTTTTAGGGAGTCAGTATGCAGCGGATTTTGATCTCTACTGCCCTGCATCAAAAAGGGCTGATCCGCGCTAGGAGGTTTGTGCGCTTGCGCAGCTTTTGAAAAAACCGAGGTTACAGCTTCCTTGAAGCGATCCAGATGTTTGCTGCTGATGAGATGCCCGAGGTATACAAAAGCGTCCACTGATGCCTTCATCGCCCAGAGATCTTCAATGCGCTCTAATGGCGCATCCTGCATCTTAGTAAATTTGAGCAGCTCTTCTTCTGCGTCATCATAATCTTTACGCGTGAGTAGACTCACGATTGAGCGATCCGGCTCCACGTCAGCCATCCAGGATCCAGCGAGTAGGGCAGGGATCAACAAGTTAGCATCTTCAATCCACTCAGGATTTTCAGCCGTGCCACTAGGGTGCAGTCGAGCCAGAACCGCTAGGCTGCGGCCACATGTTCTAGCCAGTTGGTAACCGGCGTCTTCGTTCATGCCCATATTCATGAAGGCCTTGCCCATTTCTCTGCTGCTTGGCCTGCGAAGGAGAACGTGGTCGTGACTTTTCTCATCTGCCCCGGCACTGACGACGGTAACACCTTCACGAGCGAGTCGACCTGCCGAAGCCCTAGCGCCTTGTCGTGGAAGGAAAATAAGATTGTCCAGCGTTAAGCAATGCCTGACGGCTTCTTCCGTTTCTACGACTAGGGTGCGCGCCTCCAGTACGTTGCGGATGGGTTCCGGTGCGCTACGTATTGCCGCGATGACGAAAGCAATCACCTCGTCAGGAGAGTCGGCTGCAAATGCAAGGCGGCCGCTGTTTTGAGTCAGCCTTTCCAGCAACTCTTTCGCTTGATCCTCTCGGCTGGCGAGCAATACCGATTCGTTCAGTGCGGGTGAGAATCGGCTTGAGTAAAATTGCCAGAATTCTTCAGTGCTCTGGACACCGATTTGGGGCGTCAGCTTGAGATCGCAACTCGCCCACTTCGACGCGACTGCGGGGCACTGGGAGAGCCAGTCCTCTAAGCGCGTCCCCTCGAGATACTCAACTTTTTTCCACTCCCCTAGGGCGTTTTTCTCCGCAAGCCAGTCAGGGAGTTTCTCTCCTCCGGTGTCCCAAGTTCGAGGTGTAACAATCACCAACGTAAGGTTCGCGCGATCAGCCGGCGCGACCTCGTTGGTGCGTTTTTTATAGTCACTCTCAGCCTTGGCTTTGCCTGCGCCGCTTGTTCCAAACTCCCAGACAGACTTGCCATCTGGGATGAACGATGAGGAGGAATCTGCGTCAAGTTCGCCATCGTAGCCTCGAACCTGACCTTTATCCCCGTTTGGAAATCTTAGGTATCTGACTTTTGATGCCGTGGCCCATATTAGATCGCTCACGAGGCCGGGCATCTTGCCTTTGGCCTGGACTGTTTCAGCCCACATCTCCAGATCAAGCGCTTTGATCCACTGCAACTTTCATCTCCTGTTTTCAGTAGCCAGCAGGTTCTATTTTCCCATCCAGCTGTACTGGACGGACTGCTACCACTTTATTCTCGGGCGGTTTAGATTTGCGAGGGATTTTCTTATCTATGGGCACAAAACCTCTTAAATCGAAAGAAGTGAGCACGACGATTTTCATGCGGCATGTCGGTGTGCTCATCGCTAGCCGCGCCCCTCGCAAATCCACTCCCGAAACCTCCATGGCGCCCACGGCAATTCCGAACGCCTAATCGCTTGTACTGGCACCTCTGCGGGCTGAGACACCCGAGATTTCGTGGTCAATTATTTCTCAAGGCCCACCGGTCACGGGATAGGTGCGCCTGCACTAAGCAAAAAACCTCAAACTAACCCACTAACTGAGCGGCAACGGTTAACGAAGGGCAGTAAAACCACTTAATGTGGTGAGCAGGTTCTCCAGTGGTAGTCGTGCCTGAGTTCAGGCGGATCTGAAAATCCGACTTTTTCAACAGAATCGGCCGACTGCCGACTGCCGACTGCAATCAGGCTATAGACTGGGACAAAAGCGGTCCCCTCCCAGACCGATTTAATGGCAATGAACCCGCCATAGCTGATCCAGCTTGGTGGTATAGCTCTGACTCATCATCTCCCGCCGCATCCCCCAATCCGGGTCGCCAGGCACGCTTGCAGATCGTAGCGTCCCCCTGCCCCATCGCCCATTGATCTGGTCCAACACAGCCATCAACTTCGTCGCATCAGCAGACTGCGACGTGGCAAACAGATCATCCGTGTACTCCCCCGCCTGGCAGAGACTCATTAGCAACACCTCAGCCTTGCTGTATTTGAAGCCAGACCGAAAAACCCGATCCAAGGCATCCACTGCTGCCTTCGTCAAAAGACGCACGTCGTCGGTGGGATACGGCAGCTCAATCAACACCCCGTTGGCATACTTCGCCTCCTCCGGGTTGAACATGCCGGTACGGATGCTGACCCGAACCTTCTTGCACAACGATTTCTGCGCGCTGAGCTTTTGCGAAGCCCGCATCATGTAAGTGGCCACCGCCTCCTTGATGGGCGCCAGCTCGGTGAGACGCTTGCCGAACATCCGACTACAGCAGATTTCCTGCTTGGGCGGATCCGGCTCATCCAACTCCAGACACGGCGTCCCCGCCAGCTCACGAGCCGTCTTCTCGATCACCACACTGAATTTCTTACGCAACGTCCATGGATCAGCTTTGGCTAAATCCATTGCCGTCTTGATGCCCATCTCCTCCAGGTGCAGCTTCATCTTGCGGCCCACACCCCAGACTTCAGACACATCGGTATTACGCAGCACCCAGTCGCGCTTGAACGGATCGCAGATATCGACCACCCCACCCGTCTGCCCCTGCAAACGCTTGGCCGTGTGGTTAGCCAGCTTTGCTAAGGTCTTGGTACGAGCAATGCCCACCCCAACCGGAATGCCGGTGCAACGCAGCACGTGGCTGCGGATCTTGCGGCCGAGAGCATCCAGCCCCTCAATACCCGTCAGGTCCGCAAAAGCCTCATCAATGCTGTACACCTCAACCGCGGGCACCATCGATTCAATGAGCGTCATCACCCGCTCACTCATATCGCCATAGAGCGCATAGTTCGAAGAGAACGGGACGATGCCAAGCTGGCGTAGCGTGTCCTTGATCTGAAAGTACGGCGCGCCCATCTTCACATAGGGCTTGGCGTCATAGCTGCGAGCGATCACACAACCATCGTTGTTGCTTAAAACTACGATGGGCACCCGAGCCAGGTCCGGACGGAACACCCGTTCGCAACTGGCGTAGAAGCTATTGCAATCGATCAGAGCGAAAACCGGCTGGGCTTTAGACATGGCTGCGCACACTGCAAGTGACAACGCCCCAGATAAGCAGCTCATCGCCCTCAAGCACGTACCTCGGTGGGTACTTTGGGTTCTCCGAATGGAGGATCACCTCCCTGCCTCGAATGCACAGTCGTTTGCAGACTGGCTCGTTGTTCAACAACGCCACGACGATGCGGCCATGCACCGGCTCCAACGCCCGGTCCACTACCGCCAGATCTCCTTCAAAGATTCCAGCACCTTGCATGCTCTCCCCGGCAATCGAGACCAGGTACACATGTGGGGCACGGATATTCAGAACCTCATCCAATGAGATATGCGCTTCGATGTGATCCGCCGCAGGGGATGGAAACCCGGCAGGCACACGAAACGAACACAAGGGCAGCTTCAAGCCACCCACGGCGATAGGACCGAGAATTAAAAAGCTCATGACGCACGACTTCCGAAAAACCTGTACGAATATACGGTTAATCTTGTACAAGTTTTTGGGTCAATGTGTATAGGAACAATCTGACAGGCGGGGGTCAGAGGGGGCGATCCTGACGCGAAAGACGATAGGGGTGGAAGGCGTGCTGCGTGGACGATGTCGCTTACCGGGCTTCAGTCAAACATCGTCGAGTAGATTGATGGAAAAGATTCACAGGAGGATTAGCTGTGTCCGAGGGGAACTCCTGCGGCCTCCATCTAAAACCTTCCATGCTACTGGGATTCGAATCATTTCCACTCTAGGTCTGAGACGTCGAACTCGAAGACCCTGCTGCCCTCTTGGTAAAAGTCGGCCTCGACGAAGACTTTGTCGGACCTCCGAGCTTGAGCAATGAACGATGCAGCATTGCTGATGAAAAGCAGGTTGGAGCTGTGGTCGTCGGGCTCACTTGCTGACATGCGCTGGGCGTTTCCCTTAGAGAATCTCACTCGGACATCGCAGTCATCGTACCCGCAGACGAACTGTCCCTTTTCAATGGCCACATACACCGAAGTACCCCACCGTGGGTGCTTACGGATAGTGAGCGTTGCCCGCTGGACCCCACCGTAAGGAAATTTGAAATCAACAGTGTTGATGGATGACACGTAGGCCTGGCGCACAGGCTCGCCGGACATCTTGTCTTCACCGTCTGCGTAGTTCCAAGTAAGGCCCAAGCTTTTCCGGCGTGCCTTATCAGAAGCAACTTGCTCACGGGCCTTCTGCTCCTGGGCATGCTGTTCAGCGAGCTTGGAGAATTTGTCAGCATTGGCTTGGTATGTCTGGTCAATAGAAGCAAGCTGTGAGTACGTAGAGGCTAGGCCTTTATAATCATCTTGCTTGATGTTGCTCAGAGACGTGAGGAGAGTCGCTTTGCGTTGCTGCTTGTCAGCGTCTGCCTTCTGGGCAGACACCTTCGAAAGAGCCTGGTCAATTTCGAAGCTGCCTGCATTGCTGTACTTACCGCCTAGGGCAGTGGCCCCGGAGTAGTCTTTCTTTGCGATCATCGCGTTCATCTCTGCCAAGATTGCGTCTTGGTTCGCAGCAACGTACTCGTACTTTTCTTTTTGGGCCTGTTCGGCCTTTTGCTGATTAACCAAGGCTTCCTGGGCCTGACGCTGGATGCGAGAGGTGTCCAGAGCTTCGTTGCTGGAATAGAAAAATAGGCCGAAGCAAACGAGAGCGACCACGGTACGCGCGCCTGGGGTGACAATTATGTTTACTTTATCTTTGATTGCCCGATTGACCTGCGGGACGAAAATGCAAGCGGCTAGGAGCATGATCAGCCCCGACAGAAAGCTGGTAAACATCGCTGCCAGCCCTATGACTAGGAATAAAGCGAAGAACAGCCACATCACCACGGCCTTGAAAAAACCACCAACCTTGGAATCCGACACAGCCGTATCTCCCTGGCATCAAAATGCCGAGGATCGTAGGTGATAGCCCTATGCCAGTCAAACCCTCCCGTCCGGCGAGAGTTATTAAGGGATCACTCAACAATCATCGTTAGTTCCCAAGACGGCTCTTCGTGATTGCTACCCTCCGCGGTCAAAAAACTTGGCCCAGGGAAGCTACGGACCCGTTATTAATGACACTCTCATGTCTCTGCATCTGCCTCTGACTGCTACGCTTGAAATTTTCAGAGGAAGCGAGAGCATGTCTGGGGAATATTCGCTGACGGATGTACTGGAAAGGATCTACCGAAACCAAGTCGCGCTGGAGGCTGCGATAATGGAGTTAACGCTTCATATCGAAAAGCAGGGTTCCAAGGAGGTCGGAGACAACATCCGTGGGGCTTTGCAAACCATCGAGGAAAATGCAGGTTTCATCAAACAGGGTTTAGCTCGACTCAAGAAACAGGATGCCGATTAATCAGTTCTGTATCCCGAGGCATCGCGCTTATCCATGGGCGACTCCTCGGTTCTCATCTTGTGCAGCATCGATCATTGGCACGAGGGGAGTATCTCCAGAGGCCAAGCTGGCCTTCAATCCAAGCGATCCAACTGTTCTCGTGGGTCATCCTTCGGTGGTTCGCCCCAAAGCCAGTGCCCAGTCGTTCCAATTAACTCGGCAGTAAATTTGCGGTCCTCCTCACTCAGTTGCTGCTGCAATAGCCAAAAAAGTGACTGGGCATGTTCGGTGCGACGCTCTTTGGGCAGTTCCAGGCTATTCAACGCGGAGCGGCCACGTCTTCGGCCCCCATCGCTTTCAGCAGCGTTTTATCGGTCATGGTTTCCAATGCGCTGAACATGCGTTGCACCGCTGGGTCTCCCTCCCCTTCTACCCGATTCTCCATAGCCCTATAGGTCTTTCTCAGCAGCTTGCGAGCCATCGGGCTTTCAAACAGCCCGGTGAACAACTGAACCAGATCCTCGTAGGTCGGGGCGTCGTCGGCGATGCCAACCGGTGCGGGAAGCCTGTCGGATTTGTAACGCCTGGAAAAGACAGAAACCAGCCCCGCCAGAATTCTCAACATGCCAGGAGCCGTTTTGCTGGTCTCGGCCTGTTTGACAAGTGCTTGGAACATCCGCGGCCCGGGCGCTTCGCTCCATATGAACCAAGAATTGGAGCCTTCAACCTTATAATCGAATGGAAACAGCGCAAGCAGTGCAGCATTTCCGGATGACGTATGTAGCAACCGACTCCAACTCCGACGTAACAATGGAGGCCCTGTCAGTACGCTAGATAGCGGCTGCCCGCGAGCAATAGCGAGCACCATCAGTTCGGCGTCTCCTAGAACACCATCGAAGGGCACCGAAGCACCCATGATGGCCATTTAATTTCTCAGGTCTATTGGCGAGTCTTTAAGGGCTGTACTAACGTCACCTCATATTGGACGCCCGGTGGATCGCAGACGCTTGATCTAACCCAAGGTCATGGAACGAAGACCATTATTGTGAACACGCATTGTTCCTATCGCTATGCAATGCACGCCGAGACGGATATGGCCTTGGCTCACAGGAGGTGCTTATGGTGACTCCAGGCCCAAAGTCTCAATTACAAATATTGAGCCTCCGAAAATGCATCGAGACGCAATATTTCCCTTCGCGCCCACGAACTCCTCGGACAACCGACTCTCGCTTTCAATTCGCTGAACCTCAGTGTTGAACATGCACATCATTCTCGGCCTAAGCATCTGCTTGGTGCTGTCGCCTGCAAAGATGGTTATGGCCGCTCTACCTCCTCGTTTGTCGCCGGTCTGTACTGAGCAAGCCGTAGACAGTCTGCTAGGTCTTCCAGCCCTACCTGAAGCCCCAGCGTCCGATCAGTTAATAAAAAAAATCGAGCTTGGCAAAAAGCTATTTTTTGACAAAGGCCTAAGTGCTGATGGAACAATCAGCTGCGCCTCTTGCCATAGTCCCGAACGAGGCTTCATAGATGGCTTGCCGCGAGCTCAAGGCATCCACGGTGAGTTGGGTACTCGCAATACCCCAACGCTCGTCAATGCGATCTTTTCTGACACTCAATTCTGGGATGGACGGCGCGACAGCCTCGAGTCTCAGGCGATGGATCCCCTCCTAAATCCAATCGAACACGGCATGATCGATGAGGCTCAGTTAGTCCATATTATTCGACAGGACAGCCAGTATGTTGCAGTTTTCGAGAAGGTATTTGCGGCCTCCCCTGAGACGCTTACAGCCACACACGTTGCACAAGCCATCGCAGCCTACGAACGCACCCTGACAGCTGGTAATTCCCCATTTGATCGTTACCGCTATGGATACGAAAAAACGGCTCTGGCGGCAGACGCGTTGCGCGGCCTGGAGTTATTTCGTGGTCGTGCCCAGTGCGGGCAATGCCATGTCATCGGCGAGACCAGTGCGTTGTTCAGCGATCAGCAGTTTCATGCGCTGGGTGTTGGATTCAGGCATCTGGCGGACCGTTTGGCTCCTGAGGCGATTCGGTTCTCAAAGCTGACTGCAACCGAACGCCAGTCGCTCGTGCAATCTGACCCTGCCTTGGCCGAGCTGGGCCGCTTCAGTGTCACGCTCAATCCAGTCGATCTTGGCCGCTTTCGCACCCCTAGCCTACGCAATGTGGCTGAGACAGCGCCCTACATGCACGACGGCAGCGTTGCAACACTTGAAGAAGCGGTAGATCTGGAAGTGTATTACCGCAGTATCCAAGCCAGTCGTCCTTTGATTCTGACACCCACGGAAAAAAACGATTTGGTGGCGTTTCTCAAAGCCCTGACCAGTCCTCATTTCAAGCAAGACCCTGCATGTGAATCAGCCCACACACAACAGAACCGAGGTTAGGGATATGTCGCAGCAAGTGTCGGAGTGGTATCGGCTCGTTGTGATGACAGGGTGGATGCTGAGCATGGCGTTTACCGGCCAACTCTCTGCCGCCCCTACGGTGACCTTAACGACGCCGGCAAGTGGCGCCTCGTTTATCGTACCAGCGACAATCAGCTTGGCCGCAAACGCAGCTACAAGTGTTGGAAGCATTTCAAAAGTAGAGTTCTATCAGGGTACCACCCTACTGAGCACGGCCACCCTTGCGCCATTTGCTTTCAAGTGGACGAATGTTTCACCAGGCACCTACAGCCTCACGGCCAAAGCCACAGACTCCCAAAACGTCGCCACAACCTCGCCCGCCGTCAGCATCACTGTAGGCACCGGTTCCATTGGTTATAGCTACGACGTGGCCGGTCACCTCGCTGGCGTCACCAATAGCACGGCATCGGCTGAATACAATTACGACGTGGTAGGTAATATCACCGCCATCAAGGCCTACGCTGCGGGCAATCCCAGCATCTTGACCTTCTCACCCGTACAGGGTCCGGTCGGCACAACCGTCACCATTGACGGCAACAACTTCAGTAGCACGGTAAGTCAGAATACCGTGCAGTTCAATGGCGTAACCGCCAGCTCAGTGACCATCGATCCCAGTTATCCGAACCGTCTGACCGTGGTGGTTCCAAGCGGCGCCACTACGGGATCGGTCAACGTGACCACGCCGGCGGGCAGTGCCACCTCGACGGTCAATTTCACCGTTGCAGCGAGTCCAGCTCCTACCATTTCAAACTTGTCACCGACTATCGGCATAGCCGGCACCGCGCTGACCATCTCAGGAAGTAACTTCCAGAGCGACAAATTCAAAGAAAAAGCGATTTTGAACAACAGCCCGTTGATCATCACTTCCACCAGTACAAGCACCATCGCAACGAGCATTCCCACCAAAACCATGGGCGGTAAAGTCAGTGTTACCACGGCCTATGGCTCGACCGTCAGCGCGCAGGATCTATTCATTCCGCCCTCTCCATTGCTAGCGACGGACATTCAATACATGGATCGTCTGGCCGTTGGGGTGAGCAAGACAGCCAGTATCACCACCGGGGGTAAAAAGGGACTGCTTCTCTTTGATGCCACACAAAACCAGCGCTTTTATCTGAATGTAACGGGGGCGACCTTTTCGGCTTGTATTACCCTCGCCATTTACACTCCCGATGGCAGCCTCCTAACCACTACGCCATGTTCCCTCTCCCCTGGCGATATAGACACCACCTCATTGCCGTCCGCCGGCACCTATACAATTTTGATCAACCCAAACAGTAACGCCACGGGCAATGTCACCCTCAAACTGTATGACGTGCCGCCAGACTCAACAGGGATCATGAGTATTGACGGCCCTGACGCCACACTGGCATCGGCCTCCGTCGGTCAAAACGGCAGCCTGACGTTCAGTGGCACCGCCGGCCAACGTATCTATCTCAGTGCCACCAATTCCACCTATCCCCGCAGTGAAGGACTCAATCTCTATAAGCCGGACGCCAGCGGGAATGCCAACACCAATAACGCCAACATCATCTATAGCAATCCTTGGTCGACAGGTTCCTACACGGACACCCTGACACTTCCGGCCACGGGCACCTACACCATCTTTCTCAACCCGAACGGCGCAGACACCGGCAGCATGACGTTCCACCTGGTCAGTGTGCCTGCGGATGCCACAGGTACGATCAGCGTCGGTGGGAGCGATACCACCCTGACCACCACCGTTGGCCAAAATGGCAGCCTGACTTTCAGCGGCACTGCCGGACAACGCATCTACCTCAGCGCCCCCAACTCCACCTATCCCCGCAGCGAAGGGCTCAATCTCTATAAGCCGGACGCCAGTGGGAATGCCAACACCAATAACGCCAACATCATCTACAGCAGTCCATGGTCAACGGGCTCCTACTCGGACACCTTGACGCTCCCAGCGACCGGCACCTACACCATCTACCTCAACCCTAACGGGGCTGACACCGGCAGCATGACGTTCCATCTGATCAGCGTGCCAGCTGATGCCACAGGCACGATCAGCATTGATGGGGCCGACGCCACCCTGACCACCACCATCGGCCAAAATGGCAGCCTGACCTTCAGCGGTACTGCCGGGCAACGCATCTACCTCCGCGCCCCCAGTTCCACCTATCCCCGCAGCGAAGGGCTCAATTTCTATAAGCCGGACGCCAGCGGGAATGCCAACATCAATAGCGCCAACATCATCTACAGCAGTCCATGGTCAACGGGCTCATACACCGACACCCTGACGCTCCCAGCGACCGGCACCTATACCATCTACCTCAACCCGACCGGCGCCGACACTGGCAGCATGACGTTCCACTTGATCAGCGTGCCCGCTGATGCCACCGGCACGATGAGCATTGATGGGGCCGACGCCACTCTGACCACAACCGCCATTGGCCAGAACGGCAGCCTGACCTTCAGTGGCACCTCCGGCCAACGTATTTACCTCAGCGTACCTAACTCAACCTATCCCCGCAGCGAAGGGGTCAACCTCTATAAACCGGACGCCAGCGGAAATGCCAACACCAACAGCGGCAACATTATTTATAGCAATCCATGGTCGACAGGTTCCTACACGAACACTCTTACGCTTCCGGCTACGGGCACCTACACCATCTATCTCAACCCTAACGGGGCTGACACCGGCAGCATGACATTTCATCTGACCAGTGTGCCGGCAGATGTAACCGGCACAGTCACGATCAATGGCTCAGCCTTTACCGTCACCACAACGGCAGAGGGACAAAATGCCAGTGTGACGTTCAGCGGTACATCGAGTCAGGTGGCAACGGTTCACCTGACCACTAACAGTATTGGCAATGTGACCGTCACCTTAAAAAGACCCGACAACACAGCCCTTACATCGACGACGTCCAGCAGCTCCAGTTTCAATTTATCGCCTCAGACTCTTCCCACCACCGGCACCTATACGATCTATGTCGATCCGTCCGCTGCCAATGTGGGCTCCATTAGCGTCAGCGTGACCAATCCTTGAGGTAATACACCATGAAAGGGAATTACTCCGGTTGTGGTGCATTCTCTAAAACCAAGATCTGGTTACGGCAGATGACACATTGCTCGTTACTGCTGATTGCCTGGCTTGCGCTAAGCATGATGAATTCCCAAGCGAGCGCCGCTTCGGCAATTGGCGGCGCTGCTGGTAGCGTGCCTACGCGTCACGCAGGTGAAGACGCTACGTTGTTGCCTGATGGACGTTGGTTGCTCAGCGGAGGTTCGGAAAAAGGCGTGACACTCGCGACATTGACCGTGGTTGATCCAGTGACAAACACTGAAACGCTGTTCCCGGGCAACCTGAATACCCCACGCCAGGACCATACGGCCACCTTGTTACCCGATGGAACGGTACTCATCGTTGGCGGTGTGGGAGCAGAGGGCAGCCCCCTTAGCCAGGCCGAGCGCATCAACATCGAGAAGCAGCAGACCCAACTTGTTACCGGTGCGGCTTTTACGCCCCGCTCCCGGCATACGGCTACCCTTTTGCTCGATGGACACGTTCTGTTAGTCGCAGGCTTGTCGCCTCAAAAAACGGCGGTGACTAGCGCCGAACTGTGGGATCCACGTACGGGGACGGTGAATACGCTACCGGTTAGCTTATCGACTGCCCGCTATGGGCATACCGCGCAAACCTTGCCTTCCGGTTCCATCTTGATCCAGGGCGGCAAAGACCAAAGTGACAAACCAGTGGCGGGTAGCGAGCTTTATGACCCCGCCGGGCAAAAATTCTCCTCACTGGAGGAGAACCAATCAGGCTTGCCAGCGACGTCAACCTCCCTGCAGGGTCCTCCAGAAACGCAAGCCAGTCTGCCTGCGGCTAATGCTAACGCTGTCGGTCTCAACAGCTGGATCAGCCTGCATTTTTCCAAGCCGATGACGGTGACGTCACTGAACAGCAACACTGTGACGGTGATAGGCCCGACCGGTCAAATTACCGGCAGAGTAACGCCTGTAGAAAACGGGCAAGCGGTGTTTTTTGTCCCGACGCAGGAGCTATTACCCGATACGCATTACAGTGTGTTTGTCAGCGGCGCCACAGATGCGAGCGGCACTCAACTTACACTGGCGGGGTACACCTTTACTACGCAGGCCCTGACCGCCAACACTGCGCCAACCAGCACCACCCCCTCTAGCGCTGTTGATGACCAAACCAAGCCGCTGGCCCCACTTGCCGACTCTGAGATGGTTAACGCCGGCCCTGAGGACTGGGTCCCCGGTCCTGAGCATTTAACCGGTGACTGGCGCACCAAACGTCCACCTTCTCCTTTGCAGGACCTCCCCCCTTTACAAGCCCCTTTGGGAGTCACGGCACTGGCGGGCCAGGTGCTGTTGATGAATGGAAAGGCAGCTGTAGGTGTGAAATTAAAGATGGGAGAACAAAGCGCCGTTACCGACGCTACTGGTCGCTTTCTCCTGAGTGGTATCGGTACCGGAAATCAAACGCTCAGAATCGATGGCTCTGGTGCCAACAAACCAGGTCGTCAATATGGATTTTTTGATGATTTGGTCGTCATCTTTGAGAATGGCAAAACCCAGTCCCTGCAATACACCATTTGGCTGCCCCGTACCGACACACAACACGCGGTAAGCCTGCCATCCCCCACTACAAAAGAGGTGACCGTCACAACACCTCATATTCCAGGGCTGGCGTTGCATATCCCTAAAGGAACCGTCATCCGAGATACCAACGGCGCCGTTGTCAGCTCCGTCAGCATTACCCCCATCCCAGTTGACCGCACACCGTTTCCGCTTCCTACGCACGGCATCCCGGTGTATTTCACCATTCAGCCAGGCAGCGCAAATCTGCAAGCCATCGATCCAAGCAGTTTTAAGGCTGCACAGATCATTTACCCCAACTACAACAGCCGCCCGGCCGGCTCCGCGATGGACTTCTGGACTTACGACCCCGTCTATAAAGGTTGGTATGTCTATGGTGAGGGGCTTGTCTCACAAAATGGAAAACAAGTTATTCCGGGAGATGGGGTTGGCGTTTATGAGTTCACTGGAGCCATGGTCAGTGTGCCGTCTCTAGCGCCCGCAAAGAATCCAACGGCCGGTGGAGGCAACCAATTGCTGGGGGTTGCTTCGAGTGACAAGGCCGAGCCAGTGGATACGTCCACGGGCTTGTTCACATACCCGCACACCGACCTGGTTGTCGCCGATACCCTTCCACTGATCTTAACTCGCACCTACCTTTCCGAGGACACTCGGTCACGAGCCTTCGGCATCGGTACCAATCACGTCTATGACATTTTCATGGTCGGCGATACCAGCCCTTGGACCTATCAGGATCTGATTCTTTCAAACGGTGAACGCATTCACTTCAACCGGACTTCGTCGGGTACCAGTTACGGGGATGCTGTGTACCAACACAATGGGTCACCCTCGGATCGATTCCAGGGGGCAACCATCTCATGGGTCGGCGGCACATGGCCGTGGCTGCTCAAGCTCAAAGATGGCTCAAAAATGTGGTTCCCGGACGCAGAGAACAACACTCGTCTGCAAAATGCAGCGATGACCCAAGCCATGGATCGATTTGGTAACACGGTCACACTGACACGAGACTCCCTTAACAACTTGCAGCGAGTGACATCCCCCAATGGGCACTGGATAAGTTTCACCTATGACTCCAGCGACCGCATTACGCAGGCCAGTGACAACATGGGCCGCACAGTCAGCTATACCTACGACAGCAACGGAAATCTTTGGAAGGTCACTGACGCCAATGGAGGCGTAGAAACCTATACCTATGACAGCTCACACCAGATGCTGACCATCACACGACCCAACGGCAATGTACTGCTGAGCAACAGTTACGATGCCAATGGCCGGGTCTCACAACAAATTCTTGGACCTGGGAGTTCCGTTGCAGGCACCTACCAATTTGCGTACACCCTCAGTGGCAGCCAAGTGACCCAGACGGACGTAACAGATCCCCGCGGTAATATCGAACGCTTGGCATTCAATGGAGCAGGCTACGTCACAACGAACACCTATGGCCTGGGTCAACCCGAACAACAAAGCTATAGCCTCCAACGTAACGCCACCACCAATTTGGTGACCTCCGTCACTGATGCCTTGGGTCGAGTGACTGGTTATGCATACGATGGATTGGGCAATCTCACCAGCGTGACCCGGCTGCAAGGGACCTCGCAGGCAGTGACGCAGAGCTATACCTACGACTCCACCTTCAATCAACTCACCAGCTATACCGATGG
Source organism: Pseudomonas sp. FW300-N2F2 (assembly GCF_017351655.1). Lineage (NCBI taxonomy): Bacteria > Pseudomonadati > Pseudomonadota > Gammaproteobacteria > Pseudomonadales > Pseudomonadaceae > Pseudomonas > Pseudomonas sp. FW300-N2F2. The sequence continues at coordinate 1,943,206 of NZ_JACNDQ010000001.1, read as the reverse complement.
ACTCAGCCATACCACTAACTACGGCTACGATAGTTTGGGGCGTCTGACGCAAATTACCGACCCCTTGGGCAATACTGTGAAATTCACATCAGATAGCCAAGGGCGCTTGACGCAGATCACCGACCCCATCGGAGCGAACACGACCCTGAGCTATTCTCTTGGAGACCTTGCGAGCGTTACCGACCCACTAGGGCGAACCACCAGCTACTTCACCGACAACGTAGGGCGCGTCATGGCAATAACTGACGCCGTGGGGCGTCGTACCATGACGGAATATGACCCACTGGACCGTAAAATCAAGGTTACGGATCCGTTAGGAAGCGTGACCAACTTTGCTTATGACACGAACAGTAATCTCCTGAGTGTCACTGACGCTAAGAACGGAGTGCATGCGTACACCTACGACGCTCGCGATCGCCGAGTGTCTTACACCGACCCACTGAACGCGACGCAAAGCTACGGCCTCGACGGCCTGGATAATGTGACACAGTGGACCGCCCGCAATGGCGTGATCGCCAGCTACACCTATGATGCCTTGAATCGGCGCACGCAATCGGCCTTCGGGCAAACCTTGATCGGCAGTGGTCCTTCTTTGACAGCTCCAGATGCCACCGTTGGCTACACCTTCGACGGTGGTAACCGCCTGACGCAGATTGTGGACACGCAGGGAGGCACGATCACCCGCGGGTACGATGATCTGGATCGCCTGCTCAGCGAAGCAACAACGCAAGGCACCGTCTCCTACACCTACAATGCTGCTGATCGTCGTACCAGCATGACTGTCACGGGCCAGCCCTCGGTGAACTACACCTATGACGTCGGCAATCGTCTGACCAATCTGAGCAACGGCAGTCAAAGCGCGGCCTTCACTTATGATGCGGACAACCGTCGTGCCACTTTGACCCTGCCCAACGGGGTGACCGTCAGTTACGGTTACGATAATGCCGGCCAGTTGGTCAGCCTCAGTTACGCCAAGGGCGGCGCCAACCTCGGCAATTTGAGCTATGGCTACGATAATGCTGGCCAACGGGTACAGCTTGGCGGCAGCTTGGCCCGCACCACCCTCCCCGATGCTGTGAGCACCACCAGCTACAACGCGGCTAACCAATTGACGGCATGGAGCGGCGCCTCCTTGCTGTATGACGCCAATGGCAACATGACCAGTGATGGCAGCAATACCTACACTTGGGATTCACGTCAGCGCCTGAGTACGCTTACAGGTACCACGTCTGGTAGCTTTAGCTATGATGCGGCCAACAGACGTGGCCAAAAGACGATTGCCGGCCAAACCACCAGCTATGTTTTCGACGGCCTCAACTTGGTGCAAGAACTGACCGGTACTGTCACCCCGACGGTTCAGACAAATTTCCTCACGGGCGGTTTGGACGAAGTGTTCAGCCGTACCGAGGCCAGTGGCAGCACCTACACCTATCTGACTGATGCACTGGGATCAATCCAAGCACTTTCTGACAGCAGCGGTTCATCCACTACCCAATACACGTACGGCCCTTACGGCCATACCAGCACCAGTGGCTCCGCCAGTGCTAACAGTCTGCAGTACACGGGGCGGGAAAATGATGGCTCCGGTCTCTACTATTACCGTGCGCGGTATTACTCCCCTAGCTTTGGACGATTTATTTCGGAGGATCCAATAGAACTTGCGGGCGGCATCAACATATTTATCTATGCATTAGGAAATCCCGCCTCACTCACCGACCCACTAGGTCTAGATACATATGTCACAAATCGAGACCTATCTGTTGTTGGCACTTCCGCACGCTCTTGGTCAAACCCGGCTACGCATACATTCACATTTACCACCAATCACGACGGCTCTGTTGAATCCACGTACAGCTGGGGCAACTCTGCCAACTTGGAGGGCTGGAACCTTAACCAACCAGAAGATATAAGTGCGGCAGAGCAGTCATTAAAAAATGGCGAGGCAAAAAAAGTCGGCCCCGCCTTTATGGACCCATACTACCGCATCGCCTTCGACAAATTAAACATTCCAGCAAACAACCACAGCAACGGAATAATACTCAACAACTGCAAAAGCGAAACAGCCAACCTAAACAATCTGGCTTGGAAATTATTCTCAGGAGCCAAATAAAAATGACAACCATAAAAAAAAGCATCATTGCATCGATTATAATTATAGCTACAGCCACCACACTTATAAGTACACTTTATACAATTGCGATCCCCATCATCGCACCAAATTATAAAACATACGACATCCTAGTCATCGGGATCATATTTTCCGCAACAGCTGGCGGATACGTTGGCCATAAAACTTTTGCAGATGAAGCATTCTTTATTAAAATCGGCTTTGGCATATGCTACGCCCTAGCAGTAGCCATTTCCGCTCTACTATTATCATTATTTATCATACTTAATATACGCGGAGCATAACCTAATAAAACCCATAAACTTATTTACAGAAAATTTTTCCTCCCACCCTCTACTTCACAGCTCAAAAATCATAATAAAAATTAAAATACCACGATACGAGCAACGACCCTTGACCGCACTCCAAGTCTCCTTTTTCTTTTGACCATCAATCCAGCAATAGAGTAAATTAATTCATCCTGGTCGCTTAAGCTGCCTAAAACCGGCATTCAATATGCTTGTAATGCCCAAGAGGAATGAGGCATGAGTTTAGAACAAAAATTTGAAACCTTGACACCTGCGCGCCTGTTCAAATGGTTAGCATGGATACTAGCCTTCGCGACAGGAGTTGTGGGAATGGTCTTTGCCTTTTATCTTATGGAGTTTAATGATGGCTTTAGCAGTCAGAACGCCGACTGGGGAACATTTGGCGACTTTATAGGCGGCACGCTTAACCCGCTGCTAAGCTTCCTTGGATTAATTGCCCTGCTACTAACCATTGTCCTACAAAGCAAAGAGCTCGAATCAACGAGAAAAGAACTAGAGCGCTCAGCGTTAGCACAGGAAAAATCTGAATCTTCGCTAAGAGAGCAATCGAAAACACAAATAAAACAACAATTCGAAGACACTTTTTTTTCTTTGCTAGACCAACACAATAAAGCACTGGAGAAAATATCAGCACCAACAGGCAAATGGACCAATGGAAGGTCGGATATTGATATTGTCAGGGAAACTGTGTTTGATCGATCAGTTTCAAATTTAGCAGAAGCCAAACATGCCCTTGAAGAGAAAAATGGCTTATGTGGCCACTATTTTAGAGTTCTATATCAAATTTTAAAATTTATATCAATGAATGTACCTGACAGCCAGATAGGCTTCAACTTCAATGAAGGCACAATTAAACACTGCAAGCTCGCAAATAACGAAAAAATGTATAGCAACATTCTCAGATCCTTCTTGAACTATGACGCAACTCAACTTCTAGCTATATACTGCTATTGCACTGGACCTCAAGACACTTACTGGAATTTCAAATTGCTCATAGAACGCTACGCTTTTTTAGAGCATATGCCCTTCGTTATTGACAGCAAAATCAATAATCTACTACAAGACACCGAGCTATTTTACGACCAAGCAGCATTTGGCCATAGTCAATTCAAGAACGTACACAACGTAGCGCAATGTTAATTAAAGCATTGGGTTACATCAGAACAACACTTATGCAAATTTGGATTATGGAACTTAATGAGAAGTTCAAATCTTTCGCTCGGTTCATAGGTCTGGCTAGTGCCCCGAGCTAGCTGCAGTCCCGTGGACTGCTTCTGACCGACAGCTGCCGATCGCGCCATCGTAACCCAGGAACCGTTACCTGCCTCCTGTACGCTCGCAATTTGCTACTGACAATGAACCCGCCATAGCTGATCCAGCTTAGTGGTACAGCTCTGACTCATCATCTCCCGCCGCATTCCCCAATCAGGGTCGCCAGGCACGCTCGCAGAGCGCAGCGTCCTTCTGCCCCATCGCCATTAATCTGATCCAACACAGGCATCAACTTCGCCGCATCAGCAGGCTGCGACGTGGCAAACAGATCATCGGTGTACTCCCCCGCCTGGCAGAGGTTCATCAGCAACACCTCAGCCTTGCTGTATTTGAAGCTAGGCCGAAGAACCCTATCCAAGGCATCCACTGCCGCTTTCGTCAAAAGACGCACGTCGTCAGTCGGATACGGCAGCTCAATCAATATCCCGTTGGCGTACTTCGCCTCCTCCGGGTTGAACATGCCGGTACGGAGCTGACCCGAACCTTCTTGCAAAGCGACTTCTGCGCCCTGAGCTTTTCCGAAGCTCGCATCATGTAGGTGGCTACCGCCTCCTTGATAGGCGCCAACTCGGTGAGCCGCTTGCCGAACATCCGACTACAGCAGATTTCCTGCTTGGGCGGATCCGGCTCATCCAACTCCAGACACGGCGTCCCCGCCAGTTCACGAGCCGTCTTCTCGATCATCACACTGAGTTTCTTACGCAGCGTCCATGGATTGGCCTTGGCCAAATCCATTGCCGTCTTGATGCCCATCCCCTCCAGGTGCAGCTTCATCTTGCGTCCCACACCCCACACTTCAGAGACGTCGGTATTGCGCAGCACCCAATCGCGCTTGAACGAATCGCAGATGTCGACCACCCCACCCGTCTGTCCCTGCAAACGCTTGGCCGTGTGGTTAGCCAGCTTTGCCAAAGTCTTGGTATGAGCAATGCCCCCCAACCGGAATACCGGTGCAGCGCAGCACGTGGCTGCGGATCTTGCGGCCGAGAGCATCCAGCCCCTCAAATACCCGTCAGATCTGCAAAAGCCTCATCAATGCTGTACACCTCAACCGCGGGCACCATCGATTCAAGGAGGGTCATCACGGCCCAGATCATCACATTGGACGTCAGCCGGAAAACTGACATCACTTCGTCCAGACGAGTCGATAGGTTTTTTTTTCAGTTGCCTTGTCGTGATAGGGTTCTTCTCCTGGGATCTCGCGTGTTCGCACGCAAAGGCTCCCGTCGCACTCTTCAATTTCCACGCCTCCACCCAGTCGCTTCAACTCTGCGATGTTGTGCTCAAGCGTCGCTATCTCTTGTTTCCTCTTAGCAATTTCATCTGTGCTGGGCACTGCGAAAAAAAACAACAGCGCTAGAGGCAAGACCACGCCAAGATGAATCGCTACGATGGTGAGCCAGAATCGACGCTTAAGACTGTCACTGGCCGCCTGGTATTTTCGTGCAGCATTAAGCGCTGCGACGTCAGCCTCTTCGAACTTGCTGACTAGTAGCTTGGCCGCTTGGGATGCAACTGACTCAGCAATCTGCGCAGTGGAAGCTCTCAGCGCCGTTGGTACCTGCTGCAGACTTTGCTCGACTCGCCTCTCCAAATCCGCTAGACGCGTAATCGCTTGCTCGGCAGCCTTTCTGTCCTTCTCTGCGGCGCCCATTATGCCCTTGGCGGCAACGGCCATCGCTCGCAGGCTTAGATCATTTTCGTTCAAGTCTTCCTCCATTCCCATCACATAGCTCCATTCCCATCACATAGTATGTTCAGGGCCATCGCGGCGCTTTCGGGGATATTCTTTGCTTCGCTCCAGCGAAGGAATAGATCGCTCGAACTCCGAACCCCGCATTTCTAGTTCCAACCATTCCCGATGCGGCATGCTCAAGTCACAGATGTCCCGCAGCTGAGCAAAATGCATTGCACCACCGGCGCCCATAACCAAGAGCACGCCACCTGCGTCTACCGGATCGCCGTCTTGTATATTGCGTAGAAACCGCAGATATATTTCCGAACGCTGCCGCGATACCGGGTCGAGCTCGCGGGTGGCCTCCAACGCAGTTTGCTCTACCAATCGCTCAAGACGTCCCGCAGTCAATCCCAGACATTCGGTATCGAAAGCGTCAAGGTATGGAACGACCCGGGATATCAAAGGAGTTTCAGTGTCGCTGGTGTCAACCTCGACGTACCAATGCAGGCCTCTCGACGTTTCGACCAAAGCGCGATTCTCACCTGATAAGGCTGCCATGAGTAATCGATGCCTTATCCGTTCCTTTGAAAGCTTGGCGCCCTTCATCTTGAACTCGATCAGTCGCACGACACCTGGAAAGCTTAACAATACGTCTGCCAGCTCCCTGTCCGCGGGAGTCTGCTGTAGCAAGTTGACCACGCTCGGGAGCAAGGTATTGGCGTCCAAACATGACCGCACCGCGAATCCAAGACCGTATAGGAAATTTCCTATCACGACGTTTTCATAGAGTTTTTTTACTCGGTTCTGTTTGTTTCGATCCCGAACCTCGCTCTCATCCTGTTGATCCAACTGGCCTCCTTAATTTCTGAATTCACGTCGTGTGGAAGCCGTATATGAGCATTCCATATCGTTAGTGACCGCGTGGGTCGTTTCCATTTTATCCATGTACGTTTGTACTAGAGCGTCTCAGCATGAAAGCCTGACTTTGCCTCCGAATCGATAGGCGCCGCTTTTTTCTTTCACCCTTTCGATTGCCCGTGCCTCGTCCCGGGTCGTGGTAGGCGTTATGAGAATATGACACTTCTCTTCCAGATAGCATTGCCGGCCAGCCTCGCTCTGCAAGTCATAACCCAGGACCTGCCCTGAGAAGAAAAGATGCTTGGCGAGGATCGACTGCTTGCTTACAACGTCAGAGGGGTTACTCCATTCACCTCCATCCTTGAGCTTCAAGCGAGACTGCCTCGACTGTCGGTGCTGTATAAGCCTTTTACGAAGATTAACGCTGATGCCCACCTTCAGAAGCTCGCCCTGATCAGTGACGATCTCATAAAGACCAGGGGCCGTAGGCACGGCCGCTTCGATCTCAGAGAAACGAATCACAGGACACTGTTCGACCATTTGTTCAGTTTTTCCCTGCAATGACGGCGACACCAATCCGATCTGCCAGATCGAGCACCGCGTCGTAGACAATAGGATCGTCTACCAGGCTGCGCGAAACACCCTGTGGACGAAGCGAACCTCCGGGAATACGGTCACCAAAAAGAACCACAGCTCGTGCAGAATCGTCTTGCCTGGATACCCAATACAAACCTTGCGCATCCGGGCATTGGCGATGGATCGCTTCGGCCCATTTGCGCGTCGCCGGGTACTGATCCTTCTCAGTGTCGGTCAACTGCTTACGGGTGATGCCCAATTTGCGCAGGGGAACGCTGGACAGATCGACCAATTGCAGCGGTTGATCGATCTGGACAGCGGAGTGCACCTGTCCAGCTAGCTTTCCTTTATCGAAACTCTTGAAGCCTGGCGTATGTGGAACATCGTGAAAGACGGTCTCCATCAAGGCACACTCTATTGTCGTACCACCATATAACGTTGGAATCGCCTGCCCTTGATCATTCTGGATCGGGCTGAAGCGTGCATTGCCCTGCACGCCTGGATTGAATTGATCTGGCTGGTATTTGTCGTGGTGCACGCGATGGAGCACCTCGCCTTTAGCCATTTCAGTGAACGTGACGTGCAGCGTAGCCTCAGGCGCCGGAGTCGCGGATGCCGCCGAATCATCCGACGGCGGAGCCTCACGTTCACTGCCCTTAGCACTGCGCTTAGCCATGGGCGATGCCTTGAATCTCGTCCAGTGCCGCGTCGATCACTCGGTCAGGCGCCGATGCCAATAGGTCTTGGGGCTTTTTGCCGCCCAAAAAACTGTTGTCTGAACGGAACCAGTAAGCCATACCCCAGCTGTCCTTGTGCCCCTCGAAAACCTCAATGACTTTGGCCAGCGCCTTCAACGGCCGGTAGCTTGCATCCGGGTCCAGACCGTAACCGGGGAAATAGTCGACCCCACCATGATTGATAGCGAAGATCTGACCTTGCTTTTTCCACTTGTTGGGCTGGGCGCTGGGGTTTCGGGTACTTAACTGCGCCACTTGTGCAATGTCGGCTGCGGTTAGCCAGTCGCCACTCTCCAAGACCGCCTTGCGAGCTTGGACCAGCATCGCCGCCTCCTTGAGCAAACGGGGCGAAGGCGGCTTACGCGTAACAAAGACTTCGGCCAATCGTTCCAGGGAATTCAAGTCTTGTCGCTCCTGCAAAACCTCATACATCGAGGACGCCACATTTGCGAAATTCTCAGCCAATGCTTCAAAAACGTTGGGTTTGATGTGATCGAAAGACACGACCAACACTCGATCCGCATGCGAGCGGCTCAGGCGGGCCCGTACCTCTTTGGGCGTGCCGACCAAAGTGGAAACGCCCGATTGGTCTAAAACGACGCTCATGGAAATCACCCTGCAGGGTTATTTAGGTTATCCAATTATAGCATATCTTCTGTAACCCTGAGCCTTATCATTTGGTAGACTCAAAAGACTCGCTTGGAAGGAAAGTAAACGACCAGTGAACCCAACTGCCTATATAGCTAGGACCCTCGCACCATTGATAGCCAAGGCATTGCCTTGATGAGGCGCGACAAAAAGGCCTAGGATCGCCGAAGGCTGGAATGAAAGTCTCACCTAAGGACGCGAGGTCATATGGAAATCCCCTTTTCTAAAATCAGTGAGCGTTTGAATAATCGCCGATTTGCCGTAGCGAACAACTCCCACGGGGTATCCGGTGCGGGCACAGTGTTTCACTACCACATCGAGGGAGAATCCATTTCGAGTACATACCAAGGCGGCCGGATTAGCATCGGTCATCAGGTTGGACGCGTGACGGGGCCAGATACCATTGAGCTTCTGTTTCATTGCCTAACTACAGAAGGCAAAATTCTTGCTGGCTGGTCTCGTGGCACGATAGGTGCTGATCACGAGGGGCGTACCACTCTTACCTTTGTATGGGGTTGGTTGTCGGGGGCGACCGGGGGTGGGGAGTCTAGCTATATCGAGCTCGCCGCATAACGGCTAAGAATGTCGAGCGGCCTGAGACCGGCCACACACCCAGCGATCATCCGGGCGGCGCGGAGTCTCTACGAGGTGGACCCATTCTATTCAGAGGGGCTGATCAGGAAGCAAGAGCTGTTAGGCAGACGCTTACCTCTGATCGTCGCTCGAGTCGATTGATAAGAGAAACCCTTGGCCCCAATAAACAAAAAACCCGGCACGAAGGCCGGGTTACCCACACTTCTCCAAAACGCAGCCCCCAAATGAGAGGGATGGAGGGCTGACAGAAGAATACGGGCCGAGATTATTGCCAAATGGAGACCTCCTCTGCAATAAAAACCGGCCATCCATGATGAATATCACCGTTTGCGTGCCCTCAAGATGCTCGCTCTCACCGCACCAAGCTGACCGGCAATAGGCTGCGCAAAAAGGGGGCTAAACATACGTCAATCATCGAGACTCTCTACAAGAAAATCCATTATTTCCTTGAACTATTTCGCGTTCGGGTTGGTCATATTTAGGATTGCTCGTATAGCTTCATCAGACGGTGCCCCTGCGATATTAGATAAAAACCACCGTCCTTTTACTTCTCGAAAGGTAATCCACAACCCAACTACCACCCCGTCATCTCGCTCGATCAAATATGAGCGATTATCAAATATCTCGCCCTTTATTTCTTTAATGCCGCGATGCACCTTGTAAGTTTTTTGCCCCCCCAGCCAATTGGTATATGCCGCTTCGCTCTTCTCTAGCAGCTCCGTTTCTTGTTTTACCCATGGAGCGAAATGCCCGGAAAATATTTTCGGCCAGCATCCGCCGGAAAACTCGGACTCGATGCACTTCACGTAGGAGCTTTCAAAAGCATCCTTATCTACAACCGGCTCACCTGCATAGCTGAGCGATGAAAACATAGCAACACCGCAAAAAAGTATTTTCTTCATAGTCCCTCTCACGCCTCAAAAACTCATATCAAACCTTTTTACAGAATACAAGCAAAACCGAGTCTGCACCGTCCATCGCAATGCAACATGCTAACTACTCTTCTATCGGTACAACTTAAGCTGTCGACAGCTCTCTATAGACATTTCACTTAGCGCTCCCGCAACCTCTGACTAGCCGCAATGTGCAACGGACTTAGAAAGTACTCAATTACCCTACGCTGATCCGTTTTCACTTCTGGGGTGACTGCCATGCCAGGCGATAACTTTACATCCTGTCCCTTCACCCTTATACGATCCGATTAAAGCCGGATCTTACCGCTGTAAATCAAGCCACGTTTTTCGTCTTCAACAGCGTCATCAGAAATACTTAAAACCTCACCGGTAACCGCCCCGTATTTGGTAAATGTAAATGTCTCTACTTTTACCGTTAAGGTCTGCCCTGGATGAACAAACCCAACATCTTTGTTTTCAAACATGACTTCAACCTCAACCGGCTGCCCCGTAGGTACGATCATCAACAGCGGCTGCGCCTGCGTCACGACTCCGCCCACCGTATGCACATTCAACTGCTGCACCGTCCCATCTACTGGTGCCTCCAGTGTCGTCAACCCATCCTGATATTCAGCTTTGGCAAAATCCTGCTTCATTGACGCTACCTTCTGATCCGCTTGCTGTAAAAGATCCAGCATAGACCGTCGGGTTTGCGCCACCACGCCAGCTCTCCTGCGTTCAGCCTCCTGCCGCGCCGCTGAGGACTGCAACAAGCTGGCTTGCAGTCTCAACTGACGCTCAATGTCCAACCGCGCCTGTTCCTTTTCCAAGTAGGCATGGCGAGCGATGTACTGCTTCTCTAGGAGATGCCGATAGTCATCGGCGAGCTTGGCGACGATGGGTAGGGGCTTCTGCAAGCTGGCGACCTGACCCCTTGCCGACTGTATGTCAGCTTGGCGCTGAGCGATCTAGGCCTCAGCAGTCTCCAAGCCGCCGCGGTACCCTTGGACTGGCCTTGCAGCCAGCGCTCCGCAGCCAGCATGTGCTCGGGATCCGCGCCCGGAATCGCACCATTCAGAGTTCTTGGTGCTCGCTGTTGATCAATTGCATCAAGCATGGCGCTTGCCCGAGCGCTGTCGATACGGGCGGCTAACAGGTCGCTTTGCACACGACCCACATCCGCCTCCGCGGCAGTAGAGTCCAGCTCCAACAGCAACTCACCGGCTTTTACCGTCTGACCATCGTGCACATGAATGGCTTTGACTACAGCCGTTCACTGGATTGGATAACCTTGCTCTTACCACTTGGAATGATTTGCCAGTGGCTTTCGCCACTACATCATCTTGCCAATACACGCCCAGGCCAAGGCTAATGCAGCGAAACTCAGAGTAATGCCCAGCCTGGTGACTCAAGAGTTCGGCATGACTGCCCTGCTCGACAATCTGGCCGCGGTCTACCACGAGAATGCGATTGGCATCCCGCACGGCTGAGAGCCGGTAGGCAATGATGATGACCGTGCGGCCCTTGTAGGTGTCATGCGCACCACACCAATCTGCCGGCGCAACGAAGAGACGTTCAGCCAGCGCCAAGTCCATTCCGTCCACTAACAACCTGCGAAACAAATCGCTGTCGCGAAAGCGGTCGTGCCTATTTTGGGAAAAATTGTAAGCGCCCCGTAATCACACCTTGCCGCATTGCGCCTAGCTGACGCTACGCATCGTCCAGTAGGCGTTTGGCGAGCATCGATACGGCTTGAACCGGCGAAGTCAGGGCCGTGTCTATCGTAAACGGTGCTTCAGCCCACGCTTCATATTCGTGATCCAACACAGATTGCCAGGTTGGTGGAGTCAGCCCCGAAATATCACCCAGCCTTGTCTCTACACGGCGCTGATGTTCATTTTTGTCCGAGCAAATCACTTCAATATTCATCAACCGAACACCAGCCCTTGAGGCGATTTCGCTCCAGGCCAATCGGCTTTCGATCACTGGATTTACACAGTCAACGATGACGGTACGTCCTAGATCAAGATTACTCAGCGCAAGTTCATTAGCGACCATGTAACCACTACGCCCTACATCTTGGGCAAGTGCACCGGAGTTTCGTATCGCTTGCTCAATAGTATCGATCCGCAGGTAGAGAGCGCCTATCGTATCGACCAGCCCTTTGGCAATAGTGGTTTTTCCGGTGCCAGGAAGACCGCTGAATACGATAAGCATTATCTGTCCTTTACTGTGAGTTAACTCAACACTGACCTTGGCCAGTTATGCGGCAGTAGCTGCCCAATCTCACTCGCCCGCTGCTCATTCGGCCCCGTAGGGCTCGAACTTCTTGTAACGAGGTGTAATTGCCTCTGTTTATCGCTCAGCATAGGATGATCCCAAGAAGGAGCGGTCCGACGTTTAGCACAGCGCATCAAACGTTTAGGCATTTTACAGGCAAAAAAAAGCCACTCATCTGAGTGGCTTTTTTCTGAATCTTGGAGCGGGAAACGAGACTCGAACTCGCGACCCCGACCTTGGCAAGGTCGTGCTCTACCAACTGAGCTATTCCCGCGTCTTGGTGTGGCGCATTCTATAGATTCAGATTCCGCCGTCAACCCTTTGATTCAAAAAAGTTTTATTTCGACTCTACATCCGTCCGCAGATGCGGCCAGGCGGCGCGCAGGTATTGGACCATCGACCACAGCGTCAAGCCAGCGGAAACCAGCAGCAGCGCATAGCCCAACAGCACCCAGAAGCTGAAGTCCGAGGGGTTGGCCAGCAGGATCACCAGCGCGAGCATCTGCGCCGCGGTTTTCCATTTGCCGAGGTTCGACACGGCAACCTGGGCACGAGCGCCCAGCTCGGCCATCCATTCCCGGAGCGCCGAGACGACGATTTCGCGGCCAATGATTACCGCCGCCGGCAAGGTCAGCCAGAGGTTGCCATGTTCCTGCACCAGCAGCACCAGGGCCACCGCGACCATCAGCTTGTCGGCCACCGGATCGAGGAACGCGCCGAAGGGCGTGCTCTGCTCCAGGCGTCGGGCCAGGTAACCATCCAGCCAGTCCGTCGCGGCGGCGAAGGCAAAGACCGAGGCCGAGGCCACGTAGCTCCAGTGGTACGGCAAATAGAACAGCAATATGAAGATCGGGATGAGCAGGACGCGTAGAACGGTAATCAGGTTTGGGATATTCATCGGCACAACTGGCTACGAGGTTGACGGGCATTCTACTCGCTATGCAGGTTTGCATAAATCGACTCTGCGAGCTTTTTACTGATACCGGGTGCTTTGGCTATCTCCTCGATGCTGGCACGAGACAGTTCCTGCAATCCACCAAAATGTTTCAACAAGTCGCGACGGCGGGTCGGGCCGACGCCTGCCACACCTTCAAGTGTAGACGTGCGGCGCGTCTTGCCACGGCGGGCACGGTGTCCGGTGATGGCGAAACGGTGGGCTTCGTCGCGAATCTGTTGGATCAGGTGCAGCGCTGGCGAATCGCCCTTGAGGGTGAATTCATGGGCGGCATCGTTCAGGTACAAGGTCTCGAAACCGGCCTTGCGCGTCGCGCCCTTGGCCACGCCCAGCAGGATCAGGTCGGGGACCATCAACTCATTGAGCACATCACGGGCCATGGACAACTGGCCTTTGCCGCCGTCCACCAGGAGGATATCCGGCAACTTGCCCTCCCCGTCCTTCAGCTTGCCGAAGCGCCGCATCAACGCCTGGTGCATCGCCGCATAGTCATCGCCCGGCGTGACACCTTCGATGTTGTAACGGCGGTAGTCGGACTTGATCGGGCCTTCCGGACCGAACACCACGCAGGAGGCCACGGTCGCCTCGCCGCTGGAATGGCTGATGTCGTAGCACTCCAGCCGTTGCGGTGGCTCATCCAGATTGAGGACATCGGCCAGGGCATCGAACCGCGCGGCCACGTGTTGACGGTTGGCCAGGCGCGCGCCCAGGGCCTGTTCGGCGTTGGTCACGGCCAGTTGCTGCCAACGGGCACGGGTGCCGCGAACGCGGTGGCTGATGGTCAGTTCACGACCGCGGAGCTTGTCGATGGCTTCGATCAGGGCCGGGAAATCCTCATGGACCACGTTGACGATCAACTCGGCCGGCAAGTCCCGTTCCGGACTGCTGATGTAGTACTGGCCCAGGAAAGCCGCCATGACCTCGGCTACGTCCTCCTCGATACCCACTTGGGGAAAGAAGTTCTTGCTGCCCAACACGCGACCGCCGCGCACGCTGATCAAGTGCACGCAGGCACCGCCCGGATTGATGAACGCGGCGACCACATCGACATCGCCACTGCCGCCTTCCATGCTTTGCTGGTCTTGTACGCGGCGCAGCAGGCCGATCTGGTCGCGCAGCTCGGCGGCCCGTTCGAACTCAAGGTTGACTGCCGCGTCCTCCATGGCTGCCGACAGTTCATCGGTCAGCGCATTGCTGCGGCCCTCCAGGAACATCACCGAGTGACGCACGTCCTCGGCGTAGACCTGGGGCTCGACAAACCCCACGCAAGGCGCCTTGCAGCGCTTGATCTGATACTGCAGGCAGGGCCGGGTGCGGTTCTTGTAGTAGCTGTCTTCACACTGGCGAACGAAGAAGGTCTTCTGCAGCAGGCTGAGGCTTTCACGAATCGCCCCGGCGCTGGGATAAGGGCCGAAATACCTGCCCTTGGCCTTCTTGGCACCCCGATGAATGCTCAGGCGCGGAAACGCCCCGTCGGACAGAAACACGTAGGGGTAGGATTTGTCGTCGCGCAGCAGGATGTTGTACGGCGGGCGCCATTCCTTGATCAGCGTCTGTTCGAGCAGCAGGGCCTCGGTTTCATTGGCGGTGATCGTCGTTTCGATTTGCGCGATGCGCCCCACCAGCGCAGAGGTCTTCGGGGCCAGGCCGGTCTTGCGAAAGTAGCTGGCCAGGCGTTTCTTGAGGTTCTTGGCCTTGCCGACATAAAGCAGGCGCGCCTCGCTGTCGAACATGCGGTACACGCCGGGGCGACCGCTGCAGGTGGAGAGGAACGCGCTGGGATCAAACAATTCAGTCATTTTCAGGCGCTGGCATCGACCATGCCGTGGCGCACCGCCAACAGTGTCAATTCGACGTCACTGCTGATCGAAAGCTTCTCGAAGATACGGTAACGGTAGGTGTTGACGGTCTTGGGGGACAGGCACAGCTTGTCGGAGATGATCTGTACCTTCTGGCAACCGACAATCATCAGGGCAATCTGGATTTCCCGTTCCGACAGCGCATCGAAAGGCGAATCGTTGGTCGGCTGGAACGACTTGATCGCCAACTGCTGGGCGATCTGCGGGCTGATGTAGCGTTGCCCGGCAAAAACCAGACGAATGGCCTGGACCATTTCGTTCAAGCCAGCGCCCTTGGTGAGGTAGCCCGCCGCGCCCGCTTGCAACAGCCGGGTGGGGAATGGGTCCTCTTCGCAGACGGTTACCGCGACCACCTTGATGTCCGGGTGACTGCGCAGCAGCTTGCGCGTGGCTTCAAGGCCGCCTATGCCAGGCATCTTGACGTCCATCAATACCACGTCGGGTTTCAATTCACGCGCCTTGATCAGGGACTCTTCCCCGGATTCAGCCTGACCAACTACCTGCAGGCCGTCGATGTCAGCCAGCATTCGTGTAATGCCCGTACGGACGAGATCATGGTCATCGACCACTAACACCCTAATCAAGCAGACACCTCACGATTTGGTCTTATTTGGGTTGCACAACACCTTAGCAAAAAGCATCCGGCAGACCTAGCGCAAAGGGACAGATAAAAGTTACAACGCATCTTTAATCGGCACGACATCCGAGGCGTCAAGCACCGATGTCTCGCTGCATCCTCAGGAAACACTCGTCCTCGCCCACGACACGCAGGCCCATGCGTTCGTATAACGCCCTGGCGGGATTGTCCTTGAACACCGTCAGGCGCAGCGCCGGGCGCCGTTCCAGCACCACCAGGTCCCAAACCTGTCCGATCGTCCAGGTACCGGCACCCTGCCCGCGGAACGCCTCGTTTACCTGCAGCTCACGGATATACAACGCCCGGGCATCACGACTGAGGCTGACAAAGCCCAGCGCCTGGCCTTCACGACTGATTATCCAGTTCTGGCGAATGATCCAGGCCAGGTCGAACGCTTCGTCCTGCCAGAGCAAATCATGCCTGAGGTAATAAGGAAGCATGTTGTCGCAGGTCAGTTGCCGGGCGAAGTCGATGTCCCCGTTCGTTGCAGCACGCCACTCGAAGCTCATGAAGACCTCATTGAAGCGCTGTCACCGGCACGACTTGCCCGCCCCAGCCGTTGACGTCGCGGCGGGCAATCACCAACAGCTCGCCCGTACCCGGCGCCGCCGCGAGCAGCGAACCGTCCGGGCCCCAGATGGCACTGCGGCCAGCCGATTCCCAGCCTCCGGTGACGCCGCCATGGTTAGCCATCAGCACGGTCATGGCATGCTGCCGGGCATAACCTTGCAGCAACGTCGTATCGGGCACGTAGCCACCCTCGGTGATCAACACCCCTGCTGCATAGAGCGTAGCACCCTGCCCGGCTGCCGCAGCCGCATGACTGGCGTGGGAAAAATCGGCACACACCGCCAGCGCGATGCGATCCTGCCCCATTGTCAGCGTCGAGCCACCGTGACCTGGGGCGAAGGCGACTTCTTCCCCCGGGTGCAGATGCTGCTTGCTGTAGACCCCGAGGGAGCCGTCGGCACCGAGGACCAACGCGCCGATCAACACCGGAGCGTCGGCCGACAGCCGAATGGGCATGCCCACCACGGCGGTCAGGCCGAGCGCTTGCGCCAGGTCACGCAGCGGTTGCAGTACGGCATCCTCCGGCAGGATCGCCAGCTCCGCCGCCAGGCTGCGTTCGTAGCCGGTGAGCGACAGTTCAGGGAATACCAGCAACTGCACGTTCTGTTCAGCGGCAGCCTGCATGAAACGCTGATGAGACACGAGGTTGGCGCGAAGGTCTCCCGCGACGGAAATCGACTGGGCGGCGGCGAAGACTGGAGCGGTCATGGGTCATCCCTGGAAGGCGGTGCAAACCTGAAGTTTGTCATAAAGCCCATCGGACTCAAGCCAAGGCGAACAATTGCATGCCCTCGATAGAATTTTCTGATTGAACCGCCGCCCTGCCCTCTAGTAAGCTCAGGGCCATTCATCGGAGACAGACCATGTTCAACGCCCTCTCACCGCTAGACACCGCCAGCGCCCCGCGCTCGGTTGCGGCTGCCCGGGCGAACAGCGTTCAAACTCCGGTCAGCTTTTATTTTGGGTATTGGTTTAGCCACTGGCGCGCCTGATACCCAACCGGCGCCCACTTTAAACGGGTCGCCTTCCAGAGTTTTCCAAACCCCCGGTCGGCCTCCCGACCGGGGGTTTTGTTTTTCCGGCCCCATACATTTGCAGCACCAGACAACTTGAGGATTGAGCCATGAACTACGCCACTTATTACCGTTACGACAGTTTTTCCGCCTGGCGATTTACCAGCCACCGCTCGGGACAGCCTGCCGCCTCCGATCGGTCACCTACCGGTGGCAAGCCTCAATTGCGGGCCCATACGGCCAATTGTCGAACACCCCACTAGGACCGGCGCGGGAACGAACCCGCTGCCCGTCCAGGAAGCCAGATCATGAATTCGTCCGTCTCTGCTTTGCCGCTGTCCACGCTCAACCCTGCCAACGAAGCCCTGACCCTGCGTCTGCCGAGCTCGTTGCAACTCAAGCATCAATTGCCGCTCAGCACCGCGTTGAGCCACCAAGTGAGCGTCCATCGCCAGGCCATCCGCGCGATCCTCAACGGTGAAGACGCCCGCCTGCTGGTCATCGTCGGCCCCTGCTCGATCCATGACCCCAAATCCGCCCTCGAATATGCCGCCAACCTGGCTCGCGTAGCCCACGAAGTGAGCGACAGCATGCTCTTGGTCATGCGCGCCTACGTGGAAAAGCCCCGCACGACTGTGGGTTGGAAAGGCCTGGCCTACGATCCCGGCCTGGATGGCAGCGACGACATGGCCGCCGGCCTGACCTTGTCCCGGGAGTTGATGCGCGAAATGCTGCAACTGGGCCTGCCCGTCGCCACCGAACTGTTGCAACCCATGGCCGCCAGTTACTTCGATGACCTGCTCAGTTGGGTCGCCATTGGCGCTCGCACCACCGAATCGCAGATCCACCGGGAGATGGCCAGCGGGCTGGGCATGCCGGTGGGGTTCAAGAACGGCACGGACGGCGGGGTCGGCATTGCCTGCGACGCCATGCGCTCCGCCGCCCACCCCCATCGGCATTTCGGCGTCGACAGCCAGGGCCATCCGGCGATCATCCAGACCCCAGGCAACCCCGACACCCACCTGGTGCTGCGCGGCGGCCATCGCGGACCGAACTATGACCGCCAGAGCGTCACGCAGATACACAGCGACCTGACCCGCCTCAAGATACCAGCCCGGATCATGGTGGACTGCAGCCACGCCAACAGCGGCAAGGACCCGCTGCGTCAGCCGCAGGTGTTCAATGACGTGCTGGAACAACGGCTGCAAGGGAACCGCTCCCTGATCGGCATGATGCTCGAAAGCCACCTGTTCGAAGGCTGCCAGCCGCTGGGCCCGTCGATGCGCTACGGCGTCTCGGTCACCGATGGCTGCCTGGGCTGGGAGTCCACCGAGCAGCTGTTGCGCGAGGCTCATCGCCGGTTGCAATTGCCCGCCTGAGGTCCCGAACCCACCTGTCCCTGGAACCAGGGGCAGCATGGGGCCTTTTGTGGGAGCGAGCTTGCTCGCGATGGCGTCAGTTCAGCCAGCCTTGGGTTGCCTGACACACCGTCATCGCGAGCAAGCTCACTCCCCACCAGGGTTGCCCGGGACTGCGCTCAACCTGACGTACTGGAACGCACCCGGACCGTCACCCACTCGGAGCGCTGGCTGACGTCATCCAGGCGCTCGACCTGATAGAACACGCTCACCGAGCTGTCGCGCTGGTCCTGCCAGTAACTTGCGGGAATCACGAACATGAGCGGCTTACCTGCCGTGGCCTCGGTGATTTCGCGCTCAAGCACATAAGCGGAGTTGCCATTGCACTGCAACCAGACCAGCTCGCCCGCCTCAAGCCCGGGATCATCGATGACAATCGTCACCCCCTCTTGCAGGTCGTCGACCTCCAGCCAGCCGTCGTTCATCTCCCGAATCTGAAGGGCCTTCAGCGCAGGGCGCTGCAACGGGCCGATGTGCAACGACAAGGGCTCAGCCCGACGCACCGAGTGTCCACGCCTGACGACATAGGTCAGGGCCAGGTCGTGTCCAGAATGGGGCGCGATCAGCGAATGATCGATCCAGAGCGATACCTCACGACCCACTGCATGGGCTTCTATGTCCAGCACATCGCGCCACAGCGCTTTGAAATCCTTGCTGGCAGTCAGGATCAGCCGATCGCCGGCCGCCATCCTGGCGTAGGGCCGAATGCTCACCCACGTTCCTTCAGGCACCCGACTCGGATCGAGGCTGCCCCTCACCGCATCGTTGGCAATGGCGGGCAGCAGTTGCGGCGATGCATCGCCGATCTCCAGTTGCAGGTGTTCCGAAAACAGCGTGGCCGGCAACCGCTTGCCCGTTACCTCGTAGGAGATCTCCAGCGAGCCGCCGTCCAACTCGGCGATATGCGGTTCGCGCACGACGAACACGACGTCTCGCCCCACTTGCCGCTCAGTGACAAACCCGGCCACTTCATGCCGGTAGGGTTCGCCATCGTTGTTGAGGCCGTGCCAACGCAGCACCACCTCATCCCCGCACGTCATCATGAGATAAGGCTTGACGGTCACCACGGCGTTGCGCCAGGCCGGGTTGATCACCCCGTCCCTGGCCGCTGCCAGGACCGGTGGCGGCAGCCTTGTTGCTGGGGTTGAACGGGATCGTTGAAGCGATGGATAGGTGATCATGTACAGGCTCCAGTCCTTGGATGAAGGCACCGTTTGAATAACGGCGCCCGACGGAGCCATTAAAACCCGCTCGCGCCAACCCCGCAGCCAGACAAGACGACAGCGCGAGTGGTCCTTGGCGCTCGAACCTGTAGCTGCAAACCACAGCGGTTATAGGAGACCTCCTACATCCTCAAGTACCGCCGGGTTAGCTCCCATTCTTCCCACTTTTTTTATTCCGGTTTCCCTGGATCAGGGCGGTTTCTTCCTACACCGCACAGGATGAGCCTGCATTAGAGTGAAGTCGCAAATTCAAGGTGAACCTCTTCGAAAAAGGTACGAACATGCAACGGAATGCAACCACTCAATTTCCCATCCTCTTGGTTCATGGGTTGTTCGGGTTTGACAAGATCGGCGGCTTCGAACTTTTCCATGGCGTCAAACAGGCCCTGCGCGCAGGCGGTGCCCGGGTGTTCATCCCGCACTTGTCGGCCACCCACTCCAACGAAGCCAGGGGCGAACAATTGCTGGTTCAGATCGATCGGGTTCTGGCCGGCACCGGCGCCACCCGGGTCAATCTGATCGGCCACAGCCAGGGTGCGCTGGCCGCCCGGTATGCCGCCGCGCTGGCACCCGACAGGGTGGCCTCGGTCACCTCGGTCAGCGGCCCCAACCATGGTTCCGAACTGGCAGACTTCCTGCGCAAGGCCCTCACGCCCGGACGGCTGCCAGGGCACGTGGCAAGGGGCGTCGCCACGCTGTTCGCCGATTTCATCTCGCTGCTGGACGGCCAGGCGCAGCTATCGCCGGCCGCTGTCGCCGCGCTGCCGGCGCTGACCACCGAGGGCGTGGGCGCCTTTAATGACAAATACCCCCAGGGCCTGCCGAAGTGCTGGGGCGGGAACGGTCCGGACCGGGTCAACGGCGTGCGCTACTACTCATGGAGCGGCACGTTGCCAGAGACGACGGATAAAGCACGAGAGCCTTCGCAGGTTTTCTGCCGCGCCTTTTCCGAATACTTCATCACCGAAGCCGGGCAGAACGACGGCCTGGTCGGGCGCTTCAGTTCGCACCTGGGCAAGGTCATCCGCTCCGACTACCCCATGGACCACATGGAGGCGATCAGCCCGGGAGGCGGCAAGGCATGCAAGGGAACAGACGCCACAGAGCTTTACCTGCGCCACGCCGAGCGCCTGCGCAAAGCCGGCCTTTGATCGCCAGGCCCAAGGTTTTGACGCAATTTTGACAACACCCCGTCAGTGAATCCGGTAGGCTCAACACCTTTAAACACATCGAAAGGAATTTGCCCCATGGCCAAAGCCACTGCCCGCCACATCCTGGTTTCCACCGAAGACAAGTGCAACGAACTCAAGGCCCAGATCGAAGCCGGTGCCGACTTCGCCGAAGTGGCCAAGGCCAACTCCTCCTGCCCGTCCAGCCGTCAGGGCGGCGACCTGGGTTCGTTCGGCCCGGGCCAGATGGTCAAGGAATTCGACACCGTGGTGTTCAGCGCACCGATCAATACCGTCCAAGGCCCGGTCAAGACCCAGTTCGGCTACCACCTGCTGGAAGTCACCAGCCGCCAGGATTGATGGCCCCTTGTGGGAGCAAGGCTTGCCCGCGATGAAACGATAACGCGGTTTAGCTGTTGGACCGCGGCGCGGCCATCGCGGGCAAGCCTTACTCCCACAGACCTTGTTTCCCACAGGTTTTGTTCCCACCTGGCAGGGACAATCCCCTCGCTACAGGGACTGGCGATTCAGGCGCCGCTCGCGTACAAATCGTGTCATCGATCACCCGGCTCTAAGGCTGACAATGCGACTGGCGTTCCCTTCACTGCTATTGATTGCCGTGGTCCTGCTGACAGGCGCCGCCGGCGTCGATGCAGCACCGCAACATGCCCTGACCGTCTATGGCGAACCCGCCAAATATGCCGAAGGCTTCGGTCACTTCGCCTACGCCAACCCCCAGGCCCCAAAAGGCGGGACCATGCGCCGCTCGGCCGTGGAGATTGGCCACTTCGACCACATCCTGCCCTACATCGACAAAGGCATCGGCGTCAGCCAGATCGACGGGATGCTCTACTCGCCACTGGCCCAGCGCTCGCTGGATGAACCCTATACCGTCTATGGCCTGGTGGCGCAGAAGATGGAACGTGCCGACGATGGCCTGTCCCTGCGCTTCTACCTCAACCCCAAGGCCCGCTTCGCCGATGGCAAGCCCATCACCGCCCAGGACGTGCGCTACAGCTTCGAGCTGTTGATGACCCAAGGCAGCCTGCGCTATCGCACCCAGTTCGCGGCGGTCAAGGACGTCGTGGTCGAGGACGAGCGCACCGTACGCTTCAACTTCAAGCACAACGAAAGCCGTACCCTGCCCCTGGACATCGCCACCCTGCCGGTCTTTCCCGAACATTGGTGGAAGACTCGCGACTTCGCCAACGGCGGCGGCTACGAGGCGCCACTGGGCAGTGGCCCCTACCGGGTGAGCAAAGTCGATTCCGGGCGCAGCATCACGTTCGAGCGCAATGCCGATTGGTGGGGCAAGGATTTGCCGGTCAGTCGCGGGCTCTACAATTTCGACCATTTCAGCATCGAGTATTTTGGCGACACTGACGTCGCCCGCCAGGTGCTGCGCGGTGGCGCCTATGACTACAATCGTGAATTTTCCGCCACCGGCTATTCCATCGGCTACGACGGCCCGGCCCTGCAGGACGGCCGCCTGCAAAAGGCCCACCTGGCCAAAGAGGCACCCCAGAGCGCCCAGGGTTTTGTCTTCAACCTGCAAAAACCGCAGTTCCAGGACCGCCGCGTGCGCCAGGCCCTGGCCATGCTCTGGGATTTCGAATGGAGCAACCGCCAGATGATGCGCAACGTCTATGTGCGTCAGCAGAGTTACTTCTCCAACACTGACCTCGCCGCTCGAAAACTGCCCGATGCCGGCGAGCTGGCGATTCTGGAGCCGTTGCGCGGGCAGATTCCCGACGAAGTCTTCACCCAGGTCTTCCAGGCCCCGAAAACCGATGGCAGCGGCGTGATCCGCGACAAACAATTGCAAGCCCTGGCCCTGTTGGAACAGGCTGGCTGGAAACCCGACGGCGACCGCCTGGTGAATGCCGAGGGCGAACCGCTGAGCTTCACGTTCCTCAACAGCCAGAACGGTATCGACCGCCTGCTGCTGCCCTACAAACGTACCCTGGCGCAAATCGGCATCGACATGAGCATTCGCCGCATCGACGCCTCCCAGTACGTCAATCGCCTGATGAGTCGCGACTACGACATGATCATCACCGGCTACCCCGTCAGCACCTCGCCGGGCATGGAACTCTACAATTACTTCGGTTCGGCGGCCGCCAATGACCCGGGGGCCAACAACTACATGGCCTTGAAGAACCCGGCGGTGGACGCGCTGATCGACGGTTTGGTCAAGGCCAGCACCCAAGCCGACATGCTGCGCCATGCCCACGCCCTGGACCGGGTGCTGCAATGGAATTACTACTGGATCCCCAACTATTACCCGCCGGGCAGCTCGACCGTGTGGTGGAATCGCTTCGGCATGCCCAAGGTTCAGGCCAGCAATGACGAAGCCATCGAAAGCTGGTGGGAAGTGAGCACCACACCGTTGACCAACGAACAAATGCGCGCCGAACGCATCAGGCGCGGCACACCTGGAGGGCCGCATTGATGTGGGCTTATATCGCGCGGCGCCTGCTGCTGATCATTCCCACACTGGTGATTATCCTGCTGGTGAACTTCGTCATCGTGCAGGCCGCACCCGGCGGGCCGGTGGAACAGGCCATCGCCCACCTGCAAGGCATCGGCGGCACCAGTGTCGGCGGTTCGGGCAGTGAGATGAGCGGCAGTTCCCGCGCCAGTCGCGGCCTGGACCCGCAACTGATCAAGGACATCGAGAAACAATACGGCTTCGATAAACCGGCCCACGAGCGCCTGTGGCTGATGCTCAGCAGCTATGCGCGCCTCGACTTCGGCAAGAGCTTCTTCCGCGGCGCCACGGTCACCGACCTGATCCTGGAAAAGATGCCGGTGACCATTTCCCTCGGGCTCTGGGCGACCTTGATCACGTACCTAGTGTCGATTCCCCTGGGCATTCGCAAGGCCGTGCGCCACGGCTCGGCATTCGACGTGTGGAGCAGCACCGCGATCATCATTGGCTACGCCATGCCGGCGTTCCTCTTCGCGATGTTCCTGATCGTGGTGTTCGCTGGCGGCACCTCGCTGAACTGGTTTCCGGTGCGCGGGCTGGTGTCGGACAACTTCGAGTCGCTGTCGACGCTGGGCAAGATCGCCGATTATTTCTGGCACCTGGTGCTGCCGGTCACCTCGCTGGTGATCGGCGGCTTCGCCACCCTGACGATCCTGACCAAGAACTCGTTCCTCAATGAAATCACCCGCCAGTACGTGGTCACGGCGCGGGCCAAGGGCATGAGCGAACAGCGGGTGCTTTACGGTCACGTGTTCCGCAATGCGATGCTGCTGGTGGTCTCCGGCATTCCCCAGGCGTTCATCAGCGTGTTCTTTGCCGGCTCCTTGCTGATCGAGGTGATCTTTTCCCTCGACGGGCTGGGGCGCATGAGCTACGAGGCCGCGGTGTCCCGGGATTATCCGGTGGTGTTCGGCTCGTTGTTCATCTTCACGCTGTTCGGCCTGCTGATCAAACTCATCGGCGACCTCTGCTACACCCTGGTGGACCCGCGCATCGACTTCGCCGCGAGGAACGCCTGATGTTCAAGCTTTCCCCCTTGGGCCGCCGACGCTTCGAGCGTTTCAGGAAAAACCGCCGGGGCTGGTGGTCGTTGTGGCTGTTCATCGGCCTGTTCATCCTGAGCCTGGGCGGCGAGCTGATCGCCAATGACAAGCCACTGGTGGTGAGCTACCAGGGCTCGCTGTATTTCCCGGTATTCAAGCGCCACACCGAGCAGGAATTTGGCGGGCAACTGCCGTTCCAGGCCGACTACCGCAGCAGCTACGTGCAGAACCTGATCCACAAGGACGGCGGCTGGCTGTGGTTTCCACCGATCCCGTTCAGCGACGACACCCCCAACTACGACCTCAACCAACCCGCCCCGAGCCCACCCTCATCGGTGAACTGGCTAGGCACCGATGACCAGTCCCGGGACGTGCTGGCCCGGGTGATCTTCGGCGCGCGGGTGTCGATCCTGTTCGCCCTGGCCCTGACCGCCATCAGTGCGCTGATCGGCATCGCCGCCGGTGCGTTGCAGGGCTATTACGGCGGCTGGGTGGATCTGCTCGGGCAACGCCTGCTGGAAGTCTGGTCCGGGCTGCCAGTGCTCTATCTGTTGATCATCCTGTCCGGCTTCGTCGAACCGAATTTCTGGTGGTTGCTGGGGATCATGGCGCTGTTTTCCTGGCTGGCCCTGGTGGACGTGGTCCGCGCCGAGTTCCTGCGCGGGCGCAACCTGGAGTACGTCAAGGCGGCCAGGGCCCTGGGCTTATCCGATCGCAAGGTGATCGTGCGGCATATCCTGCCCAACGCGATGAACGCCACCCTGAGCTACCTGCCCTTCATCCTCACCGGGGCAATCTCCACCCTCACCGCCCTGGATTTTCTTGGCTTCGGCATGCCGGCCGGTAGCGCCTCCCTGGGCGAGTTGATCGCCCAGGGCAAACAGAACCTGCAAGCGCCGTGGTTGGGGCTGACGGCGTTTTTCACCCTGGCCCTGATTCTTTCCCTGTTGGTGTTTATCGGCGAAGCGTTGCGAGACGCGTTCGACCCACGCTCTTGAAAACAACCATGAAGCGGAACCTTGAGATGAGCGACAACCTGATCGAAATCCGCGACCTGAGCGTGGCCTTCAACGACCAGACGGTGGTGCGCAATCTGTGCCTGGACATCCGCCCCGGCGAATGCCTGGCCCTGGTGGGCGAGTCGGGCTCCGGCAAGTCGGTGACGGCCCATTCGATCCTGCAATTGCTATCCGAAACCGGCACCCGCACCACCGGCAGCATTCGCTATCGCGGCCAGGAACTGCTGGGCGCCGAGGCCAAGACCCTGCGGGAGTTGCGCGGCAACCGCATCGCCATGATCTTCCAGGAACCGATGACCTCGCTGAACCCGCTGCACAGCGTCGAGAAGCAGATCGGTGAAACCCTGATGCTGCACCGGGGCCTGGGCGGCAAGGCGGCGCGCCAGCGCATTCTGGAGCTGCTGGCCCTGGTGGGCATTCAGAAACCCGCCGAGCGGCTCAAGGCCTACCCCCATCAACTGTCCGGCGGCCAGCGGCAACGGGTGATGATCGCCATGGCCCTGGCCTGCGAGCCGGAGCTGTTGATCGCCGACGAACCGACCACCGCGCTGGACGTGACGGTGCAACGCAAGATCCTGCTGTTGCTCAAGTCCTTGCAGCAACGGCTCGGCATGTCCTTGTTGCTGATCAGTCACGACCTCAACCTGGTGCGCAGCATCGCCCAACGGGTGTGTGTGATGAAGGCCGGGGAAATCGTCGAGCAGGCGCCTTGCGAAACCCTGTTCAGCGCACCGAAACATCCCTACAGCTGCGTGCTGCTGCACGCCGAACCGGAAGGCGAAGCCCTGCCCCGGGACGAGCGCGAAGACGTGTTGCAGGTGCGGGACCTGCGCGTGAGCTTTGCCCTGGGCGGCGGGCTGTTCCGGCGCAAGGAATATTTGCGCGCCGTGGACGGTATCAGCCTGAGCATCCAGCGCGGCAAGACCCTGGGCATCGTCGGCGAATCCGGTTCCGGCAAATCCACCCTCGGCCAGGCGATCCTGCGGCTGATCGAATCCGAAGGCAGCATCCATTTCCAGGGCCAGGCCCTCGAGCAGCTATCCCACAAGGCATTGCGGCCGTGGCGCAGGAAGATGCAGGTGGTGTTCCAGGACCCATTCGGCAGCCTCAGCCCGCGAATGTCGGTGCAGCAGATCATCAGCGAAGGCCTGGAGGTGCACAGCCCGTCCAGCCCTGAAGAATGCGAAGCCCAGGTGATCCAGGCGCTCAAGGAAGTCGGCCTCGATCCGCAGAGCCGCCACCGCTACCCCCATGAGTTTTCCGGCGGCCAGCGCCAACGCATCGCCATCGCCCGGGCCCTGGTGCTCAAGCCGGCCCTGATCCTGTTGGACGAACCGACCTCGGCCCTGGACCGCACCGTGCAGAAACAAGTGGTCGCCCTGCTGCGCCAGCTCCAGGAAAAACACGGCCTGACCTACCTGTTCATCAGCCATGACCTGGCGGTGGTCCGGGCCCTGGCCCACGACATGATCGTGATCAAGGATGGCAAGGTGGTCGAGCAAGGCGCCAGTCACGACGTGTTCGATTCACCCCAGCATCCCTATACCAAGGAGCTGTTGGCGGCGGCACTTCCCAGGTAAAGGCCGCCGCGACTCTAGCGCTCAACTGTCGCGGCGCTGATCCAGCGCTTGGGCAAATTCGCCAATGGCCTCCACGACCTGCTGCGCCCCTCGGTGGATGTCGAGGATAACGGTGCCCGCCTGGTTCGCCAGCTTCACGCCCTGCTCCGCCTTGAGGGTGCTGGACTGCATGCTGGTCACCGCTTGCCTGGCGAGGTCGCGGTTCTTGCCGACGACTTCGGTGATGGCCACCGTGGCCTGGCTCGTGCGCCGTGCCAGGTTGCGCACTTCATCGGCGACCACGGCGAACCCCCGCCCCTGTTCTCCGGCGCGCGCCGCTTCGATGGCCGCATTGAGCGCGAGCAGGTTGGTCTGTTCGGCGATCCCCCGGATGGCATCGACGATGCTGCCGATTTCCTCGGACTGGGCGCTCAGCGCACTGATTCCCGTGGCCACTCGCTGGAGTTCATCGGCGATGCTTTGCACCACGGTGACCGTTTCCTGGACAACCGCCGTGCCAAGCTGGGTGTGCTCATCGGTCTGCCGGGACGTCTCGAAGGCCAGCCGCGCCGCGTTGGATTCGCTCTGGCGCTGCTCGACCTCGCGGGTGTGATCGGTGGCGAACTTGACCACCCCATACAATCCTCCCTGGGCGTCGTAGAGCGGATTGTAGGTTGCCTGCAACCAGACCGTGACGCCTTGCTTGTCGATACGCTGGAACAGGCCGGTCACATACTCCCCCCGATTCAATCCAGCCCAGAACCCGCGATACGCGTCGCTCTGGACCTCACTGGGCCTGCAGAACAGGCGATGGTGCTGGCCGCAAACCTCCTCCAGGCGATAGCCCATCACCTTGAGGAAATTCGCATTGGCATTCACCACTTGACCATTGAGGTCGAACTCGATGACCGCCATGGAGCGGTCGATCGCGTGCCTGAAGCTGGACTCGGTCTGGCTCCGAAGGACACGCTCACTGATGTCTCGGGCCACTTCAATGATGCGTTGCAGCTTTCCCTGCTGGTCCAGCACCGGGATGTAGCGGGCCTCCACCCACAACCAATGCCCGTCCCGGGCCAGGTGCAAGAACTGTGCATCGACACTCAGGCCTTGCCCCACCTGTTGCCACACAGCGGCATATTCCCGACTGCGCGCGTAGGCAGGCTCGCAGAACATCTGGTGATGCTTGCCCTGAATGTCCTCGAGGGAATAGCCCAGCATCTTCAAGAACAACGCATTGGCGCCGAGCACCTGCCCCGCCGGATCGAGTTCGATAATCGCCATTGCCTGATGGAAAGCGGCTCGCTCGGTCTCGAGAATCGCCCGCCGGGCCTGGATCGGGTGCAAGGTTTCCTGATGCTTGCGGGTGCGGATGAACATGGATACCACTCCGGAAACGTAAGTGCTTGGCCGTAGCCAACTGAAGGCACGTTGCCTTGTTTGCTAGAGAGGAACCATTAAGCCACTATCTTTCAATAAATTGTACAATTTTATTTATTTGTACAAGAAACAACTAAACCGGAACATTTCACCCAACGGCTTAATGCCAACCGATTTTCCAGCGCTTGTCATCGCGCAACTCTGACCAGTCGAACAGCTCCACCCGCCCGCTGTGCACGGCCTGAAGCTCAACATTTACGGGCTTTCCCGCCTCGTCACAGATCAATTCGGTGACCAGAAAATGCTTTTCCCGATTGACTGGCGCGCAGGCCGTCCATTTGGAGAGCTTCAACTTACGGGGATTGAATGTGTTCACGTGCTCTCCAAAAAAGGCAGGAAACCGGAGCAGGATCATGTACAAAAATAGCTAACCGTACAAGTTAACCTCGAAAATAGCGGTGGTGCTTCGATCCTGGGACTTCCCCCGGCATAATGCGGCTCTTGGCACCCGTCCATGGCTGCCGGCAAATCCCTCCTCTCTGGAAATGCCCGATGAACCCCACCGAAAGCCTCAAGGATTACAAGCGCGTGCGCACGCTGGCGATCCGTTCGTTGTTCGAGATCATCGAGCAGTCCAGCGAAGGCACGGTGATTGTCGACCGTGACGCGAATATCGTCTGGATGAACGAACGCTACGCCCGCCGTTTCGGCCTGAACTCGGCGCAGGAAGCCATTGGCCGGGCGTGCGAGAGCGTGATTCCCAGCAGCCTGTTACGCGAAGTGGTACGCACCGGGCGCCCGATCCTGCTGGACATGCAGGACACGCCCAAGGAGCCGCTGGTGGTGATGCGCCTGCCGATCCACGACAGCGCGGGCGCGGTGATCGGCGCCATCGGCTTTGCCTTGTTCGATGAATTGCACAGCCTGTCGCCGATGCTCAAGCGCTACCTGAGCATGCAGGAAGAACTGGCCTCCACCCGCTCATTGCTACGGGCGCGGCAAACCAAGTACAACTTTGCCCATTTCATTGGCACCAGCAGCGCCGGCCTTGAGGTCAAGCGCCGTGCCCGGCGTAGCGCCAGCGCCGATTCGCCGGTGCTGCTGCTGGGCGAAACCGGCACCGGCAAGGAACTGCTGGCCCAGGCCATCCACAGCGCTTCGCCGCGGGCGCACAAGGCGTTCGTCAGCATCAACAGCGCGGCGATTCCTGAATCGCTGCTGGAGGCCGAGTTCTTCGGCACCGCCCCCGGGGCCTTTACCGGGGCCGACCGCAAGGGCCGTGCCGGCAAGCTGCAGATTGCCCAGGGCGGCACGCTGTTCCTCGACGAGATCGGCGACATGCCGCTGCCGCTGCAAAGCAAACTGCTGCGCGTACTCCAGGAAAAAGAGTACGAACCGGTGGGCTCCAACGAGGTGCTGCAAAGCGACGTGCGAATCATCGCCGCCACCTCCATGGACCTGGAAGCGGCGATCAAGCGCGGAGAGTTCCGCGCCGACCTGTATTACCGCCTCAACGTATTGCCGATCCAGGTCCCACCGTTGCGCGAACGCCTGGATGATTTGCCAGCCCTGAGCGAGGCGATCCTGGAAGAGTTGCGCAGCCAGCACGAACTGAACCCCGCCGCCCTCGACCTGCTGCGGCAACACGCCTGGCCAGGCAACATCCGCGAGCTGCGCAATGTGCTGGAACGGGCCGCGCTGCTCAGCGATGACCTGGTGCTCACGGCGGCGGACATCCGCGCCGCCATCGGGACCTTCATGCCGGTAACGCGCCCGGCGGACGTGAGCTTCGAACCCCTGCCCCAGGAAACCTTCAGCCAGGCCCGGGCGCGTTTCGACCGACAATTGATCGAAACCACCCTCGCGCAATGCGGCGGAAAAGTGGTCGAAGCGGCCGAGCGGTTGGGGCTGGGGAGGTCGACGTTGTACAAGAAGATGGTGGCGCTGGGGATTGCCTAGTCTCAATAAAGAGACTTCATTCTCAAAATATAGACTGCCGGTTTTGGAGCGCTTTGCGCTCATCGCGAGCAAGCTCGCTCCCACAGGTTACGGGGTTCTCTTGAGCTACGCGCTCAACTGTGGGAGCGAGCTTGCTCGCGATGAGGCCAGCCCACCCCCTAAAAATCTCAAAACAGAGATAAAAACCTAACTCCCGTCCTACAAAATAAAACAATTTCCTTATATTTCAGACAGTTACACACCTGGCACAAAACTCGCTAAAGCCTCTCCCACAGCGTCACCACAACAATAACAATCCAGGAGACACACCATGAGTGTGATCATTGCCTTGGCAGCTCTCGCGCTGCTGATGGTTGCCGCCTACCGTGGCTACAGCGTTATCCTCTTTGCCCCCATCGCCGCCCTCGGTGCCGTCCTGCTCACCGACCCTTCCGCCGTCGCCCCCGCATTCACCGGGGTGTTCATGGAGAAAATGGTCGGCTTCATCAAACTGTATTTCCCGGTGTTCCTGCTCGGCGCGGTGTTCGGCAAGCTGATCGAGCTGTCGGGGTTCTCCCGCTCCATCGTCGCCGCGGCGATTCGCTTGCTGGGGACGCGCCAGGCCATGCTGGTGATCGTGCTGGTCTGCGCCTTGCTGACCTATGGCGGCGTGTCGCTGTTTGTCGTGGTGTTCGCGGTGTACCCGTTCGCCGCCGAGATGTTCCGCCAGAGCAATATCCCCAAGCGTCTGATTCCGGCCACCATCGCCCTCGGCGCATTCTCCTTCACCATGGACGCCCTGCCCGGCACGCCGCAGATCCAGAACATCATCCCCAGCACGTTCTTCAACACCACCGCCTGGGCCGCACCGTGGCTGGGGGTGATCGGTACGATCTTCGTGTTCAGCCTCGGCATGCTGTTTTTGCAACGCCAGCGCAACAAGGCCCAGCGTGTGGGCGAAGGCTACGGCACCGAGCTGCGCAACGAGCCGGAAACCGCCGAAGACATCAAGCTGCCAAACCCGTGGATCGCCGTTTCGCCACTGCTGGCGGTGGGCATCATGAACCTGCTGTTCACCCAGTGGATCCCCCAGTGGTACGGCAAGACCCATAGCCTGGCGCTGCCGGGCATGGCCACACCGGTGACCAGCGACATCGCCAAGCTCACTGCGATCTGGGCGGTGCAGGCGGCGTTGCTGGTGGGCATCATCATGGTCTTGCTGTTCGGCTTCCGGGCCATTCGCAGCAAACTGGCCGAAGGCAGCAAGAGCGCCGTGGGCGGTGCGTTGCTGGCGGCGATGAACACCGCTTCGGAATACGGCTTCGGCGCGGTCATCGCCTCCTTGCCGGGCTTCCTGGTGCTGGCCGACTGGCTCAAGAACATTCCCAACCCGCTGGTCAACGAAGCGGTGACAGTCACGCTGCTGGCGGGCATCACCGGCTCAGCCTCGGGCGGCATGAGCATCGCCTTGGCGGCGATGTCTGAAAGTTTTATCAGCGCCGCCCACGCCGCCAACATCCCCTTGGAAGTGCTGCACCGGGTGGCCGCCATGGCCAGCGGCGGCATGGACACCCTGCCCCACAACGGCGCGGTGATTACCCTGCTGGCGGTGACCGGGCTGACCCACCGCGAAGCCTACAAAGACATTTTCTGCATTACGCTGATCAAGACCCTCGCGGTGTTCTTCGTGATCGCTGTGTTCTACGCCACTGGCATTGTGTGAGGTTCCCATGACAACTCCTCTTTCGGGCAAGACCGCCCTGGTCACCGGTTCTACCAGCGGCATCGGCCTGGGCATCGCCCTGAGCCTGGCCAAGGCCGGCGCCAACCTGATCCTCAACGGCTTCGGCGATGCCTCGGCGGTGATCGCCGAGGTCAAACAATTCGGCGGCAAGGTCGGTCATCATCCGGCCGATGTCAGCGACCCGGCGCAAATCGCCGACATGCTCGCCTACGCCGAGCGAGAGTTCGGCGGCGTGGACATCCTGGTGAACAACGCCGGGATCCAGCACGTGGCCGCCGTGGAGGATTTTCCGGTGGAGCGCTGGGACTCGATCATTGCCATCAACCTGTCCTCGGTGTTCCACGCCACGCGCCTGAGCCTGCCAGGCATGCGGGCCAAGGGCTGGGGCCGGATCGTCAACATCGCCTCGGTGCATGGCCAGGTCGGCTCGGTGGGCAAGGCGGCGTATGTCGCGGCCAAGCATGGGGTGATCGGCCTGACCAAGGTGGTCGGCCTGGAAACCGCCACCAGCAACGTGACCTGCAACGCCATCTGCCCGGGCTGGGTGCTGACGCCGCTGGTGCAAAAACAGATCGACGACCGCATCGCCGCCGGCGTTGACCCGCAACAGGCGCAGCATGATCTGTTGGCCGAGAAACAACCGTCCCTGGAATTCGTCACCCCGCCGCAACTGGGGGAACTGGTGCTGTTCCTGTGCAGCGAAGCCGGCAGCCAGGTGCGGGGCGCGGCGTGGAATATCGATGGTGGGTGGTTGGCTCAGTAAGGTCCTGC
Source organism: Pseudomonas sp. FW300-N2F2 (assembly GCF_017351655.1). Taxonomy (NCBI): domain Bacteria; kingdom Pseudomonadati; phylum Pseudomonadota; class Gammaproteobacteria; order Pseudomonadales; family Pseudomonadaceae; genus Pseudomonas; species Pseudomonas sp. FW300-N2F2. The sequence continues at coordinate 1,910,448 of NZ_JACNDQ010000001.1, read as the reverse complement.
GACTCCTTGTGGCGAGGGGATTTATCCCCGTTCTGTGGGAGCAAGGCTTGCCCGCGATGAACGAAAACGCGGTTTAGCTGTTAAACCGCGGTGCGGCCATCGCGGGCAAGCCTTGCTCCCACAGAGAGGGAATAAATCCCCCTCGCCACGGGATTGGGTCGCTCTATAGTGTGTACATAAGAAAACAAGAGGCCCCCCATGTCCGACCTCCTCTGGCAACCCAGCCCCGAACGCATCGCCCAGTCGCGCATGAACGCCTTTCGCCAGTTCGTCAACGCGCGGCATCACCTGCAACTGAACGACTACCCCGCCCTGCACGCCTGGAGCATCGACCAGCGCGAGGCCTTCTGGCAGGCCATCGTCGACTTCTTCGAGATCCGCTTTCACCACGCTCCCGACGCGGTACTGGTGGAGGGTGCGCAAATGCCCAGCGCCCAGTGGTTTCCTGGCGCCACGCTGAACTTCGCCGAACACCTGCTGCGCCGCCGCGATGACACCGTCGCGGTGGTGGCGCTGGGCGAAAACGGCGACCAGGAACAACTGACCTGGGCCGAACTCGCCGCCCATGTCGCCGGCCTGCAGAAAAGCCTGCAAGCCGCTGGCGTTACCCGGGGCGACCGGGTCGCCGCCTGCATGCCCAACACCTGGCAGACGTTGGTGGGCATGCTCGCCAGCACCAGCCTGGGCGCCATCTGGTCATGCTCGTCACCGGACTTCGGCACCCAGGGCGTCATCGACCGGTTCGGCCAGATCGAGCCCAAGGTGCTGATCACCTGCGCCGGTTATCGCTACGCCGGCAAGGTCATCGACCAGCGCGCCAAGGTCAATGAAATCCTCGAACGGCTGCCGTCGCTGCAACAACTGATCGTGTTGCCTTATGCCCAGCCTGACGCCCGCCTCGAGGACTTCAAGACCCCGGCCGCGGTCGCGTTGTGGAACGACTTTTATCAACGCGGTGGCGAACCGGAATTCGTCAGCGTTCCGTTCGACCACCCGCTGTACATCCTGTACTCCAGCGGCACCACCGGGGTGCCGAAGTGCATCGTCCACGGCACCGGCGGCGTGCTGCTGCAACACGTCAAGGAACATGGCCTGCACGTCGACCTCGGCCCCGAGGATCGGCTGTTCTACTACACGACCTGCGGCTGGATGATGTGGAACTGGCTGGTGTCGGCCCTCGCCGTGGGTAGCGCGGTGGTGCTCTACGATGGCTCGCCGTTCCACCCCGGCCCCGAGCGTTTGCTGGACCTGATCGATCAGCAGCGCGTCAGCGTCTTCGGCACCAGCCCCAAGTTCCTCGCCGCCCTGGAAAGCGAAGGCCTCAAGCCCCGGCAGACGCACCGCCTGGACAGCCTGAGAACCCTCCTGTCCACCGGTTCGGCGCTGGCCCCCCATAGCTACGACTACGTGTACCGGGACATCAAGCCCGACGTCTGCCTGGCCTCGATGTCCGGCGGCACCGACATCGTCTCCTGCTTCGTCAACGGCAACCCCATGTCGCCGGTGCGCCGGGGCGAAATGCAGGGCAAGAGCCTGGGCATGGCCGTGCAGGTCTGGAACGAGGCCGGCAATCCGGTCATCGGGGAAAAAGGCGAGCTGGTGTGCACCCGGCATTTCCCGGCGATGCCCATTGGCTTATGGAACGACCCTCGGCAGGAAAAACTTCGCGCGTCCTACTTCGCCCAGTTCCCCGGGGTGTGGGCCCAAGGCGACTATGCCGAGGAACTGCCCCACGGCGGCCTGTTGATCCATGGACGCTCCGACGCCGTGCTCAACCCTGGCGGCGTGCGCATCGGCACGGCAGAAATCTATCGGCAGGTGGAAAAGGTCGAGCAAGTGCTGGACAGCGTTGCCATCGGCCAGCAATGGCAGGGCGATGTCCGGGTGGTGCTGTTCGTGCGCCTGCGCGATGGCGTGACGCTGGATCAAGCCCTGGAACAACGGATTCGCCAGGTCATCCGGACCCACACCACACCACGGCATGTACCGGCGAAGATCCTCGCGGTCAGTGATATCCCGCGGACCATCAGCGGCAAGGTGGTGGAGTTGGCGGCGCGCAACGTGGTGCATGGCGAGGTGGTGAAGAACACCGATGCCCTGGCCAACCCCGAGGCGTTGGAGCAGTTTCGGGATCGGCCGGAGCTTGCGAGCTGACGGTGAGGGCCTCATCGCGAGCAAGCTCGCTCCCACAGTGGATCTCCGGTGACTGGCAGAACCCATGTGGGAACGAGTTCGCTCGCGATGAACGATAACCCGATCAATCCATAAGCCCCCACTCACCCGCCGCCGGATCGGCCGGTGGCGCCACCGCCCCCGACTCGGTATGCAGCTTCAAACGCAACCGCAGGTTATTCGCCGAATCGGCATTTTTCAGCGCCTCCTCCTCGTCGATGGCGCCTTCGACCACCAGGTTGAACAAGGCCTGGTCAAAGGTTTGCATGCCCATTTCCTCTGACTTTTCCATGATGCCCTTGAGCTCGCCAAGCTCGTTGCGCCGGATCAGGTCGGCCACCGTGGGCGAACCCAGCATAACCTCCACCGCCGCCCGCCGCTGGCCGGTGCGGGTACGCACCAGGCGTTGGGAAACGAACGCCTTGAGGTTGTTGCCCAGGTCGTTCAACAACTGCGGCCGGCGCTCTTCCGGAAAGAAATTGATCACCCGGTCCAAGGCCTGGTTGGCGTTATGGGCATGCAAGGTGGAAATCACCAAGTGCCCGGTGTCGGCAAACGACAGGGCATGCTCCATGGTTTCCCGATCGCGGATTTCGCCGATCAGCACCACGTCCGGTGCCTGGCGCAAAGTGTTTTTCAGGGCCGCATGAAAACTGCGGGTGTCGACACCGACTTCCCGTTGGTTGATGATGGATTTCTTGTGCCGATGGATATACTCCACCGGGTCCTCGATGGTGATGATATGGCCGCTGCTGTTGCGATTGCGGTAATCGATCAGCGCCGCCAGGGAAGTCGACTTGCCCGAACCTGTCGCGCCGACGAACAGCATCAACCCCTGTTTCTGCATGATGCTGTCCAACAGCACCCGGGGCAGTTTCAGGTCCTCGAAGCGCGGGATGTCCAGCTTGACGTTGCGGATCACCATGGACACGTCATTGCGCTGCTTGAAGACATTGACCCGGAACCGCCCGACGCCGGCCAGGGAGATCGCCAGGTTCATTTCCAGTTCCCGATCGAACTCAAGGCGCTGTTCGGCGTCCATCAAAGACTCGGCGAGCCGGGCGATGTCGCCGACCTTGAATGCCTCGTTACCCAAGGGCTTGAGCACGCCCTCGAAACGCGCGCACGGCGGCGCCCCCGTAGACATGTAAAGATCGGAACCATTCTGGCTCGCCAGGATTCGCAACAACGGATCGATTTCCATGGATTGAAACTTCCGCGAGACATCAATGAAACAAGTTGAGCCGAACATGAAACCCTTCAGACCCGCCCGCACTTACTTTCCTCAAAGGATAGTAGACGCCGTGGTACAGACACGACAGCCAGGGATTGCGTGATGAACGCGACACCCGCCGGCAATGATGCCCAGCGCCTGGTCAGCCAGGTGGACTGGGCCCAGACCCCATTGGGCACTGCCCGAAACTGGCCCCAGAGCCTGCGCACCGCCGTGGACATCGTGCTCCATTCGCCGATGCCGATGGCCTTGCTGTGGGGCGCGCAGCTGACCCATCTCTACAACGACGCCTTCGGCCGACTGAGCGGTGACAAGCACCCCCGGGCGTTCGGCCAGCCGACCCATGCAGCATGGCCCGAACTCAAAGGGGCAACCGAAGGGATTTACCACCGCGTATTGCAAGGCCAGACGCACACCTGCCGCGACCAGCACTGGCGCATGCCCTTCGCCGGTCGCCTCTGCGATGTCTGGCTGGACCTGACCTACAGCCCGGTGCATGACGAAAGCGGCAGCGTCGCCGGCATCCTGGTCACCGCCATCGAGACCAGCGAACGCCGCCGCCTGGCCATGGAATTCGAACGGCGCTCCGAGGCCAGCCTCAAGGCCCAGCACGAAAGCGAAGAGCGCCTGCAACTGGCCCTGGCCGCCGCCGACGCGCTGGGCACCTGGGATTGGGACATCAGCGAAGACCGCTTCATCGCCGACGCCCATTTCGCCCTGCTGCATGGCGTCGACCCGAACCTGTCGCGCCAACTGCCCATCAGCGCCTACCTCGAAGGCGTGCATCCCGAGGACCGGGCGATGGTTGCCCGCAGCATCAAGCACTGCATCACCCATGGCACCGAATACGCCGAAGAGTACCGGCTGTTGCAGCCCAACGATGAATTACGCTGGGTGTACGTGCGCGGCCGTTGCTACAAGGACCGCCACGGCCGGCCCAAGCGTTTTCTGGGTGCGGCCCTGGACCTGACCGAACGCAAGCGCACCGAGCAAGCCCTGCGCCAGAGCCAGACCGAGCTGCAGTTGATCATAAACGCCATGCCGATCCTCATCAGCTACGCGGACCGCGAAGAGCGCTTCCGGCTGAACAACAGCGCCTACCTGGATTGGTACGGCCTGACCCCGCAGGAGCTCTACGGCAAGACCATCCGCGAAGTGCTCGGCGAAGAGGCCTATGCCGCCCGCGCCCAACAGATCGCCGATGCCCTGGCCGGCAAACCGTGCAGCTTCACCTTGCAGATGGACCATCGCGACGGTCGCCCGCGCCATGCACTGATCAACTACTTGCCTCGCCACGGGACGGACGGGGCGGTGAACGGTTTCTACATCTTCGTGATCGACGAGACCGAGAGCCGGAAAACCGAGGAAGCCCTGCGCAACCTCAACGAAACACTGGAGGAACGGGTCATCGCCCGGACCCGGCAACTGGCCGAAGCCAACCACCGCCTGCAAAGCGAGATGTTCGAACGCGAGCGCGCCGAAGAAGCCCTGCGCCATGCGCAGAAAATGGAGGCCGTGGGCCAACTCACCGGCGGCATTGCCCATGACTTCAACAACATGCTCACCGGCATCCTCGGCAGCCTCGACCTGATGCAACGCTACATCGCCGCCGGCCGCACCGCCGAGATCGGGCGCTTCACCGAAGCGGCGGTGTCCTCGGCCAACCGCGCCGCGGCCCTGACCCATCGGCTGCTGGCGTTTTCCCGCCGCCAGTCCCTGGACCGCAAGCCGCTGGACGCCAACGAGCTGGTGCGTTCGCTCGAAGACCTGCTGAGCCGGACCACCGGCGATCACATCGTGCTGCGGCTGCAACTGACCCCCGAGCTGTGGCCGGTCAGCACCGATGCCAGCCAGTTGGAAAACGCCCTGCTCAATCTGGTGATCAACGCCCGGGATGCCATGCCCGACGGCGGCGAATTGATCGTCGAAACCGCCAATGTCTATCTCGACGGCACTGACATCAACACCCTCGAACCGGTCAAGGCCGGCGACTATGTGATGATCGCGGTCAGCGACAACGGCAGCGGCATGACCCCCGCCGTGCTGGCCAAGGCCTTCGACCCATTTTTCACCACCAAGCCCATCGGCCAGGGCACCGGCCTGGGCTTGTCGATGATCTATGGGTTTGCCCAACAGTCGGGTGGACACCTCAACCTGGACAGCGTGCCGGGCCAGGGCACACGGGTGCAGTTGTACCTGCCGCGCCTGCACGTTGCGCCGGCCCAACAACCCGCCACGGCGGAGACGGTCGACGTACCGCCGGCCATCGCCGGGGAAACCGTGTTGCTGGTGGAAGATGAACCGGCGGTGCGCATGCTGGTGCTCGACCTGTTGAAGACCTTGGGCTACACCGCCCTGGAGGCCCAGGACGCCATGACGGCCCTGCCCCTGCTGGAATCGGAGCAGCGCATCGACCTGTTGGTGACCGACGTCGGACTGCCGGGCATGAATGGCCGGCAACTGGCGGAAATCGCCCGCCAGCACCGCCCGGGGCTGAAAGTGCTGTTCATGACCGGTTACGCGCAGAAAGCCGCCGAACGCCAGGGGTTCCTCGACCAGGGCATGGACATGGTCGCCAAGCCCTTCACCCTCGATCTGCTGGCCAACAAGATTCGGACGATGATCAACCATGGCAGCTGACTTGAGGCATAATCGCCGCCCCGTCGCACCGTTCAGGTCACCGCTGCAATGAAAGCCCAAGCCCGCCATATCCTGGTGAAAACCGCCGAAGAAGCCGAACAGCTCAAGCAACGCATCGCCAAGGGCGAAGCCTTCGATGTGCTGGCCAAGAAATACTCCACCTGCCCCTCGGGCAAACGCGGTGGCGACCTGGGCGAAGTGCGGCCGGGGCAGATGGTCGGTGCGATCGATGCGGTGATCTTCAAGAAACCCTTGCGGGTGGTACATGGGCCGATCAAGAGCAAGTTCGGCTATCACCTGGTGCAGGTGTTCTACCGGGATTGAAACCGAGCCTGTGGGAGCGAGCTTGCTCGCGATGGCGGCGACACAGTCAACATTTCTGCAAGCTGACCCAGCGCTATCGCGAGCAAGCTCGCTCCCACAGGTTTTGTGCCCACTTATTATTTTGGCATCAACGCCCCCGGCACCTGGATCACCCGGCTCGCCAACAGATGCCCTGCTTCGGCCGCCTCCGCCGGAGTCCCCCCCAGCAAGCGGCTCGCCAGGTACGCGGCACTGAATGAATCTCCCGCCGCCGTGGTGTCCACCACACGCTCGACCCGTTGGGCGGGAATCTCATAAAACTCGCCATCGCAACGAATCAGGCAGGCCTCGGCACCGCGCTTGAGCACCACCTCGGGCGTGCCGAGCTGCCCATAGGCGGCGAATACCGCTTCAGTGTCCGCATATCCGAACAGTGCCTGCTCGTCTTCCACCGTCAGCAGGGCCAATTCCACGTAGGGCAGGACGCTGCGATACGCCGCCCGCGCCGCCTCGATAGAGGCCCAGAGTCTTGGTCGGTAATTATTGTCGAACACCACCTGGGCCCCGCGCCGACGTGCTTCGACCAGGGTTTCAATGAGTCTGGCGCGCCCCTGCTCACCGAGCACCGCCAGAGTGACGCCGCTGAAATACAGCACATCGTAATCCGGCAATGCCGCCAGGATCGGTGCGGCGGCCGGGGTGGTAAAACACTCGCGCACCGCCGCCTCGTTGCGCCAGTAGAGGAATCGCCGCTCGCCCGCCGCGTCGGTCTGGATGCAATACAGACCCGGCAGGCGTCCAGGCAAGCGCTGGACCCGTTGCAGACCGATGTTTTCTTCGGCCCAGCGCTCACACATGGCATCGCTGAAACTGTCGTCGCCCAAGGCGGTGACGTAATCCACCGCGCCCCTGTCGCCCAAGGCGCGGGACAGGTACACCGCGGTGTTCAGGGTATCGCCGCCGAAGCTTTGCAGCAGGCTGCCATCGGCGCGTTGTTGCAGTTCGATCATGCATTCGCCGATCAGGGCGATGCGGGGTTTCTGGGTGGGATTGCTCATAGGTGATCCTGATATTTTGGTGGTGTCTGGAAGGTCGCTAATCGCGGGCAAGCCTTGCTCCCACAGGGGATCTTGGGCAAACACCAACTTTGTGTTCACAGTCGATCCGTGTGGGAGCAAGGCTTGCCCGCGATGGCCACAACCTGGTCCAACGACTAGAAGCAAGTCTCCATGCTCTCGACCACCCGTAACTGCTCATCCACCAGGCACCCCACCCGCCACTTGTCGAACGTCAGGCACGGGTGTGAAGTACCAAACGAAATGATGTCGCCCATACGCAGCTCAATCCCTGCCGCCACACTCATGAACGCATGTTGGTCCATCACCGCCGTCACCTTGCAACCGCTGACATCGTCACCCGCCACCGAATCCGATCCGGGCGTGTAGCGCTTGAGCGGCACCGGTAATCCGGCGTCGTAGGCCACGTCGCGCTTGCCCAGGGCGATCACCGCGAAGCCCGGCTCCGGCAGCGATTGCACATGAGCCCAGACTTCCAGGGCCGGACGCAGGCCTTCGTGCAGGTCGCTGCGGCGCTCCAGCACGCAGCACTGGGCTTCCTTGTAGATGCCATGGTCATGGGCCACGTAACTGCCGGGGCGCAGCACGCTGAGGAAACGCCCGTGGGCATTCTGGGCTTCGAAGGATTCGGCGATCAGGTCGTACCAGGCCGACCCCGAGGCGGTGATGATCGGCTTGTCGATGGCAAAGGCATCGTCGTCCTGCAACTGCACCGCCAACCGTACCAACGATGCCGCGAATGCGCGGATGCCACTGATGGCGTGGTCGCCATGGATCACCCCTTCGTAGCCTTCGATACCGGTCAATGCCAGCGCCGGTTGACTGCGAATCGCCTCGGCCAGGGCCAACACCTCGGCCTCGGTCCGGCAGCCACACCGACCACCGACCACGCCGTACTCGATCATCACGTTCAGCTTCATACCGCGCGAGGCGAAGAACGCCCCCAGGTCCGCGACGTTGTCCGGATGATCGACCATGCAATGGAATTCGAACGCCGGGTCGGCCAGCAGATCGGCGATCAGCGCCATGTTTGGCGTGCCCACCAGTTGGTTGGCCATCAGCACTCGACGAACGCCGTGGGCGTAAGCGGCACGGGTCTGCACGGCGGTGGCGAGGGTCAGGCCCCAGGCACCGGCATCGAGCTGGCGTCGAAACAGCGCCGGGGTCATGCTGGTCTTGCCGTGGGGCGCCAGTTCGGCGCCACTGTCGGTGACGAACGCTTGCATCCAGCGAATGTTGTGCTCCAGCGCCGCGCGGTGCAGCACCAACGCCGGCAGGCTGACGTCCTTGAGCAGATGAGCGCCGACGGTGGCCGCACCCTTCTCTACGCCAGCATTGGGAATGACAGAAGACATGTTCGTACTCCTCGCACGCGGCCGCTCGCAGCCGCGGTTATCTATTCATTGATGCGCCGGGCCAGGTTGTTGGCGCTTTCGATCAGCACCCGGCGGTAGTCGGCGTAATTGTTCTTGGCATCGACCCGTGGGGCGACGATGCACAGGGTGGCGATGGCCACGCCGCCGGGGTCTTTGACCGGTGCGGCGAAGCAGTGGGTGAAGGTGTCGGCGACGCTGTCGAAGGAGAAGAACCCATCGAGGCCGGCCTGGCGGATTTCCTTGAGGAATTGCTCCAGGGGCAAGCGCTCGCCGTCCGGCAAAATGAAGTCGTCGGGGTCGATCAGGTCGACGATCTGTTGGTCGCTCAAATGCGCCAGCAGCAGGCGCCCGGACGCCGTCCACGGGATCGGTGCGTTTTCACCGATGTCCGATGAAATGCGGAAATGCCGCTCGCCTTCCTTCATCAGCGCGACGGTATATTTGCGCCCGTTGAGCAGGCACATCTGCGCCGTTTCCCGGGTCTGGCGCACGATCTCCTGCAAGGCCTGGTCAGCCTCGCGGCTCAGGTCGAAATGCCGCAGGTGCGCCTGCCCGAGGAAATACAACTGGCGCCCCAGGTAGACGTGACCGTCCTTGCCCACCGGCTCGAGGATGCGGCGCTCCAGCAGCGACGCCACCAGTTCATAGACCGTGGACTTGGGGCTGCCGATGCCGCTGGCAATATCGTTCGGGCGCAACGGCTGGCCGATTTCCTTGAGGAAATCGAGGATATCGAACGCCCGATCCAGTCCCCGGGCCCGGCGTTTGATGGTGTCTTCGGTCATGTCTTTGGTTCCTGGTAATTCACTCATAGACGCTTGCATTTTCATCGTGGCGAGGGAGCTTGCTCCCGCTCGGCTGCGCAGCAGTCGCTTATTGGGCCTGCTGCGCAGTCCAGCGGGAGCAAGCTCCCTCGCCACACAAGCCTAGAATGCCAGCCTTTATGAATTCAGGCCTTTTTCTTGTAGGCCACACAATCGATCTCGACCTTGCAATCGACCATCATGCTCGCCTGCACGCAGGCCCTGGCCGGGGCGTGTTCAGGGCTGAAGTATTCGCCGAACACCTTGTTGAAACTCCAGAAATCCCGCGGGTCATCCAACCACACGCCGCAGCGCACCACATCTTCCAGGCCATATCCGGCCTCTTCGAGAATGGCGACCAGGTTCTTCATGGTCTGGTGGGTCTGCTCGACGATCCCGCCGACAATGATCTCGCCGTTCACCGCCGGCACCTGGCCGGACACGTGCAGCCAGCCATCGGCTTCCACGGCGCGGGCGAATGGCCGTGGCTGACCGCCGCCTGCGGTGCTGCCGGTGCCGTAGCGCGTAATGCTCATGAGTGTTTCTCCTTACTGAATAAAATTAAAAACGGGTGTTCTTGAGGAATTCCGCCAACCGCGGCGATTGCGGCCGCTCGAACAGTTCCTTCGGTGGGCCCTGCTCTTCGATGCGCCCTTGGTTCATGAACACGATCTTGTCGGAGACCTCGAAGGCAAAGCGCATTTCGTGGGTCACCAGCAGCATGGTCATGCCGTCTTCGGCAAGGCCCTTGATCACGTTCAGCACCTCGCCAACCAGCTCCGGGTCCAGGGCCGAAGTCACTTCGTCGAACAGCATCAGGCTGGGGTTCATGGCAATCGCCCGGGCAATCGCCACGCGCTGCTGCTGACCACCGGACAACTGGCCGGGAAAGTGATCGCGCCGTTCCAACAGACCAACCCGCTCCAGCCATTTCTCGGCCAGGGCCACCGCTTCGTCCTTGGGCAGTTTTTTCACTTTCAGCAGGCCCAGGGTGACGTTCTGCAACGCAGTCAGGTGGGGAAACAGGTTGAATTGCTGGAAGGCCATGCCGGTCATGGCCCGGTGCCGGGCGATGAGCTTCTCGGGGTGGCGCACACGCTTGCCGTCGATGTCGTCATAGCCGATGGACTCGCCGTCGAGCACAATCTGCCCGCCCTGGAATTCTTCCAGCATGTTGACGCAGCGCAACAGCGTGGTCTTGCCCGAACCACTGGAACCGATCAGCGTGACCACGTTGCCGCGCTGCATGCTCAGGTCCACGCCCTTGAGCACTTCCAGCGGGCCGTATTGTTTGCGCAGGCCGCGAATATCCAGCAACGGCTGGGTGTTGGATAGCTCCGTATTGGAGAGATTCGAAACGTCAGTCATGGCAAGGCCACCCGCTTTTCAATGTGCCGCCCGAGCAATTCGATGGCGTAATTGATGATGAAAAAGAGAAACCCGGCGAACAGGTAAAACTCCAGGGTCATGAAGGTCCGGGCGATGATCTGCTGGGTGCTGAGCAACAGTTCGGCGACGCCGATCACCGACAACAGGGTCGAGGCCTTGACGATCTCGGTAGAGGAATTGACCCAGGTCGGCAGGATCTGCCGCAACGCCTGGGGCAACAACACATAGCCCAGCGACTGGTAGAACGTCAGGCCGATGGCCTGGCTCGCCTCCATCTGCCCACGGGGCAGCGCCTGCAAGGCACCGCGCACGATCTCGGCCACATGGGAGCCGCAGAACAGCGTCAGGCCCAGGACACCGGCCTGGAATGCGCCGATCTGCCAGCCCAGGGCCGGGGCCATGTAGAAGCAGGCCAGCACCAGCACGAACACCGGCGTGCCGCGGATCAGGTCGACGTAGAAGCGAAACGGCGCGCGCATCCAGGTCCGGCCATAGGTCAGCACCAGGCCGGCGACCAGGCCGATCAGCGTGCCCAACACAATCGCCAACAGCGAACACTGCACGCTGGTCAAGAAGCCGGCCCACAGGGTGTCCCGGGCGACCCATAACTCATGCAACCAACTGGGGGATTCGTACATGGGAGACTCCTAACGGCGGATCGCCAGGCGCTGCTCGAAATACCGCAGCACCATGGCAATGAGGTAACAGGCCGCGACATACAGGGCCGTGGTCACCAGCCAGGTTTCGATCACCCGGTAGCTCTCCACGTTGATCTTGCGGGCGTAATAGGTCAGCTCCGGCACGGCGATCGCCGCCGCCAGGGAGGTGTCCTTGAACAGCGAAATGAAGTTGTTCGACAAGGCCGGCAACACGTTGCGCAGCATCACCGGCACGGTGACATAGGCCTTCACCTGCCACTCGCCCAGGCCGATGGCCAGCCCCGCTTCCCGCTGCCCCTTGTGAATGCTCAACAGCCCGCCGCGGAACACTTCGGTCAGGTAGGCCCCGGCGTACAACGAGAGGGTGATGACGAACGACGGCAGCTTGTCCAAGCGGATGCCCAGGCTCGGCAAAGCGAAGTAGATCAACAGGATCAACACCAGGATCGGTGTATTGCGGATCACCGTGACATACACCGATGCCAGCACCCGCAGGACCCGATGTTTGCTGAGCAGCGCGAACGCCATAGCCAGGCCGATCACGCAACCGATGGCGATCGACACCAACGCCAGGGAAAGCCCCAGGCCCAGCCCCGCCAGCAAGGTGTCGAAATCGCGCCAGACGGCGGCAAAGTTCAACTGATAATTCATGGTTGGCAGTACCTTCGACGAAGCGCCCGCAAGGGGCGCCCCGGGCTCACAGGGTCATTTGAATTCAACGGGGAAACCAATCGCCGGCGACGGCAACTCGACGCCGAACCACTGCTTGAACGACGCCGCATAGGTAGGGAATTCCACGCCGGTCATGGCTTCATGCAAGGTGGTGTTGACGAAGTTCAGCCAGTCCTGGTCGCCGCGCTTGACCGCACAGGCGTAGGTTTGCGGGCTCCAGGCATAGGCCGGGCTGCGGTAGCGCCCAGGGTTCTGCACCATCAGGTACTTGACCGAGGATTGGTCGGTGGCGGCGGCATCGGCGCGTCCGGAGTTCACCGCCTGATACATCAGGTCGACGCTGTCGTACTGGTCGACCTTGGCCTTGGGCAGCGCCTGGTGCACCAATTCTTCGGCGTAGACGTTCTGCAGCACCGCCACGGTGACGTCATCGCCCGCGGCCTTGAGGTCTTCGATTTCCTTGTACTTGCTGTTAGCCGGCAGCAGCAGGCCGACGCCTTCGCGGTAGTACGGCAGGGTGAACGCCACTTGCTGGGCGCGGCTGGCAGTGACGGTAATGAACTGGCAGCTCATGTCGACCTTGTCGGTCAGCAGGTTGGGGATCCGCGCATCGGACGACTGCACCACGAACTCGACCTTCTCCGGGTCATTGAACAGGCCCTTGGCAACCATGCGCGCAATATCGATATCAAAGCCCTGCAACTTGCCATCCGCTCCCTGGAAGTGCCACGGCGCATTGGTACTGCCCGTGCCCACGATCAATTTCCCCCGCTGCAGCACGCTGTCCAGCTTGCTGTCGGCCGCCTGGGCGACACCCATGGCAGCCGTCGTGGCCGCGAAGAGAAAAACACACGCTTTGAACAAGGAAGGTCGGCGTTGCATGGCAAGCACTCCAGAATGAGTTTATTCCGCTATACCGGAACATGGTATGTAACAACGGAATAGACAGCAGAAAGTGTGCCACAGGCTTGCAATGCCTGGGTGAGAAAAATGGAAAGCGAATGAAATCAGAGGGATGGAAAAACCGAGCGCCCAGGAACGCTCGTGCACCGCTGGCACGCTTGCTACCGTTGGCTACGGCGTCCGGGTACCAAGGCCCCAAATGGAGTATGTGCGATCCGTTTCGCACTGAAACAGAGCAGGCCACCTGTCAACTCTGACAGTAGCGATGCCCCGCCGGGTTCCTTATCGTTCCTGTCACCGTCGAGGCACAAGGGAGCCGGCCATGAGTTCGCTCATCACTCACGTAGCGTCACAAAAGGACTACCGCCAGGCCCTCAGGACCTGGCGCCCGGTGGTCTTCTATTTCGGCCATCCACACTGCTACGCCTGCGGCTGGGCCGAACCGGTGTTCTGCAAGGTGGCCGAGGCATTCCAGGATCGAGCCATCATCTACAAATTGAGCACCCACGAATCGCCCCGGCATCCGGAAGTCAGCGGGACACCGACCGTGCTGTTCTATAAGGATGGGAAGTTGTGCCGCAAGCTCAAGGGCATCGGTGACCAACCCTCGCTGATGCGCAACTTTGCCGAACACATCGGCCGGACAAAGCCTCGGCGCTCGCTTCACCCGACGCGCCATGACGTGAATTGGCTGCGGCAGCGGTTCCAGACTTTGTGCACTGCGGGTCGAGGACGAGCGCTGATGAGGATGCGGGCAACGTTTCGATAACAGTGGGGGGCAAGCTCGCGATAGCGGTGGGTCAGCCAATGTCGATGCCCACCGACATGACGCTATCGCGAGCAAGCTCGCTCCCACAATTGTTCGGCGGTGTGCCTGGTCTATTTGCGCTTGTAGCTCTTGCTGCCGCCAGGCGTGAGGCAATAGACCCCGCCACGGGGGCCGACGCAGTAATTGCCACTGCCGCATTGGCAACCGTCGGCGGACTTGAGCAGCGACTGCGGGCGCGCCTCGTTCCGAAGCCCCAGCACAGCGGAACAGGACTTCTTCGAAGCACTGATGGAGCCGTCGTTGCAGAGGAAGGTATCGCCGTCACATCCGGCAATACCGCCCTTGCGCCCGGAACACGGTTGATTGGCGGCAAGGGCCGAAGTGCCCAGGGCCAACAACAGGATCGCGACACAGGTACGAAGTAAAGCGGACGTTCCGTGACAGAGTTTCATGGCAGCTTCCTGGCTGATAGGTGGCTCTATGCTATCACCCGATCATCTACTGCGCCTAACGCCCGCAAAACCTCACCCGGGACAACATCCGCAAATCGCCCTCGCGGTAATAGTCATCACTCCAGCTGTCATCCACTGCCAGTGGCCTGACCTGCTTGAGGGCGAGTTTTTTCGCGAAGTAGCGAAAGCGGTAATGCTCATAGAAACGCAGCAGTTCCAGCCCGTAGCGGTCCGCCAGGTCGGTATTGCCCTGAATGATCAGGTAGTTCTCGTCGTTGCCGCTGCTGGCGGCGGCGCTGAGGTTGTGGCTGCCGCTGAGGATGGTCGGCGTGTCACTGGTGAAGTCGGTGACGATGGCTTTGGTGTGCACCAGTAGATTGCCCTTCTGGCCTTTCATGTTTTCCCGCAGCCAGCCCTCCAGCCCGGTGTTGAGCAACGCGGTGGCGGCGAATTCGGCGGTGCGGTCGGCATGAAAACCGGTGATGCGACTCTTGGTGTTTTGCAGCCCGTAGCGCAACACGTCGTCATTGGGCTGGCCGAGCAAGGCGTCGAGGATGCGGTCGGGCAACACAAAGGCGGTGACGAACAACAGGTCCTTTCGCGCCCCCTTGATGATGTCGACGAAGCGATCCAGATCGCCCTCCCCGGTACGTGGCGAGAACCCGGCGAACAACGCTTCTTGCGGGGCCATGGTATTGTTCAGGGTCAGCCACTGGCGAGTGGCATCGACGTCCTGGGGCGTTGCCCAGATTTGCTCGAATACCTGGGAATAGCTGCTGCTGATCCGCGGGTCGTCCAGCACATGCACGACGTTGGCCTGGCGGTAGACACCGTTGGCGGTGAAGTTGGTGCTGCCGCACAGCACGGCTTCAGGTTGCAATGAGCCGCTGGCCTCCACCTTGCTCAGCACCATGAACTTGTTATGGAAAATATTGTGGGTGATCCGCCCACGTTTGTTGGCCGCCGGCATGTTCTCGAGGCTGGCTTCGTTGCGCGCCGTGGTGTCGTCTCCCGGCTCGGCGTGATACAGCACCCGCACCTGGGCGCCGCGAGCGTGAGCGGCAGTCACCGCGTCGACGATCACCGGCAATTCGTATTCATAGATGGCGACGTCCAAGGCCCAGCGAGCATCCAGCGCCCGGTCGATGAAACCGGTCAAGCGACCCAGCAAGCCGTTTTCCAACCAGCGACGTGGTGCGTCGGGCCAGTCATCGATGGACAGGTGCTTGTTGGCATCGAGCAGCGCGTCCACTTCGGGAAACTTGCGCTGGAACGCCTGACTGGCGGCCACGGCACGGTTGAAGATGACCCGCTGGTCGGCCGGCTGCCCGTCGTCGCTGGTGACGGTGACGGCCAGGGATTCGCCCAATTGCGGTGCATCGGGGCTGCCATAGGCCAGGTGCACGCGATAGTGGATCGTCACGCCGGGGTTGACGGCGTAGTCGGCCCAGCGAAATTTCTGCAGGGGCGCCTTGTCGCTGGGGGTGGCGTGGAACTGGGGAAAGGTGTGGGCCTTGTCGGGGAACGTCAGGCTGTTGAACAGGAACAGCCAGGGCTTGTCCCCCTGCTGTTTCTCGATGGCAAAACCCAGCAAGCCCTTGCGCCGGGGTTCGGCCAGGTCCATGGCGAGCAGCACGCCGTTGGTGCCGGCATAGGCCTTGACCCGAAAATCGTCCTGGGCGTTGGTGACGAGTACGCGCATGGTTCACTCCTGTGAGGGGCTGCTTGAGCATAGTGCAGTGATGCGGGTCAGGTGGGCAGGCCATTGGAATCTAGGGGATGCCATCGCGAGCAAGCTCGCTCCCACAGGGGGCCGGGTGTTCATCATTCATGTGTTCACAAAACAGTGTGGGAGCGAGCTTGCTCGCGATGGGGCCCTGACAGTCACAGAACCTTTCAATCAGCCTCATCGATATGCCGATACTCAGCCCCCAACCGCCCCGCCAACTGCCGGGCCCGGCCCAGGCGAATCGGGCCTCTTTCGATGTCGATCAACAGGCACGGGCAATCGAGAAGCGGCGGTGAAAATCCCTCCTTGACTCGTCCGTCGGTCATCACCAACACCCGCTGCTGCTCCGCCGGGTAAAGCCTGCGCCGCGCCACCAGCCAGCGCCCGGCCTCGTTCAGCGCCGCCAGCAACGGCGTTCCGCCACCGGCGCCCAGGCCATCGAGCCAGTCGCGCAGGCCCGCCGAGGCCTTGAGCCCTTGCACCTGCCAGTTCGGCTGCGTGCCGCTGGCCGTCAACAGCGCCAGGCGGGCCCGCTGCCGGTAGGCGTCGTCGAACAGTTGCGCCAACAAGCCTTTGCCGTCACTCAAGGCGCGATGACGACGGGTCGAGGCCGACGCATCGACGATGACCAGCCACAGCTCATGGGGCGCCCGATGCCGAGCGTGCCAGCGCAAGTCTGCATACCGGTGTGGCCGGCCATTGAGTAACGTTCCCGGCCAGTTCACCGCACCGCTGGCCGCCGCTTTGCTGCGGCCCTGGCGGCCCTGCGCCAACGTTCCTGCACGGGGTCTGGCATTCGCCCCCGCCGTTGAACGAGGGCGAATGCCTAGGGCTTTTTTGGCCAGCTCGGCACATCGCGTCGGGCCCCGGTTGGCAACGCCCGGGCAGGCAGGTCGCCCCATTGGCCTTGGCCTTCGTTGGGCTTGGCCGTTTCATTCGCAGCCGTTTGCGGCGTCTGGGACGACGCGGGGGCCGAATGCCCGCGCCGCCGATGCCGCAAGGCAAATTCGGCGACCGCATCAATGTCCTCATCGGCAATCGCAGCAGCGCCGCGCCAGGCCGCATGGGCCCGGGCCGCCCGCAGCCAGACCAGGTCGGCGCGCAAGCCATCGACCCCGGCGGCAAAACAGCGCTCGGTGATCTGCGCCAGCGTCGCATCATCCAAGGCGATCCCAGCCAAACGATCGCGCGCCCGCTGGCAACGTTCACGCAACTGCCGCTGAGCCATATCCCACTCCGTGCAGAACGCCAACGGATCGCTGTCGAAATCCAACCGCCGCCGGATGATCTGGCCGCGCTCGGCGGGTGCGGTGTGACCGTCGAGGGCGACGTTCAGGCCGAAACGGTCGAGCAACTGCGGGCGCAGCTCGCCCTCTTCCGGGTTCATGGTGCCGATCAGCACAAAGCGCGCCGAATGCCGATGGGAAATGCCGTCGCGCTCGATCAGGTTGGTGCCACTGGCGGCCACATCGAGCAGCAGGTCCACCAGGTGATCGGGCAGCAGGTTCACTTCATCGACATACAGCACGCCACCATCGGCTTTGGCCAGCACGCCGGGAGAAAATTGCGCGCGCCCCTCTCCCAGGGCCACATCCAGATCGAGGGTGCCCACCAGCCGCTCCTCGGTGGCACCGAGGGGCAAGGTGACGAACTGACCGCTGGCCAGCAGGTCCGCCAGGCCCCGGGCCAAGGTGGACTTGGCCATGCCCCGTGGGCCTTCGATCAGCACACCGCCGATTTTCGGGTCGATCGCGGCCAGGCACAGGGCCAGTTTCAGGTCATCGGCACCGACCACGGCGGAGAGTGGGAAATGGGGGGTATGGGTCATGCTGAAGGCCTCATGGATGTGCGGGGTTCCCCTGTGGCGAGGGAGCTTGCTCCCGCTGGGGCGCGCAGCGGCCCCCAGAACCTGAGGTCCCAGTGCCCTTCCAGAACGACGACTGCTGCGCAGCCGAGCGGGAGCAAGTGCGCGTCTGTTGTGCTCATTTCAGCCATCCTCCTCGATGTCCAACAACAAATTCTCCAACGCCTCGCGATACTCGCCCGGGTCCTGCCACATCCCCCGCTGCTGCGCTTCGAGCATGCGCTCGGTCATGTCCCGCAGGGCGTCGGGGTTGTGCTGGCGGACGAAATCCCGGGTGTCCGGATCGAGCAGGTAGGCATCGGCCAGCAAAGCGTACTGGTGATCGTCGATCAGCTGCGTGGTGGCGTCGAAGGCGAACAGGTTGTCCACCGTCGCCGCCAGTTCGAACGCGCCTTTATAGCCGTGGCGCTTGACCCCGTCGATCCACTTCGGATTGGCCGCACGGGAACGGATGACGCGGTTGAGTTCTTCTTTCAGGGTACGGATCCTGGGCAGGTCCGGCTGGCTGTGATCGCCGTGATAGCTGGCCGCAGCTTCCCCGCTGAGGGTCTCCACCGCCGCCAGCATGCCGCCCTGGAACTGGTAGTAATCATTGGAATCGAGCAGGTCGTGCTCGCGGTTGTCCTGGTTCTGCAGCACCGCTTGCACCTGGCTCAGGCGTCGGGAGAACTGCTCCCGGGCGACGGTGCCTTCATCGCTGCCGCCGTAAGCGTAGCCACCCCAGTTCAGGTACACCTCGGCCAGGTCTTCGCGACTCTGCCACAGGCGACCGTCGACAGCGCCCTGCACACCCGCGCCATAGGCACCGGGCTTGGCGCCGAAGATCCGCCAACCAGCCTGGCGCGCCGCCGCTTCTGGCTCCAGGCCCGATGCCAACAGGGCTTCGCGTTCGCCGCGGACCTTGGCCGCCAAGGGGTTCAGGTCGTCCGGTTCGTCGAGGGCGGCGACGGCCTGCACCGCCGCATCGAACAGGCGGATCAGGTTGGCGAAGGCGTCCCGGAAGAATCCGGACACCCGCAGCGTGACATCGACCCGCGGCCGGTCCAGCAGGCTCAACGGCAGGATCTCGAAGTCATCGACTCGCTGGCTACCCGTGGCCCACACCGGACGCACGCCCATCAAGGCCATGGCCTGAGCAATATCATCGCCGCCGGTGCGCATGGTGGCGGTGCCCCACACCGACAGGCCGAGCTGGCGCAGGTGATCACCGTGGTCCTGCAAGTGCCGTTCAAGGATCAGGTTCGCCGACTGGAAACCGATGCGCCACGCCGTGGTGGTGGGCAGGTTGCGCACGTCCACCGAGAAGAAATTGCGCCCGGTGGGCAACACATCCAGGCGCCCGCGACTCGGCGCACCGCTGGGGCCGGCCGGCACGAAGCGCCCGCTCAAGGCATCGAGCAGGCCATGCATTTCCGCCGGACCGCAGGCGTCCAGGCGTGGCGCCACGACGGCTCGCAGGTTTTCAATGATGCCGCCCACCACCTCCCAACCCGGCGCGTCGAGCTGCTCAACCGCGCCGTCCAACGCCTGCTCGATCAACTGCGCGGCGAACAGCTCCAGGCGCTCGCGGGTATCGCCGGCGCTGCGCCAGGGCTCGGCGCTGATCCGGCGCAATGCCTCGGGACAGTCGCCCATCCAGGGTTCGGCCAGGGCGCAATCCAGCGGATCGAAGCCCAGCCCGAACGCCTTCGCCAGCGCCCGCAGCAGGCTCGACTGCGCACCCTTGCCGTCGCCCCGGGGAATGCGCAGCAACGCCAGCAGGGTGTCGATGCGCAGTCGTCCGCTGGGCGATTCGCCAAAAATGTGCAGGCCGTCGCGGATCTGCGACTCCTTCAAGTCGCACAGGTACGTGTCCAGGCGTGGCAGCCAGATCGCGGCGTCAGCATCGCTGTCGAGGCCGGCATCCAGTTGCAGCTCGCGGTCGATGTGGGTCTCGCGCACCAGGTTGAGGATGTCCCGTTGCAGTTCCCGGGCGCGGCGCGGATCGAGCAATTGCGCCTCGTAGTATTCGTCGGCCAGCAGCTCGAGGTTACGCAGCGGTCCGTAGGTTTCGGCCCGGGTCAGCGGCGGCATCAAGTGGTCGATGATCACCGCCTGGGTGCGACGCTTGGCCTGGGCGCCCTCGCCCGGGTCGTTGACGATGAACGGGTAGATGTTCGGCAATGGCCCCAACAGCACGTCCGGCCAGCAATTTTCCGAGAGCCCGACACCTTTGCCCGGCAGCCATTCGAGGTTGCCGTGCTTGCCGACGTGGATCACCCCGTGGACGCCGTAGGTGTGGCGCAACCAGAAATAAAACGCCAGGTAACCGTGGGGCGGCACCAGGTCCGGGTCGTGGTACACCGCACTCGGGTCGACCTGATAACCACGCGCCGGCTGGATGCCGACGAAGGTCAGGCCCAAGCGCAGGCCGGCGACCATCAGGCGGCCGTCGCGGCACATCGGGTCCTGCTCGGGCGAGCCCCAGCGCGCCAGCACCGCTTGGCGATTGGCCTCGGGCAGCGCGTCGAACAGGGCCAGGTAGGCATCCAGGGCCAGGCTCTGGTGACACGGACGCAGGTCGAGGCTGTCCAGGTCGTTACTGACCCCGCCTAGCAATTGCTGGATCAACGCAGTGCCGCTCGCCGGCAGTTCGGCCGGCAGTGGATAGCCCTCGGCCTGCATGGCCCGCAGGATATTCAAGGCCGCCGCTGGCGTATCCAGGCCGACGCCATTGCCGATGCGTCCGTCCCGGGTCGGGTAGTTGGCGAGGATCAGCGCCACACGCTTCTGCCCATTGGGCAGGCGCGCCAGGGTGGTCCAACGTTGGGCCAGCTCGGCGACAAAATCCATGCGTTCGGGTACGGCGCGGTAGCAGACCACGTCGCTCTGGCTGCGCTCACTGCGCCAGGCCAGGTCCTTGAAACTGATGGGGCGGCTGATGATCCGCCCGTCCAGCTCCGGCAAGGCAATGTGCATCGCCAGATCCCGTGGCCCCAGGCCCTGCTCGCTGGCGCGCCAGCCCGGTTCGTTGTCCTGGGCGCAAATGGCCTGGATCACCGGGATATTGCGGCGAAACGGTCGCAAGTGCGGGGCTTCGGGGCTGGATTGAGCGAAGCCGGTGGTATTGAGGATCACCCCCGCTTCCACTTCATCCAACCAGTCCTCCACCCGCGCCAGGCAACCGGGCTCCTTGAGGCTCGCCACGGCAATCGGCAACGGATTGAGCCCCGCCGCTTGCAGGCGCTGGCAAAACACGTCGATGAACGCGGTGTTCGCCGCTTGCAAGTGGGAACGATAAAACAGCACCGCCGCCACCGGTTGCCCGGCGTTCCACTCGGCTTGCCAATCGCCGAGGCTGGCGCTGGTTTTCTTCGGGTGATAGATCGCCGTGCGCGGCAGGGTCTGCGGCTCGGCCCACGGATAATCGCGGCCGAACCACTGACTGCCGAGGTTGTGAAACAGGTCCAGGGCATTGCCCAGGCCGCCCTGGCGCAAGAACTGCCAGAGCCGGTCGCGGTCCTCGACGGCCACGTTGCTCAGGTCACTGAGCTCCGGGTCCGGTCGATCATCCCCCGGCACCAGGATCAGCTTCACCCCGCGCCCGGCCAGGTCCATCAGGCGCTCGATGCCGTAGCGCCAATAGCCAATGCCGCCGTGCAGCGACAGCAGGATAACTTTGGCGTGGCGCAGCACGTCTTCGAAATACAGATCCACCGAGGCGTGGTTCTGCACCTGCATCGGGTTGGCGAGGCGAAACTCCGGATAATCGCCCGGCAATTGCTTCGCCGCTTCGGCCAGCAGCGCCAGGCTGGAGTCGCCGCTGCACAGGATCACCAGTTCGGCGGGGGTTTGCCCCAGGTCGGCAATGTTGTCATCCGACACGAAACCGCCGGGCTGGGTCCTGAGCAGGTGCATGGCTTAGGCGCTGAGGGCGGCGCGCAACTGCGCTTCAAGCAGCGCAGCGTCCAGCGCCTGGCCGATCAGCACCAGACGGGTGACCCGCGCTTCCTCGGCGCCCCACTGGCGGTCGAAATGTTTGTCGAAACGCGTGCCAACGCCCTGGATCAGCAGGCGCATCGGCTTGTTCGGGATCGCCGCGAAACCCTTGACCCGCAGTACGCCGTGCTGGACCACCAGTTGCGTCAGCGCGTCCAGCAACAGGCTTTCGTCGGCCTGGGGCAGCTCGATGGAGATGGAATCGAAGGCGTCATGATCGTGGTCGTCATCGTCGCCATCGTGGTGATGGTCGTGATGGCTGTGGCGGCCGTCGATGTGCTCTTCGGAACCGGCACCCAGGCCGATCAACACGTCCAGCGGCAGGCGACCGCTGCTGGCTTCGATGACCTTGACCGCCGGCGGCAGCTCTTCGGCGACTTCCAGGCGAACCTTGGCCAAGTCTTCAGGGCTGATCAGGTCAGCCTTGTTGAGGATCACCAGGTCAGCACTCGCCAGTTGGTCGGCGAACAGTTCGTGCAGCGGTGATTCGTGATCCAGGTTCGGGTCGAGTTTGCGCTGGGCATCGACCTGGTCGGGGAAGGCGGCGAAGGTGCCGGCGGCCACGGCTGGGCTGTCGACCACAGTGATCACCGCATCGACGGTGCAGGCGCTGCGGATTTCCGGCCATTGAAAGGCCTGGACCAACGGCTTGGGCAAGGCCAGGCCGGAGGTTTCGATCAGGATATGGTCGAGGTCGCCACGCCGGGCGACCAGTTCGCGCATCACCGGGAAGAATTCTTCCTGCACCGTGCAGCACAGGCAGCCGTTGGCCAGTTCGTAGACGCGGCCGTTGGCTTCTTCTTCGGTGCAACCGATGGCGCACTGCTTGAGGATCTCGCCGTCGATACCCAGCTCGCCAAACTCGTTGACGATCACGGCGATGCGCCGGCCTTGGGCGTTGTCGAGCATGTGCCGCAGCAAAGTGGTCTTACCCGAGCCGAGGAAGCCGGTGACGATGGTGACGGGGAGTTTGGCCAGTGTTTTCATCGGATGCCCTTTGGCAAGGTGGCGGGCAAACGGGACGACAACCGCGGGCACAGGTGTGCACGGAAGATTTCGCCACCGGATCACCCCGCCCGGTTGTAGTGAGAATCTGTCTCGAGGCAGGTCTCCTGGCTGACGGCGGGCCAGTCTTTCGACTGGCAATGGCTGCGCCTTCCCGTGCGCCTTTGGTAAAAGGGCATGCACAGTGGCCTTGCAGAAACCTCACCGTTCACAGTTGCGGGGGCAGCCGCGGCTTGGACCGCGTTCCCTTCTTAGCTTCGGCGCAGGCCGAAGAACCTCGAAGGCGCAAGGCTACGCAGGGTGTGGGGGCGGGTCAATCTCCGCAAGTGAGTTCTGCGGTGTCTTTGCCGCCGCCATCGCGAGCAAGCTCGCTCCCACATTGGATCCCGCAGCCCCCTGTGGGAGCGAGCTTGCTCGCGATGGGCTGCGCAGCGGCCCCCTGTGCATTGACGGCCCCGCCCCACCCATGCTCTCCTGTGCGCCTAGTTACGGGTGCCCTTCACAGGGTGAAACGGGAAACCGGTGAATCGTGTGCTTTACTCCAAAGCCACGTCAGTCCGGTGCTGCCCCCGCAACGGTAAGCGAGCGAAGCGTCTGAACCACTGTGTCTGCCCTGCTACAAGGGCGCATGGGAAGGTGATGCTTGCAGGCAAGGCCCAGCCCCTGCCCCTCGCGAGCCCGGAGACCGGCCCATGACTCATGCATCAACAAACCCGCGGTGGGCGGGCGCTGTTCGAACCTTGGCGATCTTTCGCCCGGGGTCTCATTGCGCTCGCATCCCCACGGAACAAAAACAGAGGGAAGCGCCATGTCGACCATCAGCAGCACCGCCCGCACCGCCAGCAGCACCACTACCCTGAGCCAACGCCTGAGCGCCGCGATCCTGGCTTCGATCCTGGGCGCGGGGCTGGTCTATTTCGCCGGTTTCTCCCACATCGAAGCGGTGCACAACGCCGCCCACGATACCCGCCACAGCGCCGCCTTCCCCTGCCACTGAGAACTGACGACATGATCAAGCGTATCGCGCAGACCGCCGGTTTCAGCGGCTTGCTGGCCGCCCTGCTGCTGACCCTGTTGCAGAGTTTCTGGGTATCGCCGCTGATTCTCCAGGCGGAAACCTTCGAGAAGGCCCCGGCGACCGAGGTCCATGAGCACACCGACGGTGTGGCCCACACCCATGATGCCGAGGCCTGGGAACCGGAAGATGGCTGGCAGCGCGTGCTGTCCACCACCGGCGGCAACCTGGTGGTCGCCGTGGGTTTTGCCCTGATGCTCGCGGGCCTGTACACCTTGCGCACACCGACTCGCACCTCCCAGGGTCTGCTCTGGGGCCTGGCCGGTTATGCCACTTTCGTCCTGGCACCCACCCTCGGCCTGCCCCCGGAATTGCCCGGCACCGCAGCGGCCGACCTGGCCCAGCGACAGATGTGGTGGATCGGCACCGCGGCGTCGACGGCGGTGGGCATTGCCCTGATCGCCTTCGGCCGGCATTGGCTGCTCAAGCTGCTGGGCGTGGCGACGTTGCTGGTGCCCCACGTTATCGGTGCGCCGCAGCCCGAAGTCCACTCGATGCTGGCGCCCGAAGCGCTGGAAAGCCAGTTCAAGATCGCCTCGCAGGTGACCAACGTCGCCTTCTGGCTGGCCCTGGGCCTGATCAGCGCCTGGCTGTTTCGCCGTGACGGTCAAGCCCACCACGACGCATGAGCACCGGGTCGATCCTGGTGATCGGCTTGGGCTGCCAGCGCGGATGCCCGGCCAGCACGCTGCGGGCCTTGCTCGAACAGACGTTGCTGGCCCACGGCATCGAACTTCACCAGGTACGGGCCCTGGCCAGTATCGACCTCAAGCGTGACGAGCCCGGGCTGCTGGAGCTGGCCGGGCAACTGGCCTTGCCGCTGACCTGCTTCAGTGCCGAACAGTTGGCCGGTTACGAGCGGCGGCTCAGTCATCGCTCCGAGATCGCCTTCGCGCAAACCGGTTGCTACGGCATCGCCGAAAGCGCCGCCCTGGCCTTGGCCGATCAATTGGGCACGACGCCCGCAACCCTGCTGATTCCCCGTCACACAGGCCCCATGAGCACGTTGGCATTGGCGGTCGTGGCATAAATCCCGATAATCGCCGCCCAGGATCATGAGCGATCTTCATCTGGGCGACGCTCACCCACCTTCCACAGGAGCCGGTCATGACCGTGTACTTCATCGGCGCCGGCCCCGGCGACCCGGACCTCATCACGGTCAAAGGCCAGCGACTGATCCGCCAGTGCGCGGTGATCATCTACGCCGGCTCGCTGGTGCCAACCGCCGTCCTCGAAGGCCATTGTGCCGAACAGGTGATCAACAGCGCCGAGCTGCATCTGGAACAGATCATCGAATTGATCAGCAGCGCCCATCTCAAGGGCCAGGACGTGGCCCGGGTGCACTCCGGCGACCCGAGCCTGTACGGCGCCATCGGCGAACAGATTCGTTGCCTGCGGGAACTGGACATCCCTTTCGAAATCATCCCGGGCGTGACCGCGACCTCAGCCTGCGCCGCCCTGCTGGGTGCCGAACTGACCTTGCCGGACATCTCCCAGAGCCTGATCCTCACCCGTTACGCCGATAAATCCCCGATGCCCGCTGGGGAAGAACTGGGCAACCTGGCACAGCACGGGGCGACCATGGCGATTCACCTGGGGGTCAATCACCTGGAAAAGATCGTCGACGAACTGCTGCCCCACTACGGCGCGGATTGCCCGATTGCGGTGATTCATCGAGCGACATGGCCGGATCAGGACTGGGTGATGGGGACGCTGGCAGATATTGCCGAGAAGGTACAGGCCAAGGGTTTCCGCCGAACGGCGCTGATCCTGGTGGGGCGTGTGCTGGGCAATGACGTGTTCAGCGAATCGTCGCTGTACCGCGCCGGACATGCGCATCTCTACCGGCCCTGACACAGCCCCGATCCCTGTGGGAGCGAGCTTGCTCGCGATAACGACGGCACATTCAACATCATCGCAGGCTGACTCACCGCTATCGCGAGCAAGCTCGCTCCCACAGGGGGGGTGGATACAGGCTGACGACTGAAACGATGGTGGCGAGAGAGCAAGCTCCCTCGCCACACACTCTCCGCAGCGAACACCTATCAGTAGTAGGCGTTTTCTTTCTGCGTATGGTCGGTCACGTCGCGCACGCCCTTGAGCTCTGGAATGCGCTCGAGCAAGGTGCGCTCGATGCCTTCCTTCAAGGTCACGTCAGCCTGGCCGCAGCCCTGGCAGCCTCCGCCGAACTGGAGCACGGCGATGCCGTCTTCCACCACGTCGATCAGCGAAACCTGGCCGCCGTGGCTGGCCAGCCCCGGGTTGATCTCGGTTTGCAGGTAGTAATTGATGCGCTCGTTGACCGGGCTGTCGGCATTGACCATCGGCACCTTGGCGTTCGGTGCCTTGATGGTCAGCTGGCCGCCCATGCGGTCGGTGGCGTAGTCGACTACCGCATCGTCCAGGAAAGCTTCGCTGAACGAGTCGATGTACGCGGTGAAGCTCTTGAGCCCCAACGCGGTGTCTTCGGGTTTTTCTTCTCCCGGCTTGCAGTAGGCAATGCACGTCTCTGCGTACTGGGTGCCGGGCTGGGTGATGAAGATGCGGATCCCGATCCCCGGGGTGTTCTGCTTGGACAGCAGGTCGGCCAGGTAATCGTGGGCGGCATCGGTAATGGTAATGGCGGTCATGGAAACTCCTCGCAGGCTTGACGGCAGTTTACGCCAATCATCGCGCCGGACAAAGTCCTAGTATTTTTGTCAGGAAAGCGTCCGACGGCACGGGGTTTGCCGCCGGACAGGCCGATCAGAGGTTCTGGTAGCGATTCATGTCCAGCACACCGCTTTCCACGGGCTCCGTTTCCTGGATGTACTGGCTCAGGTCATGGAAGTAATACCAGAACTGCGGGTGACTGCGGCGAATCCCCCAGCGCTCGACAATCCGCTCGAACGCCGGCTCATCCTGGGCACGTTCCATGGCCTCGACGAATGCCGGCACTTGCCCGGCCGGAATGTTGAACATGAAGTTCGGATAGCTGCTGAGCACCCCCGGGTAGACCGTCAGCGTGTCCAGCCCCGGCTGATAGCGCGTCTCCTCGCCCAGCAGGAACGCCACGTTGCTGTGGGCCCGGTTGCGCAGCAGGCTGTAGACCTCACGGTGGCCGCTGGCGGTTTCGATGCGCAACAGGGTCGCTTCCGGCAGTTGGTCGATCACCTTGAGCCCCGCCGCTGGGCGCGACACCAGCCGACTGAGGGCCTGCTCGGCGTTTTGCAGCGCCGGGTCGATGTTCGGGCGCGAACAGTAGGCACCGTCGCAGCGGTTGATCGGATCGGGATGCGCGTTCAGATCGCCATAACGGACCAGCAGTTGCTCGGCGAAATCACCCTTGGGGTCGCGTTCGTCAAGCTTGAGGGCGGTCGGCTTGTCATCGTCGATGGCCTCATAATCGAGCCACATCTTGAATTTGCCACCGGCCTGGTACCAGTCGTCGAGGTAGCCTTCCCGGGAGTCGGCCGGCATCAGGCGCAGGAAGTTCTGCTCCGCACCGTTGCGGATCAAATCGAAATACAACCGGGTCTGGGCCTGGTGGGAGACGTTGCCGAACACGTCGAAATTCACCGCCAACTGATAGTAGGTACGCTCCAGCAACGGGAAGTCGAACAGCCACATCGTCTGCGGCACCTCCCCGATCAGCCCCTTGGTGACCGAAGCGCTGTCGAAATGCCGGAAAATACTCAGCAGCGCGTTGTCGTTGCCGGCCCACAGCGTCGACCAGCTCGGTGCCGGCAGTTCGGCATAGTTGTCGCGGCGCAAGGCCTCGTACTCGTTGCGCTTGTCACGGTAATCGAGCCACAGGCTGAGGACGCTGCCCACGTCGTCGTTCTGCCCCGGCATCGCCAGCAGCGGTGTGGCCTGGCCGCGGTAGTTCGGGTCGGTGATGTACAGGTCGTGTTCGGGAGCCTGGAACAGCGCCCAGAAATTGTCGCGGATCACGTCCGTGGCGATCTGGCCCCGGCACACCGGCCCGCGTATGAACGTCCGCACGAAATACTCGGCGTTATCGAGCATGAATTGGTAGCGGGCCTGGGCCGGAATCGCTTCGAAGGTGGAAAACGGGTTGGCCCGGCGCTCCGGACCGTAGCCCGGCAACGCGCTGACCTGCCACTTGCCGCTGTAGAACAGGCTCTTGATCCGCGCCATCTTCGCCGCACTCAAGCCGTAGGTGATGTGGGTCTTGTGCACGATCACCCCTTGCACCGGCCAGAGCCGATAATAGACGCGGGTGCCAGGATCGTCGTTCGGACGGCGGGTGTTGATCAGGTCAATGGGCTGGCCGGTGGGCGTACGCGAACGCACCCATTGGAAGAAATGCCCCGCCTCGCCGTCCTTGAAATAGATATGCGCCAGGAACCAGTGTTCGAACAACCAGCGCCCCACCAGGCTTTCCCGGGCACCGGGGGCGTTGAGCAGGTTTTCCCACTGCACCACTTGCAAGGCTTCGGCGGCGCTCGGGGCCAAGGCCTGCTGGTCGATCGGGGCGCCGGCGGCCAGCCAGCGCTGCAGGGTCTGGTATTGCTGGTCGGTCAGGCCGGTGACCGCCAGCGGCATGCCTTCGCGGGGATGCGCAGCGGCGTATTCGTCGAACTGCCCCGGCACCGGGCAGGTGTTGTCACGGTTGAGCCCAAGCACGATGTCTTCCGGCAATTTGGCGTTGGGCTGCAATGGCGTACGGTGCCCCAGTTCCAGCATCCGCGCCATCAACGCCGCCTGGCTGCCCTGGGCATCGAGCACCGAATAGAAACCTTTGCGCTGCCAGGCCCGCTGGCCGGAGGCATCGTAGAACAGACGGGTCGGTTCGGCCGCCTGGCGTCGCTCGCCGTCATACACCGACAGCTTGCTCGCCCCCCGTGCCGCCCCTTCGCCGCTGCCCAGGTTCAATTGGCAGGCGGAGTCGTAGCAGGCATGACAGGCCACGCATTTTTCCGTGAAGATCGGCTGGATGTCGCGGGTGTAGGAGATCGCCGGAACGGGATCCCCGGCGGCTGCGCTAAAAGACAACGACAGCAGCAGACTGCCGAATAAGACGCGGTACGGCATGTCTCGGGTCCCTAAGAGATAGTCCGGCGATTCTACCGGGCCAACATCGCCTTGCAAACATGAGCGATATTCATGCAAAAGTCCCTCATGATCAAATCCTGCGCAGGTTTGCTATCATCCCGGCCTTCGTAATGGTCTTTTTTTCCAGGTAGTCCTATGTCCGATCGCAGCGCTCGCCTTTATCTTCTCCAGCAAGCCCTCAAGGAACGCATCCTGATCCTCGACGGCGGCATGGGCACGATGATCCAGAGCTACAAGCTGGAAGAACAGGACTACCGCGGCAAGCGTTTTGCCGACTGGCCGAGCGACGTCAAGGGCAACAACGATTTGCTGGTGCTCAGCCGTCCCGACGTGATCGGTGCCATTGAAAAAGCCTACCTGGATGCCGGCGCCGATATCCTGGAAACCAATACCTTCAACGCCACCCAGGTGTCCCAGGCCGACTACGGCATGCAGGGCCTGGCCTACGAACTGAACCTGGAAGGCGCACGCCTGGCCCGCCAGGTGGCTGACGCCAAGACCCTGGAAACCCCGGACAAGCCGCGCTTCGTCGCCGGTGTGCTCGGCCCGACCAGCCGCACCTGCTCGCTGTCGCCGGACGTGAACAACCCCGGCTATCGCAACGTGACCTTCGACGAACTGGTGGAGAACTACACCGAAGCCACCAAGGGCCTGATTGAAGGCGGCGCGGACCTGATCCTGATCGAGACCATCTTCGACACGCTGAACGCCAAGGCGGCGATCTTCGCCGTGCAAGGGGTCTACGAAGAACTGGGCGTCGAACTGCCGATCATGATCTCCGGCACCATCACCGACGCCTCCGGCCGTACCCTCTCCGGCCAGACCACCGAAGCCTTCTGGAACTCGGTGGCCCACGCCAAACCGATCTCCGTGGGCCTGAACTGCGCCCTCGGTGCCAGCGAACTGCGCCCGTACCTGGAAGAGCTGTCGAACAAGGCCAGCACCCACGTATCGGCCCACCCCAACGCCGGCCTGCCCAACGAGTTCGGCGAATACGACGAACTGCCGGCCGAGACAGCCAAGGTCATCGAAGAGTTCGCCCAGAGCGGCTTCCTGAACATTGTCGGCGGTTGCTGCGGCACCACCCCGGCGCACATCGAAGCCATCGCCAAGGCCGTGGCCGGCTACGCGCCGCGGCAGATTCCAGAGATCCCGCGGGCTTGCCGCCTGTCGGGCCTGGAACCGTTCACCATCGATCGCAGCTCCTTGTTCGTCAACGTCGGCGAGCGGACCAACATCACCGGCTCCGCCAAGTTCGCCCGGTTGATCCGCGAGGACAACTACACCGAAGCGTTGGAAGTGGCCCTGCAGCAGGTCGAGGCCGGCGCCCAGGTGATCGACATCAACATGGACGAGGGCATGCTCGATTCGAAGAAGGCCATGGTGACCTTCCTCAATCTGATTGCCGGCGAACCGGACATTTCCCGCGTGCCGATCATGATCGACTCCTCCAAGTGGGAAGTGATCGAAGCCGGCCTCAAGTGCATCCAGGGCAAGGGCATCGTCAACTCCATCAGCATGAAGGAAGGCGTCGAGCAGTTCATCCACCACGCCAAGCTGTGCAAGCGCTACGGTGCCGCCGTGGTGGTGATGGCGTTCGACGAAGCCGGCCAGGCCGACACCGAGGCGCGCAAGAAGGAAATCTGCAAGCGCTCCTACGACATCCTAGTCAATGAAGTCG
Source organism: Pseudomonas sp. FW300-N2F2 (assembly GCF_017351655.1). Lineage (NCBI taxonomy): Bacteria > Pseudomonadati > Pseudomonadota > Gammaproteobacteria > Pseudomonadales > Pseudomonadaceae > Pseudomonas > Pseudomonas sp. FW300-N2F2. The sequence goes on along the minus strand of NZ_JACNDQ010000001.1, from coordinate 1,879,610 downwards.
GCTTCCCGCCGGAAGACATCATCTTCGACCCGAACATCTTCGCCGTCGCCACCGGTATCGAAGAGCACAACAACTATGCCGTGGACTTCATCAACGCCTGCGCCTACATCCGCGACGAACTGCCGTACGCGCTGACCTCGGGCGGCGTGTCCAACGTGTCGTTCTCGTTCCGTGGCAACAACCCGGTGCGCGAGGCGATCCACTCGGTGTTCCTGCTGTATGCGATCCGCGCGGGCCTGACCATGGGCATCGTCAACGCCGGCCAACTGGAGATCTACGACCAGATCCCGGCGGAACTGCGTGACGCCGTGGAAGACGTGATCCTCAACCGCACCCCCGAAGGCACCGACGCCCTGCTCGCCATCGCCGACAAGTACAAGGGCGACGGCAGCGTCAAGGAAGCGGAAACCGAGGAATGGCGCGGCTGGGAAGTGAACAAGCGCCTGGAGCATGCGCTGGTCAAGGGCATCACCACCCACATCGTCGAAGACACCGAAGAGTCGCGCCAGTCCTTCACCCGGCCAATCGAGGTCATTGAAGGCCCGCTGATGGCCGGCATGAACATCGTCGGCGACCTGTTTGGTGCCGGCAAAATGTTCCTGCCCCAAGTGGTCAAGTCCGCCCGTGTGATGAAGCAGGCCGTGGCCCACCTGATTCCGTTCATCGAGGCGGAAAAAGGCGACAAGCCGGAAGCCAAGGGCAAGATCCTGATGGCCACGGTCAAGGGCGATGTCCATGACATCGGCAAGAATATCGTCGGCGTGGTGCTCGGTTGCAACGGCTATGACATCGTCGACCTGGGCGTGATGGTGCCAGCGGAGAAGATCCTGCAGGTGGCCAAGGAGCAGAAATGCGACATCATCGGCCTGTCCGGCCTGATCACCCCGTCCCTGGATGAGATGGTGCATGTGGCGCGGGAGATGCAGCGCCAGGACTTCCATCTGCCGCTGATGATCGGTGGCGCCACCACCTCCAAGGCCCACACGGCGGTGAAGATCGAGCCCAAGTACAGCAACGACGCGGTGATCTACGTCACCGACGCCTCCCGCGCCGTGGGCGTGGCGACCCAGTTGCTGTCCAAGGAACTCAAGCCGGCGTTCGTCGAGAAAACCCGCCAGGACTACATCGAGGTACGCGAGCGCACGGCCAACCGCAGCGCCCGCACCGAGCGCCTGAGCTACCCCGCCGCCGTGGCCAAGAAGCCACAGTTCGACTGGAGCAGCTACCAGCCGGTCAAGCCGACCTTCACCGGCGCCAAGGTGCTGGACAACATCGACTTGAACGTCCTGGCCGAATACATCGACTGGACACCGTTCTTCATCTCCTGGGACCTGGCCGGCAAATACCCGCGCATCCTCACCGACGAAGTGGTCGGCGAAGCCGCCACCGCGCTGTACGCCGATGCCCGGGCGATGCTGCGCAAGCTGATCGACGAGAAACTCATCAGCGCCCGCGCCGTGTTCGGCTTCTGGCCGGCCAACCAGGTGCATGACGACGACCTGGAAGTCTACGGCGACGATGGCAAGCCACTGGCGCGCCTGCATCACTTGCGCCAGCAGATCATCAAGACCGACGGCAAGCCGAACTTTTCCCTGGCCGACTTCGTCGCGCCCAAGGACAGCGGCGTGACCGACTACGTCGGCGGTTTCATCACCACCGCCGGCATCGGTGCCGAAGAAGTCGCCAAGGCCTACCAGGAGGCCGGCGACGACTACAACTCGATCATGGTCAAGGCCCTGGCCGACCGCCTGGCCGAAGCCTGCGCCGAATGGCTGCACCAGCAGGTGCGCAAGGAGCATTGGGGTTATGCCCAGGACGAGAGCCTGGACAACGAGGCACTGATCAAGGAGCAGTACACCGGCATCCGCCCTGCCCCCGGCTACCCGGCCTGCCCGGATCACACCGAGAAGGCTACCTTGTTCCGCCTGCTCGATCCCGAGGCCAGCGAACTGAAAGCCGGCCGCAGTGGCGTGTTCCTCACCGAACACTACGCCATGTTCCCGGCGGCAGCGGTCAGCGGCTGGTATTTCGCCCATCCCCAGGCGCAATACTTCGCCGTGGGCAAGATCGACAAGGACCAGGTCCAGAGCTACACCGCGCGCAAGGGCCAGGATTTGAGCGTGACTGAGCGTTGGCTGGCGCCGAACCTGGGCTACGACAACTAAGCGCCCTCAAAAGATCGCAGGCTTCGCCAGTTCCTACAGGGTTTTGTGTGTTCCCGTAGGCGCTGGCGAAGCCTGCGATCTTTTTTTGTCTATGCTTGTCCCACACACATGGCAGACGAGGGATTTATGGACGATCCAGTCGACAACAAGCCGCCGACCCTGTGGCAGATGATGCACAGCGTGCTGGCCGCCGCTTTCGGCGTACAGAGTGGCAAGAACCGCGCCCGGGATTTCACCCACGGCAAGCCGAGTCACTTCGTGATATTGGGGATCGCGTTCACGGTGATCTTCGCCTTGACGCTGTTTGGCATCGTCAAGCTGGTGGTGCATCTGGCGGGGTTGTAACACTCTCGAACACAACACATGCCCCTGTGGGAGCGAGCTTGCTCGCGATGGCGGTGTACCAGTCGACATCTAATCCGACTGAACCACCGCTATCGCGAGCAAGCTCGCTCCCACAGGTTTTTTATCGCCAGGGATAACCGTTTATTGGTGACTGACCCAGAACACTGCGGTGCCCACCACCAGGATAATCAGGAACAAAATGGCCCAGGCATCAACAGTACTGTCGCTTTTCCTTGCTTTGGTCGGATTGCTCATTGCATCGCCTCTTGTCGGTTTTGTAGGTGATTGCATAGGGACTCGACCACAGTTAAGACGATGATTGCCCATACGACAAATGTGGGTTAGGCAATAATCAATCTCATTAGTCGATTTGGTTCTTTACATATATTCAAACATCACTTTTGCGCATAACTCAAAACAGGTATCTTGCACCGGCTCCTCTAGGAGTGCGCGGCCGTGCGCGCAGAATTGCCGAGGCAGAACCCGATTCCAGCGAGCCAACATGCAGCTGTTTCTGATCGGCCCAAGCCTGAGACCGAGACTTATATGTACGTATATGACGAGTACGATCAGCGAATCATCGAGGACCGCGTCAAGCAGTTCCGTGATCAGACCCGACGCTATCTGGCAGGCGAGCTGAGCGAAGAAGAATTCCGCCCTCTGCGCTTGCAGAATGGCCTGTATATCCAGCGCTTCGCCCCGATGCTGCGCGTGGCTGTGCCTTATGGCCAGCTGACTTCGCGCCAGGTGCGCAAGCTGGCGCAAATTGCCCGGGACTATGACAAGGGCTATGCCCACATCAGTACCCGGCAGAACGTCCAGTACAACTGGCCGGCCCTGGAAGATGTGCCCGAAATCCTGGCCGAGCTGGCCACCGTGCAAATGCACGCGATCCAGACCAGCGGCAACTGCCTGCGCAACGTCACCACCGACCAGTTCGCCGGTGTCGCGGCCGACGAGTTGATCGACCCGCGGCCATGGTGCGAAATCGTTCGCCAGTGGACGACGTTCCACCCGGAATTCGCCTACCTGCCGCGCAAGTTCAAGATCGCCATCAACGGCTCGAGTTCGGACCGTGCGGCTATCGAAGTCCACGACATCGGCCTGGAGACGGTCTACAACGCAGCCGGCGAACTGGGCTTCCGTGTGCTCGTGGGCGGCGGCCTGGGGCGTACCCCGGTGGTCGGCGCGTTCATCAACGAGTTCCTGCCGTGGCAGGACCTGCTGAGCTACCTCGACGCCATCCTGCGGGTGTACAACCGCTACGGCCGTCGTGACAACAAGTACAAGGCGCGGATCAAGATCCTGGTCAAGGCCCTGACGCCTGAAGTGTTCGCCGAGAAGGTCGAAGCCGAGATGGCTCACCTGCGTGGCGGCCAGACCACCCTGACCGAAGCCGAAGTCCACCGTGTGGCCAAGCATTTCGTCGATCCAGACTACAAGGCCCTGAGCAATCAGGACGCCGAGCTGGCAGCCCTCGACAAGGAACACCCGGGCTTCGCCCGCTGGCGCACCCGCAACACCCTGGCCCACAAGAAGCCGGGTTATGTCGCGGTGACCCTGTCCCTGAAACCCACCGGCGTCGCACCGGGCGACATCACCGACAAGCAACTGGACGCCGTGGCCGACCTGGCCGAGCGCTACAGCTTCGGCCAGCTGCGCACCTCCCACGAGCAGAACATCATCCTGGCGGACGTTGAACAGAGCCAATTGTTCACCCTGTGGGGCGAGCTGCGCGAACAAGGTTTCGCCACCCCGAACATCGGCCTGCTGACCGACATGATCTGCTGCCCGGGCGGCGACTTCTGCTCCCTGGCCAACGCCAAGTCGATCCCTATCGCCGAATCGATCCAGCGTCGTTTCGATGACCTGGACTACCTGTTCGACATCGGCGAGCTGGACTTGAACATTTCCGGCTGCATGAACGCCTGTGGTCACCACCACGTCGGCCACATCGGCATCCTGGGCGTGGACAAGAAAGGCGAAGAGTTCTACCAGGTCTCCCTGGGCGGCAGCGGCAGCCGCGACGCCAGCCTGGGCAAGATCCTCGGCCCGTCGTTTGCCCAGGATGACATGCCTGACGTGATCGAGAAGCTGATCGACGTGTACATCGAACAACGTACTGCGGACGAGCGCTTCATCGACACTTACCAACGTATTGGCATCGACCTCTTCAAGGAACGCGTCTATGCAGCGAATCATTAAGAACAACGAGGTCATCGACGAAACCTGGCACCTGTTGCCCAAGGACGCGACCCTCGATGGCATCTCCAACTGCGACGACCTGATCGTGCCACTGGCCCTGTGGCGCGATCATGCCCATGCCCTCAAGGCCCGCGACGGCGGCCTGGGTGTGTGGCTGGACGCCGACGAGGAAGCGGAAGAAATCGGCGAAGACGCCAACCAGTTGCAGGTCATCGCCCTGAACTTCCCGGCCTTCACCGACGGGCGCAGCTACTCCAACGCCCGCCTGCTGCGTGACCGCTATGGTTTCAAGGGTGAATTGCGGGCGATTGGCGACGTGCTGCGCGACCAGCTGTTCTACATGCGCCGCTGCGGTTTCGACGCCTTTGCCTTGCGCGCCGACAAAGACCCCTTTGAGGCCCTCGAAAGCCTCAAGGACTTCTCAGTGACCTACCAGGCTGCCACTGACGAGCCGCTGCCACTGTTCCGTCGTCGCTGAAACAGCCCCATGAAAAAAGCCCTGATCCGGGTGTGCCGGTTCAGGGCTTTTTTATTTTCGGGGCCTTGAATCCACCTCACTCCCACAAAGGGGTAGCGGTGAACCCAAAGCTTCAGCCCGCCTCAGACCCCCTGTGGGAGCGAGCTTGCTCGCGATAGCGGTCAGCTTGCATCCATGTTGGATGTGCCGCCGCTATCGCGAGCAAGCTCGCTCCCACAGGGGGTAGGCATTATTCCTGCAATTACCAGAACCGCTGCTGGGTCAGGCGGCTCCACCAACTGAGCAGCACGCGATCCACCGAACCGCTGGCCGCCATGCCAATGCGTTCCTGCAGGCTTTTGCGTTCGGCGTAGTGCAGGTGGTACAGCTCGGCACCCTTGGCCCGTTCGGCCAGGTACTCGTCGCTGGTTTTCAGCTCGTCCACCAGATGCTTGCCCAGCGCCGCGACACCCAGCCAGACTTCACCCGTCGCCACTTCATCGATGGCCAGTTGCGGGCGATAGTTGGACACGAAGTTCTTGAACAGTTCATGGGTGATGTCCAGGTCTTCCTGGAACTTCTCCCGGCCCTTCTCGGTATTTTCACCGAACACCGTCAACGTGCGTTTGTATTCGCCGGCCGTCAACACTTCGAAATCGATGTCATGTTTCTTCAGCAGACGGTTGACGTTGGGCAATTGCGCGACGACGCCGATGGAGCCCAGGATCGCGAAGGGAGCGCTGATGATCTTCTCGCCGATGCACGCCATCATGTAGCCGCCGCTGGCCGCCACCTTGTCGATGCAGACGGTCAGCGGCACGCCGGCCTGACGGATCCGCGCCAGTTGCGACGAGGCCAGGCCGTAGCTGTGGACCATGCCGCCGCCACTTTCCAGGCGCAGCACCACTTCATCCTTCGGCGTTGCCAGGGTCAGCAGCGCGGTGATTTCATGACGCAGGCTCTCGGTGGCCGAGGCCTTGATGTCACCGTCGAAGTCCAGCACGAACACCCGGGGCTTGGCCGCCGGCTTGTCCTTGCTTTTCTTCCCGGCCTTTTCTGCCTTGCCTTCGGCCTTGCGCAAGGCCTTGAGCTGATCCTTGTCCAGCAACGTCTGTTCCAGGCGCTCGCGCAACCCCTTGTAGAAATCGTTGAGTTTGCTCACCTGCAACTGGCCGGCCGACTTGCGCCGCCCCTTGCTGCGCAGCGCAGCAAAACTGGCCAGCACCACCAGGATGGCGATCACCAGCGTCACGGTCTTGGCCAGGAAACCGGCATACTCGATGAAAAACTCCACAGCAACTCCTTAAATGCAATGCGCCACTGAACGCAGGCGCGTGACAGTCCCAGCATACCCATGCGCCTGCGTCGCGACCAGCCAAGAAACCTATGGTTACCTTGACGCGAGCCAGGCAGGGCAAGGCTGCAACGGGCATTTCAAACAAGCGTATGTTTTTTCATTGACAGCTCACCGCCATCCCCATAACCTCGCCAAACCTTCAACGTACCGGGATGACGCGGACGTGGGCAGTATCTATCTGATTCGACATGGCCAGGCCTCCTTTGGTGCGGACGACTACGATGTCCTCTCGCCCAATGGCGTACGCCAGGCGCAAGTGCTCGGCGACCACCTCGCCGAGCTCGGTGTCGTATTCGACCGCTGCCTCTCGGGTGACCTGCGGCGCCAACAGGATACCGCCGTCGGTGCGCTGGGCCAGATGTCCGCCGCCGGCATGCCGGTCCCCGAATTGGAAATCGACCCGGCGTTCAACGAGTTCGATGCCGATGCGGTCATTCGCGCCCTGTTGCCGGACATGCTCCCCCAGGAACCCGAGGCGTTGCATATCCTGCGCAACGCCGCGCAGAACCGCGCCGAATTCCAGCGTATCTTCGTGCTGATCGTCGAGCGCTGGCTGAGCGGCCAGTATGACCCGCCCGGTCTCGAAAGCTGGCTGGGTTTCGTCGAGCGGGTCCAGGCGGGCCTGCAGCGCATCCTGGAGCAAGCCGACAACACCCACAAGATCGCCGTGTTCACCTCCGGCGGCACCATCACCGCCCTGCTCCACCTGATCACCCGGATACCGGCCCGACAGGCCTTCGAACTGAACTGGCAAATCGTCAACACCTCGCTCAACCACCTGAAATTCAGGGGCCGCGAGGTGGCCCTGGCTTCCTTCAACAGCCATGCCCACCTGCAACTGTTGAAGGCCCCGGACCTCATCACCTTTCGCTGAGTCCGGATTACTGTAGACCCTTGCTGTACCACCCAAATAAGGATCGAAACCATGACCACCGTAGCCGACGCCGTACAAGCCATGAAAGCCAAGTTCAACCCAGCCGCCGCAGCCGGCCTGGACCTGGTATTCGGTTTCCGCATCGATGAATCCAAGCATTTCTCGCTGATCGTCAAGGACAGCACCTGCGAACTGCAGGAAGGTGAAAACCCGGACGCCCAGGTGACCCTGGTGATGGACGGCGAAACCCTGCAAGGCATCGTCGACGGCAGCACCGACGGCATGCAAGCGTTCATGGGCGGCAAACTGCGCGCCGAAGGCGACATGATGCTGGCCATGAAACTGTCCGAGCTGTTCCCAGCCTGAGAATGAGTTCGCCCTCCTCGCGAGCCTTTTGATTGCCAACGAATCCCGCCCCCATGGCGGGATTCGTGTTTTTGCCCCTCCTTGATTTCCCACCGCACACAACCTTGACCCCTGTCAGTTCCCGCGCGTCCTCCAACCGCTAACGTAGCGCTTCCATCAAGGCCAGGGACGGCTCATCGGGAGCCTGTGCCTGCTCATCTCAAGGAAGAGAGACCTATGCCCCCACTGAAGATCGTTCTGCTGTCCAGCGCATTCAACGGCTTGACCCAACGCGCCTGGCTGGACCTGCGCGAGGCCGGTTATCGCCCCAGCGTGGTGCTGTTCACCGATGCCGTCTCGGTCTGCCGGCAAATCGAAGAAAGCGGCGCCGACCTGGTGATCTGTCCGTTTCTCAAGGACCGCGTACCCGAGCAGTTGTGGCGCAACCCACGGCGCCCGGTGGTGATCATTCATCCAGGGATTGTCGGCGATCGCGGTGCCAGTGCCCTGGACTGGGCGATCACCCGGCAGCCCGAACGCTGGGGTGTCACCGCATTGCAGGCGGTGGAGGAAATGGATGCCGGGCCCGTGTGGGCCACGTGGGAATTCGACCTGCCCAAAGGCCTGCGTAAATCGGAGCTGTATAACGGTCCAGTCAGCGACGCGGCCATTCGTTGCATCCGCGAGGTCGTGGAAAAATACCATGACGGTTTCGTCCCGGTGCCACTGGACTATGGCCGCCATGACGTGATCGGGCGCCTGCAACCGAACATGACCCAGGACGATCGCAGCTTCAGCTGGCACGACAGCAGCGGTTTCATCAAGCGTTGCATCGACGCCGCGGACGGTCAGCCCGGTGTGCTCGCAAGCCTGGCCGGCGAACAGTTTTACCTGTACGACGCCCATCCGGACGTTCGCCGCGGCCTGCCCGGCGAGCTATTGGCCATGCGTGACGATGCGGTGCTGGTGGCGACAGGGGATGCCAGCCTGTGGATCGGCGCACTGCGCCGCAAACCGCAACCCGGCGAACAGACCTTCAAGCGCCCGGCGCGCCATGTACTGTCGAACCGCCTCGAAGGTATCCCGGTGCTCGACAGTTCCCTGGGCCGGCAGCCGTTCAGCGACGAACCCTATCAACCCATTCGTTACCGCGAATGCGGCCATGTCGGGGAGCTGACGTTCGAGTTCTATAACGGCGCGATGAGCACTGAGCAATGCCAGCGCCTGGTGGCGGCATTGCGCTGGGCCAAGTCCCGGGACACCCAGGTGCTGTTGATCCGTGGTGGGCGCGGCAGCTTTTCCAACGGCGTACACCTGAACGTGATCCAGGCCGCCGCCGAACCGGGCCTGGAAGCCTGGGCCAACATACAAGCCATCGACGATGTTTGCCTGGAGTTGTTCAGCGCCCGGCAACTGGTGGTCAGCGGCCTGACGGGGAACGCCGGGGCCGGCGGTGTGATGCTGGCCATGGCCGCCGATATCGTGCTGGCGCGCCGTGACATTGTGCTCAACCCCCATTACGCGACCATGGGCCTGTACGGCTCTGAATACTGGACCTACAGCCTGCCCCGCGCGGTCGGTCCGGACATGGCCTGGAAACTCACCCGGGACTGCCTGCCGATCAGCGCCCTCCAGGCGTTGCGCTACGGCATGGTCCAGGAGATCGGACCACGCTGCCCCGACGAGTTCGGCCTGTGGCTGCTGCAACGAGCCAACAGTGCGCTGCTCGATCCGAACTATGAAAGCATCCGGGTTCGCAAGGCCGAGCGAAGCCTGTCAGCGATCCAGGCGTGCCGCGATGGTGAGCTCGCGCAGATGCGACATGACATGGTGGACAATCGCCACGGCTTCGCCGATAAGTGCCGTGGTTTCGTCTTCAAGCACAAGGCCTGCCGCACGCCAGAACGCCTGGTCGCCCCTTGGGCGCGAACGGCACAGGTCCAAGCCGTCCAATAATGTCCGGTACCGGCGAGACGCGGCAGCTCTTACAATGCCCGCTTCCCCCGCATCGGCCTGAACATGGACATCGACCTCGCCCGCACTTTTCTGGAAATCGTCCGCCACGGCAGCCTCGCCGCAGCCGCCGAAAAGCTGCACGTGACCCAGACGGCGATCACCGCCCGGGTCCAGAAGCTCGAAAGCCAGCTCGGCTGCGCGCTGTTCGTGCGCAACCGTGCCGGCGCGCGCTTGACCGCCGACGGCGAGGCCTTTGTGGTCTACGCCAATCAACTGGTGCAAACCTGGGAAGCGGCCCGCCGGGACCTGCCGCTGCCCGAGGGTTATCGCAACGTCCTGCACCTGGGAGGCGAGGTCAGCCTGTGCAACCCCTTGATGCTCGCCTGGGCCGGAGCACTGCGCCAGAAGATCCCCGGTCACGCCCTGCGCATGGACATCCGCGACGGCGAGAAGCTGCTGCAACAGTTGGAACTGGGCCTGCTGGATGCGGCGGTGGTCTATCAGCCCGAATACTGGCCGCGCCTGCAGGTAGAACAACTGCTGGAAGAAAAACTAATCCTGGTGCGCCTGGCCGCCCGTCCCGAACCCTACGTGTACATCGACTGGAGCGCAGACTTCCGGCGCCAACACGACACCGCGCTGCCAGACAAGGCCAAGGCCGCCGTGACCTTCAACCTCGGCCCCCTGGCCCTGCAATACATCCTGGAAAACGGCGGCAGCGGTTACTTCCGCACGCGAGTCGTGCAGAGCTACCTGGACAGTGGAATCCTGGAACGGGTGCCCAAGGCACCGGAATTCAATTACCCGACTTACCTGGTCTATTCCCGCGATCGGGACTCAGCGGCGTTGCAGCAGGCATTCGAAGTGCTGCGAGAGATCGTCAAGACCGGCAGCGACTGGTCGCAGCGCTGGGATCCATTGACCTGACAACTGCTCAAGCAAGACTTGCCTGGAGTGAGGACCTGACATGGCCTGGGATTGCTCCCGCTTTTCAGGCGCTGGCGAAGCCGGCGATCTTTCTCTTGCGACTCAATCGCCAGTGGAAGATCGCAGCCTCGTTGCACTCGGCAGTTCCTACAGTCGCAACCCAGCGGGAGCACTCTCTGGACACAAAAGCCCTTGAAGGGTCGGGTTCTATGGCTCGCTCTGCATGTGATCCACGATCTCGTCCTTGATCAGCAATCGCTTCTTCTTGAGCGTCTCCAAAACGTCGGCGGGCAGCGCGGCGGAGGACGGCTTCTCGGCATCGACCACCTTGGCATCAAGTTGGGAGTATTGTTGAAGTAACGAGTCGAGCCTTGGATTCTCGCTGCGTTTTTGCTGGATTTGATCTTTTGTGTAGTTGAGATCCTGGCACAAATCGTGAGACACCGGCATGGAACACCTCCTTTGATGGATCGGTGGCAGGCGTCCTTTCAACGCCCGTCGATTATCAGGATGGCCTCTTGAACGGGGTTCTGTCGACCGCCAATCCGACCAGCGGTGACCGTTCGTCGTACCGGATCGCTTGGCGATCAAACCTTTGCCCGGGCACAACCCTCCATTGATCAGAGACGACAAGAATCGCTCGTTCAACCTGTATGGAGACTCACTTATGGACAAATTCATCCTGCGTCAACTTGGCCTGGCAGTCGCCCTGAGCACCAGCATGGGCATGGCCTGGGCCGCGACTTCCAACGACTTCGTCGACGAGGCGGCGGTCGGTGGCATCGCGGAAATCGAAACCAGCAAACTGGCCTTGGAAAAAAGCCAATCGGCGGACATCAAGGCGTTCGCCAACAAGATGATCACCGACCACACCAAGGCCAACGAAGAGCTGAAGACGCTGGCGAAAAAACATGACATCGAAGTGCCCGACGACACCACCTTGATGAAGAAAGCCAAGGCGAAGATTCTCGAGGTACGCGATGAGTCCTTTGATGCGGCCTTCGCCAACAACCAGGTCAAGGCCCACGAAGAAACCATCGCCCTGTTCAAGAAAGAAGCCAATACCGTGACCGACGACAAGAAAGCCGGCAACACCGAACTCAAGGCGTTCGCCCAGAAGATGCTGCCGGACCTGCAACACCACCTGGATGAAGCCAAGAAACTTCAGGCGGCCCATCCAAGCAAGTAACGGTCAACCCACTACTTGAGCCGCCACAGGGCTCGCTCAAGGAAAAACGGCGCTTCTCCCAAGACTGGAAGGCGCCGTTTTCGTACCCCGGACTTTTATCAGGCCTCAAGCCCCTTGCGCGCAACCGCAGCACCCGCCTGCAACGCCCTGCCCACCTGTACTTCGAAATCCCCCCGGTTCATCACCTGCAAGGCGGCGGCCGTGACACCCCGGTAAGCCACCAAGGCATCAATCATCTGCTGGGCGTCACGACTCGCCAGCAACTGGCTGCTGTTGACCACGACACTTTTCGCCGCCAACTGTGCGATGTCGCCAGGTATGCCGGCCAGCATCGCCTGATGGGCCAGCGCCGTCATCAACAAGGCCGGAAAGGCCGGGCCAGTGCCCGAGAGCGCGGAAAGGTAATCGATGAAATCTTCTTTCTCGACCTCAGCCGCGGTGCCCACGCACTCGAACAACTGCTGCACGAGGCTTTTCGTCGTCGGCGCTATCGCGCTAAAACCATACCAAGGCGTAAAGGACTGTCCGATTTCCACCGCCGCGTTGGGCATCGCCCGCACGACCGCTGAAGCCGAAGTCTGCGCAGCAATCGCCTGCGCGGTGATCCCGGCCATCAGGGAGATCACCGTCTTACCCGCCGCATTGATGCCCAGGCTGGCGAAATGCTCGGGACGAACCGCAATGATCACCACGGCGCTGCGATCCACCAGGTCCTGGTTGTCCGTGACCAGGCAAGCACCTTGTTGAGCCAACGGATGATTGCCCGAGCGATTGGAAATGATCAGGTTGCCCGCCGGCACCAGCTCCTTCGCCAGGACTGCCTTGGCAATCGCGCCGCCCAACCAACCGGTACCGCCAATGATCCCAAGGGTCTCATTGATCATCGCCGTGACCTTCGAACGTGTCGGTCAGGGGCACAAAGACCCCGGGCTCTTTTTCGGCATAACCGAACTTCCCGTAGAAACGATCCAGCTCACGCTGCTTGGGGACTTTGCCGGTGAAGATGCTCACGTAATGCGGGATGCGCTGGAAGCGCACGGTGATCAACTCTGTCGTGTTCATGGTGATGTAGCCGATCTGCGTCAGATAGATCGTTCGGGCCCGCGCATCAGCCCCCTGGCTGTCGTAGCCAAAGCGCTTGAACATGTTCGCCAGGGCGTTCATGCGCTGCTCGTCCACCACCGCCACCTCTTGGGCCACTTCAGCAGACTGAAGCGCCCAACTGCGCACGGCGAACTCGAATTGCGAGTCGAACAATTGCGGGTTGAGCCAGCACTCGAACACATTCAGGATCGCCTCGGAAATGCTTTCGGCATAGCTTTCACTTTGCCGGATCAGCCCCCCCGTGTTGGTCTCCCGCCAACGCGACAGCAAAGCAGCCAGCAGTTGCTCACGGTCCTCGAAAAACCAGTAGAAGCTGGTGCGTGACAAACCCAGGCGCTTGGCCAGTGGCATGACCCGGACCGCATCGATGCCCGACTCTTTCAGGGCCACATAGGCCGCTTCCAGCCAGCCCTCCGGCGAGCCGCGCCAGCCTGCGTCCTGGGCCTTGCTACGGGCCTTCCCTACCTGCGGCATCGTGCGCCTCCTTCTTCAAATACGTGATAGAAATGTACCCTGATGATCCTTTAATGTACACATGAGTACATTTTGTTGACTTGACCGTCTCGAGCACTTAAAGTCCAGCCTCATGGAGATCCAACCACCGCTCCCATCAAACAAGCCGGGCCCAGGCATGAAACAACATGTCCGTGAGGCGCGCCTGGTTGTATCTCCAAGAGGCAAGGACTCTAAAACAACAACAACGAGCCGCCATTATGATTTCTTTGCTGAACGCCGCTGAAAGAACTTCGTCATCCGGCCAAAGAATGCCGGAACGCCTGCCTTCGTCATACCCTTCATCATGTCACCCACTGCCCAAATCCAGATAACTGCCAACGCGAGTTCAGCGCGCAGGCGCTCTGTGCTGCCCGAACGCTTGGGCCACAGATATCAACCATTTGAAGCGAGGTCATCGATGCTCCAGCCAGGACAGAACCTAGCCCCCGCCAGGTAACGCATCGCCCAGCGATAACAGAACTTCAACCCCGCCGTGCGATTGGATCAGCCGTACACGCCTGTGCCCGGGTGGTTGCGTTCGCGAGTCATTTCTTCCATCAGCCGGATTAGTGATATGTGGATTACACAAGAGAAACTTCCCTTGGGCGAGATCATTGCCCGGTATGTCGATTGGTTGACGCAGCATGGCGCAGACGTATTCGACGCTATATCCCTGGCGTTGTCCGGGACCATCACTGCGCTGACGCACGCCCTTCTGTGGTTCAACCCCCTGGCTTTGATCGCGATATTTGCGTTCCTCGCTTATTACATCCAACGCAAGGTCAGCCTGACACTTTTCGTCGCCTTTTCATTCTTGCTGATATTCAACCTCGGCTACTGGCAGGAAACCATGGAAACCCTGGCCCAGGTGACGTTCGCCACACTCGTGTGCGTGATCATCGGCGTACCGCTGGGCATTGTCGCCGCGCACAAGCCGATGTTCTACACCTTGATGCGTCCGGTGCTCGATCTGATGCAGACCGTACCGACCTTCGTCTACCTCATTCCTACCCTGACCCTTTTCGGTCTGGGTGTGGTACCAGGCCTGATCTCCACGGTGGTGTTCGCGATTGCCGCGCCCATCCGCCTGACCTACCTGGGCATCCGCGACGTTCCGGACGAACTGATGGACGCCGGCAAAGCCTTCGGCTGTTCCCGTCGCCAACTCCTGTCGCGGATCGAACTGCCCCATGCGATGCCCAGCATCGCGGCCGGTATCACCCAATGCATCATGCTGTCGTTGTCGATGGTGGTGATCGCCGCGCTGGTGGGTGCCGATGGCCTGGGCAAACCCGTGGTCAATGCACTGAACACCGCCGATATCGCCATGGGCTTCGAAGCCGGCCTGGCGATCGTGCTGCTGGCCATCATCCTCGACCGAATCTGCAAACAACGGGAAACCGTGAAAAGAGGTGACGTATGAGCATCATCCGTTTTGAAGACGTCGACGTCATCTTCTCTGCCCGTCCGAAGCCCGCCCTGGATCTGCTCGACCAAGGCTTTTCGCGGCCGGAGATTTTTCAGAAAACCGGTTTGATCGTCGGTGTGGAGAAAGCCAACCTGGAGATCAACAAAGGGGAGATCTGCGTGCTCATGGGCCTGTCCGGCTCCGGCAAATCCAGCCTGCTGCGCTGCATCAACGGGCTGAACACCGTCAGTCGCGGCAAGCTGTTCGTCGAACACGAGGGCCGGCAGATCGACATCGCCTCCTGCACCCCCGCCGAACTGAAGATGATGCGCACCCAGCGCATCGCCATGGTGTTCCAGAAATTCGCCCTGATGCCTTGGCTGACGGTGCGCGAGAACATCAGCTTCGGCCTGGAAATGCAGGGCCGCCCGGAAAAGGAATGCCGCAAGCTGGTGGATGAGAAGCTCGAGCTGGTGGGCCTGACCCAGTGGCGCAACAAGAAGCCTGACGAACTGTCCGGCGGCATGCAACAACGGGTCGGCCTGGCCCGCGCCCTGGCGATGGACGCCGACATCCTGCTGATGGATGAACCGTTCTCGGCCCTCGACCCGCTGATTCGCCAAGGACTGCAGGATGAGTTGCTCGATCTGCAGCGCAAGCTGCACAAGACCATCGTCTTCGTCAGCCATGACCTGGACGAAGCCCTGAAGCTGGGCACGCGGATCGCCATCATGAAAGACGGCAAGATCATCCAATACAGCAAGCCGGAAGAGATCGTGTTGAACCCGGCGGATGACTATGTGCGCAACTTCGTCGCCCACACCAACCCGTTGAATGTGCTGTGCGCGAAAAGCTTGATGAGCCCACTGGAGCAGTGCGTCTTTGTCCGCGACGAATATTGCCTGGATACGGCTCAAAACCTGTGGATGGTGGTGAACCCGCAGCGTCATCTGAGCAGCGTTCGAAAAGGCGTCACCACTGCACACGTCCAATCATGGAATTCGACCGAGCGAATCGACACCTTGGCGCGACAACCGACTTGCGTGCCGCCGATCACCACCATGCGCGACGCCCTGCAGATTCGCTACGAAACGGGCCATCCCCTGATCGTACGGAACGAGGCCGGTATCGTCCTGGGCATATTGGGCGACGGTGAACTGTACCGGGCACTGTTGGGGCACAACCTGTCGCACCCTGTGCTTGCTGAACCCGCAAGAGAATCTTCGGTGGCGTGAGTCACCCGGCACGGCGTTGGAACATACCTATGCAACCCAGCGATATCGATAAGAAGGTCAAGGGCTATCGGCGGTTGATACCGTCGATGACGGCGTTGCTGGAGTTCGAAGCCGTGGCGCGGCTGGCCAGTTTCACCCTGGCCGCCCAAGAGCTGGGCGTGACGCAGGCCGCCGTCAGCAAGCAGATCCGGTTATTGGAAGATACCCTGGAGACCAAGCTGTTCCATCGCCTTCATCGGTCGATCAAACTGACGCACGAAGGCTATGTCCTGCATCTGGTCGTCGCGGAGTCCATTCAACGCATGGCCAGTGTCTTCGACAAAATTGCCGAGGGCATTGGTGAGCAGGAGATCACCATCGCCTGCACGGAAGCGTTTTCTCACTTGAGAATACTCCCCCGGTTGATTGCACTGCGCACCCTGCAACCGAAGTTGAAGTTACGCTTGCTGACGCAACAAGTCTCGCCCAGTTCATACCGCGATGACGTCGACCTGGCCATCCGTTTCGGCAATGGAAAATGGGAGGATGGCAGTTCGGTTTTCCTGTTCGATGAAGAAGTCTTTCCCATTTGCGCGCCGGCCTGGCTTACCGCCAACGCAGCCCCTTCATCCGTTACCGATTTCCTGGACACGGCGCTGATTGATTCGGACTCCACCCTGGAGGGCTGGATGACCTGGAACCGTTGGTGCCGGGAACTGGGCGATATGCGCCCCAAGCTCAACTATTCCTTTCGCTGCAGTTCCTATAACGATGCAATCGAGGCGGCTATTCAAGGCCACGGCATTGCGCTGGGGTGGAGTCGGCTGATCGCGCACCGGCTCAACAGTGGTGAACTGATCAGGATTACGCCCTACGTGGTCAAGCCAAAAGACGCTTATTACCTGGTTATTCCGAGCGGTCGAAAACTTGAGCCCATCACCCAGGCACTGATCGATTGGCTGCGCGATGACAGCCATCTAAGCCATTGATTAAATAGAGGTTAAAGACCACTTTTACGCATAACGCAAAGTTATGCGAGCGTGAAAATAAAGCGCGTTGACGGTCTTATCCCACCTTTCCAAACTGTACTCGCCGCCTGATCAATTTTGCGTTTGAGCGAGACCCATAATGACAATTAATACCGTGAAGACCCATCGTGAACTTCTGACCGACCGCACGCCCGGTCATGGTATGCCGGGCGGTTTGTTCGGTCGCCAGGATATTTTTGAAACCGATGTCGATATCTTCTTCACCCAGCATTGGATTCTGGTGGGGGTCGCCAGCGACGTCCCCGAACCCGGTGATGTCTCCACCCTCAATATCGGCAAATCCTCCATCCTCCTGGTGCGCGACGATGATGAGCATGTGCAGGCGTTTCGCAACGTTTGCCGGCACCGCGGGGCGCGCTTGAAACAGGCTGGCAAGTCAACGGTGGGCATGCTGGTCTGCCCCTATCACCAGTGGAGCTACGACCTGGATGGCAGCCTGAAACATGCGGCACACATGGGCCAGGACTTCGACCCTAAATGCAAAAGCCTGATCCCGGTACACACTCGGGTCGTCGGCACCCATGTCTTCGTCTGCCTGGGCGACGAACCACCAGAAGACATCCTGTACCTTGACCAGGTCATGACACCGCGTTTCGCCCAATATGACCTCGCCCATTCCAAGATCGCCCACGAATCGGAAATCATCGAGAACGGCAATTGGAAACTGGTGATCGAAAATAACCGCGAGTGTTATCACTGCGCCGCCACCCACCCGGAACTGACCGCCTCTTTCCTGCCCGAAGATTTCGGTTTCTGCACCGACGGGCTGGGGGAAGATTCACTTCAGGCGCTGGCGGAGTATCACCGCCGCAATGCCGAGACCAAGGCCAACTGGGAGCACGAAGGTTATATCTGCGATGCCGTCGAACACCTGGGTGAAGACGCCGTGACCCAGTTCCGCTCGCAGCGCCTGGCCATTGCCGGCAACGGCGAATCCCAGACCCTGGACACCCGCGTGGCGTGCACCCGGCTGTTTGGCGGGCTCACGCGCCGCGACTTGGGCGACGTGCATCTTTGGACGCACAACTCGTGGACCCACATCATGAGCGACCATGCCGTGGTCTCCTACATCATCCCGCTGGCGCCCGATAAAACCCTGGTGCGCACCAAGTGGCTGGTCCATGCCGATGCCGTCGAAGGCGTCGATTACCAGGTGGATAAGCTGACCGAAGTCTGGGTCGCGACCAACCTGCAGGACGCCAGCCTCGTCGGCATCACCCACAGCGGTACCCAGGATCCTGCCTACACGCCCGGGCCGTTCTCGGCCTTCACCGAAACCTATGTCGACCAGTTCTCTCGCTGGTACGCGGCGCGTCTGGCCGCCCATGGCGTGTGAGGAATGAACATGACGACTTACGAAAACCTGACGCGCCCTGGATATGCCAGCGTGGTCCAGCGTTTTACCGACCCGGCCACCTGGGGCACGTTCGGCGCGCAATGGCACAGCGGTGAACAGAAAACCCTGCAATGCTGCGCTGTGCGCCAGGAAACCCATGACGTCAAAACCTTTATTTTTCGCTGTGCGGACTTCAGCGCCCTGAGCTTCGAGCCCGGTCAATTCATCACGATCTCACCGGTCATTGGCGGGCAGACCATTGCCCGCTGCTACACCCTGTCGTCCTCCCCGACCCGGCCGTTTGCGTTTTCCATTACCGTCAAGCGCGTACCGGGGGGCGCGGTGTCGAACTGGCTGCATGACAACCTCAAGCCCGGCGACAACCTAAAGGCCTGCGGCCCGGCGGGCAGCTTCACACCGGTCGGCCATCCGGCGACCAAGTTGTTGTACCTGTCCGCCGGTTCCGGCGTAACGCCCCTGATGTCGATGACCCGGGCCGCGTGCGACATGGCCGGCAACCTCGACATCGTTTTCGTGCACAGCGCCCGCACGCCCACCGACATCATCTTCCACGGGGAACTGACGCGCATGCAGGCCGCCATGCCGGGGTTGCGGGTCATCAGTGTTTGCGAAGGTCTTGGTGACACCGCTCAATGGCAGCAACCGATAGGCCGGCTCGACTTGTCGTTGCTGAGCCAGCACGTGCCGGACTACCAGGAGCGGGAAATCTTTACCTGCGGCCCCCAGGGTTACATGGAAGCGGTCAAGTCGCTGCTCAGGGAAGCGGCATTCGATTTCGCCCACTACCACCAGGAAAGCTTCGACATTGCCGCACTGAATGAAGAACCGTTGATCGAGCAGGCGGCTTCGCTCAATCAACAGGACGTCTTCACCGTGACCCTGTCGCGGTCAGGCAAGACGTTCAGCATGCCGGGCCATCAGACCGTGCTGTCTGCCGCCAGGAAAGCCGGCGCGATCGTGCCCTCCTCCTGCAGCCAGGGTATTTGTGGCACCTGCAAGACGGCCCTGCTCCAGGGCACGGTGGACATGCATCACAACGGCGGTATCAGGCAGCGGGAAATCGACAAAGGCCTGCGCTTGCTGTGCTGCAGCAAACCCACTTCTGATCTGGTCCTTGATCTTTAGCCTTGCCTCAAGCATCAGCCGTTTCCGCCAGTGGCTGATGGCGCCTCTGGCGGAAACGGTCGATGCCTGATGGGCCAGGCGACCTAACCGAGTTTTACATTCATGGTGATGCGTGCCGTGAAGACTTTCACGCCGCCCTCGTCGAAGATCTCGACCGGGACAATCTTGTCCCCCGAGGTCTGCCAGTCGATGTCGCTACCGTCGGCAATGGCGTGGATGGACGTCTTGGCCTTGGCTAGGTACTCGACGGTCATGCCTTTGGGAATCCAACGAGCCCCGCCAGGGATGGACACCTCGGTCATCATGCCGCCCGCCAGTTCTGCCGCGTTGCACAACGCGATCGCATGAACGGAGGCCAAGTGATTGGTGATTTCCTTGCGGAACGGCACCTTCACCTCACTGCGGCCGGGGGCCAACAGCGAAATCTCCGGGTTGATGGTGCCGAAGTACGGTGCCATCTGGCAGGCCATATTGCTGAACGCGGACGGACCAACGCTTTGGTACATGCTGAGAGTCTGGCTCATGGGTATCTCTGGTCAGGTGGGCTGGAGTCATGAACAGAGCATTACTCTCTTACAGAATATTGCTCTGTTACAGAACAATATTCTGTAAATGTCCACCCTGTCAATCGCTCGTGCCGAACCTTCGTTTCAATTACCATGGCCACTTTTTGCCTGGGCCGAAAAATGGAACCTGTCGATCTCCTCGAGCGCTGCTACCCAGGGCGTCGTGCCGAGTCCAAGCGGCACATCCTCCGATGTGCCCTGGCGCTGTTCAACCAACAGGGCATAGAAGCGACCACCATCGATATCATCCGTGCCGAAAGCCAGATGAGCGTGGGGGCCATCTATCACCATTTCGAAAACAAGGAAGGCTTGGTCGCGGCGTTGTACATGACCGCCCTGGACGATCAGGCGCGGCTGCGGGACAGCTACCTTGGCGCTGTCACCTCGACCCAGGAGTGGGTGCATGCCCTGGTGTTCAGCTACGTCGATTGGGTGGTCAGCCAACCCGACTGGGCGCGGTTCCAGTACCAGGCGCGCTTTGCGGTCGCGCGCAGCAGCTTCAACGAACGGCTCGCCGAGGCGAATCTGGCCAGGAACGCCGAGCTCAAGAAATGGTTCAGCGACCCGGCCCACCAGCAGGATTTGCAGGACCTGCCTTTCGAACTGATCCCGTCACTGATCATCGGTTCGGCGGAGAGCTACTGCCGCGCCTGGCTCTCGGCCCGCGTCAAACGCAGCCCTGAAGACTACCGGCAGCAGTTGGCCGAGGCCGCCTGGCGCGCCGTTGGCATTCATCCCAGCGCCTCGTCGTGAGCGCGTGATCCATCCGGACGGATTCCCTACACAGGTTCCCAGCCCCTTTCACGCACGGTCGTCATGGTTGATGGCCGGAACGGGTCGAAGCGAACCTGCTATCTTGAAGACAGACCTGAGTAGTTGCGATCCCATACGTATCCAGGTTTGTACAAGGAGTGATGAAGTTGGAGGCAGTGGAACTGCTGGCTATGGATGAATGGGCCACATCATCTCTGCGTGGCGAATGTGATGTGATCATCGTCAACTACAATGCCGGTGAACTTTTGTTGGCGTGTGTAAGGTCGGCGTTTGCCGCCGGCGCTTCCAGCGTGATCGTGGTGGATAACGACTCCCATGACGATAGCCTGCTGCTGGTGGAGCGAACCCACGCTGCCGGCGACTCGCTTCACATCGTACGCAATGCCGCCAACCTCGGCTTCGCCGTGGCGTGCAACCAAGGTGCCCACCTGTCAGCGGCCCCCAACTTGTTTTTCTTGAACCCGGACACCGTGCTGGCCGCCGATGCCATAGACCACTTGCTACTGGCACTGCGCAGCGCGCCGGAGATCGGCATGGTCGGAGGGTTCCTGTGCAACCCGGACGGCAGTGAACAGGCCGGCGGACGCCGGGTATTTCCCACGCCCAGGCGCGCCTTCATGCGGGCTTTCGGACTTTCGCGGCTCTCAGGACTTTTCCCATCGCTGTTATCCGACTTTTTATTGCACAAGGAGCCGCTACCCGGTACCCCCATTGCCGTTGAAGCCATCTCTGGGGCGTGCATGCTGGTCAAGCGCGAAGCGATCGAGAGTGTCGGGTTATGGGACGAAGACTATTTCCTTCATTGCGAGGACCTCGACTGGTGCATGCGCTTTCATCAGGCCGGCTGGCGCGTGCTGTTCGTACCAGATGCCCGGGTAATGCATGTATTCGGTGGTTGCAGTCGTCATCGTCCCTATTTCGTCGAATGGCACAAACACCTGGGATTCCTGCGGTTCTATCGCAAGTTCTTTCGCCGCAAGTACCCTACCGTCCTGTGGGTCAGCGTGGTAATCGGAGTCTGGTTTCGATTCGGCCTGGTGGTCCTTCGCCACGCCACCACCCGGTTTAGAAGTGCATGGAACCTACGATAAGAGCGCTCAATTGCGGATAGGAATATTGGGTGGCTCCAGCCTCCTGGGCGAGCGCGCCCTGCCATTGCTGGCACAAACCGGCCACCTGACGAGCGCCTTCACTCGAAGCCTGCCCAAGGTGCCCTGCCCCGGTGTGACCTGGCGAAAGGCGGACGACTGGCACGGATTGGCGCTGGACACGTTCCTGTCATTCGCCCCCCTCTGGGTGCTGCCCGACTACCTGGAACGCCTTGCCAGCACTCACGTCAAACGCGTTGTCGTGCTCTCCTCCACGAGCCGCTTCGCCAAGCACGCATCGCCTGACGCTCGGGAGAGGGACGTGGCGCAACGCTTGATACGTGCAGAAGAACAACTCCAGCAGTGGGCGATCGAACGGCAAATCGAGTGGGTGATCCTGCGGCCGACCCTGATCTATGGCTTTGGCCGCGACAAGAACGTTTCGCAAATCGCGCGTTTCATTCAGCGCTTCGGATTCTTCCCGCTTATCGGTGGCGGTACCGGCTTGCGCCAGCCAGTGCACGGGGATGACGTGATCCAGGCGTGCCTGTCCGCCGTGAGCACGCCTGGCCTGCCCAGTGGCGGCTACAACCTCTCGGGGGGAGAAGCCTTGCCTTATCACATGATGGTCAGGCGCATATTCCAGGCCATGGGTCGCCCGGAGCGAACACTGCCCCTCCCCGCCAAGGCACTCAGCGCGGGCGTTTCGATTTTGCGCTGCCTGCCACGCTACCGACATCTTTCAAGCGCCCTGGTGGGGCGGATGAACCAGGACCTGGTGTTCGACCATTCGCACGCCAGTGACTGGCTTGGTTTTGCTCCCCGGGCGTTTCACCTGATGGATGAAGATTTGCCCGGGCGCTGAAATAGCCTTGGCACTATGGCGATGATGTTGCATGTGTCGGTGTCGACGACATCGCGAGCAAGCTCGCTCCCACAGGGTTCTACGGCGTGCATGCATTTTGTGGCTGCCGATCATCCATGTGGGAGCGAGCTTGCTCGCGATGACGGTGTTACCGTCAAGGTGATGGCCTTATCGCGACCCAGCCTTCTCCCCCATCTCCCCGCCAGGCTCGTCACGATGAACGTGGGCCTGCCACGCCCCCCATTTGCTTTCGAAGTACGCCTGGTTTTTGTCCCAGAGAGCCTGATACTCGCCACTGGCGATCAGCTTCCTGAACGATGCCTGCCCATAATGATGGATAAACGCGTCTTCGGCGCAGACCGTCCGGTAGCCGGCCGCCTGCACGCGACGGCTGTAGTCGTCGTCCTCGAACATCCCGATACCGAATGCTTCATCCAGATACCCCACCTCTTCGAGGATGCTGCGGCGAAAGGCGACACAAAACATCGCCAGCATCGAGATATCGAACGTCCGCCCCTTGCGGGCTTCGGTGTAGCGGTCTGCAAACGCTTGCATCTGTTGAATGTCGGTGTAGGAAATCGCGATTTTCGCTTCGTTGCCTACCGCATTCGTGACCGGCCCGACCAGGCCGATACTCGGGTCTCTCAAATGCCTGACCAGCGGGTCCAGCCAGCCGCCAGGCACTACCGTGTCGTTGTTGAGCAGCAGCAACACGTCACCGTCGGCTTCTCGCAAGCCCTGGTTGTTCGCCGCAGCAAAACCCCGGTTGTCCGGGTTGAGAATGATCTTCGCGGTCGGCACTTCTTGGCGCAGGCGCTCAAGATATTCAGCCGTACCATCGTCCGAGCCATTGTCGACAACAATCAGTTGGTAATGGGGCCAAGTGGTATTACGTAGAACGCTGTTGACACATTGAATCGTCAGGTTGAGGTTGTTGTATGTCACGAGCACGATGGAGACTTTCTCGTACAGCCCGACGATAGCAAGTTGCATGCTATCGAATCGATCCTTCCAGTCGTTCGCTCGGGCGAGCTCCACGCGCCGCTTGTACAGGGCCAGGTCGCGTTCGGCCAAGGCCTGCTCGATCTGCTCGATGAACTCATCGACCCCGGTGGCGAAGTACAGCAGGTCCTTATAAATGCTCATCTCCGCCAATGGCGTGGAGATCACCGGTTTGCCTGCGCTGATGTACTCGTAGAACTTCACCGGATCGACCGCATGCGTCACGTTGTAGAGCCTGAAGGGAATCAGGCAGGCATCGAAATGATCCAGGTAAAGCGGCATCTGCGAGTACGGCTTGTGGCCCAGCAACTGCACGTTAGGCTTGTGCTCCAGGCCTGCCAGATCCTCGACGAAAATGTCCCCCACCAGGATGAAGTTCCACGCTGGCCGCCGGTCCGCCAACGCCGCCAGCAAGGGATAATCGAGCCATTGCGCCAGGGCGCCGTAGTAGCCGATCACCGGGCCGACAAGCCCACTCAGCACGTCGTTGGTAAAACAGTGCTGCCGGAAAAAAGCGAAATCCACCGCGTTACGCACCAGCACGCAGCGTGGGTTGTGGGCGCACCACTTCTGGTAAAGCAACGCGGCGGAAACGGTCACCAGGTCGGCCTGGGCAACCAGGGTCTTTTCCTCGCTCAGCAGCTGTTCGCCGATGTTCGGGAAACCATCCCAGTCATCCATGCAGTCATAGAGAATGCGCCAGCCATGCAGGGTGCGCAGGCTGAGTGCCACGGGGCTCCAGTAAGCGATATGCACCACCGAGAGGGCGGTTCTGATCTGCATGTCGGCGACCAATGCAGCCAGGGCACGCAGCAAAGCCTGATGATTTTCAGGCGTCACTATTTGTTCGTAATACGCCTCTTGCGCCTCGCGCTGCAGGACCACTTCAAAGACGTTGGGCGCCACCGGTGTCAATCCATAGAGCTGTCCCTGTTCCGGTACACGGGCGGGGACGATATAGAACACCCGATAACCATTGCTCGCAAACTGGCTCATCAACTGCTGCGGTCGCTGGAAGCGTGCGGCCCAATCGATGTTGGCGAAGCAGAGAATATCCAGGCGTCCCTTCGTGACGAAATCAGCGTCCACCTCAACGTTCGGCAACGGCTCCGGTGCTGCCGGGTAGACAATTGCAGCGGCCGTGTCGGGGAACTCCTGGGCGGCGGTAAACCCATAACGCATCCATCGGAACAGCGAGCGCAGGGGGCGGGTGAAACGCCACGAACGGGTGTTTTGCAGGAAGTCGACTTTCGCCAAGGCAACATCGCGCTCGTTGATGGCCGCGTCTCTTTGGGCCAAGGCGGCGTCGCGGTCGATCAAGGCGCTGTCGAGCTTAAGCACGTGGGTACCCATGCAGCGGCGTGCTGTCACCCGGCGGCCACATGGAACTGAGGGAACCGGGCCGGTAGAACGTTGCCGTCAGGCTGCGGCGGGAAGATTGACAGCCGCTCACCACGGGGGTGACGGCGTGCCAGGAATTATCCGAGCGCACCAGGACCGCCGAATTGCCCACCCGTGGCTCGATCTCGGCCGCCACGGCGCTGGGATCGTTGCGGTGCAGGATGGTCAGGCAACCGCCGTCGTTGCGGTCCCAGGACTCATTGAAATACAGGATATGGGTGACCAGTTTATCCGGAAGGTCCGGATGGGCCCCCAGGCTCGCACCGGGGCCGTAATGAAAGACGTTGACCTCCATCGGCACGCTGCGCAGGTCGATCCCGGTCAGCTCCGACATGGCCTCTCGATAGCCGGCCGAGCCAAGGTCCTGCGCCAGCCTCAACCATGCCTCGCTCAGTTCTTCAGGGAAGGCGATCGTATGGGTGCCCATGCTCACCAGGGCACGCGCTTCATAGTCATAGTTTTTCTCACCGCCATAACCACTCACCGTCTTGAAATGATCGTGAGGAAACGACGCCGCCAATGCGGCGGCATCTTCGGGCGAATACAGACTGCCGATTTCAGCCCAGGTATAGGGATGGGCCTTTAGCGCCGCTGGCGTGAGACGAGAGAGATCTAGCATTGTCTGTTCTTGTTCGCTGTCAGGTTTCTGATACCACGGGCAATGGAGCGCAGTGGCGCGGTCATTCGGAATGAATTGGAGTTCTGCAACTCAAGCATCCTGGCGTCACTGAGGGCCAGTTGCTGACTGAGCTGGACAATCCGTTGCTGCTGGGCAAGCTCCTGTGCTGCAAGGTTCTGTGCCGGTTCGATGATGCCCGGCTCCGGCACGACGGGGCTTGCCGGACATTCAGCCGGCAATGGCTCGCGACCCTGGGCGGCGGTTTCGAGCAGATTGGGCAGATGCTGTAGAAAAGCGCCCAACACCGGCCGGGACGACGTTTTGCCCTGGCGAATGATCGCCGCGACCCGGTCCCAATGCTCGACCAATTGATCCGCCGCCGCACGCGCCGCCGGCGATGGGCGGGTCTTGCCGACTCGCGCGAGAAACCATTGCGGATCGACTGTCGCCACGTCCGGCAATGCGTGGAGTGTGTCGAACCCAGCCAACGCCGTGTATTTGCCCGTGGTCAGGTCCGCCGAGCAGAACACCGGGACGCCAAACGCCAGGGCGGTGATTGCCAGGTGGTAACTATGACCGATCACCGCTTCGGCCTGGCTGAGAATTTCCGCCATGAGCAACGGTTCAGGCCAGAACGACAAGGTGACGGCCCCAGGCAAGCGCCCGGCAATGACCGACGGATCGTCCCCCAGGACAGGGCCAATCGGCACCACCAAAAACTGATAGCCCTGGAACGCCTCGGCGTAGTCTTCGAACAGTTTTACAAAAGATTCCACCACGTGAATGGCGTGGACCACGATGTAGGGGCCGGTGAGCCCGGCCTGCTCGCGCAGGCGAATGAACGCGGCCGAGGGTCGCTGCTCATCGATCAGGCGGGGCAAGCCAAACGCGGTATCGGGCAACACTTCGATCTCGGCCTGTCGAGTCAGCGCACCAAGGGTATCGCGCGACAGTGCATCACGGACGCGCACGTACTGGCTTTGCTCAAGGGCCATCGTCAATAACGGCCTGGCCCAGTCGGGAATATCGTTGCAATGCATCCCGGGGGCATTCCACATGACCGGGACCGCGTGCTGCTGGGCGATGAGCGCAGGCGTCAGCCAATAACCGGTCGGGTGATGGATATCGGCGGTTGTCGGACCATAGCCGTGGGCAACCACTTTATCGAAGCGGATCAGGAAACCGCCGCCGATCAAGACCCCATCCAGGCTCGCCGCTACATGGGGCAGCTCTGTCAGCGATGTCACCGCATAGGGCCATTGAGGTCGGCTTTTCCCGTGATAGGAAAACCGATGCAGATTGACTGACCCCAACCGCCGGGTCAGTTCAGCCTCGGCGATGATCGGAAACAGCAGATCGCCATAGTTCTCTACGTCAAAGGTGCCGAATATAGCGACCTGCCACGTGCGCTCGACCGGGTGTTCCGTCACAACCTTAGCCCCTTGAGTCCCGCTGGCCTTGGTAAGCGACTCAACCGGTCGAGCGTCGATCCTCTGCAACCCCAGGTCAACCATGCCCAGAAAATCCTGGTGGTTCGGCAACATGTCGAACGCCAAGGGCGCGACCTGCTTCTCGATCAGTTGCGAGGTATCTTCCGTCGCGCCGTGCAACAGCTTGAGCGTGACATGATAGCGCCCCTCGGCGAGGTGGGCCGGGAAGCGCACTGTGATCGCCGCGCGCCGCCAGCCATTTTCGACCGGGCCGGGTTGCAGTGCGAAGTTGCCTCCACCGATCACCAGCAGCCTGGCTTCCTGGATGGTGAAGCTGATGTTGGGTTGAGTGATCGACTCATGCAGCAACGCCTCGACGCGAATCTCGATATCGTCGCCATACAGGTAGCTGGAGGAAAGCTGCTGGGTGTTGGTGAAGCAGGCAGCGCTGATGTGCCCCTCTTCGGTCCCGAAGGCCATCCCCTCCTGCCCGCCCATGAAGGACTTGCGCGTCACCGGTATGACCCCGCCACTGGCCCAGCGACGTTGCTCGTCACGCATGTCGAGCAAATGCAGCTCGGCCATTTCATCGGGCGAGCCGCTGGCCACGACCCGGCCTGCGCGCAGATAGATGACCCGGTGGCAGAAGCGCTTGACCATGCTCATGTCATGGGAGACGAACAGCAGCGTGGTGCCTTTGGCAGCCAGTTCTTCCAGCCGATTCAGGCATTTGAACTGAAAGGACGCATCGCCGACGGAAAGCGCCTCATCGACGATCAGGATTTCAGGCTCGACACAGACCGAAACGGCGAAGGCCAGCCGTACCAGCATCCCGCTGGAATAGATCTTGGTAGGCTGGTCGATGAAGTCGCCGATATTGGCGAAGGCGATGATGTCATCGAAACGAGCGTCGATTTCTGCACGACTCAAGCCCAGCACCGCCGCATTCACATAGACGTTTTCCCGGCCGGTGAACTCCGGATTGAAACCAGACCCCAGCTCGAGCAACGCCGCAATCCGGCCATGCCCCTGGACACCGCCCCGGGTCGGCATCAACGTTCCGCAGATCAGTTGCAACAAGGTGGATTTGCCACTGCCATTACGGCCGATGATACCGACGGTCTCCCCCCTTGCGATGGTCAGGGAAACATCGTCCAGGGCCCAGAACTCGCGATAGAAACGCTTCTTGCCGCGCACCAGCATCTGCAATAGACGGTCTTTGGGCGCATCGTAGATCTGATAACACTTGCTCAGGTTTTCGGCGCGGATGGCCACTTCAAACGACATCGGCAAAACCCTTTCATGAATCACGGCCATTATTGCGGTGCCACTGAAATCCGTCCTTCGTTGGGCGCTGCGGATGAGTTAAGCACAGATGGGATAAAAAACTTCGAATGAATCTACACTGGGCCTACTCCATGAGGATGCGACTCGAGGAGCATCCGCTATTGCCTTGAGGATCAAGCACCGATGCAGTCGTTCAGCACGTCCCCTGTTGCCATGATCAAGAGTGTCCTGATCAATCGAATCCTGATCTACGTGTTGATCCGCAGAGAAGTCATCGGTCGCTACAAAGGCTCGATGCTCGGTATTCTATGGTCGTTCTTCACACCGGTTTTCATGCTGGTGGTCTACACATTCGTGTTCAGTGTCGTTTTCAAGGCCCGCTGGTCTGGCGGCGGTGAATCCAAGAGCGAATTCGCCTTGGTGCTGTTCGCGGGCCTGCTGGTCTTCAACCTGTTTTCCGAATGCGTGAACCGTGCGCCGGGCCTGGTGCTGGCCAATACCAACTACGTCAAGAAGATCGTCTTTCCACTGGAAACCCTGCCCCTGGTGTCGCTCGGCGCAGCGCTGTTCCACATGGCGGTCAGCGTTCTGGCCTGGCTGATGTTCTATATCGCCCTGTTCGGAACCCCACCGATCACCGCCCTCCTGCTGCCATTGGTGCTGTTTCCATTGGTGTTGCTGACGCTGGGCATCTCCTGGTTTCTCGCCTCGATAAGCGTCTACCTGCGCGATATCGGCCAGTTCATCGGCGTCATCATCACGGCGATGCTGTTTCTCTCGCCGATTTTCTATCCGCTCTCGACGCTTCCGCAAAGCTATCAGGCCGCCTTGCAGGCAAATCCCCTGACACTGCCGGTGGAAATGGTTCGCGATGTCATGTTCTGGGGCCGGCCGCCGCACTGGGAGCACCTGGCGGCTTATTCGGCAGTCTCGGTGCTGATTGCCTGCGCCGGGTTTGCCTGGTTCCAGAGGACACGCAAAGGCTTCGCCGACGTCATATGACGTTTGTTGCGTGGCACCCCGTCCAGCAACCGCTATGCTGACTCATTGCACGGCTGGAGGCCTGGCGGGTGATTGAAGCCAACATCGATCCTGAAAAAGACCGCGTGTGCGTTGCCGTATTGACCAAAGGACCAGAAAACCGCATGGACCAGATCAACCGTCTTGTTGATTGCATTGACCAACTGACTCGCTCGACACAATCCAGATCCATTGAGGCCTTGCAGTTGGTCAAGGAAATCGAAAATCGAGATCGGCTTATCAAACAACTGAACCTTGATTCAAAAGCGCTTCGCACCCGCCTGTCACTTCAAGAAGGCAAGACCGGGCGGCTGCGTGAGCGACTGCGGCTGGCCGAACAGCACCTCAAGGACGCCGAGGCATTAATCCAGACAAAGGAAAAAGAGGCTGTCGTGTTTTCCGATTGGGCGGTGGATTTGCGTGCCCAACTGGCGGCCAAGCAAGCCGAGTTGTTCAAGCTTTCCGACTGGGGCAACGCCATCGAACGTGCACCGCTGCGTTATTCGATACGCAAGCAATTGTATAAATTATCGCGCCGGGTCTATGCCTGGTTGCCCCTCACCGCACAGCAGAAAAGCAAACTGGCGCGTCGGCTTCGAAATTGGCTGAAACCCGGCAAGGCAACACCAGGCGAATCATCGCCAGACGCTGGTTTTGCGCTGCAAACTCTGCCACCGCCCGTAAACGTTGCCGTACCGTCCAGCCTCGGGCAGCCCATGATCCTGATGTTCGGCGTGATTGACTGGCACTTTCGCATCCAACGCCCACAAAACCTGGCCAAGGAATTGGCCCGGGCCGGACAAACGACTTTTTATATCTCGAACAATTTCATCGACGACGAGGCCCCCGGCTTCCAAGCAGAACCTTTGGAAGGCTCCCACCGGCTGTTCCAGATCCGTTTCAAGGTACGCGGTGCACCGGCCATCTATCATGCCCCTCCGTCAGCGGCCGTGATCCGCCAGTTGTGCGAAGGCCTGGCCATGCTCCTGGAAGCGGCGAACGTCGATGCCGCGGATTGCATTGTCCAGCACGCCTTCTGGTTTCCGCTGGCAAGGCGTGTCCCCAACGCCACCCTGGTCTATGACTGCATGGATCATCACGAAGGTTTCGGCAACGTTGCCCAGGAACTGCTCGACCTGGAAATCGCCCTGATGCGCAGGGCCGATCTGCTGGTGGCGACATCCGACTGGATCGAACAACACGGCAAGCGGGAAAACCGCAACGTCGAGGTGATCCGCAACGCCTGCGAGTTCAGTTTCTTCAGCCGACGTCCCGACAGGGTCTACCGGGACCCTGCCAACAGAAAGATCATCGGCTACTACGGCGTTATTGCCGAATGGTTCGACCTGGACCTGGTCAAGCGGGTCGCCCAATCCTTCCCGCAGCACCTGATTCTGTTGATCGGCAGTGATATCGTCCAGGCAAAAAAACACTTCAAGGCCTACCCGAATGTGATCCTGGAAGGTGAAGTCCCGTATACCGCCCTGCCTTACTACCTCCACGCCATGGACGTTTGCCTGCTACCGTTCAAGGTCATACCGTTGACCCTCGCCACCAACCCGGTCAAGGTCTATGAATACCTGAGCGCGGGAAAACCGGTGGTGTCGGTGAAACTGCCGGAGTTGAGCCAGTTCGGCAAACTGGTCTGGGCGGTTGAAGAGCCGACTGAGTTCATCTCGACCCTGCGCGGTGTCCTGGGGACACTGCCGGAGGCCAGCGCCGCATTGGAGGCTCGTCAATCGTTCGCCCGAGGCCAGACCTGGCAGCACCGGGCCGCCAGCCTGCGCGATGCCATCGCGGCATTGCCCCAGCCCAAAGTCAGCGTCGTGGTGCTGACCTACAACAACCTCGAACTGACCAAGGCCTGCCTCGACAGCCTGTTGACCCAGAGCCAATACCCGAACCTTGAAATCATCGTCGTCGACAACCACTCCAGCGACCAGACCCCGGCCTACCTCTGCGCCTGGGCCGACGGCCATCCCGACCGGATCGTCATCCTCAACCCGGACAACAAGGGCTTCGCCGCCGGCAACAACCTGGGCCTCGCCGCCGCCAGTGGTGACTATCTGGTCATCCTGAACAACGATACGGTGGTCACCGCCGGTTGGATCAAAGGCCTGATCCGTCACCTGCAGGACCATAAGGAAATCGGCATCATCGGCCCGATCACCAACAACATCGGCAATGAGGCCAAAGTCGGCACCCGCTATGAGCGGCTGGAAGACATGCCCGCCGAAGCCGCGCAAATGACCCGCGCCCGCATGGGCGAGTGGTTCGAAATCAACACCCTGGCGTTTTTCTGCGTGATGTTCCCGCGCTCGACCTACGAGCAAATCGGAGGCCTGTGCGAAGAGTATGGCCTGGGGTTCTTCGAGGATGACGATTACTGCCGCCGCGTACAGCGGCATGGCATGCGCGCAGCCTGTGCCGAAGACGTCTTCGTTCACCACCACCTGTCCGCCTCGTTCAACACCTTGGGAGCCAGGAAAAAACAGGCCCTTTTCGAAAAGAACCGGGCGATCTACGAGAGCAAGTGGGGATCCTGGGTTCCGCACACGTACCGAGACGTGTAAGCAGCCCCTTTGCATGCAAATTCAAGGGAGCCACGGATCTTGGTTTGCCTTAATGGACAGCGTTATCCCTTTAGCCGAGACGATATTTTGCCCAGATTCAGCCTGAAGTACGCCGTGGTGGTGTTGGTTTTACTGGCGAGTGCAGTGGTCGGCGTGTACGGTTTTTCTACGCTTGAACTGGCGTCCATGAACAGCGGCACCCGGACGATATTGCTGTCGATGGCAGCCCTGGCCGCCCTCACCGTCGTCACGCGCAAGCCACCGATCATTCTTTGCCTGGGTTTGCTGGCGTGCCTGGCCATCGCCTGCGCACAGATTTGGCCGGTGCTTGTCGTAGCGGTGTTCACGCTGTCTGCCACCGTGCTTGGCAGGTGGGTGCTCAGGCAAGCAGCCTCGGCCGACTGGAGCGTCCACCTGCTGGTGGGAGCCGGTGCGTTCGGTACGCTGACAGGCCTGGCGGCCTACTGGCCGATCAACTACCCCGGGCTGTATGGCGCGCTGCTGTTGTTGCCGCTGGCATTGGGCCACGGACACGTCACGTCGATAGGCCGTGAACTGCTGCGACACATCCAGGCCAGCCGATCAACGCAAACACCGCTCCAAACGGCGCTCGACGTACTGATCTGCAGCTTCGCCTGTCTTTACGTGTTGGTCGCCTTCATGCCAGAGGTCGGGCACGACGCATTGGCCATGCACCTCTTCGTCCCTTCACACCTGGCCCAGCGGCATCAATGGTCGTTCGATGCCAGCACCTATGTGTGGGCAGTCATGCCCATGCTGGCCGACTGGATCTATAGCATCGTCTATATGCTGGGCGGCGAAACGGCAGCGCGCCTGAGCAACAGCGCATTCA
This sequence comes from Pseudomonas sp. FW300-N2F2, assembly GCF_017351655.1. Classification (NCBI taxonomy): domain Bacteria; kingdom Pseudomonadati; phylum Pseudomonadota; class Gammaproteobacteria; order Pseudomonadales; family Pseudomonadaceae; genus Pseudomonas; species Pseudomonas sp. FW300-N2F2. Next base: position 1,846,560 of record NZ_JACNDQ010000001.1, on the reverse strand, counting down.
CCCTGCTGCTGGCGTGGCAGATCCGCAACATGACCCTCTGGGCCGGAGGCTCTGCCACAAGTGCCCGTTGGGCAAGCCTGATCTTTCTGTCGACGCCCCTCGCCTTCGCTGAAAGCAGCAGCCTGCACATCGAGTCGGCGTGGACCGCCTTCATGATGGCCGGGACACTGGCGATCCTGAAGGTCTCACGTTTCACGCCGGATCCCACGGAGCGCCTGTCGCAACTGCTGCTGGCCGGCGTCCTGCTGGGCTTCGCCATGGCGACCAAGGCGGTGACCCTGAGCGTCCTGCCGGTGCTGTTGGTGATGCTGCTGGTGCAGTACAAGGCCTGGGCTGTCCCAGGCATCGTCAAGACGCTCCTGCTCGGCAGTGCCGGCCTGATACTGGCCGGTGCCACCCCTTACGTCTCTGCCGGGTACTTGACCGGTAACCCGGTGTTTCCGTTTTTCAATGCCATTTTCCATTCGCCACTCTGGCCGAACATCAATTTCGAACCGCCAGCCGCTTTCGGTACAGGGATGACCTGGGACACTCTCTATCGAATGGTCTTCAAGTCGCCTCAGTTCATCGAGGGGCGCGTCGGCGCGGCAGGCTTTCAATGGCTGTTGCTGCCCACGGCCGCCGTCGCCGTGCTGTTGAGCGGCAACAAAAAAGCCCTGTGCATCCTCCTGGTCGGCGCCGGCGCGATGTTCATGACGTTCCACTCAACGGCCTACCTGCGTTATGTGTTCCCCTCATTCGCGCTGTTCTCAGTGATCCTGGCACTGCCCTTTTCCGACCCCAGGTTCTTCCCGCGCAGCCTCGCCATCGTCGCCGGGGCCGTGTTGGTCCTGACCAATACCCGTTTCATCCAGGCCGCGACTTACTATGGCGACATCAAACCCTCTGCGCTGTTGAGCCAGGCCGGTCGGGACGCCTACCTGTTGGAACGCCTGCCCATCCGAAACATGGTCGACACCGTCAACGCCTTGAATAGCGGGAACCAGCCCGTGGCGGTCTTTGCATCGCCCTTGATGGCGGGTTTGCATGGCGATGCCCTCTACGCGTCGTGGTACAACCTGAAGTGGAAAAACGAATTCGACGCGGCGACCTCACCATTGGAGCTTACCCAGCGCTTGCGCCGACGCCAGGTGAACTGGCTGGTGATCGACCTCAAGTCCCTTCCCCAGGTGCAACTCGATCGGCTGCTCACGGTGTCCACGTCGTATGCCAGACTGGGTGACCTGGACCTGCGCAAGCTCAATGTCACCCACGACGAACACCTGCTCGACCCGCAGCTGTCCAACCTCGAGGGCTGGAGCCTGACGTCACCCTCGACCTATGACGCGTCGCGCAAGATCCTGACCGTCAACGTCAAGACACCGGCCACACAGCGGGTCGAAGTGACGCCGGGGCTGACGTACATCAACAGCGTGTCCGCACGTTGCGCAACGACGGCCACCGCCGGAAGAATCCAGGCCAATTGGATGGACGACCAAGGCGACTTCATTACCACCAGCATCGAGACGTTTGACTGCACCACGCAATGGGAGACCCATGAGATGAGCGTCGTTGCCCCCGCGAATGCCACGTCCGTGATCATTTATGCGTCCGGGCACACCGACATCCCCCTGGAGTTCAAGTCACTTTCATTCAGGCAATAGCGGGCGATATCGATGAACTCAAAAACAGCGCTTTTCACGGACGAACAACGCGTCGCCGTCGTCATCCCCAGCTATCGGGTCACCGCGCACATCGTCGGGGTCATCGAGGCCATAGGGCCGGAGGTCTGGCGCATCTATGTCATCGACGATGCCTGCCCGGACGGTTCCGGCGGGCATGTCCTGGCTTCCTGTAACGACCCCCGGGTCAAGGTGCTGCCCCATGAGATCAACCAAGGCGTGGGCGGTGCGGTCATGACCGGCTATCGAGCAGCCCTCGCCGACGGTGCGAGTATCATCGTCAAAGTCGACGGGGACGGCCAGATGGACCCGACCCTGATCCCGCTGTTCATCGAACCGATCCTGGCCAGAGAAGCGGACTACACCAAGGGCAATCGGTTTTTCGACCTGGAAGAAGTCCAATCGATGCCGCGGCTGCGCCTGTTCGGCAACGCGGTACTGTCGTTGATGGCCAAACTGTCGACCGGTTACTGGGATCTGTTCGACCCCACCAACGGCTACACGGCGATTCACCGTGACGTCGCCAGGCTGTTACCCCTGGACAAGGTCAGCCAGCGCTACTTTTTCGAGACCGACATCCTGTTCCGCCTGAACACCGTGCGCGCCGTGGTGGTGGATATTCCGATGGAGGCCCGATACGGCGACGAAGTCAGTCACCTCAAGATCTCGAAGATCGTTGGCGAATTCCTGTTCAAACACCTGCGCAATTTCACCAAGCGCGTGCTCTACAACTATTATCTTCGCGACATGTCCCTGGCTTCGATCGAACTGCCGATCGGGATTGTCATGTTCTTGTTCGGCATCTTCTTCGGCAGTTATCACTGGTATGAATCGGCGCAGAATGGCATCGCGACACCCGCCGGCACGGTGATGCTTAGTGCACTGCCGATGCTCATGGGGTTGCAACTGATCATGGCGTTCCTCGGTTACGACATCGCCTCGGTGCCCAGCCGGCCACGGCAATCCAGGCGTGTTAAAGCAACGTCATTGCGGGAAGAAAACTCATTAAAGCGCTGAGAGATTTTTTATCGGACCCGTCGCTCAAGGCATTGGATGTCGATGGCGGCGAGCGCCTCGAACTTCACGGCAAAGTGCTTGAACGCAAGCGAATGCTCCGGGAAGTCTTCGTGGAGTTCCACCACGCGTTTCATCGCCTGGCAGACCGTTACTTCAAGGTCGAAGGCCTTGAGGTGGAATTGGGGGCGGGCATCGCGCCCATGCGTCATTCATACCCTGAAGTACTGGCCACGGACATTGTCGCCACCGAACAACTGGACATGGCACTCGATGCCGAGGCAATGAGCCTGGACGATCACTCGGTCAGGGCCTTTTATGGCCAGAACTGTTTTCACCACTTCCCTCACCCCGATCGGTTTTTCACGGAACTGGAAAGAACGCTCAAGATCGGCGGCGGGGCCATTTTGATCGAGCCCTTCCACGGCCCCTTTGCCGCTTTTCTCTATAAACGCCTGTTCAAGTCCGAAGGCTTCGACATGCACTTCCCATCCTGGGAAACACCGTCGAGCGGCCCCATGAACGGCGCCAACCAGGCTCTGAGCTACATCATCTTCGTTCGCGACAGGCAGGCGTTCGAGAGCAAGTACCCAGGCCTGGAAATCGTCCATCAGGAAATCTGCGGCAATTATCTGCGTTACCTGGTTTCCGGCGGCTTGAACTTTCGCCAGTTACTGCCTGACGCGTTGATCCCCGTGCTCAAAGTCGTTGAAAAGCTCCTGCAGCCGTTGAGGCGGGTATTGGCCCTGCATCACATCGTGCTCATCAGGAGGACGTCTTGACCTTTATTCGGTATGGCGCCATCCAACTCGTGGCCTATGTGTTGGACATGGGCGCCTTTTTGCTGTTGATCGCGCTATTCGAGGAGCAACCCGTGCTGGCCAACGTTATCGGCAAAGGCGTCGCCGGTGTGTTCGCGTTCTTTTTGCATCGGCACTTCACGTTCCAGTCGAGCCATGGCAGCAGCAAGGCTCAAGCGGTGCGCTATTTCTCGTTGCTCGCCATCAATATCCCGGTCGCGTCGGCGCTGTTCAGCGCGGGGCTGTATATCGTCGACAGCCCTGCTCCGGTGAAATTTGTCTGCGACGTGGCCTGCGTGGCCCTGACCTACTGGATCAGCAAACTGTTCGTGTTTCATTCCGCGACGCATCCGCCGGTTCCCCCTGACCGCGCCGAAGGTGCATGACGATGAAGCTATTGATCACCGGCGCGACAGGCTACATCGGACAGCGGGTGTCCGCCCTTGCGGCGGCAAGGGGACATGAGGTGATTTACGCGACGCGCCAGCCGGGTCCGGCTCCCTATGCCTGGCTGCCTTATGACCTGCGGGGCCCGGCCCCCGAGTGCCCGGTCGGCGTTCAGGCGCTGGTCCATTTGGCAGCCGACACCTCGACGGGGACCGACGCCGGTGCGGACGACGAAGTCAACGCGGCCCAAGCGCTGATCCAGTGCGCCCGACAAGGCTCGGCCAGGTTCATCTTCATCTCCAGCCAAACCGCCGGGGCCATGGCTCCGAGCATTTACGGCCGGACCAAGTGGTGTATCGAACAGCACGTGCTGGCCGCCGGAGGCACCGTGATCCGTCCCGGCCAAGTCTACGGCGGCCCCGAACGTGGGCTCTTCGGCTTGTTGTCAGGGCTGGTTCGTCGAAGCCCGTTCATTCCGATCCTCATGCCCGCGCCTGGCGTGCAACCCATCCATGTCGACGACCTCGCGGCCTCGATACTGGCCGTTGCCGAGCGCGACGACATGCATGCCGAGGTCCTCAACCTGGGCGCCGTGCGGCCGATTGCCTTTGGCCGCTTCCTGAAGTCGATCGCGACGCACCGGGTCCGTGCCACTCGCCTGCCAATCCCACTGCCGGTGCCATTGCTCAGGTTATTGCGCCGGTCGCTCGGGCGATCCTTGAGCACGAAACTGGGCCTGGAGCGGATTTTCGCCCTCATCCACCTGCCGCCCATGGACAGCGAGCGGTCCCTGCAAAAACTCGGCATCCAACTGCGCCCCCTTGCCCACGGCATGCATCGCTCCGGCCATGGGCAACGTCGAGGCCTTCTCCAGGAAGCCACGGTGCTCCTGAACTACCTGCTCAAACGCCCGCCGCACAGAAGCCTGGTCAGTCGCTATGCCCGGGCACTGGAGCGTGCGGGAAAAACCCGCGCCGTCATTCATTCGCCCTTGATGATGGGCTGGCCGATACTCCTGACACTCCTGGACAGCCCCGGCGTCCTGCGCAAGCCCGACGGCCAGGAACTGGCCTGGCGCCTGCAGGTTGCACTCGGTATCGCCGAAGCCAGTCCCCAGGGCGCGCTGGTGTTTCTCGGCGTCCAACAGTCGCGCAGCCCTGTCGCCACGCTGGTTGCATTGGGACTCACCGCGGTCAAAGCGTTGGTGTGGCAGCTAGCGGCGCTGTCGTGCCGTTCCTTTGCCCGCCAGCTGTTGCTTGGAAGTGAAGCCCACCGTGAAACCTGAATTCGATGTGATCATTGTCGGCAGCGGCCCGGCCGGGACTTCGGCGGCCTATCCGCTGGTCAAGGCGGGCCTGAAAGTCCTCATGGTCGATGCCCAGGCCAGTAGCGGCTCATCGGCGCTGCCAACCCGCCCATTCCTCAGCGCCAGGACCCACGACGCGCAGCAGTGGAAATGGATGATCGGCGAAAACTTCCACGCCTTGAACCAACCGGACGCGGTATCGCCCAAACTGAAGACACCGACCCATGCCCATGTCTTCGAAGGGTTCAGCGCCGGCAATCGCATCGAGACCGACAATTTTATCGGCATCGGCTCACTGGCAACCGGAGGCCTGTCCAATGCCTGGGGTTGCGGCGTGGCAACGCTCGGTGCCAGCGACTTTGCCGGGCTGCCCATCGATTACTCCGAGATGCAGGCCTCCTACGAAACGGTCGCCCGCCGGATCGGCATCAGCGGCCGGATCGACGACGATCTTTCAAGCTATTTCGGCCTCGATGAGTGGTCGCAACCGCCGCTGCCACTGGACGCCCTGCATCAACGCCTGCTCGATCACTACGCCCGGCGTCGTGGGGCGTTTCCCGACCTGGGGTTTCGCCTTGGCCGCTCCCGGGTCGCCGTCTTGAGCCAGCCCCTGGACGAGCGCAAGGCCTGCGACCTGGCGGGAAACTGCTTGTGGGGCTGTCACAACCAGGCCTTGTACAGCGCATCGCAAGAGCTGCGAAAACTCAAGCAGTACCCGGGATTCCAGCACGTCCAGGACTTCCTGGTGGACGAGCTGCAGAAACAGGACGGTTCATGGACGATCATCGATCCTCGCTCCGCCCGGCGCTGGCGCGGCACACGCCTGTTGCTGGCGGCGGGCACCCTGGCCTCGACCCGGCTCGCCCTCAAGGGCCTGAACCATTCGGCCCCGATACCGCTGCTGTCATCGCCGACGGCTGCCTTCCTGCTGTGGCTGCCGAAAATGCTCGGGACCCCAAGGGCGCCGGCATTTGGTCTGGGCCAGTTATCGTTTGCCCTGGCGTTGACATCCGGTGCCACGGCGTTCGGTTCGACGTTCAGCACCACAGGTTTGCCCATGACCGAGTTTGTCAGCCGGATCCCCCTGAGCAAACGCTACAGCATCGAACTGCTGAAAAACCTGCTCAGCGCCTGCGTCGTCGGGAATATCTTCCTGCCCGGGCACTTGTCTCACAACACGGCGGTCTTGCGCCCTGACGGTTCGTTGAGCATCAACGGCCACGAGCATCCGGAACTCCCCGGGCTCATGAAGGCCGCCGAGGCAAAGCTGCGCCGGATCTATTGGAAAATGGGCGCGCTATTGATGCCCATGAGCTTCACCGTCGGCAGGCCGGGGGCGGATATCCATTATGCGGGCACCCTGCCCATGCACTCGACGCCCAGGATCGGGCAGACTGATGGCCTTGGCGAAGTCGCGGGCCTTGGCGGTGTGCACATTGTCGACGGTGCCTGTCTGCCCAGTCTTACCGAGAAATCCCACACGCTGACCCTCATGGCCAACGCGGACCGGATAGCACGCTCGCTTGCCACCACGATAGGAAATCAAAAGGCATGACCCGCAAGGTACTTTGCATCGTTGGTACGCGTCCGGAAGCCATCAAGATGGCCCCCGTGATCAAGGCACTCCAGGCCGAAAACAATATCGATTGCTGGGTACTCGCCACCGCCCAGCACCGAGGCCTGCTGGATCAGGTGCTGGAGGGGTTTGCAATCACCGCCGACCTGGACCTGGACCTCATGCGCCCCAACCAGTCATTGACGGCGCTGACCTCACGCTTGCTGCTTGAACTCGACAGCGTACTGCAAGCCGAGAAACCGGACGTCGTACTGGCTCAAGGCGACACGACCACGGTCATGTGCGCCGCACTGGCGTGTTTCTACCTGCGGATTCCCTTCGGTCATGTCGAAGCGGGCCTGCGTACCTGGGACCTGTGCAACCCGTTCCCCGAGGAAGCCAACCGGGTGATCGCCGGCAAACTGGCTCGCTGGCATTTCGCACCCACCCAGCATGCCGTGGACAACTTGCTGCGCGAGGGTGTCGCCGCCAGGGATATCACCCTGACCGGCAATACCGTGATCGATGCCTTGCTGATGACCGCGGCACGGGACTCAACCTTGGCTATCCCACTGGACGCCAGTAAACGCCTGGTGCTGGTGACCTGCCATCGACGGGAAAACTTCGGCGAACCGTTCCAGAATATCTGCCAGGCCCTCAAGGACCTGGCCGAGCGCAACCCAGGCATCCAGATCCTCTACCCCGTCCATCCCAACCCAAACGTCAAGGATGTCGCCCATCGATTGCTCGGCCAGACGCCGAACATCCTCCTCTGCGCACCGCTGGATTACGCGCCGTTTATCGCGGCAATAAAGCGCTCTTACCTGATCATCAGTGACTCCGGGGGCGTGCAGGAAGAAGCCCCGGCCCTGGGCAAACCCGTGTTGGTATTGCGGAAAGAAACCGAACGCCCGGAGGCCGTCGAGCTCGGCGTGGTCAAGCTGGTGGGCGCCAACCGGGACACCATCGTCGAACAGGCACAGCGTCTGCTCGATGACCCACAGGCGTACCAGAGTATGGCGCGTGGGGTTTCCCCCTATGGCGACGGCAAGGCCGCAGCGCGCATCGTCGACGCTCTAAGGCAGTACTTCCAGTCATGCGCATGATCTACCTGTCCCCGGTACCATGGGCCAGCTTCAGCCAGCGCCCCCATCACTTCGTCAACTGGTATCACCAGCAGACCGGGGCGCCGGTCTTCTGGATCGATCCGTACCCGACACGCTTACCGACGCTGACCGACCTCACGCGCAAGCCGCCTGTTGCCGATCAGCAAAGCGTCAGCGTTCCACCCTGGTTGCGGGTCCGCAAACCCCAGAGCCTACCCATCGAGCCCCTGCGAGGCTCGGCCGTGCTGCTCAAGCGATTGTGGCGCAACCTGTTCAAAGAGGCCGTGGCATTCTCCGCCCAAGGGCCCTGCATGATCTGTGTGGGAAAACCTTCCGAGCTGGCCTTGCAACTGCTGGCGCTGATCCCGCAAAGCCCTGCCGTCTACGATGCCATGGACGATTTCCCGGCCTTTTATCAGGGCCTGTCACGCGGGTCCATGGAACGTCGCCAGGCGCAGCTCATTCGACGGGTGGGCACAGTCCTGGCGTCCTCCAGCCCGCTTCGCGACAAACTCATGGGCATGACCGACCAGGTTGAACTGGCCCTCAATGCCTGTGACATGCAGGCACTGGCGCCGGTCGAGAGCCTGGACCTCGGTGCCAAGCAACAGGTGCTGGGTTATGTCGGCACGCTGGGTCGTTGGTTCGACTGGGACCTGGTCATAGCACTGGCAAAGGCCAATCCCGGAAACCAAATCCAGCTGATCGGCCCCGTCTTCACACCCTCGTCATGCGTATTGCCTGCCAACATCGAGTTGCTCCCCGAGTGCTCTCACGCCAGCGCAATCGCGGCCATGGCAAGGTTTTCGGTGGGTTTGATCCCGTTCAAGCTCAATCGCCTGACCGCCTCGGTCGACCCGATCAAATACTACGAATACCGTGCCCTCGGCCTGCCCGTCATCTCCACCCGCTTCGGTGAAATGGCCCTGCGCAGCCAGGAACCGGGCGTCTGGATCGTGGATGAAGACAGCGATTTGCGTAAAACCGCCGTCGAAGCACTCGCCAGCCCAAGCGACCGCTCGACGGTTCATCAATTTCGTCAGGCGCACCTCTGGGCTCAGCGTTTTTCTGCGATCAATCTCAAAAACCGCCAATAACGGCCGATACCCAGGATAAGACCCCGCCACTGGGGCGCAGGACAGAACGGTAGGTCAGTCATGACAGAGATTTATTTGCTGATAGCGCACGGCACGGACCAGGGCGAAGCTTACGTGCTGGGCTGGTTCGACGACCGGAGCAAAGCCCGGGAAGTGGCCGAGCAGAAAGAATGGGAAGCGTACCGCGCCAGCCTGAAGGAGAAACACCCATGGTCCAGCCACAAGCCACTGGCACCGGACCAGACGGACTACCGCCGTTACTGGATCAAGACCATTTCCAAATTCGAACATGTGCCAGTGCCAAGGTCCTTTGCGGTCCATTGATCATCACGCATGAATATTCGACGAAACGAGCGTTATCGGTGGCGGTCTAGACGATTAAGCCCATCCGATGAGAGCGTTCTTATGTTGAAATTCCTTGGCGGTACCGTAGGTATCATTTTCCTGATTGGCCTGATCGTGGTGATTGCGCTGTTCAAGTTCATTTTTTGAGCGTGGCGGCGGGGATCTTTGGTTTGGTGGTCCCTATTTTCAGGCGTAAAAAAGCCCAATCTTTGCAGATTGGGCTACGTCATTGTGGCCAACGGGTTCGCTTGACTCATGATGACATCCATTCAGGAATGTCCCGCATGGCGTGTAGAACTCGCCATACGTCAATGTGTTCGTTGCACTCCACGTAGAACACCAGATAGGGATAACGTTTCAGCGGCCAGCAGAGTAATCCGGGGACATCCAGCTCATGGGCGTACCTGGACATACCCGATGCCGGATGGCGGCTGATGTGCATATAGGCGTTTTCCAAGGCGTCGATGAAATTGAGTGCCGCCTGCTCTGCCTGCTCGCCTAGGTAATAGTTGATGGCGTCCTCTACATCCTGGCTGGCAAGAGCTCGCGCAATGACGGGTTTCGCCTTCATCCTCTCCCCTTGCGCACCTTGGCCCGAAGGGATTCGAAGTAGTCGCCATTCACAGGAGCAGTGGGAGCAGACTCCGCCCCGGCCAGTATCAAGCCACGCAGCTGCTGCCGATCCTGATCCTTGCGAATCAGCTCCCGCACATATTCGCTACTGGTGCTGTAGCCTCTCTGGCTAACCTGATCATCTATGAATGATTTGAGAGCGTCCGGTAGGGAGATGTTCATGGTACTCATGACTTTGCCTGTTTTTTGACAAAATTTGCCAAAGTATACACTCTTGGACCAGCCTCGCCAGGGGTCGAACTCGGGTGAAACTTGTCGTCTTTGGCCAACCATGAAACGTTCAGATCGCAATGACATGACAGACATAGATACTGCTATTGCTGACTGGGAACCGCTGAACCTTGAATGGCATCAAGGCTTCGCATTCTTGGACGGTGTGCTGCTGGGCGATGGGCAAGTGCCTGATGTGTACATCATGCTCAACCCTCAAGGCACACGACCTGGCGAGTTAGCACAATGTGCCAGCGCTGGGCACTATCCGCCCTCGCCCTTGCTGGCCGGTCAGCCGGTTTGGCGGCATCGACGCAACCCTTGGGTCTTGCGCGAAGCCCAGCGTGATTACTACCTGCTTCCGGCCTACCGGGAGCGCCACGGCTACCATGCGCTGCAGCCCCTGCCGTTTCGGTTCGACAAGGGCCTGGAAAGCCTCGGCCACCAGTACTGGCGTGACGCAACCGGTTCCTATTGGTTCGACGAGTACGCGATTACCCAAATCCACGAGGCGCAACCCGACAGGCTGGCCCTGCTGGCCTCGTCCCCGGCCTCGGTGACTTCAGCATCCGCGCTGTTCTGCGACGGTGTGCATCTCTTTTTGCAGGGGCACATTATCGCCAGCGCCACGGCGCGGGTGCGGTATTGCAACCACCCGTCCTATCGAGTGATCGACGATCAAGTCTATAGGGGCTTCAAGCCCCTGCACCAGAAGGACGGCACGCCACTGCCGGTCGCCAACCCGGACAACTTCCAGATGCTCGCCCAACGCTGGGGCACCGATGGGCAGTCGATCATCGTGCAAGCGCAGCAAGGCTCGAGCATTGCCTATGAATACTTCTACCGCATCGACAATGCCGACCTGGCGACCTTCACCGTGCTTAACGAACGCTATGCCAAGGACAAGCAACGCGCCTATTACCTGACTGGAAAAACCATTCGCTACGTAGGCGACTTCCACCTGCTCCAGTGCTGGCAGCCCGCGTTCGATGAAGGCGGCCGCGTGGTCAGCGCCAGCGAATACGAGGATGAGTATTTTGCCGTGGACGACCAGTACGTCTACGCCGCCGGGACCCGCCTGCGCGATGCCCATGGCCCGAGCTTTCGTCACTTGGGGTTCGATTATTACCGTGATCACCAACACGTCTACAGGCGCCAGAAACGCCTCGATGTCGACGTGGAGAGCTTCGTCGTGATCCAGCCCTGTCGTAATGACCAGGATTACTCGCCCGTGCTGGTCGGTGACAAGCACGGCCCGCTGGGCTCTGGCGGCATCATCGATGCGGCCATGCAAGAGGCGTGGGCGCCTTACTTCGACGCCCATCCACAGTTGGAAGGTTATTGGTGGCACCGCTTGCAGGCACAGCCTGAAGCCGCGCAAACATACACGGAAACGTTGCCACTACAGGCCATCGGTCTCGGTTTCGAACGGGGCGGCCAGGTGTATTTCCATGGACGTGTGATCAACGGGCTGGACGCAGCGAGTTTCAAATTGCTGGACACGCATCTGTGCGGTGATGCCAACGGTTTGTATCTGATCCCATTCCATAACGCCGACACGGAAGTACCCGAACGTTTTTCCCCGGAATCGGCGGAACATTTTCGCTCACTCGGCCCACCCTACCTGACCGACGGCAAGACGGTGTTCTGCCACCGGATTTTTTACCATCCCCCGGAACCGATTCGTAAGGCACAAGCGGCCTCTTTCGAGTCCTGTGGGCATGGCTGGGCCAAGGATCAGGACACGGTGTATTACTACGGTGAGGCGAAAAAAAAGCTACATCCCTCGGATACCCGCATGCTCGGCACTTATGCTGTCAGCCCTACGCTGATCTTCTCGGAAGGCAAGCCGCTGGACGTGGCGTTCGTTCCTGATGAAGTGCGCGTGCCCCACCCCGACTTCCTGCAACTGGGCACGCGCAAGTTGTTCTGTCATCGACGCCCGTTGAGCGCCAAGCGGATCGACCTGGCCACCCTCGAGTTCCTGAATGACCGCTACGCCCGTGACCAACATCGCCTATATCACTACGACGGTTATGCAACCCTGACCGAAGTCGACGAAGCGCATTATCGGGAATCCCTCGGCCAGCCAGCGGCAAGCGTTTAGAACTGCGTCACAACCGTAACGCCTGCGGTGTCAAACCGGTCCATGTTCATGAGCGCATCAATCGATTGCTCAAGGCTGATGGTCTTACCCACCAGTTTTTCAGGCGCCAACTTGCCGGACGTGATCATGTCCATCATCGTGCCGTAACGATGAGCCTGCATGCCATGGCTGCCGCAGATCTCCAGCTCGTAGGCAATGACCTTACTCATTGGGATCGAGGGCGTGCTGTGGTCCGCCAGCATCAAACCGACCTGGACATGCCTTCCACGCCGTCTCAGATTATTGATGGAGTTGAAGCAGGTCGTTGGATGACCCAGGGCATCCAGCGAAACGTGAGCGCCGCCCTTCGTAATCTCGAGTACCGCCTCGGTGACATCCGCCACCCGGCTTGCGTTGATTGTCGCGACGGCACCGAGCGACTGGGCAAGCTTGAGCTTATCGTCGCAGATATCGATGGCGATGACGTTCGCCCCGATAGCGTGGGCGATCATCACGGCGGACAGCCCCACGCCACCACAGCCATGAACCGCCACCCACTGGCCCGCCGTGACCTTGCCTTGATCGACAACCGCACGGAACGAAGTGACGAACCGACAACCAAGGCTCGCCGCCGTGGCGAAGTCCATGCTTTCCGGCAACGCAACCAGGTTCAAATCCGCCTTGTGAATCCCCACATACTCGGCGAAAGAGCCCCAATGGGTGAAACCCGGCTGAAACTGGCTGTGGCACACCTGCTGGTTGCCGCTATTGCATTCCGGACACGCGCCGCAGCCGCCGACAAAAGGCACGGTGATACGATCGCCCACCTTCCATCGGGTGACATCCCGCCCCACCTCCGCCACGATTCCCGCCAATTCGTGACCGGGCACATGGGGCAGTTGAATGTCAGGGTCATGACCTTTCCAGCCATGCCAGTCGCTTCGGCAGACGCCCGTACCCAGGACTTGAACAACCACACCGTGACGCTCGGGGGTCGGGTCTTCGACTGTCATCAAACGTGGGGGTTGGGAAAAGGCTTCGTAAACTACGGCTTTCATGAGAATCCCTCTACTTTAGAAAAGCGCTCTGTCTGAATCCTGGTTCGCGGACCGACCTTGCCGTGAACCAACGCCAACAGTAACCACAAATCCCCCGACACGTAAGAATCGCAGTCACTTATAGGTTGCAGCTGTACTGATATTCGAAGGGAAAGAATACGGTATCGACCACCAGTGAGAACGGCGCGTCGATAAGCAAGAAAGGGATCAGCTTTCCTTTGGACGTACCCACCAGCCACCAGTCAAAGCGCAGGCCAATATAGGGGCATCGGTGTTTGTCGTAATCCATCCGCATCGCGGTGGCCATGCAGCCGCCCAAGCTGGCGATCAGAATCAGCAGAATCACTTTTTGTAGCACGCAATGTCCTTATTACTTCTTTGCGAAGAGCTGCATAGACGCTTTCGCTAAAAGCGAGTCACCCCTTCCAAGTCACCAACGTAGCCACCCGCAGCCTAGTTGGTGCGCTTACGCTCCATGCCGGGCGCGCAAAACGTGGACTTGAAGAAGATGCGCAATGTATAAGTCGTTTTTTTTACAACCACGGAAGGGATCAACAAACGATGCACAAACAATTTTTAATGGCTGCAATGTCACTGACTTTTTACTGTACCTCTGCAGCAGCCCACTCCTATTCGGACCTCAACACCCCCGACAAATCGGGTTTCATGTGGGGGCAGGTCTATCAGCATACAAAAGCAGCGTGCGGCACCTTGCCCGAAGATCTCGAAGACGACTACGCGAAAGCAATCCGACTCCTTTCGCAGGCCAGTCCTGAGTTTGGCCCAACCTATCAAGATGGCCTGAAACCCAGCGCAAAGAAGGATCCTTTGAGGTCAGTCGAGGAACTGGAGGATTTATGCGTAAAAGGTCAGGTAGGCCTTAGAACCCAGGTGAAGCTCGCACGATACTGGTTTTCTGCAAAATGGTAGGCGGGCGGGCAGACCGTCGGCGTTGATTCAGAGCACGGCACATGGGGCAGCTGAATATCAGGATCATGACCTTTCCAGCCATGCCAGTTGCTTCGGCATACGCCCGTGCCAAGGACCTGAACAACCACGCCAGCTCTGCCATTCCCATCCAGACTCGCTCTGCCGTCGCGGCATCGCCTGCAACAGTGATAGAGAGTGCTGAGGCCCTCCCGGCTCGACCATCGGCAACTGTCAGCCTGGGCAACCCCGTGGCCGATGTCGAATCACAGACCTATTCCCGACTCGGGCAACTGCCCGGCCAGGAGATTGTTCGTGTCAGAAGAAAACCGCCAAAAGTTTGCACCGGCTGAATCCTCGACTGCTGAACTCGGCAACGAGACACTGAATGCTGGTCAGGATCGCCGGTAAGCGGGGTATCACGGCGGACCTCAATCCGGTGTCGTCTCTTACGACAATGGAACAACCCTGAGCCTGTTTGATTCGACCGTCGCAACCATCTGCATTGCCTGCGGATAAGCCAGCAAACACTCAGCGATGGCAGGCTCCAGCTCAACCCGCACTCGCCTTGTCAGGGACCGAGCACCGAAGCGTGGGTCATGCTTTTGGCACAGCCAGTGGCTTGCCGCAACGTCCAGGACCAGCGTACGGCGATGCTGACCGAGACGTTGGTTGAGTTTGTTCAGTTCGATCTGCAACAACGCTTCCAGCCATCGGGTTTCGATGCGTTGGAAAACCAGGATGCGATCAATACGGTTTAGAAACTCCGGTTCGAACCACGCGTGCAACGCCAGCTCCAACATAGCCTGCTCACCTTGTGGGGCGATGCCGAGCCAGCGCCGCCAACCGCGTGAAAAACGTTCCCTGTAGGTGGTCGCTTGCCGGGCTCCAATGTTGCTGGTCATGAAGATCAGGCTATTGCGAAAATCCAGTGTTCGGCTACCGCCCGCCAAGGTCAGTTGGCCGTTCTCAAGAATGCCCAGCAAACTGCGCACCACTTCCTTGCTGGCTTTTTCCAGCTCATCGAACAGCACGATGCCTGGGCGACTGTAGGTGCCTTGAATCAATTCGCTATTGAACAGACTGACGCCCTCTTTACTCCCCACATAACCAGGTGGCGCTCCGGTGAGCGCCGCCGAGTAATGCTCCTGGGCCAAGGTGTGCATGTCGATGCGACAAAACGCATCGGCGCGACCGTGTATGGCCAGTGCCAGCAGACGTACTATTTCGGTCTTGCCGACACCGGTCGGCCCCATGAACAGGTTCACCGTCAACGGTCTCTCACGTTCACCAATATCGACCTTAACCACGTTTAGCAACGCCTCGACCGCGCTCATGGCGTGTTCTTGGCCGACAATTCGACTGCGCAACAACGCCATGACTTGGGCGGGATTGAAGACGAAGCGTGAGGTCAACAAATCTGCTGCCGGTGATGCGCTGGTCAGGCTAGGCTGGGGGTGGTTTGGGTCGATGCGATCATTCACCAAAGGCATGGTCTAGCCTGCGTGTTTTTCTTTACCGTCGTGGGGAAGCTCTCCCACCGGGCAATGAGCCACGCCGACGGTGCTACGGGTCAGTTTTTCGACATTTTCCTGGGCTTTCTGCGCGTCCAGTACCCAGGTGCGGTAAAAGTCGAACGGGCAGTCAGCCACTCCCTTGTCGCCGTCCCCGGAGTGATAGACCCCGGTGTAACCGCGATGCAGCAGCTTGAACAAATGATTCTGTGATTGGTCGTTCGCTCGCGCATCGCGGATTTGCGAAACGGATAATTGTGCGTACTGAATGCCCATTTCCTCTTCACCGCATTCGCCCAGGGTACGACCGTCGAAGCCAATAATCGCCGAGTGACCAAAGTAGGAATAAACCCCATCGAAGCCGGCCGCATTGGCCACTGCCACATAGCAATTATTGGCCCAGGCCATGCTTTTGGACATCATCACCTGCTGCTCTTTGGCCGGGTACATATAGCCCTGGCAACGGACGATCAACTCCGCCCCTTTCATTGCACAGTCGCGCCAGATCTCCGGGTAGTTGCCGTCATCACAAATGATCAAGCTGATTTGCAGGCCCTTGGGACCCTCGCAGACATAGGTCCGATCACCCGGATACCAACCTTCTATGGGGCACCAGGGAATGCACTTGCGGTACTTCTGGACGATTTCGCCCTGGTTATTGATCAACACCAACGTGTTGTACGGGGCTTTGTGGGGATGTTCCTCATGCCGCTCACCGGTCAGTGAAAACACCCCCCACGTGTCAGCCGCACGGCACGCGGCGGAAAAGATCGCAGTTTCTTCGCCTGGAATACTGGCGGCAGTCGCCATCATCTCATCGTGGTCGTACATGATGCCCATGGTGCTGTATTCAGGAAACACCACCAGGTCCATGCCGGGGAGACCGCTTTTCATCCCCGTGATGATGTCGGCAATCTTGCGGGCGTTTTCAATGACCTCGGCTTTTGTATGCAGCCGCGGCATTTTGTAATTGACGACAGCGACACCCACGGTATCCGGGCAGCTGGAAATATCACCATGACGCATGAGATTTACCTCTGTTAATGACTGATCATCCAAGGTCTGGAGCCGGTTTTACGCTTGAGCCCCTGTGGATTTTCTTTGGTCGGGGCCAGCGGTTTGCTCGGTGCGCAACAACTGCACCCACTGGGATGACGACGGTTCTGCTGGTACTCGCCAAGCGTCTGCGGCGCGTGGGCACTTCGCTCGTTGGTCGCCATGGCCTGGCGTTGACTGCTCGCCAACGTCGTCAGTGCCGGCGCAGACAACAGCAACCGCCCTCCCGGGCCCGCGCAAGACGGGCACTGGCACGACTCGTGCCGTTGGGCCATGGGCCGCAACATTGTGAAAGAACCACAGGTTTGACATTCGTACTCATAGGTCGGCATGGCGCTCTCCAGATATTGATCGAGCTCGGGCGTGTCTCACAGGTCCGGGGCAATCGGCAGATCGATACTGCCGTCGAGGTGTTTGATGGGACCGTTGGCGTTGGGGTTGATGTCGAACTCGAAGATTTCGGTGGGTAACCAGAGGGTCGCGCAGGCGTTGGGGATATCGACCACGCCGCTGATATGCCCTTGCACCGGCGCAGAACCCAACAGGGCATAGCCTTGGGCGGGGGAATAACCAAACTTGGTCAAGTAGTTGATCGCATTCAGGCAGGCCTGGCGATACGCGATATTCACGTCCAGGTAGTGCTGTTTGCCGGCTTCATCCACCGAGATACCTTCGAAGATCAGGTAGTTCTGGTAGGTCGGGATGATCGGGCTGGGTTTGAACACCGGGTTCTTGATCCCGTACTTGGCCATGCCGCCCTTGATCAGCTCGACTTTCATATGAACCCAGCCGGCCATCTCGATAGCACCGCAAAAGGTGATCTCGCCGTCGCCCTGACTGAAGTGCAGATCCCCCACCGACAACCCGGCGCCTTTGACATAGACCGGGAAGAAAATCTTCGAGCCCCGGGACAAGTCCTTGATATCGCAGTTACCACCATGTTCACGCGGTGGCACGGTGCGCGCGCCCGTTGCCGCGGCATCATCCCGGGCCTGGCCCTTGAGCCTGCCCATGTGTGCGGTGGCGGCCAGCGGCGCGTTGGCCAGGGGCGGCACGCGGGTCGGGTGGGTGTCGATCAGTTCCTGCTCACGGCGGTTCCAGTCGCCGAGCATTACCGGGTCGGGCAGGCAACCGATCAATCCGGGGTGGATCAGGCCGGCAAAGTTGACCCCGGGAATGTGCCGCGAGCTGGTAAACATGCCTTTGAAATCCCAGATGGCTTTCTGTGCGCTGGGAAAGTGATCCGTGAGGAATCCGCCACCGTTCTGCCGCGAGAAGAAGCCGTTGAAGCCCCACATCGATTCGGCCTTGGCGCCGATGTCCAGCAGGTCGACCACCAGCAGATCCCCCGGCTCGGCGCCGTGCACGCCCACTGGACCGGACAGGTAGTGCACGGTGGACAGGTCGACGTCACGCACATCCGAGGCGTCGTCGTTGTTCTTGATCGCGCCAGCGGTCCAGTCGTAAGTCTCAAGAATAAAGTCATCCCCCGGCGTGACCCAGCAGGCCATGGGAATGTCCGGATGCCAGCGGTTGTGGATCTGTTCGTTCTCGGTGGCGGGCTGGTTGAGGTCGACTTTGATCAAGGTATCGGTCATGGCGAAGCTCCTGAACATTAGGGATGTACCGCGTTGGAACCAGTCTCGAATGGCGGCACGAATCGGCCAATACGTTGGATGACGTACCCCTTTGAGCTGGCTTGCCAGCTGCTACAAGGGGGCCGATCGCGCCTAGACGCAGAGGTAGCGACTGATGGTGGATTCGTCGACCTTGTCCCGGGTCTCCTCAATCACGAAGCGACCCTTCTCGATCACCAGGAAGCGGTCGGCGATTTCCAGGGTGAATGACAGTACCTGCTCGGAGACCACAATGGTCAGGTCGCGCAGGTGGCGGATCTCTTTCAAAGTGCGGGCGATGTCCTTGATGATCGACGGCTGGATGCCCTCGGTGGGTTCATCGAGCAACAACACCTTGGGATTGGTCGCCAGTGCCCGGGCAATCGCCAGTTGTTGCTGCTGCCCGCCCGAAAGGTTGCCACCCTTGCGCGAGCGCATGTCGTGGAGCACCGGAAACAACGCATAGAGGTCTTCGGGCACCTGGCCCCGGGCCGATGCCGGCAGGCCGGTCTGTATGTTTTCCAACACCGTCATGCTAGGGAAAATCATCCGCCCCTGAGGCACATAGGCGATGCCGTGTTCCACCCGCTCGTGGGTTTCCAGATTCGAGACTTCCTGACCATCGACGCTGACCTGCCCCCGCCACTGCGGAAGGATGCCCATCAAGCTCTTGAACAGCGTGGTCTTGCCCATGCCGTTGCGTCCCATCACGGCGACGATTTCGCGTTTGGCCACGGCCAGGTCGAGGTCGTGAAGGATCTGACTCTGGCCGTAACCACAGGACAGCTTGTCTACGTTGAACATGCCTGCTTCCTCAATGGCCTAAATAGACTTCGATGACTTTCGGGTTGTTCTGCACCGACTCCATGCTGCCCTCGGCCAAGACCTTGCCCTGATGCAGCACCGTGACCTTATGGGCGATGCTCTTGACGAATTCCATGTCGTGTTCGATCACCAGCACCGAGCGGCCCTGGCTGATGCGCTTGAGCAGTTCCGCAGTCTGTACGCGCTCGTTGACGCTCATCCCTGCGACCGGTTCATCGAGCATCAACAGGTCCGGGTTCTGCATCAGCAGCATGCCGATCTCCAGCCACTGCTTCTGGCCGTGGGACAGCAGGTCGGCCTGCTGCTGCAACAGCTCGCCGAGAAAGATCTCCCGCGCCACCTCTTCAACCCGGGCAATCACTGCGGCACTGCGCTTGAAGAACAACGCGCCAAACACCTTGCGCCCGGCCGGGTAGGACATCTCCAGGTTCTCGAACACCGTGAGGTTTTCGTAGATCGACGGGTTCTGGAATTTGCGCCCGACACCGGCACGGACGATGTTGTACTCGCGCATCTTGGTCAGTTCCTTTCCATCGAACTGGATGCTGCCGCTGGTGGCGCGGGTCTTGCCGCAGATCAGGTCGAGCACCGTGGTCTTGCCTGCGCCGTTGGGCCCGATCACCACCCGCACTTCATTGCGGTCTATGTACAGGTTGAGGTTGTCCACGGCCTTGAAACCGTCGAAGGACACCGTCAGCCCCTCGATAACCAGCACCGGCTTGTTCATCTGAAAACCTACGGCGGTCATGGCTGCGTCTCCAGCGAAGGGCGTTCAGAAGCAGGGGTCGGCGGTGCAGTGCGCGACGTCTCCGGCAGGGGCGCGGCAACGACAGCTTGCTGCGGGGTACGCCGCAATAAACGGCCAAGGGCCTGGCGGCCATGGCTGTCCCAGAGTCCGGCCAAACCATTGGGGAAGTACATGACCACGGCAATGAACAGCCCGCCCATCAGGTACAGCCACAATTCGGGGAAGGACTCGGAGAAATAGGTCTTGCCGTAGTTCACCAGCAAGGCCCCATACACCGCGCCGAGCAGCGACATGCGCCCGCCGACAGCGGCAAAGATCACCATCTCGATGGATGGCACGATGCCGACGAACGAAGGCGACATGAAGCCCACCTGCAAGGCGAACATGGCGCCGCCTATGGCCGAGAAGGCAGCGGCGATGCAGAACACGAAAATCTTGAAACTGGCCACGTCATAACCGGAGAAGCGCACCCGCTCCTCTTTATCGCGCATCGCCATCAGCAGCCGCCCGAGCTTCGACGCAAGGACGAAACGGCCAATGAAAATGCAGCCGAACAACAAGGCCGCGTTGATGAAGTACAGCAGCAGCTTGGCGCTGTCACTGCGCAGGTCCCAGCCGAGCAGCGTCTTGAGATCGGTGATGCCGTTGACTCCGCCGGTCAGGCCCTGCTGGCCGACGATCAGCACCGTGAGAATCAGCGCGATGGCCTGGCTGACGATAGAGAAATAAACATCCCCCACCCGCCGCTTGAACAGCGCCATGCCAATGATGAAGGCCAGCACTACCGGCACCAGGATCACCGCCAACAGGGTGAAGCTGAAACTGTGGAACGGTACCCAGAGCCACGGCAGTTCGGTGATCTGGTTCCAGTCCATGAAATCCGGAATGCCCGGCGTCGACTGGATTTTGGTGCTCTGCGGGTCGGAGGCTTCGAGCTTGAGAAACATCGCCATGCAGTAGCCGCCGACGCCGAAGAACACCCCTTGCCCGAGGCTGAGAATGCCGCCATAGCCCCAACACAGCACCAGGCCGACAGCGACGAAGGCATAGGTCAGGTACTTGCCCACCATGTTCAGGCGAAAGGCATCCAGGGTCAGCGGGAAGACCACGAGAATCAGCAGCGCCAACAGGGCCACGCCCAACAGGTTCTGCTTGCCCGCCAGCATCTTGTCTAAAAGCTTCATTGGCTCGCCTCTACTTGCGCACTTTGATGGAGAACAACCCTTGAGGGCGCAACATCAGGATCAGAATCACCCCGGACAGGGTCAGCACCTTAGCCATCGAACCACTGAGGAAGAACTCCGAGATCGATTGGGTCTGGGCAATGACGAACGCCGACGCAATAGTGCCGAACAGGCTTTGTGCGCCGCCGAAGACCACCACCAGAAAGGTGTCGACTATGTACTGCGAGCCCGCGGTGGGCCCGGTGGAGCCAATGGTGGTAAAGGCCGCGCCGGCCACCCCCGCGACACCACAACCGAGGGCAAAAGTCATGCGGTCGACCTTGCGCGTATTGATGCCCACGGCACGGCTCATCAGCCGGTTTTGCACCGTGGCCCGCACTTGCAGGCCCCAGCGTGAGCGGTAGAGCAAGAGAAAAATGGCCGCGGTGAGCAGCAGGGTCAGGGCCATCATGAACAGGCCGTTGCGCGGGATCTCGATGGACTCGGTGAAGTTGAACGAACCCATCAGCCACTCCGGCGGCGTGGCGCTGACTTCACGGGCGCCGAACACCGAACGGAAGGTCTGCTGCATCACCAGGGACAGCCCCCAGGTCGCCAGCAATGTGTCCAACGGACGCTTGTAGAGCCGACTGATCATCGCCCACTCCACCAGCCAGCCGATGGCCCCGGCCACCAGAAACGACAGGGCGATGGCGATGAAAAAATAATAGGGTTGAAACCACGGGGCGAAATGACTGGTCAGGCTCGAACAGACATAGGTAGTGTAGGCGCCGATCGTGAGGAACTCGCCGTGGGCCATGTTGATGACCCCCATCTGGCCGAAAATGATCGCCAGCCCCAATGCCATCAACAGCAGCACACAGAACACGGACAAGCCGTTGAACCCCTGCATCGCCGCGATGGCACCAAATTCCGATAGCCATTCCATGATGATGGACTCCTGCTTGGAGGGAGGATGTGGAAAAACGTTGAAGCTCCATCGCCGGCAAGCCAGCTCCTACAGAGTGTTGGAGTCGGCCTGCCGCGATGGCCCAGACCTTACTGATAGCCTTTAGGGAACGGATTCGGCTCGATCAGATCGGACTCGTACACCACTTTGAACTGGCCATCGGGCTGCACTTCACCGATGCGGGTCTTGCTCCACAGGTGATGGTTTTCATGCACTTTGACGTAGCCTTCAGGCGCGGTTTTCAACTCGATGCCCGGCGAGGCTGCAACCACTTTGTCGACATCGAAGCTGCCGGCTTTTTCCACCGCAGCCTTCCACAACCATGGGCCCAGGTACGCGGCCTGGGTCACGTCGCCGATCACCGAATCCTTGCCGTACTTGGCCTTGAAAGCGTCGACGAAGGCTTTGTTGTTGGGGTTGTCCAGGCTCTGGAAGTACTTCATCGAGGCATAGAAACCGGCCATGTTCTCGCCGCCGATGCCCAGCAACTCATCTTCGGTGACCGAGAGCGTGAGCAAGGTCTGCTTGGCCGAATTGACACCCGCCGCATTGAGTTGTTTGTAGAAGGCCACGTTGGAGCCACCCACCACTGCCGCGAACACCACGTCGGGCTTCTTCAACTTGACTTTGTTGATCAGCGAACCGAACTGGGTGTTGCCGAGCGGGTAATAGTCTTCGCCGACCACGGTGCCGTGCAGCACGTTTTCAATGTGCTTGCGGGCAATCTTCATCGAGGTGCGTGGCCAGATATAGTCCGATCCCACCAGGTAGAAGGTTTTGGCGCCTTTGGTCTTGGCGATCCAGTCGAGGCTGGCGAGGATTTGCTGGGTGGCTTCCTGGCCCGTGTAGATCACGTTCTTCGACTGCTCCAGCCCCTCGTAGAAAGTCGGGTAGTAGAGCAGGCCGTTTTCTTTCTCGAAGATCGGCAGCACAGCCTTGCGCGACGCCGAGGTCCAGCAGCCGAACACCGTGGCCACCTTGTCGTTGACCAGAAGCTTCTTGGCCTTCTCGGCGAAGGTCGGCCAGTCGGAGGCACCGTCTTCTTGGATCACCTTGATCTGCCGACCGAGGATGCCGCCTGAAGCGTTGATCTGCTCGATGGCCAGGCGTTCGGCCTGGATCGAACCGGTCTCGGAAATCGCCATGGTGCCGGTGGCCGAGTGCAACTGGCCGACCGTGACTTCAGTGGCGGTCACCGCCAGGCCGGTGCTATTGGCCTCGTCGGCCCATACACCCTGGCTGAACACACTGGCAGCCAATAGCGACAGGGCCGCCGCCCCCAGCGCCAGGCGGCGCGGCAACAGGCCTTTGGTCCGGATCAATCGTGGTTCCATGCTGCTACTCCTCTGCGGTGACGCTGACAGCTCGCCTTGGGGCGGCCGGCAACGGTGGTGGCATCAGCATGGCGGCGCGGATCGGCGACGGGTATACGCAGCCTGACGTAAGCGCATACGTCATTTGACGTAGGGAAAAATGCACCAAGGCGGCGCAGGCTATCGCTCCAGGCCCCGCCTGAACGGCACTGCGCGGACGCGCGCGCAGGCAACAGTTGGCGCGGCAAGACGGCGCGGTGCAGGGCATGAAAATTGCTCGGCTATCCGCCACGGGCACACCCGCCAGGCACGGAGCGCCTTGACCCCAGGAGTCTTTCGCCGTGCTTCCACCTGGCACCCAGCGCATCGCCAAGATCCGTCGCGACTACAACAGCTGGGTCGCCGACGAAACCATGGAAGACTACGCCCTGCGTTACACACCAAAGTCCTTTCGCAGGTGGTCGGAACTGCGCATCGCCAACACCGCCCTGGGCGCGGTGTCGTTCCTGGCCCTGGAGGCGATTGGCGGGGTGCTGGCCCTGAGCTACGGCTTCACCAACACCTTCTGGGCGATCCTCGCCGTGAGCCTGATCATCTTCCTCACCGGCCTGCCCGTCAGCTACTACGCCGCCCGCTACGGCGTCGATATGGACCTGTTGACCCGCGGTGCCGGCTTCGGCTACATCGGCTCGACCATCACCTCACTGATCTACGCCAGCTTCACCTTTCTGTTCTTCGCCCTGGAAGCAGCGATCATGGCCCTGGCCTTGGAGCTGTACTTCCATATCCCATTGGCCTTTGCTTATGTGATCTGCTCTGTGCTGGTGATCCCCCTGGTGGCCTATGGGGTGACCCTGATCAGCCGCCTGCAACTCTGGACCCAGCCGTTGTGGCTGGTGCTGCTGGTGCTGCCCTATCTGTTTGTGCTGCTGAAAAACCCCGAGGCCTTCAGCGACTGGACCAGTTTCCAGGGCCGTGATGCCAGCGGCGACTTCAATCTGCTGGCGTTTTGCGCTGCCTGTACCGTGGCCCTGTCCCTGGTGACGCAGATCGGCGAACAGGTCGACTACCTGCGCTTCCTGCCGGAAAAAACCGCGTCCAACCGCAAGCGCTGGTGGGCCGCCCTGCTCTGCGCCGGCCCCGGCTGGATCCTGCCCGGCGCCCTGAAAATGTTCGCTGGCGCCTTCCTGGCGTTTCTCGCCCTGCAACACGAGATCCCCATCGAGCGCGCTACGGAGCCGACCCAGATGTACCTGGTGGCCTTCGGTTATGTGTTCGCCTCGCCGGAATGGGCCCTGGCGGCCATGGTGCTGTTCGTCTTCGTCTCGCAGATGAAGATCAACCTGACCAACGCCTACGCCGGCTCCCTGGCCTGGTCGAACTTTTTCGCCCGGGTCACCCACAGTCACCCCGGCCGCGTCGTTTGGCTGGTGTTCAATGTGGCGATTGCCCTGATGCTGATGGAGCTGGGGGTATTCGACGTCATTGACCAGGTGCTCGGTCTCTACGCCAACATCGCCATCGCCTGGATCGGCTCGGTGGTCGCCGACCTGGTGATCAACAAACCCTTGGGGTTGTCACCGAAATACATCGAGTTCAAGCGCGCTCACCTCTACGACATCAACCCGGTGGGCGTCGGCTCCATGCTGATTGCCTCGCTGCTGTCGGTCCTCGCCCACTTCGGTCTATTTGGTGCGCTGGCCCAGGCCGCCCCGCCCTTCGTCGCCCTCGGCACCTCGCTGGTCATGACCCCGCTGCTGGCCTGGGCCACACGCAGCCGCTATTACATTGCCCGCACTAGCGATCCGCTACTGCTGCAACCGGTGGCACCGAGCACGCTGATCACCTGCGGCCTGTGCAGCAACCCGTTCGAAACCGCCGACATGGCTTTCTGTCCGGCCTACAGCACGCCCATCTGCTCACTTTGCTGTTCGCTGGATGCGCGTTGCGGCGATCGCTGCAAACCTCACGGGCGTCTGTCGGCGCAGTTCGAAGCGCTGTTGCATTGGTTGCTGCCCAATGCAACGGTGCCACGCCTGCACACCCGGCTAGTGCATTACCTGGGTCTGCTGCTCGCGCTGATCCTGATGCTCAGCGGCGCTCTGGCGCTGATCTATGGCCAGGCCTCCCAGGGACTGCCCCACTCGCCGCAAGCCCAGGCGACGCTGTACCAGGCATTTTTCCAGGCCTTCCTGACGCTCTCGGTACTGGCGGCCATCCTCGCCTGGTGGGTCGTTCTGACGCGGGAAAGCCGCCGCGTGGCCCAGGAAGAATCGGACCGCCAGACCCTGCTGCTGATGCAGGAAATCGAAGCCCACCGCTTGACCGACCAGGCACTGCAAGATGCCAAGGAGGCTTCCGAGGCGGCCAACGCGGCCAAGAGTCGCTACGTCACCGGACTGTCCCACGAACTGCGTACGCCGTTGAACAGCATCCTCGGTTTTACCCAGATCCTGCAGCGCGACGCGGCCATGCCGGAGCAGCATCAGGATGCCCTGGCGACCATCCTGCGCAGCGGCTCGCACCTGCTGTCGCTGATCGACGGCCTGCTCGATGTGGCCAAGATCGAGGCTGGCAAATTGCGCCTGGAGCCGACGGAAATCCCCTTCCCGGAACTGATCCACGATCTGGAGCTGATGTTCACCCCACAAGCACGGGACAAAGGGTTGCGCTTTCGCCTGGAGCTGATCGGCAAGATGCCGGCGGTGGTGCGAGGTGACGAAAAGCGCGTCCGGCAGATCCTCATCAACCTGTTAGGCAATGCGGTCAACTTCACCGACAGCGGCGAGGTCTGCCTGCGGGTCAGTTACATGCGCGAGACGGCAACCTTCGACATCATCGACACGGGTATCGGCATCGACCCCGAGCACATCGAGAGAATCTTCCAGCCTTTCGAGCGCGGTGATCTGATGCGCCAGGACAAGGGCGTTGGCCTGGGCCTGACCATTACCCGCATGCTCACCTCGCTGATGGGCGGCGAGTTGCAGGTCAAGAGTCAGCAGGACAAGGGCACCTGTTTCCAGGTGCGCCTGTTTCTCTCGCAAGTACGGGTGCCGCAAGCGGTGATCCATGTCGAACACGACATCATCGGCTACCAGGGGCCGCGGCGTCTGGTGCTGGTAGTGGACGACCATGTGGACCATCGCAAGGTCCTCAGCGGCATGCTTACGCCCCTGGGCTTTGAAGTGGTCCAGGCCAGCAACGGCCAGGAAGCGATTCGCCAGGTCGCCCTGCTGGGGCCGGACCTGATTCTCATGGACCTGTCGATGCCGACGATGGATGGCTGGGAAACCAGCCGGCTGATCCGCCGCAATGCGTTGTCCACGGCACCGATCATCGTGATATCGGCCAATGCCTTTAACGACGAGCGCGAGCGCAGCCTGGCCAGTGTCTGCAACGACTACCTTGCCAAGCCGGTACACACCCCGGAGCTGCTTGAGCGGATCCAGAAACAGCTCGACCTGCACTGGCTGCGCCGCGAAAAACCAGCCCCTGCGACATTCCCCGAACCGGGGATATTGCCCTCACAGCCTGACCTCATCGCCCTCGGCGAACTCAGCGCCATCGGCTACGTACGCGGTCTGCACGAAAAACTCGACGCCATCCAGGCCGAGACGCCAGCCACCGCCCCTTTCATCAGTTCGCTACGCAAGCTGCTGAAAAATTTTCGCCTGGACGAAATCAATCGCGCCCTCAAGGAGGCAGAAGATGAATGCACTGACCACAGTCGCTGAACCCGGTGTCGTGTTGATTGTGGACGACACCCCGGACAACCTCGCCATGCTCTCCGACGCCCTCAACGATGCCGGCTACATGGTGCTGGTGGCCCTCGACGGGCTCAGCGCCCTGAACCGCATCGAACGCCGGCGTCCAGACCTGATTCTGCTGGATGCGATGATGCCGGGCCTGGACGGCTTCGAGACCTGCCGGCGGATCAAGGAGCAACCGGCCAACGCCGATATTCCGGTGCTGTTCATGACCGCGCTGACGGAAAGCAGGCATGTGGTCCAGGGCTTTGAAGTGGGTGGTAGCGACTACGTGACCAAGCCGATCCAGACCGACGAAGTGCTGGCCCGGGTCGCCGCGCACCTGCGCACCTCGCGCATCCTGCTGTCGGCCCGAGCGGCGTCACAGCCAGCCCCGCCGAGCCTGGACGACGAGCCGGCGCACAGGGTGCTGTCGGCACGCTTTCAGCTCACCGGTCGGGAAGTCGAGGTTCTGCGCTGGGTGGCCTGCGGCAAGACCAACCGCGACATCGGCACCATTCTTGATCTGAGCCCACGCACCGTGAACAAACATCTGGAACATGTGTATGTGAAGTTAGGTGTAGAAACACGCA
This sequence comes from Pseudomonas sp. FW300-N2F2, assembly GCF_017351655.1. Classification (NCBI taxonomy): domain Bacteria; kingdom Pseudomonadati; phylum Pseudomonadota; class Gammaproteobacteria; order Pseudomonadales; family Pseudomonadaceae; genus Pseudomonas; species Pseudomonas sp. FW300-N2F2. Next base: position 1,818,831 of record NZ_JACNDQ010000001.1, on the reverse strand, counting down.
CAGCAGCGACCTCCGTGGCCTTGTCGGCCATGACCGATTCTCGCAACAGTGCTTCAAGGTAAGCCACGATAACCGGACGTATTGTTGAATGAGCACTGGGGCCGTTTTCGTCCATGACAGAACCTGGAGGATGAAGCAGGAACGTTGGAAACGGCTCTGGATTTTCAGCCCTGCCACCAGGCAATGCGGGGGTATTTTTTAGGCATGAAAAAGCCCAACCTTTCAGATTGGGCTAAGTCATTGAATAATATGGTCGGGACGGAGTGATTCGAACACTCGCCCCCTAGCACCCCATCTCCTTTTTCATACTTCTTGAAAGCTTTCAAAATTTTACTCTGGATTTTTCTAAGCTAGTATTTACTTGAGCTCCGGCGGTGTTCTGCTCTAAGCGAGTCCAGTAACATCCATCAAGAGCCGGCGTTTTTTTGGGGAAAAAAGTAGGGGGATTCCATTTCGTGGCCAAATTACCATCGAAGAATTCGAGGCACTGATTGCGAACGATCAGGGCTTAGGCGCACGCCGCGGCTAGTCGAAAAGAGATGGCCAACGCAACAATCCTAGCTTCTGCAACGGGGGCTGGCATCATCGACTTAGTGAGCATCCACTTCTGACCGGTAGCTGCCCACAATGAATCGCAGCCATGAGCAATGGAGTGGGATGATCTGCGCGCGTCATGCTGAAAAGCTACTTCTGATGATTGTAGCTATTCGTGCGCGAGCAAAAATTTTCCGATCAATAGCGTTCCTCAGCCCATGGTTCTCGTAGGGCAATTATCGGATACTGCCATTGCGCCAGCACCCATCTTTCAAGGTTGAAACGACTCATGGCAAGGAAGAAGGCAAAAAATTCTACAAGTAACGGCATCCTGATCATTTTCGCTCTGGCCTTCGGCGCAGTCGCATCGATCCCGAAAAATGCTTGGATCGCCATTGGTGTTATTGCTTGCATTGCCGCGGTTTTTTGGCTGCTGGTTCGTCGCTCAAGGCGACAGGCCGAGCAATTGTCAGTGGCCGTTTCGGAGACTGAACATCTGCGAGAACATCAACGGCCAGGCATCACTTTCTCTAGCCGTGAGGTTTCAGGGAGCAATATGGGCACAGAGGAAATCTCTGATTTTTACACTGTCCAACTCGGCTCAGCATCTTCAAAGTCCTTCAAAATTCCAAATGCGAGCACGCAAAAACCTGATGTTCGCTGGGTGCCAGCAGGTGAATCTGTCACCGTTTCCGGTTTTTCAATTCCCGATGGCATGTTCTATATGGGCAGCGTGCTAGGTCGCCGGCACGATGCCGAAGAACCCTCACTGATAAACCCCAAGCTCCGTATCGCAAAGACACACGTCGATCTAGAAGAACGGCTGATGTCCTATTGGCCCAGTTTTCACTCCATCACGTCAGAGGCTCGCCGTGGATACCTTCAATGGCTGGAGAGCGGTCGTCGTGACCCACTGGCAGACACCGGTTACGTCTTTTTGTATTTCTATGGTCTAGAGCGTCGAGCACTCGTTGACGCAGTGAGTGACCCGGGCGTCAAGGCTGAGCTTCCTTTGATCGTCGAAGAAGTCCGACGCCTATTGAGTATCTACGGGGAAAATAGGTCGTTCAGGGGTTATGCAGAAGGTTTTCTGGATTACCTGAGCAACACCAAGATCGATCCAGAACTTTACCTTGGCCCACCTCCCAACGTTGTCGCCTATAGCTACGAGATGCCACTGCCACTGCGCGTAGGTCTGGGGCAATTCGCCTCCAACAAGCGCCCTCTTGATGCCGATTGGGCATTAGCCTGGACGCTAGCTGATCCCAACATCAGCAAACGCACGCCCGTGACCCGCTGTAAGGATGTCTTTTCGAGACTGTTTAAGCTTAAGTACACAAGCGCCCATCCTAAGGGGCTTATCTTGGCGCAGAACAAGACCAAGCTTAAAACCAGCTATCGGCCGGCCTCTGCGGTCTTAATGGCGCCCACGCTTAGCTTGGGTGACCTTCCTGATGTCCTCGCCACGTCGGGCACACGAAAAATTCTGCAGTTGCTGGTTGAGCTATGCACTACCGAGCTTGAACCCTACAGCCGATATTTGGGCCGCAACCCTGATAGCGCAGAAGCTCTCGAAGGTCTTTTACAGCTTCCCGTCGCTCTTTGGCCGACGGCAGCCCGCACAGAATTGGACGAACTTCAACTCAGAATTGGCGACGACCTGATTGTCATGAGCTTTGGCGAACTCGCAGGCCGGTTCAAGAGCGCCGGCGACCTGTCCCGCGACAAAGTACTTGCACTTGCCCGTGCACTGGAATCGCTTCACATCGGTATTGAACCCGATGTACTGGCTGGCAGTAAGACGCCGAAGGCAGAGGATCAAATCGCGCTGTTCGTGACTCAACCAGAAGACGGGTCACTACGAGCTTCCGCAGCCTACAATGCTGCTTCGGTGACGCTCGACCTTGCTAGTGCTGTGGCCTCTGCCGATGGTGATACCTCCACTGAGGAAGTTACGCTGCTTGCTCAACACATCGACTCCTGGAATCACCTGAGTGTGGCCCATCGCAAACGCCTTAAAGCACACCTGCGAATCCAGACCCAGCAACCACCAACGCTGGCCAGCCTGAAGAAAAAACTCGCCCCACTAACGGTCGAAGCCAAACGCACGATTGCAAGCTTCCTAGCCCATCTGGCGCAAGCAGATGGCGTCGTCAGCCCATTGGAAGTGAAACTTCTTGAGCGCGTTTACAAGGCCCTGCAGCTGGACAGTCAGTTGCTGTACAGCGATCTCCACGGTGCTGCATCTGGAGCAAGTATTGCCTTTGTAAAACCAAAAGCCGGCATTCCTCGTTCCGAGCCTGGCACCCCGATCACCGCCACTGCAAATCAAGGGTTCGTGCTTGATCACGAGCGCATTGCAGAACTGCAACGAGAAACCGCAGAGGTCTCCGCCCTCCTTGCCAAAGTCTTCACTGATGACCAGGTTGACGAACCGGAACAGTTGGTCGATGTGGCAGAATCAGTACAAGAATCGAGTGCAGACATTGATGGTCTCGATTTAGAACATTCTGCATTCCTTCGGTTGCTGATCTCACGCCCTGAGTGGAGTCGCTCCGAACTTGAAGCTGCAGCCAGCGACATGGAGCTAATGCTCGATGGTGCCTTGGAACAAATCAACGACATGGCTTTTGAACGTTTCGACATGCCCGTCACTGAGGGTGATGACCCTGTCGAAATCAATATAGACATTCTGGAAGAGTTAGCCCTATGAGCACTATCAGAGCCAAGGATCGCGATGCGGTCATCCAGTCGCTACGCGCAGGCGTCGTTCCTCGCGTGGGCCAACACCTGATTCAGGTTGGCCGGGTAGGCGAACTAGATGCACTGATCAAGGACGTCAATCGCCTGGTTGAAAGTGGATCGGCATTTCGAGTCGTCATTGGCGAGTACGGAGCGGGCAAGACATTCTTTCTGAACCTGGTACGAGCCATCGCCATGGAGCGTAAACTTGTCACCATGCATGCCGACTTGAACCCAGATCGCAGATTACATGCCACGGGTGGACAAGCACGCTCGCTTTACTCCGAGCTGGCTAAAAACATGTCAACGCGCACGAAGCCCGACGGTGGGGCAATGCAAGGCATCGTTGAAAAATTCATCTCTCAAGCCAAAACCGAAGCCAAGGCGGCAAGTTCGGACAGCGAGACTGTGATTCGTGCTCACTTGGCAGAGCTGACCGAGATGGTCAACGGGTATGATTTTGCTGAGGTGATTGCTGCCTATTGCCGAGGTTTCGAAGAAGGCAACGAGCAACTCAAGGCCGACGCCATCCGTTGGTTGCGTGGAGAGTTCACCACTAAGACTGATGCCCGAGCAGCCTTGGGCGTACGAACCATCATTGATGATGCCTCCGTCTACGATCAGCTCAAACTCCTGTCGAGATTCGTCAGACTTGCAGGTTTTGGCGGTCTGATGATCTGCCTCGACGAACTGGTCAACCTCTACAAACTGGCCAATACCCAAGCTCGTAATGCCAATTACGAACAGATCCTCCGTATCCTCAACGACTCTCTGCAGGGATCGTCCGAAGGGCTTGGTTTCGTTTTAGGTGGCACGCCTGAGTTTTTGATGGACACTCGTCGGGGGCTATTCAGCTACCCTGCCCTGCAATCTCGATTGGCCGAGAACTCGTTTGCGAAATCAGGATTGGTGGATCTGTCTGGGCCGGTGATTCGTCTGACCAGCCTGACCCCGGAAGACTTCTACGTACTGCTTCAGAAACTTCGTCATGTATACGCTGGTGGAGATGCTGAAAAGTACTTACTGCCCGACGAGGCGCTCCCATTGTTTATGGCGCATTGTAATCAGCGTTTGGGGGAGGCCTACTTCCGTACGCCCCGCACCACGATCACAGCGTTCATCAACCTGCTAGCCATCTTGGAGCAAAACCCAGGCGCCGATTGGCGGACGCTGCTTGGAGCTGTCGAGGTCGCTCGGGACTCAGGCGGCGAAGACGATACCAAAGTCGATGCGGACGATGAACTTGCCACCTTCACACTCTGAGTCATCGGGTTTCGACCAACTTGACTCCCGAATCCAGCGATGGATTTGGGCGGAAGGCTGGACTTCTTTGCGCGACGCCCAGGAATGGGCGGTTCCTGTGCTGGTGGATGCCGATCAGGATGTCATCATCGCCGCAGCAACAGCAGCAGGCAAAACCGAGGCTGCTTTTCTTCCCATCCTCACCAATCTGCTGAATCATGATGACCCACCTGGTTCGGTGCTGTATATCAGCCCACTCAAGGCCTTGATCAACGACCAGTGGGACAGATTAAGCCGTCTTTGTGAGCAGCTTGAGATTCCCGTAGTGGCTTGGCATGGAGACATCTCCTCAAGCAAAAAACATCGTTTCTTGAAGTCCCCTGAGGGGGTGCTTCTGATCACTCCTGAATCCCTTGAAGCCCTGTTCGTCAACCGCGGCTCAAGTCTTGGCGGGGTGTTCCAGCACCTGCGCTATATCGTCGTGGATGAGCTGCATGCGTTCATCGGTAGCGAACGAGGCAAGCAACTTCAGTCGCTAATGCATCGGGTAGAACTTGTTGCCGGCCACCGTCTCCCTAGAGTCGGGCTCTCAGCCACCCTCGGCGATATGAAGATGGCGTCGGAGTTTTTGCGCCCGGGAAATGCCGATGGCGTTACCGTCATTGAATCAAAAAGCTCCAACCAGACTCTCCAAGTGCAAGTTCGTGGTTACATTCAGCCACCCATGAGCGAGCTCAAGAAGAAGCCCGTAAAGCTCTCTGGCCAGGCGGAAAATGAAGACGAGACAGAGAACGAGGCAAGCCCAGACTTCGCGATCGCTGATCATCTTTACAAGGTGTTACGCGGCAGTAACAACCTGATTTTCCCAAACAGCCGGTCTCAGGTTGAATGGTACGCAGATCAACTGCGACGGCGCTGCGAGAAAGACGGCGTGCCTAACGAATTCTGGCCTCATCACGGTAGCCTTTCGAAGGACTTACGTGAGCAAGCAGAACATGCTCTCAAGGCAGGGACTCATGCAGCATCCGCGATTTGCACCACGACGCTTGAGCTCGGCATAGACATCGGCAGCATCAAAACAGTCGTGCAGATTGGTGCCCCACCATCGGTGGCGAGTCTGCGACAACGTCTAGGGCGATCGGGAAGGCGCCCAGGAGAAAAAGCAACGCTGCGCGTTTACTGCAAGGAATCGCCACTCAAAGATGGATCGAGCCTCTCGGATCAACTGCGCCAAGGCTTGGTCCAAACCATTGCCATGGTTCGACTGCTGGCCAAGGGGTGGTTTGAACCTCCCAGGGCTCAAGGCATTCACGCGTCCACCCTCGTTCAACAATGTCTTTCAGTGATTGCCCAGTGCGGCGGTGCATCTGCTACAGATCTCTGGAAAAGTTTGATTGCTGAGGGAGCATTTCCAAAAGTTGAGAAACCAGACTTTGTGAAGTTGCTCAAGGCGCTCGGCGAGCACGAGCTCATTGTTCAGGACAGCTCAGGGTTGCTTCTTCCTGGGACGGTTGGAGAGCGATTGATCAACCACTATGAGTTCTACAGCGCATTCACCAGCGACGAAGAATTTCGCCTTGTATGCGATGGTAGGGCACTGGGATCTGTGCCGGTAAGCCGTCCACTGACCAAGGATCAGCGCATTATTTTCGGAGGCCGGAGGTGGCAGGTTCGTGATGTTGATCTCCAGGCCAAAGTCATCATCGTTTCAGCAGCACGCGGTGGTGCCCCTCCTCAGTTCGATGGTCTGGGTGCGATGGTGCATGACAACGTACGCCAAGAAATGCGAGCCGTCTTGGCAGACACAATCCCCTGCCCCTTTATTGATCAAGGGGCTCAAGAGCTTCTCGACGAGGCTCGAAAGACATTTGTTTCGCTGGGACTTGGTAAGCGCTACATAGTTGAGTCGGGCGGTAAGTGTTATCTGATGAGCTGGCTAGGTGATCATGCCAGCGATGCACTGCGCTTGTTACTCAATCATGTCGGCCTTTCTTGTGATAACGCAGGCCTTACCATTGAGGTTGACGCCGACATCGGTCGAACCCAAATGGCACTGAAGGAAGTCGGAAGCCTGGATGCTGCTGATCTAGACTCGATACTTTCGGAGGTGGAAAACATGCTACGCGAAAAGTGGGATTGGGCACTGCCGCATTCCTTGCTGATGAAGTCGTTTGCTTCCATATCGCTCGATATCTCGACCGCAATTCTTTTTGCACAGAGTCATTCCGTGGAAAAATAAGCGGAAGAAACTGCGCTGCATTGATCCGATGCTAGACGCAGAAAACACTGCGATGCTTCCCCGCTGGGCTGATGATGAGTAATCACCGCCGGCTCCGCTTTGCTTAACCTGGGCCTAATTACCGGCCGGCACGGAATGATTTGTTTTTAATCGAGTATCGTGGCCCACCGGCTAACACTTAAACATCGAAATCTCCGAGAAGCTTACCTTCGATTAAAACCAGGTCGATATTTAACAGTTCTCAGTCGACCAGCTCCGTGCCATCATTTTGCAATCCACCCCAGCGATAAAAGGACGTACCGATGGCACAACAATATCTCATTCCGGCCCTGATCGGACTCTTCAGCTTGCTGTTTCTGGGGATCGGTTTCTGGATCAATAGCCATATCGCGGCAGGCAAGCTGGCTCAACAATTCTCCGAAATACAATCCAGTCATCAAGCTGAACACCAGCAATTGCTGAACGATGTTGCGCTTTCTCGGCAACGTGAGCAGCAAATGCTCCATGAGCAATCGGAACATCAAAATGAGCTGAAACTGGCCAGTGAAGCATTGGTGAACCATCGAGAGATCGAGAAGCAGCTCAGCATTCAGCTCAGCGAGTTCAAGACTTCGCTGGAGGCCGAGAAGCAACGCACGCTCGATAAAGCGCAGCAACTCGCAGAGGCCGCCGCTCTCATTGAAAAACACAGTGTGGAAACGAACCTACTCCGGCTACAGCTCGGCGAATTAAAACAAGAGCTTGGCCAAGGCCAGGAGCAGACTCGGCAGTTGGATGAGTTGAAGCAGGCGCTGACGCAGCAGCAAGCGCGTTTTGACGCAGCTCAACTACAACTGCAAAAACAAGGTGAGCATCTAGGTCAAAGCGCGGAACAAGCGCATCAGCTAATGGAAGTAAAAACCGCCAATAAGGACCTCCAAAGTCGTCTCGACAATGCCCAGGAAGAATTCAAAAAGCAGCGCGAACAATTGGGGCAGGCAGCAGAACAAAAGGACCAATTGGACACGCTGCGCAACACATTGGCCCAACGAGACAAAGAACTAGCCGATACGCGAGATGAACTCAGCCTTGCGAAGCAGAGTCTTGCCGAAATAAACATGCGCCACCAGCGCGACCAGCACTCAGCTGCAGAGAAACTGCAGCTGTTGGAAGATAACAAGGTCCAACTCAAGCAGGAGTTTCAGAACCTTGCAAATCAGATTTTCGACAGCAAACAGCAGAGCTTCTCGGAACAAAGCCGTCAAGGGCTGGACACTCTGCTAAAACCGTTCAAGGACCAGCTCGAATCATTCCGTCAGCGGGTGGATCAGGTTCACTCCGATACCGTCCAAGGCCAAAGCTCGATGAAAAGCGAGCTGGTCAAGCTGATGGAGTTGAACGTCCAAATCACAACCGAGGCGTCAAACCTTACCAAGGCGCTCAAAGGCGACAAAAAACTTCAAGGCACTTGGGGCGAGCAAAAGGTAGAAATGCTGCTCGAGCAAGCAGGGCTGCGCAAAGGGTTCGAGTACCACCGCGAGGCGAACTTCAAGGACGACGATGCAGGAAACAATCGACCAGACTTCGTGGTCAATTTACCTGAAGGCAAACACATCATCATTGACAGCAAAATGTCGCTGGTGGCCTATACGGAGTACGTCGCCGCCGAAACCGACGAAGATCGCACCAAAGCCCTGTCCGCTCACGTTTTGGCGTTGAAGAACCACATCAACGGGTTGTCCGATAAGAAATACACCGACCTTAACGGAATCAACTCTCCCGACTTTGTGTTTTTATTCATGCCGGTTGAGCCCGCGTACTTAGTAGCGGCTGAGCACAGTCCGGGGGTATTCCAGGCAGCCTACGAAAAACGTATTGCGATAATTACCGCCACCACCTTGCTCCCGGTATTAAGGGTCGTATCGAATCTGTGGAGTATCCAACGTCAAAACAGCAGCACGCTGCAACTTGCCACGATGGCGAGCAAGGTCTACGACAAGTTGCGAATCTTTGTGGAAAAAATGGACAAGCTCGGCAATCAGATCGCAACGGTGCAGAAAAGCTACACAGAAAGCGTCAATACACTGAAAGGAGATCACGGAAGCCTGACCAAAACCGTGGACAAGTTCGTCGCCTTAGGCGTTACAGTGTCCAAGCGTCTACCCGCTTCAGCGGTGGGAGATGATGAAGAAATGGAAAGCGAGTTGGCTACACTGCCAGTGGAAAGTGCGGCCAATACCTGATCTGAACAGTGAGCGGCGGCCCTTGCCGCTCATTTTGCCTCAACTGACCCCGAGCACTCGTTCAAAGTCACTGGCTTGAATATCCCCGGAGCCGCTCAACATATCCCTCGCCAACGCCCGTCTCTTGCTCAACAGCTCATCCAGCGTCGCTTCAAACGTCGGCATCGCTGCATCGCGCACTGTTGGGTAATACACGTAAACATCCTTCTCCTGCCCGATCCGATACGCACGGTCGGTGGCTTGATCTTCTTTGGCCGGGTTCCAGCATCGGGTGAAGTGGATGACGTGGTTGGCAGCCTGAACGTTGACACCAAAGCCAACGGCAATAGTCGAGAGGATGATCACAGAGAACCCCGCCTGAGCCTGGAACTGGTCGATCAGTTTTTGTCGGCTGTTCGCGCTCTGGCTGCTGGTGCTTGTGTCGCCGTTGATCACGGTGGCGCGGAATCCGAAATGCTCCTGAATAGCGTGTTGAAGTTCACGCTGGATATCACGCAGCTCGGTAAAGAGAATGACTTTGTCACCCTTCCCGGCCTTTTTGATGGACTCCAGGGTATCGATCAGCCAGCGCAGTTTCGGCGAGTTGTCACGCAGGCGTTTGTCCGGCTGAACACTATAGGGGTGAGCACAGATGAGTTTGAGCTTGTGCAGCAGGCCGAGCATTCCGGAGGTTTTCTGATCAAGCTGTTCTTCGATCTGTTGCTTCTGGCTATAGGCCGAAATTTCCGAGAGGTAAAGATTTCGCTGTAGGGTGTGCATCGACAGTGAACGGCAACCCTTGTCTTCGATTTTCGCGGGCAGGTCTTTGGCGATGTCTTGTTTGGTGCGGCGCAGGGTTTGCGGCTCAATCAGCTCACGCAAGCGTTCCAAGGCAACGGTGTCTCGCTCAAGTGCAGCTTCGATGGGTCGCTGGTACTCCCGACCAAACTGGTTCAACCCGCCAAGGAAGCCTGGCTGGATGAAGTCGAAAAGGCACCAAAGATCAATCAGGGAGTTTTCCACTGGCGTCCCGGTGCAAGCGACCCGGAATCGAGCCGGAACAGCCTTGATTGCCTGAGTCACCAGAGCGGCAGGGTTCTTCAGTTTCTGAGCTTCGTCGCACACGACGATCGACCATTGCTGGCGAGCTAGGGAAAACTCTTGGTCACGAAGCGTTTCATAGGTGGTCAGTACGATACGTGCACCGCCAACCCAGCCCGGGCGAAGCAGGTTCTTGATACCCTTCGCCTTCAAGTCGGCGGGAATCTCGTCTTTCTTGAACTTCACCGCGCTCAAAGCCGAGCCGTAAAGCTTCAGGACGGGGAGTGCGTCAGCAAAGAAGAACCGGTGCAGCTCTCGCTCCCAGTTATCGAGCAATGAAACCGGCGCAACGATCAAGGTCGGCTTGTCTTGAGGATATTGCTCCAGATACCAGACCAGAAGCGTCAGCAGTTGAATGGTTTTGCCCAGGCCCATGTCATCGGCGAGCAAGCAACCTGAGACGTCTGTTGGCGAAAGCCGGAAGAGATGTTGAAGCCATGCAACGCCCTGTAACTGATGTTCTCTCAAGATGACGTCGGGTCTTAGCAGGCTCGGCAGCTCAGGCCGAGCATCGAGTGCTGCTCGTAGGGCTTGCTGACGTACTTGAACGTACGTTGGCTCGTCGATGTTATGACCTATTTGGAGTACCGCACGGCCTACTTTTTCGTCAAGACTCGAAATCCGGGTCTCGGGTATGGATATCTTTTTGGACCAGGCATCAAATAGCTGCTCTGCCGCCGAGATGGAAAGCGGCGTGTCGGAGAGTGGCATCAGCACCGTCTCATCACCTGCCGCGCGAGCCTCGTCCAGCCGTTGCTCGAACTCATCAAACTGAGCCCGATCCGACGGATCCCAGCGCCCGAGGATTTCGGCGTCGATGCCTAAATCCGCGAGGTCTTTAGGCAACCAGTTTTCTGTCGCCTCCTTGACCAGAAAAGGTGACGTGATGCGCTCTGCTTCGCCGATGCCAGTGACACGATCGCCATACAGCGACAAATCCAACACTGCGTCGAACTCCGCGCCAGCCGCTTCGTTCTGCCAGCGTCTAAGCAACTCACTGATGCCTGCCAATTGGCGTAAATCGAAGTCGCTTAATTCAAGCTCGTAACCCTGCCAGAAGCCCGCCGGCATGCCTGCTGCCAGCTTCAACTGAAGCTCATGCACGAAGGGAGCAAACTCATGGGCTTCGTTGAACGGCAGCTCTATCGATGCTTGCGGCGTTGGTGAAATGGGCTCAAGGGTCAGGTTAATGCGCTGAATGCGCAGACCGGTATCGTCGTTGAGCTCGGGCTCAAGATGAAAACGGTGAAAGAAGATACCAGCGTTCGCCAGGTCGCTTTCATAGGTGTCAGCGTCCAGCACCTGACTGGCACTATCACCCAAGGCACTATAGGGGTTCCGGATAAATGAAAGCGCATGGTCGCCCGCCACTCGGCGTCCGTGCAGTGAACGCACATAATCGAGCACCGATTTAACTTCCGGCTCGATCAGCACATGGGTCAATGATCCGTCAGCCCCGGTGACTCGGTAACGATCCTGCACTTGTTTGTGGGCATCGAAACTTTCCAGCCAATTTTCCGGCTGCCCGTCGAAAGTAGGTTCCAGCTCGATGACTGGCGTATTGCCTACACTCGATTTACGTGGATTGAGACGAAGATTATCGGGCCTGACCACAACGGTTTTTTCGAGAAAACCATCCATACCTGCGCCAGCCTTGCGGGCCAGCTTGCGGACGCTGGCCCAACCAATCTGGTTGGTAAGTTCGCCAGGGCTTTCTTGTTGCGATAAATGGAGCTGCCGAACAGCACTCACCAATTGATAAGTTGCCTCAGGCAGCAGCTCGATTTTATCGCCATGCGTGAGGACTGCGCCCGTGCGTTTGGTTTGCACTGTAGCGGCGGATTCGTTATCGCGCCAAGCACCTATCGATACCTTGAAATCGTTCGAAGCAAGACTGCCTTGGCTAGTGAGCTGCGGCGTCAAATTCGACTGCTTTGGCAATCCGAGTAACGGTACGCTGCTGACGTGCCCTTCCTCATTCAAAAGTCGATAAAGCTCGTCCCACGGCAGTAGCCAGCGATCACTGAGTTGGGATACGAACTCTTCCTCTTCGAGCTGATCGAGGTAACTTACAAGTGACCAAAACTCAGTACTGTCGGCAAGGCTCAGCGGGAAGCACAATCCCTGCTCCTCTATCGAGTACAGTGGCAAATTATTGAACTCACCGGACTGCGGCAGCAGGCCTTTTCCAGATAGAAAACGCTTGAGCATTACTGCCTCCAGAATTTCAGTGGCTGATTGTTGACGGGCTTGAAGCCGAGGCGCTGCAGAGAAGCCATGGCCGCTGGCTCATGACTTTCAAGTTGCACTTGTAAGGCTCCGCCTTTGGCGCGGGAGTCATACACCCTATGAGAAATCCCCTTCAACGCTTCCGCCAACTGCGCTTCGAAAGCAATAGTTTTGGGTGGCGACCTGAATGGGTGATCACCTCGACTATCAATGTGCCCATCAGCCCGGATACCGAGTTCTGCAAGAGTCTCGTCAAATTTAGCCAGCCATCCGCTAACATGGTTTGGCCTTGATGGCACAGCCATATGTCCCATGGGTTTTACGGCTGATTTATTTTTCTGTTTCAACTCCGAGTTAAGATCCAGATAAATCTGGTCCGGGTTGAACGGTGCGCTGTCGGCTTTGTAGACGTAACAAGCGTTGCCTTTCTCCGAAAACTCGACGAACAGATAATTTGCAATTTGCATAATGACTGCGTTGTTGCTTGATTTACTGCCCGCCAGGTAGCTCAAGCGGCCATTGTTTTTTCGCCGAAAATCAACAAAGTCAGACCCGGCATCCGTTTTGGCGTCTGCACCCAACACAATCCGCGTATAGCTCATCTGATTCGCGAAACGTAGCCAATAGAACAGGCGTGCCTGATCTACATCCCTATCGCCTTTGAGGAGATTGAAGAAGTGCTCAAGGTCTTCTTTCGCAAACCACGCGACCACCATCGCACAAACGTCTTTCTCCACGTACTGAAGCCAGCTATTTTGCCTGGAGCGAATTTGTGGGCTGCCCCAGTTATCCAAAGCACTCTGTTTGAGAAGGGACGACGGTTTTTCCCGATACGACGCTGCGTGATAACGCGTCAGGCAGGCGCTGAGGAGCGCATTCATGTATGTCGGATGCTGACGCCCGATCTCAATGAAGTCGGGGAATCTTTTCGAGAACTCGTCGTCTTCCAAATTAAAGATTCGAGACAGCAATACGTTAAATATCCGGTGCCATAACCAACTGCTGTCAGGTATCTGCGCGATTGTTTGCAGCACCGAGAGATCACTGATCTCGCCGTTGAACATCTGCTCGCCAAGCGTCTCCCCAGCCTGTTCGGAAAACAGCTGCTTATGATACTGGACGATACGGATCCATTCTTTTTCACGAGTCTGTTGCGCCTTTACACAAGCGAAACCATTGCGGATGTCGCCTTGCAACAAGCACCAGACCGGATTCGTGTCGGGCTTATCGGACTCGTAACCGAAGTAGCTGAAACAAAGCGCCAGCCAATCGCGGCGGCTCAGGCGCCGTTTTTCGATCCGCTGACTGACCTCGATATGGACTCGACCATAAAGTTGCTCGCCTTCAAGAATGGGGCCCACACTCTCGACTTTATCGGCGAGACCGGCGAAGACCATGCGCCATTCGGAGGACGACAGAGGCAGGACATTCCTGAATTTATTGATGGCGGCTCTACGTTTTTCCTGAGGCGGTGGCAACGCTTTCTCTGCCCGCTCAAACCGGTCATATAAATCAGCACTGGCAGCTTCCATTCTAGGAAAGCGAGCCAACGGTTCAGAACTGATCGCACTTCTACGGGCAGCAAGCCCGAGCGCTATAGCTGACGACAGCTTGGCTAATGCACTAGTCATCGCGTCATCGCCAACTGGCATTTCTCGGACACTGTGCTGGCGAATACCGGAACTTCTGGTTTGAGGTTTTCCTCCTTCTCCTTCAAGCCGTAGAACTGCATTCTCAGTTCAACTCGGCGGCTTGCCTCGTTGGTGTCCTTTGCGTTGTTGAAAGAAACACCACCCGCCAGGAACATCGATCTGATCTGCTGTTGTCTTTCAGCTGAAAGGCCGATTTGCAGAGGGCTGCGACTATCAAGCAGGCTACACATCACCCACTCGGACCGTTGTAAGGACAGGTGCAGGTTGTACAAATACGAGCCGACGGTATCGGTAAACCCCTCGATAACGACCTGTTTGAACCACTTACGTCCTTCTTCGCTATCGGCAGCATCAAGAATGAGTGGCACTACGCCCTGAAGGGCACTTTGACCCTCGTCGCTCAATGAGTACTGGTTATGCCCAAAACGTCCCGCCTCACCGAAACTGATGCGGTTGTCCTTGCAGTCGACAACGATGGTTGCATTCGAGCCCTTAGCCTTGAGCTGCAAATGCTCGCAGAGCTGGCTAATGTCGCGACTGCGCTGTTTCTCGCCTTGCTCCGCCTGATTAATTCTCTGTGTGACCGAACTCAGGGCCGCGACCATCACTACGAGAAACAGGATCATCATGGCCGTCATCAGGTCGGCAAAAGAAATCCAGAACGGCTTCTCCGCTTCATCCTTGGCTCGGGCCACCGAAGGCATTTGCTTACCAAACATATGTCAGCCTCCGTTACTGCCTAATTCGTTCCATGATGTCGCCGAAGTCTTCAATGCTTTCCTTCACACCGTCGACGCCGCCAGCCAGACTCTTAACAGCTTTATCCAGCTCCGTATCCAGACTACCCAACGTCTGCCGGAGTACCCTGTCCATGCCGTCGCCAAACTCTTTGAAACCATCACCCAAAACACCACTGATGTTTTCCAGGTACTCATGAACCTCGCGATTGAGCGACTGCATGCGTTCCGATTGTTGCTTCAGATCCTGGAGGTATTGAGTACGTCCGCTGGCCTCAACTTGCGCGCTAGCCACCACGCCCTCGATGACGGTTAGTGTTTTGCTCAACGATTCACGGTTGTTGCGATAGTCCGCGACGACACTGTTCAACTCTCGTGAGGCCTGAGCAAGCTCGGTACCAGCCCCTTGAACAGTGCCTAGCAAACCAGCCGTCGATTCACTCGCTCTCGATACACTCAGTCCGGCATTTTCAAAGCGCTCAGCTGCGGCTCTCATTTTGTCTGCACCTAGTTGCATGCTTTGCAGATGCTGTTCGGTTTGCGCGCTTAATGCCTTGACGTTGTCTTGCGAGGCTTTATTTTGTTCGGCGACAGACTGCAGCAGCGTTTTGACATGCTCGTCTAACCCGCCCACCAACTCCCGAGTGCCTTGATGAAGCTCTGCTTGTGCAACGCGAGTGGACTGATCCATTTGCTCGCGCCCACTTTCCAGTTTTTTGAAAACAGTAGAAAGCTGCTCGCCGAGCACTTCTACAGAGCCTGCAATCTTGGCCATGGTTTCTTGCTGACCTTGGCCCATGTTTTTTTGGATTGACTCGACAAACAACTGAAGACTCTCGGCCATCGCCAGCTGGCGCGCCTCGCTGTCGGCGAACATTTTTTCCAACTGCTGTGCCATACGAGCGCCAGCGTCTTCGCCCTCATTGCCAATGCGGACGATGGACGACTGCAGATTTGTCAGCATCTCGTTCATACCAGCCTGCATGGCACTTTGGCCGGTCTGCATGTCGGTAAGCAGCTTTGCAATCATTGCTGAGCTGCTCTGATTCGAGCTTTCGCTAGCCGTACGCATGTCTTGAATGAGGCTGGAGAATCCTTGTTGCATTGACTGCATGGCAGCGACGGACTGGCCCATCATTTCGTTCAGGCCGTTGAATTGCTGACCAAAGGTTCCTTCCAGCTTGTTCATGAAAGCAACCAGAACATCCTGAAGCAGGTTCTGCACTTGGCCGGATTGATCGCCGCTGGCAGCCTGTACCGCTCCGGCAATTGCTTCCAATGGTGACTTCAAGCTGTTTTCAATGGCACTGCTGACCTGATCCGCCAACAGCTGCCCGGAGTCACGATAGGTCGTAGATAACGTGTCTGCCAACTTGAGACTTTCGCGGACCTGCGTATCGACCAGGTTTTGCAGCATTTCCCGAAGGTCCGTAACCAGACTGTCTTTCAGCTGGCGAGTCTGGATCGAGTTTTCAGCACTGGACCTTACGAGCGCAGCAAGATATTCCTCGCCAACTCCACTGTCGAATAAGCTATCGATTGCCTCATTTAGCGATTCAAGGTGCTTGTAACAGCGCCCTAATCGCCACTTTTCCGAAACCGTGACGATGATCGACGCCATGATGGAAAGGAATGAACCGATGAAGGCAAAGAGTACATCCTTCAGGAGTTTGTCCACGCTCGAATTGACCAGCTCCGGCGTGCTTGGATCAAAGTGCTGCAACCCTAACATCAGACCAAAGAAGGTTCCTACAATGCCAACACCCGTCAGAATGCCCGGCAGGTGCTTGAAGAACTCAGTAGCCAACGGTGTATCGACGACACTCTGACCTGTAAAAAAATTTGCCGCGACAGTGGTCGCACGGGAGCGCACCAGACGCTCCTCGCCTTCGTGATATTCGAACTGATTGTGAAGAGTCTCTGAATACTCCTTCCAAAGATGCTTCAGTTTTGTCGCACTGAATACTTTCTCCAGCTCTGCTTGGAGCTGATCAGGCGACTTTGCCTTGATAGCTGTAATGCTACGCCTAAGCGACTTGAGCCTTCGGCTCAGCACGAACGATGGGATGAAATATCTTCCGATATACCATAGGCACAAAGCCGCCACTGCCACCATGACTACACGCGGAGCCATTAGCTGAGCAGTGCTGGCGTCATCCCACAATTTTAATAATGTCGAAAAGTCCACATTTCAGCCTTTAAGTTAGCTTTTATGCGCTATCAAGCGCTTACGCAGGAAGAAACGCGGGACATCCCGGCAAGCTTGCTCCAACGATGTTTTTAGGAACGTCTGGATGCCTGATCCTTAAGCAGGATGCTAAGGATATGCACCGAAGAGATGGGCGCTCAGGGAAGAAACGTCATCCTTGCGAGGCAAATATCTATCCATGTCCTTTTGCCAGCACGATACGCTTCATCCCTCCGTACGGTAAAGCCATATGCGAACGTCAGCCGACCAAGCGTGTCGCCTAGATAAGCACATGAAAACGAAAATCCGACTCTGAGGATCCTCATGCTCGAGGCGCGAATCACACGACCAGCCGAAGTCGAGCTCACACCCCATTCAACATCTTTCGAACACTTCTGTCTGCGCACTTAGCCCTATCAGTCCAAGCAAGGGTTCTGTTCGCGTTTTCAGAGCAACGATTAAATGATCAAGAACGGACAGCTCTGCGTAAACGTGCGTTCGGCCTGAAGGTCTTACTGGACGCATTGACGTGCTGCTTGTGCCTTCCGGGACAAACTCTGGCCTTTGTATCAGCTGAGGATTCCACCCAGAGCCAGTGGTTTTGTAGGGGTAAAAACGAAGAGAAATAAAAAGGGGTCGCGAGATAAAATCTCGCAACCCCTTGAATTATATGGTCGGGACGGAGTGATTCGAACACTCGACCCCTAGCACCCCATGCTAGTGCGCTACCGGACTGCGCTACGCCCCGACTAGGCGTGAATCTTGTTCCGCTTCTCAACGGAACGCTCAGGAATATATCGCAAGCTTTTGAAAACTGGAAGTATTTAAAGCAGAAATTTTATTTCTTGAGCACAACCAGCACATCTTCAAGCTCGGCGATCATCTGGCGGATCATTTGTTTGTACTGGGTTGTATCGTCCTTGGCCTCATCACCGGAGAGGCGCAGGCGTGCGCCGCCGATGGTGAACCCCTGATCGTACAGCAGCGCGCGGATCTGCCGGATCATCAGCACGTCTTGTCGCTGATAATACCGACGGTTTCCGCGGCGCTTGACCGGGTTGAGTTGAGGAAACTCCTGCTCCCAATAGCGCAGCACGTGCGGTTTTACCGCACACAGCTCGCTGACTTCACCAATGGTGAAGTAGCGTTTGCCCGGGATGACGGGTAGTTCGTCGTTATGACTTGGTTCCAGCATAAGCCTCAACTCGGGCCTTCAACTTCTGCCCTGGACGAAAGGTGACCACACGGCGAGCCGTGATCGGGATTTCTTCTCCCGTTTTCGGATTGCGGCCAGGCCGCTGGCGTTTGTCCCGAAGGTCGAAATTGCCGAAACCGGACAACTTGACCTGTTCGTTGTCTTCCAGAGCGTGCCTGATTTCTTCGAAAAACAGTTCGACCAATTCTTTGGCCTCCCGTTTATTCAGGCCCAGCTCCTCATACAGACGTTCCGCCATCTCAGCTTTCGTCAGAGCCCCCATACGTCACTTCCTTAACGTGGCGTTCAACCTGTTTTCGAGCGAGGTGAGGATATTCTGCGTTGCGGTATTCACCTCATCGTCATTAAGAGTGCGCGATGGATGCTGCCAGGTCAAGCCAACTGCAAGGCTTTTTCTATGCGGATCAATGCCTTTACCCTGATACACGTCAAATAGCCTGAGGTCCGTCAGCCATTCGCCTGCATTTTCACGTATTACCTCCAGTACAGCACTGGAAGCAACGTCACGGTCGGCCAGCAACGCAAGGTCACGACGCACTTCAGGAAAGCGCGATAACTCCTGGAATTTCGGCATTTTCCCTTGGGCCACTTCGGCCAGCACCAGCTCGAAAACGAAGACTGGCCGATCGAGGCCCAGGGTTTTCGACAGTTCCGGGTGAATGGCACCGACATAGCCGACTTCACGCCCGTCTCGCTCGATGCGTGCGGTCTGCCCTGGGTGCAGCGCCGGGTGCTTGCCTGGTACGAAAGTGAATGCGTCGAGCGCGCCGGCGAAGCCCAGCACCGCTTCCACGTCAGCCTTGACGTCGAAGAAATCGACGACATCGCGACCTTGCGCCCAGCCTTCCGGCAGACGGCTGCCACAGACGACACCGGCCAGCATCGGCTCTTGCTTCAAGCCGTCCAGTTGACCGACGAAGCGCAGACCGCTTTCGAACAGACGCACGCGATCCTGCTGGCGGTTGAGGTTGTGCTGCAGCGACTTGACCAGGCCCGGCCACAAGGACGAGCGCATGGCCGCCATGTCGTTGGAGATCGGGTTGGCCAGCAACAGCGGCTCGACACCGGGGCTGAACAGCTCGAACTGGCGTGGATCGATGAAGCTGTAGGTGATCGCTTCCTGATAACCACGGGCCACCAGCAGGCGACGCAGTTCCGGCAGATCGCTGCGGGCTTCGGCCTTGGCTTGCGGGGCCAGGCGCGCTTGCGGATAGCGAACCGGCAGACGGTTATAGCCATACAGGCGAGCCAGTTCTTCGATCAGGTCGACTTCCAGGCTGATATCGAAGCGATGGCTTGGCACTTCGACGCGCCACTGCCCTGCCCCATCGGCGCGGATGTTCAGGCCGAGGGCGCTGAGCAGGCGTTCGACTTCAGCGGCGTCCATTTCCATACCCAGCATCTGGGTGATGCGCTGGGCACGCAGGGTGACCGGGGCGATCTTGGGCAGGTGCTGTTCGCTGACGGTTTCGATGATCGGGCCGGCTTCGCCACCGGTGATCTCCAGCAGCAGGCCGGTGGCGCGCTCCATGGCTTCACGGGCCAGTTGCCAGTCCACACCACGCTCGTAGCGATGCGAGGCGTCGGTGTGCAGGCCATAGGAACGCGCCTTGCCAGCGACGGCGATCTGGTCGAAGAACGCGCTTTCCAGGAATACATCGCGGGTCGTGGCGGATACACCACTGTGTTCGCCGCCCATTACGCCAGCAATCGCCAAGGCGCGGGTATGGTCAGCAATCACCAGGGTGTCGCTGCGCAGGGTCACTTCCTGGCCGTCGAGCAGCACCAGCTTTTCACCCTCTTCAGCCATGCGCACGCGGATGCCGCCGTTGATTTCGGCGAGATCGAACGCATGCAGCGGTTGACCCAGCTCCAGCATCACATAGTTGGTGATGTCGACAGCGGCGTCAATGCTGCGCACGTCGGCGCGACGCAGGCGCTCGACCATCCACAGCGGTGTTGGCTTGGACAGGTCGACGTTACGGATCACACGGCCCAGGTAACGCGGGCATGCCGCCGGCGCCAGGACTTCAATCGAACGCACTTCGTCATGCACCGCCGGCACGGCCGCGACCACCGGACGCGTCACGGGGGCGGCATACAGCGCGCCGACTTCGCGGGCCAGGCCGGCCAAGGACAGGCAGTCGCCACGGTTCGGCGTCAGGTCGACCTCGATGCTCGCATCGTCCAGGCCCAGGTACTCACGGATGTCCTGGCCCACCGGCGCATCAGCCGGCAGTTCCATCAGGCCATCGTTGCCTTCGCCGATCTGCAGTTCGGCCTGGGAGCACAGCATGCCGTTGGACTCGACGCCACGCAGCTTGGCTTTCTTGATCTTGAAGTCGCCCGGCAGTTCGGCACCGATCATGGCGAACGGGATCTTCAGGCCTGGGCGCACGTTAGGTGCGCCGCAGACCACCTGGAAGGTTTCCGCGCCATTGCTGACCTGGCAAACCCGCAATTTGTCAGCGTCCGGGTGTTGCTCGGTGCTCAACACCTCGCCCACCACCACGCCGCTGAATTCACCGGCGGCCGGCGTCACGCTATCGACCTCAAGACCGGCCATCGACAGGCGAGCAACCAGCTCGTCCCGACTTACCTGCGGGCTTACCCAGCCGCGCAGCCATTGTTCACTGAATTTCATCCTGTTCTCCTAATAAATTCGTTACCGCGACCTAGCGAAATTGCGCAAGGAACCGCAAGTCGTTGTCGAAGAACAGGCGCAAGTCATTCACACCGTAACGCAGCATGGCCAGGCGCTCGACGCCCATGCCGAAAGCAAAGCCCGAGAATTCTTCCGGATCGATCCCGGACATACGCAGCACGTTCGGATGAACCATGCCGCAGCCCATGACTTCCAGCCAGCCAGTCTGCTTGCAGACGCGGCAGCCTTTGCCGCTGCACATCACGCATTCCATGTCGACTTCGGCGGAGGGCTCGGTGAACGGGAAGTACGAAGGGCGGAAACGCACCGCCAGTTCTTTTTCGAAGAACACCCGCAGGAATTCTTCGATCGTGCCTTTCAGGTCGGCGAAATTGATGTCGCGATCAACCAGCAGGCCTTCGACCTGGTGGAACATCGGCGAGTGGGTGATATCGGAGTCGCTGCGGTACACACGGCCTGGGCAGACGATGCGGATCGGCGGCTGCTGCGATTCCATGGTGCGGACCTGTACCGGCGAGGTATGGGTGCGCAACAGCATGTTCGCATTGAAATAGAAGGTGTCATGCATCGACCGGGCCGGGTGATGGCCTGGGATGTTGAGTGCCTCGAAGTTGTGGTAGTCGTCTTCGACCTCAGGGCCTTCGGCAATGCCGTAGCCGATGTGGGTGAAGAACTGCTCGATGCGCTCCAGGGTCCGGGTCACCGGATGCAAGCCACCGGAAGTCTGGCCACGGCCAGGCAGAGTCACGTCGATGGACTCGGCGGCGAGCTTGGCAGCCAGATCCGCCTCCTCGAACAACGCCTTACGCGCATTGAGGACTTCTGTGACACGCTCCTTGGCAACGTTGATCAGCGCACCGACCTGCGGACGCTCTTCGGCTGGCAGGTTCCCCAGGGTCTTCATCACCTGAGTCAACTCGCCCTTCTTGCCAAGGTAGTGAACCCGGATTTGCTCCAGGGCATTGATATCTTCAGCGCTTTGCACAGCCTCTAGTGCTTGAGCGACCAGCGCGTCCAGGTTTTCCATGTACAGACTCCAGATACAAAATAGGGGAAGAGCTTTAAGGCTCTTCCCCTATTTATGACGTTTGACACCTGGGCCCACAGAGGTGGGCCCGGGTGACTGCCGGGGGTACTTAAGCCAAGGTGGCTTTAGCTTTCTCGACAATCGCAGCAAACGCCGCTTTTTCGTTCACTGCCAGATCAGCCAGAACCTTACGGTCGATCTCGATGGACGCTTTTTTCAGGCCAGCGATGAAACGGCTGTAGGACAGACCGTTAACACGAGCACCAGCGTTGATACGAGCGATCCACAGAGCGCGGAACTGACGTTTTTTCTGACGACGGTCACGGTAGGCGTATTGGCCTGCCTTGATTACCGCTTGCTTGGCAACACGGAATACGCGGGAGCGCGCGCCGTAGTAGCCTTTAGCAAGTTTCAGAATTTTTTTGTGACGCTTACGGGCAATGACGCCACGCTTTACACGAGCCATGAGTTACTTCCTCTATTCTTGATCCAAAAATTAACGAAGGCGCAGCATGCGCTCGACTTTTGCCACGTCAGACGGATGCAGCAAGCTGCTACCGCGCAGTTGACGCTTACGCTTGGTCGACATTTTGGTCAGGATGTGGCTCTTGAAAGCGTGCTTGTGCTTGATACCGTTAGCAGTTTTCAGAAACCGCTTAGCAGCACCACTTTTGGTTTTCATCTTTGGCATGTTCGGATACTCCGCATTCAGTTGATAAACATAATCGCAAGGCCTGCCGTGCCCTGGTGATTACTTCTTCTTTTTCGGGGCGATGACCATGATCAGCTGGCGTCCTTCCATCTTAGGATGCTGTTCGACCGAACCGTACTCGAGCAGGTCTTGTTCAACCCGCTTGAGGAGTTCCATCCCCAGCTCCTGGTGGGCCATCTCACGGCCGCGGAATCGCAAGGATACCTTGGCCCTGTCCCCATCACTCAGGAAACGTACCAGGTTGCGCAGTTTTACCTGGTAATCCCCTTCCTCCGTCCCTGGACGAAACTTGATTTCTTTTACCTGAATCTGCTTCTGGTTTTTCTTCGCCGCGGCAATCTGCTTCTTCTTCTCGAAGATCGACTTGCCGTAGTCCATCACCCGGCAAACCGGTGGGACTGCGTCCGCGGAAATTTCTACCAGATCAAGCTTTGCTTCTTCAGCAATACGAAGCGCTTCATCAATCGAGACGATGCCAATCTGCTCGCCGTCAGCGCCAATTAACCGAACCTCGCGTGCCGAGATATTCTCGTTGATCGGGGCTTTCGGTGCAGCTCGTTTATCTTGTCTCATTTCACGCTTAATAATAATTACTCCAAATCTGGGCGACCACGCCGGGAAACCGCTTGCGCGAGGAACTCAGCGAATTCGGCGACGGGCATCGAGCCCAGGTCAGCACCTTCACGAGTACGCACAGCGACAGTCTGCATCTCGACCTCCCGATCTCCAATAACCAAGAGAAAGGGAACCTTGAGCAAAGTATGCTCGCGGATTTTAAAGCCGATCTTTTCATTTCTCAAGTCGGACTTGGCACGAAATCCGCTTTGGTTGAGAGTTTTTTCGACTTCAGCGGCAAAATCTGCCTGTTTATCAGTGATATTCATGATCACTGCCTGGGTCGGCGCCAGCCACGCAGGGAACGCGCCCTCGTAGTGTTCGATCAGAATCCCGACGAAACGCTCGAACGAACCGAGGATCGCGCGGTGAAGCATGACCGGGTGCTTGCGGCTGTTGTCTTCGGACACGTATTCGGCGCCCAGACGGATCGGCAGGTTAAAATCGAGCTGCAGGGTACCACACTGCCAGACGCGACCGAGGCAATCTTTCAGCGAGAACTCGATCTTCGGACCGTAGAAGGCTCCCTCGCCCGGCTGCAGGTCATACGCAAGGCCCGCGCTATCGAGGGCGGCGGCCAGGGCCGCTTCGGCGCGATCCCACAGCTCGTCGGAGCCGACGCGTTTTTCCGGACGAGTGGACAGCTTCATCTCGACCTCGGTGAAGCCGAAGTCCCGGTAGACGTCCATGGTCAGCTTGATGAAGGCGGCGGATTCGGCCTGCATCTGCTCTTCGGTGCAGAAGATGTGCGCATCGTCCTGGGTAAACGCACGCACGCGCATGATGCCGTGCAGCGCACCCGACGGCTCGTTGCGGTGGCAGGCACCGAACTCGGCCAGGCGCATCGGCAGCTCGCGGTAGCTTTTCAGGCCCTGGTTGAACACCTGCACGTGGCACGGGCAGTTCATTGGCTTGATGGCGTAGTCGCGGTTTTCCGACTGAGTGGTGAACATGTTGTCGGCGTAGTTGGCCCAGTGCCCGGATTTCTCCCACAGGCTGCGGTCGACCACTTGTGGCGTCTTGATCTCCAGGTAGCCGTTCTCACGCTGGACCTGGCGCATGTACTGCTCGAGCACCTGGTACAGGGTCCAGCCGTTCGGGTGCCAGAACACCATGCCCGGGGACTCTTCCTGGGTATGGAACAGGCCCAGGCGCTTGCCGATCTTGCGGTGATCGCGCTTTTCGGCTTCTTCGATGCGCTGGATGTAGGCCGCCAGCTGCTTCTTGTCCGCCCAGGCAGTGCCGTAGACGCGCTGCAACTGCTCGTTCTTCGCATCGCCACGCCAGTAGGCGCCGGACAGCTTGGTCAGCTTGAAGGATTTGAGGAAACGCGTGTTCGGCACGTGCGGACCGCGGCACATGTCGACGTATTCTTCGTGGTAGTACAGGCCCATGGCCTGCTCGTCCGGCATGTCTTCCACCAGACGCAGCTTGTAGTCCTCGCCACGGGCCTTGAAGACTTCGATGACTTCGGCGCGCGGGGTGACTTTCTTGATGACGTCGTAATCTTTCTCGATCAGCTGCTGCATGCGCTGTTCGATGGCGGCCATGTCGTCCGGCGTGAAAGGACGCTCGAAGGCGATGTCGTAATAGAAGCCTTCGTCGATGACCGGCCCGATGACCATCTTCGCGCTCGGGTACAGTTGCTTGACCGCGTGGCCAACCAAGTGCGCGCAGGAGTGGCGAATGATCTCCAGCCCCTCTTCATCCTTGGGCGTGATGATTTGCAGCGTGGCGTCGCTGTCGATGACGTCGCTGGCGTCGACCAGTTTACCGTTGACCTTGCCGGCCAGGGTGGCCTTGGCCAGGCCCGCGCCGATGGATGCGGCGACCTCGGCTACGGAAACCGGGTGATCGAACGAACGTTGACTGCCGTCGGGAAGAGTAATAGTTGGCATGGCGCCTCCTCTCCTAGTGGTGACCCCTACCAAAGGTCACGTGGGTTGGGATGAGCCAGTACAAGATCCAGTCCAGGCCATTCAATGACGAACGCCTGCCTTACAGCGGCAGGAGCCTTGCGGCCAACCGGGAAAACCGAACCAGAGTGACTGGGATTCAAATCAGGGTTATTCGGACTCTTTGCCACCGGGACGAACGAGCATCCGCAGCCTGGAAATAGCCGAGCCCGGCATGCTAGCACAGATGAACGGTCATCGATGCACAAGGCTGTCGCAGGAAGGCAAATCGTCCGCTTTTATGCCAGAGTGCTGAACTTGATCGACCCTAGAGCCCTCGAATCACAGAACATCGACCCAGAAGGAGCATCCCCGCATGCGTCTCAATACCCTGTTCGCCGTAGTCGCCCCCATTGTTCTGCTGCTGCCGTTGAGTGCCCACGCCGACTGGCCGAAGGGCGAGCGGGATAAATACATGGCCCAGTGCACCCAGGCCGCTACCCCGCAGATTGGCGCGGCGGCGGCGAAATCCCACTGTGCCTGTGGCGCCGACGCCATCAAGTCCTACCCGGCCTCGGACATCCAGGCGTTGATGGACAACAAGGCCACCCCGGAGCTTCAACAAAAAGCACTGGGCCAGATTGCAAAATGCAAGGCCACTGACAAGCCGAAAAAGTAAGGAAACAGGTCTTCCAGATAGACGCCACAAGGCTTAAAAACATTGATTTCAGGCTTTTTTGGACGATTTATTCAGGTTTTACAGCTTTTTTTATCGTCTTTACTTTCGGCTCAAAGCCTTTAAAACCGGGCCTTTCAGCGGGTAAAGGCGATAAAGTAAACACGACTGATTGGCAAACAGCGCCTGCGGGGGGCTCCCAAATCGAACATTTCGACTATGATACCCGGGTGTGCCCAGTTGGCCTGAGCAGCACAGTACACTGAAAATATATGTTTCTTGGAGATACACCATGTCTAATCGCCAAACCGGCACCGTTAAATGGTTCAACGATGAAAAAGGCTTCGGCTTCATCACTCCTCAAGGTGGCGGTGACGACCTGTTCGTACACTTCAAAGCTATCGAAAGCGACGGTTTCAAAAGCCTGAAAGAAGGCCAGACCGTTTCCTTCGTGGCTGAGAAAGGCCAAAAGGGTATGCAAGCTGCACAGGTTCGCCCAGAGTAATTTCTCGGCGCACAAAAAAACCCCGTCCATGTGACGGGGTTTTTTATGGGCGATTGAAAACCTTCAATCAGCCACAGTTCACCCGGTTGATCACCAGGTCGGCATCGGTATTGAGGTTCAGGCGATCGGAGCGGTACTCGAGCGTGACCATGTCGTTGGGCTTGAGGATCCGGGCATTCTGCGCGCCGGCACGGGTACGGGCCTGCTCCAGCAACTGTGGCGAGGCCTTCTTGCCAATGGCGAACTCGGCGGCCTTTGCTTCGCAGCGACTGTGACCGGTCTCGGCCGCTACAGGTTCGGGGGTCGATTCAGAGGTGCTGCTGCAACCGCTCAAGAACATGGCGGCCAGCAAAGTACTCAATGACGCGAGCTTCCAAGGCATGAAGCCTCCTTTTTTCGATGAATAAACAGAGAACGTGCGACAGCCCAAACGGCGCTTGGTTTCAACACCGCAGGCATCAGCCTGGGGAAAGCTGGCAGTTTGCCTGAGCCCGTTCCCGCTGTTCAGGCCTGAATCGTGACTGGATATGAACGCGGCTCAATAAACATCAATGTAATCGAAGGGCGGATTGGGCCAGTTGTCCTTCAGCGCGTTGTAGATCTGCATGACCCAGACCTCGTCGCTGGCAGCGACCCGGCCGACGTACCCCGAACCCTTCGCCCAAGTTTCGAGCCGAAACCGCAAACCCTCGATGTCAACGCCACCGACCACACCCGAGGACAAATAGGCGATGCCGTCCTTGGTCACGCGCAGCTGGGTATGCTCGTCGTCACTGGCCGAGGCCAGCAATTGACGAACCGCCTCGACGGTCAGGCCATCAGGAGCGTTCAAATCTATCTGCACGGCGAAGCTCCTTTGAAAAATAAAGGAACAAGTGTCGCACAGCCCTCCCCCAATGCCTAAGTCGCAGTGCCAAATCCCGGGCAAAAATGTTTAACTCAGCCTACAGACCTCCAACTCGCGAGCCCGACCATGAGCACCGTCAGTATCGAAGCCACCATCAATGCCAAATGGTCGGAGGGCCACAGCTCCTATAGCCCCGGAAGCCCGGAGGAACTGGCAATCATCTGCATAGAGTTGTTGGTGAAAGAGTTGGGGATAGAAGTCGCCCGCAACTTCATCCAGCAGACATTCGAGCGCTACCCGAGCATCGTCGACGCCGTGGATTGAGGCACGCGCCCGCAGGTCCAGCCAGGGGCGCGCTATAAGCCAGGCAGATTACTTCAGGCGCGCCAGGCGCTCGGTCAGCAGGTCAAAGAACCCTTGGGCATCACCGTTTTCCACCCAGAACGCGTTCTTCGGCGCCTTCAGGCCGTCGTACCAGTCGACGATGGTCTGCCCGAACGTCGGGCCCTCGCGACTGTCCACGACGACATTGACTGAACGACCAGTGAACAATTGCGGCTTGAGCAGGTAGGCAATCACGGTCGCGTCATGCACCGGCCCGCCCGTCATGCCGTAGTGCTCCATGTCGCCCTTGACGTATTCGTTGAGGATATCGCCCACCAGCTTGCTGGCATTGTTGTTCAGCGCCGCGATCTGCTTCAGGCGCGCCTCGCTGGTGAGAATCTTGTGGGTCACGTCCAACGGCAGGTAGGTCAGCTTCACGCCGCTCTTGGCCACCACCTCGGCCGCCTGCGGATCGGCGAACAGATTGAACTCAGCCACCGGGGTGATATTGCCGCCGTTGAAGTGCGCACCGCCCATGATCACCACTTCCTTGATGCCCTGGACAATGTCCGGCTCCTGGACCAACGCCAGCGCCAGGTTGGTCTGCGGCCCCAGCATGGCAATGGTGATGCTGTGGGGCTTCGCCGCCTTCAGCGTGTCGATCAGGTAGTTGACGGCATTGCCTTCGGCGAGCCCCTTCTTCGGCTCGTGCACCGTGACACCCGACAGGCCTTCCTTGCCATGGATGTTCTCTGCGTAGATGGGCGTGCGCATCAAGGGTTTCGGCGCACCGGCATAGACCGGCACGTCTTCGCGCCCCGCCCATTCACGAGCCAGGCGAGCGTTGCGCGAGGTCTTGTCCAGGCGCACGTTGCCGGCGACGGTGGTCAGCGCACGGATATGCAGCTCTTCGGGCGACGCCAGGGCGAACAGCAGCGCCACCACGTCGTCGGCGCCTGGGTCGGTGTCGATGATCAGGTCGATCTTTTCCGCCGCCTGGGCGCTCGTTGCAGTGATCAATGACAAAAGCAGCAGACTCCGGATCAGTTGATGCATTTTCTCAGCATAGCGGTGCATGGCGCACTCCTTGTGCAGGGTAGAACAGGGTTAGAACGTCACTCCAGCGACCAGCACGATATTGCAGTACGGCGAGCATTCGCCGGTGCGAATGATCGCCCGTGCCTGTCGGCTGATGACCTTGAATTGCTCATGGCTGACCAACGCCCGCTCACCCAACGCCCCCTCGGCATTCAGCGTCTCCAGGGTTGTCAGGGCCAGCGGCTGCTTGTCGAGGATCTCCTCGGCCAGGACATGGCTTTCCACCTGCATCTCGCTGAGCACCACCTTCAAGGTGCTGACAAAGTCAGGAATGCCATGGGTCAGGGCCAGGTCGATCAATTCGACCTGGGGTGGTACGGGCAAGCCGGCATCACCGATGACCACCTTGTCGCCATGGCCGAGGGAAGCGATCAGTCGGGACAGTGCCACATTCAATAACGGCGTCTTTTTCATGATTTGAAAGCCTGTACTTCCAGCAACGTGGGGATTGAAGGTTGCGCGCCGGCGCGGGTGACCGACAGCGCGGCGGCGACCTGGCCGAAACGAATCGCATCGACCTCGCTTTTGCCGCTGGCCAAGGCTGCCGCGAAGCCGCCGACAAAGGTATCCCCGGCGGCCGTGGTGTCCACTGCCTTGACCCGCGGGGCAGGGAAATGCTCGAAGCTGGTGCCGTTGGCGAACATCAGCCCCTGGGCCCCCAGGGTGACGATCACCTTGCCGGCACCGGCGGCGATCAAATGCGCTGCAGCGGCCTCTGCGGTTTCCAGGGAATCCACCGCCAGCCCGCTCAGCACCGCTGCTTCGCTTTCATTGGGAATCAGGTAGTCGATGCAGGCGTACCAGTCGGCGGGCAACGCATGGGAAGCCGGCGCCGGGTTGAGGATGACGATTTTGCCTAACTCCCGCCCGCGCTTGAGGGCATGGCCGACGGTGGCATCCGGCACTTCGAGCTGGCAAATGATGACATCGGCGCTTTGCAGCACGTCATCGACACCGTCCAGGACCTCGGCGGTGAGCGCACCGTTGGCACCGGCGACGATAACGATCGCATTCTGGCTGTTGTCGTCGACGACAATCAGTGCCACGCCGCTGGAACCCTCCTCCACGCGGACCGCCTGGCAGTCGATGCCCTCGGCCAGCAACGCGCCGCGCAATTGTTCGCCATAGGCATCGTCGCCCACGCAGCCGACCATCGACACCTGCGCCCCCAGGCGCGCGGCGGCTACCGCCTGGTTGGCGCCCTTGCCCCCCGGGATGGTCGCGAACGACTCGCCGATCAGTGTTTCACCGCCACGGGGCAAGCGCGGCGCCCGGGTCACCAGGTCCATGTTCAGACTGCCTATCACCACTACTTTTGCTGGCATACATCACTACTCATCAATTCGGTTCAGCGGTATTGGGCGAATGTACCGGACAGCGGTGCAGTCGACTCTCGCAAGACAATACTCGGCGTCACGATCCGCTGGTCGGTGGCAAGGCCCGGCGTAGCGATACGCCGCAGCAGCACTTCGGCCGCCATCTCCCCGAGCTGCAGGATCGACTGCCCCACCGTGGTCAACGCCGGGTAGACATAGCGGCTCATCTGGATGTCATCGAAACCGATGACCGACAGTTCGCTGGGCACGCGCACATTGCGTTCAGCCGCGGCGCGCAGCACACCGATGCCGATCATGTCGTTGGCCGCGAAGATCGCGCTGGGCGGCAGCTGTTCAAGCAGTTGCGCAGCGGCGCGGTAACCGCCGGTACTGGTGAAATCGCTCTCGAGCATGCGCTCGACGGGCAGCTCGATCCCGGCCTCTTTCAGCGCCCGGCAGTAACCGGCCAGGCGCATTTGCGCCACGCTGGTATCGGCCGGGCCGCCGATGAAGGCGATATCGCGGTGACCCAGCTCCAGCAGGTGCCGGGTCGCCAGGTAGGCGCCGTATTCATGATCGATGCGCACCAGGTCCGCGTCGACGCCATCGAGCCCGCGGTCGACGATCACCATGGGCGTGCGCACGCTGGCCAGGCCCTCGGCCAGGCCGACATCGCCTCCGGCGGACGCGAAGATCAGGCCATCGATGCGTTTTTCCAGCAGCACCCGCAGGTAGCTGCGTTGCTTGTCCGGGTTGTCGTCGGAGTTGCACAGGATCACGCAATAGCCGTTGCGCTCACAGTAATCCTCGATGCCCCGGGCCAACTCGGCAAAGTAAGGGTTGAGGCTGTTGGGCACCAACAGGCCGATGGTTGCCGTGGTCTTGGCCTTGAGCGACCGGGCCACGGCGCTGGGCACATAGTCCAGGCGCTCGATGGCCGCCTCGACCTTGAGGCGCACTTCTTCGCTGACCGGCCGCGTCTTGTTCACCACGTGGGACACGGTGGTGTAGGAAATCCCCGCGAGCGCTGCTACATCCTTGATCGTCGCCATGGTTCAGCCCCGCCGACTGGCGCGCTGACTGCGATAGGTATCGAGCACGACCGCCACCACGATCACCGCACCGGTGATGATGCGCTTGGTCGGCTCGGTAGCGCCGATCTGCGCCAGACCCGCCGCCAGCACGGAGATGATCAACACGCCAAAGAAGGTACTGATGACCGAGCCTCGCCCACCCATCAGGCTGGTACCGCCGATGACCACCGCCGCGATCACCTGCAGTTCCAGCCCCGAGCCGGCGTTCGGGTCCGCGGCCTCCAGGCGGGAAATCTGGAACAACGCCGCCACGCCGGCCAGCAAGCCCATCAGGCTGAACACCAGGATCTTGTAGGGCTTTGGATTGATGCCGGCCAGGCGCACGGCTTCTTCATTGGTGCCGATGCCGATCAGGTAGCGACCGAACACCGTGCGGGTCAGCACCGCCTGGGCAATGAAGATCACCAGCAAGGCGATGATGAACGAAGGCGAGATACCAAAGGCGATGGGGTTGGACAGCCAGGCGAACGAGTCGCCGATGTAGGCGGTCCGGGAACCGGTCATCTGGTACGCCAGGCCCCGGGCCATTTCCAGCACGCCGAGGGAGACGATGAACGATGGAATCCGCCACGCAACGGTGATCGAACCGGTGACCGTACCCGCCAGCGCTGCCACGGCCATGCCGAGCAAGGCCGACGGCCAGACGCTCCAGCCCCAGCCGAGCACGGCCACGCTGACCGTCGAGGCCGCCAGTGCCAGCACCGAGCCTACCGACAGGTCGATGCCGCCGATGATCAGGATGAACGTCATGCCGACCGCCAGCACCATCAGGTCGGGAATCTGATTGGCCAAGGTGCTGAACGTGTCATAGGACAGGAAATGGCTGCTCAGGGTTGAGAACAGCGCGACCATGGCCAGCAGTGCGCCGGCCAGGCCCAGGTAGGTCCCGAGGCCATAGAAGTTGCCACTCGATTTGCCGACGGCAGATGCGGTTTTCATGAAAAATCCCTAGGCGCTGCTTCGTTGAGCAACGCATCACGTTTCTGGTAGCCGGCGAATGCGGCGGCAAGCAAGTCATCCTGGGTCCAGCTGTCGCGCTCGAAGGTGTCGATCAGGCGCCCGGCGGACAGCACGCCGATTCGGTCGCAGATCAACATCAGTTCCCGCAGATCACTGGACACCACGACCAGCGCCTTGCCCTGGCGAGTCAATTCGCCGAGCAGCGCATAAATGTCGAATTTGGCGCCGACGTCGATGCCCCGGGTCGGCTCGTCGAACAGCATGACCGCGCAATCGCGTTCGAGCCAACGACCGATCACGACTTTCTGCTGGTTGCCGCCCGACAGCTCGGACACCAACTGGGTCGGGCTGGAACTGCGGATGCGCATGGCATCGACCTGGCGCTGAGCCAAGGCCAGTTCGGCACTGCCATTGACCAGGCCAGCACTGGAAATCTCCGGCATGTTACCCAGGGCAATGTTCGCGGCGATGGACTGCGTCAGCAGCAAGCCTTCGCCCTTGCGGTCTTCGGTGATCAACGCGATGCCATGGGCCACCGCATCGGACGGCGAGCGAATGCTCACCACCCGGGCCGGCGAACCCAGCGCCACCGTGCCGCTGTCGGCCGGATCGGCACCGAAGATCAGCCGCAACAGTTCGGTGCGCCCTGCCCCGATCAGGCCGGAGATGCCGAAGATCTCGCCACTGCGGACTTCGAAGGACACGTCGCGGACCTTGTCGGAACGGGTCAGGCCTTTAACGGTCAAGGCCGGCGCGCCGATCTGGCGAGGGCCAAGGTCGATATGCTCGCCCAGCTCCCGGCCGACCATCAGGGTCACCAACTGCTCGCTGTCGTAGTTGGCCATCGGCTCGACGCAGACCAGGTTGCCATCGCGCAGTACCGCAATGCGCTGGGCGACCCGTGCCAGTTCTTCGAGACGATGGGAAATGTAGATGATCGACACGCCACGCGCCTGCAAGCGGGTGATCTGCTCAAAGAGCATTTCGACTTCGCGGGCCGTCAGCATGGCGGTCGGCTCATCGAGAATCAGCACATGGCAATCGCCAATCAGGTTGCGGGCGATCTCGACCATCTGTTGGTGACCGATCCCCAGCTCGCCGACCAGCGTGTCGGGATCGATCGCATCGAGCCCCACCTGGGCCATGGCCTCGATGGCCGCCTTGCGCAATTGCTTGCGACTGATCCAGCCACCGTGGCTGGGCAGGTTGTCGAGGAACAGGTTTTCAGCCACGGACAGGGTCGGCAGCAGGTTGAGCTCCTGCATCACCATGCGCACGCCCAGCTCTTCAGCCTGGGTCCGGCTGCCAGGACGATAATCCTGCCCCTGAAATTGCATCTGCCCGGTCGTCGGCGTCACCAGCCCGCCGATGATCTTGGACAGGGTGCTTTTGCCGGCGCCATTTTCACCGGTCAGCGCCAGCACTTCACCGCGCATCAACGTCAGGTTGATATCGCTCAGTACCGGCTGGGCATAGGTCTTGCCGATACCGCTGACGCACAGGACAGCGTTCGGGTCGCGAACGGACATAACAAACTCTCCAATGCGCTCGCCCGGATGGGCGAGCACCGTTGTGGCGCCAGGATTACGGCTTGGTCACCAGCTCGACCGGAGTTTCGATAACGCCGTTGGTACCGCTGTCGACTTTTTCGCCCTTGAGCATCTTCAGCGCTGTTTCGATGCCGAACACGGCCTGCTTGGCGGCGAACTGGTCGGCAGTCGCCAGGACACGACCGTCCTTGAGCATTGGCTTGATGGCATTGATGTTGTCGTAGCCGACCACTTGCACTTTGCCCGCCTTGCCCGCCGCGCGCACGGCCGATACGGCACCGACCGCCATGCTGTCGTTACCGGCCAGCAGTGCCTTGATGTTCGGGTATTCGCTGAGCATCGACGCGGCAACCTGGTTGCCCTTGTTGATTTCCCAGTCGCCGGATTGCAGGGACACGACCTTGACCTGCGCCGCCTCCATCGCATCCTTGAAGCCCGCGGTGCGTGCCTGGGCGTTGGTGGTGGTGGAGACACCTTCGATGATGCCGACTTCGTCACCGGCCTTGAGTTGCTTGGCCAGGTATTCGCCCACCAATCGCGCGCCCTTGCGGTTATCAGGGCCTACGAACGGTACGTTGATGTTCTTGCTCTTGACCACGGCCGGATCGAGTTGGTTATCGATGTTGATGACCGTGATGCCGGCATCCACGGCTTTCTTGATCACCGGCACCATGGCCTTGGAGTCCGCTGGCGCGATGATCAGGGCATCGACCTTGGACACGATCATCTGCTCGACGATGCGGATCTGGTTGGCGGTGTCGGTTTCATCCTTGATCCCGTTGGAGATCAGGTCGAAATCGGCGGAGTGTTCCTTCTGATAAGCCTTGGCGCCGTCTTCCATGGTCAGGAAGAATTCGTTGGCCAGGGATTTCATGACCAGGGCAACCTTGGGCTTTTCTGCGGTCTGGGCGAATGCCGAGGAGATAGGCAGCGCAGCGGATGCGGCCGCGAGCATGGCAACAGCGAGAAGGCGTCCAGCGAATGGCAACTTCATGGGTTCACTCCGATCTTATGATTATTGTGAGCAAATCAATGCACGGAACGCCGCGCAAACGTTTGCGTGAAGTGAACTATGGTAAGGCTTCGCAGATTTGTCAACGTTGCGGTTTGACCCGCAACGTCGAAACTCAGACCGTCGTATTGACCACCGAACCCGAACCGCTGCCCTTGGACAACTCCGTGACCAGGTGGCCGGTGACTTCCAGCAAAGCGCCACTGGTATCGGCGATCTGCCCCTGGACTGCCATGACCGCCGAAGTCTTGGCTTCCTCCGTGGCATAGTCGCGCGCCTCTGCGGCGGCCAGTTGCTGTTGCTGCTCCCTGAGCTGCTGCTGAAGTTCTTGCATCCGCTTGAGCAGCACCTGGACCGCCACGCTCTGGGTGCTGCCACCCTCCTGCGCCTGGTCGGTTGCTTCAGCGCCAGCGCCCATGCCCGTGCGGACCTTGCCCGAGGCTTGCGTTGTACCCAGGGCCTCATCGGCGGCCTGGTCTTCCGCCTCGCTCAAAGCCTTCAGGGTGGCGGCGGATTTTCCGCCGATGGTCACCGCTGCCGCATTGGGAAAGCCGATGGAAAACGACATGTCAAAACTCCATGAAGGGGGGATTCCTACGAAGGTCATCGCCCGCCGAAGTCGTTTCTTTAGCGCCCACTGAACCCCATCGATAGCTTCGTCACCCTGAGCGGCAACGCCTGTGTACATCAGCCGATAAAAAATTCCTTTTTCCCACATCAAAACGAAAAAAGTGCTGTCAGACGATCTTCTTGAATTTTAAGTAGTTGCGTAAATGCCTACGGTTAAATACTGTATGCCCGTACAGCTTAATAAGGATAATCCTGTGGCCACCCCCTCCGCTGCAACCACCCCCTTAGATTCCTATACACGACTCGGCCTCCGGGTCTCGAAAATCATCAACGCCCCCACCGCACAAAAAGCCAAGGCCGCCCTGATCTTCCGTCTGCCCGACGAGCCGACGGACGAGTGGGAGCGCCTCCTGGAAGAAATCGATGAGAACGACAACGTGACCCTCGCCTATCGCGACGATGGTGGTGTGCAGGTTTTCTGGGTTGTGCCGAAGGAAGATTGAGCCTGATGAGTGTTCGCTGTTTAGCTTTTTTGCTTGTGTTCATCGCCATGGGCGCACAGGCCGGTGCCCCGCGCACCTTCAACGAAGCCAAGAAAATCGCCTGGAAACTCTATGCCCCACAATCCACCGAGTTCTACTGTGGCTGCAAATACACCGGCAATCGCGTGAACCTGGCCGCCTGCGGTTACGTACCGCGCAAGAATGCCAGCCGTGCCGCCCGCATCGAGTGGGAGCATATCGTCCCGGCGTGGCAGATCGGCCATCAGCGTCAATGTTGGCAAGAAGGTGGCCGCAAGAACTGCACCCGCTATGATCCAGTCTATCAACGGGCCGAGGCCGACCTGCACAACCTGGTGCCGAGCATCGGGGAAGTGAATGGCGATCGCAGCAATTTCAGTTTCGGCTGGCTGCCGGAGCAAAAGGGCCAATACGGCTCATGCCTGACCCAGGTGGATTTCAAGGCCAAGAAGGTCATGCCCCGCCCCTCCATCCGGGGGATGATCGCCCGGACCTATTTCTACATGAGCAAGCAATATGGCCTGCGCCTGTCGAAACAGGACCGGCGCCTGTATGAAGCCTGGGACAAGACCTACCCGGTCGAAAGCTGGGAACGCCAGCGCAACCAGAGCGTGGCGTGCGTCATGGGACGCGGGAACGAGTTCGTGGGACCGGTGGACATGAAGGCCTGCGGTTGACCTCGCACTTGTGAACAGCACAAAACCAACAACTGTGGGAGCGAGCTTGCTCGCGATAGGGACAGGCCAGTCAACATCAACGTTGGCTGATCCACCGCTATCGCGAGCAAGCTCGCTCCCACAGGTTTTGGGGCTTGGCTGACTTTTTGGGCTGCCCGATTATTGAGCCGTCGGGTAATCCACCACCAACGTCTCGATGTTGCGCTTCTTCGCCCGGACCAGGGCGGCCGTGACCTGCTCCTGCTTGGCTTGGGCTTCGGCCTCGGAGCTGAAAGGGCCGACCAGGACGCGCTCCTTGCCGTTCTCCCGCACCACGTTCGACATGAAGCTGTGCTCGATGAGCCAACCGGTCAGGTCGCTGACAGCCTGCGGTGTCTCGCCACGAACCTCGACGGCCCACTGCGGCGCAGCAGCGACGGCCGGTGCGGAGGTGGCGGCGGGTTTCGGCTTCGGTGCTTCGACGTCACGCCCTTCACCGCATCCTGCCAGCACCAATACCGCGATAACCCAAGCCAATTTACGCACAACGTTTCCCCTGGAAGACATGAGGCATGGATTTTAGCACCCGTGCCTCTCAAGATCGCCGCAAACAATGCTCAAAACACGAGAATCCTGCCCGGCGTCTCTGTATAGTCGCACCCTGGGAATTAATGCTGCATCTGCACGTCAGAAAGAGGCACCCACATTGTGACACTTAGCACTAATCTATAAGCAGTACCGACATCTGCACTGTCTGAATCAGGTGCCCTATAAAGCAATCAAGGAGAACACCATGCTGATACTCACCCGCAAAGTCGGTGAAAGCATAAACATTGGTGACGACATCACGATCACCATTCTGGGCGTTAGCGGCCAACAAGTACGGATCGGCATCAACGCCCCGAAAAACGTTGCGGTGCATCGTGAAGAGATCTATCAGCGTATTCAGGCCGGCCTTACCGCCCCTGACAAGCCGCAAACTCCCTGAACATTGCAGCAGTCCGCAGCCAGCCCGTTTGCATCGTCGCAATGGCTGGCTAAAGATTCTGGCCGATTGCGCCGCACCCTGCCCCACCCCGCCTTCTTTCGCCCCGCCCGTGAATCGATACTAATGGCATGGCGCTTGGCATGGCTGTCAGACGTTTCGTTTTAATGATGACGAAGCAGGCGTTCGCGGCCGGTCAGCCCAAGCCCACGCCGCGCGCCATGCCTGTGGCGGCGACGACCATCAAGATCAGCAACAAGGCTTCGATGTGGCTGATCCGTGCAAGTCGGCCGGCTTTCGAAGGATCGATCGCCCTCCCCTTGCCCAGTGCCATCCGCCATTTGATCAGGGCAATCATCGGCACGATCTCTAGCAGCAGAATCAGCAGCAGCAACGTCATCTTCAAGTGAAAAAGCGGTTGATGCAGGTAATAGTCCGTACCTTTTTCATACCCGCCGAAAGCGCGCATCCCCCCGGTCACCAACAGCACCAGCGCCGACAGGCCCCACAGGTTGTCAGCCACCAAGACACCCCGCACCGCGTCCACACCGCCCGCCAGGCGCCGTAGCGCCGTGCCGCGGGTCAGCACCGCCCAGAATCCGAGGGCGAACGCCAGCAGATGAATTGCCGCAAGCGACCAATGAGCCAACATGGAAGACTCCTGACAGTGGGAACGTCGAATCGACCAGACAGTACTAGCTCATGAAGGAATGATTGCCAGGCTGAGCACAAAAAAACTGTGGGATCTTCAATGAATGCGATGCCTGTGAACCGCTCAAAAAACTGTGGGAGCGAGCTTGCTCGCGATGGCAATCTTTCATTCAACATGATCGTTGACTGATCCGACGCTATCGCGAGCAAGCTCGCTCCCACAATTGAATGAACACCACCGGCCCTGTGGGAGCGGGTGGACTCAGTCCGCCAGACGCCAGGTCGTCCCGCCCTTCCCGTCTTCCAGCACCACGCCCATGGCGGTGAGCTGGTCGCGGATGCGGTCGGATTCGGCCCAATCCTTGTTGGCCCGCGCCGCCAGGCGTGCCTGGATCAATGCCTCCACCTCGGCGGCGTCAACACGGCCTGCGGCACCGGCCTGCAGGAAATCATCGGCTTCGAGCTGCAACACACCCAGCACGCTGGCCAATTCTTTCAGGCGGGCCGCCAGGCCGGCCGCGGCATTGAGATCGCTCTCACGCAGGCGGTTGATCTCACGCACCATCTCGAACAGCACCGCGCAGGCTTCCGGCGTGCCGAAGTCGTCGTTCATCACTTCGGTGAAACGCGCCACGAACGCTTCGCCACCGGCAGGCGGCACGGCGGGCAGGCCCTTCAACGCATGGTAGAAACGCTCCAGGGCACCCTTGGCGTCCTTGAGGTTGTCTTCCGAGTAGTTGATGGCGCTGCGATAGTGGCTCGACACCAACAAGTAACGCACGACTTCCGGGTGGTACTTGTCGAGCACGTCGCGAATGGTGAAGAAGTTGTTCAAGGACTTGGACATCTTCTCGCCGTTGATCCGGATCATGCCGCAATGCATCCAGGCATTGGCGTAGGTCTTGCCGGTGGCCGCTTCGCTCTGGGCGATTTCGTTTTCGTGGTGGGGGAACTCCAGGTCGCTGCCGCCGCCATGAATGTCGAAGGTCTCGCCCAGGCAGCAGGTGGACATCACCGAGCATTCGATGTGCCAACCCGGACGCCCGGCGCCCCATGGCGATTCCCAGCTTGGCTCACCCGGCTTGGCCGCCTTCCACAGCACGAAGTCCAACGGGTCCTGCTTCGACTCGTCGACTTCGATGCGTGCGCCGATGCGCAGGTCTTCGATCTTCTTGCGCGACAGCTTGCCGTAGCCCATGAACTTGGCGACACGGTAGTACACGTCGCCATTGCCCGGTGCGTAGGCGTAGCCCTTGTCGATCAAGGTCTGGATCATGCTGAGCATGCCCGGAATATGGTCCGTGGCACGGGGCTCCAGGTCCGGCTTGAGGATATTGAGGCGCGCCTCGTCCTCGTGCATGGCCTGGATCATCCGCTCGGTCAGCGCATCGTAAGGCTCACCATTTTCGCGGGCACGATTGATGATCTTGTCTTCGATGTCGGTGATGTTGCGCACGTAGGTCAGGTCATAACCACTGAAACGCAGCCAGCGGGTCACCAGGTCGAAGGCGACCATGCTGCGACCATGCCCGATGTGGCAGTAGTCGTACACGGTCATCCCGCAGACGTACATGCGCACCTTGTTGCCATCCAGCGGCTTGAAGACTTCTTTGCTCTTGGTGAGCGTGTTGTAGATCGTAAGCACGGTGCTTCCTTAAGACTTGATCACTGGCCCCACGAATCACGCAGGGTCACGGTACGGTTGAATACCGGCTGACCTGGTTTCGAGTCCTTGATATCCGCGACGAAGTAGCCTTCGCGCTCGAACTGGAAACGGTCTTCCGGCTGTGCATTGCCCAGCGAGGGTTCAGCACGACAACCGGTCAGCACTTGCAGTGAGCCAGGGTTGATGTTGTCCAGGAAACTCGCGCTGTCTTCGGCCTTCTCCGGGTTCGGAGAGCGGAACAGGCGATCGTACAGGCGCACTTCGCACTCGACGCTGGCCGCGGCCGGCACCCAGTGGATCACGCCCTTGACCTTGCGGCCTTCAGGGTTCTTGCCCAGGGTGTCCGGATCGTACGAGCAACGCAGCTCGACGATGTTGCCGTCGGCGTCCTTGATCGCTTCGTCGGCACGGATCACGTAGCTGCCGCGCAGACGCACTTCGCCGTTCGGCTCCAGGCGCTTGTAGCCTTTTGGCGGCTCTTCCATGAAGTCATCGCGGTCGATGTAGATTTCACGGGCGAACGGCAGTTTGCGCACGCCGAGTTCTTCTTTTTGCGGATGACGCGGCAGTTCGAGGTTTTCGACCTGGTCTTGCGGGTAGTTGGTGATCACGACCTTCAACGGACGCAACACGCACATGGCGCGCGGGGCATTCGCGTCCAGATCCTGACGGATGCTGAACTCGAGCATGCCGAAATCGACCACACCGTCGGAACGGTTGGTGCCGATCATCTCGCAGAAGTTGCGGATCGACGCCGGCGTGTAGCCGCGACGGCGGAAGCCCGACAGCGTCGACATGCGCGGATCGTCCCAGCCATTGACGTGTTTCTCGTCCACAAGCTGCTTGAGCTTGCGCTTGCTGGTGATGGTGTAGTTCAGGTTCAAGCGGCTGAATTCGTACTGGCGCGGGGTGGCCGGCACGGGCAGGTGCTCGAGGAACCACTCGTACAACGGACGATGGCTTTCGAACTCCAGGGTGCAGATCGAGTGGGTGATGCCCTCGATGGCGTCCGACTGACCATGGGTGAAGTCATAGTTGGGGTAGATGCACCATTTGTCGCCGGTCTGGTGGTGATGGGCGTGACGGATGCGGTACATGATCGGGTCGCGCAGGTTCATGTTCGGCGAGGCCATGTCGATCTTG
Source organism: Pseudomonas sp. FW300-N2F2 (assembly GCF_017351655.1). Taxonomy (NCBI): domain Bacteria; kingdom Pseudomonadati; phylum Pseudomonadota; class Gammaproteobacteria; order Pseudomonadales; family Pseudomonadaceae; genus Pseudomonas; species Pseudomonas sp. FW300-N2F2. The sequence goes on along the minus strand of NZ_JACNDQ010000001.1, from coordinate 1,778,262 downwards.
GCGCGCAGCACCCGTGCGCCGTCCGGGAACTCACCGGCGCGCATGCGGGCGAACAGGTCCAGGTTCTCTTCCACGCTGCGCTCACGGAACGGGCTGTTCTTGCCCGGCTCGATCAGGCTGCCGCGGTACTCCTTGGCCTGCTCGGGGGTCAGGTCGCACACGTAGGCGTTGCCGGACTTGATCAGTTCCACCGCCCAGTCGTGCAACTGGTCGAAATATTGCGAGGCGTAGCGCACCTCACCGGACCATTCGAAACCCAGCCACTTGACGTCGCTTTCGATCGCGTCGATGTATTCCTGGTCTTCCTTGGCCGGGTTGGTGTCGTCGAAACGCAGGTGCGTGACGCCGCCGAACTCCTGGGCCAGGCCGAAATTCACGCAGATCGACTTGGCATGACCGATGTGCAGGTAGCCGTTGGGCTCCGGCGGGAAACGAGTGACGATCTGTGTGTGCTTACCCGAGTCCAGGTCCGCCTGGATGATCGGGCGCAGGAAATTGACCGGCACGGCCGGGCCGGTCTTGGAATTCGAGGTAGGGTCGACAGTGGGCTTGCTCATAGGATCCTTGAACTTACAAGTGCGCGGCCGGGTGCGGCCTGATAAATCAAAGCCCGTATCATAGCCGATGCTGTCAAGTACCTGACAGGCCAGGCCGGCAAACGATTGAATTTAATCGACGGCCAGATGAAAAACAGCCTCGAAATTCGTGCCCGGCACGCTAAACTGCCCAACCTGGCCGATTGCAGCCGGACCGGTTGCGGGCGTTTGTGCCCCGAAACCCACGAATTCCTTGAAAGAGTACCGACCATGAGCAAAGTTAAGCTGACTACCAACCACGGCGACATCGTCCTGGAACTGAACGCCGAGAAAGCCCCGATCACCGTTGCCAACTTCATCGAGTACGTCAAGGCCGGCCACTACGAGAACACTGTTTTCCACCGTGTCATCGGCAACTTCATGATCCAGGGCGGTGGCTTCGAACCGGGCATGAAGGAAAAGAAAGACAAGCGCCCGAGCATCCAGAACGAAGCCGACAACGGCCTGCCGAACAAAAAGTACAGTGTCGCCATGGCCCGTACCATGGAGCCGCATTCGGCCTCCGCGCAGTTCTTCATCAACGTGGCCGACAACAGCTTCCTGAACCACAGCGCCAAGACCGTACAGGGCTGGGGCTACGCAGTGTTCGGTGAAGTGATCGAAGGCACCGACGTGGTCGACAAGATCAAGGGCGTCGCCACCACGTCCAAGGCTGGCCACCAGGACGTCCCGGCAGACGACGTGATCATCGAGAAAGCCGAGATCATTGAGTGATACTGCTGATTTCAGACTTGCATCTGGAAGAGGAGCGCCCGGACATCACCCGGGCGTTTCTGGATTTACTCGCCACACGCGCCCGCTCGGCGCAAGCGTTGTACATTCTGGGCGACTTTTTCGAAGCCTGGATCGGCGACGATGCCATGACGCCGTTCCAGCGTTCCATCTGCCAGGCCCTGCGCGAATTGAGCGACAGCGGCACGGCCATCTTCCTGATGCACGGCAATCGCGACTTCATGCTGGGGCAGGCCTTTTGCAAAGCGGCCGGCTGCACCCTGCTCAAGGACCCGAGTGTCGTGCAGCTCAATGGCGAGCCGGTGCTGCTGATGCATGGCGACAGCCTCTGCACCCGCGACGAAGGCTACATGAAGCTGCGGCGCTGGCTGCGCAACCCGATCACGCTGTTCATCCTGCGTCACCTGCCGCTGGGCAGCCGCCAGAAACTGGCGCGCAAACTGCGCAGCGAAAGCCGTACGCAGACACGCATGAAAGCCAATGACATCGTCGACGTCACGCCCGAAGAGATCCCGCGGATCATGCAGCAATACGGCGTGAAGACCCTGGTCCACGGCCACACCCATCGCCCCGCCATCCACAAGCTGCAACTGGGCGAACACGCCGCCCGGCGCATCGTGCTGGGGGATTGGGACAAGCAAGGCTGGGCGTTGCAAGTGGATGAACAGGGGTTTGCGTTGGCGCCGTTTGGGTTCGCCCCGCCGCCGCAGCTGCCTGCGCCCCACCCAACCTGAGATCCCCCTGTGGGAGCGAGCTTGCTCGCGATAGCGGTGTTTCAGTCGACATAAAAGTTGACTGTCATGCCGCCATCGCGAGCAAGCTCGCTCCCACATTGAATTGCATTGACCTTTGGATCAATGCCCCGCCGCAGCCGGCCCCGCCTTCGCCGCAAACGGCGGTTTGGCCAGCCACACCAGCACGATCAACCCCATGAATGCCCAACCCAGCAGCGTGAAGTAATCCACGGTGGAGAGCATGTACGCCTGGCTGTTGAGAACCTGCTCAAGCCGGGCGTAGGCCGGTGCACTCGCGCCGCCAAGCTGGTTGAGCGCCTCGCGGGTGGCCGGCTCGAAAGTGCTGATGCTTTCGCTCAGGTAGGCGTGATGCTGGTCGGCCCGGCGGATCCAGATCCAGGTGGTCAACGATGCGGCAAAGCTGCCGCCCAGGGTCCGCAGAAACGTCGCCAGCCCCGCGCCGTCGGCAATCTGGTGCGGCGGCAGATCCGACATCAGGATGCTCAGGGTCGGCATGAAGAACAGCGCCACGCCGATGCCCATGAACAACTGCACCAAGGCAATGTGCTGGAAATCCACCTCGTTGGTGAACCCGGCGCGCATGAAGCAGCTCAGGCCGATGGCCAGGAACGCCAGCCCCGCCAGCAAGCGCAGGTCGAACTTGTGGGCGTACTTGCCGACGAAGGGCGACATCAACACCGGCAGGATACCGATGGGTGCCACGGCCAATCCGGCCCAGGTCGCGGTGTAGCCCATCTGGGTCTGCAACCACTGCGGCAGGATCAGGTTGATGCCGAAGAACCCGGCGTAACCGCCCACCAACACAATGGTGCCGATGCGGAAGTTGCGATAGGCGAACAGTCGGAGGTTGACCACCGGGTGACGGTCGGTCATTTCCCAGATCACGAACACCGCCAGGGCAATGACTGAAATCAGCGCGCCAATGACGATGAAGTTCGATTCGAACCAGTCCAGGTCGTTGCCCTTGTCGAGAATCACCTGGAGCGCGCCAACACCGATGATCAGTGTGATCAATCCCACGTAGTCCATCGGCTGATGGCTGGTGACCACCGGCCGCGCCTTGAGCTGCTGGCGCACCACCATCGCCGCGAAGACGCCGATGGGCACATTGATGAAGAAGATCCACGGCCAGCTGTAGCTGTCGGTGATCCAGCCGCCGAGGATCGGTCCGGCAATCGGCGCCACCACCGTGACCATCGCCAGCAACGCCAGGGCCATGCCCCGCCTGGCCGGCGGGTAGACGGCGATCAGCAAGGTCTGGGTCATCGGGTACAACGGCCCGGCCACCAGCCCCTGGAGTACCCGAAAGCCAATCAGCTCCGGCATCGAGGTGGAAATGCCACACAAGAATGAAGCGAGCACGAACAGCATCGTCGCCCACAAAAACAGCTTCACCTCGCCAAACCGACGGCTGAGCCAGCCGGTGAGCGGCAGGGCGATGGCGTTGCTCACCGCGAACGAGGTGATCACCCAGGTGCCCTGCTCCGAGCTGACGCCCAGGTTGCCGGAAATGGTCGGCAAGGCGACGTTGGCGATGGTGGTGTCGAGCACCTGCATGAACGTCGCCAGCGACAGCCCGATGGTGCTGAGCAACAGGCTGGGCGGCGTGAAGGACGCGTTATTGCTCATTGCGAAATCCTATGAAGCGAAGAGAGTCAATCGCGGGCAAGCCTTGCTCCCACTGGATCCAGAGTTGCCTGAACTCAGTGGGTAGGACACAAAACCTGTGGGAGCCGAGCTTGCTCGCGATGAGGCCCTTGCAGTCAATATCTCTGTAGCCGGTCATACCGCTATCGCGAGCAAGCTCGGCTCCCACAACTGATCAGCGCTGCGCGGTTTTGCTCGCCGCGGAACTGTTGTCGTGGATCAGGCGGGTGATCATCGCGTCGGCCTCGGCCAACTGCCGGTCATAGACCTGGGTACTGAACGAGGCTTTCTGCGGTGGCTGTTGGGCCAACACCGGGCCGCTCTGGTCATGCAGGTTGACGCTGACCTGGGTCGACAGGCCGACTCGCAGCGGATGCTTGGCCAGTTCTTCGGCGTTGACATGAATGCGCACCGGCACCCGCTGGACGATCTTGATCCAGTTACCGGTGGCGTTCTGCGCCGGCAGCAAGGCAAACGCGCTGCCGGTCCCGGCGCCCAGGCTGTCGATGGTGCCGCTGAACTTCACATCGCTGCCGTACAGGTCGGCTTCGATGTCCACCGGCTGGCCGATGCGCATGTCGCGCAGTTGGGTTTCCTTGAAGTTGGCGTCGATCCACAGCTGATCCAGCGGAATCACCGCCATCAACGCCGTGCCCGGCTGCACCCGTTGGCCCAGTTGCACGGTGCGCTTGGCCACGTAGCCGGTGACCGGCGCGATCAAGGTGCTGCGGGCGTTGGTCAGGAAGGCCTGGCGCAATTGCGCGGCGGCAGCTTGCACGTCGGGATGGGACGACACCACGGTATCGTCCACCAAGGCGCTGGTGGTCTTGAGCTGTTGCCGGGCATTGGCCAGGGCGTTCTGCGCCGAGGTCAGGTCATCCCGGGCGTGGGACAGTTCCTCCTGGGAAATCGCTCCGCCGGCCGCCAGGTTCTTGCGTCGGCTGTAGTTTTCCTGGGCCTTCTGCACTTCGGCCTCTTGGGCATTGACCTGCGCCCGCATGCCATCGACGTTGCTGTACAAGCCACGCACCTGGCGCACGGTCCGGGCCAGGTTGGCCTGGGCACTTTGCAACCCGACTTCGGCGTCGTTCGGGTCGAACTGCACCAGCACCTGGCCTTCACGCACCAGGTCGCCGTCATCGGCACCGATGCTCACCACCGTGCCGGTAACCAGCGGTGTGATCTCCACCACGTTGCCGTTCACATAGGCATCGTCGGTGCTTTCGCTCCAGCGGCCATACAGTTCATGCCAGCCCCACACACCCAGGCCCGCGAGAATGACGATCAGCGCCAGTGCCAGCAGCATCACCTTGCGCTTGCGTGGGTTGCCGCTGTCTTGTGTATTTTCGGATTGAGTCGTTTCGGCAGTCGCCATGACAAGTACCTCGAATCAGTGGATCGGCGTGGCAGGGGTCGGCGTGGCCGCCGCCAGGGTCTGGGCTTCGAAACCACCGCCCAGGGCCTGCATCAGTTGGATCGACAAATCGATCTGCTCGGCATTCAGGTTCGCCAGTTGGCGCTGGGCCTGGAGCAATTGCTGCTCGATGCTCAGCACGTCCAGGTAATTACCGATGCCCGAGCCGTAGCGCTGGACCACGGTGTCGTAAGAGTTCTGTGCGATGTCGGTGGCATGTTGCTGGGCACCGATCTGGCGAGCGATGTCGCGCAACTGGTTGATGGTGTCACTGACATCGCCAAGGGCCGTGACCAGGCTCTTGTTGTACTGCGCCACCGCCAGGTCGTAATCGGCGTCCCGGGCATCCAGGTCCGCCCGCAGGCGGCCACCGTCGAAGATCGGCAACGACACGGTGGGCGCCACGTTGAAGAAGCGGCTGGCCGAACCGAACATCGCATCGCCGAGCAATGACTGCACCCCCGCCGCCGCGCTCAGGTTGAGGTTGGGGTAGAAGTTGGTCTTGCCGGCCTCGATGTTCTTGCTGGCCGCCTCGACCCGCCAGCGCGCCGCGACCAGGTCCGGACGACGGCCCAGCAACTCGGCCGGCAGGTTCGACGGCAAGGCGACCGCGCTGGCTTGCAGCACGTTGGGCCGGGCGATTTCATTGCCGCGATCCGGGCCCTTGCCCAGTAACACCGCCAGGGCGATCTTGGCGCTTTGCAGGCGTTTTTCTGCGTCGATCAAGGTCGCATCGGCGCTGGCTTCCAGGCTTTCGGTCTGCTGGAACTGGTACTCGCTGTCGATCCCGGCGCTGAGACGGCGCTTGCCCAGGTCGAGCATCTGCCGGGTGCGCTTGAGGTCTTCGGCGGCCAGGTCATGAATGATGTGGGCCTGGCCCAGGTCGCTGTAGGCCCGGGCCACGTCGGCGGCCAGGGTCAGTTGCGCGGCCTGGCGATCGATCTCGGCGGCGCGGGCCTGGCCCAGGGCGGCTTCCCAGGCGGCACGCTGGCCACCCCAGAGGTCGAAGTTGTAGTTGAAGTCCACACTCAGCGAACGCAGGGTGCTGTATGCCCCGCCCTGCCCTTGCGGATCCTGGTCACGGGCCAGACGCGAACGGCTGACGCTGCCACTGGCATCCAGGGTCGGCATGCGCGCCGCGTTGGCGGCATAGGCCGCGGCACTGGCCTGGTGGACCCGGGCGCTGGCGACCTGCATGTCCGGGCTGTCGCGCAGGGCTTCACGAATCAGGCCGTCGAGCTGCGGATCACCGAGGTTTTTCCACCAGTCGTTTTTCGGCCACGCGGCCGGCGACAGCGTGACCCCGGTCAGGGACTGTCCAGCCTGGAGGCTCTTGGCCTCGAGGCTGACGCCTTCGGTCTTCAGGCCGCTGTAGCTGGCACAACCGGCGAGGCTCATGGCCAACAGCACCAGGCTCAAGCGGGTACGCAAGGTTTGACGTTTCATTTCTCCCCCAATCGCAACACGGTGATGGGATCACCGGCAGCGAGCAGTATTTTCTTGAGGATGTTTTCGAGGGTTTGCAGCTCCTCGCGGCTGATGGCGCCGGCCAACTGGTTCATGGCGTCGGCACCAATGAACGGCAGGCGATCAGCGAGGGCCTGGCCGGCTTCGGTCAGTACCAATTGCACCTGGCGCCGGTCCTCTGCCGAGCGCTGGCGGACCAGGAAACCTTTCTGCTCCAGGCGATCGAGCATCCGCGTCATCGAGCCGCTGTCCAGGGACAGGTAGCGACACAGCTCGACCGGTGTGTCGATGCCGTGCTGGGCCATGATGATCAACACCTTGAACTGTGCGGCGGTAATGCCGACGGGCTCCATGTGGGTGTCGATGATCCGGTCCTTGAGCAGCGCGGCGCGGCCGAGCAGCATGCCGAGGTGGCAATTGTGAAATTCGTCTGGGGTGAAATGCTTCATCTGAGCACCGTTTGCTGCCTAGGCAGTGAATGTATGTCGAGATATTACTGCTTAGGCAGCAAATGTCAAACAAATAGTTAGCTTGCTACTCACCAGCAGACAAAATGCAGACATCCCTGTGGGAGCGAGCTTGCTCGCTCCCACAGGGGTTTGGGGGAAGGGGGTTAGAAATCGCGCTTGTAGAAGATATCCAGCGAACTGGCGACGCCGCTGGCGGCTTCGAGGTACACCTTCTTGCTGAGCTTGTAGCGCAGGGCGATGGTGTTGGCCGGTTCGAACACGCCGACGCCGTAGCGCAGGCTGAGTTTTTCCGAGAGGTTGCCGCTGGCGACCACGCTGGTGGTGTTGCCGCTGCCTTGGGTGTCGAGCTGGAAGTCATCGATGCCCAGGTTATTGGCCAGGCTGCTGGTCACGCCCGAGCTGCCCATCAGCCCCAGGCCCAGCGCCGCCTGGGCGAGCATGTTGTTGTCCTCGCCCGTGGTGCTCAGCGGCCGGCCCAGTACCAGGTAGGACAACGCCTGCTCCTGGCTCATGGCCGGCTCCGAGAAGATTTGCGTGGTCGGTTGCTCGGCGCTGCCGCTCAAGCGGATGCCGGCGATCACATCGTCGGTCTGGCGAATCGCTTCGATGTCCAGGTAGGGCTGGTCGATGGGCCCGGCGAACAGCAGCCGGGCCCGGCGCACCGTCAGTCGTTGCCCGTAGGCCCGATAGCGGCCGTCGTTGAGCCACAGTTCACCGCGGGTGTCCATGTTGTCGCCGATGTGCACCTGCCCCTGGACGTTGGCCGTCAGGCCGAACCCCGAGAACGCGAGTTTGTCCTGGCCGACGATCACGTCGATGTCCATCGCCATGGCTATCGGCGCCTTGCCCTCCTCGGTCTGGTGGCCGACGATCACCGTGTCATCCGACACCTTGACGGTGGACGGTGGCAGTTCGCGGACGGTGATCTCGCCTTTGGGCACCAGGACCTTGCCGGCAATGGAAAGCTGCTCGCCCTGCATCGTGATGTTCAGGTCCGGGGCGACATCGAGCACCGCGTACGGTTCGACGGTGACCGGCAGTTGCGAGCCCTTGAGCGCCAGGTTCAGGGTCAGGGCTTCGCCCCAGCCGATGTTCCCGGTCAGGCTGCCCTGCCCGCGCTTGCCGCTTTTCCAGGCACCGTCGAGCCGTACCGTTTCACCGGCAATCATCGCCCGCACCTGCAGGGCTTCGAGGCTGATCGGCAGTTCCGGGCCGGAGACTTCGCCGTCGCTGAGCACCAGGTTGCCGTTGACCTGGGGTGCGAGCAAACCACCCGACAACGTCCCGCTGCCGTTCAGGTGACCGGTGAGGGTTTCCACCATCGGCACGAACGGCCGGGCCACGGACAAGTCCAGGCCGGTCAGGCGAAACGAACCGCTCAAGGGCTTGCTGGCCGGCAGCGGATTGATTTGCGCCTGGAGCACCAGCTCGCCGAGCTTGGCGCCGACGAAATTCAGGTCGGTGTCAATGCGCTTGGGGGTCAGGCGGCTATTGAGCGTCAAGGTCTGGTAGGGGAAGTCCAGCCATTGCGCCTTGTCCCCGGCCTTGTCACGGATGCGCAACGTACCGCCACTGGCGTCCACCAGGATCCGGCCATTCGGGCCGCTCGCCGGCAGGTCCAGTTGCAGGTCCGCATTGAGCCGGCCCTGCCAGGCAAAATCCTTGGGCATCCACTGGGCCAGGCTGTCGATGGGGAATTGCTTGAGGTGATAGCGCAGCTTCGGCTCCGGCATCAGCCGCTGGTCTTCACCGCACAGACTGGCCTCACCGGAACGCCAGCAATGAGCGCCGACGTTAAACGTGCCATCAGTCAGGCGCTCCAGTTTCGCCGGGGCTTGCAGGCGCCAAGCTTGACCGCCGGCCTGCACCTCGCCGCTGGCCAGGCGTCCGCGCCAATTGCCCTGGTCGAGGGCGCCGTCGAGCGCCAGGGTCGTGTCGAGTTGCGGCCCTTGCAACTCCAGGTTGAGTGTTTGCCGTTTGATGTCGCCCTGTCCGCTGACGGTCAGCGCGCCCAGGGACGTTTCGCCGGCGCGGATGCCGCTGGCCTTGAGGTCGAGCTTGCCGCGCTGGGCGCTGTCGAGGGTCGCGTCCAGGTTCAGGCTTTGCAGGCGATTGTCCTGCAACGCCAATTGCGTGCCTAGCAGACCAAGCTTGCCTTGGGGCGCCTTGAGCGTGCCGGCGACATCGACCCGGCCAACGACCTGGCCGCGCAATTGCGGCCAGAGCTGGGCAAGACGGGCGAGCTTGATGTCGATCTGGCCGGTGAGTTTCTGTTGCAGGCTGCCGGTGCCATTGATGCGGTTATCCCCCAGGCGGATGTCCAGCGCGCTGAGGTTCCACTGCTCGCCGGCACCACTGGCCTTGGCCTGGAACAGCGCCGGTTGGCCGCGCAGCTTGCCCTTGAGATCCAGGTCCGCGTCGAGCTCGAGGCGGTCGTTCTTCATCGCGCCTTTGCTGCGCAACGGCCCGGCCAGGGTCCCGGGCAGCTCGCCGAGCCAATACGCCGGGTTGATGGCCGACAGTTGCAGCGCCGTGTCCCAGGCAATGCCGTCGGCAAATTGCAGGCTCAGGTGTCCTTCGGCCTTGCCCTGCCCCGCGGCGAGCTTGAGTTGCGGCAGATGGATTTGCGTCAGGTTGCCGCTGAACGGGCTGTCCAGGCTGAACGCCCCGGCGGGGCCGTCCAGCGCGGCCTGGAAATTGCCCAGGTAGTTGCCATCGGTGTACGAGACTTCGCCATTGAAGCTGCGCAACGTCACTTGCGGCTCGTCGATCAGCGGATACAGGCGATGCCAGGGGAAATCCAGCCAGGCGACTTTCGCCTCGGCGCTCAAGCCGTCGCGCCAGTCCACTTGCCCGCTGAGTTTCAGGCTTTGCTGATTGCCGGCGTCCAGATCCAGGCCGGCGATCCGTGCGCCATTGGCGTCCACGGTGCCTTGCAGCAGCAATGCCACTGGTCCTTTTTCGGCGGGCAACGTCGCCTTGCCAAGCAATTGATAGCCTTTTTTCAGATCGCCTTCGCCGGTCAATTCCAACTGATTGAGCAACAGCGTGTCCGGCAGCTCGGCGCTGGCCCTGAAACCGTCGGCGGTGATGCGCACCTTGGCGGGCAGGTTGTCCGCCAGCGGTTGCAGCTCACCGGTCAACTGGCCTTGCAGGTAGCCGCTACTGTCGGCCTTGAGGTTGAGGGTCTTGAGCAGGTTGCCGTCGACTTTCAGGTCCAGGGCCCAGGGCGTGGCACCCGGTGCTGGCAGGGTCAACCGGCCTTCGGCATTCAACGGCCAGTCGCCGCCGGGCTTGAGCAAGCCGGACAGCTTCAGGCCCAGCTCGTCGCGCTGCAACTGCACCGAGTCGATCTGCAGGCCCTCGGCGGTCCAGTGGGCAACCAATTGCAGGCCCTTGAGTTGCTCGCTGCCGTTGAACGACAGGCTGCCGACTTGCACATCGCCCAATTCGATCGCGAGCGGCAAGTCCAGGTCCGGCAAGCTGATCGGGCCGCTGCTCGGCTCATCCGTCGAGGCGGGCAACTGCAAGGCGATCTGGTCGGCCTTGAGCTGTTCGATGCACAGGGTCATGCGCGCCAGGCACAACGGCGACCAGGCGAATATCACTCGATCCAACGCCACCCGACTGTCGCCCTGCTGCCACAGCAGGTGATCGGCGCTCCACTGCCCGCCCAGCCGGCCCTGGAAATTCTCCACGGCCAGCCCCGGCACCAGGCCGAGGGCCCAGCGGCTGCCAAATGCCGTGCCCAGCACCGCGCTCAAGGCCAGCACGACCGCCAGCAGCCCCCCGGCGAGGGCCAGCAGCGTTATCTTCACACCACGCTTCACAGCTCAGGCCCCATGGAAAAGTGCAATCGAATACCGCCTTCATCGTCCATCGCATGGGCCAGGTCGAGGCGGATCGGCCCCACCGGCGACACCCAGCGCACGCCGACCCCCACGCCGGTCTTCAGGCTCGGCAGCTCAAGGCTGTTGAAGGAGTTGCCCTGGTCGATGAACGTCGCCACTCGCCATTTTTCCGCGATGGAATACTGATACTCGAGGCTGCCGGCGACCATATAGCGACCACCGATACGGTCGCCCTCGGAGTTTTCCGGCGACAGGCTCTGGTAGTCGTAACCCCGCACGCTCTGGTCGCCACCGGCGAAAAAGCGCAGGGACGGTGGAATGGATTTGTAGCCATTGGTGGCGCTGCCGCCGATTTGCGCCCGCGCCAGCAAGCGATGCTTGTCGAACACCGTGGTCAGGCCCTTGACCATGGCGGTGCCGTATACAAGGTTATTGTCCGAACCCAGCCCTTCCTTGGCGACCTTGGTGTCGAACTGCAAACGGTAGCCGTTGTGCGGGTCGATGCGGTTGTCGCTGCGCAGATAGGAATAGCTCACGCCCGGCATCAACAGCGTGCTCAGGCCCGCATCGTCGCCGAGGCGGTATTCCTCGCGCTGCCACTTGAGCGACACCACCCGCTGCCAGCCGCTGGGCAACTTGCTGTGCCATTCCGGGCCCACGGTGAGCAGTTTGCTGAGGCTGTCGGTACCGGCCAGTTCTTCATATTGATAACCGCCGGCGTAGCGCATCTTGTCGGTCAGCGGCGGGTCCAGCGGCACGTCGTACCACAGGCCGACGTTTTGCCGGGGCGCCGACACTTCCGCTTCCCAGCCATAGCTGTGGCCCTGGGGGTTGACCCAGTGGCGCGTCCAGTTGGCTTTGGCCCGGGGGCCAACATCGGTGGAAAAGCCCAGGCCAAGGCCCATGGTGCGCGGCTTGCGCGTATCGAGCTTGACCGCCACCGGAATGACATTGTTGGTGGCGGCGGTGGGGGCCGCATCCACCCGAACGCCTTCGAAATAGCCGCTCGATTGCAAGGCCTGGTTGAGTTCGGCAATCAGCTCGGAGTCGTACGCCGTACCGGCCTTGAACGGCACCATGCGTTGCAGCAGGTCTTCGTCGAACGGCGTGTCGCCCTCGAAGCTCACCGGGCCCAAGGCATAGCGCGGACCGCTGTCGTAGACCAGTTCGATGTCGGCGATGCCCGCCTGGGGGTCCACCAGGAGTTTCTGCTGGGTGAAACGACCGCTGAAATAACCGTAGCGCGAGGCCTGGTTCTGGATCACCCGCTTGGCGTCTTCATAGCGACCATGGTTGAGTACCGCGCCGGGCTTCAGCGCGGCATTGCCGGGCACGCGAAAAGCCTTGAGCGAAGCCGCCGGCCCATCGATGCGCACGGTGACGTTGCGCAGGTGCACCGGCTCGCCGGGGTCGATGGTCAGCACCAGCCGTGGATCCTTGCCGCCCTTGACCTCGCTGTCGATCTGCGGCTGGTAGTAGCCCAGCGCCTGGGCGGCCTTGCGCGCCTGTTCCTCGGCGCCGCGACTGAAGCGCAGCAAGGCTTCCTCGTCACGGTCCCCCACGCCACCGATGTAACCTTCGACGTTGGCCTTGAGTTCATCATTGGACGGCTGGACGCGTACTTCCAATTCACTGTTTGCCAGTGCCGCGCAGCTGAAGGACAGCAAGAGCGCGCCACGGGTCATTCTTCCTGGGAGATTCATGGCGCGGATGCTATCACGAGCGTAGGTGCTTGATAGAGCCGGACATTTCCTAAAAGTTCGCCCGACTATGCCGTTGCGCTTTGCAGAATCTGCGGGTTGGCGTGGAAGAACACATGCTCGCGGATCGGTCCTACCGCGACTTCACCGATTTCCTCGTATCCCTGGCGTTTATAGAACTCAAGGTAGCGCGGGTTTCCGGTGTCCAGCACCACCCCTTGGGAATGCTCGTCCACCGCACACCAGTTATGGACCGCCTCGAGCAACTGCTCGCCGAAATGCTTGCCCTGGAACTGTGGGTGCACCCCCAGCAGCGGCAATACATGGACTGCATCCGACGGCAGGCAGGCCAGCACCGCCGCGTGGTACTCCAGATAGCGCCGGGTGCAGCGAAAACCGGTGCTCAAGACCATGCGCAGGCGCCAGGCCCAGCTTTCGGTGATGCCCAGGCGCCGCTGCGGCGGGGCGATCAGGGCGATGCCAATCAGGCGGTCGTTGACCAGCAGGCCGATGGCTGGCAGGTCCTGGAGAAAATGCTGCTTGACCAGCTCGCGCACCGTGGCCCGTACCCGCTGTTCATAACCAGGACGCTCGGATTCGAACAGGTAGCTGAAGGTAGGCTCATGGCGATAGGCCTGGTACAGCAACGAACGGGCTTCACGGGAATAACCACTGTCGAGCATATGGACGTCAGCGATGGCGGTGGCGGTGGCGGTTTCAGGCATGGTGTTGGATCTCCTGGGGCGAGGCTCGATGAGGCCCTGCTCTTATGAGTACGAACCCGATGGGGTCGTGATCGTTCCTACATGCAAAGGACATTAGCAGCGCATTTGTCCTACTGCCACGCTGGCTCCCTTCCCACATGTCAGCTAGCATCGCAGTTTTGCCAGGACAGCCGACCATGAAGATCGTCTCCTTCAACATCAACGGGCTGCGCGCCCGCCCCCATCAGCTGGCGGCGCTGATCGAGAAGCACCAGCCGGATGTGATCGGGCTGCAGGAAACCAAGGTTCACGACGAACAATTCCCCCTGGCCGAGGTGCAGGCCCTGGGTTACCACGTGCATTACCACGGGCAAAAAGGCCACTACGGCGTCGCCCTGCTCTCCCGCCAGGCGCCACTGAGCCTGTACAAAGGCTTCGAAAGTGACGACGAGGACGCCCAGCGGCGCTTCATCTGGGGCACCTTCGCCGATGCCAACGGCGTACCGGTGACCATCATGAACGGTTACTTCCCCCAGGGTGAAAGCCGTGACCACCCGACCAAGTTCCCGGCCAAGGAGCGTTTCTACAACGATTTGCAGCAACTGCTGGAAAGCCGCTTCAGCAACGACCAGCCGGTGGTGGTGATGGGCGACGTGAACATCTCCCCGGAAGACTGCGACATCGGCATCGGCCCGGACAACATGAAGCGCTGGCTGAAAACCGGCAAATGCAGTTTCCTGCCGGAAGAGCGCGAATGGATGGCCCGCCTGAAGAACTGGGGCCTGGTGGACAGCTTCCGCCACCTGAACCCGGACGTCACCGACCGTTTCAGTTGGTTCGACTACCGCAGCCGCGGTTTCGAGGACGAGCCCAAGCGCGGCCTGCGCATCGACCTGATCCTCACCTCCCACGGCCTGCTGCCGCGGGTCAAGGACGCTGGCGTGGACTATGAGCTGCGGGGCATGGAAAAACCGTCGGACCATGCGCCGATCTGGTTGCAGTTGAGCTGATTGCGTCCCCCCCTGTGGGAGCGAGCTTGCTCGCGATAGCGATCCAGCTGTCACATTTGATCTTGAATGTGCCGCCGCCATCGCGAGCAAGCTCGCTCCCACATTGGATTTCGGTGCTCCGTCGCACCCCTGTCACCTTTCAGTAACCTGACTGACTTAATCTTCCGGCACTTCCTCGGGTTCAGAAGGTGCCGGCATGCGGCTGTGTGTTGTGGTTTTCATGGGCCTCTGGCTGCCGTTCGTAGCATGGGCCGGCAATTTGCCCATTCCCGAACAAGGCCCTGCCTTGCGCCTCCAGGGCTCCAATACCATCGGTGCGGCGCTGGGGCCGGCCCTGGTCAGAGGCTTGATGGAAGATCAGGGCCTGCTCAGGGTCAGCAGCGAAATCACCGGGCGCGACAACGAGCAACGCATCGTCGGCCTGACCGCCGATGGCCGGCGGGTGGAAGTCGACATCGCGGCCCACGGCTCCAGCACCGGTTTCACCGCCCTCAAGCAGGCCAGCGCCGACCTGGCGGCCTCTTCCCGGCCAATCAAGGACAGTGAACTGAAGGAATTGTCGTCCCTCGGCGACCTGAAAAGTCCTGCCGCCGAGCAGGTCATCGCCATTGATGGCCTGGCGATCATCCTTCATTCCTCCAACCCGCTACGCCAACTCGATACCGTGCAACTGGCGCGGATATTCAGCGGCGAGGCAAAAACCTGGGAGTCCGTCGGCGGAACCGGCGGGCCGATTCATTTGTATGCCCGGGATGAACAGTCCGGCACCTACGACACCTTCAAGGAACTGGTCCTCAGCCGACAGGGGAAACGGCTGGATCCTGCCGCGCGGCGCTTCGAGTCGAGCGAACAGTTGTCCGACGCGGTCAGCCAGGACCCGCAAGGCATCGGCTTCATCGGTTTGCCCTACGTGCGCCAGGCCAAGGCACTGGCCATTGTCGACGGTGCCTCCCAACCCATGCTGCCGCTCAACCACTTGATCGCCACCGAAGACTACCCACTCTCCCGGCGCCTGTTCTTCTATTTGCCCCCCTGGGGCACCAACCCGTGGGCCGAGGCATTGGTGGCGTTTACCCAAAGCGACAAAGGCCAGGCCATCGTCGCGGCGAACGGGTTTATCGCCCAGACCGTCCAGGCCATGGCCGTCACGCCGAATGCACTGATGCCCGAGGGTTACCAGGCCCTGAGCCGCCACGCCCAACGCTTGACCGTGAATTTCCGCTTCGAAGAAGGCAGCGCCAGCCTGGACAACAAGGCCCACCAGGACCTGAGCCGCGTGCTCGACTATATACAGCAGCACGGCAAAGCCGACCGACGCGTGACCCTGGTAGGTTTTGGCGACGCCAAGGATGACCCGGCGCGGGCCGACCTGCTGTCCAAACTGCGAGCCATGGCGGTGCGCCGTGAACTGGTCAAATACGGCGTGGCGTTGCGGGAAGTACGCGGGTTCGGCGCCTTGATGCCGGTGGCGGCCAATAGCGGGGATGAAGGGCGGGTTCGGAATCGACGGGTGGAGGTCTGGGTGTACTAGAACGACGCCATCAAAAAGCGCACCCGCTTTTGTGGCGAGGGAGCTTGCTCCCGCTGGGTAGCGCAGCCGCCCCAAAACCGGTTGGCGCGGTTTTCCAGCCACACCGCGCCAGCCGGTTTTACGACTGCTGCGCAGCCGAGCGGGAGCAAGCTCCCTCGCCACAAAAGCTCAGCGTTTATCGCGCTGGCTTCGGCGTAGGACCAAGCTCCGTCGCCTTGCGCCATTGCCTACAACTACGCCAGAATCAGCCGGCTTGTACGCCTTGAGGCCAGGTTTTATCGTTTCCGGGTCGCTGACGAATCAGCGATCGGGTTTGGTAGCCCGGTTTCCTGGCGCACGTGCATCCTGATGCAAGGGGCTTCTACGTCCTCTGTTTTATGGTGGTCATGCGCAGGGCGTTCTCGGACGCGCCGGGTTGCCAGGTAACCGGTCTACCAACCTTCGTATGGCCACCACCCTTCGTTTGGTAGCGAGAGTGATGGCTCCAATTTCTTATCTGGAGTTTCATCTATGTTCAAACCAACACCCAACCCGCCGGACACCGATCCAGCCAACTCAAAAGCGTTCGACAAAGCCGCCGACCGCGCCCTCGACTACTACCTCAAGCCCAAGACCACCAAAGCCGAGGCTGATCCCGGCCAACTCTTCACTGTCATCAACGGTGTCGACACCGAATCCCTGCTCGCCAACCTCAGCGAAACCCTGGCCTCGGCCAACGCCATGCTCAGCGACCTGGCCTTCGACCTGGAAGGCTCAAGGCGCCACATTGCCCTGGGCATCCAGCAATTGATCGAATTGAGTGGACAACTGGCAAACCGCGCGCTGGACAACGTCGAAGCGCGTCCGTCGACATAGCGCATTTCCCTGTGGGAGCGAGCTTGCTCGCGAAGGCGGTTTGTCAGCCAACACTTGATCGACAGACAGATCGCTTTCGCGAGCAAGGTTTCGAGGCGTTCGAGGTTACGGCATGGTGCGTTACCGCCCCGCCAACTCCATGATCATCCGCGACAACAGGTAAATCCGCGGCACCACGCTCTCGACTTCCGCATATTCCTCCGGCGTATGAATGTTGCCGCCGACGATGCCAAAGCCATCCAGCGTCGGCGTGCCGACACCCGCCGAGAGGCTGGCATCCGCCGCGCCGCCGCTGCCTTCCTCGGTGAGTTTGCGCCCCAGTTCGCCATAGATGCCTTGGGCCATGGCCATCAACCGGTCCGACTCCGCCGTCTGGGGCATCGGTGGCAGACCGCGCTTGAGGCTGGTGGTGACCTCGGTGTCGGCGATCAACTTGTCCTGCGAGACCCGGGCCAGGTCTTTTTCGATGCGGTCGAATTCTTCCGGCACCGCCGCCCGCACATCAGCCTTGGCGCTCGCCTGGTCGGGAATCACGTTGGTCCGGTCGCCAGCGTTGATCACCGTGAAGTTGATGGTGGTTTTCTTTTCCGCGTCGCCGAGCTTGCCCAGTTGCAAGATCTGGTGCGCGGCTTCCATCGCCGCATTGCGCCCCAGTTCCGGCGCGACGCCGGCGTGGGACGCTTTGCCCTTGACCTCCACCAGCGCCGTGGCACTGCCCTTGCGCCATACCACCAGGCCGTCGGCCGGGCGACCCGGTTCGAGGTTGAGGGTCACGTCATGGGCCTTGGCGGTTTTCTTGATCAGGTCGGTGGCGGCGTCCGAGCCGGTTTCTTCGCTGGCGTCGAGCAGGAAAGTAATCTGCGCATAGTTCTTGAAGTCCAGGTTCTTGAGCACCTTCAAGGCGTAGATCCCCGCGACGATACCGCCCTTGTCGTCCATCACTCCCGGCCCGTAGGCGCGGCCATCCTTGATATGGAACGGGCGTTCGGCGGCCGAGCCCTCCTTGAACACCGTGTCCATGTGGGCCATCAGCAGGATTTTCGCTTTACCGGTGCCCTTGAGGGTCGCCAGGATGTGCTGGGTACCGTCCGAGTTCGGCACCTTCTCAATGGTCGCGCCCAACTTTTTCAGTTCGTCGATGGCAATGTCGCCGACCTGGGTCAGCCCCGGCACATACCCGGAGCCGGAGTCGATATTCACCAGGCGCTCCAGCAACTTCAGGGCCTCGCCCTTGTACTGCTGCGCATCGCTCAGGATTTGTTGATGGGGTTGCGCCAAGGCCATGGGGGTGAAGGCGCCAAGGGCCAGGCTCAGGCCGAGGCTGACGGCCAGACGGGAGCGAACAGCGGTTATCGTCATGATTTCATCCTTGTTCCGTATCGAGAGAGTGCCATGGGCACCCTACCCGACAATGAACCAAGGCTCCAGGCAGCAAGAGGCCATCTCAGACAGAAACGGTCGACGCTTCCAACACCGGTCGATGGCGGTGGCAAATGACTCGGTTGCGCCCGCTGGTCTTGGCTTCGTACAGCGCCTGGTCTGCATCGTCGAGCCAGAGGGTCGCGTCGGCATAAGCCGGGTTGAAGACCGCGACGCCAATACTCAGGCTCACTTTCAGCGCCGGGTCCCGCTCGTAGCTGAGGGTCGCGAAGCGCTCGCGCAAACCGTCCATGGCCTGCACCGCGTTGTGTTGGGTCAGGTCCGGCAGAATCACGCCAAACTCGTCGCCCCCATAACGCCCGACAATGTCGGCGGAGCGCAGGTTCTGCCTGAGCAGCTTGCCGAGCTGACGCAGCACGATATCGCCAGCCCCATGGCCGTAGGTGTCATTGATGATCTTGAAATGGTCGATGTCGATCAGTGCAATCGCGCCACGGGGCGGCCCGTCCGCTGGTTGGCGCACGCAACGCTGGAACTCCTCGTTGAGGCGATCTTTCCAGGCGCCATGGTTCAGCAACCCGGTCAGGCTGTCGGTACGACTCAGGGCCAGCAATTCAGATTTTTGCCGGCCCAGGGTGTAGGCCTGGCGAAAGCAGATCCAGCCCAGCGCCATCGGGTACAGGCACAGCAGCGGCAGACACGCGTAGATCTGCGCCGGGCTGGTCATGGGCACGCTGCTCAGCGGGAAGATGACCGTGCCCACGGCGATGCCTGCCACCTGAGCCATCACCCCAACGAGCAGGAAACGCAGGCCACCGATGGCGACGTTGTTCATCGCCATCATCGCCAGCGTGACGGCCGTGGGCAGCGGGTTGAATTGCATCGCCACGACCCAGAAGCCGCCGAGAAAAGCATCGATCAACAGATTGCGGTGTTCGGCGTGGTAAGGCACCGCGCTGCGGCGGGCCCACCAATAAGACAGGTGCGGCCAGAGCAGGCCGTTGAACAGCATGAAGCCCCAGACCCAGGGTGCCGGATCGAGGGGATAAAGCGCGGCGCTGACCAGCAACAACCCCAGCGTCAGGCCCAGGGCGCGCGATACATAGAGCCTCCTGGCCAACGTCAGTCCCTTTTTTCCCGGTTTTTGCATGGACGCCTCTGCACCGCGGGTTCCCGAGTCATCGGGATGGGGTTGCCTGGAGTCTATCAGGGCGGCATCAAATAGCCACCACTGATGCAGGGGTATTTATTCACATTCAAATGCGAGACTCTGCTGGGATCTTGGCTATATATGACAAGGAAATCCGTAAGCCTTCCGAAAGGAGGCCCCTGGGTAACGATGTTGCGGGTTTAAGCTTCACTTATCACCGACTGATCCGTTTGATCACATTCTGTCGCAGCCCATGGAGGGCAAAACATGCTGGTGTTGTTGGTAGTTCTTGCTGTACTTATCGCCTGGAGCTGGTTGACGTATCCCGGCATCGGCCATGTGATCTACGACATGAGCATGGCCTTGGAGGCACGCCTTTACCGGTTACGCAAAATCACCGTGCCCATCAGCGAGATGACCGTGTCGACCTGGCAGGGCGGGCCTTATGAAGCGTCCGCCAGCATCCTGATGCTGCACGGCTACAGCGGCGACAAGAACCTCTGGCTGCGTGTTGCCCGGCATTTTGTCGGTGATTACCGGGTGGTGATCCCTGACCTCCCCGGCCATGGCGAAACCGGCTTCAAGGCCGGCGGCGGCTACGACATCCCGACCCAGGCCCGGCGGATCATCGAGTTGCTCGACGCCTGCGGCCTGGACAAGGTCCATGTGATCGGCAATTCCATGGGGGGCCATCTCGCCGCGTGGCTGGCGGCCACTTCGCCTGACCGCGTGCTGACCCTGGCGCTGCTCAATCCGGCCGGCGTCACCTCCCCCCAGCCCAGCGACATGGACCGCCAACTGGCCGCCGGTCGTAACCCGTCCCTGGTGCATTCGCAGGAGGAGTTCATGCCGTTCTATGCAATGACCATGGCCTCGCCGCCCTGGGTACCGGGCATGGTGATGGCGGCCGTGGCCGAGCGTTATGTACAACACCGCGAAGAACTGGCGGAGATCTACGCCGACTTTCGCGCCAGCCCGTCGATGGAGCCCCACCTGACCGACATTCGCGCCCCTTCGCTGTTGCTCTGGGGCCGCCAGGACCGGGTGATCGATGTCAGCAGCGTGCCGGTGTGGAGCAAGGGCATCGCGGACTTGCGCGTGGAAATCTGGGACGGGATCGGCCACCTGCCCATGATCGAACAACCGGGAAAAACCGCTGCGCTGTACCGTGGCTTTCTCAAGGGTTTGGGCCAGTGACAGCGATGCGTAAAACAACATGAACCCCATGTGGGAGCGAGCTTGCTCGCGATAGCGGCGACACATGCAACACTGATGCAAGCTGACCCACCGCCATCGCGAGCAAACTCGTTCCACAAGGATTCGTGGCGACTGAGGGGTATCGACTCCATGAACATCCTCTACGACGAACACCTCGACGGCCCTTTGCCGAAGGTGGACAAACAGGCCCTGCTGCAAGCCTTCCAGGCACAGATTCCAGACCTGGACATCCTGCACCGGGAGGAAGACCTCAAGCCCTACGAGTGCGATGGCTTGTCGGCCTATCGCACCACGCCCATGCTGGTGGTCTTGCCCAGGCGGGTCGAGCAGGTGCAAGCGCTGCTCAAGCTCTGCCATGAACAGAACGTCCCGGTGGTCGCCAGGGGCGCCGGGACCGGTCTGTCCGGCGGTGCCCTGCCCCTGGCCAGTGGCGTGTTGCTGGTGATGGCGCGGTTCAACCAGATCCTGCACATCGACCCCGACGCCCGTACCGCACGGCTTCAGCCGGGTGTGCGCAACCTGGCGATCTCCCAGGCAGCGGCGCCGTTCGGGCTGTATTACGCGCCGGACCCTTCGTCCCAGATCGCCTGTTCCATTGGTGGCAATGTCGCGGAAAATGCCGGCGGCGTGCACTGCCTCAAGTACGGTCTGACGGTGCACAACCTGTTGAAGCTGGAAATCCTCACCGTCGAAGGCGAACGCCTGACCCTGGGCAGCGAATCCCTGGATTCGCCGGGCCTGGACCTGCTGGCGCTGTTCACCGGCTCCGAAGGCTTGCTCGGGGTGATCACCGAAGTGACGGTCAAGCTGTTGCCCCGGCCCCAGGTCGCCAAGGTGCTGCTGGCCAGTTTCGATTCGGTGGACAAGGCCGGGCGGGCGGTGGCCGACATCATCGCCGCCGGCATCATTCCCGGCGGCCTGGAAATGATGGACAACCTGGCGATCCGCGCCGCCGAGGATTTCATCCACGCTGGCTATCCGGTGGACGCCGAAGCGATCCTGCTGTGCGAACTGGACGGGGTCGAGGCCGATGTCCATGACGACTGCGAACGGGTCCGTCAGGTGTTGGAGCAGGCCGGGGCCACCGAGGTGCGCCAGGCGCGGGACGAGGCCGAGCGGCTGCGGTTCTGGGCCGGGCGCAAGAACGCCTTCCCGGCGGTGGGGCGCCTGGCGCCGGATTATTACTGCATGGACGGCACCATCCCCCGACGCGCCCTGCCCGAGGTGCTGCAACGCATCGCCAGCCTGGGCGCCGAGTATGGCCTGCGGGTCGCCAATGTGTTTCATGCCGGCGACGGCAACATGCACCCACTGATCCTGTTCGATGCCAACCAGCCCGGCGAACTGGAGCGCGCCGAAACCCTGGGAGGGAAAATCCTCGAACTGTGTGTCCAGGTGGGCGGCAGCATCACCGGCGAGCACGGGGTTGGCCGGGAAAAGATCAATCAGATGTGCACGCAGTTCAACAGCGACGAACTGAACCTGTTCCACGCGGTAAAAGCGGCGTTCGATCCTCAGGGCCTGCTCAACCCCGGCAAGAACATCCCGACCCTGCAGCGCTGCGCCGAGTTCGGTGCCATGCACATCCATGGCGGGCAGTTGCCGTTTCCCGAACTGGAGCGTTTCTGATGAGCCGCGAAGCCGACCAGGACGCCAGCGACCTGTTGCTCGAACAGGTCAGTCGCGCACGGGCCAACGCCACGCCGTTGCGCATCCAGGGTTCGAACAGCAAGGCGTTCCTGGGGCGGGAAGTGGCCGGCGAAGTACTGGACACCCGCGTGCACCGTGGCATCGTCCATTACGACCCCACCGAGCTGGTCATCACGGCGCGGGCCGGCACCCCGCTGCGGGAACTGCTCGCTGCCCTGGAGGCCGCCGGGCAACGCCTGCCCTGCGAACCGCCGGCGTTCGGCGACGACGCCACGGTCGGCGGCATGGTCGCCGCCGGGCTGTCGGGACCGCGTCGCCCCTGGGCGGGTTCGGTGCGCGACTTCGTCCTGGGTACGCGCCTGATCAGCGGCCACGGCACCGTGCTGCGTTTCGGCGGCGAGGTGATGAAGAATGTCGCCGGCTATGATCTCTCGCGCCTGCTGGCCGGCAGTTTCGGTTGCCTGGGGGTGATCACCGAAGTGTCCTTGAAGGTCCTGCCCAAGCCCCGTCACAGCCTGAGCATCCGCCTGGAACTGGGCAGCGCCGAAGCCTTGGAGACACTCGCCGAATGGGGCCGCCAGCCCCTGCCCATCAGCGCCGCCAGCCATGACGGCGACTGCCTGCACCTGCGCCTGGAGGGGGGCGAAGGCTCGGTCAGTGCCGCTCATCAACGTTTTGGTGGCGAGGTGATCGACGATCGATACTGGACGGCACTGAATGAACATCGGTTGGCATTTTTCGACGAAGGCTTGCCGCTGTGGCGCCTGTCATTGCCCAACCATACCGGCCCCCTCACCCTGCCCGGCGCTCAACTGATCGATTGGGGGGGCGCGCAACGCTGGTTGAAAACCGAGGCCGGCACGGTGCAAGCCCTGGCCCATGAAGTGGGCGGCCATGCCACCTGCTATCGCCAGGGTGCCAGCGACACACCGTTCCAGCCACTGGCCCCGGCGCTGCTGCGCTATCACCGGCAACTCAAGGCCCAGCTCGACCCCCAGGGACTGTTCAACCCTGGTCGAATGTACCCGGAGTTCTAGCTATGCAGACTCGATTCAGTGAGGAAAGCAAAAACCTGCCCCGGGCCGAAGAAGCCGAACGGATCCTGCGCAGTTGCGTGCATTGCGGCTTCTGCAATGCCACCTGCCCCACCTACCAATTGCTCGGCGATGAACTGGACGGCCCACGAGGCCGGATCTACCTGATCAAGCAAGTGCTCGAAGGCCAGCCGGCGACAGCCAGCACCCAGTTGCACCTGGATCGCTGCCTGTCGTGTCGTAACTGCGAGACCACCTGCCCGTCCGGCGTGGATTACCACAACCTGCTGGATATCGGCCGGGCGGTGGTCGACCAAGCCGTGCCGCGCCCCGCCAGCCAACGCGCACTGCGCCTGGGGTTGCGCAGCCTGGCCGTCAGTCCCGAACGGTTCAAGGCCCTGCTGCGCCTCGGCGCGGTCTTCCGTCCGTTGCTGCCGACAAACCTGAGCGCCAAGTTGCCCCAACCCGCCCCCTCCCACAGCGACCGCCCACCGCTGCGCCACGGGCGGAGGGTGTTGATGCTCGAAGGCTGCGTGCAACCAGGCCTGTCGCCCAACACCAACACCTCGGCAGCGCGAGTGCTGGATCGACTCGGCATCAGCGTGGTCCCTTGTGCGCAGGCCGGCTGCTGCGGTGCGCTGGATTATCACCTCGATGCCCAGGCCACCGGACTGGACCGCGCCCGACAGAACATCGACGCCTGGTGGCCGCACATGGAGAACGGCGCCGAAGCCATCGTCCAGACCGCCAGCGGTTGCGGCGCCTTCATCAAGGACTACGGGCACCTGCTGGAGCATGACCCTGCCTATGCCGCCAAGGCCAAGCAGGTAAGCGAACGAGCGCTGGACCTAGTGCAAGTGCTCGGCAACGAACCGCTGGAACAGATCTGCGCGGCCAGGAACCAGCGCATCGCCGTCCATTGCCCGTGCACCTTGCAGCATGCGCAGAAACTCGGCGGCAGCATCGAAGCGCTGTTGACGCGGCTGGGTTTCAACCTCACCGAGGTGCCCGACGGCCATTTGTGTTGCGGTTCGGCCGGCACCTATTCGCTGACCCAGCCGGCCTTGGCGCGGCAGTTGCGCGACAACCGCCTCAATGCCCTGGAAAGCGGTCAGCCGGAGATGATTGTCACGGCCAACGTCGGCTGCCAGAACCACCTCGACGGCGCCGGTCGCACGCCCGTGCGGCACTGGATCGAGCTGGTGGATCAGTCCCTGGCAGAATGAAGTCCTGAAGATTCTTCGTTTGCCGGGGCCGGCGAAGGCTGCGATCTTTCGTTCAACTTTCCCACAGCCCTCGCCAGGAACTCTCACGATGAGCTTCGTCAGCCCCGACCTGATCCGCCAACGCTTCTCCAGAGCGATGTCCGACATGTACCGCGACGAGGTGCCCCTGTATGGCGCCCTGATGAAGCTGGTGGAACACACCAACGCCCAGGTACTGAGCGAACAACCGCAGTTGGCCGCACACCTGCGCAGCACTGGCGAACTCGAGCGCCTGGACCTGGAACGCCACGGCGCGATCCGTGTCGGCACCGCCGCCGAGCTGGCGACCCTGGGGCGACTGTTCGCGGTCATGGGCATGCAGCCGGTGGGCTACTACGACCTCACGCCGGCCGGGGTGCCGGTGCATTCCACAGCGTTTCGCGCCGTGCATGAAAGCGCGTTGCAGGTGAGCCCGTTCCGAGTGTTTACCTCGCTGCTGCGATTGGAACTGGTCGAGAATTCCGAACTGCGGGCCTTTGCCGAGTCGGTGTTGGCCAAACGGCAGATCTTCACCCCCGCCGCCCTGGAGCTCATTGACCTGGCCGAGCGCCAGGGTGGCCTGACGCAAGCCCAGGCCGAGGACTTCGTCCTGCAGGCCCTGGAAACCTTCCGCTGGCACCACAGCGCCACCGTCACCGCCGAACAGTACCGGCAACTGAGCGCCCAGCATCGCCTGATCGCCGACGTGGTGGCGTTCAAGGGCCCGCACATCAATCACCTGACGCCGCGCACCCTGGACATCGACATCGTCCAGGCGCGGATGCCCGTGCATGGCATTACTCCCAAGGCCGTGATCGAAGGCCCACCCCGTCGCCAATGTCCAATCCTGTTGCGCCAGACCAGTTTCAAGGCACTCGACGAACCCGTCGCCTTCACCGACCAGCCACAGGCCCAAGGCAGCCACAGCGCCCGCTTCGGCGAAATCGAACAACGCGGCGCCGCGCTCACGCCCAAGGGCCGCGCGCTCTACGACCAATTGCTGAACGCCGCACGCGAGGCGCTGGGGGCGTTTCCCAACGAAGCCAACGCCGAACGCTACAACGCGTTGATGGCCGAACACTTTGTCGCATTCCCGGACAACCACGATGAACTGCGCCAACAGGCATTGGCGTATTTCCGTTACTTCCCGACGCCCAAGGGCCTCGCCGCCAAGGGCGACCTCGAACCAGCCGCGTCCCTGGAACACTTGCTCGAACAGCAGTACCTGCGCGCCGAGCCCTTGGTGTACGAAGACTTCCTGCCGGTCAGCGCCGCCGGAATCTTCCAGTCGAACCTCGGCGATGCCGCCCAGAGCCATTACGCCGGGCAGTCCAATCGCCAGGCCTTCGAAGCGGCGCTGGGGCGAGCGACCATCGATGAGCTGGGGCTGTACGCCCAGACGCAACAGCGTTCCATTGATGAGTGCAGGGCTGCGTTGGGCGTGTAGGAACAGGCCGAAGGATAAAACGGCAAGAAGTTGCCTGACAGGCGTGCAGCGCGGCGCGCCTTCCTCGGTGGTTCTGCCCGGGTAGAGCGACGTCCGGGTGGGCCGTTAATATCTGCAATGCATCGGGCAAGCGTTTGTGCGCTTTGATGCCCAACTGAAGGGATTAGCCGCCCCAGATAAAATCAACTTATTGATATGTATAGATTTTTTTTAATCTGGCATAGCGCTTGATAACCGTCAGGCCACCTCGGGGCGATGTCCGTCCCAGGCCCTATCGTTATCCAGGAAGGAGAACATTCCTTGGCTATCCCCGCGTACATGTCCGTTACAGGCACCAAACAAGGTCTGATCACTGCCGGTGCGTTTACCGCCGACTCAGTGGGCAACACCTACCAAGAGGGTCACGAAGACCAGGTCATGGTGCAGGCTTTCGAGCACCAGGTGACCATCCCTCGCGATCCTCAGTCCGGTCAGCCAACCGGCCAGCGCATACACAAACCCCTGATCATCACCAAGGTATTCGACAAGGCTTCGCCACTGATGCTCGCTGCCCTGACAAGCGGCGAGCGCCTGACCGAAGTCAAGATCCAGTGGTACCGCACTTCGGCCGCCGGCACCCAGGAGCACTACTACACCACCACATTGGAGGACGCGATCATCGTCGATATCAAGGACTACATGCCCAACTGCCAGGACCCGGAGAACACCCACTTCACCCATCTGGAAGACGTGTACTTCACGTATCGCAAGATCACCTGGACCCATGAAGTCAGCGGTACCTCGGGTTCCGATGACTGGCGTGCACCGGCCGCCGGTTGAAATCGGAGGCAGCCGTTCATGCATCGGCCAACGCTGTGGGTCGATGTGCACTCTAATAATTGACAGTTATTGATTCAGGACGGTGTTCGCCCAGTGCGACGGCCTCGGCAATCCATGCACTGGTAAAGAGCCTGACACTGGGCGAACAGGCACAATAATAATGGAACTTTCAGAATATGTCCGCGAGGCTGTTTAAATAATTGTTCATCTTTGTTGAAGCTGCGCACGACTGAACATGACTCATATGCTCGTACAGTTACATTTGCGGACCGGAACCCGGACCCGTGACGAGGGAGCAGTTCCTTCGCCAGCATTACAAACAGTTATACAAAACATGGACAAGTACAGAAAGTTACCCACACAAGAAAATTAAACAGTCATTAAAAAACTCTTTTTAAACTTCAACCACGCCGTCCGGTTTTTTGCGCATCGGTGTCCCCTGTTTCAGGGTCACCCTGTTGCTGTTTTCGCTTGGCCGGATCATTGGGTCGCAAGGCATCGTTATCGCGCTCCACTTCGCCGGGCAATGCGGGTGCGTCCGGGTTGGATGGGGTTCGATCGGGGTTGTGCTTCATGGCGAACTCCTTGGATCTTTCGGGATTCAAGCATCGGGGTCGGCGACTTCTTCAGCGACATTGGCATCCGGCGAGCGCCGGTGCAGTTGCTCGGCCTGGGTCTTCAAATCCTGCCAGCGCGCCAGGTCGATGACGCCCCGGCCGAACAGGTCATTGGCCACCCGCATCAGCTCGGTGAAGTGGGCGTCGGGGGACTGCTGCCAATAGGCCTTGTCGTCGAACAACTGCTGCCAGTCGGCCAGCGACGGAAGTTTGAGGTCATCGCTCATGACGGGCTCCTGCGAGACGTTCATCAGTTATGAGGGGCGACGTTCGCAGGGAGTTCCGGCGATTTTCAATAGCCGGTCATTTCCAGATAACCCGTGCCGCCCTGGTTGCCACTGAGCCGTACCGGGCCTTCCCAATAGGGAATGCGCAGGTCCATCCAGGCCTTGGGATTGAGTGCCTGAAGGGTCACGTCGAGTTGTTTACCGGGGATCTTGATGGCCCAGCGTACCGGCATCGAGCGTCCCGCAACCTGGGTGGTGTCCAGAGGCACGAGACTGATCTCGGCGGCCTGCAGGGTTTGCTTCCGGCCCTGGGCATCGATCCAGGTGCCTGTGAGGTAAGGCGCGCCGTCCTTGTGGCGCATGCGATAGAGCATCAGGTGCTCGCCATTGTCCAGGTGCAGGGAGAACCAGTCCCAGCCGGTCTGGTTGGCGGTCAGGGGCTGGCTGCTCCATTCGCGGTCGAGCCAGGCCGGGCCGCTGACCGTGTAACGCTGACCGTCGATTTCCAATTCACCGCTGGCCTGGAAAAACGGCTGGCTGTAGTAGTACGACGCCTGCCCCTGTGCGGATTTCTGGCTGAAACCTTGATCGCCCTGCAACACCAACGGGCGGCTCGACGTCAGCCGCAACGCATAGCTGAAGCGTCGGTCGCGCGCCTTCAATTGCATGTCCGCCAACGGCTCGGCCGCAGCAGCCTGGCTGGTGAATTGCCAGTCATCGATCCAGGCCTCGAAAGGCACCGTTTGCACCCCAGCCTGCCCCACTCCGCCTCGGGCATAACGCTCGGCGGCATGGTGCACGGTGGCGGAAGTGACCGCCGCATGGCCGAGCCAGATGGTCTGGTTGCGCCAGCCGCTGGCCTGGGGCGCGGCATCCAAGGCGCTGCGAAACAGCGTCCATTGCACGCCGAATTCCCGGCCTTGGGCGTCCTTGAGATTGGCGGTGACGTACCACCACTCGATACGGAAACCGTCATGAATGCCGTGGTCGGCCGGAAAACTGAACGCCCGTCCAGGCACGACAGGCGTGAACGCGACAGCCTGGTCGCCGAGGCCGGCGAAGCCCTTTTGTGGCGGCGCTGAATCATCGCAACCGCTGAGCAACGCCAGCAGCAACACGCCAACTTTAATCTTCATGGGCAAAGGTCCTCAGCAAATCCGCCGGCTGCGTGCGGTACAACGCATACAGCGGCCAGGCCGATGCCAGGAGCGTGGCGAGCATCGCCAGGGCCAGCAACTGCACCAATTGCAACGGGAACACCCGCAACGGCAGGCGCCAGCCGAAGGCCTGCACATTGATCACTGCGTCCAGGCACCAGGCCAGGGCAATCCCCAGTGGTAAGGCCAGGACCAGGGTCAGCAGCGCCAGCAACCAGGTCTGGCCGAGGTTGAGCAACATCAATTGCCGACGCGTCACCCCCAGCGCCCACAGCGGCGCCAACTGGCCGAGACGACTCTGGCTCTGGGTCAGCAGGCTGATGAACAACGCTACCCCCGCCACCGCCAGGGTCAGGCTGTTAAGGGCGGCGGTGGCGGCGAAGGTGCGCTCGAACACCTGGGTCGACCAGCCCTTGAGCCGAGCCTGGTCGACGATGCGGCTGTCGTCCAGGCTGAACCGGCCCTGCAACGCGGTCAGTAGCGCCGGGATCGCGGGCGGTTCGATGCGCAGGTTGAAACGGTTCGGTGTCAGCTGCGGCCAGTGCGCCAGCAAGTGATCGGCGTTGACCAGCACGTGGCCCTTGGGATTGCCGTAGTCGGCGTAGATGCCGACGATGCGCAGCGCCCAGGGTCCCTGTGGCGTCGGCAGGGTCAACTGATCGCCGATCCTCACCTTGAGGCGCCGGGCCAGTTGTTCGCTGAGCATGAGGGTGTCGGCGGTGGCCAGTTGCTCCCACGGTTTGTCGCCGGCCGATTCCAGCAGCGGCCAATGCTGGCGATAGTGCGGGTGATCGATGATGCCATGGATGTCCGTCGGCCAACCCTGCAACGGGATCGAGACTTGCCAGAGGGGAACGACGGCAGTGATCGTCGGTTGTTGCTTGAGCCAGGTGTGCAGTTGCTCCGCCTGGGCCGGGGTTTGCGGGTTGATGTACAACTCGGCGGTCAACCGTTGTTCGAGCCAGTTACTGAAGGTCTGGCGGAAACCGGCGGTCATGCTGCCGGCGCCGATGTTCGCCGCCAAGGCCAACAGCAAAGCCATCAGCGCCAGGCTCAGCGTCGGCAATTGCTGGCGGCAATCGGCGAGAAACCATTGCCCGAGCACCGAGCGGTTGCGGCGCAGCAGTTGCTTCAGCGCACTGTTGAGCAACACCGGCAAGGCCAGCGCCGCCCCCAGCAACAAGGCGGTCATCAGGACAAAACCGCTGGCCAGGCTGTCGCCCCAGAGCAACGCCGAGGCGGCAATCAACGCCGCCCCTGTCGCCACCCAACCCTGGCGTCGCAGCCAGCGCCCATGGGCCTGATGCCAGGCCTGGGGATTGGCCAGCGCCAGCAAGGGCAAACGCGCCGCCCGCAGCAGGCTGTCGGCCCCGGCCAGCAGCGCGCCGAGCAGGCTCAGGCCGACACCGCTGAGCCACCACCCCAGGCTGAGGTTCAAATGCCCGGCCACTTCGGCACCGTACAAACCCCGCAGGCTCGCCGCGACATCGGGCAATAACAGGCCCGCCAGCCAGTAGCCGCTGAGTACCCCGGCGATCCCGCCCAGCAAGGCCAGCGCGCCCAGCTCAATCGCCAGACTGGTGACCAGCATCCGCGCACTGACGCCACAGGCCCGCAGGGTTCGCAGCAGGCTGCGGCGCTGTTCGAGGGCCAGGCCGATGGCGGCGTGAACGATGAACAGCCCCACCACGAACGATAAAAACCCCAAGGCGTCGAGGTTCAGGTGAAAACTTTCGGTCAGGCGCGACAGGTTGTTTTCTTCATCGGCACGCGTCAATTGCAGCCGATCACTGAAGACCTCCGGCAACGCGGCGTTGAACGTGGCGGGCAGCAACAGCCGCGACAGCTGGTCCGGCAACCCGAGTACGGCTTGGGCAAAACCGATGTCCATCAACAACACGCCCGGCGCCATGTCCACTTGGACATGCAGCGGCGGCAGCGATTGCCCATCGACGGTACGAGGCCGGTCGCCCTCGTCCAGCCCCAAGGCCTGCAAGGTCTGCGGGGCGACCCAAGTACGACCGGGGTCGGTAAAAAACTCGACCACCTCGCTCATGTCCCGCGCCTGCCCCGCCAGTGCCGCGCCGGGCGGCAGCGACACCGGGTCGATGCCCATCAGTTGCAGGCGTTGATCCTCGTGCCCCTTGAGCAGCACCCGGGCCTGCAACACTGGCGACACCGGCCAGCCCTGGCGCCGCAAATCGATAAACCATTGCTGAGAGAAGGTGCCGCCACCGGGGGCATTGAGGCTGGCCTGGGGTTCGCCGCCGATCAATTGGCTGGCCCGGGCGTAGCTGTCCCGGGCCTGACTGTTCAGCGCTTGCACGCCGGTGAGCAGGCTGGTGGCGAGCCAGAGGCCGGTCAGCACACTGAAGAATTGCACCGGGTGTTGGCGCCAATGGCTGAGTAGGGCCTTGAGGGTCTGGCGAACGATCATCACCCCTGGGCCACCTGCGCCAATCGTCCGCCGTGCAACACCACGCGTTGGGCCAGGCGAGCCGCCACCCGTGGACTGTGGGTCACCATCAGCAGACTGGTGGGGCTGCCCTCCAGCAGTTCCAGCAACAGTTGCAGCACTTCGTCGCTGGTGGTTTCGTCGAGGCTGCCGGTGGGTTCGTCGGCCAGCAACAAGGGCGGCCGCGAGGCCAGCGCCCGCCCTAGCGCCACCCGTTGCTGCTGGCCGCCGGAAAGCTGTTCAGGGTAACGCCGCAGCAACGCTGCAAGCCCGAGCCGCTGCACCAGATGGGCTTGCCAGGCCGCGTCATGGCGGCCGCACAGCCGCGCCTGGAGCGCCAGGTTGTCTTCCACCGACAAGCTGCTGATGAGGTTGAACTGCTGGAACACCAGGCCGATTTCCGTGCGTCGCCAGTTCGCCAGCTGGCTTTCGCTCATGCCGTCGAGCCGATATTCACCACTGCGGATACTGCCGCGATCCACCTTGTCCAGCCCGGCGACCAGGTGCAACAAGGTGCTCTTGCCACTGCCGGACTCCCCCATCAGCGCCAGGCTGCTGCCGGGCATCAGGGTCAGGTCGACGCCCTGCAGCACCGGTAACGGGCCTTGGGGCGTGGGGTAGCTTTTAAAGACATTGCGGACTTCAAGCATGAAAAAGCTCGATGAATGAACGTGTGGCTCAGGATAGCGGAATTAGCCGCAATGCCGGCACAGGCGAGAGCCCGCGAAGGCGGTGTATCAGCTGGCGGTGATGTGGATGGGCAGGCCTCATCGCGAGCTCGCTCCCACAGGGCTCTGCGGCGTATGTGCATTTTGTGGCTGCCGAAAATCCATGTGGGAGCGAGCTTGCTCGCGAAGGCGGCGTCATAGTCGATGAAGATGTTGGATGTGCCGGCCTCATACGAGCAAGCCCACTACCACAGAGCTCAGCGTATAGCGTCAATGCCCCGCCGCCATTTCGACCTGGCCGGAATGCGGTGTCGCGATGTTGTCCAGGTCGATATGTTTCCACGCCGGCTTCGCCCCTAACCGTGCGTTGAAGCGGTAGTTGAAGGTGAAGTCGTCATCGGTCGGCTGGCTCAGGGATTTTCCATAGGCCGATTCGACCCCGACCGGGTCGTAGCCCATCAACTGCAACAGCGTCGGGAAGATGTTGTAGTGGCTGGAGCGGTCCTTGTTCCGCGCCCAGGCGTTGCGCCAATCGAGGGTCTGCAATTGGCTGCCCTGGATCACCACCAACGGCACCAAGCCTTCTTCGGCCACCGGGTCGCTGTCGCAATGGGTGTTAAGCCCGGGGTTGCCGCGCTCGTGCAGGTCCTGGCCGTGGTCGGAGGTGTAGATCAACACGGCATGGCTCAAATCGGCCTGTTGGAAGATTCGCTTGAAGAACTCGCCGATGTTCCACAGCAAGGTGTTCTGGTAGGCGTTGCGGTACAACACCCAGTCATCTTGCTGCCCATTGAAGCCGTCGCGGCTGCCGGTATCGCTCACTTCCTGGAACTGCCCGCGCGGCAAGGCCGGGCGATAGCTCATGAAATCATCGGGGTATTTGTCGTGTACCGGGAAATGTGCGCCCACCTTGTTGATCACCACCAGTTCGGCCTGGTGGTCGCCCAGCAATTCGATCAACTTCGCCGCCGCCGCCATGTCGCGGTCGCGCACGCTGGTCTGGTCGAATTGGACGAATTCGTCGATGTCCTGTTTTTCCAGTTTGGTCATCAGGTTCTGCAGGTTGCCGCCAGTGCGCTGGGCGTCGATGTAGACGGTACGCAAGCCGGCTTTCTTGGCGTACTGCCAGATCGACGGCCAGGTGCTGTTGATGCGCATGTAGTCGGCGCGAGTACCGCCGTAGCGCAAGGTGACATTGGTGTCGGCGCTGCAATTGGCGATGGAAGCCGCATAGCCGAAATTGAAAATATCCACGCCCTCGGGCGGCGTCTTCAGGCCGCTGTGCACGCCAGACGGCGTGTTGATATCCAGGTAATTGCCGCCAACGCTTTCATCGATGATCAGTACGATATCCTGCTCGATCAAAGACGATCGCCGCGTCATAGTGACCGGTTCCCGGGGGCCGATCGTGTTGTGCAAGGACTCGTAGGCAAAGAGATTCAAATAGACCAACGGCGTGTACATCACCGGCAGGCCACGCGCGCCCTCGCCCGCTCGCACGAACAGCACGCCACTGAGCAACACCACGCCCAATATGGGGGCGAGCACCGGCAGATAACCGGGCACTCGCAGCGTCCGCCGAGGCTTCAGGGCGATGCCGAACAACAGCAACAAGCCGCCGATCACCGCGTTGATGATCACCTCGCGATACTGATAGGCCGCCTCCTGGATGAACCCTCCCGAGTACACCAGCGAGACGAACTGGCTGTAGGTCAGGTAACTGTCCGTGACCTGGGTGTACACCTCGAAAAAAACCGCTGAAACGAACAACGCCAAGGCAAACACATGCCTGACCATCGTCTGGCGTATGTAGGCGCACATCCACAGTGCCACCACCAATAGCACGAACATGGCGCCGAACAGCAAGGTTGCCAAGCCCAGGCCCAACGCATCGAGACGGTCGAGGTAATAGGCGTACCCCTTGAGCAGGTACAAAAACAGCAGCAATTCCTTGAGGTATCGGGCCATGTTTTCCTCGACCGGATCGCGGTGTCGAAAGCACTTCGTTCCTGCACGTTAGCAGCCGATTTTCAAAGCGCAAGAAACGCCCCATCCAAACTATGCGTCAAAAAAAAGTTACCCCAAAAACGACACGAAAACAGGTAACAAAATATAAAAATCTATGGATAACGACCGTTTATCGCTTTCTTAAATGCCAGCTACGCCCAGTAAAACAGCCACTTTGCTAGATCAGTCAATGACTTGATATCAAAAGGCCCGATTTCACTTGAATTGCCAACACTGACAACTGTCATTTTGCTGACACGCTTTTCTGAAGCTGCGCTATACCCCTCTAAACAGTTTCATCCGAGTTACATCATTCGGTCTGCGAGGCACGCCAAAAATGGACGTGAGCGTATTTGGTACGGGGTATGTCGGGTTGATCCAGGCGGCCGCAATGGCCGACGTCGGACACCGCGTTTTGTGCATCGACATCGACCCGAACAAGATCCGGCAACTGCAACAGGCCGTACCCACCATCAGCGAGCCGGGGCTGTCCAATCTGCTTGAAGACAACATCAAGGCCGGACGCTTGTCGTTCAGTTCCCAGGCCAGCGACGCGGTCAATCACGGCGAGCTGATTTTCATCGCCGTTGGCACCCCCGCCGATGAAGATGGCTCGGCCGACCTGAGCCATGTGCTGGCTGTCACTCGGCAGATCGCCGACTTCATGGACAGCGACCGCACCCTGGTCATCAAGTCCACGGTGCCGGTGGGCACCGCCGACAAGGTGGCCGAATGCGCCCGCCAGGCGTTGGCCCGGCGCGGCCTGAAACAGCTGAACGTGCGCGTGGTGTCCAACCCCGAATTTCTCAAGGAAGGCAGCGCCCTGGCCGATTGCATGCGGCCGGACCGGATCATCGTCGGCACTGCCGACCCGGTGGCCCGTGACCAGATGACGGAGCTCTACGCGCCCTTTTGCCGCAACCACGAAAAACTGATGTTCATGGACAACCGCAGCGCCGAACTGACCAAGTACGCCGCCAATGCCATGCTCGCCACCCGCATCAGCTTCATGAACGAACTGGCCAACCTCACCGAACGGCTGGGCGCCGACATAGAAGCGGTGCGCAAGGGCATCGGCTCGGACCCGCGCATCGGTTATCACTTCATCTACCCCGGCTGCGGTTTCGGCGGCTCGTGCTTTCCCAAGGACCTGCGGGCCCTGCTGCACACCGCCGAACAAAGCGGCATGCCGCTGCGCCTGCTGCGCAGCGTCACCGATGTCAACGACAGCCAGCGGCACATCCTCTTCGAGAAACTGGCGAAGCAATTCCCGGATGGCCTGGCCGGCAAGTCGATTGCCATCTGGGGCCTGGCGTTCAAGCCCAACACCGATGACATGCGCGAAGCCCCCAGCCGCTACCTGATGGAAGCGCTGTGGCACGAAGGCGCCCGGGTCCAGGCCTATGACCCGGAAGCCATGTCCGAATGCCGCCGCCTCTACGGCTATCGCAAGGACCTGAACCTCTGTGCGACCCGCGATGACACCCTGGAAGACGCCGACGCCCTGGTGATCTGCACCGAGTGGAAGAACTTTCGCGTGGTGGATTTCGACCTGCTGGCCAGCAAGTTGCGCGCCCGGGTGATCATCGATGGCCGCAACCTGTACAACCCCGAACACCTGGCCGCCGCCGGGCTGCTGTATCGCGGTATCGGGCTGCGCCACACCGTGCCCGGCACCCCGGCACCAGGGCCACAGGCGTGAACATTCTGGTCACCGGCGCAGCCGGTTTCATCGGCGCCCATGTCGTGTTGCGGCTGCTGCGCGACGGCCATCGGGTGTTCGGGCTGGACAATTTCAACGACTACTACGACCCGCAGCTCAAGCACGACCGCGTGACCTGGGTGAACGACCAGGTCGGCACCTTCCCCTTGGCGCGGCTCGACCTGGCCGACGCACCGGCCATCGACGAATTGTTCCAGGCCCGGCGCCCGGACGTGGTGATTCACCTCGCGGCCCAAGCCGGCGTGCGCTACTCCCTGGAAAACCCGCAGGCCTATATCGACAGCAACATCACCGGGTTCCTGAACATCCTGGAAAGCTGCCGCCGGTATCCGGTCAAGCACCTGATCTACGCCTCCTCAAGCTCGGTATACGGCGCCAACCCGCGCACGCCTTATTCGGTGCAGGACAACGTCGATCATCCGCTGTCGCTGTACGCGGCCAGCAAAAAAGCCAATGAACTGATGGCCCACAGCTACAGCCACCTGTTCGGTATTCCCTGCACCGGCTTGCGGTTCTTTACGGTGTACGGCCCTTGGGGCCGGCCGGACATGTCGCCGATCCAGTTTGCCCGCGCCATCACCGAGGACCGTGTGCTGCAGCTGTTCAACCACGGCGAGCACCAGCGCGATTTCACCTACATCGACGACATCGTCGAAAGCATTGCCCGCCTGATCGAACAGGCGCCCCAGGTCACGCCCTTGCTGGATCACGAACAACCGGGCCCGGCCACCAGCCGCGCGCCCTGGCGGATCTACAACATCGGCGGGCAGCACCCGGTGGCGCTGCGCACCTATGTCGCGCTGCTGGAAAAACACCTGGGACGCACCGCCCGCGTCGAACTGCTGCCCCTGCAAGCGGGCGATGTACTCAACACCTGCGCCGACGCCAGCGACCTGGCACGGGCCACCGGCTTCAAGCCAGGCATCGAACTGGACGACGGCCTGGGCCGCTTCATCCAGTGGTTCCTCGAATATTACCCACTGCCTGCCCACGCGCCGCTTGCGGCCCAACCTCAGCGGAGGAGTCTATGACCCAACATGAGCAAATCATCGCGATCAATGCCCCCGGACGCGATAAACGTGTCGATCCCGAGCATCGCAGGCGCCTGGATGCGGCCATTCACCGCCAAGGCCGTGGTTGGTTGACCGGTCGCGACGGCGGCCGGCCCTGGACGGTCTCGCGCACCAATCGGGTGGTGGCCGGCCTCGGCGCACTGGCGATCCTGGTGGTCTTCTGCCCGCTGTTGCTGGGCCTGGCACTGCTGGTCAAGTTTTCCAGCCCTGGCCCGGTGCTGTTCATACAGAAACGCACCGGCTATCGCGGTCGGGTGTTCGGCATGTACAAGTTCCGCACCATGGTCGCTGACGCCGAAGCCCTCAAGGAGTCGCTGCGCCACCTCAACAAACACGGTGCCGATGCCATCGATTTCAAGATCGACAACGACCCGCGCATCACGCCCATCGGCCGGTTCCTGCGTCGCAGCAGCCTCGACGAACTGCCGAACCTGATCAACGTAGTGACCGGCGACATGCGCCTGGTGGGCCCGCGGCCGACCTCGTTCAACGCCTATCGCTACAAGGACAACCACCTTGTGCGCCTGAGCATCTACCCCGGCATGACCGGCCTGTGGCAGATCTCCGGACGCAGCAATATCGACTTCGACCAGCGCGTGGAATTGGACCTCAGCTATATCGCTGAACAAAGCCTGTGGCTGGACTTGAAGATCCTGATGCTTACCCCCTTCAAAGTTTTCAGCGGCCACGGAGCGAGTTAAATGGACGGTTCAACGAATATCCTGACCATAGCCAGCCCGAGCGAGACCAACCTGACCTCGACCGTGCTCGACCCGGATCTGCGGATCCTTCTCATGACAGCCGCCAACATCGGCACCGGCACGAGCACCAGCGCCATGGCACTGGCCGCTCAACTGGCGCAAATGAGCAGTGGGCGCGTGTTACTGGTGGATGCGAGCCAGTCGCCGCACAACCTCAGCCAGCAGCTGTCGCTGCACAAAGAGCGCGGCTTCAGCGATCTGTTGTTCAACACCCTCGCCCCACCGCTGTTGCAGGACTGCGTGGTGCAGGTTTCCAGCCTGCCCTTCGACGTGCTGCCCCATGGCCGCCTGGGACATAACACCGAACGCCTGAGCCCCGAGCGACTGCGCCCATTGTTCAGGCAACTGGGGGCGCAGTACCGCTTCGTGGTGATCGACGCCGACGCGGTGTATTCGGCCACCGACACGCTGGTCATCAGCACCCAGGTGGACGGCGTGGTGCTGGTGGTGCGCGGCGAGGACACCCGCTGGGAAGTGGCCCAGGCCGCCCGGCAACGCTTGGTCCAGGCGGGCGCGAAGGTGGTCGGCAGCGTGTTCAATCGCCGCAAGTACTACATGCCCAAATGGCTCTACAACAACCTGTAAGCCCGCAAAAGGATGACGAGATGAACGCCAGAATGCTTGTCCTGCTGTTGCTGCCGCTTGCCGGTTGCTCCAGCACCACCGATACCCGTTCGATGCCGGTGCAGATCCTCACGGCCGCGCCAGCCAACGCCCAGGCCACTGACATGCCCAAGGTCGAACAGACCCTGAGGCCGCAGGATGTGCTGGATGTGATTTTTCACATCGACACCACCTCTTCCCAGGCTTACCGCGTGCAGCCGGGCGACCAGGTTGCCCTGAACTTCACCGCCGCCAGCCAACTCAACGGCACGCAACAGGTGATGCCCGACGGCAGTATAGAACTGCCGGGCGCCAACACCTCGGTGAAAGTCTCCGGCCTGACCACCGACGAGGCCCGCCTGGCAGTGCAGCGCGCCTACAACCAGAAGATGCTGTTCCAGCCCAATCGCAACCAATTGACCGTAATGGTGACCAGCCCGCTGTCCGGCGAGACGACCCTGCGCAACACCCTGACCCATCCGGCCACCGGCATGAGCCGGGAAATCATCGTGGGCCGGGATGGCTACGCCAGCTTCCCGGAAATCGGTGCCGTACCGTTGCAAGGCATGACCGTCACCCAACTGGAAACCTTCCTCAACGAGCGCTATGCCCAGCTGCCCGGCCACATGACGGTGGATGTGCTGCTCAAGTCCACCGCCGGCAACGAGATCTACGTCCTCGGTGAAGTGGCCCAACCCGGTTCCTACCCGATACGTCGGCCGATCTCCGTGCTCGAGGCGCTGACCCTGGCCCGGGGCACCAACGTCAAGGCAAGACTCGACTCGGTGGTGATCATGCGTCGCAACGGCAATCAGGTTGAAGCCCGTCACTACGACGTGGAGAAGGCCCTGAGCGGAGACGCCTCCCAGATCGCCTACCTGCAACCGGAAGACATGCTTTTCGTGCCCAAGACCGGCCTGGCCAAAGCCGGTGAAATGGCCCGGCAATTGGCCGATGTAGTGCTGTTCCAGGGCGTTGGCGTCAGCTTCGGCTACGACCTCGACAAAAGCAGCAACAGCAACTGACCCAGGTGACCGATCATGAACCCCAAGGAAAACTATCTGCACGAGTTCTTCAGGATCTTCTTCGCCAACAAGCAGTGGGTGAAGCGCGTCTTCCTGATTTTTGCCGTGATCGCCCTGGTGCTGCCCTTGATGCTCAAGCAGAGCTTCGATATCACCGCCCAGGTGATCGTCCAGTCGAAAAAACTTTCCCAAGGCGACGCCACGACTTCGCTGAACCAGGAGAACGCGACATTCGTCCCACCGACACTGGCGGACATGGAAACCGAGAGCAATATCCTGCGCTCGCCGGCGTTGATTCGCGAAACCATCAAGACGCTGCGCGACCAGGGCGAGTACACCCCAAGCCCGGGCATCCTCAACAAGTGGGTGAGCGAACCGCTCAAGCGCTACGTCACCCAGCCATTGCGTGAGTACGTCATCAATCCGTTGCGCGACGGCTTGGGGCTCGAGGTCGATCCGGTACGCGACACCGTGCTCGATACGCTGACCGACGAGGCCATTGAAAACCTGAAGATCGAGACCTTGCCCGGCTCCAACGTCATCTCCATCGTCTACAGCTTCGGCGACCCGGCCCAGGGCACCCGGTTCGTGGCGCAACTGCTGGAAAACTACCTCACCGGTCGCCAGGACCTGCAATCGATAGAGTTGCCCCAGACGTTCTACGAGCAGAAAAAAGTCCAGTACCAGACCCGCCTCGACGGCTTGGAGGCCAACCGCCTGACGCTGCTTGAAGGCGTGGGTTCTTCCGATCCCAAGGAAGAAATCACTTTTCGCTTGAATGCGATCAACACCGAGGAGCAGGCCCTGAACCTGTACCAAGACCGTCTATTGCAAGGCCAACGCTGGCTGGACTACCTCAAGACCAGCCTGGCGGCGGCGAACAGCGCGCGATTCAACGACTACACCTTCCCATTCACCTTCACCACCACCATGGACAACATTGCCTTCGAAGATCGGGAAATCAGGCAAATGAGCGAGCAATTGACCAGCCAGGTCAGCCGCTACCTCAACGACCTGGCGATCTTCCAGCCCAGCAGCGAACCCATGCTGCTGGCCCGGGAGCAGATCATGCGCACTCGCCAGCAATTCCTCAAAGTGGTGAACAACCGCATCCAGGAACGCACCACCGACCTGGCGGTGGTCAGTTCGGTGATCAACCAGAAGGTCGAACGTATCGCCGCCTTCAAGGAGCGCATCCACCAACTTCAGGAAACCCAGAGCAAGCTGCGGCAGATGGACACCGAGATCAACGCCCTGCATGCGGCGTTCTCCACCTATGCCCAACGGTTCGCCGAAGCCAGCTCCGCCCGTTCGCTGGACAACGACCTGTCCAACGCCCGGGTACTGAGCCCGCCATTCGAGCCCACCTCCGCGGCGTTTCCCAAGCCGATGCTGATCATCGCCTTCGGCTTGTTCAGCGGCCTGCTGTTGGCGATCGCCCTGGTCTATGTGCGTGAGTTCTTCGACCATCGCTTCAAGCATCCGGCGCAAATCGGCCACCAATTGGACCTACCGGTGCTGCTGGTGATCAACGAGCAGTCGCCCGAGCAGATCAACCCGCACCGCAACTGGAGCGTGCCCAGCCTTGTCCATTGGGTGAAAAATTGAACGCGCCGCTCAGCACGACCCACTGCAACCGCCCCCTGTCGATCATTCATCTGCTCGGCAGCGGTGGCTTCTATGGGGCCGAGCGGATGCTGCTCGACCATTGCGTGGCGACACCTGGGCAGCATCAGGTGCTGTTCCTGGCGGCGCCGCCGACCTTGATCACGCGGTTCCGCCAGGCCGGGATCGACTGTCACCACTGCGCCAGTTGGCCCGAACTGGTGCAGCATCTGCGGCAACGGCGCGCCGAGCGCCCGCTGATCAATACGCACAACTTCAAGGGCCTGTTGTTCGGCTGGGCCGCGGCGACCCTGTTGCGCCTGCCGTTGGTGATCACGCAGCACGGCTTTACGCCGCGCAGCCCCAAGCAGCGGTTCTATACGTGGTTGAGTCTGCAACTGTGCCGTACCGCGCCGGTCAAGCGCGTGGTGTGCGTGGCCGAAAGCATCGCGGCGCTGCACCGCCAGGCCAGCGTGAACGCGGAAAAACTCGACGTGATCCCCAACGGTCTGCCGGCCGTCACGACGCCGCTGCTCCATCGCGACGACAGGCAACGCTGGCGGGTCGGCTATGTCGGCCGCTTGAGCAACGAGAAAGGCCCGGACCTGTTCCTCGACGCGATGATTCCGTTGTGCAAGCGCCATGCCTCGCTGCACGCGGTCATGCTCGGCGACGGGCCGGAACGCCAACCCTTGCTCAAGCGCATCGTTGACGCCGGGCTGCCCATGCGCATCGAGTTGCCCGGCTATCAGACGGACATGAACGACTGGTGGAGTCGCCTCGATGCGCTGGTGATCAGTTCACGCACCGAAGGCACGCCGATGATCCTGCTCGAAGCCATGCAGGCCGGCGTGCCCGTGGTGGCGTTCGGCGTCGGTGGCATTCCCGATATCCTGCAAGACCGCCACAACGGCCTGCTCGCCGCCCCGGACGACAGCGAGGAGTTGGCACGCCAGATCGAAACGCTGTTCAGCGAACCACACCTGGCGCGGATCCTCGCCGACAACGCACGCCGCACCCAACGCGACCGCTACGACCTGCGCGCGCTGGCCGAACGCTGGTCGCAACTCTATATCCGCACGGCACGGGAGGCTCGGCCATGATCATCCCGCTCTCGATCGTCGGTCTGTTGGGGCTGGTGTGTCTGGCATTGCTGGCCAGCCCTTATCCATTTCTCGCACCGGGTGCAGTGCTTGGGCTGGTGGGTGTCGCTGCGCTATACCGCAAGCCCGTCTGGGGCTTGCTGGGCATTGCCACGCTGCTGCCATTCGAAGGCCTGTTCAAAGACAACGCGTTGTCCGGCAGCAAATTCCTCGGCGTGGCGCTGATCCTGATCTTGATGCTGCAGTTGGCGTTGCACCAGATCCCTGCGACGCGCTTGCGTAGCAATATCTGGAAGCCATTGCTCGGTTTCATGACGTTGTATGGCTTGAGCCTGTTGATCTCGGAAAACATGGACCTGTCCCTGACGCAGATGCGTGAACTCGCAGTAGGGCCGATCCTGTTCATGATCACGTTGTTGATCGGTCGCGAGCTGAACCTGGAGATGTTCGCCCGGCTGATGACAGTGAGCGTCGCCACGACCTGCGTGCTCGCGATGTTTTCAGCCAAATACCAGGAACAAGGCCGCGCCTTGGGTTTGCTGGAAGACCCGAACGCCTTTGCGCTGTTGATTGCGTTTACCGTACCGCTGGCATTGTTGTTGACAATACGCAGCCAGAACCTGCTGCACCGGTTGTTCTGGGGTGGCGGTCTCATCCTGTTGTTGGGTGGAATGACCAAGACCGAATCGCGTTCAGGGCTGGTCGTGTTGTTGCTGACGCTGATGATCGGGTTGTATCACTATCGGGCGCAGCTACCACGCGTGCGTCCTCGTCACCTGGGGTTCGCGATGCTCGGCCTGGCACTCATGGTCCCAGCGACAATCGTCTTGATGCCTGCTAGCTACGTGGCGCGCATCCAGTCATTGAGCATCCTCAGCTCCGGCACCAACGACTACAAGGACGGATCCCTGGGTCGACGCGCCTCGTACATTGTGGTGGGCAGCCAGATGATCCGCGAGAAGCCGATACTCGGTTCAGGCCCCGGGACGTTTCCGCAGCACTACGCCCCCACCGGCTACGCCAAGGCGTTCTCGGCCAATCGCAAACTGGGGGATCTGTATCGTGAGGCCCATAACACCTACCTGCAAATCTTCAGCGAAATCGGCGTACCAGGCGGCTTGATGTTTGTCGGCATGATTGGGCTGGGCCTCTACAACCTGGTGCGCGCGCGCCAACTCTGGCTCCAGCGCCGGGACTGGGCCCAGGCGGACCTGTTGACGCACCTGAGCATGAGTTTCCTGTCGCTGGCGTTGTTCCTGATGTTCCTCAGCGCGCCGAACCACAAGTTGCTTTGGATCATGCTCGCCTTGACCAGCATATTGCGTTACGACGCCGAGCAGGCCGCACCGCAGGAGGCCCGTTCATGAGCCGCGTCAGTATCGTCATCCCGATGTACAACGAAGCACGGCACATCGGCCGTACGCTGCTGGCCGCGCAACGGGCCGCCAATGCCGCCAATCTTGCGTGCGAGTTGATCGTGGTCGACAACGGCTCGCAGGATCAGGGCCCGGAGATTGCCCGGCAGTTCGGTGCGCAGGTCCTGGTGATTCCAGGCGTGCTGATCGGCGCCCTGCGCAATCGCGGCGCGCAGGTTGCCAGCGGTGAATGGCTGGCCTTCATCGACGCCGACATCGAAATGCCCGAGGACTGGCTGACCCATTTGCTGGAGTTGGAGACCGCAGACGTCGCCGACGTATTCGGCCTGGACTTGTACACCCCCGCGCAAGCCCCCTGGTACGCCACGGCCTGGCATCGACGGAGCTCGCTCCCCTTGCGACATACCATGCAGCGCGTGGATTGGCTGCCCACCTCCAACCTGCTGATGCGCCGCCAATGGTTCGACAGGGCCGGCGGGTTCAACGAGACGCTGCGCACCGGTGAGGACAAGGACTTGACCCTGCGCCAGACAGCCAAGGGCGCACGGTTACTGTCGATCAATGAATACACCGCCCTGCACTGGGGCTACGAAATGAACTGGCGCGAGTGGATGGGCAAGGAGTTGTGGCGCCAGGGCAGTCTGGTGCAATTGCTGCGTACCAACGGCTTGAGCCTGCGCCTGTTGCGCTTCCCGATGTTGGCTGTGCTTGTCTGGCTGCTGGACTTGCTGGCGATCTTCGCGCTGGTCACTGGCGCTCCTCAACATGCACTCATGCTGGGGCTGTTGACGACCGTGCCGGGGTTGGTGCTGAGCTTGCACCAGAGCCACAAGCACCGTAACCCGTGCCTGACCCTGCAGCTCTGGGGCCTGCACTGGGTACGCCTGCA
Organism: Pseudomonas sp. FW300-N2F2; assembly: GCF_017351655.1. NCBI lineage: Bacteria > Pseudomonadati > Pseudomonadota > Gammaproteobacteria > Pseudomonadales > Pseudomonadaceae > Pseudomonas > Pseudomonas sp. FW300-N2F2. Next base: position 1,734,299 of record NZ_JACNDQ010000001.1, on the reverse strand, counting down.
CCTGGCCGGCGCCGCGCTCATCCTCAGCCTTTGTCATTGGAAAGCAAGGAGGCCTGCCCGTGGCTGAGTTCATTTTCTGGTTGTGCCTGTTACTGCCGGTATATGCCTACCTGGGTTACCCATTGCTGCTGACGCTCGCCGGGCCATTTTTTCCCAGGCTCAGGCCTGAGCCTCTGCCTGCGCAACGGATCAGTGTGATCGTTGCCGCGCACAACGAACAACGCAATATCGAGAACAAACTGCGCAATCTGCTGGCCCATGACTATCAGGCCGCCAGCCTGCAGATCGTTGTCGCCAGCGACGGCTCCACCGACCAGACCGTGGCCCTGGCGCGCAGCTTCGAAGATCCGCGCATCGAGGTACTCGACTTGCCGCGCCAAGGCAAGAACAGCGTGCTCAACGCCGCGGTCAGTCATTGCACGGGCGATATCCTGGTGTTTACCGATGCGGATGTTCACTGGCTCGACGGCACGTTGGAGCGCCTGCTGGCGCCGTTTGCCGATCCTGGGGTCGGCGGTACTGTCGGTAATATGAACATTCCCGTCCCAGGCTCAGGCCTGAGCGTGGGCGAAAGCCTGTACCGCCACTACGAAGCCTGGCTGCGCCGGGTGGAAAGTCGCACCGGTTGCACGGTCTCGGCCGACGGTGCGCTGCAGGCGTTGCGCCGCGAGCTGTACCAACCGATTCCAGCCCTGGTCAACGACGACTTTTTTATCAACACCTGCGCACCGGTCGCCGGCAAGCGCGTCGTCTACGTCGACGACGCCAAGGTGCTCGATCAAGGCGTGGACGAAGCCGGCCGACAGTTCAGCCGCCGCCAGCGCGTCACCGTCGGCGGCCTGATCAGTCTGGCGGCCCGGCGTGAGCTACTCAACCCGTTGAGCCATGGCCTGTACGCCATCGCATTGATTAGCCACAAGCTGATCCGCCGGCTGGCGCCGGTGCTGTTGCTGCCCCTGCTGGTGGCCAACCTCTGGTTGCTCGATGAACATGGTTTCTATCGCCTGACCCTGTTTGCCCAACTACTCGGCTACGCCTTCGCCGTGGCCGGCCTGCTGGACGTGCGTCATCGCTTGCCCAGACCGTTTCGCCTCGCCGCGTTCGTGCTGGTGACCCTGGCCGGCATGGTCGCCGGCCTGTGGCAGTTCTTGCGCGGGCACAGCTACAACCAATGGACCCCCGATCAGACTCGATGAGTGCCTGACATGCCGATCAATACCCACATCAAGACCACAATCAAGCGCACCGGCGGCTGGCTGTACCTGAACACGTCTCTGGGCCGCCACCCGTTGCGTGGCGCGGGCGTCATCCTGATGTTGCACCGGGTGCTGAGCAACGACCCCGCCGCCGAACTGCCCCATCGCAACGAGCTGTGCGTGGGGCCCGAGGCGTTCGAACACTTGTTGATCTGGCTGCAACAGCATTTTGAATGCGTGCCGTTGATGACCTTGTTGCTGGCCGATCCTGAAAGCGTTCCAAACCGTCCCCGGGTGGCCCTGACCTTCGACGACGGCTGGCGCGACAACGCCATGAACGCCTTCCCCCTGTTGCGCCAATACCAGGTGCCGGCGAGCATTTTCCTGTCCACCGATTTCGTTGGCAGCCGGCAGCATTTCTGGTGGGAAAGCATCGGCGAAACCCTGTGGGGCAGCCACGGGCAGGTGGCGCGGCGCTCGCTGATCGAGCACTTGCAGCACGTCGGTCGACCGTTGCCAGTGCTGCTCGATGACATCGACGACGAGCGTCGCAGCCTGGCACTGCTGCACTACCTGCAAAGCCTCAAGAGCCTCGATCCAAGCACTTTGAGCGACCTCACCGAAACCTGCCCGCACGGTTCCCAACCCCAAGCGCTGGACTGGCCCCAGGTGCGCATGCTCGAGGATTCCGGCCTGGTCCGCTTCGGCCCCCATGGCGCCAGCCACACGATCCTGACCGGGCTGGACGACCAGCGCCTGCATGAAGAACTGACCCGCAGTTGGACGGCCTTGGAAAATGGCTGCGCCCAGCCCTTGCCGGTGTATTGCTACCCCAACGGTGATAATGACGCACGTGTGCGCGAGCAGGTAGCGGCCCACGGTTTTCCGTTCGCGCTGGGCACCGAGGCCGGACTGTATCGCCATGACGGCGACCCTCTGAACCTGCCACGTTTCGGCGTCAGCCAACGCAACGCCTGTCACCCTGAGTTACTGGCCTGGCGTATTCGCCGAGGAGCCCGTTCATGAACCGCGCCCGTTACCTCAGGCTCCTGGTGATGAGCATGGGCACGAGCCTGGCGATGATCGGCCTGCGCCTGTTGCGTAACGTGTTGCTGGCACGCATCCTGGGGCCCAGCGAACGTGGGCTATTGGCGCTGCTCAGCACCCTGCCGGACCTGATCAGTGCCACCACCAGTGGGGGGCTGAATTCCGCCGTGGGTTATCAGGCGGCACAGCATCGCTCGATGAGCCTGTTGCTCAGCCACGTGCTGGTCTTCGGTTGTCTGCTGGCGGGGTTGCTGACGCTGCTGGTGGTGGCACTGGTACGTGAGTTCGGCGCCCAACTGGATGTCACCATACAACTGGGACTGCTGGCCTGGCTGCTGTTGCTGGCCGTGCCGCTGGCGGCGCTCAAGACCGGCCTGCTGACGCTGCACAATGCCTCCGGCGGCGTCGGCGTGTTCAACGCCTTGCGGCTGATGGAATCCCTGGTCCCGCTGTTGCTGTTCGTGGCGCTGTTCTGGATGTGGAAAGACACGGCGCTGGAAGCGGCGCTGATCAGTTGGCTGGTGGGCCTGAGCCTGGTGGTGCTGGCGGGTTGGATGTGGTTGCGTCGCGATCATTCGGTCACTCTGCACTGGGATCGCACCGGCCAGACCGAACTGTTGCGTTACGGTGTCCGCAGTCATCCGGACCTGTTGTTCCAGCAACTGATGACGCGCTCGGATTACCTGTTCATCGGCGCGCTGTTGGGCAGCACGGCGCTAGGGCACTACGCCATGGCCAGCGCGGCGGCCGAACTGCTGCATATCGTGCCGGAAGCGGTCACCACGCCACTGATGAAACGCCTGCTGCAGCAAGACTCAGACATGAAGCGCTTGACCCCGCTGGCCTTGCGCCTGACCGCCACGGCCATGCTGGGCGCCTGCCTGGGCATGGTACTGGTCGGCGAATGGCTGATCGTTACCCTGTTCGGCATCGCCTATCAACCGGCGTACCCGGCCCTGCTGGCGCTGCTGCCAGGGGTGTTCGGGTTGTGCTATGCGAGCATCCTGCGCCTGGACCTGCTGGGCAAGAACCGCCCCGGCACGGTTTCGCTGCTGATGGGCGGGGGGGCGCTGTTGAACCTGATGCTGAACCTGATTTTGATCCCGCGCTACGGCATCGTCGGCGCTGCCGCCGCGTCCTCGATCGCCTACCTGGGTGTCACCCTGGCAATGCTTGTAATGTATTGCCGCCTCAGCGGCGTGGCGCTGTGGAAGACGCTGATCATCCTACCCAGCGATTTGCTGCCAATGCGTCAGATGCTGCTGGGGAAATCGGCATGAGCATGGTTGCCCGCCAAGCCGCCATCGCGAGCAAGCTCGCTCCCGCAAGGTGCGGGGGTGTTCTTGTGGAAGCGGTGGGTCAGCTTGCATCAATGGTGGATGTGCCGCTCTCTTCGCGAACAAGCCCGCTCCCACAAAAGCCTGGTGCCGAACACACTGTCCGCGACCACCACAAATCAACTGTGGGAGCGAGCTTGCTCGCGATGGGGCCAGTACGGCTTGGATGGAAAATGGCCGCAGGCCTGTGCCTTTGGAGCCTGGCCTTGTTGGCCCATGGCGCGGCCATGCAATGGACCGGCATCCGCGACGGCAGCCTGTACTTGCAGACCGACCGCCCGGACTACGTGACCGTGCGCTGGGTACCCGCCTGGCAGGCCGACGCCAACACAGAACACCTGTACCTGCTCGACGGCCAGGGGCGCCTGGTGGGTGAACGCCTGATCAAGGCCGCCCAGGAGCGTGGCGAACAGCAGTGGCCGCTGCCGCCGGGTGCCGCCAATTATCGCCTGGAAATTCCCGGCTACAGCTTCCGTCGCTACACCGTTGAGCATGACGCGCGCACCCGCGCCCTGTTTGCCCCGGCTAAGGTGCATTTCAATGCCGAAACCCACGACGGCGACGAGCTGTATTTCAAGGTAGCGGCTGGCGAACAGGCGGTACTGGCAGGCAAGTTTCACGGCGGCGTACGTGCGCTGCAAGCCCGGCGCGTCAGCGACGGCAAGCAGTTGCAACTGAACCTCAAGCCATACCGGGCTTACTGGCAGTTCGATCAAGTCGCCCTGCCGATGGCTGACGTCGAACAAATCTGGCGCTTGCATCTGCAGGGCAACGGCAAGGCCGCGTTCTGGCTGGACGGCACCGCCAACCTGTTCGCCCAGGACCCGGCGCACCTGCTGCCACTGCGCCAGGATCCGGGTCAGACCCACCTGAAACTGTACAACGAGACGCTCGGCACGACCCCCAAGCTGGGTATCGCTCTGCCCTACGAATTATTGCCGCCATCCAGCTACGCCGTGCTCGATGCACTCAAACCCCAGGCGGCAACCCTTTACAGCTTCGTCGATATCACGGCGGCCAGGGGCACTTATGAAGATGCCTTCCGACGCTTGTACCAGGACCGCTTCGCCATCAGCCAAGACATCACCCTGTTGGCGGCCAGCCAGCGCCGGTCCGATCTAAAGCCCGACCGGACCAGTCACAGCGGCTTGCAAGCCTGGCTCACGGCGACCCGCGCTTTGGGCGGCAAAGGCCTCCATTACCTCAGTTTTGCCGATGAGCCGAACCTCAATTACCCAGACTTCGCCAGTTTCCAGCAAATGTTCCAGAGCATGGCTGCCCAGGTCCGCGCCGATCCCGCCAACGCACGTGCCGGTGTCCGCATCGCCATGCCGGCCAGCTCCCAGTTCAGCAACGGGCCCTTAATCGAAAATGCCGCTGACAAGCGTGGGATCGACTGGGCACGGCGCCTGCTGGCGACGTCCGACGACCAGATCGACGCCCTGGCCTGGCATGAATGGATGATCCGCGACCTGCTGGCGACCCGGGTCTACCGCGACAGTGTCCGTCAGGCCGCCAATCTGGTGGGACTGGACAGCCAGGGTCGGCCGCGCAAGGCCTTGCTGTTGGACCAGACCAACATGTCCGGCGGCTCGGGTCTCAGCCCTTACGATCAGGAAACCCATTACGCCGCCCTGTGGTGGACGTCGGTGGCCATTAACGCCTCGGCCGACGGCTGGCTGGACATGCTCAACTGGTTCATGGCCGCCGACGAACCGGAGTACCCCAAAGGCATGGTGCGAGTGCTGGACGATCAGCGCTTCGAGCTCAAGCCCGTGGGCCTGGCCCAGCAGTTCATTCAGCAACACTGGCTCGATCAGGTGCTGCGCCTGGACAACGACGCTTTTGAAGTCGACGTACTGGCCATGGCCACCGGGAAGCAACGCAGTCTGCTTGGCGTGAACAAAAGCACGCGAGCCCATCAGGTCAGCCTCGACGGCGCGGCCTGCCCTCAGCCAGGCATGGCCCTGCTGTATTTCGGCCCGGACAACCGCAGCCACAGCGCTCCGTTTGATTGCAAGGCTGGCCAGGTCGGATTTCTCCTGCCAGGGGAAACCGTGTTCGCCCTCAGCTGGACAGCCCCTTTTCCCCCCAACCCTGCCACTCGTCAGGAGGCACCATGAACGCTCTTCAGACATTGCGTGATCGCATTCAGAAAAAAGGTCTACGCGCCGTTCTAAAGCAGCTATGCAGACGCTACGTATTTTCCCACACCCGACTGGTGTGGCTGGAGCATGATATACGGACCCCGCTCCCCCCCCATAACCTCAAGCCCTACCCACCGATGCGCCTGGAGTTCATCACGGTCAGCAATGCCGATGCTTTTGCCCGGCACTTCGGCGACCGTGTCAAAACCATGCGCGAGTTGGCGGCCGAAGGCTACACAGGCTTGATGTACCTGGATGATCAGGGCGACACCGTGGGTTTCGCCTGGGCCAGTACACGGGACTATTTCGACCGCCATTTCTATCGCTGCAACTTTCCGATCAAGCCTGGCGAGTACTTTCAGTTCGGTGGCGAGGCGATTCGTAAATACTGGGGTACCAGTATTTCGGCGGACATGCAGTTGGAGGTGTGGAAAGTCATGGCGGACCACGGTTGCAACACAATGGTCGATGTCTGCGATTTGCAAAACATCCAAGCGATCAAGATGCATATCCGCATGGGCTTCCAGGAGCGCGGGCAGATCACCCACCTATACCGTTTGCTCGGTCATTGGCGGTTCCTGCGCAATACGTCTTACACCGGCACGGCACTGGACGCCTTTCGTAAACCGGCCCAGCCGGCTACCTCGACTTCAGCGGCCTGATCCCCATGGCGATCCGGTTCCAATGGTGTCGCTCCCTGGGCGCGGAGGACTTTCCTGTATCAGCTTATGAACAGCTGCGAACTCAGGTGGCCGACGCAACACCGTTCAACACCCTGGCCTGGCTGCAAGCGGCGGAATTTGCCCTGTTGCCTGATCAGCAATTGCATGTGTTACTGGGCTGGCAGGACCAGGACTTGTCGCTATGCCTGCCCCTGGTTTCGGGACATGAGCGTATCGGCGGACTGCGGTTCCGGGTGTTGCATCACTTGGGTTACCCCTTGGCCGACCGCATCGCCCTGCTGGCACGCCTGGACGCCGAAGACATGAGCCAGGCGCTGATCCAGATCCGTCAGCACTTGCCTCACGCGTTGCTGCAATTGAATGAAGTGATCGAGCCGGTCGGTGAGCAAAGCGTCCTCAGCGCCTGGATGGCAATGAGCTCCACCGGAGAGCGGCGACTCAGTTGCCGGGTTCCGGTGCACCTGATCAGTGAAAGCGACCATCAGGAAATCTCTGGCGACCCACGCTACAAGCTGCGTCGGGCGCGCAAGCGGATCGCCGCTTGCGGTGCCGAAATCCGCCGAGTGACGCCGGACGCCATCAGCATGGGACAGCTGTTGCGAGCCCTGGCCGACGTCGAGACCGCCAGCTGGAAAGGCGATGAAGGTGTCGGCATCTTCGCCGACCCCAGGCGCCGGCAATGGATGAATCACGCCTTCACCGCCCTCGCCGCCCAAGGCCTGGTGCGGGTGGTGCTACTGGAGCTGAACGGCGAATGCATCAGCTATCGCCTCGGCCTGCTGGACCAGGGGCGGCTGTACGACTACAACCTGGCGTTCCTGCCGCAGCACGCCGACCTGGGCAGCGGCCGGGTATTGCTCGAGGAGTGGATTCGTTGGGGGTTGGACGAGAACTGGCGCTGGATCGATGCATCACGGGTCAGCCTGGAAAACTCCAGCCATCAGTTACACGAACGCATGACCGGCCAACTGGAGCACTGGCGCTGGAGTTTTTACTCATGGCAGCCCGGTGGCTTGCTCCTGGGATCTGCCTTGCGACTATGGAAAAGCGTGAAGCCCTGGTTTCGCAAACGCCGGACCAAACCAACCGCGACGACGGCATCGTCCTCTCCAAAGAACCAGGAGAACACGAATGCCTCGTCAAGTGATCGTCAACGCTGACGATGTCGGGCTCAACCTCAGCGAAACGTACTGCACAGGCGCCTGGCGGGCGTTCAAGTACTGAGGCTCATCCAAGGTACGGTCGTGGAATTCCTCGCCCCACACGTGCGTGCTCGGCCGATGGACACCGACAAAGACCCGGGTCATGCCCTGGAGATTGATCCGCGCCAGGACCTCGACTTGCGTGCCGTCCTCCAATAGTTCTTCGTGGTCGCGGCCCGGCAGCCGGCTGTCAACCCAGAGCCAATACTGTGCGCGTTGCCCTCCCCTAAAGGAATGGGAGTAAGGCACCAGGCTGGGGATTTTCCAGCGCCGAGAAGCGCGCTTCAGACGAATGACAGTCACAAATCCCTGCGCCGTTTTCGGAGAATCTGCTACAAGGCATCTTTGGTTTCAGTAGCGAATGGCATCGATGTCTTCACTCTTACTTTCTGGCCTGAAACGCCGCTGGTTGGCCTGGCTGTGCATGGGCGCATTGGTGGTCGGCCTGCCGGTGGGCTGTGCTGTGTTGCAGCATAAGGAGCGGGAACTGGTCTTTCGCATCGAGCCGGGGACGGCGAGCTGGTTCAGTGGGCTGCCCAGCGGCGTGCAGGAGTTCGACCTCAAGCCAAAAAGCTTCAAGGCCGGGGAAAACATCCACGGCTGGTGGTGGCCGGCCGAACGCAAGAACGCGCCGGCCATCCTGTATTTGCATGGTGTGCGCTGGAATTTGACCGGCCAGTTGTTTCGTATCCAGCAACTGCGGGCGCTGGGCTATTCGGTGCTGGCCATCGACTACCGGGGCTTTGGCAAAAGCCAGGGAGACCTGCCATCGGAAGCGAGTGTCTATGAAGACGCGCGCATCGCCTGGGAGCATCTCGAAGTGCTGCAACCGGACCCAAGCCTGCGGCTGATCTATGGTCATTCCCTGGGTGGTGCAGTCGCGGTGGATCTCGCTGCGCAGCTCGGTCAGCAGGCAGCGAAGGATGGCAAAGCCCAGGTCCGGGGCCTGGTGATCGAATCCACGTTCACCTCCCTGGGCGATGTCGCCACCTCGATGGCGAATACATCCCTGCCGGTACGCTGGTTGCTGTCGCAGAAGTTCGACTCCATCGACAAGATCGGCGAGATCAACATGCCGCTGCTGATTGTCCATGGTGCCGCCGACCGCTACGTGCCGCCACGCTTCAGTGAGCAATTGTTCAACGCCGCCCGGGAACCCAAGCGCCTGCTGCTGGTGCCCGGGGCGACGCATAACAACAGCATGAGCCTGGCGGGCAAAAACTACCGGCAGGCGTTGGACGCCCTGATGAAAAGCGCCCCCACCCCCGTGGCCGGAAACGCCACCACCGGCCCGGTCAAAGCGGGCTGAGCCACGGAAATATCCACGTCCCTCTTGTGGGAAGCGGTGGGTCAGTCATGGAAATGTTGGGTGTGCCGCCGCTATCGCGAGCAAGCTCGCTCCCACAGTTGAGAACACCTCGAAAAACTGTGGGAGCGAGCTTGCTCGCGATGGCGGTGAGTCAGGCGACCATGAACCGTCAGGATCCCGCGCCAAACCGATCACGGCTGTTGGTCAGGTGCAGCCACATGGCAGCCCGAGCGGCGTCCGGGTCCTGGCGCTTGATCGCGTTGAAGATCGCCTCGTGCTCAAGGTTGGCCAACTGCGCCAGCTTGCTTAAATCGGCCTGGCCGCGCTCGGCCACGTTCACCCGGGTCCTGGGAATCATCGCACTGCCCAGGTGCTGCATGATTTCGACAAAACAAGCGTTGTCCGTGGCTTCGGCGATGAGCAGATGGAAACGCCGGTCGGCTTCGACACAGCTGTCGTTGTTGTTGGACAACCGCTGATAGTCATCCAGCGCCTGGCGCATCTGCTGCAACTGGTGTTCGCTGCGGCGCTGGGCCGCCAGGGCGACGGCCTGGGTCTCCAGGCCCAGGCGCAATTCCAGGATCGCCCGCACTCCCGCCGCGGTGTCGACATTCAGGCGCAACCCTGGCTCGCCGGTTTGCGCCAGTACGAAGGTGCCGATGCCATGGCGGGTCTCTACCAGCCCCGAAGCCTGCAACTTGGAGATCGCCTCGCGCACCACCGTCCGGCTGACGCCATGGGCCTGCACGATGGCGCCTTCCGATGGCAACTTCTCACCCGGTTTCAACTGCCCCAACAAGATGCTCTGGCTCAGCTTCGTCACCAGGTCATGGGCCAGGTTGTGGGTACGCTTGCGCAGGGGCGCGTCGGTGTCTTGCGGCATCGCCGGGGTTCCTTGAAAACAGGCTGACTGATCGTATCACCAGCGGGCGTCGGAAATCTCATCGTCAAGCCATCAACTTGTATGACAACACTCAAGATCAGCCCATCCCTGCAAAAATCACCCCTTCAAAAAACGGCTTCACGCAAGCCAGACAGACGCTGAATAAAATCACAACAGCCGGACAACCCCAACAAATACGGCATAAAAACGCCATTCACCTAATCCAATGATGCTGAAAAACTGCTTGTCATCCAAAAAAATCAAGTTGTATGATGTCTATCAACATCGGCACATGCACGATGCCCGCATAAAAATAACGAGTGGGAGAAAAACCAGTGAACACATCCAGCCTCAAGGCGAATGCCGGCGCGGATCCGGTGCTGCTGTCGGCCATCGCCAAGGTCAAGCGCCACATCCTGCCGCTGTTCGTCATCATGTTTATCGTCAACTACATCGACCGCGTGAACATCGGCTTCGTCCGTGCCCACATGGAGCACGACCTGGGTATCGGTGCCGCGGCCTATGGCTTTGGTGCCGGCCTGTTCTTCATCGGCTACGCGCTGTTCGAAGTCCCTTCCAACATCCTCCTGCAACGAATCGGCGCCCGCATCTGGCTGACCCGCATCATGCTCACCTGGGGCCTGGTGGCGGCGGCCATGGCCTTCATCCAGAACGAAACCCACTTCTACATCCTGCGCTTTTTGCTGGGCGTGGCCGAAGCCGGATTCTTCCCTGGGGTGATCTACTATTTCACCCGCTGGCTGCCCGGCGTCGAGCGTGGCAAAGCCATCGCCATCTTCCTCAGCGGTTCGGCCATTGCGTCGCTGATCTCCGGCCCGCTGTCGGGGCTGCTGCTGCAAATCAACGGCCTGGGCATGCACGGCTGGCAGTGGATGTACTTCATCGAAGGGATGTTTTCCGTCTGCCTATGCGTCTTCGTCTGGTTCTGGCTGGACTCCAAGCCCCATGACGCCAAATGGCTGAGCCGTGAAGAGCAGGATGTGCTGGTCAAGGCCATCGACGATGAACAGCGGGCACGGGAAGCTGCCTCACCGATCAAACTGTCCATCGGCCAGTTGCTCAAGGACCGCCAGATCATCCTGTTTTGCCTGATCTATTTCTTCATTCAATTGACGATCTATGCCGCCACGTTCTGGCTGCCGAGCATCATCAAGAAAATGGGCGAACTGAGCGACATTCAGGTCGGACTGTTCAATTCGATCCCGTGGTTGCTGTCGATCGTCGGCATGTACGCCTTCGCCTCGCTGTCGGCCAAGTGGAAATTCCAGCAGGCCTGGGTCGCCACCGCCCTGTTGATCGCGGCAGCCGGGATGTTCATGTCCACCACCGGCGGACCGATTTTCGCCTTCGTCGCCATCTGCTTCGCGGCCCTGGGTTTCAAATCGGCGTCGTCGTTGTTCTGGCCGATTCCCCAGGCTTACCTGGACGCCCGGATCGCCGCCGGGGTGATTGCCCTGATCAACTCGGTGGGCAACCTCGGCGGGTTCGTCGCCCCGACCACGTTCGGCCTGCTGGAAGAGCACACCGGCTCGATCCAGGGCGGCCTCTACGGCTTGGCGGCCACCTCGATCATTGCCGCGATCATCGTGTTTGCCGCACGCAACACGCCCAAGCCCAAAGCCGTGACGACGCCGGCCGATCCGGCCACCAGCCACGTCTGATCATTCGATTGCCAAGGATAAGTACAGATGAGTATTCCTGAAACCAGCAAAGCCCCGATCATCACCAGCATGCAGGTCGTGCCCGTGGCCGGCCATGACGGCATGCTGCTGAACCTCAGCGGCGCCCATGGCCCGTTCTTCACCCGCAACATCGTCATTCTCAAGGACAATGCCGGCCACACCGGCGTGGGCGAAGTGCCCGGCGGCGAGCGCATTCGCCAGACCCTCGAAGACGCCCGCTCGCTGGTGGTCGGCAGCCCCATCGGCACGTACCAGAAGATCCTCAACACGGTACGCAACGCCTTCGCCGACCGCGATGCCGGCGGCCGTGGCCTGCAGACCTTCGACCTGCGCATCACCATCCACGCGGTCACTGGCCTGGAAGCGGCGTTGCTGGATCTACTCGGCCAACACCTGGACGTACCGGTCGCCGCCCTGCTCGGAGAAGGCCAGCAGCGCGACGAAGTGAAGATGCTCGGCTACCTGTTTTATGTCGGTGATCGCCAGCAGACCGACCTGGCCTATCGCAGCGAACCGGACGCCGACAACGACTGGTTCCGCGTGCGCCACGAAAAGGCCTTGGACGCCGACGCCGTGGTCCGCCTGGCCGAAGCGGCCCAGGCCCGCTATGGCTTCCAGGACTTCAAGCTCAAGGGCGGCGTGCTCCAGGGCGACGCAGAAATCGAAGCGGTCACCGCATTGGCCGAGCGCTTTCCCCAGGCCCGCATTACCCTGGACCCGAACGGCGCCTGGTCACTCAAGGAAGCTATCCGTTTGTGCCGCGACCAGCACAAAGTGCTGGCCTATGCCGAAGACCCTTGCGGTGCCGAGAACGGCTATTCGGGGCGCGAGGTCATGGCCGAGTTCCGCCGCGCCACGGGCCTCAAGACTGCGACCAACATGATCGCCACCGACTGGCGCGAAATGGGCCATGCCATCACCTTGCAGTCGGTGGACATTCCCCTGGCCGACCCGCACTTCTGGACCATGCAGGGTTCCGTGCGGGTGGCGCAGATGTGCAATGAGTGGGGCCTGACCTGGGGCTCGCACTCCAACAACCACTTCGACATTTCCCTGGCAATGTTCACCCACGTGGCCGCCGCGGCACCGGGCGACATCACCGCCATCGACACCCACTGGATCTGGCAGGACGGCCAGCGACTGACCAAGACGCCCTTGCAGATTCAGGGCGGTTGCGTACAGGTGCCGAAAAAACCGGGGTTGGGGATCGAGCTGGACACCGACCAACTGGCCAAGGCCCATGAGTTGTACAAAGGCATGGGCCTGGGGGCGCGGGACGATGCGGTGGCGATGCAGTTCCTGATTCCGGGCTGGACGTTCAACAACAAGCAGCCGTGCCTGGTTCGTTAAAACGACCGATATCCCTTGTGGGAGCGAGCTTGCTCGCGATGGCGGTGGGTCAGCCACATTGCTGTCGACTGACACTCCGCTATCGCGAGCAAGCTCGCTCCCACATCTGGATTCATGAGCGCCACAGTCATCATTCGCCTTCAGTTTTTTGTAGAACCTAACCCTCCGGCCGCATGATCAACACCGCCAACGGCGGCAGGTTCAGTTCCAGCGACAGGGCCTGGCCATGGCTGGGCACTGCTTCGGTGAAGGCGCCACCGCCATTGCCGTAGTTGGAACCGGCGTAGGTGTCGGCGTCGCTGTTGAGCAATTCCACCCAACGCCCGGCGAACGGCACGCCGACCCGGTAGGCCTCGCGCGGCACCGGGGTGAAGTTGGCGACCACCAGCACCGGCTTACCCTCCTTGCTCCAGCGCAACCAGGCGTAGACGCTGTTGAGCGCATCGTCGCCAATCAGCCACTGGAAGCCCTGCGGTGCGTCATCCTGGTCGTGCAGCGCCGGCTCTTCGCGGTACAGCCGGTTCAGATCGCTCACCAGCTTCTGCACGCCCCGGTGCTCAGGGTATTGCAGCAGGTACCAATCCAACTGCTGGTCGTGGTTCCACTCGCGCCACTGGCCGAACTCACACCCCATGAACAACAGCTTCTTGCCGGGATGGCCCCACATGAAACTGAGGTAGGCCCTCAGGTTGGCGAATTTCTGCCAGCGGTCACCGGGCATCTTGTCGATCAACGAGCGTTTGCCATGAACCACTTCGTCGTGGGAAATAGGCAGGACGAAGCGCTCGGACCAGGCATACACCAGGCCGAAGCTCAGTTCGTTATGGTGATGGGCGCGGTACACCGGGTCTTGCTGGATGTAGTGCAGCGAATCGTGCATCCAGCCCATGTTCCACTTGTAGGCAAAACCCAGGCCGCCCTGCTGGGTACTCTGGCTGACCCCCGGCCACGCGGTGGACTCTTCGGCGATGACCAGCGCACCGGGGGTTTCCAGCGCCACCACATCGTTGAGGTGCCGGAGGAAATCGATGGCTTCGAGGTTTTCCCGACCACCGTGGCGGTTAGGCACCCACTCGCCGGCCTTGCGCGAATAGTCGCGGTACAACATTGAGGCCACGGCATCCACCCGCAGGCCGTCGACGTGGAAATGCTTGAGCCAGTGCAACGCCGAAGCCAGCATGAAGCCGTGCACTTCGGTGCGGCCCAGGTTGTAGATCAGCGTGTCCCAATCCTGGTGGAAACCCTCCAGCGGGTTGCCGTATTCGTACAGCGCGGTGCCGTCGAACTGGGCCAGGCCGTGGGTGTCGGTGGGGAAATGCGCCGGCACCCAGTCGAGGATGACACCGATGTTGGCCTGGTGGCAGGCGTTGACGAACGCGGCGAAATCGTCGGGCGATCCGAAGCGTGCCGTTGGCGCGAATTGCGACAGCGGCTGATAGCCCCAGGAGCCGCCGAACGGGTGCTCCATGATCGGCATCAGCTCGATGTGAGTGAAGCCCAGATCCCTGACATACGGAATCAGCCGCTCGGCCATTTCATGCCAGTTGTATTGCCGGGCCACCTCGCCCGCCTCGTCGATTTCGCACTGCCAGGAGCCGGCGTGCAACTCATAGATCGACAATGGCGCGCCCGGTAGCTGGCGTTCGCGACGACTCTGCATCCACTCGTCGTCCTGCCACTCGATCTTCAAGGGCGAGGCGACTTTCGACGCCGTGTCCGGCGGCATTTGCGTGGCCAGCGCCACCGGGTCGGCCTTGAGGGGCAAGATGCCGTGGGCGCCGAGGATTTCATATTTGTAACCTTCACCGGGGCCAAGCCTCGGGATGAAGATCTCCCACACGCCGGATGGATAACGAATGCGCATCGGATGCCGACGCCCGTCCCAGACGTTGAAATCCCCCACCACCGAAACCCGCCGCGCATTCGGCGCCCAGACCGCGAAGCGCACGCCGTCGACGCCATCGACTGTCTTCAGTTGCGCGCCCAGGCAAGCACTGAGGTCGCGGTGATTGCCCTCGGCGAACAGGTAGAGGTCCATCTCCCCCAGCAGTGGGCCGAAGCTGTACGGGTCTTCGGCAACCTGCTCGCCGCCGGCCCAACGGGTGCGCAGCAAGTACGCTTGGGCGCGATCGAAATGGCCGACGAACAATCCCGGGGTTTCGGTGGGTTGCAGTTCCCCCAGCTCTTCGCCGCCCTCCCGGGCCAGCACATGCACGCTCAAGGCGCCCGGCAGGTAGGCGCGGATGAACTGGCCGCCGGCGCCGTCGCCATGGGGGCCCAGGATGGAAAACGGATCGTGATGTTCGGCGCGCACCAGCGCGTCGATGTCTTGGGGGGCCGGCAGCAAGGACTCCTTGGCCTGCCCCTGGGGTTCTTTGTTCGAGACGCTCATGATTCTCTCCACTAAATCGGTCCGGCTAAGTCGGAAAAGGGTTGCAGCCCACTCAACAACCCGACCAGACCGTGCAACGGCACGGGCAGCCAGGTGGGGCGATTCTCGGCTTCATAGGCCACTTCATAGGCCGCCTTCTCCAGGCCGAACAACGCCAGCGCGGCGTCTTCGCCTTCAGCATCCTTCCACTCATGGGCAAGACTAGCTGCCGCCAGCCGATATGCCTCGACAAATGCCTGGCGGGCCTCTTTCAAATAACGCTCGGCGACCCGTTGCCGCGCCGCATCGGCATCGGCCGTGCTGTCGACGGTATTCAAGTGGATCGCCATGGCCGCCGCATAATCGAAGGAACGCAACACGCCGCTGACGTCCTTGTACGGGCTGTGCTTGCCCCGTCGTTCATGCAATGGCCGCGCCGGCTCACCTTCGAAGTCGATCAGGTAGGCGTCGCCCTTGATCACCAACACTTGGCCCAGATGCAGGTCGCCATGGACGCGGATACGCAAGCCACCGACAGCCTTGCCGGCCAACGCCTGGACATGGGCCAGGACGGTTTTCTTGTGCTCCAACAAGCGTGCGACCATGGCCTGGTCCGCGGGGTTCAATTGGCCCTGGCTCTGCTTGAGCAGACGCAAGGCGTTTTCCACCTGGCCGGCCACGTCCTTGCCGATGGCCTGGGCTTCCTTGGCGTTGGTGGCCTGCGGCGCGAAGTCCGGATCGTCGGTGGCCTGGGCCAGTACCTGGTGCATTTCTCCCAGGCGCTGGCCAAGCATGCCGGCGAAATCCTTCAGTTCGCCCAAGGCGTTGTAGTGCTGCTCCTGCTCGGACACGGCGTCCGCCAACTCATCGCGCAAAGCGCGTTCGAGGTTGTTCTGGGTCCATTCCCAGGCGTCGCCCTGATTGCTCAGGTAGCCCTGGGCAATCATCAGCAACGCATCTTCGCCTTCGGCATCGCGGCGAACCACCGAACCCAGCAACGGTGAAATATTGCTGAAACCCGCGGCGGTCAGGTAGGCGCTCATTTCCAGTTCCGGGTGCACGCCCGAGGCCACCTTGCGGATCAGCTTGAGTACCAGACTCGCCCCCACCACTACCGAACTGTTGGACTGTTCAGCGGACAGGTAGCGTACCTCCGGCTCGTCTCCCAGGCTCAACGCAGCCAGGCCTGCGGTCGGTTCGAAGCGCAACTCACCTTCGGCGAACGGCAGCACCGTGGCGGTCTGCATGCTGTGCAGCACGGCGCGCACGAAGCTTTCCAGGCTGAATGCATCGGTGATCAACCCCACCTGACGCCCCCGACGTACCCGCGACAAGGCCAGTTGCTGCGGCAATGCCGCACCGACCTGGTCTTCGGCGAGCAAGCCGAACGGCAACTGATAACGCAGGGTCTGGCCGCCACTGGTGACATCGATTTCACTGAGTAGCACGGGGCGCTGCGGGTCGCCGAAGCGCACACCATAGACAATGTCGACCTTCTCGATCGCACTGTCCTTGCCAGCGAACCAGCGCCGGTTCTGCAACCAGTTCGGCAGGATGGTTTGCTCCAGCGTGGTGCGCGATGGCGCCTCGAGCAATTCTTCCAGGCGTTTTTTCAGGACCAGGGTGGTGAAGTCCGGCAGGCTCTGGGCCGGCTCCACGTGCCAGCTCGGCATCTGGTTTTCCGCCGCCAGGACGAACCAATAGAAACCGTACGGCGCCAGGGTCAGCAGGAAGTTCAACTGGCCAATGGGTGGGAACGCGTTGCCACCGAGCATCTCCACCGGAACCATGCCGGCATAGACCGACAGGTCCAGCTCGGCGGCCTGGGCGCTGCGGGACACGTTGGCCACGCACAGGATGATTTCGTGCTTGCCGTCGGGGCCGGTGTATTCGCGGGTGTAGGCCAGGATCCGGCGGTTGCTGGGCGAGAGCATCTTCAGCGTGCCCCGACCAAAGGCCTTGGACTGCTTGCGCACCGCCAGCATCCGTCGGGTCCAGTTGAGCAGTGAGTGTGGGTCGCCGGCCTGGGTCTCGACGTTGACCGACTGGTAGCCGTATTGCGGGTCCATGATCGGCGGCAGCACCAGGCTGGCCGGGTCGGCGCGGGAGAAGCCGCCGTTACGGTCGATGGACCATTGCATCGGCGTACGCACGCCATCGCGGTCGCCCAGGTAGATGTTGTCGCCCATGCCGATTTCATCACCGTAGTACAACGTCGGCGTGCCGGGCATCGACAACAGCAGGCTGTTGAGCAATTCCACGCGCCGACGGTCGCGCTCCATCAACGGCGCCAGGCGCCGGCGAATCCCCAAGTTGATGCGCGCCCGACGGTCGGCCGCGTAGTAGTTCCACAGGTAGTCGCGCTCCTTGTCGGTGACCATCTCCAGGGTCAGTTCATCGTGGTTGCGCAGGAAAATCGCCCACTGGCAATTGGCGGGAATCTCCGGGGTCTGGCGCAGGATGTCGGTGATCGGGAAACGGTCTTCCTGGGCCAGTGCCATGTACATGCGCGGCATCAGCGGGAAGTGGAAAGCCATGTGGCATTCGTCACCGTTCATCCCTTGGGCGTCGACATCACCGAAATACAACTGGGTGTCTTCCGGCCACTGGTTGGCTTCAGCCAGCAGCATGCGGTCAGGATAGTTGGCGTCGATTTCGGCACGGATCAGCTTCAGGACGTCATGGGTCTCGGGCAGGTTTTCGTTGTTGGTGCCGTCGCGCTCGATCAGGTAGGGGATGGCGTCCAGGCGCAGGCCGTCGATGCCCATGTCCAGCCAGTAGCGCATCACCGACAACACGGCCTTGATGACCTGCGGGTTGTCGAAGTTGAGGTCGGGCTGGTGGGAGTAGAAACGGTGCCAGAAGTACTGGCCCGCCACTGGGTCCCAGGTCCAGTTGGACTTTTCAGTGTCGAGGAAGATGATCCGCGTGCCGTCGTACTTGTGGTCGTCATCGGACCAGACATAGAAGTCCCGCGCCTTCGAACCCGGCTTGGCCTTGCGCGCGCGCTGGAACCAGGGGTGCTGGTCCGACGTGTGGTTGATGACCAGCTCGGTGATCACCCGCAGGTTGCGCTTGTGGGCTTCGGCAATGAACCGCCGCGCATCGGCCATGGTGCCGTAGTCGGGGCTGACGCCACGGTATTCGGCGATGTCATAACCGTCGTCGCGCCGGGGGGAAGGATAGAACGGCAGCAACCAGATGGTGTTGACGCCCAGGTCGGCGATGTAGTCGAGTTTCTCGATCAGGCCGGGGAAATCGCCGATCCCGTCGTTATTGGAGTCGAAATAGGATTTAACGTGGACCTGGTAGATCACCGCATCCTTGTACCAGAGCGGATCCTTGATGAAGGTGGCAGACCGGGGTTTCTTCGCCATTTGCAACTCCTGATAATTCATTAAAGCCGCGGGACACAGGCTTGAAAGGTCTTTTTATGGGGTGAGGTCTTTTTGTGGCGAGGGAGCTTGCTCCCGCTGGGCGCCAAGCGCCCCCCCTGAAATCACGACCGCTTCGCAGCCGAGCGGGAGCAAGCTCCCTCGCCACAACAGCCCTCACTCAACATTGCACCGCGTCACGCCACGCTGATCCGCCAAATCCCGAACGGCTGGTACGCCGGATCGATGCGCATGAACTGGTACTTGCCGTACCAGGTCCAGCGATGCCCGTTCATCAAATCCTCGCCCTGGGTCTGGGCGTCGTCGGGCAGGCCCATTTCCCACAGCGGCAATTCGAAACTGGCTTCCTGCGGGTTGTGCGGATCAAGGCTCACCGCCACCAGGATGAAATTGCTGCCGTCGGCGGTGCGCTTGCCGAAATAGAGAATGTTGTCGTTCCACGCGTTGTAGATTTTCAGGCCCAAGTGGGTATGCAGCGCCGGGTTCTGTCGGCGGATGCGGTTGAGCTGGGCGATCTCGGCAATGATGTTGCCTGGCGCGGTGAAGTCGCGAGGACGGATCTCGTATTTCTCCGAATCGAGGTATTCCTCTTTGCCCGGTACCGGGGCCGACTCGCACAGTTCAAAGCCCGAATACATGCCCCACAGACCCGAGCCCATGGTTGCCAGGGCCGCGCGGATCAAGAAGCCCGGGCGCCCCGACTCATGGAGAAAGGCCGGGTTGATGTCTGGCGTGTTGACGAAAAAATTCGGCCGGTAGCATTCACGCCAAGGCGACTCGTTGAGCTCGCTGAAGTAGGTCGCCAGCTCGGCCTTGGTGTTGCGCCAAGTGAAATAGGTGTAGCTCTGGGAATAACCGACCTTGCCCAGTCGCGCCATCATGGCCGGGGTGGTGAACGCTTCAGCCAGGAACATCACTTCGGGGTATTGGGCGCGGACGTCGGCGATCAGCCATTGCCAGAACGGCAGTGGCTTGGTGTGAGGGTTGTCGACGCGGAATATCTTCACGCCTTCCTTGACCCAGCCCACCACGATGTCCCGCAGTTCCACCCACAGGCTGGGAATCGCATCGGCCGCGTAGAAATCGACGTTGACGATGTCCTGGTATTTCTTCGGCGGGTTTTCCGCGTATTTGATCGTGCCGTCCGGTCGCCAGCTGAACCAGCCCGGGTGCTGCTTGAGCCA
Source organism: Pseudomonas sp. FW300-N2F2 (assembly GCF_017351655.1). Classification (NCBI taxonomy): domain Bacteria; kingdom Pseudomonadati; phylum Pseudomonadota; class Gammaproteobacteria; order Pseudomonadales; family Pseudomonadaceae; genus Pseudomonas; species Pseudomonas sp. FW300-N2F2. The sequence continues at coordinate 1,714,492 of NZ_JACNDQ010000001.1, read as the reverse complement.
GGGGTGGTCCTGGGAACACTGGATCGCGAAGTCGAGGGCAATCTCCAGGCCGTGCTGCGCGGCCGCCGCCACCAGGCGCCGGAAATCCTCGCGGCTGCCCAACTGCGGGTGAATGGCCTCGTGTCCGCCCTCCTCGCTGCCGATGGCATAGGGGCTGCCCGGGTCGTCGGGACCGGCGGTGAGGGAATTGTTCGGACCTTTGCGGAAACTGCGACCGATGGGGTGGATCGGCGGGAAGTACAGCACGTCGAACCCCATGTCCTGGATCACCGCCAGGCGCGAATGCACGTCATTGAACGTGCCATGGCGCTGGGGATCGTCGGTGATCGAGCGGGGAAACAGCTCATACCAACTGGCAAACTCGGACAGCTTGCGCTCCACATCCAACGGATATTCGGGGCTGATGCTCAAGTAAGGTCGATGATCGGCCAGGGACATCAGGTCGGCACTGCGCGGTGCCAGGAACAGCGCCACCTGCTCCGTCGGCAACAGGCCGGAAAGCTCGTGGTGCAAGGCCGCCAGTTGCTCGCTCAGTTCCCCTGTGCTGCGCTCGACGGCCATTTGCACTTGGTTGCGTCCTTCCTGCAACTCCAGGCTGATCGGCACTCCGGCACCAAATTTCTTCTCCAGTTCGTAGCGGAAACTGGCGAACTGATCGATCCAGGCCTCGATGCAGAAGACATAGCGACCTTGCTCCGGCACATTGAACTGGCCGCGCCAGCCGTTGTTGCCCAGGTCGCTCATGACCTCGCTGTTCCACACTTCATCCTGCAGCGAACGCCAGCGAATGCGCACCGCCAGCTTGTCGTGACCGTCGGCGAACACTTTACTGGTCACCGTCACGTCCTGCCCGGCCACGGCCTTGGCGGCAAATTGCCCGCCGTCGATCACCGGCATGGTGTTTTCAATCGCGATACGCGGTAACAACAAGGCTTGAGACAACGGCAAATGCGGGTTGTAGATCAGGTCAGACGGGTGTTCAGCAGTCATCGAGCATCGCTCCTTTTACGCCCCATGGACGCGCTTGTGGCGGTAAAGGCCCAACGGGTCCCTGAAAAAAACTCACTTAAACTCCGAACCGGGACGACGGCTAAAAGTTCAGCGGGATTTGCCCTCGATGTATCCGGGATCAAACCCGCTACAGGGTGGTCAACAATAATAAGCACGACTCAAGCCATGTGCGTTACGGAGACCCGTCCCGATGAATATTCCCATCCCGGCCGAAACACCCGATCCGAACATCGACGACCCCACCTTGCCCCCGCCCGGTCCCGATCCGGAACCGATTCCAGAACAAGACCCGCCGCTGGCCCCACAACCGCCCAAGGGCGACCCGCCCAGCGAGGCGCCGCCGGAGCGGGTCTGATTCAACGACTCCCTGTGGGAGCGAGCTTGCTCGCGATAGCGGAGTGTCAATCAGCATAGTGGCTGGCTGATCCTCCGCCATCATCGGAACGCCGCTCGGAGCGAGCGTGCTCCCACAGGTCTTATGCTCAGGCTGATGGCTTGTCGCCCTTCTCCAGTGCCCGAACAATGACCGGCATTACACTGAAGATCACCAGGGCCAACACCGTACTGAGTAACGCAGTCGCCTCCCGGCCCAGCCCGGCGGCGACGCCAATGGCCGCGGTCATCCACAGGCCGGCGGCGGTGGTCAGGCCTTTGACATGAGCTTCATCGCCGTCGTTGTTTTTCAGGATGGTGCCAGCACCCAGAAAACCGATGCCGGCGACCACCCCTTGTATCACCCGGCTCATGGCGTCGGCCTGGGACCCGGACATCTGTGGCACCAATACGAACAACGCCGCCCCCAGCGCCACGAGCATGTGGGTTCGCACGCCGGCAGCCTTGCCCTTGTGTTCGCGCTCGAAGCCGAGGATGCCGCCCAACAGCGCAGCCATGACCAGCCGCACCGTGACCCGGGTCATCTGCTGGGCATCGGTGATGTCGGCGAATTCCGCCTGCAGGGTTATCCAGACTTCATGCCACCAGGCTTCCATGGAGCATCCTCTTTCTCATTGGATAAACGATGGACCGCAAGCGAAGCCAGAGGTGCACCCGACCGCTGATCAGCCACAACGAACCCTGGCCAGCGGGTGGGACCTAATACTCAGGACATTCAGGAAGGAGCGACGTCATGCTTGAGCAAATCGACAAAGACAATACCTGCCATATCAAAACCGCCAACGGAACCAAGCTGCGCCCCGCCAGTGAGTTGGTCATCATCACTGACCCGGACAAGGCCATGTCAGCCGTGGAAATCAATGGCGACATGGTCCATCTCACCGAAGCCGAAGTGGATGCCCTGACCGTGGCCGGCGCGACCGATAAGCGCAAGCACCTCAAGGCCACGGACAGCGGTTCGGTGATCTGAACCCAATCCACAGGCAACGGATGCATTTGTGGCGAGGGGATTCATCCCCTCGCCACAGTAATATGTTCGGCACTTCCTGGGTGCATCAAAGTGTCGCAGCGCCTGGGCTTCGCGGCATCTGATCCGGTTTTTATCGAAACACCTGAGTCTGTTATGCAAACAGTTCCATGGTCATAGTGCGCCGGCCAGATAGAGGCTGATGAGCGACCGACCATGAGCGATAGAATCCCCGTCCAGTTGATACAGACGTTCGAACCTGCGCCAACGAAGATCAAGGCCAGGACCACCGACAACCTGATCCACACCCGCAGCTTCACCGGTTTGTTCCGCACCTTGCGCATCAGCGGTGCGGGGGCTCTGTTCCTGCTGTTCTTTGGCACGGTGTGGTTGAACTGGGGCGGCCGCCAGGCGGTGCTCTGGGACCTTTCCGAAAGCAAATTCCATATTTTTGGCGCGACCTTCTGGCCCCAGGATTTCATCCTGCTGTCGGCCCTGTTGATCATCGCCGCCTTCGGCCTGTTTGCGATCACCGTGTTTGCCGGTCGCGTGTGGTGTGGCTACACCTGCCCGCAGAGCTCCTGGACATGGCTGTTCATGTGGTGCGAGAAGATCACCGAAGGCGAACGCAACCAGCGGATCAAGCTGCAAGCGGCCCCCTGGGGCCTGAACAAACTGTTGCGCCGCAGCGCCAAGCACACCTTGTGGCTGGCCATCAGCCTGCTCACCGGCCTGACATTCGTGGGCTACTTCACGCCGATCCGCCCCTTGGCCGAAGAACTGCTGACCCTGCAGATCGGCGGCGTCAGCCTGTTCTGGGTACTGTTTTTCACCGCTGCCACCTACCTCAACGCCGGCTGGCTGCGGGAAGCGGTGTGCATGCACATGTGCCCCTATGCACGCTTTCAGAGCGTGATGTTCGACAAGGACACGTTGACCATCTCCTACGATACGGCCCGTGGCGAAATCCGCGGCCCGCGCAAGCGGGAGGTGAAGCCGGCCAATATTGGCCTGGGGGACTGCATCGACTGCCAGATGTGCGTGCAGGTCTGCCCCACCGGCATCGATATCCGCGACGGCTTGCAGATGGAATGCATCGGCTGCGCGGCGTGCATCGACGCCTGCGACTCGATCATGGACAAGATGGGCTACGCCCGCGGCCTGATCAAATACACCTCGGAACATCAATTGCAGGGGGGCAAGACTCACCTGTTCAGACCTCGGTTGATCGGCTATACCGCCGTGCTCCTGGTGATGATCGGCGCGCTGGCCCTGGCCCTGGTGCAACGGCCCATGGTGTCGCTGGATGTCAGCAAGGACCGCGGCCTGTTCCGCGAAAACAGCGCAGGCCAGATCGAGAACATCTACAGCCTGAAAATCATCAACAAGACCCAGCAACGCCAGGACTATCACCTGTCCCTGGTGGATGGCGACGGCTTCGTCCTCCAGGGCAAGACCCAACTGAGCCTGGCCCCGGGGGAAATCGTCGACGTGCCGGTGTCGGTGGCGATGCTTAGCGAGCGACCACGCAGCGGCTCCCAGGAAATGACCTTCAAGGTGGCCGACAGCGATGAACCCGGCATCTACAGCCTGGCCAAGAGCCGTTTTGTCGCACCGATGAATCGTTGAAGCTTTAAGATGCCGGGCGCCCTGTGGGAGCGAGCTTGTGGGAGCAAAGCTTGCTCGCGAAGAACGATGACCCGACCTTACTGTTGATCCGTGTCGCCTGCGTCGCGAGCAAGCTTTGCTCCCACGGGCTCCCTCACAGTTTAAAAAGCGCAAACCATGTGTCACTCAAGACTGGGCCCGCCATGAAACGCTATGAAAAATTCGCCGACGACATCGCTGAACTGATCCGCTCCGGCATGCTGGGGCCCGGCCAGCGCGTGCCCTCGGTGCGTTATGCCAGCCAGACCTACGGCGTCAGCCCGTCCACCGTGTTCCAGGCCTATTATCTGCTGGAGCGACGCGGCCTGATCCGCGCCCGGCCGCGCTCGGGCTATTTCGTCAACACCCATGCGCCAAGCCCGTTTTCCGAGCCGGCCATCAGCACCCAGGTGCACGAGTCCACCGAAGTGGACGTCAGCGAACTGGTGTTTTCGGTGCTGGACTCGATCAAGGACCCGACCACCGTACCGTTCGGCTCGGCATTCCCCAGCCCGATGCTGTTTCCGTTGCAGCGCTTGTCGCGCTCGCTGTCCAGCGCCACACGGGACATGGACCCTCGGGTCGTCGTCACCGACATGTCCCCGGGCAACCCGCACCTGCGCCGGCAAATTGCCCTGCGCTACATGGTGGGCGGGTTGATGCTGCCCATGGAAGAACTGCTGGTCACCAACGGCGCCCTGGAAGCCTTGAACCTGTGTCTGCAAGCCGTGACCGAGCCCGGCGACCTGGTGGCGATCGAGGCACCGGCGTTCTACGCCTGCCTGCAAGTGCTGGAACGACTCAAGCTCAAGGCCGTGGAAATCCCCGTCCATCCACGCGACGGCATCGACCTGGAGGTGTTGGAACAGACCCTCGAGCGCCATCCGATCAAGGCCTGCTGGTGCATGACCAGTTTCCAGAACCCCCTAGGCGCAACCATGCCCGAGGCAAGGAAAAAGGCCTTGGTGGAACTGTTGCGCCGCCACCAGGTGCCGTTGATCGAAGACGACGTGTACGCCGAGCTCTATTACGGCCAGCAGGCCCCCAAGCCCGCCAAGGCGTTCGACACCGAAGGATTGGTGATGCATTGCGGTTCGTTCGCCAAGAGCCTGGCGCCGGGCTATCGCATCGGCTGGGTCGCCGCCGGGCGCTATGCGCAGAAGATCGAACGGCTCAAGCTCATGACCTCGCTATGCGCCTCGATGCCGGCCCAGGCCGCCATCGCCGACTACCTGCAACACGGCGGCTACGACCGTCACCTGCGCAAACTGCGCTACGCCCTGGAAGAACAGCAAAGCGCGATGCTCGCCGCCATCGCCCGCTATTTCCCGGCCCAGACCCGCGTCAGCCAGCCAGCGGGCGGTTACTTCCTGTGGCTGGAACTGCCGGAGCAGATGGATTCGCTGAAACTGTTCCAGATGGCCCTGGCCCAAGGCATCAGCATCGCCCCGGGGCCGATCTTTTCGCCGACCCGACGCTTCAGGAATTGCATTCGCTTGAACTACGGCAGCCCCTGGACCGAGGCCTCGGAAAAGGCCATGGAGACATTGGGGCGGATTATTCGCTCGTTTTGATAGGGGTTGTCGGTAAGGACGCCATCGCGAGCAAGCTCGCTCCCACATTGGAACACCGTCCCCTGTGGGAGCGAGCTTGCTCGCGATGAGGCTGGAACAGACAACCCAGATATCAGCGCCCGCCCCCCAGGTCCACAAACGTCCCGGTCGCATACGAAGCCTTGTCCGACAGCAGCCAGATAATCGCCTCGGCGACTTCATCCGGACGACCGCCCCGGGCCATCGGGATTGCCGATTCCAGTTTGCTGACCCGGTCCGGGTCGCCGCTCAGGGCATGGAAGTCGGTGTAGATGTAGCCGGGACGCACCGCGTTGACGCGAATGCCTTCGCCGGCCACTTCCTTGGACAGGCCGACGGTGAAGGTGTCCAGCGCGCCCTTGGAGGCCGCGTAATCGACATACTCTGCCGGCGCCCCCAGGCGAGCGGCCACCGACGAGACGTTGACGATGCTGCCGCCCTGCCCGCCATGCCGGGGCGACATGCGCAGCACCGCGTGCTTGGCGCAGAGAATCGGGCCCAGCACGTTGGTCTTCAGGATCTTGAGAATGCGGAATTCAGACATTTCATCGAGTCGGGACTTCTGCGCCACCGTGCCAGCGTTGTTCACCAGGGCGGTGACACGGCCAAGCTCGGCATCCACCCGATTGAACAGGGCGATCACTTCGTCCTCGATGCTCACATCGGCGCGCACGGCAATCGCCTGCGCGCCCTTGGCCCGGACCTGTTCAAGCACCTCTTGCGCGGCGCTTTCATCGGATTGGTAGTTGATGCAGATCCGATAGCCCAACTCGGCAGCCAACAGCGCCGTGGCCGCCCCGATTCCGCGGCCGCCACCGGTGATGACGATGACTTTATCCACGCTTGCTTCTCCCATTCCACGGATAGACGTCCGGCCCAAGGATAGCGTTCACGTCACGCTTTGCACAAACCGCTGCGCTTACCGGGCCAAGGCGCGCAGATCCAGGCGTCCGTCCAACACCGGCGGGCACCAGTAATAGCCGCCGGTGATCGGTCGGCTCATGCGGTACAGGCCGTCGGTGATGCCGTCTTCCAGGCCACTCATGCGCCGCAATTGGGCCTCGAAGGCATCGAGGGAGAAACCGAACGCCAGGAACATCAGCCCTGCACGGTCGCCTTCGATCCAAGGCATGGACCGCCGGACCACGAATGCCTCCGGGGCAAAGCTTTCCTGGGCGGTACGCTTGACGTGGGCCGATTCCGGCGCATCGTCGATTTCTTCGTTGTCGCTCAGGCGCCGGCCCATGATGTTGTCGCGCTCATGGGGCTGCATCGCCGCGAAACCGTCCAGGTCGTGTTGCCATTGCTGGATCGCGGCGAAACTGCCACCGCGCACCCCGTCGGCGCCCTGGGCCAGGGCGGCGGCGATGGCCGCTTCGTCGTGGGGGTTTTCGGTGCCGTCTTCATAGCCGGTCAGGTCATGGCCGGTCATGTGGCGGAAAGTTTCGTTCATCTGCACCAGGCGCAGCGCCGGGGCCAGTGCCGCTTCGATGGCGCGGCTGCGGTGCATCAGCTCGCCGCGGTCTTCACCGTGCAGCCAGCACCACAGGGCATGTTGGGTCGAGGGGTTGTCCACGCCTACGCCGGCCAACGCCGGAAAAGCCCGCAGGCCAGCGACCTGGGCGCCCAGCGCCTGGACCAGCGATTCGCCAAAGCCGATCACGGTCCGACCATCGAGCAACAACAGGAGTTTGTCTAGCGCAGCCGGCAATGCCTCGACCGATTCCAGGGCAAAAAACAAATGACGGGCCTGAGGCGGAACAGGGGTGGCGAGAATGCCGGGCTGGTAGTAACTCATGTGAACTCCTTTAGAAAGAGCCGCGAGTTTACCCGGCGGCCGCCGCTTTGTGTGGTTTGGCTTGAGGTCCGGTCGCGTCGGGCAACCCGAGCGTTTTGTGGGAAGGTTCCCGTAGCCCCGTCAGACAACTCAGAAACATCCCCCCGGCCCGATAGCCTCGGATTGCCGGGCCGCCAAAAACGCCCTAGATTGAGCCCCCTCCAGGAAGGCCAACGAGAACGCTGCACCATGCCAATTGCCAGATCGATACTCGCCGGGATTTTTTTCCTGGTCTGCGGGACGTCCGTAAGCTTTGCCCAGGAACGCATTGAAGACACGGTCAATGCCGTCATCCAGCCCTTGATGAAACAACAGGACATCGCGGGCATGGCCGTGGCGATCACCTACAACGGTCAACGCCATTATTTCAACTACGGCGTGGCCTCCAAGGACACGAAAAAGCCGGTCACCGACCAGACCCTTTTCGAAATCGGCTCGGTCAGCAAGACCTTCACCGCCACCCTCGGCGCCTATGCCCAGGCCCGGGGCAAACTGTCCCTGGCGGATCCGGCCGGTCGCTTTGCGCCCGAACTGCGCGGCAGCGCCATGGAGGGCACCCGCCTGCTCGACCTTGCCACCTACACCGCCGGCGGCCTGCCCTTGCAGTTTCCCGACGAGGCGGATCATCCAGACCGGATGTTCAGTTACTACAGGAACTGGAAACCGCTCTACCCGGCCGGCACCCAGCGGCTCTATTCAAACCCGAGCATTGGCCTGTTCGGCTATCTGGCGGCCCGCAGCCTGGGGCAGCCATTTGATGAGGTGATGGAGCGCACGCTGATGCCAGGGTTGGGGCTCAAGCACAGCTATGTGCGGGTGCCGCAGGATCAGATGGGCCGATACGCCCAAGGCTATGCAAAGGACGGCAAGCCCGTGCGAGTCGGTGCCGGCGCACTGGATTCCGAAGCCTACGGGGTGAAGACCAGTTCAACGGACCTGATTCGTTTCGTCGAGGCCAACCTGCAACCTGAAAAACTGGACGCGGACCTGAAGCAAGCCATCGCCACGACGCATACGGGTTTCTATAAAGTTGGCGGGATGAATCAGGGGCTGGGCTGGGAGTTCTACCCCGCCCCGTACACCTTGAATGACCTGCTCGCGGGCAACACACCGCAGATGGCCCTGACCCCACAAAAAGCCGAACCTCTCGACCCGCCCCGCCCGGCGCCGGACGGCGCCTGGATCAACAAGACCGGCTCCACCAACGGTTTCGGCGCGTACGCAGCGTTCGTGCCCGGAAAGGACATGGGGATCGTCCTGCTTGCCAACAGGAACTACCCGATCGAGGAACGAGTGAAGGCGGCGCACCGGATCCTGATGGCGCTGGATGGCCAATAGCCTGTAGGAGCTGCCGAAGGCTGCGATCTTTTGATCTTTTGATCATTCGCTTCCAACTCAATTGCCTGGAACAAGATCGCAGCCTCGTTGCACTCGTCAGCTCCTACATAGCGCAACCCAGCGGGAGCAAGCTCCCTCGCTCGTCGTTACTGGAAATCAATCATCCAGCGGCTTCGCCGGCCCCGCCGGCTTGGTTGCCTTGCCAGGCTTGGTGCCTTTCGCATCCTTGGCCGGTGCGGGCTCTGGCGCGGGAGGTGGCGCCGGGGGCGTCGCTTCTTTTTCCGCGGCGGGGAGTTTATCGACGGTGTCGAAGAGGTCTTTCAATTCGATCGCCCCGGAATGCTCAAGCTTCTTTTCCCCGTCCTTGCCTACCAGGATGATCTTGGTCTGGGCCCCGGCGCCCAGCTTGAGGGAGCGGATCAGCGCCATGGTGCTTTGCGGGTCCAGGTCCTTGCCATCGCGCTGCCCAATGGTATTGAGCACGGTGTAGAGCACCATGTTGCGCTCGGAAAAACCCTGCTTGCCCGCCGGTTCATCCAAGGCCTTTTTCAGGCTGACCCAGGCCGGGTCGACTGTACTGGGCGCGATGACGATCAGGGGACGTGCCCTGCCTGCATCCGCCACCAGGGGTGAGTCGCCATCGGCTGCGAACAGGGGGCCGGCGATGGCCAGCAAGGTAGCGAAGGTCAACGACCGAATGAGCATGCGCCTCTCCTTTTGATATTTACGCTGTACTGATTGCACAGGGCGGCGATTGTTCCGCGAGAGTCGCTCAATACTGCGCCTGCCTGCCTTGAAGCTTAGGCCAGGGGGATCATTGCGCAACCGTAGCGAGAGTGCGGCGCGAGAGTTGGAACGGGGATCACTGTGGGAGCGAGCTTGCTCGCGATAGCGATCGACCCGTCGACTTCGATGTTGACTGTCATGCCGCTATCGCGAGCAAGCTCGCTCCCACACTGGATCGGGGTGATCGTGCTAGAACGCCAGCTTGAACCCGATCATCGCCAGCATCACCGCCAGGCAGGGGCGCAACAGCTCGTCGGAGATACGTCCCGACAAATGACTGCCCAGGTAGATCCCCGGCAACGAACCGACCAGCAGGAAACCCAGGATGTGCCAGTCCATATTGCCCATGCTCGCGTGGCCCAGGCCAGCGACCAGGGTCAGCGGCACGGCGTGGGCGATCTCGGTGCCCACCAGGCGCTTGGTGACCAGGAACGGGTAGAGAATGAACAGCGCGACGGTGCCCAGGGCGCCGGCGCCAATGGACGTCAACGCGACCATCGTCCCCAGCACGAGACCGGTGATGACCGTCAGCACATTGAGACGCGCGCCAGAGGGGTTGTAGTGACCACCGGCACGGTCGTGGGCGAATTGCAGCAGACGCTTCTTGAACAGGATTGCCAGGGCGGTGGCGAACAACACGAAGCCCAAGGCTTGCTTGATTACCGCGTTCATGGCGTCGGGCGAGCTGTGCAGGCTGCTGAGGAACCACAAGGTCAAGCCGACCGCCGGCACGCTGCCCAACGTCAACCAGCCGGTGATGGCCCAGTCGATGTTGCGGTTCTTGGCATGAACCAACACGCCACCAGACTTGGTAATGGCCGCATACAGCAGGTCCGTACCCACCGCCGTCGCCGGGTTGATACCAAACCACAACAGGATCGGGGTCATCAGCGACCCACCACCGACGCCGGTCATTCCAACGATGAAGCCGACCACCAGGCCCGCAACGACTAAACCGACATTACCGAAATCCATTAAACCCGTCTCAACACGACCGCATGAAAAATCTGGCCGCGAGCATAGCGATTTTTCTTATAACGCCCTATATCGATATGATCTATCTTTATTCCTTTATCCTCTAGTCACTGAACCGGCAGGAAATTGAGGAACAGCAGGCTCTGGGCGTAATTCAAACCGATACGCCGGTAGCGCTCGTCGAGCATCTGGGTCAGCAGGTCCAATCGGGCGACAACTTTCCCGAACTCGACGGCGAAACTCAGGTTGCTGCCCTCCTCCGAAATCTCATTGGAAAACAGCAGCGGCTTGCCGTCCTTGTTCTGCCGCTGGCTAAGCAGCCAAGTGGCTTTTTCGATGTTGCGCGCCGCATTGCTGACAAAACGCGGGTCGATGGTGTCGGTCATGTAGAACTCGAGGCGATTGCCATGAGCGGTGACCAGCATGCTGCCGATGGCATAGATGAACGCCCCGACCCGATCGCCGAGAAACTCCGGGCTCATGGCATAGCTCAGGGCGGCCAGGTCCTTCTTGCCACCCAGGGTCGGCAAGGGTTGTTGCTGCTCGATGGCCATGCGCACCTGTTTTTCCGCGGTACGGGCGTCAAGAAAGCCGGATTTTCGTAGTTCCTCGGGGTTGCGCAGGTAAAGCTTGCTCATCAGCAGGTAGAGGCTTTGCAGGTTGTCGTGCATGGCCAGCGTTGCCATGCGGTCGACACTGGTCTGCAAAAACTCCTGGGGCCTGGCATTGCTGAATTGCGTGACCATGTCCTGCCCCTGTTGATGGCTGCAGCCGCCGCTGAACAACATCGACACACCGACCAATCCTGCCATGCAGGCACGGCGCAACCTCGTCACAGAAGAAAAAACACCAGCCATCGAGTCTCAATCTGGGCAGGGGGAAGCGATGGGGGTCGCCGCTTCCAGGCCATGGATAGAGCGGAAAAAATCGCAAAAGTGCAGTGCCCAGAGAAAATCCTCGACCTTTAGCAAAGTCTTTTTTGCCTAATTAGTCTTACTTTTTAATTGATAAATCTTAATTTATGGCTATAAATCCCTTCTCACCCATCAAATAGAAAGACTACTAGACACAAAAGCCTTCATCGCTGTCCGACCAGTAACGGACTCGACCCGCGTTAAAACAACAACAAAACAACAGGAAGGAAGGTCATACCATGCTTGAATCCAGACAACTGCTCACGGCCCTCGGAGTGTCTCTGATGATCGCCACCTCGGCTTCCCAGGCTGCCGGCCTGACCAATGAACGCGGCGCGTTCGGCAAGACCGACGACGGCACAGCGGTGGAAAAATTCGTACTGCGCAACAGTCATGGCGTGGAAGCCACGGTCATCACCTATGGCGGTATCCTCCAGTCATTGAGCGTGCCGGACAAAAACGGCAAGGTCGCCGACATCGTGCTCGGTTTCGACGATGTGCAGGGTTACCAGAAGAATGGCAGCGTGTATTTCGGCGCGACCATCGGCCGCTTCGGCAATCGCCTGGCCGACGGGGCTTTCGAGCTGGACGGCAAGCGTTACCAAGTGCCGCAGAACGACCATGGCAACTCCTTGCACGGCGGGCCGCAAGGGTTCGACAAACGTGTCTGGAAGGCCCAGCCCCACAATGCCAAGGACTCGGTGGGCGTCACCCTGACCTACCTGTCACCCGACGGCGAGATGGGCTTTCCCGGTGCACTGAAAACCGACGTCACCTACAGCCTCAATGAACAGAACGAGTTGCGCATCGAGTACCAGGCCACCACCGACAAGCCCACGGTGCTGAACCTGACCAACCACAGCTATTTCAACCTGGCCGGCGCAGGCAACGGCGACATACTCGAGCAGGTCGCAACCCTGCACGCGGCCCACTACACGCCGGTCACCGGCAAACTCATTCCCACCGGCGAACTGGCCCCGGTGGCCGGCACACCGATGGATTTCACCCAACCCACCGCCATCGGCACCCATATCAAGGCTGATCACCCACAACTCAAGTTCGCCGAACCGAAACAGGGCGGCTTCGACTTCAACTGGGCACTGGACGCCAAGGGCGATGTGAAAAAACTGGCCGCCGAGGTGTATGACACGGAGTCCGGACGACGCCTGCAGCTGTACACCACCGAACCTGGCGTGCAGTTCTACACCAGCAACTTCCTCGATGGCACCGTCAAGGGCAAGCAAGGCAAGGTCTATCCGCATTGGGGCGCGTTCACTCTGGAAACCCAGCACTACCCCGACTCGCCAAACCAGCCGAACTTCCCTTCGACGCGGCTTGATCCGGGCCAGACCTACACCCAGACCATGGTGTTGAAGTTCTCTGCGAAGTAACGCCCCCGCCGAATCGTTCCCATGCTCTTGTGGGAGCGAGCTTGCTCGCGATAGCGGTGTGTCTGCGTGTGATGATGCTGGATGGGCCGACGCCTTCGCGAGCAAGCTCGCTCCCACGGGTTGGTGTTGAGTTCGGATGCTGCGGGCTCGCGCAGAGCATGGGAACGATCCATGCGGGAACACTTGGTCTATCCTGCTGCCACACGTCAAAGCAAAAAACAGGAGATAGGCATGAGGACGCTGGAATTGGCGGGTGTGTCCGTACCGGTAATCGGCCAGGGCACCTGGCGCATGGGTGAAGAACCGTCCCATCACAAGAAAGAAGTAGCGGCCCTGCGATTGGGGATCGAACTGGGCATGACCCTGATCGACACGGCGGAGATGTATGCCGAAGGCGGTGCCGAGACCGTCGTTGGCGAAGCGATCACCGGCCTGCGCGACCAGGTGTTCCTAGTGAGCAAGGTCTATCCCCACAACGCCAGTCGCAAAGGCATTCCCCTGGCCTGCGAACGCAGCTTGCGCCGGCTCGACACCGATTACATCGACCTGTATCTGTTGCACTGGCGCGGGCAGTACCCCTTGGCAGAAACCGTCGAAGCGTTCGAACGTCTGCGCGAAGAAGGCAAGATCGGTCGTTGGGGTGTGTCGAACCTTGACGTCGATGACCTCGAGGAGCTGGCCTCGCCGGCCTGCGCCACCAATCAAGTGCTGTACAACCTGCAGGAACGCGGCATCGAATTCGACCTGCTGCCCTGGTGCCAGCAACGGCGCATGCCGATCATGGCTTACTGCCCGGTCGGCCAGGGCGGGCACCTGCTCAAGGATCACACCCTGGGACAAATCGCCGAACGCCATCGGGCAACACCCGCGCAGATCGCACTGGCCTGGTTGCTGCGCCAGGACAATGTGATTGCCATACCCAAGGCTGTGAAACCTGAACATGTGCGCCTGAATGCCGAAGCGGCCAACCTCAGGCTCGAGCCTCAGGACCTGGCCGCCCTGGACCTGATATTTCCCCAGCCCCAGGGCAAGCAGCGCTTGGCGATGGTGTAGTCCTCGCGCAAAACGCTTGTTGTGGCGAGGGCGCTCGATCGCGAAGCGATCGCAAAAGGGGCCGCTGCGCAGCCCAGCGGGAGCAAGCTCCCTCGCCACAAAGGCGTCCTGCCAATAACAGGGTCTCCTCCCGTCAGAACAACCCCATCTGCCCCCCCACCAATGTCGAAAAATCATCATCCACAAACGGCAGGATCGCATCCGCCACCGGCTGCAGTTGTTTGGTCACGTAGTGGTCGTAATCGATTGGCGCACTGCGAATTTCCAGCGGCTCGGGGCCGGCGACGGTGATGACGTAGCTGATCCAGCCGCCATTCTGGTATTGCCGCGGACGGCCCTGGCGCTGGTTGAACTCATCGGCCAACCGCGCGGCCCGCACGTGGGGTGGGACGTTGCGCTCGTAATCTTCCAGCGGCCGCCGCAGGCGCTTGCGGTAGACCAGCCGATCATCGAACGCACCGGCCAGGGTCTGCTGCACATAATCACGCACATAATCCTGGTAGGGCTGGCGGTGGAAGATCCGCCCGTACAATTCCTGCTGGAACTGCCGGGCCAGCGGCGACCAGTCGGTACGCACGGTTTCCAGGCCTTTGTAGACGATTTCATCGCTGCCGTCGGCGCGGGTCACCAGCCCGGCGTAGCGTTTCTTGCTGCCCTCCTCGGCGCCCCGGATGGTCGGCATCAGGAAGCGCTTGAAGTGCGTTTCGAACTGCAGTTCCAGCGCGCTTTCCAACCCGAATTCGACACGCACCTGCTCACGCCACCATTGGTTGACGTGTGCCACCAACTCGCGACCGATCCTGGCCGCTTCCTCCTGACCATGGGCCCGACGCAACCAGACGAACGTGGAGTCGGTATCGCCGTAGATCACCACATGGCCCTGGGCTTCGATCAACTGGCGGGTGCGCTGCATGATCTGGTGGCCACGCAGGGTGATGGACGAGGCCAGGCGCGGATCGAAGAAGCGACAACCACTGGAGCCGAGCACGCCATAAAAGGCGTTCATGATGATTTTCAACGCTTGGGACAGCGGCGCATTGTGTTCGCGCTTGGCGGTCTCCCGGCCTTCGGAGACCCGCGCGACGATGGCCGGCAGGCAATGTCGGCTTCGGGAGAAGCGCCCCCCGCGAAAGCCCGGCACCGATTCACGGTCATCCGGGTGACGCAGCCCTTCGATCAAGCCCACCGGGTCGATCAGGAAGGTGCGGATGATCGACGGATACAGGCTCTTGTAGTCCAGCACCAGCACCGACTCGTAGAGCCCCGGCTGGGAATCCATGACAAAACCACCCGGGCTGGCCTCGGGCGGACGCTGGCCGAGATTGGGGGCAACAAAACCCTGGCGGTGCATCAGCGGCATGTACAGGTGCGTGAAGGCTGCCACCGAACCGCCGCTGCGGTCCGCTGGCAGGCCGGTGACGCTGGCCCGTTCCAGCAGGAACTTGAGCAACTCGGTCTTGGCGAAGATCCGCGTCACCAGCTCGCAGTCTTTGAGGTTGTAGCGGGCCAGGGCCGGCTTGTCCTCGGCGAACATGCGATTGATCTCGTCCATGCGCTGGTACGGGTTGTCGATGGACTTGCCCTCCCCCAGCAGCGTCTGGGCGACGTTTTCCAGGCTGAACGACGGGAAGCTCCAGGTCGCCGAGCGCAGGGACTCGATCCCGTCGATGATCAGTCGACCGGCCGCTGAGGCGAAAAAGTGGTTGTTGCGCGCGCCGTGCTCGCGCCACTGCATTTCTTCGCCAGCGCGGCCCAGGCGCAACGGCACCGCCAGCCGCCGGGCATGCTCATGCAGCACCCGCAGGTCGAATTGCACCAGGTTCCAGCCAATGATGGCGTCGGGGTCGAAACGGGCGAACCAGTCGTTGAGTTTCTTCAGCAGCAGAGTGCGCGATTCGCAGTATTCCAGCTGGAAATCCACGCCGCTATTGTCGCCATTAGGCGGCCCGAGCATATAGACCTGGCGCTCGCCGCAGCCTTCCAGGGCAATGGAATACAAATCGCCCTGGGCGGTGGTTTCGATGTCCAGGGACACCAGGCGCAACGATGGACGGTAGTCGGGCGCCGGTTTCATCTGGGCATCCACCAGCAGGCCATCGACAGCCGGCGTACCGCCGAACCACACCGGGGCGGTGATGAAGCGCTCCATCAGGTAGCGCTCCGGCGGCCGGATGTCTGCTTCGAACACCTCCACACCGGCGCGGCGCAAAGTGCTGTCCAGGCGCATCAGTTGGGCGTGTTGCTGGCAATACAGGCCCAGCACCGGGCGATGCTCGAAATCCAGCAGGTCCAGGGGGCGTAGCTCTACCTCCTTTTCCCCTTGCAGCAAGGCTTCGAGCTGGCCGCGCTGGATCTGCGGCACAAAGGCCACCGACGTCTGCACCGGCAGGCGCACGCGCCGGGGACCGGCGTCGGTCGCCAGCCAGAACTCGACTTCGGTGCCGGCCGGGGTGTCGCGCCAATGCCGGGTCAGGACGAAGCCCTGCTGTAAATCCACCGCTGAAACCTCGAATTTTGCGTAGGCGACGATTCTACCTGTGGCGAGGGGATTTATCCCCTCGCCACAACAGCGCCCGACCACGGGATGGGTGGTAATTTCCCGGGCAATGACGCTTTTGGACGACTGGCCGCCGCTTTACCGCTTGCTCTGCGCCGCTGGGTCTACGATTCTTTAATCACCCGCAAAAACAACACCTGAGGCTCCCCATGAAAACCGTCGCGCAGTTGCTCCGGCTAAAAGATGATAAGAACCAGCAAGTGCACACCATCTCACCGGACGACATGGTATTGCAGGCCCTGATGCGCATGGCCGAGAAGAACGTCGGCGCGTTGCTGGTGGTGAAGGACGAAAAAGTGCTGGGGATCATCAGCGAGCGCGACTATGCACGCAAAATGGTCCTGCACGGTCGCTCATCCGTGGGCACGAAAGTGAGCGACATCATGGTATCCCCCGTGATCACCATCGACCCGCACCAGAATGTCGAGACGTGCCTGAGCATCATGACCGACAAGCACTTGCGACATTTGCCGGTGGTAGAAGACGGCAAGCTCGTCGGACTGCTGTCCATTGGCGACCTGGTCAAGGAAGCCATCGCCGAACAGGCCGACCTGATCCGACAACTGGAGCAATACATTCGCGGCGAATGATCCTTTCCATCGGGTTGCTCATTCCCAACACACTTCTATATTGAAGGGGTTGTTCCTGCGAGCATCCCGATGGCCGCCACCGACCGACTGATCATTTGTGAACATTGCGATGCGGTGTACGAGCCGGTTGTGCTCGCCCCGCATCAAAAGGCCGCGTGCGTGCGCTGCCACGCGGTGATCCAGCGCTACAACGGCCTGACCATCGAACAGCGCCTGGCCTTGAGCGTGACGGCCGCGGTGCTGTGGGCTTTCGCCAACCTCTACCCGGTGATGAGCATCCGTCTCCAGGGCCTGAGCAACAGCGCGACGTTGTGGGATTCCATCGTGGCGCTGAGCCAGGGCCCCATCACCTTCATCGCCCTGGTGACAGCGGTGGCGATCATCGTTGCACCGGCCTTCCAACTGGCGCTGCTGCTCTGGGTACTGGGCCATGCCTACGTCCAGCGGCGGGCGCCAGGGTTCAGCCTGTGCATGCGCAGCCTGGAAACCCTGCGGCCCTGGAGCATGCTGGAGGTGTGCCTGCTGGGCGCGCTGGTGGCGGTAATCAAGCTCGCCGGCCTGCTGGACGTGCTCCCGGGTATCGGCCTGTTCGCCCTGGCGGCCTTGAGCCTGCTGATGATCCGTATTGCCGGGCGCGATGTCCGCGACCTGTGGGACACCCCATGAACGGCCAGCCGCAGGACACCCCGCCAGAGGCCCGCGACCTGGACCTGTGCCTGTGCCACAGTTGTGGCCTGGCCTGCGACATGGCCGACGGCCCCCAGACCTGCCCGCGTTGCGACGCCGCCCTGCACCGCCGCAAACCCGACGCCATCACCCGCACCTGGGCCTACATGCTCGCGGCGCTGGTGTTCTACATCCCGGCCAACCTGCTACCGGTCATGAACACCCAGATGCTCGGCGAAGGTGCCGACAGCACCATCATCAGCGGTGTCATCGAGTTCTGGCAAAGCGGCGCCTGGGACATTGCGCTGATTATCTTCATCGCCAGCATCGCGGTGCCCGGCATCAAGTTCGTGGTACTGACCCTGTTGCTGGTGACCGTACAACGACGCAGTACCTGGGCCCAGGTCCAGCGGGCGAAGCTGTACCGGCTGGTGGAAGTCATCGGCTATTGGTCGATGCTCGATGTGCTGGTGGTGGCCCTGGTGGCCGCCCTGGTCAAGTTCCAGGCACTGAGCGATATCGAGCCACGACCGGGTATCCTGTTCTTCGGCCTGGTGGTGCTGTTCACCATGCTCTCGGCCATGAGTTTCGACCCCCGCCTGATCTGGGACACTCAACCATCCGAGGAGGTCATGGATGAAGTCGCAAGCCACTGACGGGCAACAACCCGCCCCCGGCCGGGCCCACGTCACCACCCGCCGCTGGACGGTGTCGCTGGTGTGGATCGTGCCGATCATCGCGGTGCTGGTGGGTGTTTCCCTGGTGGTCCACAACTGGCTGCAGGAAGGCCCGACCATCACCATCACCTTCAAGACCGGCCAGGGCCTGACCGCCAACAAGACCCAGGTGAAATACCGCAACGTGGTCATCGGCCAGGTCACCGACGTGCAACTGAGCAACGACCAGAAGAACGTCACCGCCACGGTCAAGCTCGCCAAGACCGCCGACACCTTCACCCACGAAGACTCGGTGTTCTGGGTCGTACGGCCGCGCATCGGTGCCGGTGGGATCTCGGGGATCGACACGCTGCTGTCCGGTGATTTCATCGGTGCCGACGCCGGCCAGTCGAAAGTGCGCGCCAAATCCTTCACGGGGCTGGAGAACCCACCGCCGATCACTTATGGCGAACCGGGCAAGCGCTTTACCCTGCACGCCCAGGACCTCGGCTCGCTGGACATCGGCTCGCCGGTGTACCTGCGCAAGATCCCGGTGGGCCAGGTGGTGTCCTACGCCTTGGACGCCGACGGCAAAGGCGTCAACATCGACGTGTTCGTCAACGCGCCCAACGATGTGTATGTCACCGAAAACACCCGGTTCTGGAACGTCAGCGGCGTGGACGTGAACGTCGGCGCCAATGGTTTCGCCGTCAAGACCGAATCGCTCTCGGCCTTGCTGCTGGGCGGCATCGCGTTCCGGGCACCGGAGTACAGCCCCAACGACACCGCCGCCAGCGAAGACAAGACCTTCGAACTGTTTGCCGACCAGCAGAGCGCCCTCGCCCCGCCCGATGGCAAGGGCCAATACCTGGCCTTGCGTTTCGACCAGGCCCTGCGCGGGTTGCGCGTCGGGGCGCCGGTAGAGTTCCTCGGCGTGGAAGTCGGCAGGGTGGTGGCCATCAACCTCGATTTCGATGAGAAGCAACGCAGCTTTCCGGTCAACGTCGGCGTGGTGATCTACCCTCAGCGCCTGGGCAAGGCCCATGAAAAACTGCTCAAGTCGCTCAACCACGATCCTGAAGACGAAGCCGCCAGTGCCCGCCTGATGGGCAGCTTCGTCGAGCGCGGCCTGCGTGCCCAGGCCCGTAGCGGCAACCTGCTGACCGGGCAGTTGTACATTTCGCTGGACTTCTACCCCAAGGCCGAAAAAGTGGCCTTCGACCCCAGCGCCCGCCCCGTGCGTATCCCGACCCTCCCGGGCAGCCTCCAGCAATTGCAGGAACAACTGCAGACGATGGTCGAGCGAATCAACAAGCTGCCACTGGAGAGTATCGCCGGCAACCTGGATGGCAATCTGGTGGAGCTGCGCAAAGGCCTGGCCCAGTTCAACAGCAAGACCCTGCCAGGCGTGCAACACACCTTGCAAGACGTCAGCAAGACCCTGCAATCGGCCAACTCGACCCTGGCCGAAGACTCACCCCAGCGCGAACAACTGACCCAGACCCTGGACGACCTGGGGCGCATGTCGCGTTCGCTGCGCGAGCTGTCGGACTACCTGAGCCGCCATCCCGAATCGCTGCTTCGCGGCCGTCCCAAGGACGCACCGGCACGGAACCTCACATTGCCGGTGAAAGAATGAGTACAGGAGCCCGTCCCATGCCACTGACGCTGAAATTTACCCTGGTCGCCATGGCACTGCTGCTCGGCGCCTGTCGCAGCGATCCGATTCATTACCACACCCTGAGCCCGGCTCAGCCGACAGGCCAGGCACGCGCCGGCGTGGACATCCAGATCGAACAGGTGAGCGTCCCACCCCAGGTGGATCGCACCCAAATGGTCATTCGCCAGGGCAACAGCGGGTTGGCGATCCTGGAAACCGAATGGTGGGGTGCCAGCCTGGCAGATGAACTGCACAGCAGCCTGGACGAACAACTGAGCAACCCTGGCGCGCCGAAATCATCGCTGCGGGTAGACGTGCAGCGCTTTGACTCGATCCCCGGCCGCTATGCCCGCATGGACGTGCAATGGCGCCTGCGCAACCTGGGTGGCGATACCCGCCCCCTCACCTGTCGCAGCAGCCTGCAAACGCCGGCGGGGGCCAGTATCGACGAACTGGTGACGGCGCATCAGCAGAACGTCCAGCAGTTTGTCGACTTGGTTGAGCAGGCGGCTGTACGCAAGGCTTGTCCTTGACCCGTAGGAGCTGCCGAAGGCTGCGATCTTTTGATCTTTTGATCTTTCGCTTGAGATTCCAGCGTTAGCGCAAGGATCGCAGCCTCGCTTCGCTCGGCAGCGCCTACGAAGGCCAATGCAACGACAGCATCGGTGCAACGCGCGGATGGTGGTCGATGCGCTCCAACAATCCGTAGAACGCCGGACGGGCGTTGAGCATTGCCTCCCGCGTGTTTCTCCACTTCGTGATCACGGCCGCCAGGATATCCATCGCCCCCGGCTCGGCACCGCCAAGGAAAGGCTGGGCCGGGAACTGATCGGCAAACAGCGCCCAGTTGCGGTACAGCCGTTGCTGGGTGCCCGCTACCAAGCGCTGCCGAGTCGCTTCGTCCGCCTCGTCCAACCAGCGTTCCGGAAAATCGATGATGCCGATGGGCGTGTAGCAATTGGCTGCGATATAGACCAGCCCCCGTATGGCTTGGGCACGCTGGGTTGCGTCATCAGGGAGCAGCTTCGAAGCCGGGAAGGTCAGCCCGAGGTGAATCAGGATCGCCGCCGCTTCGGTCAGCACCGAGCCGTCCGGCAACTGCAAGGTCGGGACCTGCTTCTGAGGGTTGAGTGCCTCGAGCGCTTTCGCGGCGTCGTTGTCCTGGGTCGAATAGGCGTCGACCCGCCGATATGCCACATCACAAAGGTCCAGGGCAATTTCCACCGCCGCAGAACCGGATTGCCTGTAACCGAATAACTGGTACATGAACTTGCCTCCTGCCTGTGGGTTACCCGGTAGAGCCCACAAACCTGGCCGTGTTCCACCCGGAGGACGACGCGCACGTTGCGGCTCAGTTTCGACATCGATGGGACTGACGAGCTATCACTGCCGTCGATGTTCACCATCATGCCAATGAAGTTCTCTTGATGATCGCCCGGGACAACAATGGCCCCACACAAACCACTGCACCCCCGGAGCACACCATCATGAAACGCCAAGTCATCCTCAGCCTCGCTTTCTCCGTACTGGCCGCCAACGTATTTGCCGCCTCCTCGCAACCCATCGTCGCCGAAGGCGGTTCTGATCGCCTGATCGAAAGCCGCGTCGCTGAAGGTGGTGCCGATCGCCTGCTGGAACGTCGCGTCGCTGAAGGCGGTGCTGATCGCCTGCTGGAACGCCGCGTCGCCGAAGGTGGCTCTGACCGCCTGATCGAGAACCGTGTCGCTGAAGGCGGTGCCGATCGCCTGCTGGAACGCCGCGTCGCCGAAGGTGGCTCCGATCGTCTGATCGAAAACCGCGTCGCTGAAGGCGGTGCCGATCGCCTGCTGGAACGCCGCGTCGCCGAAGGTGGCTCCGATCGTCTGATCGAAAACCGCGTCGCTGAAGGCGGTGCCGATCGCCTGCTGGAACGCCGCGTCGCCGAAGGCGGCTCCGATCGTCTGATCGAAAACCGCGCATGAGTTGCTTGACCGCAATGCCTGAAAATATCGCAAATCATGTGCAACACACCCCGTGGCGAGGGAGCTTGCTCCCGCTCGGGCGCGCAGCGGCCGCAACCTTCAAGCAGCCGCCGCGCAGTTCACCCGACACACCGTTGCAGAACACTCCCAAACCAAACTCATCACAATAAAAGCCCGGCCTCATCCGCCGGGCTTTTTCATGCCTCAATGCCTGGCTAGCGCCCCGCCGCCCGCGCCATGCAGCGCTGATAACGCTCATCCACCCGCTTGGCAAACCACGCAGTGGTCAGCTTGCGCGTGATTTTCGGGCTCTTGAGCACGATCCCCGGCAATACCGCCCGCGGCAACGGCTTGCCCTCGGCCCGCTCAGCCAGTTCGAACACACGCTTGTAGAGCTTGCTGTCCTCGAACGCCAGACTGTCGCCCTGCTCCAATTGATCGCGAATGGTCGGGTTGCGCATTCCCAACGACTTGCCCAGCGTGCGTACCGCCAGCTCCGTGCTGCCCGGCATGATTGAATCATGGGCAACCAGATCGCCATCCAGCGCCAGGGAAATGCCCGACGCCACACTCACCGCATGCTGGAAAGCCGCGTTGCGACTGGCGTACCACCCGGCATTGAAATCGGCGAAACGATACAACGGCTCGGTATAGTTCACCGGATAGCCCAGCAAATGCGCGATACCGAAATACATCCCGCCACGGCGACTGAACACTTCGCGACGAATCGAGCCATCCATCGTGTAGGGATAATCCCGCGCATGGGCCTGGGCAAACGCGATACTGACCTGCATCGGCCCACCCGTGTGCACCGGATTGAAACCGCCGAACAGGGTCTTGCCCAGTGGCACCATGCCGATGAAATCATCGAAAATCCCGCTCAGCTCTTTCTCGCTACGGGCCGCGTCGAGCCGATCGCTGTAGCTTTTGCCATTGGGCGAACGCACCTGGAGCGCGCCGCTGACCAACAGCTCCGGAATGTGCACCTTCGCCGCGCGGCGGTTGATCTCCTGACGAGCGATCTTGCCCAGCCCCGGCACCGGCGGATCGGCCTGGAACGTCGACTCCTGTTCGGTCACCGCCAGGACCGCACAGATATTCTGCGTCGTGGACGGAATCTGTTGGGCCGCAAAGGCCACGTAGATGTCTGTCGCCCAGCCTTCACGATCCACCGTCTTGGCCGGCAACAACTGCACGATCTGCTTCTTGACCTCAGCAGGCTGGCGCTCGGGCTCCTGCAACTGACGGCTGCCGCAACCGGCCAGGGCCAGCAACGCCGCGAGGCTGATCATCAATTGGTTGAATTGCATGGTGCTCCATCGCGTTCGTTATTCCGGAGCAACCATACGATCAAAAGTGGATGCGGGCTATGCCCAATGTGGGAGCGAGCTTGCACGCGAAGGCGGCGGCACAGGCACCCTCGATGCAAGCTGACCCACCGCTATCGCGAGCAAGCTCGCTCCCACATGGGTTTTGGGTTGGACGGAAGATCCGGGGACGCCGCCATTCTCCTGTGGGAGCGAGCTTGCTCGCGAAGGCGGCGGCACAGGCACCCTCGATGCAAGCTGACCCACCGCTATCGCGAGCAAGCTCGCTCCCACATGGGTTTTGGGTTGGACGGAAGATCCGGGGACACCGCCATTCTCCTGTGGGAGCGAGCTTGCTCGCGATGACGGCGGCACAGGCACCCTCGATGCAAGCTGACCCACCGCTATCTCGAGCAGGCTCGCTCCCACATGGGTTTTGGGTTGGACGGAAGATCCGGGGACACCGCCATTCTCCTGTGGGAGTGAGCTTGCTCGCGATGACGGCGACACAGGCACCCTCGATGCAAGCTGACCCACCGCTATCGCGAGCAAGCTCGCTCCCACATGGGTTTTGGGTTGGACGCAAGATCCGGGGGACGCCGCCATTCTCCTGTGGGAGCGAGCCTGCTCGCGATGACGACCGCACAGTCCCCCTCGATGCAAGCTGACCCACCGCTATCGCGAGCAAGCTCGCTCCCACATGGGTTTTGGGTTGGACGGAAGATCCGGGGACGCCGTCATTCTCCTGTGGGAGCGAGCTTGCTCGCGATGACGGCGGTACAGTCACCACTGATGCAAGTAGAAGGAGCGCGGGATCAGATCCCGCTCAGCGCCAGGTCCATGGCGAAGTAGGTGAAGATCAGGTCTGCCCCCGCCCGCTTGATTGCGCCAAGGCTCTCGCGGACCACACGGGCTTCGTCGATGGCGCCGGCCTGGGCGGCGAATTTGATCATCGCGTATTCGCCACTGACCTGGTAAGCCGACAACGGCAGGTTCGAAGCCTGGCGAATATCGCGGATGATGTCGAGGTAGGCACCGGCCGGCTTGACCATCAGCGCATCGGCACCCTCTTGCTCATCGAGCAGGGATTCACGCAAGGCTTCGCGGCGGTT
The DNA here is from genome assembly GCF_017351655.1 of Pseudomonas sp. FW300-N2F2. NCBI lineage: Bacteria > Pseudomonadati > Pseudomonadota > Gammaproteobacteria > Pseudomonadales > Pseudomonadaceae > Pseudomonas > Pseudomonas sp. FW300-N2F2. The sequence goes on along the minus strand of NZ_JACNDQ010000001.1, from coordinate 1,690,079 downwards.
CATCGGGTTCATCTGGTAGCTCTTGCGGTCACCTTTCAGTGCGCTGCCGCCGGCTTCGCGGAACGGCCCATACAGCGCCGAGGCGAATTTGGTGGAATAGGCCATGATCGCCGTCTGGCTGAAACCGGCTTCATCCAAAGCCTTGCGAATCGCCTGGACCTGACCGTCCATGGCCGCCGACGGCGCGATCACATCGGCACCGGCGCGGGCCGCCGCCACGGCCTGCTTGCCCAGGTTGATCAAGGTCCGGTCGTTGTCCACTTCATCGCCGTGGAGCACGCCGCAGTGACCATGGTCGGTGTATTCACAGAAGCAGGTGTCGGACATCACGATCATTTCCGGCACCGCGTCCTTGCAGATCCGAGCCATGCGTGACACCAGGCCCCACTCACTCCAGGTGTCGCTGCCATCGTTGTCCAGGTGATGGGATACACCAAAGGTCATCACCGACTTGATGCCAGCACGGGCATAGCGCTCGATCTCACCGGCCAGCTTCGACTCAGGGATGCGCACCACGCCGGGCATGCTCTTGATCGGTACAAAATCATCGATTTCTTCTTCGACGAAAATCGGCAGCACCAGATCATTCAGGGTGAACTCGGTTTCCTGGAACAGGCTGCGCAGGCTTGCATTGCGACGCAGGCGGCGTGGACGTGCTTCGGGGAACTGGCTGGACATGGGACTCCTGGGCAAAAAAATGCGGCTCGATCACAGGGAGCGAAGCTTATGCCCAGGCCAGCCAGGGCACAAACGCCAGCTGGAAAACAGAGTGTTACCAGCCGGGTAATAATCGCCTCACAAAGTCAGCGAGCCATTGATGCACGTCACGACGGCACCGCCAATCCAAACCTCTTCTCCCAATTGCTCGACATGAATTCGCCCGGCCCGGCCCATCGTCAGCCCCTGGCTGACCACGTAGGACGCAGGCGCCAGCCCTTTGCCCAGCATCCATTGGGCAAGCCCGGCGTTCAGGCTGCCGGTGGCCGGATCCTCGGGCATGCCATCACCGGCGATAAAGCCGCGCACTTCGAAGTGGGCCTCATCGCCATCCACGGCCCGATCCCAGGGTGCGACCACACCCACGGCCAAATCCAGCAACTGCGGGTAATCCGGCTCGAGCGTCAGGACTTGCTGGCGATCCTTGAGCATCACCGCCAGCCAGCCGGCACCATTATCGACCCATTGCGCCTCGACAATCGCCTGCGCTGCGAGCCCCAGCCCCTTGCGCACCCGCTCCAGCAGCTCGGCCTCCAGCGGGCCGGACTTGAGCAAGGGCGGCGCGAGGAACGCCAACCCATGATCGCTGCGGCGCACCCTGACCAGGCCGACGCCGCACTCCTGCACGATCTCCTGCCCTTTGGGCACGCCTCCGGCTTCCAGCCAGGCGTGACAACTGCCCAGGGTCGGATGCCCGGCAAACGGCAATTCGGTGGACGTGGTGAAAATACGCACCCGGTAATCGGCTTCCGGGTGCTGCGGCGCCAGCAGGAACGTGGTTTCGCTGAGGTTGGTCCAGTTGGCAAAAGCGGCCATGCGCGAGTCACTGAGCCCATCGGCCCCCAGCACCACTGCCAGCGGATTACCCTTGAGCGGTACGTCGCTGAATACATCCAGTTGCTTGTAATCGAATCGGCGGGTCGTCGGTTTGCTCATTCCGGAATCTTCAACCCACGGGCCACGGCCGGTCGCGCCAGGAAGCGCTCCAATACCCGCGTCACATTGGGGAAGTTCTGGATACCCACCAAATCACCGGCTTCATAAAAACCGATCAAGTTACGCACCCAGGGAAACGTGGCGATATCGGCAATGGTGTAGCGCTCGCCCATGATCCAGTCCCGCCCTTGCAGACGGCCATCGAGCACCTTGAGCAGGCGCCTGCTTTCCTCGACATAACGATCGCGTGGCCGCTTGTCCTCGTAATCCTTGCCAGCGAACTTGTTGAAGAACCCCAACTGCCCGAACATGGGCCCGATCCCCCCCATCTGGAACATCAGCCACTGGATCGTCTCGTAGCGCGCCGCCGACTCCTGGGCCAGCAACTGTCCGCTCTTGTCCGCCAGATAAATCAGGATCGCCCCCGACTCGAACAACGCCAACGGCTGGTCCCCTGGCCCATGGGGATCGAGAATCGCCGGGATCTTGTTGTTGGGGTTCAGGGACAGGAACTCGGGCGACAGCTGGTCGTTGCTGGCGAAGTCCACTTTGTGGGGCTCGTACGGCAGGCCGATCTCTTCCAGCATGATCGAAACCTTCACGCCGTTGGGGGTTGGCAGGGAGTAGAGCTGGATCCACTCCGGGTATTGGGCGGGCCATTTCTGGGTGATGAGGTATGGCGTCAAGTCGGGCATGGGGGTCGGCTCGGAAATGAAGAAAACCCCGAGGATAATCCAAGATGTTGGGGACGACACCACTGCCCGTCACAGAATTCACGTCGTCCCTTCTTAATTCAGCAACATCCTGTCGTTAACGTTCGTCCCATCTCCTGACGGAGATCGCTACAGTGCACCGGAATCGAACCAAAGCGCTCGAAGGGACTCTGAGCAATGCCTCCGAAGAACCGACGAGGCGTAACGACAGGGAAAACACCCGAGGCCAAGCGCTTCGCGGTGCCAGGGTTTGTCAGCCTGACTCAAGCGTGCTGAAGACTATTATTCGATGATGAACCCACTGAATTTCGCCAGACGCTTCAAACACCGTTCGTGGCTGATGCTGCCAACGCTGCTTGTGGTCTGTGGCCTGGTGCTGTCGCTGGAATCCAGCGTCAGCCGCGCCCAGCCAGCCGACGGCGTCCAGACCCTGGTGTTCCTGCGCCACGCCGAGAAACCCGCCGGTGGCCTGGGCCAGCTCAACTGCCAGGGCCTCAACCGCGCCATCGACCTGGCCACCCTGCTGCCGGAAAAATTCGGCAAGGCCGACTACGTGTTCGCGGCTAACCCGACCCGCAATGTCGAAGAGGGTGAGCTGGACAACTCCTACAGCTATATTCGCCCGCTGATGACCATCAGCCCCAGCGCCATCAAGCTCGGGCTGCCGGTAAACATCAATTTTTCAGCCAACGACACCAGCGACCTGGCTGACGAGTTGCTGCACGACAAGTACCACAACTCCACCATCTATACTGCCTGGTCCCATGGCTACCTGCCGGAGCTGATCAACAAGGTCGCCGGTGAGGCGGTGGGCAAGGAGCAGACCATTACCGAAGACTGGGCATCCGGGGACTTCGATTCGCTGTATGTGCTGACCCTGACCTGGCACAACGGCAAGGCCAGCCTCACCAGCCAGAGCTACAAGCAAGGTTTGGACAATGGCCAGCAAACCTGTCCGACCTGATCATCAGTGTGGGAGCGAGCTTGCTCGCGATGGCGGTGAGTCAGCTTGCCTCAAGGGTGCCTGTGTCGCCGCCATCGCGAGCAAGCTCGCTCCCACAGGTCACCGTACCGAGGCCGCCCGCTCGCGCAAATACTCCAGCACCGCCGCCTGCTCTCCCGAGAACTCGATCCGCAAGCCCTTCTTTTCCCGCTGGAACACGTACATCGGGTCGTAATACTCACGCAGCAAACCCTCGATCCAACCGCGATGCGCATCGACCGCGCCGCTGTGGGCCTGCTCGGCCAGGGCTATTTCCAGGATGTCCTTCAAGCGCCGGTGACGGTCGCCACCCAAGCGCTTGTGGATGTTGTCCAGGCTTGCCAGCAATCGCTCTGAAAACAGCGAAAAACCTTCGTCGCCATGTACCGCGACAAATTCCGCACACAGGTCGATGACGTAATCCTGCAGGATCCGTTCGACCCGGCGCTCCAGGCTGTCTTCCAGCCAGACCATCGGAACCTGCTGCATGCGCTGGTACAAGGACAGTGGCAAGGCGCAGCTGCCGACCGCGCGGCTCTCATCTTCCAGCACAAACTGTTCGATGCCGGCGGCGCGTTTTTTCAGCACATCCACCGCCAGGCGATTTTCAAAATCGATGTTGGAAGGCTGGCCGGTGGCGCGTTTGCCGAAGCTCGAACCGCGATGGTTGGCATACCCTTCCAGGTCCAGGCTGTTGCCCAGTTGGCCCAGCGCTTCGGTCTTGCCGGTACCGGTCATGCCGCCCAGCAGCACCAGGTCGCACTCGGCGACCGCCTGTTCGACGGTGTCCAGCAAGAACGTGCGCATGGCCTTGTAGCCACCGCCGACCCGAGGGTAGTCGATGCCCGCTTCGTCCTTGAGCCATTGCTGGACGATCTGCGAACGCAAGCCGCCGCGAAAGCAATACAGCAGACCGTCGGGATGGGCCTTGGCGAACGCCGCCCAAGCCTGGATGCGCTGGGCCTTGGTCTCACCGGACACCAATTGATGCCCCAGGACAATGGCGGCCTGTTGCCCCTGTTGTTTGTAGCAGGTCCCGACACGTTGCCGTTCGTTGTCGGTCATCAACGGCAAATTGACCACGCCGGGGAAAGCGCCCTTGATGAATTCGACTGGGGCGCGCGTGTCCATCATCGGTCGGTCACGGAGGAAGATGTCGCGGTAATCGGTGATGTCATGGCTCATCAAGACACCTCGACCGCGTAACGCTGTCGCTCGACCAACTCGCCGATGGGCTCCAGCGCCAGGCCGAGTTCAGTGGCCACCCGCAGGAACTCGTCCTCGCCTTCGGGGGTGACGGCAATCAACAGGCCGCCGCTGGTCTGCGGGTCGCACAGCACTCGCTTGTGCAGTTCCTGGACTCGACCGACCTTGCTGGCGTAGCTGTCGTAGTTGCGCAGCGTACCGCCCGGCACACAGCCCAAGTCGAGGTAGTATTCGACGCCCGGCAGACGCGGCACCGCGTCATAGCGGATGCGCGCGGTCAACTGGCTGCCGTCGGCCATTTCCACCAGGTGCCCGAGCAGGCCGAAACCGGTGACGTCAGTCATCGCCGTCACGCCATCGAGCTTGCCGAAGCGGCTGCCGGGTTTATTGAGGGTGCACATCCAGTCACGGGCCAGGCCAACATCGGCGGCGCGCAGCTTGCCTTTCTTTTCCGCCGTGGTGAGGATGCCGATGCCCAGGGGCTTGGTCAGGTACAGGCGGCAACCGGCGGTGGCCGTGTCGTTGCGTTTCATATGACGCTTTTGCACCAGGCCCGTGACCGCCAGGCCGAAGATCGGCTCGGGCGCGTCGATCGAATGCCCGCCCGCCAGGGGAATACCGGCCTCGTCACACACGGAACGACCGCCGCGAATCACTTCCCGGGCAATTTCCGGGGCCAATACGTTGACCGGCCAGCCAAGAATCGCGATGGCCATCAGTGGATCACCGCCCATGGCGTAGATGTCGCTGATGGCATTGGTGGCGGCGATGCGACCAAAATCGAAGGGATCATCGACAATCGGCATGAAAAAATCGGTGGTCGAGACCACCCCACGCTCTTCGTCGATGGCATACACCGCGGCGTCGTCGCGAGAAGCATTGCCGACCCACAGCTTGGGATCGAGGTTCTGCGCACCGCTGCCGGCCAGGATCACTTCCAGCACTTGGGGCGAAATCTTGCAGCCGCAACCGGCGCCGTGGCTGTACTGGGTCAGGCGAATCGGCTCGCTCATGGGCATATCTCCGGTCAATCAAGGGGATCGATTCTAACAGCAACGCCGCCGACTCAGTGCCGTGCCGAGCATTCGCCCGTGCAACACTTTGGTGCTGCTTCAGGCGAGCGTGAAGCATTCGGCGCACCAGGCCTGACCAAAAGGACAGGAAAACCACCTTAAACCCAAGCTTTTCAAGCCACTGCATAAAATTGGTATGGGATGTGCAAACGTTTGCGCATTCGATCACCGCCAGCGGATCGACGGTTTTTTTCAATCACGGAACCCGGGCTTCGGCCCGCACGAACAAGGACTTTCCATGCACTTCACTTCCCGGTGTCGCGCCACGCCCGGCGTATGGGCAACCACCCTGCTACTGACCGCCGTTACCGGACTACTCAGCGCCACGACCCACGCCCAACCCACCGAGGTGTCCGCCCAAGGCGAAGCCCTCAGTCCAGAAGCCACCCCATCGAAAAAAGGCGCCTACCTGTCGGACTGGTACAACCAGGACCTGACGCTCATCGGCAGCAAGGACATCAGCTTCGGCCCGCAACCGGTCGACGATATCTATCTGGAATATGAATACTTCGGACGCAAGGGGCCCTTCGAGCTCTATGGCTACGTCGACATCCCGAAGATTTTCAACATTGGCAACAGCCACGACAAAGGTGCGTGGGACCACGGCTCACCCGTGTTCATGGAACACGAACCGCGGGTTTCCATCGACTACCTGGCCGGCCGCAGCCTGGCCATCGGGCCGTTCAAGGAATGGTATGTGGCGTTCGACTGGATCTACGATCACGGCAGCAACAGCGCCAATCGCGCGAACACCTTGTACAGCGGCCTGGGCACCGACATTGACACGCACTCGAGGGTCAACTTGTCGGCCAACCTCTATGGCCGTTATCAATGGGAAAACTATGGCGCCAGCAATGAATATTCCTGGGACGGCTACCGCGCTCAACTCAAGTACATCGTGCCGATCAGCCAGTTCAGCAATGGTGCCTCGCTGACGTACATTGGCTTCACCAACTTCGACTTCGGTTCGGACCTGCACAAGGACAACCCGGCCCGCACCGCCAACGCCACGGTCGCCACCAATGTCTTGCTGTACGCGTTCACCCACGTACGCTTCACTCTGGTGGGCCGCTACTTCCACAACGGCGGCAACTGGCAGGATGGCAGTGAACTCAACTTTGGCGAGGGCAACTTCCGCGCCCGCTCCGATGGGTGGGGCTATTACGCCGGGGTCGGCTATCAATTCTGAGCACATCGTCGCAGCACCCTTTCGAATCCATGGAGGTCACGAACACATGATCAATCGCCTGTTTGCTTCAATCGGCCTGGCAAGTACTGCACTCTTCGCGGCAAGCGCCGGGGCCGCACCGCCACTTCAACCCAAAGTGATGCTGATCACGATGTTCGCCCCTGAAGCGCAGAACTGGATCGAACGCTTGCAGCTCAAGGATGAAATCCGTGTACCGGGGCTGTCCGCCGAGTACCCGACGATCCGCTGCAATGCCGAACGGGTCTGCCTGCTGATCACCGGCATGGGCCAGACCAACGCGGCGGCTTCGACCCTGGCCCTGGCGCTCTCCCCGACCGTCGACCTGCGCAAGAGCTATTTCCTGGTGGCCGGGATCGCCGGCATCAACCCGCACCACGGCACGCTCGGCACAACCGCCTGGGCCCATTACCTGGTGGAGTTCGGTACTCAATGGGAGCTGGATTCGCGGGATGTACCCAAGGATTGGCCCACCGGCTACCTGGGCATCAACACCAAGGGGCCGAACGAAAAACCACCGCTGGACTACAAGACAGAAGTCTTCGAACTCAACCCGGCCCTGCAAGCCAAGGCCTTTGCCCTCAGCCAGCAGGTGACCCTGGCCGAAAGCAAGGAGTCGGCAGCCTGGCGCTTGAAGTATCCGTATGCCCCAGCCAACCAGCCGCCGGTGGTGACCCGCTGTGACACCCTGGCCGGCAACACCTGGTTCTCCGGCACGCGCCTGAGCGAGCGGGCCGAAGTCTGGACCCGCCTGCTCACCGACAACAAAGGCGTCTACTGCACGACCCAACAGGAAGATAACTCGACTTACGAGGCCTTGCTACGGGCCAGCCGTGAAGGTCGGGTGGACATCAACCGGCTGGCAGTGCTGCGGGCCGGTTCCGACTTCGACCGCCCCGAGCCCGGTGGCAATGAAGTGGATAACCTGCTCAAGTACGCCGACCAGGGCGCGTTCGTCCCTGCGTTGGAAAACCTGTTCCGCACCGGCAACCCGCTGGTGCAAGACATTGTGAAGAACTGGTCGGCGTGGAAGAACGGCGTGCCTGGCCTCTGATTTCTCCTCCGTGGCGAGGGAGCTTGCTCCCGCTGGGCTGCGCAGCGGCCCCTGGCTCTTTGCGGCTGCTGCGCACCCGAGCGGGAGCAAGCTCCCTCGCCACGGGGTTATCGAGCTGAGCCCCAGGGCTGTTCCCAACGGCTCAGCCAATGGAATTTTCCCTCCCGGGCAGGATCATTTGAACATCAACCGCGCGCCCCAGGAGACCGCCGATGCCTCTCACACCCTCCCCCGCCGACAGCACTCACCTGGACTACGGTCTCGACACCCTGTTCGGCCGCCAGACCAAAAGTATCGACTGCCAATACACCGTCCAGCGCCTCGACGAGGACAAGCCGGTGTGGTTCGCGCTGCACGTTCAACCGCCGATGCCGGACGACCTGGACAAGGCCGAGATCGTGGTGTTCAGCGCCGAGGGCCGGCGCCTGAGCGGCATCGTGCGCAGCACTGAACGCCTGGCCGATGGCAGCCTGCAACTCAACGTGGAACCCGACTGAACCGTTCAGGCCTGACGGGCATTGCTGCGATACATGAACACCAGCGCCAATGCCAGGCAGGCCATGGCGAGGACTCGACTGCCGGACAATTCGATGGCCGGGTTGCCCAGCCAGCCGAAATTGTCGATCAGCATGCCCATGCCCAGTTGCCCGACAATGACCGCCACGGTGGCCACGGCCGTGCCGACCCTGGGCACCGCGCCCACCATCACCATCATGTACACCACACCGAACAAGGCCCCGCTGAGTTGCCATTTCGGCATGTCCAACAGCGTCAAGCCGTGGGCCGGCTCGAAAAACACGATCAGCAGCCCGGTGGTCACCGTGCCCACCGTGAACGTCAGCAAGCTGCTGCGCAACACACCGACCGTCTGGCCCAGGCGCCCGTTGATAGCCGCCTGCACACTCAACACCGCACCGGCCGCGACCACCAGCAACAACAAAACAAACAGGTTCATGTTCAACCTCGGGCAATCAGGACAAGGGCGACGACAATCAAGGCCAACGCCAGCCAGCGTTCGCCGTTGACCCGCTTGCGGGCCGTCCCGAACCAGCCGAAATGATCGATCAGGACACTTTTACCCACCTGGCCGGAGAGAATCGCGACCATGGTCATGGCGATGCCGATGTGCGGCGTGGCGAGTGTCAGCACGACCACATAGATCGGACCGAGGAAACCGCCGATCAATTGCCAGCGTGGCAACTCATGCAAGGCTGGGCCTTGCTGCCGGCCACTGAGCAACAACAGCAGGAAAAGAATCGCCGAACCGACGCCGAAGATGCTCAGCGTGGCCCACAGCTGCCCGACCTGGGCCCCGAGCGGCCCGAGCAGGCCGGCTTCCACCGACAAGCCCATGCCGGCCAGGATCACCAGGGGCAGCAATAGCCAGCGCAGCAATGTCCGGGGTCTGGCGGGCGTCGATACCGGCACGGCCTCGCTCAGTGAAGATGTTTGCATGATCAGAACCTGTTCACTTGAAAGATGGCCGGCATTATCGGCTGGTGTCGCTGTGCAATAAATGTGAGTATCCCGACAACACTTTTGCGCAATACGCACAGGAACGCCCACCCCATGCACGGCCTCAATGAACTGGGTTTCAAGGCATTGCGATTGTTCGTCGCGGTGCTCGATCACGGCAGTTTTTCGGAAGTCGCACGGCGCGAAGGCTTGGCGCCGTCTTCGATTTCCCGGCAGATCCAGTTGATGGAACAGGCCCTGAACCAACAGTTGCTCTATCGCCACACCCGCGCCGTTTCACCCACCGAGGCTGGCCGCCTGTTGGGGCATCATGCACGGCTGCTGCTGGTGCAACTGGAGGAAGCCGAACAGGCGCTGCAGGAGCAACACAGCGAGCCGTCCGGACTGGTGCGGATCAATGCGCCGGTGGTGTTTGGCCAGCGCCACCTGACACCGTGGCTGGGGCAGCTATGCGAGCGTTATCCGAAGCTGCAACTGGAGATCCAGCAGACCGACAGCTACGTCGACCCACTGCAGGAAGGCGCCGACCTGCTGTTCCGCATCGGTGCGCTGCACGATTCGAGCATGCAGGCGCGCATCCTCGCGCCCCATCGCTTCCAGATCGCCGCCAGCCCGACCTACCTGGCCCGCCACGGCGCACCACTCAAGCCCCAGGACCTGGTTCACCACCGGTGCCTGGCCTACAAGGGCGTGACCGGTCAGCAGCGCTGGTTCTTCCGCCGCCCGGGCCACGCCTGGACACCCTACAGCGTCAGCGGCCCGATCACCGGCAACCACGCCGACACCTTGACCCAGGCCGCCGAACAAGGCCTGGGGCTGGTGATGTTCCCGTCGTGGCTGATCGGCGAAGCCGTGCGTAACGGCACGCTGGTCCCGGTGCTACAGGATTACCAGGCATCCAACAGCCTCGAACCCCAACAGATCGCCATCCTCTGGCCGGGCAGTCGACGCCTGTCGGTGAAGGTCCGCACGGTCATCGATTTCTTCCTCGAGTGTTTTGGCGAAGTGCCCTACTGGGATCGCTGAACACGGCGCGGCCTCAGTCGAACTTGACCAGGTTCAGCACCGGCAGCGGGCCGCCCGGGAACTGGGTCAAGCGTGCGCCGACACTCAAGGGGCCCAGGTCCACGCCGAAAAAGCCCAGGCGCTCGATCAACTGCGCGACTTCACCCCGTGCCTGCGCGTCGTCACCAGTCAGGAACAGCACCCGCTTGCCGCCTTCGGAGGTCGGGTCTGCCTCCAGCAGGCGCGCCAGCAGATGATTGAAGGCCTTGACCACCCGTGCACCCGGCACCCACTCGCTGAACACCTCGGTCGAAGCCCGGCCCTGGAGATCCACGGCCTTGAACCCCGGCACTTCGATCGCGTTGTTGGCGTCGATCACGATGCGCCCGGCAAAATCCGGCAGACCGCCCAGCGCCTGGGGCAACTTCGACCAGTTGACCGCCACCAGCACCATCGGCTGGGCGGCGGCCTCCTCCACGGTGCCGGCGCGTACGCTTGGACCGAGGTCAGCCACAAGTTCGGCCAGGCTTTGCGGGCCACGGCTGTTGGCAATCACTACGTTGATGTTCTGGCGGGCCAGGGCGCGGGCGAAAGCACTGCCGATGGCGCCAGCGCCAATGATGCCGATGGTGTCGATGCTGCTCATGTTTTGTGTCCTCAAGGTTGGGTAAGCCTGGCGGTGATATCCGCCGTTGAGGTGCATGGTGCCCTTGCCATTACCTTCTGATTAGCCGGTAATATGGCGAATCATTTTCAAGCATTACTATCAGGTCCATGCCATGGAAAGCCTCGCCAATCTCGAATGCTTTGTCCGCAGCGCCGAAACTGGCAGTTTCTCGGCGGCCGCGCGGCTGCTTGCCCTCACTCCCGCTGCCGTGAGCCGCAACGTGGCGATGCTGGAGCGCAACCTGGGGGTGCGACTGTTCCAGCGCTCGACCCGCAAGCTGTCCCTGACCGAAACAGGAGAACATTTCCTGGCCAGCATCGGTGGCAACCTGCACGCCCTGCAGTCGGCCATTGGTGCGGTGACCACGGAGCGCGGCGAACCGGCCGGCGTCTTGCGCGTCAGTCTCTCGCCAAGTTTTGGCATCGGCCAGATACTGCCGTTGATGCCACAATGGCTGGCTCGGTACCCGTTGATCCGTCCGGACTGGCATTTCGAAAACCGCCCGGTGGACCTGATCGCCGAAGGTTTCGACGCGGCCATCGGAGGCGGCTTCGCACTGACGCCCGGGGTGGTATCGCGCACCCTGGCGCCCGCTCACCTGATTGCCGTCGCCAGCCCCGCCTACCTGGCCGAACGCGCCCTGCCCCGGCAACCCGAGGACCTGGCCGGCCTGGACAACATCGTGCTGCGGGCCAGCCGCACCGGCCGGGTGCGCCAGACCGTGCTGCGCAACGCCGCCGGGTGCGAATGCGCCGTGCAACTGGCCGAATCCATGATCTTCAATGATCCCGTCGCCATGCGAGAGGCCGCCTTGCTCGGCCTGGGCGTGACCCTGCTGGTGGTGCCCGACGCCCTGCCCTGGCTGGAACGTGGCGAACTGGTGCGGCTGTTACCGGATTGGTACGTCGATCTGGGGGTGATTTCCCTCTACTACCCCAGTCGCACGCTGATGCCGGCCAAGACCCGGGCCTTTATCGACTTCATCACCGAGCACTTCGAGCGCGAGGCGTTGGCTCGGCGCTTCAGGGCCGGGCCGGATTGAATATCGGCGACACGGCATTGAAGGCGCGTCGGCTGTCGGTGGATGACCTGGGCGAGGCGGTGCTAACGTGACGGCCCACCTCCGACAAGGATGATCGCGTGCTGCTGCTCAAACTGCTGGTGATTCCCGCGTTCCTGCTACTGATTTCCCGGGCGGGCAGGCGTTGGGGACCGGGCGTGGCCGGCTGGCTCTCGGGGTTGCCGGTGGTGGTGGGGCCGATTCTGTTGTTCCTGGCCGTGGAGCAAGGCGAGGTGTTCGCCGCGCAGTCGGCGACCGCGGCACTGGCGGCCATGTTTGCAATGATCGCTTTCTGCGTGGTGTACGCCCAGGTTGCCCAGCGTCGTGCCTGGCCCTGGGCGTTGGGCATCGCGCTAGGCGTCTGGGCCTTGGTGGCGTTGATCCTGTCCTGGCTACCGGCTTCGCTGCCGTTGTCGAGCCTGATCGCCCTGGTCGCGCTGCTGGGGGCGCCGTATCTGTTCCCGACGGTCCGGCCGGTGATGAGCGGGCCGGCGGCCAAATCCGACAAACTGCTGCTACGCATGATCGCCGGCGCGCTATTGACCCTGGCGGTGACACTGCTGGCCAGCACCGTAGGCGAACGCTGGAGCGGGCTGCTGGCGGTGTTCCCGGTGCTGGGCAGTGTCATGGCGGTGTTCTCCCAACAAACCCGTGGGCCGGCCTTCACCGCCGCGCTGCTGCGGGCGACGGCCACCGGCATGTATTGTTTCGCCGCCTTCTGCCTGACCCTGGCTCTCGCCCTGCCAGTGCTGGGCATGCCGGCCTTTGCCTTGGGCGTCGCGGTGTCGGTGGCCATGTTGCTGGTGACCCGCCGCCTGCTGGTGCGGGCGGCATCGCCAAAATGACGGTCTCTTGCTGGAGTCCGGTACGACGCCCATGGGATGATCGGTCTTCAAGCGCGACCATCTGTGGAGATTTTCAATGTCATTGCTGAGTAAACAAGCCGCCGTCCTGTTGCTGGGAGCCATCGCCAGCCTGGTCGTGGCATCCGCCCAGGCGGCCCCAGCCAAACCTGCCAGCGATGCACCGGCGCAGAAGGTGTCGATGCTGGGCGGCAAGTTCACCTTCACCTTGCCCAAGGGTTTTACGGCGACGCCATTGCCCGCCGGTGAAGCCGCCCAGGGCACCGCCGGGGCGACGGGGACGATGTACAGCAATGCCACCAGCAAGACCGTGGTGATCGCAGCGGAAAACATCATCATCGACGGTGCGAATGTGAAGGATGACGATGGCACGTTCCTCGACACCACCATGGCCGACTTCGCCGCCCAGCGCCTCAAGTCCCTGCCGGATGCCAAGATCCTCAGCGAAAAAAGCCTGAAGCAAAAAGGCACCGGCCTGGGCCTGCGCCAGCTCGACACCCGCGCGACCCAGGGCGGCGGACCAACCCTCGACACCACCTTGCTGGGTGCCTCCGGCACGCGCATGGCGGTGGTGCAGATCATCTCCCGGGCCAGCGACAAGACCGGCCATGAAGCGTTGGTGAAACAGATCGCCAGCGGTCAATAAGCCCCCCCGGAACATGTGGGAGCCGAGCTGAACTGGCCTAATGATTTTGGACACTTCAATCGGGCGCTATGATGGCGCCCAAATCTGAGGTGTTTTGGTTATGCGTAAATCTTACTCCAGTGAGTTCAAACTCAAAGCGGCCAGCATGGTGCTGGACGAGGGACAGTCGGTTCCCGAAGTCTGCGCCAGCCTGGATATTGGGCCCACGGCGCTTCGCCGCTGGGTCGATCAGGTTCGCAAGGAACGCTTGGGTTCGACCCCGGTGGGCGCCAAGGCGATTACCGCTGATCAGCGTGAAATTCAGCAGCTCAAAGCGTTGCTCAGGCAAAAAGACCTGGACATTGAAATCCTAAAAAAGGCCAGTGCTCTCCTGCTTTTGGACTCCAAAGATCATTCTCGTTGATCAATGAGCTGGACGAGCAGTACGGCATTAACAATTGCTGTCGGGCGTTTGGAGTCAACCGCAGCAGCTTTTACGCCTGGCGTCAGCGCCAAGGCAAAGTGAAGCCCGAGCGGGAGAAACTTAAAGCCGTGCTGGTCGAGCATCACAAGGAGTCCAGAGCATCCGCGGGGTCTCGCACCCTTTCCAAGGAGCTGCAAGCAAAGGGACATCGTGTCGGGCGGCATATGGCTCGCAGCTTGATGCGCGAAGCCGGTGTTGCCAGTCGTCAGCGCCGGCGGCACAAGTACAAATCTTCCGGCGTGGAAGCGTTGGTGGCGCCGCACGTGCTCAAGCGCAAGTTTGATGTCACGGCGATCAACCAGGTGTGGTGTGGCGATGTGACGTACATCAAGGTCGGCAAGCGCTGGATGTATTTCGCGGCGGTGCTGGATCTGTTTGCTCGCCGGATCGTGGGCTGGTCGTTTTCAATGATTTCCGATGCCTCGCTGACCTGCGAAGCGTTGCGAATGGCGGTGCAATTGCGAGGTTGCCCAAAAGAGGTGCTGTTTCATTCCGATCAAGGCTGCCAATACACCAGCCACAAATTCAGGAATGAAATGCGCAAGCATGGACTCCTGCAAAGCATGAGTCGCAAAGGTGAGTGCTGGGACAACGCCCCGATGGAGCGTTTCTTTGGGAGCCTGAAGTCGGAGTGGGTGCCAGAAGATGGCTACAGCTCGGAGCATGAAGCCCGCGTGGATGTGCAGCGTTATGTGATGCGTTACAACAACGTCAGACTCCATAGCTACAACGACTACCGGTCGCCGGTAGCTATGGAGAAACTGGCAGCATGAAACCGTAACTGGTGTCCAAAATTAGTTGACCAGTTCAAGCTTGCTCGCGATGGCGTCGGCACACCCAACCTTGAGGCAAGCTGACCCACCGCTATCGCGAGCAAGCTCGCTCCCACAGGGTTCTGTATTCGCCGAAGAATCGAGGACAATCACCATCAAAAAATGTGGGAGCGAGCTTGCTCGCGATGGCGTCGGCGCACTCGACTTTGATGCAGGCTGACCCACCGCTATCGCGAGCAAGCTCGCTCCCACAGGGTTCTGTATTCGCCGAAGAATCGAGGACAATCACCATCAAAAATGTGGGAGCCGAGCTTGCTCGCGATGGCGTCGGCACACCCAACCTTGAGGCAAGCTGAACCACCGCTATCGCGAGCAAGCTCGCTCCCACAGGGTTCTGTATTCGCCGAAGAATCGAGGACAAGCACCGTCAAAATGTGGGAGCGAGCTTGCTCGCGATGGCGTCGGCACACCCAACCTTGAGGCAAGCTGACCCACCGCTATCGCGAGCAAGCTCGCTCCCACAGGGTTCTGTATTCGCCGAAGAGTCGAGGACAATCACCATCAAAAATGTGGGAGCCGAGCTTGCTCGCGATGGCGTCGGCACACCCAACCTTGAGGCAAGCTGAACCACCGCTATCGCGAGCAAGCTCAGCTCCCACAGGGTTCTATTTTGGTCAGGGGTTGAGCCG
Source organism: Pseudomonas sp. FW300-N2F2 (assembly GCF_017351655.1). Lineage (NCBI taxonomy): Bacteria > Pseudomonadati > Pseudomonadota > Gammaproteobacteria > Pseudomonadales > Pseudomonadaceae > Pseudomonas > Pseudomonas sp. FW300-N2F2. Next base: position 1,674,549 of record NZ_JACNDQ010000001.1, on the reverse strand, counting down.
CTCCAGCCAGGCCCGCAGGTCCTGCACTTCCAGGGCACTGATGCTGTGGCCAACGCCGGGGTAGGCATGGAATTCCGGTTCCAGCGCCAAGGTCTTGAGGAAAGTGTTGGCCTCGGTGCCATCGTGGTAGGGAATGATCGGGTCGGCCGTGCCATGGCCGATGAACACCGCCAGCGTCCGTCGTGACTCGTCGGGGGTCAGTTCCGCCCGCAGCGCCGACAGGACCCGCCCGCCCATCGCGGCAATGCCGCCGACGGCTTCGGGGTGTCGCAGGGCCACTTCGTAGCTCATCATCGCGCCCTGGCTGAACCCCACCAGGTAGACCTTGCTCGCGTCGGTCGAATACTTGGCCCGGGCCTTGTCGATGAACTCCAGCAGCATCTGGCCACTGGCCTTCAGGTCGGAGGTGTCACCGTCGTAGGCGCCCTCGCCCTTTTTGGCGAACCACTGGTAACGGTCCTGCTCCATGCTCTTCGGCGCCCGCACCGAGAGGTAGTTGTAATCGCGCGGCAACTCGTCCTTGAGTGCGAACAGGTCCTGCTCGTTACTGCCGGAACCGTGCAGGAAGATCACCAGCGGTCGGTTCCGAGCCTGCTCATCGACTTGGGCCAGGTAGTTGAGCGGCAAGTCCGTGTGCAGCGAAGGTTGGGCCTGCAACCCGGACGAGACCAGCAACAGGAACAGGGCAAGCGCTTTGAACATCGATCTTCCTCCATCGTTTCGATAGCCGCACGGCAAGGCCCGTGCGGTGAGGTAGACAGCAGTTATCAGTCGTTGATCAATTTCCCCGTACGAATCGGTTCACGCCCAGCGACTTTTGCCTGCCAGATCCCCGGCTGCGTGTAGCGCCCGCGGTCCAGGGCAAACAGCACGCCACTGGTGCCGGCCCGCACGGTGGTGACCCGATCATTCAGCGGATCGACCACTTCGAACAGCGGATCGCCCCGCTCCACCCATTCGCCAGCCTCCCGCAGGAAACTCACCACGCCGTGGTGCGGCGCGAACAGGTATTGCGTGCCTTCGAACGGAAAGCCTTCGCAGCACTCGCTGGGTGCGGGCGGCCAGTCCCCAGCGATAAGTCCCTGCTCGGCGAGAAACCCGAGGATGGCTTCACAATTGGCCTGGGCCTGCTCCACCCGAGTATCGCCCATGCTGCCCAATTCCAGCGTCGTCGCCAGGTTCGCCGGTGGGATCGCCGCCCCAGGAAAGGCTTTGGCCAGGCGCAACCAGGGCGAGGAGCAGGATTCATCGAACGAACTGCCGCCCGAATCCTCGCACAGCAAGGCCACACCGGCTTTCAAGCGTGCGGCCAAAGAACGCCACTGCGGCCACTGCTGTGGCAAGGCATACAAATGGATCGCGGCCTCGAAATCGCAATGCAGGTCCAAGGTGATGTCGGCATCGCAGGCATGGCGCAGCAGCAGGCGATGCAGCGCTTCGAGTTGCGAAGGGGCTGGCGGCAGGTCATCGAGGACCTCGGCCATGGTCTGGCGGATCAAGGTGATATTGGCGGCCGGGTCGTCCCCCAGGCGATCACCGATGCGTTGCGCCACCGGCGCACTGAGCTCCACGAAGGAACGGTTGAAATTCTTGCCGCTGCCCAGTTCGAAACGCCCCATGTGGGCGCTTTGCAGGTGTTGATCCAGGCCGATGGGGTTGGCCACCGGCACCAGTTCGATCACCCCCTTGAGCAAACCCTGGGCCTCCAGATCCTTGAGCCGCTGCTTCAGCTCCCAGGCGGTGCGCATGCCCGGTAATTCATCGGCGTGCAGGCTGGCCTGGATGTAGGCCTTGCGCGGCCCATGGCCGTAGCGAAACACACTGAGCCGGCGCTCGGTGCCCAGGTGGCTCCATGGCAGGGTATGGTCGATGCGTTGCATGAAATCTCCGAATGAGCAGGTGTAGGAGCTGTCGAGTGCAACGAGGCTGCGATCTTTCCCCAGACACTTGAATCTCAAGCGAAAGATCAAAAGATCGCAGCCTTCGGCAGCTCCTACCGATTAATGCCCGTAGACGTCAAAGGCGAAGTATTTGTCCTGCACTTTCTTGTACGTGCCGTTGGCGCGGATTTCGGTGATGGCTGCGTTGAATTGATCGGCCAGGGCCTTATCGCCCTTGCGCACCGCAATGCCGGCACCGCCGCCGAAGTATTTCGCATCTTCATAGGTCGGGCCGACGAAGGCGAAACCTTTGCCGGCGTCGGTTTTCAGGAAACCTTCGTCGAGGTTCACCGAGTCGGCCAGCATGGCGTCGAGGCGGCCGGCGACCATGTCCAGGTTGGCTTCCTGCTGGGAGCCGTAGCGCACCAGGTCGATACCGGCGGGCACCAGCACTTCGGTGGCGAAACGGTCATGGGTGCTGGCGCGCAGCACACCGACTTTCTTGCCCTTGAGTTCGGTCAGCGGATCCTTGACGTCGGAGCCTTCCTTCATCACGAAGCGCGCTGGGGTGTGGTAGTACTTGATGGTGAAATCGACGTTTTTCTTGCGATCGTCGGTGATGGTCATGGACGACAGGATCGCGTCGATTTTTTTCACTTTCAGCGCAGGGATCAGGCCATCGAACTCCTGCTCGACCCAGACGCACTTGACCTTCATCTGTTCACACAGCGCATCGCCGATATCGACATCGAAGCCGGCCAGCTTGCCGTCGGGGGTTTTCATCGAAAAAGGCGGGTAACCGGCTTCGATCCCGAGGCGGATCGGCTTGGCGTCTTCGGCCACGGCCGACAGGGACAACACGGACAGTGCCAGGGCACCGAACATGGCTAGCTTCTTCATTTTCGCTCCTGAGTGTGCAGGGGTTTTTATTGGCAATTATTGGCAGATTCGTAGGCAGCGTTCGGTCAACGAGGAACCGAAGTGGCCGGGAGTCTAGAGGGGTGCTCAGGAGGGGAATTGTGTAGAAGCGACAATTAGTTATAAAAATAGCTTGGTTTGTAAAAGGCCAAAGCGAGGCGGCTTTATAGCCGGCCTGTCTCTTTGTCGTACTCCGCTCCAACTGTGGGAGCGAGCTTGCTCGCGAAAGCGGAGGGCCAGTTTGCGGTGATGTTGGCTGTGCCTACGTCATCGCGAGCAAGCTCGCTCCCACAAGTTTTTGATGCTCCGCGTTCCGTTTCTGAAATCAATTGCTCCCCCTGGCCTTCTGAAAATCTCGTAGGAATTCACTCACCGTGGCGAGGGAGCTTGCTCCCGCTGGGCTGCGAAGCAGCCCCCTCTTTTCGTCAGACCAACCCCATGCCCCAGGGTTTACGGCGGCTGCGCCACCGAGCGGGAGCAAGCTCCCTCGCCACAGGGTTTGTGGCCGTCCTACAGGTCGGTTGTTGCCTCAAAAATCCCCTTCTATAGTCTGGTTCACCTGCTGGCTTTGGTCAGTGGGGAGGGTTTCGCAGCCCTAACAACGGATGAGACTTTGCACCGTCGAATGAAAACTCAGGCAAACTTGCCCGCGTTCGTTTTATGGCGGTTGCGCGTGGGAGACTTTCGGGTCTGCCGGGTTTGGTCTCTTCCTCGGTCTGCGAACCCGCGCGCAACTGCCGCCCGTTTGATTCGCAGCAAACAAGGTGGCAATTCATTTTCCTTGATAGAGCCCAACCTTATGACGACAAATCAATCATCTAACCGCTTTACCCCGCTAACCCCCCATCGCCACCACCCAACCCATCCTGTTCATCGATAAAACGGCCCCGCTGCCCGAACTCCACGCCTGCGTCAGCGAACGCCTGCACGCCACCCTCGACTACCTGACGCTCATGGCCTGTACTACCCTGCGCGACTCAGCCGAGACCGACATCAATACCGTCACCAACATCGCCCGGATCATGGTCCAGGATGTGGCGGATGTTTTTGGGGTGATTGAACAGCGCGGGCTCGAAGGGCACTAAAGCTTCCCTGAGAAGCGAGCTTGCTCAATATCCTCATCGACAGTTACATCGCCTTCGCGAGCAAGCTCGCTCCCACAGGGTGAACGCGTTCACTCTGAACCAGGCCGGCTATAAGACCGCCTCGCGTTTGATTTTGATCTGGGGCGCCCCGTTAAACCACGCTGGCCGATCGCAGGCATTTGCGCAGCGGGCATCCCGGCATGAATGCGGGATAGCCGCACAGGGCAAAAAGTCAGCAGTCGCAGCGGATCGCCTCGTCCGCCACGCGCTCCACCGAACCGGTCAGGCGAAAGCCTTCATCGAGCCAGCCCATGATGCCGCCAATCATTTCCTTGACCGGATACCCCAAAGTCGCCAAACGCACCGCCGCCTTGTTCGCACCATTGCAATGGGGGCCGGCGCAATACACCACGAACAGGGTGGTCTTGGCATAGGCGGCCAATGCCTGGGCGGTGAGCGTGCGGGTCGGCAGGTTGATCGCCCCGGGTACGTGGCCGCGTTCGTAAGCCAGCGGTCCGCGTACATCCACCAGCACAAAATCGACATTGCCGGCCTGTTGGCTGGCGTGAACGTCGGAACAATCCGTTTCGAATGACAGACGACGGCTGAAATGCTGTAGGGCGATATCGGAAGGGGCGGCAGGCACTTCGCGAACCAGGCTGGTCATGGGGGTGTACTCCAGGGGTAGATAAAGGCGTGAAGAGACTTTATCCCCCCGAGGCTTGCGGCTACAGTGGCGTACAAGACACTCTGTGGGAATTTTCCGACAAATGCAGCCTCTACCGGGTCTGGTCGCGATCCTCGCCTACGACGGCCTATGCACCTTTGAATTCGGCGTTGCCGTCGAGATCTTCGGATTGGAGCGGCCGGAATTCGATTTCCCCTGGTACGAGCATCGGATCGTCGCGGTCGATGACGGTCCGATGCGCGCCATGGGTGGCTTCCAGATATTGGCCGATGGCGGCATGGAACTGCTCGAAACCGCCCGGACCATTGTCGTGCCAGGCTGGCGCAGCCGCAGCGAGCCACCTTCCGAGGCGTTGCTCGATGCACTACGCCGGGCCCACGCCCGTGGGGCGCGCCTGCTGTCGATCTGCTCCGGGGCCTTCGTACTGGCCGCCGCCGGGCTGCTCGATGGCCTGGGCGCCACGACTCACTGGCGCTACACCGACGAACTGGCCAAGAGCTTTCCCGCCGTCCGGGTCGACCCGGATGTGCTGTACGTGGACTCGGGACAGGTCATCACTTCGGCGGGCAGCGCCGCCGGCATCGATGCCTGCCTGCACCTGGTGGCACGGGATTATGGCGTCCAGGTCGCCAACACCGTGGCGCGCCGATTGGTCATGTCACCGCAACGTACGGGCGGCCAGGCGCAGTTCATTCCCTCGCCGGTCAGCCGTACGCCACGCAGCGACCTGTCGAGCGTCATGCAATGGGCCCGCGAGCGCCTGCACGCCCCCCTCGGTGTGCGCGAACTGGCCAGCCAGGCGGCCATGAGCGAACGCACCTTCCTGCGCCACTTCACCCAGGCCTGCGGCATGTCGCCCAAGGCCTGGCTGCAACACGAACGCCTGGCCCGGGCCCGCGAGCTGCTGGAAAGCACCGGCGACAACACCGACAATATCGCGCAACTGTGTGGCTACCGCTCGGTGGAAAGCTTTCGCGTGGCGTTTCGCAGCGTCGTGGGGTTGGCGCCGTCGGTGTATCGGGAGCGGTTTGGAAGGGGGTAAATAGCCTACTGGCGATGAAGCTGTCGAACGCTGTCAGGGCGAGGGAATACAGGTGGGAGCAAAGCTTGCTCGCGATATGAGCGCGTCGATTTCTGGAAGACTTACATCGCCTGTATCGCGGGCAAGCCTTGCTCCCACATCCCTCTCGCCACAGGTTGATGTGCGGCATCATTGAGGCTTACGCAACAAATACGTATCCATGATCCACCCATTGGCTTTTCGCGCGGACTTGCGGGTGCGTTCGATGTCATCGGCCACATCCCCCAGCCGGCCGGCGATCAGGATTTCATCCGGCGTCCCCACATAGGCGCCCCAGTAAATCTGCGTATCGGGATCGCTCACCTGGCGATAGGCATCCTCGGCATCGAGCATCACCACCACGCTCGCCGCGTCGCCCACCTGCCCCGTCGCCAAACGGCGTCCGGTGGTGATTTCCAGCGCACCACCAATGCTGTTCAACGGCACTTTGTGCCGGGCGGCCAGGGCCTGGACACTGGTGATACCCGGGATCACCTCGAACTCGAAGGCGCAACGGCCCCCGTCGAGAATAGCCTGCAGGATGCGCACGGTACTGTCGTACAACGCCGGATCGCCCCACACCAGAAAACCGCCCCGCTGCCCATCGGACAGTTCTTCATCGATCAAGCGTTCGAAGGTGGCCTGTTTCGCACGGTTCAGCGCTTCGACGCTGTCCTTGTAGTCCAGGTCGCCGCGTTGGCGTTCCGGGCTGTAGGTTTCGACGAAACGGTAGGGGCGATCAACGATGTAGCGTCGACAAATTTCGCGCCGCAGGTCCAACAGTTTGTCCTTGGCCGGGCCCTTGTCCATGAGGAAGACCACGTCCAAACGGTTCAAGGCTTTCACTGCCTGGATCGTCAGGTGATCCGGATCGCCGGCCCCAATGCCAATGACTGACAACCTCTTCATCGCGGCGACTCCTGGCCAGGTTCCTGGGTGCGCAATCGCCATACGCCGTTGAAACGCAACTCCAGGGTGGACAACGGTTCAATGTCGATTCGATTGAAGGTGGCGGCCGGGCAGCCCAAGACGTTCATCAAGGCTGCGCGGATCACGAAGGGGTGGGTGACGGCCAGCAGATGCCCCGGTCGGGTTTCCAGGCTGACCAGCCAATCCCCGACACGGCGACACAACCGGGCGACGGACTCACCGCCATGGGGAGCCGCCTCGGCATCGTCGAGCCAGGTTTGCAGGGCCTGCGGTTCCACCTTGAGCAATTCATCGATGGATAACCCGCGCCAGCGTCCCAGATCGCAATCGGCCAGGGCCGGGTCCACCTCAAACTCGTCGCCGAACAGCGCGGCCGTCTGGCGAGTGCGCAGTTCCGGCCCGCACAGCAGTTGCCGGACGTTTCGATAGCCATGCTCGACCTGCCCGCGTCGCCTCAACCAGTCGGCGTCCAGCGCCTCGTCCACGCTGAAGCGCGCCTGTTTCTGGGAAACGGTGCGGGCGTGGCAGATCAACGTCAGGCGAGTGGCTTGCACACTGGATTCTCGGGTAATCGAACGGGTCGCATGGACGGGATATTCACGGGTTTAGTTGTACAGCACCTTATACGAAATCAAATAAGTGAGACAAAAAGGAGCTATGTCCTACATGTCCAAGATGCAACGGCTGACATACTCACTCCACCCGGCCGAGACCAACTCCTACAGGGTTTTCGCACAACTTTGGAGCATTTTAAACGGAACGTAAAAACCACTGGACATGTAGCACCAGCTACATAAATACTGTTTTCAGGAGTTATGAAAGAAATTCAACATTCATCCAGGCAAGGAGCACGGATGCCGCCCCTCAGAGACCTGATCACCGATCCCGGCCTGGTGTTGACACCGTCGGAGCGCAAGGTCGTCCGTGCCCTGCTCGATCACTACCCACGCAACGGCCTCGGTCCGATGTCACGCCTGGCAGACCATGCCGGCGTCAGCGACCCGACTATCGTGCGGCTGGTGAAAAAACTCGGGTTTGGCGGTTATGCCGAATTCCAGGATGCGCTGCTCAGTGACATGGACCATCGCCTGCGCTCCCCTCGCACGCTGCTGCAACCGCGGGCCAAGTTGCAGCAAGGCGATACCTGGAGCCAGTACCTGGCCGCCAGCCAACGCAACCTCGTCGACACCCAGGCCCTGACCCAACCCGAAGACGTGCGCATTCTCGTGCAGTGGTTGCTCGACAGCCGCCACCAGGTGCATTGCTTCGGCGGGCGCTTCAGCAGCTTCCTGGCCCATTACCTGCTCAACCATTTGCGGCTGCTGCGCGCCGGCTGTTTTGCCCTGGAAGACAATGCCCAACTGCCTGACCGCCTGTTCGACGTGCAGCGCCAGGACGTGGTGCTGATTTTCGATTACCGCCGCTACCAGGCCCAGGCCCTGCGCGTGGCCAGCGCGGCCAAGGCGCGGCACGCCCGGGTCGTCCTGTTCAGCGACGTCTATGCTTCGCCGTTGCGCGAGCTGGCCGACCTGATCATCAGCGCCCCGGTGGAATCGGCGTCGGCCTTCGACAGCCTGGTACCGGCGCTGGCTCAGGTCGAGGCCCTGATCGCCTGCCTGACCCTGCAATGCCCCGAGCTGGCCGAACGCCTGGAAGGCATCGATGCCCTGCGCACGGAATTCAACACGCACCTGCTGGAGGAAAAATAAGGATGTTCTCGCTCCCCCACCACTCGCCCCGGGATTTGCCGTTCACCCGCCAGCACACGGCCCTGCTGTTGGTAGACATGCAACGCGCCTGGCTGGAACCGCAATTCGATGCCCACCTGCACAGCCCCGAGGCCAAGTATTTCCTACAACGGGCTCGCCAGCAGGTCATTCCCAATCAGCAGCGCTTGCTCGAGGCGATGCGCGCGGCGCAGCACAACGTGTTGCACACCCACATCGAAAGCCTCACCGCCGATGGCCGCGACCGCTCCCTGGATCACAAGCTGTCGGACATGCACCTGCCCAAGGGCAGCCCCGAGGCGCAGATCATTGCCGAGCTGACGCCGCAGGAAAACGAAATCGTGCTGCCCAAGACCTCCTCCGGGGTGTTCAATTCCACCAACATCGATTACGTGCTGCGCAACCTGCAGACCCGGCACCTGATCGTCGCCGGAATCGTCACCGACCAGTGCGTCGACATGGCCGTGCGTGACGCCGCCGACCGCGGCTACCTGGTCACGCTGGTGGAAGACGCCTGTGCGACCCACACCGAACAACGGCACCTGGCGTGCCTGAACGCGATCAAGGGCTATTGCTGGATCACCGACACCGACACCGTACTCGCTCGTTTGCAGGAGATGCAGCCATGAGCCGTCTCGATGCCGCTGCCCTCCTCGCACCGCTGCCGGTCACGACCCTGGTGACCACCGACCTGATCGGCGTCACCCGTGGGCGCTCGTTTCCCAGCGATGAGTTGCCCCACTACGTCACCGCCGGTTGCGGCTGGGTGCCGGCCAACAGCGCGTTGACGCCCCAGGATGTCATCGCCTCGACCAACCCCTGGGGCGCCTATGGCGACCTGCGGCTGGTACCGGACCTGTCCAGCCGGGTGACCGTCAACAATGGCCCCGACGCCCAGGCGCCGGCCCTGGACTTCATCCATTGCGATATCCGGGAGACCGACGGCCGGCCCTGGAGCGCCTGCCCGCGCACGCTGCTGCAGGACGAAGTGGAGCGTTATCGCAGCGAACTGGGTCTGCAGGTTTTCGCCGCGTTCGAGCATGAATTCAACCTGGCTGCCGTGCCTGCGCAGCCTGATCGCCTGGCCTTCAGCCTCCAGGCCCAGCGCCAGCAGGCCGGCTTCGCCGGGTGGCTGCTCAGTGCCCTGCGGGCCGGCGGCGTCGAACCGGAAATGTTCCTGCCGGAATACGGCAAGCAGCAATACGAGATCACCTGCCGCCCGACCCTGGGCGTGGCCGCTGCCGATCGGGCGGTGAACGTACGGGAAATCACCCGCGAGATCGCCCGGCAGATGGGCCTGGACGTGAGTTTTGCCCCCAAGACCTCGGAAAATGCCGTGTGCAACGGCGTGCATCTGCATCTGAGCCTGCAAAACCTGAGCGCAGACCCGGTGCTGCATGACGCCGCCAGCAGCAATGGCTTGTCCAGCCTCGGCCAGCATTGGGCCGCGGGGGTGCTGCATTATCTGCCGGCGCTGTGCGCGCTGACCGCGCCGACGCCGTTGTCCTACGAGCGCCTGCAACCTCATCATTGGAGCGCATCCTATGCGTGCCTGGGACAGCGCAACCGCGAAGCGGCGCTGCGCATCTGCCCGACGGTGAGCCTGGGTGGCAAGCCGCTGGCGAACCAGTACAACCTGGAGTTTCGCGCCATGGACGCCACCGCCTCACCGCACCTGGCGATGGCCGCGCTGTTGATTGCCGGGCGACTGGGTATCCAGCAACGGCGAGAACTGCAGGCTGTCACCGATGAAATACCCGATGAGCTGGATGAAACACAACGTCGCGCCCGTGGCATTATCGCCCTGCCGACAACCCTGGCCCAGGCACTGGACTGCCTGCGCCACAGTGGGGCGCTGCTCGAGACCCTGCCCGGCCCGCTGGTCGAAACCTATTTCGCCTTGAAGGCCCAGGAGCTGGCCTTAACCCAGGCGCTCTCACCTGCCGAACGTTGCGAGCACTATGCACGAATCTATTGAATGTGCTGAATCGGGCCTCTACACCAGGCCAGCCTATCGACTGACCCGGGAGGAATCCGACCACCCGGTGCTGCTGGTGTGCGAACACGCCAGCCGTTTCATTCCCGCGGCGCTGAACGACCTGGGCCTGGATGAAACCGCGTCCCAGGAACACATCGCCTGGGACATCGGCGCCCTGCTCCTGGCCGAACGCCTGTCCGAAACCCTCGGCGCGACCTTGCTGTCGGCCAATTATTCACGGCTGTTGATCGACCTCAACCGCCCGCTGCACGTGCCGGACAGCATTCCGCCCCAGAGCGAGATCTACCAGGTCCCGGGCAACCACGACCTGGACGAGGCCACGCGCGAGTATCGCCAGCAGCGCCTGTTCCATCCCTTCCATGATCGCTTGCGGGCGCTGATCGACCAGCGCCTGGCCGCCAACCGGCCGGTGCGCGTGGTGGGCATCCACAGTTTCACCCCAGTGTTCTATGGCCAGCCACGCGCCCTGGAAGCCGGCGTGCTGTTCGGCGAAGCCAAGGAGTACGCCCAGCGCATCGTCGACGGACTGAGCCGGCATTCTTTGCGGGCAGCGGGCAACCAGCCCTACAAGATCAACCCCCTGACCGACATGACGGTCCCGGTGCACGGCGATGGCCGCGGCCTGGACTCGGTGCTGATCGAAGTGCGCAACGACCAGCTGCGCAGCCCCGAGGGGGTACGGACCTGGAGCGCCTACCTGGCGCCCCTGCTATAGCGGCAGCGGCAAGTTACCAGCGACAGACAGCAAGCAAGCGCAACCCACACAGCTGAAAAGGAAAACGGCTCATGAGCATTGAGGCATTTGGCTACAAACAGGAATTGAAACGCGGCCTGTCGCTGACAGACCTGGTGGTATACGGGATGATTTTCATGATCCCCATCGCACCGTTCGGCGTGTATGGCTACGTCAACGCCGAGGCTCCGGGAATGGTGCCGCTGGCGTACATCATCGGCATGGTGGCGATGCTGTTTACCGCCTTGAGCTACGGCAGCATGGCCCGGGCCTTTCCGGTGGCAGGTTCGGTCTATTCCTACGCGCAACGAGGCCTTAACCCACACGTCGGGTTCATCGCTGGCTGGCTGATGCTGCTGGACTACCTGCTGATCCCGCCGCTGCTCTATGTCTACGCCGCCATGGCGCTGAACCATTTGTACCCGGACATTCCCAAGGTCGGTTTCATCCTGGCATTCCTGGTGAGCGCGACCTTCGTCAACCTGCGGGGCATCACGTTCACCGCACGGATGAACATCATTTTCCTGCTGGCACAGCTGGTGGTGCTGGGGATTTTCCTGTTCTACGCCTGGAATGCCCTGCACGGCGGGGCCGGTCACGGCCAACTGACCCTGGCGCCGCTGTACAGCCCGGAACACTTCAACTTCGCCCTGCTGATGCAAGCCGTGTCCATCGCGGTCCTGTCGTTCCTGGGCTTCGACGCCATTTCCACCCTGGCCGAAGAAATCAAGGGCGACCCGGGCCGCAGCGTCGGCAAGGCTGCGTTGGTGACCTTGCTGGTGATGGGGGCGATTTTCGTGGTGCAGACCTGGATCGCCACCGATCTGGCAGCCGGCATGGGCTTCAAGTCCGCCGATACCGCGTTTTATGAAATCGCCGAATTGGCAGCCGGCAGTTGGCTGGCCACCTTGACCGCGGTGGCCACAGCCCTGGCCTGGGGCGTAGCGGTAGCGATCACCTCCCAGGCAGCGGTGTCGCGCCTGTTGTTCGGCATGGCCCGGGACGGCCAGTTGCCCAAGGTGCTGGCCAAGGTCCATCCGAAACACAACACCCCCTACATGAGCATCTACCTGGTGGCGGTGCTGTCGTTGCTGATCTGCTACCTGTTCATCAACGCCGTGGACACCCTGACCTCCCTGGTCAACTTCGGTGCCCTGAGCGGCTTCATGTTGCTGCACATCACGGTCATCAACCATTACTGGCGCCGCCAGAGCTCCGGCCAACTGATTCGTCACTTGATCTGCCCGCTGGTCGGCTTCGTGATCGTCGCGGCCATCATGTACAACATGGGCGTGGCCGCGCAGAAACTCGGCCTGATCTGGATCGCCGCGGGTGTGGTCTATCTGTGCCTGCTCAACAAATTCGGCAGTCGTACCGCCCTGCCCGATCCGGCGGGTCAATGAGAAACGGCGGTCGAAGGGTTCGGCCAGCCATGGTTGTAACGCGTGGACATCGACAGTGATCGTCAAGCCCGGTGCCGGTCACCGGGTTCTCTGGGAACAGGAGTGCAATCCATGCTGGCCTTACGTCCAGTTCAATTAGCCGATCTGCCGCAACTGCAACGACTGGCCCGTGACAGCCTGGTGGGCGTCACGTCGCTGCCGGACGATACCCGGCGGCTGGAGGAAAAAATCCTCGACTCGTGCGCCTCGTTCGCCGCCGATGCGCAGGGGCCGGGGGCAGAGAATTACTTTTTCGTCTTGCAGGACCTGGAATCCGGACGCTTGGTCGGTTGTTCGGAAATCCTCTCCAGCACCGGTTGCAACGAACCGTTCTACAGCCTGCGCAACCGGCCGTTTTCCAGCGAATCCCGGGAGTTGAACATCCAGCACGGCGTACCCGCGTTGTCACTGTGCCAGGACCTCAACGGGCAAACACTGCTGCGTGGCTTCCACATCGACACCGAACGAGTGCGCACGCCGGAATCAGAGCTGCTATCCCGGGCCCGGCTGATGTTCATCGCCGCCCACCCCCAGCGTTTTGCCGAATCGGTCATCACCGAAATCGTCGGTTTCAGCAGCGAAGACGGCCAGTCGCCCTTCTGGGACGCCATCGGCCAGCACTTCTTCGACCTGCCCTACGCCGAAGCCGAACGGTTGTGTGGCTTGCAAAGCCGGACCTTTCTCGCCGAGCTGATGCCGCAGTACCCGATCTACGTGCCCATGCTGCCACCCGCAGCCCAGGCCTGCATCGGCCGGGTGCATCCCGACGGCCAGGAAGCCTTCGACATCCTCGAACGCGAGGGTTTCGAGACCAACAGCTACGTCGATATCTTCGACGGCGGGCCGACCTTGCATGCCCGTATCGCCAATATCCGTTCCATCACGCAAAGTCGCACCACTACGGCCAGGCAGAGCCCTCAGATTGACGCACGGGGCCTGTACCTGGTGAGCAACGAGCACCTTGCCAGCTACCGGGCCATCGTCGCCGAGCTGGACGTCGGCGCCGACGGCCCTGTGGCCCTGTCGCCCGCCATGCTGACGGCCCTGGACATCCAGGATGGCGCGCGGATCCGGGTGATTGCCCTATGAACCTCACTCGATCCCATGACCTGCACCGACGTTTGGACCGGCACGATGAAGGAGCTGCATCATGATTGTCCGTCCGGTGGCCCTCACCGATCTGCCTGCCTTGCTGGACCTGGCCCGTTGCGCGGGCCCGGGGTTTACCAGCCTGCCGGCCAACGAAGAGCGTCTGGCCCACCGCGTTCGCTGGGCCCAGCGGACCTTCGCCGGCCAAGTCGAACGTGCCGACGCCGACTACCTGTTCGTGCTCGAAGACGATGACCGGCAGGTGGTGGGCATCAGCGCCCTGACCGGGGCGGTGGGGCTGCGTGAGCCCTGGTACAACTATCGGGTCGGAGTCACAGTCAGCTCGGCGCCGGAATTGGGAATCCAGCGGCAGATCCCGACGCTGTTTCTCAACAACGAGATGTCCGGGCAATCGGAAATCTGCTCGTTGTTCCTGCATCCCGAGCAACGCCAGGGGCACAACGGACGTCTGCTGTCCCTGGCGCGTCTGCTGTTCGTGGCCGAGTTTTCCCAGCTGTTCGGCGAAAAACTCATTGCCGAGCTGCGGGGCCATGCCGACGAACGAGGCTGTTCGCCGTTCTGGGACAGCCTGGGACGGCATTTTTTCCAGAAGGATTTCAGCTACGCCGACCAGTTGTCCGGGATGGGCAACAAGTCGTTCATCGCCGAGCTGATGCCACGCCAGCCGCTGTACACCTGCCTGCTCACCGAACAGGCCCAGGCAGTGATCGGCAAGGCTCACCCGAATACCGAACCGGCCCTGAAGATCCTCAGCGCCGAAGGTTTCAGCCATAGGGGCTACATCGACATTTTCGACGGCGGCCCGGTGATCGAAGCGCCGGTGTCGAAAATCCGCAGCGTACGCGACAGCCAGGCGCTGACCCTGGCCATTGGCACTCCGGACGAACAGGCACCGGTCTGGCTGATTCACAACCGGCGCCTGGAAAACTGCCGCGTCACCAGCGCCCGCGCACGCCTGCATGGCAACAACCTGCTCGTCGATCGCCTCACCGCCAAACGCCTGCAAGTGCAACCGGGTGATACGGTACGCGCCGTGGCGTTGCTCAGGCAGGGGCAGCAGGCAGTGGCGGCATAGCCTTTCTCGCGCCTCGTACACCGATATCCGATCACCGCCGCCCCGGCGGCCGGTCTTATCGTCCTGCCAAAAGCGCAGCGTTGCCGAGTTGCCCCGTGCTGCCTCTTTAACAACTCAAGTATTGTTCATCGGCAATACTTCCCGACAATTCCATAATTGCCTCCACCTCCTCCCAAAACCATACTTGTGCCCATCGCCCTACTGTAACGAACCCGCTCATGATCAAGACTCTGATTTCCACGCACCGGCCGCCTGAAGAGATTGCAGAACAAATAAAAACATTGGACATGACCGCGCAAATCAATCAATTAATTGCCGAGCTGAACAACCAGCCAACATTTGCCACTGCCCGTTCTCGACGTGCAGCCATCATGAACATTACCAACTTGCACACGGCCACCATCACGTTGCATTGCACGAACATTGGCAATATCAGCATCAAGCCACTGGCATCCGTCGATGTCTCTTCGCAACTGTATTCAATACCCGGCCAAAGTATTCTGTTCGCCGTTGATCGACCATTCGACGTACAGCGATATACCCTCAAGGGGCCTCGGCTTGAAAAGGCCGATACCGTACGCATAGATAAAAACAACCCGCTGGTGATCGATGGCAGCCGGACACTCTTTGACTACTGCCGCCCAGCGCAAACGAACACCGGGCTGATGGGCAGGGTCAATCTGCCGGACAGGAGTGCAGACATCGGTGTATTCGATCGTGCCTCGTTACGCAAGGTCGCCTGGTTGCCCCATGACGACAGCGCCGCCCGCTACCTGGTGAGCCTGGAGCTGCTCGAAACGGTTCAAGACCCCGAACGCAGCCGCGTCGCCGGGGAGCTGGTCTACCACTATCACCCGGCCGTGGCGTGGAAAGCCTTCCAGGTGCTCTATCGGGCCAATCCCCAGGACGCCTTGAGCTACATTCCGCTCCTGAAAAAACACCGGAATTCGCGCCTGGACAACTTGCTCCAACCGTTCGAGCAGGCGGCATGAAGCTGGAAGCCTTTGTCGAGCGATTGAAAACCCATGACCTGCGGCGAGATAAATCCCGGATTATCGAAGACCTGCGGCAGTTGGCCAACAATCGCGCTTTGTTGAGCGATCATCTGTACACCACGATCCAACGAGAGGGCTTTGATACCCGCAGCAGCCTCTATAACGCCTATGGGTTTGTTCTGCACCGCAATGACTCGTTCAGCCTTCGTTTGAATTTCTGGGCACCGGCAGGAACCCCTGATGAAAAAGAAACGTTCATCTATAACCTGAACCACAGTCACGACTTCGAGATTTATGCCGTTGGCTACAGCGGTGACGGCTATACCACTATCACCCGCGAGATACTCGACGACCTACCGCTGCAAAAGAATAAGAGACCGCGCCTGGGTAAAGAGCGACAACTAAAACTTGCACCCGGCGAAGTGCTGTACATGCCCGCACTCAAAGAAATCCATAGACAGATCCCGCCAATGTCAATGTCGGCCTCATTGAGCCTGCTCGTTCATCCGCAACATTGGCTCAAACTCGATGAAGCCTGGTGTTTCGATAAAGACTACCGACCGCTTCACCCGGGTGTAGCGACGCAAGAAATCGCGCTATTCACAGACACGTTGTCATTGCTCAACACCGGATAGTCATTTCGTTGTCCGGCATTTAAAAGAAGGAGAAAACCATGAATGACCTGATGCAAGACTGGGATGAAACGCCCTTGTTGCGAGCCAGCACCCAAGTGATCGACACCGCAACGCAGTTGATCAACGAAACCCAGTGCACAATCCCCGGGCTCCCCACTCGTTTCAACGTTGCAAACATCCATGAGATCAAGCAACTGTGGAGCGTACCAACCTCAGACTGAGCGACACACCTAGGATGCTTTCGCTGGCCGCAGACCCACCGGGTTGCGGCCTTTTCCCATGCAGCGAACGCATCGCCCATACACATTCGTCATCATCTTTACGCTTGCCACGTGATAGCCTTTGGATCTTTCGGCGTTGACACTTTTGTTCAAGCCTTTCCATTCCATTGGTGGAACTCATATGTCCAGGCTTTCCCATCAAGATTTGCGTCGTAACTTTCGTCAACTGCTGGCTTCCCAGACCTGCTACCACACCGCCTCGGTGTTTGACCCGATGTCGGCGCGCATCGCCGCCGACCTGGGTTTTGAAGTAGGTATCCTGGGAGGCTCGGTCGCGTCGTTGCAAGTATTGGGCGCGCCGGACTTCGCCCTGATCACCCTCAGCGAATTTGCCGAACAGGCCACTCGCATCGGTCGCGTGGCCCAGTTGCCGGTCATTGCCGACGCCGATCATGGCTACGGCAATGCCCTGAACGTGATGCGCACCATCATCGAACTGGAACGGGCCGGCGTCGCGGCGCTGACCATCGAAGACACCTTGCTGCCGGCCCAGTTCGGGCGTAAATCCACCGACCTGATCGGTGTAGCCGAAGGCGTCGGCAAGATTCGGGCAGCGCTGGAAGCACGCGTCGATCCGGAAATGGCGATCATCGCCCGGACCAACGCCGGGATCTTGCCGGTCCAGGAAATCATCAGCCGGACCCAGCAATATGAGCGTGCCGGGGCCGACGGGATTTGCATGGTGGGCGTGCAAGACTTCGATCATCTGGAAAAAATCAGTGAAAACCTGACGGTGCCGTTGATGCTTGTCACCTACGGCAATCCACTGCTGCGCGACGACAAGCGCCTGGCGGACTTGGGCGTACGCGTGACCATCGATGGCCACGGCGCCTACTTCGCCGCGATCAAGGCCACCTACGACAGCCTTCGCGAACAGCGGCAGATATTCACCCAGGCCTCGGACCTCAGCGCCACCGAACTGACCCACACCTACACCCAGCCCGAGGACTACATCCGTTGGGCCGAGGAGTACATGAGCGTCAAGGAGTAAGAAGGCTCACTGTCCTGGAGGCCGCCATCGCGAGCAAGCTCGCTCCCACGGTGGGTTGGCGGTGCGACATCTATCTCGGGCACACCCCACACTCCCCTGTGGGAGCGAGCTTGCTCGCGATAGCGGCGGTTCAGCTTGCATGAGTGTTGGATGTGCCAACGCCATCTCTAGCAGGCTCGCTCCCACAGGGGATTTGTGGTGAGCGCGATGGCGTTGCCAGGGTGAAACGGGCCTTCAGCGGCCGCTACGCAACATCTCCTTGGGCACGTACTTGCCGATCTCGAACTTGCCGATAGCCGCGCGGTGGACTTCATCCGGGCCGTCGGCCAGGCGCAGGGTGCGTTGCATGGCATACATGTAGGCCAGCGGGAAATCGTTGGAAACCCCGGCGCCACCGTGGATCTGGATCGCCCGGTCGATGACCTTCAAGGCCACGTTCGGCGCGACGACCTTGATCTGGGCGATTTCACTTTTCGCCACCTTATTGCCCACCGTGTCCATCATGTACGCCGCCTTCAACGTCAGCAGGCGCGCCATGTCGATCTCCATCCGCGAGTCGGCGATCTTATCGATGTTACCGCCCAGACGCGCCAACGGCTGGCCGAAAGCGGTGCGGCTGACGGCACGTTTGCACATCAATTCCAAGGCGCGTTCGGCCATGCCGATGGAACGCATGCAGTGGTGAATCCGGCCTGGGCCGAGTCGACCCTGGGCTATTTCAAAACCGCGGCCTTCGCCCAGCAGGACGTTTTCGTACGGCACCCGCACGTTATCGAACAGCACTTCGGCATGCCCGTGAGGCGCATCGTCGTAGCCAAACACCGGCAACGGCCGGACGATCTTGACCCCGGGGGTGTCCACCGGGACCAAGATCATCGAGTGCTGGGCATGGCGCGGCGCATCGGGGTTGCTCAGGCCCATGAAGATCAGGATCTTGCAGCGCGGGTCGCAGGCGCCCGAGGTCCACCATTTCTTGCCGTTGATCACCCACTGGTCGCCGTCACGCTCAGCGCGGGCAGCCATGTTGGTGGCGTCCGAAGAGGCCACGTCCGGTTCGGTCATGGCGAAGGCCGAACGAATCTCGCCGCGCAGCAGCGGCTCGAGCCAGCGTTGCTTCTGTTCTTCGTTGGCGTAGCGCACCAGCACTTCCATGTTGCCGGTGTCCGGGGCCGAGCAGTTGAACGGCTCCGGCCCCAGCAGCGAGCGCCCCATGATCTCTGCCAGCGGCGCATATTCCAGATTGGTCAGGCCGGCGCCCAGCTCGGATTCCGGCAGAAACAGGTTCCACAGGCCTTCTGCCTTGGCCTTGGCCTTGAGCTCTTCCATGATGGCCGTGGGTTGCCAGCGGTCGCCCTCGGCCACTTGTCGTTCGAACACTGCTTCGGCCGGGTAGACGTAGGCATCCATGAACGCCGTGACGCGTTCACGCAGTTCCTGAACCTTGGGGGAATAGGCAAAATCCATGAGCAGCACCTTCTTGGCAGAGGTTGTTTTAGGTCATGAAATCGATGCTAGTTCAGCTACGAAAATTTACCTAACCTATTCTCGGCGTGTATTAACATTCATCACCGATATATGTTTCACTGATTCGCATCGCCACCCGGCACCTCACAACAAGCCTAAGAACAAGCCCAAAAATAAGAGTGCAGCGCCATGAATCTGAGCAAGGTCGACCTCAACCTTTTCATTGTCTTCGATGCGATCTACACCGAAGCCAACCTGACCCGCGCCGGGCAGATCGTCGGCATCACTCAGCCAGCCGTGTCCAATGCCCTGGCGCGTCTGCGCGAGACCTTCAACGACCCGCTCTTCGTGCGCACCGCCCAAGGGATGGTGCCGACGCCCATGGCCCAGAACATCATCGGCCCGGTGCGCAATGCCTTGTCGCTGCTGCGGGTGTCGGTGCAGGAAAGCCGGATATTCAACCCGCTGCAGGCCGTCAAGACCTACCGCATCAGCATGACCGACCTCACCGAAGGCGTGATCCTGCCGCTGCTGTTCCAGCGCCTGCGCCGCCTGGCGCCGACCGTGGCGATCGAGAGCTTCCTGTCCAAGCGCCGTGAAACCACCAAGGAACTGGCCGCCGGCCGCCTCGACTTCGCCGTGGACGCGCCGCTCAACACCGACCCACAGGTGCGCCACGTCAAGTTGATGGAAGATCGCTACGTGTGCGCCATGCGCAAGGGCCATCCTCTGGCAGGCAAGGAAAAGATCACCCTCGATGATTACCTGACCCAGACCCACGTGCACATTTCCAGCCGCCGCAACGGGCTGGGTTACGTCGACCTGGCCCTCGGCAAGATGGGCATCCAGCGCAAGATCGCCCTGCGTTCCCAGCATTACCTGATGGCCTCCCAGGTGCTGCAGCAGACCGACATGGTCATGACCGTCCCCGAGCGCTTCGCACGGCGTCACGATTTGCACGCCTTCCTGCTCCCGGTCAACGACGTGCCCCCGGTGGAGACCCATCTCTACTGGCACGAAAGCACCGACCAGGACCCGGCCAACCGCTGGATGCGCGAGCAGATGATCGAGCTGTGCCAGCAGGTGACGGCCCATGAGAAGAAGCTCGATAAGGTTTAAAAGATCGAAACGGTGGGAGCGAGCTTGCTCGCGATAGCGGTAGACCGGCCAATATCCAGGGCGACTGGTCCGACGCCATCGCGAGCAAGCTCGCTCCCACAGGGTTTTGTGTGCAGAACCTCACTGCTTGACGCGAACGTCAACCTGCCTTTAGCTTAGCGCCAGCCCCTTTCGTTTCGAGCGCTTCCATGAGCAGCCAGACCTATAGCATCTCCGACCTCGCCCGCGAATTGGATATCACCACGCGGGCCATCCGTTTCTATGAAGAACAAGGCCTGTTGAGCCCGGAGCGACGGGGCCAGGAGCGCATTTATTCGCCGCGGGACAAGGTCAGCCTGAAGCTGATCCTGCGCGGCAAGCGCATTGGCTTTTCCCTGGCCGAGTGCCGCGAGTTGATCGAACTCTACGACCCCTCCAGCGGCAATCAGAAACAGCTGCACAGCATGCTGGCGAAAATCGCCGAGCGCCGGGAACAGCTCGAACAGCAATTGCTGGACATCGAACAGATGAAACTGGAACTCGACACCGCCGAAGAACGCTGCATCCAGGCGTTGGAGCAGACGATCAAGGGCGAGGAAATCGTCCAGTAACACTCTCCCTGTGGGAGCGAGCTTGCTCGCGATAGCGTCGGATCAGTTGAAGTTGATGTGGCTGACACACCGCTATCGCGAGCAAGCTCGCTCCCACAATGGGTTCATCATTGCGCTCGACATATTGGCAACTCACCACAGGTCAATTCCCATGTCCCTCCCCTCGTTTGTACGCTTGATCGAAGTCGGCCCCCGCGACGGGCTGCAGAATGAAGCACAACCCATCAGCGTCGCCGACAAGGTGCGCCTGGTGGATGCCCTGAGCGCCGCCGGCCTGGGCTATATCGAAGTCGGCAGTTTCGTCTCGCCCAAGTGGGTGCCGCAAATGGCCGGGTCCGCCGAGGTGTTCGCGCAGATCCAGCGCAAGCCCGGTGTGACCTATGGCGCCCTGGCGCCGAACCTGCGGGGGTTTGAAGATGCGCTGGCGGCGGGCGTGAAAGAGGTGGCGGTGTTCGCCGCCGCGTCCGAAGCGTTTTCCCAGCGCAACATCAACTGCTCCATCAAGGACAGCCTGGAGCGCTTCGCGCCGATCATGGCGGCCGCAAAACAGCACGGTGTCAGTGTGCGCGGCTACGTGTCCTGCGTGCTGGGTTGCCCCTATGAAGGGGCGGTCAAGCCTGAGCAGGTGGCGTGGGTCGCCCGGGAGCTGTATGCGATGGGCTGCTACGAGGTCTCCCTGGGCGACACCATCGGCACCGGTACCGCTGGCGCCACACGCAGGCTATTCGAAGTGGTAGGCGCCGAAGTGCCCCGAGACAAACTCGCTGGACACTTCCACGATACCTACGGCCAGGCCATGGCCAATGTCTACGCCAGCCTGCTGGAAGGCATCGCGGTGTTCGACAGCTCCATCGCCGGCCTTGGCGGTTGCCCGTACGCCAAGGGCGCCAGCGGTAACGTCGCCACCGAAGACGTGCTGTACCTGCTCGATGGGTTGGGTATCGAAACCGGTGTCGACCTGGACGCACTGATCGCCGCGGGCCGGCAGATTTGTGATGTGCTCGGCCGCCCGAGTGGTTCGCGCGTGGCCAAGGCCCGCAACGCACACTGAGGTGTTACCGCCGGCTTTGTAACAGGGGCGAAACGAGTAACACGGAAACAATTTGTCAGGTTTGGTCGGTCAGAATTTTCAGACGAAAATCACAAGTATTTGATTTATATAGATTTTTAAAAGTTGGCACGCCACCTGCTATATCTCTTGCATAACAAGAATAAAAAAACGCAGCAAACCCAATAAAAACAAGACGAAACGACTCTGACATAACAAAAACAACACGGCAGAGACGCAGCTAACAGATTTTTTTGGAGAAGATGTGCTTTTCAGGGTGCTTCCAGGAGCAACCCGCAACCGGGCAGAGAACAATAAAACTACCTTCAGGTAGCTCCCGAATCGGTTGGATCGCCAGGCGAAAAAGCAGATCAGCGCTCAAAAAAATACGTTTGCTCTTGATCCCGGATGGGGATCGCCAAAAACAGCGGTAAAGGGCCACGGCTACCAAAAACAACAACAGGCCGCCCCTCAATAATAAAAAAAGAGCACGCGACGACAAAATTAAAGGGGAGCTTCGGCTCCCCTTTGTGCTTTCCCGGATTTCACATTTCCCCCTGTGGGAGCGAGCTTGCTCGCGATGACGGCGACACAGCCAACCTATCTGTCAACTATCCCACCGCCATCGCGAGCAAGCTCGCTCCCACAGTATTGGGGCTAGCTTTGCTTATCGCGCAGTTCCTCGATGCTGATCTCGCGCATGCGGAATTTCTGGATCTTGCCGGTGACTGTCATGGGAAATTCTTCGACGAATTTGAAATGACGCGGCGTCTTGAAGTGGGCGATGCGCTCCTTGCACCAGGCTTGCAGCTCTTGCTCGCTGGCGCTGTGACCAGGATGGAACTTGATCCACGCCACGATTTCTTCGCCATAGCGTGAACACGGGATGCCGATCACTTGCACATCCGCCACCGCCGGGTGGGTGAAGAAGAACTCCTCCAGCTCACGGGGGTAAATATTCTCCCCGCCACGGATGATCATGTCCTTGTTGCGCCCGACGATGCAGACGTAACCCTGCTCATCCATGGTCGCCAAGTCGCCGGTGTGCATCCAGCCATCCGGGTCGATGGCATCGGATGTGCCCTTGGGGTTGTTCCAGTAGCCGAGCATCACGCTGTAGCCGCGGGTACACAATTCGCCGACAGCGCCACGCGGGACGAGATTGCCCGCCTCATCGATAATCTTGCTTTCCAGTTGCGGCTGGGTGCGGCCGACGGTGGTTACACGCAGTTCCAGTTCGTCTGAAGGACCGGTCTGCAACGACACCGGGCTGGTTTCCGTCATGCCGTAGGCTATCTGCACTTCGGCCATGTGCATTTCGTTGATGACCCGTCGCATCACTTCGATGGGGCATGTGGCACCGGCCATGATGCCCGTGCGCAGGCTGGACAGGTCGAAGTCGCCTCGCTGCGGCTGGTCCAGCAGGGCAATGAACATCGTGGGCACGCCATACAACGCAGTGGCTTTTTCTTCGGCCACGGCCTTGAGCGTCAGCAGCGGGTCGAAGGCATCGTTGGGGTAGATCATGGTGCTGCCATGGGTCATGCAGCCCAGGTTGCCCATGACCATGCCGAAGCAATGGTAGAGCGGCACCGGGATCACCAGCCGGTCGCCAGCCGTCAGGCCCAGGCTTTCGCCAACCATGTACCCGTTGTTGAGAATGTTGTGGTGGCTGAGGGTTGCGCCTTTGGGAAAGCCCGTGGTGCCGGAGGTGTACTGGATATTCACCGGCTGATCGAAGTGCAGGCTGGATTGACGCTCGGCCAGTTGTCCAGGCGTTACCGCCGCGCCCAGGGCGGCCAGTTGCGACCAGGGCAGGAAGCCTGCCGGTGGCTGGGAATCGAGGCTGATCACACCGCGCAACTCCGGCAGGCGCTCGCTCAGCATATGGCCGATCGGTTGCTCTGCCAGCTCTGGCGCCAGCGCTTGCAGCATGGCGTGATAATCCGAGGTCTTGAACGCGCCGGCGCACACCAGCCATTGGCATCCGGATTGTTTGAGCACGTATTCGAGCTCGGAAACGCGATAGGCCGGATTGATGTTGACCAGAATCACACCGAGCTTCGCACTGGCGAACTGGCTGATACACCACTGGGCGCAATTGGGCGACCACACGCCGAGGCGATCGCCGGTTTTCAAGCCTAGCGCCAACAAGGCTCGGGCGTGCAGATCGACGGCCTCGGCCAGTTGTTGCCAGGTATAGCGCAGCGATTGATGGCGAACCACCAACGCCTCGCCCTCCGGATAACGGGCCACCGTCTGGTCGAAAACCTCGCCGATGGTTTGGGCCAGCAAGGCCTTGGTCGAGGAACCACGGGTGTAGCTGAGCTGCGAATGCGAACCGGGTTGATCCATGACGCCCCCTCTTGTCTTTATTAGTGGGTGTAGCGGTAACCTGATGCAACAACATGCCTTGGTGCGCACTTACTCTGGCCCAAGTTGACGTTAACGTAAAGGGCGATTGACAGCTTCTCGCCGCAGGCTTACGTTAACGTAAAGGTGAGAGCCACTCCCCCGCTCTCCGCACCCGATAAAAAAGCCAAAGGTGTCCCATGAGCTACCCATCCCTGAACTTTGCCCTCGGCGAAACCATCGACATGTTGCGCGACCAGGTGCAGGCCTTCGTCAAGGCCGAACTGGCACCCCGCGCAGCGCAGATCGATATCGACAACCTGTTTCCCGCCGACATGTGGCGCAAGTTCGGTGACATGGGCCTGCTGGGCATCACCGTACCGGAAGAATACGGCGGCGCTGGCCTGGGCTATCTGGCCCACGTGGTGGCGATGGAAGAAATCAGCCGCGGCTCGGCCTCGGTCGCCCTCTCCTACGGTGCCCATTCCAACCTCTGCGTGAACCAGATCAACCGCAACGGCAATCACGAACAGAAAACCAAGTACCTGCCCAAGCTGATCAGCGGCGAACACATCGGCGCCCTGGCGATGAGCGAACCGAACGCCGGCTCCGATGTGGTTTCGATGAAACTGCGAGCCGACAAGCGTGGCGACCATTACGTGCTCAACGGCAGCAAGACCTGGATCACCAACGGCCCCGATGCCAACACCTACGTGATCTACGCCAAGACCGACCTGGAAAAGGGTCCTCACGGCATCACCGCCTTCATCGTCGAGCGCGACTGGAAAGGCTTCAGCCGCAGCAACAAATTCGACAAGCTCGGCATGCGCGGTTCCAACACGTGCGAGCTGTTTTTCGATGACGTCGAAGTGCCGGAAGAAAACATCCTCGGCGCGCTCAACGGTGGCGTGAAAGTCCTGATGAGCGGCCTCGACTACGAGCGCGTGGTGCTGTCCGGCGGCCCGACCGGGATCATGCAGGCCTGCATGGACCTGATCGTGCCCTACATCCACGACCGCAAGCAGTTCGGCCAGAGCATCGGCGAATTCCAGCTGATCCAGGGCAAGGTCGCGGACATGTACACCCAACTCAACGCTAGCCGCGCCTACCTGTATGCGGTGGCCCAGGCTTGCGAGCGCGGTGAAACCACCCGCAAGGACGCCGCCGGGGTGATCCTCTACAGCGCCGAACGCGCCACGCAAATGGCCCTCGACGCCATCCAGATCCTGGGGGGCAATGGCTACATCAATGAATTCCCCGCCGGTCGTCTGCTGCGTGACGCCAAGCTGTACGAAATCGGTGCCGGCACCAGTGAGATTCGTCGGATGTTGATCGGCCGCGAACTGTTCAACGAAACCCGCTAACGGAGCTGACCATGGCCACGCTGCACACTCAGCTCAACCCGCGTTCGCCGGAGTTCATCGCCAACCGCGAGGCGATGCTCGGACACGTCGAGGCCCTGCGCACCCTGCTCGCGCAAATCCGCCAGGGCGGCGGCCTCAAGGCCCAGGAGCGGCACACCTCGCGGGGCAAGTTGCTACCCCGTGAACGCATCAACCGGCTGCTGGATCCGGGCTCGCCGTTTTTGGAAATCAGCCCATTGGCGGCCCACGAAGTCTATGGCGAAGACGTGCCGGCGGCCGGCGTGATTGCCGGCATCGGCCGAGTGGAAGGCGTCGAATGCATGATTGTCGCCAACGACGCGACGGTCAAAGGTGGTTCGTACTACCCGCTGACGGTGAAAAAACACCTGCGCGCCCAGACCATCGCCCAGCAGAATCGCCTGCCGTGCATTTACCTGGTGGATTCCGGCGGCGCCAACCTGCCGCGCCAGGACGAAGTGTTCCCCGACCGCGAGCACTTCGGCCGGATCTTCTTCAACCAGGCCAACATGAGTGCCCAGGGCATCCCGCAGATCGCCGTGGTCATGGGTTCCTGCACCGCCGGCGGCGCCTACGTGCCAGCCATGGCCGACGAAGCGATCATGGTCCGCCAGCAGGCGACGATTTTCCTCGCCGGCCCACCCTTGGTGAAAGCCGCCACCGGCGAGGTGGTCAGTGCCGAAGACCTGGGCGGTGCCGATGTGCACTGCAAGATCTCCGGCGTGGCGGATCATTATGCCGACAGTGACGAACATGCCCTGGCCCTGGCCCGCCGCAGCGTGGCCAACCTCAACTGGCGCAAACTCGGTGAGCTGCAGCAACGCCAGCCCATCGCCCCGCTGTATTCGAGTGACGAGCTGTACGGTGTGGTGTCGGCCGATGCCAAGCAGCCGTTCGATGTGCGGGAGGTGATCGCGCGCCTGGTGGACGGTTCGGTGTTCGATGAGTTCAAGGCGCTGTTCGGCACGACCCTGGTGTGTGGTTTCGCTCATTTGCATGGCTACCCGGTCGCGATCCTGGCCAACAATGGCATCCTCTTCGCCGAGGCCGCGCAGAAAGGTGCGCACTTCATCGAACTGGCGTGTCAGCGCGGGATCCCGCTGCTGTTCCTGCAGAACATCACCGGCTTCATGGTCGGGCAGAAATACGAAGCCGGTGGCATCGCCAAACATGGCGCAAAACTGGTGACCGCGGTGGCCTGCGCCAAAGTGCCGAAATTCACCGTGATCATCGGCGGCAGTTTCGGCGCGGGGAATTACGGCATGTGCGGCCGCGCCTATGACCCGCGATTCCTGTGGATGTGGCCAAACGCGCGGATTGGCGTGATGGGTGCCGAGCAGGCGGCCGGCGTGCTGGTGCAGGTCAAGCGTGAACAGGCCGAACGCAGTGGCCACCCCTTCAGCGCCGAGCAGGAAGCCGAGATCAAGCAACCGATCCTCGATCAGTACGAAGAACAGGGTCACCCCTATTATTCCAGCGCACGGCTGTGGGACGACGGCGTCATCGACCCGGCCCAGACCCGCGATGTACTGGGCCTGGCCTTGTCCGCGTCACTGAACGCGCCTATCGAACCGAGCCGCTTCGGCGTGTTCCGGATGTAAACGAGGAATGCCCATGGATAATTTCAACACCCTTGAACTGCACAGCGACCCACGGGGCGTTGCCACCCTGTGGCTCAGCCGCGA
This sequence comes from Pseudomonas sp. FW300-N2F2, assembly GCF_017351655.1. NCBI lineage: Bacteria > Pseudomonadati > Pseudomonadota > Gammaproteobacteria > Pseudomonadales > Pseudomonadaceae > Pseudomonas > Pseudomonas sp. FW300-N2F2. The sequence goes on along the minus strand of NZ_JACNDQ010000001.1, from coordinate 1,647,360 downwards.
GTCGAAAAACAACGCATTCAACGCCGAAATGATCCGCGAACTGATCCTCGCCCTGGACCACGTCAGCAGCGATCCTAACCTGCGCTTCCTGCTGATCCGCGGTCGCGGCAAGCATTTCAGCGCCGGCGCCGACCTGGCCTGGATGCAGCAATCGGCCGAGCTCGACTACCACACCAACCTCGATGACGCCCGGGAACTGGCAGAGCTGATGTACAACCTCGCCAAACTGAAAATTCCTACGCTGGCCGTCGTCCAGGGTGCGGCGTTTGGTGGCGCGCTGGGGCTTATCAGTGCTTGTGACATGGCCATTGGCGCCGATGAAGCACAGTTCTGCCTGTCGGAAGTGCGCATTGGCCTGGCGCCGGCGGTGATCAGCCCGTTCGTGGTGCAAGCCATCGGCGAACGGGCGGCGCGTCGTTATGCCCTGACGGCTGAACGCTTCGACGGGCAACGTGCGAAAGAGATCGGTTTACTGTCGGAAAGTTACCCAGTCGGGACCCTGGACCAGCAGGTCGAACAGTGGATCGACAACCTGTTGCTCAACAGTCCGGCCGCCATGCGCGCCAGCAAGGAACTGCTGCGTGAAGTCGGCAACGGCGCCCTTACCCCAGCGCTGCGGCGCTACACCGAAAACGCCATCGCCCGCATCCGCGTCAGCCCGGAAGGCCAGGAAGGCCTGCGCGCCTTCCTGCAAAAACGTGCGCCGAACTGGCAAGCCGAGTCGAATAATAACAAGGAGCCGCGTCGATGAGCGCCCCTGCCCTCACCACGTTGCTGGTGGCCAACCGTGGCGAAATCGCCTGCCGCGTAATGCGCACCGCCAAGGCCATGGGCCTGACCACCGTTGCCGTACACAGCGCCACCGACCGTGATGCCCGCCACAGCCGTGAAGCCGACATTCGCGTCGACCTGGGCGGCAGCAAAGCCGCCGACAGTTACCTGCAAATCGACAAACTGATCGCCGCAGCGAAAGCCAGCGGCGCCCAGGCCATCCACCCCGGTTATGGCTTTCTGTCCGAGAACGCCGGGTTCGCCCGGGCGATTGAAAATGCCGGGCTGATCTTCCTCGGCCCACCGGCTTCGGCCATCGACGCCATGGGCAGCAAATCGGCGGCCAAGACGCTGATGGAAACCGCCGGCGTGCCCCTGGTGCCCGGTTATCACGGCGAAGCCCAGGACCTGGAGACCTTTCGCGACGCCGCCGAGCGCATCGGCTACCCGGTATTGCTCAAGGCCACTGCCGGTGGTGGCGGCAAAGGCATGAAAGTCGTCGAGGACGTCAGCCAACTGGCCGAAGCCCTGGCCTCGGCCCAGCGCGAAGCACAGTCCTCGTTCGGCGATTCACGGATGCTGGTGGAAAAATACCTGCTCAAGCCGCGCCATGTGGAGATCCAGGTCTTTGCCGATCAACACGGCAACTGCCTGTACCTCAACGAGCGCGATTGTTCGATCCAACGCCGCCACCAGAAAGTCGTGGAAGAAGCCCCCGCCCCCGGCCTGACCCCGCAACTGCGCCGGGCCATGGGGGAAGCCGCCGTGCGCGCGGCCCAGGCGATCGGTTATGTCGGGGCCGGTACGGTGGAGTTCCTGCTGGATGCCCGGGGCGAATTTTTCTTCATGGAAATGAACACTCGGTTGCAGGTCGAGCACCCGGTCACCGAGGCGATCACCGGGCTGGACCTGGTGGCCTGGCAGATCCGCGTCGCCCAAGGCGAGCCATTGCCCATCACTCAAGCGCAAGTGCCGCTGCTCGGTCACGCCATCGAAGTGCGGTTGTATGCCGAGGACCCGGGCAACGATTTCCTGCCGGCCACCGGGCGCCTGGCGTTGTATCGCGAGTCGGCCGAGGGGCCGGGTCGGCGGGTCGACAGTGGGGTTGAAGAAGGCGATGAAATCTCGCCGTTCTACGACCCGATGCTCGGCAAGCTGATTGCCTGGGGTGAAGACCGTGAGCAGGCGCGCTTGCGGCTGTTGAGCATGCTAGATGAATTTGTCATTGGCGGGCTGAAAACCAATATCGGGTTTCTGCGCCGAATCGTCGCCCATCCCGCCTTCGCGGCGGCAGAGCTGGACACCGGATTTATCCCACGTTACCAGGCGCAATTACTGCCAGAGCCCGGCGAATTGGATGACGCGTTCTGGTTCGCCGCCGCCCAGGGAGTCGCCTTGAGCCTGGCACCGCACGTACGCGGCGATGACGCCGGTTCACCGTGGGCCAGCACCACCGGCATGCGCCTGGGGTTGCCGAGGGAAACCACCCTGCACCTGAGCTGTGAAGGTCAGGATCGTGCGCTGACGCTGGACGTCACAACCCATTGCGCGGAACTCAAGGGTGAGCAATTGACGATCGAGCACCACGGCCTGCGCCGCAGCCATCGGGCCATTCGCCAGGTCGACAGCCTGTATCTGCAGTGGGAAGGTGACTTGCATCGGATCGACCTGTACGACCCGCTGGCCGCCGCCGAAGCCAGCCACAGCCATCAAGGCGGCCTGGTCGCGCCCATGAATGGCAGCATCGTGCGGGTCTTGGTGGGTGTCGGCCAGACGGTGGAAGCCGGGGCTCAACTGGTGGTACTGGAGGCCATGAAAATGGAGCACAGCATTCGTGCGCCCAAGGCCGGTGTGATCAAGGCGCTGTATTGCCAGGAAGGCGAAATGGTCAGCGAGGGCAGTGTCCTGGTGGCGTTCGAAGAATAGGCATCGGCCCGCTCCCAGGGCCGATCCAGTCAGAACCTGATGGTGGCCTGCACCACCACACCGATGATGCGGCATTGCTCGGTGTACAGGTTTTTCGGGTAAGTCGGATTGAGCGGAACCAGGTAACGCTGCCCGCTCTCTTCGATCAATTTGCGAAAGGTCGCGTCACTGCTGCCGGGCAGGCAGGCGACCACCAGTTTGCCGGGCACCGCCTCGATGGCCGGATCCACCAGGATCGACATGCCCTCGGGAATGCTCAACCCACTGGGTGCGGTCATCGCATCGCCCACCACCACCAGCCAGAATGCATCGCCCAGGGCGTGGTAGTCCGTCAGTTCGTAGCGCGCCTGGCTGTAGGCGCCGGGATCGCCTTCGCGAACCGCGCCAACCTCGTGCCACTCACTGACCGGGTAACGGAAGTACGGGTTGTACTTCTGCGCCAGTGCCATGCCTTCTTCGGTGGAGGTGTCCGGCTCGCGGATCACCATGGCCACTTCCAGAAACTCCAGCCCCAGCTCCCGCAGGACCCGGTTCATGTCGTCGACACTGGGCTGCCGGCGCTTGGTCAGCCAATGGCCGACGCCGCCCTGGGACATTCCCAACCGCTCTGCGAGCACCACTTGCGTGATGCGCAGCTCCTTCATCTTGGCCTTGACCAACTCTATCCATTTATCCATGTGCGGCACGATACGTGGGTGGCTCCGACCCGCAAAACACAAATTGTAGTATTTAAATTGTCGTCACAATTACGGTAAGTACTATTCTGGATTCAGGAGTTCAGCCCCTCACACGGAGATTTTCATCGCCATGGACACACCCAATACAGACCAGCCCAGCAGCCCTTTCGACGGCACGTTCCCTTCATTGCAGGATTGCCCGGCAGCCAAACGCGCCCTCGATTACTACTTGAAACCAGGTGTTTCGCCAGCCCAGGCAGAACATCGTTTTTTCGAGGTCAGCCACAGCGTCAGCGCGGAGGAAGCCCTGGTCCATGCGTGCGACCTGCTGCGCTGTGCAGCGGCAACCGCCCATGAGTCGGCCAACCAGTTAGACGGTTCGAGCCGTGACCTGGCATTTTCGGTGGTGCACATGATCGATCTGGTCAAGGTGATGCTTGACCGATCCCTGGATGGCTACCCTACTCGCTAGCGGTAACCCTTGGGAATGTCGTCGCGAACGCGGACGACGAGAAAAAATTTTCCAATCGATGCGATAAAACCATTTGACTTGCAAATGATAATGATTATTATTGCATCAGCTGGTCGCGAGATCAGTCGATAGACCAGAAGACCTTAGGTCGGACTTCTGGAATATCTCCTCATCAGGCTAATCACGGTTTTTGACCCGGCTTTTTGCCGGGTCTTTTTTTGCCGATTTTTCGGCTTATGTCTTCAGGCTAATGAAGTCTTTTTGGGGTGCTGCCAATTCGATGGCGGCGATGATAGCAAATGAATATCCGTTTACAAGCGTCCCCCTGCCCCACGGGCGAAAACTATCGGCAACAAGCACTTGAGAATCAATTGCAGACTCTCTAAGCTGGCTCGGCGTCCAGGGAGGACGCCCCCTCGTTCACGTGACGTAAATCGTCCCGGTTTTCCCTTTCTTGCGTGTAAAGTAACGGCCATGAAAATCCTTTCCAGGAATCGTGACCGTGGCTAAATCTTCCTTTGATATCAGTGCCAATTTCGACAGCGGCAACATCGAAGTCGTCGACATCAGCAACCCATTGCAGTCGTTGCTCAAGATCAGGCCCGACACCCGCAGCGCCCATTTCCAGTGGTTCCACTTCAAGGCCAGCGGCTTGCACGTCGGCCAGGAGCATTCCTTCCGCCTGCTCAACGCCAGTCAATCGTCTTACAACAAGGCCTGGACGGGCTACCAGACCGTCGCCTCCTACGATCACGTCAATTGGTTCCGCATTCCGACCCAGTTTGAAGGCGACGCCCTGCGCTTTCATCTGGAAGCCGAACAACCCCACGCCTGGTTCGCCTACTTCGAACCCTACAGCCGTGGCCGTCATGACTGGCTGATCGAGCAAGCGCAGCACAAGGCCGGCACCGAGCTATTGGCCGTTGGTAAAAGCGTGGAAGGCCGTGACATTCAATTGCTGCGCAAGGGCAGCGGTGCCGAAGGCCGGCGCAAAATCTGGATCATCGCCCAGCAGCACCCCGGCGAGCACATGGCCGAGTGGTTCATGGAAGGCGTGATCGAACGCCTCCAGCAGCATGACGATGGGCAACTGAACCGGTTGCTCGCCAAGGCCGACCTGTACCTGGTGCCGAACATGAACCCGGACGGCGCGTTACACGGTCATCTGCGGACCAACGCCATGGGCCAGGACCTCAACCGCGCCTGGCAGAACGCCAGTCCGGAAATCAGCCCCGAAGTCTTTTTCGTACAGCAGCAAATGGAAAAGTACGGCGTCGATCTGTTCCTCGACGCTCACGGTGATGAGGAAATTCCCCACGTCTTCACCGCCGGTTGCGAAGGCAACCCGGGCTACACGCCGCGCATCGCCGAACTCGAAGAGCGCTTTCGCAACCATCTCAAGCATCAGACCAAAGACTTCCAGACCGCTCACGGCTACACCCGTGACGAACCGGGCCAGGCCAACATGACCCTGGCCTGTAACGCGGTCGGGCAGAAATATGACTGCCTGTCCCTGACCCTGGAAATGCCATTCAAGGACCATGACGATCACCCGAACCCGATCACCGGCTGGTCTGGCAAACGCTCGATGCAACTGGGCAAGGATGTGTTGAGCACCATTGAGGCCATGGTTGACCAATTGCGCTGATCCAACGACCTGATCAACCCTATCCAAAGTGGACACGCTGGGTGGGAGCAAGCTTTGCTCCCACCATCATCCAAGTCCCCTGAACCCCTGTGGGAGCGAGCTCGCTCGCGATAGCGGCGGGTCAGCTTGCAGAGATGTTGGCTGTGCTGCCGTCATCGCGAGCAAGCTCGCTCCCGCAGTATTTTGAGTCGTTCACCCACTTCAGCCCTTGCCGCGCAACATACTGTCCAGCACCTCATCCCGGCGCACCCACGCGTGAAACAGCGCCGCCGCCAGATGCACCAGCACGGTCAGGAACAACAAGTAAGCCAGGTACCCGTGGGCCTTGCGCAGCAGTGCGAATGTCTGGGCGTGGGCGGGCAGGATCGAAGGCAGTTGCAACCAGTTACCGAGCATCACCGGATCCCCCGCCGCCGAAATCATGCCCCAGCCCAACAGGGGCAGAACCAGCATCAAGGCGTACAACAGCACATGGGAAACGTTTGCCGCCAGCACTTGCCAACCCGGCAGATCGGTCGGCAGCGGCGGTTGGCGGGTAGTAAAACGCACCACCAGGCGCACGATCACCAACAGCAAAATCGCGATGCCCAATGGTTTGTGCAACTGCAGCAGCCATTCATGGCGTGCGGACACCGAAGCGACCATGCCGGCGCCGATAAACAGCATGGCGATGATCATCAATGCCATCAGCCAGTGCAGCAGCCGAGCCAGCGGTGCGAAGTGACGAGGGGCGCTCATGGGCGGGACTCCTGGGTGGCGGGCAATTGGCTCACTTCGCTGGTACGACGCAGATAGGAACTGGCATAGGCAGCGGAACGCGCGACCAACAGCGGATCGTCAGACCCTTCGATCCCTTGGGGCAGGATCAGCGGGTCATAGTTGATGTCGCGGCATTCGCCGTTGTCCTGCGCCTGGGTGCGCTCCAGCACCAGCGTGCCGGCGTTGAGCACCTTGCGGTCAACGGGCCAGGCCTTGCTGGCGTCGTTCACCGGGTCCCCCGGGTTGGCCAAGGTGATGTTCAGTTGCCAGCGCAACGGCCCGGCGGCGAGACGCTTCGCCAGGTCTTGCTCAAGGAAGTCGGCGCCCTGGGGTGGCGTCGCATCGGCAGCGTCCTGGCTCAGCGGTACCACGCCCCAGCGCACGGCCTGGCGCTGCCCGGCGGGGTTGACCAGATAGAAGGCGTTGATGCTGTTGTAGGTTTCGGTGGCATAACTGGCCGACGGCTTGGCGGTCTTGATCCATTGCAGGAACGGCACGGCTTCGGGATGGGCGGCAAAGAACGCCGGTACGGCCGCGGGATTCGGTTTCCCTGTGGCAGGGTCCGGCGACTGGGCTTGCTGGAGTTGGTAGAAGGCTTCGGGGGTGCCCACCGGAAACACGGGCATGCTGTTCATGCCGGTGCGCCATTGCTGGCCGTTGGCCTGGGTAAAACGCAACGCCAGGCTGCGAATCGGCACACTGCCGTCCGGTGCATAAGGGTTACCGCTGGGCAAGGCGAAACGCCCAACCACGGGCGTTTGCGGCAGCGAGAACACCTGGGCGCTGGAATAGGCGCTGGCCTCGCCCGAGCTTTGGAAATAACCCGCGACGCAGACCCCTTTCGAGTGGTTGCGTCGAAAGCCCGGGTGAACGCCGTTGTTTTTTTCCAAGACATTGACCAGCGCTTCCGGTGTCAGACGCTGTGGGTCAAGGCTGCCATTGACGTAGGCAAACAGCCCGGCCAGCGCGGCGACAATCACGGCAATGCCACTCAGGCGCAGTGTCAGGGCGGCGGCACTCAAGGGCGGCCGGCTCGCCGAGGGTGAAGGATCAACCATGAGAAAGCTCCAGGGCGCGAGGCCATTTGTTGGAAAGGATCCGTCAGACGAAGGCCTGGCAGGTTTATTCCCACGCCTCGTATTTATTTTTCCAGCACTGGAATAATCTCGTTCGCGGATCGTCTTTCCAGTCCCGGCGCAGTGACTGCCTACAGAAGCCACCTTCCATGAATGCACTCGACGAACAGTTGCGCGAACTCATCCCCAGGCTACGGCGCTTTGCCGTGTCGCTGACGCGCAACCCGAGCAACGCCGACGACTTGGTGCAGATGTGCCTGGAACGGGCGTTGTCCAAATGGAACGACAAGCGCCCGGACGGCGATCTGCGAGCCTGGCTGTTTTCGATCCTGTATCGGCAGTTTCTCGACGGCCATCGCCGCTCCCGCCGCTACGCACGCATGCTGGAGTTTTTCACCGGCCGCGACGATGCCCACCCTTCGGCCGAGCGCAGCGTGATCGCACAGTCGTCTTTGCAGGCCTTCGATCAGCTCACGACGGAACAGCGTGCGCTGTTGTTGTGGGTGTCGGTGGAAGGCTTGAGCTACCAGCAAGTCGCCGACATCCTCGGCGTACCGACCGGCACGGTGATGTCCCGCCTGTCCCGCGCCCGCCAGGCGCTGCGCCAACTCAGCGACGGCGAAATCACCCGCCCCACCCTGCGGATACTCAAATGATCAGCATGCCCCCCAGCGACAGCGACCTGCACGCCTATGTCGATCGCCAACTGAGCGAGGCCGACCAGCGCCTGGTCGAAACCTACCTGGCCAACCAGCCCGAAGTCGCCGCCCGCGTCCGGGCCTGGCAACAGGACGCGCAGCACCTGCGCACGGCCCTGAGCGGAACCTTGCAACAACCGCCCAACCCGGACCTCGACCCGGCCATGATTCGCCAGCGCCTGAAACACCGCACCCATCGCCACCTGGCCAGCGCCGCGGTGTTGTTGCTGGCCGTCAGCGTGGGTGGCTTCGGTGGCTGGCAGGCGCGGCAAATGACCCTGCTCAGCGCCGCAGCACCCATGGCCGATGCCCTCCAGGCGTACCGGTTGATTGCCCAGCAGGGCATCCTTCCAGCCGATTACCAGAGCGGCGACGAGCAGCACATGCAAGATTGGCTCGACCGCTACTTCACCCAGGCCGACCGGCTGCCCGACCTGTCCAGCGCCGGTTTCAAACCGGTCAGCGGGCGTTTGCTCAGCACCGAGCAAGGCGCGGCGGCGATGGTGGTCTATCAGGACCCGAGCGGTCAGAAAATCAGCTTCTACGTGCGCCCACCCGGCCCGAAAAACTTCCTGCTGCCCCGGGGCAGTCGCCGCGATGGCGAGTTGCAAGCCGAGTACTGGTCCGGGCCGGGCTACAACTATGCGGTGGTCATACCGAGTGACACGCCGACGATGCAGCGACTCAAGCAGACATTGGACTTCTGATCCGCGCAGATCCCTGTGGGAGCGAGCTTGCTCGCGATAGCGGTGTGTCAGTCAACATCATTGCTAATTGAACGGCCGCCATCGCGAGCAAGCTCGCTCCCACAAGGGGATCCGCGGTGGTCTTGAGGCAGTGTTCACCCCTGCCCAAACACCTGCGAAGGCCTGCGCAGCAACGGGTCGAACGGGTTGATCCGCGGCCCGATCAGGGCTGCCTCGCGCTTGAGCATGTCCACCACCGTCGGCAGGCGGTCGGGCCCCAACCGGTCGCTCACGGTTGCCACGCTCAAGGCGGCCACGGCCCGGCCATCACGGTCCAGGATCGGCACGGCCACCCCGGCCATGCCTTGCAATACGCCGGTGTTACGCCCGGCGTAGCCCAGCGCGCGCACGTTCTGCACTTCCGAACGCAGGAAGACTTCGTCGTACAGATGGAAATCCTTGAGCCGTGGCAGGTTGTATTGAATCACCGTGTCGCGCTCCTCTTCCGGCAGGAACGCCAGGATCGCCAGGCTGCCCTGCCCCACGCCCAACGCCACGCGGCCACCAATATCACCGGTGAACGTGCGGATCGGAAACGGTCCCTCGCTGCGGTCCAGGCAGATGGCATCGAAACCACTGCGGGCGAGCAAAAACAGCGAGTCCCCCAAGGACGCCGACAACCGCAGCATGGCCGGGCGCACCAGATCACGCAAGTTGCCGGTATTGCCGGCGCGGGCCGCCAGGGCGAAGAACTCCAGGCTCAGGCGATAGCGTTTGCTGCGGGCATCCTGCTCGACCATGCCCTCGTCCATCAGGCTGCGCAGCAAGCGATGCGTGGTGGGCTGGGACAGGCCGATGCGCTGGGCCAATTGCGTCACTCGCTCGCCGCCTTCGACGGTGTCACCCAAGCTGCGCAGCACGGCAAACAGCCTGGAGACCGCTCCGACACCGACTTCGCCCTTGTCATTATTCCGATCAGTGGAATCAACCATGCAATTTCTCATTGTTAAATTTACTCACTGAATGAAACTGAAAATAGTCTTCATCTCAGTGAAATAGTCCATTGAGCCCATCCTATTCTTCGTCCTACTCTTCGTCCAGACAGGGGCGATTCGAACAACAGCGGCAGCCGACTCGAGGTCGAGCGCCAACGCACCCCAGCAGCACCCTTTCGTATCTGCCCATACAAAAAAGCGCGCCCTTGCGGCGACGCATAACAATCCCAGGTGGAGCGCAGCGATGGCTTTTGTGCAACTTGAAGGACTTGGCAAACGCTACGGCGACATCGACGCCGTGGTCGCCACCAACCTGTCGGTGGAAAAAGGCGAGTTTGTCTCGCTACTGGGGCCTTCCGGCTGCGGCAAGACCACAACCCTGCAAATGATTGCCGGCTTCGTCGAAGTCAGCAGCGGGCGCATCCTGCTGGACGGGCGCGACATTACCCACGCCAAGCCCGCCAGCCGTGGCCTGGGGGTAGTGTTCCAGAGCTACGCGCTGTTCCCCCACATGACCGTCAGGGACAACGTCGCCTTCGGCCTGCGCATGCGCAAAGTGGCCACCGCCGAACTGCAACAACGGGTGGACCGGGTGTTGAAACTGGTCCGCCTGGACCGCCACGCCGACCGCTACCCACGAGAACTCTCGGGCGGTCAGCGCCAACGCGTGGCACTGGCCCGGGCTTTGGTGATCGAACCGCCGGTGCTGTTGCTCGACGAACCGCTGTCCAACCTCGACGCCAACTTGCGCGAAGAGATGCAATACGAAATTCGCCGCATCCAGCGCGAAGTCGGAATCACCACACTGATGGTGACCCACGACCAGTCCGAAGCGCTGTCGATCAGTGACCGGGTCGTGGTGATGCAGGCCGGGCGCATCACCCAGATCGACGCGCCGTACACCCTTTACGAGCACCCGCGCACCGAGTTCATTTCCAGCTTCGTCGGCAAAGCCAACCTGCTGCCCGGCGTGCGGGACAGTGCGGGCGTCGTTCAAGCCTGCAGCCAGGCCGATGGCGAGCTGACCCTGAGCCTGCGCCCGGAAAAAATCGACTTGTGCGAGGCCGGTTCGGGGCGACTGCAAGGCACCCTCGTCAGCCGTTTTTTCCTGGGCAGCCAATGGCTGTACGGCGTGTCCACCGGCCTGGGTGAGCTCTGCGTGGTGCGCCGCAACGACGGCTCGGCGCCCTTGGTCGAAGGCACGGCGGTGGGCCTGGACTGGGATCCGGCACTGCTGCGGGTGCTGAGCGTGGACGAGGTACCGGCATGAAGCTGATCGATGCGATGCGCCGCGGTCGGCAAGGCTACCTGATGTCCGCGCCGGCCCTGGCCTTGTACCTGGGCTTGCTGGTGATTCCCTTGGGCTTGACCTTGGTCCTGTCGTTCAACGTCTTCGACTACAGTTCGGGCATCGACGGCGACGCCTACACCCTCGAGCACTACACCAGCCTGCTGGGTGATCCGTACTTCTACGAGATCTTTTTGCGCACATTCTGGATCAGCGCCCTGACCACTGTTTTGTGCGTGCTGATCGGCGTGCCCGAGGCGTACATCCTCAGCCGCATGGGCGCGCCATGGCGCTCGATTTTCCTGATCCTGATTCTCACGCCGCTGCTGATTTCGGTGGTGGTGCGGGCCTTCGGCTGGAGCCTCTTGCTCGGTGCCGACGGCCTGATCAACCAGGCCCTGCAAGCCCTCGGCAGTGCGCCAATGAAGCTGCTCTATACACCGTTCGCCGTGGTCATCGCCCTGGTCCACGTGATGTTGCCGTTCATGATCATTCCAGTCTGGACCTCGTTGCAGAAACTCGACCCGGCCGCCGAACAGGCCGCGCTGTCCCTGGGGGCGAGCCAGTTCACGGTGATCCGCAAAATAGTGTTGCCGCAAATCATGCCCGGCGTGCTGTCCGGCACCCTCATTGTGTTCGGCCTCGCCGCCAGCTCCTTCGCGATTCCCGGCCTGCTCGGCGGACGGCGCTTGAAGATGGTCGCCACGTTGATCTACGACCAGTACCTGTCGGAGCTGAACTGGCCGATGGGCGCGGCCATCGCCGTCGCGCTGCTGCTGCTCAACCTGCTGATCATGCTGTCGTGGAACCGGATGATCGAAGGCCGCTACAAGAAGTCATTGGGATAATTCGTCATGTCCAGAAACGGTCCTTTCGCGCTGCTGTTCCACGCCTTGGTGGTGGTCTTCATGCTCGCGCCGCTGGTGGTGGTCTGCCTCGTCGCCTTCACCCCGGAAAACACCCTGAGCCTGCCGACCACCGAGTTTTCCCTGCGCTGGTTTCGCGCGGTGTTCGAACGCGCGGATTTTGTCGACGCGTTCTACAACAGCTTGGTCCTGGCGTTCTGCGCGGCCTCCCTGGCGACGCTGATTGCGGTGCCGGCGGCCCTGGCGATTACCCGGCTCGCGTTCCCGGGGCGGGATTTCTTCAACGGCTTGTTCCTGTCACCGATCATCATTCCGCACCTGGTGCTGGGGGTCGCCTTGCTGCGCCTGTTTGCGCTGATGGGCGTGAACGGCAGCTTCGCCTGGTTGATCTTCGCTCATGTGCTGGTGATCACGCCGTATGTGCTGCGCCTGGTGCTGGCCTCGGCCATCGGCCTGGACCGCAGTGCCGAACAGGCCGCGCAATCGTTGGGGGCCGGACGCTTCACGCTGTTCCGGCAAATCACCTTGCCAATGATCCTGCCGGGGGTGGCCGGGGGCTGGCTGCTGGCGTTCATCAACAGTTTCGATGAAGTCACGCTGTCGATCTTCGTCACCTCGCCGGCCACGCAAACCTTGCCGGTGCGCATGTACGTGTACGCCACCGAATCCATCGATCCGATGATGGCGGCGGTGTCGGCGCTGGTCATCGGGCTCACCGCGCTGACCATGATTCTGCTCGATCGGGTCTATGGCCTGGATCGGGTCCTGGTAGGCAAACAATGAGGGTGTCATGGCACTGCTGAAACGACTGGCCGAAGGCGACCGCCCGGCCCTGGACTTCACCCTCGACGGCCAGCCCGCCACCGGGCTGCTGGGGGACACGCTGCTGACCGCCGTGCTGACCTGCAGCGAACACCTGCGCGGCAGTGACTTCAGCGCCGAGCCCCGGGCTGGCTTCTGCCTGATGGGTGCCTGCCAGGACTGCTGGGTGCGCCTGGGCGACGGCCGCCGCGTACGCGCCTGCTCGACCCTGCTGGAAGCCGGGCAGCACATCAGCCGCGAACCGGGGCGCCAGGTATGAACATTGTCGACAGGCATGGCCTCATCGCGAGCAAGCTCGCTCCCACAGGGGGACTGCGGCGTGGACAAAACCGGCATTCACAACCGATCCCATGTGGGAGCGAGCTTGCTCGCGATGACCGTTTCGACAACCCCACAAATCCCCCGGCCCTGCCCGTGAGGTGGCGATGAAACCGATAGCCATCATCGGCGCCGGCCCGGCCGGTATCCGCGCCGCGCAGACCCTGGTCGCCCACGGCCTGTACCCGGTCCTGCTGGACGAAGCCGCTCGCGGTGGCGGGCAGATCTATCGGCGCCAACCGGCCAATTTCAAGCGTTCGCCTAGCGAGCTCTATGGCTTCGAAGCGCACAAGGCCAACGCCGTCCACCAGACGCTTGACGCGTTGCGCGAACAGCTCGATTACCGTCCCGACACCCTGGTGTGGAACGCCGAGGCCGGCCTGCTCGATACCCTGCATGAAGGCCGCGCCGACCGCCTCGAGTACGCCAGCGTGATCGTCGCAACCGGCGCCACCGACCGGGTCCTGCCCGTGCCGGGATGGACCCTGCCCGGGGTATACAGCCTGGGCGCGGCGCAGATTGCCCTGAAGTTCCAGGGCTGCGCCATCGGCGAACGGGTAGTGTTCGCTGGCAGCGGTCCCTTGTTGTATCTGGTGGCCTATCAATACGCCCGGGCCGGCGCCAATGTGGTCGCCGTCCTCGACAGCTCGCCCTTTGGCGCCCAAGTCCGCGCCCTGCCCGGCCTGCTGGCCCAACCGGCCACCCTCGCCAAGGGCCTCTACTACCGCGCCTGGCTGGCCGCCCGCGGCATCGCCGTGCATCAAGGCGCGAGCCTGACACATCTGGATGGAGAACGTCGGGTGCAGTCGCTGCAATGGCGCAACACCAGCGGTAAACACACCCTCGACTGTGACGCGGTGGCCTTCGCCCACGGCTTGCGCAGCGAAACCCAACTGGCCGACCTGCTGGGATGTGCGTTTACCTGGAACGCCCTCAACCGCGCCTGGCTGCCCCAACGAGACCACGCCGGGCGCAGCAGCGTCCCGGGGATTTACCTGGCCGGTGACGGCGCCGGGATCATGGGCGCCGACGCAGCGCAATTGGCCGGTGAACGGGCGGCCCTGGCCTTGCTCGAAGACCTCGGCTACTCGACCGACCCGCAGCGTTGCACGCAACTGGAAGAAACCCTTGAACGCATCGGCCGATTCCGGGAAGGCCTGGAGCGCGCCTTTGCCTTTCCTGAACGCTGGGCCGCCGACGCTGCCGATCACCTGATGATCTGCCGCTGCGAAGAAGTCAGCGCTGGCGATATCCGCCGGGTGGTGGGCGAAGGCCATTGGGAGATCAACCGGGTCAAGGCCCATTGCCGGGTCGGCATGGGTCGCTGCCAGGGGCGGATGTGCGGCGCCGCTGCCGCGGAAATCATTGCCTGCGAAAGTGGCCGCGCCGTCGCCAGCATCGGCCGCTTGCGGGCCCAGGCGCCGATCAAGCCCGTGCCGTTCGGCCTGGAGGTCGAGCCATGATCGAAGTGGATGCAGTGATCATTGGTGGCGGTATCGTCGGCGCCTCGGCCGCGTTGTTCCTGAGCCAGTCCGGACGCCGGGTGGCGTTGCTGGAGCGCGACTTCTGCGGCTCGCACTCCAGCGGCGTGAACTACGGCGGTGTGCGCCGCCAGGGCCGCCCCCTGTCGCAACTGCCCCTGTCGCAACGGGCCCATGAAATCTGGCGCCAGTTGCCCCAGTTGATCGGCATCGACGGCGAGTACCAGCGCAGCGGTCATCTGAAGCTGGCCCGCAGTGCTGAAGACCTGCAAGCGCTGCACGACTACGCCGTCGCCAGCCAAGGCTTCGGCCTGGAGTTGCAACTGCTCGATCGCACCGCCCTGCGCCGGCGTTTTCCGTGGGTCGGCGCCGTCGCGGTCGGGGCGTCGCTGTGCCCGGATGACGGCCATGCCAATCCACGCCTGGTATCCCCAGCCTTTGCCCAGGCCGCTCGCCGACAGGGTGCGCAAGTCCATGAACAATGCACCGTCAGCGCCGTGGTGCACGACGGCCAACGCTTTGTCGTACACACCGCACCGGGCCTGACGTTCCACGCGCCCTGGCTGCTGAACTGCGCCGGAGCCTGGGCCAGCCAGTTCGCCGCGCAATTCGGTGAAGCGGTGCCGATGCACGCCGGGCACCCGGCGATGCTGGTCACCGAACCCTTGCCCCTGGTCATGGACGCCAGCACCGGTGTCGAGGGGGGCGGTATCTACGCCCGCCAGGTCTCGCGCGGCAATTGCGTGCTGGGAGGCGGCCAGGGTTTTGCCCTGGATGCCGCTCGCGCCCGGCCCGGCCAGAACGCCGTGCTGGAAATCCTGCGCCAGGCCGTCGAGCTCTACCCGTTTTTGGAGGGCGCCCAGGCGATTCGTACCTGGAGCGGCACCGAAGGTTACCTGCCTGATCGCCAGCCGGTGATCGGCCACAGCAGCACCCAGCCCGGTCTATTGCACGCGTTTGGCTTTGCCGGCGCGGGCTTCCAGATCGGCCCGGCGGTGGGCCAGGCACTCACCGAGATCATCTGCAGCGGGGCTTCGACCACGCCGCTGGATGCGTTTTCCATCACCCGGTTTCACTCCATCTCCGTTGCTTGATAGAGGAAGGTCGCGCCAATGAATAACGTCAAACGCAGTGCACTGTTCGGCTTCTGCTCGCTGGGTTCCGCTTGCCTGGGCGCCCTGCTCCCGGTCACCCAGGCGTTGGCCGAGCCGACGCTTTACCTGGGCATGAACGGCGGCACCATGGAGCGGCTCTACGCCGACAAGGTCCTGCCGGCGTTCGAGAAAGCCAACAACGTCAAAGTGGTCATCGTGCCCGGCACCTCCGCCGACATCCTGGCGAAAGTCCAGGCCAGTAAAGGCAACCCGCAGATGCACGTGATGTTTCTCGATGACGGCATCATGTACCGCGCCATCGCCATGGGGCTGTGCGACAAGCTCGAGGACAGCCCGACCCTGGCGCAGATCCCGGCCAAGGGGCGTATCAAGGATCAGGCCGTGGCCGTCAGCCTCGGGGTGACGGGGCTGGCCTACAACACGCGGCTGTTCAAGGAAAAAGGCTGGAATACGCCCACTTCATGGCTGGACCTGGCCGATCCGCGCTTCAAGGACAAAGTGGTGTTCCAGTCGATGGCCTCGTCCACCTTCGGCCTGCACGGCTTTTTGATGTTCAACCGGATCCAGGGCGGCAGCGAAACCGACGTCGAGCCAGGTTTCAAGGCGTGGCCGAACACAGTGGGGCGCAACGTGCTGGAGTACATCCCGAGCTCGGCGAAGATATCCGAAATGCTACAGACCGACGAAGCCGCGCTGTTCCCGCTGACACCGACCCAGGTGACCGCGCTGAAACTCAAGGGCATGCCCGTCGAGTATGCCCAGCCGAAGGAAGGCGCCGTGGTCCTCAACGTCGCCGAATGCACCATTGCGCAAAACACCCAGCCGGAACTGGCGCAAAAGCTCGCCGCTTTCCTGCTGACCCCACAAGCCCAGGCCATTGCCCTGGAAGAAGGCGACCAGATTCCTTCCAACCCCAACACCCCGACCACCGACAAGACCCGTGGCCAGGTGGAGGCGATGAAGCAATACCTGGAAACAGCGATTGCCGTGGATTGGGACCAGGTCAACGAACAACGCCCGGCCTGGAACGCCCGCTGGAACCGCAGCATCGAGCGCTAGCGCGAATTTTGCAGTTATCATGCGGCCATCTCGGGCTTAGTGCCTGAAGATAACCTGTGGCGAGGGAGCTTGCTCCCGCTGGGCTGCGAAGCAGCCCTCAAACCTGACACCAAGGTGTGTCAGACTGATTGCATAGCCGCTTTTGGGGCTGCCATGCAGCCAGCGGGAGCAAGCTCCCTCGCCACAGGTTCTTGTGCCCACCCCTTGATCAACAGCGACCCCAGCCATGCACACCCTCGCCCAACTACGCGCCGGCCAGCTCTCGGGCACTACCCGGCTGGACCTGGCCTGCGGCTTGACGGAGTTTCCCCGGGAAATCTTCGAGCTGGCCGACTCCCTCGAGATCCTCAACCTCAGCGGCAATCAGTTGGACACGCTGCCCGACGACCTGCATCGGCTGACTCGCCTGCGCGTGCTGTTCTGTTCCGACAACCGCTTCACTGAACTGCCCGAATGCCTGGGCCGTTGCAACGCGTTAACCATGGTCGGTTTCAAGGCCAACCGCATCACCCGCGTCACGGGCGCCGCGCTGCCACCACAGCTGCGCTGGCTGATCCTGACCGACAACGACGTCAGCCACTTGCCGGACGAGCTGGGCCAACGCCCGCACCTGCAAAAACTGATGTTGGCCGGCAACTGTTTGCAGCAGTTGCCGGCGAGCCTGGGCCAGTGTCATCGCCTGGAACTGCTGCGCATCGCCGCCAACCAACTGACCGAACTGCCGCAATGGTTGCTGGAGCTGCCGAGCCTCAGTTGGCTGGCCTACGCCGGCAACCCACTGGAAACCCAGGCCGATGCCGCAGCCTTGAACACCACGACGCCCATCGACTGGTCGCAACTGACGCTGCAACGACAATTGGGCGAAGGCGCCTCCGGAGTGATTCATCAAGCGCTCTGGCAGACGCCCGGCCAGGTGGCGCGAAACGTCGCGGTGAAGCTGTACAAAGGCCAGATGACCAGCGACGGCTCACCCCTGCATGAAATGCATGCCTGCATCACGGCCGGTCGACACCCGAACCTGATTGACGTGTTGGGTCAGGTCGCCGGGCACCCCGAGCAACAGGCCGGGCTGATCATGGCACTGATCGAACCCAGCTATCGCAACCTCGCCGGGCTGCCGAGCCTGGCGTCATGCACCCGCGACGTATATGCCGATCAACTGCGCCTGAGCGCCCCGGCAGCCTTGCGCATCGCCCACGGCATCGCCTCGGTGGCGGCGCACCTGCACCATCAGGGCATCACCCATGGGGATCTATACGGGCACAATATCCTCTGCAATGACCAGGGCGATTGCCTGCTGGGGGACTTTGGCGCGGCGTCGTTCCACGCCACGGTCGACACCGTGCAAACCCGAGCACTGCAACGCATCGAGGTGCGGGCCTTCGGGATCTTGCTGGGGGAATTGCTGGCGCGGATCGAACCGGCGTCCAGTGCGCAGGATCTTGCATGGCTGCTGGATCTGGAGGCGCGCTGCTGTCAGCCGGAGGTGCTGGCACGGCCAGGGTTCGATGAGATTGAAGGCTTACTGCGCGACCGTGGCGAGGGAGCAAACTCCCTCACCACAGGGCATTGCGGGTAGTACTTAACCCGCCAACCCGACAAACATGTCCTGCACGTCATCATGGTTGTCGAGGCCTTCGAGGAAGGCTTCGACTTCAGCCATCTGCTCGTCGGTCAAGCCGCTGACCGGGTTCTTCGGCTGGTAGCCCAGCTTGGCCGACAACACGGTGAAGCCCTGCTCCGGCAACGCCTTCTGCACGGCATCGAGGTCGACGGGATCGGTGAGAAACAACGTCGCGCCGTCTTCGCCCGGCTCGAAATCCTGGGCACCGGCCTCGATGGCGGCCATTTCCGGATCGGCGTCAGGGCTGTCCGGCGCGGCTTCGATCATGCCGACGTGGTTGAAGTCCCACGCCACCGAACCCGAGGCGCCCAGTTGGCCCTTGCGGAACGCGACGCGAATTTCAGCGACGGTACGGTTGATGTTATCGGTCACGCATTCAACGATCAGCGGCACCTGGTGCGGCGCGAACCCTTCGTAGGTGACGCGGTGGTATTGCACGGTTTCACCGAGCTGGCCAGAACCTTTCTTGATCGCACGTTCCAGGGTCTCGCGGGGCATCGAGGCCTTCTTCGCCTGCTCGACCACCAGACGCAAGTGCGCGTTGGTCGCAGTATCGGCACCGTTGCGCGCGGCAATGGTGATTTCCTTCACCAGTTTGCCGAAGATCTTGCCCTTGGCGTTGGCAGCCGCTTCTTTGTGTTTAACCTTCCACTGTGCGCCCATTACTCACTCTCTTGTCTGACGCGCCGAGACATCTGCCGGCCGGCGCTGTGGCGCAAGTTTATACGGCCTAAACCGGCTGATCGACCAAAAAATTCACCGTGCCGGATCGACATTTTCACAGTGTGTTGTAGGGCTTTTCTGAAATAGCGGCTCGCAAGCACCGTTTCCCCCCGTGGTTTCGTACCCTCTGGGCCTCTGTCCCTGCCAGTAGGAGGCGCGATGCGCAACGACACGGAAAGTCCCTTCAGCCTGACGCTCACGCAAAACGACTTGCAGTTGCAAGTCTTGCGCTTCAATGGCCGCGAAGCCCTTAACCAGCCGTACCGCTTTGACCTCGAACTGATCGGCCTGGCCCCACCGATAAACCCCGACCTGCTGTTGGGGCATCCGGCGTTCCTGCGCCTGGACGGCGAGTCGGGCATCCATGGGATTGTCCACAGCGTCAGCCTGAGTGCCTCGGCACCGCGGCGCATCGGCTACCGCTTGACGTTGGTGCCCTACCTGCTGCGATTGGAACAAGGCCCGCGGCGCCGGGTTTTCCATCGGCTCAGCGTGGTGCAACTGCTGCAACGCCTGCTGCAAGACAACGCTCTGCCCGCCGACAGTTACCGTTTCGAGCTGCCCCATGGGCAGTATCCGTGTCGCCCATTCTGCATCCAGTACGACGAAAGCGACCTGGCCCTCCTGCAACGGCTGTGTGAGGAAGAAGGCATTCATTACCACTTCGAACACACTCCCCAGGGCCACGTCCTGGTGTTTGCCGAAGACCCGAAGAGTTTCCCCGCGCGCCCCGTCGAGCTGCCCCTGCGCCCGAACGACAACTCGATACCGGCCATCAAGCGCTTGTACTTGCGCCACCACGCGATGGTGCCTGGCGTGCCTGTCGGGTTCCGTGACCGGGCGGTGACCGAAACCGAGGCCCAGGCGGCGAATCACCCCCTCGAGCAGATCGACCATGAGGCCATGCACCGCGACCCGGCCTTGACTCACCGTTACCAGGCCGGACGCCGCCATCTGGAACGGTTGCGCTGTCGGCAACGGGAAATCCATGGCCACAGTGATCAACCGGCCCTGCACAGCGGCGACATCGTGCAGATCTGCGAACACCCGGTTTCCACCTTCAACGATCAATGGCTGATCACCGAGGTCCAGCATCGCGGGCGGCAGTTTTCGATCCTTGAACCGGACCTGCCCACCACACCGTCGGCCCGTGACTACCGCAACCGCTTCACCGCCATTCCCTGGTCCACCGTGTTCAGGCCGGCCCTCAAGCACCCCAAACCGTGCATTCCCGGGTATCACCTGGCCCATGTACTCGGCCGCACCAGCCAGTCGGCCCCGTTCGATGAGCGCGGCCACGTGAGTGTCAGCCTCTGGGCGCCGGACCAGGAAGGCATCACGCTGCCCGTGTCGCGACTGACGCTGGGCGACAGCCCTCCCCTGATGGCCGGCAGCGAAGTGCTGGTGAGCTTTCTCGATGGCGACCCCGACCGACCGGTGCTGTGCCCAGGGGCTGTCGATACCGGCGCAGGACACGCCGCCGCCCCACCGAAACCGTCCCGTGGCAATCACGAGGCCGGGCTGCTGTTGGACTGGCTGCTGAACCCGCCAGACTTCACACCCTGATCCTGCCTTTTGGCTTCTTGCCGGCAAACCTGATCTGGCTCATGCAAACCCAGCGAAACGGGCTTACAGTAAAGACACGCCGCGCTAGACGGCGCTCTACCCTGATTGTTGGAGATACCCGCAATGCCCTGGAAAAACTCGGAAAGCCGCTACAGTACCGTCACGGTAACCTTGCATTGGCTGATGCTGGTCCTGCTGGCCGTGGTTTATGCCTGCATTGAGCTGCGAGGAATTTTTCCCAAGGGCAGCGGCGGCCGGACATTGATCAAGGAAGCGCATTTCATGCTCGGCCTGACGGTGTTCGTGCTGGTCTGGCTGCGCCTGTTCGCCCGCAGCATGGGCAAGGCACCGGCGATTTTCCCGGCATCGCCTGCCTGGCAAACCGTCCTCGCCCGCCTGATGCACTGGGCGCTGTACCTGTTCATGATCGCCATGCCGCTGCTGGGCTGGCTGATCACCAGCGCCGAAGGGCACCAGGTGATGTTCTACGGTTTCGATCTGCCGTTGCTCATCGATCAAGACAAGGATTTCGCCAAGCAACTGGAAGGCTGGCACGTGCTGGGCGGCACCATCGGCTATTGGTTGATTGGCCTGCATGCCTTGGCGGGGCTGTATCACCACTATGTGGTACGGGACAACACGCTGCTGCGGATGATGCCCAAACGCGGCTGATCGCCCGTCAATCGAACCCTCGGCGGCCTTGTAAACCGCCGGTGTGGACAAAGACCAGGCGCGTATCGGGGGCAAAGTCCCCCGCCTCGACCCGCGCCTTGAGCACCATCAAGGCCTTGCCGGTGTACAACGGCTCCAGTTCGATGGCCGTCGTGGTTTCGATGAAGGCCGTGAGCTCGGCATCGACCCGGGCGAAACCGCCACGACTGCCGTCGAACAACTCATGACGCGGGCTGGAAAGTCCTGCTTCCCCCACGATGCGCTCGACCTGCCGGGCCACGCCATGGTCCGGCGGCACGGCCAGCACGCCGTAGACCGGGCGCGCGCCCGCTTCGGCCAGCACCAGTCCGGCCAGCGACGTTCCAGTGCCGCAGGCCAACCACCAGCCGTGGTAATCCGCCCATCCCAGCGCCGCCAATTGTTCACGGACACTGGCCACCCACGTCATGCAACCTTGCGCCCCAGGCAATCCCGAACCGCCCTCGGGCACCGGATGCAAATGTGGATAGCGGAGCTGCCACGGTCCCCAGAAATCCGCTGCGTGCCGCTCTCGGTATCCGCCATAACCCAACCAGTGCAGGTCCATGCCAAACGCTTTCAGGTCGCGCACCGTCGGCGTGTCCTGGGGATGACCGCGCAACAGCCCCGCCGTGGGAAAGCCGAAGCGCTTGCCCGCCGCCGCCAGCGCATGCAAATGGTTGGAATAGGCACCGCCCAGGCTCATGATCCCTTCGGCACCGGCCTCATGGGCGGCACGCAGATGATGGACCAGCTTGAACCACTTGTTGCCGCTGATCAGCGGATCGATCCGGTCCAGGCGCAACACCGCCACTTCGACACCGGCACGGGCGAGCCAGTCCAGGTGAAGGGGTTCGAGTCGGGGTTGGGGATGCCAGTCGAGGGCGGGAAGCAGCATGGCGGCAGGCCGGGCGGAAACAGGCCGGTATCTTAACAGCTTGGTGGTGGGTGACTTCAGGTTCACCCCTCCCCACTGTGGGAGCGAGCTTGCTCGCGATAGCGGCGAATCAGCCAACATCATGCAACTGACTCACCGCAATCGCGAGCAAGCTCGCTCCCATAAGGGTTTTCCTGGGGTTGAGCCTTACAACTGCGCCGCCAACCGCGAACCCTGGTTGATCGCCCGCTTGGCATCCAGTTCCGCCGCCACGTCGGCACCGCCAATGAGGTGAACGGTCTGCCCCGCCGCTTCCAGGCCTTCCTGCAGCTCACGCAGCGGATCCTGGCCGGCGCAGATCACGATGTTATCCACCGCCAGCACTTGCGGCTCGCCGGTTTCGCCGATGCGAATGTGCAGCCCGTCATCGTCGATCTTCAGGTATTCGACGCTGTTGAGCATCTGCACCTGCTTGTTCTTCAGGCCCGTGCGATGAATCCAGCCGGTGGTCTTGCCCAGGCCGTCACCGACCTTCGAGGTCTTGCGTTGCAGCAGGAACACCTGGCGCGCCGGTGCATGGGGTTCAGCCTTGATCCCGGCCACGCCGCCACGGGCCTCGAGGTGGGTGTCGATGCCCCACTCCTTCCAGAACGCCTCGCGGTCCTGGCTGGTGGCGACGCCATGGTGAACCAGGAACTCCGACACGTCGAAGCCAATACCGCCGGCACCGATCACCGCGACGCTGCGGCCCACCGGCTTGCGCTCGAGGATCACGTCCAGGTAGCTCAAGACCTTGGCATGCTCCACCCCGGGAATCGCCGGCACGCGTGGGGCGATGCCGGTGGCGAGGATGATCTCGTCGTAACCGCCCGCCACCAATTGCGCCACATCCACCCGGGTGTCGAGGCACAGCTCGACATGGCTGGTCTGCAATTTGCGCTTGAAGTAGCGCAGGGTTTCGAAGAACTCTTCCTTGCCCGGCACGCGCTTGGCAATGTTGAACTGCCCACCGATTTCACTGGCCGAATCGAACAGCGTCACCTGGTGCCCACGTTCGGCCGCCACCGTGGCCGCGGACAACCCGGCCGGGCCGGCACCGACCACGGCGATTTTCTTCACCTGGGTCACCGGCAGGTAGTTCAGCTCGGTTTCATGGCAGGCCCGTGGGTTGACCAGGCAACTGGTGAGCTTGCCGCCAAAGGTGTGATCCAGGCACGCCTGGTTGCAGCCGATGCAGGTGTTGATTTCATCGCTGCGGCCGGCAGCGGCCTTGTTGACGAACTCTGGATCGGCCAGGAACGGCCGCGCCATGGAGACCATGTCGGCATCGCCTTCGGCCAGGATCTGCTCGGCCACTTCCGGGGTGTTGATGCGGTTGGTGGTGATCAGCGGGATGCTCACCGAACCGCGCAGCTTGGCCGTGACTTTGCTGAACGCCGCCCGCGGAACCTTGGTGGCGATGGTGGGAATTCGTGCTTCGTGCCAACCGATACCGGTGTTGATGATCGTCGCGCCGGCCTGCTCGATGGCCTTGGCCAACTGGACGATTTCGTCCCAGGTGCTGCCGCCTTCCACCAGATCGAGCATCGACAGGCGAAAGATAATGATGAAATTCGGGCCTACCGCTTCGCGCACCCGGCGGACGATTTCCACCGGCAGGCGCATGCGGTTTTCATAGCTGCCGCCCCAACGGTCGGTGCGGTGGTTGGTGTGGGCCGCCAGGAACTGGTTAATGAAATAACCTTCAGAACCCATGATCTCCACGCCGTCGTATTCGGCCTTCTGGGCCAGGACCGAACAGGTGACGAAATCGCTGATCTGCTTCTCGATTCCCTCCTCGTCCAATTCCTTGGGCTTGAACGGGTTGATCGGCGCCTGGATCGCGCTCGGTGCCACTTGCTTGGGGCTGTAGGCATAGCGCCCGGCGTGAAGAATCTGCATGCAGATCTTGCCACCGGCCTCGTGCACGGCCCGGGTCACGATCCGGTGCTTGAGCGCCTCTTCTTCCGTGGTCAGCTTGGCCGCGCCGGAGTAGACCCCGCCCTCGTCGTTCGGCCCGATCCCACCGGTGACCATCAGGCCCACGCCGCCCCGGGCGCGCTCGGCAAAATACGCCGCCATGCGTTCGAAGCCACCGGGTTTCTCTTCCAGGCCGGTGTGCATCGAGCCCATCAGGGTACGGTTGCGCAACGTGGTGAAACCCAGGTCCAGCGGGGCCAGCAGATGCGGGTAATGGGAGGCGGTCATCGGTAACTCCACAACGGGCGATCACGGAAAAAAGCGCAGCTCTGCGGCGTGCGTCTGTCATGGCCCACAGCGTAAGAGCCCGGATGCGGGTGCTCAATGACCGTAACTGACAAGTTAATGATCCAAATGTGCAGCACACCGATCAGCTGTGCGTGACTCTCGGCGGAATGCACCTGTCCTATCAACGCTGGCCCAAGTGCTCAACCCTAAAATAACCCCAATAACACGGTCGCCCTTGCATGCATCCCCAACGAAAAATGCTGCACAACGAGTTGCACGCCCGCCCGTCGCTGTACTTCGACGAACCGGCCCACGTCTTCCATCTGGCGTTTCTGGGCGACAACGCCCAGTGCGACGCGCTGCTCGAGCGACTGTGCCCCGATACCGTCACCGCGCAGGCCGCACAAGGCATCACCCGCCTGGAAGGACATCCGCTGAAGTGGGAGCGCCACGCCGAGTTCTTCACCCTGACCCTGGTCGTGCCGGCCAGCAGCAATGAGTTGCACTGGACGATGCTGCCCGAAAGCCTTGCCCGGGGGATCGAAGGTCACGCCCAGCACCTCATCAATGCCGTTCAGGTGGTGGTGCGCGCAGAAGCCGGTCTCGACCTGCCCAGCTACGGTTTCAAGGACCCTTGCGGTTCATGCGTGGGCGGTGGCGATGCCGTGGTCTGGAGCGATTTTCGCCTGACCGAGGACGGCACCAATCGCCTGCTGTTCATCAACCGACGGCTCAACGCTTATCGCCAGGGGCGCATGATCCGGCGCCTGCTGGAAATCGAGACCTATCGCATGATGGCGTCCTTGTCGCTCAATATCGCCAAGGCCCTGGACCCACAACTGAACGAATTCGATCGCACCCTGGTGAGCCTGTCCGAACGCAATGCCAATGCCAGCGGCGTGCATGCCAAGGCCCTGCTGGAGGACATCGCCCTGCTGTCTCGCCAGGTGGTCAGCAGCACGGTCAGGAATCGCCACCGTTTCAGCGCGACCCGCGCCTACGCACAATTGGTGTTCGAACGCTTGGGGGAGTTGCGTGAAAGTCACCTGGGAGATTGCCAGCGACTGGGCGTGTTCATCGAACGACGTTTCAAACCCACGGTGCGTTATTGCGCAGCCACCGAACAGCGCCTCGAACAACTGGCGATGAGCGTCGCCAACCTGGGTGATCTGCTGCAAGCCCGCGTGCAAGTGGAGATGGAAGACCAGAACGCCGAGATCCTGCGCAGCCTCAATGCCCGTGCCGATGCACAGATCAAGATCCAGCGCGCGGTGGAAGGCCTGTCGATCATTGCCATCACCTACTACCTGATCAACCTGTTCAAGTTGGTCTACAGCGGGTTGCATACCTTGGGCGCAAACCTCTCGGCCCGTGAAGCCCTGCTAGGCATGACGCCACCGGTGCTGTTGATCATGCTGCTGATTCTGATCCGGATCAGAAAGGCCAAAAGTCACTAGCGCGCCTTGCCAGCGCAGAGGGTGTCCAAAGACTCCTTGGACACCCTCTGTGGGTGCTTGCCGTGCGTACAAATCAGCGCCCGCCCTTCGCTAATCCCTTGTTTTACCGTACCCTGCCCCGTAGCTCCTGATGAAAAATCACGAACCTGCACACGGCCGCTGACTGTTCCCCCATGCGCAAATTTCTGTACCTGCTGTTCTCACTGGCCTTGATTGCCGCCCTGGTCACCTACGCACTGTGGACGACCGATCGTCCGGCGGGTCATTACCTGTCAGACCTGCGTATCAACCTGGCGGTCGACCAGGGCACGCCCGCCGACCGCGGCAACCTGCTGGGCATCCAGCCCGAACTGTTCCCCACCGACTACCAGAGCCCCGAGCGCCTGCACCGCAAACTGGCGGCCTACCTGCAGGCGGCTCGCGACCAGGGTTTTCTCAATGCCAAGACCGTGGTGGTCCTGCCCGAGCACATCGGCACCTGGCTGATGGTCGGCGGCGAAAAAGACGAGTTGTACCAGGCCACCACCCTGAAGGAAGCCATGCACTGGCTGGCGGTCAGCAATCCGCTGGCGTTTATCCAGGCGCTCGTCAGCGCTCAAGGCGATAACCGCCTGGAGGATGCCTACCTGCGTATGAAAGCCCAAGGCATGGCCCGCGACTATCAAGCGCTGTTCGGCGGGCTGGCCAAGGAGTTCGGCATCACCCTGGTGGCCGGCTCCATCGTGCTGCCCGAGCCCAGCGTCAGCGACGGCGAGCTGAAGATTGGCCGCGGCGCGTTGTACAACAGCAGCCTGGTGTTCAGCAGCGATGGCCGGCCGATCGGCCAGCCACAACGCCAACGACATCCGGTATTCGAACAGCAGGATGTGCTGGGCGCCGACCATCCGGTCCCACCCCTCGTCATAGACACCCCCGCCGGGCGCCTGGGCGTGCTGATCGGCAGCGATAGCTGGTACCCGCTCCACTACCGGCAGCTCAACGAACAGGGCGCGCAACTGATCGCGGTGCCCGCCTTCGTCATCGGTCGCGGCGCCTGGGACAAGCCCTGGAGCGGGTATAAAGGCCTGTCCACACCGAGCGAAGTGAGCCTCAAGCCCGGTGAAGTGAGCGAGGGGCAAGCCTGGCATCGCCTGACACTGACCGGCCAGTTGCCCATCAGCCAGGCCCGGGGCGGTGTCAGCGTATTCCTGCGTGGCCAGTTCTGGGACAGCGGCAGCGCCGGCCAGAGTTTCATCAGCCACAACGGCCAGCACTTCCCCGATGGCGAAGCCCGTGGCGCGCGCCTGCTTAACCTGTGGTTGTGAGCATGAAACCGCAGCCGATGCGCCTGGGGGACCTGTCAGTAGGTTTCGTCCACAGCCTGGCTGACGCAATTGCCAGCCATGGGCAAGACCCCAAGCCTTTGCTGGAGCAGTACGGCCTCGATGCCGCGCGCCTGGCCGAGCCCGGCGCACGTCTGTCGATCCCACGCTACATGCGCCTGGGCCACGCCGCGATTCAACAGACCCAGGACCCGGCCCTGGGCCTGCGCATGGGCCAGCTCGGGCGCTTGAGCCAGGCCGGGCTGGCGGGCGTTACCGCTGCCCAGGCACCGACGGTGCGCGAGGCGGCCCGCTGTATGATCCGCTTCGAGCCGCTGTATGGCTCCAACTATCGCGGCCAATCGAGTTTTCATGAGGATGCCCGCGGCGCTTGGCTACGGTTCTATTCCATCAGCCCGTACAACGCCTACAACCGCTTCGTGGTGGATTCGATCATCGCCGGCTGGCTGGCCCAACTGTCCAGCGTCAGCGGCATCGCGCTGCGGCCCGAACGCATCGAAATCGAATTCGAGGAACCGGCGTACCTGGAGGCTTACCGCACGCTCGGTGACTGTCCGATCCAGTTTGGCGCCGAACAGAATCAACTGCGACTGGGCCTGGACAGCCTCGCCCAGCGCAACCCACAGCATTGCCCCAGCACCTGGCACCACCTGGTTCAATTGTGTGAACGGGAATTGGAACAACTGACCCGCACCCGCAGCCTGCGTGAGCGCATCATTCAATTGCTGGGACCGTTGCTCAGCGGGGGCCGGGAACCCGACCTGGAAGAAGTGGCGGCCCGCCTGAAACTGCCGACCTGGACCCTGCGGCGCAAGCTGGCCGAGGAAGGCACGCAATTTCGCGCCATCCTCAACGACACCCGCCGCGACTTGGCCATGACCTACATACGCGATACCGAACTGGCGTTCGGCGAAATCGCCTACTTGTTGGGGTTTACCTCAGCCGAGGCCTTTCAACGAGCCTTCAAGCGCTGGAACGACCAGACGCCTGGGGAGTTTCGTCGTAGTCACAGAGGGCGTTGAGCTTCAAGCGCTAGCTTGCTCTCTTACAACTCCGTTGCATCTTCGGCGGGTTCCAGCGGGTCCAGTTCATAGGCCTGGTACTCCAGCAGCTCTTCCTGATAATCGTCCATTACGTGTCCTTCCCCTGTCATTGAATCCAATGCCTGATGGCGCTGGCATCAGCATAAAGCTGCTTTATGAACAAAACATGAAGCAAAGGCTTCATGAATTAAACGTAGCACAGGGTCGGGAAATTACCGCGTGAAGTGTGACAGGGCGTAACACCCTGCCACGGGAAGCTCAGGAAGCCGGAAGCGGCTGGATCGGCTCGCTCGGGGCCGGCAAAGAGCTGGACGGTGGTGGTGGCGGTGTCACGGTTTCCGTCGTCGGCGCAGACTCGAACGACTCAGGCGCAATCGGCGCTGGCTCGCTCGGCGGTGCGACGGGCTCCGACACCGCAGGGGCGGTTTCAACGGGGGCCGGCGCAGCCTCCTCTACTGGCGTGGCTGCTGCGGGTGCAGGCGCAACCGGTTCCGACGCAGGTGCTGCAACTGGGGCCGGAGCCGGCATCAAGGCGGCCGGTTCAGCCTTGGTTTCCGGGACACCCAGCTCAGTTTTTGGCTTATCGGCATTCTCAGCCTTCTCGGCAGCTTTCTTCGCTTCGGGGGGTAGGAACAGCTCCACCAAGGCAAAGAAACGCTCATAGAACTTGGCCGCCGACACGGTTTCGCTGGCGACCTTGACCATCGAATCGTCCGAAGAGCCGATCGGCATCGACACCGAACCCAGCACGCCCACACCCAGGCTGGCGGAGTTGTTGGTTTTCTTCAGGGCATAACGGTCCTGCAAGGCGTTGGCGAACATGGTCGCACGGTGTCCCGCACCGCCGTCCTCGGCACAGACCAGGTTGAAACTGATCTCCATGTGGGTCTCGCCGGTCTGCTGGAAACTCTTGTGGCCACTGACCAGCTTCGGATCGCTGCTGGTGATGATGTAGCCCTGGCTGAGCAACGCCCGGCGCCCGGCCTCGCAAGTCGCCGCGTCGCTCACTGGATAAGTGCGCGAGAACGTGCCGGAATCATCGAAGTTCTCGTGCTCGTAGATGGCGGCTTTCTTCGACGAGCAACCGGCTGCGGCGGCCAGCACCAATGCAAGCCCGACGG
Source organism: Pseudomonas sp. FW300-N2F2 (assembly GCF_017351655.1). NCBI lineage: Bacteria > Pseudomonadati > Pseudomonadota > Gammaproteobacteria > Pseudomonadales > Pseudomonadaceae > Pseudomonas > Pseudomonas sp. FW300-N2F2. Next base: position 1,618,033 of record NZ_JACNDQ010000001.1, on the reverse strand, counting down.
TGCGCATGTGAAATGATTTGAACATTGAACATCCTGAGAGAAACGGTCCGGGGCGTATTGTGCAACAGAACGCGACCTGGCAGCGTGGCTAATCTTGTTTCAAGGGGGTTACAAGTTTACTGGGGGTTGTTTGCAGGAAAAAGACGCTAATCCGGTAGATCGACGAACACCCGCTTTTGGGCAACAAGCAGATACAAAAACCCTGGCATTTTGGCCTGATGCCGTTCACTTGAGTCGTTACCGAAGAAATGGATATCCCCCAGCCCCCCCCCAAAAAATCCAAAAAAAACGGCGCTTCCCATTTCTGAAGAAGCGCCGTTTTTTCAAGTGAGCAGCATCACAGCCAGTTTCGGGGAGGCATCAAGCGATTAGAAACGCTTGATATCCGCCTGACTCTCCAACTGCTTGCGATAGGCTGCGAAGTCCTGCTGACCAACACGGGACGCAAGGTAGCGACGATATTCCGCCTTCTCCTCGTCTGTCGGTGCCGCGGCTTCGTTCACGCCGTTCAGACGCACGACCACCAGGCTGCCGTCAGGCAAGGTCACGCTGCTGAACGTCGGCTTGTCCTTGGACTCAGGCTTGGGCATGCGGAACAGTGCTTGCAGCACCGCTGGGTCGATGCCTTCCTGGTTGCGGGTGGCCGCCTCGATGGCTTTCCAGCCTTGGCCGTCAACCGGGTTGTCCAGTGCCGTCTTGCCGTCGCGCAGGCTGACGATCAGCTCGTCGGCGCGGGTCTTGGCCGCTGCGCTGGCATGTTCCTTGGCCAATTGAGCACGAATCGGCCCTGCCACCTTGTCCAGCGGCAGTTGCTCAGGCTTGCGGTGCTCCTTGGCACGCAGTACCACGACGGTTTCCGGGTCCAGCTCGATGGCGGTGCTGTTGGCACCTTCATCCAGCACTTCCGGGCTGAACGCCGCAGTGACCACGGCGCGATTGGCCGCAATCCCTTCACCGCCTTCACGACCGAACGGGGCCGATGTGTGGACGGTCAGCTTCAGGTCCTGGGCCGGCTGCGCCAGGTCGGACGCTTCGAACGAGGCATCCTCCAGTTGCTTGGTCGCCTCCACGAAACGCTGCTCCACCTGCTGAGTCTTCAGCTCGCGAGTCAGCTTGTCCTTGAGACTGGCGAAGGTCGGCACCTCGGGCGCTTCGACACCCAGCAGCTTGATCAGGTGCAGACCGAAATCGGTGCGGACCGGTGCCGAGACCTGGTCCTTGCTCAAGGCGTACAAGGCCTTTTCGAATTCTGGATCGTAGACGCCCGGGCCGGCATAGCCGAGATCGCCGCCGTTGTTCGCCGAACCCGGATCCTGGGAAAACTCCTTCGCCAGGGCTTCAAACGATTCACCTTTGGCCAGGCGAGCCTGGATCTCTTCGATCTTCGCCTTGGCCTGGGCTTCGGTCACCTTGTCGTTCACTTCGATCAGGATGTGCGCAGCGCGACGCTGTTCGGACAGGTTGGCGATTTCTTTCTGATAGGCCGCTTGCAGGTCCTCGTCCTTGACGCTGACCTGATCGAAGAAAGAGGCTTTCTTCAGCTCGAGGTAATCGATGACCACCTGGTCAGGCGTCATGAATTCCTTGGCGTGTTGGTCGTAGTAAGCCTTGACCTCATCATCGGTCAGCTTTACAGACGCAGGATCGACCTTGATGTTCAAGGTGGCGAAATCACGGGTCTGCTTTTCCAGGCGGGCGAATGCCAGCACCTGGGCATCGGTGACAAAACCGCTGCCCGCCAGGCCGGCGCGCAACTGACCGATCAGCATTTCCTGGGCCAGCATCTGGCGGAATTGCATACGGCTGTAACCCAGCTGGCGGATCACCTGATCAAAACGCTCGGCGCTGAATTTGCCATCGACCTGGAATTCAGGCGTTTGCAGGATTACTTGATCGAGCGCAGCTTCGGAGAAAGCGAATTTCGCATCGTGTGCGCCTTGCAACAGCAACTTGCGATCGATCAGGCCCTTGAGCGCCGAATCGCGCAGCATTTTTTCGTCCAGCAGAGAGGCGTCGAAATCCTTGCCCAGCTGTTGCATGAGCTGACGGCGTTGCATGTCGACCGCCTGGCTCAGCTCGTTCTGGCTGATTTTTTCGCCGTTGACCTTGGCCGCGTCATTGCTGTTGGTGGTGGCTTGAAAAATGGCATCGAAACCGGTCAACGCCATCAATGCGACGATGACCCCGATGATGGTCTTGGCAATCCAGCCTTGTGAATTGTCCCTGATATTCTGCAGCATGCGTCCCCCAGAAACGGTTGAACTTCAAATTTAGGCAACCGTGGAGCGTGGGTAGAATCCGGATAGAAGAAAGGCGCATCCGAGGATGCGCCTTCTCGTAACTGGCGGAGCGGACCGGGCTCGAAACTGCAAGCCCTGGCGTCACAAACCGGTAGCAACCGGTCGCATTACCGCTCCGCTGCCAAGCCAGGCATGACCCCGACCCGGATAAACTCAACGAAACCTTAGTTAACGGCTTCTTTCAGTGCTTTACCAGCTTTGAAACCTGGCTTTTTGGCAGCAGGAATCTCCAGCGTCTTGCCGGTCTGCGGGTTGCGACCGGTACGAGCTGGGCGATCAGTCACGGAGAAGGTGCCGAAACCAACCAGAACAACGGAGTCGCCAGCCTTGAGAGCGCCAGTGACGGATTCGATTACAGCGTCCAGCGCACGGCCAGCAGCAGCTTTCGGGATATCAGCGGATGCAGCGATAGCATCAATCAGTTCCGACTTGTTCACTCTAAGTCCCCTTATATCTATTTGAGATGATTCTAAGTTTTTTTGGTGAAAGCAAAAACGAGTGCTGAATGGCCTGCAGACACTTAAGAGCCGCTTTATAACAAGGGCTCTAAAAAACTGTCAAGGAAGGCCCCCCAGGCAAATGCGTATTAATGCGTGCTAATTCTTTCCTTAGAGTCAGACTCCCGCTTTTCTTCCTTCGCGACAATCTCCGGAGCCACATCCGGCAAGGGCTCCGGCGCGTATTGCAGCGCAATTTGCAGGACCTCGTCAATCCATTTAACCGGTTTGATCTGAAGATCTTGCTTAATGTTGTCAGGAATTTCCTTCAGATCGCGGACATTCTCTTCAGGAATGATCACGATCTTGATCCCGCCACGGTGTGCCGCCAGCAGTTTCTCCTTCAGCCCGCCAATCGCCAGGACCTGGCCGCGCAGCGTGATTTCACCCGTCATGGCAACGTCGGCGCGCACCGGGATGCCGGTCAATGCCGAGACCAGGGCCGTGCACATGCCTACGCCGGCGCTTGGGCCGTCCTTGGGCGTAGCCCCTTCAGGCATGTGGATGTGCGTGTCGCGCTTCTCATGGAAGTCCAGGGGAATGCCCAGGCTCCGGGCACGACTGCGCACCACCGTCAGCGCCGCGGTGATCGACTCGACCATCACGTCGCCCAGGGAACCGGTCTTGATCAGTTGCCCCTTGCCCGGTACCACGGCTGCTTCGATGGTCAGCAACTCACCACCGACCTGCGTCCACGCCAGACCAGTCACCTGGCCGATCTGGTCCTGCTGCTCGGCCAGGCCGTAGCGGAACTTGCGCACACCCAGGAAGTGCTCCAGCAGGTCTGCAGTGACCTTGACCGCGAAGCGTTTTTCCAGCGCATGTTCCTTGACCGCCTTGCGGCAGACCTTGGCAATCTGCCGCTCCAGGCCACGCACACCGGCTTCCCGGGTGTAGTAGCGGATGATGTCGCGAATCGCTTCCTCGTCGAATTCCAGCTCGCCTTTTTTCAGGCCATTGGCCTGGATCTGCTTGGGCGAAAGGTACTTCACGGCGATGTTGATCTTCTCGTCCTCGGTGTAGCCCGGTAGACGGATCACCTCCATCCGGTCCAGCAATGCCGGCGGAATGTTCATGGAGTTGGAGGTGCAGAGGAACATCACGTCCGACAGGTCGTAGTCGACCTCGAGGTAGTGATCGTTGAAGTTGTGATTCTGCTCAGGATCGAGCACTTCGAGCAACGCAGAGGCGGGATCGCCGCGCATGTCGCTGCCCATCTTGTCGATTTCGTCCAAAAGGAACAGCGGATTGCGCACGCCGACCTTTGTCATTTTTTGAATCAATCTTCCTGGCATCGAACCGATGTAGGTCCGGCGATGACCACGAATTTCCGCCTCGTCACGCACGCCACCCAGGGCCATGCGTACGAATTTGCGGTTGGTCGCGTGGGCAATCGACTCCGCGAGGGAGGTTTTACCGACCCCAGGAGGGCCGACCAGGCACAGGACCGGGCCGCGAATCTTTTTCACGCGCTTCTGTACGGCGAGATACTCAAGGATGCGCTCCTTGACCTCTTCCAGACCGTAATGGTCGGCGTCGAGGATGTCTTCAGCGCGCGCCAGGTCCAGACGCACCTTGCTCTGGGCTTTCCACGGCACCTGGACCAGCCAGTCGATGTAGGAACGCACCACGGTGGCTTCGGCAGACATCGGCGACATTTGCTTGAGCTTGTTCAACTCAGCCTGAGCCTTGGCCAAGGCATCCTTGGGCAAGCCAGCGGCATCGATGCGCTTTTTCAGCTCTTCGATTTCGTTGTGACCTTCGTCGCCATCGCCCAGCTCTTTCTGAATGGCCTTCATCTGCTCATTCAGGTAGTACTCGCGCTGGCTGCGCTCCATCTGCTTCTTGACGCGACCGCGAATACGTTTCTCGACCTGCAACAGATCGATCTCGCCGTCGAGCAATGCCAACACGTGTTCGACACGGGCCGACAGGTCGATGATCTCGAGAATTTCCTGCTTCTGCTCGATCTTGAGGGCCATGTGGGCCGCCATCGTATCGACCAGCCGCCCAGGCTCGTCGATGCTGTTGAGCGACGACAGGACCTCTGCAGGCACCTTCTTGCCCAGTTGCACGTATTGTTCGAACTGTGACAGCAGGCTGCGGACAAACACCTCTGATTCACGCTCGGGCGCATCGACTTCTTCGATCAGCGACACCTCGGCACGGCAATGACCGTCCACTTCGCTGAAACGTTCGACAGTCCCGCGCTGCTCGCCTTCGACCAGGACCTTGACGGTACCGTCGGGCAACTTGAGCAATTGCAGAACCGTTGCAATCGTACCTACGCGATACAGTGCGTCTTCGCCGGGATCATCGTCGGCTGGATTTCTCTGAGCCAGCAGAAGAATCTGCTTGTCACCCGTCATCGCAGCCTCGAGGGCTTCGATGGACTTCTCGCGCCCCACGAACAGCGGGATAACCATGTGCGGATACACCACGACATCGCGCAATGGCAGGAGAGGCAATTCGATGGTTGTCTTCATGATTTCGCCTCTACGGCGGCCCTAGGGCCGGAAACAGATGGAAGTAAGCTTGAAACCAAGATGGGGGCAGCCTTGAAAAAAAACAAGCGCTAAGACACGTCTAAAACGCGCTAAAAGCAAAGGGGCCCGAAGGCCCCTTCTTTGTTCCGGCAGCGGAACGCTTATGCGTCCGGTGCGGCCTTGGCAGTCTTCTCATTGTTTTCGTAGATATACAATGGTTTGGACTTGCCTTCTATAACGCTTTCGTCGATCACGACTTTACTCACCTCGGACTGCGAGGGGATCTCATACATCGTGTCGAGCAATACGCCTTCGAGAATCGAGCGCAACCCACGGGCACCGGTCTTACGCTCCAGGGCACGTTTGGCGACCGATTTCAGCGCGTCGGAACGGAATTCCAGGTCTACACCTTCCATTTCGAACAGCTTGGCATACTGCTTGGTCAGGGCGTTTTTCGGCTCGGTCAGAATCTGCATCAACGCCGCTTCATCCAACTCATCCAACGTCGCCAGGACTGGCAGACGACCGACGAATTCCGGGATCAGACCAAACTTGACCAAATCGTCAGGTTCGACTTCACGCAAGGACTCACCGACCTTCTTGCCCTCTTCCTTGCTGCGTACTTCGGCATTGAAACCGATGCCACCACGGGTGGAACGGTTTTGAATAACCTTTTCCAGGCCGGAGAACGCACCACCGCAGATGAACAGGATGTTACGGGTGTCGACCTGCAGGAATTCCTGCTGCGGATGCTTGCGACCACCTTGGGGTGGAACGGAAGCGACCGTGCCTTCGATCAACTTGAGCAAGGCTTGCTGCACGCCTTCACCGGAAACATCCCGGGTGATGGACGGGTTGTCGGACTTGCGGGAAATCTTGTCGATTTCATCGATGTAGACAATACCCATCTGGGCTTTTTCCACATCGTAGTCGCACTTCTGCAACAACTTCTGAATGATGTTCTCGACGTCTTCACCTACATAACCCGCCTCGGTGAGGGTGGTTGCGTCGGCGATGGTGAACGGAACGTTCAGCAAACGAGCCAGGGTTTCGGCAAGCAGGGTCTTACCCGAGCCTGTCGGGCCGATCAGCAGGATGTTGCTCTTGCCGAGTTCGACCTCGTCATTCTTTTTGTCACGCTGGTTCAGGCGCTTGTAGTGGTTGTACACCGCTACGGCCAGTACCTTTTTCGCACGCTCCTGACCAATCACATACTGATCAAGGATGCCGCTGATTTCTTTAGGCGAAGGCAATTTATGCGCGCTGCTCTCGGCCTGGGCTTCCTGCACCTCCTCGCGGATGATGTCATTGCACAGGTCGACGCACTCGTCGCAAATGAAGACCGAGGGGCCGGCAATCAATTTGCGCACTTCATGCTGGCTTTTGCCACAGAAGGAGCAATAAAGCAGTTTGCCGTTGTCCTCGCCGTTGCGGGTGTCAGTCATTCGATCGATCCAAATCCGATAGGCTTGCAACACAAGATGAAGGCAATTGCGGGCTTTTTCAAGCCCGCAGGCGGCCGGTCATCCCAACCACCTGCATTTTGAGCGGCTTAGGCAGGCATTTGACGCTTGTTGATCACAGAGTCGATCAGGCCGTATTCGGCTGCACGCTCGGCGCTCATGAAGTTGTCACGTTCGGTGTCGCGCTCAATGGTTTCGAGGCTCTGGCCGGTGTGATGGGCCAGCAACGAGTTCAGGCGCGAACGAATGTGGAGGATTTCCTTGGCATGGATGTCGATATCCGACGCCTGTCCCTGGAAGCCACCCAATGGCTGGTGAATCATCATCCGCGAGTTAGGCAGGCAGTGACGCTTGCCCGCTGCGCCGCCGGCGAGCAGGAAGGCACCCATGCTGCAGGCCTGACCGATGCAGATGGTGGAGACGTCAGGCTTGATGAACTGCATGGTGTCGTAGATCGACATGCCCGCAGTCACCGAACCGCCAGGTGAGTTGATGTACAGATGGATATCCTTGTCCGGGTTTTCCGCTTCAAGGAACAACAGCTGCGCTGCGACCAGGTTGGCCATGTAGTCTTCAACGGGGCCGATCAGGAAGATGACGCGTTCCTTGAGCAGACGCGAGTAGATGTCATAGGCACGTTCGCCGCGGGCGGACTGCTCGATAACCATCGGGACCAGGCCGCCTGCGGCCTGGATGTCAGAGCTCTGCTGATAAAAAGAATTGCGGGACATGTCTCGCAGTCACTCCCAAATAGTTATGTCTTGAATACGCATAAGCCAGCACGAAGGCTGGCTTATGGGTGTTTATTTCTTACCGCAGAACCATCAATCGGCTTGTGGAGCTTCCACCGGCTTGACCGCTTCTTCGTAAGAGACCGCTTTATCGGTCACGCTAGCTTTCTGCAGAACAGTATCCACAACTTGTTCTTCCAGCACAACCGAACGGACCTCGTTCAGTTGCTGGTCGTTCTTGTAGTACCAGGACACGACTTGCTCAGGCTCTTGATAGGCCGAAGCCATTTCCTGGATCAGCTCGCGAACGCGGGCTTCGTCAGGCTTGAGCTCGAACTGCTTGACCACTTCGGCAACGATCAGGCCCAGCACGACGCGGCGCTTGGCTTGCTCTTCGAACAGCTCTGCCGGCAGTTGGTCCGGCTTGATGTTGCCGCCGAACTGCTGAACAGCCTGTACCCGCAGACGGTTCACTTCGTTGTCCAGCAGGGCCTTTGGCACTTCGATCGGGTTGGAGGCCAGCAGACCGTCCATGACCTGGTTCTTGACCTTGGACTTGATGGCCTGGCGCAGCTCGCGCTCCATGTTCTTGCGAACTTCGGTGCGGAAACCTTCCAGACCGGTTTCCTTGATGCCGAACTGGGCGAAGAACTCTTCGTTCAGCTCAGGCAGCTTCGGCTCGGAAACGCTGTTGACGGTCACGGTGAACTCGGCGGCTTTGCCAGCCAGGTCCAGGTTCTGGTAATCCTCGGGGAAGGTCACGTTCAGAACGCGCTCTTCACCGGCCTTGGCGCCAACCAGGCCGTCTTCGAAACCAGGAATCATGCGACCGGAGCCCAGTACCAGCTGGGTGGCCTTGGCGGAACCGCCAGCGAACACTTCACCGTCGACCTTGCCGACGAAATCGATGTTCAGCTGGTCTTCGTTCTGGGCAGCACGCTCGGTCACTTCGAAACGGGTGTTCTGCTTGCGCAGGATGTCCAGCATCTTGTCCAGGTCGGCATCCGACACGTCAGCGCTCAGGCGCTCGACAGCGATGGACTCGAAACCGGCAACCGTGAACTCCGGGAACACTTCGAACGTGGCGACGAATTCCAGGTCCTTGCCTTTTTCCAGCACTTTAGGCTCGACGGACGGTGCGCCAGCCGGGTTCAGCTTCTGCTCGACGACCGCTTCGTAGAACGAAGACTGGATCACGTCGCCCACGGCTTCCTGACGCGCATCAGCTTCGTAACGCTGACGGATCACGCTCATTGGCACTTTGCCTGGGCGGAAACCTGGGATTTTGGCCTTTTGGGCAGTCTGCTGCAGACGCTTGTTGACCTGAGTCTCGATGCGCTCAGCCGGCACGGTGATGCTCATGCGGCGCTCAAGAGCAGAAGTATTTTCAACAGAAACTTGCATGGATATTCCTCGTTGCACAGACGTTGGCCGGGCGTTTCCGACCCCAGAATCAAGGGCATGCATTCTAGTAGGTCAAACTCAAGAAGTCACCCTACTGAAAACGCGCTGGAAACAGGCGCCGGATTTAGGACGGGGCAAACGGTCATGCCCCACCCGGATTGCAAATACAGTCGATTCAGTCCAAGGCTCTGCGCCAACGCTTCTATATATAGAAGCGGCTTGTCCGGTCGCGCAGCGCCCCGCCCCACAAGGAGACCAACGGGCATACCGCGCATCATCACGAAACACATTCGCGACAAACCGACCGCTGCGCACAACCGCAAAAACAGTACCGACGCCAAACACAGAACCACTGAAAACAAAAACGGCGCAGCCCCTTTCAGGTACTGCGCCGTTTTCTGCTATTTAAATAGCCACTTGTATGGTGCGGACGGAGAGACTCGAACTCTCACACCTTGCGGCGCTGGAACCTAAATCCAGTGTGTCTACCAATTCCACCACATCCGCGTATCAAGCTTTTAAAGCAAAGGCGCCAGATTGTTAGATCTGGCGCCTTTCTAGAATATGGGGTGGACGATGGGGATCGAACCCACGACAACGGGAGTCACAATCCCGTGCTCTACCAACTGAGCTACGCCCACCATATTGCCTTGTTGCCTTACTTGTGCCAAAGCTGCCTAATTGGCGCACCCGGCAGGACTCGAACCTGCGACCATCCGCTTAGAAGGCGGATGCTCTATCCAGCTGAGCTACGGGCGCCTTTTTAATCTGTATTCTTGGACGATTACAAACTAAGTGCTTTCAGCTTTGCCGAGTTGAAACAACCAACTCCGCTCCACCTTCTTAACCAGTGCTAGGCTGTGCCCGACAAGTGCGACGAATGTTATAGACGGCCTGATAGGTCGTCAACTCTTTTTTAAAAAAAATTCATTTAATTAAAGGGGTTAGGGGAATTTGCAGACCAAGCGCCTTTGCCCTCACGCCCCGGCATGCGAGAATGCGTTCTCTTTTTTTCCCCTCTCGATGGTTAACCACGCGCAATGACTGCACAACTTATCGACGGCAAATCGATCGCCGCCAGCCTGCGCCAGCAGATCGCCCAACGAGTCACCGAGCGCCGCCAGCAAGGTCTGCGCACGCCCGGCCTTGCGGTGATCCTGGTCGGCAGCGATCCTGCCTCTCAGGTTTATGTCTCGCACAAGCGTAAAGACTGTGAAGAGGTCGGCTTCCTTTCCCAGGCCTACGACCTGCCTTCCGAAACCACCCAGCAAGCGTTGGCCGATCTGATCGATCGTCTGAACGACGACCCGAACATCGACGGTGTTCTGCTCCAGTTGCCGCTGCCTGAACACCTCGACGCCTCCAAGTTGCTGGAGCGTATCCGCCCGGACAAAGATGTCGACGGTTTCCATCCTTATAATGTCGGCCGCCTGGCCCAACGCATCCCACTGCTTCGCCCCTGCACCCCCAAAGGCATCATGACCTTGCTGGAAAGCACCGGCGTGGACCTGTATGGCCTCGATGCCGTGGTGGTGGGGGCGTCCAACATCGTCGGCCGTCCGATGGCCATGGAGTTGCTGCTGGCCGGCTGCACCGTGACCGTGACCCATCGTTTCACCAAAGACCTGGCCGGCCATGTCGGCCGTGCCGACCTGGTGGTGGTGGCCGCCGGCAAACCCGGGCTGGTCAGGGGTGAGTGGATCAAGGAAGGCGCCATCGTCATCGACGTGGGCATCAATCGCCAGGACGACGGCAAGCTGGTGGGCGACGTGGTCTACGAGACCGCCCTGCCCCGCGCTGGCTGGATCACCCCGGTACCCGGCGGCGTAGGCCCGATGACCCGGGCCTGCCTGCTGGAAAACACGTTGTACGCGGCCGAGACGCTGCATAGCTGATCGACGCGCCAACAAAGACCCTGTGGGAGCGAGCTTGCCCGCGATAGCGGTGGACCGGCCAACATCCAAGTTGACTGACACACTGCCATCGCGAGCAAGCTCGCTCCCACAGGTGTTTCCGGGCCCCGGGCTTAGCCGCCAGGTATCGATCGCGCAAACTACAAAATTTTCAGATTCGATTCGCCAGAATCGCCCTTCATTAAACTTTATTTATTCACAAGCCTTGGCGATACAGGCATATAGCGCTGCTATCGCCCATACTCCTAAAATGCGACGTTTTCTTTAAAAAGTCGTTGCTCAACGGCACCTTCAACTCCATCGAGTCTACTCGCGTGAAAATCCGTCTTTCGATCATCAGCCTGTTCATCGCTTTCACAGGCCCCTTCATCACGCACAATGCCGTTGCACAGGAAACCATCGCGGCCCCTCGGGATGCGGCCAAGCTGCAAGTCGCCTCGGGCAGCGCGATGCTGTTGGACCTGCAGACGGATAAAGTCGTTTATTCGAGCAACCCGGACGTGGTGGTGCCCATCGCTTCGGTGACCAAGTTGATGACCGGCCTGATTGTGCTGGATGCCAAACAGAACCTGGATGAATACATTTCCATCACCATCGCCAACACCCCAGAGATGAAGGGCGTGTTTTCCCGGGTCAAGCTCAACAGCGAACTGTCGCGCCGGGACGTACTGCTGATCGCCCTGATGTCTTCGGAAAACCGCGCCGCCGCCAGCCTCGCCCACCACTATCCGGGCGGCTATGCGGCATTCATTGCCGCCATGAACGCCAAGGCCAAGGCGCTGGGCATGACCAGCACTCATTACGTCGAACCCACGGGCCTGTCGATCAACAACGTCTCCACCGCCCGGGACCTGACCAAGCTGTTGATCGCCGCCCGCAAGTACCCACTGCTGAGTGAACTGAGTACGACCAAGGAAAAGACCGTTACCTTCCGCAAGCCTGTGTACAGCCTGGGATTTCGCAACACCGACCACCTGGTCCACAAGGCCAACTGGGATATCCAGTTGACCAAGACCGGCTTCACCAACCAGGCCGGCCACTGCCTGGTGCTGGTGACGAAAATGGGTAATCGCCCGATGGCGCTGGTGATCCTCGATGCCTTTGGCAAGTACACGCACTTCGCCGATGCCAGCCGGATTCGTAGCTGGGTGGAAACAGGAAAAAGCGTCGCCGTGCCAGCGGTGGCCCTGCAATACAAGGCCGCCAAGAATCTCAAGAGCCGCCAGAGTGGCGTGGTGGAAGCCTCCAAATAATTCAACGGCACAAAACTGTGGGAGCAAAGCTTGCTCGCGATAGGGATGGGCCAGTCGACAATGCCGTTGACTGGTCTGCCGCCATCGCGAGCAAGCTTTGCTCCCACAGGTTATTTATGGCTTCAAGTCACCCAGCGGATCATAGGGCTTGGGCTTGCGCTCATCCTTCTTGTCCAGGGGCGCCTTGGCCGGCCCTACCGGGTCGACCTGAGGATCCTCAAGGTCCGGCGAATCCGGATCGAACCCCAGGTCATCACCGCTGGAATGCTCTGATGAATGTGGCCCCGTAGGTGTTTTCGACTGTGCCATGCGTGCCTCCTCCAATCACGGTCGGAAAAATCCCCAACCCTGACGATAAGAGCCTCAAGCCCGCGGGGTCGTGCCCGGCAAGTGACGAACGGGACGCTCGATCAATGCGCAGCGCCCAGGGCCTTGGTGGCCCGCGCTGCGGCTTGCTCCTGCCCTGCCCCACCCAGATCAGCCGCCGCTTTCAGCCAACGCTGCGCGTCGACATTGGCGGGAAGCTGCGTGGGTCGCTGGACCAGCACCGCCCAGCCGCCCGCGCTCTGGAAGGCCGACTCGAAGGCACTGAAGCTCATCAACTGCCGCCGATTCATGCCTGCACGCAGCAACACCGTCTGCTTCTGACGGTTGTAGCCGGCGACAATCCCATACCGAGGCGCGGCCCAGAACGCCGAACCGTCGATATAGCGCACCAGCACCGGATAGCCCGCCGCGACCTGTTCCAACAGCGCAGGCAGCTTGGCGTCCAGGGGATACACCAGCAACCCGTACTCCCGCGCCAGGGTAGGCATATTCTGCTGCAAATCGGCTTCGCCACCGGGCAGGTGCAATGGTTTTTCCAACAGCCCCGGGGTGATCACAGTGCCTTGCAACGTCAGCAAGGCGGCCAGGGACTGCGGAGCCCCCTGGTACATTTCGCCACGGTAGAACGGCACGCTATTGAGCTCCACCCGCTCGGGCAGGCGCTGGATCTGCGGCGATACGCTGCCCGCGCAACCCGCCAGGGCGACGAGGCAGGACACCGCCAGTACCAGTGATCGAAACGATGAAATGACCGGCGACATGACGACTCTCTTGTTCAGGCACCCGGCATCCGGGCCGGGCTTGGGTCGACGATCATAAGGTGCGCACAGCCCTGGGTATAGCCATAACCCTCGTTTTACGGCGGCAATAGAACGAACCGATCCGAACCCCAACGCCATGGATCGATCAGTTGCAACACTTGAGCGACTAGACTGTCCATTGTACTGGGTGCGATATCCCGAACCGGGGATAGAAGGAGGCACGAATGAGCCTGACCACGACAATCCTGATGCTGATATTCGGCTGGCTGAGCGTAGCCACGGCCATGCTGTGGGGAGTGCTTCGAATCGCTCGGCGCCATCATCATGCGCCACCTGCGCCATCGGAAAAAGCCGCCAAACCTGCCCGACGCCACGCCGCCGCACACTGACCCTTCACGTTCAAACCCATAACGCTCAAATAAAAAAAGCCACCCGGGCCTGGACCCGGGTGGCTTCTGTCTGCCTGGAATCAGGCGTTGTCTGCCAGCGCCTTTTCCTTGGCCCGACGGGACAACATGTTCAACACCTCGATCGCCGCCGAGAACGCCATGGCCGCATAGATATAGCCTTTCGGTACATGGGCGCCGAAGCCTTCGGCGATCAGCGTCATGCCGATCATGATCAGGAAGCCCAGGGCCAGCATGACCACCGTCGGGTTGTCATTGATGAACTTGGCGAGCGGTTCAGCCGCCAACAGCATCACCAGCACCGATACGACGACGGCGATGATCATGATCGGCAAATGCTCGGTCATACCCACGGCGGTGATGATGCTGTCAATGGAGAATACCAGGTCCAACATCAGGATCTGACCGATGGCCGCGGCAAAACCCAGGGTCACGCCGGACGTGGCCGACTTGGGATCATTTGGCGCTGGGTCCATGCTGTGGTGGATTTCAGTGGTCGCTTTCCACAGCAGGAACAGGCCACCGGCGATCAGGATCATGTCTTTCCAGGAGAACGCCTGGCCCAGGATTTCGATGACCGGTTCGGTCAACTGCACAATGAAGGCAATGGTGCTCAACAAGCCCAGGCGCAGGATCAGCGCCATGCCGATACCGATCCGCCGCGCCTTGGCACGATGCTGTACGGGCAGCTTGTTGGTCAGAATCGAAATGAAGATCAGGTTATCGATGCCAAGCACGATTTCCATCACGACCAGAGTCGCCAGGGCAATCCACGCGGTGGGGCTGGCGGCGAGCTGTAAAAGATAATCCATGGGTCAGTCCTGACTGATGTGACGCGTTAGATGGTTTTGGTAGGGGTTTGTGTTTCGTCAGCTTCGTCCGCCGGCTCTTTCTTCGGGCTGATCAAGCCACCGGCGGCTTCGCTGATCGCCTGTTCGGCGGCCTTGTGGGTCTCGTCGATGGCTTGCTTGGCGGTTTCCGCTGCCTGTCCCATCAGTTGCTGGGCACTTTTTTCAGCCTGTTCACAACCTGCCAGTGTCGTTACGGACATCACCAACAGGGCTGCCAGCCCCAGGGATTTGTATGTCATGGAATCAATGCCTCTTGGGAGAATAAAAGGAGCACAAAAAGTGGCCCACCAATGGCGAGGCATTCTAGAGACGCGAATACTTCAGGAAAATTCGTATTTTCAGCGGTTATACTTCGGTTTTTACGAAGCAATGTGATCCCATGCTCAATTATCGACAGCTGCATTACTTCTGGGTGGTGGCGAAAACCGGCAGCATCGTGCGCGCGTGCGAGCAGTTGAACCTGACGCCACAGACCATCAGCGGCCAGATTTCCCTGTTCGAACAGACGTATAACATCAAATTGTTTCGTCGTGTCGGGCGGCAGTTGGAACTGACTGAAGCCGGCCGCCAGACGCTCCCCTACGCCGAACACATGTTCCAGTTGGGCGGTGAGCTGGAACTCATGCTGCGGGCCCAGCCCAACGAACAGCAAACCCTGTTCCGGGTCGGGGTGGCGGATGTGGTGCCCAAATCCATCGTCTATCGACTGCTGGCACCGACCATGGAGTTGAGTGAGCCGCTGCGCATCACCTGCCGCGAGGACAAGCTCGAACGGCTACTGGCGGACCTGGCGATCCAGCGCCTGGACCTGGTGATCTCCGACAGCCCGATGCCGACTCACCTGGACATCAAGGGTTACAGCCAGAAACTGGGGGAATGCGGGATCAGTTTTTTCGCCACCGCCGCGCTGGCCGAACGCTACGGGCAGAATTTCCCCCATGGCCTGCATGACGCTCCGCTGCTGATTCCCGGGCCGGAAACCGTGGTGCGCAGCCGCTTGCAACGCTGGTTCGCCGAACAACAGATCCAGCCGCGCATCGTCGGCGAATTCGACGACAGCGCACTGATGCAGGCCTTCGGTCAATCCGGCAGCGGGATTTTCATCGGCCCGAGCGTGATTGCCGAAGAGGTCAAGCGCCAATACGGCGTAGAAGTGATCGGCCAGACCGATGCGGTGAGTGAATCCTTCTACGCCATTTCCGTGGAACGCAAGGTCAGCCACCCCGGCATCGTCGCGATTGCCGAAGGTGCGCGTCGCGAGTTGTTCAGCACTTAGCCATCCATGCAAGCCGCGCGGGGCTTGACGGTCATCAGCAGCAACGCCAGCAGAATCGATACAAAGATGAACCCGGCCGCTGCGAACCCGACACTGCCCAGGCCCAGATTATCGATGACTCGACCACCAACCATCGCCCCCAGGCCAATCCCCAGGTTGGCCCCGGCAATGTTCAACGAGGCGGCAAACGCCGGCGCCTGCGGGGCCGCCTTCATCAGCCGCACATGACTGACCAGGAACAAAGCGGCCTGGGTCACGCCCCAGATGCCCATCGCCGCCGCCAGCGCGAGGGGCGAATGAATGCTCGGCACCAACGCCACCATGCCGCCGATCAGGAACAGGCAGAACACCATCGACGCAATCAACGGATGCCGGTCCACCGCACGGCCGCCCAGGGAATTGCCCAGTAGCCCGACTGCACCAAAGCCCATCAGGCACCAGCCCACCAAGGTGCCATCGAATCCGGCGAGGCGCTCGAGGATATCCGCCAGATAGGTGTAGGCGGTGAACATGCCGCTGAACACCAGGATCGACAACAGCACGTGCCCCTGCATCAGTGGGCTGCGCAGGATCTTCAATTGGGAGCGGAAGCTCACCTGATGCTGGTGCAAATTGGTTTTCGGCAAATAGATAAACAGCAACAAGGCCTTGGCAAAGGCAATGACCGCCAGGATCGCAAACGCGCTGCGCCAGCCAAACGCATCGGCAATCAACGTGCCCACTGGAATGCCGAACACCGTGGCGCAGACGATGCCGAAGCCGATCCGGGCGATGGCCCGCCCGGCCAGCTGCGGCCCGACAATGTCCACCGCCGTTTCACTGGCCAGCGCCCAGAACACCGGCAGGCCCAGGGCCGGGATCAACCGGGCAATGGCCATCACCCAGATGTTGGGGGCGAAGGTGGCCAGCAGGTTGGCCAGGCCGAACATCACCAGCACGCTGATAAACAGCTTGCGCCGCTCGAAGCGAGCGAACCAGGCCGTCAGGAATGGCCCGAAGGCCGCTACCGTAAACGCGAACAACGTCACCAGCAGCCCCGCCTGGGGAATGGTGACATGCAGGTCGCGGGCAATGGACGGTAGCAGGCCAACGATGACGAATTCCGTGGTCAGCACGGTAAAACCGGCGGCCGACAACAGGAAAATGGGTAACAACATGCAGAACTCCAGCAAAACGACGACACCAGCGTTAGCCGGAGGCCCGCTGGCGGAAAGAAAGTGAGAGCGACAAAGCCTAACAGAATGCGTGCGTCATACAAACGCTCGGCATGACCCGGATAAGGGTGACGGACTGTCACAGGTCCGTCAGATTTTTCATCGGCTGTGATAAAGTCCGCGGCCTGCAAATGCCCTACTTTCTCTCGGTCCGCTCATGTGGCCTGCCCGCTTGTTGCCCTGATTCGTCGACCGTTGAACACAATAAAATCAGAGATGCCGCTATGACAGCTTCGTCCGTTACCCCTTTGCAACGCCTCAAACGCACCAGCCTGGTGACGCAAATCATCATTGGCCTGATCGCCGGTATTGTCCTGGCATGGCTGGCGCCCGACCTGGCGAAATCCACCGCGTTCATTGGCAAGGTCTTCGTGTCCGCACTCAAGGCCGTGGCGCCGATTCTGGTGTTCGTGCTGGTCATGGCGTCCATCGCCAACCACAAGCACGGCCAGGAAACCCATATCCGCCCCATCCTGTTTCTCTACCTGCTGGGCACCTTCGCCGCGGCGGTGGTCGCGGTGGTTGCCAGTACGCTGTTTCCGTCCAGCCTGGTGCTGTCGACCCAAGACGTCGCGGTCACAGCGCCCGGAGGCATCAGCGAGGTGCTGCAAAGCTTGCTGCTGAGCGTGGTGGATAACCCGGTCCGGGCGCTGATGGACGGTAACTTCATCGGCATCCTGGCCTGGGCCATCGGCATGGGCATCGCCATTCGCCATGCGGGCCAGACCACGCGCACCGTGCTCGAAGACCTGTCCAACGGCGTGACCGTGATCGTGCGCCTGGTCATCCGCTTCGCCCCGCTGGGGATTTTCGGGCTGGTGGCTTCGACCCTGGCCACGTCCGGCTTCGGCGCCCTGCTCGGCTACCTGCAACTGCTCACTGTACTGATCGGTTGCATGCTGTTCGTGGCGTTGGTGGTCAACCCACTCATCGTGTTCTGGAAACTGCGTCGCAACCCTTACCCACTGGTATTCACCTGCCTGCGGGAAAGTGGCATCACGGCGTTTTTCACGCGCAGTTCGGCGGCGAATATTCCGGTGAACCTGGAACTGAGCAAACGCCTGGGCCTGCACGAAGACACCTATTCGGTGTCGATCCCCCTGGGCGCGACCATCAACATGGCCGGCGCCGCCATCACCATCACCGTACTGACCCTGGCGGCCGTACACACCCTGGGTATTGTGGTGGACGTGCCAACCGCCGTGCTGCTGAGCGTTGTCGCCGCCATTTGCGCGTGCGGTGCATCCGGGGTGGCCGGCGGTTCGCTGTTGCTGATTCCCCTGGCGTGCAGCCTGTTTGGCATCCCCAGTGAGATCGCCATGCAAGTGGTCGCGGTGGGATTCATCATCGGTGTCCTGCAGGACTCGGCGGAGACGGCGTTGAACTCGTCGACGGATGTGCTGTTCACGGCGGCGGCGTGCCTGGGTGAGGAAGAGAAGCTCGCCCGTACGGCTTGACGACTGTGGCGGCTATTCGGTCGCCATCGTCGGATCGCCGCCCGGAGCAAGCTCCTGTGGGAGCGAGCTTGCTCGCGATAGCGGCGCCGAGGATGTAACAGACAGCCACAAAAAAGCCCGGGAACGGCCCACACCGTCCCGGGCTTTTTCATGGCTGCGGGGTTAGAACGCGCCCATGTAGTCGCGCTTGCCCACTTCCACGCCATTGTGGCGCAGCAATGCATAAGTGGTGGTGACGTGGAAGAAGAACTGCGGCAGGCCGTAGGTCAGCAGATAATTCTGGCCGCTGAAGCGCTTCTCCTTCGGCGTCCCCGGGCGGGTAACGATTTCGATGCCTTCCTTGCCATCGATCTGCGCAGGGCTGATGCCGTCGATAAAGGCCAATACCTTGGCGATCAGGGCTTGCAGCTCGGCGAAAGTGGTCTCGCTGTCCTCATACTTCGGCACCTCCACCTCGGCCAGGCGGGCGGACACGCCCTTGGCGAAATCCACCGCGATCTGCACTTGGCGCACCAGCGGGAACATGTCCGGGTACAGACGGGCTTGCAGGAAAGCGTTCGGGTCGATGTTCTTCGCGGTGGCGTGGGCTTCAGCCTTGTTCAGAACATCGCTCAACGCGTTGAGCATCTGCTTGAAAACCGGGACGGAAGCGGCGTACAGGGAAATAGTCATGGCAATCTCATGCAGGTGGCAGGAAAGAATGAATCAAACGGCTGCGATTATAGCCACGCCTTGTTGCACGGCTTGTCTTTTATTGCGCAAGGATTAGGCTAGGCGGCTTCCACAGCATAGGGAACGCGCGATGAGCATCGAAGAACAACAGCAGGCTGAAGAACCACGGCTCAATAGCACGGAAATCCGCATCCTCGGCGCGCTGGTCGAGAAACAGGCCACCAACCCCGAGACCTACCCGCTGACCCTCAACGCCCTGGTACTGGCCTGCAACCAGAAAACCAGCCGCGAACCGGTGATGAACCTCAACCCGGGCCAGGTCGGCCAGAGCCTGCGGGCTCTTGAAGGTCGCGGTTTCACCAAGCTGGTGATGGGCAGCCGCGCCGACCGCTGGGAGCATCGGGTCGACAAAGCCCTGGAGCTGGTACCGGCCCAGGTGGTCCTGATGGGCCTGCTGTTCCTGCGTGGCCCGCAAACGGTCAATGAGCTGTTGACCCGCAGCGGACGGATGCACGACTTCGAAGACGCCGAACAAGTGGTGCACCAGCTCGAACGTCTGATCGCCCGCGGCCTGGCGTTGCTGGTGCCACGCCAGGCCGGCCAGCGCGAAGACCGCTATGTGCACGCCATGGGCGACCCGGCGGACATCGAAGCGATTCTCGCCGCCCGCCAGCACCCGGTGGAGCGTGGCGCCGGCGGCAGTGTCTCGCTGGAACGCATCGAGGAGCTCGAAGCGCGGATCGCGGCACTGGAAGAACGCCTGGCGCGGCTGGAATAGCTGCGCCTACGCCGACCGGGCGAAGGCCACGGCTTTTTCGAACTGCTCCAGATTGGGCCGCACACCGGTGTACAGCACGAACTGCTCCAGGGCCTGGATCGCAATGACTTCCAACCCGGTGATGACCCGTTTGCCTTCGGCCCGGGCGCGTACGATCAGCGGCGTTTCCGACGGGATCGCCACCACATCGAACACGGTCTCGGCCGCGGCGATGGTCTCGGGCTCAAACGCCAACTGATCGGCTTCCGGGCCGCCGGTCATGCCGATCGGCGTGACGTTGATCAGCATCTGCGGCCGCCGGGCGCCCAGTTCCGCTTGCCATTCATACCCCAGGGACTCGGCCAGGGCTCGCCCGGTGGCTTCATTGCGGGCAACGATCAGCCCGTTCCTGTAGCCCCCATCGCGCAAGGCACTGGCCACAGCCTTGGCCATACCGCCGCTGCCGCGCAGGGCAAAGGTCGAATCCTGGGGCACGGCATGGCTTTGCAGCAATTGGGCGATGGCGATGTAGTCCGTGTTGTAGGCCTTCAGATGGCCGTTGGTATTGACGATCGTATTGATCGACTGGATCGCGGCGGCGGAAGGATCCAACTCGTCCACCAGAGCGATGCAGGCTTCCTTGAACGGCATCGACACGCCGCAGCCGCGAATGCCCAGCGCGCGGATACCACCCACCGCCCCAGGCAGGTCCTGGCTGCTGAACGCCTTGTAGTAGAAGTTCAGCCCCAATTGTTCATACAAATGATTATGAAAGCGCAGGCCGAAGTTTCCTGGACGCCCCGAGAGCGACATGCACAGTTGGGTGTCTTTGTTGGGATTGATCTGCATGCGTGTCTCCTTGCATTCACTTTCGGACAGACGGAAGCACCGTCGCCAAAGGTTTATTCGATGATGATACCGCCAGGCCCAGCCCGATCTCAGGCCGCTGGATGACGCGGCGCGGTAAAGAAAAGCGCTACAGACCTTACACAATATTTACCCAACGGCGTCGCAAATCCTGAGAAAATCGCTGTCATAGCAAGTATCCCCGCGACACTCATCGGGTCTGTTGCAGACCACAGGCGCCGGGGCCGAAACGAGGAACAGCCATGAATCGTAGACTTCCCATCATCGCCCTGCTCATGGGGGCACTCGCGGTCACCGGCCAGGCATCCGCCCACGGTCGTGGTGGTTGGGAGGGGCCCGCCGTTTTTGGTGCCATCGTCGGTTCGGCCATCGTTGGCTCAGCCATCATCAACCGTGATCGGCCGGTGTATGTGCAGCAACAACCGGTCTACTACCAACCGCAGCCGGTCTATGTGCAGCAACCACCACCGGTCTACTACCAGCCACAGCCGGTGTATGTGGAACAGCCTATCTACTATCGCCCGGCGCCGGTGTATTACGGGCCACCACGGGGCTACTACTACGGCCCGCCCCGGGGTCATTACGGCCGCTGGTAAACGGCTCCCGGGCGGCACAAAAAAAGCCTGTGATCATTCACAGGCTTTTTCATGTCCGCTGATAAACCGGTATTTGTCAGACGTGCTCGCTGCTTTTCAGTCGGATCGGCCCATGCTCCGCCGGCTCGTGGACAGGTTCCACCACGGGAATCTCGTTGCCATCGCAATCATGCAGCTTGCCGTCACTGAAATAGTCGCCTTCGCGCAGCGCCGCCAGGTCCTGGTAGCGCAACACCCGCTCGGTGCCGGCGGCGAAGACTGACTGCTGGTCGGAATTGCCCGTGGTGAAGTGATTGAACGCCAGGTTCAGCACGATCGCCATGATTGCCGAAGAACTGATGCCCGAATGAAAGATGGTCGCGAACCAGCTCGGGAAATGGTCGTAGAAATTCGGCGCGGCAATAGGAATCATGCCGAAGCCGATGGAGGTGGCGACGATGATCAGGTTGACGTTGTTGCGGTAATCGACTTTCGACAGCGTGCGGATGCCGCTGGCAGCCACCGTGCCGAACAGCACGATGCCGGCACCGCCCAGCACCGAGGTCGGCACTGCGGCAATCACCCGGCCCATGAACGGCAACAGGCCGAGCACCACCAGGAACACCCCACCGGTCGCCACCACGAAACGACTCTTGATTCCGGTCACGGCGACCAGCCCGACGTTCTGGGCAAAGGCACTCTGGGTGAAGGAACCGAAGATCGGCGCGATCATGCTCGACAGCATGTCCGCCCGCAAGCCGTTACCCAGGCGCCTGGAGTCGACTTTGGTGTCGATGATCTCGCCCACCGCCAGGATGTCGGCAGAGGTTTCCACCAGGGTCACCATGATCACAATGCACATCGACAGGATCGCGGCGATATGGAACGTCGGCATGCCGAAATGGAACGGTGTCGGGAAGCCGAACATCGGGCCTTGGCTGACCGATGAAAAGTCCGCCATGCCGAGGAACACCGCGATGACCGTCCCCATGACCATCGCCAACAGAATCGACAACCGGGAGATGGTTGCGCTGCCCATTTTGCTCAACAGCAGCACCAGCACCAGGGTCACGGCGGCCAGGCCAATGTTCGCCATGCTGCCAAAATCGGCGGCGTGGCTGTTGCCGCCCATCGCCCAACGCGCCGCCACCGGCATCAGGGTCAGGCCGATGGTGGTGATCACAATGCCTGTGACCAGTGGCGGAAAGAACCGGGTGATGCGTGAAAACACCGGGGTGATCAGCAGACCGATCAGCGACGCTGCGATCACCGCGCCGAGAATGGCTTGAAAGCCCCCTTCCCCTCCGCTGCCGACAATCGCCACCATGGTCGCGACGCCCGAAAACGATACGCCCTGCACCAAAGGCAACTGGCAGCCGAAAAACGGCAGGCCGAGGGTTTGCAGCAACGTGGCCAGGCCCCCTGCGAACAATGACGCGGCA
This sequence comes from Pseudomonas sp. FW300-N2F2, assembly GCF_017351655.1. NCBI lineage: Bacteria > Pseudomonadati > Pseudomonadota > Gammaproteobacteria > Pseudomonadales > Pseudomonadaceae > Pseudomonas > Pseudomonas sp. FW300-N2F2. Next base: position 1,595,380 of record NZ_JACNDQ010000001.1, on the reverse strand, counting down.
ATCAACAGGCCGATGTCCGCCGGCGAAAGCCCGGCCGCCTGGCCGATGATCAACGGTACGGCGACAATGCCACCGTACATGGTCAACACATGTTGCAGGCCGTAAGCCATATTCGCGCCGACGCCGAGGTTTTCGTCCTCGGGCCGTGGGAGTGAAACATGGGGCGTTTTCATGGTTCGGGGATTCCCTGTTTTTTGTTATGGGCACACTGTATTCAAAACTCGGGACAAATGTCCATAGAGTTGTATACAACTTATTGTGTACACATTCGGAACAGGCCTGCGGCCAACCGCCTTTTTATCCTTGAAGCAACCCCACAAGCGCGGGCCGCAACAGCTCCCGTAGCGGCACGCGCAGGCTGAACTCCTGTTCCAGCAGATCGATCAACTCATCGGCATCGACGATCACGCGCCGCTCGCTCTCCTGCCCTATGCGATGCACGGCGTAGCTGTTGCCGTTCAGGGTCTTGCGCAATCCGTCACCGGTGCGGGCCACCATCAACCGGCCCATGAACGGCGACTCCGGATGGTTGCAGACGTACCAGTTGCCGACGGTGTAATCGATGTCTTCCTGGCGTTGCAGGTCGAACAGGTACATCGGCCGCCATTCGCCGGCGACGTTTGCGCGCAACAGATAGCCGTCCGCAGGGGTCTCGATGCGGTACGGCTCATGGGGCGTGACTTGGGTATCACGGCTGTCCAGCAGCAGCGGCGCAGTGGGCACCATGCCGCCAAAACCGACGTCGGTGATATAGCGCACACCGTCGATCGTCACCAGGCTCAGCCGATGGGTCCGGGCAGGCCAGGCGTCCTCTGGCGCATTCATCACCACGCGCCCAGTGATGCCACGGGCATCGAAACCCAATGTCTGCAACAGCGCCAGGAATAGCTGGTTGAGTTCATAGCAATAGCCACCACGCCCCTCTTCGAAAACCTTGCGCTCGACCGATTCAAGGTCGATGGGCACAGGCTGACGCAGCAATGTCGACAGGGTTTCAAAGGGGAATTCAGCGGTATGGCGCCATTGCAGTTGGCGCAATGTATCGAGCGTCGGCACCGGTGGTGCGTCGAAACCCAGGCGCCGCAGATAACGGCTCGTATCGCTCAGTTGGGGATGACTCATGACGGTTGTCCTTTTCCGGGGGCGGCCAGCGCTCACAACAAGCGCACGGCTAATGGGCGCAGGTATAAGGCATTCCCTTCACAGAGACAACAATCGGCCCCGTCAGCGCCGTTTACGCGAAGCCAGCCGGATCCAGGTGGGCGCATGGTCGCTGGGGTGAGGCTGGTTCCGGACCCAGGCGTCCACCCCGCCCTCGCTCAAGTAGGCGCTGGCGACCGGATTGAGCAGCAGATGATCGATGCGCAGTCCGGAGTTCTTTTGCCAGTGCTGACGGAAATAGTCCCAGAAGGTGTAGAGGCGCTCGTCCGGATACAGATAGCGCAGCGAATCGGTCCAGCCCTGGTCCAGCAACCGCTGGTAACACTCGCGGCTTTCGGGCTGCAACAGCGCATCCTTGAGCCAGGAGCGCGGGTTGTAGATGTCCAGGTCGGTGGGCACCACATTGTAGTCACCGGCGAGCACCACGGGATGGTCACTGGCCTGTAGCCCCTGGGCGTACTCGATCAGCCGTTCGAACCAGGCCAACTTGTAGTCGAACTTGGGGCCCGGTTGCGGATTGCCGTTGGGCAGGTACAGGCACCCCACCAGCACGCCGTGCACCGCCGCCTCCAGATAGCGACTGTGGCTGTCGTCGTCCCCACCGGGCAGGCCTCGGCGGCTCTCCAACGGCTGCGCGTCACGGGCCAGGATCGCGACACCGTTCCAGGACGCCTGCCCCTGCCAGATTGCCCCGTACCCCACCGATTCCAACTCCGCCGCCGGGAAATCCTTGTCCACGGCCTTGAGCTCCTGCAAACAGACAATGTCGGGTTTTTCCCGCTCCAGCCATTCCAGCAGGTTGGGCAGCCGTGCACGGATGCCATTGATGTTGAAGGTCGCGATCCGCAGGTTTTTCATAGAGCCAGCACTCGAAACGTCACGTTACTGGCTGTGACCGTCAACCCGGCGCGGTGGTTGCAACGGGTCTTCGTCAGCCCATGGCCGATGTTCCAATCGCTCTCAACGATCCGAGCGCGCCAGCGTATCCAGCCCGCCTTCTGTCGATAACACCGCCACTCGGTTGCGGCCACTGTGCTTGGCCTGGTAAAGCGCCGCATCGGCGCGCTGGATGAAGACTTCGATGCTGTCCAGGCTGCTGGGCACAAAGGCATAGCAACCCAGGCTCACCGTGAGGAAGCCGGTCGGGGAGCCGGAATGGGTGATGTGCTTGTCGATGACGCTGCGGCGGATCTGCTCGGCCAACGCCATGGCCCCCGAAAGGTTCGTGTCGGGCAGCAGTACCGCAAACTCTTCGCCGCCATACCGTACCGCCAGATCGGCCTTGCGATGACAGCAACTCTTGAGCACCTTGGCCACTTCCGCCAGGCAGTGATCCCCGGCCACGTGCCCATAGGCGTCGTTGTAGCGTTTGAAAAAATCGATGTCGAGCATGATCAGACTCAAGGGACTGCGCTGACGAGCGCCCCGACCGAACTCGATGTCCAGGGCCCGTTCGAACAGACGCCGGTTCGCCAGCCCGGTGAGGCTGTCATGGGTGGCAATCAGCTCCAACGCCTCCTGCGCCTTGCGCAAGTCCGCTTCGATCTTTTCGCTGTTGCGTACCTGGCGCACGAAGACCCAGCCGAACAAGCAAATGCCCAGGACCACCAAGCCCACGATGAGGCTGGATTGGAAGGCCCGGTCATGCCAGCCCGCCAGGATCGATTCTTCGGAAATCGCCGCGATGACCACCAACGGATAAGCCTGTAAATGTTGATGCCCATACAACCTGACGACACCGTCGACATCTGAACGGATGATCGCATCGCCAGACATCCCGTTGGCCGCGGTATGGTTGTAGATCCCTTCCTCGGCCAACGGGCGACCGATCCGCGCCTCATCGAAGGGGCGCCGGGCCAACAGCGTCCCGTCGGACAAGGCCAGGGCCATCTCGCCTTGCTCATCCAGGCTGAAGCTTTTGAAGAACCGGTCGAAGTAGGACATTTTGATGCCGGCCAGCAACACCCCCTGGAAGTTGCCGTCTCGGTCATTCAAGCGCCTGGAAACCGGGATGATCCACTCACCGTTTTGCCGACTGCGGATCGCCGGGCCGATATGGGGGACCAGGGAGGCGTTCTGCTGGTGGAAAACGAAATACTCTCGATCCGCCACCCCTGCCCCCCTGTGCAGGTCCTCGAAGGAGGTAATGACCCAATGACCGCGCTTGTCGAACAGGAACAGGCCATGCAACTGCTCAAGCGATTGCACGCGGCGGGCAAAGGTTTGCTGCAAGCGTGGCTGAACCGCAGGCCCAAAACCGTCGACCTGGATCCAATCCGCCAGACTGGCCAGGACCAGATCGGCCTGGATGAAGGTGTCCTGGGCCTGCTGGGCCATGGCCCGGGTAAGGGTGGCCGAGGCGATGCGGGCCGACGCCACGTCGTGGCTGCGGGACTGCTCCAACTGCAGGTAAAGCAAACCGCACAGGCACAGGCACACCGCCGCGATAAACATAACCGCAGCCTTGAGCAGCGGCAGGCGTTTCAAGGCACCGGCAGGGATATGAAAAGGATCGTAGATGGAGATTGGCAAGCGAATTCCTGAAGAGGGCAAAGCATGCGCGAATTCGCGCATAACCCCCAATATTCGTGAGCTTAGCCTACCGCTTGTGAGGCGGCAATTTGCCCGTGCAGCGGAGCCGATGGGTGGCTGGAGTGGATCCAAAACCCCGCCCCTGGGCTTGCAAAAATGCCCGATTCAGAACGAAGAAATTCCCGTGGCGAGAGCATGCACACCCGCACTTGCGACAGCGTTGAAGGACTGTTTTTTACAAGCAAACCTTCCTGGGGCTATCTAAATTGCGTAACGCCCCATAACGTATGGTCGCCTTTGACTTCCAAGTGCCCCATCGACCATGAGCCAACCGACCCGAATCGATGATGAACAGGCCCTGACCCGACCCGGCGCCGTCAGTCTGCGCGAGGCGTTCTGGTTCTGGCTCAAACTGGGCTTCATCAGTTTCGGCGGCCCAGCGGGGCAGATCTCGATCATGCACCAGGAACTGGTGGAACGGCGGCGCTGGATTTCCGAGCGGCGCTTCCTGCACGCCCTCAATTACTGCATGTTGCTGCCGGGGCCTGAGGCCCAACAATTGGCGACGTACCTGGGCTGGTTGATGCACCGAAGCTGGGGTGGAGTGATCGCCGGCGCGTTGTTCGTGCTGCCTTCGCTGTTCATTCTCATCGCCTTGTCGTGGCTGTACATCGCCTTTGGCGAAGTGCCGGTGGTGGCGGGTATTTTCTATGGCATCAAACCGGCCGTGACGGCCATCGTGGTGCATGCCGCCCACCGGATCGGCTCCCGCGCACTCAAGAACAATTGGCTGTGGGCGATCGCGGCGGCATCGTTCACCGCGATCTTCGCCCTTGATCTCCCCTTCCCATTGATCGTGCTGGGTGCGGCTGCCATCGGTTACTTCGGCGGTCGCTGGGCACCGGAAAAATTCAGCCTGGGCGGTCACGATACCCAACACAAATCCTTCGGCCCCGCCTTGATCGACGACGACACGCCAACCCCGGAGCATGCCCGGTTCAGCGCCGCCAGGTTGGTCCGCCTGGTGGTCGTCGGTGCCCTGTTGTGGATCGTGCCCATGGGCCTGCTGACCGCCGTGTTCGGCTGGGGCGGCACATTGACGCAAATGGCCTGGTTCTTCACCAAGGCCGCGCTGCTGACCTTCGGCGGTGCCTATGCGGTCTTGCCCTACGTGTACCAGGGCGCCGTCGGGCACTTCGGCTGGCTGACGCCGACACAAATGATCGACGGCCTGGCCCTGGGCGAAACCACGCCCGGGCCGCTGATCATGGTCGTGGCCTTCGTCGGTTTCGTCGGAGGTTACGTGATGCAGGTATTCGGTCCCGAACAGGCCTTCCTCGCCGGGGTCGTCGCGGCCACGCTGGTGACCTGGTTCACGTTCCTGCCCTCGTTCCTGTTCATCCTGGCCGGCGGCCCGCTGGTGGAATCGACCCACAACGCGTTGAAATTCACCGCACCGCTGACGGCGATTACCGCGGCGGTGGTCGGGGTAATCCTCAACCTGGCCTGCTTCTTCGGTTATCACGTGCTCTGGCCCAACGGTTTTGCAGGTGCCCTGGACTGGCCGTCAGCGATCATCGCGATCGCGGCGGCGGTGGCGCTGTTTCGCTACAAGCGCGGGGTGATCCAGGTGTTGCTGGCGTGCGGGTTGGCCGGGCTGGCGGTGCATTTGTTGCGCTAGACGAGGCGCTTGCTCAGGTAGGTCGCCGAGGCCGGGCACAAGGTCTTGAACTGGGCCGTCGCGCTGATTGACGCGGGCGCCAGCGAGCGATCCTCCTGCTGATAGCCCTGGCCGGTAAAAAACGCCGCGGCACTGTCGGTCAACAAGTGGAGCCGCTCCACCCCCTCGCGTCTCGCAAACGCTTCGACAGCGGCGAGCACCGCCACACCAGCACCCCGGCCCCGCTGCCCCTCAAGGACAACCAACGAGCGCAGCAACCGCTCGGCCCCCTCCCCCTCGATGCCAGCAAACCCCACGTCGACACCCTGGTGGTTGAAGCTGAAGAACTGGCGACCGGAATATGTCAGGTCGTCCACGGGTAGCCCGGCTTGGGTGAGTGCATCGCGCAAGGGTCCCAGATCGTTATTGCTTAGAGCTGTCATGTGCATGGTGGGTGCTCGTCTACGTCTTGCCTTGATCATCGGGCACCCCGAATTTGGTTACAACTCACGGAGTGCGTCGGAGGTCGGGCTTCAATAGGATTGCTCGAAAGTAAGCCACTGGCGTACATTAGCAATGATTTTTATTGAAACTCCAATTTTTACCCGTCGGGTCAAAGAACTGATGGATGACGATGATTTCGCTGTCCTACAGAAAATACGGGTCTGCAATCCTTCCGCTGGTGAAGTTATGGAAGCCACCGGGGGGATCCGAAAGATTCGTATCGCAGCCAAAGGCCATGGCAAACGGGGGGGAGCCAGGGTGATCTACTACCACTTCGTCCATGCTTCGCGGATCGCGTTACTGATGATATATCCGAAAAATGAACAGCAAGACTTGACTGTCGATCAACGAAAAGCGTTGAAATTGATTGTCGAGCACTGGAGATAACCATGAGCAAATTTTTCGATGAGCTGATGGAAAGCGTGCAGCAGATGGATGAAATCGTCCGAGGCGAACGCCAGCCATCACGGGAATTCATCGTCGATGCACTGCAAGTGAAGGCGATACGCAAGGCTACCGGCCTGACCCAAGCCAAATTTGCAGCACTGATCGATGTCCAACTGGGCACGCTTCGCAACTGGGAGCAGGGACGGCGCGAGCCTACCGGCCCCGCTAAAGCGCTGCTGCGGGCGATTCACAATGATCCGAAACACGTGATCAGCGCCTTAGCCGTTTAAGCATTGTCGAAATGAACAGAACGCTCAGGCAGTGCTTCCATGTGGCGAAGGCGCTTGCTCCCGGCCCGCCATGACCTGGCGCAAATGAACACCCCACCCCATCAGCTAAGCTCAAAACCTATCATCACGACAAGGAATCGACATGAGCAAGGCAGACGAGCTAGCGGCCAAACTGAGGAAAACCCAGCAGACCCGCGCCGATACCGACAACTGCGCCGACCTGGCGATCGAGCACTGGCCGGCCCAGGTCTACGAGCTGTATCGCCAGATCGAAACCTGGCTGGCTCCCGTGTGCGAGGCGGGCCTGGACATTCGGCGCAACCCCACCCACGTCTTTGAAAGTCACTCCAGCGGTTCGACGTACAACTACGCCATCGACCAACTGATGATCGAAGGCAATCATCGCCGCATTTCATTCGACCCGATTGCGCGCTTCTCGGCCAAGGGAGAGGGCTGCATTGAAGTCCATATGAAAGGGCAGGAACACTGCATCGTGCGCACACTCGGTGAGCATGGCGAATCGCTTTGGCATATCCATGCCCTGCACTCGACAGGGCAACAGCCCGCTGAACCTACCATTCTGGACGAGGACGCCTTGCTCTCGCTGGTAGAAGAAGGCCTTGGCCTATAACGTAAACGGGCGATCCTTGATCGCCCATTTTCATTGGAGGGCACGCTAGATCTGCGGCGCTGATTCGAGTGCTGGATCGTTTCCGGGCACCGGTAGCGTCAGTTCTTGGGCCGGTCTTCCTACAAGTAAATTCAAGGCATTGTCGATTTCGTCAGCCGCGCCTTGCGCGTATCGAACATCCGCCCAGCTCCAGTACGGATCGGATATCAGCCCACCCACGGCCTGTACGCACAATTCATCGCGGCTGATGCCCATCTTCCCGGCCGCGGCGATCACGGCCATAAGGGCTTGCTCTAATTGGGAAATTCGCTCTGTTGTCACAATGAACCAACGTGATGAATGACAAACCCAGAGCATAACAAGCCATCAATGTGCCACCAAACTCAAGCGCCCAACGGTCGCCCTTCCTGGCGTGGATGATCCGCCTCAACCCGCCGCGCCATAGGACGCCGCCGCCCCAGTCGATAACGACTCCCGGACCGCTGACCGAGCAGCCAGCACCGTCAGCACAGCGGCCATGGCCAACACGGCCGCACTGGTTTCGAAGGTCGCGCGATAGCCACTCAGATCAAACAGCAGGCCACCCACTGTCGCGCCCGCTGCGATGGCGAGCTGGACGATCGCTACCATCAGGCCGCCACCGGCTTCGGCATCTTCCGGTAGCGTTCGCGAAAGCCAGGTCCACCAGCCTACGGGCGCTGCCGTACCCACCAGCCCCCAAAGGCCGAGCAGGAGGGTCGTGATCGTGACCGAGCCGCCGAACCCCACCAGGGCAATGGCAATCGCGGCCATCAACAGGGGGATGACGATAAGCGTCCGATAGAGGTTGTTTTTCAAGCAGGTCCCGATCAGGAAGGTGCCCAGCAGCCCCGCCACACCGATCACCAACAACATGAAGGACAGCCTTGAAACGCTCACTTGCGTCACTGTTTCAAGGAACGGGCGCAGGTAGGTGAACAACATGAACTGGCCCATGAAAAACGTGCTGACCGCCAGCATGCCCAGCGCGACCGGTGCCCGGGTCATCAACTTGAAGACGTTGGTACTGCCCTGCTTCGCCTTCGAAGGCATGGAGGGCAGGCGCAACAGCAGCCAGACCAGGGCGATGGCGGCGACCGGCACAATGCAGAAAAACGCGCCACGCCAACCGATGATCGCCCCCAGGAAGCTGCCCAGCGGCGCAGCGACCACGGTCGCCAAGGCATTGCCGCCATTGACCACGGCCAGTGCCCGCGGAACCTGAGCGTCCGGCACGAGCCGCATGGCCGTGGCCGCCGACAGCGACCAGAAGCCGCCAATCGCCACGCCGATCAACGCGCGACCGACCATGAATACCGGGTAATTCGGTGCGAACGCCACCACGGTGCCTGAAACGATCATCAGCAAGGTCAGACCCAGCAGGAGCCATTTGCGGTCGACCCGGGCGGCAATCGAGGCGATGAACAGGCTGGTGATCAGGGCAAACGCGCCAGAGACGGCAATGCCTTGACCGGCCTGTCCTTCACTGACATGAAGATCGGCCGCTACCGGCGTCAGCAAGCTGACTGGCATGAACTCCGAGGCAACCAGCACGAATGCGGCGAGCGCCATGGCAAATACCGCGCCCCAGGCGGGCGGGTCTTGTGGCAATGAGTTATCGGTCATTGAATGACAATCCTGTGGTGCTTGATGGAGCTGTGGGAGCGAGCTCGCTCGCGATGACGGCGGCACATCCGACACCAGCGCCTCAGGCAGACCGCTATCGCGAGCAAGCTCGCTCCCACAGTTTTGAATGGGGTGTTCACATATTTCGTGCCCGCCACACCTCCCCTGTGGGAGCGAGCTTGCTCGCGATTCTTTGGTGGATTGAGTGAGGGAGTATTTTCAGCGCTCGATCCGGCCGGTCGGTAACGCATTACGCTGAGATGCTTGCCTGATCCTATGAGTTCTTCCATCGCACATAGGCAGCGCTTCGTTTAGCGCGTTAATGTTCTGCCTATAGCGCTTGAGCCGAGATGACACCCGGAGCCGACATGGTCGTCCAACGCAGATCCGTACAAGAGACATTGACCGCCGTCATTGGCGCCTGGACACCACACCCGGGCGACTTCGAAACGCCCATTCCCGGCCTCGTCTTCTTCCGGCGTGAAGCCCCGGCACCGCCGGTGATTTGCATGATCGAACCGAGCATCGTGCTGGTGGCCCAAGGCGAGAAGCAGGTATGGATCGGTGGCGAAGCCTATGGCTACGACACCGGCCGGTTCCTCATGACCTCCCTGGACATCCCGGCCAATTCCGAAGTGCTGCAGGCAAGCCCGGAGCAACCCTGCCTGGGCCTGGTCCTGAGGCTCGACTTGCGCATGGTGGCCGACCTGATCGCCCAAGGCAGCCTGTCGCCGCCGCATGATCGAGCGGTCGGGATCGGCGCAGGAACCGGCACCGCGACGCCAGACCTCTTGGCGCCGTGCGCACGCCTGCTGGCGTTGCTCGACGAACCGGAAGCGATTCCCATACTGGCACCGTTGATCCAGCGCGAGATCCACTATCGGCTGCTGCTCAGCGACCAGGCCGCCCGGCTGCGGCAGATCGCCTCGGTCGATAGCCAGGGCTACCGGATCGCCAAGGCCATCGACTGGCTGAAATTGAACTACACCGAGCCCGTGCGCGTGGACGACCTCGCGGCGCGGGTGCAAATGAGCGCGCCGACGTTTCACCACCACTTCCGCCAGCTCACGGCGATGAGCCCGCTGCAATACCAGAAGTGGCTGCGGTTGAACGAAGCCAAACGCTTGATGCTCAACGAACACGTGGACGTCGCGAGTGCGGCCTTCAAGGTGGGCTACGAAAGCCCTTCACAATTCAGCCGCGAATACGCCCGTTTGTTTGGCGTGCCACCCAAGCGGGACATTGCGGCGTTGCGCGGGCCGGCCAACCACACCAAGGCGGTTTGATAGATTCAGGTTTGACTCATTGTGGTCTGACTCATTGTGGCGAGGGAGCTTGCTCCCGCTGGGCTGCGTAGCAGCCCCTTTTGTGAGCGCTTCGCACTCAAGCGGGAGCAAGCTCCCTCGCCACAAGGGCCAAATTTCAACCGTCAGATAGCAGCAACATCCTTCGACGTTTTCAGAACGCTCATCGGCTTGTCAGCCCTCTGCGCCAACGTCACACACCTCAACGCCAGAATCATCGTCGGATCAACCAGCGCCACCCTGTGCCCATTGATATCGAACGCCTCGCAATGCGCCAGCACCAGCGGCAACTCCGTGCATCCCAGGATCAACACCCCAGCCCCCAACTCGCACAGGTGCTCAGCCGCCAGCAACAACTGCTCCCTGCAGAGCCCCTGTGTGAAGCCAGCCTTGATACCCCGCGGTCCGTAGATGGCGTCCATGACCATCGCCTGGTAATCGACACCTGGCGTAAGGAGCTGGAACCCGGCATGACGCGCCGCCTGGTGATAAACCTGGCTCTGCACCGTACCGGACGTCGCCAGCAGGCCAATCGCCTTGTCCGAACCATAAGTGCGCGCGATCCATGCCACCGTCTCGCTCAGCATGTTCACGATGGGCACCCTCAGGTGCGCCTGGATCCGCTCGACGAAGGCATGGGCGGTGTTGCAGGGAATTGCGATGGCGTTGGCACCGGCGCTTTCGAGACGTTTGCACGTGGCGTACATCGCCATCGTCGGATCGGTCTCATCCCGCAACAGGTTCGCCGTCCGGTCCGGTATCTGCGGGTTTTGCTCGACCACCATCTTGATGTGGTCCTGGTCCTTTCCCGCTGGCGTATTGGCCACCACCTTGGCCATGAAATCCACCGTGGCGGCAGGCCCGACGCCCCCCACGATACCCAGCTTGAAGGGTGGGCGCCTGGGCTGCTGGTCCAGCGTCGCGAAGTCGGCGTAGATCTCATTGATGTCCAGCACGGTGACCCCGCGACGCTGCAAGTCGGCACAGACCAGGGAAAGCTCGGTCATGCCGGGCAGGATCACCGTCGCACCCTGGGCCTGCAATGAGAGACACGCCCGATAGACCGCCTCAAGCGGCACGCCTTCGAGATGACCGTCCTTGATGCCATTGAGGCCGTACATCGCCTCCATCAAACCCGCTTGAGCGTCTGCGTCGGGGTAAACGATCTGAAAGTCTTTGCCAAAATGTCGCTCGAACAATCCGCAATGGCGCACAAAGTCGGAGGCGATCACCCCCAACGTCGCCTGGGACGGCACCGTGTGGCTGACGTGCTGGGTCAAGGCGGCCATCATGTCCAGCACGGGAATGCCCAGCGCCTCCTCGATTTCAGCGCGAAACGTATGGCTGGCGAAGCATGGAAGCATCACCGCATCGAAGCCACTGTCCTCGAACGACTTGCACACCTGGAACACATAGAACTTGCGCGACGTCATGTTCGCGCCCTGGTCCAGCGGCAGCAGCACATCCTTGAAGGGGTGCTGCTCGAACAGGAAATGGTAGCGCCCCTGATCCTCGAGCACCGCCCGGGACTTGACCAACTTGTAGAACAGATCGCCCCCGGCCAGTGACCCAAGCCCACCGACGATCCCCAACTTGCGCACCACAGAAGCCTTGTGGCTCGACTTCGCTTTAGCCTTCATGAGTCTCTCCTCAAGCCACCGGCACCGGCTCGGATCGCGACCGAGCCGGAGCATGTCCACCCTCTTCCTCGTCAGCGTCTTCGTGGGGTTCGGACTTGGCGACAACCGCCGTCGCAATGCTGTTACCCACCACATTCGTGGCCGTACGGGCCATGTCGAGGAACTGGTCGATGCCGATGATCAACAGCAGCCCCGCCTCGGGAAGATTGAACATCGGCAACGTGGCCGCGACCACGACCACCGAAGCCCGGGCGACACCGGCCATGCCCTTGCTGGTGATCATCAGTGTCAGAAGAATCAGCAACTGCTGAGTGAAACTCAGATCAATGTTGTAGGCCTGGGCGATGAACAGGATGGCGAACGCCTGGTACATCATCGAGCCATCAAGGTTGAACGAATAGCCCAGGGGCAACACGAAGCTGGACACACGTTTTGGCGCGCCAAACTTCTCCAGCGCCTCGATGGTTTTCGGGTAGGCGGACTCACTGCTGGCGGTGGAAAAGGCCAGGAGAATCGGCTCACGGATGAGCTTGCCGAGGTGGAAAACAGAGCGACCGAGGAACAGGTAGCCGGCACCGAACAGCAACGCCCAGAGGATCAGGATCCCCAGGTAGAACTCGGCGATCAGCTTGCCGTAATCCACCAGCAAGCCAAGCCCCTGGGTGGTGATTGCCGAGGCGATGGCGGCAAACACCCCAATCGGCGCGAAGGCCATCACGTAGTCGGTGATCTTGAACATCACCTTCGCCAACTCTTCGATGGAATCGCTGATCCGGGTGTAACCCGCCCGCTTCACCCCCGCCAACGCAAAGCCGAAAAACAGCGAAAACACCACGATCTGCAGAATCTCGTTGTTAGCCATCGCTTCGGCAATGCTGCGGGGGAACACGTGGCCGATGAACGCCTTGAGACTGAAGTCGCCGGAATTGACCGGCACGTCCGCCGTTGCGTGCTGGGCCACGTCCATGTTCAGCCCGGCACCGGGTTGAAACAGGTTGACCAGCCCCATTCCGATCAGCAGCGAGACGACCGAGGCGGTGACAAACCAGGCCATCGCCCGGGCCCCGATCCTGCCGACAGAGCGAGAATTGCCCATGCTGGCGATACCGCCCACCAACGTCGCGAACACCAGCGGCGCGATGATCATCTTGATCATGCGCAGGAAAATATCAGTGACCATCGAGAAGTAACTGGCGATCTCTTTGGCACTTTGCTCGCTCCCTGCGAAATGGTGACACGCCCAACCGACCAGCACGCCCAGGGCTATGCCCATTGCAATTCGACGTGGGAGCTTATTTTTCTTCACGGTGCTGTCCTCAAGTAGTTCTTGGAGTTTTTTACTTGGCAGGATCGATTCTAAGGAGCGGATCCGGGAGGATGATGAGTAATCCGGCTAACCCCATGCGCTTTTGGAATAGTTAGCGAAAGGTCGCGCTATGCCGGGAGATTGCGCAGTAAAGTTGCGCTCTCAGAGGGGGGTCTCGATATGCAACTCAAATGGCTGGATGATCTTCTGGCGATTGGCGAATGGAAAAATTTCTCCCGCGCGGCCGAGGTTCGATGCGTGACGCAATCGGCCTTGTCCAGGCGTATCCGTTCACTTGAGGAATGGGTGGGCGTCAAGCTGGTGGACCGGGGCACCTACCCTGTCCAACTCACCCCCGCGGGAGTCACCTTCTGCGATGAAAGCCGAGAGGCCCTCGCCGGATTACTGAGGTTGCGCTCGACGCTGCGGGACGTGGAACGAATGCCGGGGCGTTCCATCCAGATCACCGCCGGCCACAGCCTGTCGATGACCTTCCTGCCCAAGTGGCTCTCGCAGTTCCAGCAACACAACGAGCAGTTCAACGCCCGGGTGGTGGCCGCCAACATTCATGACGCCGTCATTGCCTTGGAGGAAGGCAGTTGCGACTTGATGATGGTCTACCATCACCCGCTTGCGCCCATCCTGCTGGACGCCGAGCGTTTTGGCAGCCTGGTGCTCGGCCACGACGCGTTCATCCCCCTATGCGCGCCCAACCGCAAGGGCGAACCGCTGTTCCGCCTGCCCGGTCGCGCCGGCAAACCGGTGCCCTACCTGGCCTATACGGCAACGACATTCCTCGGGCGCGTCGCCGACATCGTCATCAACAACGGCCCTGAACCCATCGCGCTGGAGCGCTGTTATGAAGCGGACATGGCGATGCTGCTGATGCGCATGGCCATCGAGGGCTACGGCGTGGCCTGGTTGCCGCAGAGTGCGGTGGCCGATGAGTTGGAGCGTGGGCTGTTGGTGCGGGCCGGCGGCGAGCAATGGAGCACGCGATTGGAGATTCGCTCGTATTGTGCGATTGCCAATCGCAATCCGACGATGCGCAAGTTGTGGAAGACATTGGAGGGTGCTTCGTTGCATCGGCTGGGCAGCGCACCGAGTGCGAACTGATCAACACCACCCAAGCGTTGTTCGCAAAGGGTAGGTACACGCCGATTGACTGTGGGAGCGAGCTTGCTCGCGATGACGGCATCACATCCAACATCCTCACCAACTGACCCACCGCTATCGCGAGCAAGCTCGCTCCCACAGAGGATTTGCGGTGAACGCAATATCTATGAACAACTCGGAAAAAACTGTGGGAGCGGGCTTGCTCGCGAAGACGGCAGCACATCCAGCATCCTGCAAACTGACACACCGCTTTCGCGAGCAAGCCCGCTCCCACACAGGGATTTGTGGTGAACGCAATATCTATGAACAACTCGGAAAAAACTGTGGGAGCGAGCTTGCTCGCGAGGCGGCAGCACATCAGACATCACCATCAACTGCCCCACCGCTATCGCGAGCAGGCTCGCTCCCACAGGGTTGCAGACTGCACAGGGTGGATGAGCAAGACAGTGCAGGCGACCTCATGAAGTCGCCCACTTTCATTACAACGCCAGAACCTGCGCCTGCAACCGCCGCCCGATCACATCCAGCAAATCACACCCATCGCGCAGGGGGATCGCCAACACTTGGGCAAAATCATGGAGTACCACCGCGTCCGTACTGATGTCGGAACGCATGGCGAGGTTTTCCAGCAACTGGGTGACAGCGGCGATGCGGTAAGCGGCGGTGTCGTGCAACACGTCCAACGGCGCTTCCGTGTCGATCAGCAGCGCGTGGAAATTGTTTTCGATACCGGTGATAGGCATGTAGCGGGACATGAGGGGTTACTCCTGCGGGGATGGGAGGTCAGTGGCGGATTGAGATGCCGCTGGCAAAGGGAGTGAATCCGGGATCGAGATTCGGATATTTGGCAGGAGATATTCTTGGGTGACGCTAGACGAAAGCCACCTTGGATTGGCTGTGGTTTTCGGAGGGCTGGGGGTGAGCTTTTTCATTGGCTTGTACCTAGGTTATGTAAAGGAACTGCCTTCACCACTTCCACCTGGTGGGTGGCAGCTGTACGCGGGTGTGGAAGACCGAGAACCTAGGACCCGGCGCACCCGAAGGCGCCCCGCGTACAGCCGCCGTAATTTAACAGCAGACCTAGGAAAAGCGTCTGCTTTTTAATTTAGCGGTGCAACGCGCTAGGTTTTCACAAGGGCTTCCACACCCTCTCGCTGAATTTGCAGCGACGGAAAGAACTTAGCGCACGGGGTGATTGGGTGGATAGTCAGCGGGGAGCGACGCAGCTTGAGGGAAATTTCCGATGGAGGTGTCCGGAGCTGGACTCAGCAGTTCAGGCGGTGGGATGCAAAGAATGATTTCGATACGAATGAGCGCTCAGCGCCATAAGCAAGGGCTGAGGTTTCATCGTATGGTTGAGCACACCCGTCCTGGCTGCAAGTCAAACGAAAGGGCTGACACAGGGTCTTTTTTATACATATAGAATATGCATAATTACAACATTCATAACTCAGTATGATCCAGCAAAAAACGTCGCTAACAAGAAGAAACACAAGGTGAGCCTGGCCGATGCCGAAGCTGTGTTTTATGACGAAATGGCTCTTGAGCGTGAGGATAATGATCATGATGAAAAGCGGTGGATTATCATGGGGCAAGACGCCTGCGGTCGTGTACTCGTCGTTGCATACACCTACCGTGAGCCAGATTTCGTTCGTCTTATCAGCGCACGACTAGCCTCCAAAAAAGAACTACGTCAGTACCTGGGAGGTTGAACCCATGAAAGAAGAATACGATTTCAGCACAGCCAAGCGTGGGGCGGTTGCAAGCAGCAAAGGCAAAACCCGCATAACCATCATGCTTGATGAGGACGTGATCGAGGCCGCTCGCGAACGCGCCGAAAGTGCTGGTACTGGATATCAGACACTCATCAACAATCTACTGCGTCAGGCTTTGATATCTGAAACTGCCCACAATCTTTCACCGGCAGCCCAAAAGCGAACCCGAACAGTTAAACCCTATGCAAACGGTATTACCCGGTCCGATGTGAAGGATCTGGAAAAGCGCCTAGCCGCCATGACTGAGGAGCTGTACAAGATGGTGGACGCATCCAAGCCCGGTAAAGCCAAAGCATCGGTATGAACAGAGAAGATCGATTCACTCAGGAGCAAGGCACTGTCTTAACTCAGTGCCTTCACCCACACCCACAATAATCCGCTTGCCCATCTTCTCCCCCACCTCCAACGCCTGCCCATCCCGCTGCTTCCCCCGTCGCGCCAAACCCATCAGGCGCGGAATCAACTCTCCTTCCGGCAAGTGCTGCCAGAATCGCCCCGGCATGTGCTGACGCAACGCCTGGGGATTGAGCCGCGCCGGATTGAAGATATGCCTGTAATAGGTCCGCCACAGCTCGGCGCCGGGATCTTCAGCGTGACGTGCCCAATGCTGCCACTGCTCGGGGCAACGTCGCTGGTAATCCAACGACCGCCCATCGAAACGGATACCGTCGCGAGGCGTTGCGATCAGCCAGCGTTGTTGCCCCAACCGCTCGGCAAAATGGCCGCTGGCACTTTCGAGGATGTCATGGGCTGGTTGATGAAAGGCGACCAGCTCCAGTTGCAGTTGCTCGGCCAATGCTTGCGGCAAGGGAACGAAGCGCACGAAGGCATGCAGGTGATGAGCCTCGCGTTGGACCTGCTTGATCCGCCGCTGCAGCTCACTGCCCAGGCGGTCGCCCGCGAGCATGGCCGTGCGGTCGCCGTGGGCAACCCGCCAAAGCACCTCATACAGCAGATTCCAACGCTGTTCGCCCTGGTAGCGACCAGCCTGTTCGAGTTGGGTCAGCAAGGCCGCGGGAACCCGCGTACGGAACGGGCCCGGCCCTTGGGGCAGCGGCGCCGGCACGGCCAACAAGTCGGCCATCGGGCCCTGGGCCCATGTGACATCGCTCGGGTCGATGCCGTGGCCGAGCAGCGTTCGAGCCTGGTCCCGCCACGTAGAGAAATCATCCTCGCAATCCAGGGCAATCACGACCAAAGCCCCATCTGCACCGGCCGCTGGGGATCACGCAACCGCGCCCGCAGCAGACCACTACGCACCTGGGCGTCGGCAGGCCGGTAATCGCTGGTGACAATGAACGGTCGCGCCTTCTCCAGCACGCACCGCAACTGCACCAAGTCGTCATAACGCACCCGCCGCTCCCGGCGCAACGCAACCAGGCGCTGCACGCTACGCAGGCCAATTCCCGGAATACGCGCCAATAATGCGGGTTCAGCGCGATTGATATCCAACGGGAACACCTCGCGATTGGCAAGCGCCCACGCCAGCTTGGGGTCGATATCCAAGTCCAGGTTGTGGGTTTCGCTCAAAAGCTCGCCTGCCTTGTAGCCATAACCGCGCATGAGAAAATCGGCCTGATACAGCCGATGCTCGCGCAGCAACGGCGGCGCTGCCAGGGGCACACTGGCGGGGCTGTCGGGAATCGGGCTGAACGCTGAATAGTAAACCCGTCGCAAACCGTACCCCTGGTAGAGCGACTCGGCGTTGCTCAGGATGGCGTGATCATCGGTGGCATCCGCCCCCACAATCACCTGCGTGCTCTGCCCGGCCGGAGCGAAGCGAGGCGCCCGCGGCTCACCGGCCACCGCCTGTTGCCCCTGGTGGATAGTGCCCATGGCTTGGCGGATGGTCGTCAACTGCTTTTCCGGTGCCAGACGCTTGAGGCTGATATCGGAGGACAACTCGATATTCACGCTCAAGCGATCAGCCAACCGCCCCGCTTCCTCGATCAATAGCGGATCGGCATCGGGAATGGTCTTGAGGTGGATATAGCCACGAAACTGGTGCTCCTCCCGCAACAACCGCGCCACTCGTATCAACTGCTCCATGGTGTAATCGGCCGAGCGAATGATGCCCGAACTCAAAAACAACCCACTGATACAGTTGCGACGATAAAAATCCAAGGTCAGCCGCACCACCTCCTCCGGCGTGAAGCGCGCCCTCGGCACATTGCTGGAACGACGGTTGACGCAGTACTGGCAGTCGTACAGGCAAAAATTGGTCAGCAACACCTTCAGCAACGAAACGCAGCGCCCATCCGGCGTATAGCTATGGCAAATGCCCATGCCATCGGTGGCCCCCAGCCCCTCACGACCACGGGAGCTACGCTTGGGGGCACCGCTGCTGGCGCAGGAGGCGTCGTACTTGGCAGCATCGGCAAGAATGCCGAGCTTGGCGATAAGTTGCATGAAGTGAACTCAAATACTGGATATAAACACAGTATTTTGAGAAGCGCCGCGATGCAAGCGCCATTGGTCAATTCAACACCTGCCATGAGTCGCCCAGGCCGTGACGTAGGCCATGCCGGTGGGATGGGCTATAATCGGCCAACCAACGCGATTGAGGTCCAGCCCCATGGGCAATGTCAGCCTTGAAACCAAAAAGGCCTATGCCGCCAGGACGCGCAGATCCAACTACGCGGCTAGCCTGCGCCTGGAAGGCTTCAAAACGACCTTCGCGGACGGCGAACGCAAAATGCCAACGCGCGAAGAGGTCTTGAAGGCCTTCACCCAGACCAGAACCTGATGCCTGACAAATATGGAGTCGGAGAGGACGCTTACTGCTACCCCTGCTCCGCGGTCCTTCGCAACAAGCTCGATATTCGAGACGAACCGACCCTTAGCGAAGCCGAACAACAACTCTCGGCCATCGCAGCGGACAACGTCGAATTCAGCCCTCCTCCCTACAGCCTGGCCTACCTTCAAAACATTCATCGAATCCTCTTTTCAGACCTGTTCGAATGGGCCGGAGAGCTGCGCACCGTTGGCATGTCCAAACAAGCCACCCGCTTTTGCCAACCCCAGTACATGGAGGCGGAAGCCAACAAGATCTTCATGAACATGGCGGCGGCCAACTGGTTCGAAGGGCTGGACAGGGCAGACCTGATCGTCGCCGTTGCAGAGGCCTATTCCGACGTCAACGTCGTACACCCCTTCCGCGAAGGCAACGGTCGTGCGCAACGCATCCTGTTTGAACACCTCATCATGAATGCCGGGTTTGAAATCAGTTGGTGGGGGATTGAGAAGGACGAGTGGATCTACGCCAATATCGCGGCTTATAACTGCGTCATGGAGCCTATGGAGCAGGTTTTTGAGAAATGTATCGGGCAAACGATTCAACTTTGATCGCCTCGACATCACCCTGCTCAGCGCCTTACGGTGCATTCCGTCAAAGTGCTACAGTTGTCAGCAACTAACATCTGCTAAAGCACTGAAAATGCTCACGACAAAATCCTTCCCACCCAACGAAAAAGGTCGTGACTTTGTAGTGGGCGATATTCACGGGCATTTCACGCTTCTGAAAAAAGCCTTGGGCAAAGTAAATTTCAATACCGAAGCAGACCGTATCTTTTCTGTGGGCGACCTCATCGACCGAGGCCCCGACTCCATGGATGTACTCAATTGGCTTGAGAAATCGTGGTTCCATGCCGTGCGCGGTAATCATGAGCAGATGCTCATTGACAGCATCTCCGGCCATGGGAATATACCTAGGCATATCCGAAATGGTGGGGCCTGGCTCTACGAGTTACAACCCACTCGTCAACATGAACTCCTGCAAGCCTTGCAAGCGCTTCCGCTGATCATTGAAATCAATCTATCAAGCGATCAAACAGTTGGAGTAGTACATGCCGAAGCTCCAATCATTAAAAATAACGATGGTTGGCAGGAAGCAAAGGACGCTATTAGCGGAAAATCTGGAAAGTCGAATCAACGACAAGCCCTGAAAACAGCGCTGTATGCCAGGAAAAAAATCGAGCGGCAAGACCACTCCTCCATCAATGGAATAAGCCAGCTCTATGTAGGGCACTCAACCGTACCCGGCGTCATGAGACTGGGCAATGTCGTCTATATCGATACGGGCTGTGGGTTTGCTGATGGCGCGTTAAGCCTGATAGACATCCAATTCGAAACCGTCGTGAGCATCAGCATGGGTGAGTAATCGGTGCGAGCTCCATGAGCCGCTTGCCTAACATCCGGATACAGCAAATCTCCTACTTCGACGGGTCCGGTCCGGGTCAGCCTTCGCCAAGGTACATTGCGGTCTTTATCCCCATGGCGTCTAGGTGCAGCTTCATCTTGCGGCCCATCTTTGCTGCATAAATACACTCGAAAGCCTACGCGCTCACTTGCTCGCAACCGTGGCTGAACTCAAGCACAACCCAGACCGGCTGTTGATCTTCATCGACAACGGCAAGATCCGTTGCACTCCTGCAGGTCATCCTCACCGACGCCGCCGACCATCCGGACAGCGTCATGCTGCCCCTGCTCGGCAGGCTGAAGCTCAACCAATCGAACTGATGGAAAACCTCGACAAGCCTGCCGATGGCATCAAATTGCGTAATGTATTGTACGATACGCCATATGAGGTGCACATATCAGCTATTAGTGGCGACTGTCTATTTCTGCTGGACAATCATAGAGAATATTCATCATACGAGGATAGGATGATTTTTTCATAGCAACATTGTAGTCATCCTCCGAAACTTGCACTAGAGAAAAAGAGGCTGGAACTGACTCAGTATCCATTAGCAGAAAATCCTCACCTGGTACAGACTCAGAAAACTCAGTCTTAACAGAGTCAAACATAGCACTCCATTCTTGATCTCTGTTTTTGCGCTTTAGCTCTTTAAGGGAAGTAAGATGCTGTTTAAATCGGGCTTCAGAACCTACAACAGCCGTGTGCCAAGCCCTAAGCGTTTCAATGTTAGGGGTATTGGCAAGCACGCGAAATGCCTGAACCAAACGAAAGTGAGCACCCACGACATTTTTAAAGTAAATAACTATTAATATTGCCGGGAGCTGCCTAGGATCATTCTGCCGCAAGGAATCAAACAACCGGCCAGACGTATCTCCGTTAAATAAAAAGCTCTGTATTTCAGACGGATCATTCAGAACGGCACCTGGCGCAAGTATAGATATATAACTATCCGACCACCCAAGAGCCTTCAATGGCTTCCCAACCTGAATAGAGCAACTCAAACTCAGTCCAACAGCAGGATACTGTGTAGGATTATTTAATTCCGCATGAACAAAATACCGAGACTGAACACTATGTTCATCCTCAGGTGGTGAATAAAAAAATCGAGGACGCTCAATTTTCAAGACATTAATCTTTGGAATCGGAAGCGGCTGAGCCAATAACTCTCTAGATATTTTCATTTCAGCTAACTGGGCTTCAGATACCGCCCGGGTGGCTAACATCTCTTCACGCTGATAAGTAAGCTCTCTGCGCTGCAAGTTCAGTGCATAAATCACACCTGCGAATGCGAGCCCTGAAAAAAGCGCATTAACAGCACCAAAAGAGTCTCCAACTGTTCCACGAGCTTGCCAATCAGGCAACAACAAATATACAACTAAGGTACAGCCCGCCCATAGAGCCGCGACCCCAGCACATAGCCATACAAAACCTACGTATACAGTTTTTTCAGATGCCGACTTTTGCGTATTGATTTTTTTCTCATTACTCATGCTTGCATCCTGCGGAAAGGCACGTAAGACGACACTGTGATTATTTTTCGAACGCACATCCTCATTCGATAGGAAAAATTGCTTTGTCACAGTGGGACATAAAAAGTTATGAGTCGAGCATGAGAGAGATGGATTATTGAACACCCTCTACGGTTGCAACAACTCAACAGCGGCACAATGACACTACCTACTTGATATGACTTTGTCTACTTTTGACTTAGTTTCAACACACCCTTCAATACGTCAGCCCTAAAAAATCGGCTGTAATACGTAGCTATACAAGTAATAGGAGCTGCGCTTACCAATGCATGGCGCCACCATCTACGCCATGTACGATCTAGCTACCCTCGCCCGCCAACTTGAGAACGCCATCCTTTATGGCACCATCATCGCCGTCCATATGCCCCTCCCGCATGTCGAGGACGTGCGAAAATCCTGCTGCGGATTGGGTCGATATTGTCGCCTCGCCATACGAAGCGCCGTACCACATGAACATTTGCGACCCGCCCGCTCAATCGCACCCAGCTCATCCAGCTCAGACTCTCGCTTGCGGCCCCAGGCCTGCGCGGTCTGTTTCCGGGCGAAGGTCTGGCTCTCTTGGTAGACTTGCACCCCATCGCGGAAGAGGCGTATCGGTGCTGTGTCACTGCTACTGCCGTCGGCGCGTTTGCGTGCTCTGATCGTGGCGATGGTCACTGGTACAATAGAAAACTGAGTGGTACATCGTACCAACCCACCTCAAAAACGCCCTCAAACCACCCCTAATCCAGCTTAGAAAACGTAAGGCAAAATGTTACTAAAAACAGCTACATACTCAGTAAAATCAAGCCCTACGCTGTCTAGGCGATTTTCTGTCGCCCCCATGATGGACTGGACCGACGCCCACTGTCGCTTCTTCCTACGCATCCTCTCCAAGCACGCCCTGCTCTACACCGAAATGGTCACCACCGGCGCTCTACTCAACGGTGACCACGAACGCTTCCTGCGCCATCACCCATCCGAACACCCCCTGGCCCTGCAACTGGGCGGCAGCGTGCCTGCCGACCTGGCCGCCTGCGCCCGTATGGCCCAGGAGCACGGCTACGACGAGGTGAACCTCAACGTCGGCTGCCCCAGCGACCGGGTGCAGAACAATATGATCGGCGCGTGCCTGATGGGGCATCCGGGGTTGGTGGCTGATTGCGTGAAGGCGATGCGTGATGCGGTGTCGATTCCGGTGACGGTCAAGCATCGCATCGGGATCAATGGGCGGGACAGTTACGAGCAGTTGTGTGAGTTCGTCGGGACGGTGCGCGAGGCCGGTTGCACGAGTTTTACCGTGCATGCGCGGATTGCGATTCTGGAGGGGCTGTCGCCGAAGGAGAATCGCGACATCCCGCCGCTGCGTTATGACGTGGCCGCGCGGTTGAAGGCGGATTTTCCGGAGTTGGAGATTGTGCTCAACGGTGGGATCAAGACACTGGAGGCCTGCCACGAGCATCTGCAGACGTTCGACGGAGTGATGCTGGGGCGCGAGGCCTATCACAACCCGTATCTACTGGCCGAAGTGGATCAGCAGTTGTTTGGCAGCACTGCGCCGATCATCACCCGGGCCGAGGCGCTGGCGCAGTTGCGGCCTTATATTGCCGATCACCTGGCCGCTGGCGGGGCGATGCATCACATCACCCGTCATGTGTTGGGGCTGGGCACCGGGTTTCCGGGGGCGCGGCGGTTTCGGCAGTTGTTGTCGGTGGACATCCACAAAACCAAGGATCCGTTGGCGTTGCTGGATCAGGCGGGGCAACTGCTGGAAGGGCGTTAACCGTCACTTGCTTTGAACCTGCGCGCTGTTTTGGCATCGTATCTACCGATACCGCCCCGGCCTTTCAAACAGCCGTTTTCAGGTTGTTGCCGCTGGGGCCGTCGATACCTCTTCATGCCCTTGAGTGGCTGCCGGCCCTCGGGTAATGTCAACGGACCCATAGGACAGAGCACGCTCATGACTTCCAAGCTGGAACAACTCAAACAATTCACCACCGTCGTGGCCGATACCGGCGACTTCGAGGCCATCGCCCGCGTCAAACCCGTGGACGCCACCACCAACCCTTCCCTGCTGCTCAAGGCGTCGGCCATTCAGGGCTATGCCGAGCAACTCAACGCCTGCGTGGCGGACTGCAAGGGCGATGTGGGCCTGGCCAGCGACCGTTTTGCCGTAGCGGTCGGGCAAGAAATCCTGAAAGTGATCCCGGGGCGCATTTCCACCGAAGTGGACGCGCGCCTGTCGTTCGATACCGAGGCCATGTTGAAGCGTGCGCATCGTCTGGTCGATCTGTACGAAAAGGCCGGTATTGGCCGGGATCGGGTGTTGATCAAGATTGCCTCCACCTGGGAAGGCATTCGTGCAGCCGAACAGTTGGAGCGTGAAGGCATCCAGTGCAACCTGACGCTGCTGTTCTCCTTCGCCCAGGCCGCGGCCTGCGCCGATGCCGGGGTGTTCCTGATTTCGCCGTTCGTGGGCCGCATCTACGACTGGTACAAGAAAGCCAATGGCAACGACTACACCGGCGCGGATGATCCGGGCGTGCAGTCGGTGACCCGCATCTACAACTACTACAAGGCCAATGACTACAAGACCGTGGTCATGGGCGCGAGCTTCCGCAACCTCAACCAGATCGAGCAACTGGCCGGGTGCGACCGCTTGACCGTCAGCCCGGACCTGCTGGAAAAACTCGCCGCCGACGAAGGCAAGCTGGAGCGCAAGCTGGCGCCAGGGCAAGCCGGAGAAGCGCGCTTGATCCTCGACGAAGCGCAGTTCCGCTGGTTGTCCAACGAGGACGCCATGGCGACCGAGAAACTGGCCGAAGGCATTCGTCAATTTGCCCGGGACCAGGAGAAGCTGGAGGCGTTGCTGCAAGCCAAGCTTTGAGCTGATTCAGCCGGCATGCAAAAAGGGCGAACCTGGTTGGGTTCGCCCTTTTTTATGCGGCTTGGCTTAAGCGATGTGGCGGGTCGGCAAACGCCATCGCGAGCAAGCTCGCTCCCACAAGGGATGTCAGAACGTCACAAAACCTGTGGGAGCGAGCTTGCTCGCGATAAAGCCGGTGCAGCCTACACGAAGCCCAGGACTCAAGGCCGCTCCAGCGCATTCACCAGATCATGGAACGCTTCACGATTGGAATCGTTGAGCCCCATGAGGATCTTGTGGGCTTCAAGCACCTTGATCCGCACTTCCTCTTCGGACTGATCCTGGTCAGGCAGGTCGTCCAGGCATTCCGGACACGGCACAGGGTCGCCCACGATGTTGAACACCTGGTCGAAGCCCATCGATTGCAGCAGACGGGTGATGTCATTGTGGGTGGTGACGACGGTCGGCAGCAGGCCGACCTTTTGCCGCGACAGGATCGACAGCTTGGCCAGCAGGCCCAATGTGGTGCTGTCGATGCTGCGGGTTTCGGTCAGGTCGATCACGATGGCGCTGAAGTTCAGCGCGGTGAAGATCCGCTCAATAGTCGCATCCAGCGCCGAACACAGGGTCAGGCGCACTTCACCGACAAACTTCAGGACGAAGGTGCCGTCCTGCTCGGCGAACTGGATTCTACCGGTACTCATCAAAGGTTCCTGCTCAACACTAACAGGGCGATATCATCCGGCATCTCCCCGAGCGTGGCTAATCCAAACACTTGACGCAAGCCTTCCAGGCTGCCGCCCGCTGCGCTTACCCGTTCAGGCAAGGCCGCTTCTTTCTCTTTGAGTGTAGGTTCTGTCAAAAGGTCCAAAATGCCATCAGACATCAGCGTCAGGCTGAATGTCGGTGGCAATTCCAGTACGTGGTCTTCGTAGGTGGCCTCGTTGAACAGGCCCACCGGCAAACCACGCCCTTCCAGGTAACGAACACTGTCTGGCGTATACAACACAGGCAACGGCAGGTGACCGCCGATGCTATAGGTCAACAAACCAGTCTCCTCGTCGATGACTCCACCGACCATTGTGACGTGTTTGCCCAGCTTACAACTGATCAGGCCTCGGTTGATATGCCCAAGGACTTCCGAAGGCTTGAACTCTGGCAGCGTGCCATTACGCTTGGATTCGAACAGCAGCCGCGTGGTCATGAATTTCAACAGCACCGTCACGAAGGCCGAGGACGCGCCATGGCCGGAAACGTCCGCCAGGTAGAACGCCACTCGCCGCTCATCGACGCGGAAATAGTCCACGAAATCGCCCGACAGGTACAACGACGGGATGATCTGGTGGGCAAAACGGAAATCGTCGACGGTCCAGGGGCTGACCGGCAGCATGTTCATCTGCACCTGGCGCCCGGCGTTCTGGTCTTCCTGCAACAGGTTCAGGCTGGCTTCCAGCTCGCGGTTGGCGGTTTCCAGCTTCTCGCGGTAGCGCTGGTTTTCCACCAACAGCCGCGAACGGTCCAAGGCCCGGCGCACCGAGTGCTCGAGCACAGCAAGGTCTTCAAGGGGCTTGATCAGGTAATCCGCCGCGCCCAGGCGCAATGCCTCGACCGCATCGTTCATCACGCCCGCGCCCGATACCACGATCACCGGGGTCTGCGAGGAAAGCTCGGTCACCTGGCGAATGAGTTCGAGTCCGCCCATCTGCGGCATGCGCAGGTCGCAGATGACCAGGTCGGGCTTGTCTTGCTCGAATACCTGAAGACCCTGTTGGCCATTGCTGGCCTGCAGGACGCTGAAACCACTGTCTTCCAAGTAGGCTGCGAGACTGGCTCGCACCACTTCGTCATCATCGATTATCAGCAGCGTGGCACTGGTTTTTGGCATGTGGGCAAACGGCGCCAGAATTAGGTTGGCGTAGCGGGCTGGGCGGTCTGGCCTGGCACGCACTACTGGATTCGCTTTCTAGCCTCTCTGTCGTACCGGCTTCAGGCCTTTGCCCTACACGCCCTTACATCAGAGGTGCCCTTCTAAGGCGCAGACGGTACTCCCATCCGCGGGGCGTTTCAAGCTCATGCAGATAGCCGCTTGCCGTCTTTATTTGTCAAAGCACAGAGAGTTATAAGAACCGAGCGAAGCGTAACTCAATGGAAGGATCAAACCCGCTCAAACACGACGCCAAAGCACAGAAGGCGGCCTTTTGGGCCGCCTTCTGTGCTTTTACAAATCGAAATCAAAAATCGTCTTCGACCTGGCCGTCCTTGACTTTGAATTCGCGGTTCTGCAGGTAGGCATTGCGGATGAAGACGTATTTGTCGCCGCTCACCATCTTCTCGGCCGACAACAGGCTGGCGCGGGTATCGACGATGTTCAGGCCGTGAATGGAGTTACGCACCGAGACGTTATCGATATAACGATAAGGAGCGGTGTAGTCATCGACCAGCTTGGCCGGCGCGTCACGCAGGGTGCTTGGCCCCAGCAGCGGCAGCATCACATACGGACCACTGCCCAGGCCCCAGTAGCCAAGGGTCTGGCCGAAGTCTTCATCGCTGCGCTGCAGCCCCATCTGGGTGCCCACGTCAAAGAAGCCCAGCAGGCCGAAGGTGGTGTTGAAGATCAACCGGGCGGTGTCGACCCCGGCGGCGGCCGGCTTGGCCTGCAGCACGTTGTTGGCCAGGTTGCCGACGTCGCCGATGTTACGGAACATGTTGTGGATGCCGTCTTCGAGGAACTGCGGCGTCACGTATTGATAACCCTGGGCCAGTGGCTTGAGCGCATAGGTATCGAGGGTGTCGTTGAAGGTGAAGATTGGACGGTTGATGCTTTCCCAAGGATCTTCTTCCGTCGCGGCCTGAGTGGCGAACGGAACCAGCAGGACACAGGCGGAAAGACACAGCTGAGCTAGACGATGGCTCCAGCGCATAGGGAAGAACTCCTTGGATTATTCAGGCAAGGGCGCCGAGCCCAGGCGGTAAGCTGGCTAGTATAAGACGGAACGCGTGGATAGGCAGCACCGAAAAACACCCAGGCCGTAGGACTTTTCCGCGACTGGCACCCTTCACCTCACTGTCACCGGACTGTCATCGGAGCCCATTAGGCTGCTGGTTATTTCAAGGACGTTCCCATGCCCCGCGCCGAAGCCCTGCCCCTCCCCGCCCCCAGCCTGACCGCCGTACTGTTTGGCCTCAGCGGATGCCTGGTGGATTTCGGGGCGCGCATTCGTCAGCCAGGGGCAGCGCCAGCGGATCACGCCCAGCCGACACCCGGTGCCTTGGAAAGCCTGCAACGCTTGCAACATCTGAATATCCCCTGCGCATGGCTCGACGAATTGCCTCCCGCCATCAGCCATAGCCTGGCGGCCTCACTGCCCGCGTCCATCAAAGCGCCGCAACTTCCTGCAACAAATTATCCATGGCCTGCGCCGCATGCCTGCTGGCAAGCACTGATGGCGCTGAACGTCCAGCAGTTGGACGGCTGCGTGCTGGTCAGCGGCGAACCACGGTTGTTGCAGTCAGGGCTCAACGCAGGTTTATGGACGATCGGACTGGCATCCTGCGGCTCTTTGTGTGGCCTGGCGCCCGCCGAGTGGCAGGCATTGAGTCAACAGGCGCGGGAAACCAAACGCGCCAAGGCCACCGTGCAATTGTTCGGCCTTGGGGTGCATTCAGTGATCGATCACTTGGGCGAACTCGATACTTGCCTGGCCGATATCTGCCTGCGCCGCATTAAAGGCGAGAAGCCCTGACCGGGATCATGCAGGGCGCGTGAGTGTGGATTACTCTTAAGGCAGGCCATGGACTTTTGACGCAGCGTCGCGGTCCATGGCTGTGCCTATCAATAAAGGGAGTACGCCAATGCCTGCCCGCGAATTGCAAGAACAGCTCAACACACTGCGCGAGCAATTGGACCAGAATCCACCCCTGTCCGAAGCCGAACGCGCCGACCTGCAGGCGCTGATGGAACAGATCGAATTTGAGCTTGAACTGGAAACCCAAACACAGGACACCAACCTCGCTGACAATGTGAACCTGGCTGTCGAACGCTTCGAGCTGGAGCACCCCACGCTGGCCGGGACCTTGCGCAACATCGTGCAAGCCTTGGGCAACATGGGGATCTGAACCCGTCGCATGCAAAAAGCCCTGCTATCGCTAGCAGGGCTTTTTAGTTTCACATGTCTGCAATGCAATCCCCTGTGGGAGCGAGCTTGCTCGCGATAGCGGTGTATCAGCCAACCTCAATGTTGGATGTGCTGCCCTCATCGCGAGCAAGCTCCCACAAGAGCTCACCTCCACAAGAAAAGTTTACTGACGGACCAGACGATGGTTCGGCAGTTGAACGTCTTCAGTACTGCGGTACGGGTTGATATCCAGCCCACCACGCCTTACATACCGCGCATACACCGTCAATTTCTCCGGTTTGAGCAAGCGCTGCAGGTCGAGAAAGATCCGTTCCACGCATTGCTCATGGAAATCGGAATGCTGGCGGAAGCTGACGATGTAGGCCAGCAGGCTGGCCGGGTCCAGGGCAGCGCCGCGATATTCCACCGCCACGCTGCCCCAGTCTGGCTGGCTGGTCACCGGGCAGTTGGATTTGAGCAGGTGGCTGTGCAGGCTTTGCTCGACGATGCGTGAAGCATCGCAGCGCAGCAGCTCCGGGCGCGGGTGTGCGTAGGAGTCGACACTGATGTCCAGATCGTCGATGCAGGTACCGGGCAGCGCCACGATGCCTTCACGCTCCACGTCCTTGAGGCTGCGGATTCGCACACCCACCGCCTTGCCGGCCGCGGCCGACAGGTCCTGGCACAGGGTGGCTTCCAGGCTCGCGGTGTCGGCGAACGGGGTCTGGTTCAAGGAGTTGAGGTACAGCTTGAAGGATTTGGATTCGATGATATTTGGCGAATCCGCCGGAATCGCGAATTCACCGATGGCCACCACCGGCTTGCCGGACGGCAACAGCCACGACAGCTCGAAACAGTTCCAGAAATCCACGCCCTTGTACGGCAGGGTCTCGGCCGTCAGGCCCAGTTCCGCCCATTTCGCGGTGCGCGGGATCGGGAACAGCAGTGACGGCGTGTACGTGGCGATGTATTCGCTGGATTTGCCCAGCGGCGAATGTTCGGCTGCGGGATGCATGACGGAAACCTGACTGAAGAATCAGCGGATTCTATCAGCCTTTGCCGCAGCCTTTGAGTGCTTACTGACTGACTGTCAGGTCGCCCTTCATCCCTGCCTGGTAGTGGCCGGGAATATTGCAGGCAAACTCCAGGCGCGTGGCCTTGCTGAAGGTCCAGGTCAGCTCGGCGGTCTTGCCCGGCTCCACCAACACGCTGTTGGGGTCATCGTGGCGCATGCTCGCCTGGTCGTGGCCCATGGCGGCATGATCCATCCCCGGCTTCATGGCGGTTGGCATCAACTGGCCGCTCTGCTGCATCTTGAGCATTTCCTGTTGATGGTCGGCGTGCATGGCCGCGTTGCCCAGGTTGAATTCGTGGAGCAACTGGCCCTTATTGATCAGCACGAACCGAACCGTCTCGCCGGCCTTGATATCAAGGGCTCCGGGATCGAACGTCATGTCGCCCATCACCACGTCAATGCTGCGACTGGCCTTGGCCGCCGGCGCGGGCTGGCCAAAATCGAAATGACCGGGCGATGCCCACAGCGGCGCACTGAGGGCCAGTGCACAAGCAGCCAGGATCAAGCGGGTTCCCATCAACATGTCCATACTCCAATCGGATTCAGCGTGTGGGAAACTCTATCGCTGCAGCCCTGCCAGTCGGCTGACAGCTCGATTACAACTTTGTCAGGTTGCGCCACGAGCCCGCCTGCCACGGTATAACGCCCTCGTCCCAACCCTGCCTTGAGCCGCCCATGAAACTGCTGATCGTCGAAGACCAAACCAAAACCGGCCAATACCTGCGCCAAGGCCTGGGCGAAGCCGGGTTCAACGCCGACCTGGTGGCCGACGGCATCACCGGCCAGCAGCTGGCCTTGAGCGGTGAATACGCCTTGCTGATCCTCGACGTGATGTTGCCCGGCCGCGATGGCTGGCAGATCCTGCAAGCCGTCCGCGAGGCTGGCCTGGATACGCCGGTGCTGTTCCTCACCGCGCGGGACGCGGTACAGGATCGGGTCCACGGGCTGGAACTGGGCGCCGATGATTACCTGGTCAAGCCCTTTGCTTTTTCCGAGTTGCTGGCGCGGGTGCGCAGCCTGTTGCGCCGAGGCGGTTCGACGCAACAGGAAACCAGCCTGCAACTGGCCGACTTGCGCCTGGACCTGATCCGCCGTCGCGTCGAACGCAGCGGTCGGCGCATCGACCTCACCGCCAAGGAGTTCGCCTTGCTGGAAATGCTCCTGCGCCGCCAGGGTGAAGTGCTGCCCAAATCGCTGATCGCGTCCCAGGTCTGGGACATGAACTTCGACAGCGACACCAACGTCATCGAAGTCGCCATCCGGCGCCTGCGAATCAAGATCGACGATGAGTTCCCCAATAAGCTCATCCACACCGTGCGGGGCATGGGGTATGTGCTTGAAGAGCGCAGCCTGTGAGGGGCCGGTGGTCGCTGAGCAGCCGCCTGGCGCTGCTGTTCGCCGCCTGCACGGCAGTGGTGTCGTTGTTTGCCGGCGTGCTGTTCAGCCGTGGCAGCGAGGCCCACTTCATCGAGCTGGACCAGCAACTGCTCGAAGGCAAGCTGATCGGCCTGCGCCGCGCCCTGCAAGACCTTAACGCCAAGCAGACCCAGCGCCGGCTGGAAGATGAGCTGAGCCGTCAGGCCGACCTGGCGCTGCGCATCAAAGGCAGCGATGGCGTGCGTTGGTACGACAGTTCGATCCGGATTCCAGCTCAGTTGCCGGAGCGGCCCGGCCTGTCGACCCTCAGCGATGCCGACAACGATTACCGAGTGTTGAATGCGCCGCTGTATCCCGACCGAGCCGATTCACC
Organism: Pseudomonas sp. FW300-N2F2; assembly: GCF_017351655.1. Lineage (NCBI taxonomy): Bacteria > Pseudomonadati > Pseudomonadota > Gammaproteobacteria > Pseudomonadales > Pseudomonadaceae > Pseudomonas > Pseudomonas sp. FW300-N2F2. The sequence goes on along the minus strand of NZ_JACNDQ010000001.1, from coordinate 1,563,918 downwards.
GCAACTGACCCTGTTGCTGGACATCACCCATCACCAACACTTCCTGCAACGCATGCAAAGGCTGATCTGGCTGACCGTCGGCCTTTCGGCCCTGGCCACCGCCCTGCTCGGTGCCTGGGCCGCCCGGCGGGCCTTGCGACCGTTGCGACGTATGGGCGCCATCGCCGGCAACGTCTCGGCCCGTTCCCTCAACGCCCGCCTGCCCGAAGAGCAGATGCCCGCCGAACTGGCGGAATTGGCCCACAGCATCAACGCCATGCTCGGACGCCTCGACGATGCGTTTCAGCGGCTCTCGGCGTTCTCTGCCGACATCGCCCATGAGTTGCGCACGCCGCTGTCGAACCTGCTGACCCACACCCAGGTCACACTGACCCGCGAACGCCCCCTGGAGGATTACCGCGAGGCGCTGCACAGCAATCTCGAAGAACTGCAATGGATGGCGCAACTGGTCAACGACATGCTGTACCTGGCCAAGGCCGACCATGGCCTGCTGGCGCTCAATCGCGAACCGCTGCAGTTGGGCGAGGAAGTGGATGTGCTGCTGGAGTTTTTCGCCCCCCTGGCCGAAGACGCCAAGGTCCGTTTGAGCCGCGAGGGCGACGGCCGCATCGAAGGTGACCGCAACATGTTGCGCCGGGCGCTCTCCAACCTGCTGGACAACGCCCTGCGCTTCACCCCCGTCGACGGCGAAGTGCGGGTGCGAATGGTCGATGGGACTCAAGAAGTGAGGGTAAGCGTGGAGAACAGTGGCGAGGAGATTCCAGCGGACTTGCTGCCACGCCTGTTCGACCGCTTCTACCGCGCCGACCCGGCCCGCCAGGAAGGCAGTAGCGAACACGCGGGACTTGGACTGGCCATCACCCGCTCGATCATCCGCGCCCATGGCGGGCAGATCCGTTGTGAATCGGCCGATGGCTGGACGCGGTTCCTGATCGAATTGCCGAAGGGGGATTAAGCCCGACGCAACCCCTTGTGGCGAGGGAGCTTGCTCCCGCTGGGCTGCGCAGCAGCCCCAAACGCTGTGGGCTTACCCATGATGATAGGCAGGCCTCCGGCTTTTTTTGGGAGCGCTTCGCGCTCCAGCGGGAGCAAGCTCCCTCGCCACAGGCCTGGCAAGCATCCAGACCTACGGGGTATCAGGAATACCGCAACGCCTGCGCCGGTTCGATCTTCGCCGCGCGCCATGCCGGATAGACGGTGGCGAGGAAGCTCAGGATGAACCCGGCCGAGCAGATCAGCACGACGTCGCCACGCTGCAGCTCCGACGGCAGGTTGCTGACGAAATACACATCGGAACTGAAGATGTGCTGGCCGCTGACCCGTTCCAGCCAGCCCACCAGCGCACTGACGTTCAACGCCGCGATTACCCCCAGCACGCCACCGATGAGCGTGCCGACGACACCAATCACCGTGCCCTGGACCATGAAGATCGCCATGATCTGCCGCGGCGTGGCGCCGATGGTACGCAGGATCGCGATGTCCGCGCCCTTGTCGTTCACCACCATGATCAGCGTGGCGATGATGTTGAACGCCGCCACCGCGACGATCATCAGCAACAGCAAGCCAATCATGGTTTTTTCCATTTTCATGGCGCTGAACAGGCTGCCCTGGGTATGAGTCCAGTCGTCAGCCTTGTAATCCGCGCCAAGGCCAGTGGCGATATCACCGGAGACCTTCGGCGCCGCGTACAAGTCTTTCACCGCCAGGCGCACGCTTTGCACCTGGTTCGGCTGCCAATGCTGCATCTGCGCGGCGTCGGCCAGGTGGATCAGGGCCATGGAGCCGTCCAGTTCGGCGCCGACCTTGAACACACCCACGACGTTCAAGCGCTGCATCCGCGGCGTGATGCCCCCCGGCGCGGTGCTGACTTCCGGCACGATCAACGTCAGTTTGTCACCGACATTCAAACGGAAACGCCGGGCCGTGATCTCGCCGATGACCACACCGTATTCGCCCGGTTTCAAGGCATCGAGACGCCCCTGGACGATATGCTGGGCAACGATGGACACCTTGCCTTCCTGGGCCGGATCGATGCCGCTGATCTGGATCGGCTGCATCGAACCTTTATGGCTCAGCATGCCTTCCATCTCGGTAAACGGCACGGCGGCGGTCACTTCAGGATTCTTCAGCGCCGCGGCGGCCACCGGCTGCCAGTCGTCGATCGGATTCACCCCGACGATCGTGGCGTGGGGCACCATGCCGAGGATGCGCGAGCTCATCTCGCGCTGGAAGCCGTTCATCACCGACAGCACCACGATCATCGCCAGCACACCCAGGGCGAGGCCGATCATCGAGGTCATGGAGATGAACGAAACAAAGCGATTGCGGCGCTTGGCGCGGGTATAGCGCGTGCCGATAAAGATCGATAACGGTCTGAACATTCGCGGGGCACCGTATGAAAATAAAAGACCCGGCACTGTTTCCAAGTGTCGGGTTTCGGTCGGTCAGATGGGCGTCAGGCAACCTTCCTGCAAGTGCAGGACGCGGTCCATCTGCCGGGCCAGGTTCATGTCGTGGGTCACCACCAGGAACGCCGTGCGCATCGAGGTGCTGAGCTCCAGCATCAAGTCCTGGATGCCTTGTGCGGTGTGGGAGTCGAGGTTGCCGGTCGGCTCATCGAGCATCACCAGACCAGGCTTGTTGACCAGGGCCCGGGCAATCGCCACGCGCTGGCGCTCGCCACCGGACAGTTCGGCCGGCTTGTGTTCCAGGCGATGCCCCAGCCCTACCCGCTCCAGCAACGCCGTGGCGCGCTGACGGGCCTCGGGAATCGCCGTACGGCCGATCAACAGCGGCATGCAGACGTTTTCCAGCGCGGTGAACTCGGGCAGCAAATGGTGGAACTGGTAGACGAAACCCAGGGAACGGTTGCGCAGCAGGCCACGGGCCTTCTCGTTCAGCGCCGACAGTTCTTCGCCGGCCAGCCAGACACTGCCGGCGGTTGGCGTATCCAGGCCGCCCAGCAGGTTGAGCAAAGTACTTTTGCCCGACCCGGAGGTGCCGACAATCGCCACGCGCTCACCCGGGTGCAGTTCCAGTTGCAGGCCCGACAACACCACCACCGACTCCGGGCCTTCCTCGTAGGATTTGCCCAGGTTGCGGCAGCTCAAGATTGCTTTTTCACTCATGCCCGACTCACTCATAACGTAACGCCTCCGCAGGCTGGGTGCGCGCGGCACGCCAGGCAGGATACAGGGTGGCGAGGAAACTCAGGACCAACGCGGCGCCGCAGACCATCAACACGTCATCGGACTGCAACTGCGATGGCAGGTAGTCGATGAAGTACACGTCGGCGTTGAGAAACTTGTGCCCGATCAGGCCTTCGAGGGCGGCGATCGCGGCGCTGACATTAAGTGCAGCGAACATCCCGACCAGGGCCCCCACGAACGTACCGATCACGCCAATGACCGTGCCCTGGACCATGAAGATCCGCATGATCTGCCCTGGCGTGGCACCGAGGGTGCGCAAGATCGCGATGTCGCCCTTCTTGTCGTTCACCACCATCACCAGCGTGGAGATGATGTTGAACGCCGCCACGGCGACAATCAGCAACAGAAGCAGGCCGATCATGGCTTTTTCCATGCGGATCGCCTGGTACAGGTTGCCGTGGGTACGGGTCCAGTCCCGGGCGTAGTAGCGGTCTTCGCCAAGCTGCTGGGCGATGGTCCAGGCCACACGCGGGGCCTGGAACAGGTCATCGAACTTCAACCGCAGGCCCTGGACCTGATCCGGTTTCCAGCGATGCAGGCGGGCCAGGTCCTGGAGGTTGGTGACCCCCAGGTAACCGTCCAGCTCGCCGGCGCCGACATGGAAGATGCCGACCACGGTAAAGCGTTTCATGCGCGGGAACATGCCGCCCGGGGTCACGGTGACCTCCGGAGCGACGAAGGTCAGCTTGTCGCCGATGGCCACGCCGAGCTTGGCCGCGGCCTTGTCGCCGATGACGATGCCGAAGCTGCCGGGCGCCAGGTCGTCGAGTTTGCCCTGCTGCATGAAGTTATCGATGATCGACACCTGCCGCTCGAGCCCGGGGTCGATGCCATTGAGCAACACCTTGGACACTTTGCCGTCGTTGGTCAGCAACCCCTGCATCTGGATGAATGGCGCCACGGCCAGCACCTGCGGGTTCTGCTTGACCTTGGCGGCCAGGCTCGGCCAGTCGCTGATGGCTTCGCCGGTTTCGAGGGTCGCGTGGGGCACCATGCCCAGCACGCGGGTACGCATCTCATGGTCGAAGCCATTCATCACCGAGAGCACGACGATCATCACGACCACGCCAAGGGCCAGTCCGATGATGGACGTCAGGGAAATGAACGATACGAAATGATTGCGACGCTTTGCACGGGTATAACGCGTGCCGATAAATACGAAGAGAGGTCTGAACATGTCGGGGCTTGTTCGGAGGGAAAAGGAACGTCCTTGTGGCGGGGGTCACAAACCAGCTTTACACTCAGACCACCGCCGCTACCATGGGTTCGCCATGTCGACATTAGATGAAGAAGATCGCCGCGAATACTACCGTATCGAGGACACGATCGCACTGGAAATTCGGCCCCTCTCCATTCCTGAAGCTGCTGGCCAGGAAGTGTTGCAGGATGCTTCTCCACTGTTCAACCTGCTCAGTGAACTGCACCTGAGCGAATTCGAGTCACAGCACCTGCTGCGCCAGATCAGCGAGCGCGAACGCAGCATCGCGGCCTACCTCAAGGTGATGAACAAACGCCTGGACCTGCTCAGCCAGGTCATCGCCCTGACGGTGCTCGGCGAGATCGGTGAACCGCAACCGGTGATCATTTCCGAAGGCGGTATCGACTTCCAGTTCCCTACCCCCATCGCCGTTGGCGCGCACCTGTCGGTCAAGCTGGTGCTGATGCCCCAGGCCCTCGGTTTGCTGCTGCGGGCGCGGGTCACCCACTGTGACCCCAAGGGCGGCGGCTACGACGTCGGCACCGAATTCGAGCGCCCCACCGATGCCCAGCGCCAGTTGCTGGCCCGCTACATCCTGCAGAAACAGGCGCAAGAACGGCGCCTGGCCCGGGAACTGAACGAATCAGGTATCAATAAGGAAGAACCGTGACCCTCATTTATGGCCACCGCGGCGCCAAGGGCGAAGCGCCGGAAAACACCCTGACCGGTTTTCAGGAGTGCCTCAAGCACGGCGTACGCCGTTGCGAGCTGGACCTGCATCTTTCGATGGACGGCGAGTTGATGGTCATCCACGACCCGACCCTCAAGCGCACCACGGACCGCCGCGGCAAGGTGGTGGAACATTCCGCCGCCGAGCTGGTGACCTACGATGCGCGCAAGGGTGGCCCGGGCTGGATCAAGCCGTGCCCGATCCCACGCCTGGAGGAGCTGTTCGAGAAATGTGATTTCGAGCACTGGCAACTGGAGGTCAAGAGTGCTTCGCGCACCCGCGCTGCGGCCACCGTGTTGGGCATCCGCGAAATGGCCCAGCGTTTCGGGCTGCTGGACAAGATCACCATCACGTCCAGTTCCCGGGAAGTGCTCAAGGCGGCCTTGGACCTGACCCCGGACATCTCCCGCGGACTGGTGGCCGAATACGCCTGGCTCGACCCGTTGAAGGTCGCCCAGAGCTACGGCTGCGAGATTCTGGCGCTGAACTGGACCCTGTGCACGCCGGAGCGCCTGATCAAGGCGCAGCGCCAGGGGCTGCATGTGTCGGTGTGGACCGTCAACGAGCCCGCGCTGATGCGCAGGCTCGCCGACTTTGGCGCTGACAGCCTGATTACAGACTTTCCCGGTTTGGCCACTGCCACCCTCGGGAAGGGCTGAAATCGGTCTCCCCGGCCGGCTCAGGCCACCGGCCGGAGCCGCTCAAAAAAGCCGGTTGAGTCCGTCATAGGCCGCTACCCGATAGGCTTCGGCCATGGTCGGGTAGTTGAACGTGGTGTTGACGAAATACTTCAGCGTGTTCAGCTCGCCCGGCTGGTTCATGATCGCCTGGCCGATGTGCACGATCTCCGACGCCTGGTAGCCGAAGCAGTGCACGCCCAGCACTTCCAGGGTCTCGCGATGGAACAGGATCTTCAGCATGCCTTGCGGCTCGCCGGCGATCTGCGCGCGCGCCATGCTCTTGAAGAACGCCTTGCCCACTTCGTACGGCACCTTGGCCTGGGTCAGCTCCTGCTCGTTCTTGCCGATCGAGCTGATCTCCGGAATGGTGTAGATGCCGGTCGGCACGTCGTTGACGAAGCGCCAGCTGCCGTTGTCGACAATGCTGCCGGCGGCCGAGCGGCCCTGGTCGTGGGCGGCACTGGCCAGGCTCGGCCAACCGATCACGTCACCGGCACCATAGATGTTCGGCACGCAGGTGCGGTAGTTCTCGTCGACTTCGATCTGGCCGCGGCTGTTGACCTTCACGCCGATGTTTTCCAGGCCCAGGGTGTCGGTGTTGCCGGTACGGCCGTTGCACCAGAGCAAGGCATCGGCCTTGATTTTCTTGCCGGACTTGAGGTGCAGGATCACGCCATTGTCGACGCCTTCGACCCGGTCGTAGTCTTCGTTGTGGCGCACGGTGATGTTGTTGTTGCTGAAGTGATAGCTCAGGGCCTGGGAGATTTCCGAGTCCAGGAAGCTCAGCAACTGGCCGCGGTTATCCACCAGTTCCACCAGCACACCCAGGCCGCTGAAGATCGAGGCGTATTCGCAACCGATCACGCCGGCACCGTAGACGATGAGCTTACGCGGGGTGTGACCCAGGCTCAGGATGGTGTCGCTATCGTAGATCCGCGCATGGTTGAAATCGATGTCGGCCGGGCGGTACGGGCGCGAACCGGTGGCGATGATGATGTGCTTGGCCACCAGCTTCTCGACCACGCCATTGCCGCAGACCACTTCGACCGTCTGCTCGTCGGCAAAGCTGCCCGTGCCGAAGAACACGTCCACGCGGTTGCGGGCGTAGTAGCCGGTGCGCGAGGCCACTTGCTTGGAGATCACCTTCTCGGCGCTCTTGAGCACGTCCGGGAAGGAGAACCAGCGCGGCTCGCCGATGGCCCGGAACATCGGGTTGGTGTTGAACTGCATGATCTGCCGGACCGAGTGACGCAAGGCCTTGGACGGGATGGTACCCAAGTGGGTGCAGTTGCCGCCGACCTGCCGACGGCTGTCGACCATCGCCACCTTGCGCCCTGCCTTGGCCGCGTTCATTGCCGCGCCTTCCCCCGCCGGGCCGGAGCCCAGTACCACCACGTCGTAGTTGTAGACAGCCATGCGTACTCCTCAGAACAGGCCGCGACGCCTCACTAGGCATCGACGGCTAAATCATGCCGGCCTGCGGCATGAAGGAACAATTTGGGGCCGGTTCACGAGCCCGGCCACAGTCTATAGAAGCGTCAACGCCGCGCACATTACCCCTTGGTCGCGTCGTAGGCTAGTTTTGCCTGCGCTATTTCGCCACAGGTCACCTACATCCTGAAGACTGTCATCATTGGGTTTTCCCGCCGCTGATCCGTTCAAACGCATCATTGGTCCGCGTGACAAACCGCTCGCCGTCCCGGAGCACGAAAAATACCCCGACACCCTGTTTTTCGGCATAGTCCCAACCCCGTTCAGGGCCGAGAATCAGCAACAGCGTCGATAGTCCATCGGCCATCAGCGCCGAAGGATGAATCACCGTGACTGACGCCAGGTTATGTAGGACCGGCGCACCAGTACGTGCATCAAAGGTGTGGGAATAACGCCGACCGTCCCGTTCGAAATAATGACGGTAGTCACCCGAGGTGGAAACGCCGTAGCCGTTGACCTCGATGATACGCTCCGCCACCTGCCGGTCATCCCGGGGCTCTTCCAGGGCGATGCGCCAGGCCGAACCATCGGGTTTGCGCCCGACCGCCTTGAGTTCCCCGGTGGCTTCGGCCAGGTAACTGTCGATGCCCAGGGCCTGGAGCCTGGCGGCGATGCGGTCGACGGCATAACCGGCGGCGATACTGTTGAAGTCGACTTCCACCGCGGCGTCCTTGCACAACCGGTCGCCCTCAATACGCAAATGACCATGACCGACGCGCTGGCGCACCAAGGCCAAGACTTCTGCAGTCGGCACTTTCTCTTCCCGGGACTGGGGCCCGAAGCCCCACAGGTTCAACAGCGGCTCCACGGTCAGATCAAAGGCGCCATCGCTTTGAACCGACAACTGCTCGCCCACGCGGATCAACTCCAGGACCGGCCCAGGCATGACCTGGCAACTGTTGGCCGGCAATGCGTTGAAGCGCTCAACGTCCGAATCGCTGCGATAAGTCGAGAATTGCCGATCCACTTCGGCAAGGATGTTTTCCACCTCGACCTGCACCGTTTTCGGCGCGGGCCCGGCGGAATGCCTGACGTACTGAATGGAGTAATGGCTGCCCATGGTCGGGCCGTCGAAACGCTCCAGGGTGTCGCCGCTGCCACAACAGGACAACACGCCGGCCAGCACCACAAGCTTTCCCCACCGTCCAGTTAACAAATCTTCATCTCCCCTCAAAACCGCGCCGGCCATTATGAGCTTCAGCGCGTGCATGCGCGAACCTGTGGGAGCGAGCTTGCTCGCGATGGCGGCGTGTCAGCTACATCGATGCTGGTTGATCCACCACTATCGCGAGCAAGCTCGCTCCCACAGGGGATACAACGCCCCCATACAAGATTTGCCAGAGTGAGTACCTACCCATGTCTTCCACCACGAGCAACGGCAAGGCGATTTTTCGCGTTGTCAGCGGCAACTTCCTGGAGATGTTCGACTTCATGGTCTACGGCTTCTACGCCACGGCCATCGCCAAGACGTTCTTCCCCGCCGACAGTGCGTTCGCCTCGCTGATGCTGTCCCTGGCCACGTTCGGTGCCGGGTTCCTGATGCGTCCCCTGGGGGCGATTTTTCTCGGTGCCTACATCGACCGCCATGGCCGCCGCAAAGGCTTGATCATCACCCTGGCGCTGATGGCCATGGGCACCATACTGATCGCCTGCGTGCCAGGCTATGCGACCCTCGGCGTGACGGCCCCCTTGCTGGTGCTGCTGGGCCGATTGCTGCAAGGCTTCTCCGCAGGCGTGGAGCTGGGCGGTGTGTCGGTCTACCTGGCGGAAATCTCCACGCCGGGACGCAAGGGTTTCTTTGTCAGTTGGCAATCCGCCAGCCAACAGGCGGCCGTGGTGTTTGCCGGCCTGCTGGGGGTTGGCCTCAATCACTGGCTGAGCCCCCAGGAGATGGGCGACTGGGGCTGGCGCGTACCGTTCCTGGTGGGCTGCATGATTGTCCCGGCCATCTTCATGATTCGTCGTTCGCTGGAAGAAACACCTGAGTTCCAAGCAAGAAAACACCGCCCCAGCCTGTCGGAAATTGTCCGCTCCATCGGTCAGAACTTCGGAGTTGTCTTGGCCGGCATGGCACTGGTGGTGATGACTACCGTGTCGTTCTACCTGATCACCGCCTACACACCGACCTTCGGCAAGGCCGAATTGAACCTGTCGGACCTGGATGCGCTGCTGGTCACGGTGTGCATCGGCTTGTCGAATTTCTTCTGGCTGCCTGTGATGGGGGCGTTTTCCGACAAGATCGGACGCAAACCCCTGCTGCTCGGTGCGACGATCCTGGCGATCCTGACGGCCTATCCGGCGCTGTCCTGGCTGGTAGCCAACCCCAGTTTCAGCCATTTGCTGATCGTCGAACTATGGCTGTCGTTCCTGTACGGATCCTACAACGGTGCCATGGTGGTGGCCTTGACGGAAATCATGCCGGTCGAGGTACGCACCACCGGTTTCTCCCTGGCCTACAGCCTGGCGACGGCAACGTTCGGCGGATTTACCCCGGCGGCCTGTACCTACCTGATCCATGTGCTCGACAACAAGGCTGCACCGGGGATATGGCTCAGTGGGGCGGCGGTGCTGGGGTTGATTGCGACCCTGGTGTTGTTCAAGGGCAATCGGCATGAATTGCGGACCGCACAGGCCTCAGTCATCGGCGGCGCCTGACAGATCACTATCGTCGGATCGCCGCCCGGAGCAAGCTCGCTCCCACAGGATGTACACGATCAAACTGTGGGAGCGAGCTTGCTCGCGATGAGGCCAGCCCAGACACCACAAAACCCGGACAAAAAAACGCCCCGACAAGTCGGGGCGTTTTGACAAGCGGCTAAGGCTTAGCGCGGAAACGCTGGCGGGTTTACCCCGGCCATGTCTTCCATCACGCGAACCACCTGGCAGCTGTAACCGAACTCATTGTCGTACCAGACGTACAGGACAACGCGGTTGTCTTGGCTGATGGTTGCCTCGGCATCCACGACACCGGCGTGGCGCGAGCCCACGAAGTCGGTGGACACCACTTCCTGGGAATTGACGAAGTCGATCTGCTTATGCAGATCGGAGTGCAGCGCCATGTAGCGCAGGTACTCGTTCATCTCTTCACGGGTGGCGGCTTTCTCAAGGTTCAAGTTGAGAATCGCCATCGACACGTTCGGCGTCGGCACGCGGATCGCGTTGCCGGTCAGCTTGCCGGCCAGTTCAGGCAGGGCCTTGGCAGCGGCGGTGGCGGCACCGGTCTCGGTGATGACCATGTTCAGCGCGGCACTGCGGCCACGGCGATCGCCCTTGTGGAAGTTGTCGATCAGGTTCTGATCGTTGGTGTACGAGTGAACCGTTTCGACGTGACCGTTGACGATGCCGAACTTGTCATTCACTGCCTTGAGCACCGGCACGATGGCGTTGGTGGTGCAAGAGGCGGCGGAGACGATCTTGTCGTCAGCGGTGATGTCGCCGTGGTTGATGCCGTGAACGATGTTCTTCAGCTTGCCCTTGCCTGGCGCGGTCAGGACAACGCGGTCGACACCCGGGCAGGCCAGGTGCTGGCCCAGGCCTTCGGCGTCACGCCATACACCGGTGTTGTCCACCAGCAGCGCATCCTTGATACCGTACTGGGTGTAGTCCACCTCGGTCGGGTTCTTCGCGTAGATCACCTGGATCAGGTTGCCGTTGGCGGTGATGGTGTTGTTTTCTTCGTCGATGGTGATGGTGCCGTTGAACGAACCATGGACCGAGTCACGGCGCAGCAGGCTGGCACGCTTGGTCAGGTCGTTCTCGGCGCCCTTGCGCACCACGATGGCCCGCAGGCGCAGGCCGTCGCCGCCACCGGTTTTTTCGATCAGGATGCGCGCCAGCAGACGGCCGATACGACCGAAGCCGTACAGGACCACGTCAGTGCCTTTGCGAGCCGAAACGTTCTGCTGGCCAACCACGTCAGCCATCTCTTCGCGCACGAACTGCTCGGCGCTACGGCCATTGCCTTCGTTGCGGAATTTGAACGCCAACTTGCCCAGGTCTACCGAAGCCGCGCCGAGCTTGAGCTCGCTCATGGCCTTGAGCAGAGGGAATGTTTCGTGGACGGAGAGTTCGCTGTCGTCGGAAGAACGGTGGCGAGCAAAGCGGTGGGCTTTGAGGATCGCGATGACAGACTGGTTGATCAGGCTGCGGCCATAGATCGAGCTCACCACGTTGTTATTGCGGTAGAGCTGACCGATGAGAGGGATCATCGCTTCGGCGAGCGCTTCACGATCAATCCATTCACCAAGACACTGGTCGGGCTTCTGAGTCACGGTAACCTTCCACATGTAGGGGCTGAAAAAAGGGGCTACATTATGCCGCCGAGTCCTCGGCGGAGCAATGCGCGCCCGTCGCGCCGTGGTTTTCCTGCCGGCCAGGGTAGTCTGCGACTGACAGCAGCCCCCTTCCCCCGCTACAATTGTCGACTTTGTCGCAATGCTGGAGCTCAATCTTCCGTGCCCGTTCTGCGTCTTCCGCTTCTCCCTGCCGCGGCAGGTAAACAGCACTGGGGCAACCTGCCCGGTGCCGCCCTCAGCCTGGCCATCGCCGAGGCTGCCAGCGCTGCAAAGCGTTTTACCCTGCTGCTGACCGCCGACAGCCAAAGCGCCGAACGGTTGGAACAGGAGCTGAGTTTTTTCGCTCCGGATTTGCCGGTCTTGCATTTCCCGGACTGGGAAACCCTGCCCTACGATCTTTTTTCACCGCACCAGGACATCATTTCCCAGCGAATCGCCAGCCTTTATCGGCTGCCGGAGCTCAGTCATGGCGTTTTGGTAGTGCCGATCACCACGGCCCTACATCGCCTGGCTCCGACCCAATTCCTGCTCGGCAGCAGCCTGGTGCTGGACATCGGCCAGAAGCTCGACGTCGAGCAAATGCGCACCCGCCTCGAGGCCAGTGGCTATCGTTGCGTCGACACGGTGTACGAGCACGGCGAGTTCGCGGTGCGTGGCGCCTTGATCGACCTGTTCCCGATGGGCAGCAAACTGCCCTATCGCATCGACCTGTTCGATGACGAAATCGAGACCCTGCGCACCTTCGACCCGGAAAACCAGCGCTCCATCGACAAAGTGCAGTCGATCCGCCTGTTGCCGGCCAAGGAATTCCCGCTGCAGAAAGACGCCGTGACCCGTTTCAAGGCGCGCTTTCGCGAGCGCTTCGATGTGGATTTCCGCCGCTGCCCGATCTTCCAGGACCTGAGCAGCGGGATCATCCCCGCCGGTATCGAGTACTACCTGCCGCTGTTTTTCGAAGAAACCTCCACCCTGTTCGATTACCTGCCCCAGGACACCCAGGTGTTCTCCCTGCCGGGCATCGAGCAGGCGGCGGAAAACTTCTGGAACGACGTGCGCAACCGCTACGAAGAGCGTCGCGTCGATCCTTCCCGGCCTTTATTACCGCCGGCCGAACTGTTCCTGCCGGTGGAAGACTGCTTTGCCCGCCTCAAGAGCTGGCCGCGGGTGGTGGCAAGTCAGCAGGACGTGGAAACCGGCGTCGGCCGCGAACGCTTCCCGGCCAAGGCGTTGCCGGACCTGGCCATCGAAGCCAAGGCCACGCAGCCATTGGCGGCACTGGCGAGCTTTCTCGACGCATTCCCCGGTCGCGTCCTGTTCACCGCCGAATCCGCGGGGCGTCGCGAAGTGCTGTTGGAACTGCTCGAACGCCTGAAGCTGCGGCCGAAGACAGTGGACAGTTGGCCGGACTTCGTCGCCGGCAAGGATCGCCTGGCGATCACCATCGCGCCGTTGAACGACGGCCTGGTCCTGGATGACCCGGCCCTGGCACTGGTGGCGGAAAGCCCTTTGTTCGGCCAGCGTGTCATGCAGCGCCGCCGTCGCGAGAAACGCGCCGACGCCGCCAACGACGCCGTCATCAAGAACCTCACCGAGCTGCGCGAAGGCGCGCCGGTGGTGCACATCGACCACGGCGTGGGCCGCTACCTGGGCCTGGCGACACTGGAAATCGACAACCAGGCCGCCGAGTTCCTGACCCTGGAATACGCCGAGGGCGCCAAGCTCTACGTGCCGGTGGCGAACCTGCACCTGATCGCCCGCTACACCGGCAGCGACGACGCCCTCGCTCCACTGCATCGCCTGGGCTCGGAAACCTGGCAGAAAGCCAAGCGCAAGGCGGCCGAACAGGTGCGCGACGTGGCCGCCGAACTGCTGGACATTTATGCCCGTCGCGCCGCCCGCGAGGGCTACGCCTTCGCCGATCCGAAAGCCGACTACGAAACCTTCAGCGCCGGTTTCCCGTTCGAAGAAACCGTCGACCAGCAGACCACCATCGAAGCCGTGCGCGCCGACATGCTCGCGCCCAAGCCCATGGACCGACTGGTGTGCGGCGACGTGGGCTTCGGCAAGACCGAAGTGGCGATGCGCGCCGCGTTCATTGCCGTGCACGGTGGCAAACAGGTGGCGATCCTGGTCCCGACCACCCTGCTCGCCCAGCAGCACTACAACAGTTTCCGCGACCGCTTCGCCGACTGGCCAGTGACCGTGGAAGTGATGAGCCGCTTCAAATCCACCAAGGAAGTGAACGCCGCCGTGGCCGAACTGGCCGAGGGCAAGATCGACATCGTCATCGGCACGCACAAGCTGCTGCAGGACGACGTGAAGATCAAGAACCTGGGGCTGGTGATCATCGACGAAGAACACCGTTTTGGCGTGCGCCAGAAAGAACAGCTCAAGGCCCTGCGCAGCGAAGTCGACATCCTGACGCTGACCGCCACGCCGATCCCCCGCACGCTGAACATGGCGGTCTCGGGCATGCGCGACCTGTCGATCATCGCCACGCCGCCGGCCCGACGCCTGTCGGTGCGCACCTTTGTCATGGAGCAGAACAAAAGCACGGTCAAGGAAGCCTTGCTGCGTGAGCTGCTGCGTGGTGGCCAGGTCTATTACCTGCACAACGACGTGAAGACCATCGAGAAATGCGCCGCCGACCTGGCCGAGCTGGTACCGGAAGCGCGCATCGGCATCGGCCACGGGCAGATGCGCGAACGTGAACTCGAACAGGTGATGAGCGACTTCTACCACAAGCGTTTCAACGTGCTGATCGCCTCGACCATCATCGAGACGGGCATCGACGTACCGAGCGCCAACACCATCATCATCGAGCGCGCCGACAAATTCGGCCTGGCCCAACTGCACCAGTTGCGCGGCCGGGTCGGTCGTAGCCACCACCAGGCCTATGCCTATCTGTTGACGCCACCGCGCCAGCAGATCACCCCGGATGCGGAAAAGCGCCTGGAAGCCATCGCTAACACCCAGGACCTCGGCGCCGGCTTCGTGCTGGCCACCAACGACCTGGAAATCCGTGGCGCCGGCGAATTGCTCGGCGACGGCCAGAGCGGCCAGATCCAGGCCGTCGGCTTCACCCTGTACATGGAAATGCTCGAACGCGCGGTCAAGTCGATCCGCAAGGGCGAACAGCCGAACCTCGATCAACCCCTGGGCGGCGGACCGGAAATCAATCTGCGCGTGCCGGCGCTGATCCCGGAAGACTACCTGCCGGACGTCCACGCACGGCTGATTCTCTACAAACGCATCGCCTCGGCCAGCGACGAGGAAGGCCTCAAGGACCTGCAGGTGGAGATGATCGACCGCTTCGGCCTGCTGCCGGAACCGACCAAGAACCTGGTGCGCACCACACTGCTCAAGCTCAAGGCCGAGCAACTGGGCATCAAGAAAGTCGATGGCGGCCCCAACGGCGGCCGGATCGAATTCGAAGCCCAGACTCCGGTCGACCCACTGGTGCTGATCAAGTTGATCCAAGGCCAGCCCAAACGCTACAAGTTCGAAGGGGCCACGATGTTCAAATTCATGGTGCCCATGGAACGCGCGGAAGAGCGTTTCAATACCGTAGAGGCGCTGTTCGAGCGCCTCACTCCGACCACTGCTTGAAGGACGCCCCATGCGCCTGTTTCGCTCACTGACCTTGCTGTTGACCCTGGTCGCTCCCCTGGCGTTTGCCGATGACCTGTATCAGGTTGAAATGATTCTGGTCCGCCAGAACGCCGAACCGGCGATTGTCAGCCGTGCCGCACCGGAAGACTGGGACGCCGGCGCGCAACGCCTGGGCGCGGACAGCCAGCGCACGCCGGCCCTGGGCAACATCGTCGAGAAACTCACCGCCAGCGGCCAATACACGGTATTGATGCACAAGGCCTGGCAGCAGACCCTCGGTGAACAGGGCCGCAAAGTCGCCATCAGCGATGGTGCCGAACAGTTTGGGCAATTTCCCATCGAGGGCACTCTGGAACTGAAACTGGGCCGTTTCACCGACGTGGATGCCGATTTCTGGATCAACCAGATCGACGCCAATGGCCTGGTCACTGCCAGCGAGCGCCTCAAACAGCAGAGCCATACCAAGAATGGCCAACTGAATTTCCTCGATAACGGCCACCTCGGCCTGCTGATCAAGATCACCTCGCTGACCGCGCCCGCGCCACGGCAGGCACCTGAAGTCATTCCGGACTGATTGGCGCGCCTATGCCCTCGCCCCTGAGCAAACCCCTGGCACCTTCCTGGGTCAATCGATTCAAGGAACAGAGCCTGGAGCGCGGGCGCCGTTATGCGCTGGAAAACCGCGTCAGGATCGTCGAGGCCGGCGACAGCACCATCACCGCCAGTTGCGAAGGCTCTGGCGGCAACGTCTACCGTCAGACCATTCGCCTTAAAGAGTCAGCCAAGGGCGCGCTGATTCTGCTCGAAGCCGCGTGCTCCTGCCCGGTGCGCATCAACTGCAAGCACTGCGCGGCGGTGTTGCTGCAAGTCCAGGAAACCCTGGCCTACCCGGCCGCCGAAAAAGACGCGCAATTGCTGGAAAAACTCCAGGCCGTGCTGGACAACCGCAGCCCCAAGGCCCCACCGCAAGTGCTGGTGGACAACATACAACCGGTGCCGCGCCTGTGGCTGGCCAGTATCGAGTTCAGCGCCTTCGAGCCACGCAACGGCAAGATGCAACGCTACATCCAGCACCGCGCAGCCTTGTCCTTCAGCTATCTGGACGAGTACGTCAGCGGCCAGCGCAACACCGACGTGCTGATTCGCCAGGAAACCCAGACGCTGCGGATAAAACGCCACACCGATGTGGAACAGTCCTACCGCGAACAGCTGCGAATCCTCGGTTTCAAGGTCGCGACCCGACAAAGCAAGGCCCTGCCGGAAAGCGCTGGCGAACTGTACGAAATGGTCAACGACAGCGCCTGGCTGACGTTCACCCTCAACGACCTGCCGAAACTGCGCACCCAGGGCTGGGAATTGCAGATCGACGAGGACTTCGGCTTCGACCTGACGGCCGTGGACGAATGGTACGCCACGGTCGAGGAAACACCGGAACGGGATTGGTTCGACCTGGAACTGGGGATCATCGTTAACGGCGAGCGCCTGAGCCTGCTGCCGATCCTGTTGAACCTGATGCGCTCGCACATCGAGTTGTTCAACCCGGAACGCTTGGCCAGGCGTCGGGACGATGAACTGATTCTGGTCAACCTGCCCAACCGTCCGAACTCGGAGTTCGGCCCGCAGCAGGTGGCCCTGCCCTATGGCCGCCTGAAACCGGTGCTGGCGACCCTGGGCGAGTTCTACCTGCAAGAACCCGGCACCACCAAACTGCGCCTCAACAGCGCGGACGCCTTGCGCCTGAACCCGCTGCAGGACATGCCACTGACCTGGGAAGGTGGCGAACACATTCGCGGCCTGGCCCAGCGCCTGCGGGATATCAAGGATTACACCACCACCGCGCCGGAAGGCCTGAACGCGACGCTACGGCCTTATCAACTCGAAGGCTTGAGCTGGATGCAATCACTGCGACAACTGGAAGTCGGCGGCATCCTCGCGGACGACATGGGCCTGGGCAAGACCCTACAGACCCTGGCGCACATTCTCAGCGAAAAAAACGCCGGGCGCCTCGATCGCCCGTGCATGGTGGTGATGCCCACCAGCCTGATCCCCAACTGGCTCGACGAGGCCGCTCACTTCACGCCGCAACTCAAGGTACTGGCCCTGTATGGCGCCGGGCGCAAAAAACATTTCGAACGACTGGCCGATTACGACCTGGTCCTCACCACCTATGCCTTGCTACCCAAGGATGTCGAGCGCCTGGCCGCGCAGCCATTGCACGTGCTGATCCTCGATGAAGCCCAGTACATCAAGAACCCCACCAGCAAAGCCGCCCAGGCCGCCCGCGAGCTGAACGCCCGCCAGCGGCTGTGCCTGTCCGGTACGCCCCTGGAAAACCACCTGGGCGAATTGTGGTCGTTGTTTCACTTCCTGCTGCCGGGCTGGCTCGGGGACGTCAAGAGTTTCAACCGCGATTACCGCGTACCGATCGAAAAGCGCGGCAGCGATGTACGACTGCAGCACCTCAACGGTCGGATAAAACCCTTCCTGCTGCGCCGGACCAAGGAACAAGTGGCGACCGAGCTGCCGCCCAAGACCGAGATCATCCATTGGGTCGAACTCAGCGATGCCCAGCGCGACGTCTACGAAACCATGCGCCTGGCGATGGACAAGAAGGTCCGCGACGAGATCACGCGCAAAGGCGTGGCCCGCAGCCAGATCATCATTCTTGAGGCGCTGCTCAAGCTGCGCCAGGTGTGTTGCGACCTGCGCCTGATCAACGACGCCACCCTGCCCGCCCGAGGCAGCACCTCGGGCAAGCTCGACAGCCTGATGGAAATGCTCGACGAGCTGTTTGAAGAAGGCCGTCGGGTGCTGCTGTTCTCCCAGTTCACGTCCATGTTGGCGCTGATTGAAGATGAGCTGAAGAAACGCGGCGTCGATTACGCCATCCTGACCGGCCAGACCCGGGACCGTCGCACGCCCGTCAAGGAATTCCAGAGTGGCAAGCGTCAGATCTTTCTGATCAGCCTGAAGGCCGGTGGTGTAGGCCTGAACCTGACCGAGGCCGACACGGTGATTCACTACGACCCGTGGTGGAACCCGGCCACCGAAAACCAGGCGACCGACCGAGCCTACCGCATCGGCCAGGAGAAGCCGGTGTTCGTCTACAAGCTGATAGCCCGAGGCACGGTGGAAGAGAAGATCCAGTTGCTGCAAAAGGAAAAGTCCGACCTCGCGGCCGGCGTGCTGGACGGACGCGTGGCCGGAGATTGGAAATTGCAGAGCGACGATATCGAGGCGTTGTTCGCGCCGTTGCCGGACAAACTGGAAAAGCGCTGACCCCCTCAATTCCTGTGGGAGCCTAGCTTGCTCGCGATGGCGGTGGTTCAGCAGGCGCGGATGTTGACTGCACTGCCGTCATCGCGAGCAAGCGCGGCTCCCACAGGGGAGTTGTGGTGTTCACATAACCTGGCCCACCACACTTCCAATGTGGGAGCGAGCTTGCTCGCGATGGCGGTGGTTCAGCGGGCGCGGATGTTGACTGTACTGCCGTCATCGCGAGCAAGCGCGGCTCCCACAGGGGAGAGGCGGTGTTCATATAACCTGAGTCCACCACACTTCCAATGTGGGAGCGAGCTTGCTCGCGATAGCGGTGGTTCAGCGGGCGCGGATGTTGACTGTACTGCCGTCATCGCGAGCAAGCTCGGCTCCCACAGGGGAGTTGCGGTGTTCACATAACCTGGCCCACCACACTTCCAATGTGGGAGCGAGCTTGCTCGCGATAGCGGTGGTTCAGCGGGCGCGGATGTTGACTGTACTGCCGTCATCGCGAGCAAGCTCGGCTCCCACAGGGGAGTTGCGGTGTTCACATAACCTGGCCCACCACACTTCCAATGTGGGAGCGAGCTTGCTCGCGATAGCGGTGGTTCAGCGGGCGCGGATGTTGACTGTACTGCCGTCATCGCGAGCAAGCTCGGCTCCCACAGGGGAGTTGTGGTGTTCACATAACCTGGCCCACCACACTTCCAATGTGGGAGCCGAGCTCCCACATTGCTCAGCGCTAATCAATCAGCTGGGCAGCCCTCAGCGCGCCGAGCGCCGCCAGCCAGCGAGGGTCCTGGCGATATTCCGTTGAAGCATAGGCCTGGCCGCGCATACGGGCGATCCGCGCCGAAGGCTTGACCTTCAGGCGTTGGGCAGCGCTCAAGGCCAACTCCGCGGCGGCGCGATCATTACACACCAGCCCCATGTCGCAACCCGCCGTCAACGCCGCCTCGATACGACTGGCGGCATCACCGACCACATGCGCACCGGCCATCGACAGATCATCACTGAAGATCACGCCCTCGAATTGCAACTCGCCGCGCAGGATGTCCTGCAACCAGCGGCGGGAAAACCCGGCTGGATTGGCGTCAACCTGCGGATAGATGACATGGGCCGGCATCACGGCGGCCAGTTGCTTGCTCAGCCTGGCAAACGGTACCAGGTCGTTGGCCCGAATCTGTTCGAGGCTGCGTTCATCGGTCGGAATCGCCACATGGGAATCGGCCTCGGCCCAGCCATGCCCCGGGAAGTGCTTGCCGGTGGCGGCCATGCCGGCGGAGCTCATGCCACGGATGAAGGCACCGGCCAGCAACGCCGCGCGCTCGGGGTCGCCTTCGAAGGAACGACTGCCGACGACGGCGCTGCGCTGGTAGTCGAGATCCAGCACCGGGGCAAAACTCAAGTCGAGACCGACCGCCAACACTTCGGTGGCCATGATCCAGCCGCACTGCTCGGCCAGGTATTCGGCGTTCGGGTTGTCGGCTATCGCCCGCATCGCCGGCAACCGCACAAAGCCCTGGCGCAGCCGCTGAACGCGGCCACCTTCCTGGTCCACAGCCAATAGAAGATCAGGACGAATGGCGCGGATCGACGCGCTCAGCTCGCGCACTTGCCGCGGATGCTCGATATTGCGGGCAAAAATGATCAGGCCGCCTACTTCTGGCTGGCGCAACAGGTGGCGATCTTCGGCCGTCAGCCAGGTACCGGCGACGTCCACCATCAACGAGCCTTGCAGGCCAGCAGTCATAGCATTTCCTTAATAACGATGAACCCGCGCAGTGACACAGGCATGAGCAAACTGCCAGGCCCAAGGCCCGGCAGGTCGCGGTCATGCACTAAAGAATGGAACGGGTTCGAAACGAGAGTCGGCATGGGCGGCTAGCTTAGCGGATGTGGGCAGCCGCGCCCACCCGTGCACTCAAGCCTTGGCCAGCGCCGGCGTCGATTTGCTGCGTGGACGCAGTTGCGCGGCCGCCATGGCCTCATCGGTGACGCCGCTTTCGGCACGCATGCCGGCCGCCAGGAACGGCACCATCAGGCGCATCACCTGCTCGATCGAGGTGTTCACGCCAAAATCGGTTTCAGCGATGGCCCGCAGCGCCTTGATCCCGGACATGCTGAACGCGGCGGCGCCGAGCATGAAGTGCACTCGCCAGAACAACTCGATGGGCGGGATGCGCGGTGCGGCTTCGTTGACCAACAGCATATAGCGACGGAACACCTTGCCGTACATGTCTTCCAGGTAACGCCGCAGGTGGCCCTGGCTCTGGCTGAAGGCCAGGCCCAGCAGGCGCATGAAAATGGACAGGTCGTTACCGCTGCGCGGTTGCACGACAAGGGCTTGCTCGACCAGGATTTCCAGCAGCTCTTCCAGGGTAGGCTTGACGTCAGGCTTGGCCTGGCGCCGCTCCAGTTCACGATCGAGGCTGAGGCAGAAAGGCCCGAGGAAGCGCGAGAAGACCGCTTGGATCAAGGCCTTTTTCGAGCCGAAGTGATAATTCACCGCCGCCAGGTTGACCCCGGCCTTGCTGGTGATCAGACGCAATGAGGTTTCGGCGAAACCTTTTTCCGCGAACAACTGCTCGGCAGCATCGAGAATGCGTTCAACGGTTTCCGACTGGGCCATGGTTACTCCGCCTGACAAACACTTGTTTGAAACATACGTTTCAGCCTAGGGGTTGTCAAGCCTGCCGGGGCGTTTTGCGAACGCCCGGTCACGTATTTAACCACACCTTTTCACAAGGGGTAGCCCTGCCCCATCCAACAACCCGACCGACCGTCCAGCGGCCTGTGGAAAAAGGAGGATTGCCAAGTGGCGTTCACTGTATATAATCCCAGTCACTGTATAAAAAGACAGAGCGATCAATATGCTAAAGCTGACGCCACGCCAAGCAGAGATTCTGGCCTTCATCAAACGCTGCCTCGAAGACAACGGCTACCCGCCGACCCGTGCGGAAATCGCCCAGGAACTGGGTTTCAAGTCGCCCAACGCCGCTGAAGAACATCTCAAGGCGCTGGCGCGCAAGGGCGCAATCGAAATGACCCCGGGCGCATCCCGTGGCATTCGTATCCCCGGTTTCGAAGCCAAGGCCGACGAAACCAGCCTGCCGATCATCGGCCGGGTCGCGGCGGGCGCACCGATCCTTGCCCAGCAGCACGTCGAGGAATCCTGCAACATCAACCCTTCGTTCTTTCATCCCCGGGCCGATTACCTGCTTCGTGTACACGGCATGAGCATGAAGGACATCGGCATCTTCGACGGTGACCTCCTGGCCGTCCACACCACCCGCGAAGCCCGCAATGGCCAGATCGTGGTGGCGCGAATCGGCGACGAGGTGACCGTCAAGCGCTTCAAGCGCGACGGCAGCAAGGTCTGGCTCATTGCCGAGAACCCGGAGTTCGCCCCCATCGAAGTGAACCTGAAAGATCAGGACCTGGTCATCGAAGGTTTGAGCGTCGGCGTCATTCGCCGCTAAAGGAGGCTTTATGCAGTTCCCTCACACACCACAACACACACAACTTCCGCTGTTCGAGGCATTCATGGCCCAACCGCTGGTTCCAGTCCTGAAAGAGGTCATCGAATCGCCCTGGGGCGTCGAACCCGAGGCCTTCAGCGAACTGTCGTTACGTGGTGCGGCCGGAAACTGCCTGAACCTGCTGGCGCCGATTCTGCGAGAACTCAGCCAGGACCAGGATGCTCGCTGGTTGACGCTGATCGCCCCACCGGCCAGCGTTACCCAGGCCTGGCTGCGGGACGCCGGCCTGAACCGTGAGCGCATCCTGTTGCTGCAGCCGCGAGGCACCCAAAGCGCCCAACAGTTGACTTGCGAGGCCCTGCGCCTGGGCCGTAGCCACACCGTGGTCAGCTGGCTCAACCCATTGACCACGGCCGCACGGCAACAGTTGATCAGCGCCGCCCGCACCGGGGACGCACAAAGCCTGAATATTCGATTGGGCTAAGACAAACGCGGGGCTTCTCCAAAGTAGAGAAGCCGACCAGCCACACTATTCAAAAAAGCCGACAGACGGGATCAGTGAAGAACCCGCGGTCCCTCTTCCTTGTTGAATTCGCCTTCAACCAGGCGACCTGCCATCTGGACGCCCACGCTCAGCATCGCCTTGGCGACTTCGACGTGTTGGCCCTGGAGGAATACCTTGGCATCTTCGGAGAAGTTCAAGGTAACCAGAGAACCCTCGTCCTCGGCCCTGCGCAGCTCGATGCGGCCATCAGGAAGTTCGACAATTTCTAGAAAGGACGTAGGCATAAAAGTCTGTTCTCCACGAAAGGCGAGGATTATATAGTCATCGGCCAGGCTCCGCTCGGGATCTTGACCAAGCGTTATCAACGAACGTAACGGGCCGAGGAGAAACTCAGCACTCGCTCAACCCTTCACGAAAGCGTATCGCCAGGCTCTTGAGGTTCTGGCGCCAGCTCTCCAGTTCCTCCCGGCTCAGCTCCTGCTCCGGGTCTTGCTCATCCAGATTGACCGCCACGATCAACGGTTGGGTCACGTCCCCCTTGGGCTTGCGCGGGGCCCGGGGCGGCTCGAACAGCGCCGCATGGGCCGCCAATAACTTCGCAAGCCAGGTTTCCGGGTTATGCGCCAACTCGACCATTTCGGCCAGCTCCGGAATCGCGATGGTTTCCAGCACTTCGCGGGTCAACAGCAGCTCGGCTCGCGGGGCATTCGCTTGTGGCAGGCGATAGAAACCGGCGATTTCATGGCACAACCCCAACAATGCACCGTACAGGTGAAACAGCGCGGACTCACGCCCTGCCTGGAGCAGCGCCGGGGAATTCATCGCACGCCCGTCCTCGGCCCTGCTGAGTGCTTCGAGCGACAGGCCGGCGAAATAGATTTTCTGATTGGTGCGGGTATAGAGTTCGTGGGCCATGGCGGCATCTCCCCAACGAAATGAAAGCTTCACGCAAGTGCGACAGTGTCGTGGATCAACCGAGGCCACTGCAAGCCAAAAACAAAAAGGCCGCATGAAAACCTGTGGGTTGTCATGCGGCCTTTTTGTCAGGTCTATGCGGATTTAGCGATTGTAGAGGGCGGCTGCGCCGCCAGCGGGAGCAAACTCCCTCGCCACAAGAGCCTCAACCCCGCCCTCCAGACAAGCCCCTGGCGATCAGCGCTTGTCTTCAACGGTCCATTTACCGCCATCGTAGTACGCCTTCCAGCCGGTCGGCTTGCCGTCGACTTCGGTCTGCACGTACTGCTCCTTGGTCTTGCGGCTGTAGCGAATGACCGCAGGGCGCCCGTCCGGATCCTTCTGCGGTGCCTCACAGAGGAAATGGTACTTCGGATCGATCTCATCCTTGTGCGGGAGGATTTCCATCACCAACGGTGCACGGGTCTCGCGGTTTTTCGGGAACTGGCTGGCTGCCAGGAACAGGCCGGAAGCACCGTCACGCAAGATATAGGTGTCGTTGACCTTCTCGCACTTGAGCTCCGGCATTTTCACCGGATCCATCTTCGGCGGCGCCGCATCACCGCTCTTGAGCAGTTTGCGCGTGTTCTTGCAGGTTGGGTTGGTGCAGCCGAAGAACTTGCCGAAACGGCCGGTCTTGAGCTGCATCTCGCTGCCACACTTGTCGCATTCCAGGCTCGGGCCTTCGTAACCCTTGATGCGATAAGTGCCCTCTTCAATCTCGTAGCCGGCACAGTCCGGATTGTTACCGCAGATGTGCAGCTTGCGCTTCTCATCCAGCAGGTAGGCATCCATCGCCGTGCTGCAGATCGGGCAGCGATGCTTGCCACGCAGCACCAGGGATTCCGATTCGCCCTCGTCGTCCGCGGCGATTTCGTCGCCCGGCACCAGGTTGACCGTCGCCTTGCAGCGTTCCTTGGGCGGCAGGCTGTAGCCCGAGCAACCGAGGAAGACACCGGTCGAGGCGGTCCGGATTTGCATCGGACGGCCGCAGGTCAGGCATGGAATGTCAGTCATGACCGGCTGGTTGGCCCGCATGCCGTTGTCCGGGCTCTCCGCCACTTCAAGTTTTTTCTTGAAGTCGCCGTAGAACTCGTCGAGAACGTTTTTCCAGTCCCGCTCGCCCTGGGCCACATCGTCGAGGTTCTCTTCCATGCCGGCGGTGAAGCCGTAGTCCATCAGGTTCGAGAAGCTCTCGGACAAACGCTCGGTGACGATGTCACCCATCTTTTCCGAATAGAAACGACGGTTGTGCAGCGCCACATAACCGCGGTCCTGGATGGTGGAAATGATGGCGGCGTAGGTCGAAGGACGACCGATGCCGCGCTTTTCCATTTCCTTGACCAGGCTGGCTTCGGAGTAACGGGCCGGCGGCTTGGTGAAGTGCTGGGTCGGATCGAGCTTGATCAGCTTCATCACGTCGCCCTGGGCCATGTCCGGCAGGACGTCGTCATCCCCAGGCTTGGTGATTTGCGGCATGACGCGGGTGTAGCCGTCGAACTTCAGGATGCGGCCCTTGGCACGCAACTCGAAGTCACCGGCACCAACGCTGACCGTGGTCGACAGGTATTGCGCCGGCAGCATCTGGCAAGCCAGGAACTGGCGCCAGATCAGCTCGTAGAGACGCTCGGCATCGCGCTCCATGCCCGACAGCTTGCTTGGCTCGGTGTTGGCGTCGGACGGACGAATCGCTTCGTGAGCCTCCTGCGCACCTTCCTTGCTGCTGTAGACATTCGGCGTGTCCGGCAGGTACTTCTTGCCGAACTCGCTTTCTATATAAGTGCGCGCCATCGCCACGGCATCGACCGAAAGGTTGGTCGAGTCGGTACGCATATAGGTGATGTAGCCGGCTTCGTACAGACGCTGGGCCATCATCATGGTTTTCTTCACGCCAAAGCCCAGGCGGTTGCTTGCGGCCTGTTGCAGCGTGGAGGTGATGAACGGCGCCGACGGCTTGCTGCTGGTCGGCTTGTCTTCGCGCTTGACGATGCTGTAGCTGGAAGCCTTGAGCTTCTCCAGCGCCGCCATGGCCTGGGCTTCGTTGAGAGGCTTGAAGGCTTCGCCCTTCTCGCGGGCCACGTCGAAGCGCACGGTCGCGCCTTTGGCGGTGCCAAGGTCGGCGTGGACTTCCCAGTACTCTTCAGGGATGAACGCGCGGATCTCACGCTCGCGCTCCACCACCAGCTTCACCGCAACCGACTGTACGCGACCAGCCGACAGGCCACGGGCGATCTTGGCCCACAGCAGCGGCGAGACCATGTAGCCCACCACGCGGTCGAGGAAGCGACGCGCCTGCTGGGCGTTGACCCGATCGATATCCAACTCGCCCGGTTGGGAAAAGGCTTCCTGGATGGCCTTCTTGGTAATTTCGTTGAACACCACGCGCTTGTAGCGGCTGTCATCCCCACCGATGGCTTCGCGCAGGTGCCAGGCAATGGCTTCCCCTTCGCGGTCCAAGTCCGTCGCGAGATAGATGGTGTCGGCATCCTTGGCGAGCCGGCGCAGCTCTTCGATGACCTTTTCCTTGCCCGGGAGGATCTCGTACTTGGCTTTCCAACCGTGTTCCGGATCGACCCCCATGCGGGAAACCAGCTGCTTGCGCGCCTTGTCCTTGGGCGACAGCGCCGGCGCTTCACCGGCAGCAGCCTTGCCGCGCTTGGCGGCTGGCTCCTTGCTGGCGCTAGCCGAACCGCTGGTGGGCAGGTCTCGGATATGGCCGATACTCGACTTCACCACGTATTGGTTGCCCAGATACTTGTTGATGGTCTTGGCCTTAGCCGGGGATTCCACAATGACCAGCGATTTGCCCATGGATCAGAAAATTCCTGAATTCTAAAAAGTGAAAGGCGGTTGGCGCCTGACGCGGCACCGCTATATATAGTGGCTGCAAGGTAAGGTCAAGCGCAGGGTTGCCCGCATACCGGCCTCAAGGCGTGGAAAAAATGCTCTCCTCGGCCTGCACCAAAGCAAAGCGTGGCACCTGTTCGCCGTCAACCTCGACGGACTCCTGGAACATGCTCAAGGGACGCACCCAAAAGCCGTAATCGCCATACAGGGCTTGATAGAACACCACTTCTTCTTCGGTCTCGGAATGCCGCGCGATGCTGAATACACGGTACTGCGGACCTTTGTAATGCTGGTAGAGCCCAGGTTGTATCGGCATGTCTTGGCCCTCACTCAAATCTTTTCAAAATAAAAACAAAATTTTTCTACTAAACCCGGAAAAAACAAAAACCGGGGCACTTGGCCCCGGCTTCCATCGACGCAACGCTTAGACGCGTTCGAAGACAGTGGCGATGCCCTGGCCGAGGCCAATGCACATGGTGGACACACCGAAGGTGCCGCCATTCTGCTTCATGACGTTGAGCAGCGTGCCGGAGATACGCGCACCGGAGCAACCGAACGGGTGACCCAGGGCGATCGCGCCGCCGTGCAGGTTAACCTTCTCGTTCATCTTGTCGAGCACTTTCAAATCTTTCAGCACAGGCAGGGCCTGTGCGGCGAAAGCTTCGTTGAGTTCGAAGAAGTCGATATCGGCAATACCCAGGCCTGCGCGCTTCAAGGCTTTCTGCGTGGCCGGTACTGGACCATAGCCCATGATCGCCGGGTCCACACCCGCCACGGCCATCGACCGGATCACCGCCATCGGCTGGATACCCAGGTCCTGGGCACGCTGGGCCGACATCACGATCATGCACGAGGCACCGTCGGTGATTTGCGACGAAGTACCGGCTGTCACGGTGCCGCCCTTCGGATTGAAGGCCGGCTTGAGGGCCGCCAGACTTTCCAGGGTGGTTTCCGGACGAATGGTTTCGTCGTAGTCGAACAGCTTCAGGAAGCCGTTCTCGTCGTAGCCCTGCATCGGGATGATCTCATCCTTGAACTTGCCTTCCACGGTCGCCTTGTGGGCGAGCTGGTGGGAGCGCACGCCGAAGGCGTCCTGCTGTTCGCGGCTGATGCCGTGCATTTTGCCGAGCATTTCCGCAGTCAGGCCCATCATGCCCGAGGCTTTTGCCGCGTACAGCGACATGTGCGGGTTCGGATCGACGCCGTGCATCATGCTCACGTGGCCCATGTGCTCGACACCACCGACGACGAACACATCACCGTTGCCGGTCATGATCGCCTGGGCGGCGGTGTGCAGTGCGCTCATGGACGAACCGCACAGGCGGCTGACGGTCTGGCCCGCCGCAGTGTGAGGAATCTGGGTCATCAGCGAGGCCATGCGGGCGATGTTCCAGCCCTGCTCCAGGGTCTGGTTCACACAGCCCCAGATCACGTCTTCGACTTCGTTCGGGTCGACCTTGACGTTGCGCTCCAGCAGCTTGCTGATCAGGTGCGCCGACATGTCTTCGGCGCGGGTGTTGCGGTGCATGCCGCCCTTGGAGCGGCCCATCGGCGTACGACCGAAGTCGACGATCACGACGTCTCTAGGATTCAAGCTCATAAATGTTCTCTCGCTCTAGTCGTTGGGCGCTTAACCGAAGAAACGCTGGCCGTTCTTGGCCATCTCACGCAGCTTCGCGGTCGGGTGGTACAGCGCGCCCAGATCAGCGTACTGGTCAGCCAGGGCAACGAACTCGGCCACACCGATCGAATCGATGTAACGCAGCGCACCGCCACGGAATGGAGGGAAACCGATACCGTAGACCAGACCCATGTCGGCTTCGGCGGCGGTTTCGACAATGCCGTCTTCCAGGCAACGCACGGTTTCGAGGCACAGCGGGATCATCATCCAGTTGATGATGTCCTCGTCGGTGACTTCGCGCTGCTCGTAGACGATCGGCTTGAGCACTTCCAGTACCGACGAGTCGGCGACTTTCTTCTGCTTGCCGCGCTTGTCGGTCTCGTAGGCGTAGAAGCCCTTGCCGTTCTTCTGGCCCAGGCGCTTGGCTTCGTAGAGCACGTCGACGGCCGAACGACGGTCGTCTTTCATGCGGTCCGGAAAGCCTTCAGCCATGACGTCGCGACCGTGGTGGCCGGTGTCGATGCCAACCACGTCCATCAGGTACGCCGGGCCCATCGGCCAGCCGAATTTTTCCATGATCTTGTCGATGCGCACGAAGTCCACACCGGCGCTGACCAGCTTGGCGAAACCGCCGAAATACGGGAACAGCACGCGGTTGACCAAAAAGCCCGGGCAGTCGTTGACGACGATCGGGTTCTTGCCCATTTTCTTGGCGTAGGCCACGGTAGTGGCTACGGCCAGTTCGCTGGACTTCTCGCCACGGATCACTTCCACCAGCGGCATCATGTGCACCGGGTTGAAGAAGTGCATGCCGACGAAGTTTTCCGGACGCTTGAGGGCCTTGGCCAGCAGCGAAATGGAAATGGTCGAGGTGTTCGAGGCGAGGATGGTGTCCTCTTTGACCTTGTCTTCGACTTCAGCCAGTACCGCCTGCTTGACCTTCGGGTTCTCGACAACCGCTTCGACCACCAGGTCGACATGGCCGAAATCGCCGTAGGACAGGGTTGGACGAATGCCGTTGAGCACTTCGGCCATCTTCGCGGCGGTCATGCGACCTTTGTCGACGCGGCCGACCAGCAGCTTGGCAGCTTCGGCCAGGCCCTGCTCGATCCCGTGTTCGTTGATGTCCTTCATCAGGATCGGCGTGCCTTTGGACGCCGACTGGTAGGCGATGCCGCCCCCCATGATACCGGCGCCGAGCACGGCGGCCTGCTTCACGTCACGGGCGATTTCGTCGTAGGCCTTGGCCTTTTTCTTCAGTTCCTGGTCGTTGAGGAACAGACCGATCAGGCTTTGTGCCGCCGAGGTCTTGGCCAGCTTGACGAAGCCGGCGGCCTCGACTTCCAGTGCCTTGTCGCGACCGAAGTTCGCGGCTTTCTGGATGGTCTTGATCGCTTCGACCGGCGCCGGGTAGTTCGGGCCTGCCTGACCGGCCACGAAACCCTTGGCGGTTTCGAAGGCCATCATTTGTTCGATGGCGTTGAGCTTGAGCTTTTCCAGCTTCGGCTGACGCTTGGCCTTGTAGTCGAACTCGCCGCTGATGGCACGCTTGATAGTTTCAAGGGCCGCTTCCTGGAGCTTGCCAGGTTCGACCACGGCATCCACGGCACCGACTTTCAGCGCGTCTTCGGCACGGTTTTCCTTGCCCGCGGCAATCCACTCGATAGCGTTGTCAGCACCGATCAGGCGCGGCAGGCGCACGGTGCCGCCAAAGCCCGGGTAGATGCCCAGCTTGACTTCCGGCAGGCCGATCTTGGCCGTGGTGGCCATGACGCGGTAATCCGCCGCCAGGCACATTTCCAGGCCGCCACCCAGGGCGATGCCGTTGATGGCCGCGACGGTCGGTACGTTGAGGTCTTCGAAATCGCTGAAAATACGGTTGGCTTCGAGGTTGCCAGCGATCAGTTCGGCATCGGGCAGCTTGAAGTTGTCGACGAATTCGGTGATGTCGGCACCGACGATGAACACGTCCTTGCCGCTGCTGACGATCACACCCTTGATCGAAGTATCTGCCTTGATAGTGTCTACGGCCTGACGCAATTCATTCAGGGTTAGACGGTTGAACTTGTTGACGGACTCACCCTTGAGGTCGAATTTCAGTTCGACGATGCCACTTTCAAGAGCCTTAACCGTGATGGCTTTACCTTCGTAAATCATCAACTGATCTCCACGATATGGAAGCTGAACAGTACACGTTGGACGCTGGCTGCTGGTTCGGCATTGACGTTACCGTCGATGCTACGCCAATCCGCCAGGCACACCCGTCAACGCGATAGTCGGGGTCTGTAGGAGCCGTCTGAAAATACAAACGCTCAATTCATACGCCCGTTTGATTTGGGTACGTCACCTTCACGGAATTTCCGACAATTGTCAATCGCCCTAAACACCGGCGTGAACGCGACTTTACGGTCATTTCCGTACCCTACGGATCCGCAACACGGCGCCGCATGAGAAGCCATTCATAGAATCAATAATTAGAAAAATCGCCCTAATTCCAGACAGATCGGATCCAGCCGGCTACGCTGTCGGGGTACGCTTGAATTTTGCGGAATGAAGGGCGCTGCGAACGCACGCCCTGACATGAGATGGATTACCGGCCTGCCTGGCCAACCCGCCCGATGAGACTGTCGGGCTTTTTTATGCCCGTAGGAGCTGCCGAAGGCTGCGATCTTTTGATCTTTCACTCAAGATTCAATTGAGCCTGGACAGATCGCAGCCTCGCGGCGCTTCAGGCCAGCGCCTTCAGCACCGAGGAAATGTCCTGTAAAACACTCGCCTCGCCTTTCTCGCCCCAATACAAGGCAATCATTTGCCGGTCGGCTTCAACTTTGTAGACGTTGGCTGGCAATTTTTCGAAATGATTGAGCAGGGACTCATCCAGGCAGATTTCCCGCCACTGATTGGCCCAGACGCCAGGCGCAGTTTGCCAGTAGCTCCAGCAGGCCGGCTGGCTGCCGCGCCGGGGCCGATAGTACTGGGCACAGGGGTTTGGCGGCTGTTGGTCGAGCCAGTGCGGCCACTCTTGTGGCGCCAGTTGCATGGCCAGGCCCAGGCGTCGCGCTTCCATGCGCAGGGCCATGCGACCGCTCTGTACACGGGACGGACGCAACCATGCCAGCGGACTTAACACCACCAACAGGATTGACAGCACTATCCAGACCGTCATATTCGTACTCCCCGATTCTGATGAGCCCATTGACCCAGGTCGCGTCAATGCGCTTGAAACCAGCCATACTTACCGTATCGCAATTCTCTGGAGTGCCTTCCATGTACTACAACCACGTTCTGGTCGCCGTTGACCTCACTGAAGAATGCGATCCGGTCGTCAAGCGCGCCCTCGCCCTCTGCGAAGGCCGAGACACCCAGCTGTCACTGGTGCATATCGTCGAACCGATGGCCATGGCCTTCGGCGGCGACGTGCCGATGGACCTTTCCCAGTTGCAGCAGCAGCAATTCGACCAGGCCAAGGAACGCCTTGACCGACTGATCGTGAAATACCCGGCCCTGAAGAAGGAATTCAGCCACCTGACCTACGGCCAGCCGCGCCAGGAGATCCATCACCTGGCCAAGGAACAGGGTTGCGACCTGATTGTCGTCGGCAGCCATGGTCGCCACGGTCTGGCGCTGCTGCTGGGCTCGACCGCCAACGATGTGCTGCATGGCGCGCCTTGCGATGTGCTGGCAGTACACCTGGTCAAGCGCACATAAACCTAAACCTGTGGGAGCGAGCTTGCTCGCGATCGCGGTAGATCAGCAGCATTGATGCTGACTGTCACACCGCTATCGCGAGCAAGCTCGCTCCCACAAGGGGATGGCGTTTCAAGTAAAAAATCCCGGCGCTCATTGCTGAACGCAGGGATTTTTCTCGACAGTGGATCAAGCGTCCAGTTCAGCCCAGCGCTCGACCAATGCATCCAGTTCGGCCTGCAGTTGCTCCAGGTGCGCAATCACCTTGGCGGTTTCGGCAGCAGGTCGCTGGTAGAACCCGGTGTCGGCCATTTCGGCTTCTACCGCTGCGATCTGCTGCTCCTTCGCGTCGATATCACCCGGCAAGGCTTCCAGTTCACGCTGCAGCTTGTAGCTGAGCTTTTTCTTCGCGGGGGCCGGGGCTGCTGCGGCAACCGGCGCAGGCTCGGCCTTGACCACGGCCGAGTTCAGGTCGGCCTTGCCGGACTTGCTCTCGGTGACCCCCAGCAGACGCGGCGAGCCGCCCTGGCGCAGCCAGTCCTGATAGCCACCGACGTATTCGCGAACCAGGCCTTCGCCTTCGAACACCAGGGTGCTGGTGACCACGTTGTCGAGGAATGCCCGGTCGTGACTGACCATCAGCACGGTGCCGTTGAAGGTCAGCAGCACCTCTTCCAGCAATTCCAGGGTTTCCACGTCCAGGTCGTTGGTGGGCTCGTCGAGCACCAGCAGGTTCGCCGGCTTGCTGAACAACTTGGCCAGCAACAGACGGGCGCGCTCACCACCCGACAATGCCTTGACTGGCGTACGGGCACGCTGGGGGCTGAACAGGAAATCGCCGAGGTAGCTCAGCACATGGCGGCTCTGGCCATCGATGTCGATGAAATCGCGGCCTTCGGCCACGTTGTCGATCACGGTCTTTTCCAGGTCCAGTTGATGACGCAACTGGTCAAAGTAGGCGACGTCGATCTTCGTGCCCTCTTCCACCTTGCCGCTGGTGGGCACCAGGCCGCCGAGCATCAGCTTGAGCAAAGTGGTCTTGCCAGTGCCGTTGGCGCCCAGCAGGCCGATGCGATCGCCACGCTGCAGCACCATGGAAAAGTCCTTGATCAGGAACGGGCCGCCAGGGTGCGCGAAACTCACGTTCTCCAGGACCATCACCTGCTTGCCGGACTTGTCAGCGGTGTCCAACTGAATGTTGGCCTTGCCGGTGCGCTCGCGACGCTCACTTCGCTCCATGCGCAAAGCCTTGAGCGCGCGCACACGGCCTTCATTGCGGGTGCGACGCGCCTTGATGCCCTGGCGAATCCAGACTTCTTCCTGGGCCAGTTTCTTATCGAACAGCGCGTTAGCGGTTTCTTCCGCTGCCAACGCCGCTTCCTTGTGCACCAGGAAGCTGGCGTAGTCGCCGTTCCAGTCGATCAGGCCGCCGCGGTCCAATTCAAGGATGCGCGTCGCCAGGTTCTGCAGGAAGGAACGGTCGTGGGTGATGAACAGCACCGCACCCTGGAAGTCTTTCAGGGCTTCTTCAAGCCAGGCGATGGCGCCAATGTCCAGGTGGTTGGTCGGTTCGTCGAGCAGCAGCAGGTCTGGCTCGGAGACCAGGGCCTGGGCCAGCAGGACGCGGCGACGCCAACCGCCGGACAACTCGGCGAGGGTCTTGTCGGCCGGCAGTTGCAGGCGGCTCAGGGTGCTGTCGACCAGTTGCTGCAAGCGCCAGCCGTCTCGGGCCTCAAGGTCGTGCTGCACGTGCATCAACTTGTCCAGGTCGGCATCGGTGACGATGTTCTGGCTCAGGTGGTGATACTCGGCCAACAGCGCGCCGACACCGTCCAGGCCTTCGGCGACCACATCGAACACGGTCCGCTCGTCGGCCACCGGCAGTTCCTGGGGCAATTCGCCGATTTTCAGGCCTGGCGCACGCCAGACCGAGCCGTCGTCAGGCTTCTGATCGCCCTTGACCAGCTTCATCATGCTGGACTTGCCAGTGCCGTTTCGGCCGATGATGCACACCCGCTCACCACGGGCGATCTGCCAGGACACCTTGTCCAACAACGGCATAGCGCCGAACGCAAGGGACACATCGCTGAATTTGAGCAGGGTCATGAGCTTCTCCAAAAACCGGGCGCGCATTCTACCTGAGATGAGGCCTCAAGGGTCCGCCAATTTCGCCACTGAAGCACTCTGCATAACAAATGTTGCGAACTTGCACCGACGGCCCCGCAAAGCTTTCGCCGGCTGCTGGCAAAAGGCTAAGCTACAGACAGTTACCCTGGGTTAACCCTTGGGCTTGTCATGTTTTTTTCTGCCCGGATGTCTCATGCGCAGTCGCCTTTTCAGTGTTTTATCGTGTCTTTTTGTATGTGCCACTGCCGTTCAATCCGCTCAGGCGGTGGATATCTCCACTCAGCGCCAATACTACGACGAGGCCAAGCGTGCCTTGGCCAAGGGTGATTCCGGCCCCTACTTTCGCTACAGCCAGGCCCTGCGCGATTACCCGCTGGAGCCGTACCTGGCCTACGACGAATTGACCGCTCGCCTCAAGAGCGCCAGCAACGCCGAAATCGAGAAATTCCTCGCCGAGCACGGTGACCTGCCCCAGGCCAACTGGATGAAGCTGCGCTGGCTGCGTTGGCTGACCGAGCGCGGCGACTGGGAGACCTTCGTCAAGTATTACGACCCCAAGCTCAATTTCACCGAGCTGGATTGTCTCAACGCTCAGTACCAACTCAGCCATGGCCTGAAGGCCGAGGGCTATGCCAACACCGAAAAGCTGTGGCTCACCGGCAAGTCCCAGCCCCAGGCGTGCGATGCGTTGTTCGGCCTGTGGGCATCCCAGGGCCAGTTGACCGAGCAGAAGCGCTGGGAGCGCGCCAAGCTGGCCGCCCAGGCACGCAACTACCCGCTGGCCAACAGCCTGGTCAGCGGCCTGACCACCCTCGCTCCCCGTGGCAACTTGCTGGTGGACGTGGCGCAAAAGCCCGAGTTGCTCAACCAGCCCTCGCGCTTCGTGCCAGCCGATGAACCGATGTCCGATATCGTCAGTCTCGGCCTGCGTCGCCTGGCCCGCCAGGACCCGGAAAAAGCCATGGCGCTGCTGGATGGCTACGCCAGCACCATGCATTTTTCCCGGGATGAAAAAGTCGCGATCGCCCGCGAGATCGGCTTGACCCTGGCCAAGCGCTTCGACAGCCGCGCCCTGGACGTGATGACGAAATACGACCCGGAGTTGCGCGATGACACTGTTTCGGAATGGCGCTTGCGCCTGCTGTTGCGCCTCGCTCGCTGGGACGATGCCTATCAGTTGACCCGCCGCCTGCCCGAGTCGCTGTCCAGCACCAATCGCTGGCGGTACTGGCAAGCCCGCACGCTGGAACTGGCGCAGCCGCAGAACCCGGAAGCCCTGACGCTCTACAAGCACCTGGCCCGTGAGCGGGACTTCTATGGCTTCCTGGCTGCCGACCGATCCCAGTCCCCATATTCGCTCGTCAACAAGCCACTGGTGATGAGCCAGGCGCTGATCAACAAGGTGCGCAATACGCCTGGCGTGCGCCGGGCGCTGGAATTTCATGCCCGTGGCGACATTGTCGACGGACGTCGTGAGTGGTATCACGTCAGCCGTCATTTCAACCGGGACGAAATGGTCGCCCAGGCGAAACTGGCTTACGACCTGAAATGGTATTTCCCGGCCATTCGCACCATCAGCCAGGCCAAGTACTGGGACGACCTGGACATCCGTTTCCCGATGGCCCACCGCGAGACCCTGGTGCGCGAAGCCAAGATCCGCGGTTTGCATCCAAGTTGGGCGTTCGCCATTACCCGCCAGGAAAGTGCGTTCATGGATGATGCCCGCTCCAGCGTCGGCGCCGCCGGCCTGATGCAACTGATGCCTGGCACCGCCAAGGAAACCGCGCGCAAGTTCAGCATTCCCCTGGCCTCGCCACAGCAAGTGTTGAACCCGGACAAGAACATCCAGTTGGGTGCGGCCTACCTGAGCCAGGTTCATAGCCAGTTCAACGGCAACCGCGTCCTGGCCTCGGCCGCCTACAACGCCGGCCCCGGCCGCGTGCGCCAGTGGCTGCGCGGCGCCGACCACTTGAGCTTCGACGTCTGGGTCGAGAGCATCCCGTTCGACGAAACCCGCCAATACGTGCAGAACGTGTTGTCTTATTCGGTGATCTACGGGCAGAAACTCAACTCGCCGCAACCGCTGGTGGACTGGCATGAGCGGTATTTCGACGATCAGTGATTAACACTCCCACAAAGCCCTCTTCTTGTGGGAGCGAGCTTGCTCGCGATGGCGTCGGCACCTGCAACATGAATGCAAGCTGACTCACCGCTATCGCGAGCAAGCTCGCTCCCACAGGCTCTGCATCAAACACAGCATCCCCTGTGGACGCAGTATCAGTCGGTTGCTGCCTCCGCCCCCACATTGAACTGCAACGCCGCCAATCGCGCATACAGCGCATTGTTGGCGACAAGCTCCTGGTGAGTGCCCACGGCAACCACCTTGCCCTGGTCCATCACCGCGATCCGATCGGCATTTTTCACCGTGGCCAGGCGATGGGCGATCACCAACGTCGTGCGGTTTTTCATCAGGCTGGGCAAGGCTTGCTGGATCAGGTGTTCGCTTTGCGCATCGAGGGCGCTGGTGGCTTCGTCCAGCAGCAGGATAGGAGCATCCACGAGCAACGCTCGGGCGATGGCCAGGCGTTGGCGCTGGCCGCCGGATAACCCGAGGCCGCCGTCGCCCAGGTGCGTCTGGTAGCCGTCGGGCATTTTTTCGATGAAGTCGTGGGCGTGGGCGATCTGCGCGGCCTCGCGTACCTGCTCCGACGTCGCCTCCGGGTTGCCATAGCGGATGTTCTCTTCGACCGTGCCGAAAAACAGCGCCGGGCTTTGTGAAACCAGGGCGAAATGCCGGCGTAGGTCCAGCGGATCGAGTCGAGTCAACGGTACATCGTCGATCAGGATCTGCCCTTGCACGGGATCATAGAAACGCAGCAGCAAATCGTAGACCGTCGACTTGCCCGCGCCGGAAGGCCCGACCAGGGCCAGGGTCTCACCGGCCTTGATACTCAGGTCGAGGCCGTCGACCGCATAACTGTCCGGCCGGGACGGGTAGGAGAAACGCACGCCTTCGAGACGCAAATCGCCGCGGACCCGCGCCGGCAAGGTCACGAGGCCTGAAGCCGGCGGCTGGATGATGTTTTCCGAACGCAGCAGCTCGGCAATGCGCTCTGCCGCACCGGCTGCCCGCTGCAACTCGCCAATCACTTCGCTCAGGGTCCCGAAGGCACTGCCGACGATCAGGCTGTAGAACACGAACGCCGCCAGCTCGCCACCGGAAATCCGCCCGGCGATCACATCCATGCCACCGACCCAGAGCATCACCCCCACCGCCCCCAGCACCAGCACGATCACCAGCGTGATCAACCAGGCCCGCTGGGCAATGCGCTTGCGAGCGGTGTCGAAGGCCTGCTCCACCGTCACGGAAAAACGTTGTTCGTCCTGGACCTGATGGTTGTAGGCCTGCACGGTCTTGATCTGGCCGAGGGTTTCGGAGACATAGCTGCCGACGTCGGCAACGCGGTCCTGGCTCTGGCGCGACAGGCTGCGCACCCGCCGGCCGAAGACCAGGATCGGCGCCAGCACCAGCGGCAATGCGATCACCACGATGCTGGTGAGTTTGGGATTGGTGATGAACAGCAGCACGATGCCGCCCACCACCATCAAGACATTGCGCAAAAACAACGACAGCGACGAACCGATCACCGATTGCAACAAGGTTGTATCGGTGGTCAGTCGCGACTGGATCTCCGAACTGCGGTTGTTTTCGTAGAAACCGGGGTGCAAGTACACCAGATGGTTGAAGACCTGCCGCCGGATATCCGCCACTACCCGTTCGCCGATCCACGACACCAGGTAGAAACGGGCAAAGGTACCGATCGCCAGCCCCACCACCAGCACCATGAACAAGCCGATGGATTGATTGAGCAGGTGCGGTGAGCGGGTCATGAACCCCTGGTCCACCAGCAAGCGGATGCCTTGGCCCATGGACAAGGTAATGCCCGCGGTGACAATCAACGCCAGCAAAGCGCCGGCGACCTGTTTGCGATAAGGGGCGATGAAGCCGCTGGCCAGGCGTATGGCACGGCGATGTCGGGAAGAAAGCATCAAAGGCGTCCGATAATGCAGCAGGAAAAAAGCCAGCTCGCGACGCCGAAACGCAGCGGAACCAAGTTGAATCGCAATGAGTCAGGTTAAATATGACCACTATGACTAGCGGCTAGATGTTATCGGTCTAAAGTCTGGCTGGAAACGCAACTGTGTTTCTGATTGAGTGGAGGTGTCGCCATGAACCTACAAGGAGTGTCATGGCTCGGTCACCTGGCGACATTAAAGTAGGCACACAACCTGATGAGGAGACAGGCCATGTCCT
The DNA here is from genome assembly GCF_017351655.1 of Pseudomonas sp. FW300-N2F2. Lineage (NCBI taxonomy): Bacteria > Pseudomonadati > Pseudomonadota > Gammaproteobacteria > Pseudomonadales > Pseudomonadaceae > Pseudomonas > Pseudomonas sp. FW300-N2F2. Next base: position 1,525,907 of record NZ_JACNDQ010000001.1, on the reverse strand, counting down.
TGCAACACAGCAGCGACGACAAGATTCAAGTAATCCGCACGCAACCGGACCAGTCTCTGGGCTGCTCGTTCATCGATGCCCAAGGGCGCGAAGTACCGATCACCGAAGACATGATCCAGAAAGCCTGCAGCGAGCTGGAAAAACGACTGGTCAAGCCTGCCGAACAAAAGTGATACAGCCCGTCTTCAATTGGACCCGACGTTGATGTCGGGTTTTTTATGCCTGCCGGACAGACACCTGTGGCGAGGGAGCTTGCTCCCGCTGGGTTACGAAGCAACCCTATCCTTAAGGCTCTAAAAGCGACGACTGCTGCGCAGCCGAGCGGGAGCAAGCTCCCTCGCCACAACAGCCGTGGCTAAACCAGCGCGGCACCCAGCGCCGTCACGATCTGTTGCAAAGCCGCCGACTGCCCTTCGATACGCACCTTCAGGCTGTCGATCTCCCGCCGTGGCGGATAATGCTTGCGCAAGGCATCGAAGGCGCGGCGTTGCTCATCGACGGTGCCCACCAGGCTGCGGCGAAAATCCGCATCGTCGCGACGTGGGTCGTACACGCTCCGGCACAACGCCGCCAAGGCCCAGGCCGGGTCGGTTTCGGCATCCAGGGTGATGCCACCCAGCCACGGCCGAGGCAACAGGTCACTGAGGCTGACTTCAACCGGTCGTTCCAGGAACGCGCACAAGGCCTGGTAGATCTGGGCCGTGCCACGCTGGCGACCATCGAGGCTGTAACCGGCAATGTGCGGGGTGGCGATCACGCACAAATCGGCCAGGTCCACATCCACGGTGGGCTCCTGCTCCCAGACATCCAGCACCGCTTGCAGGTCTTCGCGCTCCAGCAACACCTCGCGCAGCGCGGCGTTATCGATCACTGGCCCTCGAGCCGCATTGATCAGCCAGGTCCCGGGCTTGAGCTGGTTCAGGCGCGTTTCGTCGAACAGGTGCCAGGTCGGTTGCTCGCCGTCGCGGGTCAACGGGGTGTGCAGGCTGATCACATCGCACTGCTCGATGATCTGCTCCAGGCTCACATAGTCGCCGCCCTCGGCGGCCTGACGCGGTGGATCGCAGACTTTCACGGCCCAGCCCAGCCCCTTGAGCACCTCGATCAACCGTCCGCCCACCTGGCCCGCACCGACCACGCCGAAGGTCCGCTGTTCCAGCGCCGCACCTTCGATTTCTGCCAGGGTCATCAGGCTGCCCAGCACGTAGTCCACCACGCCACGGGCATTGCAGCCGGGTGCACTGGCCCAGCGGATCCCCGCCTCGGCAAGATAATCCAGGTCCAGGTGGTCGGTGCCGATGGTGCAAGTGCCGACGAAGCGTACCTTGCTGCCTTCCAGCAGGGCCCGATTGACCTGGCTGACCGAACGTACCAGCAATACATCGGCGTGCTCGACCATCGTCCGGTCGATCCCCCGGCCCGGTACCCGGCGGATTTCGCCGAATCCTTGGAAGAACGCATCAAGCAGGGGGATGTTTTCGTCGGCGACGATCAGCATGGCAGAGCTCCTTTGGCGGGATGGGCAGTGTAGGCGTTCCTCGCCTCAATGGGCCAGCGCATTACTTCAGTGAACGATGGTGTGGCGAGGGAGCTTGCTCCCTCGCCACGGGTAAAAGCTGGAACGCTTACAAATCCACAACACAGGTTTTTTCCTGACTACTGCGTCAAGGCGTAGAATTCGCCGCCTCGCGCTTAACCCTTTCGGACGCTTGCCCTGTGAATCCTGTCATCGACACCCCCGCTCCCCTCTCCCGCCCGGCCCGGGTACGCCTGGAATTCAAGACGTTGCTGGCCCTGGCCTTGCCGATCATGGTGGCGCAACTGGCAACCACCGCCATGGGCTTCGTCGATGCGGTGATGGCCGGTCGGGTCGGTCCACGGGACCTGGCGGCCGTGGCCCTGGGCAACTCGATCTGGGTGCCGGTGTTCCTGTTGATGACTGGCACCCTGCTGGCAACCACCCCGAAAGTGGCCCAGCGCTTCGGTGCCGGTACGTTCGACGAGATCGGGCCGCTGGTACGCCAGGCGCTGTGGCTGGCGCTGGTGGTGGGGTTGATCGCGACACTGGCGCTGTTCAGCGCCGAGCCGATCCTGCACATCATGAAAGTCGATCCCGAATTGATCGGCCCGTGCATGGAATACCTGCGGGGCATCGGCACGGGCCTGCCGGCCGTGGCGCTGTATCACGTACTGCGCTGCTTCAGCGACGGCCTGGGTCGCACGCGACCGGCGATGGTGCTGGGGCTGTGCGGGCTGGCGCTGAACATTCCGCTCAATTACATCTTCATCTATGGGCACCTGGGCGTGCCCGCCATGGGCGGCGTCGGTTGCGGCTGGGCCACGGCCATCGTGATGTGGGTCATGGCCCTGGGCATGGCCGGTTGGGCGCGGTGGGCAGCGGCCTATCAGTCGAGCCGGTTGTTCAGCCGTTTCGACTGGCCGCAATGGGCGGTCATCAAGCGCCTGCTGGGCATCGGCTTGCCGATCGGCATTGCGGTGTTCGCCGAGTCGAGTATTTTCGCGGTGATCGCCCTGCTGATCGGCAGCCTCGGCGCCACCGTGGTGGCCGGGCACCAGATCGCGCTGAACTTCAGTTCCCTGGTGTTCATGATCCCCTACTCCCTGGGCATGGCCGTCACCGTGCGGGTCGGCCAGGCCCTGGGGCGGCGGCAGCCTCGCGAAGCGCGCTTCGCCGCCGGAGTGGGCATGGGCACGGCCCTGGCCTACGCTTGCCTCTCGGCGAGCCTGATGTTCGCGTTGCGCGGGCCTATCGCGGCGATCTATACCGCCGATCCGGTGGTGATCGAGGTGGCATCGATGCTGATCGTCTATGCGGCGCTGTTTCAGTTTTCCGATGCGATCCAGGTCACGGCGGCAGGCGCATTGCGCGGCTACCAGGACACCCGGGTGACGATGATCCTGACCCTGTTCGCCTATTGGGGCATCGGCCTGCCAGTGGGTTACGCCCTGGGCCTGACCGACTGGCTCGGCGCGGCCAGCGGCCCGAGCGGATTGTGGCAAGGCCTGATCGTGGGATTGAGCTGCGCGGCACTGATGCTGTCGATCCGTCTGGCACGTAGCGCGCGCAAGCAGATCCGCCTCAGCCGCTCGACGGGTTAAGCGAGTTTCTTGCGGATCCAGTAGAGGTAGGTGCCCGCCTCTTCCTGCTGGGCCACCAGTTCGTGGTCCAGGAACACGCAAAACTTGGGGATGTCGCGGCGGGTCGAGGGGTCGGTGGCGATGACTTTCAGCAGGCCACCGGGGGCCAGGTCGCGAATGTGCTGGTGCAGCATCATCACCGGTTCCGGGCAATTGAGGCCGGTGGCATCCAGCGTGCCGTCGACCGGCGTGTCGTTCATTTCACTCATGTTCTACTCCTGAAACTGGCCGGCATTGTCGCGCAATGTCGGCGTTCGGTCACCCCTGGCGTCACACTGCCTCCTGTGGGAGCGAGCTTGCTCGCGATAGCGGTGGGTCAGCTTGAATCCATATTGAATGGACCGACTTCATCGCGAGCAAGCTCGCTCCCACAAGATTTCGATCTCCCGAGGGCTAGCGGGATTTCGGCTTTTTCGTGTCCAACCGCCGCAGATGGCAGGTCACTTCCTCACGGTCGTGATACAGCTGCTTGCAACCGATCTCGACCTTGATGCCCCGGGCCTTGAAGCCATCGGCGATACGCTCGAGCAGGCGCTTCACCTCGGCATAACGCTGTTTCATCGGCAGCTTGAGGTTGACCACGGCCTCGCGGCAATGGCCCTCGCCAATCCACTCTTCCAGCATCGCCGCATTGCGCGCGGGCTTTTCGACGATGTCGCAGACCATCCAGTCCACCGGCTGCTTGGGCTTGAACGTGAAACCGTCCGCCATCAGGTGTTGCACCAGGCCGGTATCCATCAGGCTTTCGGCCATCGGCCCGTTGTCGATGGCCGTCACCAGCATGCCACGGTTGACCAATTGCCAGGTCCAGCCGCCTGGCGCGGCACCGAGGTCCACGCCGGTCATGTCACTGTGCAGGCGCTCGTCCCACTGCTCCCGAGGGATGAAATGGTGCCAGGCCTCTTCGAGTTTGAGCGTGGAGCGACTCGGCGCTTCCCGGGGGAACTTCAGGCGCGGGATGCCCATTGGCCACATCGCCGAATTATCCGCGTCCGCCAGGCCCAGGAACACTTCGCGGCCACTCTTGAACGTCAGCAGCAGGCGCGGCTTGTGCGGGTCGTCCACCAGCTTGCCGGCCCCGCTCAGCGCTTTGCGCAGCGGGCCTTCGAATTTCTTGCAGAAGTTCGACAGCTCCTTGCCGTCATTGGTGTCGACCACCTCCAGCCACAGGCTGCCGCAGGTCGGGAACGCCGTCATGTGAGCCAGGATCACGCTGATACGGTCGGTTTCCGGCAATTCAATGAACGTGCCCCGCGCCCACTGGCGCGGAAAAATCAGCTCGGCAAAACGCTGCCCGCGCATCAGCCGCTCGGCGCCGTCCTCTTCAGTACAGACAAATTCGGCGCAGGCACTGGCCGGTTTGGCCTTGGCGTAGCCGGCCACGTTGAGCCGGGCCGCGTGCTCGGCGATCTCGGAACAGACCTCGCCTTCGAAGCCGGGCCGACAATGCATAAAAAGCGTGTTCATTGAAACTCCGTAGCAAAGCCTGTCACGAAAACCGCCGCATGATAGCGGAGTTCGGAACCGCGAACCTTGCTATAGAGTCCAGTGATTAGTCATATGCTCAAAACAGGGCTAGGTTAAAGGCTCTGTCCGTCCCCCTCAGTCCGTAGCCGTGCGGACTCAAAGGAGTGATTTCAATGCCGTCCCTCGATAGCCTGAAAACCCTTAAGACACTGCAAGTCGACGCCAGGACCTACCACTACTTCAGCCTGCCGGATGCCGCCCGAAGCCTGGGTGACCTGGACAAGCTGCCCATGTCCTTGAAGGTGCTGCTGGAAAACCTGTTGCGCTGGGAAGATGAAAAAACCGTCACCGGCGCCGACCTCAAGGCCCTGGCCGGTTGGCTCAAGGAACGCCGTTCCGACCGCGAGATTCAATACCGCCCGGCACGGGTGCTGATGCAGGATTTCACCGGCGTCCCCGCCGTGGTCGATCTGGCCGCCATGCGCGCCGCCGTGGAAAAGGCCGGCGGCGATCCCCAGCGGATCAACCCGCTGTCACCGGTGGACCTGGTGATCGACCACTCGGTGATGGTAGACAAGTTCGCCAGCAGCCAGGCGTTCGAGCAGAACGTCGACATCGAAATGCAGCGCAACGGCGAACGCTACGCCTTCCTGCGCTGGGGCCAGAGCGCCTTCGCCAATTTCAGCGTGGTGCCGCCAGGCACCGGCATCTGCCACCAGGTCAACCTTGAATACCTGGGCCGCACCGTGTGGACCAAAGAAGAAGACGGCCGCACCTACGCCTTCCCCGATACCCTGGTGGGCACCGACTCCCACACCACCATGATCAACGGCCTCGGCGTACTGGGCTGGGGCGTCGGCGGGATCGAGGCGGAAGCGGCCATGCTCGGCCAACCGGTGTCGATGCTGATTCCCGAGGTCATCGGTTTCAAACTCATCGGCAAGCTGCGCGAAGGCATCACCGCCACCGACCTGGTGCTGACCGTCACGCAGATGCTGCGCAAGAAAGGTGTGGTGGGCAAATTCGTCGAGTTCTATGGCGACGGTTTGGCCGACCTGCCCCTGGCCGACCGCGCCACCATCGCCAACATGGCTCCGGAATACGGCGCCACCTGCGGTTTCTTCCCGGTGGACGAGGTGACCCTGGACTACCTGCGCCTGTCCGGGCGTCCGGCAGAAACCGTGAAGCTGGTGGAAGCCTATTGCAAGGCCCAGGGCCTGTGGCGCCTGCCCGGCCAGGAGCCGGTCTTCACCGACACCCTGGAGCTGGACATGGGCAGCGTCGAGGCCAGTCTCGCCGGGCCCAAACGCCCTCAAGACCGGGTTTCGCTGCCGAATGTCGGCCAGGCTTTCAGCGACTTCCTGGGGTTGCAGGTCAAACCCACCAGCAAAGAAGAAGGCCGCCTGGAAAGTGAAGGCGGCGGTGGCGTCGCGGTGGGCAATGCCGACCAGGTGGGCGAAGCCGAGTACGAATTCGAAGGCCACACCCATCGCCTGAAAAACGGCGCGGTGGTGATTGCCGCCATCACCTCGTGCACCAACACCTCCAACCCCAGCGTGATGATGGCCGCGGGGCTGCTGGCGAAAAAAGCCGTGGAAAAAGGCCTGGTCCGCAAGCCTTGGGTCAAGAGCTCCCTGGCGCCGGGCTCCAAGGTGGTCACCGATTACTACAACGCGGCCGGCCTGACCGAGTACCTGGATAAACTCGGTTTCGACTTGGTGGGCTATGGTTGCACTACCTGTATCGGCAACTCCGGGCCGTTGCCGGACCCCATCGAGAAAGCCATCCAGAAAGCCGACCTGACCGTGGCCTCGGTATTGTCGGGCAACCGCAACTTCGAAGGCCGGGTGCATCCACTGGTGAAGACCAACTGGTTGGCCTCGCCGCCGCTGGTGGTCGCCTATGCCCTGGCCGGCACGGTGCGCCTCGACATCAGCAGCGAGCCGCTGGGCAACGACCGGGACGGCAAGCCTGTGTACCTGCGGGACATCTGGCCCAGCAGCCAGGAAGTGGCCGCCGCCGTGGCCCAGGTCAACACCAGCATGTTCCACAAGGAATACGCCGCCGTGTTTGCCGGTGACGAGCAATGGCAGGCCATCGAAGTGCCGCAAGCGGCGACTTACGTCTGGCAGGATAACTCGACCTACATCCAGCACCCACCGTTCTTCGACGACATCGGCGGGCCGCCACCGGCTGTCAGGAACGTCGAGGGCGCCCGGGTCCTGGCCCTGCTGGGCGACTCGGTGACCACCGACCATATCTCCCCGGCCGGCAACATCAAGGCCGACAGCCCGGCCGGTCGCTATCTGCGCGAACAGGGCGTGGAGCCACGGGACTTCAACTCCTACGGCTCCCGACGCGGCAACCATCAAGTCATGATGCGCGGCACCTTCGCCAATATCCGCATCCGCAACGAAATGCTCGACGGCGAAGAAGGCGGCAACACGATCTACATCCCCAGTGGCGAACGAATGCCGATCTACGATGCCGCCATGCTCTACCAGGCCACGGGCACGCCCCTGGTGGTGATCGCCGGCCAGGAATATGGCACGGGCTCGAGCCGGGACTGGGCGGCCAAGGGCACCAACCTGCTGGGGGTCAAGGCGGTGATCGCCGAAAGCTTCGAGCGCATCCATCGCTCCAACCTGGTGGGGATGGGTGTGCTGCCGTTGCAGTTCAAGCTCGACCAGAACCGCAAGAGCCTGAACCTCACGGGCCGGGAAACCCTGGACATCCTGGGGCTCAATGACGTCGAACTGACGCCACGGATGAACCTGCCCCTGGTGATTACCCGCGAGGATGGCCGCCAGGAACGGATCGAAGTGTTGTGTCGGATCGATACCTTGAATGAAGTGGAATACTTCAAGGCGGGCGGGATTCTTCACTATGTGTTGCGGCAATTGATTGCAGGTTAAGCACGCCCCCCTGTGGGAGCCGAGCTTGCTCGCGATAGCGGTGGATCAGCCTGCATCTGTGCTGAATGCTCCGCCATCATCGCGAGCAGGCTCGCTCCCACAATAGATTCTGGCTGCTCACAGACGCAGCGTTCGACCCTGATCCCCTGTGGGAGCGAACTTGCTCGCGATAGCGATGGATCAGCCAGCATCAGTGTTGGCTGACCCATCGCTATCGCGAGCAAGCTCGCTCCCACGGCTACTTAACAGGCGCTGTTTTGTATGAGCCCGCCTATAATCCCGCCGGCACTCACGCAACCGCGTCAGTCAACTGCCTGCCCCTCCTGCGCATGAATCTGCATGGACACAAATGTGCTCTTTGCGCGACACGGTGGCGTCGAAGCCCCGACGGCCGCCCTCGCCCAGAGCTTTCCCGCTAAAAGGATGTTGTATGCCCGCTTTACCCTGGCTTCACCTGGCCCTTCTTTCCACAGGCTATGGTCTGGCGCTGGTCTATGGCCATCTGGCCTGGACCGCGCTCATCTCGGTGGCGCTGCTGCTGTTCGCCGGTTACGCGGTGCGCCAGCAGGAAATGCCGGTGGGCCGGTTTCTCGGGCACGTCCTGTTTCTGGTGATGGCCTTGGCCCTGGCGATGCACTGGATGCCAGGCTTCTTCAACGGCCGGGCCATCCCGGCGCAACGCTTCACCGATGATGCGGCACGCTTCGCCATGTACCTGAACCAGGACAAGCCGCTGATCGGCTTCTGGCTGTTGCTGGCCTGCCCCTGGATCGTCGGCCGGCGCTCATTGCGCCTGTCGGCCCAGGCCACGGCGCTGGGCCTGGCGCTGAGCGCGGTACTGGCCCTTGGCGGCGCGATGCTGCTGGGGATGATCCACTGGGCGCCGAAATGGCCGGACCATGCCTGGATGTGGGTACTTAATAATCTTTTATTGGTCACGCTCGTGGAGGAAGCGCTGTTTCGTGGCTACATTCAGGGGGGCCTGAGTCGGCGCTTCAAACATATGGCCCAAGGCGACAACCTGGCGTTGCTCCTGGCTTCGTTGCTGTTCGGCCTTGTGCATGCGGGCGCGGGTTGGCAATGGGTGCTGCTGTCGGGCCTGGCGGGGCTAGGTTACGGCCTGGCGTATCGTTTTGGCGGCCTGGGCGCGGCGATTGCCACGCACTTCCTGCTCAACCTGCTTCACTTCGCCCTATTTACCTATCCGATGCTGGCGTGATAGCGACAGGCAAAAATAACTTCAACTAAAACCTGACGGCGCCGACAACCTTTCAAAGCCTTGCGGATCTACACACCATGCGTAACAACCAACCCGTCACACAACGCGAAAGGACCTTCCCGGCCCAGCAACGATTGATTTCGACCACCGACGCCAAGGGTGTGATCACCTACTGCAACGACGCGTTCGTTGAAATCAGTGGGTTTTCGAAGGAAGAATTGATCCGTTCGCCGCACAATCTCGTGCGCCATCCCGATGTCCCATCCGCTGTGTTCGCGCACATGTGGGACACGCTGAAACAAGGCTTGCCATGGATGGGCATCGTCAAGAATCGCTGCAAGAGCGGTGATCATTACTGGGTCAACGCCTATGTCACGCCCGTGTTCGAGGGCAATCAGGTGGTCGGCTATGAATCGGTGCGGGTCAAACCCTCCGCCGAGCAGGTCGCCCGCGCCGAAGCCCTGTATCAGCGCATCAACCAAGGCAAATCCGCGGTTCCGGCCAGCGACAAATGGTTGCCGATGCTGCAGGACTGGCTGCCGTTTATCCTGGTCAGCCAACTCAGTTTCGTCGTCGGCGCCTTCCTGAACTCCCACTGGGGCTTTGCCCTGGCCGCCCTGCTGTCGGTGCCATTGGGGCTGATGGGCCTGCAATGGCAACAACGCGGGATCAAGCGCCTGCTGCGCCTGGCCGAGCAAACCACCTCCGACCCACTGATCGCCCGGATGTACACCGACAGCCGCGGCGTCCAGGCACGCCTGGAAATGTCGATCCTCAGCCAGCAAGCGCGCCTGAAAACCTGCCTGACGCGCCTGCAGGACACCGCCGAGCACCTTAACGACCAGGCTCGCCAGTCCAACACGTTGGCCCATGACAGCTCCAGCGGCCTTGAGCGCCAGCGGGTGGAAACCGAACAGGTCGCCACGGCCGTCAACCAGATGGCGGCAACGACCCAGGAAGTCGCCAGTCACGTGCAGCGCACCGCCGATGCCACCCAGGAAGCCAATCGCCTGACCAGCCGCGGCCGCGACATCGCCGGGGAAACCCGCGAAGCCATCGAGCGGCTGTCGGTGGTGGTCGGCGAGACCGGCAACACCGTGACTCAGTTGGCCAAGGACAGCGACGAGATCGGTGGCGTGGTCGACGTGATCAAAGGCATCGCCGACCAGACCAACCTGCTGGCCCTCAACGCCGCCATCGAAGCGGCCCGTGCCGGTGAGATGGGGCGCGGCTTTGCCGTGGTGGCCGACGAAGTACGACAACTGGCACAACGCACCAGCGAATCCACCGGGCAGATCCATGCCCTGATCGCCAAGCTCCAGCAAACCGCCAACAATGCCGTGCAAACCATGGAGGCCGGCCACCGCCAGGCCGAAGAAGGCGTGGCGCGGGTCATGGAAGCGGACCAGGCATTGGTGGGCATCAGCGAAGCGGTGGCCCACATCACCGACATGACCACCCAGATCGCCGCCGCCACCGAGGAGCAAAGCTCGGTGGCCGAGGAGATCAGCCGCAACATCAGCAACATCTCGGAACTGGCCGACCAGACCTCCGGCCAGGCCCACAGCTCGGCGCTGCTGAGCGAAGAACTGACCCGCACGGCGAATTCGCAGTACTCGTTGGTGGAGCGGTTCAACCGCTGATTTCAGTGGGCAATCCAAAAACCCGGACAGCGAACGCTTCCGGGTTTTTTGTTGCCTGAGCAGCCGCCATCGCGAGCAAGCTCGCTCCCACAAGGGGGTTGTGAACACCACAAATCCAGTGTGGGAGCGAGCTTGCTCGCGATGAGGCCCTGACAATCAACAAAGCGCTTATTGAAGAAACGCCGCCACCTTGCCCGCCGCCGCCTCCAGATGCTGCTCATGACTGAACCCCGACGCCTTCAGCGGCTTGAGGTCATGATCCCCCGCCACCAGCCACATCACCTCAATGCTCGGTGACAATTCATACCCCTGCACCGCCTCCCGGTTACCCAAGGCATCGCGCTCGCCCTGGACGATCAAGGTCCGGGTCTTTAACCCTGCCAAGTGCTCGACCCGCGGTTTCTCCGGCTTGCCCACCGCATAGAAGGGATAGCCCAGGCACACCAGCGCATCGGCGCCCAGCTCATCGACCAGCAGACTCGCCATGCGCCCGCCCATGGACTTGCCGCCAACGACCAACCGCCCAGCGACATAAGGCCGCACCGTGGCGTACACCTCACGCCAGCATTCCAGCAGCTTGGGTGCCGGGTTGGGGGGACGCTTGCCCCCATCCTGGCGCCGCTGGGCCATGTAGGGAAACTCGAAGCGCAACACGTTGACGCCCCGTACGGCAAGGCGCGCGGCCATTTCCTCCATGAAGCCGCTGTCCATCGGTGCACCGGCACCGTGGGCCAGGATCAGGGTTGGCGGCTCCGCGCCCGCGCCCGGTTGCGCGGCCGTCCACCGCCAACCGTGTTGCTCCACGCACCGCGCCCATTGATCCCCGTCAATACTGGCCTTGTGCTGTTTGTCCATGCTTGCCTCGCTTTTAGTCTGCCTATAACTCCAGGCGAAGAACGCCGCACTGCCTTGCGCAGGCGCTCACTTCGGCTGAACCGTGGATGGGGAACCATGAACACTTCTATCAGTACCGCCTACAACTACAAGGTGGTCCGCCAATTCGCCATTATGACGGTGGTGTGGGGCATCGTCGGCATGGGGCTCGGGGTTTTTCTCGCCGCCCAATTGGTCTGGCCGCAGCTCAACTTCGATTTGCCCTGGACCAGCTTCGGCCGCCTGCGCCCGCTGCACACCAACGCGGTGATCTTCGCTTTTGGGGGCTGTGCCCTGTTCGCCAGCTCGTTTTATTCGGTGCAACGCACCTGCCAGACACAGCTGTTCGCGCCTAAAATCGCCGCGTTCTGCTTCTGGGGATGGCAATTGGTGATCCTGCTGGCGGCCATCAGCCTGCCCCTGGGCTACACCAGTTCCAAGGAATATGCCGAGCTGGAATGGCCGATCGACATCCTGATCACCATCGTCTGGGTGGCCTACGCCATCGTGTTCTTCGGCACCGTGGCCAAGCGCAACACCAAGCACATCTACGTCGGCAACTGGTTCTTCGGCGGGTTCATCCTGACCGTGGCGATCCTGCACATCGTCAACAACCTGGAACTGCCGGTGAGCCTCACCAAATCCTACTCGGTGTATGCCGGGGCCACGGATGCGATGGTGCAGTGGTGGTACGGCCACAACGCCGTAGGCTTTTTCCTCACTGCTGGCTTCCTGGGGATGATGTACTACTTCGTGCCCAAGCAGGCCGAGCGCCCGGTGTATTCCTATCGCCTGTCCATCGTCCACTTCTGGGCGTTGATCACCCTGTACATCTGGGCCGGCCCGCACCACCTGCACTACACCGCACTGCCGGACTGGGCACAGTCCCTGGGCATGGTGATGTCGCTGATCCTGCTGGCACCCAGCTGGGGCGGCATGATCAACGGCATGATGACCCTGTCGGGGGCCTGGCATAAGTTGCGCAGCGACCCGATCCTGCGCTTTTTGGTGGTGTCCCTGGCGTTCTATGGCATGTCGACCTTCGAAGGTCCGATGATGGCGATCAAGACCGTCAACGCCCTCTCCCACTACACCGACTGGACCATCGGCCACGTGCATGCCGGTGCGCTCGGCTGGGTGGCGATGATTTCCATCGGTGCGCTGTACCACATGATCCCGAAAGTCTTCGGCCGGCCACAAATGCACAGCATCGGCCTGATCAACGCGCACTTCTGGCTCGCGACCATCGGCACGGTGCTGTACATCGCCTCGATGTGGGTCAACGGCATCGCCCAGGGCCTGATGTGGCGCGCGGTGAACGAGGACGGCACCCTCACCTACTCCTTCGTCGAAACCCTGGTGGCCAGCCACCCAGGCTTCGTCGTGCGGCTGGCGGGCGGGTCGATCTTCCTTCTCGGCATGCTGCTGATGGCCTACAACACCTGGCGCACCGTGCGGGCCTACCAGCCTGCCGAAGCCGCCGCTGCCGCGCAGATGGCCTGAGGAGTCCACCATGAAACACGAAACAATCGAAAAAAACGTCGGCCTGCTGATGCTGCTGATGGTCCTGGCCGTGAGCATTGGCGGCCTGACCCAGATCGTGCCGCTGTTCTTCCAGGACGTGACCAACAAGCCGGTGGACGGCATGAAGCCCTACACCGCCCTGCAACTGGAAGGCCGCGACATCTACATCCGTGAAGGCTGCGTCGGCTGCCACTCGCAGATGATCCGTCCGTTCCGCGCCGAGACCGAGCGCTACGGCCACTACTCCGTCGCCGGCGAAAGCGTCTGGGATCACCCATTCCTGTGGGGCTCCAAGCGTACCGGGCCGGACCTGGCACGGGTCGGTGCGCGCTACTCCGATGACTGGCACCGCGCCCACTTGTACAACCCGCGCAACGTCGTGCCCGAGTCGAAAATGCCGGCCTACCCATGGCTGGTAGCCCAGGCGGTGGACAGCAGCCACACCGAAGGCAAGCTGCGCGCCATGCGCACCCTCGGCGTGCCGTACACCGACGACGACATCGCCGGCAGCGTGGCCTCGCTCAAGGGCAAGACCGAAATGGACGCGCTGGTGGCCTACCTGCAAGTGCTCGGCACTGCCATCAAGAGCAAGAGGTGAGCCTGATGTTCTTTGAAATGAGCACTGGAATGATCCGTGGCCTGGGCACCGTCGTGGTGTTCATCGCCTTCATCGGCCTGACCCTGTGGGTATTCAGCAGCAAGCGCGGCCCGGAATTCGCCCAGGCGCGCCTGCTGCCGTTCGCCGACGAACCGCCCGCCGACATCACCCCCCAAGACCCTGCGACAAGGAGTACCCGGCCATGACCACCTTCTGGAGTACGTGGATCTGCGTACTGACCATCGGCAGCCTGATCGGCCTGACCTGGCTGCTGATCGGCACCCGCAAGGGCGAGACCAAGGGCAGCGTCGACCAGACCATGGGCCACAGCTTCGACGGCATCGAGGAGTACGACAACCCGCTGCCACAGTGGTGGTTCCTGTTGTTCGCCGGCACCCTGGTGTTTTCCGTCGGTTACCTGGTCCTGTATCCGGGCCTGGGCAACTGGAAAGGCATCCTGCCCGGCTACGAGAACGGCTGGACCGGGGCCCATGAATGGGAAAAGGAAATGGCCAAGGCCGATGCCAAATTCGGACCGATCTTCGCCAAATTCGCCGCCATGCCAGTGGAAGAAGTTGCCAAGGACCCGCAGGCACTGAAAATGGGCGGTCGCCTGTTCGCCTCCAACTGCTCGGTCTGCCATGGCTCGGACGCCAAGGGTGCCTTTGGCTTCCCGAACCTGGCCGACAGCAACTGGCGCTGGGGCGGTGCTGCCGACACCATCAAGGCGACCATCATGGGCGGCCGCATGGCGGCGATGCCGGCCTGGGGCGAAGTGCTGGGGGACGCGGGGGTCAAGAACGTGGCCGCGTATGTACGCCACGACCTGGCCGGCCTACCGTTGCCGGCAGACAGCGGTGCCGATCTGCAAGCCGGCCAGCAGGCCTTCAACACCACCTGCGTCGCCTGCCACGGCGCCAACGGCCAAGGGACCGAAGCCATGGGCGCGCCGAACCTGACGCAACCGGCCGGTTTCATCTACGGCACCAGCCTGGCCCAGTTGCAGCAGACCATTCGCCATGGTCGCCAGGGCCACATGCCGGCGCAGAATGAGTTGCTGGGCAATGACAAAGTGCAACTGCTCGCCGCTTACGTCTACAGCCTGTCCCAGGGTGCCCGCACCGAGCGCCTGCAAGCGGAACACAAAAGCGAATAAATCCTGACCACACAAACAGCCGCATTCATCTGGATGCGGCTGCTTCGTGCCCCTGCGCGACGCATTGTCGCACCCCTCCCATCGTCTTCCTTTCGGTTCCCCGGAATCAGGTCTAAGCTTGCCTCTGCGTGCGCTGGCGACTGCCGGTTTCAGGTCGACCCGACCCGATGCGTTCGACAATCGTTCGATAAAAAGGCCGCAAAGGCAGGTGAATACCGGCTGTTGCGACAGTTGCCTGGCATCACCCGAACGCCGTGTTCGAACACACCCCGTTACAACCGACCTGACCCCCTCGCCTCTTTCCTTCGTTGCGACATTTTGCCGAGGGCCAATTTTGTCCCTACTCAGCACATGGAAAGGCCGCAGAATCAGCTTTGGAAAGCATTGACCCAGGTCATGGCGCGTTGCAATGACCCCCCGCTTTCTCCATACTTGCGACCGATTTTTATCCTAATAAAACACCCAAACCGTGGAACCTTAGAATGAGCACAGCAATCAGTCCGACTGCTTATAACTATAAGGTAGTCCGCCAGTTCGCCATCATGACGGTGGTCTGGGGGATCCTTGGCATGGGGCTCGGTGTCTTCATCGCCTCGCAACTGGTCTGGCCGGAGTTGAACTTCGATCTGCCATGGACGACATTTGGACGCCTGCGCCCGCTGCACACCAACCTGGTGATCTTCGCCTTCGGTGGTTGTGCGTTGTTTGCCACTTCTTACTACGTCGTGCAGCGAACCTGCCAAACGCGACTGATCTCCGACAGCCTCGCCGCCTTCACCTTCTGGGGCTGGCAAGCGGTCATCGTCGGTGCGATCGTGACCTTGCCAATGGGTTTCACCACCACCAAGGAATACGCGGAGCTGGAATGGCCCCTGGCTATCCTGCTGGCCATCGTCTGGGTGACCTACGGTTTGGTGTTCTTTGGCACCATCGTCAAGCGCAAGACCAAGCACATCTACGTCGGTAACTGGTTCTACGGTGCCTTCATCGTCGTGACCGCCATGCTGCACATCGTCAACCACGCCTCCCTGCCGGTCAGCTTCTTCAAGTCGTACTCGGCCTACTCGGGCGCGACCGACGCGATGATCCAGTGGTGGTACGGCCACAACGCCGTGGGTTTCTTCCTGACCACCGGCTTTTTGGGGATGATGTACTACTTCGTGCCGAAACAGGCCGAGCGTCCGATCTATTCCTATCGCCTGTCCATCGTCCACTTCTGGGCGCTGATCACCCTGTACATCTGGGCCGGTCCGCACCACCTGCACTACACCGCACTGCCGGATTGGGCGCAGTCCCTGGGCATGGCGATGTCGATCATCCTGCTGGCGCCAAGCTGGGGCGGCATGATCAACGGCATGATGACCCTCTCGGGTGCCTGGCATAAGCTGCGCACCGACCCGATCCTGCGCTTTCTGGTCGTGTCGCTGGCGTTCTACGGCATGTCGACCTTCGAAGGCCCGATGATGGCCATCAAGACCGTCAACTCCCTGAGCCACTACACCGACTGGACCATCGGCCACGTACACGCCGGTGCGCTCGGCTGGGTGGCGATGATTTCCATCGGCGCCATCTACCACATGATCCCGAAACTGTTCGGTCGTGCGCAGATGCACAGCACCGGCCTGATCAACGCGCACTTCTGGCTCGCGACCATCGGCACCGTGCTCTACATCGCCTCGATGTGGGTCAACGGCATCACCCAAGGCCTGATGTGGCGTGCGATCAACGACGACGGCACCCTGACCTACTCGTTCGTCGAAGCGCTGCAAGCCAGCCATCCTGGCTTCATCGTACGTGCCCTGGGCGGCGCGTTCTTCGCCAGCGGCATGCTGTTCATGGCCTACAACGTGTACCGCACCGTTCGTGCCTCTGACCCGGCTGAAGCTGAAGCCGCCGCCAAGATCGCCGTAGTTGGAGCTCACTGATGAAGCACGAAGCAGTAGAGAAGAATATCGGCCTGCTGGCCTTCTTCATGGTCATCGCCGTGAGCATCGGCGGCCTGACCCAGATCGTTCCGCTGTTCTTCCAGGATGTCACCAACAAGCCGGTCGAAGGCATGAAGCCGCGTACCGCCCTTGAACTGGAAGGCCGCGACATCTACATCGCCAACGGCTGTGTCGGCTGCCACTCGCAGATGATCCGTCCGTTCCGTGCCGAGACCGAACGCTACGGCCACTATTCGGTTGCCGGTGAAAGCGTCTGGGACCACCCGTTCCTGTGGGGCTCCAAGCGGACCGGCCCGGACCTGGCCCGCGTTGGCGGCCGCTACTCCGACGACTGGCAGCGTGCGCACTTGTACAACCCGCGCAACGTTGTGCCTGAGTCGAAAATGCCGGCCTACCCGTTCCTCGTAGAAAACAAGCTCGACGGCAAAGACACCGCCAAGAAAATGGAAGTCCTGCGCGCCTTGGGCGTGCCTTACACCGACGAAGACATCGCCGGTGCCAAGGATGCCGTCAAGGGCAAGACTGAAATGGACGCGCTGGTGGCCTATCTGCAAGGCCTGGGCACCATCATCAAAAGCAAACGGTGATCTGGATGGATATCGGGATGATTCGTGGCCTGGGCACCGTCGTCGTGATGGTGGCCTTTATCGGCCTGGCCTTGTGGGTGTTCAGCCCCAAGCGCAAGTCGGAGTTTGACGACGCGACCTTGCTGCCGTTCGCGGATGATCCCGAGGCCATCAAGCACGTCGAGCAAGCTTCTAGGAGTAACAAAGAATGACTACGTTCTGGAGTCTGTACGTCACAGTCCTCAGTCTGGGTACGATCTTCGCCCTGACCTGGCTGCTGCTGTCGACCCGCAAGGGCCAGCGCAGCGAAGCCACCGAAGAGACGGTTGGCCACTCCTTCGACGGGATCGAGGAGTACGACAACCCGCTGCCGAAATGGTGGTTCATGTTGTTCGTGGGCACCATCGTGTTCGCCCTCGGTTACCTGGTGCTCTACCCTGGCCTGGGCAACTGGAAAGGCCTGCTGCCAGGCTATAACTACCTGGACAACGAAAAGCAGACCGCCTTCGCCAACGGCCAGACCGGCTGGACAGGCGTTCACGAGTGGGAAAAGGAAATGGCTCGCTCGGACGCCAAGTTCGGTCCGATCTTCGCCAAGTTCGCCTCCATGCCGATCGAAGAAGTCGCCAAGGACCCGCAAGCCCTGAAGATGGGTGGCCGCCTGTTCGCCTCCAACTGCTCGGTCTGCCACGGTTCCGACGCCAAGGGTGCCTATGGCTTCCCCAACCTGACCGACGCCGACTGGCGCTGGGGCGGTGAGCCGGAAACCATCAAGACCACCATCATGGGCGGCCGTCACGCCGTGATGCCGGGCTGGGCTGCCGTGGTGGGTGAACAAGGCGTCGCCGACGTGGCTTCCTACCTGGTGACCAGCCTGCACGGTCGCAAGCTGCCAGAAGGCGCCAAGGCCGACCCGGCCAACGGCCAGAAACTGTTCGCGGCCAACTGCGTGGCCTGCCACGGTCCTGCCGGCAAGGGCACGCCCGCCATGGGCGCACCTGACCTGACGCATCCGGCCGGTTTCATCTACGGTTCGAGCTTCGCCCAACTGCAGCAGACCATCCGCTACGGTCGTCAGGGCCAGATGCCGGCCCAGGCCGACCTGCAAGGCAACGACAAGGTCCACCTGCTGGCCGCCTATGTCTACAGCCTGTCTCACGGCGAGAAAGCTCCAGCGGCTGACGCCCAGTAGAGCCAACGCCTGATGCACCAAAGGCCCCGTCAACCAACGTTGACGGGGCCTTTTTGTTTGCCGGTGCGACAGGACGAAATTGTTTTATCTTGCCCGCAATCAGTAGCGGTAGTAACGTGCCTACATTCAGTTTTATCGAGGACGCCGCCATGTCCATCACCACTATTTCCAGCCGCGAATTCAACCACGACACAAGTGGTGCCAAAAAAGCCACCCGCCAGGGGCCGGTCATCATCACCGACCGTGGCAAGCCGGCCCATGTGCTGCTAAGCATTGAGGAGTACCAGAAACTGACCGGCATCGGCACCAGCATTGTCGAGTTGCTGGTCATGCCCGACACGCCGGATATTGATTTCGATACCGAACGTGCCGTCATCTCTCCTCGACCGGTGGACCTGTCCTGATGTACCTGCTCGACACTAACGTCATCTCGGAACTGCGCAAGCCTCAAGCCGATAAGAATGTACAGGCCTGGGCCCGTGGCGTGCCCGCCCCCAGCCTTTACCTTTCGGCGATTACCGTATTGGAATTGGAAACCGGCGTGTTGCGCTTCGAACGCAAGGACCCGGTGCAAGGCAGCCACCTGCGCGCATGGCTGGACAACCATGTCATGCCCGCATTCGCCGGAAGAATCCTGGCGGTCGACCGCGCCGTCGCGCTGCGCTGCGCTCGCCTGCACGTTCCGGATCGCAGCAATGAATGCGATGCACTGATTGCCGCCACTGCGCTGGTCCACGGACTGACCGTAGTCACCCGCAACGTGAATGATTTCCAGAGCAGCGGCGTGGCGGTGCTCAACCCATGGTCATCCAGTCCACCCGCTTGAGACGGCAGCTCCTACAATAGTCAATTGATCTGGGTCATGACTTGTTACATCCGCTACACCATTCTGTGCAAGCACCCAACGCGACCAAAGGTCGCACCCTTGAGCCAGAGCGACAGGCGTATCATTGCGCCACTGCAATACCCTTTCTGACCGTGGTCGGCACGTACTGGCCCCGGCACTTTTCCACTGCCGTGGGATGCAATTGATGAGCAACCAGATTCCGGTACATGACGTTACCCCGCCTGCCAAGGACGCGAACAAAAGCGTCGACCTGTACGCCTCTCGGGAAAAAATCTACACCCGCGCCTTCACCGGCCTGTTCCGTAATCTGCGGATGCTGGGCGGAGCGTTCTTGTTCCTGCTGTATTTCGGTACGGTCTGGTTGAACTGGGGCGGTCACCAGGCCGTCTGGTGGAACCTGCCGGAACGCAAGTTCTTCATTTTCGGTGCGACGTTCTGGCCCCAGGATTTCATCCTGCTGTCGGGGATGCTGATCATTGCGGCATTTGGCCTGTTCTTCATCACGGTCTATGCCGGACGGGTGTGGTGCGGCTACACCTGCCCACAAAGCGTGTGGACCTGGATCTTCATGTGGTGCGAAAAAGTCACCGAAGGCGATCGCAACCAGCGCATCAAGCTCGACAAGGCCCCCATGGGCGCCAACAAATTCCTGCGCAAGTTCGCCAAGCACAGCCTGTGGCTGCTGATCGGCTTCGCCACCGGCGTGACCTTCGTCGGTTACTTCACGCCGATCCGTGAACTGGTGTTCGAGTTCTTTACCGGCCAGGCCGATGGCTGGTCGTATTTCTGGATCGGCTTCTTCACCCTCGCCACCTACGGCAATGCCGGCTGGCTGCGTGAGCAGGTGTGCATCTACATGTGCCCTTACGCGCGCTTCCAAAGCGTGATGTTCGACAAGGACACCTTGATCGTGTCCTACGACCCGCGTCGTGGCGAAAGCCGTGGCCCGCGCAAGAAAGGTGTGGACTACAAGGCCCTGGGCCTTGGGGACTGCATCGACTGCACCATGTGCGTCCAGGTCTGCCCGACCGGCATCGACATTCGCGACGGCTTGCAGGTCGAGTGCATTGGCTGCGCAGCCTGCATCGACGCCTGCGACAGCATCATGGATAAGATGGACTACCCGCGCGGCCTGATCAGCTACACCACCGAACACAACCTGTCGGGGCAGAAAACCCATAAACTGCGCCCACGCCTGATCGGTTACGCCTTGGTGCTGCTGACCATGATCAGCTTGCTGGCGGCGGCATTCTTCATGCGTTCGCTGGTGGGGTTCGACGTCAGCAAGGACCGCGTGTTGTACCGCGAAAACGCCGAAGGCCGGATCGAGAACGTCTACAGCCTGAAGATCATGAACAAAGACCAACGCGACCATACGTACGTCCTGGACGCCGCCGGCCTGCCCGACCTCAAGCTGCAAGGCCGTCGGGAAATCAAGGTCGCGGCCGGCGAGATCTACAGCCAGCCGGTTGAGCTGTCCAGCGCACCGGAGCAATTGCCATCGAGCACCAACGAGGTGACCTTCATCCTCAAGGACGCCGATGACGAAAGCGTACATGTCGAAGCCAAGAGCCGGTTCATCGGCCCACAAACTCGTTGAGAGAACTGAACATGCCTGCAGCAACCGCCACCAGCCCTTGGTACAAGCACCTCTGGCCGTGGATCATCATCGCGATCCTGAGCTGTTCGGTGACACTGAGCCTGACGATGGTGACCATTGCGGTGAAGAACCCGGACAACCTGGTCAACGACAACTATTACGAAGCCGGCAAGGGCATCAACCGTTCGCTGGAGCGCGAACTGCTGGCCCAGACCCTGCAACTGCATGCCAACGTGCAACTGGATGACGTGACCGGCGAAGTGAACCTGCGCCTGAACGGCGACAGCCGCCCCCAGACCCTGGAACTGAGCCTGATCTCACCGACCCAGCCGGAGAAGGACCGCAAGATCGTCCTGACCCGCAACGATAGCGAACCGGGGCGCTACGTCGGCCAGTTGACGGACAAGGTCGAAGGCCGGCGCTTTGTCGAATTGCTGGGGGTGGAGAACGACAAGACCTGGCGCCTGTTCGAAGAAGAACAGATCAACCACGACCAGGACATCCTGCTCGGCGATGAACCGCTGCAAGGCGCTGAAGACCTGAAGAAGTAAATCGCTTCTCTGTGGCGAGGGAGCTTGCTCCCGCTGGGTCGCGAAGCGGCCCCGTTCTTCGTGTGACCGGCTCACCCGATTACGACTGCTACGCAGCCGAGCGGGAGCAAGCTCCCCCGCCACAACAGCGCCCATAAACCAGCAAACGCCCCAGCCAAAAAGGCCTTCATGCGACAACCATGACCACTCCACAGCCATGCTACCACTGCGCCCTGCCCGTCCCTCCTGGCAGTCGCTTCACCGCCGTTGTCCTCGGTGAAACCCGCGAGCTGTGCTGCCCGGGCTGCCAGGCGGTGGCCGAGGCCATTGTCGCCGGTGGCCTGGAAAGCTATTACCTGCATCGCAGTGAAGCGTCGGCCAATCCCGAGACCCTGCCCGTCCAGTTGACCGATGAACTGGCGCTGTACGATCGCCCTGACGTGCAGCAGTCGTTCGTGCGCCATGAGGGCGAATTGGCCGAAACCACCCTGTTGATGGAAGGCATCAGTTGCGCCGCCTGCGGCTGGTTGATCGAAAAACAGCTGCGCAGCCTGCCAGCCGTGGCCGAGGCGCGATTGAACCTGTCCAGTCATCGCCTGCATGTGCGCTGGGCCGACGCCCAGTTGCCGCTGAGCACGCTGCTCGCCGAGTTGCGCCAGATCGGCTACGTCGCCCACCCGTACCAAGCCGACCAGGCGTGCGAGCAACTCGCCGCACAAAACCGCCTGGCCCTGCGCCAGTTGGGCGTGGCCGGCCTGTTGTGGTTCCAGGCGATGATGGCGACGATGGCCACTTGGCCGGAATTCAACATCGACCTGAGCCCGGAGATGCACACCATCCTGCGCTGGGTCGCCTTGTTTCTCACCACGCCCATCGTGTTCTACAGCTGCGCGCCATTCTTCAAAGGCGCCATGCGCGACCTGCGCACCCGCCACCTGACCATGGACGTTTCCGTGTCCCTGGCCATTGGCAGCGCCTACATTGCCGGGATCTGGACGTCGATCACTGGCGTTGGCGAGTTGTACTTCGATGCCGTGGGCATGTTCGCCCTTTTCCTGCTGGCCGGCCGTTACCTGGAGCGCCGAGCCCGGGAGCGCACGGCCGCCGCCACCGCCCAACTGGTCAATCTGTTACCGGCCTCGTGCCTGCGCCTGGCGGACGATGGCCAGAGCGAACGCATCCTGCTCAGCGAGTTGCGCACCGGCGACCGAGTGTTGGTGCATCCCGGGGCGGTCCTGCCGGCTGACGGCAGAATCCTCGAGGGGCAGTCCAGCATCGACGAATCCCTGCTGACCGGTGAATACCTGCCACAACCTCGGCAGGAGGGCGACGCGGTCACCGCAGGTACGCTGAATGTCGAAGGCGCCTTGACCGTCGAGGTACTGGCCCTCGGGCAAGATACCCGGTTGTCGGCCATCGTTCGCCTGCTGGAACGGGCCCAGGCCGAGAAACCACGATTGGCGGAGATCGCCGATCGCGCCGCCCAATGGTTCCTGCTGTTCTCCCTGGTCGCGGCGGCGGCCATCGGCCTGTTGTGGTGGCAACTGGATGCCTCGCGGGCCTTCTGGATCGTCCTGGCGATGCTGGTCGCCACTTGCCCCTGTGCATTGTCCCTCGCCACGCCGACCGCCCTCACCGCAGCCACCGGCACCTTGCACAAACTTGGCCTGCTGCTGACGCGCGGCCATGTACTGGAGGGCCTGAACCAGATCGACACGGTCATTTTCGACAAGACCGGCACCCTCACCGAAGGCCGCCTGGCGTTGCGCGCCATTCGACCACTGGCGGCCCTCGACAGCGATCACTGCCTGGGCTTGGCCGCAGCCCTGGAAAACCGCTCGGAACACCCCATCGCCCGTGCTTTTGGCCGCGCGCCAATGGCCGCCGAGCAGGTGCAAAGCACCCCGGGGCTGGGACTGGAAGGCCTCGTGGCCGAACAACGCCTACGCATCGGCCAGCCCGGTTTTGTCTGCGAACTGAGTGGCGCGGCCATACCGCAGATGCCGGACGAAGCCGGGCAATGGCTGTTGCTGGGCGATGAGCTCGGGCCGCTGGCCTGGTTCGTCCTCGATGACCGCTTGCGCGCCGACGCCCCGGCCCTGCTGGCAGCCTGCAAGGCGCGGGGCTGGCGTACGCTGCTGCTGTCGGGCGACAGTTCGCCGATGGTTGCCAGCGTCGCCGCCGAACTGGGCATCGACGAGGCCCGGGGCGGCCTGCGCCCGGACGACAAACTGGCGGTGTTGCAGCAATTGCACCAACAGGGCCGCAAGGTGCTGATGCTCGGCGATGGCGTGAACGACGTGCCCGTGCTGGCGGCGGCGGACATCAGTGTCGCCATGGGCTCGGCCACCGACCTGGCCAAGACCAGCGCCGACGCCGTGCTGCTGTCCAACCGCCTCGACGCCCTGATCCACGCCTTCGACCTGGCTCGACGCACTCGCCGGGTGATCGTCGAGAACCTGGTGTGGGCAGGGCTGTACAATGGCCTCATGTTGCCGTTCGCCGCCCTCGGCTGGATTACACCGGTGTGGGCCGCGGTCGGCATGTCCATCAGTTCGTTGACCGTGGTGTTGAATGCCCTGAGGCTGACGCGTCAGCCCAAGGCGCAGGTTTTCACCGCCACGCCCGATACCCGCCCGCTGCCGGCCTGAGCCGCGCGGGCATGGAGTTCCGACATGCCAGCTCTTTACGTGATGATCCCGGCCGCGCTGCTGATCGTGGCCATCGCCGTGTACATTTTCTTCTGGGCCGTGGACAGCGGACAGTACGACGACCTCGACGGTCCGGCCCATAGCATCCTGTTCGACGATCAGGACCCGAACCACAAGGCGGCGGTGGACGAAGCCAGTGGCGAAGTCCGCAAGGCGGACGACAAGGCCCCACCCCATGCTTGACCTGGCGCCACTGCTGGTTTCGGCCGTTATCCTTGGCCTGCTGGGCGGCGGTCATTGCCTGGGCATGTGCGGCGGCCTGATGGGCGCCCTGACCCTGGCGATTCCCAAGGACCAGCGCAGCCGCCGCTTTCGGTTGCTGCTGGCGTACAACCTGGGGCGAATCCTGAGCTATGCCACCGCCGGGCTGCTGATCGGCCTGGCCGGTTGGGCCGTGTCCAACAGTCCAGCAGCGATGATCATGCGGGTGCTGGCCGGCTTGCTGTTGATTGCCATGGGCCTGTACCTGGCGGGTTGGTGGAGCGGCCTGACCCGCATCGAAAGCGTGGGGCGTGGCTTGTGGCGGCACATCCAACCCGTCGCCAACCGCTTGCTGCCGGTGTCGAGCCTGCCCCGGGCCTTGCTGCTCGGTGCCCTATGGGGCTGGCTGCCGTGCGGGCTGGTCTACAGCACCCTGCTATGGTCCGCCAGCCAGGGCAATGCCCTGGACAGCGCCCTGCTGATGCTCGCCTTCGGCCTGGGTACCTGGCCGGTGCTGCTCGCCACTGGCCTGGCCGCCGAGCGCATCACCGCCCTGCTGCGCAAACGCAGCGTGCGCATGGCCGGCGGGCTGTTGGTGATTGTTTTCGGGATCTGGACACTGCCGGGGCCGCATCAGCATTGGCTCATGGGCCATTGACCGAGTCGCCCCCATCGCGAGCAAGCTCGCTCCCACAGGCGCCGCCGAGCAAATGTGGGAGCGAGCTTGCTCGCGATGAGGCCATCATCGACAACACCCATGCCCTGTTGACACAAATCAAGACCACCCCGCGCCTCCCCCCCTAGACTCGCCCCATGCCAGCCTACCCGGGGAACACCCGCATGCTCGACGCCATCCGTTGGGACTCAGACCTGATCCGCCACTACGACCTGGCGGGACCACGCTACACCTCGTACCCGACTGCGGCGCAGTTCGGCGGCCAGGTGGGCACCTTCGACCTGCTCCATGCCCTGCGTGACAGCCGCAAGGCCCGGCGGCCACTGTCGGTGTATGTGCACGTGCCGTTCTGCGCGAACATCTGCTACTACTGCGCCTGCAACAAGGTCATCACCAAGGACCGTGGCCGCGCCCATGCCTATCTGCAACGCCTGGAACAGGAAATCCAGTTGATCGGCTGCCACCTGGACCCTACCCAGCCCGTGGAACAGCTGCACTTTGGCGGCGGCACCCCGACGTTCCTCAGCCACGACGAGCTGCGTCAACTGATGGCCACGCTGCGCAAGCACCTCAACCTGCTGGACGACGATTCCGGCGACTACGGCATCGAGATCGATCCCCGGGAGGCCGACTGGTCGACCATGGGGCTGTTGCGTGAACTGGGGTTCAATCGGGTCAGCATCGGCCTACAAGACCTTGACCCGGCGGTGCAGCGTGCCGTCAATCGCCCGCAAAGCCTGGAAGAAACCCGCGCGGTGGTCGAGGCTGCCCGAACCTTGCAGTTCCGCTCGATCAACATTGACCTGATCTACGGCCTGCCCAAGCAGACCCCGGACAACTTCGCCCGCACTGTCGAGGAAGTCATCCACCTGCAACCGGACCGGCTCTCGGTGTTCAATTACGCCCACCTGCCGGAACGCTTCATGCCCCAGCGGCGCATCAACAGCCAGGATTTGCCGAACCCGGAGCAGAAACTGGCGATGCTGCAGGGCACCATCGAACAACTGACCGCCGCCGGCTACCGCTACGTCGGCATGGACCACTTCGCCCTGCCCGACGACGAGCTGGCCATCGCCCAGGAAGAGGCCACGTTGCAGCGCAACTTCCAGGGCTACACCACCCATGGCCATTGCGACCTGATCGGCCTCGGCGTGTCGGCCATCAGCCAGATCGGCGACCTGTACTGCCAGAACAGCAGCGACCTGAACCATTACCAGAACACCCTCGCCGACGGGCAACTGGCAACCAGTCGCGGCTGGGTATGCAACGCCGACGACCGGCTGCGGCGTGCGGTGATCCAGCAATTGATTTGTCATTTCAACCTGGCCTTCGCCGAGATCGAGCAAACCTTCAATATCGATTTCGGCGGATATTTTGCGCCGCTATGGCCGCAATTGCAGGCCATGGCCAAGGACGGCCTGATCGAACTCGACGACACGCACATCAAAGTCCTGCCCGCCGGGCGCCTGCTGGTGCGATCCGTGTGCATGGTCTTCGATGCCTATCTGGAGCAGCACAACCGGCAGCGCTTCTCCCGAGTTATCTGAGCGCGACAATTTGACGACGAAACCGCACTGGCCGGAGTGCCTACGCTGGGGTACCCTTACGGCCTATGTGTGTTTTCCCACAAGGATTGAAGAAATGTCCGAGCCAGTCAAACTGCGCGCCCACAACCAGGCCCACTGCAAGGATTGCAGCCTGGCCCCGCTGTGCCTGCCACTTTCATTGAATCTGGAGGACATGGAGGCGTTGGACGAAATCGTTAAACGGGGCCGCCCGTTGAAAAAAGGTGAATTCCTGTTTCGCCAGGGTGACACCTTCGATTCCGTCTACGCGGTGCGCTCGGGCGCCTTGAAAACCTTTAACTTGAGCGATGGCGGCGAAGAGCAGCTCACCGGTTTCCACCTGCCCAGCGAACTGGTGGGCCTGTCCGGCATGGACACCGAGACCCATCCGGTCTCGGCCCAGGCGCTGGAAACCACCTCAGTGTGCGAAATTCCCTTCGACCGCCTGGACGAGCTGGCCCTACAGTTGCCGCAACTGCGTCGCCAGTTGATGCGGGTCATGAGCCGGGAAATCCGTGACGATCAGCAGATGATGCTACTGCTCTCGAAAAAAACCGCCGACGAGCGCATCGCCACCTTCCTGGTCAACCTCTCGGCACGCTTCCGCGCCCGCGGGTTCTCGGCCAACCAGTTCCGCCTGAGCATGTCGCGCAACGAAATCGGCAATTACCTGGGCCTGGCGGTGGAAACCGTGTCCCGGGTGTTCACCCGTTTCCAGCAGAACGAATTGATTGCCGCCGAAGGCAAGGAAATTCACATCCTCGACCCGATCCAGCTCTGCGCCCTGGCCGGCGGCTCGATCGACGGCTGATGGACGAGCGCGGCTGAGGGATTTGCCCCGCCGCGCTATACTGCCGCGTTTGCAGCCCTGCCAGGACACCTCCACGATGGTCTTTGACTCCTTCGACATCAAATCCCTGATCCGCCCCGTGATTGATTTCCCCAAGCCCGGCGTGATCTTTCGCGACATTACCCCACTGTTCCAATCCCCGACCGCCCTGCGCCTGGTCATGGACAGTTTCGCCCACCGCTATGTCGAGGCCGAGTTCACTCACATTGGCGCGATGGATGCACGCGGTTTCCTGATCGGTTCGATCCTGGCCTATCAGCTGAACAAACCGCTGGTCTTGTTCCGCAAGCAAGGCAAGCTGCCGGCCGACGTACTGGCCGAGGGGTACCAGACCGAATACGGCGAAGCCTTCCTTGAAGTGCATGCCGACAGCCTGTGCGAGGGGGATTCGGTGGTGATGTTCGATGACCTGATCGCCACTGGTGGCACGCTGATCGCCGCCGCCAACCTGATCCGCCGCATGGGCGCCAAGGTCCACGAGGCCGCAGCGATCATTGACTTGCCGGAACTGCTCGGCTCCCAGCGCCTGGAAGACATGGGGATCCCGACGTTCTGCCTGACGCAGTTCTCCCTCAGCGAAAAATAATTGCCAGGCAACCATCGAACCTGTGGGAGCGAGCTTGCTCGCGATAGCGGTTTATCAGTCGCATGGATGTTGACTGATCCACCGCTATCGCGAGCAAGCTCGCTCCCACAGGGTATGGGGTAGCGGTTACAACGCGATCGGCTTACGGCCCGCAAACGAATGCGCCAGCGTTCCACCGTCCACCAACTCAAGCTCCCCTCCCAGTGGCACGCCGTGGGCGATGCGGGAGGCGACCAGGCCTTTGTTGTTCAGCAGTTGGGCGATGTAATGGGCGGTGGCTTCGCCTTCGACCGTCGGGTTGGTGGCGAGGATGACTTCCGTGAACGTGCCCGCCTCTTCGATCCGCGCGATCAACTGTGGAATGCCGATGGCTTCCGGCCCCAAGCCGTCGAGCGGGGACAAATGGCCCTTGAGCACGAAATAACGGCCACGAAAACCGGTCTGCTCCACCGCATACACATCCATCGGCCCCTCCACGACGCAAAGCAAGGTGTCGTCCCGACGCGGGTCGGCGCATTGCGGGCAGAGGTCGTCTTCGGTGAGGGTGCGGCATAAACGGCAATGCCCTACACCTTCCATGGCCTGGCTCAGGGCCTGGGCCAGGCGTGAACCGCCGCTGCGATCACGCTCGAGCAATTGCAACGCCATGCGCTGGGCAGTTTTCTGACCCACACCCGGCAACGTTCGCAGGGCATCGATCAGTTGGCGAATCAAAGGGCTGAAGCTCATGGAGGAAATGTCCGACATAACAACGAGACGCGGTTTATACCCGCGCCTCCGGTTAGCGTCAAATACTCAATCCTGCGCGACCCGCACCACCAACTTGCCGAAGTTGCGCCCTTCCAGCAGGCCGATAAACGCCTGTGGCGCATTTTCCAAGCCATCGACCACGTCCTCACGGAACTTGACCTTGCCATCGCGCACCCAAGGGGCCATGGCACTGATGAACTCCGGCTGACGGTCACCATAGTCGTCGAACACAATAAACCCCTGGATTCGCACGCGTTTGGTCAGCAACGTGCGCTGCAGTTGCGGCAAGCGATCCGGGCCGCTCGGTGCTTGATGATCGTTGTAGGAGGCGATCAGGCCGCAGAGCGGGATCCTCGCCTTGGCGTTGAGCAACGGCACGACGGCATCGAAGACCTTGCCGCCGACGTTTTCGTAATAGATATCGATGCCCTTGTCACAGGCCTGCGCCAGTTCTTCGGCAAAATTGGCGCTCCTGTGATCGACACAGGCATCAAAGCCCAGTTCGTCGACCACGTACTTGCATTTCTCGCTGCCGCCTGCGACCCCGACGACACGCAGGCCCTTGATCTTCGCCACCTGGCCGACCACCGAGCCCACGGCACCCGAGGCGGCCGCGACCACCAGGGTTTCCCCGGCCTTGGGCTGGCCAATGTCCATCAGCCCCATGTAAGCGGTCATGCCCGGCATGCCCAGTACCCCCAAGGCCATCGACGGGCTGGGCAGCCCGGAGGGGATGGGCATCACGTTGCGCCCATCGCTGATGCTGTGGCTCTGCCAACCCGTGGCGCCCACCACCAGATCACCCTCCTGGAATTTCGGGTGCATCGATCGCTCCACGCGGCTGACAGCGCCGCCGGTCATCACCTCGTCGATTTCCACCGGCGCGGCGTAGGAAGGTGCATCGCTCATGCGCCCACGCATGTAGGGATCCAGGGACAGAAACAGCGTCTTGAGCAGGATCTGCCCCTGTGCCAAGTCCGGCAGGGTCACCTGCTCCAGGCGGAAATTCTCCGGGGTCGGGGCGCCGTGGGGGCGAGAGGCCAGGACGATGCGCTGGCTGGTGGTCGATGCTTGTGACATGGAGGCGTCTCCTTGATCGTTGAGTGGCACGTATAGGGAGCAGACCCTTGCCGAGGGGGCAGCGTTCGATGTTTGTTCAGCGGGCACTTGTGGGAGCAAGGCTTGCCCGCGATACAGACACCTCGGTGTGTCGGAGCGGCGCGCCATCGTTCATCGCGGGCAAGCCTTGCTCCCACAGGTATGATTTCTACCACCGCTCGCGCCTATGGCAGAAACAAAAATGCCAGGCGCGATGCCTGGCATTGTGTGTAGCCCATCCCGACCGGGATGGCGAATCAGAACGGCAATTTCATGCCCGGTGGCAGTTGCATGCCAGCGGTCATGCCGGACATCTTGTCCTGGCTGTTGGCTTCGATCTTGCGCACCGCGTCATTGACGGCGGCGGCGAACAGGGCTTCGAGCATTTCCTTGTCATCTTCGCTCAGGCCTTCGACCACGCTTGGGTCGATGCTGACACGCTTGATGTCGTGACGACCGGTCATGACCACGGTCACCATGTCGCCACCGGATTTGCCGGTGACTTCGGCGTTGGCCAGTTCTTCCTGCATCTTGGCCATTTTTTCCTGCATCTGCTGCGCCTGCTTCATCAGGCCGGCCATGCCACCTTTCATCATGGGAATCACCTCGAAAGTACTTGGATAAACAACACGCCCGGCCCGTTCGGCCCGGCGCCTTCAGTTATGAGCCCTGGGTGACCGGGGCCTCGACAGGTTCGATAGTATCGCGACGGACCACGGCGCCGAACTGTTGCATCATCTGCTGGATGAATGGATCACCGTGGATCGACTCCTCGGCTTCGCGCTGACGGTCGGCACGGCGGCGGGACGCGGCCTGGGCCGGGGTCTCCTGCTCGGGCTTGATCAGCTCGATGGTCAGCGTCAGGGTGCGCTCGTGGTACTGGTTCAGTGCATCGTTGAGGCGACGTTGCTGGGTCGCGTTGAACAGTGCGCTGTGGGCCGGGTCCAGGTGCAGCAGCCAGTGGTCGCCCTCCACGGCCATCAGCGTGCAGTTGGCGGCGATGCTGCCGGTCATGCCGCTGATCGGCAGTTTAGGGAACAGTTCCAGCCACTGCAGGGCCAGCCCGGTGGCCGGCATCGCCGCCGGTTCCGGCTCGGGCTCCGGGGCTGGCTCGGCGGCGTGCTCGCTGGCCAGGTCGTCCAGGTAGCTGTACGCCGAATCCATGTCCGGCTCGATGTAATCCTCATCCAGCGGCGGCTCGTCGTCCAGGTCGATGCCCGGCGTGGCGATATCGACGTCGGCCACCGTCGGCTCGGGCACGGGCGCTGCGACCCATTCCGGCGCATCGGGTACCACGCTGTCGGGCGTCGGCAGGGGCATCGGCGGCAACTCGGGCTGCTCGGCGACGGTTTCCAACACGGGCTCGACGACCGGCTGCTGGACCACTGGCGGCTCGACCGGGTCGTTCCAAGGCAGGTCAACGACTTCTTCGGCGACGGGCTCGGGCAGTGCCTCGACGACCGGCTCGGGTTCCGGCTCGGCCGTCGCGACCACAGGCGCCGGCACCGGCTGGGCTACAGGTGCCACCGCTGCCGGAGCCGAAGTCACT
The DNA here is from genome assembly GCF_017351655.1 of Pseudomonas sp. FW300-N2F2. Classification (NCBI taxonomy): domain Bacteria; kingdom Pseudomonadati; phylum Pseudomonadota; class Gammaproteobacteria; order Pseudomonadales; family Pseudomonadaceae; genus Pseudomonas; species Pseudomonas sp. FW300-N2F2. The sequence goes on along the minus strand of NZ_JACNDQ010000001.1, from coordinate 1,494,686 downwards.
GCCGGCGCAACGACGGGCGCGGCAGCCACTGGCTTGGCGGAATCAGCTGTGGCCTGGCTGATCCCCACTGGCTTTAGCGTTTGCCTCGGGGCATCCGCCGTATCGGCTGGCCGGAACGCCAGCATTCGCAACAGGACCATTTCGAAGCCGCCTCGCGGATCCGGTGCCAGGGGCAGGTCGCGACGGCCGATCAGGCCCATCTGGTAATAGAACTGCACGTCTTCGGCCGGCAGCGCCTGGGCCAGGGCCAGTACGCGATCACGGTCGCCATGGCCGTTGTCGACGCCTTCAGGCAGGGCCTGGGCAATGGCGACACGGTGCAGCACGTTGAGGATTTCCGAGAGTACGCCATTCCAGTCCGGGCCCTGCTCGGCCAGGTGACGCACCGCCTCGAGCAGCGCCTTGGCATCGCCTTCGATCAGCGCATGCAAGACGTCATAGACCTGGCCGTGATCGAGGGTGCCGAGCATGGCTCGGACATCGGCGGCCATGACCTTGCCTTCACCGAAAGCGATGGCCTGGTCGGTCAGGCTCATGGCGTCGCGCATCGAACCATCGGCGGCCCGGCCCAACAGCCACAGCGCATCGTCTTCGAATGGCACGTTTTCGACGCCCAGTACGTGGGTCAGGTGCTCGACCACCCGCTCCGGCGTCATGTTCTTCAGGGAGAACTGCAGGCACCGCGACAGAATCGTTGCAGGAAGTTTCTGCGGGTCGGTGGTCGCCAGGATGAACTTGACGTAGGGCGGCGGTTCTTCGAGGGTCTTGAGCAGCGCATTGAAGGAATGGCTGGAGAGCATGTGCACTTCGTCGATCAGGTAGACCTTGAAGCGCCCACGGCTCGGGGCGTACTGCACGTTGTCGAGCAGTTCGCGGGTGTCTTCGACCTTGGTGCGGCTGGCGGCGTCGATCTCGATCAGGTCGACGAAGCGGCCCTCGTCGATTTCCCGGCAGACCGAACACTCGCCACAAGGTGTCGAAGTGATACCGGTTTCACAGTTCAGGCACTTGGCAATGATCCGCGCGATGGTGGTCTTGCCCACGCCACGGGTACCGGTGAACAGATAGGCGTGGTGCAGCCGCTGGCTGTCCAAGGCATTGATCAGAGCCTTGAGCACATGGGTCTGGCCGACCATTTCGCGGAACGAGCGCGGACGCCATTTACGTGCAAGAACCTGATAACTCATCGAAAACCGTCGCAACGAAGGAACATAAGCGGCTAATGCTAGCGGAGCAGGGGCGAAATTGCATCCGGTGTGCTCGTCTAATGTGACTAAGCTAGGCTACGGGACTCGTTGTCGACACGGTTTTACACAGTCAGGAGAGTTTATGCGCTCAGCCATGGGGGCTTTGCTGTTGTTGAGTACCGGCTGTCTTGCCGAGGAAGCCCCCTTGCGTTTCGCCGTTACCGATGGCTGGGCAATGCCCATGGTGCAGATTGAACGAGGCCGCCCGACCCAGGGCATCATTCCCGACATCATGATCAGCCTGGCGACCCAGATAGGAAAGCCGGCGCAATTCCACGTCCTCTCCCGCGCCCGGCTCGACGGTGCCATGAAACACGGCGAAGTCGACATGCGTTGCTATGTCAGCCCTGACTGGGTGAAGGACAACGATGATTATCTGTGGAGCATCCCGTTGTTTTTCCAACGTGACCTGCTCGTCGCCACCGCAAGCGTACCTGCGACGGTAACGCCAACAACGCTGTCGCCCCAACCCATCGGCACGGTGCTCGGCTATAGCTACCCGACCTTGCAACCCTTGTTCGACGCCGGTCAACTGTACCGCGACGATGCCCGCAGCCAGGAACAAGTGCTGGCGAAATTGTTGGCCGGGCGTTATCGCTACGGGATCAGTAATCAATGGGCGCTGGACTGGTTCAATCAACGTCATACCGCTGATCGCCAACTCCATGAGGTGGCTGTCCTGCAGGAACAGCGGTTGAGCTGTTATGTGCGCAACGATCCGAGCATTCCCGCACAGCGCATTCTGAGGACATTGCTGAACATGAAGACGTCCGGGGAAATCGACGCGATCATCCAGCTCTACACCGGCCGCAGTGAAGCATCACGGGCCGAGAGCGAGGCGCCCTCGCCCTGATCGCCTGGCCGCTGCTGCCATTGCGACGGCGGAACGAACCCCTGCACCCAGCCGGGTATCTGTTCGGGCGGCATGGGCCGGGCGATGAAATAACCTTGTGCCACCTCGCAGCCCAGGCGCAGCAACAGTTGGCCATGCTCCAGGCTGTCCAGCCCTTCGGCGACCACCTCGCGGCCAAACGCCCGAGCCAGGCCGATCACCGCTTCGGTCAGCGCCAGGTCGTCGCGGTCATCGAGAATGTCGCGCACGAAGGTCTTGTCGATCTTGATGGTTTGCGTGCGCAGGTGCTTGAGGTCGTTGAGCGAGCAGTAGCCGGTGCCGAAACCGCCCAGGGAAAACCCCACGCCCAGCGCCTGGCACGCCTGGAGGCAGGCGCTGACGTGGGCCAGGTTCTCCACGGCGACGGACTCGACAATCTGCAGATCCAACAGCCGTGGCGGCACCGCCGAATGCCGCTCCAACACCTGTCGCAGCCGCTCGACAAAATCCGCCCGCTGGAAATGCCGCGCCGAGATATTGATGCTCACCGGCCAGCCCTGCCCCGCCTGCTGCCATTGTTGCAACTGGGTCAAGACCTGTTCCATGACCCACTCGCCGATCTCGACGATCAGGTCAGTCTCCTCCACCAGGGGCAAGAATTCCCGAGGCGGTACCAGGCCACGTTGCGGATGCTTCCAGCGCAGCAGCGCCTCCAGGCCGACCACGGTGCCATGACGCATATTGACCTTGGGCTGGAAATGCAGCCGCAGTTCGTTATCGGCCAGTGCCTGGCGGACCCGCTCGACTGTCTGGTAAGTGGCCCGCACCTCCTTGTCCCGGGACACATCGAACAAGTGGAAACGATTGCGACCGCTTTGCTTGGCCACGTACATCGCCTGGTCGGCGTGACGCAACAGGGTCTCGGCGTCTTCGTTGTCCCACGGGAACAACGTGACGCCAATACTGGCGAAGACCTTGATGTCCTTGCCGTCGATGGCATACGGCATCGAGACGGCGATCAACACCCGGTTCAACGCGGCATGCAGCTCTTCCATCCCACGCACATGGCGCAATACCAGCACGAACTCGTCCCCGCCCAGCCGCGCCACCACGTCCTCGCCACGCACAATGCTGCGCAGGCGCCTGGCGACCTCCACCAACAGTCGATCACCGCTGGCGTGACCATAGCCGTCATTGACCGCCTTGAAGCCATCGAGGTCGAGCATGCACACCGCCAGGGGCAGGTTTTCCGCTCGGGAAAACTCCAGGGCCTGGTCCAGCAGATCCGACAGATAAGTACGATTGGGCAGACCGGTCAGCACATCGTGACCGACCCGCCATTGCAACGAATGCAGCAGGCGACGCTTTTCGCTGACATCGAAGCGAATCGCCAGGTAGCGCTCGATTTGGCCTGTCTCGTCGTCGATCACCGGCACCAGGGTGGTGTCGACCCAGTGCAGCGTACCGTCCTTGGCCCGATTGCAGATTTCCCCTTTCCAGACCTGACCCAGGGCAATGGTGCTCCACATGGCGCTGAAGAACTCGCCAGGGTGCTGGCCGGAATTGAGCAGGCGATGGTTCGCGCCCAGCAGCTCATCGCGCCGGTAACCGAAAAGACTGCAAAATTGATCGTTGACGTAGGTGATGCGCCCGCTCAGATCGGTCTCGGAAAAAATCGCGGCGGCGTCAACAGCCCTGCGGTACTTCTTATCCATCGAAGCAGTCATCCATGAGTCAGGCTCATTTGTCGCGCGCGGTTGCACCGCCTTCAAGACAGGCGAAAATCAACTAGGCTCAAACACTCTGAGAGAAGCTGGAGCGCGGGCCCTGGCGATGCCAAGGGAGGGCTTCAGCCCTTGCCTTGTATCGTGGCAAGAACACAAGGCCCGGCCCCCGCACACACCTTGGCTTCGAAAAGCAGGTCACCAAATACCCGTGCCAAAGGCCGATTCTACGAAACACATCACATTTTGCAAAGCAAGGTGATGGATCACGCGGTTGCCTAATGCGAAAATCTATCGTTAAGTTCTTGATTCTAAATGGGAATTAAGCGATGCAAATTTCAAGTTTGGGTCCAGCCATCAGACGCTACCGCAAAGTAGCGGGGCTTACTCAGGCTGAACTTGGCGAAAAAACCGGTTTTGACCCTAAAACCATCAGCCGCTTCGAAACCGGCACCTACACCCCCAGCGTCGAAGCCTTGTTCCTGCTTGCCAATGTGCTGGATGTGCAACTGAAGGCCTTTTTTGCCGACATGGCCGATGAGGACGAACAGCGGGCGTACCTGTTCGGTGTCATACACAAAGCCACCCCGAAGGACCTGGGAAAGCTGATCGCAGCGGTCGACCAGGCCTTGTCCAAGCCTTGACGCAGTGAAAGAGAAGCCTGGCCTGTCGAGGCGAGACAGGCCAGGCTTCTCTTTGCTCGCCTGCCCAATTCCGAGGATGACGCACGACATAATGTCACGTTGACATCTCTTGCCACGAACCCGGACTATCAACGCGCTGATTCCTGCGTCCCGATGACGCCCACCGACTCGTCGACACAACAAAATCCCAGGGGACTCCGTGCATAAACTTTCGATCATTCTGGTCTCGATACTCGCCACCGGCTGCACCGCCAAATACTCGCAACAAGACGTATTCCCCAACCCGGGAAAACTTGATCGACAAATGCCCGTCACCATCGCCATACCGGTCGACGGACGCTACGAAACGACGCCCTACCCTGCCTCCGGCGATATGACAGCTGCCGCCGTCAAGACGGCCTTCTCTTATTACACCAACCGTGTGACGGTAGTGGGCGCGTGCCGTGAATTGAGCTGCCTGAGACAGAACAGCCCTTCGGGCTACTACGTCATCCCGGAAATCCTGCACTGGGAAGAACGCGCCACGGAATGGTCGGGTCTCCCCGACAAGATTGAAGTGAAGCTCGCTATTTATGGCCCGACTGGCGCACAGCCGCTGGGGTCTGCGATCTTGTCCGGTAAAAGCAAATGGGCGACTTTCGGCGGGGATCATCCACAGGATCTTTTGCAAGAGCCGATTACTGAGTATGTGAAGGCTCAGTACTGACCCCAGGGCCCGGTCCTGTCGATGCACAGGACCGGCCTGCTTGTTGACGTTGACGCTCGATTGTCTTGTCCGGCCAAAGCCTGGACAGCAGAAAGCACCGATCGGTATCGATCAGCAAAACAGCAAGAAATTTTGAAGTTGGCAAACCTTGCGAATGAAGGCTTGGGCGTTATGGAGGCAACCCCACCAGCCACACCCCGGCACACAATGTTCCCGCTGTGGCTGCTTCCTTCCGGATCTGACCAGGTTCACGGGTAATCGTTGCGGGGGGACCGATGGGGTCACCATAACGACGCCCGCCTGACGGCGAGCCGCGCCATTGTACCTATCTGGCAAGAAGTTACAACCGTTCGCGGCGGATTAAAAAACTGAAGATGTTCAAGTACTTGCTATGGGAACAAAGCGTGTCTGCGATGAAGTCGGCACATCCGGCATGATTGCACGCCAACCTGTCGCTATCGCGAGCAAGCTCGCTCCCACAGGGGGATCTGCGCTTCGTGTGTGTGTGTGGGAGCGAGCTTGCTCGCGAAGGCGTCGGTACATTCAACAGGGTTGCAAGCTGCCCTCCACAGGAAACTATAACAACACCTCATCCGCCCGACCGCCCTCTTCCTGGATCACCAGATGGATGAAATGCAGTTTGGTGATCACCGCCGCCGGTACGACGAACGGGTAGAAATCCGGCTGGCCCATGCTGCGGGACAACTCGTTGAGCATACCGGCCAGTTCGATCCAGGCGTTGACGAACGAGAGGAAAGCCGCGCCGCCAGTGTGTTCGGGGTCGTACAAGGTCTCGGGCGGGAACGGTTGGTAGTCGAAATCCATCTCCCGGGCACTCATGCCGAAGCCCAGGGCAGTGTCTACCGCGTCCATCATGTGCAGGTAATGGGCCCAGGTTTCCGCCCAGTCTTCCCAAGGGTGCATGGTGGCGTAGGCACTGACATAGCGGGTTTGCCAATCCAGCGGCGCGCCTTGCTGGTAGTGCCGCTCCAGAGCTTCGGCGTAGCTGGCGCGCTCATCGCCGAACACCTCGCGAAACGCCTCGAGCCAGTGGCTGTTGGCAATCAGCCGATCCCAGTAGTAATGCCCCACCTCATGACGAAAATGCCCGAGCAAGGTGCGATACGGCTCGCGCATCTGCTGGCGCACGTACTCACGATGGGCATCGTCCGCCTCTTTGATGTCGAGGGTGATCAGCCCGCTGGCATGGCCGGTCATCGGCGATTTGCCGTCGGGGTCGACGCCGATGAAGTCGAAAGCCAGGCCGATGTTTTCGTCGACGGTTTTCGGGATGACCGGCAAGCCAAAGGTAATCAGTTGCGCGACCAGACGACGCTTGGCGGTCTCGACCTTGCGCCAGCGCTCAGGGTTTTCCGGAATCGACAGGTCGGGGATGGTGCGGTTCAGGCTGCAGGCGATGCACAGGGTATCGCGCCCATTGTCCGGCAGCAGCCAATTGCAGGCCGCCGGGGTGTCGAGGTTGGCGCAACGGCGGAACAGCCCGGCTTGCGGATCGGCATCCAGCGTCCAGGTGTCGGGCTGCTCAGCGGGCTGCAAGGACGACAGGCGACTCTGCTCGGGCTGATACCCCAGGGCCGCCAGGCAGGCCAGGCATTGGCTGTTGCGAAAAAACAGGGACTGGCCGCAACGACACGGCCAGACCTTGCTGTTACGTGACCGATCACCCAGGAACGGCGCGGCGATGCGTGAACTCAGTTGTTCGAAGAAGCGGTACATGGCGATCTCTCCCTGGAGCCTGCAAGACTAGATCATGCTCCGTGTCGGATCGTTCCCCCGCACTGCATCACAGCACCGAATAAACCGTGGCGAGGGAGCTTGCTCCCGCTGGGTGGCGCAGCCGCCCCAATCGGAACGACTCAACCTACCAGACAGACCGCGACAGGAGGTTTTACGACGGCTGCGCCGCCGAGCGGGAGCAAGCTCCCTCGCCACGGATCACGATTGAACCGTGATGCCATGCTGACTCAAAAAAGCCACGAACGCCGCTTCGTCGAGCACCTTGAGCCCCAGCTCGTTTGCCTTGGTCAATTTCGAACCCGCCCCCGGCCCGGCCACCACGCAATGGGTTTTCGCCGACACGGAACCGGCCACCTTCGCCCCCAGGCTCTCCAGCTTGTCCTTGGCGACGTCACGACTCATCAGCTCCAGCGAACCGGTCAGCACCCAGGTGTGCCCGGCCTCCGGCAAGCCTTCGACGACTTTCTTCTCGCTTTGCCAGTGCATGCCGAAGTCGCGCAACTGCTGTTGCGCCGCTTCGGCCTGTTGACGGTTGGCGGCGATGGCGAAGAACTCGCGTACGGCGTTGGCCTGCTTTTCCGGCAGCGCCTGGCGCATGTCCAGCCAATCGGCGTTCATCACGCCTTCGAGCGAGCCGAACTTGTCCGCCAGTTTCTGCGCCCCGCCCGGCCCCACCGAAGGAATGTGCAACTTGTCGAGAAAGCCACCCAGGGTGGTGCTGGCGGAAAACTCGGCGCCCAACTCGCCCTGGTCCTGGATCTCGAGGCCATGGCGCAGCAGGTCCTTGATCACCTGGCGGTTGTGCGGGTCTTCAAAGAAGCTGTGGATCTCGTGGGCGACTTCCAGACCGACGTCTGGCAAGTACGTGAGCACCTGGGGCAAGGCCGCCTGCACGCGCTCCAGCGAACCGAGGGAGCGGGCTAGGACCTTGGCCGTCTCTTCACCCACGTCCGGAATACCGAGGGCGTAGATAAACCGCGCCAGGCTTGGTTTTTTGCTGTCGACGATGGCGGCCAGCAGGTTCTTGCTCGACAGTTCGGCAAAGCCTTCCAGGTCGACCACCTGTTCGAAGGTCAAGGCATACAGATCGGCGGGCGAACCCACCAGCCCCTCATCCACCAGTTGCTCGACGCTCTTCTCGCCCAGGCCCTCGATGTCCATGGCCCGACGCGAGACGAAGTGAATGATCGCCTGCTTGAGTTGGGCGCCACAGGCCAGGCGACCGACGCAGCGGTACACCGCGCCTTCGCTGACGGTTTCGCGGCCCTTGCTGCGCTTGATCAATTGCGTGCGCTCGACGTGGGAGCCACAGACGGGACATTGCTGGGGCACCTCCACCGGGCGGGCGTTTTCCGGACGGCGCTCGGTGACGACCTGCACCACCTGCGGGATCACATCCCCGGCACGGCGGATGATCACGGTGTCGCCGATCATCACGCCCAGGCGCGCCACTTCGTCCATGTTGTGCAGGGTGGCGTTGGCCACGGTCACGCCGGCGACTTTCACCGGCTTGAGACGGGCCACCGGAGTCACCGCGCCCGTGCGGCCGACCTGGAACTCGACGTCCAGCAACTCGGTGAGTTCTTCAGTGGCGGGAAACTTGTGGGCGATGGCCCAACGCGGTTCCCGGGCGCGGAAACCGAGCTCGCGCTGGGAAGCGATGCTGTTGACCTTGAACACCACGCCGTCGATCTCGTAGGGCAACGCGTTGCGCCGCTCGCCGATGTCACGGTAGTAATCCAGGCATTCGTCGATGCCGTGGGCCAGTTTCAGCTCACGGCTGATGGGCATGCCCCAGGCCTTGAGTTGCTTGAGGTTACCGATGTGGGTGTCGGCGATGTCCGACGTCACCTGGCCGATGCCGTAGCAACAGAACTCCAGGGGACGGTTGGCCGTGATCCTGGAATCGAGCTGGCGCAGGCTGCCGGCCGCCGCGTTGCGCGGGTTGGCAAACGTCTTGCCGCCCACCTCCAACTGCGTGGCGTTGAGGCGCTCGAAGCCGGCCTTGGACATGTACACCTCGCCGCGCACTTCCAGCAGCGGTGGCCAGCCCGTGCCCTGCAACTTGAGGGGAATGTTGCGCACGGTGCGCACATTGACGCTGATGTCCTCGCCCGTGGTGCCGTCACCGCGTGTGGCGCCGCGCACCAGCATGCCGTCCTGATACAACAGGCTGACCGCCAGCCCATCGAGCTTCGGCTCGCAGCTGTACTCCACCGCCGCGCCACCGCCCAGCAAGTCGCCCATGGGCAGGTCGAGACCTTCCGTCACCCGCCGGTCGAACTCACGCATGGTGGTTTCGTCGAAGGCGTTGCCCAGGCTGAGCATCGGGATCTCGTGGCGCACCTGGCTGAACGCCGACAGCGCCACGCTGCCGACCCGTTGGGTCGGAGAATCGCTGGTGACCAGTTCCGGATGCTGCTCTTCCAGGGCCTTGAGCTCGTGGAACAGGCGGTCGTACTCGGCATCGGGAATGCTTGGCTCATCGAGGACGTGGTAGCGGTAGTTGTGCTGATCCAGCTCGGTACGCAGCTTTTGGATGCGGGTTTCAACGGCGTTCATGGGTGTTCTCTCATAAAGCAAAAGAGCAGCCTAGGCTGCTCGATTTTCTTGATACATGGGGGCGCTTCGCACCCCAGCGGGAGCAAGCTCCCTCGCCACACAAAGCTCTCTGGGCAGGAGAGCCATCATCGCTCAGCGCTTCTGGGTCAGCGCCCGACGCTCGAATTCGACGATGCGCTGGCGGTAGTGCTCGATGGTCTGGGCGGTCAGCACGCTGCGCTGGTCATCCTTCAGCTCGCCATTGAGTTCCTGGGACAGCTTGCGCGCCGCGGCCACCATCACGTCGAAGGCCTGCTTGGGATGACGCGGGCCCGGCAGACCGAGGAAGAAGCTCACCGCTGGCGTGCTGAAATGATCGATGTCGTCGAGGTCGAACACACCGGGCTTGACCGCGTTGGCCATGGAGAACAGCACCTCGCCGTTACCGGCCATGCTTTCGTGGCGGTGGAAAATGTCCATCTCGCCGAAACGCAGGCCGCTTTCGAGGATGTTCTGCAGCAACGCCGGGCCCTTGAAGCCGGCCGGGTCGCGGCAGATCACGCTGATCACCAGCACTTCTTCAGCCTGGGCCTGGTCCTTGTCGGCGCTCGGGGTCTTGGTCTCGTCCGGGAAGTCACCGTCGCGACTGCTGAAGCTCGGCCCACCATCCAGGTCGAGGTTCAGGTTCAAATCACCCTGGGACGGCTCGCTGTTGCGCTTGCCGCGCTTGGAACCCGACTCCCGTGGCTCACGGACAGGTGCGCTCATCGACGGCAAGTCGTGCTCGTCCAGCTGCGGCTCCTTGTGGGTGTCCAGCACCCGCGGCGGGCCCAGCAGTTCGGCGCTGTCATCCTCATCAGGCAGGTTCGACAGGCTGCGATCCAGGCGAAACTTCAGTTTCCCCTTGCCGCCGCGCATGCGACGCCAGCCGTCGAAAAGAATACCGGCAATGACAATGATGCCGATGACGATCAGCCACTCGCGCAGACCGATTTCCATGTAATCCCGTGCCTCTATAAAAATGCTGAAAAATAAGGGGCTTAGCTATTTGCAAACCGCTTTAAAACGTGGCGCCAACTCTATGTTCTGAATGGCGTTTTGCCCACGCATACGAAAAATTGACATTAAACTAGCACGACCAAAGATAACTTTACACCGTCTGTCGCATAGGCTTGTGCCCAATCTGTGAATTGAACATCAACCCCCCGGGTAAAAAATACCTACAGCGTTCGAAGTAGAAGCCCTACAACCGGTTGTTCAGGCATCCACCATGGCCATGGCCTCCTCCACATCCACCGCCACCAGTCGCGAACAGCCAGGCTCATGCATGGTCACCCCCATCAACTGATCGGCCATTTCCATGGCGATCTTGTTGTGGGTGATGTAGATGAACTGCACCGTTTCAGACATTTCCTTCACCAGCCGTGCGTAACGGCCTACGTTGGCGTCGTCCAGTGGCGCGTCGACCTCGTCGAGCATGCAGAACGGCGCCGGGTTCAATTTGAAGATGGCAAAGACCAGGGCCAGCGCGGTCAGCGCTTTTTCGCCACCGGAGAGCAAATGGATGGTGCTGTTCTTCTTGCCAGGAGGACGCGCCATGATTGTCACCCCTGTATCGAGTAAATCTTCGCCCGTCAGTTCCAAATAGGCGCTGCCGCCACCGAAAACTTTTGGGAAAAGGGCCTGCAAACCGCCGTTGATCTGATCAAAGGTATCCTTGAAGCGGTTGCGGGTTTCCTTGTCGATCTTGCGGATGACGTTTTCCAGGGTCTCCAGCGCTTCCACCAGGTCATCGTTCTGGGCGTCGAGGTAGCGCTTGCGCTCGGACTGCTGCTGGTACTCGTCGATGGCCGCCAGGTTGATTGCCCCCAGGCGCTGGATACGCTGGGCGATGCGCTCCAGTTCTTCCTCGGCGTCCTTTTCATTCGCCCCGGCCACCAGGGTGGCGAGTACGCCGTCGAGGTCGTAGCCGTCTTCCAGCAATTGGTCCTGCAAGGCTTTGCGCCGCACCGTCAGGGCTTGCCACTCCATGCGCTGCTGTTCCATCTGGCCGCGGATCAGTTGGGATTGCTGCTCGGCCTGGCTGCGGCGCTTCTCGGCGTCACGCAGTTCGCGGTCGGCATCCTCCAAAGCGATCTGCGCCGTCTTGAGCTCCTCGTCGACACTCATGCGCTTGTCGAGTAACTCTTCGAGCTTGAGGCGCAGCTCTTCCAAAGGTGCCTCGCCCTCCTCCAGATTGAGGCTCAACTGCTCGCGTTTTTCGGTCAGGCGTTCGGACTGCATTTCCAGCCGTTCCAAGGCCTGGCGCGTGGAATCGTATTGAGCCTTGAGCGAGCCCAGGCGCACCGCCAACTGATGGGCGTGGTCCTTGTGCTGGCGTGCTTCCTGGCGCACCCGATCAAGGCGCTCACGCAAGCTGTCACGCTGGGCCAGCAGCAGTTCACGCTGCTCGGTGTCCAGTGCCATGGCATCGAGGGCTTCTTGCAGTTGCAAGCGCGCCTCGCCGATCTGTTCGTGCTCCAGCGCCCGCTGCTCGCCCAGTTCGGCGATTTCTTCTTCCAGGCGGGTGCGGCGCAGCGCCAGTTGCTCGACCTTGGCCTTGCCGGCCGACAACTGCGCCTTGAGCTCGCCTTGCTGGCGCGCCTCATCCTGCAACAGCCGCCGCAGGTGTTCGCGGCCGTTTTCCTGTTGACGCTGTTGCGCCCGCAGGTTTTGCAATTCGGTTTCCAGGGCTTCGACGCTGGCTTCGCGCTCTTCCCGTTCGGCGCCCAGGCGCTGGATTTCCTGGCCACGGGCGAGCATGCCGCTCTCGGCTTCGCTGGCCCGGCGCACCCGCAGGAAATGCCGGCCGACCCAATACCCGTCACGACTGATCAGGCTTTCGCCGGCCGCCAATTGCCCGCGCAGGGCCAAGGCCTGCTCAAGGCTGTCCACCGGCTTGACCTGTCCCAGCCAGGGCGACAGGTCCACCTGGGCCTCGACTTTATCCAGCAAGCTGCCGGGCACGCGTACGCCATCGCCGGCCGGGCTGAGCAGGCGCAGATCGCCCTGGGTAAAGCCCGACAGGTCGAAGCCGCCGAAGTCGTCCACCAGCACCGCTTGCAGGTCGGCCCCCAGCACGGTTTCCACCGCCAGTTCCCAACCGGTATCGACCTTCAGCCCCTCGGCCAGCCGCGGACGCTCGGCCAGGTGCTGGTCGCGCAGCCATTCGGCGGTGCCGGTGCCCGGGTCCAGCGCCGCTTGCTGCAAGGCTTCCAGCGAAGCCAGGCGCCCATTGAGTCGCTGCAACTCACCCTGGCCCTGTTGCTGGTTCTGCAAGGCCAATTGCAAGGCCTGGCGCAGTTGCTCAAGACGTTCGACCTGGGCGTCTTCGCTGGCCTGCAAGTCTTCGAGGGTGGCTTCGCTGGTCGCCAGTTGTTCGCTCAGTTCCAGGATCGCTGCGTCTTCCGGGTCCGCCGCGAGCAAGGCGCGCTCTTCGGAAAGCCGGCGCTGGCGTTCGGCCAGGCGCTCCATACTGGTTTCCAACTGCTGGATGCGCGACTGCTGGACTTCAGCCTGGCGCCGCGGCTCGGCCGAGGCCAGGTTGAAACTGTCCCACTGCTCTTGCCAGCCATGCATGGTCAGTTCGGCTTCTTCCAGGGCCGCGGCGGCCTCTTCGGCGGCGGCACTGGTGATTTCCTGCTCCGGCGTGAGCCTGTCCAGCTCTTCACCGAGGGTCAACAGCAGTGTGCGGTCGTGGCCCAGGTGCGATTCGGTTTCCAGGCGCGCCCGCTCGGCTTCCTTCAAATCATCCTGCAACTGCCGCAGCCGTTGCTGGCTGTGCTGGATGCTCTGCTCGACCCGGGCGATGTCGCCCCCCACGGAATAGAAGCGTCCTTGCACCAGATTGAAGCGCTCGGACAGGTCGTGATGGCCGTCGCGCAGGCGCTCGATGGCGGCGTCCGCATTACGCTGCTCGGCCACCAGGGCTTCGAAGCTGACTTCCTGGTTGCCGATGATCGCTTCACGCTGGCCGACCTGCTCGTTCAACGCCTGCCAGCGCAGGGCCGAAAGCTGGGCCTTGAGCTGGCGCTCCTCGCCCTTGTATTCCTGGTACTTCTTGGCGGCCTCGGCCTGGCGGTGCAGACGTTCGAGCTGACGTTCGAGCTCTTCGCGCAGGTCAGTCAGGCGCGCCAGGTTTTCGTGGGTGCGACGAATGCGGTTTTCGGTCTCGCGTCGCCGCTCCTTGTATTTGGAGATCCCCGCAGCCTCTTCGATGAAGTTGCGCAGGTCCTCGGGCTTGGCTTCGATCAGCTTGGAGATCATGCCCTGTTCGATGATCGAGTAGCTGCGCGGGCCCAGGCCGGTACCGAGGAAAATATCGGTGATGTCGCGACGCCGGCACTTGGTGCCGTTAAGGAAATAGCTGTTCTGGCTGTCGCGGGTCACTTTGCGACGAATGGAAATCTCCGCATAAGCCGCATACTCGCCCACCAGGGTGCCGTCGGAGTTGTCGAACACCAGCTCGATGCTCGCCTGGCTTACCGGTTTGCGACTGGTGGAGCCGTTGAAGATGACGTCGGTCATCGACTCACCGCGCAGGTTCTTGGCTGAGCTCTCGCCCATCACCCAGCGCACGGCGTCGATGATGTTCGACTTGCCGCAACCGTTGGGTCCGACCACCGCCGCCATGTTACTGGGGAAGTTCACCGTGGTCGGGTCGACGAAGGACTTGAACCCCGCCAACTTGATGCACTTGAGCCGCACGTCAGGCCGCCGTCAGGGCAGAAACCACCAGATCGCAACTGCGCTGGGCGTAGGCCGTGAGCACGATGCGGATCTGCGGCAGATCACGGGCCAGCACGGCGGCGAGCAGGCGCTGGAACAGGTCGAGGAATTCGCTCATTTCCGCCTTGCGCTGTTCCAGTGCCAGGAAATAGGCACGGCTCATGGCCGGTTGCAGGTTCTCGACGGTTTCCTGCAAGTACGGGTTGTTGGCGAAGAGATAGGCGGCGCGCATCACGCTGAAGCTTTCATCGACGAAGGTGCGGATGTCCTGGCGCGCGTAGGCGTCCTGGAGACGCTGCTGGATGGCGACGAACGGCGCCATGTCGGCCTGTTCTTTCCAGCCATGGGCCACGGCGTTGCCCAGCAGGATGTACAGCTCGCTCATCAGCGCGCAGAGGCTGCGCACCTTGTGTTCGGTGAGTTCGGTGACGTGGGCGCCACGGCGCGGCAGGATCGCGATCAAATGGCGTCGTTCCAGGATCAGCAAGGCCTCGCGGACCGAGCCGCGGCTGACATTGAGCGCCAGCGTGACCTTCTGTTCCTGGATGCGCTCTCCCGGCTTCATTTCGCCGCGAATGATGCGTTCGGCGAGATGGTGGGCGATTTGCTCGGCGAGGCTGTCCGGGGCCTTGAACGTCATGGTTGTCCTTCAAACTCTTCGATTTGCACAAGCGGCGCAGTGTAGCGCACTCGATACGTCATGGCGCAGGGCCTGCAGCGGGTTTTTGGCACGATATAAGCAAAAAAAGTTTGAGCTTTTCATCCTGAACCAAACCTGTGGGAGCGAGCTTGCTCGCGATGGCGGTGCACCAGCCGATGAACGCATCGACAGACCCGGCGCTATCGCGAGCAAGCTCGCTCCCACAATGGGTCCATACTGACCAAACACGGCAGTTGATCGACTAAACGAATTTTCCTGACCTTTAAGTCAGAAAATCATTGACCGAAAAGTCAGACCTGATAAATTCAGGCCCATGTCGATACAACAATAATGAGTCTGCGAGGCCTTCCGTGATCCAGTTTTTACTCAACCAGGAACTCCGTAGCGAGCACGCCCTGGACCCGAACCTGACCGTGCTCAACTATTTGCGCGAACACGTTGGCAAACCAGGCACCAAAGAAGGTTGCGCCAGCGGCGACTGTGGTGCGTGCACTGTGGTGGTGGGCGAATTGGAAACGGACGCGAATGGCCGCGAACGCATTCGCTACCGCAGCCTCAATTCGTGCCTGACCTTCGTCTCGTCCCTGCACGGCAAGCAACTGATCAGCGTCGAAGACCTCAAGCACCAGGGCCAACTGCACAGCGTCCAGCAGGCGATGGTCGATTGCCACGGTTCGCAGTGCGGTTTCTGCACACCGGGCTTCGTCATGTCGCTGTTCGCCCTGCAAAAAAACAGCGAGCAGCCCGACGCCCACAAGGCCCACGAAGCCCTGGCCGGCAACCTGTGCCGTTGCACCGGCTATCGGCCGATCCTGGCCGCCGCCGAGCAGGCCTGCTGCGGCAAGCAACCGGACCAGTTCGACGCCCGCGCGGCCGAGACCATCGCCCGCCTCAAAGCCATCGCGCCGACCGAGACCGGCGAGCTCAACAGCGGCGACAAACGTTGCCTGGTGCCGCTGACCGTGGCCGACCTGGCCGATCTCTACGACACCTATCCCCAGGCGCGCCTGCTGGCCGGCGGCACGGACCTGGCCCTGGAAGTCACGCAATTTCACCGCACCCTGCCGGTGATGATCTACGTGGGCAACGTCGCCGAACTCAAGCGTATCGAGCGTTTCGACGATCGCCTGGAGATCGGCGCCGCCACCGCCCTCTCCGATTGCTACGAAGCCTTGAAAGCCGAATACCCGGACTTTGGCGAACTGCTGCAACGCTTCGCCTCGCTGCAGATCCGCAACCAGGGCACCCTCGGCGGCAACATCGGCAACGCCTCGCCGATTGGCGACTCGCCGCCCCTGCTGATCGCCCTCGGCGCGCAAATCGTGCTGTGCAAGGGCCAGACCCGGCGCACCCTGGCCCTGGAAGACTATTTCATCGACTACCGGGTCACTGCGCGCCAGGAAAGCGAATTCATCGAGAAGATCATCGTGCCCCGGGCCAGTGCCGAACAGGCGTTCCGCGCCTACAAGGTCTCCAAACGCCTGGACGATGATATTTCCGCGGTGTGCGCGGCGTTCAACCTGCGCATCGACAACGGCGTGGTCCGCGACGCCCGCGTCGCCTTCGGCGGCATGGCCGCCACACCCAAGCGGGCCAAGCATTGTGAAGCCGCACTGATCGGTGCGCCGTGGACCGACAGCACCGTCGAACGCGCCTGCGCTGCCCTGGCCGAGGACTTCACGCCGCTGTCGGATTTCCGCGCCAGCAAGGAATACCGCCTGCTCAGCGCCCGCAACCTGTTGCGCAAATACTTCATCGAACTGCAAACGCCGCACATCGAGACTCGGGTGACCGCTTATGTCTAACCATCACGCCGTAGAGAAGACCCAAGCCGAACTGGCCGAGCTGTTCGCCCGTGACCTGACCACTGGCGTAGGCCGCAGCGTCAAGCATGACAGCGCCGCCAAGCATGTGTCCGGCGAAGCGCAGTACATCGATGACCGCCTGGAATTCCCGAACCAGTTGCACGTCTACGCCCGGCTATCGGACCGCGCCCACGCCCGGATCATCCGCATCGATACCGCGCCCTGCTATGCCTTCGAAGGCGTGCGCATCGCCATTACCCATGCCGACATTCCGGGGCTGAAGGACATCGGCCCGCTGCTGCCCGGCGACCCGCTGCTGGCCATCGATGACGTGCAGTTCGTCGGCCAACCGGTGCTGGCCGTCGCCGCCAGAGACCTGGAAACCGCCCGCAAGGCGGCGATGGCCGCCATCGTCGAATACGAAGACCTGGAACCGGTGCTGGATGTGGTCGAAGCCCTGCGCAAGCGGCATTTCGTGCTCGACAGCCACACCCACCAACGCGGCGATTCGGCCACGGCACTGGCGAGCGCCGAACATCGCCTCCAGGGCTCGCTGCACATCGGCGGCCAGGAGCATTTTTACCTGGAAACCCAGATTTCCTCGGTGATGCCCACCGAGGACGGCGGCATGATCGTCTACTGCTCGACCCAGAACCCCACCGAAGTGCAGAAACTGGTGGCCGAAGTGCTGGGCGTGCCGATGAATAAAGTCGTGGTGGACATGCGCCGCATGGGCGGCGGCTTTGGCGGCAAGGAAACCCAGGCCGCCAGCCCGGCGTGCCTGTGCGCGGTCGTCGCGCACCTCACCGGGCAACCAACCAAGATGCGCCTGCCCCGGGTCGAAGACATGCTGATGACCGGCAAGCGCCACCCCTTCTACATCGAATACGACGTGGGCTTCGACAGCCGCGGGCGCTTGCACGGTATCGCCCTGGAACTGGCCGGCAACTGCGGTTGCTCGCCGGACCTGTCGGCCTCCATCGTCGATCGGGCGATGTTCCATGCCGACAACGCCTACTACCTGGGCGATGCCACCATCAACGGCCACCGCTGCAAGACCAACACCGCGTCGAACACCGCCTACCGTGGTTTCGGCGGCCCCCAAGGCATGGTCGCCATCGAAGAGGTGATGGACGCCATCGCCCGGCACCTGGGTCTGGATCCGCTGGCGGTGCGCAAGGCCAACTACTACGGCAAGACCGAACGCAACGTCACCCACTACTACCAGACCGTCGAGCACAACATGCTCGAGGAAATGACCGCCGAGCTTGAAGAAAGCAGCCAGTACGCCGAGCGCCGCGAGGCGATCCGCCGCTACAACGCCAACAGCCCGATCCTGAAAAAAGGCCTGGCGCTGACCCCGGTGAAATTCGGTATTTCGTTCACCGCCAGTTTCCTCAACCAGGCCGGCGCGCTGATCCACGTCTACACCGATGGCAGCATCCACCTCAACCATGGCGGCACCGAAATGGGCCAGGGCCTGAACACCAAGGTCGCCCAGGTGGTGGCCGAGGTGTTCCAGGTGGAAATGGACCGCGTGCAGATCACTGCGACCAACACCGACAAAGTGCCGAACACCTCGCCCACCGCCGCCTCCAGCGGCGCCGACCTGAACGGCAAGGCGGCGCAGAACGCCGCCGAAACCATCAAGCGGCGCCTGGTGGAGTTCGCCGCGCGGCAGTACAAGGTCAGCGAAGAAGACGTGGAATTCCACAACGGCCATGTGCGGGTACGCGATCACATCCTGAGCTTCGAGGCGCTGGTGCAGCAGGCGTATTTCGCCCAGGTCTCGCTGTCGAGCACCGGCTTCTACAAGACCCCGAAAATCTACTACGACCGCAGCCAGGCCCGTGGCCGGCCGTTCTACTACTACGCCTATGGCGCGGCCTGCGCCGAGGTGATCGTCGACACCCTCACCGGCGAGTACAAGATGCTGCGCACCGACATCCTCCACGACGTCGGCGCCTCGCTGAACCCCGCCATCGACATCGGCCAGGTCGAGGGTGGTTTCATCCAGGGCATGGGCTGGCTGACCATGGAAGAGCTGGTGTGGAACGACAAGGGCAAGCTGATGACCAATGGCCCGGCCAGCTACAAGATCCCCGCCGTGGCCGACATGCCGCTGGACCTGCGGGTCAAGCTGGTGGAAAACCGCAAGAACCCTGAAGACACAGTGTTCCATTCCAAGGCCGTGGGCGAACCACCGTTCATGCTCGGCATCGCCGCGTGGTGCGCCATCAAGGACGCCGTGGCGAGCCTGGGGGATTACCGGCATCAGCCGAACATCGACGCCCCGGCCACGCCGGAGCGGGTGTTGTGGGGGTGTGAGCAGATGCGGGGGTTGAAGGCGGTCAAGACTGAGGAAGCGGAAGTCGAAGTGGCTTCGCTCTAGACCGCGGCGCGGCCGATCGCGAGCAAGCTCGCTCCCACAGGGTATTTGTGAACACCTATCCAATGTGGGAGCGAGCTTGCTCGCGATGAGGCCGGAACAGACAAAACAGATGTCGAGGTGAATATGTACAACTGGATCAGCGCCCTCGCCGACCTGCAAACCCGCGGCGAACCCTGTGTGCTGGTGACGATCATCGAAGAACTCGGCTCCACCCCGCGCAACGCCGGGTCGAAGATGGTCATCAGCGCCAGCCAGACGTTCGACACCATCGGTGGCGGCCACCTGGAATACAAGGCCATGGAAATCGCCCGGAACATGCTCGCCAGCGGCCAGCAGAATACCCATCTGGAGCGCTTCAGCCTCGGTGCGAGCCTGGGCCAGTGCTGCGGCGGCGTCACCGTGTTGCTGTTCGAACCCATGGGCCAGGTCCAGGCGCAGATCGCCGTGTTCGGCGCCGGCCATGTCGGCCGCGCCCTGGTGCCACTGCTGGCGAGCCTGCCCTGCAAGGTGCGCTGGATCGATTCGCGGGAGGCGGAATTCCCCGAACACTTGCCCCACGGCGTACGCAAGATCGTCACCGAAGAGCCACTGGATGAAGTCGACGAATTGCCCGCCGGCAGCTACTGCATCGTCATGACCCACAACCATCAGCTCGATCTGGAATTGAGCGCCGCGATCCTCAAGCGCAACGACTTCGCCTACTTCGGCCTGATCGGCTCGAAGACCAAACGGGTCAAGTTCGAACATCGCCTGCGCGATCGAGGTTTCGACAGCACCACCTTGCAACGCATGCGTTGCCCGATGGGCATCGGCGAAGTCAAAGGCAAGTTGCCTGTGGAAATCGCCATCTCCATCGCCGGCGAAATCATCGCCACCTATAACGCCGATTTCGGCCAGCACACCGTGCGCGCCGAACCGATTGCCAAGCTGCTGCCGGCCTCGCGCCGCAGCCAGGCGAACCGTTGAACACTCGTTGAGAATTCCCATGCCCCTGACACGCAAAGCCTACCGCGCCGCCCTGCTCCACAGCCTCGCCGACCCGGCCGAAGTGGGTATCGAGGCGTCCTATGAATATTTCGAAGACGGTTTGCTGGTGGTGGAGAACGGCCAGATCAGCGCCATCGGCCACGCCCATGACCTGCTGCCGACCCTGGCGGCGGATATCGAAATAGCCCATTACCCGGACGCGCTGATCACCCCAGGTTTGATCGACACCCACATCCACCTGCCACAAACCGGCATGGTCGGCGCCTATGGCGAACAACTGTTGGACTGGCTCAACACCTACACCTTCCCCTGCGAAAGCCAGTTCGCCGACAAGGCCCACGCCGACGCGGTGGCGGATATTTTCGTCAAGGAATTGCTGCGCAACGGCACCACCACCGCGCTGGTGTTCGGCAGCGTGCACCCGCAGTCGGTGAACGCGTTTTTCGAAGTGGCCCAGAAGCTCGACCTGCGGATGATCGCCGGCAAGGTGATGATGGACCGCAACGCCCCGGACTACCTGACCGACACCGCCGAATCCAGCTACACCGAGAGCAAGGCGCTGATCGAGCGCTGGCACGGCAAGGGTCGCCTGCACTACGCCGTGACCCCACGCTTCGCGCCCACCAGCACCCCGGAACAGCTGGCCCTGGCCGGTCAGTTGCTGGGGGAATACCCCGACTTGTACATGCAGACCCACATCAGCGAGAACCTGCAGGAAGTGCAGTGGGTCAAGGAACTGTTCCCGGAGCGCAAGGGTTACCTGGACGTCTACGATCACTACCAGTTGCTCGGCGAGCGCTCGGTGTTCGCCCACGGCGTGCACCTGTGCGACGACGAATGCGCGCGCCTGGCCGAGACCGGTTCGGCCATCGCCTTCTGCCCGACCTCGAACTTTTTCCTCGGCAGCGGCCTGTTCAACCTGCCGATGGCCGAGAAGCACAAGGTGAACGTAGGGTTGGGTACAGACGTCGGTGGCGGCACCAGTTTTTCGCTGCTGCACACCCTGAACGAAGCCTACAAGGTAATGCAGTTACAAGGGGCGCGGCTGAGCCCGTTCAAGTCGCTGTACCTGGCCACCCTCGGCGGCGCCCGGGCCCTGCGCCTGGAGGACAAGATCGGCACGTTGCAGCCGGGGACGGACGCGGATTTCCTGGTATTGGACTACAACGCCACGCCGCTGCTGGGCTATCGCCTGAAGCAGGCCAGGGACATTGCCGAGCGGTTGTTCGTGTTGATGACGTTGGGGGATGACCGGACGGTGGCGCAGACCTATGCGGCCGGTAAATTGGTGCATCAGCGCTAAAGTTTCAGCGCCTGTTGGATCGCTATCGCGAGCAAGCTCGCTCCCACAGGGTTATGTGAACAACACAAATCCACTGTGGGAGCGAGCTTGCTCGCGATTGACGGTATGACTGATTCAACCCTCAGAGCTTGGCCGTCGACCGCCCCGGCTTCTTGCTCTGCAACAAATGCGAGAACACCGCGTGCAAGTCATCCGACGCGCTTTCTTCGTCGAGGTTGAGTTTGCTGTCGATGTGGTCCATGTGATGCATCATCAGGTCCACCGCCAACGTCGCATCGCGCGCCTCGATGGCGTCGATCAACTGGGTGTGTTCGTCGTAGGAACAGTGGGAGCGGTTGCCGCTTTCGTACTGGGCGATGATCAGCGACGTCTGGGACACGAGGCTACGCTGGAAACTGATCAGCGGTGCATTCTTCGCCGCTTCGGCCAGCTTGAGGTGGAACTCGCCCGACAAACGGATGCCGGCGCCACGGTCGCCACGGGAAAAACTGTCGCGCTCATCGCTGACCATCTGCCGCAGCTCAGCCAGTTGTTCGGCCGTGGCATGCTGCACCGCCAGTTCGGTGATCGCCCGCTCCACCAGGCGCCGGGCCATGAATACCTGGCGGGCCTCTTCGACACTGGGGCTCGCCACCACCGCACCGCGATTGGGCCGCAGCAACACCACGCCTTCGTGGGCCAGGCGTGACAACGCCCGGCGGATGATCGTGCGGCTGACCCCGAAAATTTCCCCCAGCGCCTCTTCGCTCAACTTGGTACCGGGCGCCAGGCGTTGCTCGAGGATGGCCTCGAAGATATGCGCATAGACAATATCGTCCTGGGTTCCGCTGCGGCCGGCTTTACCAGCTCGCGGTTGTTTCTTGAGGGGCTGCAACTGTTCGTTCATGGGCACTCGAGTCGGGAGAACTGCGGCGAATTGACCGTGACTGTAATACGGCACAGCGGGTCGCTGGCAAGTATCGCGTAAAAAACAGCTCGATTGTACACAACCTCTGATGGCAACACGACTGTACGGCTGTTTGCGGGCATGGCTGTATTGCAATCGGCAGTTGGGTTGAGTTTAGGCTTAAAACCGAAACCCTGTGGCGAGGGAGCTTGCTCCCGCTCGGTTGCGTAGCCGCCGCAATTGGGCCTGCTTCGCAGTCCAGCGGGAGCAAGCTCCCTCGCCACAGGGCTGCTCCAGATTCTGCCAATTTATAATAAGGAACATCGCCCACCATGACCGAAGTCACGACCACGCCACTTCGTCCATTAGCCGATACCTCGCCTTCGGCCATCGTCGCCGGGTTCATCGCGATGATGACCGGCTACACCAGTTCCCTGGTGCTGATGTTCCAGGCAGGGCAGTCGGCCGGGCTGACCAGCGGGCAGATTTCCTCGTGGATCTGGGCGATTTCCATTGGCATGGCCGTGTGCTCCATCGGGTTGTCGCTGCGTTATCGCACGCCGATCACCATCGCCTGGTCGACACCCGGCGCGGCGCTGCTGATCACCAGCCTGGGCGGTGTGAGTTACGGCGAGGCCATCGGCGCCTATATTACCTGCGCAGTCCTGGTGACGATCTGTGGCCTGACCGGCAGTTTCGAGCGCCTGGTCAAGCGCATTCCGGCCTCGCTGGCGGCAGCGTTGCTGGCGGGCATCCTGTTCAAGATCGGCAGCGAGATCTTCGTCGCCACCCAGCATCGCACCGGCCTGGTGCTGGGGATGTTTTTCACCTACCTGATCGTCAAGCGCCTGTCGCCCCGCTACGCGGTATTGGCGGCGCTGCTGATCGGCACGGCGCTGTCGGGCCTGCTGGGGCTGCTGGACTTCAGCGGCTTCGCCCTGGAAGTCGCGACGCCGGTGTGGACCACGCCGCACTTCTCCCTGGCGGCCACCATCAGCATCGGCATTCCACTGTTCGTGGTGGCGATGACCTCGCAGAACATGCCCGGCATCGCCGTGCTGCGGGCCGACGGCTACAACGTGCCGGCCTCGCCACTGATCACCAGCACCGGTATTGCCTCGCTGCTGTTGGCGCCGTTCGGCTCCCATGGCATCAACCTGGCCGCCATCAGCGCGGCCATCTGCACCGGCCCCCACGCCCACGAAGATCGCAACAAGCGCTACACGGCAGCGGTGTGGTGCGGGATTTTCTACGGGATTGCCGGGGTGTTCGGCGCGACGCTGGCGGCGTTGTTCGCGGCGCTGCCCAAGGAACTGGTGCTGTCCATCGCGGCCTTGGCACTGTTCGGCTCGATCATCAATGGCTTGAGCATCGCCATGAGCGAAGTGAAGGAACGGGAAGCGGCGTTGATCACCTTCATGGTCACGGCGTCGGGGCTGACGCTGTTCTCCGTCGGTTCGGCGTTCTGGGGGATTGTGGCGGGGGTGTTGACCCTGGTGATTCTGAACTGGCGTAGCGCTTGAAAGCTTCGCGAGCAAGCTCGCTCCCACAGGAGATTTGGGGTGTTCATGCGCCCCTTGTGGGAGCGAGCTTGCTCGCGATAGCGGCCTGAAGATCACTCAATACCCAACAGACAGGCACAAAAAAACCGGCCCCCAGACGGGCAGCCGGTTTCGGAACATCATCGGACCATCAAGCGACCGGGTTGATCGGCTTTTCCGGGTACCAGACGTCCATCAGCGGGCTGACTTCCACGCTGGTCAGCTCAGGACGGGCCTTGAGCCAGGTTTCAACGGCAGCGCGCTGCTCTTCGGTGACCGAGCCACGCTTCTGCAGGCAAACCAGACCGTAGTCGTCGCCGCCGACGTAGCCCAGGCCGTTGGCTTCCATGGCTTCTTTCAGGAAAGCGTCGAGGAAAGCGTCAATAGCCTCATCGGCCAGATCTTCTTTGAAATCCAGGTTCAGTTCGAAACCCAGCTCTTGAAATTCATCCACGCACAGTTTTTTGCGCAGACGCTGGGAACGGTTAGTCGCCATTGGAACAATCCTCATAAGTAATAACGGCCGGCACTTTACCAGTTTGATGCGTCGATTGCCCGACTGATCGGGCGTATCGGCCTACCGTCGGTAAAAAATAGCGGCCGAAGGGCTCAGGCACGGCCCAAGCCGTTGCAGCTTGGGGCATAATGCCGACACTTTCATGACCGTTGAGGACGTTCATTTTCATGTCCTCGTTTTTTCCCCCTCGCCCGTAGGGTTCTATTTCAAATGATCAAATCTTTGCGTCCACTGCTTCTGGCCAGCCTTCTTCTTCCCCTGGCCCTCCCTGTCACCACCCACGCCGCCACGATCAACACTGCCCTGTCGCCCAATGTACAAAAGGCCCTCAAGGCCAGCAAACTGCAGGATGACGCCCTGTCCCTGGTGATGGTGCCGCTCAATGGCCCCGGCACTCCGACCCTGTACAACGCCGACGTTTCGGTCAACCCCGCTTCCACCATGAAACTGGTGACCACCTACGCGGCCCTGGAAATGCTCGGCCCCAATCACCAGTGGAAAACCGAGTTCTACACCGACGGCACCCTCAGTGGCGGGATTCTCAACGGCAACCTGTACCTCAAGGGCGGCGGCGATCCCAAGCTGAACATGGAAAAACTCTGGCTGCTGATGCGCGACCTGCGGGCCAACGGCGTGCAGCAGATCACCGGCGACCTGGTCCTGGACCGCAGTTTCTTCATCCAGCCGCAACTGCCCGAGTTCAACGACGACGGCAACGACGAAAACAAGCCGTTCCTGGTCAAGCCCGACTCGCTGCTGGTCAACCTCAAGGCCCTGCGCTTCGTCGCCCGCAATGACGGCGGCCGGGTGCTGGTGTCGGTGGAACCGCCGATTGCCAGCATTCGCATCGAAAACCAGGTCAAGGCGGTCAATTCCAAGCAATGCGCCGGCGGCGTGCGCTACAACCCGGTGCCACAGGCGGACGGCAGCGTGACGGTGACCGTCGGCGGCCAGCTCGGTGATGGTTGCAGCTCCCAGACCTACCTGTCGCTGCTGGACCATGCCACCTACACCGCTGGTGCCGTGCGGGCGATCTGGAAGGAACTGGGCGGCAGCATCCAGGGCAAGGACCGCCTGGCCGCGACCCCGAGCAACGCCAAGGTGCTGGCCCGGGCGTTCTCCCCGGACCTGGCGGAGATCATCCGCGACATCAACAAATACAGTAACAACACCATGGCCCAGCAGTTGTTCCTGAGCCTCGGCGCGCAGTTCCGTAACGAAGCCGATGGTGATGACGCCAAGGCGGCGCAACGGGTGGTGCGCCAGTGGCTGGCCAAGAAAGGCATCACCGCGCCGCACCTGGTGATGGAGAACGGCTCCGGCCTGTCCCGCGCCGAACGGGTCAGCGCCCGGGAAATGGCGGCGATGCTGCAAGCGGCCTGGCGCAGCCCGTATTCGGCGGAGTTCATTAGCTCGATGCCAATTGCCGGCACCGACGGCACCATGCGCAAACGCCTGAAGACCACCGCCATGGCCGGCGAGGCCCACGTCAAGACCGGGACCCTGAACACCGTCCGCGCCATCGCCGGCTACAGCCGCGACATCAATGGCAACACCTGGGCGGTGGTAGCGATCCTCAACGATCCGAAGCCATGGGGCGCTTCGTCAGTGCTGGACCAGGTGCTGCTGGACCTGTACCGCCAGCCGAAACTGCCGCAGACGGCTTCGGTGCTCTGACTCAACACAAAACCCAATGTGGGAGCGAGCTTGCTCGCGATTCGGTCGGCCAGTTGATAGGGATGTGACTGACCTGGCGCTATCGCGAGCAAGCTCGCTCCCACAGGGGATTTGTGCCCACTTTGACCCCATGTACCCGGCTCAAGTGGCTAATCCAGCTGCGTCTCGACCCGATCCCGCCCGGCCTGCTTGGCCGCGTACACACCCGAGTCGGCCCTGAGCAGCAACGCATCGGCGCCCTCCCCGGCGCGCCAGGTGGCGATGCCGAAACTGGCGGTGACCACCCCCACATCCTCGATGGGCGCAGCCCGCAAGCCTTCCCACAGTTCCAGGGCCAGGGAATAGGCGCTGTCGCTGTCAGTGTCCGGGCATAGCACCACGAACTCTTCCCCACCCAACCGGCAGAACACATCGGTGCGGCGCAACCGTTGGGCAATGCGCTGGCAGACCGCTTGCAACACCCGGTCACCCACCGCATGGCCGTGTTGGTCATTGATGCGCTTGAAGTGGTCGATGTCGAGCATGATGACCGCCAGCCCACCGGAACCACGCTCGACCCGGGCCATCTCCGAGGTCAGGCGCTCCTGGAAATAGCGGCGATTGCGAATGCCGGTCAGGGCGTCGGTCACGGACAACGCCCGCAGTTCTTCTTCCACGCGCTTGAGGTCGGAAATATCCGAGATATAGCCGTGCCACAACACCCCCCCGCCAGGCAGCTCCTCGGGCGTGGCCTCGCCACGCACCCAACGCAGGCCGCGCAAAGGCAATTGCACCCGGTACTCTTCACGCCACGGGCTCAAGGTGTGGGCCGAAGCACGGATCGAAGCGCGGACGCGCGTACTGTCCAAGGAGTGAATACGCGAGAAAATCGCCTCGGCGTTCTGCACCAGTACATCGGGTTCCAACTCATAGATGTCGCGAATGCCGTCACTGGCATAGATCACGCTGAAGCGACCATTGAAGTCCATCTTGAACTGGTAGATCCCCCCGGGCACATGAGCGCTGAGCTTTTTCAACAACAGGTCACGGGCCGCCAGCGCTTCGTGGACGCGTTTGCGTTCGGTGACGTCGATGCAGATTGCCAAGTGCCCGACCCACAGCCCCTGCTCATCGAGCATCGGTGTGGCGAGCATGTTCACGGTCAGGTGGCTGCCATCGCGGCGTACCAGGGTCCATTCCCGCGCCTGTTGCCCACCCTGTTCACCGCCCTCGAGCAGCATCGCATGGCAGGTGGGGATCGGTTTGCCAAAACGCGCGCCGAGCTGGGCGGCCCGGGCCTGGAGCTCGCGGGGCACATGCAGGCTTTCCAGGGTCATGCTCTGCAGCACCTCGCAACTCGGGTAGCCGAGCATCTGTTCGGCGCCAGCGTTGAATGTCGTGATAACGCCGCGCAGGTCAGTGGCGATGATCGCAACCTGGGTTGCGGCATCCAGCACACCGCGCAACTGGCCGTGGGTACCGCGCAATTCCTGTTCCCGGGCGCGCAGTTCACGGGTGCGTTGCTCCACCAGCTTCAAGGCCCGCTGCCGCTGGCTGACCAGCACGTAGAGCAAGGCACTGAGCAGCAGGCTGAGCAAGCCGCCAAGTATCACCATGCTTGTGACCGAGGAGTGATTGGTCGACACGAACGCCCGGCTGGGCCGCAATTCCACTCGGTAATTGTGATCGGCCAGGCGTAACAGGCGGGTCGCCGACAAATCGCTGTCACCCGGCACGTCGAGGGAATCGAACAGCACTTCCCCCCGGTCGTCCGTGGACAGGTCGAGAACACGCATCGAAAGGTTGTCATGACCTGCGGCCGGCAAGCCATCGCCCACCAGCTGACGCATGTTGATACCCGCCACCACGTAACCGAACGGTTCCTTGGCCGAGGCTCGGGTGACCGGCGCCACCAGCAACACGCCACGGGCGAAGTCCGGTCCGACCCCCATCAGGTCCAACGGCTGCGAGACCACCAGCGTGCCAAGCAAACGCGCACGCTCAAGCGCGGCCCGCCGCAATGGATGGGAAAGCAGATCGAACCCCAGGGGGGACATCGAGAGCGGCTGGCTCTGGAGGTACAGCACCGGCACGTACTCGTCCCGCTCGGCGGCCCGCCGCAAGCCGCCGCTATCGTCCGCCTCGCGGATGGCAAAGGCGTCGTCCCCCTCGGCTCGCGTCTCTTGTTCGAAGGATTGTCGCAGGTCCCGAGATACCCGTGGCGCCCAGGCGAAGGCCAGGGTGCGCCGCAACAGCGGTTCGACGTAGCCGTGAAATTCCGCGTTGGAAACCGCTACCGAATTGGCAAAGAACCGCCGCAAACCATCGAGACGTTGTTCCTCGTCCTGGAAGCGTTCTTCGATGCGGCTGAAGCGCTCCTCGGCTTGCAACTCGAAGCGCTGGCGTAATTGCTGATTGAACAGGTTCGTCATCGCCCAGCTCAGCAAGCCGGTCAGGAAAGTGCCGGCCAGCAGCACCAGCAAAGCCACTAGCCAGGCCGACACATCTTCGCTGATAAAGCCCAGGATCCTGGGGCGCACCTGATGCAATGCCATAAACACAACTCAGAATGGAGCCAGGCATAGGCACAGCCCTGGACACAGCCTAAGTTATAGCTATTAGCCATTACTTTGGCCAGCCCAAAAATGCGGCTGGAAGCCTTGAATTACAAGGCTTCATGGATCCAATCAGACTTCGATCAACGGGCCATGATCTTCCAGGCACGGTGGATCTTGCCGTTGCGGGCAAAATCCGGATCAATGGTCTTGGCAGTGATCTCTTCCACCGCGTAGCGCTCGCCGAGATTGTCCTCGAGCTGGAACTTGCGGAAGTTGTTGGAGAAATACAGCACACCGCCCGGGGCCAGGCGCGCCATGGCCAGGTCCAGCAACTGGACATGGTCGCGCTGCACATCGAACACGCCTTCCATGCGCTTGGAGTTGGAGAAGGTCGGCGGGTCGATGAAGATCAGGTCGTACTCGTCACGACTGGCTTCCAGCCAGGCCATCACATCGCCCTGTTCCAGGCGGTTCTTGTCGGAAAAACCATTGAGCGACAGGTTGCGCCGTGCCCAGTCCAGGTAGGTTTTCGACAAGTCGACACTGGTGGTGCTCCGAGCACCACCCTTGGCAGCGTGGACGCTGGCGGTCGCGGTGTAGCAGAACAGGTTGAGGAAGCGTTTGCCGGCCGCCTCTTTCTGGATCCGCAGGCGCATCGGCCGATGATCCAGAAACAGCCCGGTGTCCAGGTAGTCGGTGAGGTTGACCAGCAGCTTCACGCCGCCTTCGTTGACCTCGGTGAACTTGCCCTGGGCGCTCTGGCGCTCGTACTGCTTGGTGCCGCTCTGACGCTCGCGGCGCTTGATCACCACGCGGCTCTTGTCGACGTTCAGTGCCTGGGGGATGGCCGCCAGGGCGTCGAACAAGCGGGCCGAGGCCTTTTCCGGGTCGATGGACTTGGGCGCGACGTATTCCTGGACGTGAACCCAGTCGTGGTAGAGGTCGATGGCCATGGAATATTCCGGCATGTCGGCATCGTAGACCCGATAGCAGTCCACACCTTCACGCTTGGCCCATTTACTCAGCAACTTGAGGTTCTTTTGCAGGCGATTGGCGAACATCTGCCCGCCTTCGCTCAACCGCGCCTGCTCGACCACAGGGGCCGGTGCCGGCGCCGGTTTGATCGGGTTGCCGTTCTTGTTGTACTGGCGCTCTTGCGGTACTTCAGGGGCCTGATCGTAGGCGGCCTGTTCGCGCTCGGCCTGGCGTTGCTCCGGGGTGCGACGCTCGCCGGTGACGAACTGATCCGGCAGGACCTTGATCAGCAGCAGCTTGCACGGCAAGGCGCCGTTCCAGAACGAATACTGCTTGTGGCTGCGAATGCCCATGCGCTTGCCCAGGTCTGGCGCGCCGGTGAACACCGCCGCCTCCCAGTTCAGGCAGGCCTGGCGCAGACGTTCGCCGAGATTCTGGTAGAGGTAAAGCAGGCTGGCTTCGTCGCCCAGACGCTCGCCGTACGGCGGGTTGCAGATCACCAGGCCTTTCTGGTTCTGGTCCGGACGCGGTTCGAAGGTGGCGACTTCGCCCTGATAGATCTTGATCCACTCGCTCAGGCCTGCACGCTCGACGTTGTTGCGGCCCGGCTGGATCAGCCGTGGGTCGGCTTCGTAGCCGCGAATCCACAACGGCGGCTTGGCCAGCCCGGCGGCGGCGCGGGCGGTGGCCTCTTCGTGGAGTTTCTTCCACAACGCCGGCACATGGCCGAGCCAGGCGGTGAAACCCCACTGCTGGCGACGCAGGTTCGGCGCCATATCGGCGGCGATCATGCCTGCTTCCACCAGGAACGTGCCGACACCGCACATCGGGTCGGCCAACGCCCCGCCTTCAGCGGCAATGCGCGGCCAACCGGCGCGGATCAGGATCGCGGCGGCGAGGTTTTCCTTCAGCGGCGCGGCGCCTTGCTGCAGGCGATAACCGCGCTGGTGCAGGCTGTGGCCGGAAAGGTCGAGGGAAAGGATCGCTTCGCCGCGGTCCAGGCGCAGGTGGATGCGCAGGTCCGGGTTGAGCTTGTCGATGGACGGCCGCTCGCCCGTCGGGGTGCGCAGCTTGTCGACGATGGCGTCCTTGACCTTCAAGGCGCCGAAGTGAGTGTTGTCGATGCCCGAACCATGGCCACTGAACTCCACCGCCAGGGTGCCATCGGCCAGCATATGGTCTTGCCAGTCGACATCCAGCACACCGTGGTACAGGTCTTCGGCATCCTTCATCGGGAAGCGCTTGAGCACCAGCAACACGCGGTTGGCCAAGCGCGACCACAGGCACAGGCGATAAGCCGTTTCCATGTCGGCCATGCCGCGCACGGCCGAGGTGTGCTCGCGCGCCTCTTCAAGGCCAAGCCCGACGGCTTCCTCGATCAGCAGGCCTTCGAGGCCCTTGGGGCAGGTGAGGAAGAGTTCGAAACGATCGGACATGGGATTTCCAGAGCCTTTGGCTAAGTGGACCGGGCAACGCATTGCCGGGCCGGGTTCAGTCAGGTGCTTTTCTCAAGAGCACCCGCGTGGCACGAATGTGTGCCGTGCCGCCCTCGCCGCTCAGGTTAAAAGAGCTTAGATGCGAAGGCAGAAAAAAAATTCTGTGCAACAAATTGTGAAAACTCGACCCTTTCGTCGAATAGTACCCGAGTGCAACAGGGGGACATTCTCATTCAAGCGAAGCCAGTCCCCTTTGGCGCAGGGCCGATCATACAGGGGTCTTGCTCAAAAGCGGTCAACGAACATGAAGTTACTTATCGCCCTAACATCTTTATTGTTACGTGCTTATGACAAAACGATCATTCCATCCCTGTGACGCTTTGGTTAGAACTCAACACAGGTTGACGTCGCAACGGCGTCAACACCTCGGCTCGTCACGCCGGCAACGAGCCACCAACGGCAGAATGATTCTGCCCCGGCCTCGATAGAGGTCGACGCTAAGTAACAGTCAACAAGTGAGGGCAACACCCTATGAGAAGACTTAAGCGTGATCCGTTGGAAAGAGCATTTTTACGTGGTTACCAATATGGCGTTGGTGGTAAATCCCGTGAGCTTTGCCCCTTTACTCTACCGTCGGTACGTCAAGCCTGGATCAATGGCTGGCGAGAAGGACGCGGCGACAACTGGGACGGTATGACCGGCACTGCGGGTATCCACAGACTCAACGAACTTCACGCCGTCGGCTGACACAGGGCTTAATACTCAAGAACTCGACAATTTGACACCCATATCGATTTAACCACGCACGTCCCATCCGGACGGCGGGCTACGGCCCAGGGGGCTCCTTCGAGGAGCCCTTTTTAATGCCTGGGCTTTATGCGATCGCCTGAGCGGCAAACATCAATACCTTGGCTTTATGTAATTACTAAGCTGCAAACGCCGTTGTGGCGAGGGAGCTTGCTCCCGCTGGGCTGCGCTCTGTAGGAGCTGACGAGTGCAACGAGGCTGCGATCTTGCTCCAGACAATTGAGTCGAGAGCGAACGATCAAGATCAAAAGATCGCAGGCTGCGCCAGCTCCTACAGAGTCCAGCGGGAGCAAGCTCCCTCGCCACAGGGGTCTGTTCAGACTTCAAGGCGCGGCTGATCAACCCAACGCCGCAATGGCATCCACCGACTCACGGATCAGCGCCGGCCCTTTATAGATGAACCCCGAATAGATCTGCACCAGGCTCGCCCCGGCGGTGATCTTCTCGACGGCATGCTTGCCTTCGGTAATCCCGCCCGCCGCGATGATCGGCAAGCGCCCCGCCAATTCAGCGGCCAGCACCTTCACGGTGTGGGTGCTCTTGTCACGCACTGGCGCGCCAGACAAACCACCCGCCTCGTCACCGTGCTCCAGCCCTTCGACACCTTCGCGCCCCAGGGTCGTGTTGGTGGCGATCACCGCGTCCATGCCCGTCTCGATCAGGGCCTGGGCCACCTGGGTGGTCTCCTCGTCGGTCATGTCCGGGGCGATCTTGATCGCCAGTGGCACATGCCGGCCGTGGGTCAATGCCAGTTCCGCGCGACGCCGGGCCAGGTCGGCCAGCAATTGCTTGAGGGAATCACCGAATTGCAGGCTGCGCAGCCCCGGGGTGTTGGGGGAGCTGACGTTGACGGTCACGTAGCTGGCGTGGGCGTAGACCTTGTCCAGGCAGATCAAGTAGTCGTCGACGGCCCGCTCCACTGGCGTGTCGAAGTTCTTGCCGATGTTGATGCCCAGCACGCCCTGGTACTTGGCCGCTGCGACGCGAGCCAGCAGGTTGTCTACACCCAGGTTGTTGAAACCCATGCGGTTGATGATCGCCTCGGCTTGCGGCAGGCGGAAGATCCGTGGCTTGGGGTTGCCCGGCTGGGGTCGTGGGGTAACGGTGCCGATTTCGACGAAACCGAAACCCAACTGGGCGAAGCCGTCGATGGCCGCACCATTCTTGTCCAGGCCCGCCGCCAACCCGACCGGGTTGGGAAACTCCAGGCCCATGACCGTCACCGGCAATTTCGCCGGTGCCTTGCACAGCAAACCGTTGAGGCCCAAACGTCCGCCCGCGCCGATCAGGTCAAGGGACAGATCGTGGGAGGTTTCCGGGGAAAGTTTGAACAACAGCTGACGGGCCAGGGTGTACATGGGTGGGTTTGACTCTGGGCGATAAAAAGTGACGCGATTATACCGAGCAGGAGCGTCAGCGGCGAGAACCGCTTCGATTCCGGGCGCCATCTTTGCGCCGACGCGCCGCGCCCCTTTGCCTCGGAGCGTTATTTGATAGTTGCAAGCGCCAAATGCCTGCAAAAAAGCGATGCAGCTGCAACCGCAGCAACCCAGTAGCCCTTCGTCACGCAGGATCAAAAAATGATTGCCTTAGCTTCAGGCGCCTCCGTAACTCAATACACGCCAAACGACTCCGTTCGCGCTCAGAAACCGGACACCGTCATCGATATCGAACGGCGCTCAACCGACACCGACACCGTTATAGAGATACTTTGTGAAGGCATTCCTGCCGAGCAGAGAAGCCCGCTTTCAGCGCAAGACGTGAGGCTCGGGCTGATGAGCGTCGAGGATGCGCTCAATGCAATCATTACCGGGCAATTGGATAGCGCCGACAACGCCACTGAGCAATTCATCAACGCCATCGTCGTGCAGATGACCGGCACCTCTGACGATTCAGCATCCCCTGACGATGTCTCTCTGGATATTCCCGGCTTGGCGTTGTTCGAAAACTCAAGTCACTCGACAGATTCAGACTCGTTCATACAACGCGGCCAAATCATCCTGCAATACCTCGGTGAACAACTGGGCAAACTGCTCAACAACGAATTCGAAGGCGATCTCGGGCGCTGGGCCAGCAACCTGACCATTTCCGGCCTGCGCACCGGACTGGTCACCGGCGCCCTCACGGTAATGAGGCAACTGGTCGGCTTCGCCCTGGAGAAAACCCTCCAAACCAATGCCGCTTCGCCACTGACCCGTGGTGTGATCGGCGTTGTTGCCCAGAGCATCGGCCCCTTGCTGAACATCCTCGGCGCCATCAGGGACGAGTGCAATGGCACCGCGAACGCCGAAACGCGCATGGCTCGCTCCATCACCCTCGCGGTCTCGGCCATGGCCCTGACAGCCGCCGTAATCGTGCCAACCGCGCTGCCGGCCTTGGCATCCTTCAGCACGCAAATGGCGTTCTACACGTTTGCCCAGGATCTGGTGAGCCTGTTCTTTCCCACGGGCGACAACGCAAAACCCAACCCCGGCGGCACGGCCGCAGCAGGCGCGCTGAACGCCATGTTCCAATTCCTGTCCTTCACCGGCATGAACTACACCGCGCCGCACTCCGGGCCCGGTTATGTCATGGCGCAAGGCAGAACGCCCCCGGCCTCAGAAGCGGAAAGCTTTGCCTTTCAACTCTCGGCCTGGGCGGAACAACAGGCCAATACCCCCTTCGATGCAAATCTGCCGATTGAGGCCCGAGCCTCGCAAATTGTCGAATCCCTGACCCCGATACTGGGAGACGATGTATTGCGGGGTGTCTACAACGCCGGAGCCGACGTCCTCGGCCAAGTGGTCATGGGTCAAGTGATGCACGCCCTACAGGAAAATCCTTCTGAAGAAGGTTTTCGTGTCAACTCGATCTCGGCACGAATACCCACTGCCGAGCAGGTGGCCAATCAATTCCTGTCCACCAATGCGATACGCACCTCCGTAGGCCAGATCATCATGGCCACCGTCATCGCCGCATCCCGATTCTTTTCAGACCTGCCCATTTCAAAAGAAATGGTCGACCATATGGTCAACACAGTGGTCGCGATGGTGGTGTTCGTTGTCCGTCCCGGCACGACTTACGTCAACGCACGCACCGCTGCGCCAAAAAATCCCTGAGGTCCAAAGCGCATCGGCCTAGCCTGGCATACAGGCTGACCGTGGCGAGGGAGCAAGCCCCCTCGCCACAAAAAACCATGCGCGTTTCGGTCGTGCTCCGTTGGCCGACAGGGTGCGGCCCAGCCTCACCACTCAGTCTTCTCCCACGCCTCATCCCCCATCGGCTGGAACACATCGCGCATAAAGCTTTTGGTGAACAGATCCATCGCGAACGCCAGGCCATTGGCACCGCTGACTTCTTTATAGAGCTGCGATTTTTCCAGCCCCTCATCCTTCAATCGAACCAAAACCTGCAGTGTGATCGCCAGCAACGCCTGGGCCGTGGGGTACGCCGCCGTCGCGCCATCCGGCCCGCGCAGCGTGCGTAGAAACTCATGGATCGCCTTCTCCCCCTGCCCTTCCATGGCCAACAGCAATTGATACAGGTGCTCGAATTCAGGATCCGGACGCTTGCTGTCCGGTGCCTGTTCGCGGGCAGCCAGCAGCCGCGACTCCAGCGTCTGGACCGATGAGTTCGCGTCGCGATCCAGCAGGCTGGAAACCGTCATGGGTTCAATCTTCATGGCGAACCTCGGCAACGCCGGTGGACGCGGATTCGATAAAACTTGCACACAGGTCTGCAAGCGCCTGTCTCGATGCCTGATCCAGGGAGCGCAGCGTCTCGGGCAGGTTGGCCAGGCTTGCCAACAACCGGGGCTCCAGCCGTTCCCGGGTCGCCTCGACATCGAATTCCAGCAGTTGATCCGCCAGCCGAAGCACATAGCGGTCTTGCGGGTGATATTCCAGAATCAACTCGCCGGCCCATTGCCTGCCCACGCTTTCGCGCAACGCATGGCCGCGCGTACGACAATGCAGTGGCAACAACAGGTGCAGGACCGCACCCGAGTCACCCGGTTGCCCGGCCAGCCACCGCGCCAGTAGCTCATCCAGCCACTCGGGGCGGCTCAAGGCTTGCGCAAGCAGCTCACGACTGGCCTGGGCCAACGCGTTGCGCAATTGCTGTCCCAGGGTTTGCGTCTTCAACAACGCATCGGCCAGATGCCCGCTCGCCCGCAGGATGCCTTCGGCGTAGCCTTGCTGAAACGCCTGGGCCTGCACCGCCTCGGCCTCGCGGTGGGCCTGTTCGACACAGGCCCGTGCCCGGCGCCGGGCCTCGAGCTGCAAGGCATGACGGCGCCGGGCGGCGGCGATGTCTTCGCGAGCCAGGTGCACATCTTCGCCAACGGGCACGTCAGTCAGGGTTCGGATGGAGTCGAGCATGCTGCACCGCCAAAAAGAACAGGGTTGGATCAGGTTTCGTGACGGGCCATTGCCGGTGCAGGTGAACCACCGCCTCGCAGAACTGCAAGTCCAGGCGTTCGAGCAGCGGGGACGGGACGTACCCGTGCCAGCCCCATAATGCGTTGAGGCCGGCCGCTTGTACCTGCTCCAGCGAAACCGGCGGACATTCGATCGCCAGGCGTTCCCGAGCCTCCAGGTTGAAGCAGGCGAACCGGCGAACCGAGCCTGGCAGGCCCAGCAGCGCCGCGCCGCGCGCCAGTTCGGCGCGCAAACGACAGGCGCCCATGAGCGAGGCGATGTAGGGCAATTGCCGCCAATGACGAACCCACTGCTTCACCACGCCGGTTAACGGCAGCGAAGGCCACGGCCCTTGCAGTGCCAGCCCCTCGAGGACGATCCGGTCGAGCAGATCGCGGGCATCATCGCCCTCGAACCCCGCCGGTACGACCAGGCGCTGGGGGTGCAGGTAGGCCAAAGGCTCGGCGAGGATGCGTTCCAGACACTCAAGGTCCGACATCACGCGGCCTTGCAGTTGACTGGCGATACAACCAAGCGCCACCACCGGCCACCAGCACCGCGCCAATCGCCGCCAACCACCACGGCCACGGCGAATGCCGCCGCGTCGTGACCACCGACGGCGCCACATGCTGGGTTGCAGAGCGTTTGGACAGCACCACCGAAACGTTCTCGTACGCCACCGCGGCAAAACTGTTCTTGAGAAAGCGCTTGATGTCGGTGATCAGCAACTGCGGTTCGACATCGCGCTCATGCAACACCACCGCTGAAAGGTGGATGGGCGACGGCTTGCGCCCACCTTCGCCCGCATCGAGGTCGTAACTGACGTGGACCCGTGCCGACACCACGCCTTCGAGCACACCCAGCGACTGTTCGATGCGCTGCTCCAACGCCGAATACAGCCGGGCCTTTTCCGCACGGGGCGAGGCCACCAGGGAATCGGCGGGAAACATTTCGGCCACTTGCAGGCGTGGCCGGGAAGGCAATGAATACAGGTTGAGCAGATCGACGGCGGCGGGCAAATCCAACTGATCGATTTTCACCGCATAACCGTTCTTGCCGGCGTCGACTTTCACCGCGGCGATATTGTTGCGCTGCAGCACCGAAAGCACTTCATTGGCCTGTTGCTGATCCAGCCCTTCCAGCAGGTTCGGCTGACGGCAACCCGCCAGCGCCAGGCACAACAGCAGTCCCCACAGGCCTGGCTTCATGACGCACGCAACAAGGTTTCTGCCGTGCTCACCCCTTTGCGTACCAGCACGTTGAGCAGATTGATCTCCACGTTGTACTGCCCGGTCAACTCCTGCAAGTGGGCCAGCACTTCGGGGTGAGTGACGTCCGGCCGTTGCATCAACTGGTTGATCGCCGAGACCTCTTGCTCGCTGTTGATGGCGGAACCGGCAAACAACTCGATCATTCTCGATTCCAGTGACACGACCGGACCTTCCTGCGGGCCGCGCAACTCAATCAAGGCCGAGCGCGCACTGACCGACGGGGAAACAGCTTGGATGGACATACGATGCACTCATGAAAATGGCCATCGTCATGAGCGATGGCCAACTGAAAGAGAACGGGTCAGCGAGCCGCCTGGATGATCGCCATGTCGATATCCTTGAAGCCCTTGATCGTGTTGGTCTGGGCGTTGCGGAACACCGTGTAGGAGGAAAACGCGGTCTGATAGGCCGCCAGTTTTCCGGGGTCTGAGGCATCCGCCTTGAGGTCCACCAGCGCTTGGTCCAAGGCTTCCTTCAGGCCTTGGGCGCCAAGCTCGAAGGCAACGGCTTGCTTGCCGAGAAAGTCATCGGGGAATAAGGGAAACATGATCGGGATACCAGGCATTCGTTATTCACTCTGCATGTTGGAGAAATGCCAGGACGAAGCGCTCGTCTTGACGTAGCCCTGCGGGCCGGTTTGGAACGACTTGCCCTTGAGTCCGTCGTCCCTGAGCTCGACAGTGAAATGCACGTAGCGGCCACCCCACTGCCGGTAAAAATCGTCGACGTACTGGCGGGCGGCAGCCAGTTCGGCATCCTGCAAATCGCCCGCGACGGCAAACGTGACACTGTCCCCATGCTCGACCCGACTGAAGGTCAGCGAAAGACGCTGCAAACCGCCCTGGGCCAGATCGGCGAGCAGCGCGTCGTCCTGCACTTGCAGCACGACGTCGCGGGCATACGGCGCCGCCGCGAGCAAGGTCTCGAGCAGCCTGGCCTGCTGGTCCGGCGTGAGCAGGTTGCGTTGCGCGCTGAGCAGCAGCCGCGGCACCGACGGGTCCTTGAGGTCGAGGAAATGCCAGGCCAGTTGCGGATCATGGTCCACCAGCACCTGCTCCAGCCGGCGCCGCTCCTGGTCCATCACCCGCACGTGCCCGCTCAAGGTGGCGTGGCGCGTCAGCACCTGCCGGCTCCAGCCGGCATCGCGCTCGGACGCCACAAAGACATAAACCCCCTGATCACGCCCGCGCAGCACCTGGACCTGCGCACTGGCGCCCGCCATCAGCGCACGCACATCGGCTTCAGGCGCAGGCCCCGGCATCCACCAGAGACTGATCGCAACGACCGCCACCGCCAGCGCCAGAGCGCCGCCAATCCCGCGCATCCACTGCCGGCGCCCACCCAGCTGCATGCCAGTCTCTCCCCGGGCATCGAGTGGCGAATCGAGCAACTCCGGCGCCCAAGGCTGGTCTTCCGGACGCAAGGCGATGTGCAGGCCGCCGATCTGCACCCTGGCCTGGAAGGCACACTGCCGGACTTGCACGGGGTCGCCGAGCAGCCGCAGCGGCAAACCGTCCGGCGTGACCTGATCGGCCAGCACCTCGAAATTGCACCCGTCGTCCTCCAGGGGCACGAAGAAAGCATCCGCCGGCACGCTGGCTGAATGTGAGCCTTGCGCGAGCACATCCACCGCCCCGACGATGAACAGGGTCGTGCCTTCACCAAGGGGAAACTCGCAGCCCTGCAAGGGACCATTGAGTATCCGCAGGACACAGGGCTGTGGCGTGGGGGCTGTCAGGACTGTCACCGTCCAGGCTCCAGGGCAGTCAAATGAGCTGCCATGGTAGAAAGGCCCGCCGCCGGCTTCCTGATCGGATTCTGCCGATAGCGTGCGGCAAACGATCAGAATCCTGCGCCGGCCTGGTCATGGCGCGGTCATCGTCGGGCCTGGGTAAACACTTGATAGCGCTGCCAGACCTTGCGCGCATAACGCAGGCGCGCGGCCTGGCGCCGGGGAGAATTGCCAGCGTTGTAGGCACCGACCGCCGTCCAGTTATAGCCATAACGGGTGATGAACCCGGCCAGCACCGACGCCCCGACCTCCACCGACAGGCAAGGATCGTCCAGCAGGCGTTGTTCGGTAATGCCCTGGGTGCTCAGCCGTGGGAGATGGATGCTGTTGATCTGC
This sequence comes from Pseudomonas sp. FW300-N2F2, assembly GCF_017351655.1. Lineage (NCBI taxonomy): Bacteria > Pseudomonadati > Pseudomonadota > Gammaproteobacteria > Pseudomonadales > Pseudomonadaceae > Pseudomonas > Pseudomonas sp. FW300-N2F2. The sequence continues at coordinate 1,455,147 of NZ_JACNDQ010000001.1, read as the reverse complement.
ATCAGCCCGATATCGCGGGTGCCATCGCGGTTGTGGTTGATGGCATCCGAGCGCAGGCCCGACTCGACCTCGGCAATCGCCTGAAGCAGTTCGGGTTCGATGGCGTGCAATTGTCCCGCCTTGCTCCAGCACCAGGCGTGCGCCTGGGCCATGCCAAACCCCAGGCCGAGACACACCGGCAGGCATAACCACGGTTTGCTGCGCCGCGTCATGCCAGGCGTCTCTCGCGGATCCACACCGGCTGTTCATGAATGCGCACCCGCAAGATCTGCGCCCGGACACAGCCCGGATCATGCGCCAGACACTGGTCAAGCACTTGCAGCGCCTGCTCGTTGCGTTGCCAGAACCAGTGATGCCAGGCATGAAAATACAGCACGTCCGCCTGATCGGCCGACAACAGGCAGCGCCGGAACAACACTTGGGCCGCCTGCTCGCAGCCGCGCAAACTGGTAAGCAACGCCAGGCGCGTCAACGCCGGGATGCTGCCGGGGTCCAGCGCCAACGCACTGGAAACCGCCGAATGCGCCTCGTCGATGGCGCGCTCCGGGTCACCCATGCCCATCATCGCCTGCCCCAGCCACACATCCGCCAGACCACACCAGGGTGGCGCGTACCCGGCGTCGAGTTTCAAACACTGCCTGAACAGCACCCGGGCATCGCACAGGCTTTGCACCGTGTGCTGTTGCACGCTGCACAAGCCATTGAGATACGCCACCGCCACCGGATAGGACCCGCAGCGATCACCGACCGGCCGCAGCCCCGGTACGTGCTGGGCAACCAGGCATGTCAACGTACCCAGCGCCTCCCCCGGATCCCAGGCATCCAGCGTCTGACCGTGCAGCAAGGCCTGGTCGCGTCCACGAATCAACTCGATCGACCAGTGTTGCAACCCGCCCGCACCGATAAAACGACCGTTCAAGCAATAATCCGCCGACAACTGCCCGGCCACCGACCGCACGTCGTCCGAAGCCCCGCAGGCCGCGATCAGCCCCGAGGGAATGACATGCAATGCCTCACCGAACGCCGTGGTCAGTTGGCGGATCATCAGATCCTGCAGATCCAGCGCCGCGATCTCGTCCAGATTGCGAAAAGGCAACACCGCCAGCGAAGGCGCCACCGCCCTCGCCTCGCTCGGTACGTCGAGCTCGACCACGGAACCGGTGAACCGATAACCCTGGCCGTAAACCGTCGCAATGTAGCCCTTGTTCTCCTTGAACAACTTGCGTAATGCGTAGATACAACGGGTCAACGACTCCTCCGCCGCATCCATCCGGGGCCAGACATGGTCCAGCAGAAAATCCTTGCTGACGACCGTACCCGCCGACTTCAACAACAGACGCAGTACGTGCAGCTCTTTGGGTGGAACATGAACGCCTTGTCCATCTCGCATCAGCGTTCCATCGCTTTGCAATAGCCAGTGGTCAAAAACGAATGACTTGACCAGCGGTTGATCAGTTGCACTGTCCATACTTTGAAACTTCTCTATAGAAAGTTACTGAAGCGCGCGTGAGCCTGTGGGTGTGACAGGCTCGGGATGACGAGCTGCTTGACTATAGGAAGATGCGTAGGAGGATTCCGTAGGTCGCTGAACGTTATTAACGTAGGAAACCGCGACGAGAACCGTAGGAAGGCACTCAATAAAATCAAGATATAAAACTTAACCACACCGCAAAGAGCGAACAAACACGGCAATGAATATTAAAAACGCTTTACCCCCTGGATAGGTACCCATCAAGGGCTATTCCCTATATGCCTCTGCACCGAGTCGACTACATCCTGCACTGTCCTCCACGCCTCCACCTCACCTTCGGGCAGCTCGATACCGAAAGCGTTATTCAGCGCCAGGACAAGCTCCACCAGACTCATGGAATCGATAAACAGGTCCTCGACCAACCGCGAAGCATCGCCAATGACCCGATCACTGGGGGGAATACCAAGCGCCAATGATTTGATGACGGCCTGGATACTTTCGCTTAGATTTTCTGACATTTTCTTTCCTGAAAAGAATCTGACAGGCGTGGAACAATACACGCCATGCCAGATTGAATATTGCAGCCGTTGCTCGACCTTAGAAGTTCAACATCGCCCTCAACATATCCGCATACTGATTCAAATGCGCCGACAAGGTCTTATTGAAGTTATCGTGATAAGCGTTGGCGTTCGAATACTTCTGCGTGAAGGACTGCAATCTGTTTTTCAGAAGTTCCTCCTGGGCGTTGAAGCCGGTTTGCCAAGCGTTGAATGCGGCCGTATCGAGCTTTACCTTGTCGCCATAATCCTTCAGCCCCTCGTGCATCACATTCAACGGCCCGATGTCGATGACCACGCACCAGGGACCGTTCGGCTTGGGATTCTGCTGAAGGCAACTGTCAGGCAGGCCCAGCGCCTTGAGCCATTTTTCCGCGTCTTCCTTGCTCGCTCCGGTATCGGGGGGTGCCGGAAAGAGCATGGCGGCAGGGTTGGGCAGGGAATATTTTGCAATCAGTTTTTCCAGTGCCTCGCGCAACGGGCCTGCACTTAACTCGACCTCTTTACCGTCGTTAACCCCTTCGACCCAATCCTTCATCATCGCGGTGATTTCGGTGTTGAAATCGGAGAAGAAGTCCGAATAGGCCGAGATGATGTGCTCGTAGCCGGCGAGGTAGCCGTTCTTGATCAGGTCGATCAGCTCAAGGAGTTTGTCGAAGAAGTCGTTCGACGAGTTTATCGTCGCATCCAAGGCCTCGGCGATCTCGAGGGGCTTGTCCTGCTCCAGGTGTTCCTGGAGGGCCCGGAGGATTCTGCTTTGTTCGCCATTGATTTGCTGGCGCTGGCCTTTGTCCAAAAGCCCCGTGCCCTGGCTGTGGGTCATCACGGCAACGCACTGGCGCACCTGTACGGCCCACATTTGCGCTCGATCACGTTTGGCGTGGATCAGTTCGACAAACTCCGCGACGAGGTGCTGCGTCGTGGACTCGGCGGCATCGCCTTGCACTGGCTTGGCAATGATTGACGGGCACTTGAGCAGATGACCGAGGCTGCGGTTCATTGCGTTCATGGACCGATCGAGCAGATTCGTCAGGGAACTGACCGTTTGAATCTCCGCCGGTACGTCTGGAGGCGGGGCTGCATCGGTAATGGCCTCCACGTTCGGCAGCAGTACGATAGGCGAACGAATAGATTGAGTGATTTCCATAGGCCTCGCTCCTTCACGCCGTCACGGCACGAATGCCATCGCTACGGGATTGGAAAAGCTGCATCACCGTGTCCATCATTTTTTGCAGCAGCGCCGCGTCGGCCCCATCCCTCTGGCTGACTTCATCAGCCAGGCTCTTCTGGCTGCTTTGCGCACTTTGCATCAGCACTTCTTTCTCCTTCGCCGCGTGCTCGGTCAGACGCACCATATTCGTGACCACCTGGCTGAAGCTCATCGACAGGGCGCTGAGGGCGCGGCCGATTTCCAGTTTCCTTTCGATCCCCTTGCTGCCCATCTGGCTCAACCAGTCGGAGGTCTGGCCGACCTTCTGGGCCTTGAGGATTTCCCCGTCGAACCAGGCCCGTTCCTTGTCCGTCAGTGTCGAACCCTCAGGTTTGAAGTCGACCGTTTTCGGCCGAGCGAAATCATCGAAGGTCTTGATCTTGTAGGTGGTCTGCGGGTTCCACTCATTGCGATCGCGCTCCAACCTGAGGTCGCGTTCCAGGTTGCCGGCATCCATGGCATTACGACGGTTCACGTCGATGTCGGCATGCTTCAACGCCTGGCCCTGGAAGGTCTTGACCATGGCGAACCCGGCGATGGCACCGGACACCACCGCGCCGGTGATGGCGCTGTTCAGCGCTGCCCGGCCCGACTCGACAATGGCCGCGCCCTGGGATTTTGCCGCCTCCGAAGCCATGACGCTGAAGTGGCCGCGCAGTTGCGCATTGGCGACCCGCGCGACGTTCAAGGCAATGATCGCAGCCACCAGTACGTTGGCGTGTTTCTCCCAGGCGCCCGGGTCAAATGCCAGGTCGGTGCGCACGTCATCGCTGACCATCGACAACGCTTCAGCGAAGTCCTCCTGGTCCGATTCAGTGGGCTGGTAGGCGTTGATCCGGCTTCCCAGTTCCGCAGCCGAAGGGCCTGCGAAGTGACCGTTCTGGAGGATTTGCTTTGCAGCGATCTGGTCGAGGATCGGCGAATCCTCGAGGGATTTGCGTTTTGAAAATTGCTCTTGGGCGATCAACTCGCTCAGCCCTGCGTCATTGATCCGGTCGTGGTCAATGACAGGGGATGCGATGGTGGTTGGAACGTAAATAGTGCTCATCGTAGATACCTGTTGTCCGTGATTTCAAACATGCCTGACCATTTGCAGGCTGACGGAATGGCTGCGTTGCATATCGGCAAACAAGTGCTCGATCTGGCGGGTTCGTTCCTGCATCGCCTGGCCATAGTTGCTGACCACCTGAGTCAGGTAGGCGCTGATTTCCTCGCTGATTGCCATGCGTACCCGCACATCGGCCAGGTGCACGGCAGCCTGGGCCTGGTGCTGGCCGCTTTTGATCTGCAGCCCGCCCTGCACCGCGACATGGCCGAACTCGGTGACGGCCTGGGCGATTTCCAGGTTGGCGGCGTAACGGGCCAGCGACACCGGATCGGCACCGTTGGTGATGAAGCCGCGCAACTGGGTGAGCATCTGGGTCAGCGTGTTGCCGACCGAGGTCGCCACTTGCTTCATCGCTTGCATCGCGGCGGGCGCGGCCTGGGCGGCCACCGACGCCAGTTTCGAAGCGACGGCACTGACCATCGGCCCGATCACCTGCACCCCGACCACGGCCACCAGCGCGACGGCGGCCAGCGTCGAAACGACGCCCTGGATCATGCCGGCGATCTGTGCGATTTCCTTGGCCTTGTCTTCATCGACGCCCAGCCCTATCAGCATCTTGGTATAGATCTCGGTGAACAGCTTGATGGCTTCCTGCATGACGAGGGTCAGCGGCTTCATCGCTTCGGCCATGAACGACACGCCGGTTTTGTCCTGGATCACCGAGTCGGCAATCATCACGGCCGCACCGACCACGCCCACGGCGATGAGCACCGGGTTGGCGGTCAAGACACCGGCAGCGATGGTCGCCACGGTCAAGATCGCCCCGACGATCTTGCCGATGCAGCCCATGGTCTTTTGCAGGGCCTCGGCCTTGCGGACTTCTTCCAGGTACTTTTCCGACTCGCGCTGCATGTGCGCCTGGAGCCTGGCTTGCAGTTCCTGGAACAGCTCCTGGCTGAGCTCCTCTTTGCTTTGCGCCGACTCGCCGAGCAACTCGATGATTTTCAAGCGGTTCAATAGCGCCAGCGCACTGCTGCTGAGGGCCTTTTCATCGGTTTGCTTGGGGGTCGAACTCGTGGCGCTGAACACCAGCACTTTGCCGAACACCACGCTCACCGTTTTCGCGCAGGCGTTGGCGACCTCGATCAGTTTCAGATGCGCATCGGTGGCGGTCTGCAGGGTCTGGGCCTGGCTGGTCAAGTCGCCGCGGATCTGGTCGCGCCGGGCCAGCTCCTGGGCATATTCGGGGGACTCCGGGTCCAGCTGCGCCAGTCGCGCCTCGCTTTCTTGAAGCAACGCCTGGAAATGCAGGACCCGCTCCTGCAATTGATCGAGGTGTTCCTGGCTGCTCCCGACGTTGCCCTCGGCCGCCGTCATGGCCTCGACGGCGGCGGTGTATTCAGCCGACAGGTTTTCATGGGCCTGTTGCCTGGCGCCGGCCATGCTCTGCAGCATGGCCAGGCGATTTTTCAGCTTTTTGACGTCGACCTCGCCGATCAGCTCGCTGATCATCGCCATCAACAGGGTGAACAGGTCGCCGTTGGTTTCCTGTTTGTTGCCATCGGCGCGCGGTGGCGGCGCATGTAGCATGGGCCGGCCTGTAGAGGCGGCGGATGTGCCGGTTTGACCTTCGTATTTCACTGACATCAGGTCCGCCAGCGCTTTCTGGCCGGCCTCCTGGAAGTCCGCGGTCCGAGCGGCCTTGCTGGCCGCCGCGGCGTATTTTTCAAAGGCCTCGCTGCGGCTCATCGTGCCGTGAAGTGCCGGGTTAAATGCAGCCCTTATCTCACTCATGTTCAGTCCTCCGAACAGTGCTGTTCCATGTGGGCCAGGGTGTCGAGATACACCTTGGCCTGCTCGCGCAGGTCGTCTTGCGGGGCTTGCTCAAGCACATACTCGAAACACAACCGGGCCTTGCCGACCTTGCCCAGGGCCAGATGACACTGGCCGGTGTAGAGCATCGGCCGGTAGTCGTTGCTGCCTTGGGCAAAAGCGATGGCATACAGGTCGATTGCCTTTTGGTGGTTTTGCTTGAGCTGGTGCACCGCCGCCAGTCCCATCCAGTAATGGCTGTTGTAGAAGTCGTAGATGCACAGGAAGTGAAAGAACTTCTCGGCATCGTCCAGCCGCCCCTGTTCGTAGAACTGGAAGGCGAAGGCATAGAGACTGTCCATGTGCTCGTCACTGAGGCCTTGCACGTCCTTCAACGCCGCGCCACCAAGCACCGCGTCGACGACGTCCAGGGCCACCTGCTCGTCTTGTTTGTTGTCACGACTCATCAGCCACACTCCTGAAAAAACGTCAGCGTCGCTGACCGGTGCATTGGGCCAAAACACCGATAGGCCTCGCTGCCAAATTGCGCTCATCAATCCCTTTGTGGCGAGGGAGCTTGCTCCCTCGCCACAGGGGCTTTGCTTGGCTTCAGGCCTGTTCGACCTGCTCCAGCCAGATCAACAGGCGCAGCACCTCCTCGACTTCCTGCACCTGCAGAAAGCTGTAGCGCTGGTGGGTCTTGAAGATCCGTCGGGCCAAGGCGACGTCGTTGATCACCGGCACCCCGACCTCCTTGGCGTACGCCCGGACCGCCAGGGCACGCTGGTTGGTCTCCATCAGGGAAATAAACGGCAGCAGGGTGATTTCCGGGCGGAAATACACGCCGATGGCAATGTGGGTCGGGTTGGCGATGATCATCCGCGAGCTGCGCACATCGGACTTGACCTGCTCCGACAACAGCTCCATGTGCAGGTCGCGGCGGCGCCCCTTGATCTGTGGGTTACCGTCCTGTTCCTTGTGTTCACGCTTGACCGAATCCTTGTCCATCATCTGGTCTTTCATGAACAGCCAGTACTCGCTGAGGGCATCGAGCACGACGATCAGCAGGACACAGGCGAGAAATGCCAGCACCAACACCAGCAACAAACGCCCCCAGATCGCGAACAACGCCGGTGCCTGGACGAACAGTTGGGCGAAGATCAATTGCCGCTGGGTGATCCAGACGATCCACAGCGCCACGGCGAAACTGCCCAGGTACAGCAGCGCCTTGAGCGTGTCCTTGACCGTGCGCAGGCTGAACAGTTTTTTGAAGCCGTTGACCGGGTTCAACGCCCCCAGATTCAACTTCAACGCTTCACTGGCCAAGGCAAAACTGCTTTGCAGCAAGGCCGGCAAGGCACTCGTCAGCACGCACACCAGCAACAACGGCAGCAACGCCTTGAGACCGACCAGCACCAGCATCGCCGAGTAGGCTTGCAGCTGCGTGTCAAAATCGCTGGCGATGATGCGCCGGTAGACCTCCATGATCTCGATCAACGAGCTGTTGAACACCATGTAAGTGATGCCACACAGGGTCAGGCAGGTGATGACCAGGTCCTTGGCCTTGAACGTCTGCCCTTTGCGCGCGGCATCGCGCAAGCGCTTGGCGGTGGGTTTTTCAGTCTTCGAGGCGCTGGATGACATCACCCTCCTCCCCGCCGCCCAGAGCCTGCGCCACCCCGTCGACCATCGTGCCCATGCGCAAGACTTCGTCCGGCAGATGCACGCCGAAGTACAGCATCAGCACCACCAACGCCACCAGGCTCTTGACCGTCAGCGACACGGAGAAGGCGTTCATCTGCGGCGCATAGCGCGAAAGCAAACCCAGCAGCGCCTCGCTGACCAGCAAGGTCGCCACCACCGGCGCACTGATGACCAGCGTCTTGCTCACCAGCGCATCCAGCAACCCCAGCAACGCCGGCACATGCAGCTGGCAACCGCTCGCCGGTGCACACAAGCGATAACTGTGGCCAACGGTTTCGAGCATCAGCAGCATCCCGCCACCGGCGAGATACACCGCCGCGGCAAACAACTGGAGAAAATTCGCCAGTTCCGAGGTGTCGACACCATTGGCCGGATCCATGGTGCTGCTGAGCATGGCCCCGCGCTGGTTGTCGATCAGGTTGCCCATGGCGTGCAACACCCAGAACGGCCAGCCCAACAGCATCCCCAACAGCACGCCGATACTCGCCTCGCGCAGCACCAGGCCGAGGAACGCCAGGCTGTCGAGGGCGGGTGCGGGCACACCGATGTAGCGCCAGAACCCCAGCGCCACCAGCACAATCACCGCCTGACGCGCGACACCGGTGAGCACACCACTGTTGAGAAACGGCAACATGAAAAAAATCGGTGCCAGCCGCGCCACACCCAGGACCGCTGCGGCGAACCAGGCGTACAGGTCGAAAAACAACGCCACCGACATCGGCTAGCTCAACGCCAGGCGGATGACTTCACGACTGAAATCCAGCAGCGTTTCGCCGTACCAGCCCGACAGCAGGAACAGGCACGCCGCCACCGCCAACAACTTGAAACCGAACGGCAGCGTCTGTTCCTGCAACTGGGTCACGGTCTGGATCAACCCGACCACCAGGCCGACCACGGTGGCGACGATGATCGGCCAGGCCACCATCAGCAGGATCAGGTACAGGGTTTTGTTGCCGGCATAGACCAGATCGTTCATCGGTGCGCCTATGCCAGCAAGGTCAGGTATTGCTTGACCAGCCCGGTCGACAGCAGCGCCCAACCGTCAAGCGCGACAAACAACACCAGTTTGATCGGCACGGAAATGATCACCGGGCTCATCATCATCATGCCCAGCGCCAGCAGGATGCTGGAGATCACCAGGTCGACGATCACGAAGGGCAAGTATAGGTAGAAGCCAATCTTGAAGGCACTCTTGATTTCACTCAGGGCATAGGCCGGCAACAGCGCAAACAGCGAGGGCACAAGTTCTTCATCGGCAGGCAGGTCCGCGTCGGTTTCATCCTGGAGCGCCTGGGCCCGCTCGAAAAACTGCGCCAGTTCCGGGTCGGTGTAGGTGCGCAGGTAATCCTTGTAACTGCCCAGGCCGTTCTCGGCGAAGTTCACCACCGACTCGATATCGGTAAAGGCCACCGCCTCGCGCTTGTAGTAGTCATGGCCCTGCTTCATGACCGGCGTCATGACGAAAATCGCCAGCATCAGGGCAATCGCATTGAGCGCCATGTTCGACGGCACCTGCTGCAGGCCCAACGCGTTGCGCACGATGATGAACACAATGGAAAACTTGAGGTAGCACGTGCCCGCCGCCACCAGGAACGGCAGCAGCGACGCGAACGCCAACAGCGCGATCAGCGAGACATCATTCATCGGCGCTGGCCCGATAGACCTGGAGCAATTCGACCGCCAACTGACCGTCCAACTGCACCAGCTCCCCGCGGGCCACCGGCTTGCCGTTGGCCCGCACCTCGATGTGCCGCACCGCGTCCTCGGTCAACGGGATCAGTTGCCCGTCGATGATGCGCGACAACGTGGCCAGGTCGGTTTCATGGCTGGGGAGCAGGAACTCCAGGCGCACCGGGAGCGCTCCCAGGTCGATCGTCGCGTCGGTTTCTGGCGGGATATCCGCATTGGCATCGGTCACGCTCGGTTGCATGTGTAGACCCTCCTGGGTAAAGGTGAAAGTGCCAAGGCTGTAGTCGGCCAGACAACAGCGCTGAGAACGCTGGACGATGCGCACGACATCGCCCTCTTCCAGGCGCATCCGGCTGGCACGGCTCAGGTGGCTGACGCCGAGCAGCAACTCCAGGCGCAACGGCAATTCGTCCAGCCATGAATCGACACCCAAGCGCTCGCTGGCAACGGGTGTCGGCGGCAGTTGCAGCAACCACAGGCGCCCCCGTGGGGTTTCGAGCCAGGGCAGCTCGCAGGTAGGCAATCGCGCCGGGGCGACGCATTCGATGTCGGACAGCGCCCGGTACTGCAGCTCCTCCACCTCCAGCAGCAAGGGGCGTGGCAACGCCCGAAACAGCTCGACGATATTCATCAACGACGTTTCCACCTTCAGTAACGATTGCAACTGTGGAAGCGCGCGATACAGCCAGTCATGGGCCGCGATCAACCCTTGCCAGTGGCCGCCGTCTCCGTGGGCGCAGAAACGCAAGTAGCCGTCATGCCCTGGCACCCGGCCCAACCCCGTACCACGACCGGCCCGTCGCCAACGTTGAGTCGCCTGGGCCTGGGCATGGGCCAACGGCTCGACCCGTCGTAGCGGCAACGCGCTCATGCCGGACGCTCTACCTGTTCGTCCTGCTCCTCATCCGGCGCCTGATGCGAGCCCTGGCGCGACTGCTCGCCGCCACTGTCGGCCAGCCGCCAGGCCGGTTCCCGGGCCAGCTCGAAAGGCGCCTTGAGTTGCTCGAACACCAGGGTATTGCTGGGGCTGAGCGTCAGGCTCCGGGTGGATTCTTCGGGCACCCGGGTAATCGTTATCTGTCCACTGGCAGCACCTCTATTGAACGGTACTTGCAGCACGCCCCGGCCCGTGTCCGGCAACGCCTCGACCATCACCTCAAGCATTGGCGGCGCTGGTGGTAGTGCCGCTGAAGGGAGGGCCGCTGGGGCAACGGCCGGCGTCTGGCGCGGGCCTTGAGCGCTCATCGGCGCCTGGGGCAACGGTTGTTCGTCGAGACGGGGTGCAGTGAAAGGCTCCACCGCCAGCGACTCAACCGATGCCGACACCGCCGCTTTATCGACGCCAGGGGCCACAGGCTCCAGGCGTTGCGGCAACGCGTATTGGGTCAACTTGCCGAACGGCGCGCCTGCCTGTGGAAAAGCCTGGGGTTCCCGGGTAACCCATCGCCTGCCAGCGGGCTCAGCCCCCTCCGTACCCCGGACAACCGGCCGGGCTTCATCGCGTTCAACCGCCAGCGTCTCCTGCCCCACCTTCATCGCCTGCCAGGCCAACGTCCGAGCGGCTTCCATCAGGGGGCGCCGAGGCTGGATCAGCGCCGCCATCAGTTCCAGCGCACCTTGTGGCAGTTCATCCTCTTGCACCGGGACGAGCTGTTCCAGCAGCTCATCCAGCGGACCTTCGTCGACGGGCTCCAGGGCCTGGACCGACCCCGTGGACACTGCAAAGACCTCGTTCATCGCCGCACTCCGATCATCTCTTCCAGCTCCCGTTCTTCGCGGCGCACCGCCTCGAGCCGCTGCCCACGCAACAGCTGTTGGACGCCGCGCGCATACTTGTCGTGTTTGCGTTGCAGCCCACGCAGTTGCTCGCGCTGCGCCTGCAACTGTTGCTCGACCTGCCGACACTGCTGATCCACACGGTCACGCTCGACACGCAGCAGGTCGATGCGTCGCCGGATGACCGCCTGGGTGCGCAACAGCGCCAACAACTGGCCGTGATCCAGCACACAATCATTGGCTTGATGACTGCTCAACAAACGTTGCAGCGCCGCCTCTTGCTCCTCGAAAGCGGACTGTTCCTGGCGCAGCAGCTGCAATTGACGCTGGACACGCAACACGGCCTGCTCGCCGCGTTGCCGGCGGAACTGACTGAAAGCCAGCAGGCGTCGTCGATCAAGCAATGATTTCATGCAGGCTCCGCAGGGTTTCATCTGGCTCACTGGATTGATCCGTCGGCTGGCGCAACCATTGGCCGAGGGCTTCGCGACGTTGCAGCGCGTGGTCATTGGCCGCGTCCGCACCCGGGCTGTACTCGCCCATGTCGAGAAACACCTGCAGCTGTTCAAGGCGCGCCAGGGCATCGCGAGTCGCGGCCGCCAATTGCCGGACCTCTGGCGTGGTGACCTGCGTCGCCACCCGGCTGACGCTGCGCAAGACATCGATGGCCGGGTAATGCCCCTTGGCGGCCAAGGTCCGGCTAAGGTAGATGTGGCCATCGAGAATGGAGCGAATCTCCTCGGCGATCGGATCCGGCTCGTCGTCACTTTCCAGCAGCACGGTGTACCAGGCCGTGATGCTGCCCGACGCGGTCACGCCCGGACGTTCCAACAGGCGCGGCAATGCATCGAACACCGAGGCCGGATAACCCCGCCGCGCCGGTGCTTCACCGGCGGCCAAGGCCAGGTCGCGGCGCGCGCGGGCGTAGCGGGTCAACGAGTCCAGCAACAGCACCACGCGCCGGCCCTGGTCGCGAAAATACTCGGCGATGGTGGTGGCCTGCAGCGCCGAGTTACAGCGATCCACCGAGGAAAAATCCGACGTGGCGTACACCACCACACAACGGGAATGCTTGGGCGACTGGCGCAAATGCTCGATGAACTCGGTGACTTCGCGCCCGCGTTCGCCAATCAGGCCAATGACAAAAACCTCCGCGTCCGTGTGTTCGATCAGCATGTTGATCAAGGTGGTCTTGCCGGAACCGGCGGCGGCAAAAATGCCGATGCGCTGGCCGACGCCGCAGGTCAGCAAGCCGTCGATGACGCGAATGCCGGTGCGCAGCGGCTCCACCACCGGGCGCCGCTGCTGGTACGACGGTGGGTCGGCATCCACCGCACAATCGCGCTGGGCGACCGCCGTCGACGGCGCCAGGCGCTCGACGATAACGCCCTGGGGATCGACCACGCTGCCGAGCAAGGCGTCACTGCACGTCAACTGCAAAGTCGAGCCGGTGGGCACGATCATCGATTCCCGGGACAAGCCTTTCGCCTCGCCCAGCAAACTGAGCAGCACCGCGCCGGGCTTGAAGCCGATGACCTGCGCCCTGGCTGCGACCTGGGGCGAACGCCAATGCCGGCGCACTTCACAGATTTCGCCGACCACCACCTCACTCAGCGCCGCTTCGATCAATGGACCGCTCAAACGCAAGGGATGGGCCGCCCGTCTTTCCAGGTGGACATTCATCGTCACGGCTGCTCGGCCAGCGTTTCAACAACCTGCAAAAAGACGTGCGACATGGGACAGATCTCCTCAAAGCGTCTTGATGACATTGACCGAGACATTCTCGGAAACCTCGCCGAACGACATGACGTCCAGCTCCCGGAAACGTCCCTCGATCAGTTTCTTGATGTAGCGCCGCACGTCGACCGAACACAGCAGCACCATGTCCTTGTGAGCGATGTGCACGCTGTCCAGGCCGACACTGAGACGGTCCATCAGCTCTTCCGAGTCGGCCGGCTCCAGGTTGAGGAAATTGCCGCCCGAGGTTTGCCGGATGCCCCGGCGGACCACGTCCTCGAACTCCGCCGACAACAGCAAGACCCGCAGGTCGTTGCCCTGGGCGAACTTGTTGCTGATGTAACGAGCCATCGCGCCGCGAACGTGTTCCACCAGCGCCAGCACATCCTTTTCCCGGGAGGCCCAATGGGCGAGGGATTCGAGGATGAGCTTCATGTTGCGCACGGAGATGCGCTCGCCGATCAAGCGTTGCAGCACCTCGGCGATCTTCTGCACCGTGACGTGGCGATAGACTTCCTTGAGCAGGTCGGGGTAACGCGCTTCCATTTCGTCGAGCAACTGCTTGGTTTCCTGCACGCCGAAAAACTCCTGGATGTTGCGCGCCAGCAGCGTGACCAGGCAGCGATAACATTCTTCGTCGGCGGGCCGCAGGTGATAACCCAACTGCTGCACCCGCTCCCGGTCGGCGGCCGTAACCCAGACGCCGCCCAGGCGATTGCTGTCGGTGCCGCGCACCAGGGCAAAGCCCAACGGTTCCAACTCGGGGGAATAATCCAGCAGGCGCCAGTGCTCGAAATGAATATCGAACTGCTCGGCGCGCACTTCGTTGATCAACACCGCCACTTGATGGACCGGCAGCGCCTCGCTGGCCCGCAGCTGCGGCTCGGGAATGCGCAGCCCGTAATCGACGAAAAACTGGCTGCGAAAGCGCGCCGCCCAACGATCCTTCTCCAACGCTTGCAGGCGCGCCGGGGGCACCAGCAGCATCAGGGCGATGGTTTCGGTCGCAACGTTGTCGACGTCATCGATCAATCCCGACGCCCCCGGCCCCGCGCCGGCCTCGACAGGTTCGCTGCGGCTTTCCCCCGATCCAGCCGGGCGCGAGGCGCGGCGATGGCGCACGAACACCACCAGCCCCAGCACCGCGGCGATCGAGAGAAATGTCGGCAGTGGAAAACCGGGCAACAGGCCCACGCCCACCGCCAGCAACGCGGTGACGCCCAGGACGAACGGGTTGCCCAGCATCTGGGTGAGCATGTTGCGCCCCAGGTTGCTGTCATCGCCGTTGACGCGGGTGACGATGAAACCGGCGCCGATGGCGATCAGCAGCGCGGGGATCTGGGCGACCAGGCCATCGCCGATGGTCAACAGGGTGTAGGTCGACAGGGCCGTGGACAGGTCCATGCCCAGTTGCCCGACGCCGATGGCCATGCCGCCGATGAAGTTGACGAAGATAATGATGATGCCGGCGATTGCATCGCCCTTGATGAATTTCATCGCCCCGTCGAAAGAACCGTACAGCTGGCTTTCACGTTCCAGCACGCTGCGTTTTTCCCGCGCCTGGGCCGCATCGATGGCGCCGGCCTTGAGGTCGCCGTCGATGCTCATTTGCTTGCCGGGCATGCCGTCCAGGGAGAAGCGCGCCGCCACTTCGGCCACCCGCTCCGAGCCTTTGGTAATCACGATGAACTGGACAATGGTGACGATGGAAAAAATCACGAAGCCCACCACCAGGCTTTCGCCGATCACGAAGTCACCGAAGGAAGCGATGATCTCGCCGGCATCGGCCTGGCTGAGAATCAGCCGGCTGGTGCTGATCGACAGGGCCAGGCGAAACAAGGTCGTCAACAGCAGCAGCGCCGGGAACGTCGAATAGCTGAGGATGCGCTCGATGTAGAACGAGCCCATGAACACCAACAACGAGATGACGATGTTCAGGCCGATGAGAAAATCCACCAGCACCGTCGGCAGGGGGATGATCAGCATGGCGATGATCATCACCATCAAGGTCAGGATCAGCAGCTCCGGACGCGCGCCGACACTTCGCAGGAACACATTGAGCATTTCAGGCCTGGCTCCGCGACAAGATCATGGCTGACCGCCGGACTGGCGCTGTTCGATGCATTCGTGGGCATAGGCGACGTCGGCCAGGCGGGTGAACTGAATGGCCAGGCGTTGTGGCGCCTCTTCATCGGCAAACAATGGCGGCGGCAATTGCAGGCTGAGCCGCCGCAGGGTTTGCAGCAACGTCGAACGCTCGCGGTGGGCACTGAGCAGCACCTGCTCGCCCAACGCCCCGAGCAGCAGCTGGTCGAGGTCGTCGGGGTAGGTCAACACGCCGAGCAGGAACACCAGCCATTCGGCCTCATGGGGGTTGTGCCGACAGATCAGTGCATCGCCGAGCACGGCGCCGATAAACAGCCCATCGGCCGAACGCAAGCGCTTCAGGTCGGTCACCCGGGTCAGCAATTGGCCGAACTCGAGGCGCGAGCAACTGGGGTCCTGGGCGCTGATGTCAGTCAGCAACGCGGCTTCGATGAAGGCCAGCACATTCATGCGCTGTGCCGGGCCATACAGGGCGATCCAGTCCTGGTAGCAACCGAGCGGGCCTTCGTCGGACTCGAGAAAATCCCGGTAGGTCTCGCGCAACAGGCCGGCCCTGACCGTCATGCTCTTGCCGAACATCCTGGCCTTGAGCGCGGCGTTGATCCCGGCGTTCATGCGCTTGGGGGAGCCTTGGGCAACCACCGTCTGCAAGAGCGTTTCGAGGCGCTGGCGGGTGTGGGTTTCCAGGTTGCGGCGGCGCAACAACGCCCGCAGCACCAGCGCCAGGTCGCTGTCATCGGGGAACAGGCGGCGCGCCATCTGCAGCAACCAGGCCACGGGCTTGTCCGCCAGCCGCGCCAGGCTCAGCACCTGCCGGGCCTTGGGCACGGTGTCGTCCTCCAGCACGCGTTCGAAGGTGTCGGTCAGGGTTTCGGACTTGAGTTCGAACAACCGTCGGGCACGGAACTGCGTCAGCGCCGCCGACAACTCGTCGCTGATCTGCACGATGCGCTGCGCCATGGCCGCCGTTGCGCTGTCGTCCAGCGTCGCCTCGGCGTCGACTTGCGGTTGTGGATGCTCGGCGGCCTTCTCGGCATTCAACCGGGCCTGGGCGGCCCGGCCGCCCATGGAAACCGGTGGCAGGATCATTGCTCGGACATCCGGAAGTACATTCGCCGCACGCGCTCGTGCTGCTCAGGGGTCAGCAACGGCATGCCCAACTCCACCGTGGCGGATTCAAGGGCGTCGCGGATCTCCTTGGGCTGGATCAGAAACACCCGCACCGTGTTGGCCGAGCGGCCCTGGCGATAGCTGAACAATCGGCCGATCCACGGAATCGATCCCAGCACCGGCACGCGGCCGATCTGCTCGCCGTGATCGTCACGGGTGAAGCCGCCCACCAGCAGGCTCTTGCCCTGGGGCACCCGCGCCACGGTACTGATGCGGGTGCGCCCGACCGTCGGCAACGCACTGTGCTGCTCACCCCGGCCGGGATTCTCGACTTCGTTGCCGTCCTCGATATTGAGCGACATCTCGATCTCGTCGGCCTGGGCGAAACGCGGCAGCACGTTGACCAGGGTGCCGTAGGTGATGTGCTGCAGATCGACGCTGCGCTCCCCCACCAGCGGGGCGTAGAACGTGCGGTTGTTGTCGAAGATCGCCGGCACGTTTTCCTGCGTCAGGATCACCGGTCGCGAGACCACGTTCGCCCGGTGGGTACGTTCCAGCGCCATGACCTGGGTCACGAACGAGGCGCCGTCAAGGGTGGTGGCCGAGCCGGCGTTGAGCGAGGCGCTGAACTGCCCGCCAGACTTCACCGCGCCCTGCCAGTTGATGCCCAACTGGTTGAGCTCATCCTTGTGCAGGTCGATGATCCACAGCGACAACTCGACGTGGCGTTTCGGCGTGTCGAGGGCGTTGACCAGGTTCTCGATGAAGCGCACCTGCTCCGGCAGCCCCTTGACCAGCAGGCTGTTGGTATCCGGGTAGGCCACCACCCGAATGTTGCCGGCGGCCACCTCGCGCGCAATGATGCGTGGGGCCGTCGGGTCCTGGTCCGAAGAGGTGTTCGCCAGGCCTTCGAGGGGAAACACCGGCATCGTCCCCCGCGGTCGCGGTTCGGGGGTTTGCGCCACCGACGGCTCGACCTGTTGCTGCTCGCCGCGCAACAACGCTTCGATCACGGTGGCCAGCCCGGGGATGGTCACCTTGTCGTCGCGCAGCTCATATTGGCGATCGCTGACGAAGGTGTTGCGCACATGAATGACGCCAATCTGCTGCTTGCCCAGCAACAGTTCCGAGCGCTGGTTGTCCATCAACCCGGCCGCTTGCACCACCAGGTCGACATACATCGGCGGCCCCGACACATGGAACGTCCGCAGCCCGTCGTGGCGCAACGGATAACGCCCATCGTGCAAGCCCGAACGCCCGAGGAACGCCTGGAGCTTGGCGACGGTCAAGGTCTGCAGCGACATCATCGCGCTCTTGATTTCCGAGGCGTCATACAGATAGATCGCCTGGCCATCGCTGTACCAGATCAACCCCATCTGCGCGCTGACCCGCTCGAACGTCCGTTGCGGCGTGCGCAGATCGAACGTCCCGCCAATGCGCTTGGCCGCTGCGGCCTTGCTGACGATGACCGGTTTGCCCAAGGACCCGGACAACTCGCTGAAAAACGTGCGCGCACTCTGTTCCCGGGCCTCGAAGGTATAGACATTGGCCGCCGCGGCAACGGGCGCGAACAGCCACGCGCCGTTCAAGCAGAGGGATAACAGGACCCGGGATAACGAACGAGGGATCATCGACTCACTTGCCTGGCAGGTAGGTGATATCGGCCAGGCTGCTGGGGGTAAAACCCACCAGCTCGCGAATCTCCTTGGAGAAATGTGACGAAGAGGCGAAGCCGAACTCCAGCGCGACATCGGTCAGCGAGCCGTCCCCAAGGCTCATGTTCAACAACGCCCGGGCCGTGCGCCAACCGCGCAAGGCCGGTTTGGCCGCGCTGCCCAGGGCTTGGTGGCAGAGCCGGCGAAAATGCGAGACCGACACGCCATAACGCTGCGCCAGGGTGGTCAGTTTTTCACTGCGGGTGCCTTGCTCCAGCAAAAAGCGCACGAGCCCGTAGCTCTCGTGATGCCGCAACAGGCGAGCGACCGCGTGATAGGCCACGGTGCCGTCCATCGCTTGCCCGATGTACCAGCGTTCGAGCCGTTGGGGCGAGCGGACGGTTTCGCCGGCCACCGGCAACAAGGCCCATGGCAGCGCGTCCAGCCGCTGCCCGACATCCACCAGGGCATCGCTCATATCCAGGAACGCCTGCAGCTTGACCAGCGTCGCTTCGCACACCGGGGTGACATGCAACTTGCCGCCACTGAAGCGCAGCGAATCGCTCTGCACCACCAAACCCTCCCAACCGACGGGCAGGCAGTGACTGCGGCCCAACTGTGCAGCATTGAGCTGAACCGGGGACTGGGCCACGCGCAGGTGCAGCACGCGTTCGCCCAGATCAGGCAAGGTCGTGGCGCGAATTGATTTGTCCTGCATACCGTCTCCTTTGCTACGTGGCGTTGGAAGGAACGACAGGATGAAAGACCCGACGCCGGGAATCTTGATGGAAAGGTGATGAGGGCCGGGCTGGCATATGCCTTGCACCATTACTGTTCATCGGCGCCCATGCCGATGGCCAAATGAGTGCCAGACTGATTAAAGGGACAACGGCGGCGTCTCCAGCCCGGCTCTGGCAATTGGCTCGGACACGGCGCTTTTTTTATGTGTAAAGGTGAAGCGCGATGAATGAAGTTCCAGCCAACCCCCTGGCCTGGGTCAATGGCAGCGATGCCCCGGAAAAGAGCGCGGTCAACCTCGGTTTCATGGCCTTGAGCGACTGCGCCCCAGTGGTGGTCGCCGCCACCCAGGGCTTCGCCCAACCCTACGGCCTGACCCTGAACCTCAAGCGCCAGGCATCCTGGGCCAACCTGCGGGACAAACTGGTCAGCGGTGAAATCGATGCCGCCCACAGCCTGTATGGCCTGGTCTACGCCGTGCATCTGGGCATCGGCGGGGTCGCACCGACCGACATGGCGGTGCTGATGGGGCTGAACCAGAACGGCCAGAGCATCAACCTGTCCCATGGCTTGCAGGCCCAGGGCGTGACCAGTCCTGAAGCACTGGAACGGCACGTGCACCAAACTCGCCCGAAACTGACCTTCGCCCAGACCTTCCCCACCGGCACCCACGCCATGTGGCTCTATTACTGGCTCGCCGCCCAGGGCATCCACCCCTTGTCGGACGTCGACAGCGTGGTGGTGCCGCCGCCGCAAATGATTGCGCACCTGCAAGCCGGGCGCATCGACGGCTTTTGTGTCGGCGAGCCGTGGTGCGCCAGCGCGGTGAAACAGAACCTCGGTTTTACCCTGGCGACCACCCAGACCATCTGGCCCGACCACCCGGAAAAAGTCCTGGGCTGCACCCGGGCGTTCGTCGAGCAATACCCCAATACCGCCCGGGCCTTGGTGATGGCGATCCTCGAAGCCAGCCGCTTCATCGAACAAAACAGCGAAAACCGTCGCAGCACCGCGCAACTGTTGAGTGCACCCGAATACCTCGACGCCCCGCTGGACTGCATCGAGCCCCGCTTGCTGGGGATCTACGCCGATGGCTTGGGCAACAGTTGGCAGGATCCCCACGCCATGCGTTTCCACGGCAATGGCGAGGTGAACCTGCCATACCTGTCCGACGGCATGTGGTTCATGACCCAGTTCCGTCGCTGGGGCCTGCTGCGCGAAGACCCGGATTACCTGGCCGTGGCCCGGGACGTCCAGCAGCTCACGTTGTACCGTGAAGCCTGTGCGGCGCTGGACATCGCGTCCCCGGGCCAGGACATGCGCAGCAGCCAACTGATCGACGGCATCATCTGGGACGGCTCGGACCCGGTCGGGTACGCCCGCAGCTTCAAACTGCACGCCTTGAGCGATGCGGCTCCCCTTCTCGCCAGCCGCTGACAGGAGCCACGACCATGCTGCGTATCCTGCTGATCAACGACACCGCGAAAAAAGTCGGCCGCCTCAAGGCTGCCCTGATTGAAGCCGGTTTCGAAGTGATCGACGAATCCGGCCTGACCATCGACCTGCCGGCGCGCGTCGAAACGGTGCGTCCGGATGTGATCCTGATCGATACCGAGTCACCCGGACGCGATGTGATGGAGCAAGTGGTGCTGGTCAGTCGTGACCAACCACGACCGATCGTCATGTTTACCGACGAGCACGACCCCAATGTGATGCGCCAGGCGATCAAGTCGGGCGTCAGTGCCTACATCGTCGAAGGCATCCACGCCGCACGCCTGCAACCGATCCTCGACGTGGCCATGGCCCGCTTCGAAAGCGACCAGGCCCTGCGCGCCCAACTCCTGGCCCGGGACCAGCAACTGGCCGAACGCAAGCGCATCGAACTGGCCAAGGGCATGCTGATGAAGATGAAGGACTGCAACGAAGAGCAGGCCTACACCCTGATGCGCCGCCAGGCCATGAGCCGCCAGCAGAAGCTGATCCAGGTGGCTGAGCAGATCATTGCCATGAACGAGTTGCTCGGCTGAAAGCCTTGTAGCGCCTGGCCTGGCGCCATCGCGAGCAAGCTCGCTCCCACAGGTTCTGTAGCCTCTGAAGTTCCAGTGTGGGAGCGAGCTTGCTCGCGATAGCAATCTAACTTCCAACATCAATATCGACTGACCCACCGTCTTCGCGAGCAAGCCCGCTCCCACAGGTTTCATAGCCCCTGAAAATCCATTGTGGGAGCGAGCTTGCTCGCGATAGCAATCTAACTTCCACCATCAATATCGACTGACCCACCGTCTTCGCGAGCAAGCTCGCTCCCACAGGTTCTGTAGCCTCTGAAGTTCCAGTGTGGGAGCGAGCCTGCTCGCGATAGCCCTCACGCCAATCCCTACTGTTGGCACAGATCTCGCTTAAGCAAACCCACAGGTAACCAACGGCGGTTGCCCCACCTACGACAAAGACGTCGCACACCCTCCTTGCCTCTCTGGCGATCCGGGTTGCGGCGTTTTTTTGTTTTGGCTCTTCGGAGCCGGTGGTGCGACCACAGACGGCGCACTGCTCTAAGCACTGACTCATTTCTCGAGACTTTTACAGCTGAGGTGCGCGATGAATTCAAGCTTCTGGAAATCCGGCCACACCCCGACACTGTTCGCGGCCTTCCTCTACTTCGACCTGAGTTTCATGGTCTGGTACCTGCTCGGTCCACTGGCGGTGCAGATCTCCGCCGACCTGCACCTGACCACCCAACAACGCGGCCTGATGGTGGCGACACCGATCCTGGCCGGCGCCGTGCTGCGCCTGTTCATGGGCCTGCTGGCCGACCGGATTTCACCGAAGACCGCCGGCATGGTCGGCCAGGTGATTGTGATCGGTGCGCTGTTCTGCGCCTGGAAACTGGGCATCCACAGCTACGAGCAAGCCTTGTTGCTGGGCTTGTTCCTGGGCGTGGCCGGCGCGTCGTTCGCCGTGGCCCTGCCGCTGGCGTCCCAGTGGTATCCGCCACAGCACCAGGGCAAGGCCATGGGCATCGCTGGTGCCGGTAACTCGGGCACCGTGCTCGCAGCGTTGATCGCTCCAGTGATGGCGGTGGCCTTCGGCTGGACCAACGTGTTCGGCTTCGCGCTGATCCCCCTGGTGCTGACCCTGGTGCTCTTCGCCTGGCTGGCCAAGAACGCCCCCGAGCGGCCGAAAGCCAAATCCATGGCCGACTACCTCAAGGCCCTGGGCGATCGTGACAGCTGGTGGTTCATGTTCTTCTACAGCGTGACCTTCGGTGGTTTCATCGGCCTGGCCAGCGCCCTGCCCGGCTACTTCAACGACCAATACGGCCTGAGCCCGGTCACCGCCGGCTATTACACCGCCGCCTGCGTCTTCGGTGGCAGCCTGATGCGGCCCTTGGGCGGTGCCCTGGCGGACCGTTTCGGCGGCATCCGCACCTTGCTGGGCATGTACACCGTAGCGGCGGTCTGCATCGCGGCGGTGGGCTTCAACCTGCCAAGTTCCTATGCGGCCCTGGCCCTGTTCGTCTGCACCATGCTCGGTTTGGGTGCGGGTAACGGCGCGGTGTTCCAACTGGTGCCACAACGCTTCCGTCGCGAAATCGGCGTGATGACCGGGCTGATCGGCATGGCCGGCGGCATCGGTGGCTTCGCCCTGGCGGCGGGCATGGGGGCGATCAAGCAAAGCACCGGCAGCTATCAACTGGCGCTGTGGTTGTTCGCCAGCCTCGGTGTCCTGGCCTGGTTCGGCCTGCACGGCGTCAAGCGTCGCTGGAGAACCACTTGGGGTTCGGCCGCCGTCACCGCTGCTCGGGTATAACCTGCAACCATGAGCCTGCAATTGAGCTTCGCCGAAGCCAGTGCCATTGGCCCGCGGGAGGAAAACCAGGACGCCCTGCGCCTGGTCACCCCCGCCCCGGCCCTGGCCGCCAGCAAGGGTTACCTGTTCGCCATCGCCGACGGCGTGAGCCAATGCGCCGATGGCGGGCTGGCCGCCCGTTCGACCTTGCAGGCCCTGGCCCTGGACTACTACTCCACGCCGCAAACCTGGGGCGTGGCCCAGGCCCTGGACCGGCTGTTGCTGGCACAGAACCGTTGGCTGCAAGCCAACGGTGGCGGGCAACCGCTGCTCACCACCGTCAGTGCGCTGGTCCTGCGGGGCCGGCGCTTCACCCTCGCGCATGTCGGCGATTGCCGGGTCTACCGCTGGCATGCCGATCATCTGCAACGGGTCAGCGAGGATCACGTCTGGGAACAGCAGGGCATGCAACATGTGCTCAAGCGCGCCCTGGGCCTGGATCAACACCTGATCCTCGACTTTCTCGACGGTGAACTGCGCATCGACGAAACCTTCGTATTGCTCAGCGACGGCGTCTGGGCGGTCCTGGGGGACACGGCCATCGCCGGCATCCTGCGCGACCAGCCGGACCTGGACCTGGCCGCGCAGACGCTGGTCAACGCCGCGCACCTGGCCGGTAGCCAGGACAACGCCAGCGCCTTGTTGGTGCGGGTCGATGCGGTGGGCGAAGCCAGCATCGGCGATGCCCTGATCCAGTTGCAGCAATGGCCCCTGCCGCCTGCGTTGAAACCGGGCCAGGTCTTCGAGGGCTGGCAGATCGAAAGCCTGCTCGGCCACAGCCAGCAATCGTTGCTCTACCGGGTACGCGACGGCCAAGGCCAACCCTGGCTGCTGAAAACCCTGCCCGTGCACCTACGGGACGACACCCGGGCCGGACAGGCCTTGCTCTCGGAAGAATGGTTTCTCAAGCGGGTCGCCGGACGACAGTTTCCCGAGGTCCATGGCGTTCCCCAGCGGCAGCATTTGTACTATGTGATGCGGGAGTATCCGGGGGCGACCCTGGCCGAACTGTTCAACCAGGGTGGACCGCTGCCTCTGGCGCAATGGCTGGACCTGGCGCAACGGCTGGTGCGGGCCGTGGGCCTGTTGCATCGAAGGCAGATCTACCACCGCGACATCAAGCCGGAAAACCTGCACCTGGGCGACGACGGGGAATTGCGCTTGCTGGACTTTGGGTTGGCGTACTGCCCGGGCCTGTCCGAAGACCAGGCCAACGTGTTGCCCGGCACCCCCAGCTACATCGCCCCGGAAGCCTTCGGCGGCACCGCGCCCACGGCGCAACAGGATCTGTATGCCGTCGGCGTGACCGTGTATTTCCTGCTGACCGGGCATTATCCCTACGGCGAGATCGAAGCCTTCCAGCGTCCGCGCTTCGGTGTGCCGGTCAGTGCCAGCCGCTATCGGCCGGACCTGCCCGAATGGCTCGGGCAAAGCCTGGAACGCGCCGTCGCGGCGGACCCGGGCCAGCGCTTTGAAACCGCCGAGGAATGGCTGTTGCTGCTGGAACAGGGCGAGCGCCGCAGCTTGAGCGTAAGGCCCAGGCCATTGCTGGAGCGCGAACCGCTGAAGGTCTGGCGGACGTTGGCGCTGGTGTCGTTGGTGGTGAATGTTGTGCTGCTGTTTTTGGTGTTTCACTCGTCATGACCGTGGCGAGGGAGCTTGCTCCCGCTGGGCTGCGAAGCAGACCCAATAACTTGCGACCGCTTCGCGCTCGAGCGGGAGCAAGCTCCCTCGCCACATAAAACGCCTTACCGCTCGACAGCGCTCCAATACCGGGCAACACGCTTTGATTCGGTGCAATAAATCCCTCTTCAACTCGACTCACCCGCCTGCCCCTCAATAAATCCGCGCCCTCGCGGCACTTGGCACAACCACTGCATAACCTCTCTCACCATACATAAAGCAACGCCTCCAACGATGAAGGCGGTGCTTCCCGAGAGAACGGGACCAGGACAAAGGCGTCCTCGCTAGCTTGCTAGCGGGACGCCTTTTTTTGTTTTCGTAAAAATTGCCGAGCCAGTCCGATCGCCGTGACGAAACGGACCTGGCTTGCGGAGAACCCTGATGAAAAAACTCAAACTGGTAATGATCGGCAACGGCATGGCCGGGGTTCGAACCCTCGAGGAACTGCTCAAGCTGAGCAACGAGCTGTACGACATCACGGTGTTCGGCGCCGAGCCCCACACCAACTACAACCGCATCCTGCTCTCGCCGGTGCTGGCCGGTGAGCAGACGTTCGAAGAGATCGTGCTCAACGACCTGAGCTGGTACCTGGACAACAACATCAAGCTGCTGCTCAACCGCAAAGTGGTGGAGATCGACCGGGTCAAGCGTCGGGTCATCGCCGAAGACGGCAGCGAAGCCGAATACGATCGCCTGCTCATCGCCACCGGCTCCACCCCGTTCATCCTGCCGATCCCCGGCAATACCCTGGACGGCGTGATCGGCTACCGCGACATCGCCGACACCCAGGCAATGATCGACACCGCCAAGACCCACAAGCACGCCGTGGTCATCGGCGGCGGCCTGCTGGGTCTGGAGGCCGCCAACGGCTTGAAGCTGCGGGGCATGGACGTGACCGTGGTGCACCTGGGCGAATGGCTGCTGGAACGGCAACTGGACAAGACCAGCGGCCAATTGCTGCAGACCGCCCTGGAAAACCGTGGCCTGAAATTCCGCCTCAGCGAGCAGACCCAGGCCCTGCACGACGCCGGCAATGGCCGGGTCGGCTCGGTCCAGTTCAAGAACGGCGACATCATCCCCGCCGACCTGGTGGTGATGGCCGCCGGCATCCGTCCCAACACCGCGCTGGCGGAAAAATCCGGCATCCCGTGCAACCGTGGGATCCTGGTCAACGACACGATGCAAACCTACGACCCGCGCATCTACGCCATCGGTGAATGCGCCAACCACCGCGGCACCGCCTACGGCCTGGTGGCGCCGTTGTTCGAGCAGGCCAAGGTCTGCGCCAACCACCTCGCCCAACTGGGCTTCGCCACTTACAAGGGCTCGGTCACGTCGACCAAGCTGAAAGTCACCGGCATCGACCTGTTCTCCGCCGGGGACTTCATGGGCGGCGAAGGCACCGAGACCATCACCCTTTCCGACCCCATCGGTGGCGTCTACAAAAAACTGGTGATCAAGGATGACGTGCTGGTCGGCGCCTGCCTGTATGGCGATACCGCGGACGGCGGCTGGTACTTCCGCCAGATCCGTGAAAACCACGGCATCAGCGAAATCCGCGATCACCTGATGTTCGGCGAAAACGCCTTGGGCGACGTCGGCCACCAAGGCCAGGACAAAGCCATGAGCATGGCCGACAGCGCCGAAGTCTGCGGCTGCAACGGCGTGTGCAAGGGCGCCATCGTCAAGGCGATCCAGGAACACGGGCTGTTCAGCGTCGATGACGTGAAAAAACACACCAAGGCCGCCAGCTCCTGCGGCTCCTGCGCCGGCCTGGTGGAACAGATCCTGATCAACACCGTCGGCGGCGCGGCGGACGTCAAACCGAAGAGCGAAAAAGCCATCTGCGGGTGCAGCGACCTCAACCACGGCCAGATCCGCCAGGCGATCCGCGACCAGCACCTGCTGAGCATCGCCGGGGCCATGAGCTACCTGAACTGGCGCACCCCGAACGGCTGCGCCACCTGCCGCCCGGCGCTGAACTACTACCTGATCTCCACCTGGCCCGGCGAAGCCCAGGACGACCCGCAGTCGCGCCTGATCAACGAACGCGCCCACGCCAACATCCAGAAAGACGGCACCTACTCGGTGGTTCCGCGGATGTGGGGCGGCGTGACCAATCCTTCGGAACTGCGGCGCATCGCCGACGTGGCCGACAAGTACAACGTACCCATGGTCAAGGTCACTGGCGGGCAGCGCATCGATTTGCTGGGGATCAAGAAGCAGGACCTCCCCGGCGTCTGGAAAGACCTCGACATGCCGTCCGGCCACGCCTACGGCAAGTCCATCCGCACCGTGAAGACCTGCGTGGGCAGTGAGTTCTGCCGCTTCGGCACGCAGAACTCGACCCAACTGGGCATCGAGCTGGAACACGACCTGTTCAACATGTGGTCCCCCCACAAGGTAAAGCTGGCCGTCTCCGGTTGCCCACGCAACTGTTCGGAAGCCGGGATCAAGGACGTCGGCATTATCGGCGTCGACTCCGGCTGGGAGATGTACATCGGTGGCAACGGCGGGATCAAGACCGAGGTCGCCGAATTCTTCGTCAAGCTCAAGACCGCTGAGGAAGTGCGTGAATACAACGGCGCCTTCCTGCAGTTGTACCGCGAGGAAGCCTTCTACCTCGAACGCACTGTGCATTACATGCAGCGAGTTGGCATGGAGCACATCAAGAAAGCCGTGCTGGAAGACCCCGAGCGGCGCAAGGCCCTCCACGAACGCCTGAAGTTTTCCCTGTCGCTGGAACAGGACCCTTGGAAGCAACGCCTGGAACAGCCTCAGTTGAAGAAAGAGTTCGAGGTCATCCCCGTGAAAAACCTGGAGGTGCCGGCATGAACTGGTTGGATATCTGCGCACTGGAAGAGATCAACATCTTGGGCTCGCGCATCATCAATGGCCCCAAAGGCGATATCGCGATTTTCCGCACCAGCGACGATGAAGTGTTCGCCCTCGATGACCGTTGCCCGCACAAGGGCGGCCCGTTGTCCCAAGGCTTGGTCTACGGCAAGCGCGTGGCCTGTCCGCTGCACAACTGGCAGATCGACCTGGAAAGCGGCCAGGCCCAAGCCCCCGACGTGGGCTGCGCCCATCATCATTCGGCCCGGGTCGAAAACGGCCGGGTGCAGTTGGCCCTGCGGGACGCGAGCTGATGAACCGCCAGATCACTGCCTCGACCTGCTGTTATTGCGGGGTCGGTTGCGGCGTCCTGATCGAGCATGACGACGAGCGCATCCTCGGCGTCAGCGGCGATCCCGCCCACCCGGCCAACTTCGGCAAACTGTGCAGCAAGGGTTCCACCCTGCACCTGACCGGCGACCTCGCCGCCCGCGCCCTGTACCCGGAACTGCGCCTGGGCAAAGGCCTGGCCCGGGCCCGTACCGACTGGGACAGCGCCCTGGATCACGCCGCCAGCGTCTTCGCGGCGACCATCGCCGAGCACGGCCCCGACAGCGTGGCGTTCTACATCTCCGGCCAATTGCTGACCGAGGATTACTACGCCTTCAACAAACTCGCCCGGGCATTGGTGGGCACCAACAACATCGACAGCAATTCCCGGCTGTGCATGTCCTCCGCCGTGGTGGGCTACAAACGCAGCCTCGGCGCCGACGCCCCACCCTGCAGTTACGAAGACCTGGAGCTGAGCGACTGCGTGATGATCGTCGGCAGTAACATGGCCTACGCCCATCCCATCCTCTTTCGCCGCCTCGAAGAGGCCAAATCCCGCCGGCCGCAGATGAAAATCATCGTCATCGATCCCCGGCGCACCGACACCTGCGACCTGGCGGACCTGCACCTGGCGATCCTGCCGGGCACCGATGTCGCCTTGTTCCATGGGATTTTGCACCTGCTGCTGTGGGAAGACTGGGTCGACCGCGACTTCATCAAGGCCCACACCGAAGGTTTGGCGGACCTGAAGAACCTGGTACGCGACTACACCCCGGCAATGGTCGCCCAGTTGTGCGGCATCAGCGTCGAACAACTGCACCAGTGCGCCGAATGGGTCGGCACCTCGCCGAGCTTCCTGTCGCTGTGGTGCATGGGCCTGAACCAGTCCACCGCCGGCAGCGCCAAGAACAGCGCACTGATCAACCTGCACCTGGCCACCGGGCAAATCGGCCGGCCGGGGGCGGGCCCCTTCTCACTGACCGGCCAGCCCAATGCCATGGGCGGACGGGAAACCGGCAGCCTGTCGAACCTGTTGCCGGGCCATCGTGAAGCGGCCAACCCGGAGCATCGCGCCGACGTCGCCCGTTACTGGGGCGTCGAGCAATTGCCCGCCACCACCGGCTTGAGCGCCATCGAGCTGTTCGAGCAAGTGCGCAGCGGCAAGATCAAGGCCTTGTGGATCGCCTGCACCAACCCGGCCCAGTCGATGCCGGACCAGACAGCGGTACGCGAGGCCCTGCAAGCCTGTCCGTTCGTGGTGTTGCAGGAAGCCTTCCGGACCACCGAGACCGCTGCCTTTGCCGACCTGCTGCTGCCGGCAGCCAGTTGGGGCGAGAAAGAAGGCTCGGTGACCAACTCCGAACGGCGTATTTCCCACGTCCGTCGGGCCATCGGCGCACCGGGTGAAGCACGGCCGGACTGGGCAATCACAGTGGATTTCGCACAACGCCTGGAGAAACGTCTGCGCCCAGGCCAACCCAGCCTGTTCGCCTTTGACACCCCGGCCCAACTGTTCGATGAATACAAGCAACTGACCCGTGGCCGCGACCTGGACTTGTCCGGCATCAGCCATGCCCTGATCGACCGGCTCGGCCCTCAGCAATGGCCCTTCCCGGACGGCGCCACGGTCGGGACGGCGCGCCTGTACGTGGACGGGATTTTCCCGACCGACAGTGGCCGAGCGCGCTTCGTGGCCGATCCCTATCGCGCCGCCCAGGAACTGCGTGACGCCCGCTACCCATTGACCCTCAACACTGGCCGCTTGCGTGACCAGTGGCACGGCATGAGCCGCACCGGTACCGCCGCGCAGCTGTTTGGGCATGTGAACGAAGCCGTACTCAGCCTGCATCCCGATGAACTGCAGCGGCATCGCCTGCAAGCGGGCGACCTGGTCAGCCTCAAGAGCCGTCGCGGCAGCGTGATCGTGGCGGTGGACAGCGACGACAGCGTGCGCCCCGGCCAAGCGTTCCTGCCCATGCACTGGGGTGATCGATTCCTCAAGGGCGGCGTGAATACCCTGACTCAACCGGCTTTCGACCCCTTGTCGAAACAACCGGAACTCAAGCACAGCGGCGTGCGCCTGGAGCCGGTGAACCTGCCTTGGCAGCTTTTCGCCTTGATCGAAGGCGATGTTCAACAGCATCTGGAGGCGCTGCGCCCCCTGTGCGAGGCGTTTTCCTACGTCAGCCTGAGCCTGACCGGCCGTGAGCGTCCTGCGTTGCTGATTCGCGCTGCCAGCGCCGTTGCACCCGAACCGCAACTGCTCCAGGCCATCGACGAGCAATTGGGCCTGATCGACGGGCCGGTGCTGGCCTATGACGACCCGCGTCGCGCTATCGGCAAACGGGTGCGCATCGAAAGCGGCCGCATCACCGCCATTCGCCTGGCCGGCGAAACCCTGGCTCGGCACTGGCTGCAGAACCTGTGGCTGGAAGGCCGTGCCGATGAACAACTGCGGCGCTGGCTGCTGGCGCCTTTGAGCGCGCCGCCGGGCAATGTCGGCGCCGCAACGGGTGGCAGCAAAACGCTGTGCAACTGCATGAACGTCAGCCAGCGTGCGATCTGCGCAGGCATTGAACGTGGCTTGGACTTGCAGGGGCTTAAACAGGAATTGGGCTGTGGCACGCAATGCGGTTCGTGCGTACCGGAAATCAAACGCCTGCTGGTTGCCACTGCGCAACCGCTGGCGGCTATCTCGTGAGGAAAACACTATGAACGCAAAAGTCTGGCTGGTGGGTGCAGGTCCCGGTGACCCTGAATTGCTGACCCTCAAAGCCGTGCGCGCCTTGGGCGAGGCCGACGTGGTGTTGATCGACGACCTGGTCAATGCCGCGGTGCTGGAACACTGCCCCGCTGCGCGCATCATTGCCGTGGGCAAGCGCGGCGGCTGCCGTTCCACCCCCCAGGCCTTCATTCATCGGCTGATGCTGCGTTATGCCCGCCAGGGCAAATGCGTGGTGCGTCTCAAGGGCGGCGACCCGTGCATCTTCGGCCGTGGCGGCGAAGAGGCGCAGTGGTTGCGCGAGCATGGCGTCGAGGTGGAGCTGGTCAACGGCATCACCGCCGGCCTCGCGGGGGCGACCCAGTGCGATATTCCACTGACCCTGCGCGGGATTGCCCGGGGCGTGACCCTCGTCACGGCCCACACCCAGGACGGTAGCAGCCTGAACTGGCAAGCCTTGGCTCAAAGCGGCACAACGCTGGTGGTGTACATGGGCGTGGCGAAACTGAGCGAGATCCGTGAGCAGTTGCTGGCCGGTGGCCTGGCGGCGAACACGCCCGTGGCCATGATCGAAAACGCCTCCCTGCCCCACCAGCGTGATTGCCGCAGCGACCTGGCCTCGATGGAAGCCGATGCCAGCGCCTTCCAGCTCAAGAGCCCGGCGATCCTGGTGATTGGCGCGGTGGCCGGTGCTGCCGAACTGGCAGCGTCACAGCCTGCGTGGGTTCAGGCTTCGGCGCTGTAACAAACAACACCCAACCCAATGTGGGAGCGAGCTTGCTCGCGATAGCGTCGGGTCAGCAGCATCAATACTGGCTGACACACCGCTATCGCGAGCAAGCTCGCTCCCACAGGTTTTGTGTTTAACCAACGGTCTTGCGGCAACGCCCCCCTCATTTTCATAAATCCCAGGCAAAGAAAAGCCCGGCCTAGGCCGGGCTTTTCCAAAGCTGTGGGCTAATTACTTAGCTTGAGCTTCAACCTGCGCTTCTACGCGACGGTTAACTGCACGACCAGCTTCAGTGGCGTTGTCGGCAACTGGGCGGGTTTCGCCGTAGCCAACAGACTGAACGCGGGACGATTCAACACCGTACTGGTTGGTCAGAACTTGCTTAACGGCGTTTGCACGACGCTCGGACAGTTTCTGGTTGTAAGCGTCAGGACCGACGGAGTCAGTGTGACCTTCAACAGTGGTGCTGGTGGATGGGTACTGCTTCATGAAGTCAGCCAGGTTCTTGATGTCGCCGTAGCTGTTAGGCTTGACGACCGACTTGTCGAAGTCGAACTTGACGTCCAGCTCAACACGAACGACTTCGGCAACTGCTGGGCAGCCATCAGCGTCAACGGTTACGTTGGCTGGGGTGTCAGGGCACTTGTCGACGTTGTCGCACACGCCGTCGTTGTCGCTGTCGGAGCAGACTTCAGCCGGAGCTGGAACTGGAGCAGCAGCAGGCTTGGAGCCGCCACCGAAGTTCACACCGATACCAACGCTTGGCGCCCACTCGGTGTCGCCCTGGTCGATGTTGTACTGAGCTTCAACGCCGGCACGGGCGTAGAAGTTCTCGGTGAAATACAGCTTGGCGCCGCCACCAACGTTGGCGAAGGTAGAACGGTTACGACCGTTGCTGCCATTCTGGTCGATGCTCTGGTCGGAGAAACCGGCCGAAACGTAAGGACGCAGCATGTCGCCTGGGTTGTTGAAGTGGTACAGGGCGTCCAGAGCGGTGTTGGCGCCCTTGACGTTAGTGCCGTCGTCGGTACGTGCGTTGTGCACTTCGTCGTAGGCCAGACGCAGTTCAACGTCGTCGGTCAGAAAGTAACCAACCGAACCGCCGAACAGGTTGCCGTTGTTCTTGAAGTTACGAGCGCTGTCGAATTGTTCTTTCTTGGCGAAGCCTTCGATTTCAACTGCGCCTTGGCCTTGTGCCAGAGCGCCGAACGAAGTGGCAGCAATCAAAGAACCAATGGCAAAGCCCAAGGTGTTTTTCAGTTTCATCCGTTAAATCCCCATCTGGTGATTGTGAAGCAGTCCCGCAAACCGGGGGACAACTCGGCGGCAAGTCTATCAGAACTTGCCTACGCGTAAGAGATATTTGCGCCGAACTAAGTTTCAGCAATGCCCGCAAATTTCTCACGCAATTTGTCAAGAGCGCGCTTGTAACGCATTTTTGTCGCGCTCAAACCCATGTGCATGATGTCTGCGATCTCCTGGAATTCCAGCTCTGCGACAAATCGTAGCACCAGAATTTCCCGGTCGATCGGGTTTACATAGACCAGCCAGCGATCGAGTCCACCCTTTTCCTCGGGCTTGGGCGCCTTATCTTCCGACGCTTCCTCGAGAGGGTCCAGGCTCAACGCGTCCATCAAGCGACGCTTTCGCCGTTCCTTGCGATACTGCGTGATGCATTCGTTGTACGTGATGCTGTAGAGCCAGGTCTTGAACTTCGATTTCCCCTCGAAGTTCTTCAGGCCATACAGCACCTTCAACATCACCTCCTGACAGACATCGTCAGCATCACGATCGTTCCCGAGATAACGCGCACAAACGTTAAATAAAGTTCTCTGGTAGCGACGCATCAACTCTTCATAGGCGCGTGTTACGTGGAACAGCTCCGTATGTGCGCGCGCGACCAACTCCTCATCGGAGAGATCACGGGGGTCGTAGCGCGTGGATAGCGATTGGGGTTTGTTCAAAACAAGTCGGGCCGACAGTCTAGGTCAATGTGCGCCGCAGCCTGTGCTAGCAGGCATTTCGCGGCGGCATACATTAGCAGGGTTTGCCGGGTTAGCGGCTACTCACATGCTGTTCCAGCAGGATCCGATTGGAAAGCGACACCAACTCGCCCTCCTCGGTCAGCAATGTGGTTTTCACCGTGCCGATCTCCTCGATCTGGCCTTCGACCTCGCCAACACGCACTTGTTGCCCAACCTCATACAATTCACGCACATAGATTCCCGCAAGAATCTGACCGGCGATTTCCCGGCTTCCCAATCCCATTGCCAGCGCAACCGCCAGACCAACGGTAATCAATACGATCACGATCACGTGGTTGAGCAGGTCAGTCTTGACCTCCAACTGGCTGATCGCCACCGAAATGCTGATGATAATCACCAGGCCCTGGGCGATACGCCCCACGCCAGCGGCATAGTCCAGCCCGACGCCTTCGGCCGCACCGCGTACCAGCCCATTGGCCAGTTGTGCCAGCAGGACCCCCACCAGCAATACCAGCGCGGCACCAAAAACCTTCGGCAAATACAATGCAAGCATATCGAGCGTAGCTGAAACTCGCTCAAGGCCAAGGGATTCTGCTGCGGAAACCAGGAAAATAAGCAATACGAACCAATAGACAATCTTGCCGACCAAGGTCGAGATCGGCACCTGGATGCCGCCACGGGACAGCAACTTGGTCAGGCCGGTGCCGCCCATCAGGCGATCGAGGCCCAGCTTGGCGAGCAACTTGGACAGCAGTGTATCCAGCAGCTTGGCCACGACAAAACCCAACAACAGCACCACCAGCGCCCCGAAGAGGTTCGGGATGAAGTTGGCTACCTTGGTCCACAACGCAGTCATTGCCGTGACGAGGCTCTGGGTCCAGAGATCAAGTTCCATATTCAATCAGCCTTATCAGCGGTGCGAGTAACAGGTTTACGGCGGGAAACCGGCGAGACATGGGCCGATCCGTTATTCAGGGCGATCATCAGCGCGGGCAACCAACGGCCCAGCAGGCTGAACAGATCGCCCGCGCCGACCTGGCGGTTGGCGGTTTTCAGTACACGTCCCAGGCATGCATCGTCGTCCCGGCTGGACGGCGAAGCCTTGAGCATGTCGCGCAAAGACTGTTCAAACGGATCGTGCATACGCACCTCTCGTGATGTCTGTGGAAGACGCGATCAAATTTCGTCGGGTCACATGAAACCCCTGTCACACCCAGCGCAAACGGCGGAACAACCACCACTGCCCCAGTGCCACGCAGATCATCAGCAGGCACGCGACCATGAAACCGTAGGGGCTTTCGGAAAACGGAATGCCGCCGACGTTGATACCTAAAAGGCCGGTGAGAAAACTCATCGGCAGGAAAATCCCGGTGACGATGCCGAAGCGGTACATGGTGCGGTTCATGCGTACCGAAAGGCGCCGGTCTTCGGCCTCCAGCACAAGCCCCACGCGCTCTCGAGTCAATTCCAGCTCCTCGAGGTAACGGGTCAGGCTGTTGTTCAATTCGTTCCAATAGTCGCCGTCGTCGTCGAAAAACCAGGGCAGCTTGAGCCGCGTCATCTGGCCGAAGATGTCCCGCTGTGGCGCCAGGAATCGCTTGAGTCCGGCG
Source organism: Pseudomonas sp. FW300-N2F2 (assembly GCF_017351655.1). Taxonomy (NCBI): domain Bacteria; kingdom Pseudomonadati; phylum Pseudomonadota; class Gammaproteobacteria; order Pseudomonadales; family Pseudomonadaceae; genus Pseudomonas; species Pseudomonas sp. FW300-N2F2. The sequence goes on along the minus strand of NZ_JACNDQ010000001.1, from coordinate 1,420,796 downwards.
GCCCTTCGACGGATGTGCAAAATGGCGTCGTGCTCGGGGGTATACCGTTCGTCGGTATCAAGCTTTTCTTCCTCGCCATCGACGATTTCGGACAGGCAAGTGACCAGGTCCTGCACCTTGTTGGTGAGGTATTGCGCCATATAAAGGATGAGTTCAGACGCCGTTTTCGGCCCCTTGCCCTCGGCCAGTTGCGCCAACAGTTCATCGGTGGCGCGCAACGGACGCAGGCGCAGGGAGATCACCCGCTGGGCGGACGCGAAGATCCGTACCGACACCATGTCTTCCGGCTCGGCGCCCGGGTTGAGGTTGATCCCCCGCAGGAACAGCAGCAGTTCGGCGTTGGGCAACGGCAACAAGCGCGGCCGGGTGTTCTCTTCGAGCAGCAGGTCGCAGTTGAATTCGCTCAGGCCGCTGGATTTGCGCAGCCAGGTGTGGGTTTGCGGATGACTGCGATCCCAGTGCAGCCACAGGCTTTCGTGGGCCTGCAACTGCAAATCGTCGAGTTCGGTCCGGGCTATGGAACGCGCGCCGCCTTTACCGTCCAGCACCAGGGCATGCACCAGCCCCCATTGCGCGTTTTCTTCCTCGAACATCCTCATCCCTTATGGCTGCAGCGCTTCATTCAGGCATTTTCAGCGGGCTTGGCGAAACGATCACGCCGTTGTTGTCGGCGTAGACATACTCGCCCGGGCGGAACGTCACGCCGGCAAAGGTCACTGCCACATTGAGCTCGCCGACACCACGCCGGTCGGTCTTCATCGGATGGCTGGCCAGGGCCTGGACCCCGAGGTCGGTCTGGGCGATGACATCGACGTCGCGGATGCAACCGTAGATCACCAGCCCTTCCCAGCCATTTTTCGCGGCTTTTTCCGCCAGCATGTCCCCCAGCAGTGCCCGGCGCAGGGAACCGCCGCCGTCGACCACCAGCACCTTGCCGTTGCCTTTGAATTCAACCTGCTCCTTGACCCGCGAGTTGTCCTCGAAGCACTTGATGGTCACGATTTCGCCGCCGAAGGAATCGCGGCCACCGAAATTGCTGAACATCGGTTCCAACACCTGCACCAGTTCCGGGTAGGCGTCGCACAGGTCGGGCGTGAGGTAATGGTTCATCGAACAACTCCTGGAAGGCTGGAACGTCAGACTGAATGAGCAACCGTTTGTGACTGGAACTGCTTGAAGCGTCATATCTTAGCCGCAAGCCGACCAGAGCGAAATGCCCTTGTCAGAGCCTTCGCCTCAAACCGCCTCGGCCAACTGGGGCTGTTCTGCCAGCAGGGGGGCCTGTTGATCCTCGAGCCAACGCGCCACCAACGGCCAGACCTCAAGGTGGGCGGCCTTGCTGACCAGCATCTCGACATGACCGAAATCGTCAGTGAAACCCTGTCTCCGGCCCAGGCAGACAAACTGCTTGTGCACGGAGCCGATCTGATCGAAAAGCTTGCGGCAAGCCCAGGTCGGGTCCTGGTGATCACCCGCGGCACTCACCGCCAGCACCGGCAACTGGACATCGGCCAACCCGGCCCACCAGTTCTTCTCGGCATCGCCGAAACGCCCGAACAAACCGTACCAACGCATACTTTCCAGGGCCAGGCCGATAGGCTCGTCCTCGGGGCCACGCTTGAGCCTCGAGCCGGATAACTGGGCAAAGCGCTTGAGAATGAAGCGACCGCTCCATTCCACCGGCGGAATCTTCAGCGGCCAGTAGGTGCGGCTGACCTGGGTGCCGAAAAACGCCGCCGACGCCACGGCAGGCTCGCCCAGGTAGTGGCCGCCCAAGGCTGCCGCCAGGGTGATGCCCCCCAGGGAATGACCAATCCAGTGGGGAACCTGCCCGCTCTGTTCACGCACGAAGGCGCCAATGGCCGGCAAATCGTAGCGGGCGTAGTCGGCCACTCGATTGTGGCGATAGCCCTGGTTGCGCTGGGAGAGCCCATGGCCGCGCATCTCGGGGATCCACACGTCGAATCCCAGGCGTGCCAGGTACGCCCCCAGGCCCAGGCCCTTGGGCGAATACCAGAAGCGCCGGTTGGAAAAACTGCCGTGCAACAGGATCACCGGGACGCCACGGGTCTGGCCGGCATCGGCCATGCCCAGCCGGGTCACGGCCAGTTCGACGCTGTAGTCCGGGCTGTTGCCGGGTTTCAAGCGATAGACATCTTCGCTCAGATCACCGCGCCGCTCGGCGCTGATCAGGGCGACAGGAAATAGGTCGCTGCTGCTTTGCATAATCTTCTTGCACAAAAAAAGACGACTGTGGGAGCGAGCTTGCTCGCGATTGCGTTGGATCAGCAAAATAATCTTGGCTGACACTCCGCTATCGCGAGCAAGCTCGCTCCCACAAAGGTTACCCGGCTTACATTACCGGTGAGGCCCCTTCACTCGATCAGACCGCCGCCTGACCCTCGGCCAGGAAGAACCAGGTTTCCAGCACGGAGTCGGGGTTCAACGAAACGCTTTCGATGCCCTGTTCCATCAGCCACTTGGCCAGGTCCGGGTGGTCCGAAGGACCCTGGCCGCAGATGCCGATGTACTTGCCAGCCTTGTTGCAGGCGGCGATGGCATTGGCCAGCAGCTTCTTGACCGCCGGGTTCCGCTCGTCGAACAGGTGGGCGATGATCCCGGAATCGCGGTCCAGGCCCAGGGTCAGCTGGGTCAAGTCGTTGGAACCGATGGAGAAACCGTCGAAGAACTCGAGGAACTCTTCAGCCAGGATGGCGTTGGACGGCAATTCGCACATCATGATCACGCGCAGGCCATTGTCGCCACGGGCCAGGCCGTTTTCCGCCAGCAGGTCGACGACCTGGCTCGCTTCGCCCAGGGTCCGCACGAACGGCACCATGATCTCGACGTTGGTCAGGCCCATCTCGTTGCGCACGCGCTTGAGGGCGCGGCACTCGAGCTCGAAGCAGTCGCGGAACGATTCGCTGATGTAGCGCGACGCGCCACGGAAGCCCAACATCGGGTTCTCTTCTTCCGGCTCGTAGAGCTTGCCGCCGATCAGGTTGGCGTATTCGTTGGACTTGAAGTCCGACAGACGCACGATGACCTTTTTCGGCCAGAACGCCGCCGCCAGGGTACTGATGCCTTCCACCAGCTTCTCGACGTAGAAACCGACCGGATCGTTGTAGCCGGCAATGCGCTTGTCGACGCTGTCCTTGATTTCCTGGGGCAGGCCGTCGTAGTTCAGCAGTGCCTTGGGGTGCACGCCGATCATGCGGTTGATGATGAACTCCAGGCGGGCCAGGCCCACACCGGCGTTCGGCAACTGGGCGAAGTCGAAGGCACGGTCCGGGTTGCCGACGTTCATCATGATCTTGAACGGCAGATCCGGCATGGCGTCCACGGAGTTCTTCTTGATGTCGAAGCCCAGTTCGCCCTCGAAGATATAGCCGGTGTCGCCTTCGGCGCAGGAAACGGTCACGCCCTGGCCGTCCTTGAGCAGTTGGGTGGCGTTGCCGCAACCGACCACGGCCGGGATCCCCAGTTCACGGGCGATGATCGCCGCGTGGCAGGTACGCCCGCCGCGGTTGGTGACGATGGCGCTGGCGCGCTTCATCACCGGTTCCCAGTCCGGGTCGGTCATGTCGGAGACCAGTACGTCGCCGGCCTGGACCTTGTCCATCTCCGAGACGTCTTTGATGATCCGCACCTTGCCCGCGCCGATGCGCTGGCCGATGGCCCGGCCTTCCACCAGCACGGTGCCGGTTTCCTTGAGCAGGTAGCGCTCCATGACGTTGGCCTGGGTGCGGCTTTTCACGGTTTCCGGACGGGCCTGCACGATATACAGCTTGCCGTCGTCACCGTCCTTGGCCCACTCGATGTCCATCGGGCACTTGTAGTGCTGCTCGATGATCATCGCCTGCTTGGCCAGCTCGCTGACCTCGGCGTCGCTCAGGCAGAAACGCGCGCGCTCGGCCTTGTCCACGTCGACGGTCTTCACCGAGCGACCGGCCTTGGCTTCGTCGCCGTAGATCATCTTGATGGCCTTGCTGCCCAGGTTGCGGCGCAGGATGGCCGGACGACCGGCTTGCAGCGTGCCCTTGTGAACGTAGAACTCATCCGGGTTCACCGCGCCCTGCACGACGGTTTCACCCAGGCCGTAGGCGCCGGTGATGAACACCACGTCACGGAAGCCGGACTCGGTGTCGAGGGTGAACATCACGCCGGCGGTGCCGGTTTCGGAGCGGACCATGCGCTGCACACCGGCGGACAGGGCGACCAGCTTGTGGTCGAAGCCCTGGTGCACGCGGTAGGAAATGGCACGGTCGTTGAAAAGGGAGGCGAAGACTTCCTTGGCGGCACGGATGACGTTTTCCACGCCACGGATGTTCAGGAAGGTTTCCTGCTGGCCGGCGAAGGAGGCATCCGGCAGGTCTTCGGCGGTGGCCGATGAACGCACGGCGACGGCGATATCGGGATTGCCTTCGGACAGTTTGGCGAAAGCGGTGCGGATCTCGGCGTTCAGTTTCTCGGGGAACTCGGCTTCCATGATCCATTGACGGATCTGGGCACCGGTCTTGGCCAGGGCGTTGACGTCATCGACGTCCAGGGCATCGAGCGCATCGTGGATCTGCTTGTTCAGGCCGCTCAGTTCCAGGAAATCACGATAAGCCTGGGCGGTCGTGGCGAAGCCACCTGGCACCGATACGCCGGCACCGGCGAGGTTGCTGATCATCTCGCCCAGGGATGCGTTCTTGCCCCCCACATGCTCCACATCATGGACGCCGAGCTTATCGAGGGAAACTACGTACTCTACCAAGGTGATCTCTCCACTAACTGTGTTGGAAAAGCTCAAGGCACCGGCGGCTCCAGGGGAGCGCTTGCCGGCGATATGGCCTGGACCTGGAAAATAAGTGAGAATGCAGGCCACTGGCGGCCGGCAAATCGCGCCTATCATATCCAAGAATCGTCACTAGCTCACTAGCTTAAGGCCCAAGGCGCAAATGAAACGATCTGCTTTCTTTATCTCCGACGGCACCGGCATCACGGCCGAAACGCTAGGCCAAAGCCTGTTGGCACAGTTCGAAAACATTACCTTCGCCAAGATGACACGTCCGTACATAGACAGCGTCGACAAGGCGCGGGCCATGGTACAGCAAATCAATAAAGCCGCCGAAACCGACGGTTTCCGCCCGATCATCTTCGATACCATCGTCAATCAGGACATCCGTGAGATTCTTGCAACGTCCAATGGTTTCATGATCGACATTTTTTCCACCTTCCTGGCGCCCCTGGAACAGGAACTGAGCGAGCATTCCTCCTACTCGGTCGGCAAGTCCCATTCCATTGGCCACAACTCCAACTACATGGAGCGGATCGAGGCGGTCAACTTCGCGCTGGACAACGATGACGGCGCCCGCACGCATTATTACGACAAGGCCGACCTGATCCTAGTGGGCGTGTCGCGTTGTGGTAAGACACCGACGTGCCTGTACATGGCGATGCAATTCGGCATCCGCGCGGCCAACTATCCGCTGACCGAAGACGACATGGAGCGCCTGCAACTGCCCAGCGCCCTGCGCGCCCACCAGCACAAGCTGTTCGGCCTGACCATCGACCCGGACCGCCTCACGGCGATCCGCAACGAGCGCAAGCCCAACAGTCGTTATTCAAGCTACGCCCAGTGCGAGTTCGAAGTGCGTGAGGTGGAAAACCTGTTCCGACGGGAGAACATTCCCCATATCAACTCCACGCATTTTTCCGTGGAAGAGATTTCGGCGAAGATCCTGGTGGAGAAAGGGGTGGAACGGCGGTTCAAATAACCAGACGGTGTGCCGGGAACCTGTGGGAGCGAGCTTGCTCGCGATGACGGAGTGTCAGCCAACATTGATCTTGCTGACCCGCCGCAATCGCGAGCAAGCTCGCTCCCACAAGGGTTGGGAAGTCTTCCGGCCTATGGTTTCAACCGCTCAACCAACGCCTGCCCCACCGCCAGCGCCGACGCCGGGTTCTGGCCGGTAATCAATTCCCGATCCGTCACCACATGGGCAGTCCACGGCGTGGTGTTGCTGCTGTACTGCCCGCCAGCCTGCTGCAACGCGGTCTGTGGGTAGAATTTCATGCTCCCACCGCCCAGCAGCCCCTTGGCCAGTTCTTCTTCCTGATTGCTGATCACGGTCATTTTGTACCCGGCGTAGATCCAATTCGACGGGGCCGAGGCCTGGCCTTTGGTAGTCAACTGACCAACGAAGCCCTTGGCATCAGGCAGGGTCGACAGCAATGCGATCGGCCCGTGGCAAACCAGCGCGGTGGTCTTGCCCTTGTCATGGAAGTGCGTCAACACCCGCCCCAGCGGTGCGCTCGTGAGCAAATCCTGCATGGGCGCATGCCCGCCGGGAATGTACAGGGCATCGAACTGCTCCAGACCGATCTGCTCGACACGGGCCAGGCTGATCACCGGCGAGTCCTTGGCCGAAGTGATGTTCAGTTGCACCAGCAACGCCTGGTAGCGCTCCAGCTCCGCCGGATCATTGTTGAAGTACATCTTGTCCACCGAGGACCGGTCCAGAGTCGGCGCCTTGCCCTCCGGGGTGGCGAATGTCACGTGGTGACCGGCATCCAGCAACAGCTTCACCGGTTGCAGCAATTCGTTGAGGTAAAACCCGGTGGAGAAGACCTTGCCATTGTTCAGATCCAGATGATCGGAATCCGACAGGACCACCAGCACGTTATCGGCATGGGCCGCGACGCCAATACCCGCCAGAACGACAGACGTTGCCAAGGTCGTGAGCTTTTTCATGATGACTCCAGGCTGTTTCGATAAAAGATGCGCCCACTGTATTGATGCGTTCACCGGCGATAAACTGGCGCACCGGAACATCACTTGGCCCCTGGAGGCAACAATGGCCCGTCGATTCGATTATCTGGCCGACGTGGAAGCCTTCGTCACGGTCGTGGAAAAAGGCACGCTCAGCGCCGGTGCCGTGGCGCTGGGCACCACGCCTTCGGTCCTGAGCCGCGCCATCTCCCGCCTCGAAGCCCGGCTCGGGGTGCAACTGTTGCGACGCACGACCCGGCGCCTGAACCTGACCGATGCCGGCACGTTGTACCTGGAACAGTCGCGCTCGGCCTTTGCCCTGATTGACGACGCCGAGCGGCGAATCCAGGGCCAGGACGGTGTCTTGACCGGTCGTGTGCGCTTGAGCGTGCCGACCACCTACGGCCATTACCGCCTGCCATCGCTGCTGTCGCGTTTCGCCGAGGCTTACCCGCAAGTTCGGGTCGAACTGAGTATCACCAACCGCAATGTCGATCTGGTGGCCGAGGGGTATGACCTGGCGATCCGCCTTGGGCCGCTGCCGGACAGCGGCCTGGTCGGACGCAAGCTCGAAGACGCCCGCCTGTGCCTGGTGGCCGCGCCGCATTACCTGGAACGCGCCGGGATGCCCCGGCACGTCGATGAACTGGCTGCCCACGCCTGCCTGCCCTTCGTAATGCCCAGCAGCGGACGCATCGCCCCCTGGCTGTTTCGCGACAATCATGAAGACCGGGAATGGCTGCCGGCGGGCAATGTGCAAGTGTCCGATGATGTATTGGGTATCGTGTCCCTGGCACAGGCCGGGATGGGGATCTGCCAGACCTATGAATTCATTGTCCGGGAGCGAATCGAGCGTGGGGAACTGGTGGCTTTGCTGGAGGACTTTGGCGGGCGCAGCCGACCCTTTTCAATCATCTACCCGCCCCATCGGCAATTGCCGGCGGCGGCACGGGCGTTGATTGATTTTTTGATCGAGCAATAGCTGGTAACGCCGGCCGGCCTCTGTGGGAGCGAGCTTGCTCGCGATTGCGGAGTGTCAGCCGGCATTGATGTTGCCGATCCACCGCTATCGCGAGCAAGCTCGCTCCCACAGCGGTTCTGATGTGACTGCAAGATTTGCATTCTCCCGCAGCCTTCCTGTGGATAACTTTCTTGCTGCCACAGGCTCTACATTTTAGTGGGTCGCAGCCGCCTGCTCGTCCATTTTCTTGCGCAGGCTCAGCGGGCGCATGTCGGTCCAGACTTCTTCGATGTAGGCCAGGCACTCCTTCTTGAAGCCGCTTTTACCGACGGTACGCCAGCCCTCGGGGACGGCCTTGTAGTCTGGCCAGATCGAATATTGCTCTTCGTGGTTGACCACGACCTGAAAGACGATGTCCTCGCGGTCGAATACTGAAGTCATGGGTGTCTCTCCATCTTTGCTCGAGGTTCGCTGCGTCACATGCGCAGCCAGGATATGAAAGGAACGTACGGGGCCGGCTGAAAATTAGCTCTCGGTGACCGCCGCATGCAGGGCTCGCCCGAAAATCTCGGCGACCCGGTCGATTTCGGCGCGGGTGATGATCAACGGTGGCAGGAACCGCACCACGCCGCCCTGGCGACCGCCCAGCTCCAGGATCAGCCCGCGCTTGAGGCATTCGCGTTGCAGGCGTGGCGCCAGCTGGGCATGCACCGGTGGATGGCCCTGGGCGTCCGGCTTGCCCGCCGGGTCCACCAACTCGACACCGAGCATCAGCCCGCGACCGCGGATATCGCCCAGTTGCGGGTAGTCCCGCTGCAGGATGTGCAGGTGCTCGCTCAGGCGTTCGCCCATGGCGGCGGCGTGGGCCGGCAGGTCGTGCTCTCGCAGGTAACGCATGACAGCGGAGCCGGCGGCCATGGCCATCTGATTGCCACGGAAGGTCCCGGCGTGAGCGCCCGGCAACCAGGTGTCGAGCCAGTCGCGGTAAACCACCACCGCCAGCGGCAGGCTGCCGCCAATGGCCTTGGACAACACCACCACGTCCGGGATGATCCCGGCATGCTCGAAGGCAAACATCTTGCCGGTACGACCGAAGCCGCTCTGGATTTCGTCGACGATCAACGCCACCCCTGCCTGCTCGGTGATCCGCCGCAAGCCGCGCAGCCAATCCAGGTCGGCGGGAATGACTCCGCCCTCGCCCTGCACCACTTCGACGATGACCGCCGCCGGCAATTGCACGCCGGCCTCCGGGTCGTTCAGCAGGTTTTCCAGGTAATGCAGGTTGGCCTTCACGCCCTCGACACCGCCCAGCCCGAACGGGCAGCGGTAATTGTAGGGGTATGGCATGAACTGCACGCCGCTGCTGAGCAAGGCGCCCAAGGGTTTCTTCGGCCCCAGGCTGCCCATCAGGCTCAATGCCCCCTGACTCATGCCGTGATAACCGCCCTGGAACGACAGCACGGTGCTGCGTCCGGTCGCGGTACGCACCAGCTTGAGGGCGGCTTCCACCGCGTCGGTACCGGTGGGGCCGCAGAACTGGATCTTCGCCTCGGCGGCCAGCTCCACCGGCAACAGGCCGAACAGGTCCTGGACGAAGCGGTCCTTGACCGGCGTGGTCAGGTCCAGGGTGTGCAACGGCAGCTCATCGGCCAGCACCTGCTGGATCGCGTCGATCACCACCGGGTGGTTATGCCCCAGCGCCAGCGTGCCGGCGCCGGCCAGGCAATCGATGAAGGTGCGGCCCTCGACGTCCTCGACATACAACCCCTTGGCGCGCTTGAGCGCCAGGGGTATGCGCCGTGGATAGCTGCGGGCATTGGACTCCTGCCGACTCTGGCGAGCCAGCAGCGGCGACTCATTGAACTGGTAGAGCGTCTCGGCCGGCACGGGGCTGACCCGGGCCGGCTGTGCTTCGATAAGGCTGTTGGCGACTGACATCTCTCGACCCCGCAGTACGTAGTGACCCAAAACGACACACCGGGCAGGTGCGCATCCGGTCGGGGCGCACATGCAGGTTTCCTGTAGTGGAAACGCATCAGCCACGGGGGGATTTACTCGCGGGCAGCACTTTCTCCTGTGGCGCGATCAGTGGCTTGTGCATCGCAATGGCCTTGACCCCGCCGATGGCGAAGGCATCAGCGCTTTGCTCGAACCCCAGGTGTCGATAGAACGCCTGGCTGCTACGGGTGCTGTTGAGGCGCACCCGGGCCACCCCGCGCCCGCGCAGCCAGGCCTCGATGTCCCGCACCAGCGCCTGGCCGACACCGCGGCGGAAGGACTCCGGCTGTACGTAGCAGAAGGCGATCCGGCCACTGGCCGAGGCCATGGCGACACCCGCCGGCCGCCCCTGCAAACGGGCCAGGGTCAGGCGCAAGCGTGGGTCGGCCAGCCAGGGGCGGATATGCGCGAGGGTGTTGTTGCGTACCCAGGCGGCGACGACAGTGGGATCGTTGCGATGTTCGGCGGCACACCCGACCCGGATGGAGCGTTCGGCGATCCGGCTGATGATGCCGGCATCGCTGGGCGTGGCCGTGCAGATTTCGATGAAGGTGTCCATGGCGCGGTTTTCCTCAGTCCTTGAGTCGAGCTGAAAAAAACATAGACCCGGATAAGGCCGGGGCGCCAATGGCAGGTCGTTACAGTAGATGTACAAAACCCACGCCGAAGGATGCCCAGTGCCCTTGGGTCGTAGCCTGAATCATTGTGGCGAGGGAGCTTGCTCCCGCTGGACCGGAAGCGGGCCCAAATCCGTCGCCCGGCACCACTAGGCTCACCGCACCCGCTGGTTTTGGGGCTGCTGCGCAGCCCAGCGGGAGCAAGCTCCCTCGCCACGGAACCCCTCGTTTGATCAGGGATGCTGCACCGGCATGGTCAATTCGACCCGCAATCCATCCGGGCGGCTGTCGAAATGCAGGCCGCAACCGCAACGCTGGACGATGGCCTGGACGATCGCCAGCCCCAGCCCGCAGCCGGTGCTCTGGCCGTTGCGCCAGAAGCGTTGGGTCAAGTGCTGGATGTCGTCGGCGGCGATGCCGGGGCCATGGTCGCGGACCTGGAAACGCACGCGCTGGCCGATCATTTCCAGGCTCAGTTCCACATCGGTATCGTTGGGGGTATGGCGCAGGGCGTTGTCCAGCAGGTTGCGCAAGGCGGCGATGGAGAGCACCGCCGGCATTTGCACCGGCGCGTCGGACAGCCCTGGGGCCAAGTGCAATTGGATTCGCCGGGACTCACTGCTGGCCGCGTCCTGGATCGCCAGTCGCGCAACCTGCTCGGCGTTGCAGTGCACGCCATCGTCGAACGACAGGCTGCCTTCGACCCGAGCCAGCAGCAGCAACTGTTCGAGTGTGCGATGCATGCGGTCGGCGCCCTCCTCGGCCCGGGCCAGGGATTGGTCGCGGGCGGCGCCCTCGGTCATGCGCGCCACTTGCAGGTGCGTCTTGATGGCGGTCAACGGGCTGCGCAGCTCGTGGGCAGCGTCGCCGGTCAACCGTCGCTCACGCTCGATGGTCTTGCCGATACGCTGGAACAGCTGGTTCTGGGTCTCCAGCAACGGTCGCAACTCGCTGGGCAGTGGATGGATCTGCAAAGGCTCCAGGGAATCGGCATTGCGCCGCATCAGCGCATCGCGCATGCGATTGAGCGGCGCCAGGCCCTGGCCGATGCCCAGCCACAACAGGCACAGGCAACCGAGCAACGCCACGCCCACTGGCACCGAGGCAGCCAGCAGTATCGACATGTTCAGGGCTTCGCGCTCGATCTGGCGGTCGGCGGTGGTGATGCGCAAGTCCCCTCGGGCCAGGGTAAAGCTGCGCCAGGGCGCACCGTCGATCATCTGGTCGTGGAAGCCCATTTTCTCGGCTTCCAGGGCCTGTTCCGGGGTCCCGTGGCTGCGGGCCAGAATCTCGCCGCGCAAGGAACTGACCTGACAGGCCATGCCGCCGGGAATGCTCAATTGCTCGGAGCTCAAGTGCGTGCCGTCGCCCTTGCTGGGCAACGGCGGCATCTGCTCCAGCAACCCGGCAACCATCCGCGCCGAGGCCACCAGACGCTGGTCGAGGGAGAACATCATCTGGTTGCGCAGGTCGCTGAGCATCCACGCCGCGGCCAGGGCCCAGATCAGGGCGAAGGCGGCGCCGAGGGTCAGGCTCAGGCGCAGTCGCAGGCTCATCACTTGGAGGACTCTGCGCCGTCGGCCGGCCCCAGGCGATAGCCCAGGCCGCGCACGGTCTCGACAATGCCGTTACCCAGCTTGCGCCGCAGGTGATGGATATGGACGTTGAGGGCATTGCTTTCCAGCTCGTCGTTGAACCCGTAGACGCTGTCCTTGAGTTGCTCGGTGGACAGCACCCGGCCGCGACTGTGCAAGAGCGCCTGCAACAGCGATTGTTCGCGCCGGGACAGATCCACCGGCTGGCCGTCCAGGGTGGTTTCCCGGCTGCTGGGGTCGTAGGTCAGGCGACCGTGCTCGATCAGGTTGACGCTGCGCCCCGCCACGCGCCGCAGCAACGTGTGCAGGCGCGCCGCAAGCTCGCGCAGGTCGAAGGGTTTGAGCAGATAGTCATCGGCCCCGGCCTGCAAGCCATCGACCCGGTCGGTCACCGAGTCACGGGCGGTGAGGATCAGCACCGGCGTCTCCAGCCCCTGCTGGCGCAGTTGCCGCAGCAGCTTGAGACCGTCCTCATCGGGCAATCCCAGGTCCAGCACCATGACATCGAACTCCGCCACGCCGACCATCGCCCGCGCCGCCGATGCGGTGGCCACGTGCTCGACCGTCAGGCCCTGCGCCGTGAGGCCGGCAACGATCCCGCTGGCAATCAACTCATCGTCTTCGCAGACCAGTACGCGCATGGTAAGCCCCGTGGAAAAAGGTACATTAGGCCGCCGGCCGATTAAGCCGACATTATGCGACGAGTACGGCAAACATGGGCGATCATTACGGCCTGCCGGTCGCCGTCGGGTTAATCGACGGTTAATCGCCAGTCGCCATTGTGTTTTCCACTCGCTTCGTTCTAAGGCTTTATCCATGCGTCGATTGTTTTTGCTGTGGCTGTTTCTGATCTCGGGCCTGGCCCAGGCCGCCAATCCCTTCGAAACCAAACCCGATTTCCTGCCGGTGGAAAAGGCGTTCGTGTTGACCTCCGAACGCCTGGACTCCGGTGAAACGCAGCTGTTCTGGCAGATTACCGATGGGTACTACCTGTATAAGCAGCGGCTCAAGTTCGAGGGCCTGGCCGAGGCACAGAAACCCAAGTTGCCGGAGGGCGAGGCCCACAGCGACGAGTTTTTCGGCGACCAGCAAGTCTATCGCCAGGCGCTGGAACTGAAGATCCCCGCCGGTGCCACGGGCAAGATCAAGGTGGGTTTCCAGGGCTGTGCCGACGCCGGCCTGTGCTATCCGCCCCAGACCCAGGTGATTGACCTGGGCGGCAGCGCACCGGCGGCCGCCACCGGCGAGGCGCCGGACCAGGCCCTGGCCAGCGGCCTGCAACAACGGGCCTTGGGCTGGAGCCTGCTGGTGTTCTTCGGCTTGGGCCTGCTGCTGGCGTTCACCCCTTGTTCGCTGCCGATGCTGCCGATCCTGGCCGGGCTGGTGGTGGGCAGCGGCGCCGGACCGAGACGCGGCCTGGCCTTGGCCGGCAGCTACGTGATCAGCATGGCCCTGGTGTATGCGGCCATGGGCGTGCTCGCCGCTCTGCTGGGGGCCAACCTCCAGGCACTGCTGCAACAACCGTGGCTGCTGGGCAGCTTCGCGGCCGTATTCGTGTTGCTGGCGCTGCCGATGTTCGGCTTCTTCGAATTGCAATTGCCCGCGGCGCTGCGTGACCGCCTGGAAAACGCCGGACGCCAGCGACGCGGTGGCAGCCTGGTGGGCGCCGGCGTGCTCGGCGCTCTGTCCGGCCTGTTGGTGGGCCCGTGCATGACCGCCCCGCTGGCCGGCGCCCTGCTGTATATCGCCCAGAGCGGCAATGCGCTGCACGGCGGGTTGATCCTGTTCACCATGGGCATCGGCATGGGCCTGCCACTGTTGCTCCTGGTGACCGTGGGCAACCGCTTCCTGCCCAAGCCCGGCGCCTGGATGAACCTGCTCAAGGGCGTGTTCGGCTTCCTGTTCCTGGGTACCGCGCTGCTGATGATTCGCCCGATCATCGACGGCTCGCTGTGGATCGGACTGTGGGGCGTGTTGCTGTTGATCGCCGCCTACAGCGCCTGGCGCCAGACCGAAGGCTTCGGTCGCATGGCCTACCTCTGCGGCAGCGCTTCGTTGCTGTTCGGCCTGTGGGGCAGCCTGCTGGTGATTGGCGCAGCGGGCGGTGGCGATGATCTCTTCCACCCCCTGAAGGTCTACGCCGGCAGCGAGGCTAGCGCGACCGTCAAAGCCCACGACACATTCGTCACCGTCAGCGAACCCGCCGCCCTGCAACGGGAACTGGACGCCGCCAAGGCCCAGGGCCAGTGGGTGCTGCTGGACTATTACGCCGACTGGTGCGTGTCCTGCAAGATCATGGAAAAACAGGTATTCGGCCGCGCCGAGGTGCTGGACGCCCTGCAAGGCGTGCGCCTGCTGCGCCTCGACGTCACCGCCGACAGCCCCGCCAGCCGCGCGTTGCTGAGCCGTTACCAGGTACCGGGGCCGCCGAGCCTGCTGTGGATCGGCGCCGACGGTGAAGAGCGCCGCAGCCAGCGGATCACCGGGGAAGTCGACGCCAAGGCGTTCCTGGAGCGCTGGAACCTCACCCGGGACGCGCGCTGATGCTGACGCTCACCCTGGGCACCTTCGCCATCGCCCTTAACCATCTGTTGCTGATCAGCGCCCTGGCCCTGGCGACCTTCGTCGGCTGGCGGGTGGCCAGGCGCGGTGGCGAGAACCCTGAGTCGGTGCTGTTCGTGTTGTTTCTACTGGGGCTTTTGGCCGCACGGATCGGCTTCGTCGTCGCCTATTGGCAACATTACCGGGACGACCCGTGGCAGATCGTCGACCTGCGGGACGGCGGTTTCCTCGCCTGGCCGGGGATCGTGGCGCTCCTGATGGGCGCCTTGTTGTGGGCCCGGCGCCGCCCGGCCCTGCGCCGCCCGTTGGGCTTCGGCGTCGGCAGCGGCTTGCTGTTCTGGCTGGTGGCGAGCCTGTCGTTGACGATTTATGAACAGGGCACCCGGTTGCCGGACATCACCCTGCGCACCGCCGACGGCCAGACCGTGAAACTCACCGACTACCAGGGCGGGCCCCTGGTGATCAACCTCTGGGCCACCTGGTGCCCGCCCTGCCGACGTGAAATGCCGGTGCTCGAAGAAGCCCAGCAACAGCGTCCGGACCTGACCTTCCTGTTCGTCAACCAGGCCGAAAGCATGCAAAGCGTCAGCACCTACCTGGCCACCCAGGGCCTGAGCCTGACCAACGTATTGTTCGATGGCAGCGGCCGCCTCGGCCAGGCCGTGGGTTCCATGGCCCTGCCGACCACCCTGTTCTACAGCGCCGACGGTCGCCTGCTGGGCAGCCACCTGGGTGAATTGTCGGAAGCGAGCCTGGCCCGCGCCCTGGAAAACTTCGAAACGCCGGATTCGTCCACGACGCCCCACTCCGCCACAAGGAAACCGCCATGCCCCGCCTCCGCCACCTGCTGACCCTGGCCGTCGCCGCCGCACTGTCGCAGGCCCCGCTGCTGCAGGCCGAAGAATTGCCTGCGGCCATCAAGAAGATCGAAGCCAAGGGCGCGAAAATCGTCGGCACTTTCGAGGCCCCGGACGGGTTGCGCGGTTACGCGGCGCAATACCAGAACCGCGGCATGGCGCTGTACCTGACCCCGGATGGGCAGCACGTCCTGCTGGGCAACCTGTACGACGCCGAGGGCAAGGACCTGAGCGCCGAGCCGCTGCAAAAACTGGTCTATGCACCGATGGCCAAGGCCATCTGGACGAAGATGGAAGCGAGCAACTGGATCGCCGACGGCAACAAGGACGCACCGCGCACGGTGTACCTGTTCAGCGACCCGAACTGCCCGTACTGCAACATGTTCTGGGAACAGGCCCGGCCTTGGGTCAAGGCCGGCAAGGTGCAGTTGCGCCACATCATGGTGGGCATCATCCGCGAAGACAGCCCGGGTAAATCCGCCGCCTTGCTGGCCGCCAAGGACCCGGAAAAAAACCTGGCCGAGCATGAAAAGGCCGGCAAGGGCAGCCCGCTCAAGCCGCTCAAGGACATACCGCCCGCCATCCAGGCCAAACTGGACGCCAACCAGCAGTTGATGGACGAACTGGAACTGTCCGCCACCCCGGCGATTTTCTATCTGGATGACAAAGGCGACCTGCAACAGCAGCAAGGCGCGCCCTCACCGGACAAGCTGGTGAAGATTCTCGGGCCGAAGTGACCGACAACCACTGCAACCCCTGTGGGAGCGAGCTTGCTCGCGATGACGGCAGATCAGTCAGCATTGATGTGACAGACACACAGCAATCGCGAGCAGGCTCGCTCCCACAGTGGATTTGCATCGGTCACAAAATTCCAGTAGGAGCGAGCTTACTCGCGATGCGGTGGATCAGCTGCGCAAGACCTTCAGCAACGCCTCGGTCACGAACTGCGGATTCTCAAGATTGGAAATGTGCCCCGCTTCCGGTATCAGCAGGCAGGGGCAACCGATCAGTTCGGCCATTTCCTTGGCCTCGGACGGCGGACGCGGTTTGTCCTGGTCGCCGCACATCACCACTGTGCCCTTGGCATCCAGTGCATGCAGGCGCGGCAGGATGTCGTCCCGACCGAAAATGATCCGCCCCAGCGGCACGATGCTGGCGCGCAGGCGATCGGTCGGCAGCGCGGCCAATGTGGCGCGAAACTGCTGGTAGAGCGCCGACTGCGGGTCGATACCCGGTCGGAAGAAGATCGGCACGACGATGTCCAGCAATGGCTCGGGAATGCTGCCGCTGGCTTCGATCTTGTCGAACAGCGAGAAATAGTACTGGCGGGTCGGCTCCGGCTCGACGCCGACGTAGGTGTCCATCAATACCAGCGTCTGCACACGCTCAGGCGCCGCCAACGCCAGCCGCGCCCCCCACATCCCGCCCACTGAAAGCCCGACCAGGTTGAAGCGGTCGATGCCCAGGTGATCCATCAATGTCAGTGCCTGGCGGGCCAGGTCGTCCAGGGAGGTCATGCCCTCAGGCAATTGCCCGGACTGGCCGTGGCCCCATAAGTCCAGGGCGATGACCCGATAATCCCGCGACAACACCTCGATCTGCGGCGCCCACATGCTGTGGTCCCACAGGTAGCTGCTGCCCAGCAGCACCACCGGGCCCTGGCCTTGGTCCAGGTAGTGAAGCGGTTGTCCGTCGATCGTTGCAAAGGGCATGGGTGACCTCCTTGTTTGAGTCTGGAAAAAAGCCTTGGGGAGCCTGAGCCGCGAAGCACGAGGCGTCAACCTTGGGTTTTGCGCTGTTTGTGCAGCCGCCATCGCGAGCAAGCTCGCTCCCACATGGGATTTGCGTCGTTCACAAAACCCTGTGGGAGCGAGCTTGCTCGCGAAGAGCTCTTCATAGACGCCGCAAAACTACATGCCTTCCAATTCCGCCATCAAATCATTCAACCGGTCCACCTTCTCCTCAGTGATTTCGCTGGCCGCCAGCCCATCGATGTAATCGGCCAGTTCCAGCACCGTGCTGCACTCGAACATCGCCCGCAGCGGCACGTTGCGTTGCAGGGCCTTTTGCACCCGTGAAGCGATTTGCGTCGCCAGCAAGGAATGACCGCCCAACTCGAAGAAGTTGTCCCGTACCCCTACCCGCTCGACTTTCAGCACCTGGGCCCAGATGTCTGCCAGGGTCTGCTCCAGTTCATTACCGGGTGCCTGATAGTCCTGGCTTTGCAACTGGCCGATCTCCAGGGCCGGCAAGGCCTTGCGGTCGAGCTTGCCATTGGCGTTGAGGGGCAGGCGATCGAGCCACAGCCAGTGCAGCGGCACCATGTATTCCGGCAGTTCGGCCCGCAGGCGCTGCTTGATACGCTCCAGGCGTTCGGCGGGTTTGAGTGCCGAGTCGGTGGCCACGAGGTAGCCCACCAGATGCTTGCCATTGGCGCCCTCCTGCACGCCCACCGCCCCATCGCGCACTTCCGGCTGCTCATGCAAGCGCGCTTCGATTTCCCCCAGCTCGATGCGGTAGCCGCGAATCTTCACCTGATGGTCGATGCGTCCGACGTATTCCAAGACCCCGTCGCTGCGCCGCCGCGCCAGGTCGCCGGTGCGGTACAGCCGCTCTCCCGGTGCCCCGAACGGGTTCGGCACAAAGACCGGGGCGGTGCGCAACGGATCGCTGACATAACCGCGCCCGACCCCGGTGCCCGCCACGCACAACTCACCCACCGCACCCAGCGGCACCAGCTCCAGCGCGCCGTCGAGCAGGTACAAACGGTTGTTGTCGGTGGGCGTACCAATCGGCAGGTAAGTGCCACGGGTCGACGCCTGGTCGACGCGGAAGAACGCCACGTCATCGGAGCATTCCGCCGGCCCATAGGCATTCACCAGACCAATGTCCGGGTAACGCAACAACCACTGGTGGGCCAGCTCCGGCGGCATCGCCTCGCCAGTGGGCAGCATCCAGCGCAGGCCGTCCAGACCGATGCGCTCCTGGGCGAGCATGCCCTGGATCAGCGACGGCACGCTTTCCAGCACGGTGATGCCCTGTTGCTGCACATGCTCCAGCAGCCCTTGCGGGTCGTGGGCGATGGCGTTGGGCACGATGTCGACCCGGGCGCCGAACAACGGCGCGGCCAGGAACTGCCAGACCGAAATATCGAAGCTTTGGGACGCCGTCTGGGCGATGACATCCGCCTCGCTCAGCGCCAGGTACGGCACTTTGCTCAGCTGGTTGTTGAGCATGCCCCGCTGTTCCACCATCACGCCTTTGGGCAGGCCGGTGGAGCCGGAGGTGTAGATCACGTAGGCGAGGTTGTCCGGCCCGCTGTAGACGCCAGGGTTTTGCGACGAAAAGTCGCTGGCCTGGACGGTTTCCCACACCAGCAACTTCGGCCGTCCGGAACAGGCGAACTCGTCCAGCAACGCCTGGGCCTGGGCCTGGCAGGCCTGGGTGCAGACCAGCAAAGGCGTGCGGCTCAATTCGATGATGCGGCTCAGGCGCTGGCTCGGCAGGCCGGGATCCAGCGGCAAGTAGCCGGCACCGGCCTTGAAGCTGCCGATGATCATGCCCAGCAGTTGCGCATCCCGTTCAGCCAGCAACGCCACCGGCTGATCCAGACCGACCCCGGCCGCGATCAGCGCGTGGCCGAGGCGGTTGCTGCGCGCATTCAACTCGGCGTAGCTGTAGGTCGTGTCCAGGCAACTGACCGCAAGACGTTGCGGATGAACCGCGACCCGCGCCTCGAACAGCTCGACGTAGCTCTGCTCCAGCGGATAGGCATGCTCGCTCTGGTTGCAGCCTTCGACCAGGAAGTCCTGCTCTTGGGCACCGATCAGCGGCAACTCGCTCATGTCACCGTGCAAGCCCTCCATCAGCGCCAGCAGCAGCCGCTTGAACTCACTCAGCAAACCCTGGACGGTGGCTTCATCGAAGTAGCGCTGGTCGTAGGAAAGGTGCAGCCCCAGGTCATCCCCGGGGTAGCAGACCGCCGTCAGCGGGAAGTTGGTGTGGGTGCGGCCCGAGTCGGAGGTGGCATTGAGGCTTTGGGCACGGTCCAGCACCGAGACTTCCACCGGCGCGTTCTCGAACACGAACAGGCTGTCGAACAACGGTTGGCCCTTGGGCAGTTCGCTGACTTCCTGGATGCTCACCAGCGGCAGGTATTCGTACTCGCGCAGTTGCATGTTGCTGTCCAGCAAATCGCTGAGCCACTGCCGTACGCTACAGCGCTGATGGTCCTCGGGCATCTGCACGCGCAAAGCGATACTGTTGATGAACAGCCCGACGGTGCGTTGCATCTGCGGCAGTTCCACCGGGCGCCCGGCCACGGTGACGCCGAACAGCACGTCGCGGTCGCCGCTGACCCGGCGCAGGACCAGGGCCCACGCCGCCTGGGCGAAGGTATTGGCCGTCAGTTGATGGGCCTGGGCCAGTTCCCGCAGCCGTGCGCCGTCCCGGGCATCGAGACGGGTGTAGCAATCGCCGACGATCATGCCGCCGCTGTCACCGGCGTGCTCGCGCAGGAACGGCCGGTCGCCAGGGATCGGCGTGGTCCGCTCGAAGCCTTGCAGGTTGCGCTTCCACCACTGCCGGGCTGCGTCCAGGCTCTGGTGTTGCAGCCAGCCGATGTAGTCGCGATAGCGCGGCGGCACGGCCAACTGCGGCTCGCGCTGCTCACCCAGGGCGGTGTAGATCTCGAAGAAGTCATCCATCAGCAGCGAACGGCACCAGGCATCGATGAGGATGTGGTGGTTGCTCATCATGAACCAGTAGCGCGCCGCGCCGACCCGAATCAGCCGCAGGTGGAATGGCGCCTGGTTCAACAGATCGAAACCGGCCTCGCGTTCATCCTTGAGCAGGGCCTGGAGCTTGGCTTCCTGGGCGTCTTCAGGCACCTCGGACCAGTCGAGGTAATCCACCGGCGTGCGGCCTGGCTTGTGGATGATTTGCAGCATGTCTTCGCCGACGTTCCAGCAGAACGATGCGCGCAAGGCTTCGTGACGGGCGATGACCGCCTGCCAGGCCTGGGCAAAACGCTGCGGGTCCAGTGCGCTGTCGATGCGGTAGCGATCCTGCATGTAGTACAGGCCGGTGCCCGGCTCCAGCAGGGTATGCAACAGCATGCCTTCCTGCATGGGCGTCAACGGGTAGACGTCTTCGATCTGCGCGGCCGGCACGGGCAGGCTGTCCAACTGGCCCTGGGTCAGCTTCGCCAGGGGGAAGTCCGATGGCGTCAGCCCGCCCGCCTCGTCCGTCAGGCAGTGTTCGATGAGGCGTTGCAACTCATCGAGGTAAGCCTCGGCCAGGGCGGCGATGGCCTGGCGCTCATGGCGCTGGGCACTGAAGGTCCAGCGCAGCACCAACTCACCGCCGCTGACCTGGCTGTCGACGCTCAACGCGTTGGGTAGCGGCGCATCGGGATCGTGGATGGCACCCAGGGGCGCATCCAGCGGCTGGAACAGCGCCTCCTGGCCCAGGGTCTGGTCAAGCTGGCCCAGGTAGTTGAAGGTGATCGCCGCGTGCGGCAGGCCGGCCATCGCCTCGCGAGTCGGCGCGTCCGCCAGGTAACGCAGCACACCATAACCGAGGCCCTTGTGGGGCACCGCGCGCAGTTGCTCCTTGATGGCCTTGATCGAGACGCTGAAATCTTCAACCGCTGGACTCAGGCGCACGGGATAGATGCTGGTGAACCAGCCGACGGTGCGGGTCAGGTCGAGGTCGTCGAACAGCGCTTCGCGGCCGTGGCCTTCGAGCTGGACCAAGGCCGAATCATGGCCGCTCCAACGGCACAGCACCCGGGCCAACGCCGTGAGCAGCAGGTCATTGACCTGGGTGCGGTAGGCGCTTGGCGCCTGTTGCAGCAGTTGCCGGGTACGCTCGGCGTCCAGGCGCACGCTGACGGTTTGCCCGTGACGCTCCTGCAACCCGCCGTCAGGATTCGCGCACGGCAGTTGCACTTGCGCGCCACTCAACTGCGCTTGCCACCAACCCAGCTCCTCGCGCAGGGACTCGCTGCCGGCGTAGGCCTGCAAGCGCGCGGCCCAGTCGCGCAACGGGCTGGTCTTGACCGGCAGTTGCGCCGCCTGCCCGGCGACGAGCTGGCGGTAGACGGTTTGCAGATCGTCCATCAGCACCCGCCACGACACACCGTCCACCACCAGGTGATGAATGACGATCAACAACCGTTGCCGACCATCCGGCAACTGCGCCAGCACGGCACGCAGCAACGGCCCGGTGGCTAGATTGAAACGGCTCTGCGCCTCGGCAAACAACGCTTCGCATGCCTGGGCAGTGTCCACGCTGACCTGCTGCAGCAGCACAGCGTCAGTCAGCGACTGGTGCTCGGCACGCCAATGTCCGGCGCTTTCGTCAAAGCCCAGGCGCAAGGCATCGTGGTGCTGGAAGACGCTACGCAGCGCCTGCTCCAGCCGTTGCGGGTCCAGGGCCGTGGTCGGTTCCAGCAGCAATGCCTGGTTCCAGTGATGGCGGTTGGGGATCGGGCGCTCGAAAAACCAGTGCTGGATCGGCGTCAACCCGGACTCGCCCTGCAACAGGCCCTGCTCGGCATGCACTTGCTGGCTGCGCGTGGCGACGGCGGCCAGGGTCTGTACGGTCTGGTGCTGGAACAAGTCCCGGGGCGTGAAATGAATGCCCTGTTGCCGGGCACGGCTGACCACCTGGATGGACAGGATCGAATCACCGCCCAACTCGAAGAAATTATCGTTGAGGCCCACCTGCGCCACGTTCAGCACGTCGCACCAGATCGCCGCCAAAGTCTGTTCCAGGGCGTTGCTCGGCGCCACGTAGTGCTGGCGATTGAGTTCAGGATCGGGCAGCGGCAAGGCGCGGCGGTCGAGCTTGCCGTTGGCGGTCAGCGGCATACTCGCCAGCAGGATCAGGTGCGTGGGCACCATGTAGTCCGGCAACTGGGCCTTGAGGTGGTTTTTCAAGGCGTCGCGCAGGGCCGCTTGTCGCTCGTCATCCTGGCTGGCGATGTCGCTCACCAGGTAGCCGGCCAGTTGCTTGCCGCCAGGCGTGTCGAGGGCCAGGACCACGGCCTCGCGCACCGCCTCATGTTCCAGCAGGCGGGTTTCGATTTCCCCCAGTTCGATGCGGAAACCACGGATTTTCACCTGATGGTCGATCCTTCCCAGGTACTCCACCAACCCGTCGGCACGCTGGCGCACCAGGTCGCCGGTGCGATAGAGGCGTCCACCGTCGGTGGCGAACGGGTCGGCGACGAAACGCTCGGCGGTCATCCCCGGACGCTGGTGATACCCCTGGGCCAGACCGGCGCCGCCCACATACAACTCGCCCGTGGCACCTGGCGGCACCAACGCCAGGTCGGCGTCGAGGATGTACGCCACCCGGGCACCGATCACGCTGCCAATCGGCACACTGGCCGCGCCCTCCTCCAATTGCTCGGGGGCCAGGCTCGCCAGGGGCATGACCACGGTTTCGGTCGGGCCATAGGCATTGAAGAACAGGCTCGGGCTGAACGCCGCGCGAATGCGCTGCAAGTGCTCGCCCGTCAGGGCTTCGCCGCCGGTGATGCACATGCGCACCGGCAAGGTCTGGCCCTGGGTCGCCAACCACTGCGCCAACTGGCTGCCGTAGCTGGGGGTGAAACCCAGGATGTTGATGCGGTGCTGGCGAATCAGCCCGCAGATTTCCTCGGCGTCCCACTGGCCCTGGGCCCGCAACACCACATGGGCACCACTGAGCAGCGGCACCAACAGGCGTTCGGTGGCCGCGTCGAAGTTGATGGAATAGAAATGCAGCTCGCAGTCGTCCGGGCGCATGCCAAAGCGCTGGATCACCGCCTGGCAATGCATGGCGATTTCACCGTGGGACACCACCACGCCCTTGGGCTTGCCGGTGGAACCGGAGGTATAGATCAGATAGGCCTGGTGTTGCGGCAGGTTGATCAGCGGCAGCGCGTGATCCGGGTACTGCGCCAAGGCCGGCGAATCATCTTCCAGGCACCAGCACTCCACACCCTCGGGCAATGCACCGAGGGCCTGGAGCATCGCCCGGTCGCTGAGCAGCAGGCTGATGCCACTGTCTTCGATCATGTAGTGCAGGCGATCCAGCGGGTATTCCGGGTCCAGCGGCACATAGGCACCGCCGGCCTTGAGAATCGCCAGCAGGCCAATGACCATTTCCAGCGAGCGCTCCAGGGCCAGGCCGACCCGCACCTGCGGCCCGACGCCTGCCTCGCGCAGGCGCCAGGCCAAGCGATTGGCACGGCTGTCCAGTTGCGCATACGTCAGGGTCTGCCCGGCGAAGGTCAGGGCCGGTGCGTCGGGACGCGCCCGAGCCTGTTCGGCGAACAGTGGGTGAATGCATTGGTCCAGGCGATGCTCACCGGGCTCGACGCCCAGGCTGTCGAGCAGTTGTTGCTGCTCGCCGGCATCGAGCAACGGCAACTCGCTCAGCCGTCGGCTCGGATCGTCCAGCAGCGCTTGCAGCAGATTGCGCCAGTGCCCGGCCATGCGCGCGATGCGCGGTTCGTCGAACAGGTCGGTGCTGTAGGTCAGGCAGCAACCCAGGCGCTGATCCAGGTCGGTGACTTCCAGGTTGAGGTCGAACTTGGTGGCCCGGGCGTCGTTGACCAGGTATTCGACGGTCATGCCGGCCAGCGTGCGGCTCTGCTGGAATTCCCAGCGCTGCACGTTGCACATCACCTGGAACAACGGGTTGTAGGCCGCACTGCGCGGTGGTTGCAGGGCTTCCACCAGATGATCGAACGGCAGGTCCTGATGGGACTGCCCTTCGATGACGGTGTGGCGCACCTGTTCGAACAGTTCGCCCACCGACATCTGCCCGTCGAGCTGGCAACGCAACACCTGGGTATTGAGGAACGCACCGATCAGCCCTTCGCTTTCCGGGCGGATGCGGTTGGCCACCGGCGCGCCGATGCGCAGGTCGGTCTGGCCGCTGTAACGGTAGAGCAGCACGGCCAGGGCGGCGGTCATGGTCATGAACAGGGTCAGGCCCTGTTGCGCGTTGAAGGCGCGGACCCGCGCGGCCAGCTCATCACTGAGATCGAAACGGAACAGTTCACCGCGATGGCTCTGCACCGACGGACGCGGGCGGTCGCCGGGCAGCTCCAGCAGCGGATGCTCGCGGCCCAGTTGCGCGGTCCAGTAGTCCAGCTGCCGTTGGCGCTCACCGGATTCCAGCCACTGGCGCTGCCAGACGCTGTAGTCCAGGTACTGCACCGGCAACGGCTCCAGCGGGGATTCACGGTCGTCGACAAAGGCTTCGTACAGCGCGCTCAGTTCACGGGCGAAAATGTCCATCGCCCAGCCTTCGGTGACGATGTGGTGCAGCGTCAGCACAAAGTAATGCTCATGCTCGGCGGTCTTGACCAGGCAGGCCCGCAGCAGCGGTCCGGTTTCCAGGTCGAAGGGCTTGTGCGCCTCGCTGTCGGCCAGTTGCTGCACCCGCTGCTGACGAATGTCAGCGGCCAGCATCGAGAAATCCTTCCAGTCCATGCGCAGGCCCGTCTCGCCGTGCACCTGTTGGCAGGCCACGCCGTCGACGCTCGGGAACGTGGTGCGCAGGGTTTCGTGGCGCAGGATCAACGCCTGCAAGGCCGCCTCGAAGCGCCCGACATCCAGCACCCCGCGCAACCGCGCCATGCCACCGACGTTGTAGGCCGGGCTGTCCGGCTCCATCTGCCAGAGGAACCACATGCGCTGCTGGGAATACGACAGCGGCACCGGTTGGCTGCGGTCGACCTTCTCGATGGGCGGCTGGCGATTGGTCTGGCCGCTGGCCTGGATCAAGCGCACTTGCTCGGCGAAAGCCCCCAGTTCACTCGCCTCGAACAGCGCTCGCAACGGCAGTTCCACGTCACAGGCCTGGCGAGTGCGGGAAATGATCTGGGTCGCCAGCAGCGAATGACCGCCGAGGGCAAAAAAATCGTCCCGCAGGCCGATGCGCGCCAGTCCCAGCACGTCGCGCCAGATGCCGGCGATTTGCTGTTCGAGGGCGCTGACCGGCTCAACATGCTCGCGCACCTGCCATTGCGGTTCAGGCAAGGCGCGGCGATCGAGCTTGCCGCTCGGGCTCAAGGGCATGGCGTCCAGGCGCAGCAATTGGGCGGGCACCATGTAGTCCGGCAGTTCGGCGGCCAGGGCGGCCTTGAGCCGGGTGTTCAATTCGTCCTGGCCCTGGGCGACCTCCGGCGCGGTGTAATAACCGATCAACTGCGGGCCGGCCGAGGTGTCGCGCACCAGCACCGTCACTTGGGCGACGCCGTCCTGGGCCAGCAGGCGCGCTTCGATTTCCTGCGGTTCGACCCGGAAGCCGCGCAGCTTGACCTGCTGGTCGAGGCGGCCGAGGTATTCGATCACGCCGTCGGCGCCCCAACGCGCCCGGTCGCCGGTGCGGTACAACCGCGCACCGGCCGGTCCCATTGGGTCGGCGACGAAACGCTCGGCGCTCAGGCCCGGACGCCCGAGGTAACCCCGGGCCAGGCCCAGGCCGCCAATGCACAGCTCGCCCGGCACACCGGCCGGCACGGGATTGAGGTCGCTGTCGAGCACCCGGCACAGCACGTTGCCCAGGGGTCGACCGATGGGCGAGCGCTCGCCATCAGCTTCGGTGCAATGCCAATGGGTGACGTTGATCGCGGTTTCGGTCGGGCCGTAGCGGTTGTGCAATTGCGCCGACGGCAGTTGCGCCAACACCCGGTTGCGCAATTCGGCCGACAAGGCCTCACCGCCACAGAACAGCCGGCGCAGGCTGGTGCAGCGGGCACTCAGCGGCTCTTCGACAAACAGGCTGAGCAACGGCGGCACGAAGTGCAGCGTGGTGACGCCAAACTGCTGCACCAACTGGGCGATGCGGTGCGGGTCACGGTGCTCGCCGGGGCCAGCCAGGACCAGTTGACTGCCGGTGATCAGCGGCCAGAAGCACTCCCAGACCGACACGTCGAAACTGATGGGGGCCTTTTGCATCAGCACATCGGTGGCATCCAGCCCATAGGTCGCTTGCATCCATTGCAGGCGCTCGGCCAAAGCCGCGTGGGTGTTGCCGACGCCTTTGGGCTGGCCGGTGGAGCCGGAGGTGTAGATCACGTAGGCCAGGTGATCGCCGTGCAGGTGCAGGCCCGGCGGGTTGCTCGGCCATTGTTCCAGGTGCAAGGCGTCCATGGCGATGACACTGACGCCGTCGCAGACTGGTAAACGCTCCAGCAACGCGGTCTGGGTCAGCAGCAGGTCGACGCCGCTGTCGTCGAGCATGTAGGCCAGGCGTTCGGCCGGGTAGTCCGCATCCAGCGGCACATAGGCACCGCCGGCCTTGATGATGGCCAACACGCCGATAAGCAACTGTGGCGAACGCTCGGCGGCAATCGCCACGCACACATCCGGGCCAACGCCCTTGTCCCGCAGGTAATGGGCCAGGCGGTTGGCCTGGGCGTGCAGCTCGGCATAATCGAGTTGACCACCGTCCCAGCGCAGGGCGATCCGTTGCGGCGTGCTGCGGGCCTGCTCGTTCAACAGCTCCGGCAGCCATTGGCTGGCCGGCGCGCACGGGGCCGCGCTCCAGTGCTGCTGTTGGCTGTGTTCATCGGCGGTCAATAACGGTACATCGCCGATGGCTTGCTGCGGATCGGCACAGACCGCCCGCAACAGGTTGCAGTAATGCGCTGCCAGCCGTTCGATGGTCGCCGCCTCGAACAGTTCGTCGGCGTAGTCGAACGACAGGGTCAACCGGCCGTTGCGATCTTCTTCGCTGTGCAATTGCAGGTCGAACTTGGCTTCGCGGCTGTGCCACGGCAACTCCTCGGCCAGCAGCCCCGGCAGACGGCGCAAGGCACTCAGGTCACGCTGCTGGTGGTTGAACATCACCTGGAACAGGCCTTGCTCGCGCGCCTCGGGAAACGCTTCGAGCAGTTGCTCGAATGGCAGGTCCTGGTGGGCCTGGGCCCCGAGCGTGGCTTCCCGGGCCTGGGCCAGCAACGCGGCAAACGGTTGACGGGAATCGACCTGCCCGCGCAAGACCTGGGTGTTGATGAAGAAGCCGATCAGCCCCTGGGTTTCCAGGCGCGGACGGTTGGCGTTGGGCACACCGACGCGGATGTCGGATTGCCCGGTGTAACGCTGCAACAGCGCCTGGAAAGCCGCCAGCAACAGCATGAACGGCGTCGCGTCATGGGCCTGGGCTACGTGGCGCAGGGCCCCGCCGAGGTCCTTGTCCAGGCGCAGGCTGTGCCGCGCGGCGCTGCACTGGCGTTGAGCGCTGCGTGGATGATCCGTGCCCAGCACCAGGGGCGATTGTTCAGCGCCCAGCTGCTGCTTCCAGTAGCTCAGTTGGCGCTCGCCCTCGCCCTGGGCGAGCCACTGGCGTTGCCAACTGCCGTAGTCGGCGTATTGCAAAGGCAATGGCGTCAGTTCAGCAACCTGGCCTTGGGAGGCGGCGGCGTACACGCGGGAGAATTCTTCGATCAATACATTCATCGACCAGCCGTCGGCGATGATGTGGTGCAGCGTCACCAGCAGTTGATGGTCATCCTCGTCGAGGCGCAACAGGGTGACCCGCAGCAGCGGCCCCTTCTCCAGATCGAACAGCGTGGCCGCTTCGTCTTCTCGAACCTGCCGCGCCCGGGCTTCGCGCCGGTTGGCAGGTTCGTCACTGAGATCGATCACCTGCAGCTTGAATTCGCCGGCCGGATCGACCTGTTGCAAGGCCACCCCATCCCGCTCCAGGAACCGCGTGCGCAAGGACTCGTGACGCTCGATCAGTTGCTGGAAACTGGCACGCAGCGCGTCTTCGTCCAGCTCGCCGCGCAGGTGCAAGGCGCCGGGAATGTTGTAGGCACGGCTCGCCGGGTCGAGCTGCCAGGTGATCCACAAACGGTTCTGCGCCAGGGATTGCGGCAGTGGCGCATGGCGCGGCAATGGGCTGATCGCGCCCTGGGCCTGGCCGCCGTCCTGCTGCTGGTTCGCCACCGCGGCCGCGAACGCAGCCAGGGTCGGCGCTTCGAACAGCAGGCGCAGGTTGAGCGCCAGCCCGAGGGTTTCGCTCAGGCGTGCGATCACCTGGGTGGCGGCGATGGAGTTGCCGCCCAGCAGGAAGAAATGATCGTCGGCCCGGACCTGCCCGACCTGCAATTGCTCCCGCCAGACCTGACCGATGAGGGCTTGCAACTCGGAGGACGGGGCGGGTTCGTCAGCCACGTCTGCTTCAGCTGACGGGAACTGTGCGTAACTGTCCAAACTGCCGTCGGCCAACCGGATGCGGCAGGCCGAGCGCTGCAACTTGCCGCTGGAGGTCTTGGGCAGCGCGCCGGGATTGAGCAGCACCACCACGCTCGGGGCTTGCTGGCAGGCCTCGGCCACGGCCTGGCGAATGGCGTTGATCACGGCTTCGGGCGGCAGGATTTTCTGCACGCTGCGGCTGATTTCCGCGGCGATGCCGATGCCCTCCTCGCCGTTGTCGTTGACCGCGAACGCCGCCACCCGGCCCTTGCGCACCACCTCCACTTCGCGCTCGATGGTTTGCTCGATGTCCTGGGGATAGAGATTGTGCCCGCGCACGATCAGCAGGTCTTTCAGGCGACCGGTGATGAACAGTTCGCCGTCGCGCCGGAAACCCAGGTCGCCAGTGCGCAGCCAGGTCTGGCCGTCGTGCTGGACAAAGGTTTTGGCGCTGGCTTCAGGGTTGCGCCAGTAACCCAGGGCGATGCTCGGCCCGGCGGCCCAGACTTCACCGACCTGATTGTCGGCCAACGGCTGCAACGTGGCGGGCTCGACGATCAGCACCGCGTGCCCGGGCTGGCTGACACCGCAACTCATCACCGCGCTGCCCTGCCCCGGCTCGGCGCGGTTTTGCGCCAAGGCCGCGTCATCCACTCGCAACGAAGGAATGCCGTGGCGGCGCGGCGTGCCGGCGACGAACAAAGTCGCTTCGGCCAGGCCATAGGAGGCCATGAAATTGTCCGGCGTGAAGCCGCACGGAGCGAATTTCTCGGCAAAACGCTCCAGGGTGTCGAGGCGGATCGGCTCGGAGCCGGAATAGGCCACGCGCCAGCCGCTCAGGTCGAGACGTTCCAGGGCCGAATCACTGACCCGCTCGCTGCACAACCGATAGGCGAAATCCGGGCCGCCGCTGATGGTGCCGCCGTACTCGCTGATCGCTTCGAGCCAACGCACGGGGCGGGCCAGGAAATAAGCCGGGGACATCAATACGCAGGGGACGCCGCTGAACACCGGCTGCAACAGACCGCCGATCAGGCCCATGTCGTGGTACAGCGGCAGCCAGCTGACGATGACGTCGTCGGGGTTCAGGTCGATGCCGAAGCCATGGCGGATCAGCAGTTCGTTGGCCACCAGGTTGCCGTGGCTGACCTGCACACCCTTGGGCAGCGCGGTGGAGCCGGAGGTGTATTGCAGGAAGGCAATGTCATCGTCCTGCAGCGTCGGCATCCGCCATTGCCCGGCGTGGGCCGGGTCGAGGGTATCGACGCACAACACCGGCGGCGCCGACTCGATGGCCTGCAACGGTTCGCGCAGATCGCTGCTGGTGAGCAGCAGGCGCGGTTCGGCGTCGGCGATGATCGACAGCAGGCGCTCCTGATGGTGGCGACGGGCGGACTCCGGCGGATAGGCCGGCACCGCGATCACCCCGGCGTAGAGGCAGCCAAAGAACGCCGCGACGTAATCCGGACCACTGGGGAACAACAGCACGGCGCGATCACCCAGCGCCGCTTCGGCCTGCAAGGCGCCGGCGATGGTCCGGGCGCGCAGGTCCAGGTCGCGATAACTCAACACCACACCCTGCCCAGGGGTGTCGGCAAGGAAGCGCAGGGCCACCCGGTCCGGCGTCAACGCGGCGCGGCGCTGGAGGGCATGAGCCAGGGTGCTGGGGAGTTCGAACGCGTCGGTCATGGGGGTTTCCTGCCTGAATTCGGCTTGCAAGTTGTCCCCCATGGAACGGATAGCCGCGGTAAATAATTAGTCCGGCAGCCGACTCACCGAGGCATGCAGCGAAGTAGCCAGCGGCCAGGCACCGCGGCAATGGGTCGCGGCGCCGAGGCTGGACTTTATTACATCAATAATTCTTCTTCTCAATTGACAATCATTATCATTAAGCCTAATTTGGCGCTCGATGTGTAGGACGGGTCCGGCATCCGGACGTCCCGCTAACTTTTTGCAGCAAGGTGAATTCCATGACGGAACAAGTATCCACAAGCAGGTGCGACTCACCGTTACTCCAGGCGTTCGTCGATAACCGACTGATCCTGGTCAAGATCGCGGCGCGCATTACCGGTTGCCGGTCCCGCGCGGAAGATGTGGTGCAGGACGCCTTTTTCCGGCTGCAATCGGCACCACAGATCACCTCCTCGTTCAAGGCGCAACTCAGTTATCTGTTCCAGATCGTGCGCAACCTGGCGATCGACCACTACCGCAAGCAGGCGCTGGAACAGAAATACTCGGGGCCGGAGGAGGAAGGGTTGAACGTGGTGATCCAGGGTGCTTCGCCAGAAACCTCCCATATCAACTTCTCCACGCTGGAGCACATCGCCGACGCGCTGACCGAACTGCCCAGCCGCACCCGCTATGCCTTCGAGATGTACCGCCTGCACGGCGTGCCACAGAAGGACATCGCCAAGGAACTGGGGGTCTCGCCGACCCTGGTGAACTTCATGATCCGCGACGCACTGGTGCATTGCCGCAAGGTGTCGGGGGTTCGGGGGGATACTTTCGCCCGGCGCTGACTTGTGGTGGTTTTGCCGGCCTTATCGCGAGCAAGCTCGCTCCCACAGTGGATCTTCAGTGACCACAAAACTGTGGGAGCGAGCTTGCTCGCGATGAGGCCATAAGGCCATAAGGCCCTACATCAACCCACACCGATCAAAAAACCGCTCACGCCCCAGGATCATCAGCGCCGCGCGCTTGTGGGGGAAATCGAATTCCTTTTCACAATGGAAGCACTGGTTGTGCAGGTGCCCGATCATCCGCGCATTGTCGGCCCGGGGCTCGGCGACCACGCGCTGGGTGCGCGGGTCGTCCAGGAACAGGTAATGCACCAACGCCGACAACCAGCTCGCCACCTTGTGCGGCCCGCGGTGCTGCTCTTCGCCCACCAGCATGTGGATGCCGCGATCGTAGTGGTCGGCTTCATAGAACGGCGCGATCCGATCCTCCTTGGCCCAATAGGCTTCGAAGTAAGCGAACGGCTGGTCATCGAAGCAACCGATCAGGGTCAAGACCCGGGGATCGGCCTGCAGCTTGCCCAGGTACTCGCGATGCTGTTCCAGGCTGCCCTCCTCCTGCCAGAAGCTCGCCACTCGCGGGCTGTTCTGCCAGCGGTTGAAACGCTCCAGGTCCTGCTCGATTTCCAGGGTGCGCAAGGACACCCAGGCCCCCAGCCGCGCATCGAAACGTCGATACACCTCGCCACGCGGCTTCATGGGCCGGCGCGGATGGCGGCGGCCATCGGTGATGACCATCTGTTGCGGGTAACTGCCGCTGAACGACTCCCCCAGCCAGGGCTGCGGCAACTGCCAGAACATCGTGCGCTCGCAACGGTATTCACCGGCACGCTCCGTGACCGTCAATAAACCGCTGAGCAAGGCTTCGCCGGGGCGCTCGTCGAGGTGCCAGGTCAGGTGCCGACACTCGGGATCGCGGGCAAACAGCCAATAGCAGGCCGCCCATAGCGCCGGACCCACTGGGCGGTCGTTGATTTCCTGCAAATGCACATGCAACTCGGGGCCGCGCACAAGGCGCAGCCGGATCAGCGGCGCACCTTCGAGCATCAGGCTCAGGTGGCGTTCGGTTTCATCGGCGCCGAGACGACGGCCACCGGGCAAGGGCAGCGTCGTCGGGTGGTTGAGGTTGGACATGGGAACGGCTCGCGTATTCGTCGGTAGTCAACGTGTGACGTGAGCCGGGGCGGGAAATTTAGGGTCGCCTTCAATGGGCATGCGTGGAGACCAGTTGGATCTGGTAGGGCTGGAAAATCTTCAGCATCTGACCGTTATCCCGCAGCGTTTGCAGCAACTGTGCAAACGCTTCACTGGAAATGGGCGCCTGTGGCCGGATCAGCGCGTAATGGTGGTAAACCTGATCGATGCGCTCAGACACCAGCAGCTGCGGGCCGACTTCGGGATTGCGCAACACGTAATCGTTGAGGTACGAACGGGTCACCAGGGCGATATCCGCCCGCCCGCGCAAGACCATCAGCAGATTGCTGTCGTGGGAATACGTCAGCGTGGCGTTGTATTGACCGGCGAGAAACTTGGGGTCGGCGTTGAATTCGGCAAAGGCGTAGTGATAACCGCTGAACAGCGCCAGGCGCTTGCCCCTGAGGTCGGCGAAATAACTTTGCTGGCGCTCCGGCTGGCGCTGGGCGACGAAGACTTCCGCATCTTCCAGGCCCATGTCCACCGACGTGTGCGGCACATCCTGCCAACCCCATTCGGGGTTCTCGAAAATCGCCATGTCGACCCGGCCCTGCTTGAAATCATTGAACCGGCGCGGGATCGACGTCGGCACCAGGATGAACTGATAGTCGCTTTGCGACTGGTTCAAGGCCTCCACCATCTGCGGCAGCAGGCCGGTGTCGGCACCGTTCTCGGGACGAACGGTATAGGGTGGAAAGTGGGCCGCGCCGATCCGCACCAGTTGCGCCGCCTCGATCGGCAACGCCAGGAAAACGGCCAGAGTGGCCAGCAGCACACGGGAGGTCATCCCCATCGGCGAAAACGTCAAGATAACCCACTCCCCAAAAGTCCCCATCACTACAATCAAGCTAGGCGGTTTCAGCCGCTTAGCCAGCCATCCGGCCATTTAAAGCGCCGTTCGATTATTGTTTTTCTTCAAGCACCAGGATCAGGGCCTGCTCGGCCAGTTCATCGAGGCTCAGGCTGCCTTCGGCGCGAAACCAGGTGGTGGTCCAGGACAATGCTCCCGTGAGGAACCGCCGGGTAATGGGCACGTCCCCGCGAATATACCCGGCCTCCTTGGCCTGGCCCAAGACCTCGAGCCACAAGTCTTCATATGTATCACGCAGGGCCAGCACGTGCCGCTGTCCGTCCGGCGAGAGCGAACGCCATTCATAGACCAGCACCGCCATGGCCTCGCCAGTGCCGCCCATGATCGACTGCAATTCGCAGCGAATCAGCGCCAGCACCCGCTCCCGTACGTTGTCGGCCTCGGCCAGGGCAGCGCGCATCAAGGCGGTGTTGTAGCGGATGGTTTCTTCCATCACCGCCCGCAGGATGTCGTCCTTGCTCTTGAAATGGTGAAAGATGCTGCCCGACTGGATGCCCACGGCACTGGCCAGGTCGCGCACCGTGGTGCGCTCGAAGCCCTTGTTGCGAAACAGGTGGGCGGCAGTCTGGAGCAGTTTGCCGCGCGCACTGTCCGGGTCGGTCAGTTGCCCGTTGTCGACCAGCTCACGCATCACGCCCAGGGCTTTTTGCTCGTCCACCCATTCTCTCCTACAGTCGATCAACCAACGCGCCGCCACTGCACAGCAAACCATCGGTGGCGCGGGCAATTTAAGCCGAGCGAAGCAACCAAGCAAGCGCTCGGCCAGAAGAACCGGCGGCCGTTTACAAACCAAGCGCTTGCTTGGTAGTCTCGAGCCACCTTTGCCGGAGGGAACGCCATGCCCAAAACGATCCGAATCGGTTGCGCCAGCGCCTTTTGGGGCGACACCTGCACCGCGGCGGCGCAACTGGTCGAGGGCGGTGCGCTGGATTACCTGGTGTTCGACTATCTGGCCGAAGTCACGATGTCGATCATGGCCGGGGCACGCCTGAAAGACGCTTCGAGCGGCTATGCCACGGACTTCATCGAGGTCCTCACCCCGCTGCTTCAGCGTTTGCATGACGACGGGATCCGCGTCATCAGCAACGCCGGCGGGGTCAATCCCCAGGCCTGTGCGAAGGCTCTGCAAGCAGCCTGCGATCAGGCCGGCGTAGCGCTGAAGATTGCCGTGCTGCTGGGGGATGACCTGCAACCGCAACACGAACGGCTCGCCGCCCAGGGCATCGACGAGATGTTCAGCGGCGAGCCCCTGCCTCCCGCGTGTGTGTCCATCAACGCCTACCTCGGCGCGCCCGGCATCGTCGAGGCACTGCGCCTGGGCGCCGATGTGGTGATCACCGGCCGCGTGGTGGACAGTGCCGTGGTCAGCGCCGCCCTGGTGCATGAGTTCGGCTGGGCCTGGGACGATTACGACAGATTGGCCCAGGCCGCGCTCGCGGGGCATCTCATCGAGTGTGGCGCCCAGTGCACGGGCGGTAATTTTACCGACTGGCAGGCAGTGCCGGATTACGAGCACATCGGCTTTCCCATCGTCGAAGTCAGCACCGATGGCCAGTTCATTGTCACCAAGACCGAAGGCAGCGGCGGGCTGGTTACGCCGTTGACCGTCGGCGAGCAGTTGCTCTACGAAATCGGCAACCCGCAAGGCTACCTGCTGCCCGACGTGATCTGCGATTTCAGCCAGGTCAGGTTGATCCAGCAGGGCAAGCACGCCGTGCGCGTCCATGGGGCCAGGGGCCTGCCGCCCGGCGACCGGTACAAGGTCTGCGCCACTTGGCTGGACGGCTGGCGCTGCACCACCACCTGCCTGATCGCCGGCATCGATGCGGTGGCCAAGGCTGAACGGGTCAGCCAGGCGATCGTCGCCAAGACCTCACAGCTGTTGCGTCAACGTGGCTGGGCGCCCTACAGCGACGTGAACATCGAACTGCTGGGCAGCGAAGCCACTTATGGCCAGCACGGCCAGCGCCGGGACAGCCGAGAGGTGGTGATCAAGCTGGCGGTACGGCACCCGGATAAACAGCCGCTGGTGCTGTTTTCCAGGGAAATCGCCCAGGCCGCCACTGGCATGGCGCCGGGACTGACCGGCCTGGTCGGTGGCCGGCCGACGGTGTCGCCGTTGATTCGCCTGTTCTCGTTCCTGATCGACAAAACCACCTGCCGGCTCGACATCGAACTCGACGGCCAGCGCCACCCCTGCTCCCTGCCCGCTTTCGAACCACTGCACACCACCGATCTGCCGGTCGCCCCGACCCCGCCCAAACCCCAGGGCCGGGCCGACGCCAGCGTGCCGCTGATCAAACTGGCGGTGGCGCGCTCCGGCGACAAGGGCAACCACAGCAACATTGGCGTGATCGCCCGGGAACCCGAATACCTGCCCTGGATCGCCGAGGCGCTGACCCCGGAGGTGATGGTCGACTGGATGAGCCACGTGCTCGACCCGCTGCTGGGCCGGGTCGAACGCTGGTACCTGCCGGGCACCCACAGTTTGAATTTCCTGCTGGAAAACGCCCTCGCTGGCGGCGGTGTCGCCAGCCTGCGCATCGATCCCCAGGGCAAGGCGTTCGCCCAGCAGTTGCTGGAGATTCAGATACCGGTGCCGCAAAGCATTGCCGATCAGGTCGGCTAAGGGCGGTCGCCATGGCAAATAAACGATCAGCAGCCCCTGTGGCGAGGGAGCTTGCTCCCGCTGGGTTGCGCAGCGACCCCGGCTTTTGCGATTGCTGCGCAATCGAGCGGGAGCAAGCTCCCTCGCCACAGGAGTTCTCTGATCCGTTCCAACACGAGGAGTCTGCATGCCGGTCATCGAATCGCACCTGGATCCCCACAGCGCTGACTTCGCACGCAACCACGCGGCGATGCTGGCCGGTGTCGAACAACTGCGCCAACTCGAACGGGCCGTGCTGGCGAAAGCCGCCCAGGCCCAGGACAAGTTCGACCAGCGCGGCCAACTGTTGCCCCGCCAGCGCCTGAACCTGCTGCTGGACCCCGGCGCACCGTTCCTCGAGCTGGCGAGTCTGGCCGGCTACAAACTCCATGACGACAAGGACGGCAGCCAGGCCGGCGGCGGCCTGATCGCCGGAATCGGCTACGTGTCCGGGGTGCGGGCACTGGTGGTGGCCAACAACAGCGCGATCAAGGGCGGCACGATTTCCCCCAGCGGTTTGCACAAGACCCTGCGCCTGCAACAGATCGCCATGGAAAACAAACTGCCGGTCATCACCCTCGCCGAAAGTGGCGGCGCCAATCTCAATTACGCGGCGCAGATTTTCGTCGAAGGCGCGCGCTGCTTCGCCAATCAGGCACGTATGTCGGCCATGGGCCTGCCGCAGATCACCGTCGTGCATGGCTCGGCCACGGCCGGCGGCGCTTATCAGCCGGGTTTGTCGGATTATGTTGTGGTGGTGCGCGACAAGGCGCGGCTGTTCCTGGCCGGGCCGCCGTTGCTCAAGGCCGCGACCGGCGAAGTGGCCAGCGAAGAGGAACTGGGCGGTGCGCTGATGCACGTGCAGGTGGCCGGCACTGCCGAATACCTGGCGGAGAACGACGCCGATGGCATACGCCTGGCCCGGGAAATCCTCGACTTGCTGCCCTGGAATGCACAATTGCCGCCACAGCCCGAACGGACCTGGACGGAGCCGCTCTATCCCGCCGAGGAATTATTGGGACTGGTGCCCGACGACCCGAAGAAACCCTATGACGTGGGGGAAATCATCGCCCGCATCGCCGACGGCTCGCATTTCCTGGCCTTCAAAAGCGAATTCGACACCCAGACGATTTGCGGCCACCTGCACATTCGCGGCCATGCCTGCGGCCTGATCGGCAACAACGGCCCCATCACGCCACAGGGAGCGGCCAAGGCGGCGCAGTTCATCCAGTTGTGCGATCAGAGCCGCACGCCGTTGCTGTTCTTGCACAACACCACCGGGTTCATGGTCGGCACCGAGTCGGAGCGACAAGGGGTGATCAAGCATGGCGCCAAGATGATCCAGGCCGTGGCCAATGCCCGGGTGCCCAAGCTGACCGTCGTGGTGGGCGGCTCCTATGGTGCCGGCAACTACGCCATGTGCGGCCGCGGGCTTGACCCGCGCTTCATCTTCGCCTGGCCCAACAGCCACACCGCCGTGATGGGCGGCGCCCAGGCCGGCAAGGTCCTGCGGGTGGTCACCGAGGCCACGCAACTCAAGAACGGCCTGAGCCCCGACCCGAAGATGCTGGACCTGCTCGAGCAAACCACCGCGCAGAAACTCGACAGCCAATCCACCGCCCTCTACGGCAGCGCCAGCCTGTGGGACGACGGGCTCATCGACCCGCGCGACACCCGTACTTTGCTGGGCTTGCTGCTGGACATCTGTCACGAGGCCGAGCAGCGGCCACTGCAAGCCAACAGCTTCGGCGTGGCCCGCTTCTGAGCGCAACCTCCAGGAGAACAATAAAAATGATCTTCACCCAGGAACACGAAGCACTGCGGCGCACCGTCCGCCAGTTTGTCGACCACGACATCAATCCCTACGTCGACGAATGGGAGCGGGCCGGACGTTTCCCCATCCACGAGATTTTCCGCAAGGCCGGCGAGTTGGGCCTGCTGGGTATTTCCAAGCCGCAGGCCTTCGGCGGCATGGGCCTGGACTACAGCTATTCGATCGTCGCGGCCGAGGAGTTCGGCACTATTCATTGCGGCGGCGTGCCGATGTCCATCGGCGTGCAGACCGACATGTGCACCCCGGCCCTGGCCCGTTTCGGCTCCGATGAGTTACGTGAAGCGTTCCTGCGCCCGGCCATTCGCGGCGAACAGGTGGGCTGCATCGGCGTCTCGGAAGTCGGTGCCGGCTCCGACGTCGCCGGCCTCAAGACCACGGCACGCAAGGACGGCGACGACTACATCATCAACGGCAGCAAGATGTGGATCACCAATGCACCGAGCGCTGATTTCATCTGCCTGTTGGCGAATACCTCGGACGACAAGCCCCACGTCAACAAATCGCTGATCATGGTGCCGATGCGCAGCGCCGGCATCAGCCTCGGCCAGCACCTGGACAAACTCGGCATGCGCAGCTCGGAAACCGCCCAGGTGTTTTTCGACGACGTGCGGGTGCCACAACGCAATCGCATCGGCCAGGAAGGCGCCGGGTTCATGATGCAGATGCTGCAATTCCAGGAGGAACGTTTGTTCGGCGCGGCCAACATGCTCAAGGGCCTGGAGCATTGCATCGACAGCACCATCGAGTACTGCAAGGAGCGCAAGACCTTCGGCACGGCCCTGATCGACAACCAGGTGATCCACTTCCGCCTGGCGGAACTGGCCAGCGAAATCGAATGCCTGCGGGCGCTGGTCTACCAGGCCACCGAGCAGTACATCCACGGCCAGGATGTCACGCGACTGGCCTCGATGGCCAAGCTCAAGGCCGGACGCCTGGCCCGGGAAACCACCGACAGTTGCCTGCAATACTGGGGCGGCATGGGCTTCATGTGGGACAACCCGGTCGCCCGCGCCTATCGCGACGTACGGCTGGTGTCCATCGGCGCCGGCGCGGACGAAATCATGCTGGGCATCATCTGCAAGCTCATGGGCATTTTGCCGGGGAAGAACAAGTGAGCGGTTTGCCTGACAGGCCGCTATCGCGAGCAAGCCCGCTCCCACATTTTCACCACTCACTGTGGGAGCGAGCTCGCTCGCGATGAGGCCCGAATAAACACCATCCCCCCAGGAATGCCCCCCATGCCAGCCTTCAGCAAAATCCTCATCGCCAACCGCGGCGAAATCGCCTGTCGCATCCAGCGTACCGCCCAGGCCCTGGGTTATCGCACGGTGGCGGTGTTCAGCGAGGCCGACGCCGATGCGCTGCACGTGCGCATGGCCGATGAAGCCGTGCTGATCGGCCCGGCCTCGGTGCAGCAGTCCTACCTCGACCCCTTGGCCATTCTCGAGGCGGCCCGGCGCAGCGGCGCCGATGCGATCCACCCCGGCTACGGCTTTCTTTCGGAAAATGCGCGGTTCGCCCACGCCTGCGCGCAGGCCGGCCTGGTTTTCATCGGCCCCAGCCCCGAGGCCATCGAACTGATGGGCAGCAAGCGCCGGGCAAAAATCGCCATGATCCAAGCCGGTGTTCCCTGCATCGCCGGTTACCAGGGCGCCGCCCAGGACGACGACACGCTGCAGCGCGAAGCCGGGCGCATCGGCTACCCGCTGATGATCAAGGCCAGTGCCGGTGGCGGCGGCCGCGGCATGCGCCTGGTCCAGCGCGCCGAGGACCTGCTGGAGCAGTTGCGCAGCGCACGCTCGGAAGCCCTGCACGGCTTCGGCAGCGACGAGTTGATCCTCGAACAAGCCTTGATCGATCCGCGGCATGTGGAGGTGCAGATCTTCGGCGACCACCACGGCCAGTTGATCCACCTGGGCGAACGGGACTGCTCGATCCAGCGACGCCACCAGAAAATCATCGAGGAAGCGCCCTGCCCGGTCATGACCGCCGACCTGCGCCGGGCCATGGGCGAGGCGGCACTCAAGGCGGGGCGTGCAGTGCATTACGTCGGTGCCGGGACTGTGGAATTCCTGCTCGCGGCGGACGGTCGGTTTTACTTCCTGGAGATGAACACGCGCCTGCAGGTCGAACACCCGGTCACCGAGTTGATCACCGGCCTGGACCTGGTGGCCTGGCAATTGGACGTCGCCGCCGGCAGGCCGCTGCCCCTGCGCCAGGAGCAGGTGACGCTCAGCGGTCATGCCCTGCAAGTGCGGTTGTACGCCGAGGACCCAGCGGCGGACTTCCTGCCCCAGACCGGGCGCTTGGTTGGCTGGGAGCCCCCTATCCGCGACGGTGTGCGAGTCGACCATGGCCTGCTGCAGGGCCAGGCCATCACGCCGTTCTACGATTCGATGCTGGGCAAACTCATCGTCCACGGCGCCACCCGCGACGAAACACGCCGCAAACTGTTGCGAGCGGTAGAGGACTGCGTGCTGCTTGGGGTCCAGAGCAACCAGCGCTTGCTCGCCGGCTTGCTGGCGCATCCGCGGTTCATCGACGGCGACTTCAACACCGGCTTCATCGGCCAGCATTTTGCCAATCATGCGGCGCTTCTGCCCCTTGAGCCCTCGGTCGAACAACTGGCCATCGCCACCGCGGCGTTTTATCAGGCATCGCAGGCACGGCATGCACCCGGCCTGGGCGGGTGGCGCAACAGCATCGGCACGGCGCTGCATTATCGGATCGGCGTCGGGGAGCGCGACTGGGTGCTGAGCCTTGAAACCGAAACCGACGGGACACTGAACATCCGCAGCGCCGGGCACTTGATCGAGCTGAGGTTGCTCGACGTTGATGCGCAGGGCGCAACGCTGGTCATCGACGGGATTGGCCAGCGCCATGCCTGGCGCCTCGAAGGCCACGATCTCTGGCTGTCCACCCGCCCCGGCGGCCTGCACCTGCAAGACCGGACCCTGGCCCCCGTCGCCAGCAAGGCCAGTGCCAGTGCCAGTACGCTCCTGGCGCCCATGGACGGTGCCATTGTCGAGGTACTGGTCAGCGAAGGCAGCCCGGTGCGCCAAGGCCAACTGCTGATGGTGCTCGAAGCGATGAAAATGGAGCACCCACTCAAGGCAGGCATCGACGGGGTGGTCAGGCAATTGCAGGTCACACAGGGTGATCAGGTGAGAAAACGCCAGGTTTTGTTGCGCGTTGAAACAGCCCACTAGTCGGATGCCTGGGGTTTGACTACGCTCAAACCCATCAGCACGCCGATACCGGGAACCCTGCAATGCCTCACTGGCTGGTGATTGATCTGGAGGCCACCACCGATGAGGGTGGCTGGCCGGTAACCGAAATGGAAATTATCGAAATCGGCGCCACGCTGGTGAATCGTGACGGCCGCGAAGTGGATCACTTCCAGCGCTTCGTGCGGCCCCTGAGACGACCGCTGCTCACCCCTTTCTGTCGCGAACTGACCCACATCACCCAGGCCAATATCGACGGCGCCGCGCCCTTGACCGAGGTCTGGCCGGCGTTCGAGCGCTGGCTGGCGCCGTATCATCCGAAGCTGGAAAGCTGGGTCAGTTGGGGCGACTACGACCGCAAGCAACTGCTTCAGGAATGGCAGCGCCAGCAGTTGCACAGTGTCCTCGCCCAGGTGTCGCACATGAACCTCAAGCAACGCTTCGCCAAGGCCCGTCGACTGGAACGACCGCTGGGCCTCAATGGCGCGCTGCAACTGGCGGGCCTGCAATTTTGCGGGCAACAGCACCGCGCCCTGGAAGATGCCCGCAATACCGCGCGGTTGTTGCCCCTGGTGCTTCCGGGTTGAGCGGCGTCCACTTCCCGGCGCGGCAGATGACGAATGTTGCAGCCTTGTGCATACTGGCCGGCCTTTTTCAGCCCCTTTTTCGAGGAATCGCCCATGTTTAAAGTCAACGAGTACTTCGACGGCACCGTCAAGTCGATCGCTTTTGGCACTGCCGAAGGCCCCGCGACCATCGGCGTCATGGCACCGGGCGAATATGAGTTCGGCACGGCCCAACGGGAAATCATGCACGTCGTCTCCGGCGCCCTGACCGTGAAGCTGCCCGACAGCACCGATTGGGAAACCTTCGCGGCCGGCAGCCAGTTCAATGTACCGGCCAACAGCAAGTTCCAGCTCAAAGTGGCCGTCGACACCGCTTACCTGTGTGAATATCGCGGCTGATTAAGCGCACTACAAAGCGGGGACACAGTTCCCCCTGTGGCGAGGGAGCTTGCTCCCGCTGGACGCGCCAGCGTCCCCTGCGGCTAGCAAGAGGGGCTGCTTCGCAGCCCAGCGGGAGCAAGCTCCCTCGCCACAAAAGCTAGAAAAACTGTTGCCAGATAAACAAAAATGCCCGGGTCATTGGACACGGGCATTTTTGTTCACGGTTCTTTTTATTCGAGCACTTCAACCGGCATGCCGACTTCAAGCCGACCGTTGCTGTCGTTGACCAGATTCTGGCCGAACATCGCACCGTCCGGCGTCGAACGGTATTGCTGCAACGTGGCAAAGGGTTCGCGATTCGGATCGCGTTCACCGGTGTGCGGATCGACCGTGGTCATGATGCAACGCGAGCAGGGCTTGACCAGCCGGAACTCCACCTCGCCGATACGAATACGCTTCCAACCGTCCTCGGCAAACGCTTCACTGCCCTCCACCACCAGGTTGGGACGAAAGCGCAACATCTCCAGCGAACGGCCGACCCGGCTCGACAGGTCCTGCAATGAGGCCTGGCCAATCAGCAGCAGGGGGAAACCATCGGCAAAGGCGACCTTGTCGTCATCCTTGCCATAACCGGCGGCGGTGGTGCGCGCCAGTTCCACCGGCACATGCACCAGCCGCGTGGGGCTGCCAATGAATTCGCTGACCCAGGCCGCCGCCTCATCCCCGGCATCCGGCACACGCAAGGTGTCACGCCAGATGATCACGCCGCGCCGCTGCTCTTGCTGGGTGGGTGGCAGCGGCACATCGATGGCGCCATGGCCCGGCGCGCTGAGCGTCAGGCCACCCGCCTCGTTCCACAAGGCCGAAAGCTGGCTCATCTTCGCCACGGCGCGCTGGGTCAGGAACCGCCCCGTGCCCTCATCCACCAGCATCCAGCGCCGATCACCGTCCAGCCCTAGCTTGTCCAGGCCAATCTGCTGCAGGGGCTGGCCCTTGCCGGACTTCAACGGATACCGATACAGCGCGCTCAGCCGCAACATGGTCAACTTCCCCGGTGGCAAAAAAATGCCACCTTATACGAGCCGGCCATTGAAGCAAACCACCATCGGTTTCAGTCGAGCATCAGCCGCTGGCGCACCACATCG
The DNA here is from genome assembly GCF_017351655.1 of Pseudomonas sp. FW300-N2F2. Taxonomy (NCBI): domain Bacteria; kingdom Pseudomonadati; phylum Pseudomonadota; class Gammaproteobacteria; order Pseudomonadales; family Pseudomonadaceae; genus Pseudomonas; species Pseudomonas sp. FW300-N2F2. The sequence continues at coordinate 1,377,860 of NZ_JACNDQ010000001.1, read as the reverse complement.
ACCAGCTTGTCCGGCTGGAATTTGGAGAGGAAGTTGTCGCAACCGACCTTCTTGACCATCGAATCGTTGAAGCTGCCGGACAGCGAGGTGTGCAGTACGACATAGAGCCCACGCAAACGCGGGTCGTTGCGGATTTCGGTGGTCAAGCGGTAGCCGTCCATTTCCGGCATTTCCGCATCGGTGAAGATCATCAGCAATTTGTCGGTCATGACCTCGCCGGTATCGGCCCAGGCCTTGAGCATGTTCAGGGCCTTCAGGCCGTCGCTGGCGATGTGCATTTTCACGCCCAGTTGACCCAGGGTGTCGCGCAATTGCGAGAGCGCAACGTTGGAGTCGTCCACCAGCAGCACTTCGCGGCCACGGGCGCGCTCCAGCACCGGGTCTTCGAGTTTGTCCCGGGAGACCTTGGCGTTGTACGGCACGATTTCGGCCAGGACTTTTTCCACGTCGATGATTTCCACCAACTGATCGTCCACCTTGCTGATGGCGGTCAGGTAGTGCTCGCGGCCGGCGCTGGTCGGCGGTGGCAGGATGGCTTCCCAGTTCATGTTGACGATGCGGTCGACGCCGCCCACCAGGAACGCCTGAACCGAACGGTTGTATTCGGTCACGATGATGGTGCTGTTGGCACCCGGCACCAGCGGACGCATGCCAATGGCCTGGGACAGGTCGATCACCGGCAACGTCTGGCCTCGCAGATTGACCACGCCGCACACGAACGGGTGGCGTTGCGGCATCAGGGTCAACTTCGGCAGTTGCAGGACTTCCTGGACCTTGAATACGTTAATGGCAAACAACTGCCGACCCGCCAGGCGAAACATGAGAATTTCCAGGCGATTCTCACCCACCAGTTGGGTTCGTTGATCTACTGTGTCGAGAATGCCGGCCATCGATGACTCCTGGGCTTGTTCGGATGAATCCAATAAAACCGATATCGGCTGCACGAGCCGAATCTTGACCCCGGATAAAATACAGCACGGGAATTGATATCACATTAACATCATGCTTTACTGGCTTCACGATTTCATCTGCTGTTTATCCCGCTGCGCGACTCCGGTTTGCGCACTAAGTTCCCCTGTCTAAGGGATTCCCCTAGGCACAATCAGGTCCAACCTGATATTCCCGTTATCCAATAGCCATTAATGTGACGCCATTCTCATTGCTGAACGGAGTCAGGCTTTTGTGCGCGACCACAGGACATCGGACCTGCAGCCTTTCGGCCGATCCCACCCGTGCAATCGTTTACGAATTCACCTTCGCTAAACGGCACGGGCGTGTCGTCGCACGTCCGTCCGCGGTCGACCTTGAGATCCAGCCGTTCGCCATACGCGGTTTCCTTTCGCCTGACATGATGTTGTGGAGATAAGCATGCCGAACGATCGTAGGAACTGGAGTCAACGTCTTCCCGAACTTCTGATCGAGGCCGAGACACTGCTGGCCAAGTCGGAGGAATGCCTGAGCCATCTGCAATTGATCAACAACGACAAGGACGCCATCGATTGCATGCTCAGCACCTTGCTGAAACTGGCAAACAAGACCAATGCCCTGGCGCTGGAAGCCGTTTCGGAGTTTTCCCTGCATATCCATGGCTTGCTCAGCCATGCGCAAAACCACATGGAGTTGCATGAGCAGGCCCTGGATGCCTTGAAGGATTGCTTCACGCTGATGGCCTGGCAATTGGAACTGGTCGATCACACCACCGGCCAGTTGAGCCTGGACAACAGCGAACAAACGTCCTTGATCGAGGCATTCGCTTTCCAGGTCGGCCAGAGTCCCGACCAGGCATTGGCCGCGTCACGTCCGCTGGCGTTGGTGTCTTATCCCCAGAAACAAGCCTGATACGATGGCAATACGCCTGCTCCCTAGTGCGTTCACCGCACCATGCCGAGCGCGACCAACGATAGGCGAAGTGGTACTATCTCCCGCGTCAGCCACTTCCAGGCAGTGCCGTAATAGCCGCCAACCGAAGCTGCCTTCGACCTGAAACGTTTACCCGACCCGGCCTGTCAGATGAGCTGACCGGCCTGCCCGCAGCGAACATTCATTGGCTCCATCCGCTATGCACGCCAGCCTCAAGTCATTCATCACCTGGCCTCCCTCCCGAGAAAACGCCCGTCGCTTCACATTATTATTGTGCATGTGCTCGACCCTCGGCTGCCTGCTGACCTACCTGTACGCCCACACGGTGCCGCTGGGCCTGCTGGCCGTGAATGTCGCGGCCTTGAGCTGTGTCTGGATCCATCATCGATTGTCGCGCAAGTCCATCAAGTTCCAGCCCCAGGAGCTGGCCGAGCGGTTGCTCGAGGTCCAGGAGAATGAGCGCCATCGGCTCAGCCGCGAATTGCACGACGACATTGGCCAATTGCTGACCGCGGCGAAACTGCAAGGCGAATGGCTCAAGCGGCGGATGCCGGAAGAATTGCAAGGTCAGTGCGCACTCCTGTGCGAAACCCTGGACGAAACCCTCAACAAGGTCCGCGACGTATCGGCGATCCTCAACCCCAGGGAGCTGACCAGCCTCGGGCTTGAGGCCAGCCTGCGGGCGCACCTGCTCAAGACCCTGGCCAACGTCCCGGTGAAGTGGAGCCTCGATTGCCAGCAGCGCATGACCGGTATCCCGGAGGAGATGTCAGTCGCGGTGTTCCGGATCACCCAGGAAGCGATCACCAATATCTTGCGCCATGCCCGGGCGACGAATCTGCTGGTACGCCTGCAACGCCAGCCCGACGGCCTGACCCTGCTGATCAGCGACGACGGCCAGGGATTTGTCCCGGCCAGCCACCCCGCTCGCGAAGGTCAACGGGGCATGGCCGGCATGTCGGAGCGGGTCGAACAATTGGGCGGCACCCTCAAGGTCGTGAGCGAGGCCGGCAAAGGCACGCACATCGAAGCACGCTTTCCCTGGGCGCCGCGTGCCCTGGAGCGAGCCAGTAAGAATAAGGTTCTCCTTTGATTTGTAATTTGCTCCTGGTAGATGACCACTCCCTGATCAGGGCCGGCGTACGAGCTCTGGTCATGGATATCCCGGACTATGCCGTGATCGGCGAAGCCAATGACGGCACACAATTGGTGGAGCTGGTAGAACGACTGAACCCCGACATCGTGCTGCTGGACATTTCCATGAAGGACACCAGCGGCCTGGATGCCTTGCAACAGCTCAAGCGGGTGCGCCCCCACAGCAAGGTGCTGATCCTGTCGATGCATACGGATCCTGCGCTGATCATGCAGGCGCTGGAATCAGGCGCCCATGGCTACCTGCTCAAGGACACCACCGCCACCGAGCTGAAACACGCCCTGGAAGCGCTGCGCAATGACGAACGCTACCTGAGCCCGGCCATCGCCCACACGGTGATCAACCAGGCGCTGACCCGCGTCCAGAAACATCAGCCGGACCCTGCCCAGGCCCATAACCTGACCGCACGCCAGCTGGAAATTCTGCGGCTGATCGTGCGCGGCAAGTCCACTCGGGAAATTGCCAGTGGGCTGAACCTGAGCGTCAAGACCGTGGAAACCCACCGGGCGCAAGTCATGAAGCGCTTGCAGATCCATGACGTGGCCGGCCTTGTGCTGTTCGCGGTGCGTGAGCAAATCATCAGCCTGGATGACTGAGCGCCGTCGCGCCGCCCAACAGCGGCGAATCGGACGGCAGGTGTAGCCGCAGCGCCTTCGGGCGGACAGTGAAGCGCAGGGTATCGACCTGCAACGGTTCGCCATCGAGGTTGATGTCCAGGCCTTGCGCGACCTTGATTTCCACCCATGGCAAGCGCGCGCGGACAAACATGTTGTCGATGCCCAGGCCGCCTGCCAGCAAGTCTTTCAACGTACTGACCACTTCCTGGGGCGCCGGCAGGATGCTGATGTCCAGCAACCCATCATCAGCCAACGCTTGCGGGCACAGCACATGGCCTCCCCCCGCCTGTCGGCCATTACCGATGCCCAACGCGAGCAAATCGCCCTGCCAGTAAAAATCGGGGCCCTGCAACTCACCATAGGCGGTACTCAGTTCACTGAATCGAGACAGGCCCGTGAACAGGTAGGCGGCGCCGCCCAAGACCTTCTTGAGATCCTCGGAGGTGTTTGCCGTCACCTGGCTGCCAAAACCGCCGGTGGCCATGTTCAGGAAAATCCGCCCGCCGACGTCACCCACATCAACAGCCTGGGGCGCAACGTCCAATAGATCCAGAGCCTGCGCGGGTTCCAACGGAACACCAGCCGCCCGGGCGAAATCATTGGCCGTGCCCAGCGGCAGCAATACCAGGCTGGCATCGCTGGACTTGTGGGCGATCGCTTCGGCGATATCACGCAAGGTTCCATCACCGCCGCCGGCGATCAGTCGCGTATAACCGGCATCCAGGGCTTCATCGACACATCGCTGGGCATCACCGGCCTCCCAGGTCAACCGTACCGCCAGCTCCCAGCCCTGTTCGCGCTTGAGCATCACTGCCGAGCGAACCTCTTCGTTGAGCGCTTGCTTGCCATGCAGAATCAACAGCGCCTTGCCTTTGCTCATCGTGGTCTCCGTCATTGGAAGGTTCAGGCATGGGACCGCTCATTGGCGCGAAAAAGCCCGGCGCGTCTCAATTTATTAAACGAGCAGGACGACTGGTCCGATCGACACGCCCTGATTCGAAGAGTTTTCTTACAAGATCTGGCGAATCAGCTCAATTGACCCTCTAGCGGTATTGAGACACCTTGGCTTCATGTTTTGCTGGATCGCTTAAACCCTCATCACACAAGGAAGCATTCTCCCATGGATGGATACGTCACGGCCCGCAGGGGCCGGATCAGTCGCTCGAACAGTTATGGCCAAGGGGATGGACCGTCCCATGCATAACCGTGAATACAAGCTGTCGCCCCGGCAGCTCGCGTCCTTTGGAAGCGGGCAGGCCGATACTCGAAACGAATGCAAAAGTTGCAGTAATCCCGTTGGAGGAATTGATTTGGAACCGCGCGTCGTTGAACTGGAAACCCACCTCAAATACATCCGCAAAGACATGGATGAAATACGCACCGACGTCAAGGTGATCCGCCACAGGCTGGCCTATTCGGCTGGCGCCGCGGCGGTGGTGCTCGGTTTGCTGGGCTGGATTGCCAACAATCGATTCGATCAGTTGGTGACGCTGCTCACGCGATAAGGTGAGGCGCGCAAAGGCCCGGGCGTCCAACCCGGGCCGGAGAACACCTGCCAGGTGCTAGCCCAGGACTTCGCTCAAGGGAATGAAGCCCACTTCGTCGCCCTCCACCAGCGTCTGCCCTTCGAGCACCTCGACCAACCCGTCGGCCCAGGCCGCGCTGCGCAGGACACCCGAGCTCTGATTTCGGTAGATGATCGCTCGACCATTCTCCATACGGCCTCGCAGGTACTCTCGGCGACCGCCCGCCTTTGGCCAGGCGAAACCGGCCGGCACCTTGAACTTGAGCGGCGCCACCGACTGAACGCCTTGGCGTCTCAATAGGTAAGGCCTTGCCAGCAGGGCAAACGTCACGAGGGTCGAAGCGGGGTTTCCAGGCAGGCCTATGACCGGCACGCCACGGTAATGCCCGAACGTCAGCGGCTTACCCGGTTTGATGGCGAGCTTCCACAGCGCCAGCTCGCCGTCCTCGCGCAAGGCGATACCCAGGAAGTCCGCCTCTCCCACCGATACCCCCCCGGTGGACAGGATCAGATCGACATCCGACAACTGTGCCAGGCGCTCGCGGGTGGCCGACAAGTCGTCGGGCAGGATACCCGCGTCAACCACTTCACAGCCCATGCGTTGCAACCATCCACACAACAGCACGCGGTTGCTGTTGTAGATCTGGCCAGGACCCAACGCCTGACCGGGCTCGACCAGTTCATCGCCCGTGGACAGGACGGCGACGCGGGCCTTGCGCACCACGTCCAGCGATGCACGGCCCAAGGATGCCGCCAAGCCCAGCTCGATCGGCCCCAGGCGAGTCCCGGCAGAAAGGACTTGCTCGCCAACGGTGGTCTCCTGTCCCTGGGGACGAATGTTCTGTCCACTCACCATGGGCTCGGTAAACCGCACCCGCTGGTCGCTTTCAACCACGGCGTTTTCCTGCATCTCGACGCAATCGGCTCCGGCAGGGACTGGCGCCCCCGTGAAGATCCGCGCGCAGGTACCAACGGCCAACGGCTCCGGAGCCTGGCCGGCGAAAATCCGCTGGCTGACCACCAACGGCTCGCCGTTCCAGTCCGCCAGCCGCAAGGCATAGCCATCCATGGCGCTGTTGGGCCATGGCGGCAAATCAAGGGTCGAGACCAGATCCTCGGCGAGCACTCGCCCTGACGCCGCGGCCAAAGGCAAATGTTCGCGCTGAACGATCGGTGTGGCCGCCGCCATCTCGAGCAGCCGCTCCAACGCCACCTCAACGGCCATCAAGGCGCCGGCCTTGCCCGGTTTACCCACGGGATTCACAAGGGGCTGCCTGTTTCAAATGGGCCACGAAGTTGCACGGACGATGCCGCACATCCAATTGTTCAGCCAGGATCCCATCCCATCCGGTACGCACCGCGTTGGTCGACCCCGGCAGGCAACATACCAGCGTGCCATTGGCCAGGCCCGCCAGCGCGCGGGACTGCACAGTGGAAGTACCGATGTCGGCCACTGATATTTGCCGGAACAACTCGCCAAACCCATCGACCTGCTTGTCCAGCAGACACGTGACGGCTTCCGGCGTGCTATCACGCCCCGTGAAGCCGGTGCCGCCGGTGATCAGCACCACTTGCACCACGTCTTCGGCAATCCAGGTCGCGACTTGCGCCCGGATCTTGTACAAATCATCTTTGAGCAGGACCCGCGCCGCCAGGTTGTGGCCGGCCGCCGTGAGCCGATCGACGAAGACCTGCCCGGACGTATCGGTTTCCAGGGTACGGGTGTCACTGACTGTCAGCACCGCGATATTGAGCGGCACGAAAGGTACATCAGCCTTGGCTTTCATAGGCTCGTCCAGTTGTGGAGGAAACAGCCCGGTGTTATATCACAGCGCTTCATTTTTTCGCCCGTGCGGAGACACGCCATGACCTCGATTACGCCGCTGCCATCCTGCTCCATTCTGCTCTTGGCGGGTGGCCGCGGGCAACGCATGGGCGGTCAGGACAAAGGCTTGGTGCACTGGCAAGGCGAACCGCTGATTGCCCATATCCATCGCCAGACTCGCGCCATGAGCGATGACCTGATCATTTCCTGCAACCGTAATGCGCAACGTTATGCACCGTATGCCGATCAGTTGGTGCATGACGAGGAAGGTGACTTTCCCGGGCCACTGGCGGGCATCCGGGCAGGTCTCAAGGCTGCGAGGCATCCGTATTTGCTGGTGCTGCCGTGCGACGTGCCGCAGGTCGACGCTAGCCTGCTCGACAACATGCGCAGGACGGCCAGCCAGCACCCCGATCAGCCATTGATGGTGCGGCACGGCGAGCATTGGGAACCGCTGCTGTGTGTCATCCCGTTGGCCCTGGCAGCGAGCTTCGAAAAAGCCTGGAGCGAAGGCGAGCGCAGCCCCGGTCGGGTTATGCGCGCGCTGCACGCCGTTGCCTTGCAATGCCCTGCCGACGATCCGCGGCTGGCCAATCTGAACACCCCGGAGTTACTGGCCCGACATAAAGGCGTGTCAGATTGACACTAGCCAGGAACTTGCGCGCAATGTATACGTCTGAAGGTCAGTAACTTGAAGAATCCATTCGGAGAAACACCATGATACAACGGACCCTCGCCACGTTCATGCTCGCTCTGGGCCTCGCCACCCTTGCCGGGTGCGCTTCGCCAACAGTGATCACCTTGAATGACGGTCGCGAAATCCAGGCCGTCGATACCCCTCATTACGATGAAGAAAGCGGCTTCTACGAATTCGAGCAACTGGATGGCAAACAGACTCGCGTGAACAAGGATCAGGTTCGTACCGTTAAAGACCTCTAATCTTCAACGCTACCGCCAGATACGAAAAGCCCGCAGCATTTGCGGGCTTTTTTATGCCTGGTCGAAAACCATGGGCACTACCACTGCAATGTAATCTCGCTCTGGAATACACGCTCCTGGCCAGTGACCGGGTCGATGAAACGCAGCCCGTGTGCCAGTAGCTTGAGCGGGTTGGCGTAGTCGTCCTCGGCGTCCCGAAGCACGTCAGGGTAAAACGGATCGTTGCAGATGCCCGCTCCCAGGGCATTCATATGCACCCGCAACTGGTGTTTCTTGCCCGTGACCGGAGACAACCCGTAGCGCCACAGGTCACCGTGTCTTTCCAGGACTTCGATGGCCGTTTCGGTATTGGGCTCGCCAGGGCCTTCCTGCATCCGAAAGAACGGTTCACCATCGATCATCCGGCTTCTATGCACCCGGGGAAAGGTCAACCCAGGCAACGCGCGGGCAATGGCCTGGTAGCGCTTCTCGATCTGCCGCGTCGGGAATAACGACTGATACGCCGAACGGGTGTGCGGATTGGCGGAAAACAACACCAGCCCGGCCGTGTGCCGGTCGATGCGATGCAGGGGCACCAGATGCGGGTTGTCCAGCCGCCGGATCAGCCGCCGCAACAAGGTTTGCTCGACGTATTCGCCCGCCGGAGTGACAGGCAGAAAATGCGGTTTGTCTGCCACCACCAGATGCTCGTCGGCGTACAGGATCGATTCCACCACCGGGATCGGCTTCTCGTCGGGTACTTCACGGAAGTAGTGGATGCGCAGGCCTTCGCGGTACGGCAAGTCGACATGGATGGCCTTGCCCTCCCCGTCCAATACCTTGCCCCGGGCGATCCGGTCCAGCCACTGCTCGCGACTGATGGCGCTGAAATGCTCGCACAGGCACTCCAGCACCGTCGGCCAGGACCCGGGCGGCAAATACAGCGTACTGGCCTGATGATGAGCGGCGGAAAACGATGAACCGGACATTGAAAACTCTCAGGCGTTTTTGCAGGGCGCCATTATCCGACAGTCGCACCGGTCAGCCCAGCGATGATTGCTTTACGCCGTGACTGACGTCGATTTTGCCGCCGCTTCGGTGAACTCCTTCAACCAGCGCAGCACTTCCACCGCCTCCCAGCGGCCTGGATCGTACAGCGCGTACAGCAAACCCTGGTAACCCACCACATCCAACTGTTTGTGATAGCCGGCACGCTGGAACAACGCTTCGATCTCGGCGAAACAGGTGTTGAAATGCAGTTTATTGAAAGGCGTCTTGCCTTCGGTCACCAAGCCATCCAGGCGTAGCTCCAGGACCGCCTCACGCACAACGTCCGCGGACATCCTGTTTACGCTGCTTTTCAGTTGTTCGACATTGACCAAGGGGGTGCACTCCAGATAACTGTATGAACATACAGTAACCGAAGCTCGCTACTTTCGCCAACCGCTGTCTTGGGAACCGAAGGACGAACCGTTCAACGGAGGAAGGTCACGATCTGTTCAGCCTCGAAGGGCCAGTCCAGTTCGGCACCGGTATCCAGCCTGCGCAGCACGGGGATACGCAGGCCATAATCGTCCACCCAGGCTTGACGTTCCGAAATGTCCACCAGTTCCACCAACAATCCATGTTCGACGAAAGGTATCAGTTCAGCTTCGGCGACCTCACAAAGATGACACCCCAGGGTGCCGAACAACTGGCATTCAGGAAGCATGGCGGGTAGACCCCAAAAAGATAGACGGTCATTCTAGGCCCGCCTCGGAAAACCGTCGAGTCGCTGGCTCGCTTCCGGGTGTTTCGGTAAAACGCTGATGCAAATCACTGAACATAAATGCTTTTCCAGCGACGCTGGTCACGTTTTCCCCTCTACGCTGTGCGTTGTAGCCTTGAAACGGAGTTCCCCTTGTTTGCCAACCTGCTGATCATCCTTGCCTCGTCCCTGGTGGTCATCGCCCTCTTCAGGCGGCTGCGCCTGCCGCCCGTACTGGGTTATCTCTGTGTCGGGCTGGCGGTCGGGCCTACCGCGCTGGACTGGGTCAACGACAGCGAAGAACTGCCAGACCTGGCCGAGCTCGGGGTGGTGTTCCTGTTGTTCTCGTTGGGGCTGGAGTTTTCCCTGTCGAAAATGCTCGAACTGCGTCGGGTCGTGTTCGGCCTCGGCAGCCTGCAGGTGTTGTGTTCGGGGGCGCTGCTGGCGGGATTGCTGGCCGTGTGCGGCGCGCCGGTGATCGCCGCGCTGCTGCTCGGTGCGGGGCTGGCCTTGTCCTCCACCGCCATTGTCAGCAAGGAGTTGACCAGCCTGGGCGAGATCTTCAGCAGCCACGGCCAGAACGCCATTGGCGTGTTGTTGTTCCAGGACGTCGTCGCGGTGCTGCTGTTGACCCTGGTGCCGGTCTTCGCCGGCAGCAGCGAGCACCCGTGGTACTGGGCGCTACCGCTGACCCTGGGCAAGACCCTGGTGTTGTTCGGTGGCCTGCTGCTGGCCAGCCGGCTGCTGTTGCCCCGGCTGTTCCATGAGGTGGCGGCGTCCCGGTCCGCAGAACTGTTCGTGCTGCTGGCCCTGGTGATCGTGCTGCTGACGGCATGGCTGACCCACTTGCTCGGCTTGTCGCCGGCCCTGGGGGCTTTCCTGGCGGGCATGTTGCTGGGGGAAAGCCACTACCGGCATCAGATCGAAGCCGACATACGCCCGTTCCGCGACATCCTGCTGGGGCTGTTTTTCGTCAGCATCGGCATGCTGATCGATCTGCAACTGTTCCGCGATGACGGCCTTTTGATCCTGGGATTGACCCTCGGCTTGATGCTCCTCAAGGGCTGCGTGGTCGCCGCCCTGGTGAAATGGCGCGGCAGTGATGGGGAAACCGCCTGGCGCAGTGGCCTGGCCCTGGCCCAGGGCGGCGAATTCTGTTTTGCCTTGATGGCGCTGATGCAACAGAACAGTCTCATGCCCGCCGACATCAGCGGCCTGCTGCTGGCCGCGACATTCTGCTCGATGCTGCTGACCCCGCTGTTGCTGCGTGCGGCACCACGCATCGCCGCGCGCCTGCATCGCAAACCCAACGAAGAGGCGCAACTGGACCAGATCAGCGCACTCAATGCCGGCTTGTCGGATCACGTGGTGATTTGCGGCTACGGGCGCGTCGGCCAGTCCATCGGGCGCTTTCTGCGCCGCGAAGGCCAGGCGTTCGTCGCCCTGGATGACGACCCGGTGATCATCCAGGAAGCCACCGTCGGGGAAAACTGCGTGCATTACGGCGATTCGCGACGGGGTGACCTGCTCGCCGCCGTTGGCTTGAGCCGCGCCAGGCTATTGGTGATCGCGGTGGACAAGACCGACATCGCCATCACCGTGCTCAAGGCGGCCCGGCGGGTCAACCAACAGGTGCCGATCCTGGTGCGCACCCGAGACGACAGCCAATTGGCCGAGTTGCAGGCCGCCGGGGCCAGCGAAGTGGTCCCGGAACTGTTGGAATCGAGCCTGATGCTGGCGTCCCACGCCCTGATCATGCTCGGCCTGCCCGAACAACAAGTCCGGCATCATGTGGATCAGGTCCGTCACGACCGTTATCGCCTGCTCCACGGTTTTTACCCTGGCAACCAGGACAAGGAGCCCTAGTGTCCTGTATCACAAATACTGTGCAACGATCAGTCCTGGCTGACCGCGCCGATCTTGTGAATCGACAGGTCGGCGCCGTAATACTCTTCTTCCTGGGTCAGGCGCAGCCCCAGCACGGCCTTGATCGCGCCATAGACCGCGAACCCACCGGCCAGGGCGACGACAACACCCAGCGCCGTGCCGATCAACTGGCTGATCAGGCTGACCCCACCCAGGCCGCCCAGGGCAGCCTGGCCAAAGATGCCACAGGCAATGCCACCCCAGACCCCGCACAACCCGTGCAGCGGCCAGACGCCGAGCACGTCGTCGATCTTCCACTTGCCTTGGGCCGCCGTGAAGCACCAGACAAACAAGGCACCGGCAATGGCACCGGTGGCCAGCGCACCCACCGGGTGCATCAGGTCGGAACCGGCACAGACCGCCACCAACCCGGCCAGCGGACCGTTGTGCAGGAAGCCTGGGTCATTGCGCCCGACAATCAATGCCGCCACGGTACCGCCCACCATGGCCATCAACGAATTGACCGCCACCAGCCCGCTCACCCCAGGCAGGGTCTGGGCACTCATCACGTTGAAACCGAACCAGCCGACAATCAGGATCCACGAGCCCAAGGCCAGGAATGGAATGCTCGAAGGCGCGAACGCCACCAGGCGACCATCCCGGTAGCGGCCATTACGCGGCCCGAGCAAAAGCACTGCGGCCAACGCCAGCCAGCCACCCATGGCGTGCACCACCACGGAACCGGCGAAGTCATGGAAACTGGCGCCGAACCGAGCTTGCAGCCAAGTCTGCAAGCCAAAATTGCCGTTCCAGACCAAGCCTTCGAAAAACGGGTAGACAAACGCCACGATCAACACCGTGGCGCACAACTGCGGCGCGAACCGTGCACGCTCGGCTATACCGCCGGAAATGATGGCCGGGATCGCGGCGGCAAAGGTCAGCAGGAAGAAGAACTTCACCAGGCTGTAGCCATGATCGGTGCTGAGTACCGCCGCCGGCTGCAGGAAGGTCACGCCGTAGGAAATCCAGTAACCGACAAAGAAATAGGCCAGGGTCGAGACCGCAAAATCGCTGAGGATTTTCGACAGCGCATTGACCTGGTTCTTCTGCCGGACCGTTCCCACTTCAAGGAACGCGAAGCCGGCATGCATGGCCAGGACCATGACTGCGCCGAGCAGGATGAACAGCGTATTGGAGCTGTGGACCAGACTGTCCACGGCACTTTGCATATTTTCCATGGTGTTGGCAGACCTGAAAAAGTTGAAAAAAGCACCAAACCGGTTCGCTCGCCCCACGGACGCACCAAGTTGAAACGACTCATTGGCCACAAACAGGCCATTGAACTGCTTTGGTGCGTAGATCGGGCAAAACGAAGTCCCGCTTCGAGGTGCTTCGCGGGTTTTGATTATTTGGTTAAGGTTTTACGGGCTTTCGCCCAGCTTCAGCGCACTGGAACAGACTGACGCACCAGTACATGGCAGAAGCCTGAGCAAAAGTTGTACCAGTCACTTGCACTGAACCTTCCGGCAAGGCTCATACTCGAACGCTTCAGACGTCACTTACGGAGATTCACCCATGGCCAGAACCCAGGCAAAGACTGCTCAAGAAATCCTGATGGAAGATTTTCAGACGCTGGTCAGCGACACGGAGCGCTTGCTCGATCACACCGCGACGCTGGCAGGCGATCAGGCCGATGCGCTGCGCGGTCAGATCCACGAAACCCTCCTGCGCGCCCGCGAAACACTCAAGCTGACCGAAGACTCCATGCGCGAACGGGGTCAGGCTGCTGTAGTCGCCACCGAGGAATACGTACAGGCCAACCCTTGGCAATCGGTAGGCATTGCCGCGGGCGTTGGTTTTCTGATTGGTCTGTTGGCGACACGGCGCTGATCATGGGTATCGACGAATCCGGCTCGTCCGAAGCGGGCACACAACCGACAGCGCGCCGCCTGGGCGCGGCATTTCTTGGCTTGCTGCACAGCCACGTCGAATTGTTCGGCATGGAGTTGCAGGAACAGAAGGCACGCACCGTCAGCCTCCTGCTGTTCGCCGGCCTTGCGCTGGTGTTCGGCTTGCTGCTGTTGGTCGGGCTTTCGGCGCTGGTGCTGATCCTGGTATGGGACACCTATCGCCTGTCGGGCATTATCGGCCTGTGCCTGTTCTACCTGCTGGCGGCCCTGTTCTGCGGTCTGCGGCTCAAGGCAGCGATCTACGACGAGTCCTCTCCTTTCAATGCCACCCTCGAAGAACTGGCCAATGACCGGGAGCGCCTGCTGCCATGAGCCTGCCTGATATTCCTCAAGCCCGGACACGACAGGAAATGCGCAAGGCACTGGTGCGCCTGCGCATGGAAATGCATCGCCAGGAAATCCGTCAGGAGACACGCCAATTGCTGCAACCCTTGCATCGGGTGCGCGGCTTGACGCAAAGCTGGCACGAAGGTTTCGGTATCAAGCATGCGCCGCTGTGGGGGGTGGCGGCAGTGTCCCTGCTCGGCTTCCTCACCGGCAAACGGACCCGCCATGGCGGTGGCGGTGGCTTGACAGGCCTGATCCGCCTGGCAACGACATTGCTGCCGTTGGTCAAGCTGGCCAAGGACCTGCGCAAACCCTGACGACCGACACCCTGTGGCGAGGGCCACAGGGTTACGTATCCGGTTTGGCAGGCCCATAGGCCTTGCAGGGCGGCCCACGAACCGGGAAGCTAGGGCATCGACATCATCGAACGGAGCAACCGGCCTTGGATTGGCATACCCTGCTGACTCGCGAACGTCTCGGAAAACCGCTGCACAGCCCGCAAGAACTGGGCCGTAGTCCCTTCCACAAGGACCACGACCGCATCATCTTTTCCGGTGCCTTCCGCCGCCTGGGGCGCAAGACGCAAGTACATCCGGTTTCCAGCAACGACCACATCCACACGCGCCTGACCCATTCCCTGGAAGTCAGTTGCGTCGGGCGCTCCCTGGGCATGCGCGTGGGAGAGACCATCCGCAATGCCCTGCCCGACTGGTGCGAGCCCAGCGACCTGGGCATGGTGGTGCAATCGGCTTGCCTGGCCCACGACATTGGCAACCCGCCGTTCGGTCATTCCGGCGAGGACGCCATTCGCTATTGGTTCCAGCAGGCCGCCGGACGGGGTTGGCTTGATGCGATGAGCGAAGCCGAGCGCAACGACTTCCTCAATTTCGAAGGCAACGCCCAAGGCTTTCGCGTCCTCACCCAGCTTGAATACCATCAGTTCGACGGCGGCACCCGGCTGACCTATGCCACCCTCGGTACGTATCTGAAATACCCCTGGACCGCCCGCCACGCCGATTCCCTGGGCTACAAGAAGCACAAGTTCGGTTGTTACCAGAGCGAACTGCCACTGCTGGAGCAGATTGCCCACAAGCTCGGTTTGCCACAGATCGAGGATCAACGGTGGGCACGGCATCCACTGGTGTACCTGATGGAGGCCGCCGATGACATCTGCTACGCGCTGATCGACCTGGAGGACGGCGTGGAGATGGATCTTCTGGAATACCCACAGGTGGAGTCGCTGCTCCTGGACCTGGTGGGCGACGATCTTCCGGACACCTACCGGCAACTGGGGCCACTGGACTCGCGGCGGCGCAAACTGGCGATCCTGCGAGGCAAGGCCATCGAACACCTGACCAACGCCGCCGCCCGGGCGTTTGTCGAGCAGCAGGAAGCGTTGCTTGCCGGCACGCTGCCAGGGGACCTGGTGGAACATATGCACGGCCCGGCCAAACGCTGCGTGTTGAATGCCAAGGACATGGCGCGCCGGAAAATCTTTCAGGACAAGCGCAAGACCCTGCATGAAATCGGCGCCTACACCACGCTGGAAATCCTGCTCAACGGCTTTTGCGGCGCAGCCCTCGAACAGCACGGCGGCCGCACGCCTTCGTTCAAGAATCGCCGCATTCTCGACCTGCTGGGGAACAATGCGCCGGATCCCAATGGGCCTTTGCATGGCGCGTTCCTGCGAATGATCGACTTCATCGCCGGCATGACCGACAGCTACGCCAGCGAAATGGCCCAGGAGATGACAGGCCGCACGCGCCAATAAAGGCACCCTTTGCAGCACCTCGAAAAAATGTGGGAGTGAGCTTGCTCGCGATGACGCAGGCGCATCCAGCATCGATGCGCACAGATCCACCGCCATCGCGAGCAAGCTCGCTCCCACAGGGATTGCGGTGGATATGGATCGTGCAGCCACCTTACCCCCACAGGGGATTGGCGGTGCATGTGGTTTTTGTAGTGCCATCCACAAGGAGTTTGAAGTAGATAAATAAATGTATGGCTTACACAAACCTCGATTAGAACGTTTCCTTTGTTTGCACAAACAACACAATCAAAGAAATATCCCTTCACACACTGCCAACACCTTCCTCCTCTTATTGTCATCCACCTACTAAAAAACCGATTACATCGTAATATCTTGCCTCTTTTTTTGTAGGAAACTTCTGAAATTGAAGTTGCATGCCCGTCTCTTCGTACGGCCCTGGCTGTAAGTGGGCTAAGGTGCGCGCTTTATTCAAGTTCGCAGGGTAATTTATTCATGAACTCCGTTTTCATTGTCGACGATCATCCGGTCATCCGCCTCGCCGTTCGCATGCTCCTGGAACATGAGGGCTATAAGGTCGTAGGAGAAACTGACAACGGCGTCGACGCGATGCAAATGGTGCGCGAATGCATGCCAGACCTGGTTATCCTGGACATCAGCATCCCCAAACTTGACGGGCTGGAAATTCTGTCACGCTTCAACGCCATGACCACGCCGCTCAAGACACTGGTGCTCACGGCACAGTCACCGACGCTCTTCGGTATCCGATGCATGCAATCCGGTGCCTCCGGTTACGTTTGCAAACAGGAAGACCTCAGCGAACTTGTCAGCGCGATCAAAGCGGTACTGTCCGGCTATAACTATTTCCCCAGCCAGGCGCTGAACCCGGTACGCCCGGATGATCCACGCAGTATAGAGCTGGACCTTTTCAAAAGCGTCAATGATCGAGAACTGATGGTACTGCAACTTTTTGCCCAGGGCCGAACCAACAAGGAAATAGCCAAGGGGATGTTTCTCAGCAATAAAACCGTCAGCACTTATAAAAAACGCCTGATGCAGAAACTCAAGGTCAAGTCCTTGGTCGAGCTGATTGAGATGGCGAAGCGCAACGCGCTGGTGTGAGAAAACAGGATGCTCAGACGCATAACCGAATGTCTCCTGCTGATCAGCGCAGCGTTATATACAGGAGTGCTCGCGGCGACACCGGATGCGCCCGGGCAATACACGCTGCTGGGGCGCTCGTCCATGGCTCAGGCCGAGATCAAGCTCGATGATGTTCACCGCGCCGGGCTAAAAAACCGGCAGGAACTGGTCCTGGGCACTTCCGCACCGGATTACCCGCCCTTCGATCTCTCAGCCAGCGGACGTGACTACGAAGGCCTGACCGCCGACTATGCCGACATCCTCGCCAAGTCCACCGGCTTGCCCATGAGAGTCCTGCGCTTCGCCTCCCGTGAGGCAGCCATGGCGGCGCTCAAGGACGGGCAAATCGACATGCTTGGCACCGCCAACGGTTTCGAAGCCCGCGACCCCGACATTGCGCTTTCAACGCCGTACGCAGTGGACCAACCCGTTCTCGTCACCCGAACGAATGAAAGCCGATCCCTGAATGAAGACCTCAAGGGTTTGCGGCTGAGCATGGTCTATCACTACCTGCCGCTGCGGGAAATCGAAAAACTCTACCCCAAGGCAATCATCACCACCTATCCGTCCTACCAGAACGCCATCAATGCCGTCGCCTTTGGCCAGGCCGATGTATTTATCGGCGATACCCTGTCCACCCACTACATGATCAGCAAGGGTTACTTGAGCAATATCCGCATGGCCAGCTTCGGCAAACATGAATCCTATGGCTTCGGTTTCGCCGTACGCCGTGGCGATACCCGCTTGCTGGAGGTCATCAACGCGACGCTGAACCAGGTCCCCATCGCCGAACAGACGGCCATTGCCAAGCGCTGGAGTGCAGGCAGCGACCTGTACCTCACGGACCACCGGGTACAACTGACCGACCGCGAGCAACGCTGGCTGGCCAGGCATCCGGTGGTCAGGGTGGTGGTGAACGAAACCTCCGCCCCCTTCACCTTCTTCGATCCGGACGGCGATTTTCGCGGCATCAGCGCCGACCTGCTGGAGCTGATCCGGCTGCGCACCGGCCTGCGCCTGGACATCCAGCGCCGCCAGAACGACAGTGAAATGATTGCCGCGGTCCTCAACGATCAAGCCGACATGATCGCCGCGCTGTTGCCCAGCAGTGAACGGCAACGCCAGTTGAAATTCAGCCGCCCCTACGTCGACAGCTCGTTCGTCCTGCTGACCCGCAAGCCGTCCGACACGCCCACCACGCTCGATCAGTTCGGCCACGCCAGCCTGGCGATCGCCAAGGGCAACCCGCTCATTGAATGGCTACGCAGCCAGTACCCGAGCATCCGGATCATCGAAACGGACGGCCCCTTGCGCGCCGTGGAAATGCTCGCCCATGGCCAGGTCGACGGCAGCGTGAACTCGCAGGTAATGGCCAACTACTTCATCTCCTCCCAGGCGTGGCCGGACAGGTTGCAGATCAGCAGCACGGTGGGCACCCAACAGGCGCTGTTCGCGCTGGCCACGGCCAAACACGCCAGCGAGTTGAACGCCATCCTCGACAAGGCCCTGACCAGCATCGACCCCGACGAACTGGGCATCATCAACAACCGCTGGCGCGGTTACGTCTCGCCCTCGGAACATACCTGGCGCACTTATAACCGCCTGTTCTTCCAGGTCGTCGCGGGCGTCGGCCTGTTGCTGCTGCTTTCCCTGACATGGAATGCCTACATGCAGCGCCAGATCAGGCAACGTCAACGGGCGGAACTGGCCCTCAACGATCAACTCGAATTCATGCATTCGCTGCTCAATGGCACCCCCCACCCTATCTACGTGAGGGATCGCAACGGCATCCTGCAGAGCTGCAACGACAGTTACCTGGAAGCGTTCAACGCCAGGCGCGAAGACGTCATCGGCAAGGACTTGATGCCAGGTTCCATGAGCAACGCCTTCGAAGCGCAGGAATACCAGGCGGACTACCAGCGCGTCATGGCCGAAGGCACCGCGCTGATCGTGGACCGTCCCCTGCACATCGGCGACCGGAAGCTGACGATCTATCACTGGATCCTTCCCTACCGAAACTCCGCCGCGCAAGTGCAAGGCATCATCGGCGGCTGGATCGACATCAGTGAACGACGGCAGCTGTTCGAGGAACTGCGCGCATCCAAGCAACGAGCCGATGACGCGAACCGCGCCAAAAGCACGTTCCTGGCCACCATGAGCCATGAAATCCGCACCCCGATGAACGCGGTGATCGGCATGCTCGAGCTGGCCCTGAAACACGCAGACAAGGGCCACGTGGACCGCTCGACCATCGCAGTCGCCTACGAATCGGCCTCCGGCATGCTCGAACTGATCGGCGATATCCTGGACATCGCCCGTATCGAATCCGGCCATCTGAGCCTGGCTCCCGAACGCGTCAATCTCAGGGCCCTGCTGCAATCGGTCATACGGGTCTTCGAGGGCGTGGCCCGGCAGAAGAACCTGGCGTTGTCGCTGCGGTTCGATGCGGCCGAGGGCAACCCTGACGTGTTGATAGACCCCTTGCGATTCAAGCAGGTGTTGTCGAACCTGATCAGCAATGCCCTCAAATTTACCGAGCAGGGCCAGGTCGTGGTCAAGGTCCGGCTAGCGCCAACCGAGCGGGACGACGTCCTGCACATGCATCTGGAGGTCAACGACAGCGGCATCGGTATCGGCCCGGCAGATTTGCAACGCTTGTTCGAGCCGTTTGCCCAGGTCGATAACACCAGCCGAATGGCCCGCAAAGGCGCGGGGCTGGGGCTGGTGATCAGTCGCAACCTGTGCCGGATGATGGGCGGCAGCCTGCACATGAGCAGCCAACCCGGCGTCGGCACCCAGGTCCAGGTCCACCTGCAACTGACCGTCCTGTCGACGGCGCCGGTGAGCATCCCGCTCGAACCGGTCATCGAAACGGCCCAGGCTGACTTGAACGTCCTGATCGTGGACGATCATCCCGCCAACCGCCTGCTGATGTCCCAGCAATTGGAATACCTCGGCCATCACTACCAGGTCGCCCACGATGGTGCCCACGGGCTCGAGGTCTGGCGCAAAGGCCATTTCGATCTGGTCATTGCCGATTGCAACATGCCCATCATGAGCGGTTACGAACTGGCCCGCTCGATTCGTCGCGATGAGTCCGAACAGCGACGGCCGCCCTGCACCCTCCTGGGGTTCACCGCCAATGCTCAACCGGAGGAGAAACAACGCTGCCAGGACGCGGGAATGGATGACTGCCTGTTCAAACCGATCAGCCTGAGCGCCCTGAGCCAGTGGATCAAGACGGTCAAACCCGTCGGTCACCCAACGGCTTTCAGCGTGCACAGTCTCCAGGCGTTGACCGGCGGCGACCCTTCATCCAACCGGCGCCTGCTGGCGGAGTTACTCAACAGCTGCCGCGCGGACCGCCAGGAGTTGCTCGACGTCGCCCAGGGCGCAAACCGCCAAGCGCTGACCGAAACGGCGCACAAGATAAAAGGCGTCGCCCGCATCGTCCAGGCGACCACGCTGATCCAGCGGTGCGAGGCGCTGGAGCAGGCGTGTCATCTGGCACAGGCCCCTGAACGAATCAGCGCCTGCATCGATGCCCTCGACCGCGCCATGAGCGAACTGGAGCGGGCTCTGGAAACGGAGATCGCCAAGGCAAAATAATCCAGCGTTTACTATGCTATTCGCTCAGCAGTGCGTACCTGGGGGGTTCTCGATCGGTTTCCCTTGCACGCGGGAACACCCATCGAGAACACCCCCTGACACTTGGAGTGATTGCAATGCCCAGCGCACCGCGTCCGGACAAACGCCGGTTCCCCCTGCATGTCCACATCAGCGTGATGTTTACCCTGCTTCTCTTGTTGACCGGGGTGGTGCTGGGTATTTTCAACTACCGGCAAACCACGCAAATCATCCTGTCCAGCAGTGAAAAACTGTTCAACCGCATTGAACAGGAGGTGCGCCTGGACCTGTATGACACCTACGAACCCATCCGCCACCTGCTGAGCCTGCTGGCCGACTACCCGGCGACACGTACGCCGCAGATGGCGCAACGCCTGGCCCTGCTCGTGCCCTTCAGCCAGGCATTGCGGGACAACCCGAACCTGGCGTCGTTGTACCTGGGCGATCAGCACGGCAATTTCCTGATGGTCCGGCCATTGCGCACCCCGGCCCTGAAAACCGCCCTGCGGGCCCCCGCCGAGGCGGCCTATCAAGTCTGGACCGTGGAGCGGGCCACCGAGCAAGGCCCGGTCCACTCCCAGTCGCTGTTCTACGACGAGACCCTGACGCTCATCGATCGCCGGGACATGGCCGACGAAACCTACGATCCGCGCAGCCGTGGCTGGTTTCGCAGCGCCGCCGGCAGCGCCGAGCAGATCACCACTGAGCCCTACGTTTTCTTCTCCACGCATAACGTCGGCACTACCCTCGCCCGGCGCAGCGGCGAGCAGGCGGTCATCGGCGCCGACCTGACCCTGGCGGCCCTGTCCCAGACCCTGGCCAAGCACAAGGTGACCACCGGCACCGAGATCGTGTTGCTCGATCCCAAGGGCAACGCGGTGGGTTATCCCGACAGCGACCGGCTGCTCGCCGACGCCCAGTCGGCGCGCCTGATCAAGGCCCGCGACCTCAACCCGGCCATCGCCGCCGTCCTCGACGACAACACTGACACGACCCGCCTGGAAGCGGCCGGACGCCAGTGGATCGTGTCGCGCAGCCACATGCAGGAAGGCGGGCCCCAAGGCCTGGAACTGGCGTTGCTGGTGCCTGAGGACGAGCTGCTGGACCATGCTTATCGCATGCGTTGGCAAGGCGCGCTCATCACCCTGGCCACTCTGCTGCTGTGCCTGCCCCTGGGCTGGCTGACGTCCAGGATCCTGGTCAAGCCCTTGCGCGAACTGGTGCAGGAGGCCGACGCCATTCGCAGCTTTGACTTCAACTACCCGGTGTCCCGCCGCTCCCCGGTGCTGGAGGTCGATCAGTTGAGTGTCTCGATGGCACGCATGAAAGAGACCCTGGCAAGCTTCTTTGAAATCACCGCCAGCCTGCGCGCCGAAACCCGCTTCGCCCCGTTGCTGGAACGGATGTTGTTCGAAACCGTGAAAATCGGCCAGGCCCAGGCCGGCCTGATCTACCTGCGCGAGAACGACGAAAACCGGCTCAAGCCTTATGGGCTGGTGATCGATGGAACCCCCAGGGACCTCGACGCCTTCAAGCTGCGCAGTCATGAGCTACAGGCGGGCGACAGCCCGCAATGGCTCCAGCAACTGGCCGTCTCGGACAATCTCGTGACCTCCCTGGGCTTCGAGCAGGCGGCCGACCTGCAAGGCATCCTGCAGGCACTGGACTCGCCTCGGGTCCACCTGATCGGCATCCGCCTGCGCAATCGCCACCAGGAAACCGTCGGCGTATTGGTGTTGCTGATCACCGACAGCGGCACCGAAGCCGACCTGGAAAAACTCCAGCCCGACCGCATCGCCTTCCTGCAAGCCGTGTCCGGCGCCGCCACCGTGAGCATCGAGGGCCAGCGCCTGCAAGCCAAGCAAAAGCAACTGCTGGACGCCTTCATCCAACTGCTGGCCGGCGCGATCGATGCCAAGAGTCCCTACACCGGCGGCCATTGCCAGCGGGTGCCGGTCCTGACGCTGATGCTCGCCCAGGCCGCCGCTGCCAGCCAGGCCCCGGCGTTCAGCGCCTACCGGCCCACGGAGGATGAATGGGAAGCCCTGCACATCGCCGCCTGGCTGCACGATTGCGGCAAGGTCACCACCCCCGAGTATGTCGTCGACAAAGCCACCAAGCTGGAAACCCTGAACGACCGGATCCACGAGATACGCACCCGTTTCGAAGTACTCAAGCGCGACGCCTGGGTCGACTACTGGCAGGCCGTGGCAAACGGCGGCGAGTCGTCATCCCTGGCACGACAGCGTGATGCGACATTGACGGCACTGGATGACGACTTTGCTTTCGTCGCCCGCTGCAACCTGGGCTCCGAAGCCATGGCCGAGGCCGATCTGCAACGCCTGCAACACATCGCGCAACGCCCGTGGAGCCGGACCCTCGATGATCGCCTGGGGGTTTCCTGGGAAGAAAACCGGCGCCAGGCCCGCACGCCCAAGCCGACACTGCCGGTCACCGAGCCGCTGTTGGCGGACAAGCCCGAACACTTGTTCGAGCGCCACGCGGCCGAGCTGATCCCGGCGGACAACCCGTGGGGCTTCCAGCTCGATGTGCCGGCCTGGAAATACAACCGCGGCGAGCTCTACAACCTGAGCATCACGCGAGGCACGCTGACGCGCGAGGAACGCTACGTCATCAATCATCACATGGTGCAGACGATCCTGATGCTCAGTCAGTTGCCCTTCCCTAGCCACCTGAACAACGTGGCGGAGATCGCCGGCGGTCATCACGAGAAAATGGACGGCAGCGGTTACCCCAAGCGCCTCAAGCGCGAGGAGATGAGCCTGCCGGCACGGATGATGGCGATCGCCGACATTTTCGAAGCACTGACGGCGGCCGACCGCCCCTACAAGAAAGCCAAGACGCTGAGCGAGGCCCTGGGCATCATGGCCACCATGTGCCGTGACGCCCATATCGATCCCGAGCTGTTCTGGCTGTTCATCGAAGAAAAGATCTACCTGAGCTACGCCGAGCAGTTCCTCGCCCCGCGCCAGATCGATGAGGTCGACCCCGACAGCCTGTTGGTCAAGGCCGGGCTGAAGGCATGATCAGCAATCCGTCAGGCGCAGGAATATCGCAGCCAATGCTTCAATGCCAGCTTGATCATGCTCGGTAAAACGCGCCAGTTTCGGACTGTCCAGGTCAAGCACGCCGATCAGGCGCCCGTCCTTGACCAGCGGCACCACCAGTTCACTGTTCGACGCGCTGTCGCAGGCGATGTGTCCGGCGAAAGCATGGACATCTTCGACGCGCTGGGTCTGCCGGGTCGCTGCTGCCGTGCCACACACGCCACGGCCAAAGGGAATCCGCACACAGGCGATCTGGCCCTGGAACGGTCCCAGGACCAGCTCTTCGTTGCGATTGAGGTAGAAACCGGCCCAGTTCAGGTCGTCCAGCTGACTGGACAGGAAGGCCGAGAACTGCGCGGCGTTGGCGATGAAGTCACGCTCATCGGCCAGCAAGGATTCCAACTGTGCCGATAACAAGTCGTAGCCATCGAGGCCATTACCGGTGCCCTTCAAATCGATCATGCCTTGTGCTCCAACAATTTCAGGCCTACCCAATAACGGGCAAACTGATAAGCGCAACGTCCGTTGCGGTTGCCGCGACCGGTTGCCCAGCGCACCGCCAGCACATCCAGCGCTTCGTCGCGCTGCCAGGCCAGCCCGGCCTTGGCCGCCAGTTCACCGATCCAGTGCTCCACGACGTTGAGGAAATGCTCTTGGGTAAACGGATAGAACGACAGCCACAAGCCGAAGCGGTCGGACAAGGCGATCTTGTCCTCCACCGCTTCGCTGGGGTGAAGTTCGCCGTCGACCCGTTTCCAATTCTCGTTGTCGCTCTCCTTTTCCGGCACCAGGTGGCGACGGTTGGAGGTGGCATACAGCAGCACGTTGTCCGGCGCCTGCTCCAAGGAGCCATCCAACACACTCTTGAGCACGCGGTAATCGCCTTCGCCGGACTCGAACGACAAGTCATCGCAGAACAACACAAAGCGCTGCGGCAGTTTCGCAACCTGCTCGACCACCCGGGGCAGATCGGCCAGGTGATCGCGTTCGATCTCGATCAACCGCAGGCCATGCGGGGCATGTTCGGCCAACAGGGCGCGCACCAGGGACGACTTGCCGGTGCCACGCGAGCCCCAGAGCAAGGCATGGTTGGCGGGCATGCCATCGAGGAACTGCCGGGTGTTGCGACCCAGCTGTTCGACCTGGCGATCCACGCCGATCAGGTCCGACAGGCGCATGTCGAGGCTGACGTGCAGCGGCAACAGGTAGCCACTACGGCCATCACGCTGCCAGCGGGCGGCCAGGGTCTGGGTCCAATCGATGGCGGGCCGGGGCGCCGGCAGCAAAGGCTCGATCCGGGCCAGCACGGCATCGGCACGCTCAAGAAAAGCATTCAATCGCGAGTCCACGTCTTTTCCTCGGACAGGTTCACAGTAATGATGGCGCTCCAACAACGAAACGCCTTATCCAATGGCGGGTCTACTTCACACAATACACACCGGCCGCACCGGTATTCAGAGATGATCAGCTATGCTTGACCGGCGAAGGGAAACGTAAGTGGTTCATCACTCAATGGACATCAGATTCACCCAACGGCTTTCCTATAAGCAGGCCCGCCTGACCGTCCTGGTGGGCTTCGTGTTGGGCACCTTGCTCAGCCTGATGCAGATCGGCATCGATTATGCCAGCGAAGACGCGTCGATCAACCGTGAAATCCTGTCGCTGCTGGAAATCAGCCACAACCCGGCCTCGCGCATCGCCTACAACATCGACGCCGAACTCGCCCAGGAACTGGCCATGGGCCTGTTGCGCTCACCGGCCATCATCGGCGCCGAGCTGATCGACAACAACAATACCGTGCTGACCAGCGTCACGCGGCCCGAGCTGCAAAGCAGCTACCGGTTCATCAGCGACTTCCTGTTCGGTGCCCAGCGCCAGTTCGAGGACCGGCTCTACCTGGACCACTTGCCCGGCGAATCCCTGGGCATGCTGCGACTGGACGTCGACACCTATGCGTTCGGCAGTCGTTTCCTGCGCCGCGCCGAGGTCACTTTGCTCAACGGCTTCGCCCGCAGCCTGATCCTGACCGGCCTGCTGCTGGCACTGTTCTACGTGATGCTGACCAAGCCCCTGGTGCGGGTCATCCGCGAATTGAGCAGCCGCGACCCAAGCAGCAACGAACAGAACCGCCTGGAATGCCCTTCCGGCCACCAGTCCGATGAAATCGGCGTGCTGGTGTCCGTCGCCAACCAGCAGTTCGAAAATATCTCCATGGAAATCCAACAGCGGCGCACCGCCGAAAATCGCCTCACCGAGTACCTGGCGCAACTGGAAAACATCGTCTCGGCACGCACCGCCGAACTCAAGGCCATCAACGCCCGCCTCAGCCAGTCCAACGAAGAGCTGGAGGTGGCTCGGCGCACGGCCCTGGATATGGCCGAAGCCCGCTCCGTGTTCCTCGCCAACATGAGCCACGAGATCCGCACGCCGCTCAACGGCCTGCTGGGCATGATCGCCCTGTCCCTGGACGGCCCCCTGACGGCCGAGCAACAGCAGCAGCTCTCGATCGCCCATGACTCGGGCAAGGTCTTGGTCGAGTTGCTCAACGACATCCTCGATCTGTCGAAATTCGACGCCGGGCAACTGGAGCTCGAACGCATCCCGTTCGACCTCGGCGCCCTGGTGGAGGATACCGCCAACCTGCTTTCCCAGAACGCGGCCCCCAGTGTCGAGTTGGCCTGCCTGATCGATCCCCGGTTCCCGGCGCAGGTGCTCGGCGACCCGACCCGGGTGCGCCAGATCGTCAGCAACCTGCTGTCCAACGCACTGAAGTTCACACGCTTCGGCCGGGTCGATGTGAAGTTGAGCCATTACGAAGGCGGCGTGCGAATCGAAGTCTGCGACACCGGTATCGGCATTCCCCAGGAAGCCCAGGCGAGAATCCTGCAGCCGTTTACTCAGGCCGGCGCCGGGATTACCCGTCAGTTTGGCGGCACCGGGTTGGGCCTGGCACTGACCTACAACCTCTGCGAAGCCATGCAGGGCCGATTGACGATCAGCTCCGAAGCCGGCTTCGGCAGTCAGTTCTGCGCAGACCTGCCCCTGCCCTGCCATCTCCCTGCAACGCCGGTCGAACCGTTGCGTGGCAACGTCGTCGCCATCACCGCCAGCAGCAGCGGCCTGGCCGAGTTGCTGGGCATGTTGTTGCCGGGGTGGGGCCTGGATTATGTGCAGCGCTCCATCGATGACGGGCTGCTGGGGCTCAAGCCTGACGTGCTGATCACCGACTGTCCGGAATGCCTGTTCAACCTGCGGCCGACCTTTGACGCACCGATCCTGCTGGTGACCGCCTATGGCAGCTTCATGCCCGGCGAAGAGGCCGCCGCCCTTGCCCCGCTGATACAGCAGGCCCGACCGCTGGCACGCCATGCGCTGTACCAGATTGTGCGGCGCGCCATGCAAAGCGAGGCGACCACCATCAACGACGCACAGATCGAAACCCCGACGCCATCCAAGCGTGGACGGGTGCTGCTGGTGGAGGACAATCCGGTCAACCAACTGGTGGCCAAGGGCATGCTGGTGAAACTGGGCTGCGAGGTCACCGTCGCGGCCCACGGCGTCGAAGCCCTGGATCAACTGGAACAGCGGGCGTTCGACCTGGTGTTGATGGACTGCAACATGCCGGTGATGGACGGTTACGAAGCCAGCCGGCAGATTCGCCGCAGCGGGCGTTGGTCGGACCTGCCGATCGTTGCGCTGACGGCCAACGCGATGCCCGAAGAACGCGAGCGCTGCCGGGCCTCTGGCATGAACGACTACCTGTCCAAGCCGTTCCGCCGCGAAGAGCTGGCAGCCGTGCTGGACCAGTGGGTGCCCACTACGTCAGCGCTTTGATCTGGCCCAGCAGATGATCGAGACCGTCTCGCAACGCGCCCAGGCGGTCCAGATCGACCCCGCTGTCGCATAACAGGCGGGCCTTGAGGGGGCCGACCTGTTCGCGCAAAGCCCGCCCCGCAGCCGACAGGCTCAAGTGGACCTCCCGCTCGTCCCGGGCCGAACGCTGGCGTTGGACCAGGTCCAACTGTTCCAGGCGCTTGAGCAGCGGCGTCAGTGTGCCGGAATCCAACAGCAAACGTTCACCCAGGGCCTTGACCGTCGGTTGTGGCGGAGCCGTGTCCTGCCATTCCCACAACACCAGCATGGCCAGGTATTGCGGATAGGTCAGGCCAAGCTGATCGAGCATCGGCTTGTAGCCACGGATCACCGCACGTGAAGCGGCGTACAGCTTGAAGCACAACTGGCTGTCGAGCTTCAGCGAATCGGCTGACAGGTCATTCATTTGAGCAGCGCTTCGATCTCGCCGGTCAGGTCCTGGGGCTTGGTGGTCGGGGCAAACCGCTTGACCACCTGACCGTCCTTGCCGATCAGGAACTTGGTGAAATTCCATTTGATGCCTTTGGACCCCAGCACGCCGGGGGCACGCTGTTTAAGCTGGACGAACAGCGGATGGGCGTTGGCGCCGTTGACTTCGATTTTCTTGAACAGCGGAAAGCTCACGCCGAAGTTCAGCTCGCAGAACTCGGTGATCGCCCCTTCATTGCCCGGCTCCTGCTTGCCGAACTGATTGCAGGGAAAGCCCAGCACCACCAGGCCCTGGTCCTTGTAGGTCTGCCACAACGCCTCAAGTCCCTTGTATTGCGGGGTGAACCCGCACTGGCTGGCCGTGTTGACCACCAGCACGGCCTTGCCGGCGAAATCGGCGAGGGTCTTTTGCTCACCCTTGATGGTGGTGCACGGGATACTCAGCAGGTTGTCGCTCATGGCAAGGCTCCGGTTAAAGGTTGGATGCTGAAGATAGCGATCAATTAAATTGTGTGCAATTTAATTATAGAGATCATCCCCGCGCGCAATGATAGTGGAGGCATTTATGTGGCGAGGGAGCAAGCTCCCTCGCCACAAGTGCCTAACGAGACACGAGATCCAGGCACACCGAGTTGATGCAGTACCGCAACCCCGTGGGCGGCGGGCCGTCGGGGAAGACGTGGCCCAGGTGGGCATCGCATTTGGCGCAGACCACCTCGGTGCGAATCATGCCGTGGCTGACGTCCCGCACCTCCACCACCGCGCTGCCTTCGATCGGCGCGTAGAAACTCGGCCAGCCACAGCCCGAATCGAATTTGGTCTGCGAATCGAACAACGGCTCGTTGCAGCAGATGCAGTGATATACGCCGTCGGTCTTGGTGGCGTTGTATTTACCGGAGAATGGCCGTTCGGTGCCCTTCAACCGACAGACGTTGTACTGCTCCGGGTCGAGCATGGCGCGCCATTCCTCAAGGGTTTTTTCCAACTTTTCCATCGTCCTACCTCGGCAATTGAAAAAGCCCGATCCGACGCTTTTCCGCAGATCGGGCGGCACGTATGATTGCGCCTCGTCAGACGCCAGTCTGGCAGTCACGTCATGCGCATTCAAACGGATTGTGGCGCCTATACCGCGTCAGGCCTGGGCACAGACGCAGGATTCCCAGTTACGGTAGTTCATACGCCGCCTGGATCGTTCATTTTCGGGAACACATCGCCATGCAGGTCAGCAAATCGAACAAGCTCGCCAACGTCTGCTACGACATTCGCGGCCCGGTGCTCAAGCACGCCAAACGCCTGGAAGAGGAAGGTCATCGCATCCTCAAGCTGAACATCGGCAACCCGGCACCCTTTGGTTTCGAAGCGCCCGATGAAATCCTCCAGGACGTCATCCGCAACCTGCCGACCGCCCAGGGCTACAGCGACTCCAAAGGCCTGTTCAGTGCGCGCAAGGCCGTGATGCAGTATTACCAGCAGAAGCAGGTCGAAGGGATCGGCATCGAGGACATCTACCTGGGCAACGGCGTGTCCGAGCTGATCGTGATGTCCATGCAGGCCCTGCTCAACAACGGTGACGAAGTGCTGGTACCGGCACCGGACTATCCGCTGTGGACCGCCGCAGTGAGCCTGTCCGGCGGCAACCCGGTGCATTACCTGTGCGACGAACAGGCCAACTGGTTTCCCGACCTGGCGGACATCAAGGCCAAGATCACGCCCAATACCAAGGCACTGGTGATCATCAACCCGAACAACCCGACCGGCGCCGTGTACTCCCGGGAAGTGCTGCTGGGCATGCTGGAACTGGCCCGCCAGCACAACCTGGTGGTGTTCTCCGACGAGATCTACGACAAGATCCTCTACGACGACGCCGTGCACGTGTGCACCGCTTCCCTGGCGCCGGACCTGCTGTGCCTGACCTTCAACGGCCTGTCCAAGTCCTATCGGGTCGCCGGTTTCCGCTCCGGCTGGATCGCCATCTCCGGGCCCAAGCACCATGCCCAGAGCTACATCGAAGGCATCGACATGCTGGCCAACATGCGCCTGTGTGCCAACGTGCCGAGCCAGCATGCGATCCAGACGGCGCTGGGCGGCTACCAGAGCATCAACGACCTGGTCCTGCCCCAGGGCCGGCTGCTGGAACAGCGCAATCGCACCTGGGAATTGCTCAACGACATTCCCGGCGTCAGTTGCGTCAAGCCGATGGGCGCGTTGTATGCCTTCCCACGGATCGACCCGAAGGTCTGCCCGATCCATAACGATGAAAAGTTCGTCCTCGACCTGCTGCTGTCCGAGAAGCTGCTGGTGGTCCAGGGTACGGCATTCAACTGGCCATGGCCGGACCACTTCCGCGTCGTGACCCTGCCGCGGGTCGATGACCTCGACCAGGCCATTGGCCGGATCGGCAACTTCCTCAAGTCCTACCGTCAATAAGCCGGGCTGCGTGCGGGGCGTCCTCACCTCGCACGCTGTTTGATTCAGCAACATATCCGTTCCGCCGACTCCGTCGGGCCTTCTACACTGGGAATTGGATGGTCAACATGCATCTGGGCTCAACGTTCACGGGGGGCAGGCAGCGCATTTCTTTTCCCTGGTCACTTTCAGAAAAGTCTTTCAAACATTTAGGACGCCTGTAGGACACAGTTTGAAATAGTCGCCGAGTTGAATAGCCTGCGGCAGCACCTTATATACCCCGCATAACGCTACATCTTTAGCATGAGGAGATTTTCACAACCATGATGCGCATCCTGCTGTTCTTGGCCACTAACCTGGCGGTCGTGCTGATTGCCAGCATCACCCTGAGCCTCTTTGGCTTCAACGGGTTCATGGCGGCCAATGGGGTTGACCTCAACCTCAATCAGCTGCTGATCTTCTGTGCGGTGTTCGGTTTCGCCGGTTCCCTGTTTTCGCTGTTCATCTCCAAGTGGATGGCGAAGATGAGCACCGGTACCCAGATCATCAGCCAGCCGCGCACGCGTCACGAACAATGGCTGCTGCAGACCGTCGAGCAGTTGTCCCGCGAAGCCGGTATCAAGATGCCGGAAGTCGGTATCTTCCCGGCCTACGAGGCCAACGCCTTCGCCACCGGCTGGAACAAGAACGACGCCCTGGTCGCCGTCAGCCAGGGTCTGCTCGAGCGGTTCTCGCCCGATGAAGTCAAGGCCGTACTGGCCCACGAGATCGGCCACGTCGCCAACGGCGACATGGTGACCCTGGCGTTGATCCAGGGCGTGGTGAACACCTTCGTGATGTTCTTCGCCCGGATCATTGGTAATTTCGTCGACAAGGTGATCTTCAAGAACGAAGAAGGCCAGGGTATCGCCTACTACGTGGCGACGATCTTCGCCGAGCTGGTACTGGGCATCCTCGCCAGCGCCATCGTCATGTGGTTCTCGCGCAAACGCGAGTTCCGCGCCGACGACGCCGGTGCACGCCTGGCCGGCACCAGCGCCATGATCGGCGCCCTGCAACGCCTGCGCGCCGAGCAAGGCCTGCCGGTGCACATGCCAGATACCCTGAATGCCTTTGGCATCAACGGTGGCATCAAGCAGGGCCTGGCACGCATGTTCATGAGCCACCCGCCGCTGGAAGAGCGTATCGACGCACTGCGTCGTCGCGGCTAACCGCTAAGCCTTGTAAAAAAGCCCGCAGCAATGCGGGCTTTTTTTATCCGGGGGATCATGGGGTGACTGGACGGGCGCCATCGCGAGCAAGCTCGCTCCCACAGGAATCTTCGGTGGACGCAGACTCTTTATTCACTGCCGATCAACTGTGGGAGCGAGCTTGCTCGCGATGGCGCCAGCATAGACGCACAGCATCAACGACTGGAAATCCGATACACCCGCTCATCCAGCCGTGTCACCCCAGCCTGCAAGAACTTCCAGCTTTCCCCCAGCACATCCTGCTCCTGCAGGATCTCCAGCCGCCAGGCATCCCCCAGCAGCCGCTGCACCTCATCATTTCCCACGGAGAAAGGCGGGCCAGGCATTTCATCCTGGTGGTAATCCAGGGTAATCAACAACCCGACACCGTTGGGCAAGATCCTCTGCAGATGAACCGCATACTGCTCCCGCATCGGCGCCGGCAAGGCGATCAGCGCCGCGCGGTCGTACAATGCCGTGCAATCGGCCACATCCTCCCGGTCCAGGGCAAAGAAATCACCGCAGCGAATCTCGATATCAGCCGCACGAAAGACCTTGAATACGCCCTCCTCGCTTACGCTCGGCTCAAGCTGATGCTCAAGGAAAAAATCGGTTGCGGCTTTTTCCGACAACTCCACGCCCAAAACCGAATATCCCTGATGGGCAAGCCACAGCAGATCCAGGCTTTTGCCACACAACGGCACCAACACTCGACTGCCCCGTTCCAACCCCAGTTGCGGCCAGAAATGCCGCAGGTAGGGGTTCACCTCCGGCAAATGAAAACCGATCTGGTTCGATGACCAGCGCTTGTGCCAAAACTCGGGCTCCATGATTCGCTCCAAAAATTCGATCAAAACGCGCTAAAACTTATATTAGATTTAGATCATAGACCTGACGGAAGATGAGCCCATCTTAACGCTCAGGAGTCCGTTCATGCTGCCCAGCCTGTTTATCTCCCATGGCTCACCGATGCTCGCCCTGGAACCCGGCGCCAGCGGGCCGGCACTGGCTCGCCTGGCCAGTCAGTTGCCCAAGCCCAAGGCCATCGTCATCGTGTCCGCCCACTGGGAAAGCAACGAACTGCTGGTCAGCGCCAATCCGCAGCCGCGCACCTGGCACGACTTCGGCGGCTTTCCACCGGCGCTGTATGAGGTGCAGTACCCCGCGCCTGGCGATCCTCGACTGGCGACGCAAGTAGCGAACATGCTCAACGCCGCGCACCTGCCGGCCCGCCTCGACCCTCAACGGCCGTCCGACCATGGCGTCTGGGTGCCATTGTCGTTGATGTACCCCGAGGCTGACATTCCGGTGGTGCAGGTTTCCCTGCCCAGCCAGCAGGGACCGGCGCTGCAGACACAGGTCGGCCAGGCCCTGGCGAGCCTGCGCCAAGAGGGCGTCTTGCTGATCGGCTCCGGCAGCATCACCCATAACCTGCGCGACCTGGACTGGAACGCCGGCCCTGACAGCATCGAACCCTGGGCCAAGGCCTTTCGCGATTGGATGGTCGAGCAACTGGCGGCCGACGACGAGACCGCGCTGCACGATTACCGTCGCCAAGCCCCCAATGCCGTGCACAGCCACCCCAGCGATGAGCACTTGTTGCCGCTGTATTTTGCCCGGGGTGCCGGTGGGACATTCAGCGTTGCCCATGCAGGGTTCACGATGGGGACGCTGGGGATGGACATTTATCGGTTCGATTGACCGATGGACCGCGTCGCTTCAATCGCGAGCGAGCTCGCTCCCACAGGGTTTTGTGAGCACCGCAAGTCCAATGTGGGAGCGAGCTCGCGATTGGCCTCCACCCTGAAAGCACACCAAACATCAGGCAAAAAAAATCCCCGAACCAGTCGGGGATTTTTCATGTTCGATCAATCAGCCCAAGAGCCGATCAATCCTCGCGATAGCGACGCAGCTTGAGCTGCTTGCCAGCGACGCGGGTGTCTTTCAGCTTGGTCAGCAACTTCTCCAGACCATCTTCCGGCAGCTCGACCAGGCTGAAGCTGTCACGCACCTGGATGCGGCCGATCGCTTCGCGGGCCAAGCCGCCTTCGTTGAGGATGGCACCCAGCAGGTTCTTGGCGGCGATGCCGTCACGGGCACCCAGCGCAGTACGGCAGCGCGCGCGACCTTCGGCCAGCGGGATCGGTGCACGACGCTCGCGATCACCACGGTCCGGACGATCACCGGTGCGCTCGGGACGATCGCCACGCGGTGCGTTGTTCGGCACCAGGGGACGTTCCTTCTCGATCGCAGCCAGGTTCAGCGCCTGGCCATTGGTGGCCTTGCGCAGCAGTGCCGCGGCCAGGGCACGTGGGGTGCAACCGATGTCGGCGGTCAGGCGATCGAGCAGATCACCGTGGGTCGATTCGGCGTCAGCCACCAGGGGCGACAGGCTGTTGGTCAGTTTCTTGATGCGGGCATCGAGAACGGCCTGGGCGTCCGGCAGGCGAACTTCAGCCACCTTCTGGCCAGTCACACGCTCGATCACTTGCAGCATGCGGCGCTCACGTGGAGTGACCAGCAGCAGCGCGCGGCCTTCGCGACCGGCACGGCCGGTACGGCCGATACGGTGAACGTAGGATTCCGGATCGTACGGCATGTCCACGTTGAACACGTGGGTGATGCGCGGAACATCCAGGCCACGGGCAGCGACGTCGGTCGCCACAACGATGTCCAGGCGGCCATCCTTGAGGGAGTCGATCACGCGCTCACGCTGGTTCTGGGCAATGTCACCGTTCAGCGCGGCGGCTTTGTAGCCTTTGGCTTCCAGGGCGCTGGCCAGGTCCAGGGTCGCTTGCTTGGTGCGCACGAACATGATCAGGGCGTCGAAGTCTTCCACTTCCAGCAAGCTGAGAACGGCGGAAGTCTTCTGGTCGGCGTGAACCAGCAGGTGAGCTTGTTCGATCGCGGTGACGGTCTGAGTCTTGGTCTGGATCTTCACGTGTTGCGGATCGCGCAGGTGGCGCTCGGCAATGGCACGGATCGATTGCGGCAGGGTGGCCGAGAACAATACAGTCTGGCGGGTCGCCGGCAGAGCCTTGAAGATGACTTCCAGGTCATCCATGAAGCCCAGCTTGAGCATCTCGTCGGCTTCGTCGAGAACCAGGTGGTTCACGGTAGCCAGGACTTTTTCGTCACGACGCAGGTGGTCGCACAGACGACCCGGAGTGGCGACAACGATCTGCGCGCCATTACGGATAGCTTTCAGTTGTGGGCCCATCGGGGCGCCGCCGTAAACGGCCACAACGGTAACGCCAGGCATTTGCTTGGAGTAGGTTTCGAAAGCGGTGGCTACTTGCAGCGCCAACTCACGGGTTGGCGCCAGGATCAGGGCTTGCGGTTCGCGCTTGGCAGGATCGATGCGATGCAGGATCGGCAGAGCGAACGCAGCGGTTTTACCCGTACCGGTTTGCGCCTGGCCAATCATGTCGTGGCCGGCCATGATGATCGGGATCGATTGCTGCTGAATCGCCGAAGGTTCTTCGTAGCCGGTCGCGGTGACGGCAGCAAGAATGTTCGGGTTGAGATTAAAAGCGGCGAAGCCGCCGGTTTCCTGGGTCATGGGTCTGCCTCTAAGTGCATCCGCAAAGACCCATGCTCCAAAGCTGCGCATGCCGTGTTGAGACTCAAGAGTCGCCCTGGCTGCTTTGTCGGCGGGGATTTGCGAAAACGAATGAATGGAAAAAGAACGTCGTGGAAGCATCCGTTGTGCGGACATGCAACCGAAGCTGACTTCGGAGAATTGCGCTACCTTGACGCGGCCCGGCTAAAGGCCGGCGCGCACTATACCGGAATTTGCCCGAAAAGGGAGCTTTTTTTATTGCCAAACCCCGTTATGGGGCTCGCTGTCAGAAGGCCTTGGGGCAGCCAGCTAAAACGGTTCACCTCCAGACGACTTTGCCCTTGTGGCGAGGGAGCTTGCTCCCGCTCGGCTGCGAAGCAGACGCCTGGGTTGATATCTGAAATCGAAGGGGGCCGCTTCGCGACCCAGCGGGAGCAAGCTCCCTCGCCACAGGGGAACTCACTTGTAAAAAGGTTTTGGGGGCCTTTGATCAGGTCGCCGGCCGGATCGCCTTGATCAGTGACTGCAACGAATACCCCAAGCGTGGCGCCAGCCCTTCGGCCCTGGCGACCAGTCCTTGCATGTCCAGCTCCTGATCGAGGTCCGCCGGCACAATCAGGATCACATTGCCCTCCTTCACCGGCAGCTCCCAATAATGCCGGTGGTACAAACCGCGCAAGAGCGCCGCGCCCAATGGCTTGCCGTCGTCGGTGGCCCATTGGTTGATCACCAGCCAGCCGCCCGGGTTGAGGCGCTTCTGGCAGTTTTCCAGGAACCCCCAGGCCAGGTGCCCGACGCCCGGGCCGACATCGGTATAGAGGTCGACGAAAATCAGGTCCGCCGGTTCCGCCGTTTCAAGCAGCTCCAAAGCATCGCCAACGCGGATGTACAGTCGCGGATCGTCGTCCAGCCCCAGGTATTCGATGGCCAGGCGCGGCACGTCGGGACGCAGTTCGATAGCCTCGACGTCTTCCAGTGGCAGGAACTTGAGGCAGGCCTGGGTCAGCGTACCGGCACCCAGCCCCAGGAACAGCGCGCTTTCCGGCTGCTCGTGACACAACGCACCGATGAGCATGGCGCGGGTGTAGTCATATTCGAGCCAGCTCGGATCGGCTGTGAACACGCAGCTTTGCTCGATGGCATCGCCAAACTCCAGAAACCGGTAATCGGCCACTTCGAATACGCGAATCATGCCGAACTCGTCGTGCACCTCGGCGAGCAAATGCTCGACGCGCTCCTCTGTCATTTCATCTCCTGATGGTTGCCGTGCCGGCATGAGCCTGCGGATACGGGACAAAGGCGCGATTGTCCGCGAAGCAACCGGAACAGGTCACGTACTAATTTGCTGATAACATGGCCGTCCGAGCGTAAATCACCTAGAGATCATGATGAGCCAACCCTGGAGCCCTGACAGCTGGCGTGCCCTGCCGATCCAGCAGCAACCCCGTTACCCCGACGCCGCGCACCTGTCGCAGGTAGAGCAGACCCTGGCCAGTTATCCGCCGTTAGTGTTTGCCGGCGAAGCCCGGGAGTTGCGCCGTCAGTTCGCCGAAGTCACCCAGGGCCGGGCGTTCCTGCTGCAAGGCGGCGATTGCGCCGAAAGCTTTGCCGAGTTCTCGGCGGCCAAGATCCGCGACACCTTCAAGGTGCTCCTGCAGATGGCGATCGTCATGACCTTTGCCGCCGGCTGCCCGGTGGTCAAGGTCGGGCGCATGGCCGGACAGTTCGCCAAGCCACGCTCGGCCAACGACGAAACCATCGACGGCGTGACCCTGCCGGCCTACCGCGGCGACATCGTCAACGGTATCGGTTTCGACGAAAAAAGCCGCGTACCGGACCCGGAGCGGTTGTTGCAGTCCTACCACCAGTCCACCGCCACCTTGAACCTGCTGCGCGCCTTCGCCCAGGGCGGTTTCGCCGATCTGCACCAGGTGCACAAGTGGAACCTGGACTTCATCGCCAACTCGGCCCTGGCGGAAAAATACAGCCACCTGGCCGACCGCATCGACGAAACCCTGGCATTCATGCGCGCCTGCGGCATGGACAGCTCGCCGCAACTGCGCGAAACCAGTTTCTTCACCGCCCACGAAGCACTGCTGCTCAATTACGAAGAAGCCTTCGTGCGCCGTGACAGCCTGACCAACGACTATTACGACTGCTCGGCCCACATGCTCTGGATCGGCGACCGCACCCGTCAGTTGGACGGTGCCCATGTCGAATTCCTGCGTGGGGTGAACAACCCGATCGGGGTCAAGGTCGGCCCGAGCATGGACCCGGACGACCTGATCCGCCTGATCGACGTGCTCAACCCGGACAACGACCCCGGCCGGCTGAACCTGATCGCCCGGATGGGCGCCAACAAGGTCGGCGAACACCTGCCGCCACTGTTGCGCGCCGTGCAACGTGAAGGCAAGCAGGTGCTGTGGAGCTCCGACCCGATGCACGGCAACACCATCAAGGCCAGCAGCGGCTACAAGACCCGGGACTTCGCGCAGATCCTCGGTGAAGTGAAGCAGTTCTTCCAGGCCCACGAAGCCGAAGGCACCTATGCCGGCGGGATTCACATCGAAATGACCGGGCAAAACGTCACCGAATGCATCGGCGGTGCGCGACCGATTACCGAGGACGGGCTGTCGGACCGCTACCACACCCATTGCGACCCGCGGATGAATGCCGATCAGTCGCTGGAGCTGGCGTTCCTGATTGCGGAGACGTTGAAGCAGGTTCGGCGGTAGGTTCTTCTTCGCCGGCTAGACTGCTATCGCGAGCAAGCTCGCTCCCACAACGGGTCCCGGGTGACCACAGGTTTTGTGTTCACAGCAGATCCAATGTGGGAGCGAGCTTGCTCGCGATAGGGCCAGCTCAGTCACCACCGAACTGAGCCAACGCCACCGCCAAGCGCACCCCACCCACCCGCTGACAGTTAAGCTGGACCTGCTCCAACCCCAGCCAATCGGCCATGCGCCGCAGGTTAATCGCCAAGGCCTGCACCCCCTCCTCGTCCAGCCCCGGTTCCTCCTCGTGCACCGCATGCACAGCCAATCGGCCCAGGGCCCGCTCCGCCCGCAGGTCCACCCGAGCCGCGATGCGTTCATTGTGCAAGAACGGCAATACGTAATAGCCGTACATCCGCTTGTGGACAGGGGTGTAGATCTCCAGCCGATAGCGGAAATCGAACAGTCGCTCGGTACGGCTGCGCTCCCAGACCAGCGAATCGAACGGCGACAACAAGGCGCTGGCCGCTACTTTGCGAGGGATCTTCGCCGTGGGTCGGCACCAGGCCGGTTGCTTCCAGCCCTGCACCTGACAGCGCAGCAGCTCCCCGGCCTCCTCCAGCTCGGCCAGCCGTCCGCGACTGTCGGCCGGGTCGAGGCGAAAGTAGTCGCGCAGGTCTTTCTCGGTCGCGACGCCCAGGGCGTCGGCGGCATGTACCAGCAAGGCGCGTTGGGCCTGGGCTTCGTCCGGCAACGGTTGCTGCAGGATCGAAGCCGGCAGTACCCGCTCCGGCAAGTCGTAGAGCCGCTCGAACCCACGCCGCCCCGCCACCGTGACTTCGCCCGCCGCGAATAGCCACTCCAGCGCATGTTTCTCTGCGCTCCAGTCCCACCACGGCCCGGCCTTCTCCTGGCGCGTGGACAAGCTGCCCGCACCAAGGGCGCCCTGCTCCTGGACCGACGCCAGGACACGACGGATGACATCCTGGCGTTCATGACCGAAACGCGCCAATTGCTGGTAGATGCCCTCGCCACGCGACGCCCGATCCATGCGCCAGCGCATCAGTGGATACATGGACAGCGGCAGCAGCGACGCTTCATGGCCCCAATATTCGAACAGCGTGCGGCGTCGGCCCTGGCTCCAGGCGGCTTGATCGAGCAAATCGCGAGGGTAGTGACCGAGGCGGGAAAACAACGGGAGGTAATGCGAGCGCACCAGCGCATTGACGGAGTCGATCTGCAGGACGCCGAGGCGTTCGATCAGACGGTTGAGGCGCGAGGGTTGCACCGAAGCTGGCGGCGACCGCCCATCGAATCCTTGGGCGGCCAACGCCAGACGCCGGGCCTGTTTGAGGGTAAAGGACACAGTCGCGGGCATGGAGATCTCCTTGTCTGCTCGCAACCTACCTCACCAATAAGGGGTTTGTGTAGGAGAGGATGGCTCATTTGTGCATTGGGTCATCCCAGAATGGCCGAACCACTTCCTGCTCCACGTCGGCACGACTCACGCCGATGTCCTTGAGCGCCTCGTCGCTCATTCCGGCCAGCAGTTCGCGTTCATGGTGCAATTCGTACCAGCGGCTAAACTTGTGCAGCAAGGCGCTGATGGAAAAGCCGTGGGAGAGTTTGTCTATCAGTAGATAACCTTTTTGACCTTTCATCGTGATGTCCTCCGTTGGGGATGGCTCAAGTCTCGCGCTAACGCTAAGATCAATCCAACGAATGTTTCTTATGCAATACATCTCGGAGATTGATCAATTGTCGAGTTACCCGAGCATCGATACGGAAGTGCTGCGTACCTTTGTCGCCATCGCCGACCAGGGCGGTTTCACTCGCGCCGGGGAATTGGTCAATCGCACCCAGTCTGCCGTCAGCATGCAGATGAAGCGGCTGGAAGAGGACGTCTTGCAACGACGGCTGTTCGAACGCGACGGGCGCCAGGTCAAGCTCACCGCCGAAGGCCAGGTGTTGCTGGGTTACGCCCGGCGGATCCTCAAGCTGCACAGCGAGGTGTTCAATACCCTGCGCGAACCGCACATGGTCGGCACGGTGCGCATCGGCACGCCGGACGATTACGTGATGCGTTTCCTGCCGGGCATCCTGCAACGCTTCGCCCAGTTCTATCCACTGATCGAAATCGAAGTGCACTGCGAGTCATCCAAGCAGTTGCTGCTGCGCCAGGACCTGGACCTGTCCATCGTCACCCGCAAACCGGGGGACGAAATCGGCCAGTTGCTGCGCAAGGAGCGTTTTGTCTGGGCCGAAGCCGCCTGCTTCAACGTCCATGAACAAACACCGCTGCCGCTGGCAATGTTCAACAGCGATTGTTTCTGCCGGCAATGGGCCTGCAATGCGCTGGATGCCATGGGCCGCGATTATCGCGTGGCGTACAACAGCTCGAGCCTGTCGGCGCTCATGGCGGTGGTGGGGGCCGGCCTGGCAATCACGGCGCAACTGGAAAGCCTGCTGACCCCGGACATGCGCGTACTGGGCAAGGCCGAAGACCTGCCGGAGCTGCCCGAGGCCAGCATCATGCTGATCCGCAACCTGCATAACCCGTCGCCGATCACCGAGTGCCTGGCCGAACACATCGTCGAAGGTTTCAAACTTTAAAAGCGAGCAACACCGCGCACAGCATCAGGAAACCGCAGAACAGCCCGCGCAACAGCCGCTCCGGCAAGGCGTGGGCGACTTTCACCCCCCAACTGATGCTCAGCAAGCCACCGACGGCCAGCGGCAGGCCGATGCTCCAGTCCACTTCGTGGTGAAACGCATACGTGGCGAGGGTCACGCCGGTACTGGGCAAGGCCAGCGCCAGGGACAAGCCTTGGGCAACCACCTGGCTGGTGCCAAAAATGCTGGTTAGGATCGGGGTGGCGACAACGGCCCCGCCGACACCGAACAGACCGCCCATGGTGCCGGATGCGGCTCCCAGCACGCCGAGCCACGGCC
This sequence comes from Pseudomonas sp. FW300-N2F2, assembly GCF_017351655.1. Lineage (NCBI taxonomy): Bacteria > Pseudomonadati > Pseudomonadota > Gammaproteobacteria > Pseudomonadales > Pseudomonadaceae > Pseudomonas > Pseudomonas sp. FW300-N2F2. The sequence continues at coordinate 1,337,281 of NZ_JACNDQ010000001.1, read as the reverse complement.
AGCCATACCGCATTTGCGCCGAAGCAGGTGCGGTGGCGGCAAACATGCGAACCAGGTTGTAGAGCGTCAGCGCGATCAGGAACGCCACGAAGCCGATCCGCATGCTATCGGCATCGATCCCCACGGCCCAGATCGAGCCAAGCCAGGCAAAGCAGAACCCCATGGAAGCCAACGGCAGGACATGGCGCAATTCGATGCGATTGCGCTGGTGGTAACGCCACAACGCCAGCATGACATTGGGCACCACCATGACCAGCGCCGTCCCTTGGGCCATTTGCTGGTCGAGGCCGAACCAGACGCCCAGCACCGGAATGGCAATCAGGCCGCCACCGATCCCGAACAATCCCCCCAAGGTGCCTAACACGGCACCAAACACCAAGAACAATGCAAATTCGAACACAGAAGACTCCCCTTTTCCTCAGGGCGCTTATCCTACGCAGTCGGCGCCAGCGGGGAAACGTAACATCTATCCGGAATGTCAGAATTATCTGGCGCATTAAAGATTCGCCCGCTAGATTCGTAACGATCATTGAATGAAGGTTTTGCCATGAACACCCTGCGCGACACCCCCGAAGCCTGCGAAGCCCTGTTGCTCGACAACCAGGTCTGTTTCGCCCTGCACTCCACGTCGCTGCTGATGACCAAGGTCTATAAGCCGCTGCTGCAGGCCCTGGGCCTGACATATCCGCAATACCTGGCGATGATGGTGCTGTGGGAAAAGGACGGATTGACCGTCGGTGAAATCAGCACACGCCTGCTTACCGACCCCGGCTCGCTGACCCCCTTGCTCAAGCGCCTGGAGGCCGAAGGCCTGTTGAGCCGCACCCGCAGCCGTGAGGACGAACGGGTGGTCATTGTCGAACTCACCGAACAGGGCCGTGCCCTGCGGGAAAAAGCCCTCGACATCCCCCAATGCATCCTCGCCGCCAGCGGCCAGACCCTGGAACAGTTGAGGAAGCTGCAACATGACCTGCAAGCGCTACGCGGGCATTTGCAAGACAGCCTCTGACTCCCCCTGTGGAAGCGGGCTTGCTCACGAAAGCGCCGGTACATCCGATATCCCCGCCAACTGACCCACCGCTATCGCGAGCAAGCTCGCTCCCACATTGGATTTGCGGCGCTCACAACTCCCTGTGGGAGCGGGCTCGCTCGCGAAAGCGCCGGTACATCCGATATCCCCGCCAACTGCCCCACCGCTATCGCGAGCAAGCTCGCTCCCACATTGAAGTTGCGGCGCTCCCCTCTGTGGGAGCGAGCTTGCTCGCGATAGCGGCCTCCCTGCCTACCAGAAAAAAAATTTTTAACACCACCAAACCCCTCTAGCTCAAGGGGTACAAGCCCTTTCAGCCTGAATTTTCATACCTGTTTTGAAAATTTATCTTGCGCACAAAATATTAGCGCTATACATTCGCCTCACACCTGCTTAGCGCGCAAACATTTAGTACAAACAAATCAACCCAGAAACGAGGCTCCCATCATGCAAACGCTCTATACCGCAATCGCAACTTCCACCGGCGGCCGTGATGGCCGTGCGATCTCCAGTGACAACATTCTCGACGTCAAACTCGCCACGCCCAAGGAACTCGGCGGCGCGGGCGGTGCGGCGACCAACCCTGAGCAATTGTTCGCCGCCGGCTACTCGGCCTGCTTCATCGGCGCCCTGAAATTCGTGGCCAGCCAGAGCAAACGCAAGATCCCGGACGACGCCTCGATTACCGCCCATGTCGGCATCGGCCAGATCCCCGGTGGTTTCGGCCTCGACATCGACCTGCACATCAGCCTGCCAGGGCTGGACCAGGCCGACGCGCAAAGCCTGGTGGACGCAGCTCACCACGTCTGCCCGTACTCCAACGCCACCCGCGGCAACGTGGATGTGCGCCTGCACGTGACCGTCTGACCACCAACCCTGGCCCCGAACTCAAGGAGATACACATGAACACATTCAGCAAAGCCCTGACCGGCACCCTTCTCGCCCTCAGCGTCAGCAGCGCCTTCGCCGACGGTATCGTCGAACACAACACCCAGGCGTTTCTCGACGCGCTCAATGCCGGCACCGACAAGCCATTGGAGCAGCTGTCGCCCAAGGACGCCCGCGCCGTCCTGGTGGGCGCCCAGGCGGGGGTAAAGTTGAGCTTGCCCAAGGCCGACGTCAGCGAGAAAACCATCCAGGTCGATGGCCAGCCGATCAGCCTGACCATCGTTCGCCCCGCCGGGGTCAAGGGTGAGTTGCCGGTGTTCATGTTCTTCCACGGCGGTGGCTGGGTACTGGGCGACTTCCCGACCCACGAACGACTGGTCCGGGATCTGGTGGCGGGGTCCGGTGCCGTCGCGGTATTCGTCAACTACACGCCCTCACCCGAGGCGCATTACCCGGTGGCGATCAACCAGGCTTACGCCGCGACGAAATGGGTGGCCGAGCACGGCAAGCAGATCAACGTCGATGGCAAGCGCCTGGCCGTGGTGGGCAACAGCGTCGGCGGCAACATGGCGGCGGTCGTGGCCTTGATGGCGAAGGACAAAGGCACCCCGGCGATCCGTTTCCAGGCATTGCTGTGGCCGGTGACCGATGCCAGCTTCGAGACGGCGTCCTACAACCAGTTCGCCGAAGGGCACTTCCTCAGTAAAAACATGATGAAGTGGTTCTGGGACAACTACACCACCGATGCCGGACAACGCGGCGAGATCTATGCCTCACCGCTGCGGGCCAGCACCGCACAACTCAAGGGTCTGCCGCCAGCGCTGGTGCAAACCGCCGAGGCCGATGTCTTGCGCGATGAAGGCGAAGCCTATGCCCGCAAACTGGACGCGGCCGGTGTGCCCGTCACGGCCGTGCGCTACAACGGCATGATCCACGACTATGGCTTGCTCAATGTGGTCAGCCAGGTGCCAGCAGTGCGTTCGGCGATGTTGCAGGTGTCCGAAGAGCTCAAGCAGCACCTGAAGTGATGATGGAACCACAAGGGATCTGGTATTCAGTCCTGAAATAAAAAAGCCCAACTCAATGGTCGGGCTTTTTCATACAGAAGGCTTCGCTTACTTGGCGCGACCTTTGTAGGAACCGCCTTCGCGGGTATCGATCTCGATCATGTCGCCGATTTCGATGAAGTCAGCGACCGACAGTTCGGTACCGTTCTTCAGTTTGGCAGGCTTCATGACCTTGCCGGAAGTGTCACCGCGAGCGGAACCTTCGGTGTAGTCAACCTGACGCACGATGGTGGTCGGCAGTTCTACGGAAACCAGGCGCTCTTCGAAGAACACGGCTTCGCAGACGTCGGTCATGCCTTCTTCGATGAACGGCAGAACGCTTTCGATGTCTTCGGCGTTCAGCTCGTACATGGTGTAGTCAGTGGTGTCCATGAACGTGTAGGTGTCACCGCTGATGAAGGACAGGGTCGCTTCTTTGCGGTCGAGGATCACGTCGTCCAGTTTGTCGTCGGCGCTGTAGACGATCTCGGTCTTGTAACCGGTCAGCAGGTTCTTCAGCTTGGTCTTCATGATCGCGCTGTTACGACCCGACTTGGTGAACTCAGCTTTCTGAACCAGCCAAGGATCGTTTTCGAGACGGATCACGGTCCCGGGTTTCAGTTCTTTACCAGTTTTCATTGCGAATATCCGAATTTGGATGGGATTTACAAAAATCTAGGCCGCGTATCATATCCAATTTACATAAAACTTCACCAGCGCTGCGGCAAGATCGGGTCGCGAGGCCTGTTCCAGACACCACGCCTGGGCATGTTCGGCCAGTTCCTGCTGCTGTTCGCGGCTGGTTTTCCAATGCTCGGCCATGTCCTGGCCGGCATTCCAGGCCCGCCAGAGACCACTGGTCGCTTTTTGCGCGGCCGGTGAAAGCCCTTGATTGTAGAGCCTGAGAAACGCCTCGAGCTTTTCCAAGTGGACGTCTTCTTCCTGCTGGTAGATATGCCAGAGCAGCGGCCGACCGGCCCATTGCGCGCGCACGAAGGAGTCTTCGCCACGCACGGCGTTGAAATCACAGCACCACAGCAACTGGTCGTACTGATCCTGGCGAACGAACGGCAGCACCTGCACCGTCAGTGCGCCGCGTCGATGCAGCGCACCGACCTTCAGGCCTTCGACACCGAGCCAACGCTCGACGTCGCCCAGCACTCGCCCTTCGGGAACCAGTACATGAAATGCCTGGGTATCGGTTGCCATCGCGTCGAACCAGCTCGCCAGCCCGGCGTTTTCGTAGGCAAACAGCGAGATCAGGCAGGCCTGCGGCGCCCGCTCGATGCCCAATCCTTGCAGGAAACTGCGTTGCGCTTCGGCATCCTGCTGGAATTGCCGACGGCGCTCCAGCAGACCGGCCTCACGCAGCAAGCCACCCGTTCCCTCCCGAAAGCCCGGGAAAAAGAAATATTTCTGCACATGTTTGTATTTGACTGACGGTAAGCCATGGCAACCGATCACCCAGTCCTCGGCGCTCAAATAATCGAGGTTCATCCACAAGGGCGTCGTCCGGCGTTCGGCCATCGCTTCCATGTAGGCACTCGGCAACTGGCAGGCAAACGCGGCGATCACCACCTCGGCGGCCTCGGTGGGCTGCCACTCAGCAGGCCAGTGGCACACTTGCACGCCCTGCTGCCATTGCTCGGGCAGGGTGGTATCGATTTGCGGGCACAGCCGTTCGAAAGCACGCAGGTCGTCGACCCACAGCCGCACCGCGCATCGGTGCTCGGCCACCAATTGCCGAGCCAGGCGCCAAGTGACACCGATGTCGCCATAGTTATCGACGACGGTGCAAAAAATATCCCAGCGCACAGCCATTCCCGACTCCCTGTGACAAAGGCCTGATTGTCCCGAATAAACCGATCGCGCAGAAGAGCCGACGGCGATTAATCTTCATGCGACAATCAGCGCCTGCCCATGACCCTGCCAGGAAGCAGCCATGCCCGATCACTCGACACCCTCGCGCCTTACGGCTTTGCAATTGACCTTCAGCATTGCCCTGGGCCTGTGGCTGGGGTTCCTGGCCATCGTGTTGACGGGCTGGCTGCTGTCCAGATTCCTGTTCAACGAACAACTGGCACCGGTGGCCGCCGCCGTCCATCAACTGGCGCAACCACCGGCGGTGCAACCGCCCCCGGAGCCGCCCACGCCGATGTTCGAGCAGTATCAGCAGAACCTGCAGAGGAACGAGCAGCGTCAGGCGCTTGATCAGGCCCGCAGCAATCCTCGCAACCTGTCCAACCCCAAGTGCCAGTTCTGGCTGCAACAGGACCAGAATGCGCCCAGTGAAAAAAGCCGCGCCAACGTGCTGCAATTCTGCGAATGACATGAACAAACAGACCGTCCACCAGTTGATTCTCGACAAGCTCGAGATTGATCTCGATATCGCCGAGCGCGCCGCGCAAACCGCCTACGAAACCGCGATCCACGAAGAAAACATCGCCGAGAACAAATACGACACCCTGGGCCTCGAGGCGTCCTACCTCGCCGCCGGACAAGCCAGGCGCGTGGAAGAAATCCGCCAGGCACTCACCCTTTGTCAAAACCTGACGTTGAGGCCTTACGACGAGCAGCGCGGCGTTCAGGTCGGCACATTGATCGGACTGGAAGATGAGCACGGCCGCCAGCAATGGCTCTTCCTCGGGCCGGATGCGGCAGGCTTGAAGGTCTCGCTGGTAGGCCAGCCGATCACCGTCATCACCCCTCGCTCACCGCTGGGCCGAAGCCTGCTGGGCAAGTTCGAAGGGGATGAGGTGGAGATCGTGGTCGCGGGCGCCCGGCAACAGTTCACTGTCACCGAGGCGATCTAGGCAGGTAACGTTTTTTAGTGCACCGGCAGTTCGACGCCGTCGAACAACTCTTCGAGTTCCTGCTTGTTGTGGCACTGGATGGCCTTGGCCATCACTTCCCGGGTCAGGTGCGGCGCGAATTTCTCGATGAAATCGCACATGAAACCGCGCAGGAAAGTGCCACGACGGAAACCGATCTTGGTCACGCTGGACTCGAACAATTCGCTGGCATCCAGCACAACCAGGTCACTGTCGAGCTTGGTATCAACGGCCATCTTCGCCACGATGCCCACGCCCAGGCCCAGGCGAACGTAAGTCTTGATCACGTCGGCGTCGGCGGCGGTGAACACCACTTTCGGCGTCAGGCCACGATGACTGAAGGCTTCGTCGAGCTTGGAACGCCCGGTGAAACCGAATACGTAGGTGACGATCGGGTATTCGGCCAGGGCTTCGAGGGTCAGCTTCGGCAGCTTGGTCAACGGATGGCCCTGGGGCACGACCACGCAGCGATTCCAGCGGTAGCACGGCATCATCACCAGGTCCCCGAACAGCTCCAGGGCCTCGGTGGCAATGGCGAAATCCACCGTACCGTCGGCAGCCATCTCGGCGATCTGCATCGGCGACCCCTGGTGCATGTGCAGCGCCACGTCGGGGTATTGCTTGATGAAGTTGCTGATCACCGGCGGCAGCGCATAGCGGGCCTGGGTGTGGGTGGTGGCGATCGACAAGGTGCCTTTTTTCTCGTTGGAGAATTCCTGGGCGATCTGCTTGATGCTTTCGACCTTGCGCAGGATCTCGCCAGCCGTGGTGATGATGCGCTCACCGGCCGGGGTCACGCGGGTCAGGTGCTTGCCGCTGCGGGCGAAGACTTCGACGCCCAGCTCGTCTTCCAACAGGCGGATCTGCTTGCTGATGCCGGGTTGCGACGTGTAGAGGCTTTGGGCAGTAGCGGAAACGTTGAGGTCGTGGTGCGCCACTTCCCAGATGTAGCGCAGTTGTTGAAGCTTCATATGTATCCCTCAAAGCAGTTGGACGCCACGGGCATCAGCGACGGTATATAACTATATGGAAGGTCACGACAATAAATCTAGAACTTTTTATAAAACGCCATCATTTAGCCTCAAGCCTCGCCCTGACGTCGACGCTGGACCAGCGGAACCAGGTAGACCGGTACCCGGGATAACTGCAATACCCGGGCAGCGGTCCTGCCCAAGGGAGTTTCACCGTTCGCCCCTTGGCAATGACTGCCTACGATCAGCAAATCAACGGAGAGTTTCGCAGCCTGCTCCAGAATGACCTGGGAAGGATCGCCCTGGTACACCCTGACCGACCTGATCAGTTTCAAGTCCTGTTGCCCTTCCCCCAATTCCTCACGAAAACTGTCGAGCACCCGCTGTTCGATATTGGCCATCACCGTATTCAGACCTTGGCGATGGAATTCGTTCAGCGCCTGCTCATCGAGATAGCTTTGCAACACCGATTCGGCGAACAGCCCCATCGGTTCCACCGCATGCACCACATACAACTCGGCTTCAAACGTCCGTGCCAGCGCCAAGGCATGCTGCATCACATAAGGGGCATAAAGGCCCAGGTCTGTGGCGTACAGCATCGAACGAATCATGTGACCTCCTCACGTGCCAGAATGGCGGAGATTGATTCAGCTTAGCAGCGCCTTGGGGACTACGACGTGCGGCCTGACGTCCCGACTCAGAGGCAGTCAGGGCTTTATTTCGTTACTGATGCCATGGGGCACGTGACCGGTGGCGACCACCTCCCGGGCCAATTCGCAGTGGCCGGTCTGGTCATCGAAAAACACATCGGCGGCAAAGGCCTCCAGGAAAGCCGATTTGGTCAGGCCGCCGAGAAACAGCGACTCGTCCAAACGGATATCCCACTCACGCAAAGTCCGGATGACCCGCTCATGGGCCGGTGCCGAACGGGCGGTCACCAAGGCCGTGCGGATGGGGCAGGCGTCCTCGGGGAACTCGCGCTGAAGCGCGTTGAGCGCCGCCAGGAAGCCCTTGAACGGCCCGCCTCGCAGCGGTTCACGGGCAGACTGCCGCTCGCTGGCCTGGAAAGCTTCCAGACCACCGGCCTGATAGACACGCTCCGACTCATCGGAAAACAGCACGGCATCCCCATCGAAGGCAATGCGCAGTTCTGCGCTGGCGGCGCGACTGGCCCCACCCGACAGGATGGTCGCCGCGGCAAATCCGGCGTCCAGGGCGCTGCGCACGTCTTCAGCGTGGGTGGACAAGAACAGGTCGCAGCCGAATGCCTTGAGGTACGGGTAAGGACTGCGGCCGCCGACGAAGGCCGCGCGCGAAATCGCCAGCCCATAATGATGGATCGAGTTGAACACCCGAAGGCCGGTGTCGGCACTGTTGCGCGACACCAGGATCACCTCGACCCGGGCACGCCCCAGGTGTTCGTTGAGATCCAGCAGTTTCTGCACGAGGGCGAACGCGTCACCGGGTGCCAGGACTTCGTCTTCATGCTCGATCTGGTATTGCCGATAGGCCTCGACGCCACTCGACAGGTACACCTTGTGGCTTTCCCTGAGGTCGAACAACGCCCGCGACGAAATCGCCAGCACCAGTTTGTCGTCGATGTTGTTTGCCATGCCACTCCCCTTTCGCCCCGCTCAGCGGTTACAGCGATCCATGAACGCCAACGCCTGATACAAGGCTTCGATTTTCGGCAGCTCACACCCTGCCGCTTTCGCCGCCGCCAATGGCCGGCCGTAGATCGCGTCCAGTTCCAGCGCTCGCTTGTGGGAATAATCGTGGTACATGCTCGGCCAGTAATCGGGCATCTTCTCGGTCATCGTGAACAGATGCTCGGCATAACCCGGCGCGATGTGATGCCCGCAGGCTTGCGCACCGCGGACCACCTCCGCCATCAGCGCCTGGATCAATTCGCGGCTATGACTGTTGGCCATCAACGGCGTGGTACTGGCGCCCAACAAAACCGAAAGACCGTTGTATGGCACATTCCACACCAGCTTCTGCCAGCGGGCCTGTTGCAAGCCAGGCATGGCCTGGGCCTCGATACCGGCGCTGCGGAACAAGGTCGCCGCCTCTTCGACGATTGCCATGCGTTGCGCCTGATCGGCACAGGGACCGCTGTGATAACCGACGTTGACCGCGCCAAGTGCCTGGTGGGCGATGACGCCAGGACCGATGCGATGCACGCAGATCAGGCACAGGCCACCCAGCAGATGCAGCGAATCGGGCAACAACGGTCGAAGATCGTCCTCCACGTCCAGGCCGTTCTGCAGCAACAGGACTTTTGCCCCGTCAGCGGCAGCCTGGGCAATGGCCGGCGCCAGGTCGGCATTGCTGGTGGTCTTGGCGCCGACCAGCAGCCAGTCACAGGGCGGCATATCGGCTGCCGAGCGATAGGCCTGGACGGGGTCGAGGGCCAGCGTGCCATGGACCGCGCTGTCGATCCGCAAACCGGCTTCGGCCACGGCAGCAAACTCGCTGCGCAGTAGAAAGTGCACGTCAAAACCGGCGCGCGCCAGCATCACGCCGTAAAACCCGCCAATCGCCCCGGTGCCGATCATCCCGATCCGCGGTTTAACCCCTGCCTGCATCGTTGCAACTCTCCTGGTAAAAAGCCCCTGCACACTATCGGCGCGAGCAGCATGGCATGCAATCTTCATTACATCCGCTCACGAATCTGTTGCAGAGCCATCGCCAAGGCCTTTTCCCTGGCCTATAGGGCATTAAACCGGGCCCAGCCCATTGTCGAGCCACCTCGTAACGCGATAAGGTTCGGCTCCCCGACGCGCTTAAAATTCGCTGTGCACCGCCGCGCGGGGATCGCTGGCGGCCGGCACCCGTGACCTGACGAGTAACACGATGGCTGATTTACCGATCAATGACCTTAACGTCGCCTCCAACGAGACCCTCATCACGCCTGACCAGCTCAAGCGCGATATCCCCCTGAGCGACGCTGCCCTGCGCACCGTGACCAAGGGCCGGGAAGTCATTCGCAACATCCTGGACGGCACCGACCATCGCCTGTTCGTGGTCATCGGCCCCTGCTCGATCCATGACATCAAGGCCGCCCACGAATACGCCGAGCGCCTGAAAGTGCTGGCGGCGGAAGTCTCCGACACCTTGTACCTGGTCATGCGCGTGTATTTCGAGAAACCGCGCACCACCGTCGGCTGGAAAGGCCTGATCAACGACCCGTACCTGGATGACTCCTTCAAGATCCAGGACGGCCTGCACATCGGTCGCCAGTTGCTGCTGGACCTGGCGGAAATGGGCCTGCCCACTGCCACCGAAGCCCTGGACCCGATCTCGCCGCAGTACTTGCAGGACCTGATCAGCTGGTCGGCCATCGGCGCGCGCACCACCGAATCCCAGACCCACCGCGAAATGGCCTCCGGCCTGTCGTCGGCGGTGGGTTTCAAGAACGGCACCGACGGCGGTCTCACCGTGGCGATCAACGCCTTGCAGTCGGTTTCCAGCCCGCACCGCTTCCTGGGCATCAACCAGGAAGGTGGCGTGTCGATCGTCACCACCAAGGGCAACGCCTACGGTCACGTGGTCCTGCGCGGTGGCAACGGCAAGCCGAACTACGACTCGGTCAGCGTCGCACTGTGTGAGCAGGCGCTGAACAAAGCCGGGATCAAGCCGAACATCATGGTCGATTGCAGCCACGCCAACTCCAACAAGGACCCGGCGCTGCAACCGTTGGTGATGGAGAACGTGGCCAACCAGATCCTGGAAGGCAACCAGTCGATTATCGGCCTGATGGTCGAAAGCCACTTGAACTGGGGCTGCCAGGCCATCCCGAAAGACCTCGCCGACTTGCAGTACGGCGTCTCCATCACCGATGCCTGCATCGACTGGAGCGCGACCGAGAACACCCTGCGCAGCATGCACGCCAAACTCAAGGACGTGCTGCCGAAGCGGCAGCGTAGTTAAAAAGATCGCAGCCTCGTTTCACTCGACAGCTCCTACATGTATTTAGGCTGGGGATGTAGGAGCTGGCGAAGCCTGCGATCTTTTGCTCTCTTTAAGGCATAAAAAAACGCCGGACTTTTCAGTCCGGCGTTTTTTTATTGGGGAATCCGTTTTCTCAGAGCTTCGCCGCGTGCCGCTGGTGACGCTCCATGTAACGCTCTACGTAGGAGCAGGACGGGATCACCGTGTAGCCCATCTCTTCAGCGTACTGCAGCGCCCTTTCGGTCAGCGCCGCCGCGATGCCCCGGCCGCGCAACGCGTTGGGCACGAAGGTGCGATAGATATCCAGGGTCTGCTTGCCCAGGTCCATATAGGTCAGATAGGCACGATGACCGTCCACATTGGTCTCGAACTGATGACCAGCCTGGTCATGGTGGATGGTAACCGCCTCGCTCATCACTACTCCTCGCGGGTCTGAATGCCGACCCCTACCTTACCGATGTTTTTCCGGCGAAGGAACATCTACGCCACCCCGTGCCTTCCTGGTCACCGAGCGCCAAAAACGATCCGCTCAAACCCGAGCACGTCGTGAATAGTAGGCACCAATGACGCAAATGCTCAAGGCACGCCTGTCATCGAATGGCTAAACCTGGCCGGGTTTATCGATTGAGCGCCATCGTCGGGCGGTAGTCGGTCACGGTGCAATAGCTGAACATCGCCAGTTGTTGAGTCTTGAGACGAGCGCGCGTAGTTAAAGTCACCGCCAATACCAATAAAGATGCCTGGGACATTGCACAAAAAATGTACAAAAGTGTAGGTGAATCAATAAACAACGACGTTAGCGAGGGCTGCAAGAGTTCTCCCCCGCCGCGGAACTTTTCTTCGTCGACGCGCTCCTGCCAAGGGCTTGGGGCTGTATATTTTTTCAACAACCCTAAGAAAAGTTGCTCGAAAAAGAATCACCGCCTACAATTTTTTTGCTTCTTGCGCTACGTCAGTTTACTTACTACAAGTAATGGGTAGTATGTACGCCGGCTAACTCTCCAGTCTGGGGAGACAGTCACTAATAGAAAGTCCTTGAAGGGGAAACCGATGAACAACGTTCTGAAATTCTCTGCTCTGGCCCTGGCCGCAGTTCTGGCTACCGGTTGCAGCAGCGCATCGAAAGAAACCGAAGCACGTCTGACTGCTACCGAAGACGCAGCAGCTCGCTCCCAGGCTCGTGCAGACGAAGCGTACCGTAAAGCTGATGAAGCTCTGGCTGCTGCTCAAAAAGCACAACAGACTGCTGACGAAGCTAACGAGCGTGCTCTGCGCATGCTGGAAAAAGCTAGCCGCAAGTAATAGTCCTTCGGGATTGTTATCGAGCCGACCCATTTTTGGGTCGGCTTTTTTATTGTCTGGTGTTTTAGCAGGCGATAAAAAACCCGCCGACATCGCAAAACGTCGGCGGGTTGCTTTCGAGTTTTACTGCTGCAAGTCGATCGGCGCGCTCGAGACCATCGGTGCCGAGGTATTGGGAACGGCAATTTCCACCGGCAGGCCATCTTCGGCCGCTACCACGTCCCGCACCACGTCCCAGTTCATGCGCAGGTTACTGGTGATGTCTTCGCGCTTGAGCATCGCATTGATCACCGCGGTGTGCTTGTCCACCACCGACGGGTTGCCCTTGTCGTCCAGTGGCGTATGCGCTTCGAGGTACACCTTGCCACCGCTCAAGCCCAGCTTGTAGGGGTCGTTGATGATCCGCACCGACGTGCCCACCGGCACCATGCCGGCCATTTCCAATACGTTGTTGTTGAACATCCGGAAGCAACCGTGGCTGGTCCGCATGCCGATGCCGAACTTCTTGTTCGAACCATGGATCAGGTAGCCCGGGGTGCCCAGGGTGAACTTGAAAGGGCCCAGCGGGTTATCCGGGCCGGCGGGCACGACATTCGGCAACGGATCGCCGTCGGCAGCGTGTTCGGCCTTGATCGATGCGGGCGGCGTCCAGGTCGGGTTCGGCGTCTTGGCGATGATGCTGGTGTGGGCGATCGGCGAGCCCCAGCCCTCACGACCAATCCCCAGCGGGAAGGTGTAGACCACGTTCCGCCCCTTGGGGAAATAGTAGAGACGGTACTCGGCCAGGTTGATCACGATGCCCTCGCGCGGGCCCGGCGGCAGGATGAAGCGGGTGGGCAGCACGATCTCGGTGCCAGCGCCAGGCAACCAGGGATCGACCCCAGGGTTGGCGGCGACCATCTCGCTGTAGCCCAGGTCATAGGTGGTGCCCAGGTCGGCGAAGGTGTCTTCGTATTTGGCCTTGATGACTTGCACCTGGCCAATGATGTCTTCACCCGGCGGTGGCAGAGGCAGCTCGAGTGCGGCAACGGGGCCCGCCATACACAGGGCGGCAAGAGACAGGCAGCGGGCGACGGCAGGCAAGCGCGGCAACATCCGGGAAATCCTTCGCAGATCGAACAAGGGGTATGAAAACGGCGATTGTACACTGCCACCCTTTATTTCGGGGAGAGCGGCAATCAAGCGTCCGATGTGCAACAGGTTAGAGGCCTTTGCAAGCCCCCCCTGTGGGAGCGAGCTTGCTCGCGATAGCGATGGGTCGACCAGCAACGATGTTGAATGTGCCACCGTCATCGCGAGCAAGCTCGCTCCCACACGGGAACAGCGCGATTACAACTCGAACCGCAGCTCCGGCCAGATCGGCGAGGTGCCGCGCTTCTGGGATTCCAGGATCGCCCGGCACAGCGAGCACAGGCGATGATCCTGGAAAATCTTGCGATCGACACTCGACCAGCGCGGCTGGGCCGGCAGCAGGCTACCGCAGAGGGTCCGGTCGGCCGAGCCACCGAGTTCCAGCTGCCGGGTCACCAGATGCACCCGCACTTCCTGGCAGGCGAACAGATCCAGCTGCTCGTCAGGCTCGATCAGTTGGTAGGCAAACAGGGACCAGGCGGGACGCGGCATCGGGGGCTCCAAATCGGGGGCGCCACATTAGCCGAAAGCCCGCCTGTAGAAAAGCGTCAAAGCAGCGGTTTCAGCGTCGGCCAGACATTTTCCAGCAACTTGCCCTGGGCCGCGACGGACGGGTGCAATCCGTCGCCTTGCATCATTCCGGGAACACCTCCGATATCCTTGAGGAAAAACGGCACCAGCGGCACTTTTTTCTCCTCGGCCAGGGTGCTGTAGACCCGGGCGAAGGCATCGGTGTATCGGCGCCCGTAATTGGGCGGCAGTTGCATGCCCAGCAGCAACACCTTGGCACCGCTTGCGCGGGAACTGTCGATCATCGCTGCAAGGTTTTGTTGCAATTGTGTTGGTGGTTGTCCGCGCAAGCCATCGTTGCCACCCAGCTCCAGGATCACCAGGTCCGGTTTATGGGCTGCGAGCAGCGCCGGCAGCCGCGCCTGGCCTCCGGCGCTGGTGTCGCCGCTGATGGAAGCATTGACCACTTTATCGTCAAAACCCTCGACCTTGAGCCGTTGTTCGAGCAACGACACCCACCCTTGCCGGGTATCCAGGCCGAAAGCCGCGCTGATACTATCGCCAACGATCAGGACTGTACCCGCCGCTGCGTTCTGGGCCATGCACATCAAGGCCAGGCCGGCACTCAAAAACCACACACGCATCGGATTCTCCATGGGCTCAAGCATTCTCACCGCGACGGACCTTAGCAAAGTGGTCGCCAGCGCGGAAGGTGAACTGACCATCCTGCACGAACTCAGCCTGGAACTGAACAAAGGCGACAGCCTGGCCATCGTCGGCGCGTCCGGTTCCGGCAAATCCACCCTCCTGGGCCTGCTGGCCGGCCTCGACCTGCCCAGCAGCGGCGAAGTCACACTCGCCGGCCAGGCCCTCAGCGCACTGGATGAAGACCAGCGTGCGCGAATCCGCGCCGAGCATGTCGGTTTCGTTTTCCAGTCGTTCCAGTTGCTCGACAGCCTCAATGCACTGGAAAACGTCATGCTGCCGCTGGAACTGGACGGTCGCAAGGATGCCCGTGAACGCGCCACGCAACTGTTGCAGCGCGTCGGCCTGGGCCAGCGCCTGACCCATTCACCGCGCCAGCTCTCCGGCGGCGAACAGCAACGGGTGGCGATTGCCCGCGCCTTTGCCGCCGAGCCCGATGTGCTGTTTGCCGACGAACCCACCGGCAACCTCGACAGCCACACCGGCGAGCGCATCAGCGACCTGCTGTTCGAACTGAACAAGGAACGCGGCACGACCCTGGTGCTGGTCACCCATGATGAACGCCTGGCCCATCGCTGCCGGCGCCTGATCCGACTTGAAGCCGGCGAGATGGTCGCCCCTCTGGAGCCTTGATGGCACGTTTGCCGCTGTTGCGCCTGTTCAGTCTCGCTGTCCGTCAATTGCTTCGCGATGCCCGCGCCGGTGAGTTGCGGGTGTTGTTCTTCGCCCTGCTGGTGGCGGTGGCGGCGAGTACCGCCATCGGTTACTTCGGTGCCCGCCTCAACGGCGCGATGATGATGCGCGCCACCGAATTCCTCGGCGCCGACCTGCTGCTCGAAGGCAGCTCGCCGGCCCGCCCGGAGCAGATCCGCAGCGGCACTGAACTGGGGCTGGAACACGCCCGGGTGGTGGAGTTCTCCAGTGTCGTGGCCACCGACAATGGTATCCAGTTGTCCAGCGTCAAGGCGGCCGATGACCGCTACCCACTGCGCGGCGAGCTGAAAAGCAGCCCCGCCCCGTTCGCGCCGGAAGAAACCGGCGGACGTCCGAACCCTGGCGAGGCGTGGGTCGAGGCACGGCTGTTGACGGCACTGGACCTGAAGATCGGCGACAGCATCGACGTTGGCAACCAAACCCTGCGGCTGGCCCGAGTGCTGACCTATGAACCGGATCGCGCCGGCAATTTCTACAGCCTCACCCCGCGCGTGCTGATCAACCTCAAGGACCTGGAGGCCACCGGCGTGGTGCAACCGGGCAGCCGTGTCAGCTATCGCGACCTGTGGCGCGGTCCGGCACCGGCCTTGCAAACCTACCGCGACCTGGTCAAGCCTGGCCTTGAAGCCAACCAGCGCCTGCAGGATGCCCGCGACGGCAACCGTCAGATCGGTGGCGCCCTGGGCAAGGCCGAGCGCTACCTGAACATGGCCAGCCTGGTGGCGGTGTTGCTGTCCGGGGTCGCCGTCGCGCTTTCGGCCAACCGCTTTGCCACCCGACGCTTCGATGCCAGCGCGCTACTACGCTGCCTGGGCCTTTCACGTCGGGAAACCATGGCGCTGTTCAGCCTGCAATTGACGGTGCTGGGCCTGCTCGCCAGCATCAGCGGCGCCCTGCTCGGCTGGGTCGCCCAACTGGGCCTGTTCGCCCTGCTGCATGACCTGCTGCCCACCACCGTTCCGCCGGGCGGCCTGCTGCCGGCGATCGCCGGGATCGGCACCGGGCTGGTGGCGCTGGCGGGGTTCGCCCTGCCGCCACTGGCTGCGCTGGGACGGGTGCCACCGTTGCGCGTGCTGCGCCGGGACATGCTGCCGATCCCCTCCAGCTCCTGGGTGATCTACGGTGCCGCTCTGGGTGCCCTGGGCCTGATCATGTGGCGCCTGAGCCTGGACCTGGTCCTGACCTTCGCCCTGCTGGGCGGTGGCGTCGTTGCCGCGCTGGTGCTCGGCGGCTTGTTGTTGCTGCTGCTCCAGAGCCTGCGTCGCCTGCTGGCCCGCGCCGCCCTGCCCTGGCGGCTGGGCCTCGGCCAATTGCTGCGTCATCCCTTGGCAGCCGCCGGCCAGGCCTTGGCGTTCGGCCTGATCCTGTTGTCCATGGCGTTGATCGCGCTACTGCGCGGTGAGTTGCTGGACACCTGGCAAAACCAGTTGCCCAAAAACGCGCCGAACTATTTCGCCCTGAACATCCTGCCCAACGACAAGCAGGCCTTCACCGACAAACTGCTGGAATTGTCCGCACAATCGGCCCCGCTCTACCCCGTGGTACCCGGGCGTCTGATCAGCATCAATGGCGAACCGGCCACGGAGTTCGTCACCAAGGACTCGGCGGGTGACCGGGCGCTGCAGCGCGACCTGAGCCTGACCTGGGCCGCGGACCTGCCGACGGGGAACGTCGTCACCGCAGGGACCTGGTGGCCACAGCAGCCTGCGGACGATGTCCCGGGGGTTTCGGTGGAAGGCAAAGTGGCCGAGAACCTCAAGATCAAGTTGGGCGACCGCCTGGTCTTCAGCGTGGGCGGGGTCAACCGTGAAGCGAAGGTCACCAGCCTACGGGAAATCAACTGGGACAATTTCCAACCCAACTTCTTCATGATCTTCCAGCCCGGTACATTGAAAGACCTGCCGGCGACCTACCTCACCAGTTTCTACCTGGCGCCGGGCCACGACCAACAGATCGTCGACCTGTCCCGGGCCTTTCCCGCGGTGACGATCCTGCAAGTCGAGGCCCTGCTCGAACAACTGCGCAGCATCCTGGCCCAAGTGACCCTGGCCGTGGAGTACGTGTTGCTGTTCGTGCTGGCCGCGGGAATGGCGGTGTTGTTCTCCGGCCTGCAGGCGACCCTCGACGAACGGATCCGCCAAGGCGCGCTGTTGCGCGCACTGGGCGCCGAACGGCCCCTGCTGGTCAAGGCCCGGCGCATCGAGTTCGGCCTGCTGGGCGCCGTCAGTGGCCTGCTGGCGGCCCTGGGTTCGGAACTGGTGAGCCTGGTGCTTTACCGGTACGCCTTCGACCTGCCCTGGCATCCGCATCCATGGCTGTTGGTATTGCCGTTGCTGGGGGCTTTGTTGATCGGCGCGGCCGGGGTGTTCGGCACCCGTCGGGCGCTCAACGCCAGCCCGCTGACAGTATTGCGCGAGGGTTGATAGACTCCCGGCTTCGCTATCACAAGAAGTTGCCATGAGCCGTTATCGCCCACCCCGCACCGCCGGCACCGCGCTGATCACCCCCGAGGGTGAAGCGCGGATGCGCGCTGAATTCCATGAGCTGTGGCATGTGCGCCGTCCCCAGGTGACCCAGGCGGTCAGCGAGGCGGCGGCCCAGGGTGATCGTTCGGAAAATGCCGAATACACCTACGGCAAGAAAATGCTGCGGGAAATCGACAGTCGCGTGCGCTTCCTCACCAAGCGCCTCGAAGCGCTCAAAGTGGTCAGTGAAAAACCCAGCGATCCGAACAAGGTATATTTTGGCGCCTGGGTCACGGTTGAAGATGAGGACGGCAAGGAATCACGCTACCGCATCGTCGGCCCGGACGAGCTGGACCTGAAACAGAACCTGATCAGCATCGACTCGCCGTTGGCACGGGCGCTGATCGGCAAGGCCCTGGACGCCGAGGTCAGCGTCCAGACGCCCACAGGCGAGAAACGGGTCTACATCGTGGACATCGCTTATCCGTAACCTCACCTCAACGGCGCGTGATCAAGCCCTGCCGTGCGACACGGGTCAGTTGCCGGATCATTTCAGGAGCGTCCGCTGCGCTGGGGGACTGGATGACAGCCAGGTCGAAGCTGTCATTGGCAAAACGCGCCAGTGACTCACCGTCTTCGACAAACTGGATCAGGAAGGCGGCAGGCCCGTGGTTGCGACGCGGCCAGCCGTCGAGGTAACGCAAGAGTGTTGGCTGGTGAGTGCCGCCCAGGAGAATTTTCGGGTTGCGTTGCACAAGGTTCGCCGTGATCGGCGCAAGACGTACAAGGGGACTGGGTGCGTTCATCGTGTCGTGTCTCTGCCTCGAAAGTCTGCATGGCAGGTGAGAGGCAACACCGAACCAGCGCTTTAGCGGTATTTCGAAGCCGTGTCTTTCCGGCTTCTATCGGCAACGGGATGAGTCACCTGGCGCCCCGCAAGTAGCTGTTTAAATCGGCGCATGAGCGGCATCCTAGAGAAGCTGACCGGCCAGTGTCAAGAATCACTCCCCATAAAAAAGGCCCGTACAAGACGGGCCTCGGGTTCCAATCGTGCACTCAACCCGCGATGGCGCGATCGACCGACAGCTTGCCCGCCCCTTCGATCAGCACGGCAATACTGCCCGCCAGCAAGGCCAGGGCGAACTCATAACCGTTGTTGGCCATGAACAAGCCGTTACCGATGTGCACGGAGAAAATCGCCACCAGCGACAGGAAGGCCAGGCCCAGTGCCGCTGGACGCGCCAGCAGACCGACGATCAGCGCCAGCCCGGCGAAAAACTCCGTACCGCCCGCCAGTGTCGCCATCACATAGCCCGGGGTCAGGCCGATGCTTTCCATCCACTGCGCCGTGCCTGCCAGGCCGTAGCCACCGAACAGGCCAAAGAGTTTCTGCGAGCCGTGGGCGGCAAATATGACACCGACGGCGATGCGCAGGACAGTCAAGCCATAGCCGGCGCGGGTGAACAGAACTTTGTTGATGAGAGTGCTCATAAGGTCATTCCTTGGGAGTAGTAGAGAGTGGCCGCTATATTAATCAATAAAACTCATGCTAAAAGCGGAAAATATCCGTAATACCAATCAGTTTATTCGATCATTTACGCAATGCAACCTTTTGCTCCTTCGGTTCCAAGGACTCCCGTTCACGATCAAACGCCAAGTAGTACTTATTCACACTATTAACATAGCTGACGGCGCCCATTCCTACCTGCTCCATGGCAATGCGTTCGACCTGGAAAAACCATTGGTTGGGGTTCAGCCCCCGCCGCCGGGCCTCGGCTCGCATGCCTTGGACGCGCTCGGGGCCCATGTTGTAGGCCGCCAGGACGAAAGCCATGCGTTCGCGCTCGTTGAGCTTGGGGCTGGCAAAGAACTTGCGGCGGATGAGGGCCAGGTACTTGGCGCCGGCCTGCACATTGGCGTCCAGGTTCTGGATGTTATCGACCCCGACCCGCTGGGCTGCCGCCGGGGTGATCTGCATCAGGCCGGTGGGGCCTGCACCGCTGCGGGCATTGGGTTGCAGGGCGGATTCCTTGAAAGCCAGGGCCGCCAGGTTGAGCCAGTCCATGCCCTGGGCATCGGCATGTTTTTGCAGCACCGGACGCAGGTTTTCCAGGCGTTGGCGGTTGGCCCGGGCCAGCGGATAGTGGACCTGATACAAACGCCGGTAGATGCGCAGGAACGCCGCGTCCTGGTTGGAGGGCACCTTGTAGGTCACCAGGAATCGGTCGATGCTCGCCCGCAGCATGGCGGCGTCACGGCGAACGAACCAATACTCGTCACCCGGCTCGCCGATCAGCACCTGGCGGTCGAAGCGCAGCTTGGGCAGGATCTTGCTCCAGCGCTCGGCAATGGGTTGCTCGACGATGGTCAGATGGAAAATCCCGCCCTGGACCATCTCCAGGACATCTTCCACAGCCAGGGTAGGATCGACCCATTCGATCTTCACCGGCGGCAGCTTGAGCAGCGCCAGTTTCTGGTTGATCTGGCTCACGGCATCCCCGGCCGCACTGCCGTTGGGCAGGGCCAGGGTCTTGCCGGAAAGTTGCTCCACGCGCGTGTAGCGCTTCTCGCCCTTGATGCCCACCAACAGCAAAGGCACGTCGGTACGGATCGGGTTGCTGGCGCTGACAGCATGGCCGGCCTGAGGCTCAAGCAGCTCACCCGGCGCGACGAGGTCGCCCTCCCCGCGCTGCAAGGCACCGAGCAGTTGGTCCTTGGCCTTGGGAATGATCTTGAGGGTAATTTCCTGGCCGTCCCGGGCGTGGCCGTTGAGGTATTGCTCGAAGGCGCGCAACCGATGGTATTCGACGCCAATGGGTTGCCCCTGGACTTCACCGGAGCTGTTGCGGCTCTGGTTGACCAAAACCTTCAACACACGGCTGCTGCGGATCTGCGCCAGGTCGCGCACCGTGCCCGGCGCCGCCGCCTGCACCGGCCCGGGCAGCCGGGCCTCGGCCGGTATCGGCAACAGCAGCGAACAACACAACAGTAACAATACCTGGGGACGTGTCATCCACTCTCCGGAAGGAACACTGCGGACCGCCTCCGTGAAAAACGAGGCTGGGTCGACAGAAACAGAGCGCCTGGGGCGCTGAAAAAGTGCGGAAGACTGGCACAGTGATGGCTTTTATACCAACCCTATGTGTCTCGCGGCCTTAACAGACAGCCTCAACTCATTGTAGTTCTTGGCTTTTCTTATAAATCTACAGCTCTGATATGCTTTCCGGCCTTTGGGCCGAGGTAGCACCATGCAACTCATCGATATCGGCGTCAACCTGACCAACCCCAGTTTCACCGACAAACACCAGGCGGTGCTTGAGCGCGCCTATGCATCCGGGGTCTGCCAACTGGTCTTGACCGGCACCAGCATCGAGGGCAGCGAACAGGCCCTGGAGTTGTGCCAACACCTCGACGAGACCGGGGAACGACTGTTTTCCACCGCCGGCATTCACCCCCACAGCGCCAGCGAGTGGACCGCCGACAGCGCCCGGCACCTCAAGGACCTGCTGATGCACAGCCGCGTGCGCGCGGTGGGTGAATGCGGGCTGGATTTCAACCGAGACTTCTCGCCCCGCCCCCAACAGGAAAAGGTCCTGGAGGAACACCTCGCCCTGGCGGTCCAGTTGCAATTACCGGTCTTCCTGCATGAGCGCGACGCCGACCAGCGCTTGCTGGACATCCTCCGGGAGTTTCGCGATCAATTGCCAGCGGCCGTGGTGCACTGCTTCACCGGGGAAAAAAAGGCGTTGTTCAGCTACCTCGATCTCGACCTGCATATTGGTATCACTGGCTGGATCTGCGACGAACGCCGCGGCACGCACCTGCACCCGTTGGTGCGCGAAATACCCCGTGGCCGGCTGATGCTCGAAAGCGACGCGCCCTACCTGCTGCCCCGCACGCTGCGGCCCAAACCCAAGAACGGGCGCAACGAGCCGGCCTACCTGACGGAAGTCCTGCGCGAAGTGGCCTTGCACCGGGGCGAAACCGAGGAAGACCTGGCAGCCCACAGCAGCGCCTGCGCCCGGGCGTTCTTTGGGTTGCCCACGATCTCCTGAACCCTGCAAATCCCTGTGGGAGCGAGTTTGCTCGCGATAGCGGCGTATCGGCCTGCACATTGGCTGACTGACACACCGCTATCGCGAGCAAGCTCACTCCCACAAGAGGACTTCGTTGTCTGTTGGCCCACATCAAAACCCTGGGACTCTGTTGTCTGTTGACCCACATCAAAATCCCGACACCTGAATAGCGGCAGAATAATGGCACCTTGCCAATGCTGTTTCCGCTATCAGAGAAAACCTTCCATGGGTGCCTGGCTTAGCAATATCTCGTTGAAATACAAATTCTGGGCGGTCAATGCGGTCGCCTTTATCACCACCCTGCTGCTGGTGCTCTACGCGGTGCACCTCGAACAGCAGGCGCGCAACCACGCAGCCCAGGCGAACGCCCAGGCCCAAGCACAGGTGCTCAAGGCCTGGCCTGCCGGGCAACCCTTGCCCAGGGCCGAGGATCTCTTGGCATTCCGGCGCGACCAGGTCCCGGTGTTCAACGAACGACCGTTGCCTTCGCTGGCTCAGGCCGATGGCTGGGTCGAACTCGATGCCGGGCCGCTGCTTGGCGACGATCCGTTGCTGGGTGCCCAAGTGATCCGTCGAGATGACGGACAGGCACTCGCGGTGTTGGCCCGAGGTGTAAGCCTGAGCCAAGTGTTCGGTGAACGCTTCAGCCAATACGCCATGGCCGTGTTCGTGTTGATGCTGGCAATGTTGGGCGCGTCGCAGCTGTTGATCCGCTTTTTGCTCAGCCAGCTCAACACGCTCAAAGACGTGATGCTGCATGTGGAAAAAACCGGTGACCTGTCCGCCCGCGTGCCTCTGGCCTGCAAGGACGAAGTGGGCCAGATGGCGGCGGCGTTCAACGCCATGCAGGCCGGTTATCAACGGGTGGTTGACACCGTCGCCAGCACTGCCCGGCAGCTGGACAGTGGCGCGGCGCGCCTGGCGTCGAGCATGAACGATGTTCGCCACGGCATGCTCGGCCAGCAAAGCGAAACCGATCAGGCAGCCACAGCGATCAACGAAATGTCCGCCACGGTTTATCACATCGCCCAGCACGCCGGCGCCACCCGCGACCTGTCGAAAACCGCCGACACCCTGGCCGGCAACGGTCACGAAGTGGTCGGTCGGGTGCAACTGTCGATCACCGGATTGTCGTCTGGGGTGCAGCAGACTGCCGAAATGATCCAGCGCCTGGCCGAAGACAGTCAGAAGATCAACGGCGTGGTCAATGTGATCCACAGCATCGCCGAACAAACCAATCTGCTGGCCCTGAACGCGGCCATCGAAGCGGCGCGGGCCGGGGAAATGGGCCGAGGTTTTGCCGTGGTGGCCGACGAGGTGCGCAACCTGGCCAAGCGGGTACAGGCCTCCACGGATGAAATCACCACCATGGTTTCGGCCCTGCAAGCCGGCACCCGGGACGCGGTGGACTTCATGCAGGAGAGTTCGCTCAAGGCCGACGATTGCGTGCAACAGGCCCGCGAGGCCGGCGACGCGCTGGCACAGATCACCGCAGCGGTGGCCCAAATGCGCGAGAGCAACACCCAGATCGCGGTCGCGGCCGAGCAGCAAAGCCACGTCGCCGAGGAAATGAACCGGGCGGTGGTGAGCATTCGCGACGTGACCGAAAACACCGTGCGCCAGACCGTCGATTCAGCCACCACCAGCGATGAACTGGCGACATTGGCAGGCGAGTTGAGCAAGGCGATTGGGCAGCTCAAGCTTTGAGGACGCCTTCGCGAGCAAGCTCGCTCCCACATGGGGTCTGTCGGGTTCACAAACTTTTGCGTCCAACTCGATCCAATGTGGGAGCGAGCTTGCTCGCGAAGAGGCCAGTACAGTCAACTCAAATGTAACCTTTGAAACTCTATCGCCCCGATAACCAACCTCGATTCGCAGGCGCCCTGGGCGGCACCTATTCTTCAAGCATGAGTGCACACGAATCGAGGAATAGCATCATGGGCAAACGTCACCCCAATCTTCCAGCCTGGCAATGGCGCGCCTACCCCGACAATCATCGCCACCCCACCAACCTGGTGTTGCACCTGATTGCCGTGCCGCTGTTCATCATCGCGTTTCTGCTGATTGTGACCGGCGTGTTCAGCTTGAGCCTGGGGGACATCGCCATCGGCGTCATCGGCCTGCTCGCGGCACTCGGCCTGCAGCGTCACGGACACAGCCTGGAGGCCCAGGCCTCCGAGCCGTTCAGCGATCGCAAGGATGCCGTGTCACGCCTGTTGGTGGAGCAGTTCCTGACTTTTCCGCGGTTCTTTCTCAGCGGTGGCTGGTGGCGCGCCTGGCGTGATCGCCACCGTCACAACCGTAAACCTTAACCGAAGCGGCCTTACCCAAAGATCGTTACCGTCTGCCGGCTCAGGGCGATCAAGCGGCCATCGGCGCTCCAGAACTTCGCGGCAATATGGCCGTAGCCGTCCTGGGCATGTTCGATCTCGGCCAGGTATTTGCACCAGTCCAGTGTCGTGAGGTCCAGCAGCGGCTGGACGAACTCAATGGTCCACGTGAGCGTGCTGCCCGGGGCCATTTGCGAGAGGTGAGGCAACAACGCCGGGGGCCAGGCGTCCACCAGGGCCAGGATATGGCTTTCGTTCAGCGGCTCCTCCTGCACATCGCCGCGCAAGCGCACCCAGCCGCCCATGCTCCGGGATTTATTGCCGCTGAATGGCACGCCGCCTACGCTCCAGCGCATCGCCAGGTGCCGCATGAACTCCGGGGTCATGCCCTTGACGTAAGGCAGCTCCTGGCATTGCTCCACGCTCTTGAATTCCGGCGCGGGATCGGCCTGCACCGCCACCACGGACGAGCGCGAGGCACCAAAGCTGCCTTGCACCACGGTCACCACCTGACCGTTCTGCACCGCACGCCCCAACACTTGGCTTACCGCCTTGCCTTCTCGCAACACGTCGACTTCGAAACTGACCGGCACGTCGGGCTCGACCGGGCCGACAAAAGTAATCGCCAGGGAACGCACCGGGCGATCCGCCGGCACTTGGGCACGCATCGCCTCATACTGCAGCGCCGCCACCAACCCGCCAAAACTGGCCCGGCCCTGGCCCCACTCTGGCGCGATGGTCACCGCACCTGGCTGCCGGCGCACGGCATCGATCAACTCGGAAAAGCGCATGACGACCTCGAAAACAGGGGAAAAGGAGATGACGGCATCTTAACCAGCCCAGGCAGGCGGCACAGGGCTCATTCCGGCCAAAGAGGCTGACAGAAAAGCCGAGGATTCCTGAATCCACCCAACCACTGTGGGAGCGAGCTTGCTCGCGATGGCGGCGTATCAGTCAACCTGTATGCAAACTGACCCACCGCCATCGCGAGCAAGCTCGCTCCCACAAGGGGAAATGGGGTGACTTCAGGATTTTTCGAAGCAACTCGCAATCAGCTTGTCGAGCACCTTGTCGGACTTGGCCTCGGCCTTTTCCATCGTGGCGTGCCAGGTGGGCACGCAAGCTTGCAGATCGGTTTCTTCCTTGGCCCTGGCCAGCCATTGCCAGCAATCGTGCCAGTCGCCCAGCACGCCCTGGGCGGACTTGAGCCGTGGCATGGCGGCTTCGGGCAGGCGGTCGAGCTCAGGATAAGCTTCGATGGCGTAGCGCACGCGCTTGATCAGCAGGCGCAACCGGTGGCGGTCATGAGCTGGATCACGCAGGGCTTCGCCGAGTTTCTTCCACTGTTTGTCCAAGCGCTTTTCGATGCGTTTGCGCAAGCCCTTCAGCAGCCCCTCACGCTGGGCGGCGCGAACGAAGCGCGGGAAGGCATCGAGCATCATCAGCAACTGGGCCAGTTCAACACTCGCGGCCACGGCGGGATAGGCATCGGCCATTTGTATCTGGCGTCGCCGCGCCGCCTCGGCCAGGCCATGTTGTTCAAGGTAAGCCGCCAACACTTCCCGGTCGCGCAGCGGCGTGGTCAGGGTGCCCACCGCCGAAGCCGCCGTTTCCAGTTGTTCGACGCCGGGCAACCCACGCAGCGGACGAAGCAGGCTGCGCAAACGGCGCACCGTGGTCCGCAGGTCATGCAGCGCTTCGCTGTCGGTGTGGGCATTCAAGCGGGCCTGACAGGCCAACAGGCGGACTTCCAGGCCCAATATGCGGGCCACCAGCCGATCGATCATGGAACGTACTCCGTACGCATCTTTGGGCTGCAAGCTGCAAGTGGAAGCAGTGGGTATCGCCCTCTTGCCGCTTGTAGCTTGCGGCGGCCTTTATCGTCCCGCGCGGGATTCGCGAATGTAGAAACGTGCCTTCTCGGCTTTCTTGGAGCAGCCTTCGAACGCTTCGAATTGCTGCTGGGTCTTGGCGCCCGTCAGCAGGGACAAGGCCTTGGAGTAGCTGACGGTGCCGGCAAAGCCTTCGGCCTTGGCCAGGTCCAGTTCACGCCAGGCGCTGTCGAGCTGGCTGCCACAACTGTCGCGGTAAGCGGTTTTACCTGCGCAACCGGCCAGGGCCAAAATCATCAAAGATGCCACCAAGG
Organism: Pseudomonas sp. FW300-N2F2; assembly: GCF_017351655.1. Classification (NCBI taxonomy): domain Bacteria; kingdom Pseudomonadati; phylum Pseudomonadota; class Gammaproteobacteria; order Pseudomonadales; family Pseudomonadaceae; genus Pseudomonas; species Pseudomonas sp. FW300-N2F2. The sequence continues at coordinate 1,311,182 of NZ_JACNDQ010000001.1, read as the reverse complement.
GCAGGCGGATCCGGGCTTTCATCAATAACACCTCAGGTCAGGTCAACAGTCGTGCTGTTAAGACGGTGGCAACGGCGAAAAGTGCCTTGCTTGACCGCGTAAATTCAAGTGTGGCCGAGCATACGCAAATGCCGTCGCAGCGTGTCAAAAAACGACGTCTGCGCCACAACGATTGAGCCGAGCCGTCGATGAGTGCATTGTTGAAGTCTGTTCGACAAGAGGCCGGGTCATGACAAAACGTGTCGCATTGGTATTGGGCTCGGGTGGCGCCCGGGGCTATGCCCATATCGGGGTGATCGAAGAAATCGAACGACGTGGCTACGACATTGCCTGCATCGCCGGTTGTTCCATGGGGGCTGTCGTGGGTGGGATCTATGCGGCGGGCAAGCTCGAGGAGTACCGCAACTGGATCGAAAGCCTGGATTACCTGGATGTCCTGCGCCTGGTGGACGTCAGTTTTCGCCTGGGGGCGATCCGCGGCGAGAAGGTCTTTGGGCAGATCCGCAAGATCGTCGGCGAACTCAACATTGAAGAGTTGCGCATCCCCTACACCGCCGTCGCGACCGACCTGACCAACCAGCAGGAAATCTGGTTCCAGGAAGGCTGCCTGCACCAGGCCATGCGCGCCTCAGCGGCGATTCCCAGCCTGTTCACACCCGTGATGCAAGGCAATCGCATGCTGGTGGATGGCGGCCTGCTCAATCCGTTGCCGATCGTGCCGGTGGTGTCGAGCCACTGCGACTTGATCATCGCGGTCAACCTCAACGCCACCAACCAGAAACAGTACCGATTACCGGTGATCCCGCGTCCCGCCGCGTTCAGGCGCCGCTTCGACACCCTGGTCAGCTCCCTGGGTTCGCGCCTGCCGTTTCGCCGCAAGCAGGCCGAGCAGTTGTTGCTGCTGGAGCAGGAAGCCTTGAAGGCCGAGGCCGCCGAGATCAACCCGTGGATCGACTCGGCCGAGCCCGAGGGCCAACAACCGGCTGCCGCGCCAGAGAACGAAGGCGCACCGAAATCCGCCACCGGCTCATTCATCATCGATAACGTCGGCCCGGCTTCATTGCTGGACCTGATCAACCAGAGCTTCGAAGTGATGCAGACCTCGCTGGCCCAGTACAAGATCGCCGGTTACCCGCCGGATGTGCTGATCAACGTGCCGAAACGGGTGTGCCGGTTCTTCGAGTTCTACAAGGCGCCAGAGTTGATCGCTCTGGGGCGGGAGATTGCCAGCGATACCCTGGATCGCTATGAGCGTGAACAGAACTAGGCATTTGCGCTGGCTGTGGGGGCCTCATCGCGAGCAAGCTCGCTCCCACACTGAATCTGTGGTGGACACCCTGTGGGAGCGAGCTTGCTCGCGATGGCGGCAGCCCGGACAACGCAGAACTAAAGCCCACCTTCCCCCAACAACCGATACCCCACCCCCGCCTCGGTCACGATGAACCGCGGCCGGGTCGGGTCGTCGGCCAGCTTCTGGCGCAGGTGACCGACCACGATCCGCAGGTAGTGACTGTCTTCGGTGTGGGTCGGGCCCCAGATGTCCTTGAGCAATTGTTGCTGGGTGATGACCCGCCCCGGGTGCCGCGCCAGTTGCGCCAGGACGGCGTATTCCTTGCGGGTCAGGGCCACTTCGGTGCCGTCCAGCAGCACCCGTCGATAGGCCAGGTCCACCGTCAGCGGGCCGAACTTCAGCGCGGCTTCCTGTGGCTCGCCGGCCGGGGCCTGGCGCAACAAGGCGCGGATGCGGGCGAGGAATTCCTGGATGCCGAACGGCTTGGTCACGTAATCGTTGGCACCGTTGTCCAACGCCTCGACTTTCTGCGCCTCGCTGGCCCGCACCGAGAGCACGAGCACCGGCACCGTCGACCATTGGCGAAACTCGCGCAGCACCTGTTGGCCGTCCATGTCCGGCAGGCCCAGGTCGAGCACCAGCAGATCGGGCTTGTTCAGCGCCGCTTGGGCAAGCCCTTCGGCGCCGGTGCCGGCTTCCAGCACCTTGTAGCCTTGGGAGCTCAAGCTGATGCGCAAGAATTTGCGGATCTGCGGTTCGTCATCGATGACCAAAAGGGTCGCGGTCTGGCTCATGGGGTTCGTTCGTTGCAATCCAGTGGAAAGGCACGCAAGTGACAAGAGAGTATCTCAGCCAGGCTCAAGCTTCATCGTCCATGCCCGGTTGCGCCTGCAACGGCAAGTGCAACGTGATGCAGGTGCCGCGTCCGTCGAGGCCATCGGCCACGCTGATTCGCCCGCCGTGGGCACCGACCATGCCCTGGCAGATCGCCAATCCCAACCCTGTGCCCTGCCCGCCCCGATCACCGCGCGCGGCGGTGTAGAACATATCGAAGATTTTCTCCCGCTCCTCTTCAGGAATCCCGGGGCCTTCATCGGCCACGGCAAAAAACACCTCATTGGCGGTCGCCCCGGCACACAGCAGCAGGCGTCCTTGGGCTGGCGAGAACCGCGTCGCGTTCTCCAGCACGTTCACCAGGGCCTGCTCGATCAACGCGGCGTGAACATAGAGCAAGGGCAATTCAGCGGGTACCTCGACCGTGAGCGCCAGGGGCGCCAACACCGCTCGCAGGCGATTCAGCGCACTGCCAACGATGTCGGCCGGCGCCACCCAGTCCCGCGCCAGTTTCAGGGCGCCGTGGCCGAGACGAGTCATGTCCAGCAAGTTCTGGATGTAGCGATCCAACCGCTCGGCTTCATCGCGGGTGCCTTCGAGCAGCTCGCGACGATCGGCCAGCGGGATCGCCTCCCCCAGCGCCAACAGGCTGTCGATGCTGCCGCGCATGGCGGTCAGCGGTGTGCGCAGATCGTGGGACACGGACGCCAGCAAAGCGCTGCGCAGTTGCTCGGTTTCGCCGTGCAAACGCGCCGCCTCCAGGTCCTGGGCCAGTTGCGCCCGAGCCAGCGCCTGGGCCAATGGCTGACTGAGGGCCGCCAGCAAACGGCGACGCTGACCACTCAGGGGCTGGTCTTCTTTCGGGCAGGCCCCCAGCAAGGCCAGCGGCCCGCCCTCCGCCGACAACGGCCACCACCACCAGCGCCCGGAGGGCAGTGTCCCGGTGCCGGCGCCGGCCGACTGATCGTGCTGCCAGGACCAATCGGCCGCCGCGCGCTCGGCCTCGGTGAGGGTCAACGGCTCACCGCTTTCGACCTTCCAACCGCCCTGGCTGTCGCGGTTGAGCAGGCATAGCTGCAAGTCGTGCCAACCGTTGAGGTGCTGCGCAGCGGCGCTGATCACGGCCTGGCGGTCGGTGGCGGCAGTGAGTTTGCGGGACAGGTCCAGCAGTTCGCCGGTTTCCTGTTGGGTGTCGCGCAAGGCCTGCAACTGGCGGCGCTGGCGAGCGGCCAGGTTGCCGGTCAGGGCCGCCATGAGCAGGAAAAACACCAGCGTCAGCACGTCTTCTTCGCGCTGGATGGTCAGGGAAAAATTCGGCGGGATGAACAGGAAATCATAGGCCAGGAACGACAGCGCCGCGCAGGCCAACGCCGGGCCAAGGCTGCTGCGTACGGCCACCAGCAACACCGCCATCAGGAACACCAGGGAGATATTGGGCAACGCCAGCAATCCCGAGATTCCCCAGGCCAATGCGCTGGCCACTACGGTCGCCAGCAACGCCAGCACATAATCGAACCTGGTCTGGACGGCGCCTGAGTGCACGCGGGCGGGACGCGGTTGCTCATCGCTGTCCAACACGTTGATTTCCAGGCCCCGGGCACCGCGCAGCAGGCGCGAAGCGAGGCCGCCGCCAAACAGCCGTCGGCGCAGGCGCGGCCGGGACTGGCCCACCAGCACCAGCGTGGCGCGACGTTCGCTGGCGTGCTGGATCAGCGTCCTGGCCACTTCACCGGCCCGCAGCAGCACCACTTCGCCGCCGAGGCGTTCAGCCAGTTGCTGGGCATTCTGCAGGCGCTGGCGCGAGGCCTCGTCACGGGCGCTGCCGTTGTCCACGTGCACCAGGCTCCACGGCAAATGCCGACGCTGGGCGACGCGGCTGGCATGGCGCACCAGGCGTTCAGCCTGCACATCCCCGTCCACCCCCACCAGCAAGCGTCCGCGCACCGCCGGCGCGGCCTGGCCCAGTTGTCGATAGCCCAGGGCCAGGTCATTGTCGACCTGGGCGGCGGCGGTCTGCATCGCCAGCTCACGCAACGCGGTCAGGTTGGTCTGGGAGAAAAACGCATCGATCGCCGCCCGGGCCTGTTCCGGCACGTAGACCTTGCCATCGCGCAGACGCTCCAGCAGCTCACGGGGTGGCAGGTCGATCAGCAGCAGTTCATCGGCCTCCTGCAGGACCCAGTCCGGTAGCGTCTCACGCACCTGCACGCCAGTGATGCCGCGCACTTGGTCGTTGAGGCTTTCCAGATGCTGGACATTGACCGTGGTGTAGACGTCGATGCCCGCCGCGAGCAGTTCCTGAATGTCCTGCCAACGCTTGGCATGGCGGCTGCCGGGGGCGTTGCTGTGGGCCAGTTCGTCCACCAGGACCAGGTGCGGCCGAGCGGCGAGCAAGCCGTCGAGATCCATTTCCTCGAGCATCACGCCACGATATTCCGAGCGCACCAACGGCTGCTGCGCCAGGCCGCCGAGCAGCGCTTCGGTTTCGGCACGACCGTGAGTTTCCACCACCCCGGCGATGACCGTCACGCCTTGGCGCAGTTGGGTGTGAGCCGCTTGCAGCATGGCGTAGGTCTTGCCGACACCCGGGGCCGCGCCCAGGAAGACCTTGAGCCGACCACGGCCGTTACGGGGCAGATTGGCTAACAGTGCGTCGGCGCGGCCGGAGTCGCTCATGCTGGGAATTCTCTTGTTTCGAATGGGTTCAGCCATCCCGTGGGAGCGAGCTTGCTCGCGATAGCGGTAGGTCAGCCAACATTGAGGGAGACTGATACACCCTCATCGCGAGCAAGCTCGCTCCCACAGGTTCTACAGTTTTTCCAGGGCCAGGTTCAGCGCCAGCACATTCACCACCGGTGGGCCCACCAGGGGTTGCTCGATGTTGTCGTCGAGCAATTGCTGCAAGGTCGAGGCCGGCAGGTTGCGCGCGGCGGCGACACGCGCCAGTTGATAGGCAATTGCCGCCGGAGGCAAGTGCGGATCCAGTCCGCTGCCGGAGGTGGTCAGCAATGCCAGCGGCACCGGGCCCTGACCCGGAACCTGAAGTTTGCGGGCGTCATCGATCACCCGTGTGGCCAGGGCCGGATTGCTCGGGGAGAAATTACTGGCACCGCTGGCGACCGTGGCGAAGGCACCGGCCGATGGCCGTGGATGAAACCAGGCATCGCCGGTGAAGTCCTGGGCGATCAGCATTGAGCCTCGGACCTTGCCGGCGGCATCGACGATCAGGCTGCCGTTGGCTTGGGCGGGAAAGGCGACTTGCGCCACGCCGGTGACCACCAGTGGGTAGGCGACACCGGTGATCAGGCTCATCAGCAATAACAGGCTCAAGGCCGGGCGAATCAGAGTGGACATTTCAAAATCCTCGAATCAAAAAATTCATCGTGGCGAGGGAGCTTGCTCCCGCTGGGCTGCGAAGCAGACCCAAAACCAGCCCCAGCTGTGTGTCAGGCTGGTTGGAGTCAATTTCCTGGGGGTTGCTTCGCAACCCAGCGGGAGCAAGCTCCCTCGCCACAAAACCTCTCCTGGCACAAAAAATCTGTGCACCGAACATCAGGCTCAAACCAGGTGCAACGCCGTCAGCAACATATCGATCGCCTTGATCCCCACGAACGGCACCACGATCCCGCCCAGGCCATAGATCAACAGATTGCGCCGCAACAGCGCCGCCGCGCTTGCCGCTTGCACGCGCACGCCGCGCAGGGCCAGAGGAATGAGCACGACGATGATCAGGGCGTTGAAGACAATGGCCGACAAAATCGCGCTCTGCGGGCTGCTCAGGTGCATCACGTTCAGCACGCCGAGCTGTGGATAAATCGACGCGAACAGTGCCGGCAGGATGGCGAAGTACTTGGCGATGTCGTTGGCGATGGAAAAGGTGGTCAGCGCCCCACGGGTCACCAACAGCTCCTTGCCGATCTGCACGACGTCCAGCAATTTGGTCGGGTCGCTGTCGAGGTCGACCATGTTGGCCGCTTCCCGCGCGGCCTGGGTGCCGTCGTTCATCGCCATGCCGACATCAGCCTGGGCCAGGGCCGGGGCGTCGTTCGCGCCGTCGCCGCACATGGCCACCAGCCGACCGTCATTTTGCTCGTGACGGATACGTGCCAGCTTTTTCTCCGGCGTGGCCTCCGCCAACACGTCGTCGACACCGGCCTCGGCGGCAATCGCGGCGGCAGTCAGCGGGTTGTCGCCGGTGACCATCACCGTGCGAATCCCCAGCTTGCGCAGCTCGGCAAAACGCTCACGGATGCCGGGCTTGACCACGTCCTTGAGATGGATAGCGCCGAGCAGCTTGCCGTCCGCGCACACCAGCAACGGCGTACCGCCGCTCTGGGCGATCTTGTCGACCTCCCGCGCCAGGGCCGGCGGCAATTCATTGCGTGCAAGGCCGATGAAATCCAGCAAGGAATCCACGGCGCCCTTACGATAGATGCGCCCCTGATAGTCGACCCCGGACAGACGGGTTTCGGCACTGAACGGCACGGCCGTCAGTGCGTCGACGCCCGGCTCGGGCTGTGGGTGCAAACCTCGCAGGTACTCGACGATGGACTTGCCCTCGGCCGTGTCGTCAGCCAACGAGGCGAACAGCGCGCCTTCGGCCAGCTCCTTGGCACTCACACCTGGGGCGGCATAGACCGCCGTACAACGCCGATTGCCAAAGGTAATGGTGCCGGTCTTGTCCAGCATCAAAACATGCACGTCTCCCGCCGCCTCGACCGCACGGCCGGATTTGGCGATCACGTTCAGGCGCACCAACCGATCCATCCCGGCGATGCCGATGGCCGACAGCAGCCCGCCGATGGTGGTGGGAATCAAGGTGACCAGCAGCGCCACCAGAAACACCAGCGGCAGGCTGGCGTTGGCGAAATGGGCGAACGGTTGCAGCGTCACCACCACCAACAGGAAGATCAGCGTCAGGCCGATCAGCAGGATATCCAGCGCCACCTCGTTCGGCGTTTTCTGGCGCTTGGCGCCTTCCACCAAAGCGATCATGCGGTCCAGGGTGGACTCGCCGGGATTGCTGGTGATGCGTATCAGCAGCCAGTCAGAGACCAGCCGCGTATTGCCGGTGACAGCCGAGCGATCGCCGCCGGACTCGCGGATGACCGGCGCCGATTCGCCGGTGATCGCCGCCTCGTTGACCGCGGCGATGCCGTCAATCACCTCTCCGTCGCCGGGGATCATGTCGCCGGCCTCGACGCGCACCACATCGCCTTTGCGCAGACGAGTGGCGGGGACTGTTTCAAACCCGCTGGCAGTCTGGCGACGGGCGTTGAGGCCTTCGCTGCCGGCCTTGAGGCTGTCGGCCCGGGCCTTGCCGCGCCCTTCGGCCAAGGCTTCGGCAAAGTTGGCGAACAGCACGGTGAACCACAGCCACAGCGCAATCTGCGCGGCGACGAACGTCGGCACCGTAGTGTCGGGAATGAAGCACAACACAGTGGTGAGGATCGCGGTCAGTTCCACCACCAGCATCACCGGGGCACGGTGCAACTGGCGAGGGTCGAGCTTGACGAAGGCTTGCACCAACGCTGGCCGCCAGAGGGCCGACAGGTGGGTCTTCGGTTGTTCCGGCGCCTTGGCGGCGACGGTTTTGCTCATCGGCATATTCATCATCAGATCCTCAGAAGCCCATGCTCAGGTGTTCGGCAATCGGCCCCAGCGCCAGGGTCGGCAGGAAGGTCAAGCCGCCCACCAGCAGGATGGTCACGGTCAACAAGGTCACGAACAGCGGGCCATGGGTGGGAAAGCTGTTCTGGCCAATCGGCGCGGTTTTCTTCAAGGCCAGGCTGCCAGCCAATGCCAGCACCGGCAAGATGTAGCCGAACCGGCCGATCAACATGCCCAGGCCCAGCATCAGGTTGTGGAAAGGTGTGTTGGCACCGAACCCGCCGAATGCCGAACCGTTGTTCGCTCCCGCCGAGGTGTAGGCGTACAACAACTGGCTGAACCCGTGGGCACCCGGGTTGCTCACCGCTGCGGCAGGCCCGGGCACGCTCGCGGCGACGGCACCCAGCACCAGCACGCTGACGGGCATCACCAGCAGGGTCGCCACCAACAGTTGTACCTCTCGGGCGCCCAGCTTCTTGCCCAGGTATTCCGGGGTGCGACCGATCATCAAGCCGGCCAGGAACACGGCGATCAACACGTTCAACAGCATCCCGTAGAGCCCGGCCCCGACGCCGCCGAAGATCACCTCGCCGACCATCATGTTCACCAGCGCCACCATGCCACTGAGCGGGTTGAGACTGTCATGCATGGCGTTGACCGAGCCGTTGGACGCTGCCGTGGTCGTCACCGACCACAGCACCGTGGCGGTGGTGCCGAAGCGCGTCTCCTTGCCTTCCAGCGGCGCGGTCTGTTCGACGGCAGGATTGTTCAGGGCCGGGTTGGGCTGGTATTCGGCCCACAGCGACGTCGCGCCACCGATCAGGAACAGCGCCAGCATGCAGGCGATGATCGCGCGGCTCTGACGCAGGTCCTTGACGTAATGACCGAAGGTGAACACCAGCGCGGCGGGAATCAGGATGATCGACGCGAGCTCAAACAGATTGCTCCAGGCCGTCGGGTTTTCGAACGGGTGGGCCGAGTTGACGCCGAAGAAACCGCCGCCGTTGGTACCCAGTTGCTTGATCGCGATCTGGCTGGCGGCCGGCCCCAGCGGGATGACTTGGTCGACGCCCTGCATCGTGACCCCGTGCACATAGTGCGCGAAGGTCTGCGGCACACCCTGCCAGACTAGGAACAACGCCAGCAGCAGGCACAGCGGCAACAACCCGTAGAGGGTGGCGCGGGTCATGTCGACCCAGAAATTACCCAGCGTCGTGGCGGACTTGCGCCCGATCCCGCGACACAGCGCCACCAGCACGGCCAGGCCGGTGGCGGCGCTGACAAAGTTCTGCACGGTCAGGCCGACCATCTGGCTCAGATAGCTCAGGGACGCTTCACCGCTGTAGGACTGCCAGTTGGTGTTGGTCATGAAACTCACGGCTGTGTTGAAGGCCTGGGTCCACTCCATGCCGGGCAGTTGCTCGGTATTGAGGGGCAGATGGCCCTGCAGCAGCAGAACCGCAAACAGCAACACAAAACCCGCCAGGTTGAACGCGAGCATGGCCAGGGTGTATTTCTGCCAGCTTTGCTCAGCCTTGGAATCGACACCGGCCAGGCGATAGCAACCGCGCTCCACCGGGCCGAGGATCGGGGAAAGCCAGGTGCGCTGGCCTTCCATCACCCGATAGTAAAAACGCCCCAGAAACGGTGCCGGAATCAGCACCAGGGCGAAAAAGGCGAGGATCAGCCCGTAGTCATAACCGTGCATAGCCGCTCCTAGTTCCGATCGGCGCGCAACAGCGCAACCAGCAGATAGATGAACAGCGCCACTGCCAGCAGCAGCGACACCCCGTCCAGAACACTCATGGGATTTCTCCGTGGTACGGCGTCGTGCCGTGTGTGGAGTGATTGTCGGCAGGGAGGCTGTAAAGGAACGAGATCGAGAGAGGGCTTGGGGGATAAAGAAAGTGTAAAAAGTGAGGGGTTGGTTGGCTGGGCTGGCCCTATCGCGAGCAAGCTCGCTCCCACATTTTGATCTGTTGTGAATACAGAATCTGTGTCCACCCTGTGGGAGTGAGCTTGCTCGCGATGAGGCCCGGACAGGCGCCGACGCTCCGAACTGGGGCACAAAACCAGGCCATCCGGCAGCGAACATCCCCGATACGACACGATTTCACCTATTACGACCGCTCCCACCACACTGGCACGCCCACTGCACTGCCCCTCCCCAGCGCTTTTGCTATGGATCGAGGGGAGCCACCGATGAACACACAACTAAAACCCACCCTGGGCACCCTGCATTTATGGGGCATTGCCGTCGGCCTGGTGATTTCCGGCGAGTATTTCGGCTGGAGCTATGGCTGGGGCGTGGCCGGGACGCTGGGTTTCCTGGTGACGTCCTTCATGGTGGCGGCCATGTACACCTGCTTCATTTTCAGTTTCACCGAACTGACCACCGCCATCCCTCATGCCGGCGGGCCGTTTGCCTACAGCCGTCGCGCCTTCGGCGAGAAAGGCGGATTGATTGCCGGGCTGGCGACGCTGATCGAATTCGTCTTCGCGCCGCCGGCCATTGCCCTGGCCATCGGCGCCTACCTGAACGTGCAGTTCCCGGCGCTGGACCCGAAACACGCAGCGGTCGGCGCCTATATCGTGTTCATGGGCCTGAACATCCTCGGGGTCAAATTGGCGGCGACATTCGAGCTGATTGTCTGCGTCCTGGCGGTGGCCGAATTGCTGGTGTTCATGGGCGTCGTGGCCCCGGCGTTCAGTTTCAGCAGCTTCGCCCTGAACGGCTGGGCCGGTTCCGATGTACTCGGCGCACCGGCCATTGCCGGGATGTTCGCTGCGATCCCCTTCGCCATCTGGTTCTTCCTGGCCATCGAAGGTGCGGCCATGGCCGCCGAAGAAGCCAAGGACCCGAAACGCACGATCCCCAAGGCCTACATCAGCGGCATCCTGACCCTGGTGTTCCTGGCGATGGGTGTAATGTTCTTTGCCGGCGGCGTCGGCGATTGGCGCACCCTGTCGAACATCAACGATCCCCTGCCCCAAGCCATGAAAACCGTGGTCGGCGAAAGCTCCGGCTGGCTGCACATGCTGGTCTGGATCGGCCTGTTCGGCCTGGTGGCGAGCTTCCACGGGATCATCCTGGGCTACTCGCGGCAGTTCTTCGCCCTGGCCCGCGCCGGCTACCTGCCCGCCTCCCTGGCCAAACTGTCACGCTTCCAGACCCCGCACCGGGCGATCATCGCCGGTGGACTGATCGGCATTGCCGCGATCTACAGCGACGGTCTGATCAACCTCGGCGGCATGACCCTGACCGCGGCAATGATCACCATGGCCGTATTCGGTGCCATCGTCATGTACATCATGAGCATGCTCAGCCTGTTCAAGCTACGTAAAACCGAACCCAACCTGGAACGTACTTTCCACGCACCGGGTTATCCGATCGTGCCGGGGATCGCCCTGTTGCTGGCGGTGGTGTGCCTGGTGGCCATGGCCTGGTTCAACGCGCTGATCGGGCTGATCTTCCTCGGCTTCATGGCGGTAGGCTTCGTCTACTTCATCCTCACCGCACAACTGCGCGCGGACGCGCCCGCCGATGCGATGCTGACCGGGCTTTGAGGTGAAGCCAGCCGAACGGGCGTAGTATTGAACCACTGCGAACAACCTTCGCTCATAAGTGGTAGGTGCGATGGATCGGCGAAATGCTCGTCCGTCCCTCGCACCCTCAAGGAGAGTCCTATGCCCTGGTATGCCTGGTTGATTCTGATTGTTGCAATCGGCTCGATCGTTGGTGGTCTGATGATGCTGCGCGACACCGCCAACAAGGTCGAATTGACGGACGAACAGCGCAAGCGTGTTGCCGAGCGCAATGCGGAAATGGATGCGAAAGAAGCCAAGGACCGTTAACCGCGGCCTCACACACCGATCTCGTGGCGAGGGAGCTTGCTCCCGCTGGGGCGCGAAGCGGCCCTCAAAGCTACTGGCTCGGTGTGCCGGGCGATTGAGTCGTGACTGTTGGGGCTGCTGCACAGCCCAGCGGGAGCAAGCTCCCTCGCCACGCAAGCTCCGGGCCGCGCCGCGCCGATGGCGCTACTTCTCCCAATCCGCCTTGGCGATGTGCAAGCCATGCATCCCTTTGTATGCCGCCCGTTCAGGCTGGCTCCAGCCTTCCAGCAATGAATCCTCCAACCGATAGATCTCCACACCCAGCGGACGACAGACGCTGAGAGGATCCTGCGCATCCGGCCCCCACATGGCCAGCGACAGGTCACCCCCCGGACAGGTGGACAATGCACACAACAGATCGATCTCGGCAAAGAATTCCAGGTAATCACCCTTCTGCGCCGGACAGGCCTTCATGAAGTACATGTCGTCATGGTTGAGCCCGGTGCACTGGAAAATATTCAGTACATCGTGCACATCGAACTCTGTCAGGCCGTGGGGCAACACCGCACGGGTCAGGTTCGAGTGACAGTGATGATGGAAATCCTCGCCGGTCAGCATCTTGTTCACATATGGATCACAGCGCGTACCCAGCAGATCGTGCAATCGTCCGCCATGCTCATCGATGCCATAGCCGGCCAGGCTGTCATCGGTGATGGTCACCAGCGGTCGCAGGAATGGCAGGTTCGACCACAACCGATCATGGGTGCTGACGTGGGCGCCCTGAAGCTGGCGCGTGCGCGCCGCCCACAGGCGCTCCCGTGGGTCGTGGACGTTCCAGACGTTGAAGTCCCCCACCTGCGGGCCCACCGGGGTCGTGACGCGGAACACATGACCGGCGGGTACGTGCCAAGCTCGGCCGGTGCGGATGGGGACCTCGAACTGCTCGATCAGCGTACGCTGGTCCTGTCGGGATCGGATTCGGTCGTAAAAGGGCTTGTCCACCTGCAGCGCGGAACCTTTACTTACCTGATAAGCGGCGGGGTAGTCTTTGTACATGGCAAGGCTCCTTGATTGCCTGTGAGCAAGCAGCCGATGATGCTATCAGCCTGCTACGCCAACGGGATATGAACAGTCAGGTCAAGTTCAACGTCATGCTTCAGTTTTGAATTGCCAACCATCGCCAGCAGTGGGCAATCCGCTCCATGAGCCGACTCGAGCAGACCTCTATAAAATAAACGGAAAAGGCCAGTCCAATTCGACTGGCCTTTTCCTTTTGCCTCAGCTCAATTCACTTCCAGTTTATCTCTATTCTTGTCCAGGATTGCCTTGCCAATTCCCTTGACCTCCAGTAACTCGTCTACCGACGAAAAAGCTCCATTACTCTCACGATATGCAACAATCGCCTCAGCCTTCGCCTTGCCTATCCCGGTCAGCTCGCGCTGAAGCGTCGCGGCATCTGCCTCGTTTAGACGTACCTTGCTGTCCTGCGAAGGCTGGGAGCTTTGCGCCACGGGAGGCGTTGCCACCTCAGGCTTACCCGCCGCGGTCGCGTTTGCTGCGATTGAGGCATTGGCCAGGAGAGCAAAAATCAGAGGGTAGAAATATCCTTTACGCATAAAATGAAGCTCCTTGATATCGCCAAAAGAAAGCAGCTTTGCGAGGCTGCATTCCAAACTTAGGCGATGATGGGAGCCTGTCAAAAAAGCGAGCGTTGCAAAAAATGTAATAACGATGAGTATTTGTTAAGCCTCAGGCCTCACTCGAAATTCCGATATGCCAGCCGCATCCCACGCAAGTGAAGCGGTGATGACAAAAACACATCAAGGTTCAGGTTCGTCCCCCCACCTCGAGCTGAGAAATACGCTGAAATGGCCCTACTCCTGTGTTTATCGACAGCCAGAAAACTATTTAGCTTCTGCCTGTAGCACAGAAAAAATTGAGCGGTTATTTTATTTCAGGCGCAGGATCAATGGCTTATAAGCCAACAGTCTACGAAACAGGCCAACACAAGGGTGGCGCTTCAGCCATCCAATGGAACGGATAATAATGAGCGATCACAAAGATTACTTCGTGCATTCACACGCTTTATGCGAAACATCCCAGATAGGTAAAGGCACTCGGGTTTGGGCCTTTACTCACTTGCTACCCGGAGCAAAAATCGGTGAGGACTGCAATATTTGCGACCATGTCTTCATCGAGAATGACGTCGTCGTAGGAGATCGGGTGACAATCAAATGCGGTGTTCAACTTTGGGATGGCGTTTCCATCGGAGACGACGTATTCATTGGACCCAACGCCACATTCACTAATGACCGCTTTCCAAGAAGCAAGGTCTATCCTGAAAGCTTCGATAGAACCGTAATAGGCAAAGGAGCCTCGCTGGGAGCCAACTGCACTATTCTTCCAGGGATAACTATCGGGGAAAACGCAATGGTTGGCGCTGGCGCAGTGGTCACCCGCTCAGTTCCCGCCAATGTCACGGTGGTGGGTAACCCAGCAAAAATATTGCAACGCAAGGATAAAGACCAGAGCCAAGTTTAGACAAGCTCTTGAACTGCTTCGGTGCGAAGCTGAACGGGCACGTCCTCAATTGCTGGAAGACGTGCCCATGGGTATCACTGAAGCTCAAAGGCAGATGGGCAGGACTGCAATAGTGTCCCTACTCTTGTTCAAGGCTCCAGCCGTCTTTGCTGATGAATCCAGTCCACTATCTCCCCATCGGGCGCATAACCACTGACTGTATCGCGCAATAGCTGACGTACGCGCGCGTAATCGTCTGATTCGACGGCGGCAATTAACTCCGTCAACTTTCCCTTTAACACATCCCAAGGTATGAAATCTTCGTTGGCACTCATAATCATCGGATGAGAAGTTTGCGCCACGTTATCGCCTATCAATAACTCCTCATACAACTTCTCTCCAGGCCGCAGCCCCGTAAATTCAATGGAAATATCCCCGTGAGGATTTTTTTCCGAACGCACGCTGAAACCAGATAGATGAATCATTTTCTCGGCCAGCTCAACGATCCTGACCGGTTCACCCATGTCCAATACGAAAACATCACCGCCCATCCCCATGGCCCCGGCTTGAATAACCAGTTGGGCCGCTTCCGGAATGGTCATGAAATATCGAGTTATTTTCGGATGAGTAACGGTAAGCGGCCCCCCAGACTTTATTTGCTTATGAAACAAAGGGATGACCGAACCTGATGACCCGAGTACATTGCCAAAACGAACCATGGTAAAACGGGTTTTATTAACACGTGATACGTTCGGGTTGTCGCCAAATAATACCGGGGCGATTTCCCGGCTAAGTGCTTGCAGTGTCAGCTCTGCCAGACGCTTCGTACTACCCATCACATTGGTAGGACGTACGGCCTTGTCTGTAGAAATCAGAACAAAATTGGCAACGCCGGCCTGCAGAGCCGCTTGGGCCGTATTCAGTGTTCCGATGACATTATTCAGAACACCCGCAGCGATATTGTGCTCGACAATAGGAACATGTTTATAAGCTGCAGCATGATACACGGTATCCACTTGCCATACGCTCATCACGTCGAGCAGTTTACGTGGATTAGTTATCGAACCCAATATGGGCAAGAGACGGACAGATAGAGACTTTCTAGAGACCTGCTGTTCCAATTCGGACAAGATGCTATAAAGATTGAACTCGCTATGCTCGAACATTATTAACGTTGAGGGACGCAATTCAAGTATTTGGCGACACAGTTCCGAGCCGATCGAGCCACCGGCGCCGGTAACCATAACCACCTGCTCTTTAATGCAATGCTCGAGCAAGCTCTCCTGAGCAGGTACGGCATCACGGCCCAACAGGTCAGCGATATCGACTTCCTGGATATCGTCAACCTTCACCCGTCCGCTTGCCAAATCCATAAAGCCGGGAACGCTGCGCACATGGAGTGGAAAACCTTCGAGGAAGCCAAGTATCTCACGACGCCTTACGCGGTTTGCTGAAGGAATGGCCAGTAGAATTTCCTGCGCACCCGTGACATCGATCATGCGTTGAATGTTTTTTGGCTTGTAGACTTGTAACCCCGCAATAACCCGGTCGGCAATACTGCTATCGTCATCAATAAACGCTATCGGACGCATAACACGTCCCATGCGTAGTGCAGCTACCAACTGGTTACCGGCAGCACCCGCACCATAGATGGCGACCTTCGGCAATCCATCATCACGGCTCGTAAAAGGAACGTGCTGCGCCGCCGTGAACCAGTCCCCCAGGAAATACTGGCGCATTGCCAAACGCAGGCCGCCGATCATGATCAAACTCAGCCACCAATAGTTGAAAATGATCGACCTGGGTACGATGTTCTGATGATTGCTGTACCAGAAGACAACGATACCCAGAATCAACGAGGAGAGGCTGACAGCCTTGATGATGGCGATAAGTGCGTCATTGCCAAAGTACCTCATCACCGCGCGATACATTCCAAAACGGATAAACAAGGGAATCGCGATGGCCGGCGCACTCAGGAACAGTACTTGATGAGCAGTGAAAGGGTTGATCAGCGCATCCACGCCCAAACGCACCACAAAGGAAAGCCACAACGCTAGCCAGACCAGAACGACATCTGCTGACACTTGAATCAAGCGCTTCTGTCGGCGCGATAGCTCCAGCAAAAAGGTTCGTATTTTATCCATAAATCCTTTGGTACCTAATAAAACGGCTGAACGGTCAGTCCCCTTCTCGATGAAGGTCCAGAGGCCAGACACCTAAAATAAATTTCTAGTGAGTACTCTCCGTCAGGCCAGCTCGAAACCTTAGTGCCAGCATCAGCAAAGGTACATACGCTATGAGCACACCAACAACGCCTTCCAGAATCCCGTGAACCACCAGAAAAGCCATCGGTAATAACCACAGCAGGTTAACTACCCCCACTGTCAGTGTCACAGGCGAATGTTGCTTGTAATGCCGCGAGGCAAATTGGTAGGCATGGCTGCGATGAGCTTCGTAGAGCTTCTCTCCTCTCAGTAGACGGCGAATTAGCGTCACTGTTGCATCCACGATAAACACCCCGAGCAGGATCAGCCAGGCAAAAAATAAATCAGACGATATCCACGCAGACTGAAGGGCAAAAATGCCCAGCGTAATACCCAGGAAACCACTCCCGGCATCACCCATGAAGATCTTCGCCGGCGGATAATTCCAGCACAAAAAGCCCAGCACAGCACTGGCAAGCAACAAAGGCCCGACAATGTTGCTGTCACTGTGCAACCAACCTAGCAGCGCGGCACTCACGCAGGCTGTTATAGCCTCGACACTGGCAATACCGTCGATACCGTCCATAAAATTATAAAGATTCAACATCCATACCAAGAAAAAAGCTGCAACCACATAGCCAAAAATACCCAACTCCAGGTTCACGCCGAACATGGAGAGAGGCGCGAGGCCACCGATCCAGTACAACGCCCATAGCGCAGCGATAAAGTGACCCAACAGGCGCCACCTGGCAGCGATATGGCCATGATCATCCAGAAAACCCAGGATAGCCACCAACGCTCCCGACCCCAGAAGCGCAGCGACCTGATTCAATGGCAGGATCTCCAGGGAAAACGATGCCGCCACCGCTGCGAAAAAGCATAGAACAATCGCCACGCCCCCTCCTCTGGGCGTAGGTGCGGTATGAGAGCTTCGGGCATTTGGCACATCTATAAGACTGCGAGCCAATGCGTACCGACGTAGAACCCAGGTCAGCAGGAAAGAAGCAATCGCGATAACCGGCAAAACGAACCACAGCATCAAAAACTCCTTTATTCAGACTATTCCGGTCTTGAACGACATTTTTCTGCGGACAACAAGAATTCTCTCGCCGACCTGAAAAGTTCATCGCGAGAAGAAAAAGGTGGCGTCCAGCCTAATACCTTCATGGCCTTTGCAGGGGTGACCACGAAAGATCCACACAGCTGGGTGACCAAGGCATGCTTACCGGCGAGTTTGCCGATCGCATACATGATCGCTACAGGAAAGTAAAAAACCCGGGAGCGCTTCCCCATGCCAGCTGAAAGCACTTCGATGATTTCCGGCAAGGCGAGGTCATCATCGTCAGACACTAAAAACAACTCTCCGGCGGCACAGGGATGAATGGTACACACGCCTATGAAATCCGTCAGATTATCAAGAGAAATCATGCTTCTTCGATTGGCCACCCCGGAAAAAGGCAAGGGCAACCCCGTCCTGACAAGTTTCAAGAGGCGTTGGAAATTACCCGGCGCATTGGCCGCATAAACGAGAGGAGGACGGATAATAACCAACTCCATCGTACTGGCACCCTCTACGTATGAGCGCCTGAGGCCGACTTCAGCCTCATACTTGGATAAGGCATAGTCCTTGACGGGGCTGGCAGGGGTTGTCTCGTCAATAGGCGCCAACCCTGTTTGGACCCCGTTGACACCAATAGAGCTGACGAAAATAAAGCGTTTAACCCCCTGCTTTTCCGCAATGGCTGCGAGCTTCAGGGTGAGGTCTCTGTTCACCTTGAACATCGCCGAGACATCCTCGGCAGCTTTGCCAAACTGATGTGCCCTGCCCGCGAGATGGACAACGACATCTACACCGGATAACGCTTCAGAAAGGAATTCTTCATTGTCCAACTCGCCAAACAGGCATTCGTAATCTTCAATCGCCGCCGAGGGGCTGCGCATAAGCGCGCGCACAGAAACCCCCTTTGCCTGAAGGTGAAGGCACAAAGAGCGTCCAATAAAGCCACTTGCCCCCGTCACCAGGATTTTCATTTTTTGTTCACCAGCATAATAATTTCATCAAGCCAGCCGGCCAGACTATAGCGACGATAAATATGGGAATCAACAGCCTTGTAAGGTTGCTCAAGAAACGCTCTGCTGATAACGGGATTTTGCCGATCAATGACAAAAATATTATCTTCAGAGTAAAAATCGTACTGTTTAACGCTCTCGTTGGTGGTGACCAGTTTTTTCCGCGCACCTAATGTTTCCAAAGTACGCATGGTCAAACCAGTCTGCTGAGGATGTTCTATATCGAGTATAGTATTTGAAACGTTAAAAACGCGCTGAACCTCAGCTTTGGGTATCGACTCGAATTTAAAATTGGCTTTCTTGGCGTTCCGATAAGCGCTATTGAAGCAGCGGTAGATCCAATAAACCCAGTCGGCCTGCAAGTAAAGATACCAATATTTTCTTTTCGTCGAGCCCAATTGACGATCTATCTTGTCAACGATAAAAAACCGATCGGTGTGAGCCGTACCGATAAAACTAATATCATACTGTGCCTTCACCTCGACCGCAGCATCAAATCCTGCAGAAAAAAACAGAGGCCGAAAATTGACATTGTATTTTTCAGCGTCATTTTTATCGAACGTGAACACGCTATCGAAATACTTTAAGTTGCGGAGCGTCTGTTGGCGATTGGAAAAGGAGTCCCACATATACAGGATGAACTTTGCCTTTGAATACCGCTCACGCCAAGTGGAAAGCGTTTTTGCAGAGAGTGTCTGGCCATTGACAACAAAAACGTAGTCGAACTCAGTATGAACGGTACTCATCTGACGTTCGTAATATCGATCGGCAGCGCCAATTACCCACGCGTGGCGAACCTTGGTAAGCGCCTTGAGAAAAGGCGAATTGAACGGTCGGTCCAACAGAAAAGTGACACTGGCGCCCTGTTGCTCCAACTCCCCTTTTATCTCGGACTCATAACCGAAAAATACCGGAGCCACGTATAAGACGTTTTTATTTTTTAGCAATTCATTCACAACTGCGTGCTCGCTGTTTAACGATTTTTGCAGGCATACCCGCAGCAATGACATTTGCCGGCATGCTCGTCAGCAACACCGAGTTGGCCGCCACGATAACATTATCATCCAATGTTATACCTCCTAGCACTTTGGCACCGGCACCGATTACCACATTGTTACCGATGACGGGACGATGATCTGCGTCGTAGGTAAAGTCCAGATCCTTGGCTCCAAGCGTCACGCCTTGATAAATAACGGCATTTGCACCGATGCTTACGGCACCGATAACAGTTCCCTGAGTGTGGGGAAAAAACAGGCCTGGACCAATCTTGCAGACAGCCGCTATCTCTAGACCAAAGACGATATAGTTCAATAAAGAAAAGAATCGGGCCGGTATCTTCAAGCCAATAGAATTCATTGAGTATGCCAGCCTGTAGAGGAGCACGGGGGCAAATCTTGGAGAAACCATAGCCATGGCCAATTTTATCCTAGACCGGCTAACAGGAGCATTAAATAATGTCCTCTGCCTCTCGATGTCTGCGCGCAACAGACGCCACAAACCCGGGTTGTCATGCTCCATGGCGAACTCCTTAATTCATCAATTTTCGCGCGCGCAACTCTTGATTTGCCTTTTCCAACTGATCTTCTGGCAACGGTTGCTGGAGCACCCACTCAGCGAAACGCCTGAGACCCTTTTCCAACGTAATCTTGGGATGGATCCCGAGCAATTCATTCAACCGTTTAATATCGGCATAGTTATGGCGGATATCGCCAACCCTAAACTGCCCTGTAACTTGTACATTTGGTTGCTTACCAAACGCCAATGTTAGCTCTTCAGCGACTTCTTTGACAGAAGTGGCAACTCCACTACCAACGTTAACGACTGTATTGGGTGATTTTTCAACAAGCAGACCCGCAACTAATGCGTCCGTGACATCGTCAACATGCACAAAATCGCGACTCTCGAGGCCATCTTCGAAAAGTGGAAGGACGGTGTCACGACGAATCTTAGTCGAAAATATAGACAATATGCCAGTGTAGGGGTTATTGAGGGACTGCCGCTCACCATAAACATTCTGCAAACGGAAAATCGTATAATCTATCCCCATTGACTGACAGCCAATCCGGACGAGATCCTCTTGCGCATATTTGGTCGCCGCATAGAACGAGGACGGCGCGATCAGATCCGTTTCCTTTGTTGGTACAAGTTGCAGCGCATCGCCCGTAAAGGGACACAGAGGTTCCCACATCTGCTTGCTCAGCGCCTCGGCGGAACGAGCGGCTGGGCATACGCGCTGTTGAGTCAAGGGGTTGATGTATGCGCCTTCTCCATAAACCGAACGGCTCGAGGAGAGAATGATTCTTTTAACACGATGCGACGGCAACTTACCCAAGACATCAAACATCAAGGCGGTGCCTTGGGAATTAACCTCGTTATAACGGGCAATCTCGTACATCGATTGTCCCGTGCCGGTTTCTGCCGCCAAATGGACGATACCGTCTATACCTTCAAGCGCCTTTATCCAATCCTCTCGCGAAGTGACACTTCCGCGAAAGAACTCAATGCCTTCATCGTTCAACCAATCGAGATCAACAGGTAGACTGCCATGCACCTGAACGGTTAGAGGATCCAGAATTCTAACGGCATGGTTCGCTTTCAACAATTTGGGAACGAGGTGCGAACCTATGAACCCTGCCCCACCGGTAATTAGGATCTTTTTCATAACGGTACCTCTATCCATCAACAGTAAAACAGCTTTGCGTCTGACGTCGACACTTATGGTGCGTCTTGCCGCGCGTACTTTTCATGCCCACCGGAACGGAAACCGGCAAAAACATACAGGGAACAGCAGATAAAAAACTGGAACAGTGTCGGCAGCAGGAAAAACATATCATAAAAAATTGAAAATACGAGAATCTGAAAGGCTACCGAATAGGCAAAAATTCCCCAAGGCCGCCCCCTGAGCGAAACCTTATATACACAGCAGCAAACCAACTGAATCAACGCAACAAATATAAAGCCCCCCAAAGGCCCCGCATCCGAAACGAACCCCGCATAAATGGTGGAGGTATTCAAGTTACTATCCACAAACGTAAACAGATCGTTTCTCGCATCCAATTCGAAGTACACCTTGACTATCGAAGGCAACATATTGGACATCGAGTAGGATACTGACCAGTTTGGAATCACAGTATCAATGTTATGAAAAAAATTACTTAGTCCTGCCGTCAAGTAAACATAAAACCAGAGGAAGCCGCTTGGCAAGGCATCAAACACATCTCCGGATGGGCCAGATACCAAATAAGCAAAGGGATTTGACGTTTGGCGCATATCCCCCAAATAGCCAAAAATCACCACCACCGCCAAAGCGACGACAGCCAGCGAGAGTATCTTTTTAAAGGAGACCTTCGTCAGTAACAACGCAACGCAAACCACTTGAATTAATCCACTTAGCAGAATACCGCGCCCCAGCATCAACACCGGCCATAGTAAAAGCACTAGAATCAATACGAACATTTTTCGGGAGCGTTTTTTTATTGCCAAATAAGTCGCCATTGACAACACCTGCAAATAGCATGCATTCATTACTCCATGGAGCGAAGGCACACCAAATTCGGTGTATAGCTTATTGATACCCACTAAACGCCAATAAAGAGGCACGCCTCCCGAATAATAGATTTCAAAAGAGGTGCCAATGAACCAGGCAACACATAACAACGTTAAAAAACGCGATACGACACTTATATAAAAATCGGTTTCCGCGCCACTGGGAACTTCGATTTTTTTCCTACCCTTTAAAAGCACATACAACAATAATATGCTGACCATATTCATAATTATCACCATCAGCCCCACCGCCGAGGGGGAGACCAGATTGGTGGTCAAGTCCAAAAAATACAACAGCAGGACCAGCGACCACATGGCGATATAAACAAATGCAGGGTTCAGCATAATAGTTTATACCTGTCGCTTGAGGGCATTTTTCAGCCGAGGTAGAACCCCAGAAACAAAATTGAAAATTATTGGGCGTCGAAGAATTCCAAACAGCAAATTGGTCATCGTCCGCTTGCTTCCGGAGGAATACTTTAAGAATAATGGGTGCAGCGCCTCTACATTTGCCTTGTTCTTCTTCACAACCTGCCTGAAAAGCTCACCTAGAAGATAGCGGTAGCCACCTTGCTGGCAAGCGTCCCGAATGGCAGGATCATGGTCGTAGCGCTTGGCGATTAGATCAACGGTCAGAAGAGACTCCTGTAGCAGTTCGAATGTCCTGTCGCTGGCCCCCAAGCCATGTTTGCGATACTTGCCATACACGCCCGGGAGCTCACGAATTTCACCTTGCAAAGCGACTTCAATGTAAAAGATCCAGTCCGAAACAACGGGAAAGAGCGGGTCGAATCCGTGTGCAGGACAAGCAGAACGCCTTACCATTACCGAAGAAGCCCCCGGAATACCGCCCTTCGATATTAAATCGTAGACGTTATTGATTCGCTCTTTTTCAGTCGTATTGGTACGAAAAATCAGCGTTCCATCAGCGTGATTAAAAATATCCACCGGGTGATAAGACAGTACGACGTTCGAATCCTCAAACAGCGCCACTTGTGCCTTCAACTTCCCAGGTAAAAATAGATCATCGCCACCAAGAACCGCTACCAACTCCCCGCTACAAGCAAAAAAAGCCGCATTGGAATTTCCAGTTATGCCGAGATTCTTCTCATTCAAGACTGGCACGATCAAGTTAGGATATTTATTATATAATTCTAGAATAACTTCGCGCGTACCGTCTGTAGAAGCATCGTCCGCCACCACAATTTCAAAGTTGTCGTAATCTTGCGTCAATACACTTCCGATCGTTTCCGCAATCAAATGGCGTTGATTGTACGTGATGATCATTACAGAAACTTTTGGATTATAAATATTCAACGCAAGGGCCTCAACAGGAAAATCATTATTCAGCAAACTCACTCAGCCGACTACTCCATCAGCTTTCACTTTCTTGAGTTCCATCGTAACAAGCAGCATTAACAATACCCAGTAAACTGCATAGTTGACTGCATGGGCCAGCGAAACTCCCTCCAAGCCCAAGAACCTGGTAAAAATGACCGTCATGACATAGAACGAAATTGCAGAAAGCACTTCGGAAACTATGAAAAGCCTGAACATAGCTTTGCCGAGCATGACATAAGCAAGTATCCAACTGCCTATCTTGAGAGTATCGCCAACAATTTGCCAGGCGA
The DNA here is from genome assembly GCF_017351655.1 of Pseudomonas sp. FW300-N2F2. Taxonomy (NCBI): domain Bacteria; kingdom Pseudomonadati; phylum Pseudomonadota; class Gammaproteobacteria; order Pseudomonadales; family Pseudomonadaceae; genus Pseudomonas; species Pseudomonas sp. FW300-N2F2. The sequence goes on along the minus strand of NZ_JACNDQ010000001.1, from coordinate 1,287,642 downwards.
ACAGACTTCTCATAGGTAGAAAATCCGCCGTAAACAACACATGGATTATGAAGTCACGCAAAACGAAAATAATCAGTCCACATAACGCGGCACAGGGCAATATAACCCGATACCCCAATAGAATCTCGGCCCTTATCGCCTCCTGACTTGTCAGCTCAGAAAGCCTTGGCAAATAATAAACGCTAAGGGTTGTTGTCACGAGCATGAGATACGCCGCGCTAAGACGCCACATGGCCTCCCAGTAACCTGCCGCATCCCAGCCAAATGACAAGCCCAAATAATTTCGTACGAAAATATGACTGACAGGTACACAAATGGCAGATGTGAGGGCCATAGCCGTATATTTAAGGAGATTCTTGGCCACTTCATAATCGACACGCCCCACCATGTAACCAAGGCGAAACCAGGGTGCTTTCAAACAAATGATAAGCGTAACAAAGAAACTAATTGACTGATAAATAGCCAGCGCAATCAACGCACCGTAGAGACCGAAATATATTGATAAAACCGTAGTCACTAAAAAAGCAAACAAGCTTCCAGCAATATTTGCGACAACATAACGGAGCAGATCTTTTTTACCGTTAAGAATAGCTAGCAAAAGTGCATTAAATGTGAAAAACACCAATGTAGACGCAAACCATCTGAATACGCCGCCAAATTCGGCATTTTTCAGAAACCCCTCGGCGAGATCATCACTGAATATAATTATAATAACGCTGCACAACAGCGAGCCAACCAAGGCTATAGTGCCAGCACTCCGCCAGACGGCGTTTTGCTTGCTCTCGCTGTAATGATATTCGGCCGTGTACTTCGTAACCCCTGTATTAATAGCGCCGCTGGCAAATATAGTAATCATTTGAATAGCGTTTTGAAACTGTCCCAGCGCTGCATAACCCGCAGGGCCAACATAGACTGCCAAGATTTTATTTATTCCAAGCAACGTCAGCATTTTAACGAGAACGGCAATCCCGTTAAGCAGGCTTGTTTTTATCAGCGTCATTGGCCTTCAACCATGACCATTGAAACTGTTGCAGGCGTCAATTACGACGCTCGCATCATCTAAAGTCATGGTAGGACCAATCGGGAGACTTAGCACCTCATCGTGTATTTGTTCAGTCATCGGGAATGACTGGTTGTTCCAGCCTTCGTAAGCAAGCTGTTTATGAGGGGGAATTGGGTAATGAATCAGAGTCTGGATGCCGGATGCGGCCAAGTGCTTCTGCAAAGCGTCACGCTGGTGGCAGCGAATTACATAAAGGTGCCAAACATGGCCTTCAAAATTTAACGGGGACATGCCTTCCTGAACGGGCAGACGGATTGCAGCGTTGCGGATACCGTCACTGTACATACTCGCAATTTTTCTGCGACTTTGAATATCAGCCGACAGGTACTTTAATTTGACGCTCAACATTGCGGCTTGTATTTCGTCAAGCCGGCTATTGACACCTTGGTAGATGTTTTTATATTTCTCGTGAGACCCATAATTTCGTAGTGCTTTTAGTACTTGAGCCAATTCCGCATCACTTGTGGTAATCGCTCCAGCGTCACCCAGTGCGCCAAGGTTCTTTCCTGGATAAAAACTGAACCCGGCTGCGTCGCCCCAACTCCCAGCCACCGTCCCGTCAATACATGCACCATGTGCCTGTGCTGAATCCTCCAGCACCAACAGATTATACTTTTTTGCGATACTCATAATCCTTGGCATATCAGCCAAGCGACCATAAAGATGAACAGGAATAATTGCCTTGGTTTTGGGGCCGATAGAAGACTCTATCAATGCCGGGGCAATGTTTAGGGTTTCATCAGGCTCAACGAGCACAGGGGTCAAACCATTTTCGGTGATAGCTAAAATACTCGCTATATAGGTGTTGGCAGGGACGATCACTTCATCACCTTCGCTCAACTTCCCGAGAAGCTTCCACGCTCTCAAGGTCAAGGTAAGCGCGTCCAACCCATTCGCTACGCCAAGGCAGAACCGTGCACCACATGCCTTGGCAAAATCACTCTCGAAAGCCTCCAACTCTTTTCCTTGAATATACCAGCCAGAGTCGATGACTCGCGCACAGGCCGCCTTGAGTTCAGATGCGTAGGCCGCGTTCACATTTTTTAAACTTAGAAACTCAATCATTAAACACCTATTATTTCCGTACCAAACCACTTGGCTTCGATGATAAGTCCTGATCAACCAGCTTCGTTGGAGGCGGTAGTGGCGGCAACTAAATTAGTGAACTCTTGGTAATTACGGATATAGTCCTTTTCGTCATACTCATGACTTGCAAAAACAACCAATACGCAGTCTGAGGTAAAGTCGTGCATCTCCCGCCAGACGAGATTATTGATGAGCACTCCCTTCGTGGGCGAGTCTAACCAAATCTCTTCTTTCGTTACACCATTGTCCATCAGCATGCGACATTTTCCTGAAACGCACACGGCTAATTGTCGAAGTTCTTTATGTGCATGGAATCCTCGACTGACCTCGGGTTGGGTGCCAAAAATATAATAAACCCGCCTAAACTCAAATGGTATTTGACTCGATTTTTCCAAGGCGATCAGACTTCCTCGGCTATCCCCAATTATATCCAGTGTCAGTATTTGAGTACTGCCAGGGGTATACAAGGTTGGGAGGTCAGCGTCTTTCAGCGGCTTCGCCTGCCTGTCTTTTTCGCTGATGATGAAGTCAGCTCCGGTGGGCCAGTCGATGTCTATATCTGGATCATCCCACTTGATACTGCGCTCGAGCTCTTTATTGTATACATCCGTGGTCTTGTATAAGAAATGGGTATTATCTTCCAATGCTACAAAACCGTGCGCAAACCCTTCCGGAATCCACAGCATGCGATGGTTCTTTGCACTAAGCTCGACTCCGGCCCAATGTCCGAAGGTTGGCGAGCCCTTGCGGATATCGACAACAACGTCATAAGCCGATCCGGAGACGACTCTAACCAACTTACCCTGAGCATGAGGTGAAAGCTGATAATGCAAACCGCGAAGCACACCTTTTTGCGAGCACGAATGGTTGTCTTGAATAAAGCTCCTGGGTATGGGCAAACCTAACTTTGACAGTTCATCGTGAAAATTGGGCTCATTAAAACTTTCAAAAAACCAGCCGCGATCATCCCTAAAAACCGTCGGCTCTATAATTACCACTTCATGCAAATCGGTTTTTAGCAATTTCATGGGGCGCTTCCTTAACCAACTAGGCACATCGAAATAAGGTTCAAACTTGGTGACTTGGAGATTTTTTTGCCAGCTTTCCGCCTAAATGATGAAGCGATAGGGCTGCCAAGACACCAAGCATCAAACCGAGAACCAATGCCAGCAGCACAACAAGTGTTCTTTTCGGCTTGATAGCATCTTGCGGTACTTCAACTTCGCCATCATAGCGGTACATATCGATTTTGGAGGATGTAACTGCCAGCTTTTCAAAAAAGCTCTTTTTGGCTTGAAGCTCCCTCAGGCCGGTAAGGAATGCATCATTGGAAGACCTGCCTTCAATATTTTTTATTTCAGCCTTAAGTGCTTCAACCCCCCTCAAGAAGCTCATCTCCCCCGTCATATTCGTAGCGGCCGCATTCGGAGAACCATCAAATATCATTACAGGCCTCTGCACGCCAGCCGCCTCAGCGATGCTTAGGGCTGCCCTTAGTTTGACCAAGGTGTCCTCACGCATGGCGTCCCCCGTATCACGCTTGGCATTTATCTCCCAATCCATATTCTGGCCGCGAATTTTGGCTTCGTATGAAACGTTTTTCGTTAGTTCGTTTACCGCTTGTAACTCGGCATGTTTTATATATTTTTTGACCCAGTCCACTGACTTTTCAGCGTTAGCTGTCTGGGCGATCACGGAATAACGACCGATTTCGTCAGCCGTGACCGGGCTCACCTTCATTTTCTTCAGGAACTCAGCGTATAACGCGTCCTGAGACCGTTTCTTTTCCTCTTCACTCAGAGACGGTAGGTAGGTGCTCTCAAAAAACTCCTGGCGCAGTGATTCGGAAAGCAGGTTTCGCAGAAACAAGCGATAAACATGTTCAATCGTATAAGGCTCGAGGTCGAACTCCTTAGTACGCCCGACATTCAAGTCGGCAATATCACTCTGAGTGGGAGGCACCAGATAAGCACGGGCTTCATAGACACGCTCGCTAAAAAACGCATACATCATCCCCAGGACCACCGCAATGGCGGTTACGCCGATAATGACCCACAGCTGACTCCATAGCGCTCGCGCGATTTGGAAGGCATCGAATTCATTGGCATCTTGATTATTCGCAGCATCGCTTTGCATAGTCTTTAAGCCTTCTTTTAATCTACTTCAGTCAGCACGCTATTGGGACCGAAGCTTGAAGTTTTTGCTCAATTTTCCGGCAGACTGCTATTGAACAGTCCCCACATCGATTACACTACTTAAGATCTACCCTGGTGCGAATGTATATCGATTAATTCAAAAGCTTAGAGAGATAGTGACCATATCCGGTTTTTTTAAGGCGTTCAGCCTGCTCAGACAATTGCGCCCTGTTTATCCAACCATTGGTAAAAGCTATCTCCTCCAGGCAAGCCACTTTAAGACCTTGCCGCTGCTCAATTGTATGAACAAAATGGCTGGCCTCCAGAAGAGACTCATGAGTCCCTGTATCAAGCCATGCAAACCCGCGACCGAGTATTTCTACACTAAGCTTTTTCCGATCGAGATAGACCCGATTGACGTCAGTGATTTCCAACTCACCGCGCGCGGAAGGCTTTATATTCTTCGCTATGCCAACCACATCATTATCGTAAAAATACAGACCGGTTACAGCGTAATTTGACTTTGGAATAGCAGGTTTCTCTTCGATGCTGAGGGCACGGCCCGATTCATCAAACTCCACCACGCCAAAACGCTCAGGATCAGACACATGATAACCAAATACTGTTGCGCCTTCCTTTTGACTGGTGGCCGAGCGCAAATTATCCGAAAAGTGTTGACCGTAAAAAATATTGTCGCCCAAAATCAGACAACAAGGGTCCTTGCCGATGAATGTCTCACCGATAATGAACGCTTGGGCCAGGCCGTCGGGGCTTGGTTGTTCGGCATAGGTCAGTTTGATACCGTATCGACTACCGTCACCAAGCAGCTTCCGAAAACAAGGCAAATCTTCGGGAGTGGAGATAATCAAGATCTCTCGCATCCCAGCGAGCATCAACACCGATAGCGGATAAAAGATCATCGGCTTATCGTAGATCGGCAACATCTGTTTCGATACACCAAGCGTCAATGGGTGCAATCGAGTGCCCGATCCGCCAGCGAGAATGATCCCTTTACGATTTGCTGTTGTCATTTATTCATTATTTCCCTAAGCATTCGGGTGACGCCACTCTGCCAAACCGGCAAATACAGTGAAAATTGCTCGCGCAGTTTTTGGGTGTTCAAGCGTGAGTTCAGAGGGCGTTTTGCCGGGGTCGGATAGGTACTGGTTTCGATTGGATTTACCGCTCTTGTCGCCAACGGCTCGCCATGGTTACGAGCGAACTCAATGACATGATTAGCATAGCCATGCCAAGACACCTCGCCGCTTGCGGCCAAATGATAGATGCCGCTAAAGTTGGTACCTTCACCCAGCCGCCGAATGACCAGTGCGGTGACATCAGCAATTAGATCCGCCCCGGTCGGAGCGCCAATCTGGTCGGCAACGACATTCAACGTTTCGCGCTCTTTCGCCAGACGCAACATTGTCTTGGCAAAGTTATTACCGCGCGCGCCATATACCCAACTCGTACGGAATATCAGGTATTTGCAACCAGAAGCGATAATAGCCTGCTCTCCGGCCAGCTTACTTGCACCATAGTGATTGACCGGTGCCACGATATCGGTTTCCTGCCAAGGTTTGCTCCCTTGGCCATTGAAGACATAATCCGTGGAATAATGAATGAGCCAGGCATCCAGCAATGCAGCTTCCTGCGCCATTACCAGGCATGCGTCGCCGTTTATACGGTCAGCCAGTTCAGGTTCATCATGCTCAGCCTTGTCCACAGCCGTATAAGCGGCTGCGTTAACGATGATGTCTGGGCTGATCCTCCGAATAGTTCCGCGTAAAGCCTCGACATCAGCCAAGTCACCGCAAAGCCCATCCACTGCATGGCGATCCAGCGCAATCACATGCCCCAACGGCGCAAGTGAACGTTGAAGCTCCCAACCGACCTGACCGTTCTTCCCAAGCAGAAGGATCTTCATGATTCACTCGAATGATCGTTGTAGTGCTGGTCAATCCATTGCTGGTAGCTTCCGCTCCTTACATGCGCAACCCACTCGGTGTTGCTCAGGTACCACTCCACCGTCTTGCGGATGCCGCTTTCAAACGTTTCCTCAGGCACCCAGCCCAACTCCCGCTGAATTTTGCTCGCATCGATGGCATAACGCTGATCATGGCCCGGGCGATCCTGAACGTAGCTGATCAATTCTGCATGAGGACGGTAAGCCGAGTCTGGACGCAGCTCATCCAGCAAAGCACAAAGGGTACGCACGACCTCAATGTTCTGTTTCTCGTTATGACCGCCGATATTGTAGGTCTGGCCAACTACCCCCTCGGTCACGACCTTGTAGAGGGCACGAGCGTGGTCTTCGACATAAAGCCAGTCCCGCACCTGGTTACCTTTGCCATAAACGGGCAGAGGCTTCCCCTCAAGTGCATTGAGGATGATCAGGGGAATCAATTTCTCGGGGAAATGGTACGGGCCGTAATTATTCGAACAGTTGGTGATTAGCGTTGGTAGACCATAGGTACGGGCCCATGCGCGTACCAGATGATCGGAGCTGGCCTTGCTGGCGGAATATGGAGAGCTGGGTTGATAAGGCGTAGTTTCGGTGAACAGCTCTTCGGGGCCGTCAAGATCGCCGTACACTTCGTCTGTGGAAATATGATGGAAACGAAAAGCGGATTTGCGCACCTCATCCAAAGTAGCCCAATAATGGCGCGCTGCTTCCAACAGGACATAGGTGCCAATAATGTTTGTTTGGATAAATTCGGACGGTCCGGAAATGGAACGATCCACATGGGACTCAGCGGCCAGGTGCATGATTGCATCCGGCTGATGTTTATTTAAGACTTGTTCAATGGCTGCACAATCACAGATATCGACATGCTCGAATACATATCGTGAGCTATGGCTCACGCCTATCAGGGACTCAAGATTGCCGGCATACGTTAGCTTGTCGACATTTACGACAGAGTCAGCCGTGCCGGAGATAATATGCCGAATGACGGCTGAACCGATGAACCCTGCCCCACCGGTAACTAGAATTTTCACGCGAAACCGTACCTTGAGTTGACGACAGGGCTGCCAACCGAGCGCTGCCTAATCCATAAATACGAAGCCTAGGCTCGCCACCCGGGCTATGCCTTGTTGTGATCAAGCGGTGTATTTTACAGGTAAATAAATAATTTACTAATGGATATAGGCGGACAACTCCCGAGTCATCTGTAGGAACCGTCCTATTTTTCTTGTTAAATGAGCTGTTTCCGTGAAACTCTCCTTAGACGAGCGACTATCCATGCCAGTAATGGACCGATTAACATACCCACCAGCAATGTAAAGACGATGATCACAGATAGAGGTAACTGAGGCCCGCTCCAGCCCAGGAACAGCAAGGAAACCGGTTGCCGATTCTCCAGTACAAACGCCAGAACAATCAGGATCACCAGCAGCAGGAATACAGCAAGGACAACACGCTTTAAATTACGCATGGCCTGCCCCTTGGTTAATAGCCTTCAATCAGCGTCCTCCTCTTCATTCACCCGATCCCTGAGTTCCTTGCCCGGCTTGAAATGGGGGACAAATTTACCGTCGAGGCTGACGGACTGGCCGGTCTTAGGATTGCGACCCACCCGCGGAGCGCGGTAATGCAGGGAAAAGCTGCCGAAGCCGCGGATCTCGATACGATCTCCAGTCGCCAGGCATTGGGACATTTGTTCAAGCATTGTCTTGATGGCCAGCTCTACATCCTTGGATGAGAGCAGCCCTTGATGGGTGACAATTCGTTCGATCAACTCCGACTTCGTCATATTTTTCCCTTCTTTTTCAAGCAGCTAGATCAGCGCTTCAAAGGTTTTAGCATGCCCGGAGGATTTTGAACAGCCCAAGTATTGACATATCGCCTACAAGCTCAGCCTGCCCCTTTTTTGGGCAGATGACGTCATTTAAGGCGCTAACGACACATGACCAGCATCGTGCGGGTCAGGTAGCCTGCCGGATTGAAGCCAAAGGGGTATTGGTCGTCGTCCTTGGCGTCATCGGACCGGGTAATCACCTTGTAGCCTGCTCCCTTGCATTCCTTCGCTGCCCGCTTCTGGCACTTCTCCCAGCCCGAGCCCAACCCCGAGCAGTCGACCTCGATACCACTGACACCACGCACGGCATGAGTCTTTGCACTGGTAGAGCAACCTGTCAGGATCGCAACCAACAACACGAGAAAGAGCCTGTTCATTCAAATCCTTTATCACCCTAACATTTCAGGGCAACCCTTAGTCGTTATATAGATGATTGATCTGCATAACAAAAGAGACAGTTTTATTAAGGGTTAGGTTTCATGGCGCAACGCGAAAGCCAGCACCTCAAGAACCAAGGCAAATCGCAGCCACAAAAAAGGGCGACCGAAGTCGCCCTTTTTCATGGTCTGACAGAACTCAGTTCTGTTTTTCCATTTGTGCACGCAACAGGTCGCCCAGAGTGGTAGGACCAGCAGCAATGTCAGAGGTAGCTGGCTTGTCGCGCAGGCTCTGGATTGCTTCTTTCTCTTCAGCATCGTCTTTCGACTTGATGGAGAGCTGGATTACGCGGCTCTTGCGGTCAACGCTGATGATCTTGGCTTCTACTTCTTCGCCTTCTTTCAGAACGTTGCGCGCGTCTTCAACGCGGTCACGGCTGATTTCGGAGGCTTTCAGAGTCGCTTCGATATCGTCGGCCAAGGTGATGATGGCGCCTTTGGCGTCAACTTCTTTCACGATGCCCTTAACGATTGCGCCTTTGTCGTTCTCTTGAACGTACTCGGAGAACGGATCGCTTTCCAGTTGCTTGATACCCAGGGAGATACGCTCGCGCTCTGGGTCAACCGACAGGATAACGGTGTCCAGTTCGTCGCCCTTCTTGAAACGGCGTACGGCTTCTTCGCCCACTTCGTTCCAGGAGATGTCGGACAGGTGAACCAGGCCGTCGATGCCGCCGTCCAGACCAATGAAGATACCGAAATCGGTGATCGACTTGATGGTGCCGGAGATTTTATCGCCCTTGTTGAACTGGCCAGAGAAGTCTTCCCATGGGTTGGACTTGCACTGCTTGATGCCGAGGGAGATACGACGACGCTCTTCGTCGATGTCCAGAACCATGACTTCCACTTCGTCGCCGACTTGTACGACTTTCGAAGGGTGGATGTTCTTGTTGGTCCAGTCCATTTCGGAAACGTGTACCAGGCCTTCAACGCCTTCTTCCAGCTCAGCGAAGCAGCCGTAGTCGGTGAGGTTGGTAACACGAGCGGTGACGCGGGTGCCTTCTGGGTAACGGGCTTTGATAGCAACCCATGGGTCTTCACCCAGTTGCTTGAGGCCCAGGGAAACACGATTGCGCTCGCGATCGTACTTCAGAACCTTGACATCGATCTCGTCGCCAACGTTGACGATTTCCGAAGGATGCTTGATACGCTTCCAGGCCATGTCGGTGATGTGCAGCAGGCCATCGACGCCACCCAGATCGACGAATGCGCCGTAATCGGTGAGGTTCTTGACGATACCCTTGACCTGTTGGCCTTCCTGCAGCGATTCCAGCAGAGCTTCACGCTCGGCGGAGTTCTCGGCTTCCAGGACACTGCGACGGGAAACGACAACGTTGTTGCGCTTCTGGTCCAGCTTGATGACCTTGAATTCCAGCTCTTTGCCTTCCAGGTGCGTGGTGTCGCGCACTGGACGGACGTCAACCAGGGAACCTGGCAGGAACGCACGGATGCCGTTAACGTCGACAGTGAAGCCGCCTTTAACCTTACCGTTGATAACGCCCTTGACCACTTCCTCAGCTGCGAAAGCCGCTTCCAGAACGATCCAGCATTCAGCGCGCTTGGCTTTTTCACGGGACAGCTTGGTTTCACCAAAGCCATCTTCAACCGAGTCCAGCGCAACGTGAACTTCGTCACCGACGTTGATGTTCAGTTCGCCAGCGTCGTTGTAGAACTGCTCAAGCGGGATGAGTGCTTCAGACTTCAGACCAGCGTGAACGGTTACCCAGCGAGCCTGGTAATCGATATCAACGATAACACCGGTGATGATGGAGCCTGCCTGAAGGTTCAGGGTTTTCAGGCTTTCTTCAAAGAGTTCCGCAAAGCTTTCGCTCATTTTAATTCCTGTTGATTAGGGCGAAGAATACGCCCGCCTCCACACCCCAGACGGTGTGGGTTAGTTTCATATAAAAGAAGCATCGCAGGACTATGACTGGTCCCCTGCGAAGCTTCCTGGTCACCCGGCGATATCGCGAATGGCGATCTCGCTCATGATGCGTTGCAGCACCTGATCGATGGACAACTCCGTTGAATCCAGCTGTATCGCGTCGGCCGCCGGCTTGAGCGGGGCTACTGCGCGCTGGGTGTCACGCTCGTCGCGTGCACGGATCTCATCTAGCAGACTCGACAGACTAACATCCTCGCCTTTGCCCTTCAACTGCAAATATCGGCGGCGCGCCCTCTCCTCGGCGCTGGCGGTGAGGAAAATCTTCAAAGGCGCGTCAGGAAAGACCACCGTGCCCATGTCGCGACCATCCGCCACCAGCCCCGGCGGTTCCTGGAAAGCGCGCTGACGTTGCAGCAACGCTTCGCGCACCGCTGGCAGCGCGGCGACCTGGGAGGCCCCGGCGCCCACGCTTTCGGTACGGATGACATCACTGACTTCGTCACCTTCCAGGATAATGCGCTGGAGCTGGCCGTCGGTCGCCGCAATGAATTGCACGTCCAGGTGAGCCGCCAGCGCCTTGAGCAATTCTTCATTGGTCAGGTCGACGCCATGGTTGGCGGCAGCGAATGCCAGCAGCCGGTACAAGGCTCCCGAATCGAGCAGGTTCCAGCCCAACTGCCTGGCCAGGATCCCGGCGACGGTGCCCTTGCCCGAACCGCTCGGGCCATCGATGGTGATGACCGGTGCCTTGATGTTCACGACTGCGCCTCTTGTGCTACTCGAATACCAACCTGTGCGCACAGCGCCAGGAAGTTCGGGAACGACGTGGCGACGTTGGCGCAATCATGGATGCGAATCGGCGCGTTGGCGCGCAAAGACGCAACACTGAAGGCCATGGCGATGCGGTGATCACCGTGACCATGGACTTCGCCGCCGCCGATCTGGCCGCCGTCGATGATGATGCCGTCCGGCGTCGGCTGGCACTTGACGCCCAGGGCGAGCAAGCCGTCAGCCATCACCTGGATGCGGTCCGACTCCTTGACCCGCAGCTCTTCGGCACCAGTCAGCACGGTACGCCCTTCTGCACAGGCGGCCGCCACGAACAGCACCGGGAACTCGTCGATGGCCAGCGGAACCAGCGCCTCCGGAATCTCGATACCCTTGAGTTTAGCTGCTCGTACGCGCAGGTCCGCTACGGGTTCGCCGCCGACTTCACGCTGGTTTTCCAGAGTAATGTCAGCGCCCATCAGGCGCAGGATGTCGATCACGCCGGTGCGGGTCGGGTTGATGCCCACGTGCTCGAGCACCAGGTCGGAGCCTTCGGCGATCGAGGCGGCCACCAGGAAGAATGCCGAGGACGATATATCGCCCGGCACTTCGATGTGGGTCGCGGTCAGCTTATTACCAGACTCGACGGACGCCGTGGCGCCGTCCACCGTGACCGGGTAGCCGAAGCCGCGCAGCATGCGCTCGGTATGGTCGCGGGTCGGGGCCGGCTCGGTGACGGTGGTCTTGCCCTCGGCGTAGAGACCGGCCAGCAGCAGGCAGGATTTCACCTGGGCGCTGGCCATCGGCATGGTGTAGGTCAGGCCCTTGAGCTTGTTGCCACCGCGGATGGTCATCGGCGGACGACCGTCGGCGGCAGTCTCGATGACCGCGCCCATTTCCCGCAACGGGTTGGCGACACGATTCATCGGGCGCTTGGACAGCGAGGCGTCGCCGGTCAGGGTGCTGTCGAAGTCCTGCGCAGCCAACAAGCCGGACAACAGACGCATCGAAGTCCCGGAGTTACCCAGGTAGATCGGCCCCGGGGCAGGCTTGAGGCCGTGCAGGCCGACACCATGGATGGTCACGCGACCGTGGTGCGGACCTTCGATGACCACCCCCATGTCGCGAAACGCTTGCAGCGTCGCCAGGGCGTCTTCGCCCTCGAGGAAACCTTCCACCTCGGTCACGCCTTCGGCCAGGGAGCCGAGCATGATCGAACGGTGGGAAATCGATTTATCGCCCGGTACACGAATACGCCCACTCAGGGAGCCACCAGGTTGTGCCAGGAAAATCAGATCGTTGGAGTTCATAGCGTCCACATAGGCCCGACGGGCCAGGATTTTACTGAAATGCTCGCGGGCCACCCTGGCGCGCGTGAAAACGCCCAGCAATTGGTGCCCGTCCCCTGCATCGACCGCGTCGCGCAAGGCGTCGAGGTCGCTGCGAAATGTATCGAGTGTGCGCAAGACAGCTTCGCGGTTGGCGAGGAAGATGTCGTGCCACATGACCGGGTCGCTTCCAGCGATTCTCGTGAAATCGCGGAAACCGCCGGCAGCGTAACGGAAGATCTCAAGATTTTCATTGCGTTTGGCCAATGAATCCACCAGGCCGAACGCCAACAGGTGCGGCAAATGGCTGGTGGCCGCCAACACTTCATCGTGACGCTCGACCTGCATGTGCTCGACATCGGCGCCCAGTTCGCGCCACAAACGATCCACCACCGCCAGCGCGGCTGGATCCGTCTGGTCCAGCGGCGTGAGGATCACTTTGTGACGACGAAACAGTTCGGCGTTGGAAGCTTCCACCCCGCTCTGCTCGGAACCGGCAATCGGATGACCGGGCACGAAGCGCGCCGGCATCCCGCCAAAGGCTTCGGTGGCGGCGCGCACGACGTTGCCCTTGGCGCTGCCGACATCGGTCAGGATCGCCTGCCCCAAATTCATGCTCGCCAAGCGCGTCAGCAGTTTTTCCATGGCCAGGATCGGCACCGCCAGTTGGATCACGTCCGCGCCCTGGCAAGCGATCGCCAGGTCATCCTCGCAGCGATCGACCACACCCAGCTCCACGGCCAGCTTGCGCGACTGCGGATCCAGGTCGACACCGACCACCTCGCCGCACAGGCCGCTTTCACGCAAGCCCTTGGCGAACGAACCGCCGATCAACCCCAGGCCGACCACCACCAGGCGACCGATCATAGGGGCAGCAGATTGCAGCGAGGTGACATCAACCACGAACCAGGACCTTGCTCAACGCCTCGAGGAAACGGCTGTTTTCCGCCGGCAGGCCGATGGTGATGCGCAGATGGTTCGGCATGCCGTAATTGGCCACCGGACGCACGATCACACCTTCGCGCAACAGCCCCTGGTACACCGGGGCGGCGACACGCCCCAGGTCGACGCAGATGAAATTGCCTTTGGATGGAATCCAGCCCAGGCCCAGCTCACGCAGCCCCGCCTCCAACTGCTGCATGCCGGCCGCGTTGAGGCGACGGCTTTCAGCCAGGTAGGCTTCATCCTGCAAGGCCGCACAGGCGGCGGCCAGGGCGAAGCTGTTGACGTTGAACGGCTGACGCACGCGATTCAGCACATCGGCCACCACGGCAGTGGACAGGCCATAGCCGACCCGCAGCGAGGCCAGGCCATAGGCCTTGGAGAAGGTGCGCGAAACCAGCAGGTTCGGGTAGGCAGCGAGGAAATCCAGGCCATCGGGCAAATCGCTGCCTTCGGCGTATTCGATGTAAGCCTCGTCCAACACCACCAGCACGTGCGCGGGCACGTCCTGCAGGAAGTCATCCAGGGCCTGGGCGTCGAACCAGGTGCCGGTCGGGTTGTTCGGGTTGGCAATGAAAACCACGCGGGTGTTGGCGTCGATGGCGGCCAGCATGGCTGGCAGGTCGTGCCCCCAGTCCTTGGCGGGAACCACATGGGCATCCGCGCCGACGGCCTGGGTCGCGATCGGGTAGACCGCGAACGCGTGCTCGCTGAACACCGCGTTGAGACCTGGCGCCAGGTACGCACGAGCGACCAGCTCAAGGATGTCGTTGGAACCATTGCCCAGGGTCACTTGGTTCAGCTCGACACCACAGCGCTCGGCCAGCAGGCTCTTGAGTGCAAAGCCATTGCCATCGGGGTAACGGGTCAGCTCGGCCAGTTCGTCGCGGATCGCCGCCAGTGCCTTGGGGCTCGCGCCCAACGGGTTTTCGTTGCTCGCCAACTTGACGATGCTGGCCGGATCCAGGTCCAGCTCACGGGCCAGTTCGTCCACGGGCTTGCCCGGAACGTAAGGCGAGAGTTGTTGCACGCCTGGCTGAGCCAGAGCGAGGAAGTTGCCACTCATTTGCTATCCGCCCTTAAAGAACTGCCTTGGGGTAGGAACCCAGCACCTTGAGTGCCACTGCTTCCTGACTGATTTTCTCCAGCACACCTTTTACCAGCGGATCGCGGTGGTGGCCGACGAAATCGATGAAGAACACGTAGGTCCATTTACCGCTGCGCGACGGACGGGTCTCGATCCGCGTCAGGTCGATACCGTTGTCATGGAACGGCACCAGCAGTTCATGGAGTGCGCCGGGCTTGTTGCTCATGGAAACGATGATCGAGGTCTTGTCGTCGCCGGTCGGCGGGACTTCCTGGCTGCCGATCATCAGGAATCGCGTGGAGTTGTCCGGGCGATCCTCGATTTTTTCCGCCAGGCGCGTCAGCCCATAGAGGCCCGCCGCCATATCGCCAGCAATCGCCGCCGAGTTCCACTCGCCCTTGACCCGCTTGGCCGCCTCGGCGTTGCTCGATACCGCCACGCGCTCGACGTTCGGGTAATGGGCGTCCAGCCACTTGCGGCACTGGGCCAACGACTGGGCGTGGGAATAGATCCGGCTGATGCTGTCGGTCTTGGTGTTCTCGCCCACCAGCAGGTGGTGGTGGATGCGCAACTCGACTTCGCCGCAGATCACCATGTCGTGCTCGAGGAAGCTGTCCAGCGTGTGATTGACTGCGCCTTCGGTGGAGTTCTCCACCGGCACCACGCCAAAATTCACCGCGCCGGCGGCCACTTCACGGAACACTTCGTCAATGGCCGCCATCGGCTTGCTGATCACGGCGTGACCGAAGTGCTTCATGGCCGCCGCCTGGGTGAAGGTGCCTTCCGGCCCCAGGTAGGCGACTTTCAGCGGCTGCTCGAGGGCCAGGCACGAAGACATGATTTCGCGGAACAGACGCGCCATCTCTTCGTTGCCCAGCGGCCCCTTGTTGCGCTCCATCACACGCTTGAGCACCTGCGCTTCACGCTCGGGGCGATAGAACACCGGCACTTCGCCTTCGGCCAGGGAGGCCATCTTCACCCGGGCGACTTCCTGGGCGCAGCGCGCACGCTCGCTGATCAGCTCCAGGACTTTTTCATCCAGGGCATCGATACGCAGGCGCAGCGCCTTGAGTTCTTGCTCAGACATCAGCCATGTTCCTTCTCGAACTCTGCCATGTAGGCGATCAACGCATTGACGGCGTTGATGTCGACGGCGTTGTAGATGGAGGCGCGCATGCCACCGACCGAACGGTGGCCCTTGAGGTTCAGCAAACCACGCTCGTCGGCACCGGCCAGGAACGGCTTGTCGAGACGGTCGTCGGCCAGGCGGAACGGCACGTTCATCCACGAGCGATCGGTCTTGTTGATCGGGTTGCTGTAGAGGCCGCTGGCGTCGATGAAGTCATACAGCGTGCGCTGCTTCACTTCGTTGAGCTTGCCGATGGCTTCGACACCGCCCTGCTCTTTCAGCCATTCGAACACCAGGCCCGACAGGTACCAGGCCAGGGTCGGCGGGGTGTTGTACATCGAGCCGTTGTCGGCCGCGACCTTGTAGTTGAGCATGGTCGGGCACAGGGAGCGGGCACGCCCCAGCAGGTCTTCACGGATGATGCTGACCAGGATACCGCTTGGGCCGATGTTCTTCTGGGCACCTGCGTAGATCATGCCGAAACGGGAGATATCCACAGGGCGCGAGAGAATGTCCGAGGACATGTCGGCCACCAATGGCACGTCGCCCGTTTCCGGGATCCAGTTGAATTCCAGGCCACCGATGGTTTCGTTCGGTGCGTAATGAACGTAGGCCGCGTCCTTGGACAGGTTCCACTCGTTCTGGCCGGGAATCGCGAAATAGTCGTAGGGCTTGGCGGTGGCAGCCACGTTGACGTGCCCGTAGCGCGAAGCTTCTTCGATGGCTTTCTGCGACCAGATGCCGGTGTCGATGTAGTCGGCCTTGCCGTTTTCCGGCAGCAGGTTCAACGGAATCTGGGCGAACTGCTGGCTCGCGCCGCCTTGCAGGAACAGCACCTTGTAGTTGGACGGGATGTTCAGCAGATCACGCAGGTCCTGCTCGGCCTTGGTGGCAATGGACACGAACTCATCGCTGCGATGGCTCATTTCCATGACCGACAGGCCCTTGCCGTGCCAGTCGAGAAGTTCACCCTGGGCACGCTTCAGGACCGCTTCAGGAAGCGCCGCCGGGCCGGCACAGAAGTTATAGGCTCTCTTGCTCACATCCAATCTCGCTCTGATCTGGTGGTCACATAAATCTTGAGTCTGCACTGCGGGAGCGAGCTTGCTCGCGATAGCGATGTAACAGTCAACAGTGATGCTGAATGTCAGGCCGTCATCGCGAGCAAGCTCGCTCCCACAGAGGGTATCGTTCACTTCAGGTAGGGATGAATCCGTGGCGAGGGAGCGTGCTCCCTCGCCACAGTGAATCAAACGAACCTTAAGTGAGCAGCATTACCCCCACTGGGGGATGCGCAGTGTCGCAAATTTTCAAACGGAACAAACAACAAGGGGGCGAATCTTCATCCGCCCCCTTGCGTGTCCGCTTAGTCCTGCGGTTCTTCTTCGTCTGCGGCAGCGTCGAGCGGTTGGTCGCCGACAGCGTCGTCGACATCGGCACCGAGGGTGCCGTCGAACGCCACGCCTTCCTCGCCGTCCAACTCCTCGCCTTCAACCTCCGACGGCTCCTGGACCCGCTCAAGCCCGACCAGCGTTTCGTCGCTGGCCAGCTTGATCAGCGTCACGCCCTGGGTGTTACGACCCAGGCTCGACACTTCGGCGACTCGCGTGCGCACCAGGGTGCCCTGGTCGGAGATCAACATGATCTCCTCGCCATCGAGCACCTGGACCGCACCGACCAGACGACCGTTACGGTCGTTGCTGACCATGGCGATCACGCCCTGGCCACCACGCTTGTACTCAGGGAACTCGCTGATGGCCGTGCGCTTGCCATAACCACGGGCCGAAGCGGTGAGGATCTGGCTGCCTTCTTCGGGGATCAGCATGGAAATCAGCTTCTGGCCTTCCGGCAGGCGCATGCCGCGCACACCGCGGGCGGTACGGCCCATGGCGCGAACGTCGGACTCCTTGAAGCGAGTGACCTTGCCGCCGTCGGAGAACAGCATGACCTCACGCTCGCCGTCGGTGATGGCAGCGGAGATCAGCACATCACCTTCGTCCAGCTCCAGGGCGATCAGACCGACGCTGCGCTGACGGCTGAAGGATTCCAGCGGGGTCTTCTTCACGGTTCCGTTGGCGGTGGCCATGAAGATGTAGTGACCCTCGGTGTACTCTTCCACCGGCAACATGGTGGTGATGTATTCACCATCGTCCAGCGGCAACAGGTTGACCAGCGGACGGCCACGAGCGGCACGGGACGCTTCCGGGATTTCGTAGGTCTTGAGCCAGTACACCTTGCCCTTGCTGGAGAACAGCAGCAGCGTTGTGTGGCTGTTGGCGACCAGCAGGTGAGCGATGTAGTCCTCGTCCTTGACGCCCGTCGCGGACTTGCCTTTGCCGCCGCGACGCTGGGCCTGGTAGGCGGCCAGCGGCTGGGTCTTGGCGTAGCCGCCGTGGGAAATGGTCACCACGCGCTCTTCTTCCGGGATCATGTCACCCAGGGTCAGGTCCAGGCGCGCATCGAGGATCTCGGTGCGGCGCACGTCGCCGTATTCGGCGCGGATCACTTCCAGTTCTTCGCGGATCACTTCCATCAGGCGCGTAGCGCTGTTGAGGATGCGGATCAGCTCGCCGATCTGGTTGAGGATTTCCTGGTACTCGGCCAGCAGCTTCTCGTGCTCGAGGCCGGTCAGGCGGTGCAGGCGCAGTTCCAGGATGGCTTGCGCCTGTTCCGGGGACAGGAAGTACTTGCCTTCGCGCAGGCCGTATTGCGGGTCGAGGTTCTCGGGGCGGCACGAATCGGCGCCAGCGCGCTCGACCATCGCCACCACCGCGGTGGACTCCCAAGGGGTGCTGATCAGCGCTTCCTTGGCTTCCGACGGGGTTGGCGAGGCCTTGATCAGGGCGATCACCGGGTCGATGTTCGACAGGGCAACGGCCTGGCCTTCGAGAATGTGACCACGCTCGCGAGCCTTGCGCAGTTCGAACACCGTGCGGCGGGTGACCACTTCGCGACGGTGGCGCACGAAGGCTTCCAACAGGTCCTTGAGGTTCAGGATCCGCGGACGGCCGTCGATCAGCGCAACGATGTTGATGCCGAACACGCTTTGCAGCTGGGTCTGGGCGTAGAGGTTGTTGAGGATCACCTCAGGCACTTCGCCACGGCGCAACTCGATCACGACACGCATGCCGTCCTTGTCGGACTCGTCACGCAGTTCGGTGATGCCTTCGAGTTTCTTCTCTTTCACCAGCTCGGCGATCTTCTCGATCAGGCGAGCCTTGTTCAGCTGGTACGGCAGTTCGGTGATGACGATCTGCTGGCGGCCGCCGACCTTGTCGATGTCTTCGACCGTCGAGCGGGCGCGCATGTAAATGCGACCACGGCCGGTGCGGTAGGCTTCGATGATGCCGGCGCGACCGTTGATGATCGCAGCGGTCGGGAAGTCCGGACCGGGGATGTATTGCATCAGCTCATCGACGGTCAGCTCGGGATTGTCGATGAGGGCCAGGCAACCGTCGATGACTTCACCGAGGTTGTGCGGCGGGATGTTGGTCGCCATGCCCACGGCGATACCGCTGGAACCGTTGACGAGCAGGTTCGGGATACGGGTCGGCATGACCGCCGGGATCATTTCGGTGCCGTCGTAGTTCGGCACCCAGTCCACGGTTTCCTTGTGCAGGTCGGCCAGCAGCTCGTGGGCCAGCTTGGTCATGCGCACTTCGGTGTATCGCATGGCCGCGGCGTTGTCGCCGTCCACCGAACCGAAGTTGCCCTGGCCGTCTACCAGCAGGTAGCGCAAGGAGAAGGGTTGCGCCATACGAACGATGGTGTCGTACACGGCAGTGTCGCCGTGGGGGTGATACTTACCGATCACATCGCCGACGACACGGGCGGATTTCTTGTACGGCTTGTTGAAGTCGTTGCCCAGCTCGCTCATCGCGAACAGCACGCGCCGGTGCACGGGCTTCAAGCCATCGCGCGCATCCGGCAGCGCCCGCCCGACGATTACGCTCATTGCGTAGTCGAGGTAGGACTGTTTCAGCTCGTCTTCGATATTGACCGGGAGGATTTCTTTGGCCAGTTCGCCCATGAGAAGCCTGATTCCTTTTTCTGGTGAAACCTCGTCACATCCAGATGGGACGAACGAAGCTCGCCGCTGCAGAACAAATGCCGTGCAGCGACTTACGACAAATCAACGAGTTATGCCATGGATCTGCGCAGTAAAGGCCACCTCGCGAGGCAGCCCTGGAAACCGCCGGATGTTATCACAAGAGCCGCCACGCACCTATCCCCCAGATGCGCATGGTGCGTAGTTAGTTGACCGGTGACAGGCTGATATGGGACCAGAGGGGCTTAGAAGCACTGCCGATAGAGATTCAGGGGCCAAATGCAAGGGATTTGTTGCCTTCAAGGGCCTCATCGCGAGCAAGCTCGCCCCCACAGGGATCTGTGCACGCTCGAGATTTCCGCCACGACCCGCTCCAATGTGGGAGCGAGCTTGCTCGCGATGGCGACAGGTCAGACAGCACAAACCATCAGTGCAACCGCTTGCGGCACATCAACTGCGCCAGCTTCGCGGTGTCCGGGCGCTCGACGATGCCCTTTTCCGTGACGATGACATCGATCAGGTCCGCCGGGGTGATATCGAAGACCGGGTTGAAGGCACCCACCTCCGCGTCGAGCTCCCTGCCGCCGATTTCCAGCAGTTCGCGCCCGTCGCACTCCTCCGCCGGGATGTCTTCACCGCTGGCCAGGCTCATGTCGATGATCGAGCTCGGCGCCACCACCATGAAACGCACGCCATGGTGCATGGCACAGACCGCCATCTGATAAGTGCCGATCTTGTTCGCCACGTCACCATTGGCGGCGATGCAATCGGCACCGACGATCACCCAGGTCACACCCTTGGTCTTCATGATATGGGCAGCGGCGGAATCGGCGTTGAGGGTCACCGGAATGCCTTCGCGGGCCAGTTCCCACGCCGTCAGGCGCGAGCCTTGCAGCCACGGCCGGGTTTCGTCGGCATAGACGCGCTCCACCATGCCTTCGATATACGCACCCCGGATAACCCCCAAGGCCGTACCAAAACCGCCGGTGGCCAGGGCGCCGGTGTTGCAATGGGTGAGAATCGCCTGGGCATTGCCCTGGTGCTTGCGGATCAGGTCGACCCCCAACTGGGCCATGGTCAGGTTGGCTTCGCGATCGCTCACGTGGATCGCGATGGCTTCAGCCTCGAGCACCGCCAGCGGCTCGGCATGCTCTTTCAAGCGCCCCAGCCGGTCGCGCATTCGATCCAGCGCCCAGAACAGGTTCGCCGCCGTCGGCCGGGCCTCGGCCAGCAAGGCAAAATCGGCCTCCAGGGCCGCTTGCCAATCGCCGCCTTCGGCCATCCTGGCCCGCGCCGCCAGCACCACGCCATACGCCGCACTGATGCCGATGACCGGCGCGCCGCGCACGGCCATCGAGCCAATGGCCTCGGCCACATCGGCGACACGGGTGCAGGCGATCCAGCTTTCCTCGAACGGCAAGATACGCTGGTCCAGCAGGTACAGGACGCCATCACGCCAATCGATGGCCTTCACCTTCTCCGCAGCCAATAGTCGATCGCGCATCCTTCACCCCGTACTCATGAACAAAAGCCGCCGATTATAGCGATCCCTCCGCGAAGACGCTCGGGTATACTTCGCCATCCTTTATACCCCATGGAACCGTTCCACGATGCCCAAGCCTGCCGTTGCGCTCGACTTATTATTGCTGCCGACCTGGTTGGTGCCTGTCGAACCCGCCGGTGTAGTGCTCAAGGACCATGGCCTGGGCATTCGCGACGGTTGCATCGTGTTCATCGGTCCACGGGCAGAAGCCCTGAAGTGTGACGCCACCGAGGTCCGTGAACTGCCCGGCATGCTGCTCAGCCCCGGCCTGATCAACGCCCACGGCCACGCGGCCATGACCCTTTTTCGCGGCCTGGCCGACGACCTGCCCTTGATGACCTGGCTGGAACAGCACATCTGGCCGGCTGAAGCCAAATGGGTCGATGAAGATTTCGTCCGGGATGGCACCGACCTGGCAATCGCCGAGCAGATCAAGGGTGGCATCACCTGCTTCTCCGACATGTATTTCTACCCCAAGATCGCCAGCGAGTGCGTCCACGACAGCGGTATTCGCGCGCAAATCGCCATTCCGATCCTCGACTTTCCGATCCCCGGTGCGGCCAGCGCCGACGACGCCATTCGTCAGGGCATCGAGTTGTTTGGCGACCTCAAGCACCATCCGCGGATCAAAGTCGCATTCGGCCCGCACGCGCCCTATACGGTAGGCGACGAGAACCTGGAGAAAATCCGCGTGATCGCCGAGGAACTGGACGCGGCCATTCATATGCATGTTCACGAAACCGCCTTCGAAGTGCAGCAGGCTGTGGATAACACCGCTGAGCGGCCAATGGCTCGCCTGGGACGCCTTGGCCTGCTGGGGCCACGCTTCCAGGCCGTGCACATGACTCAGATCAGCGACGAGGACCAGGCCCTGCTGGTAGAAAGCAATTGCAGCGTGATCCATTGCCCGGAGTCGAACCTGAAGCTGGCCAGCGGTTTCTGCCCGGTGGAACGCCTGTGGCAAGCCGGCGTCAATGTCGCCCTCGGCACCGATGGTGCGGCGAGCAACAACGACCTGGACCTGCTCGGCGAAACCCGCACCGCCGCCCTGCTGGCCAAGGCCGTCGCCGGTTCGGCCACGGCCCTGGATGCCCATCGGGCGCTGCGCATGGCCACGCTCAACGGTGCCCGGGCGCTGGGCATCGAAGCGACCGTCGGCTCCCTGGAAGTCGGCAAGGCCGCCGACCTGGTGGCCTTCGACCTGTCAGGCCTGGCCCAGCAGCCGATCTACGACCCGGTGTCGCAACTGATTTATGCCACCGGCCGCGATTGCGTCAAACACCTGTGGGTAGGCGGCAAGCCGTTACTGGAGGATGGCCGGCTGACCCGCATGGACGAACCGACACTGATCGCCACGGCCCAGGCCTGGGGTCGGCGCATCAGCGGCCACAACGAATGACCACGCCCCTGGAGCCACGGCTCGGGGCATCTGATTTTTCAAGCTTTTCGAGGATCTGCACATGAGCAACGTCGACCACGCCGAAATCGCCAAGTTCGAAGCCCTGGCCCATCGCTGGTGGGACCGTGAAAGCGAGTTCAAACCGCTGCACGACATCAACCCGCTGCGGGTCAACTGGATTGACGAACGGGTCAACCTGGCCGGCAAGAAGGTCCTCGACGTCGGTTGCGGTGGCGGCATTCTCAGTGAAGCCATGGCCCAGCGCGGGGCGACGGTGATGGGCATCGACATGGGCGAAGCGCCACTGGCGGTGGCGCAACTGCATCAATTGGAGTCGGGCGTCAGCGTGGAATACCGGCAGATCACCGCCGAAGCCCTGGCCGAAGAAATGCCCGGCCAATTCGACGTGGTCACCTGCCTGGAAATGCTCGAACACGTGCCGGACCCGTCCTCGGTCATCCGCGCTTGCTTTAGCATGGTCAAGCCGGGCGGCCAGGTGTTCTTCTCCACCATCAACCGCAACCCGAAGGCCTACCTGTTCGCCATCATTGGCGCCGAATACATCATGAAGCTGTTGCCACGGGGCACTCACGACTTCAAGAAATTCATCCGCCCCTCCGAACTGGGCGCCTGGAGCCGCGCGGCCGGGCTGACCGTCAAGGACATCATCGGCCTGACCTACAACCCATTGACCAAGCACTACAAGCTGGCCGCCGACGTTGACGTCAACTACATGATCCAGACCCTGCGCGAGGAGTAAGGCGATGCGTCTCAAAGCGGTTCTCTTCGACATGGACGGCACGCTGCTCGACACCGCGCCGGATTTCATCGCCATTTGCCAGGCCATGCGCGCCGACCGTGGCTTGCCACCGATGAACACCCAGCACATTCGCGACGAGATTTCCGGCGGCGCCCGGGCGATGGTCGCCGTGACCTTTTCCATGGACCCGGAATCACCAGGGTTCGAGGAATTGCGCCAGGAATTCCTCGACCGTTACCTCAAGGGCTGTGCGGTCCACAGCCACCTGTTCGACGGCATGGCCGAAGTGCTGGCCGATATCGAAGCGGCCAACCTGATCTGGGGCGTGGTCACCAACAAGCCCGTGCGTTTCGCCGAACCGATCATGCAGCAACTGGGCCTGGCCGAGCGTTCGAAAGTGCTGATCTGCCCTGACCACGTGAAAAACAGCAAGCCGGACCCGGAACCACTGACCCTGGCCTGCAAGATGCTCGACCTGGACCCCGCCAGCGTGCTGTTCGTGGGCGATGACCTGCGGGACATCGAGTCCGGGCGCAGCGCCGGCACCAAGACCTGCGCGGTGACCTACGGCTACATCCACCCGGACGACAACCCGAATCATTGGGGCGCGGATGTCGTGATCGACCACCCCTCGGCGCTACGTGAAGTGCTGGATAACGCGTTGTGCAGTTGCTGAACTGAGCCGTTGTGGCGAGGGAGCTTGCTCCCGCTGGAGCGCGAAGCGGTCCCCTAGACGACGGCTGCGCCGCCGAGCGGGAGCAAGCTCCCTCGCCACAAAAGCCTCTTTGCCACAAAAGCTTCCTCGTCACCGGTACTGTGCCGCTCTAATTGTTGAGGTTTTTTATGTTTGATTATTCCGCCCGTCCCGACCTGCTCAATGGCCGGGTGATCCTGGTCACCGGCGCCGGTCGCGGGATCGGTGCCGCAGCGGCGAAAACCTACGCCGCCCATGGCGCCACCGTACTGCTGCTGGGCAAGACCGAAGCCAACCTGACCCAGGTCTACGATGAAATCGAAGCGGCCGGTCATCCGCAGCCAGCGGTGATTCCGTTCAACCTCGAAACCGCACTGCCTCATCAGTACGATGAACTGGCGGCGATGATCGAAACCGAGTTCGGTCATCTGGACGGCTTGTTGCACAACGCCTCGATCATCGGCCCGCGCACCCCGCTGGAACAGTTGTCCGGTGAGAACTTCATGCGGGTGATGCACGTCAACGTCAACGCGATGTTCATGCTCACCAGCACCTTGCTGCCACTGCTCAAGCTGTCCAAGGATGCGTCCGTGGTGTTCACCTCCAGCAGCGTCGGCCGCAAGGGCCGGGCCTACTGGGGCGCCTATGGCGTGTCCAAGTTCGCCACCGAGGGGCTGATGCAGACCCTGGCCGACGAAGTCGATACCGTCGCCGCGGTGCGCGCCAACAGCATCAACCCCGGCGCCACCCGCACCAGCATGCGCGCCCAGGCCTACCCGGGAGAAAACCCGCTCAACAATCCGACGCCCGAAGCGATCATGCCGGTCTACCTGTACCTCATGGGCCCGGACAGCACTGGCGTCAACGGTCAGGCGTTCAACGCACAATAATGAAGCCTGCATCGCGACGATTTACCGTCGCGATGCCGGCCCCAGTCGACGCCAAACCAGGCGAACCGCCAAGTCCACGTCGCCCCTGCATTCGCGACTCGCTATCAATTCATTGATTTCTAATCGGTTTTTACGCAAGTGAACCGAATGGCACGACTTTCGCTCTAACCTCTTCAAACATGCCATGTTCGGCAGGTAATGGACGGTGAGACGAGACTTATGCCTGCCATGGAAAGCGGACTAGACTCAAATCAGTTGTCCTACGGGACTGAAGGACCAGTACGACGTGCAGCCCAAAGCCGCCGCACCCAACCTGCGGGACAGATTTAGCTTAGGGGCTAACGCCATATGAAAACGCCCAACCAGATCAACGCGTTCGACTTCGACAGCGCCAAATTGCAGCGTTTGGGCCTGACTCAGCCATCGCCGCTCCCAGCACGCTCCGTCAGTCTGTCGCAATTGCGCCAGCAATTGAGCCAGCAGCTACAGACCAGCCTGGAGCCGCAGCGCATCCTGGGTCTGTTTTTCCGGGAAATCCAGCGACTGGTGCCCCTGGATGCGTTGGCCTATCAGCACAAAGCCAGTGACCTGCGCCTGGAGTTCGGGCAACGCGGGCATCACACCCTCAGCTATAACCTCAGCCATGAAGGCGAACACCTGGGTGAGCTGGTATTCCGTCGTAACCAACGTTTCTCCGAGGCGGAACAGAGCGACCTTGAATCCATCATGTCGACGCTGCTGTATCCACTGCGCAACGCGCTGCTCTACCGCGCCGCGACCCAAAGCGCCCTGCGCGATCCGCTGACCGGTACCGGCAACCGCATCGCCATGGACCAGACCCTGATGCGGGAAATCGACATGGCCAAGCGTCATTCGCAACCCTTGTCGGTGCTGATGCTCGATATCGATCATTTCAAGCGCATCAACGACAGCCATGGTCACGGCGTTGGCGACGAAGTGCTCAAGGCCGTGGCCGAGTCGATCAAGGGCCAACTGCGCAATGTGGACATGGTATTCAGGTTCGGTGGTGAAGAATTTCTGATCCTGCTGGCCAATACCAGCCGGGATGCCGCGGCGATGGTCGGTGAACGACTGCGTTATGCCGCCCAGACCCAGGATTACTTCGCCACAGGCACAAGGATCGAGCTGACGGCCAGCCTGGGGTGCGCCACCCTGCTACCGGGGGAATCCTCGGAAAGCCTGCTGCGCAGGGCCGACAGCGCGCTGTACGTAGCCAAGCGCGAAGGCCGCAATCGGCTGGCGATGGCCGGCTGAAAACCATTGTGGGAACGAGCTTGTGTGGGAGCGAGCTTGCTCGCGATGGCGGCAGCACATCCGACATCTGCTGCGCGATCTGACCCACCCTATCGCGAGCAAGCTCGCTCCCACAGGGATTTGGGGTGAACCTGAAGCCAGCACTCATCCAAAACAACTGTGGGAGCGAGCTTGCTCGCGATAGGGGCCTGGCAGTCAACCTCCCCGTCGACTGCAGACCTCTTCGCGAGCAGGCTCGCTCCCACAGGTTGTGGCTATCTGTAGCTAATCAGCTCCCGGCCAGTGCCAGACGCTCACGGGTGGCTGACGCCCTGCTGGCAGGCTCTGCCTGTTCCAGCTGCATGCAACGCTCCAGGAACAGGTACATGTAGTCATAGCTCTTGCACACGGCCTGGCGCAGCTCCGTTTGCAAGGCCTTGCTCGGGTTCATCCCCGCCAGCGTACAGATGATTTCCAGGGCTTCCCAAGGATGGGCATCGTCGTACTGGGCATGCATCTTCAGCCATTTCATGGCCCGCTTGCGGTCTTCCTCGGCGAAGGCGGCCGCATAGACGCCGTTGGAACACACCAGCGCCGACCACTCTCCCGTGGCGCCCTCGATGGCGTAGTTGGTCGCGGCGATGGCCACGATCAACGAGTCCGAGGAACTGGTGTGCCAGCACCAGTGGCTCAAGGCATGCAGCTCAGGCGGTACCTGCTGGGCTTGCAGGTCTTCCAGGGTCACGCCATGGGCGGCACTCCAGTTGACCCAGTAGTCGGCATGGTTGAGTTCGACACGAATGTTGCGCATCAGCCAGCGACGCGCCATGTCCTCGCCGGGGTGGCGGGCAAAGCGGGTCTTGGTGAGGTTCTGTGCCATGTATAAAGCGAACTGTTCGACGACCGGCCAACCACCAATGAGGTAGTGGCGCATGGTCTTGGCGCTGAGCTTGTTGTCGCGCATGCGCTGATACAGTTCGTGTTCGACAACCCGGCGCTTGCTCTCGCTGCAATCGGTAATGAGCTGCTGTGCCCATTTCGGATAGCTTGTGGCGTCCATGAGCGGGCCTGTTCGGTTGAATGTGTCGATCACTGTCGGGCTCCTTTTGATTGTGATTTTCTCGGATCAACAAGAGTTTCAGCGGAACGTGCCGGGGGCCTTGAATAACAGCGGCTGGGGCCGGGCCGGCCGACATTGCAACGTGTCGCAGGTAAACAATTGCGGGCGTTCGATCACATACCCCTGAGCGAAGTCCACCCCTATCTCCAGCAATGCCTGCTCGATCTGGGCGGTTTCAACAAACTCGGCAATCGTGCGCTTACCCATGACGTGACCGATGTGATTGATCACTTCGACCATTGCACGGTTAATCGGGTCGTCCAGCATATCCTTTACGAAACTCCCGTCGATCTTCAAGAAGTCTACAGGTAAATGTTTCAGGTAAGCGAATGAAGACATTCCGGCGCAAAAGTCATCCAGAGAGAAATAGCAGCCCAAGCTCTTGAGTTCATTGATAAAGCGGATCGCACTGCCCAAATTCGAAATAGCGCTGGTCTCTGTAATTTCAAAACAAATCATTTCCGGCGGAATCGAGTAGGCCACGAACTGTTTACGCAGGAAGTCGAGGAACGCCTGATCTCCGATAGTTGTGCCTGACAGATTAATCGCACACATCGCCATGGGTCCCTGACGCGATTCATTCAGGCACTGGCGGATGATCTTGAAGACATTCTCCACCACCCAACGGTCCAGGGACGTCATCAGCCCGTAGCGTTCCGCCGCGGGAATGAAGCTGTCCGGCAGGATCATCCGCCCGGCTTCGTCATGCAGGCGCAACAGGATTTCAATGTGCCCGCCACCATGATCGCCCGGCCCCAGCGCGGCGATTTCCTGGGCATACAGGCAAAAGCGGTTTTCCTCCAGGGCCATGTGCAAGCGCTGGACCCAGGCCATCTCGCCAAAGCGCAGGGACAACTCCGAGTCGTCGGCATGATAGACCTGGACCCGGTTGCGCCCCTTTTCCTTGGCCATGTAACAGGCCATGTCGGCGGCCCGCAGGGAAGCCTCCAGGGTCGTCGGGGTCTGGGCGATATGCACCAGGCCGATGCTCACGGTGGTCACGAATGGCCGGCCCTTCCAGACAAAGTGCAGGTTCTGCACGGTCTGGCGCAGCCCTTCGGCGATTTTTTCCGCCGCCTCCGGCGAACAGTTCTCCAGCAGGATCCCGAACTCATCGCCACCCAATCGGGCCAGGGTGTCATTTTCCCGCAGCCCTGACTGCAGCAAGGCGCAGATATGCCGCAACAATTCGTCACCCGCCGCATGACCGCAGGTGTCGTTGACCAGCTTGAACTGATCCAGGTCGAGAAACATCAAGGCATGGCGCCCGATCTGGCGAGTGAGGTTGTGCAGGGCTTGCTCGAGGCGATACTCGAACTCCCGGCGGTTGGCCAGGCCAGTCAGGGCGTCATGGGTGGCCTGCCATGACAGGTTGGCGATGTATTGCCGCTCCTGGGTCATGTCATGCAGTACCAGCACGGCGCCACTGACCTTGCCCGCATGGCGGATCGGCGCGCCCACCAGGGTGACCGACACGGTGCTGCCATCCAGGCGCTGGATCAGTTTCGAATGCTCACTGGCGCCGCTGAGCCGACCGCTGAGGATGTGCTCGATCAGGGTCAGTCCTTCGGTCTGGGCATTGTCATCGAGCAAATTGAACAGCGCCGCCAGGGGCAAGCCCATGGCGTGTTCGGCCTTCCAATGAGTCATCGCTTCGGCGGCGGGGTTCATGTAGGCGATGGCCCCCTCCACGTCGGTGGTGATCACCCCATCGCCGATGGATTGCAGGGTGATCTGTGCCCGCTCTTTCTCCATCTGCAGCGCATTGGCGAACACCTGCCGCTGGGCCAGCAGTTTATGGGTACGCAACAACGCCAGGACGATCAACCCCAGGGCCGTGGCGAAATTGGTCACCAGCAAGAGCCGCAGAATGAAACGCGAGCCCTCGCCCAATGCGTCGCTGAACGCCTTGGCAGCCGGGGTGACGGAATCGTTGATCGCAAAGATCTGGGCCTTCCAGCCGCGAATATCCACCTCTGACGCCTGGCCCGCGACAATACTGCTGTGCATCTGCCGGGCGACGTTATCCAGTTCGGTCAGGTAGCCATCACCCACCGTCCAGAGATCGATGGCTTCTTCCAGGTAACTGAAGTGACGGAAATTCAGATAAAGCCAGATCACGCTGGCCACATCGTCTGGATGATTGCCGCCCTTGAGGATGCCGGCCCGGGCCGCGTCCAGGTTCGGCGGTTGGCTGTCCAGCGCTACCCGCAGCTCATGGCCGCCCTCGGGTACGGCGATGGCTTGCTGGTATTTGCGGAAAATCGCCTCGTCGCGGCTGTCGGCGTAGAGATTGAGGTAATAGATGGCGTCTTTCTGGCCCTTGGACCAGAGACTCTCCCCCGCTACATAGCCACGGACCGCGGAAAGCACGTAAAGGCTGACGCCGCCAAGCAATGCCTGAAATAGCACAACGGCAATAAAGGGCCAGACGATGCCCAGCAGCCGTGGTGTTCCGAGAGTCTGCTTTTGCTTCATGAGGTCCCTTGCACAGGTACTGCCGGACGAACACCCGCCAGAATTCCGCTCCTGACTCAACAGCCTAGGCTAGTTTTCGACCCATAGAATGAATGGATGAAGAGATCTTTGCGTGGAATTTGGAAGAATCGACGTGTTTGCCTGTTTTTTCCGATACTAAGCACAGAAAACGGCGGGAAACTCAAGGCTGTTGTATCTGTTGCAAATGACCGTAGAGTCGAGCGTAGAGGCCCCCGTCGGCAATCAACTGCAAATGGTCGCCGTCTTCGGCGATTTGCCCACCGTCGAACACCAATACCCGATCGGCCTGCTTCACCGCCGAAAGCCGGTGGGCAATGATCAACGTGGTGCGTGCGCTCAAAAAGCGCGCCAGTGCCTGGTGAAGGTTGTACTCGGTGGCCGCGTCCAATGCCGAGGTGGCTTCGTCGAGAATCACTACCCGCGGGTCGGCCAGTACCATGCGGGCGATGGCCAGCCGTTGGCGCTGTCCGCCCGACAGCCGAACCCCAGAACGCCCTACAACGCTTTCCAGGCCCTGGGGCAGCGCCCGTACCGTGGCGTCGAGCTGGGCGATTTCCAATGCCCGCCAGCAATCGTCGTCGCTGCGCTCGCGCCCCATGGCCAGGTTGGCCCGTACCGTGTCGTTGAACAGCGCCGGATGTTGCAACACCACTGCAACATTCTCCCGAATGGTTTCCAGGCCGATCTCCTGCTGCGTGGCGCCGCCGAAACGAATACTGCCCGACTGTGGCGTGTACAACCCCAGCAGCAACTGCACCAAGGTGCTCTTGCCGCCGCCACTGGCCCCGACGATGGCGACTTTCTCGCCCGGCGAAATGGACAGGTTCAACTGGTCGAGCACCAGCTCCTCGCCGTAACCGAAACTCAACCCCTGGATTTCGATGCCCACGGTGTCACGGCCCTTGAACGGATCGACGCCCCCCGTGTACTGGGGCTCGTCGGCCCGGGCCAGCAATTCGTTGATCCGGTTCAAGGCGCCGCCGGCCGCGTAATAGGCGTACTGCAGGTTCAACAGCTGCTCGACCGGGCCGATCATGAACCAGAGGTAGCTGAACACCGCCAGCATCTGGCCGATGGACAGGTCGGAAAACACCACGGTGAGCATGGCCGCCGCGCGAAAAATATCGATGCCGAACTGGAACAGCAAACCACTGGCGCGGTTCGAGGCGTCGGTTTTCCACTGCGAATTCACGGCGTAATCGCGGACCTCCTTGGCACGCATCCCCAATCGGCCAAGGAAATAACCCTGGCGGTTGCCGGCGCGCACTTCCTGGATGGCATCCAGGGTTTCGGTCAAGGCCTGGGTGAAGCGCGAGGTGCTGTCGTTCTCCAGTTTCTTGAGGTGTTTGACCCGCTTGCCCAGTTGCACCGTGGCGTAGATCACCAGCGGGTTGAACAGCAGGATCAGCAGCGCCAGTTCCCAGTGCATCCACACCAGGATCCCGGCGGTGCCCACCAGGGTCAGCATCGCCACCAGGAAACGGCTGAGGGTCTCGCCGATGAATTTGTCGAGGGTGTCCAGGTCGGTGACCAGGTGGGCCGCCACGGTGCCGCTGCCCAGGCTTTCGTACTCGCCCAGGGAGATTCGCTTGAGACGTTCGATCAAGCGGATGCGAATGCGATAGACAATGTCCTTGGCCAGCCTGGCGAACAAGCGCGCCTGCACCACGTTGAACAGCAAGGCGCCACAGCGCAGGGTCAGGGTCGCCAGCAACATCAGCCCGATATAGCCGGCGGCGCTCTGCCACGCCGTGGGCAAGGCATGGTTCATGACTTTCAGGGCCGCATCGCCGTGGCCCAGCAGGACCTCGTCCACCAGCAGCGGCAACAGCAACGGAATCGGCACGCTGCACAGCGTCGCCAGCACGGCCACGCCGTTGGCGATCCACAGGGCTTTTTTATGTTTGAGGGCCAGGCGACGGATCTCCGCCCAGCTCAACCGGTCGATGCGCTGCGAGGTCGATGGGGCTGACGGTCGCTCAGGCACAGGTCGCGCGCTCCAGCCAGCGGCCAAGCAAGGGCGACAACTGGCTCAGGGGCTGGTAACCGTTGGTCAGCAAGGCCAACTGGCCGTCACGCTCGGCCAGCAGCGTGGGGAACCCGGCAATGCCCAAATCCTGGACCCAGGTGAAATCCGCCGCGGTGGCCGCATGCTGGTCGGCGCGATCGAAGGCCGCGGCGAATTCGATGCGTGGCAGCCCGGCCTGCTCGGCCAGTTCCACCAGGACGCTGGCGTGGGTGACGTCACGGCCTTGTACATAAAAGGCCTGTTGGATCAGCTTCACCAGCGTCCAGGCCAGGTCCGGAGCCAGGCTGCGGGCCGTCACCACTGCCCGGCAGGCGGGCTCGGTGTCGTAGACGAAACCATCCGGCAACGCGCCTTCAAGCTTGAAGGGCTGTC
Organism: Pseudomonas sp. FW300-N2F2; assembly: GCF_017351655.1. Taxonomy (NCBI): domain Bacteria; kingdom Pseudomonadati; phylum Pseudomonadota; class Gammaproteobacteria; order Pseudomonadales; family Pseudomonadaceae; genus Pseudomonas; species Pseudomonas sp. FW300-N2F2. Next base: position 1,255,377 of record NZ_JACNDQ010000001.1, on the reverse strand, counting down.
CAGTGGCCTGGGTCACGGCCTGCCAGTGCTCGAGAATGTAGCGCCGGGTGGTCGGCTCCAGCGCCGAACCGCTGCCGGTGCGCAAACCGCCCACCACCAGGTGCAACTCCACACCCGCGGCGTGCGCCTGCTCGACCAACGCCTCGGCCACCGGCGCAAAGCCCCAGCACCAGGAACACATCGGGTCCATCACATAGAGCAGGCGTGACGTCATGGCTCAAGCCTCGGAAGATGTTTGCTTGTAGTTGTAGCCGATCGGGTGCGGCATGTTGCGCGCCTTGGCCAACTCGATCTGTTTCTGCCGGTCGATGGCGCTGCGACGGGTTTTCTCGCTCAGCTTATCCCAGCAATGCGGGCAACTGATGCCAGGCACATAGTGCTCCGAAGCGCGGTCTTCTACGCTCACCGGAGTACGACAAGCGTGACATTGATCGTAGTCCCCTTCGCTGAGGTCGTGGCGAACGGTCACGCGGTTATCGAACACGAAGCAGTCGCCGCGCCACTTGGTTTCTTCCTGAGGGACCTCTTCGAGGTATTTCAGGATGCCGCCCTTGAGGTGATAGACCTCGTCGAACCCCTGGCCGAGCATGTAGCTGGAGGCTTTTTCACAGCGAATGCCACCGGTGCAGAACATCGCGACCTTCTTGTGCCTGGCCGGGTCGAAGTGGGCCTTGATGTACTCGGGGAACTCGCGAAAGCTGGTAGTCTTGGGGTCGATGGCGCCTTCGAAGGTGCCGATGGACACTTCATAATCGTTGCGAGTGTCGATCAGCAGCACTTCCGGATCGCTGATCAGCGCGTTCCAGTCCTGCGGTTCGACGTAAGTGCCGACTTGCTTGTTCGGGTCCACGCCTTCGACGCCAAGGGTGACGATTTCTTTCTTGAGCTTGACCTTGGTGCGGTAGAACGGCTGCTCATCGCAATACGACTCTTTATGGTCGATGTCGATCATGCGCGGATCGTTCTTGAGCCAGGCCAGCAGGCCGTCGATTCCTTCGCGGGTGCCGGAGACCGTGCCGTTGATGCCTTCCTCGGCGATCAGCAACGTGCCTTTGATGCCGTTGTCGAGCATGGCCTTGAGCAAGGGCTCACGCAGCTCGACGTAATCTTCCAGGGTGACGAACTTATACAGTGCCGCCACGACAATGGGTTGTGTCATGGGTGTTTCTCCAGGTGGCTACCCTCGTAAAGGGTGAACCGGATGCGAAAAAAAACGCGCCGGGTGAGCGGCGCGTTGCGGATTCTAGCAAAGACACGGTGGCTTTAGGAGCTGCACGCGCCTGGGAGCTGGACCAATTGTGGCGAGGGAGCTTGCTCCCGCTCGGCGGCGAAGCCGTCGTCTGGATCAGTTTCCAGGGGACCGCTTCGCGGTCCAGCGGGAGCAAGCTCCCTCGCCACAACAAGCATCCGCGCGACAAACAACCACTTTCAGTGCTTGCTGCCACCGGCACAGGTCGGCGAAGCCGGGGCGGCGTCGATCTGGGCCCACTCCTCGGGTGTGTAGGTGTGCAGCGCCAACGCATGGAATTCGCCCATCAGCTCGCCCAGCGTGCCATAGACTTTCTGGTGACGCTTGACGCGATTGAGCCCTTCGAACTGCTGGCTGACCACCACGGCCTTGAAGTGGGTCTGCAGGCCACGGCTGTGCATGTGGCTTTCATCCAGCACTTGCAAATGCTCGGGCTGCAACAGCCCAAGCGTTGATTCGATGCGTTGTTGCATGCTCATACCGGGCTCCGCTTACGGCTTTTTCTTGGCTGGAGCAGCGGCTTTTGGCTCGAGCTCGGCCGTCATGTCGGCCAGCAGCTTGTTGACCACTGGCACCGCGCTTTCAAGCTTGGCCTGGGTCAGCTGGGCCGATTGCTGGGTCAACTGTGGCATTTTTTCCAGGACTTTCTTGCCCAATGGCGACTGGTAGAAAGCGACCAGGTCCTTGAGCTCCGATTCGTTGAAGTTGCTGGTGTAGAGCTTGACCATGTCCGGCTTGAGCTTGTTCCAGCCGATGGCTTGGTCCAGCGCGGCATTGGCCTTGGCCTGGTAGGTTTCCAGGGTGGCTTTTTTCGACTCAGGGGCCTTGGTCTGTTCAAAGCGCTGGGCAAACATCTGCTGCACTTGCATGTACACCGGAGTGCCCAGTTTGTCAGCGTGCGCCAGGGTCAGGAACGCTTCGGCGCTGGCGTTGTGGCTGGCGGTATCGGCGAAAACAGGGCCGCTGGCACACACCAGAGCAACTGCGGTACAGATGGCACGAAGACGGGTCATCGAGTTTCCTTTCATTACAGGCGAGGTAAAACCCCAAGGGCGACCATTCTGCGCCTAAAAAACGCCGGGGCTCAACCCCGACGGTTGTCGGGTCCGATTGACGGGCCGAAGCCGCCGTTGCTGAATTGAGGGATGATTGAGGGAACCGGAGCCGCCCATCTGGGCCTAAACTGCGCATTCAGCCTTTAAGGAGTTTGACCCGATGAGCCGTATCGAAACCGACAGCCTTGGCCAGGTTGAAGTCCCGGACGACGCCTACTGGGGCGCGCAGACGCAGCGTTCCATGATCAACTTCGCCATTGGCAACGAACGCATGCCGCTGTCGGTGTTGCACGCCCTGGCGCTGATCAAGAAGGCCGCCGCGCGGGTCAATGATCGCAATGGCGACCTCCCCGCCGACATCGCCCGCCTGATCGAACAGGCCGCCGACGAAGTGCTGGACGGCCAGCACGACGACCAATTCCCGCTGGTGGTCTGGCAGACCGGCAGCGGGACCCAGAGCAACATGAACGTCAACGAAGTGATCGCCGGACGCGCCAACGAACTGGCCGGCAACCCCCGCGGCGGCAAGAGCCCGGTGCACCCCAACGACCACGTCAACCGCTCGCAGAGTTCCAACGACTGCTTCCCCACCGCGATGCACATCGCCGCCGCCCAGGCCGTCCATCAGCAATTGTTGCCGGCCATCGGCGAGCTGTCCGGCGGTCTCGCGGAACTGGCCGCGCGCCACATGAAGCTGGTCAAGACCGGCCGTACCCACATGATGGATGCCACGCCGATCACCTTTGGCCAGGAACTGTCGGCGTTCATTGCCCAGCTCGATTACGCCGAACGGGCGATTCGCGCCGCGCTACCGGCGGTCTGCGAACTGGCCCAGGGCGGCACGGCAGTGGGCACCGGGCTCAATTCACCCCATGGGTTCGGCGAAGCGATTGCCGCAGAACTGGCGGCGCTGTCGGGCCTGCCGTTCGTCACCGCACCCAACAAGTTTGCCGCGCTGGCCGGCCATGAACCCCTGACCTCGTTGTCCGGCGCGCTGAAAACCCTCGCCGTGACCCTGATGAAAATCGCCAACGACCTGCGCCTGTTGGGCTCCGGGCCACGGGCCGGGTTCGCCGAGGTGAAATTGCCGGCCAACGAACCGGGCAGTTCCATCATGCCCGGCAAGGTCAACCCGACCCAGTGCGAAGCCTTGTCGATGCTGGCCTGCCAGGTCATGGGCAACGACGTGACCATCGGTTTTGCCGCCAGCCAGGGGCATCTGCAGTTGAACGTGTTCAAACCGGTGATCATCCACAACCTGCTGCAATCGATTCGCCTGTTGGCCGATGGCTGCAGCAACTTCCAGCAGCACTGCATCGCCGGGCTCGAACCGGACACCGAGCAGATGGCCGCGCACCTGGAACGTGGGTTGATGCTGGTAACCGCGCTGAACCCGCACATCGGCTACGACAAGTCAGCGGAAATCGCCAAGAAAGCCTACGGTGAAGGGCTGACCTTGCGCGAAGCGGCGTTGCAGTTGGGGTATCTCACCGATGAAGAGTTCGATGCCTGGGTGAGGCCGGAGAATATGCTGGAAGCGGGTAGCCAGGGCTGAGTTTTGCCTTGATCGATAGTGCGCTATCGCGAGCAAGCTCGCTCCCACAGGCCAGCGTGGACCGCGACATTACATCCACTGAAGATCCACTGTGGGAGCGAGCTTGCTCGCGATGAGGCCGGCAGGCTCGGCATCACTGTTGACTCGTGAGCCGCTATCGCGAGCAGGCTCGCTCCCACAGGGGGCTAACGCCCGACAGCCAAACGCTCGCGCCGGGCCCTGAGCCCGGCGATCAGCGAGGGCCCCAGGGCGACCAGCGCCGACCCCAGGACCACCAGCACCGCCCCGCCATAGCCCAGCAGGTTGATCTGCTCGGCATGGACATAATCAGGCCACCACCAGGCCGCCATCGCCACCGCGGCGAAGGTCACCAGCGGCGTGATCGCCAGGGTCGCGCTGACCCGCGACGCTTCCCAATGGGCCAGGGCTTCGGCGAACGCGCCATAGGCAATCAGGGTGTTGAGGCAACAAGCGAGCAACAACCAGCCTTGCAACGGGCTCAATTGCAGCGCCTCCAACGGATGCACCCAGGGTGTGAGCAGCAGCGCGCAGAACAGGTAGATCACCATCATCACCTGCAACGAGTTCCACACCGTCAACAATTGCTTCTGGCCCAGGGCATAGAACGTCCATACCGTCGACGCCAGCAACACCATCAGCACCCCGGCGGTGTAGTCGCTCAGGGACGTCAGCAACTCGCCCAGGCGCTGGTTGAAAAACAGCGTGAAACCGATCAGCAACACCAGCAGGCCGATGCCCTGCCCCACGCTGAACCGCTCCTTGAACACGAACAGGCTGGCGACCAGCAACATGATCGGCCCCATCTGCACCACCAGTTGCGCGGTGCCGGGGCTCAAGCGATTCAGGCCCATCAGGTACAACACGTAGTTGCCCACCAGCCCGAGCACCGCCATCGCCACCAGCCAGCCGCCGCGAGGGCCGAGCACCTTGCGACTGGGCAGGCGCCGGGTGGCCGCCAAATAGATGAACAGCAAACCGCCGGACACCAGCAAGCGAAACCAGGTCACGGTGACCGGGTCCATCACTTGCAGCACTTGCTTGAGCTTGATCGGCAGGATTCCCCAGAGCAGGGCAGTCAACAGGGCAAGGAACAAGCCATAGACCCAGCGACCGGACGATATGTGCATGCAACCCTCGAAGCCCAAGACAAAGAACGCCCATTCTAGGCGTCTATCGCCCAGCAACACAGGAACAGTTGGGGATTAATTGAACCGGGCACGGATATGGCACATGGCCGCCTATCGGTTCGCCAAGCAGCCGTCAACGCCAGCTCCTAAACTTCACTCAACCTGATCCAGCCGCCTCTTTTGGAGCCCCTCATGCTCGGCAAACGCGCCCAGGACCTCGCCCCTGCGATGGTCTTTCCCAGTGACCGGATTTGCCGGATAAACGGCGAATTTTACTTCAACACCCGGGAAGGCACCCAGGAAGGACCGTTCGCCAGTCGCGAGGATGCGTTGCGGGAAGTGGAGGCGTATGTACAGCGAATGCTGCAACTGACTCAGGTCGCCAGCTAGCGTACCGCTCTCTTGTGGCGAGGGAGCTTGCTCCCGCTGGGTCGCGAAGCGGCCCTTCTGCCCCGCCAATAAACCGCATCGACAGGTTAACGACTGCTTCGCAGCCGAGCGGGAGCAAGCTCCCTCGCCACACAAGCTCCCTGGCCACAAAAGCCGCCGACCTCCCTAAGCCCGTGGTTATCTCACCGCCTCGAACAACCCCGTAGCCCCCATCCCGCCGCCCACGCACATGGTCACGATGCCGTAACGCAGGTTGCGCCGTTGCAGCTCACGCACCAGATGCCCCACCTGCCGCGAACCGGTCATGCCGAATGGATGGCCGATGGAGATCGAGCCGCCGTTGACGTTGTATTTCTGCGGATCGATTTCCAGCCGGTCGCGGCTGTACAGGCATTGGGAAGCGAACGCCTCGTTGAGTTCCCACAGGTCGATATCGGCGATCTGCAAGCCCTTGGCCTTGAGCAGCTTGGGCACCGAAAACACCGGGCCGATGCCCATTTCGTCCGGCTCGCAACCGGCCACCGTAAAGCCGCGGAAAAACGCCTTGGGCTTGAGCCCCAGGGCCAGGGCCTTTTCCAGGCTCATCACCAAGGTCATCGAGGCCCCGTCGGACAACTGCGAGGAGTTGCCCGCCGTCACCGAGCCGTCTTCGGCGAACACCGGTTTCAGGCCGGCCAGGCTTTCATAGGTGGTGTCCGGGCGGTTGCAATCGTCGTGATCGACCACACCGTCCAGGATCTGCACGGCACCCGTGTTCTTGTCCTCGACCCGGTACTTGACCGCCATCGGAATGATTTCGTCATCGAACAACCCCGCCGCCTGTGCCTTGGCGGTGCGTTGCTGGCTCTGCAAGGCGTAGCGATCCTGCTCCTCGCGGCTGACCTGGTAGCGGCGGGCGACGATCTCGGCGGTCTGGCCCATGGGAAAATAAATCCCGGGCACCTGTTCCTTGAGCAGCGGGTTGATCAGGTTGTCGGTGTTGACGCTTTTCATCGTCAGGCTGATGGACTCCACCCCGCCGGCCACGATGATGTCGCTGCAACCGGAAGCGATCTGGTTGGCGGCGATGGCAATGGCTTGCAGGCCCGAAGAACAGAAGCGGTTGAGGGTCATGCCGGCCGTGCCGATGCCCAATTGCGAGAGCACCGCCACGTTGCGCCCGATGTTGTAGCCCTGGGCACCTTCATTGGACCCGGCCCCGACGATGCAGTCCTCGACACTGGCCGGGTTGATGTCGTTGCGCGCCAGCAAGGCATTGACGCAATGGGCCGCCATGTCATCCGGACGGGTCATGTTGAACTTGCCACGAAAGGACTTGGCCAGGCCGGTCCGTACGCTGTCGACGATCACCACTTCACGCATGGCTGTACCTCATTGTTGTAGTCGGTTGAGAGTGGATCGAGCATAGATCCACTGGATAACCGACCGCGACAATCATTCACCTCGCGTATGCGCGCCCATCGCCCTAGCGCTTCTTCTTGCGAGCCTGTCTCGCACTGCGCTCGAAAGCCGCCTCCAGCGCCTGGTTGAGGGTGCGCAACACCTTGACCCGCGCCCAGCGCTTGTCGTTGGCCTCCACCAAGGTCCAGGGGGCAATCTCGGTGCTGGTGCGGTCGACCATGTCGCACACCGCGGCGCGGTAGGCATCCCACTTGTCGCGGTTGCGCCAGTCATCCTCGGTGATCTTGAAGCGCTTGAACGGGATGTCCTCGCGCTCCTGGAAACGCTCCAGTTGGGTTTCCTTGTCGATGGCCAGCCAGAACTTGACCACCACCACGCCGGCATCGGCGAGCTGTTCCTCGAAATCGTTGATTTCCCCGTAGGCCCGCAGCCAGTCGGCCTGGCTGCAAAACCCTTCGACCCGCTCCACCAGCACCCGGCCGTACCAGGAGCGGTCGAACATGGTGAACTTGCCGCGTGCGGGAATATGCCGCCAGAACCGCCACATGTAGGGGTGGGCGCGCTCTTCTTCCGTGGGTGCGGCAATGGGCACGATGCTGTATTGGCGCGGGTCCAGGGCCGCCGTGACCCGCCGGATCGCCCCGCCCTTGCCCGCCGCGTCGTTGCCTTCGAACACCGCCACCAGGGCATGCTGGCGCATGCGTTTGTCCCGCAGCAGCCCGGCGAAGCGCGCCTGCTCGGTGATCAGTTGCTCTTCGTAGTCGGCCTTGTCCAGGCGCCGGGTCATGTCCAGGCTGTCGAGCAACGTGATCTGGCCATCCAACTCGGGCAGCGGCGCCACGCTGACCTTTTGCGGCTTGATCTTCGGCCGGTCCAGGGCCTGGCGCAAACCGTCGAGCAGGATCCGCCCGACGGTGAGGCTGCGATAACAGCTGTCCATGCCTTCGATCACATGCCAGGGCGCGTAATCGCGACTGGTGCGGCGCAGCACACGCTCGCCGTATTTGACGAACTTGTCATAGGTCTGGGATTGCTGCCAATCCAGCGGGCTGATGCGCCAACTGTGCAGCGGGTCATCCTTGAGCCCCTTGAGCCGGGCCTTCATCTGTTTCTTGGACAGGTGGAACCAGAACTTGAAGATCAGCGCGCCTTCATCGCAGAGCATTTTTTCCAGGCGCTCGGCACCGGCGATCGCCTGGTCGAGCCGTGGGTCCTTGAATTCGCCATGGACCCGGCCTTGCAGCATCTGGCTGTACCAGTTGCCGAAGAAAATCCCCATGCGCCCCTTGGCCGGCAGCATCCGCCAATAACGCCACGCGGGAGGCCGCGCCAGCTCCTCGTCGGTCTGCTGGTCGAAGGTGCGCACTTCGATCAGCCGCGGGTCCATCCATTCATTGAGCAACTTCACCGTCTCGCCCTTGCCCGCGCCTTCGATGCCGTTGATCAACACGATGACCGGAAACCGACCCTGTTGCTGCAACTCGAACTGCGCTTCCAGCAGTGCTTCACGCAGGGCCGGCACCTCGGCTTCAAAGGTGTCTTTATCGATGACGTGACCGATTTCAGCGGATTCGAACATGGACAGCTCCTTCCAGGGATTGGGGCAAGACTAGCGGATTGGATGCGGCCCGTGTAGGAGCTGTGTAGGAGCTGTCGAGTGCAACGAGGCTGCGATCTTGTCCCGGTCAATTGAGTCTCGCGCGAAAGATCGCAGCCTCGTTGCACTCGTCAGCTCCTACGGATGCGTATGCACAGGAGCAATCGGTAATCGATCGGCTAGAATGGCTACCTTGTTTCGACCGAGCCTGCCATGACGCCTGTACAGCACCACGCCCAACTCGACTGGGACGACCAGGGTCGCCCGCGTTCGCGGGTGTTCGACGACGTGTATTTCTCCGATCAGTCCGGGCTGGAAGAAACCCGTTACGTGTTCCTCGAGCAGAACAACCTGGCCGAGCGCTTTGCCGCGCTGCCCGCCGACGGGCGCCTGGTGATCGGCGAAACCGGCTTTGGCACCGGCTTGAACTTCCTCTGCGCCTGGCAGTTGTTCGAACAATGCGCGCCGTCCGGGGCGCGGCTGCATTTCGTCAGCGTCGAGAAGTATCCATTGAACCCGCAGGACCTGTGTCGGGCCCTGGCCCTCTGGCCGCAGCTCGCCCTCCAGGCCGAGCAACTGCTTGGGCAATACGTGGCGATCCATCAGGGTTTCCAGCGCCTGGTCCTGGCCAATGGGCGGGTGACGCTGACCCTGTTGATCGGCGATGCCCTGGAGCAGTTGCCGCAGTTGGACGGGCAGATCGATGCCTGGTTCCTGGACGGTTTCGCACCGGCCCGAAACCCAGAGATGTGGACCGCCGAGCTGTTCGCCGAACTGGCCCGGCTGGCCGCACCCGGCGCCACCCTCAGTACTTTCACCAGCACCGGTTGGGTCCGGCGCCTGCTGAACGCGGCGGGCTTCAAGATGAAGCGCACGCCGGGGATCGGCCATAAGTGGGAAATCCTGCGGGGCGTGTTTCTTGGCTGGCCGGAGCAGACACCGACGCCGTCCCCGGCAAAACCCTGGTACGCCCGCCCCGTGCCACCCACCGGCGAGCGCCGGGCCCTGGTGATCGGCGGTGGCCTGGCCGGTTGTGCCAGCGCGGCGAGCCTCGCCGCCCGTGGCTGGCAGGTGACACTGCTGGAGCGGCATGCCGGGTTGGCCGAGGAGGCCTCCGGCAACCCCCAGGGCGTGCTGTACCTCAAGTTGTCGGCCCACGGCACCGCATTGTCGCAGATGATCCTCAGCGGCTTCGGCTACACCCGACGCGTGCTGGAGCAACTGCAACGCGGCGTTGACTGGGATGCCTGTGGCGTTTTGCAGTTGGCCTTCAACAGCAAGGAAACCGAACGCCAGGCACAACTGGCCGAGGCGTTCCCAACGGATTTACTGCACACCCTGGATCAGTCCGAAGCCCAGGCCCGATCCGGCATCGGCCTGGCCTGTGGAGGCTTGTTTTATCCCGAGGGCGGCTGGGTGCATCCGCCAGCATTGTGTCGCTGGCAAGCCTCAGGACCGGCGATCGATGTGCAACCCCATCATGACGTGCTGCACTTGCGCCGCGTCGACGGCCAATGGCAGGCGTGGGACAGCGAACGCTGCCTGGCCAGCGCACCGGTGGTGATTCTCGCCAGTGCTGCCGAGATCAAACGCTTCGAACCGGCTGCCGACTTGCCGCTCAAGCGCATTCGCGGGCAGATCACCCGTCTGCCGCAAACCCACCGCAGCCAGAGCCTGGCGACGGTGGTCTGCGCCGAAGGTTATGTGGCGCCGCCGCGGCAGGGCGAACACACCCTGGGCGCCAGTTTCGACTTCAACAGCGACGACCTGACCCCCACCGCCGCCGAGCACGCCGGCAACCTGCAGATGCTCGAAGAAATCTCCCAAGACCTGGTGCAGCGCTTGAACGCCGCTACCTTGGACCCGGAGCACCTCGAAGGCCGCGTGGCGTTTCGCTGCACCAGCCCGGATTACCTGCCGATTGTCGGACCGTTGGCCGACCGCCAGGCCTTTACCGACACCTATGCGGCCCTGGGCAAAGACGCCCGCCAAGTACCGGACGCCCCTTGCCCGTGGCTCGCGGGCCTGTACATCAACAGCGGCCACGGTTCCCGAGGCCTGATCACCGCGCCCCTGTCGGGCGAACTGATCGCCGCCTGGCTGGACAACGAACCACTGCCACTGCCCCGCAGCGTGGCCGAGGCCTGCCACCCGAACCGGTTTGCGTTGCGGGCCTTGATTCGGGGCAAGGCCTGACCCCGATGGATGGCTCACAACAAACCCTGTGGGAGCTGAGCTTGCTCGCGATGGCGATGTGTCAGCCTACTAAGATGCCGGCTGATCCACCGCCATCGCGAGCAAGCTCAGCTCCCACAGGTTCGCCTATCTTTAAATCCCATGGCAGACCAACCCACCCGCCGGCTTATAACGCATCGATCTAAAACTCACAGCAATCCCTCCGGTCAGTTTCAGGGTACCCGCCCTTTTGGCGCGTGCTGCTTGACCCCTCCCCAACGGAAAAACCGGTAAGGACTTATGTGCGGATTAGCTGGAGAGTTACGTTTCGATCAACAACCTGCGGACCTTGCGGCCGTAGAGCGGATCACCCATCACCTGGCCCCTCGCGGCCCTGACGCGTGGGGTTTTCATAGCCAGGGGCCGATTGCCCTGGGCCATCGGCGCCTGAAAATCATGGACCTGTCGGACGGCTCGGCCCAGCCGATGATCGACAATCAACTGGGCCTGTCCCTGGCCTTCAACGGCGCGATCTACAACTACCCGGAACTGCGCACCGAACTCGAAGCCCTGGGCTACACCTTCTATTCCGGTGGCGACACCGAAGTGCTGCTCAAGGGCTACCACGCCTGGGGCGAAGCACTGCTGCCCAAGCTCAACGGCATGTTCGCGTTCGCCATCTGGGAGCGCGATGCCAAGCGGCTGTTCATCGCCCGCGACCGCCTCGGCGTCAAGCCGCTGTACCTGTCGCGCACCGGCCAGCGGCTACGCTTCGCCTCGGCATTGCCGGCGCTGCTCAAGGGCGGCGACATCAACCCCATGCTCGACCCGGTGGCCCTCAACCATTATCTGAATTTCCACGCCGTGGTCCCGGCGCCCCGTACCTTGCTGGCCGGTGTTGAAAAACTGCCGCCCGCTACCTGGATGCGCATCGAAGCCGACGGCACCACCGAGCAGAAAACCTGGTGGACCCTGCCCTACGGCCCTCGGGCCGACGAACAGCACCTGAACCTGGAAGACTGGACCGACCGCGTGCTCGACAGCACCCGTGAAGCCGTCGCCATTCGCCAGCGCGCCGCCGTGGATGTCGGCGTGCTGCTGTCCGGGGGCGTCGACTCAAGCATGTTGGTGGGTCTGTTGCGGGAAGTGGGCGTGGAAGACCTGTCCACGTTCTCCATCGGTTTCCAGGATGCCGGCGGCGAGCGCGGTGACGAATTCCAATATTCGGACCTGATCGCCAAGCACTACGGCACCCGCCACCACCAACTGCGCATCGACGAAAAAGAGATCATCGAGCAACTGCCCGCGGCGTTCCGCGCCATGAGCGAGCCGATGGTCAGCCACGATTGCATCGCCTTCTACCTGCTGTCGCGGGAAGTGGCCAAGCATTGCAAAGTCGTACAAAGCGGCCAGGGCGCCGACGAGCTGTTCGCCGGTTACCACTGGTACCCGCAGGTCGATGGCGCCAGCGATCCGTACGCCGCCTATCGCGCTGCGTTTTTCGACCGCAGCTACGAAGAATATGCGGCCACCGTGCAGCCCAACTGGCTGACGGCCAATGACGCGGCCGGTGACTTCGTCAAGGAACATTTCGCCCAACCCGGGGCCAATGCCGCGGTGGACAAGGCCCTGCGCCTGGACAGCACGGTGATGCTGGTGGACGACCCGGTCAAGCGCGTCGACAACATGACCATGGCCTGGGGCCTGGAAGCGCGCACGCCGTTTCTGGACTACCGCTTGGTCGAGCTTTCGGCCCGAGTCCCGGCGCAGTTCAAGTTGCCCGATGGCGGCAAGCAGGTGCTCAAGGAAGCCGCCCGACGGGTGATCCCCAGCGAGGTGATCGACCGCAAGAAAGGTTATTTCCCAGTGCCTGGCCTCAAGCACCTGGAAGGCCATACCCTGGCCTGGGTCCGCGAGCTGCTGCTGGATCCGAGCCAGGATCGCGGCCTGTTCAACCCGGCCATGCTCGACCGCCTGCTCACCGACCCCAACGGCCAGCTCACGCCGTTGCGCGGCTCGCGACTGTGGCAACTGGCGGCGCTGAACCTGTGGCTCAGCGAGCAAGGAATCTGATCGATGAAACCTCACGCAACCGTTCACAACCAACGCCTCTTGCGCGGCCAGGCGCCTTCTTACGAACGCCTGCAGGCACGCCTGGCCGAAGACGGCAGCGAATTGGGCGCCGACCCGATCGCGGTGCATTGCGGCTGGGGCCGACTGCTGATCGGCCACACCTTCCCGGACCCGGCGAGCCTGGCCCGGGAACTGCTCAACGAACAACCCGGTGAACGCGACATTGCCTTGTACGTGGCCGCGCCCCAGCAAGTGCTGGGGTTGGAACCGGCGCAACTGTTCCTCGATCCATCCGATACCTTGCGCCTGTGGTTCAGCGACTATCGCCAGTCCACCCGGGTGTTTCGCGGTTTCCGGATTCGCCGGGCCCAGAGCGAGACCGACTGGCAGGCCATCAACCAGCTCTACCAGGCCCGGGGCATGTTGCCCATCGACCCGCTGCGACTGACCCCGCGCCACGAGGGCGGCCCGGTCTACTGGCTGGCCGAAGACGACGACACCGGTGCGGTGATCGGCAGCGTCATGGGCCTGAATCATCAGAAGGCCTTCAACGACCCGGAAAACGGCAGCAGCCTCTGGTGCCTGGCCGTCGATCCGCAATGCCCACGGCCCGGTGTGGGCGAAGTGCTGGTGCGTCACCTCATCGAGCATTTCATGAGCCGGGGCTTGAGCTACCTCGACCTGTCGGTGCTGCATGACAATCGCCAGGCGAAAAACCTCTACGCCAAACTCGGCTTTCGCAATCTCTCGACCTTCGCCATCAAACGCAAGAACGGCATCAACCAGCCGTTGTTCCTCGGCCCAGGTCCCGAGGCGCAGTTCAATCCTTATGCGCGGATCATTGTCGAAGAAGCTCACCGTCGAGGCATCGAAGTGCAGGTGGACGATGCCGAGGCCGGCTTGTTCACCCTGGTCCACGGCAGCCGCCGGGTGCGCTGCCGCGAATCCCTGAGCGACCTGACCAGCGCCATCAGCATGACCTTGTGCCAGAACAAAAGCCTGACCCACAAGGTACTGAAAAGCGCCGGCCTGAACCTGCCGGCCCAACAGTTGGCGGGCAATGCCGATGACAACCTGGCGTTCCTCGATGAGCACGAACGGGTGGTGGTCAAGCCGCTGGACGGAGAACAGGGCCAAGGCGTGGCGGTGGATCTGCGCACCATCGAGGAAGTGCAGAGCGCCATCGAAACGGCTCGGCAGTTCGATAGCCAGGTGTTGCTGGAAAGCTTCCACGAAGGGCTGGACCTGCGCATCCTGGTGATCGGCTTTGAAGTGGTGGCGGCGGCGATCCGGCGTCCGGCGGAGGTGATCGGCGACGGCCGGCACACCATCGGCGCGTTGATTGAAGCCCAAAGCCGCCGACGGCAGGCTGCCACGGGCGGTGAAAGCAAGATCCCGAAGGATGCCGAGACCCTGCGCACACTCAACGCGGCGGGGTTCGACTACGACAGCGTGCTGCCGGCCGGGGAACACCTGTTCGTCCGGCGTACGGCAAACCTGCATACCGGCGGCGTGCTGGAGGATGTCACCGCCATCCTGCATCCGACCCTCGTCGATGCGGCGGTGCGCGCCGCGCGGGCGTTGGACATCCCCATGGTCGGCCTCGACCTGTTGGTGCCGGCGGCCGATCAACCCGAGTACGTGTTCATCGAAGCCAACGAACGCGCCGGCCTGGCCAACCACGAACCCCAGCCCACCGCCGAGCGCTTTGTGGATTTGTTGTTTCCTCATAGCCAGACGGTGGCCTAGCAGAACTGTGGTGCCTGAACAGTCCCCATCGCGAGCAAGCTCGCTCCCACATGGAGTTTTTGGTGTTTATACATTCTGTGTTCACTGCAAAAACTCTATGGGAGCGAGCTTGCTCGCGATAAGGCCAGTGCAGGCACCGTCATCCAACAGTCGGACTCACTCATCGAAACCATCGATGTGCTCAACCCATCAGGAGTTTCCATGATCAGTAAAATTCCCGAACCGGATCTCGAATACCTGCAGAAAGTCCTGCTGGAAATGCTCGCCATTCCCAGCCCTACGGGCTTTACCGATACCATCGTGCGCTACGTCGCCGAGCGGCTCGAGGAGCTGGGTATCGCGTTCGAAATGACCCGTCGCGGCACGATCCGCGCGACGCTCAAGGGCCGCAAGAGCAGCCCCGACCGGGCCGTCTCGGCGCACCTGGATACCATCGGTGCCGCAGTGCGGGCCATCAAGGACAACGGTCGCCTGACCCTGGCCCCGGTAGGTTGCTGGTCCAGCCGGTTTGCCGAAGGCAGCCGGGTCAGCCTGTTCACCGACACCGGCGTGATTCGCGGCAGCGTGCTGCCATTGATGGCGTCCGGGCACGCGTTCAACACCGCCGTGGACGAAATGCCCATCAGTTGGGACCACATCGAATTACGCCTGGACGCCTATTGCGCCACCCGTGCCGACTGCGAAACCCTGGGGGTGGGCATCGGCGATTACGTGGCCTTCGATCCCCTGCCGGAATTCACCGAAAGCGGCCACATCAGCGCCCGGCACCTGGACGACAAGGCCGGGGTCGCGGCGCTGCTGGCGGCGCTCAAGGCGATTGTCGACAGCGGTGAAGAACTGCTGATCGATTGTCACCCACTGTTCACCATCACCGAGGAAACCGGCAGCGGCGCCGCGGCCGCACTGCCCTGGGACGTCAGCGAATTCGTCGGCATCGACATCGCGCCCGTCGCCCCCGGCCAGCACTCGAGCGAACATTCGGTCAGCGTGGCGATGCAGGACTCCGGGGGCCCCTACGACTATCACCTGTCGCGGCACTTGCTGAAACTGGCCAAGGAGAACGACATATCGGCACGCCGCGACCTGTTCCGCTATTACTTCAGCGACGCTCATTCGGCCATCACCGCCGGCCACGATATCCGTACCGCCCTGCTCGCCTTCGGCTGCGACGCCACCCATGGCTACGAACGCACCCACATCGACAGCCTGGCCGCCCTCAGCCGCCTGCTCGGCGCCTACATTCTCAGCCCACCGGTGTTCGCCAGCGACGCACAACCGGCCCAAGGCTCGCTGGACCGCTTCAGTCATCAGATCGAGCACGATGCACAGATGGAAAGCGATACCCGAGTGCCATCGGTGGATAGCCTGGTGGGGCAGCGGTCGGATAGTTGATCCAGCATTTCACTGTCTGGGCTATTGCCATCGCGAGCAAGCTCGCTCCCACACTTGAAATGCATTCCCCTGTGGGAGCGAGCTTGCTCGCGATGAGGCCAGAACAGGCCCCACAAAACCCAAGGCTAGCCGCAAAAGCCCATTGGCCGTAGCATCGCCTCATTGTCTAGCCGAGGTACCCCATGCTCATCCCCCACGACCAACTCGAAGTCGACACACTCACTCGCCTGATCGAGGACTTCGTGACCCGCGACGGCACCGACAACGGTGACGACACGCCCCTGGAAACGCGGGTTCTACGGGTCCGGCAAGCGCTGACCAAAGGCCAGGCGTTGATCGTCTTCGACCCCGAAAGCGAACAGTGCCAACTGATGCTCAAGCACGACGTGCCCAAGCACCTATTCGACTGAACACGCCTTGCGGGCGGCGTGGGCCTTTTTCCTCTGGATCTTTTCGTAGATTTCGGAGCGATGGACATCGACGTGCCGTGGCGCTTCCACGCCAAAACGCACGGTGGTGCCGCTGACCGACAGCACACGGACGGAAATATCGTCACCGATGGAAATCAACTCACCCACAGCGCGGCTTAATACGAGCATGGTTCTTGTCCTTAAGAATGTCTGGACCCTGACCATGCCCGGCCTGCTTTCCGTTCTCAAGACACCGGCGAGAATTCAGTAAGGCCCTACAAGCAAAGTTCTTGCGACTGAAGGAAACTTCCTGCAAAACCCTGCCGGACCGTAGGTTATTTCAGGACGCCGAGAACCGCGGGCCGAATAGAATCACGCTCGCCCCCAACACGCAGAGCGCCACGCCAATCCAGTCGGAACCCAGTGGCCGGACCCGCTCCACCACGGCCAGCCAGCCAATCGAGGCAATGATATAGATGCCGCCATAGGCGGCGTAGGCACGCCCCGCGTACGTCGCTTCGATGCGAGTCAACAACAGGGCGAACAAGGTCAGGCTGAGCAGCGCCGGGGCGATCCACCAGGCGCTCTTGCCCTGGCGCAGCCACATCCAGAAGGCGTAGCAACCGGCGATTTCAAACAGCGCGGCGAGAAAAAACCACAAGTAGTTGAGCATGCAGATGTCCATCAGGAAGGCCGAATGGCGCCATCCTGAGGACATCGGGCAGCCAGGTCAATTCAGGTTCTGCCGAGCCTTGGCGCGCATCTTGTCGGCCATGACGGTCATTTCGTCGTACAGCAACTGTGGGTTCTTCTGCTTGAGGGCCCACGCCATGCGTCCCTGTTCATGGGGCAGGATCATGAACTGGCCCTGGGCGACTTGCTGATAGATGTAGTCGGCAATGTCGGCGGCGCTGATCGGCGAGCTTTCCAGCAATTTGCCAACCTGGGCTTTCATGGCCGGGGTCGGACCGCGGAAGGAGTCCAGCAGATTGGTCTGGAAGAACGACGGGCACACCACGTGTACGCCCACCTCCTGCTGCGCCAGTTCCACCAGCAGGCTTTCCGACAACGCCACCACACCGGCCTTGGCCACGTTGTAGTTGCTCATGGCTGGCCCCTGCATCAGAGCGGCCATGGAAGCAATGTTGATGATCTTGCCGCGGCTTTTTTCCAGCAGCGGCAGGAACGCCTTGCAGCCCTTGACCACGCCCATCAGGTTGATCGCGATCTGCCAGTCCCAATCCTCCAGGGAGAGTTCGCTGAAGAACCCGCCCGAAGCGACGCCGGCATTGTTGACGATGATATCGATGCCGCCGAGCTTCTCTTCGCAAGCCTGGGCGAACGCAGTCAATTGACTGTAGTCGCGCACATCGCAGCGCTGGGTGAAGCCGTCACCACCCGCCGCGCGCACGAGTTTGAGGGTTTCCACAAGGCCTGGTTCGCTGACATCCGATAAGGCCAGGTGCCAGCCTTCGCGGGCCCAACGCAGCGCGATTTCGCGACCCAGGCCGGAGCCGGCGCCAGTGATCATCATGCGATTTTGCATAGCAAACAGCCTTGTTCCGGGAGAGATAGGCCGAGTGTAGCGAAGGCGCCTGCCGGACCCACGCTCCATCAAATTGCTGAATGGCGAGGGCAAACCGTAGCCGCTACAAAAACTTTGAATTTTTTACCAGACGTTACGGTCGGACTTATTAAGCCGCCCGGATTTAACGCATGCGTGCTGGTAGTTGGAAGTTACAACACTCCAAAACTGACCAATAAGGAAATCTACAAATGGGCACAATACTTATCATCATCCTGATCCTCCTGCTGATCGGTGGTCTTCCGGTCTTCCCACACTCCAGAAGTTGGGGTTACGGTCCGTCCGGTATCATTGGTGTAGTGTTGGTGGTGCTGTTGGTCCTGCTATTACTGGGCAAGATATAAACCACTAAGTAAGCGCAAAAAAAAGAGGCCTTCGCAGGCCTCTTTTTTATGCTCGCCGTTTATCAGTCCGGCTTGCCGTCAACGACGCCGGCGGTGTTATCCAACAGGCTCTTGGTCGCGGTTTGCAGGAACGATTCGAGCTTGAGTTTCATCTCGGCAGTGTCCGGTGCGTCCGGGATGATTTGCGCATGAGGGTTGGCGCCCAGTTCATAGCGGTACATCTTCGGCGGCATTTCCTTCTCCTTCGGCAGGACCAGGATCTTGTCGTCGCGAATGATCGCCGTCGTCTGTTCACTGCCCGACGGTTTGATCACGCCAAACCCGGTGTCGCCTTCCGGCAGGTTCAACAGGTCACGACCCCAGCACTGGTTCCGTACCTGCCCACCGAGCCGGCCCATGATGGTCGGCACGATGTCGACCTGGGTCCCCACGGTGTGGCTGCGCTGGCCGAATTTTTCCTGGACGCCCGGGCCGATCAACAGCATCGGCACGTTGAAACGGCCCAGGTCCATTTCGGTGATCTGGCGTTCGTTGCCAAAGCCATGGTCGCCCACCACCACGAACAGGGTTTCCTTGAAGTAAGGCTCCTTGCGGGCTTTCTCGAAGAACTGGCCCAGCGCCCAGTCGGCGTAGCGCATGGCCGTCAAGTGTTCGTTCAGGCTGCCACGGTCGGTGACCGGCTCGACCGGCAACGGTGTCGGCAACGCATAAGGCGTGTGGTTGGACAGGGTTTGCAGCAAGGCATAGAACGGCTTGCCATTTTCCCGTGCCTTGAGCTCGATCAGGCCACGGTCGAACATGTCTTGGTCGGACACGCCCCAGGTGGGGTCGGAAAACACCGGGTTCACGAAGTCGTTACGCCCGATGAAGTTGGTCATGCCCTGGCTGCTGAAGAACCCCGACTGGTTGTCCCAGGCGAAATCGCCGTTGTAGACATACACGTCGTCATAGTTTCGGGCGCTGAGCAGTTGCGGCAAGCCTGACAGCTTGTGGCTGCCCTCCGGCGTCTGCATCAGGTATTCGAAACCCGGCAGGTTCGGGAAGCACGCCATGGTGGCGAACATACCCTGGTGGGTGTGGGTGCCGTTGGAGAAGAAACGGTCGAACAGCAGGCCTTCCTTGGACAGTTTGTCCATGTAAGGCGTGATGTTGCCCGGCGCGCCCAGGGCGCCCACCGAGTGACCGGCCATGCTTTCCATGAGGATCACGACCACGTTCTTGATCGGCAGGGTCTTGTCCGCCGGCGGCGTGTAGTCGCGGCGCACGGCGGCGGTCTCGGTGTCCACGAGTTTGTCGTCAGGCATCACCAGCATGTCACGCACGGTCTGCTGTGCCAGCGGCTGCTCGAGGGTGGCTTTCCAGATGTTGTCACGGTCTTCGGACATCCGGCTCTTGGCCGCCGCCACCAACGACAACGTGCCATTGAGTCCCAACTGGTTGGCGAAGTTCGAATCGGTGGTGTAGACATCCCCCCAACGCAGCGGTGGACCTTGGCGCAAGGTGCCACGCGCAGCGGCCACGGCCACCAGCAGGCAAACCATGAACACCGCGACACGCCCATACCACGGGGCGATCTGCCGAGTGCCGATAGTACCGCCACTGAACGGCCCACGGGGACGGGTGGCGCGGTCGGCGCCCTTGAACGCCAGGGCGAGGATGAGGGTGCCGCCGACCCAGGCCAGCAGGTAGCGCACCACCGGGAAACCGTACCAGAGCATGCTCATCACGGTTTTCGGGTCTTCCTTCACATATTGGAAGACCAGGCCGTTGAGGCGTTGGTGGAATTCACGGTAGAAGTCCATCTCCATCAAGCCGAGGAACAGCGCGATGCTGGAGGTGACGGTCAGCCAGAAACGAAAAAAACCACGGGCAGCCATGGCCCTTGCGCTGAACAACGCCAGCAGCAACGGGATGCAGAGGTAGACCACCAGGCGCAAGTCGAAGCGCAGGCCGTTGGCGAACGCTTCAACGAAGGTCGAGGCCGGGGTGTCGAGAATCATCTCGCGGTTATAGACCAGCAGCGCCACGCGCAGCAGGCTTAACATAACCATCATCACCAGGGCGCAAAGCAACGTGTAGGCCAGGTGCGATTTGACGGTCGGTTGCAGCAGGCGATGCGTGGTGCGCTGCTGACTCAGGGCGTCCGGGATTGCCATGTCGTTTAAGGACCCTATTGGAATTGGAGTGACAAAAGAGAAACAACGGCGCGCCCTCTGTTGGCCAAAGCCTGGCCCCGGGGCTTGCGCGAGTGCGCAAATGTTGCACGAACGGCTACGGCATTGCCATTAAATAACCGGCGGCGAGATGAGCGCGGGGGATTGTCCGCAAGATTTAGTGAAAATTTCGTTCAAAGAATATCCAGAAACACAAAATCCCCGGCCTGCTGATGAAGTTGAGCCGAACGCTATTGTGGCGAGGGAGCTTGCTCCCGCTCGGCTGCGAAGCAGTCGTAAAACCCGAATAACGAAATATGCCTGACGGACCGCGGTGGCTGGATTGGGGCTGCTTCGCAGCCCAGCGGGAGCAAGCTCCCTCGCCACAGGGTTGCCGATCACATCCAGTCCAGTGTGAAAACGATCATCGTCAATGAAACTGGCGTCCAAGGCCCGCCGGCACACCTTCGATGGTGGTGTCTTCCCATGGGCCATTCGGGCTGACGGAACGACTCCAACCATTGTTCCAGCGGTAATAGGTACGCTGGCGATAGAACGTATTAGTCTGGTTGTCCAGCACGTAGACCCCCAGCTTGGCGTCCCAATGGCTGTTGCCACCCGGTGGCGGGGCGAAGCTGGCGGAAGTGCGCGGCAGTGGCTTGGCCGGTTTGTTCGGGATGGCCGGCTTGCCTGGCGGCGTGGACGGGGCCGGTTTGGTGGTTGGGGTCGACGGTGGAATCGGTGGCAGCGGCGCCGAGGGCTCCGACGGACGCTGGACCGCACAAGCGCTCAGGCCCATGACGAGCGTGAGCAGGGTGATACGAGCGATGGCGGTCATGGTGCGAATTCCTGTTATTTGTCCGGGCTGTCGATGGTCAATTGTTGTTGCGCCGTGGTGCTGCTCGCCAGGGGCTGGCTGCGGCCGATCCACTCACCGGCGGTCGGCTGACCGGCCCGGGAGATGCGCGCCATCAGTTGGACTTCGGGGAAGTTCGACAGTTTCAACTGCGGCATCATGGCGTCCGCGTCGCCCAATTCCACCGTGACCGGCAGATCGGCCACCGTCAGGCGTTTGGCGGCCAGCGGCGCCGGTGGGCCGGAAACGGCACGGGCGAAGATGAACACGCTGTCGCCCGGCTGCACCTTGGCCTTGAGTGCCGGTGCCAGATCGACGCGGACCTTGAGCAATGCCCCAGTCTTGGCCACCGGGGCCTGGGCGACTTTGCCACCGCTGGCTTGCAGCTTCTCGGTGGCACGGGTAATGCCGCCCTGCAGCGCCTCGCGGGATTTGTCGCCTTCCGGCAGTTGCGCGAGCAGACGCCCCCAGTAGTCGATCGCATCCTGATAACGCTCGCCTTCAAACGCGGCGATGCCCAATAGGCCGAGGCTGGTAACCTCCTTCGGATCGAGCTTGAGCGCTTCGTCGGTCAAGGCCTGGACTTTATCCGACCATTTCTTGCCATCGGCGAAATACTGCGCCTGGGCCCACTGGCCCAACAGTTCCGGTTGACGACCGGCGACGGCCACGGTGCGCTCGAAGATCTTCGCCGCGTCCGCCGGACGATCCTGAGCCATGTAGGTACGCCCGAGAAAGTACAGCCCCTCGGCATTATCCGGCTGCGCCGCCACCGCGCGTTCCAGGCGCAGGGTCATCTCTTCCATCGACTGCGGCGCCTGGGCGAACTCGCGGGTCAACTCGACCTTGTCACTGGCACCGAAATGCAGGTACAGGGCCAGGCC
Source organism: Pseudomonas sp. FW300-N2F2 (assembly GCF_017351655.1). Classification (NCBI taxonomy): domain Bacteria; kingdom Pseudomonadati; phylum Pseudomonadota; class Gammaproteobacteria; order Pseudomonadales; family Pseudomonadaceae; genus Pseudomonas; species Pseudomonas sp. FW300-N2F2. Next base: position 1,233,361 of record NZ_JACNDQ010000001.1, on the reverse strand, counting down.
CAACACCGGCACCAGCACGGCGGCGAGCAACGGCAATGGCTTGCCCAACCGGGATTCGCGCGGGGCATCGGCGCCCTCGGTGTCGGCGAGCAGCTCACGAGCCGCCTCGGCGCGACCGGTGTCCAGTTGCGCGGCGTTGAGCACGCCCTCCTCCCGTTCAACCTGCAATTCGGCGACGCGCTCCTGATACAGCGCCACGTTGAGCGCGGTGCGGTCCTCCTCCAGTTGGGCGCGGCGACCGCGCAGCACAGGGATCAACAGAAAACTCAGGGCAACCAGAAGAAGCAGACCTGCGGCGAGCCAGAAATCAATCATGCTTGGTTTTATCCAACAGTTGGTCGAGGCGCTGGCGCTCTTCGACAGAAAGCGTGTCCGGGGCGGCTGTACGCTGGACCCGGCGGCGGCGCACGATCACCGCGATGACGACGAAACCGCCAAGCAACAGTCCGGCGGGGCCGAACCAGAGCAGCGCGGTCTTGGAGGACAGGGCGGGGTTGTAGCGCACGAACTCACCGTAGCGATCGACCATGAAGTCGATGATCTGCTGGTTGTCCTTGCCCTCGCCGAGCATGCGAAAGATTTCCTTGCGCAGGTCGGCGGCAATCGGGGCGTTGGAGTCGGCGATGTCCTGGTTCTGGCACTTGGGGCAGCGCAGTTCCTTGGTCAGTTCGCGAAACCGCTCGCGCTCGCCATCGTTGGCGAATTCGTAGGTGTCGATGGCGGCCCGGGCCACACCGACCAGGCTCAAACCGAGGATGGCGGCGGCTAACCAGCGCTTCATGGCTTGGCCTCGTCCACCAGGGCCTGGTACTTGGCGGCCAGTTTCTCGCGCCAGACCTGTTCGTCGATCACGCCGACGAACTTGTCGCGGATCACGCCCTTGGCATCGATGAAGAAGGTTTCCGGTGCGCCATAGACACCCAGGTTCAGGCCCAGGGAGCCGTCTTCATCACGAATGTCCAATTGATACGGGTTGTGGAATTCGGCCAGCCACTTCAAGGCGTCGGCATTGACGTCCTTGTAATTGACGCCGTAGATCACCACGCCGTTCTGGGCCAGCTTGTTCAGCACCGGGTGTTCGACCCGGCAGGAAATGCACCAGGTGCCCCACACGTTGACCAGCGCCGGCTTGCCCAGCAAGTCGGCACGGGTCAGGGTCTTGTCACCTTGCACCGAGGGCAGGGAAAACTCCGGGAACGGCTTGCCGATCATTGCCGAGGGCAATTCGCTCGGGTTCAGGTACAACCCCCGGAACAAAAACACCGCCATCAACAGGAACAGCGCCAGCGGCAACACCATCAACCAACGTTTCATGCAGTGGCTCCCGTCACGCCCAGGGCTTCACGCACCCGGGCTTTCACCTTGACCCGATAGCGCCGATCCAGCGCCGCCAGCACCCCACCCAGGCCGGTAAGCAAGCCACCGAACCAGATCCAGCGCACGAACGGCTTGACGTGGACCCGCACCGCCCATGCACCGTCGCCCAGGGATTCGCCCAAGGCCACGTAGAGGTCGCGGGTGAAACCGGCATCGATCCCAGCCTCGGTCATGACCGAGTTCTGCACGGTGTAGAGACGTTTTTCCGGATGCAGCACGGTGATTTCCTCACCGTTGCGAATGACCCGCACGGTGCCTTTGTCGGACGTGAAGTTCGGCCCCTCGAAATGCTTGGCGCCCTCGAACACGAATTGATAACCGCCCAGGTCCATGGACTCGCCCGGTGCCAGGCGCAGGTCGCGCTCGGCGCTGTTCTGGCTGGACAACACCACGCCCAGGGCGCAGACGGCGATGCCCAGGTGGGCGATCTGCATGCCCCAGTAACTGCGGGTCAGGGTCGGCAGGCCTTTGATCAGGCCTTTGTGGCGGGTCTTGTCAAAGATATCCCGGACACCGGCCAGCAACACCCAGGCCGCCAGCACGAACGTCGCCAGCACCGCCCAGTTGAAGTCGCCATAGGCCACGCCGGCCACCACGGCCAGGGCGGCCGTGCCCAGCAGCACCGGGGTCAACATGCCCAGCAGCCATTTGACCGGCGTGTCCTTCCAGCGCACCAGCACACCGATGGCCATCACCACCATCAGGATCGCCATCAGCGGGATGAACAACGCATTGAAATACGGCGGGCCAACCGACAGCTTGGCACCGGACAACGCATCGAGCACCAGCGGGTACAACGTCCCCAGCAGGATCATCGACGCGGCCACCACCAGCACCAGGTTGTTGCCCAGCAACAGGGTTTCCCGTGACCAGAGGTTGAAGCCGACCTGGCTCTTGACCACTGGCGCACGCAGGGCGAACAACGTCAGCGAACCGCCGACGACGAACAGCAGGAACATCAGGATGAACACGCCACGCTCAGGGTCCGAGGCGAAGGCATGCACCGACGTCAGCACGCCGGAACGCACCAGGAACGTTCCCAGCAGGCTCAGGGAGAACGCCGCGATGGCCAGCAACACGGTCCAGCTCTTGAACACACCGCGTTTTTCCGTGACAGCCAGGGAGTGAATCAGCGCCGTGCCCACCAACCAGGGCATGAACGAGGCGTTTTCCACCGGGTCCCAGAACCACCAGCCGCCCCAACCGAGTTCGTAGTAGGCCCACCACGAACCGAGGGTGATGCCGATACCGAGGAAGGCCCAGGCGACGATGGTCCACGGGCGCGACCAGCGTGCCCACGCGGCATCGAGGCGACCACCGAGCAACGCGGCGATGGCGAAGGAGAAGGCCACGGAAAAACCGACGTAGCCCATGTAGAGCATCGGTGGGTGAACGATCAGGCCGATGTCCTGCAACAATGGGTTGAGGTCGCGGCCATCCATCGGCATCTGCGGCAGGATGCGCTTGAACGGGTTGGACGTGACGATCAGGAACAACAGGAAACCGGTGCTGATCATGCCCATCACCGCCAGCACCCGTGCCAGCATCACCTGGGGCAACTGCCGGGAAAACACCGAGACCGCGAAGGTCCAGCCGGCGAGGATCAACGCCCAAAGCAACAGCGAACCCTCGTGGGCGCCCCACACGGCGCTGAACTTGTAGTACCAGGGCAAGGCGCTGTTGGAGTTGCTGGCAACGTACTCCACGGAAAAGTCGTCGGCCATGAACGCATAGGTCAGGCAACCGAAGGCGAACAGCATGAAGGCGAACTGCCCCCACGCCGCCGGCTGGGCCAGGCTCATCCACAAGCGGTCGCCGCGCCAGGCACCGAGCAAGGGCACCACGGCCTGTACCAGGGAGAAGCACAGGGCCAGGATCATCGCAAGGTGGCCCAACTCGGGAATAAAGATGCCAGCAGTCATCGATCAGCCCTCCTTCACGGGAGCGGGCGCCGACTGGCCGCTGTCTTTCAAGGCCTTGGTCACTTCCGGCGGCATGTATTTTTCATCGTGCTTGGCCAGCACTTCGTCGGCCACCACCACGCCATCGGCGTTGAGCTTGCCCAGGGCGACGATGCCCTGCCCTTCGCGGAACAGGTCCGGGAGGATGCCGCGATAGGTGATGGTCACGGTCTTGTTGAAGTCGGTGACATTGAACTTCACGTCCAGTGAATCCCCGGAGCGCACCAGCGAGCCTTTTTCCACCATGCCGCCAGCGCGGATGCGGGTGTCCTTGGGCGCTTCGCCACTGGCGATCTGGGTCGGGGTGTAGAACAGGTTGATGTTCTGCTGCAAGGCGCTCAAGGCCAGGCCGACCGCGGCACCGACACCCACCAGGATCGCCAGAATGATGACAAGACGTTTTTTGCGCAGCGGATTCACTGACCGTTCTCCCGGCGCAGACGACGCGCCTCTTGTTGCAGATACCGCTTGCGGGCCAGGATCGGCACCGCCACGTTGAGGGCCAGCACCACCAGGCAAATGCCATAGGCTGACCAGACATACAGGCCATGATGGCCCATGGCGAGGAAATCGCCGAATGAAGCGAAACTCATCGAGCGGCCTCCAGGCTGTTCTGTACTTCGGCCTTCACCCAACTGGCCCGGGATTCGCGCTTGAGCACTTCCAGGCGCATGCGCAGCAACAGCACCGCGCCGAAGAAACAGTAGAAGCCCAATACGGTGAGCAACAGCGGCAGCCACATTTCCACGGGCATCGCCGGCTTTTCGGTGAGGGTGAACGTCGCGCCCTGGTGCAGGGTGTTCCACCATTCCACCGAGTACTTGATGATCGGGATGTTGATCACGCCGACAATCGCCAGCACCGCGCAGGCCTTGGCGGCACTGTCACGATTGCTGATGGCGTTGCCCAGCGCAATAAGACCGAAGTACAGGAACAGCAGGATCAGCATCGACGTCAGTCGCGCATCCCAGACCCACCACGATCCCCAGGTCGGCTTGCCCCAGATGGCCCCGGTGACCAGCGCCACGGCGGTCATCCAGGCGCCGATGGGCGCGGCGCATTGCAGGGCCACGTCGGCCAGCTTCATCTTCCACACCAGCCCGACCACACCACACACGGCCAGCATCACGTAGATGGACTGGGCCAGCATCGCGGTGGGAACGTGGATGTAGATGATGCGGAAGCTGTTGCCCTGCTGGTAATCCGGTGGGGCGAAGGCCAGGCCCCAGACGACGCCAGAGCCGATCAGCAGCAGAGCGAAGAGGCTCAACCAGGGCAGCATCTTGCCGCTGATGCCGTAGAACCACTTGGGTGAGCCGAGCTTATGAAACCAGGTCCAGTTCATTGCTGTTTCCATCACGGTTGCGGCTCGTCATCACGAGCTGCCAGGTCTGCCTTAACTTCCGCAGAAGTGGTCAATTCTTGACCAGGCCTCATTATTATTCGCCGACGCTGATCTTCAGGCCAGCGGCTATTGCAAAGGGTGTCAGGGTTATCGCCAGGGCGGTCAGGCTCCCAAGCCACAGCAGATAACCGGTCGCGGGCATGCCTTGCAACGCCGCTTGCAAGGCACCACTGCCCAGGATCAGCACCGGGATATACAAGGGCAGGATCAGCAGCGCCAGCAACAGGCCACCGCGCTTCAACCCCACCGTCAACGCCGCGCCTACCGCACCGAGCAGGCTCAACACCGGTGTGCCCAGCAGCAGCGACACCAGCAACACCGGCATGCACGCGGCAGGCAAACCCAGCATCATCGCCAACAGCGGCGAGAGCAGCACCAGCGCCAGCCCGGAAAAAACCCAGTGTGCCAGTACCTTGGCCAAAACCAGAAGGGCCAGGGGGTGCGACGAAAGGACCCACTGTTCCAGGGAACCGTCTTCGAAATCACTGCGGAAAAGCCCGTCCAGCGAGAGCAGGACCGATAAAAGCGCAGCCACCCAGACCAGTCCCGGAGACAAGGTTTGCAACAATTGAGTCTCCGGACCGACCGCCAGCGGGAACAGCGCGATGACGATCGCGAAGAACACCAACGGATTGGCCAATTCGGCCGGACGACGAAAAAGCAGGCGCGCCTCGCGGGCCAGTAACAGGCCAAACACACTCATACGGCCCAGTTCCCCAGATCGATGTTGCGATAGCCGGACGGCATCCGCGCCAGCGTATGGTGGGTGGTCAACAGCACCATGCCGCGGTTTTCGCAATGCCGTGCCAGGTGTTCCTCGAGCTGCGCGACGCCCTGCTTGTCCAGGGCAGTGAACGGCTCGTCGAGGATCCACAGCGGTGGACCGTCCAGGTACAACCGGGCCAGGGCCACCCGGCGCTGCTGGCCGGCGGACAGGGTGTGGCTCGGTACATCCTCGAAGCCGCGCAGCCCGACCGCCGCCAACGCCTGCCAGATCGCCTCGCGACCGGCCGGCGTGTGCAGAGCGCAGAGCCAGCTGAGATTTTCTTCGGGGGTCAGCAAGTCCTTGATGCCGGCGGCATGGCCGATCCAGAGCAGGTTACGGGCCAGCTCGCTGCGCTGGCTGTGCAAGGGCTGGCCATTGAGCAACACTTGGCCCGCGGTGGGCTGCATCAATCCGGCGAGCAGGCGCAACAGGCTGGTCTTGCCGCTACCGTTGGGGCCACTGATCTGCACCATATCGCCAGGCGAGAGTCTCAATTCGAGATTTTCGAAAAGCAGCCGCAAGTCTCGCTCACAGGCGAGGCCAACGGTTTGCAGGAGAGGACTGGTCAAGGGATCGCGGGCCTTATACGGTTCAAGTCGGCGGTGCAGCGGCCGTTAAAGAGGTGCAGCATAGATGCTTTGACGGCCTGTTCCACAGAGCTGCGTCAAACAATTGCAAGGTTTTCGCCACTCCCTGAAAGACGGGCGGCATTATACATGTGATGCCCTACTCTCAAGAGGGCTTATTTTCCCCAGGGTAAGACCGCAGATGACAGGCGACATCAACATCCTGCCGCTGCCCCAGGCCACGGCAACGACGCGTATGCCAGCGGTGACGGGCGAGCTGCTCAAATTGCTGGCACCGGCCGAAGGGCTGATCGGCCCCGGCCAGACCGCCCAGGCCGAAGTGCTGTCGCTCAAGCAGGCCGACCAGACTTTCCAGCTGTTGCTCAAGGTCACCCTGGAGAGCGGCCGCCAGACCACCGTGCAAGCCACCAGCACCCAGCCATTACCCCAGGGCACCAGCCTGGCCGTGACCCAACCGTCCCCCAGCAACCTGACGATTGCCGTGCAGCAGGCCGTTGCCTCCAGCGTCGCCACCTTGACGCGCATCGACACGACGCAGATGCCGGTCGGCACGCTGCTGCAAGGCAAGGTGCTGACCAGCCAGGCATTGCCGTCATTGCCTGGGCAGCCGGCGGTCTATCGGTCATTGGTGAGCCTGCTCAACACCGCCCAGGCTGGCAGTACCCTGGACATCGACAGCCCTCGACCGCTGCGCATCGGCACGCTCTTGAGCGCCCAGGTGCAAGATGCCCAGACGCTGAAATTCGTTCCCCTGAGCAACCGCCAGGAGCAACTGGCGGTGAGCCAGCAACTGCTCACCCAAGTGAGCCGCCAGGGCTCGCTGGACAGCCTGATCACTGCCCTGCAAAACCTGCCGGTCACCGACGACACCGGCACCGAGTTGCGCGCCGCGGTGACTCGCTTGCTGGCTGGGCTGCCGGATGTCCAGCAACTGAGCACGCCCAAGGGCTTGGCCCAGGCCATGGTCGCCAGCGGGGTGTTCCTGGAAAGCAAACTGCTCGCCGGCCAGCCACCGAGCCTGGCGCCGGACATGAAAGGCGACCTGCTGAAACTGATTGCCCAACTGACACCGGCCCTGCCCGCCTCCACCAACCTCAGCGCCATCATTGCCGCCAATACGCTGGCCCAGGTTCTGCCGAGTTTCGTGCGCAGCGCCCTGGGGATGCTCGGCCAGGTCAGCGCCAAGCCGCAACCCACCAGTTTTCCGCTGCCCTCGCGCCAGTTGAAAGACCAGGACGAAGGCGGCGATCTGGAGCACCTGCTGCGTCTGGCCGCCGCTGCCGTGTCGCGCCTGCAAAGCCATCAGTTGTCGAGCCTGGAACAAACCGGCCTGACCGACGACGGTCGCTTGATGAGCACCTGGCAGTTGGAGATCCCGATGCGCAACCTGCAGGACATCGTGCCGTTGCAGGTCAAGTTCCAGCGCGAGGAAACCCCGCCCCGGGAACAACCAGACGAACGCCGGGAAGAACGCGAGCCGAAACAGCAGCTCTGGCGGGTCGAACTGGCATTCGACATGGAACCGCTCGGTCCGCTGCAGATTCAAGCCCAGTTGCTCAGCGGCAGTCTGTCCAGCCAATTGTGGGCAGAACGGCCTTACACCGCGAGCCTGATCGAAAGCAACCTGACAGCACTGCGTGAGCGCCTGGTGACCTGTGGCCTGAACGTCGGCGACCTGGACTGCCACCTTGGCACCCCGCCCCAAGGCCCCAAGACTCGCCTGGAACAACGCTGGGTGGACGAAACCGCATGACAACCCACACCGAACCCCGCCAGGCCATCGCCCTCAAATACGACGGGCACCATGCCCCGACCCTCACCGCCAAGGGCGACGAAGCCCTGGCCGAGGAAATCCTGCGTATCGCCCGGGACAGTGAAGTACCGATCTATGAAAATGCCGAGCTGGTGAAGCTGCTGGCACGGATGGAATTGGGGGACAGCATCCCGGAAGAGCTGTACCGCACGATTGCCGAGATCATCGCGTTCGCCTGGAACCTCAAGGGCAAGTTCCCCCAAGGCCATGACCCGAATGCGCCGAGTGTCGAAAAGGATGTGACCGACCGCGGCGACGATTACTGATCACAGCCACAAGAGCGATAGGCTGGCTGGAATGATCAGAAGTGAACACCAGAAAAACCTGTGGGAGCGAGCTTGCTCGCGATGACGGGTTCACATCCGACATCGCTGTCGACGGTCACACCGCTATCGCGAGCAAGCTCGCTCCCACATGGGGTCTGTGAAGAAAACGATCAGCCGCCTCGGTGCAGCTTGCTCATCAGCTCCGCCTCGGCTTGGGTCAGGCCGCAGGCTTGGGTCAGTTCGTCGACGCTGGCACCCATGCCCACCAGGCGGGCGGCCTGGGCGAAGGACAGGCTGGAGGGGTCACGCTGTTCCAACTGGGCGAGCTTGTCCGGCAACGGCGCAACCACGGCACGCAGCTCATGGAGCGCTTCGCCCATGCGCACGGTGCCGTTCTGATAATCGTCGACGCGCTTGGCCAGGTCCTTGATGCGCTGGTCGCGCAGCGCATCGCCCTGGGCCTGCTGAGCGGCAATCTGCCGCTGGCCACGTATGTATGCCAAGAACATCGCCAGCGTACCTGCCCAGAAAAGGAACAGGACAATGACTGCTACCTCAAGAATCAATCAGATACTCTCCAGTTCCGACCACTCTTCTTCGCTCATCATCTTGTCCAGTTCAACCAGAATCAGCAACTCGTTATTCTTGTTGCACACGCCTTGAATGAACTTGGCGGACTCTTCGTTACCCACGTTCGGGGCCGTCTCGATTTCCGACTGGCGCAAGTAAACCACTTCGGCGACGCTGTCGACCATGATGCCAACCACTTGCTTGTCGGCCTCGATGATGACGATCCGGGTGTTGTCGCTGATCTCGGCGTTCATCAGGCCGAAGCGCTGACGGGTATCGATCACGGTGACCACGTTGCCACGCAGGTTGATGATGCCCAGCACATAGCTGGGTGCACCCGGTACCGGGGCGATCTCGGTATAGCGCAGCACTTCCTGAACGCGCATCACGTTGATGCCGTAGGTTTCGTTATCGAGCTTGAAGGTCACCCATTGCAGAATCGGATCTTCAGAACCCTTTTGAGACGACGCCTTATCATTCATACCTTGACCCCTCGAAAAACCGCCTGTGGCGGCGTGTATTCTGTCCGGCGACGCTGTGCGTCACCGGTTGTCTTATTTCGGTTTCTGGACCGGCTTCTTGCTGCCGCCCAGGTGTTTTGCCCCGCCGCTGGCGATCAACTCCGCCAACTCGGCAACGTCCAGCAAGGCGCACATGTGCTCGATCACCGTACCGGCCAGCCATGGCCGTTGCCCTCGATGGCTGCGCCACTTGATCTCGTTCGGATCCAGGCGCAGCGAACGGCTGACCTGGTGCACCGCCAATCCCCACTCGTAACCTTGCACCGAAATCACGTATTGCAGGCCCTGGCGAAAATCATCGCGATAACGGTCCGGCATCACCCAGCGTGCCGTATCCAGTACCTTCAGGTTGCCCGCCTGGCTCGGCAGGATCCCGAGGAACCATTCCGGCTGGCCGAACAACGGCGTCAGCTCCTGCCCGGCCAGGGAGTAAATCGATCCCAGGCAGACCAGCGGCACCGCCAGGGTCAACCCGGCCACATCGAACAACAAACACTCGAATGGCTCGGCCGCCCAGGCCGGACGGTCGTCGCCCGGCACCGGTGGCGGTGGGTTGCTCGGCGGCAAGTGGACCTCCACCACCGGCGTCACCAGCCCCTGCAGCAACGGGGCAACGGTCGAGACCGGTGCCAGGATCGGAGCAGGTGCCTCCATTACCGCCAGCTGTGGCTTGATGAACGGTGCTTCGACCGCCGCGGCCACCACTGATTTCTGTGCGTCACGGGCCTGCTCTTCGAGCACGGCCGCTTGAAATTCATCCAGCACACCCTCGGCTTCGACGTGTTCGGGCAACGCCTCGATCACGCTTGACGGCGGTGGCAGTTCTTCGGTCGCTTCCTGCAACAGCCCATCCAGATAGGACTGCAGGGCCATTTGCGGACGCGAGGTTGTCTTTACTGGGCGGCTCATAGGAACAGTGCGCCACTTGAAGAGGTTATCGGCATGAATGCGGCAGGACTTGAGCGTTCGCAAGCGAACACACTGCCAGTGGAAAGCCTCGTCACCTTAAGCCACCTGCTGCGGAACAAGCTGTTGGGCCAGCAGATGCTTGAGCAGCGCTCGGTAAGCCAGCACGCCACGGCTCTTGCCATCGAATTGCGAAGGGGTCACACCGGCGCGGCTGGCATCCCGCAGGCGGGTGTCGACGGGGATATAGCCCTGCCAGATGTCATCCGGGTACTTGTCCCGCAACACCCGCAGGGTTCCCAGGGACGCCTGGGTACGACGGTCGAACAGCGTCGGCACGATGTTGAAGGCCAGCGTCTGTTTGCGCGAGCGGTTGACCATCGCCAGTGTATTGACCATGCGTTCCAGCCCCTTGACGGCCAAATGTTCGGTCTGCACGGGGATCACCAATTGCTGACTGGCGGCCAGGGCATTGACCATCAGCAACCCCAGCAACGGCGGGCTGTCGATGATCGCGTAATCGAAATCCTGCCACAGCTGCGCCAGACTCTTGGCGATCACCAGGCCCAGGCCGCTCTGCCCAGGCGATTGTCGCTCCAGGGTGGCCAGGGCGGTGCTCGACGGCAACAGGGAAATCCGCTCGTCGCTGGTGGACAACAACAATTGCCCCGGCAAGCCCTCGGGCACGACGCCTTTGTGCAGGAACAGGTCGAAGTTGCTGTGCTCCAGGCTGTCGGGATCGTAACCGAAATAGCTGGTCATCGAGCCATGGGGGTCCAGATCGACGATGACCACGCGCTTGCCCGCCTCGGCCAGCAACCCGGCTAAAGCGATGGAAGATGTGGTCTTGCCCACACCACCTTTTTGATTGGCGACTGCCCAGACTCTCATTCGGATCGTTCCTCCCGGCCGAAACAGGCTCGACCGAGAAATAGCTCGGTTATAAAGCGGGTGACGGAGAATTGACGGCACTCTGTCTTCCCGGCGACTTGACCGGAGCCGGTGCAGTTTGTGTGCCAGCCCGCTTCAATGCCGCATCCGGGGTTGCATTGGCCGTACCGGTACCGGTCAGGCTACGACGAACATCGAGGTTACGCGACACCACCAGCACCACCCGCCGGTTGCGCGCACGCCCCTCGGCCGTGGCGTTGTTGGCCACCGGCTGGAACTCACCGTAGCCCACCGAGGCCAGGCGACCGGGGTTCACGCCCTGCATCGCCAGCATGCGCACGATGCTCGCCGAACGGGCCGAGGACAGTTCCCAGTTGGTCGGGTATTGCGCGGTACGGATCGGCTGGTCGTCCGTGAAGCCTTCGACATGGATCGGATTGTCGAAGGGCTTGAGGATCGCCGCGACCTTATCGATGATGTTGAACGCCATGTCGCTGGGCATGGCATCGCCGCTGCCGAACAACAGGCTGGAATTGAGTTCGATCTCGACCCACAGCTCGTTGCCACGCACGGTCATCTGGTTGGAGCTGATCAGGTCACCGAACGCCGCGCTGATATCGTCGGCGATGCTTTTCAACGGATCGCTGCTGCCGGCGATACCGGCATCGACCTGCTCGCTGTCCTTGACCAAGGGTTTGGCCGGGGTGGTGGTCTTGGGCCGCTCCTCGCCGATGGGGATGGGCTTGAGGGCTCGGTCGGAATCGGTGAAGACCCCGATCAACGCCTCGGAAATGACTTTGTACTTGCCTTCGTTGACCGATGAAATCGAATACATGACCACGAAAAAAGCGAACAGCAGCGTGATGAAGTCGGCGTAGGAAACCAGCCAGCGTTCATGGTTGACGTGTTCTTCACGATGCCTGCGACGTGCCATTTTCCATGTCTCCCATCAGTCCATGAAGCCCTGGAGCTTCAACTCAATGGAGCGCGGGTTTTCACCTTCGGCGATCGACAGGATCCCTTCCAGCAGCATTTCGCGATAGCGCGACTGGCGCAACGCGATGGACTTGAGTTTGGCCGCGATCGGCAACAACACCAGGTTGGCACTGGCCACGCCGTAGATCGTGGCGACGAACGCCACGGCGATACCACTGCCCAGCTGCGATGGATCAGCCAGGTTGCCCATTACGTGGATAAGGCCCATCACCGCACCGATGATGCCGATGGTCGGCGCGTAGCCGCCCATGCTTTCGAATACTTTGGCCGCTTCGATGTCGCGGCTTTCCTGGGTGTAGAAATCCACTTCCAGGATGCTGCGGATGGCTTCCGGCTCGGCGCCGTCCACCAGCAATTGCAGGCCTTTGCGTGAGTAGCTGTCGGGTTCGGCGTCGGCCACCCCTTCCAGGCCCAGCAAGCCTTCCTTGCGAGCGGTCAGGCTCCAGTTCACCACGCGGTCGATGCCACCGGCCAGGTCGACACGGGGCGGGAACAGAATCCAGATCAGCACCTGCATGGCCCGCTTGAAAGCGCTCATGGGCGACTGCAACAGCGCCGCGCCAATGGTGCCCCCCAGCACGATCAACGCCGCCGGGCCGTTGGCCAACGCGCCCAGATGACCGCCTTCCAGATAATTGCCGCCAATGATGGCGACGAACGCCATGATGATGCCAATCAGGCTGAGCACATCCATTACAGGCAGGCCTCGACCAGGTGTCTACCGATGTCGTCCAACCCGTACACCGCGTCGGCAAGATCGGCTTTGACGATAGCCATCGGCATGCCGTAGATCACGCAACTGGCTTCGTCCTGGGCCCAGATCGCACTGCCGCCCTGCTTGAGCAACCGTGCGCCTTCGCGACCGTCGGCACCCATGCCGGTGAGCACCACCGCCAGAACTTTGTCACCGTAGGACTTGGCCGCGGAACCGAAGGTAATGTCCACGCAAGGCTTGTAGTTCAGGCGCTCATCGCCCGGCAGGATTTTCACCGCACCACGGCCGTCGATCATCATCTGTTTGCCACCCGGCGCCAGCAATGCCAGGCCCGGACGCAGGATGTCACCATCCTCGGCTTCCTTGACGTTGATGTTGCACAGCTTGTCCAGACGCTCGGCAAACGCCTTGGTGAACGCCGCCGGCATGTGCTGGATCAGCACGATGGGCGCCGGGAAGTTGGCCGGCAACTGGGTCAGGACCCGTTGCAACGCCACCGGGCCGCCCGTGGACGTACCGATCGCCACAAGTTTGTAGGCTTTGCGCTTGGGTGCCGGCGACGTTGCACTGGCAGGTGCCGAACGCGTCGGCGCAGGTGCCGGGGCGCTGCGTACCGGGGCCGGATTGAAGCTGCTCGATGCCGTCGGCGCTGGCGCAGGGCTTGGCGCCGCAACCGGGGCTGGCGCCGGTGTGCTGTAGGCACCGACACGCCGATTGCTGCGGGAAATGCTGTGGACCTTTTCGCACAGCAACTGCCGGACCTTGTCGGGGTTGCGCGAAATATCTTCGAAATTCTTCGGCAGGAAATCCACCGCCCCGGCGTCCAGCGCATCGAGGGTTACCCGGGCGCCTTCGTGAGTCAGGGACGAGAACATCAAGACCGGGGTCGGGCAGCGCTGCATGATATGCCGCACGGCCGTGATGCCGTCCATCATCGGCATCTCGTAGTCCATGGTAATCACGTCCGGCTTGAGTGCCAGGGCCTGATCGATCGCCTCTTTGCCATTAGTCGCGGTACCGACGACCTGAATACTCGTGTCCGCCGAAAGGATTTCCGAGACACGGCGACGGAAAAAACCCGAATCGTCCACCACCAGGACTTTAACTACCATAAACACTCCGTTAGACGAGGCGCGGCCCTGGGCCGCTCCCCTCCAGAATCAAATACGCCGGGCGGCGTAACGCTTGAGCATGCTTGGCACATCGAGAATCAACGCGATGCGGCCGTCGCCGGTGATGGTGGCGCCGGACATGCCCGGGGTGCCCTGGAGCATCTTGCCCAACGGCTTGATGACCACTTCTTCCTGGCCCACCAACTGGTCGACGACGAAGCCGATCCGCTGGGTGCCCACCGAAAGGATCACCACGTGACCCTCGCCCTGCTCCACATGAGCCGCGGAGCTGACCAGCCAGCGCTTGAGGTAGAACAGCGGCAATGCCTTGTCCCGTACGATCACCACTTCCTGGCCGTCCACCACGTTGGTGCGCGACAGGTCGAGGTGGAAGATCTCGTTGACGTTGACCAGCGGGAAGGCGAAGGCCTGGTTGCCCAGCATCACCATCAGGGTCGGCATGATCGCCAAGGTCAACGGGACCTTGATGACGATCTTCGAACCCTGGCCCTTGGTCGAGTAGATGTTGATCGAACCGTTGAGCTGGGAAATCTTGGTTTTCACCACGTCCATGCCCACGCCACGGCCCGACACGTCGGAAATCTCGGTCTTGGTCGAGAAACCCGGGGCGAAGATCAGGTTGTAGCACTCGGTGTCGCTCAGGCGGTCGGCGGCATCCTTGTCCATTACACCGCGTTTCACCGCGATGGAACGCAGCACGTTCGGGTCCATGCCTTTGCCGTCGTCGGAGATCGACAGCAGGATGTGGTCGCCTTCCTGCTCGGCGGCCAGGATCACCTTGCCGCTGCGGACCTTGCCCGAGGCTTCGCGTTCTTCCGGCGACTCGATGCCGTGGTCGACCGCGTTGCGCACCAAGTGGACCAGCGGGTCGGCCAGGGCCTCGACAAGGTTCTTGTCGAGGTCGGTCTCTTCACCCACCAGTTCCAGGTTGATTTCTTTCTTGAGCTGGCGAGCCAGGTCGCGAACCAGGCGCGGGAAGCGCCCGAAGACTTTCTTGATCGGCTGCATCCGGGTCTTCATGACCGCGGTCTGCAAATCGGCCGTGACCACGTCGAGGTTCGACACGGCCTTGGACATGGCTTCGTCCTGGCTGTTGAGGCCCAGGCGCACCAGACGGTTACGCACCAGCACCAGTTCGCCGACCATGTTCATGATCTCGTCCAGGCGTGCGGTGTCGACCCGAACGGTGGTCTCGGCTTCGCTGGCCGGTTTTTCCGCTGGCGCAGCCGCCGGAGCCCGGGCTGGCGCCGCGGCGGCGGCAGCGGCAGGCTTGGCGGGCTCGGCCTTGGGTTCCGGTGCCTTGGCAGCGGGTTTGGGCGCAGCCTTGGCCGCCGGTGCCGCCGCGGTGGCGGCAGGCGCGGCAGACGCCGTACCGACTTCGCTGAACTTGCCCTTGCCATGCAGCTCATCGAGCAGCGATTCGAATTCGTGGTCGCTGATCAGATCGCTGCCAGCGGCAGCGGCGGCAGGCTTGGCCGGGGTCGGCGCCGAAGCGATGGCCGAATCCAGCGCGTCAACGGCAAAGGTGCCCTTGCCATGCAACTGGTCGAGCAACGCTTCGAATTCGTCGTCGGTGATGTCGGAGCTGTCGCCCGCCGCTTTCGGTGCGGCCGGGGCCGTCGGCGGGACGACCGCATCCGGCGCGAACTGGCCTTTGCCGTGAAGCTGGTCGAGCAGCGACTCGAACTCGGCATCGGTGATTTCATCGCTGCCAGCCCCGGTGGCTTGCGCAGCAGGTGCGACCTGAACGGCCGGCGCCTCGGCCTGGGCCTTGACGGTATTCAGGGAGTCCAGCAGCTGTTCGAATTCGTTATCGGTGATGTCGCCCGATTCTTCGGCGACCGGTTCTTCAACCACCGCTTCGACAACCGGCGCCGCTTCGTCAGCCGATTGCGGCTCGGCCAGGCGTGCCAGCGCGGCGAGCAACTCAGGGGTGGCAGGGGTGATCGGCGAGCGCTCGCGCACTTCGCTGAACATGCTGTTGACCGCATCCAGCGCTTCGAGCACCACGTCCATCAATTCCGAGTCAACGCGACGCTCACCCTTGCGCAGGATGTCGAACACGTTCTCGGCAATGTGACAGCACTCCACCAGCTCGTTGAGCTGGAGGAAGCCGGCGCCTCCTTTTACAGTGTGGAAACCGCGAAAAATTGCATTGAGCAAGTCTGCATCATCGGGTCGACTTTCCAGCTCGACCAGTTGCTCAGACAGTTGCTCTAGAATCTCGCCGGCCTCAACCAGGAAATCCTGAAGGATCTCTTCATCGGCGCCGAAGCTCATTAATGGCTGCTCCTAAAACAGGGCTAAAACTCAGAATCCAAGGCTGGACAGCAAATCGTCCACATCGTCCTGACCGGACATAACGTCTTCTCTTTTATCGGCATGAATTTGCGGACCTTCACCCTGAGAGAGATGTTTTTGTGGATCTTTTTCAGCAAGCATCGCTTCACGGTCGTGTTCGATGCCTGCAAAGCGGTCGACCTGGCTAGCCATCAACACCAGTTTGAGCAGGTTGCTTTCCACTTCGGTGACCAACTGGGTCACACGCTTGATCACCTGGCCGGTCAGGTCTTGATAGTCCTGGGCCAGCAGAATGTCGTTGAGGTTGCTTGCCACGGCGCGGTTCTCGGTGCTGCTGCGCGTCAGGAAACCGTCGACCCGGCGGGCCAGCTCCCGAAACTCTTCAGCACCGACTTCACGACGCATGAACCGGCCCCAGTCGGTGCTCAAGGCCTGGGCCTCTTCGCTCAGGCCATTGACCAGCGGCGTTGCGCTTTCCACCAGATCCATGGTGCGGTTGGCCGCGGCTTCGGTCAGTTTGACCACATACCCCAGGCGCTCGGTGGCGTCGGTGATCTGCGAGACTTCCTCGGCCTGCGGCATGTGCGGGTCGATCTGGAAATTGACAATCGCGCTGTGCAGTTCACGCGTGAGCTTGCCCACTTCCTGATACAGACCGCGGTCACGGGTCTGGTTGAGCTCATGGATCATTTGAACCGCATCGCCAAAGCGACCTTTTTCAAGGCTGTCGACCAGTTCGCGGGCATGTTTTTTCAGGGTCGATTCGAAATCGCCCATTGAAGATTCGTTGTCCATAGCTCCCCCGTGGCGCCGTTAACCGATGCGTTCGAAGATTTTTTCGATCTTCTCTTTCAACGCCTGGGCCGTGAAGGGTTTGACCACATAGCCGTTTACACCGGCCTGGGCCGCTTCGATGATCTGCTCGCGCTTGGCTTCGGCAGTGACCATCAACACCGGGAGATGCTTGAGTTTTTCGTCGGCACGCACCTGGCGCAGCAGGTCGATACCGGTCATGCCTGGCATGTTCCAGTCGGTGACCAGAAAATCGAAGTTGCCACTGTGCAACATCGGGAGCGCAGTGGTCCCGTCATCTGCTTCGGCCGTGTTGGTGAACCCAAGGTCACGCAACAGGTTTTTAATGATCCGCCGCATCGTTGAGAAGTCATCAACGATGAGGATTTTCATGTTCTTGTCCAATTCGACCTCCAAGCAGTCTTAAACGCGCCCAGCACCTGGACGCGCCATTTCAATCAATCCGGCACAACACTCGACAACGGTCTGGAGCACAACGGATGGAGACTGGCGCAGCACCTGCCAGGCCAGCCTCGTCGCAGTGTCCCCACACTGCCTGTCAACGCGCTCGCCACTCCCCCAAACGCCCCCGCAAACGGGCCGCGCACTGGCTGTGTAACTGGCTGACCCGCGATTCGCTGACCCCCAGGACCTCACCGATTTCCTTGAGGTTCAGCTCTTCGTCGTAGTACAGCGCCAAGACCAGCCGCTCACGCTCCGGCAAATTGGCAATCGCATCCGCCAGCGCACTCTGGAAACGTTCATCTTCCAGGTCACGCGACGGCTCCATGTGAGCACTCGCGTTATCCTCGTGCAGCCCTTCGTGTTCGCCGTCCTGCAACAGGTCGTCGAAACTGAACAGGCGGCTGCCCAAGGTATCGTTCAAAATCCCGTAATAATCGTCGAGACTCAACTGGAGTTCGGCCGCAACTTCGTGATCTTTAGCGTCACGCCCGGTTTTAGCTTCAATTGCCCGAATCGCGTCACTGACCATGCGGGTATTGCGGTGCACCGAACGCGGCGCCCAATCGCCCTTGCGGACCTCATCGAGCATCGCCCCGCGAATGCGGATACCGGCATAGGTCTCGAAACTGGCACCTTTGCTGGCGTCGTATTTGTTCGACACTTCAAGCAGGCCGATCATGCCGGCCTGGATCAAGTCCTCGACCTGGACACTGGCCGGCAACCGCGCCAGCAAGTGGTAGGCAATACGCTTGACCAGTGGCGCATAACGCTCGATCAATTCGTATTGGGCGTCCCGTGCCGATTTTTTGTAGAGATGGTTGTAACCGCTGGCTGTCATAGCACGGGCCCTGCTGTTTGTTGCACAAGACGCTCGACGAAAAATTCCAGATGCCCGCGGGGGTTGGCCGGCAGTGGCCAGGTATCGACCTTCTGGGCGATCGCCTTGAACGCCAGCGCGCATTTGGAACGTGGAAAAGCTTCATAAACGGCGCGTTGCTTCTGGACGGCCTTGCGTACGCTTTCGTCGTACGGCACGGCGCCGACGTATTGTAGGGCGACGTCCAGGAAGCGATCGGTGACCTTGGTCAACTTGGCGAACAGGTTGCGCCCTTCCTGCGGGCTCTGGGCCATATTGGCCAGGACGCGGAAGCGGTTCATGCCATAGTCGCGGTTCAGCAGTTTGATCAGGGCGTAGGCATCGGTGATGGACGTCGGTTCGTCGCAGACCACCAGCAGCACTTCCTGGGCGGCGCGGACGAAACTGACGACCGAGTCGCCGATGCCGGCCGCGGTGTCGATCACCAGCACATCGAGGTTGTCGCCGATGTCGCTGAAGGCCTGGATCAGGCCCGCGTGCTGGGCCGGGGTCAGGTGAACCATGCTCTGGGTGCCGGAGGCAGCCGGCACGATGCGAATCCCGCCAGGTCCCTGCAACAGCACGTCGCGCAGTTCGCAACGGCCCTCGATCACGTCCGCCAGGGTGCGTTTGGGGGTGAGCCCCAGCAGCACGTCGACGTTCGCCAGGCCCAGGTCGGCGTCCAGCAGCATGACCCGTCGGCCAAGCTCTGCCAGAGCCAGGGACAAGTTCACTGACACGTTAGTCTTCCCGACGCCACCTTTGCCGCCGGTCACCGCGATCACCTGTACGGGATGCATGCTGCCCATGTTCGTTCTTTACCTTGTCTTCTTAGACGGAGGCCACATTACTGGCTGCGCGTTCGCATAAGGAACAATGCATGGCAGACCATCGATGTAGGTACAAAAAATATTCATGATTACCTCAGCCGACCTGCTTGGTCGGGCTGTGGTAGATGTCAGCGAACATGTCAGCCATGGCTTCTTCGCTGGGTTCTTCCTGCATTTGCACACTCACGGCACGGCTGACCAGTTGATGACGGCGCGGCAGATGCAAATCATCCGGGATCCGCGGCCCATCGGTCAGGTAGGCCACCGGCAGTTCATGACCGATCGCCAGGCTCAACACCTCGCCCAGGCTTGCCGTTTCGTCCAGCTTAGTCAGGATGCAGCCAGCCAGTCCGCAGCGTTTGTAGCTGTGGTATGCGGCGGTTAGAACCTGTTTCTGGCTGGTGGTTGCCAACACGAGATAATTTTTTGACTTGATACCGCGTCCGGCCAGGCTTTCGAGCTGCATGCGCAGGGCCGGATCGCTGGCTTGCAGGCCGGCGGTATCGATCAGCACGACGCGTTTGCGCAGCAGCGGCTCCAGCGCCTGGGCCAGGGATTGGCCCGGATCCACATGGGTCACCGACACATTGAGGATCCGGCCCAGGGTCTTGAGTTGTTCCTGGGCACCGATGCGGAAACTGTCCATGCTCACCAGGGCGATGCTCTGGGCGCCGTACTTGAGTACATAGCGGGCGGCGAGCTTGGCCAGGGTGGTGGTCTTGCCCATGCCGGCAGGACCGACCATGGCAATCACCCCGCCCTCCTCCAGCGGCTCGACTTCCGGCGTGGCGATCATCCGCGCCAGGTGCGCCAGCAACATGCGCCAGGCCTGGCGAGGCTCTTCGATACCATTGATCAGCGCCAGCAGGTCCCGGGACAACGGGCCGGACAAGCCGATGCGTTGCAGGCGACGCCACAGGTTGGCCTGGGCCGGACGGCTGCCTTGCAATTGGTTCCAGGCCAGGGAGCCGAGTTGGACTTCCATCAGCTCGCGCAGGCTGTTGAGCTCGAAGCGCATCGAGTCCAGGGCGCGCGGGTCGAGCCCGCGGGCAGGTGCGGCGGGTGCCGGCTCCGGACGACGCGGTTCGGCCTGGGCCTGCTCGATCAGCGGCTCGGCAGCGGTCAACGGCAGGCCGGCGGTCAGCGGCTGACCGGCGAACAATTGACGATTGGTGCCCGCGGCACCCTCGCCTTCGCTGCTGCGCAGGCTCAGTTCGGCCTGGGCGCTGGCGATGCGCGACTGGGTCTTGCGCAGCTCGTCTTCGAGCTCCATGTTCGGAACCCGCGGGGCCAGCGCAGACAGCTTGTAATCCAGGGCCGCCGTCAGCTCGACACCGCCGGCGATACGACGGTTGCCAATGATGGCTGCTTCAGCGCCCAGCTCGTCACGAACCAGTTTCATGGCCTGACGCATGTCGGCGGCGAAAAAACGCTTCACTTGCATAAACCACTACCTCAGCCGTTGGGCCCTACTGTCGCAACGATGGTCACTTGCTTGTTGTCCGGTATTTCCTGGTACGCCAGCACATGCAGCCCCGGGACCGCGAGGCGACCGAATCGCGAGAGCATCGCGCGAATCGGACCGGCCACCAGCAGGATCACCGGTTGGCCTTGCATCTCCTGCCGCTGAGCTGCTTCGATCAGCGAACGCTGCAGCTTCTCGGCCATGCTTGGCTCCAACAGAACACCCTCTTCCGAGCCTTGTCCTGCCTTCTGCAGACTATTGAGCAATATCTGTTCCAACCTTGGCTCCAAGGTGATCACAGGCAGCTCAGACTCAGTGCCTACAATGCTTTGGACGATTGCGCGGGACACGCCGACCCGAACCGCAGCCACCAAGGCGGCGGTATCTTGACTCTTGGAGGCGTTGTTGGCGATGGCCTCGGCGATACTGCGTATGTCGCGCACAGGCACTTGTTCGGCCAGCAGCGCCTGCAGCACCTTGAGCAACTGCGACAACGAAACCACGCCCGGCACCAGTTCTTCAGCCAGCTTCGGCGAGCCTTTGGCCAGTACTTGCAGGAGTTGCTGGACTTCTTCGTGGCCGATCAGCTCGCTGGAGTGCTTGTACAGGATCTGGTTCAAGTGGGTCGCCACCACGGTACTGGCGTCCACCACGGTATAACCGAGGGACTGGGCCTGGGCCCGCTGGCTGATTTCGATCCACACCGCTTCCAGGCCAAAAGCCGGATCCTTGGCGGTGATGCCGTTGAGGCTGCCATAGACCTGGCCAGGGTTGATCGCCAATTCGCGGTCGGGGTAGATCTCGGCTTCGGCCAGGATCACCCCCATCAAGGTCAGGCGATAGGCGCTCGGCGCCAGGTCGAGGTTGTCGCGAATATGTACGGTGGGCATCAGGAAGCCCAGGTCCTGGGAGAGCTTCTTGCGCACCCCCTTGATCCGCGCCAGCAACTGACCACCCTGGTTACGGTCGACCAAGGGAATCAGGCGATAGCCGACTTCCAGGCCGATCATGTCGATCGGGGTCACGTCATCCCAGCCCAGTTCCTTGGTTTCCATGGCGCGGGCCGGCGACGGCAGCAACTCCTGCTGGCGCTTGACCTCTTGCAGGGCCTGGACCTTCTGTACGTTCTGCTTCTTCCAGAACAGGTAGGCGCCACCGGCCGCCATGGCCGCCATGCTCAGGAAGGAAATATGTGGCATTCCCGGCACCAGGCCCATCACTGCCATCAGGCCCGCGGCAACGGCCAGGGCCTTGGGCGAGGCGAACATCTGCCGACCGATCTGCTTGCCCATGTCTTCGGAGCCCGAAGCACGGGTCACCATGATCGCGGCCGCTGTGGATAACAACAGTGATGGCAATTGCGCCACCAAACCGTCACCAATGGTCAACAAGGCGTAAACCCTGCCGGCGTCGCCAAACGACATGTTGTGCTGGAAGATGCCGACAGCCATGCCGCCGATCAGGTTGATGAACAGAATCAGCAGGCCGGCGATGGCGTCACCGCGCACGAATTTGCTGGCACCGTCCATGGAACCGTAGAACTCGGCTTCCTGGGCCACTTCCAGGCGACGCAGCTTGGCCTGGCTCTGGTCGATCAGGCCGGCGTTGAGGTCGGCGTCGATCGCCATCTGCTTGCCGGGCATCGCATCGAGGGTGAAACGCGCGCTCACCTCGGAAATCCGCCCGGCACCCTTGGTCACCACGACGAAGTTGATGATCATCAAGATGGCGAAGACCACGATACCGACCACGTAGTTACCGCCGATCACCACCTCACCGAAGGCCTGGATCACCTTACCTGCGGCGGCGTGCCCGTCCTGGCCGTGGAGCATCACCACGCGGGTGGACGCCACGTTCAGCGCCAGGCGCAGCAGCGTGGCCACCAGCAGGATGGTCGGGAAGACGGCGAAATCCAGTGGCCGCAGGGCGTAGACGCACACCAGCAGCACGACGATCGACAGGGCGATGTTGAACGTGAAGAACACGTCCAGCAGGAACGGCGGCACCGGCAGCATCATCATGGCAAGCATGACCAGCAGCAACAGCGGCACGCCCAGATTACCCCGGCTGAGGTCTACGACATTGCTGCGCGCAGTGCTGAATAACTGTGAGCGATCCACCGATTTTCCCCGTTCCTGTGAAGCAAACTTTTGACGCCCGAAGGGGGCGCAGACGGGGTATTGCAAGAAGCCTTCCAACTTGCAGCCAACATTCGCAACAGCATGCATTCAGCCGGGTTCAACTCACCGGTTGGTCACTGCGCTGTCAGTATCTGCTGCGGTGTGATCGGACCGAAATCCAGTTTCCAGCCCCTGACGTAACGCGTCCCCCTGTACATTTGCTGACCATCGACTTCAACCCGGTCTTCGCTCGTGTACGTGAACACCACCATCGAAGACGGCGCCTTGATGTCCGCCCCAGGTTGTCCAGGAACGTTTACCTCGTGGCCTTCCATCACGTTCAGTGCCCATTGGAACCGAATGATCGGGAGATCCGCGATCGTGATGAGCCGCTTGGGGTCCTCCCATCGAAAATCCGTACGCGCGGCCAGCCTCAATTTACCATCAAGGATCTGGAAAATCGGTTTGTGATAACGCTGCTCCATGACCCCACTCGACCACCCGTCAAAATAGCTGTCAGCACCGGTGAAAATATGAAACAGCACCTCGTTGCTGGTGATTTTTCCTGCCTGATCAGCGAAGTAATCGTAGGAGATGTGGTAAGCCAGGCCTTCCAATTCCGGCCGAATGGCATTGATCTCATTCTCCAGATAACTGGGCACGTACTTGTTTGCCGCGGCCTTGAAGCGCGCGAAATCGAGTGCCAGGTCAAACGTGAACGCACAAGCGATAGCCCGTTCGCCGAAATTGGCTTCGACCACCCCCGTCACAAACTCCAGCGCCATGCCTCCAAGATTCTTGTATTCGCGCATTGTCATGTCATACCCCTGGGTTGAGTGAGCATCCAGAAGCATTACATGGCTAGAGAAAACAGCTGTCTACTGTCAGGACTGACAGGTACAGGGCACACCAAGCGCCCGTCGCAGGCCGGGACGGAGGCCTGACTCAGGAATCGCGGCGCAAATCCGGCGGGATCGGCAGGTCCTTGAGCGGTTCGGGGCGCTTGCCCTTGCCCGCGCGGTGCTGGCGGATCTGGTAGACATAGGCCAATACCTGGGCCACGGCCAGGTACAGGCCTCCAGGAATTTCCTGGTCGAGTTCGGTGGAGTAGTAAATCGATCGCGCCAGCGCCGGGGACTCGAGCAGCATCACTTCATTAGCCACGGCGATCTCACGGATCTTCAGCGCCAGGAAGTCGCTGCCCTTGGCCAGCAACACGGGAGCGTTGCCTTTTTCGGGGTCGTACTTGAGGGCGACGGCGTAGTGAGTCGGGTTGGTGATGACCACATCGGCGTCGGGGATGGCCGCCATCATCCGCCGCTGGGAGACCTCGCGCTGCAATTGACGGATACGCTGCTTGACCTCCGGCTTGCCCTCCGCGTCCTTGTGCTCGTCGCGCACTTCCTGCTTGGTCATCATCAGCTTCTGCTTGCTCTGATACAGCTGGATCGGCACGTCGATGGCCGCGATCAGGATCAGGCCGCAAGCCATCCACAACGTACTCCAGCCCACCAACTGCACGCTGTGGATAATCGCCTGCTCCAGTGGCTCGTGGGCAATGCGCAGCAGATCGTCGATGTCGGCCTGCAACACCGTCAGCGCGACGAACAGGACCAGCAGGAATTTCCCAAACGCCTTGAGCAACTCCATCAGCGCCGTGGTGGAAAACATGCGTTTGAGACCGGCGGCCGGGTTCATCCGGCTGAACTTGGGGGCCAGGCTACCGGCGGCGAACAACCAGCCGCCCAAGGAAATCGGCCCGATCACGGCGGCCAACAGCAAGCAGATCAGAACCGGCTGCACCGCCAGGATCGCGATCTTGCCCGAGTGCAGCAGATGCTGGGACATAGCCCCCGGAGACAGCAGCACCTCGCGGGGCAGGGAGAAATTCAGGCGCATGATTTCCAGCAAGTCCAAGGCCAACCCGCCGCCATAAATCAGCAACCCACCCGCCCCGGCCAGCATGATCGCCAGCGTGTTGAGTTCCTTGGAACGGGCGGTCTCGCCCTTTTCCCGAGACTCGCGCAGGCGCTTTTCCGTGGGGTCTTCTGTCTTGTCCTGACCACTCTCGCTCTCGGCCATGGTTCAGCGTGCCTGTGCCATGTCGCGTAAAAGCTGCAAGGCCTGGGTGGCCAGCGGCTGATACTGATTGAGGATATCCCCCAGGCTGACCCAGAAAATCACCATGCCCAGCACGAGGGTGAGCGGGAAGCCAATGGAGAAAATATTCAATTGCGGCGCCGCGCGGGTCATCACGCCAAACGCGATGTTGACCACCAGCAACGCGGTGATCGCCGGCAATACCAGCACCATCGCTGCACCCAGGACCCAGCCGAGCTTGCCGGCGATTTCCCAGAAGTGATTGACCAGGAACGCACTGCCCACCGGCATGGTGGTAAAGCTCTCGGTCAACACCTCGAACACCACCAAATGCCCATTCATGGCGAGGAACAACAGGGTCACCAGCATCGTCAGGAACTGACCGATCACCGCCGTCGTCACGCCATTGGTGGGGTCGACCATGGACGCGAAAGCCATGCCCATCTGGATCGAGATGATTTGCCCGGCCACCACGAATGCCTGGAAGAACAGCTGCAACGAGAACCCCATCAAGGCACCGATGAGAATTTGCTCGGCCACCAGCATCAGCGCGCTGAGGTCCAGGGCATTGACCGGCGGCATCGGTGGTAGCCCGGGCGCGATGACCACCGTGATCGCCAGGGCGAAATACAAGCGCACGCGCCGGGGCACCAGGGTCGTGCCGAAGACCGGCATGCTCATCAGCACCGCGGTGACGCGAAACAGTGGCAGGACGAACGATGCCACCCAAGAACTGATCTGGGTGTCCGTCAGCTCGAGCATCGACATGGGGTCAGCCGATCAACTGCGGAATACTGCCGTACAGCTGCAGGATGTATTCCATGAAGGTTTGTACCATCCAGGGACCGGCGACGATCAACGTCACCAGCATCACCAGCAGGCGCGGCAGGAAGCTCAAGGTCTGTTCGTTGATCTGGGTCGCGGCCTGGAACATCGCCACCAGCAACCCCACCAGGAGGCTGGGGATCACCAGGATGGCAACCATCATGGTCGTCAGCCAGAGCGCTTCACGGAACAGGTCTACCGCTACTTCAGGCGTCATATCGTCCTACCCGCACAAAAGGCCTAAACACCGCCGAAACTGCCCGCCAGCGTACCGATGATCAACGCCCAGCCGTCCACCAGCACAAACAGCATGATCTTGAACGGCAGGGAAATGATCAGCGGCGACAGCATCATCATACCCATGGCCATCAGCACGCTGGCGACCACCAGGTCGATGATCAGGAACGGGATGAAAATCATGAAACCGATCTGGAACGCGGTTTTCAGCTCGGACGTCACGAACGCCGGCACCAGGATGGTCAGCGGCGCCTGGTCGGCACTGGGGATGTCGGTGCGCTTGGACAAGCGCATGAACAGCTCCAGGTCACTGCTGCGGGTCTGGGCCAGCATGAAATCCTTGATCGGCACCTGGGCCTTGGCCACGGCATCCTGAGCAGTGATTTTTTCTGCCAGGTAGGGTTGCAGCGCATCCTGGTTCACCCGATCGAACACGGGCGCCATGATGAACATGGTCAGGAACAGCGCCATGCCGGTGAGGATCTGGTTCGAGGGGGTCTGTTGCAGGCCCAGGGCCTGGCGCAGGATCGAAAAGACAATGATGATCCGGGTGAAACTGGTCATCAGCATGACGAACGCCGGAATGAAACTCAGCGCTGTCATGATCAGCAGGATCTGCAGGCTGACCGAGTATTCCTGGGCCCCTTCGGCGTTGGTCCCCAGGGTGATCGCCGGGATCGACAGCGGGTCGGCGGCGAACGCCAACGGTGCGGCCAGCATCAGGGCCAATGCCAACAGAATGCGCAACGGCATTACTTTTTATCCTTCTGGTCTTTCCCCAGCAGCTCCATGAGGCGCTGGGCAAATTCGGGGCTGGCCGGCTCGCTGGAGGGTACCTGCACCGGCTCCTTGAGGACGTGCAAGGCGGTGATGGTGCCCGGGCTCAGGCCCAGCAGAATCTGCTCGTTGCCGACCTGCACCAGCACCAGCCGGTCGCGCGGCCCGAGCGCGCGCGAACCGACGATGTCGATGACCTGGCCCTTGCCGGTCGGTCCCGCCTGTTGCACGCGGCGCAACAACCAGGCGAGAAAGAAGATCAAGCCCAGCACCAACAGCAAGCCGAGCACCAGTTGCGCCAGTTGCCCGGCGACCCCACTGCCTGCCGCCGGCGCAACAGCCGCCGTGGCAACCGGTTCGGCCGCCAGCACGCTCAATGGCAGCATCGACGCTGCGGCGAAGAAACCTTTCACTCAGCGCAGCTTCTTGATGCGTTCGCTCGGGCTGATCACGTCCGTCAGGCGAATGCCGAACTTCTCATTGACCACCACCACTTCGCCATGGGCGATCAAGGTGCCGTTGACCAGCACGTCGAGCGGCTCGCCGGCCAGGCGGTCCAACTCGATCACCGAACCCTGGTTGAGCTGCAGCAGGTTGCGGATGTTGATATCGGTACTGCCCACTTCCATGGAGATCGACACCGGGATGTCGAGGATCACATCCAGGTTCGGTCCATCCAGCGTGACCGGCTCGTTGCTCCTGGGCACGCTGCCAAACTCTTCCATCGGCAGGCGGTTGGACCCCTGATTACCGCTATCGGCGGCCAGCAAGGCATCGATATCAGCCTGCCCGGCGTCGCCGGTTTCTTCCAGGGCCGCAGCCCATTCGTCGGCCAGCGCCTGGTCATCCTGGGTATTCATATCGTCAGCCATCATTTGTCCTCGGCGGGCAAAAATCAGTAAAAAACGTAAAATCCGTTACAAACTTAAGAAGTTGACACTGCT
The DNA here is from genome assembly GCF_017351655.1 of Pseudomonas sp. FW300-N2F2. Taxonomy (NCBI): domain Bacteria; kingdom Pseudomonadati; phylum Pseudomonadota; class Gammaproteobacteria; order Pseudomonadales; family Pseudomonadaceae; genus Pseudomonas; species Pseudomonas sp. FW300-N2F2. Next base: position 1,205,742 of record NZ_JACNDQ010000001.1, on the reverse strand, counting down.
CAGCGGCGTTCGATCGGCTCGATCACCTGCAACGCCAGGTTGCCTTTGTGAGAGCCCATCTTGACCTTGAAGGCCGGCACGCCATTGGCGCGCATGATCATATCTTCCGGCATCTCGACGGGGATGATGTCCCCCGGCTGCATGTGCAGGATGTCCCGCAGACGCAGTTGGCGCCGGGCGACCGTCGCGCCGATCGGCACATCGACGTCGAGCACGTCCTGGCGCAAGGCGTTGATCCAGCGTTCGTCCTGGTCGTCGAGGTCCGACTGGAAACCGGCGTCGAGCATTTCGCGCACCGGCTCGATCATCGAATACGGCATGGTCACGTGCAGGTCGCCGCCACCGCCATCGAGTTCGATGTGGAAGGTCGAGACCACGATGGCTTCGCTCGGCCCGACGATGTTGGCCATGGCCGGGTTCACTTCCGAGTTGATGTACTCGAAGTTCACTTCCATGATCGCCTGCCAGGCTTCCTTCAAATCGATGAAGGCCTGTTCCAGCACCATGCGCACCACCCGCAGCTCGGTCGGGGTGAATTCACGACCTTCGATCTTGGCGTGACGACCGTCGCCACCAAAGAAGTTGTCCACCAGCTTGAACACCAGCTTGGCGTCGAGGATGAACAACGCGGTGCCGCGCAACGGCTTGATCTTCACCAGGTTGAGGCTGGTGGGCACGTACAACGAATGCACGTACTCGCCGAACTTCATCACCTGCACGCCGCCGACAGCCACGTCGGCCGAGCGGCGCAGCATGTTGAACATGCTGATGCGAGTGTACCGGGCGAAACGCTCGTTGATCATTTCCAGGGTCGGCATGCGTCCGCGAACGATGCGATCCTGGCTGGTCAGGTCGTAGCTTTTGACGCTGCCCGGTTCAGCAGCGTTTTCGGTCTGTACCAGACCATCGTCGACACCATGCAACAGCGCGTCGATTTCGTCCTGGGACAGCAGGTCCTGCACGGCCATGTCGTGTTCCTACTGCAATACGAAGTTAGTGAAGAGCAACTGTTCGATCACCACTTTGCCGAGCTCTTTCTGAGCCACTTCCTGCACGCTGGCCGTGGCTTTCTGGCGCAGCATTTCCTGGCCGACGGGTGTGGCCAAGGTGTCGAAACTCTGTCCGGAAAAGAGCATCACCAGGTTATTGCGGATCAGCGGCATGTGCACCCGCAGCGCTTCCAGGTCGGCCTGGTTGCGACCTTGCAAAGTAATGCTGACCTGCATGTAGCGTTGACGACCGTTCACGGTGTAGTTGGCCACGAAGGCGGGCGCCATCGGTTCGAAAATCGCTGGCTGCTTGCCCACGGGCGCAGCCTCGACCGCCACTGGCTTGCTCTGAGCGCTGTGCATGAAATACCAGGTCGCCCCTACGGACACGCCGATCGCCAGGAGCAAACCCACCACGATCATGATGATCAGCTTGAGTTTGCCTTTGGTTGCAGGGTCTTTTACAGCTGCTGCTTCACTCTTCGCCATGCCAATAATCCGTCACTAATCGGGGTTTTCACTGTTGCACGGCAAGGCAGGAGCAAGTGTTATGCCAGAAGTGTCGGTACTTGGGATGACGGGCAGATACGCTCTTCAGCCCCCATGAAAGCAATGTGGGAACGAGCTTGCTCGCGATAGCGATGAACCAGCCCCTGCAAGGATGACTGACAATCGACTATCGCGAGCAAGCTCGCTCCCACAGGGGTGAGCATCGTTGGATCAGGCGTAGTAGTCGACCGCACTGGTGCCAATGACGCTGGTCGTGCTGGCGGCCACTTCAGCGATGCCGGCCGGACCAGCTTCCTCCGCTGAATCCACCCGCCCGCCAGATGACGTCGTACGCCCGGCCCGGGCCTGCTGCTGGGCTTGCTGCTCCTGGTTCTGCGAACCCCGGGATTGATCCGACACGCTGACGTCGACCTGGCCCATGCCCTGCTGGCTAAAGCTGTCGCGCAGGCGATGCAACTGGCCTTCGAGGGCTTCACGAACGCCCGAGTGGGCGCTCATGAACGTGACCTGGGTCTGCTGGTCCGGAACCATGTTCACCCGGATATCCAGGCGTCCGAGCTCAGCGGGCTGCAATTGGATGTCGGCCGCCTTGAGATTGACACTGGACAGGTACATCACCCTGTTGACCACCTCTTCGGTCCAACCGCTCTGATTCATCGCGATAGGTTGGTTGACCGGCACTGCGTTGGCGGTTTTGGGTGTAGCGGCCTGGGTCAGTGCGGCCAGGCGGTTGGCGAAATCATCCACGCGGGTGTCGCTGGACGCGGCACCCAGGTCCTTGAGGCCATCGCTGATCAAGCCGCCGAAAGCCTTGTCGCCCCCCTGGCTACCGGACTCGGTACTGTTCTGATCGGCTTGCACGCTGAGCATGCTGGCCATACCGGCGGCAAAGGTCTGCGCCGACGTCGGCTCACCGTCGAGCGACACCGGGGCAGCGCTCTTGGGCTGCGCCTGGCTGGTGGCGGAAACATGACCGCCCTGCTCCATTGCCAAGCGCAAGGCGGGCAATGCGTCGAGAGGGTCGGCCTCCGGGTCGAAGGCTGGATCGACGACCGGGGTCGCAGGCTGGGCCGGGGCGGCCAACGGGACAACGGGCGCCGCGACTGCCGTGGCGACCTGGGCCTCAGTCGTGACCGCCACGGTGGCAGGTTCCGCCGGGGCTGTCGCGACCGGCACCACCGTCATGTCCGGCAGCACACCAGGATCAAGGCTCGGATCGACCGGCGCCGCATCCGCCACGGGCGTTTCAGCCAAGTCGGCGCTGGTATCGCTGGCGGCCTTGTCGTCGGTGCTGGCTGGTTTGTCCGCGGGCAAGGGTTTGCCGCTATCGGCAACCGTCGGTTCCGGGGCGGCAGGGCTTTCGTTGCTGGTGTCTTTTTTGACGGTGTTATCGGCGGCCTTGTCGAGCGCCGATTTCACCACGGGCTCCGGGGCCGCCGCCGCTTTGGCAGGCGCCTGCTTGGCGAAGACCTGAGCGAAGCTGGAGGCTCTATCCCCGAGGTCCGGGGCCGCTGCCGGTGAATTGACGGCGACCTTGGGCTTGGCCTGGACAGAGGCCTGAAGCAGTGAATTGGGGGTAACGGGCATAAAAAGGTCTCCGCTGCACTGGAATCATTTGCACAGTCGAGACTAGGCAATGCAAGGCACGGGCCAACGTTTGCGTGGCCGTCAAATCTCAGCAGTGGAAGCCTTCACGCTCTTCCCGGCAAAGTTTGCGGACATGGGCGAACTCACTGTCGATTTCGTTGACCAGGTTCTCGATACCGCCCAATGACGGCTGCTTGGCACGCTGTTCCAGTTCGCCGCACAGCTCGGCCAGACGGATGGCGCCCATGTTGCTGCTGCTGCCCTTGAAGCTGTGGGCGGTGGCGCTCAACTTCTCAGCGTCCCGCGCTTCATGCAGCACGCGCAGGCGAGCCTCGGAGTCGTTGAGAAACGTATCCAGCAACTCCAGATACCCCTCCTCCATGACTTCCTTCAACGTGCTGAGCACGTCGCGGTCCAGATGAATCTCGTTCACTTGTTCGCTCCCTGATCAAGAATGAAGCCAATTATGCCAGAGCCTCCCAGAAAAACTCCACGCGCGCACTACGACCATCGTCGGACCAGCGGGCCTGATGGCTCAACTGGCGTACCAGGCTCACGCCGCGCCCCGACAACCGATCACTGTCCACGGGCCGTGCCAGCACCCGGGCGACATCGAAACCCTCGCCGCTGTCTTCGACTTCGATGGCCAGGCGACCACCCTCGCCGCTTGGCGAAACGTGCAAGTGCACCCGCACGTAACCGTCGCTCAGTTCATCCAGGCGCGTATTGCGCTCGCTGTAGTAGCGAGCAAAACCCGCCGCATCACGCTTGAGGCTCGAGTCGAGCCCCAGCACCCCGTGATCCAGGGCATTGGAGTAGAGCTCAGACATGACGCTATAAAGGGCGCCACTCTGGGCCCTGAGCCCATGGACCTCAAGCAGCAACTGCAACAGGTAGGGCATCGGGTTGAAGCGCTTGAGGGTCTGGGCCCGGAACTCGAAACTCACCGACCAGTCCAGTGGGCTGGACTGGCCGCTATCGGAATAGACCGGTGGTGGCGGATTGAGTTGCGTCGGTGCGACCAGTCGCACCTCGACCATGCTGAAGTCGTCACGGGCCTCACCGCGAAAATCCCGCAGGGCCTGCTGGATGTCTTCAAAAAGACGGTCAGGCTCACGGTTGGCCGAAAATACCTGCTGCAACCGCTCCACGCCAAACGGCTGGTCATCGCGGTCACTGGTCTCTATTACGCCATCGGACAACAGAAACACCCGGTCCCCCAGGGACATCGAATGTACTTCGGTGCGGTCATCGAACAGGTGTGGCGTGAGCACGCCCAACGGCAGGTGGCGCGCCGGCAATGGCGTACGCTCACCGCTGAGGCTGTCATGCAGGTAACCATCGGGCATGCCGCCGTTCCAGATTTCCACCGTGCAACGCTGGAAACTGAGGCACAACAGCGTTGCGCAACAGAACATGTCCACCGGCAGGATGCGCTTGAGCTTGGCATTCATCTCCCGCAGGATCTGCGCCAGGCCGTAGCCCTTGGCCGTCATCCCGTAGAACACTTCCGCCAGCGGCATCGCCCCGACCGCCGCCGGCAAACCGTGCCCGGTGAAATCCCCCAGCAGGACGTGCATGTCGCCAGCCGGGTTGAACGCGGCCAGCAGCAAGTCGCCATTGAACAAGGCATAAGGCGATTGCAGGTAACGGATGTTTGGCGCGCTCAGGCAGCCGGAGTGGGCGATCTTGTCGAACACGGCCTTGGCGACCCGTTGTTCGTTGAGTAGGTAGTCATGGTGCCGGGCAATCTGGTCGCGCTGCTCCACCACCGTGGCCTGCAACCGGCGCAAGCGGTCCATGGCCTTGATCTTGGCTGCCAGGATCACCTGGTTGTAGGGCTTGGCCAGAAAGTCGTCGCCACCCGCTTCCAGGCAACGGGCCAGGGCTTCGCTCTCAGTCAGGGAGGTGAGGAAAATGATCGGGACCAATTGATCCCCAGCCAGTTGCTTGATTCTCTGCGCGGCTTCGAAGCCGTCCATCACGGGCATCATCGCGTCCATCAGCACCAGGTGCGGACGCTGTTCCAGGTAGACGTCGACCGCTTCGGCGCCATTGGCCGCGGTAAGCACGTGGTGACCCTGGCGGCGGACAATGGTCGACAACAGCAGTCGATCAGCGGCACTGTCTTCGGCAATCAGGACCGTCAGTGACTCCGACGACGATTGCATGGCGATCAACTGATGTCGAACAGCTTGTCGAAATTGGAGATCGCGAGGATTTTCTTGACGTCGGAGCTGCTGTTGACGACCCGGATATCCGAATCATCGCCGCCGGCATGATCGCGCAACAGCAGGAGCATGCCCAAGGCGGAACTGTCGAGATAAGTGGCTTCTTTCAAATCCACCACGATGGAATCGGGTTTCGTATTGAGCCGCTCATAGGACTCGCGAAACTCCTGATGCCGCCCGAAATCGAATCGACCCTTGATCGAAATCGTCAGCTTATGCCCATCGGGGGATACTTCGGTAACGACTGACATGATCGGCTTCCTTGTCATGGACATACGTGTACAAGGTGTAGCATCTGGTAAAGGTCTGAGCAAGGTTTTGCCTCGCTCATACGACAAAAACCTCATTTCGCATCAGTAGGGGTTCTGTCGCGGCAGGCGCTGGGACAACTCATCGAGCAGTTTCTGTTCGCGTTTGTCTTCCAACTGTCGCGCCTCATCGATATAGCGCTGCACCAGTTTGCGCAACCCTTCGACCCGGGCAAACGCCTCTTGCCAGCTCTGGCGAGCCTTCTCCAGGTTGTTCTGGTGCCAGACCAGGCTCTGGCGCTGCTGGTCGATGGCGGTGCCCAGTTGTGCCAGGAACCCCTGGTAACCCAGCAACCATTGCCCGGAGACCCCGTGGCTGCCTCGGGCAATCCACTGCTCCTGGTATTCGAGTCGAAAGTTTTCCAGGTCTGCCAGTTTGCTCTCGGCAACGGCCACTTGCCCCTGGAAATAAGCCAGTCGCTGGACGGCGGTCTTCTCGGCCTTTTCCGCCATGTCCACCACGGGTGCCAGGCGCGCCGCACGACTCGTGGCCATGGCCGGTTACGTGCCTGAGACCGGAGCGAAAATAGTCTGCAGGTGCGCCTCGCTGGCGCCCATGCCGATGTTGTCGTTCAAGCTTTGGCGCAGGTAGACGGCCATGGCCGGGTAAAGACTGATGGCGGTGTCGGTCTCGCGGTCACCGCCGGGCACATAGGCACCGACGCTGATCAGGTCACGGCTTTGCTGGTAGCGCGACCAGTACTGCTTGAACTGCTGGGCCCGTTTCATGTGCTCGGCACTGATCACCGACGGCATGACCCGACTGATGGAAGCCTCGATGTCGATGGCCGGGTAGTGACCTTCTTCGGCCAGGCGCCTGGACAGCACGATGTGACCGTCGAGCACCCCCCGGGCCGAGTCGGCGATGGGGTCTTGCTGGTCGTCACCTTCGGACAGCACGGTATAGAACGCGGTGATCGAACCGCCGCCCTTTTCCGCATTGCCGGCGCGCTCGACCAGTTTCGGCAACTTGGCGAAGACCGAAGGCGGATAGCCCTTGGTGGCCGGCGGTTCGCCGATGGCCAGGGCGATTTCCCGCTGGGCCTGGGCGAAACGGGTCAGCGAATCCATCAGCAACAGGACGTTCTTGCCCTTGTCGCGGAAATACTCGGCGATGCGCGTGCAATACATGGCAGCCCGCAGCCGCATCAACGGCGCATCGTCCGCAGGCGAAGCCACCACCACCGAACGCTTGAGCCCTTCCTCACCGAGGATGTGCTCGATGAACTCCTTGACCTCACGACCCCGTTCACCAATCAGCCCCACCACGATGATGTCGGCTTCGGTGAAGCGGGTCATCATGCCCAACAGCACACTCTTACCCACCCCGGTACCGGCAAACAGGCCCAGGCGTTGGCCGCGGCCGACCGTCAATAAACCGTTGATGCAACGGATACCCACGTCCAGCGGCACGCTGATGGGGTCACGCTTGAGGGGGTTGATCGTCGGGCCGTCCATCGGCACCCAATCCTCGGCCTTCATGCCGCCCTTGCCGTCCAGGGCGCGCCCGGCCCCGTCCAGCACCCGCCCGAGCATGCTCATGCCCATGGGCAGGCGACCATTGTCGGCCAGGGGCACGACGCGCGCGCCCGGTGCGATACCGGCGACGCTGCCCACCGGCATCAAGAAGACCTTGCTGCCGGAGAAGCCCATGACTTCGGCTTCGACCTGTACCGGGTGGTAGCTGTCGTCGTTGATCACCATGCAGCGGCTGCCCATGGCGGCACGCAGACCCTCAGCTTCGAGGGTCAGGCCGACCATGCGCAGCAGGCGACCTTCCAGGATCGGTTGGCCGGCCAGCTCACTGGCCTCGGCGTAGCTGCCCAGGCGCTTGCCGAAGCTGGTTCGCTCAAGGCGCATCGCGGTTGTCCGGTACAGAAGCGTCCGATTCAGGCACCTCCTGCTCCACATCGACCGGCGCGGCATCGGCACTGATCAGGGGTTCATCCGGCAGCTCCAGGCTCAGGTCGGCGGCCGCCGGGTGCAGGGCCTGTTCGTGCAGTTGGTCGAACAATTTGGCCATGATCTGGCTGATGCGGGTTTCAACAGTGGCGTCGATGCGACTGTGTTCGGTTTCCACCCGACAACCGCCCGGCAGCAGCGCCGCGTCCTCGACGATGCGCCAGGTTTCTTCATGGCGCTCGCGCAGGGCCTTGACCAGTTCGAAGTCCTGGGGATTGATGTACAGCCGCACGTTACCCACGCCCAACGGCAACAACTTGAGCGCCTCACGCATGACGTGTTCGATCTGGCTCGAATCGATGGCCAGTTCGCGCTGGATCACTTGCTTGGTGATGTGTTGCACCAGGCCCACCAGGGATTTCTCGATCTGGGTGTCCTGCTCGGCGATGGGGTCGAACAGGTTGAGCATCAGCGATTCCAACGCACGGAGCTTGGCCGTCAGCGCCACATCGGCTTCCTGGCGGACCTTGAGCGTGGTGCTGTGGAAGCCTTCCTTTTCACCCACGGCAAAGCCTTCGTTATAGGCTTCCTGACGAATGCTCTCGACTTCCTCGAGGGTCAGTGGCTGGACTTCTTCCAGCGGCACCTCCTCCATTTCCGGCAGCTCTTCCACCGGTTCCGGCTCAGGCTCGGGCACATGGGGGTCGAAGCTGGGCAGCGACCAGACGTCGAAACCACCGACGTCCCGGGCGCGGATCAGGTCGCTGGGCGCTTCATCACTCTTGGCAGACATAACGACCTTAGATCATCTCTTCGCCGCCCTTGCCACCGAGAACGATCTCCCCGGCTTCGGCCATGCGGCGGGCGATGGTGAGGATTTCCTTCTGTGCGGTTTCCACATCGCTGACGCGCACCGGGCCCTTGGCCTCGAGGTCGTCGCGCAACAGTTCGGCCGCCCGTTTGGACATGTTCTTGAAGATTTTTTCCTTGACGCCTTCGTCCGAGCCCTTGAGGGCCAGTACCAGCACATCGGACGACACTTCGCGCAACAAGGCCTGGATGCCACGATCGTCGACATCGGACAGGTTGTTGAACACGAACATGAGGTCTTCGATCTGACCGGACAGGTCTTCGTCGAATTCGCGGATCGAGTCCATCAACTGACCTTCGATCGAACTGTCGAGGAAGTTCATGATGTCCGCCGCACGCTTGATGCCACCCAGGGTGGTGCGCGAGGCATTGGAGTTGCCCGAGAACTGCTTCTCGAGAATCTGGTTCAATTCTTTCAGGGCCGCCGGCTGCACGGTATTGAGCGAAGAAACGCGCAGGATGATGTCCAGGCGCACCTTGTGGTCGAAGTTGCCCAGCACTTCGCCGGCCTGGTCCGGGTCGAGGTAAGCCACCACGATCGCCTGGATCTGCGGGTGCTCGTAACGGATCACGTCGGCAACCGCCCGCGGCTCCATCCACTTGAGGCTGTCCAGGCCGCTGGTATTGCCACCCAGCAGGATCCGGTCGATGAGACCGTTGGCCTTGTCCTCGCCCAGTGCCTGGGTGAGCATCTTGCGCACGTAGTCGTCGGAACCCACGCCCAGGCTGGTCTGATCGCCGACGATGTCGACGAACTCGCTCATCACCTGCTCGACCTGCTCACGGTGCACGTTACCCATCTGCGCCATGGCCACGCCCACACGCTGGACCTCCTTGGGCCCCATGTGGCGCAGCACCTGGGCGGCGTCGGTCGAACCCAGGGACAGCAGCAGGATCGCGGCTTTGTCGACCCGGGACAATTTGGCAACAGCGGCTCGATTATCACTCATCTGCGTTAATCCACTCTTTCACGACCTGGGCCACACGACCCGGGTCTTCTGCCACCAAACTCTTGATAGCGTTCAACTGAGCGTCATAGCCTTCGCTCGGGCTTGGCAGCAGAATGCTCTGCGGCCCGCCGAGGCTGACGCGATCATTGGCCAATTCGCCATCCAGGCCGCCCATGCCGCCCAGCTCCACATCACCCAAGCCGGCCAACTGCTTGTTCCTGCCGCCATTGGTGATGTTATTGAGCACCGGACGCAGCACGCCGAACACCAGTATCAGGATGAACAGCACACCCAATACTTGCTTGACCACATCCCAGAACCAGGGTTGCGAATAAAATGGAATATCGGCGACCACTTCACCGCGCTCCAGGGAGAACGGCACGTTGATCACGCTGACGCTGTCGCCGCGGCTGGCGTCGAAACCGACGGCGTCCTGCACCAGGCGGGTAAAGCGCGCCAATTCATCGGCGCTCCATGGCGCACGGCTGGTTTCGCCGTTGGCCGGGTTGACCTTGACCTGATCGTCCACCACCACCGCGACCGACAGGCGATTCAAACGGCCCTGCTGTTGCTTGGTGTGGCTGATGGAACGATCGAGCTCGAAGTTCTTGGTCGACTGCTGACGCTTGTCGGCCGGGTACGGCGCCAGCATCGGCTGACCGGTGGCCGGATCCATGATCTGCTGGCCGTTGGCATCGATCAGCGGCTGGCCTGGCTGCACCATGCCGGCGGCCGCCGTGGCGCCACCGGTGGTTTGCGGCGCGCTGGCCGGCGACGGCGGCTGGTTGCTCAGGGCACCCGGGACGCCTTGCGGGCCATTGCTGGCGGTGCGCTGTTCATTCACCGACTGCTCGCTGCGCAACGCCGGCTGGTCCGGGTTGAACTGCTCGGAAGTGGACTCGACGGCGCTGAAGTCGACATCGGCCGACACTTCGGCTTTATAGCGATCGTTACCCAGGATCGGTTGCAGGATGTTGTGCACCCGCTGGGTCAGCATGCCTTCCATGCGACGGCTGTAATCGAATTGCTTGCCAGCCATGGTCAGTTCGGAGTTTTCCGCCTGGTCGGACAGCAGGTTGCCCTTCTGGTCGACCACGGTGATCTGCGATTTGCTCAGTTCGGGTACGCTGGTCGCCACCAGATTGACGATGGCCACGACCTGGCCTGGTTCCAGGGAACGCCCCGAATACAGCTCGACCAATACCGAAGCACTGGGCTTGCGCTCATCGCGCACGAACACCGAGCTTTTCGGAATCGCCAGGTGCACGCGGGCACCCTTGACGTTGTTCAGGCTGGAAATGGTCCGCGCCAGCTCACCTTCCAGGCCGCGACGATAACGGGTCGCTTCCATGAATTGGCTGGTGCCCAGGCCCTGGTCCTTGTCGAGGATCTCGAAACCGATGTTGCCATCGGTTGGCGTCACGCCGGCCGCGGCGAGCTTGAGGCGCGCACGAGCGACGTCATCGGCCTTGACCAGCAAGGCGCCGGAATTGGGTTCGACGGTGTAAGGAATGTCGGCGGAAGCCAGGGTCTCCATGACTTGCTTGGCGTCCATGCCCGCCAGGCTGCCATACAGCGGACGATAGTCCGGTTGCTGGGACCACAGCACCACGGCAAAACCAATCGCCACGCTGGCAGCCAGGCCGACCAACAGGCCCACCTGACGCAGCATGGTCATCTCGGAGAGATTTTCCAGGAAGGACAGGCCGAACAACGGCGGTTTGCCGTCTACCGGAGTGGCCTTGGCTGGAACGTTATCAACGGCTGCTTCTGCCATGACTCAATAATTTCCTTAAACCGGCATCTGCATGATGTCTTGGTAGGCTTGAACCAGTTTGTTGCGAACCTGGGTCAGCGCCTGAAACGAGACACTGGCTTTCTGCGAGGAGATCATTACGTCCGTCAGGTCGACGCCACTTTTGCCAATCTCGAAAGCACTGGCCAACTGGTTCGACGCCTGTTGGGTATCGTTCACTTTATTGACGGCCTGACCGAGCATGTCGGAAAAGCTGCTGCCGCCCACTTGTGGGACCGCGACCGATTTAGGCTGGGCCATGGCGTCCATTTGCATGGCCCGCATGTCCAACATCAACCGATTAAATTCAATACTTTGGCTCATGGTCTACTCTCTCTGGCGGCCCGCATTTTTTTGACACTTACTCAGCGGGTAATCAGGTATTAGCAACAAGGGTGCCAGCTCCATGGCGATAGAAAACAAATGCGCGCACAACCCCATTGTGGGAGCGAGCCTGCTCGCGATAACCCATCACATCCGACGTCAACTTGACTGACCCACCGCTATCGCGAGCAAGCTCGCTCCCACAGGGGGTTTTGGTGCTTGTTCAACTGGCGAACAGATAAGCCTCGACATCCATGCCGGCGTCACGCATTTGCGCCAACTTGTAGCGCAGGGTGCGCGGGCTGATCCCCAGGCGTTCGGCGGCCTCCTTGCGACGACCGCGTTCGGCGCGCAGGGTGTCGATGATCATCTGGAACTCGCGACGCCGCAGGTCATCGCCCAAGGCGCCGACCGAATCGCCCTCGACGTCCATCGGCGGCATGGGGGTTGCGGTCGGGGCCGGTGCCAATGCAGGCAATGGCGCGCAGGCCACCGGACCGGCCAGACAGAAATCCTCCGGCTGGATCAAACCGCCCTGTTGCAGGATCAAGGCCCGCTGAATGGCGTTATCCAGCTCTCGGACATTGCCCGGCCACGGGTAGGCGACCAGACAAGCCCGGGCCTCGGCTGAAAGCCGGGCCGCCGCGTGCTTCATTTTATTGACGTGTTTGTTCAGCAGGCGCTCGGCCAGCGGCAGGATATCGGCGGTGCGCTCGCGCAAGGGACGCCAGGCGAGCGGGAACACCGACAGACGGTAATAGAGGTCTTCACGGAAACGCCCCGCCGCCACTTCGCCGGCCAGGTCGCGGTTGGTGGTCGCCACCACGCGAATGTCCAGGCTGATGGGCTTGCGCGCCCCCACCCGCTCCACTTCCCGCTCCTGCAATACCCGCAGCAGCTTGGCTTGCAGGCCCAACGGCATTTCGGAAATTTCATCGAGCAGGATCGTGCCACCGTCGGCCTGCTCGAACTTTCCGGCCTGGGCCGCGATGGCGCCGGTGAACGAACCCTTTTCATGGCCAAACAGTGTCGCCTCGAGCATGTTGTCGGGAATCGCCGCGCAATTGATGGCAATGAACGGTTCCCCGGCACGCCGGGATTGTTGATGGATGTAGCGGGCCAGCACTTCCTTGCCCGTACCGGACTCACCGGAAATCAATACGGTTGAATCACTGCGAGCGACCCGTGCGGCCAATTCCAGCAGTTGTGCGCTGGCCGGCTCGATGGCCACCGGGCCTTCGCCCTCGACCGCGAGACTGCCCAAGGCATGGCGCGCGACCAGGTCCAGCAGTGCTTTTGGCTCGAACGGCTTGACCAGGTAATCCGCCGCGCCCTGGCGCATGGCGTCCACCGCTCGCTCGACGGCGCCGTGAGCGGTCATCAGCAAGACGGGCAGTTGCGGCTGACGGGCACGTAACAGTCCGAGCAATTGATGGCCGTCCATGCCCGGCATGTTGACGTCACTGACCACCAGGCTGAACGCTTCCCGGCCCACCGCCAGCAGCGCTTCCTCCGCCGAACCGACGGCGGCGTAGTCGTGCCCGGCGAGCACCAGGGTATCGGCCAGCGCCTCGCGCAGGGCCCGGTCATCCTCAACCAGCAACACCTTGATCGCCATTGCTCTCACTCCACCCCTGGCGCATTGGAAAACAGCGGCAAGCACACCGTCGCACAAGTGCCACGGCCCAACCGCGAGCGCAATTGCAATTCTCCCTGATGAGCACGAGCCACGGCCTTGACCACGGTCAGGCCCAGGCCCGTGCCGGTGGTCTTGGTGGTGAAGAATGGCTCACCCAGGCGCGCCAGCACGGCCGGCTCGATACCGCTGCCGTTATCGCTGACGGACAGGCGCAAGGTGTTGTCGCGTGTGTACAAGTGCACTTTCAGCCGGACGTCGCCGCCGCTGGCCTGGATCGCGTTTTCGATGAGGTTCAACACCGCGCCCACCAGTGTGTCGCGGTTGCACAGCACTTCACCGACATGGCTGTCACACTGCCAGCGGATCGGCAGCTCCTGCACATGGGTCAACGCCGCGGCCTGCAGCGATTGCAACAAGGCCTTGGGGGTGACACGGTCGGTCAACGGCAACTCACCGCGAGCGAACACCAGCATGTCGCGCACCTGGTGCTCCAGCTCGTGCAGGCGCTCTTTCAAGCGCCCGGCGAAGCGTTGCTGGGTTTCCATCGGCAATTGCTGCTCGGTCAGGTGACTGGCATAGAGCAGAGCGGCGGAAAGCGGCGTACGAATCTGGTGGGCCAGCGAAGCCACCATCCGCCCCAGGGAGGACAGGCGCTCGTGGCGAGCCAACTGGTCTTGCAGATGACGGGTTTCAGTCAAGTCATTGAGCAGCACCAACTGCCCAGGCTCGGCGTCCAGCGAGCGCGTCGAGATGGACAGGCGCCGGCCGTCCTTGAGGGACACTTCATGGCCGTCGTCGTCCCGGGGCGCAAAGCAGCGGGCGATGACGTGCCGCCACAGCTCGCCTTCCAACGGCAGGCCGAGCAATTCGCAGGCCGCCGGGTTGGCTTCGCGCACACGGCCGTGGGCGTCGATGACGATCACGCCACCGGGCAACAGATCGAGGAGATTTTGCAGACGATTGGCCAGGCGCTCCTTTTCCGCCAGCTCCTGCATGCGCTGGGCGCTGACCACGGCCAACTCGCCCTTGAGCTCGGTGACCCGGGCTTCGAGCAGGCTGTAGGAGTCAGTCAGTTGGCTGGACATCTGGCTGAACAGCGAAAATGCCTGCTCAAGTCCAAGCCGGCCTGCCTGTTCGGCGGACGGCATGTGTCCCGGTTCGGGGACAGGAGACATCTGGGCGGCTTGGGTCATCGTGCTCTCTCGCTTGGCTGACCGTCAGTTAAACGGAACGTTGCGAGGGCTATAGCAATACCCGTGCCGAAAAAAAACCGCCCAAGAATCAGACGGTTGGAAAACAGGCGTCAATCATCCGCCTGTTCATCTCCTTCGCGACGGCTCATGCCATACTTGCGCATCTTCTCCACCAGGGTGGTACGACGGATGCGCAGGCGTTCTGCCGCGCGGGCCACGATACCGTTGGCATCGTCCAGCGCCTGCTGGATCAGCCCTTGTTCAAGGCCTCCCAGGTAATCCTTGAGATCCAGGCCTTCGGGTGGCAGCAAGGCATTGGCGGTGAAGTCCGGCGTGTGACCGTTGATCGCCACCCGCTCCTCCAGATCGCTGCGCAGGCTGTCGACCATTTGCTCGTCTTCGTCGTCGACGTAGCGGAATTTCTTCGGCAACTCATTCACGCCGATCACCCCGTACGGGTGCATGATCGCCATGCGCTCCACCAGGTTGGCCAGCTCGCGGACGTTGCCCGGCCAACCATGGCGACACAGGGACATGATCGCCGCCGAATTGAAGCGGATAGAACCGCGCTTTTCGTGCTCCATGCGCGAGATCAGTTCGTTCATCAGCAACGGGATGTCTTCGACGCGCTCACGCAGTGGCGCCATTTCGATCGGGAAAACATTGAGGCGGTAATAGAGGTCTTCGCGGAAACTGCCGACCTCGATCATGCTCTCGAGGTTCTTGTGCGTGGCGGCAATGATGCGCACATCGACGCTCTGGGTCTTGTTGCTGCCCACGCGTTCGAAGGTGCGCTCCTGCAGGACCCGCAACAGCTTGACCTGCATCGGCAACGGCATGTCGCCGATCTCGTCGAGAAACAGCGTACCGCCGTTGGCCAGTTCGAAACGCCCGGCGCGGCTGGTGATCGCGCCGGTGAAGGCGCCTTTCTCATGGCCAAACAGTTCGCTTTCCAGCAACTCGGCCGGGATTGCACCACAGTTGACTGGCACGAACGGCGCTTCGCGACGCTTGGAGTGGTAATGCAGGTTGCGTGCGACCACTTCCTTGCCGGTGCCCGACTCGCCCAGGATCAGCACGCTGGCGTCGGTATCGGCGACCTGCTGCATCATCTGGCGCACGTGCTGGATCGCCCGGCTGGTGCCGACGAGGCTGCGGAACAGGTTGGGTTCGCGATGCCTGCCGCGCTCGCGAGCCTGATCGTACATCTCGCGATAAACCTGCGCGCGGTGCAGCGAATCGAGCAGCTTGCTGTAGCTGGGCGGCATTTCGAGCGTGGAAAGTACCCGGCGGCGCTGGTCTTCAGGCAAGTCAAGGGAAGAATTTTCGCCCATTAACAAAACCGGAAGGAACTCATCCCAGGTTGAGAGTGTCTTTAGCAAGCCCAAAAGCGTTGCGGGAGCATTTACGGTCCCGATAAGGACACAGATGACTTCACGACTGGACGACAATGAGCCGACAGCCTGCTGCCAATCATGGCTTCCGCAGGGTAAATTTTCTTCGCCAAGAAAATTCAGGATCACCGCCAGGTCGCGGCGCCGAACGCTATCGTCATCGATCAGGAGAATTTTGGTTTCACGCCACATGCAATAGCAACTTCCCTAGTCAACCCAATGCCCGAAATTAGGGGGCAAGCTAGACGCTTGCAGACTTGTCATGCCTGTAGACGCCTTAAATCTGTAAACAGCTACTAGTTAAGTCAAAAAACCGTGCACAGTCAAATTTATGGCGCAACGGGCTCGGATTAACTGAGCATTAACCGAACAGATGGTAAACCTTTGCGGCGTTCTGTGCTTGATGGATCTGTTGCATCTCGTCGACGATCGCCTGACGCTCTCCTGTGGCCGCCTCCAGCAATTGCCGATACACCCCCAGTAACTCCTCAAGGTTATTACGCAACGCCGCCTCATCCACCTCGGACTCGCTCAGGACGTCTTCCATGCAGGAACGGCAGGCCAGGTCCAATTGTCCGATGGCCTCCCAGTTGCGCTCAGCCAAGGCATCGACCAGGGCATCACGGGTGTGTTCGATTCGCTGCAGGACAAGACTCATGAGAGCACTCCTTAGAATTGCGGACCAGGCGCGGCAATGGCATCCCAGCCTTCCTTGACCGTACGAAGCAGATCGGCGACTTCGTCGAGGATCTTCGGATCGGCCTTGACGTTGGCTTCGGCCAGACGTTTCATCATGTAAGCGTAAAGAGCATCCAATTCAGCGACCGACTCGGCCTGGTTTTCCAGGTCCAGGCCTTCACGCAAACCACCGACGATGCCGATGGCCTTGCTGATCAGGATGCCTCTATTTGCAATATCCTTGCGCTCCATCGCGCCCTTGGCCTGGGCGATACGATCCAGCCCCCCTTCCATGAGCATCTGTACAAGACGATGGGGACTTGCTTCGGAGGTTTGCGCCTGGGCGCCAATCTTCTGGTATTGGCGAAGGGCTAACATCGGATTCATGTTCTACCTCATCAAAAAACTTCGGTTCGTATAAACAGCGTATCGACGCTGCGTCAAAAAACTTTAGACCGAAAAGCCGAAAGCCCGGAACGTTGTCAAAACGCTGCCGGGCTTTTTGCATCGGTCGAAAATCAGCTGTTTTTCTGTTGCGCCGCCATTGCTTCAAACATCGAGGTGATATTGCTGGCAGTGGCCTTCAACTTGCCGACCAAGGCGTCCATGTCGTTGTACTTTTTGGTCAGCGTGGCGGTCAGGGTCACGACCCGGCGATCCAGGGCCTCCTGATCGTTCTTCAGGCGGGTCTGGGTCCTGGTCAGCGTCGTGCTCCGTTGATCGAGGATACCACCCGTCTGGCTGTAGGGTTCGATCGCCTTGCCCATGCGCTCCAGCAGGCCATTGGTGCCCGTGAACAACGTCTGGACTTCACCGCTGAGCTTCTTGTCGTTCATCGCCGCGCTGAACTTGGTGGTGTCGAAGTTCAATGCGCCCGTCTTCTGATCGGTGGTAATACCCAACTGGGCCAGCGACGTCAGCTTGTCGCCAGCGCCGGTTTCAGACAAAGGCGTTCGAATCGATGCCAGCAGCGCGCGAGGCAACGCATCACCAGTCAATTTTGCCGACACCGTCAGCTTCCCATCATCGTCGAGCGACGGCTTGGTCAGTGCGGTGACGCTATTGGCGATCGCGTTATAGGCATCGACGAATTTCTGGATCGAGGCTTTCAGGCCGTCGTTGTTCGGCGCCACCGTTAGGGTTGAAGTGCCGTCGCCTGCCACTCCGACCAAATTCAACGTCAATCCGGAAATCGCCGTGCTTACCGTATTGCTCTTGCTGGTCAGCACCATGCCATCGACAGAGAAATTGGCATCCAGGGCCAAAGCACCGATGGCACCCGCCGAGGTAGCCGTCAGCGGAGTATTGCCGGCACCTACGACATTCGTTCCATCGATCTCCAGCCCCGCGATGCCGCTCACCGAGATGTCGGAACCTGCACCGGTAGTGCTGGAACCCAGTACCAGGCGCGATCCGAACGAGTCGGTCACGATGTTGGCACTGACACCGGCGGCCTTGAGCGAAGTGTCGGCATTGATCGCGTCGCGAACCGATTGCAAGGTCGAACCATCTGGCACATTGAGGTTGTAGTTGACCCCCTTCTGCGCGATCGTCAGCGTGCCGGTGGGGATGGCACTGGTCGCCCCCCCGGCAAAGGCCGCCGAGGTGACCTTGGACGCCGTGGCAAGGTTTGTGACTTTGATTGCGTAAGTGCCATTCACCGCCGAGTTGCCGGCGGTAGCCGTGACAACACCTGGAGCGGAGGATGTGGCAGCAAAACCCGAGAATTGCGGGGTCGTGGTGCTGGACAAGTCCTTCATGGCGGTCTTGAACGCCGCCAGCAACGACTTCAGGGTTCCCACCCCGGAGATACTGTCGTTAGTCTTCGTCGTCGCTCGGGTGATCTGACCTTGCTTGGCAGCCTTGTCGGAATCGACCAGTACCTTGACGATCGCGGTGGTATCAAGGCCAGAGCCTAGACCCAAGCCAGGTAGAATTGGACTTGCCATGTGGGACTCCCTTCAGTGTGTCGCCGGCCTTTTGACCTTTACAACGCCCAAAAGAACATAACAACAAAATTCGTGCCGGTTGTCAGGCTTCGGCGCTGAACAACAAGCTGTTTGCATCATTCAAACTGTTGGCCAGTTTCAGAACTTCTTCGTTCGGGATCTGGCGAATCACTTCACCGGAACCACTGGCAATTACTTTGACCACTACTTTGCCTGAAGGCTCATCAATAGAAAACTCCAGGTTGCGCTTGACCGACTGGACGAACTTCTCGATTTCCTGAACGGCCTTCTTGAGTTTGTCCTGCTCGGCGGCAGCGTCCTTAGGAGTTTCCTTGACCGGGGTCACGGTAGCAACTTCGGCTTGAGGCTTCTCCACGGGCTTGTCGGCCACTGTAGGTGCCGGCTTCGCCGCTGGATAAGACAAGTTCAGCTTCACGCTCATATCCATGTCCATCACCTCTTGAACGGAAAAAGCGAGAGAGCACGCAAGCGCACTCCCCCGCTAAAACTCATCCAGCTATTACTGAAGCAGCTTCAGTACAGCGGATGGCAGTTGGTTGGCCTGGGCCAGAACCGAGGTAGACGCTTGCTGCAGAGTCTGCTGCTTGGTCAGTTGTGCAGTTTCAGCAGCGAAGTCGGTATCTTGTACGCGACCCAGTGCAGCACTGGCGTTTTCGTTGATGTTCTGCAGGTTGGAGATGGTGCTGTTCAGACGGTTCTGGGCAGCACCGAGGTCGGCACGAGCACTGTTGATGGTGTCGATCGCGCTGGTGATTGCATCCATGGCGGCCGAGAAGTTGGTTTCCGAAGTAGCGCTGTCGGAACCAACGATGGTGATTGCCGAGTCAACACCCAGGGTGGCGGCGTCGAAGCTGGCGCTCAGAGTCAGGGTGATCTGGTTGTCAGAACCGTTTTCAGCACCGACCTGGAAGGTCATGGTGCTCGCGGTGCCGTCCATCAGGTTCTTGCCGTTCAGGTTGGTGCTGTTGGCGATACGGGTCAGTTCGTCGCTCATCTGCGAGAACTCTTTGTTCAGAGCGATACGGTCATCTGCGCTGTTGCTGTCGTTACGAGACTGGATGGCCAGTTCACGCATACGTTGCAGAATGTTGGTCTGCTCCTGCATCGCGCCTTCAGCGGTCTGCGCCATGGAGATACCGTCGTTGGCGTTTTTGATCGCCATGTTCTGACCGCGGATTTGCGAGGTCATACGGGTAGCGATCTGCAGGCCGGCGGCGTCGTCTTTGGCGCTGTTGATTTTCAGGCCGGAAGACAGGCGGGTCATCGAAGTGGACAGAGCATCGGAAGCCTTGTTCAGGTTCTTCTGAACGTTCAACGATGTGACGTTAGTGTTTACTGTTAAAGCCATGACGAATTCCTCGTTGGTTGGGTACTGCGGCTTCCGGCCCTGGCAACCGCCGGGTGTGGCCTAGAGAACCTTCGTAATAGTTATCGTCGGATTGGGAACTTGCTTGAGGGCTTTTTTCAAAAAATTTGCTAGCAGACTGCCACCCCTTGTGAAACAAGGGTTTAGCCATGGGGGAAGGCCCGAAAAATGGCGTCAATAAACCGCAGAACAATGTCGCGGGCAAAAAAAAAGCGCCACAGGCCAACCTGAAGCGCTATTGGAAGAACGTGATTCGATCAATCGCGATACAGAATCGCCGAGCCCCACGACAGGCCCACACCGAAACCGCTGATCGCCACGCGCTTCCAGTCGGCATCCAGAACATGCTTTTCCAGCAGCAGCGGAATGCTCGACGACACGGTATTGCCGGTCTCGACCATGTCCTTGATGAATTTCTCAGGCTCACCCTCGAAACGCCGCGCCACGGCATCGACAATCGCCGCACTGCCCTGGTGGATGCAGAATGCGTCGATGTCGCTGGCTTGCAATGAGGATTCGTCCAGCAGTTCGTGCAAATGAGCCGGTACTTTCAGCAAGGCAAAGTTGAACACCTGACGACCGTTCATGAAAAACACCCCGTCACTGACCTTCAGGTGTGGCGCGCCGGAACCATCGGTGCCGAACTTGGCCTTGCCCAACTGCCAGCTGGCGCCCTCGGCCATCCAGGTAGCCGTGGCGGCATCGCCGAACAACATGGTGGTGTTGCGGTCTTCAGGGTCGACGATTTTCGAATACGGGTCGGCGGTCACCAGCAACCCGTTCTTCAACCCAGCGGCCTCCATGAAGCCTTTCAGGGCATAGATGCCGTATACGTAGCCCGAGCAGCCCAGCGATATATCGAACGCCGCCACATGGGTCGGCAACCCGAGCTTGTCCTGCACGATGGCGGCCGTGTGCGGCAGCCCTTCTTCATCACCGTTCTGGGTGACAACGATCAACGCGTCGATGGATTCGCGCGAAAGCTGCGGGTTGTTGGCGAACAATGCATTCACTGCTTCGACACACAGGTCCGAGGTTTCCTGGTCAGCGTCTTTGCGCGGCAGGAACGCCGAACCAATCTTGCCAAGGATGAACTCTTCATCCTTCTCGAATTTGGCACCCTGAGCGTAGTTATCCACACCAGCGGTCGGCACATAACTCGCTATGCTTTTTATGCCAATCATCATGGCTTCCCGATCATGAACTGCGACTAGGTTCACCCCCAAAAGCTCAGGGGCGCGTCAAAAATGGTTGATTTCCAAGGGCGGACGCCTTATCAGGCGAACGAACAGGCCTCCACTCCGGGGAATACAATACAGTGAAGATGCACTTTATGACCTATGCGTCACGCTGTTTTGTCCTGAAGGGGCATTTTTTCATGACAAACGAAGCCGTGTCATTTTCCACGACAGTACTGGATGCTGGACAGGAATCTTGAGGATGGCGGTGCAATTGGGCGAGAGCGCCGGCAGGTTTTACCTGCCAGCGTCGATGGCTCGCCTCGGAAGGCGGGGTTATACCAACAAGTCGGTCCAGGGTACGTTGCGCACCGGCCCCAGGGCGAAACCTGCGCCTTGCAGCGCCAGGTTACCGCTGTAGAACCGATCCTGAGCGAACACCGCGGACCATTTCTCACGCAGCGCCGCACGCGCCTGTGGCGTACTCGCCAGCACGCCGGACTGGATAACCTGCACATGCGGCGTCCATACCGTCAGGTAACCGGCCTGGCCGACCCTGAGGCACAGGTCCACATCACCCAAGGCATCGTCGAACAAATCGCTGTCTATGCCGTCAGCCGCTTCGAACAGTTGCTTGGAAATCATCAGGCAGGCAAACGACACCGCCGAACAGTTCTGCTCGACGACCAACCTGTTCATGTAGCCTCTGGCAGTCTTCGGCTCGCCCACGAATGCCGAGCCGACCTCGTCGTTCAAGCCCAGAATCAGGCCCGCCTGGGTGATACGTCCGTCGCGCTCGACCAGCTTGGCACCGACCACGCCGACTTCCGGACGCAAGGCCTGGTTGAGCAGCGACTCGATCCAGTTGACGTTGACCACTTCACTGTCTGCCGCCAGCGTCACCAGATAGTCGCCCTTGGCCTCCTGACTGGCAGCGTTGATCAATGCGCCCGTCGCCATGCCTGGTTCGATATCCAACAGGCGCACACGACTTGCCTGGTGCCCCTGCCCCGGGAGCCAGGTACGCAGCACAGCATTGTCTGCCGCGGCGGCACAGAGCAATACCTCGTAGCGCTGATATCGCGTGCGCTGCAGGACGCTGAGCAGGCAACGTTGTCGGGTCGTCAGGTCGCAGGCACCGTGGACAATGATCGACACCATGGGACGCTCGGCAAAGCGGTAGTCGATTTTATGCGTGCCCGGCACGACCGCACTCACATCGGCCTGATAGCCACGAACCGCCAGATGACGCAGCAATGTCTTGCGCTCATCGGCGTTATCCTCCACTGGAGGCGCCTGGCAAACCAGCAGAGGCTCATCCAGATGGGCAAGCCCCTCCAGGCCGTCCTGCTCGATCAGACGCAACAACAGGTCGAACTCCATGGCGTTCTTGAACTCGCGCGAATAACCGCCGAGTTTCACCAACGTCTCGCGGCGTACCAGCCAATGACGGGCCATCAACGCCGGGGCGCTTTGCAGCAAGTCAAGGTTGAACCCTGGCCGGAAGACATCGGCCAGGGTCCCGTCAGGCTGGCGCTGGAACTCGTCCATTGCCACGGCCTGGCATTGCGGCGCGGCCAGCAATTCCACCCCCGCGCGGAACAGCCCGCCGGGGGTCAATTCATCGCCGGCCTCGACCATGACCATCCAATCGCAATCGCTCTGGCTGACAACCTGATTGATTTTGTCGATGTAATTGCTTTCGTTGACTTTGACGAAATGCAGGACTTGCTTTGGCGTCGTCTCGGCCGGCAGGTCGCCGGTGGTGAAAACAACAATCTTGAATGCCCGGCAATAGCCATTGAGCACGCTGTCGAAGGTGGCCTGCATCTTGAAAATGTCGGCGTCCAAATCCAGGATCAAAATGCCGAACGTAGGGCCACCGTTGCGAGCAGCCAGGTACTCAGACACTTTCCGGGCTTCCCTGGCACTCGGTTCACGTGCTTCGAGCCAGCGCAGCAATTGACCGGAATGCATGGTGTCGAACAACCTGGCGGTATTTTCAAACGCCGCCGCCTTGAGCCGTTGGTCCCAGGCCTGGAGCATTTGCACGTAGCGCTTGTCACCCTTGGCCTGCATGACCTCCAGCAGTTGCTTCACCAGATCCTGGTTGAACGCATAGCTCAGGAAAGCCCTCGCCAGCTGTTCATCAAGCGGCTCGGCGCTGGTGTTGCGCTGGGGGCGAGACAGCTCCTTCTGCTTGAGCATGACCGCTTCCAGCTCTTTCAACTGCACCTGCCCGCTTGGCGCCGCATGCAGCAGGAATTCCAGCGAAGTGAGCACATCGAAAAAAGCCTGGTTGTAGAACGGCATCTCGACGTATTGCGTCGGTTCGAAACGACGGACCGGCTCGCCACGCCGCGAATCCCAGATCGACTCGAACAGTTTCCTGGTCTGTGGCACTGAACGCTCGTCCAGTTTCTTGACGATGACCTTGGCATAGTCCCGCACCGGGGCATCCGTACCGAAGGCACTGGCCAAGGCCGTGGCAAAACGCTCCTGCTCAGCGACCGCACGCAAGTCCACGGAGCCTGGCGCCATGGCAACCTGGCTCTGTGGCTTCGCCACGCGGCTACGTTCATGCAGGCCATAAGGAATGTCCAGCAAGCGAACCCTGGCATCCGCCACCACCCCATAGCAATGACCGGCCTCCTGCAACCGCGAATCAAAACCGGCAGGCAACGCAGCGTAACTGCGCCGCAGGGTTTCAGTGCGCGTGAGGGCATTCACCAGGGACGGGCAATCCTCGGCAAACACGGCCAGCCGGGCTTCGGCCGATGGGCCGGAATAATCCTCACAGCCCTTGCGATCGAGCAAGTAATAGTCGACACGATCGGCATGGGCCTCGAACGCCAGGCTGTAGCCTTGGCAGGCACTGTAGTCAGCGTGCGTTTCCAGGAAATTCAACGCCTGTTCCAGCGCCGGCGGCAGCAGGAAAGTCTCGGCTTCGGCTATCGCCAGGTAAGGCGTGGCGACGCGCTCGACGGCCTGGCGAACCTTGTCGCCGAAACCAATGGCCGTGGGCGCGTGCAGGTATTGCACAGCGGGGAACGCTGCCTTGATATCAGCGTCGACCAGGCTCGACGAGTCGATCACCAGTACGGCGAACGAACTGTCGCGATAATGGCGCAACGCCCGCCGCAGGGCAGTCGACTGGTCGTGAGCGAGCAGCACCAGGGTAAACCGTTCATTCAACGGCGCAGTCGATCCTGTTGGGACATTGCTTTGCATATTCATTCCTTAACAAGTGGGGTGACCGCATCAGCGACACCGGGAGTTTCGTGAGTTGAAACTCTCAATCCGGTAGCCAACCATTGGCCCAGTACTGCAGGTTATCGCCGCGCAAGATAAAGTCGCGCAGCACCACTTCACGTAATTCGTCGCCCATCCGGTAGCTGGCAATCGGATCCGCCAGGTGCATACGGATTGCCTCCAGCCATTCTTCGGTGCTGTTGGTGAGGACCCGGGTACAAGGCAGGTGCCCCCGGTAAGCCTCGGTATCCGAACAAATGACCGGATAGCCGCACGCACCGTATTCCAGCAGGCGAAGGTTGCTCTTGCAGTCGTTGAAGATATGGAACTCCAACGGCGCCAAGGCCAGGTCGAGGTTCAGGCTGGCAAGCTTCGCCGGATAAGCCGCCAGGCTCACGCCCGGATGAAACTCATGGACATAAGGCTTGAGCAAATCGGGGCACATGCCGAAGAACACCCATTCGACTTCATCAGCCAATTCCCGCACGACATCGGCGATCAGCTCCAGGTCGCCACGGTGGCTGGTGCCGCCTCCCCAACCGATACGCGGCTTGCTGGAGGTTGCACGCTGGCTTCTGAGCCGGTTCCACAGGCCCGCAGCCAGCATGTTCGGTACGACGCGGATGTCGTGGTGCATGCTGGACAAGACGTCCGCCAGCGGATGGGTGGAGACCACGACCCGATCACACAGGCCGATCCCTTGGCGCAGCAAGTCCTCGAGGTTGTCCGGCATATTGCGGCGGTGTTCGTTTTTTTCCGGGACCCTGGCGATGTAGTCATCCAATTCGTAGATGCGCATGGCGTTGGAGTAAGTCTTGACTTGAGCGATGTCCTTGAACTTACCCACGTTATAGCGACCCTGAAGGATGATCACATCCGGTGACTGGCGCTCGATGTCGATGATCGAGGGCGTATCGTAGGCAACACGTCCCACGATTCGCCCAGCCGCTTCCAGTTCGAATAACGGCTGGCTGACCCGGTAGTGCCCCACCGCCGAGGTATTGACCGCCAGCCCCAGGATCGAAGGGACGTTGCGGGTGATCAGCGGATTCCAGCCGGTGCGTGGCCCGGGCTCGAGACTGAAGCTTTTCCCGGTCAGGGTCAGGTTACGGTTGTAGGCAGGATCGTTGGCGATCCTGGGCAGCCAGCGCTGATAGAACGCCTCTTGTTCGAGTTCCAGCCGCTGCTTCCACGAAGGATCGCGACTGGCTTCCACACCGGACACCAGCACGACATCACTGTAAGGCGTGGTGACGATCAGGTAGCCGTTTTTTCCGACCTGCAGGCATAGCTCCAGAGCGTTGATGCGCTGCGTCGTGATCGACTCATCGAACCCACCGGCTTCTTCCAGAACCTGCTTGCGCACCAACAGGCAGTGATCGCCGACAGCGCTCCAGTTCTGCACCGTCTGCAAGCGCTGCATGTAGCCGCCAGACGTGACCGACTCGTTGACGAAGGCCCTGCCCGCCAACCCACCCAGCCCCATGATCATGCCGGAGTCGATGACCCGGCCTTGCTGGTTGAGTGTGCGAGGCCCCACGATACCGACCTCGGGACGTTGCCCATGATTGAGCAACTCATCCAGCCAGGCGGCTTCCAGAACGATGCAATTGGGGTTGAGCAACAACAGGTATTCGCCACGGGCATGCTGCACGGCGAAGTTGCGGATCACCGCTTCGCTGCCGCTTTCCGGGTGCAGGAATATTCGCAACTTTTCACTGCCCAGCTCGGCCATGGCCCGCAGCCAATGCTGCAGCTCGGCGTTTTCACTGGCGTTATCGACAATGATGATTTCGTAATGCGGATACGCGGTCGTGCTGATCAGGCTGTTGACGCAACGCTCCAGCGTGCCCAGGTCATCCTTGATGCTGATGACGATCGACACCAGGGGTCGCTCGTCGAATAGGTATTCGATGCGCGGGACCAACGCCAGGAGCGGTCCTGGGTGAAGCCGGTAAGGCACGCCGATACGCTGCAGATGAGCTTCGATCAGCCGGGCGTTTTGCTCGATGACTTCCGGCAACGACAGCCATTGGGCAAACGAAAACGTCGACTCGACCTGGACTTCAGGAATGTGGCCAATGACCTGTGGCCCGTCCGTTTCCACCAGCCGCCAGATCAAGTCATGGGGTGCCAACTCGCCCAGGCTCGAATCGAATCCACCCGAGGCCAGGAATCGGGCACGCTCGAAAGCCAGTGTCCGACCGACATAGGGATAACCGCGCATCAGGTCGAGATTGAAGTCGGGTTTGAAGATCGGCTCCACCGACTTGTCATCCACCAGCGCACCTTCATCGCTGTAGAAACAGGCAGCAACCGGCGAGCTGACAATCCGATCGGCCATGATCAGCAGCGCAGACTCCGTCAAGCGATCGCCGGCACGCAGCAGGTAGAACCAGTCGGCGCCGTCCAGTTGAGGCAACAGCCCATTGAGCTGCTGCGCCCAGTCCGCTTGCAGGCCAAGGCGCAGGACATGGTTGTCCACGGCCTGGCGCCCATTGGACAGCAACAGCACCGATTCGCAGGCATAGGCTTGGGCAGCGATACTCTGCAGGGTAATACCCAGCGCATAAGGATCGTCCTGCTCATCGATGATGACGGGAACGATCATCGGCCGATAGGCCCAGCGGGCAATCTGTCGGGACAAGACTTGCTTGCGCAATGGACTGAAACGTCGACATGTCAGCCACTGCGCATAGAGGTCTGCGTAGCTTTCGATGTCCGTGCCGACTTGCGAGCCGATGACGCCCTGGCGAGTCGCAATGACTGAATAGACGTTGATTTCTTCCCACTCGGGCGCCCCTGGTTCCTTGGGCTGCCCCAGCGACTGGTAACGCACCCAGCCACTGGCTGGCGCCGGCTCGCCGCTGCGCTGGGCCAGCATTTCCTTGAGCCAGGTCAGCTCCACCGTGGCCGCTTCAAGCATCTTGGCCTGACGCGCCAGGCGCTCCGGATGCAACCGCTGGCCGCTTCCCTCGGCATAAAGCTGGACCATATTGCCGCGGCGCAACAGGCAGATGAACAAGGCAAAATCGAGGACAGCCTCGAAGCCTTCACCGGGCCGCGCCAACGCTGGCAGCAAGGCCTCGACATCTGTGCGGCGCATCAATGCGCCACTCAAACCACCGAGGATATTACGGGTGGTCTTTTCAAAATACGCCAGCATGTCGTTGCCGTTGAACAACGCATCGAACTGCGTGATGCCCGTATTTTCAACGCGGATCGGCAAGGCATAGTTGTCGGCATCGATTAAATGATGCTTGTTGATCACCAGCGATACTTGAGGATGCTCCTGCAAGATGGCCGCCTGCTGGCTGACGCAGAACGCCAGCAACTGGTCGTCATCGCACAGGAACTTGATGAACTCGCCCCGGGACTCTTCAAGGCAACGCAACAGATTCTGCTGGAACCCCAGTCGGGTCGGGTTGCGCAGGTAACGCACCGCAACAGTGGAGCCCATGCCAACTTCCTGGACAATCTGCTCGATGCCATCGGTGCGGCAGTCGTCGCAGATGACAATCTCCAGGTTCTCGTAGGTCTGCTCGAGCGCGCTTTGCAAGGCGAGGCGGAAAAAGCGTGGGTGGTACGCGGGGATGGCAATGCTGACAAGAGGAGCTGATTTCACACGCTTGGCTCTCAACCGGTGGGCGTCAACTCAGGCGAGAGCAGGACGTCCTGAATCTTATAAGGAACGAGTCAGGGACCGCTTATAGCGTCACGGTCCCGGCCCTGGATCAGATTTTGTTGAACAATCCCAATTGCGTGATTTTGCTGAACGCCAACTGCGACGCCTGCAGCATAGTCTGCTGCAAGGTCAGGCGCGTCATCACTTCGGCCGGGTCGGAATCACGAATCGCCGACTGGGTCTGCGAGTTGGCGAGGACAAAGCTCTGATTGGTATCGCTCTGGGTATCGAGCGACTGGCCACGACCACCGACCGAACTCAATGCACTGGTCAAGTGGTCAGTGCCGCTGGCCAGGTTACCGATAGCCGAAGCCAGTGACGCATTCAGTTTCTGGATGGCGATGTTGTCGCCATCGGCCGGCGTGTTCAAAGCAGTCCGCAACTGGTTCACAGTGTCCAGGACGTTCTGCGTCTCGTGGGTATTGACCGCGATGTTGAACTGATCGTTGGCGGCCGGGGCACCATTGAGGGTGAAACTCACACCGGATGCGGTGGCGACGTTACCCGCCAGGGTGCCGCTGGACACCGGTTTGCTGTCAGCGGTCAGTGGCGCGGCGTACAGATCGAAATCCGTGGCACTGGTGAACTTCAGCACCGCCGCTCCCGTCGGGAAGCTGGCGTGGTAGGCCGTCGGATCGGTGATTGCGCTACCGGTGACCTGGGTCGCGGTGGCGTT
Source organism: Pseudomonas sp. FW300-N2F2 (assembly GCF_017351655.1). Classification (NCBI taxonomy): domain Bacteria; kingdom Pseudomonadati; phylum Pseudomonadota; class Gammaproteobacteria; order Pseudomonadales; family Pseudomonadaceae; genus Pseudomonas; species Pseudomonas sp. FW300-N2F2. Next base: position 1,177,245 of record NZ_JACNDQ010000001.1, on the reverse strand, counting down.
GCCCGGGCCACGGGCCGGAGTGAACGTATCGGGTTTGGCGGCCAGGGTGAACGTGTGGCCGGGCAAGACCGTGCCTGCAACGTCACCCGCATGAAGGTTGACGTTCAAGGTCAGGTCGACACCGCGAAAGCTCACCGTCTGCCCGATCTGGTTACTCGGTTCGATGACCCCGCCCTTGCTGGCTTCGGCGGTCACATCGTTGCCACCCGAGTCGGTGATTTTCAATTGGGTGCCGCTGACGAACTCCACTGTGTACGGCTCGCCACTGCGGAACTGGTTGTTGTAGGTCACGCTGGACGACACTTGGCCATTGGTCAGCACCACGCGACCATCATCCACCGTCGGCGCAGTCATGGTGACCTGGGTGCGACTGGTGTTGACAGCTTGTTGGAACACTTCCCAGCCGGTGCTGTTGGTGGCCATCGACATGGTGTCGCCGATCGGCAGATCCAGGGTCACCTGGTCGCCGTTGTAGCTGTAGGTGCCATCGCCGTTGCGGGTGAACGGTACGACATCGCCCTTGGAACCGGAAAAGATGTATTTGCCGTTTTCATCCTTGGTGTTCATCAGGCTCAGCAACTGATCCTCGATCGACCCCAATTCCGAGGCAACCGCTTTACGGTCCGCGTCGGTGTAGGCGGCGTTACCGGCACTGACGGCCAATTCCTTGGCGCGCTGCAGCACGTTGCCGATGCTGGTCATGACCGCTTCGGTCGTGCCCAGGGTCGCCTTGATAGTGGTGACGTTGGCTTCATATTGGGAAAGCATCGACGCCTGGTTGCCCAACTGCAGTAGACGCGAAGCGCCCACCGGATCATCAGCGGCGGTGTTCACGCGCACCAGGCTGCTGGCTTCCTCGCTGGTCTTGACCACCTTGGCGAAGTTTTTCTGGTAGTTCGCAGCCGTGCTTTCGTAGAACTGGGAGGTGGAAATGCGCATGGGCTACGGCTCCTTAAAGACTGTTGATCAATGTGCTGAAGATTTGTTGCGCAGCCTTGATGATCTGCGAAGACGCGGTGTAGTACTGCTGGAACTTGACCAGGTTGCCGGTTTCTTCATCCAGGTCCACGCCCGACAGCGAATCGCGAGCGGTCTTGGCGTTGTCCAGGATCGCCCCAGTGGCGGCGCTGTCGAGCTTGCCCTGGGCGGCCTTGGCGCCGACGCCTTCCACCAGCTTGCCGTAGGCATCGTTCAGGGAAATACCCTTGCTGGCCGAACCGGTGTCGACGGTCTTGGCGGTCTGCAAACCGGCCAGGACAGTACCGTTACGGTTGTCCAGGCTGCCGGCCTGGCTGAGGCTGACATTGATCGAGGCGCCGTTGGATGGAGCACCGGCAATGGACATGTCGAACGTGACGGTGCGTTGTACCGGCGGCACGGACGAATCCATGATCGGGTTGCCACTGGCGTCCTTGAGCGGAACACTCAGGTTCAAGGTGTTGCTTTCGCCGGGCTTGATCGTGCCATTGCTGATCTGGACACCTTTGGCATCGAGCAATTGATAAGCCTGGCTGGTGCCATCGGCGGACGTCGCGCCGAACACCACCTTGACCGGCATGGAGTTCTTGATGCCGTTCTGGATGATGGTCGTGGTGGCTGCGTCGTAGATGTCCAGCTTGGTGGTCATGCTCGGCTGACCGCTGGCCGGGATGGTCAGCGTGCCGCTGCCCCCTGGCACGATGGCGGCACCCAACGGCGCGGCAATCGCCAGCCGCTTGGAGTCGGTCATCTCGGTCTTGATGTTGGTCGCCGCGTTGCGGGTCGGCGTGAGCTTGAACGAGTCGCCAGCGACGGCGGTGCCGTTGGCGAACGTCATCGAAAAACCGTCGATCACCGGCGGTGGCGTGGTCGCGGTGTTGAACGCGCCCATCGAGGTGCCGTCCGGCAGGCGCTGGACGGTGTAGTCCGTGCCACTGGTGAACGTCACCTTGTAGTCGTTGGTGGTCAGCTTGCCGGAGTCTTTGATGGCGATGTTGAAGTTGCCGGAGCCGGCGCTGTTGTTCAACGACGCAACGCTGCGCTGGCTGATCTGCGCGGCGCTGTTGATGTTAGTGAACAGGTTGGAGCCGAAGGCCCCGTTCATGTCGATGCCCGAGGCCTGGACGCTGTTCATCTGGTCGGCGACCACCAGGGCCACGCGCCCCAGCTCGTTCATGGCCGGGTCGAGCACGGTACTGCGGTAGCGCATCAGGCCACCGATCTCGCCGCCGGTGAGCACCGACGTCAGGTCCATGGAGCTGGAACCGCTGTTGAGCTGGATGCCCATGCGCCCCGGATCGTTCTTGTCCGGCACCGCTTCCAGGGTATTGACGATGTTGCCCATTACCAACGGCTGACCGGAGCCCAGGTAGATGTCCAGGCTGCTGCCGTTCTCGACAACCTGTGTGCCGGTGAAGGTCGACAGTTGGCGAATGGTTTCGCTGCGGGCATCGAGCAGGTCGTTGGGGGCGCCACCGGCATTGGAGACTTCGGAAATTTTCTTGTTCAACTGCGCAACGGTGGCCGCCAGGTTATTGACCTGGTCGACCATGTTCGACAGGTTGCCATTGATGTTCTGGCTCTGCTCCGTCAACTGGTTGGAAATCGAATTGAAACGGTTGCTCAAGGCCTGGGCATCGCTGAGCAGCAACTGCCGGGATGCATCGTCACCCGGCTTGGCGTTGACGTTCTGCACCGAGGCGAAAAACTTGGTCAGTGCGCCGTTGAGGCCGGTGCCGCTGTCCGACAGCAGGGAGTCGAGCGGAGTGATCTGCCCTTGGTAGGCCGCCGCGTCACTGTTGAGCGACGTGGTGGTTTTCAGTTGTGCTTCAAGGAAGGCGTTATACACCCGGCGCACATCGGCCAGGGTCGTGCCGGAACCAATGAACACGTTGCCGTACTGGTTGGAGGCCTTGGTGGTCTGCACGGTCTGCTGACGCGAATACCCTGCGGTATCGACGTTGGCAATGTTGTTACCCGTGGTCACCAACGCAGTCTGGCTTGCTGACAGACCCGACATCCCTATATTGAGCAAACTCATGGTTCAGACCTTATAAAGTCGTGGTGGCGCCTGCAGAAGCGTAGTTTTGGTAACTCGTCATCTGCCGGGCTATGTTCGAAATCTTGCTGGCGTAGTGCGGGTCGGTGGCGTAACCGGCCTTCTGCAACTCGCGTACAAACTGTTCGGGGTTATCGGCCGACTTCAGCACATCTTGATAGCGACTGTTGCTTTGCAGCAGGTTGACCAAGTCATGGAAACTGTCGCGATACGAGGCGTAGGAACGGAACTCGGCCGTCTCCTTGACCATCGCACCATTGCGGAACTCGCTGGTGATCGCCCGCGCCGAATCGCCCTTCCAGTTGGCGCTGGCCTTGATGCCGAACAGGTTGTGGCTGCTGCTGCCATCGGGCTGGCGCATCACCGACTTGCCCCAACCGGTTTCCAGGGCGGCCTGGGCCACCAGGTAACGGGGGTCGACACCGATGCGGTCGGCGGCTTCCTTGGCCATTGGCAGCATGGCGTTGACGAATTCATCGGCATCGCGGAAGGCCTTGCGCGCCGGTGCCAGCGGTGGCTGGGCCACGGCACGACCATAGACCTGCATGTCCCCTTTCGACTCGGAAGCCTTGAGCGCGGCCAGCCAGTCGCCATTGGCCAGTTCGCCGGTGGCCGGCTTGACGGCGGCGATGGCACGATCCGGCAGCAGGTTCTGCGCAGGGACATCGGCATTGGCCGAGGCCGAAGGCACCAGCCCGGCGAGCAGGCGGTCGGCCAGTTTCGGCGGCAAGGCCAGGCGACGCTGGTTGAGCAATTCCATATCGTTACGGTGGACGCCCTCGGCGCCTTGCGGCGCACTCACGGCCCGCGAAGCCCACAACGGACGCTGGCCACTGGTACGCGACAACGGACCGTCGGTGGGCAAGGTCCCGGCCGCCACCGGCGTCGGGACCGGTGCCTTGGCGACCTTGTCCAGGGCCTCTTGCTGCTTGGCCGCCGACAACGTCGCCGCCTCACCGGGCGCCAGCGGCTTGTTCTTCGACATCTGGCGCAGCAGCACATCGGCCAGGCCGATACCGCCGCCCTCGCGGGACATGGAGACGGCCAACTGCTGGTCGTACATTTCCTGGTATTGCTTGGCTTCAGGCGTGTTCATCGGGTTGTCCTTGCCCAAGGCCTCGGTGGCCGAACGCATGGACTTGAGCATTTCACCGAGGAACAGCGATTCGAACTCCTGCGCCACTTTACGCAGGTTGCCGTCGCTGTTCTTGTCGCCGACCTTGAGCTGGTTCAGGCGATTCAAGTCCGAGTAGGAACCCGAATCTCCGCTGATCAAAGCGCCCTTGCGCATATCCATGACTCGCCCCTCAAATCACGATCAGGTCGGCTTGCAACGCGCCGGCCTGCTTCAAGGCTTCGAGAATGGCCATCAAGTCGCCCGGCGCCGCGCCGACCTGGTTCACCGCCCGGACGATTTCATCCAGGGTCGTGCCCGGGCCGAACTTGAACATCGGCTTGGCTTCCTGCTCGGCATTGACCCGCGAACGCGGGACCACGGCGGTCTGACCGTTGGACAATGGCCCCGGCTGGCTGACGATCGGATCTTCGGTGATGGTCACGGTCAGGCTGCCGTGGGTCACGGCGGCCGGGGAAACCTTGACGTTCTGGCCGATCACGATGGTGCCGGTGCGCGAATTGATGATGACTTTCGCCACCGCCTGGCCCGGATCGACCTCGAGGTTCTCCAGGATCGACAGATAGTCGACCCGCTGGCTCGGATCCAGCGGCGCGGTGACACGGATCGACCCACCGTCGATGGCCTGGGCCACGCCTGGGCCAAGCATGTCGTTGATCTTGTCGACGATACGCTTGGCGGTGGTGAAGTCGGAACGGTTGAGGTTCAGCGTCAGGCTGTTGCCCTGGTTGAAACCGCTCGGCACCGCACGCTCCACCGACGCACCGCCGGGGATGCGACCGGCCGACGGAACGTTGACGGTGATCTTCGAACCGTCGCGACCCTCGGCATCGAAACCGCCCACCACCAGGTTGCCCTGGGCGATGGCGTAGACGTTGCCGTCGATACCCTTGAGCGGCGTCAGCAGCAACGTACCGCCACGCAGGCTCTTGGAGTTACCGATGGACGAAACGGTGATATCCACTTGCTGACCGGGCTTGGCGAACGCCGGCAGATCGGCACTGATCGACACCGCCGCAACGTTCTTCAACTGCACGTTGCCAGAGCCGGCCGGCACCTTGATGCCGAACTGCGACAACATGTTGTTGAAGGTCTGCAGGGTGAACGGGGTCTGGGTGGTCTGGTCACCGGTGCCGTTCAGGCCCACGACCAGGCCGTAGCCGATCAACTGGTTGGAACGCACACCGGAAATGCTGGCGATGTCCTTCAAACGCTCGGCCTGAGCGGTAAAGGCCGCGGACATCACCAGGGCACCGATCAACAGCTGCTTAAGATTCAACTGGGCCACCTAGAAAGGGAACTTCGGGCTGAGGAAGAAACGGTCGAACCAGCCTGGCTGACTCGCATCGGCAAAGGCACCGGTGCCCGAATAGGTAATGCGTGCATCGGCCACACGAGTTGACGGAACAGTATTGTCGGTAGAGATGTCATCGGCGCGAACCATGCCGGCGATGCGCACCAGCTCGTCACCGGTGTTGAGGGTCAGCCACTTCTCGCCCCGCACGGCAATGATGCCGTTGGGCAGCACATCGGCGACGGTCACGGTGATCGAACCGGTCAGGCTGTTGCTCTGGCCCGACTGACTGTCGCCCTTGGTGGCCCGGTCGGCGCTGTAACCGGCGTTGAGGCTCAGGTCGTTGCTGCCGATCGGGTTGTTGGTGGTCAGGCTGGAGCCGAACAACGACGTCAGGCCGACGCTGGTATTGCTGGTCTTGTCCATTTGCGAGTTGGCGTTCTTGCTGGCCTGGGTCCGCTCGTTCAGGGTGATGGTGATGATGTCCCCAACCCGGAAGGCCTTGCGGTCGCTGTACAGGTTCTGCTCGAAGCCGGCCTGGTAGATCGAGCCATTGTTGGCGGCAGCCGGCAACGGCGTGCGTGGCAACACCGGAGCGTAATACGGGTCATTGGGCCTGGGTGTCGGCGCGACACAGCCCGCGAGTGCGGTGATGCCACTCAGTGCCAGAACAGATACGAAGCGTTTCATGACCCTACCTCTTGGTGTTGCAGGCGACCCTGGGGCCGCCCTGTCTACGTGGTGACGGACGTTGTGACGATTACAGATTCTGCGTAACGAACGAGAGCATCTGGTCGGCGGTGGAGATCACCTTGGAGTTCATCTCGTAGGCACGCTGGGTGGTGATCATGTTGACCATCTCCTCGACGGTGCTCACGTTGGACGTTTCCAGGGTGTTCTGCAGCGTGGTGCCGAAACCGTTCAGGCCCGGGGTGCCGATTTGCGGCGCGCCACTGGCGGCGGTTTCCAGGAACAGGTTGTTGCCCACCGCTTGCAGGCCGGCCGGGTTGATGAAGTCGGCGGTCTGCAGGTTGCCGATCACCTGGGCGGCCGGGTTGCCCGCCACGGTGATGGACACGGTGCCGTCACGGCCCACGGTAAAGGTCTGGGCATCGTTCGGAATGATGACCGCCGGTTCCAGGGCGAAACCGCTGGCGTTGACGATCTGGCCGTTGGAGTCGAGGTGGAACGTACCGTCACGGGTGTAGGACGTGGTGCCGTCCGGCTGCAGGATCTGGAAGAAACCGCGACCGTCGATGGCCATGTCCAGCGGCTGCTCGGTGGTCTGCAGGCTGCCGGCGTTGAAGTTCTTCTGGGTGCCGACAATGCGTACACCCGTACCCACTTGCAGGCCCGACGGCAATTCGCTGTCTTGGGTCGACTGGGCGCCAGGCTGGCGTTTTACCTGATACAGCAGGTCCTGGAACTCGGCGCGATCACGTTTGAAACCCGTGGTCGAAACGTTCGCCAGGTTGTTGGAAATGGTCGTCAGGTTGGTGTCCTGGGCGGACAGACCTGTTTTGGCAACCCATAGAGCCGGAAGCATTCGATTCTCCTCGTACGCCTGTTTTTCGGCGCGACGCTTTAATTAATGGTTAGATCTGCAAGACCCGAGCCATGGCCTCGTCGCCTTCTTTGGCGGTGTTCATCATCTTCACGTGAAGCTCGAACTGCTTGGCCAGGGCCAGCACCGAAGTCATTTCATCCACGGCGTTGACGTTGCTCGCCTCCTGGAAACCCGACACCAACTGCACGTTGGCATCGATGGGCGCCGGCTGGCCGTCCTTGGTACGGATCGAGCCGTCCAGGCCCTTGGTCATGTTCTTGAGGTCCGGGTTGACCAGCTTGATGCGGTCCACTTCAGCCATCACCCTCGGGCCCTCACCCATGGCGCGAATGCTGATGGTGCCGTCCTGGCCGATTTCGATTTTCTGTTCCGGCGGCACAGCGATCGGACCGCCGTTGCCCATCACCGGCATGCCGTTGCCGGCCCGCAGTACGCCCAGGGCATCGACATTGAGGCTGCCGGTGCGCACGTAGCTTTCACCGCCGTCGGGGTTCTGCACGGCCATCCAGCCCGGCCCGCTCACCGCAACATCGAGGTCACGACCGGTTTCCACCAGGGCGCCCGGGGTGAAGTCAGTAGCGGGACGCTCGGACAGGGCAAAGGCCCGCGCCGGAAAGCTGTCACCGAACACCGGCATCGAGCGCGCCTGCTCCAGGTCTTTCTGAAAACCATTGGTGGAGATGTTCGCCAGGTTGTTGGCATGGGCCCGCTGCGCCAGTGCGTTCTGGCTGGCGCCGGTCATTGCCACATAAAGGTACTTGTCCACTGTCGTTCCTCTGCATGCCGGACGTTTGCCGTCCACTGCTGTGTTGCACAGCCTCAAGCAATTTGCAGACCAACTTTTTTCTGGCGGGCCCAGGCCCTGGAAACAAAGGGCTCTGGGGATTCAGAGGGCACCGTTCAGTTGAGTCGAAGTCGAAAAACCGGCGGTGTTATGCCGCTAAGTGGCAAGGGCTGCCAAAGCACCGCCGAGCACATCGACCACCCGGTCTTGTTGATCCTTGGAGAGACCGAGCCACATCGGCAAACGCAACAGCCGCTCGGAATAACCATCGGTGATTTCCATTGAGCCATGCACACGCCCATAGCGCGCTCCACCGGGGGATGAATGCAGCGGCACGTAATGGAACACCGCATAGATGGCATGGCTCTTGAGCGCCTCGAGAACAACCTGGCGTTCCATACCAGGGGCCAGGAGCACGTAGTACATGTGCGCATTGTGCTGGCAATTTTCAGGAACGATCGGACGACGCAGCAACCCTTGCCGCTCAAGCCCCGCCAAAGCGGCATGGTAATGCTCCCAGATCGCCAGGCGGCGCTGGGTGATGGCTTGCGCCTCCTCCAACTGGGCCCAAAGAAAGGCCGCAGTCATTTCTCCAGGCAGAAACGAGGAGCCCACCTCTTGCCAGGTGTACTTGTCCACCTCGCCCCTGAAGAAGCGACTGCGATCGGTTCCTTTTTCCCGGATGATCTCGGCTCGCAGCGCCATTGCCGGGTCATTGGCCAGCAAAGCGCCGCCCTCCCCCGAGATTACGTTCTTGGTTTCGTGAAAACTGAAGGCCCCAAGGTCCCCGATGCTGCCCAAGGCCCGGCCCTTGTAGGTGGACATCACCCCTTGCGCGGCGTCTTCGACCACCGCCAGCCCATGCTTACGTGCAATGGCCACGATAGTGTCCATCTCGCAGGCCACGCCGGCGTAATGGACGGGCACGATGGCCTTGGTCCGTGACGTGATCGCCGCCTCGATCAGGCGCTCGTCCAGGTTCAAGGTGTCGGGACGTATATCGACGAAAACCGGCACCGCGCCACGCAACACAAAGGCGTTGGCCGTGGACACGAAGGTATAGGAAGGCAGGATGACTTCGTCGCCGGGCTGGATGTCCAGCAGCAAGGCCGCCATTTCCAGCGCAGCGGTACAGGAGTGGGTGAGCAATGCCTTGCTGCAACCCGTGTGGGACTCCAGCCAGCGGTGACACTGCTTGGTGAACGGACCATCACCGGCGAGCATGTTGCCAAACTTGGCCTGGGCAATGTAATCCAGTTCCTTGCCGGTCATGTACGGGCGGTTGAAGAGTATCGTTTCTTGGCTCATTGCAAACTTCCCAGGGTGGGCATGGTCATGGGTGACGCACAGCACAAAACTTCAAACCGCACTGATCCGCCCACCTATCTGACTGCCGATATCAAGATTTTCATAGAAGTACGGGGTGAACCCGGCCTTCTTCATTGCCTGTTGGGTTTCACTTCTATCGTATTCAACCCGATGCAGGTTGAAGACCTCGCCATCCCAGGTCGCGAAACCCGCCCGGGGATCACCATCACGTGGCTGGCCGACTGAACCGGGGTTGCAATAGGCCTTGCCTTCACCACTCCACAGGTACTGGACATGGGTATGGCCTGACGCGAAATACCGGCCAGGCAACGGGGCGAAATACCCCTGCGAGGGTCGTACGTATTCATCCAACGGATCGTTCCAGCCGCCATGGACAATGCTCAATTCATCCTGGGTCGAGCGCTCCGGGAGTGATCCCAGCCAGGCCAGGTTCTGCGAAGTGATGACGCCCTGTTGATAGTCCAGGCAGGCATTGGCGCTATTGGAACGAGGGCAGCGCTCATTCCGGGCCAGGTACCAATCATGGTTGCCCATCACGGAGAAGATGTTTCGCTCGCGCAGGGCCTCGCAACACTCATTGACCTGGCTGTAATAACCGGCCGTGTCACCCAGGCAGATAATCCGCGACACACCCAGCCCATCAAGTTTGGCAAGCACTGTTCGAAGGGCGCTGTAATTGCCATGTACGTCAGAAATGATCCCGATCATAGACAATGAAATCCTCTATAAAACGAACAGCGAAACCACTGCGAAGGGTCGGCGGGGCCGGTGTCTTGCCATCGAGATAATAGTCCAGACACATCGCCGCCTCGTTGTAGCCAAATGCGCGACGTATCGAACTGGTCGAGGAGATTCGCGGATTGATCTCAAGCAGGCGCCATTCGCCATCGGAGCCCCGCCGGAACTGCAAGTTGGTCGGCCCGACCGGTTTGAAGGCGCGGCACAGCCTGGTGACCGTCTCGTCCAGCGAATCATCCTGATACACCCAGGCCTTGGCGGTAGACCCGTCCGAGGCCAACTTGCGCTGGAAGGCGATGATCGGACCGGTGTCGCCACCGCCATCACCGAACGCCGCCACGGTGAATTCGTCGGCCGCGCTGCCAATGATGGGCTGCGCCATGAGGTAATCGCCGAGCAGGGCCGCGTGAGGCGTAAAGTCGCGTTCCTCGCGAACCCAGACCAGCCCTTTGGAAGCATAGCTTCGGCGCGGCTTGAGCAGAAACGGCAGGCCCAAGGCCGCCTTGAGCGCGTGAAAATCCCCCGACAGCAGGCTGGGAATACGGCTGGCGTCCCCCAGCGCCACCAGCGCCTGGTCCATTGCCCATTTGTCCTTGGAAAGATCGATCAAGTGCTGGTTGTTGAGCACGACCTGACAATCGAATGTCGCCAACAACGCTCGGTTGTCCGACAGCCAATGGACGTCCTGTTCGATCCCGGGAATCAGCAGATCGACCTCGTGCCTGGCCAGGGTGTCACTCAGCCACTGGCCGTACCCCGGGTCAGCGGTCAAAGGAGCCTGCACGAATACATCGCTCCAGCCGCGACCGACAGCATCGTCGTAGATATCGGTGCCGACGAGCCGAACAGAAGGGTCGGCAGCGCGCAGCGACTTGAGCAGGCCGTAGCCCATGATGGCCCCTACACCCGTCACCATGACGGTCTTCATGACAGACGCTCCCGGTGCGCTCTCATCAGCCCAAAGCCCCGGCGGACATCTATTTGCGGGACGAAACCTATTCGCTCGTACAATTCATGCCCGCAGTCGAAGGGGGGCAGATCGGGAATATCGTTTTTTTCTGGCAGGAAGCGTACATCCAGCGGCTTGCCAAATGCCTCGAACGCAGCCTGGGCAATCTCGGAAAGACGAGGGCTTTCGGGATGACCGCAGTTGTAAAAACCAGTAACACCCTGCTCTGCCAGCCGTGCGCAGACCTCGGCAAGGTCACTCAGATGCAGGTAGTTGCGCCTGGCGTCGTTGCTGCCATACAGCTCGACGGTTCGCCCCGCCTGCGCCTTGTCGGCGATGGCGTACAACAGCGGTTGGTGAGGCCTGCACTGCTCGCCGTCGTCGTAGACCTGACTGATGCGCAGCACGCTCAATGCCATGCCGCGCTCTTGGCAATACAGGCTCGCCACTTCCTCGGCATGGCGCTTGGACAGCGAGTAGATGCCGAAGTAGGGATCTGTCGCCTGGTCACAGGCCGAACGCGACGACAACAGAATGAAATGACGCGCCCCGCATTGTTCAGCCAGGCGGCAGGCAACCAATGTACCGACGCTGTTGACCCGTTCGGCGCGAACCAGGTCATCCGGCTCACGGCCGCCAAAATCGGCAGCGGCCAGCACGACGATGTCGAAGCGCTCGTCGATAGCAACGGGCACCGGGCCGCTCAAGTCAAAGGTGATATCGGCCTCCCTGCGCCCCGCCAACTTGACCTGGCCATAGCGCGACAGCGCCTGGGCGACGGCCTTGCCAATGACCGAAGTACTTCCGATTACCAGGCTTTTCATGGCTGGGGGACTGTCGCTTCGAGCATCAGCGCGCAACTGAGCTCTGGGTAATCGATACCTACGGTGCACATCGCCTGGACGATGTCTGCACCCAAGTTCAATTCCTTCAATTGTCCGGTGGTGAATGGCTTGAGGAACACGCCTTCCTTACGCACCACCTGGAACCCGGCGGCTTCCAGCTCAGCGGTCAGGGTCTGGACCGAGTAGCTGCGCACATGGCCCAGTTCCAGATCACCGCGCCCCAGCGCCATCATGTCGTCAAGCAGTCCGGCAGCATGACCGAACCGCCGATGCAGAGACTCGCCATTGGGAACCAGGACAAAGCAACGTCCACCCGGCGCAAGAAAGCGCTTGAACCTTTGCAGTACGGTCTGTGGATCTTCGACATGCTCCAGGACAAACCCCATCACGATGAGATCGAAGCGCTTGTCGGTGTCGAATGTCTCGAAGTAACTTTCGACGATCTCGGCCGTGCTGTCCGGGTACTGGGCCTTGAACTGGGCGATCACCGAGGCAGAGCCATCGATGACCGTGTGCCCACTGAAGAACTGCGAGAAGCGGTGGGTGCTGAAACCATGGCCCACACCGAGCTCCAGCAGGCTTTGCGCCTGGGTGCATAGCGCCATGATGCGCTGGGGATACCAATTGAGAATGATGTTGTTGTCATACGCATAGCCAAAGCTGTCGCTGTAGGCTGCGATGAAGGTATCCAGATCGCTACTCATGTCACATGCACTCCGCTGGGCGGCCAAAGTAATAGTTCATACGGATCAATCGGCCAACCAGGCCCGTCGCCAGGCGTCCAGGCGCTCACCTTCGAGCAGCCATTGCGCCCGCACGGTCGACTGCAAGGCGTCCCCCAGCGTCGCGGAGGCCTCACGGTCTTCCAGGTGCAAGCGAATCGCCCGGATCCAGTCTTGTGCCTCGTTGCTCACCCGTGACAGTGGCAATACCTCGCCGCCGACAAAACCCGGTACCCGGCTGCAAATGACCGGATGGCCGCAAGCGGCATGCTGCAGGACACGCAGGTCGCCAGAACAGGCATTACCCAGGTTTTCCGCCATGGGCACCAGCGCAAGATCCAGATTCAATGCGGCCAGGGCCGCTGCCAACTGCTGCTGCGCGACAGCTGGGTGCAGCTCCTTGAGAAAAGGCTGCAGTGACGCGGGGCAGTCGCCCAGCACCACCCAGTCTACTTCACCCGCGAATGCGGGCAGCACGTCGGCCAGCAGCTGGGTATCCTTGCCGCCCTGCCAGCCCAGGCGCGGCTTGGCCCCTATGCGCCGCTTGCTCTGCACGCGCCCCCAGGCGGCCGGCAGCAAGGTTTCCAGCACACGGATGTCGTGGTGCTGGCCCTGCAACAGTTCGGCCAGCGCCGGCGTGGGGACCAGCACCCGATCAGCCTGCATCATCCCGATCCGCAGGCGCTCCAGCAGCTCATCGGCAGCGTAATCCCCCTTCAACTCCATCTGCGGCAAATAACCGTCCAACTCGTAGACGGTGAACGCCTTGGAAAACGCCCTCAGGCGGTTCAGAGCCAGAAGCCCGGCGTCGTCCAGCGGGCGCTGCAACACCACGGTGGTCGGCGCCAGGCGCTCGAACTCCACCGGCGACAGTAAACTCGAAACAGCCGCGCCTTCGATTTGCCCCGCTTCAAGCAATGTGCTGAACGGCTGAACCAGCCGCGAATAAGCCGCCGCCTGCTGGTCGGTGACACAAACCAGCACCCTTGGCACGCTGCCTTGCAGCGGATACCAGCACAGGTCGGTGTTTTCCCGGGTAAAACCCTCGCCGACACGCAGCGAAAAGTTGGCATTGTAGGCAGGGTCGCGGGCCAACTGCGGCAACCAGCGCGCGAGCAAGGCATCCTCCTGCTCGCGACTCGCACGGGTGTCTGCCACCGGGTTCATCAACAGTCGCGCGTAAGGCGTCCAGACGTTCAGGTAACCGGCCTGCTGCAGCTTCAGACACAGGTCGACATGGGTCCAGGGCGCCAGCAGCGGATCGGTGTCGAAGCCATCGGCCTCGAGGAAAAGCCCTCGCCGCAGCATCAGGCATTCACCGCCCACTGCGGAGCAGTTCTGCTCGAGCCCCAGTCGCCCCATGTAACCCGCTGCCTGGGATGACAAGCCCTCAAAAGCCCGACCGACAGTGGCACCCAATCCCAACACAAGGCCCGCCTGGCGTATGCGACCCTGGCTATCCTGCAACTTGCCTCCCACCGCACCAACTTCCGGGCGCTGGGCATGATTGAGCAACGCGTGTATCCACCCCGGCTCAAGCACAGCGCTTTGCGCATCGAGCCAGAGCAGATACTCGCCCCGCGCCTCCTGCGCCGCCGCATTGCACATGGCCGCACGAGACTGTCCCGGCATGAAACGCAACACCTGGAAACGGCCCTCGCCCATTTCCTCCACCAGCCCCAGCCACTCCAGCAATGCGGGCTCGTCGTTGCCCGGTTCTATCAGCAGGACCTCGAAGTCCACCGCGTCAGTCTGCGTCAGCAGGCTTTCCAGGCAACGCTGGAAATTCGCCAGCTGTCCTTCCAGGTAAATCAGAATACTGACCGAGGCCTGCCGCTCGTGGCCGTAGTCGATACGATAGCGGCCCGGCTCCAGTGCAATCGCTCGCGCCTGACCGTAGCCACGCGCTTGCAGGTGCGCATCGATGACCGCACGCTCATCGGCGCATTCCGACTGCCGCAGCTCGTTGGCGATCAACAGGGGTTCGCTGACATGACCCACACTCGCCACACCCAGCTCGCTGATCAGCCGCAGTTGGTAGGCCAATTCGAAGGCCTCACCCCAGGTATTGTCAAAACCGCACAGGCGCACCAGCGCCTCGCGACGATACATCCAGTGACGGGAAAGGCTGGCCGGAAACGCCAACAGCAAATCCAGATTCAGGTCGGGCCGCAACGAGAGGTCGATCACTCCGCCCATGTGCAGCGCCTCGTCGGCGTACACCGCCAGGCAACTGTCAGGCGCTTCGAGCAGATTCAGCGCTGTCACCAGCAGCCCTGCGGCAATGAATTCCTCCCCAGCCTCCACCAGCATGAACCAATCGCTCCGGACGCCCTCGAGCAAACCATTGATCGCTGCCGCCGGTTGCTTCGGATCACACGCCAACCATTGAACGTTGGCTCGCCCCGGGTCAGTGCTACCGATCACGCACACATGGATGCGTTGGTATAACTGTCGATCCAGGCTGTCCAGGGTGTGAGCCAGCGCCAACTGATTGCCGTCATCACGGACCAGGACAGTGAAGGCAGGCGCCGCCGAGTTCGCCAACCGCTCATTGATCAGACGCAGTTGCTGCGCCAAGGGGTAGCGCTGGCGCAACCAGTCGAGCACACCCAGACGGTTGCCGACCGCCTCACGCACGGCAGTCGCCTGGGTTTTGGCAATAAACACGTCCAACTGCTGCCAGAAAGACGCAGTACGCTCAACGTAACGCTGCAGGGCGTCACCGAGGCTTGCCCGCGCATGTTCCAACGGGTCCGGCTGATCGAGCATGGCAAAGCCGACACTGCCGAAGAAACTGGTGTCGAGCAGTGGCTGGTCGACGCCATGTCCCGGAATGAATATCACCGGGCATCCACACAGCACTGCCATGACGCAGGTCATCGACCACTCATAGCTGTACATCACCTCTGCATTGCGCAGCAGCTCGGCCAGCTCAGGCAGGGCCAGCGGATTAGCCATGCTTAACAGGCGGATATCCGCGGGCAGCAGCGAGTAGTCGACCTGATCCAAGGGGTGGCGGTTCTGGTAGAGATAGCTCCCCTTGCGCACGGCTCCAGCGCCCACCGCCGAGAACATTTCGACATCAATGGTCGGCAGGCATAACAGGTCACCGTCAGGGTCGCCACGGTGCTCGGCGAGCCTGGCTGCGTAATAGAAAAACAAGTCGGTGGGCGCGGCGTCCATGCCATTTCCCGTGAGAAATCCCTCGAAATTCAGTAAGAAACGCGCCACGACCGAACAGTTGAGTGGATTGCCAGGGAACACCTCGGGATAAACCGCAATCGGCACCTTGCCCGCTGCCGCATGGCGCTGCCTGATCGTCGAATTGAGCAGCGGCGTCTTGAGTTCCGGGTTGACCACTTCGGTGCCGCAGATGTAGGCCTCACGACCACTGAGGTTGAGCATATGGCAGAGATAGTGCAGCGAGACGACGCCCGACGACGACTCACGGTATGCAGGTGCCAGGAAGTAGTAGGGATGTTCGGGTTTGGCATACATCAGCCGCAGACGCGCCAACGCTTGTTCGAGCGAGTAAGCGTCCAGCTGCGCAAGGTTCGACATCGGGTGCAATCTCCAAATCAAATCAAAAGGGTGTCACTGGCAAGGCCCGCTCAGGCAGCCCTTTTCTTCAGAAAAGCCGATGCATCCGCGCCGGTATTGAACAACAGGTCGATCACACTGACCGCATGCTGGAAGTCGCCGTAGACCTGCCGATACTCGGGATAGCCGGCATAACTCATGTACGACACCGCGATCCCGTTGGCGGCGAATGCCGCTTCATCGAGGTAGTGACTGGCTGCGGGTCCAGAGAGGTATTCGTTGGCCCCGAGGGCCTGGCACAGATGGATCAAGCGTTCATTCTTGCCCTCTACTCCCCCCAGGTCCTCGGAACGGTAAAGCGGCGTGTGGATATCCAGCAGCGGGCACAAGCCGGCGATGAACAGGTGGTTGATCGCGGTCAGGTGGGTAAGGTCGGCGGCTTGCTCGTAGAGCGTGCGAATCGGCGCTTCCATCTGGGCGAAACAGGGTGCGCGCCGGTAGCTCTGCTCAATCGTCTTCCAGTGCGCGGCGGCCCAATCCGGACTGCTGACCTGGACTTCATTGATCAACTGGCCAAGACGGCCCTTCTTCTTGACCGCAATACTCAGCCAATGCTCACCCTGGGCAGTCTTGATCTTGTTGCGGTTGCGCCAGTCACTCCGGGTGTACTGGACATCGTCATACAGGATGAACGCATCGACGCTGCGGATCAGATCGAAATAGCCCTTCCAGGGAATGTAATTCGACTGCACCACAGCTATCTTCTTTTGCATCCTGAACCTCACATACGCAGCGGGAATCGGGGCTCTGCCCTGTCAAAAAATCGCCACCAAATATGAATATGCGTGGACAGGTCTGGATGTAGCAAATCCCATACCAGCGAAACAAAGCTCGCTACGGCTCGGTCTTGCCTACCTCATACTCACGCAATTTATTGGCGATGGTCGTATGGGAAACCCCCAGCCGCTTGCCCAATTGCCGGCTGCTCGGGTGCTCGGAGTACAGGCGCTCCAGCACGGCTTTCTCGAAGCGTCCGACGATGTCGTCCAGCCCCCCCTCAAGGGAAAAATCGCCAAGGGGCTGACGCACGCCGTAGTCCGGCAAGCGGATGTGCTCAGCCTTCACCTTCCCGCCGTCGCACAGGGAAACGGCCTGGAACAGCACGTTTTCCAGCTGTCGGACATTGCCCGGCCAGTGGTAGTGACTGAGGCGGTCCATCGCCGCCGGGGCCAGCTTGGGCAGTGCACAACCGATCTGGCGGCTGGCCTGGTCGAGGAAATGTTCCACCAGCGGCGCCAGGCCATCGAGGCATTCGCGCAGGGGCGGAATATGCAAGGAAAGCACGTTCAAGCGGTGGTACAAATCCTGACGGAATTCGCCCCGGGCACAGAGTTCGGACAAGTCGACCTGTGTCGCGCAGATCACCCTGACGTCCAGGTATACCTCTTCATCGCTGCCGACACGGCGGAAGCAACCGTCCTGCAGGAAGCGCAGCAATTTCACTTGCAGGCGCGGGCTCATCTCCCCGACCCCGTCGAGAAACAGCGTTCCCCCCGCGGTCAGTTCCAGCAGACCGAGCTTGCCTTCGGCCCGGGCGCCTTCGAAGGCACCCGGCCCGTAGCCGAACAGTTCGGTCTCGGCCATGGACTCGGGCAGCCCGGCGCAGTTGAGTGCCATCAATGGCGATTGCCCGCGCGGGCTCGCCAGGTGACAAGCGCGAGCCAGCAGTTCCTTGCCAGTGCCGGTTTCCCCTTCTATCAATAGCGGCGCGTCCAGGGGGGCCATGCGCCGGGCCTCACGGACCACCGCCGCCATCACTTTCGAACTCTGGAAAATACTGTCGAAGCCGCGCAACTCCTGCTTGCGCACGTTATAGATCCGCTCGCCCACCCGGTCGGCCCGGTGCAGCGTCAGCACCGCACCGGCCATGGCCTCGCTGTCGTCGTGTTCCGATTGCAGTGGCGCGATGTCCGCCAGGAACACATCGCCCTTGACCTTGACCCGCAGGCCGTTGATACGCGACTGGTTGGCGCGCACCAGTTCCGGCAAGTCGAAATCCTCGGCGTATCGGGACAGCGGGATGCCCGGCACCTCGTCGACACGCACCCCGAGCAACTGCGCCGCCGCCCGGTTGGCCGCGACGATGGAGCCCCCCATATCGATGGACAGCACCGGAAACTCCAAGGCGCCGAGCAGGGCGTTGAGTTCCATGTGCCGACGCTCACTGGGCATCAGTCCTACGCGCTTGACGCCAAACACCCCGGCGATGCCTTCGAATTTCGGACGCAGTGCCTGGAACTGGATGTTGATCAGGTTTGGGCAGTGCAGGTAGATCGCGTTGCCATGCTCACCACCGACCTCCCCTCGGGCGACGTTGATGCCGTATTCCACCAACAGGTTGAGGATGTCTCGCAGGATGCCGATGCGGTTCTGGCAATGGACTTTGATGCGCATGGAAAGGCCCGGGTGTGGATGAGAGAGACGCGCCATTCAAGCCCCGACACACACCTGTGGCGAGGGAGCTTGCTCCCTCGCCACAGGGTTTTGCGTAGGGCTTTTTGTCTAGGCACACAAATAGTTGTCAAGATTATGTGACAGCTGTAGGCCGTTTCCCACTCAAAAATCCTGATACTGCCGAAGCATAGGCGATTATGTAACGATAAGTTTACGAAATGAGCCATTCTTGGCCCCGCTCGCTGGCTCACCCCTACTGCACGTACCCCTGCTTCGCGCTATCTCTATTGCATCGCTGGACATAACAACAAACACATCATCCCCCTGAGGGAAATCAGCAGGAGAGCAGCATGAAGCAGACGCAGTACGTGGCTCGCGAGCCCGATGCGCAAGGTTTTATCCACTACACCGCTGAAGAACACGCGGTGTGGAACACGCTGATCACCCGCCAGCTGAAAGTCATCGAAGGCCGTGCGTGCCAGGAATACCTGGATGGCATCGACAAGCTGGGCCTGCCCCACGACCGTATCCCGCAACTGGACGAAATCAACAAGGTGCTGGGCGAGACCACGGGCTGGCAAGTCGCCCGGGTGCCAGCGCTGATTCCCTTCCAGACCTTCTTCGAATTGCTCGCCAGCAAACAGTTTCCTGTGGCGACCTTTATTCGCACCCGGGAAGAGTTGGATTACCTGCAGGAGCCGGACATTTTCCACGAGATCTTCGGCCACTGCCCGCTGCTGACCAACCCTTGGTTTGCGGAATTTACCCACACCTACGGCAAACTCGGCCTACAGGCGTCCAAGGAAGAACGGGTTTACCTGGCGCGCCTGTACTGGATGACCATCGAGTTCGGCCTCGTGCAGACCCCGCAGGGCCGGCGCATCTACGGCGGCGGCATCCTGTCTTCGCCCAAGGAAACCGTGTACTGCCTGTCGGACGAGCCGGAACACCAGGCCTTCGATCCGCTGGAAGCCATGCGCACCCCGTATCGCATCGACATCCTGCAACCGGTGTATTTCGTGCTGCCCGAACTCAAGCGTCTGTTCGACCTGGCTCACGAAGACATCATGGGCATGGTCAAGCGCGGTCGGGAGCTGGGCTTGCATGCCCCGAAATTCCCACCAAAAGCGGCGTGAACCGCCTCTTTTAATCCCAATTGAGTCTGTTGCACGACGCCGCTTTGCTTTAGCGTGGGTGCATCGACGTTTTCCAAATATTCGATCCAGGAACACATCATGAACACTCTGAACCAAGCCCATTGCGAAGCCTGCCGCGCCGATGCCCCGCAAGTGAGCGACGAAGAACTGCCGGTGCTGATCAAGCAGATCCCAGACTGGAACATCGAAGTGCGCGATGGCGTCATGCAGCTGGAAAAAGTTTTCCTGTTCAAGAACTTCAAGCACGCCCTGGCGTTCACCAACGCCGTCGGCGAGATCTCCGAGGCCGAAGGCCACCACCCTGGCCTGCTCACCGAATGGGGCAAAGTCACCGTGACCTGGTGGAGCCATTCCATCAAGGGCCTGCACCGCAACGACTTCATCATGGCCGCCCGCACCGATGACGTGGCCAAGACCGCCGAGGGCCGCAAGTAATGCATTTCGATGCCATCGGCCGGGTCCCCGGCGACCCGATCCTCGGCCTGATGGAGGCCTACGGGGCGGACAGCAACCCGAGCAAGTTCGACCTCGGCGTGGGTGTCTACAAGGACGCCCAGGGCCTGACGCCGATTCTTGAGTCGGTGAAGCGGGCCGAGCAGCGACTGGTGGATCGCCAGACCACCAAGACCTACATCGGTGGTCATGGTGACGCCGCGTTCGGCCAACTGATCAATGAGCTGGTACTGGGCGCCGACTCGCCGCTGATCGCAGCAAAACGCGCGGGCGCCACCCAGACACCGGGCGGTACCGGTGCCCTGCGCCTGAGCGCCGACTTCATCGCCCAGTGCCTGCCGGGCCGTGGTGTATGGCTGAGCAACCCGACCTGGCCGATCCACGAAACCATTTTCGCCGCGGCGGGGGTCAAGGCCAGTCATTACCCCTACGTGGGCGCCGATAATCGCCTGGATTTCGAGGCGATGCTGGCGACCTTGAACCAGGCCCCCAAAGGCGATGTGGTGCTACTGCACGCCTGCTGCCACAACCCCACCGGGTTCGACCTGTCCCATGAGCAATGGCGCCAGGTCCTGGAAGTGGTGCGCAACCGTGAACTGCTGCCGCTGATCGACTTCGCCTACCAGGGCTTCGGCGATGGGCTGGAGCAGGACGCCTGGGCGGTGCGGTTGTTTGCCCAGGCCCTGCCGGAAGTGTTGGTCACCAGTTCCTGTTCGAAGAACTTCGGCCTGTACCGCGACCGTACCGGTGCGTTGATCGTCTGCGCCCGGGATGGCGAGAAGCTGGTGGACGTCCGCAGCCAACTGGCAAACATCGCCCGCAATCTCTGGTCGACACCGCCGGACCATGGCGCTGCCGTCGTGGCGACCATCCTCGGCGACCCGGAGCTCAAAAGCCTGTGGGCCGATGAAGTCCAGACCATGCGCCTGCGCATCGCGCAATTGCGCAGCGGTTTGCTGGAAGCCCTCGAATCCCATGGCTTGCGCGAGCGCTTCGCCCATATCGGCGTGCAACGCGGGATGTTTTCCTACACTGGCCTGACGCCGGAACAGGTCAAGCACCTGCGCGAGCGCCACAGTGTCTACATGGTCGGCACCGGCCGGGCCAACGTGGCCGGCATCGACGCCACGCGCCTGGACCTGCTGGCCGAGGCGATTGCTGACGCTTGCAACTAACCCAAGGCCGGGCACTTTCCCTGTGGCGAGGGAGCTTGCTCCCGCTGGGCTGCGCAGCAGCCCTGAAACCCGGCACCTCGGAGTGTCAGGCGGCCTCTAACCAGGCATTTGGGGCGGCTTCGCCGCCCAGCGGGAGCAAGCTCCCTCGCCACAGTGGATCAAACACACCCAAAGTCATCCGCCGCCCTTGAGACGTTACGAGCCCGTCCACTCCTGGACAAACTGCCCGACATCTTCCTGGGGCGCGGTGCGCGCTTCTTTCTGCGGCGTGCCCAGGTAGAGGAAACCGATCACCTCTTCCCCCTCCTCAAGACCAAGCCCCCTGGCCACATGCGGCGAATACGCCAGCTCACCGGTACGCCACACCCCACCCACCCCTTGGGCATACGCGGCCAGCAAGATGCCATGGGCCGCGCAGCCGGCCGCCAGCAGTTGCTCGGATTTAGGGATTTTGAAATGGTCCTGCAGACGGGCAATCACCACCACGACCAGCGGCGCGCGCAATGGGCCGTTGAGGGCTTTTTCCACGACGGCTTCAGGGGCGAGCGGGTCATTGAATTTCGCCGCTTCGGCCAGCAGTTCGCCCATGCGATGCCGCGCCTGTCCCTCGACCGTCAGAAAGCGCCAAGGCCGCAACTGGCCGTGATCCGGCGCACGCATGGCCGCGGCGAACATGAGTTCGCGCTGTTCCGGCGTGGGTGCCGGCTCCACCAGGCGCGGGACAGAAACACGATTGAGCAAAGCGTCGAGAGCCTGCATCGGCCACCTCCTGAAAAAATGTTTGGCCATTCTAGCGGGAAGCGCCGCCGGCTGCCGGTTTACATGCCGCTTGTCGCGGGTAGAATGGCGCCCTTCCCTTTACAGCCTGAGCGGACTTCATGGCGTTGCCGACCCTGCGGATCATTGGTTTCATCATCGGCATCTTCCTGATCACCCTGGCGATCTTCATGGTCGTGCCCATGGCCACCCTGTTGGTCTTCGAGCGCACCCGCGACCTGCCGTCGTTCCTCTGGTCGAGCATGATTACCTTCGTCGCCGGCCTGGCGCTGGTGCTTCCCGGGCGCCCGGAACACATCCACCTGCGTCCGCGGGACATGTACCTGCTGACCGTCAGCAGCTGGCTGGTGGTGTGTATCTTCGCCGCCCTGCCCTTCCTGCTGACCCAGCACATCAGCTATACGGATTCGTTCTTCGAAAGCATGTCGGGCATCACCGCCACCGGCGCCACCGTCCTGAGCGGCCTGGACACCATGTCCCCGGGCATCCTGATGTGGCGCTCGCTGCTGCACTGGCTCGGCGGTATCGGCTTCATCGGCATGGCGGTGGCGATCCTGCCGCTGCTGCGCATCGGTGGCATGCGGCTGTTCCAGACCGAGTCGTCGGACCGCTCGGAAAAAGTCATGCCCCGGTCCCACATGGTGGCGCGACTGATCGTGGCGTCCTACGTGGGCATCACCATCCTCGGCACCCTGGCGCTCTGGTGGGCCGGGATGAGCCTGTTCGATGCCATCAACCATTCGATGTCGGCGATCTCCACCGGCGGTTTCTCCACCTCGGACCTGTCCCTGGCCAAATGGACCCAGCCGGCGGTGCACTGGGTCGCCATCGTCATCATGATCCTCGGCAGCCTGCCGTTTGCCCTGTATGTCTCGACACTGCGAGGCAATCGCCGGGCGCTGATCAAGGACCAGCAGGTCCAAGGGCTCATCGGCGTGCTGCTGGTGACCTGGCTGGTACTCGGCACCTGGTATTGGGCGACCACCGACCTGCATTGGCTGGACGCGCTACGGCACGTGGCGCTGAACGTGACGTCCATCGTCACTACCACCGGCTTCGCCCTGGGCGACTACAGCCTGTGGGGCAATTTCTCGTTGATGCTGTTCTTCTACCTGGGGTTCGTCGGCGGCTGTTCGGGCTCGACGGCTGGCGGGATCAAGATTTTCCGCTTCCAGGTCGCCTACATCCTGCTTCGGGCCAACCTCAACCAACTGATCCACCCCCGTGCGGTGATCAAGCAGAAGTACAACGGTCATCGCCTCGACGAAGAAATCGTCCGCTCGATCCTCACGTTCTCGTTCTTCTTCGCCATCACCATCTGCGTGATCGCCCTGCTGCTGTCGCTGCTGGGCGTGGAGTGGATGACGGCCCTGACCGGCGCGGCCAGTACCGTGTCCGGTGTCGGCCCGGGGCTGGGGGAAACCATCGGGCCAGCCGGCAACTTCGCACCGCTGCCGGACGCGGCCAAGTGGATTCTATCCGGGGGCATGCTGCTGGGCCGGCTGGAGATCATCACGGTGTTCGTGCTGTGTATCCCGGCGTTCTGGCGCCACTGACCGGTTCAGGCTGGCTCGCCAATCGCGCCCGGTATTCGCCGGGCGTGGTGTCGAACCAGCGGCGAAAGGCCCGGAAAAAATTGCTCGGGTCGGCGAACCCCAGCAGATAGGCGATTTCCAGCAGCGTCATGCCTGGCTGCGCCAGGTACTGCTCGGCCAGTTCACGACGGGTGTCCTCGAGCAGGTTCTGGAAACTGGTGCCCTCCTCCTGCAAGCGCCGCTGCAAGGTGCGCTGCGACAGGTGCAACGTCTGCGCCACCACGTCTCGCTTGGGTTCCCCCTGGGGCAACAGCCGACACAATACTTGTCGCGCCTTGTGGGTCACGCGGCTTTCCGAAAAACGCGCGAGGTATTCCCCGGCAAACCGGTCGTGAAGCTGTGCCATGGCTTCGTTGGCCGTCGGCAGCGGCGCCTCCATGTCGGCCCGCTCAAAGATCAGCGCGTCATAAGGCGCGCCAAACACCAACGGCGCGGGGAAGGCTCGGTGATAAGGCGCCAGGTCCAACGGTTCCGCGCCCTGGAGCAACACCTTCACCGGGTGCAGGGTGCGCCCGGTCAACCAACTGCACAGGGCCAGCGCACACGCCAGGGACGCTTCGGCACTTTGACGGGTTGGCGGCAGATGGTCGCCATGCACCGTCAGGATCAGCCCATAGCCCTCTTCCAACTGGCGAAAACTCAAATCGGCGCTTTCGGCAATGATCCGCTGATAACGCACCAGCCGTTGGAACCCCTCCACCAAGGTGCGACTGGACATCAAGGCGTAGCCAGCCACATGGAACGAGGCCGGGCGCACCACCTTGCCCATGTTCAAGCCGATGGCCGGGTTACCCGACAACTCCACGGCCCGTTGCCAGAGCCGAGTCATCGAGTCCTGGGGGAAACGCGCATCCGGATCCTCCAGCGCATCGAAGTCCAGCCCCAGTTGCTTGAACAGTACCCGACAATTCAGGCCGTCCATTTCCAACGCCTTGACAATCCCCATCGCCCAGCTTGAAGAAGTGGTTCGTTCGCTCATGACGTTTTACTTGCATGACGAGCCGCAGGGTACGGCTGGATTTGCGAAGGATACTAAAGTGGCGCTGATTGTCACTGGCCGTAGCGATTGATGGCTCTAGACTCCAAGTACCAGAACAATAACCACAGAGCCATCCGTCGTGGAAAACGCTAAACGATTCAATAGTTTCGCCGAGTTCTACCCGTATTACCTCAGCGAACACAGCAACAGCACCTGCCGGCGACTGCATTTCATCGGCACCTCCCTGGTTATCCTGGTGTTCGCCCTCGCTCTGGTCGTGGGTAACGGGTGGCTGTGGCTCGCCCTGCCCGTGGCCGGCTACGGCTTCGCCTGGGTCGGGCACTTCTTCTTCGAAAAGAACCGTCCCGCCACCTTCCAGAATCCGCTCTACAGCCTGCTCGGCGATTTCGTCATGTACCGCGACATGCTGCTGGGCAAGGTCGCGTTCTAATAAGGACTGCCGATGAGCAACCACGCACGCTTTACCCACATGAAAGAAGGCACCCAACAAGACTGGGCGATCATCGCGGCCGACTTCAGCGCCTACGCGCGACAATTGCCGGGCCGGATCCTGGCCCACTTGAAGCTGCTGGACGGCGATTTCGGCGGGTTCCCGGTGGATCGCCTGACTCACTCCCTGCAAACCGCCACCCGTGCCTACCGGGACGGGCGGGACGAGGAATACGTGGTCTGCGCCCTGCTCCACGACATCGGCGACACCTTGGGTTCGTACAACCACCCGGACATCGCCGCGGCGATCCTCAAGCCCTTCGTCAGCGCCGAAAACCTGTGGATGGTGGAGAAGCACGGGATTTTCCAGGGCTATTACTTCTTCCATCACCTGGGCATGGACCGGCACCTGCGCGAGCAATTCAGTGGCCATCCGCAATACCAGGCGACCATTGAGTTCTGTGCGAAGTATGACGCGGCGGCATTCGATGCCGAATACGACACCCTGCCGTTGAGTTTCTTCGAGCCGATGCTGGAAAGGGTCTTTGCCACGCCCAAGCAATCGATCTACAAGGCGGCGATGGCTGACATACCGGCCTGACAGACACAGCAAAACCCGTGGCGAGGGAGCTTGCTCCCGCTGGGTGGCGAAGCCGCCCTGTTTTTGGGGGCTGCTGCGCAGCCCAGCGGGAGCAAGCTCCCTCGCCACAGGGGGTTATATGTTTGCTTGCGAAAGCATCAGACCGGTCTAAACCGGCTCGGCCACTTTCAACTCAGCCTTGAGCAGCGCTTCACGCGCCTGAGCTTCCGCCAGCCGATACAGCTCGATCGACCCGTCCCAATGCTCGATCAGCGCCGTGCAGGATTCGACCCAATCGCCACAATTGAGGTATTCCACCTCGCCCACCATGCGCATCTCGGCGTGGTGGATATGCCCACAGACCACGCCATGCAGTTCGCGCTTCACACATTCGTGGGCGATGGCTTCTTCGAAATCGCTGATGAAGCTGACGGCGGTCTTGACCTTGTGCTTGAGGTACGCCGACAACGACCAGTAGCCGTAGCCATAACGGGCCCGCCAATGGTTGAGCCAGCGGTTCAGCGTGAGGGTGAACTCGTAGGCCGAATCCCCAAGGAACGCCAGCCAACGGTGGTAACGGGTGATGACATCGAACTGGTCGCCATGGATCACCAACAAGTGCCGACCATCGGCGGTGACGTGCACCGCCTCGTCCACCAACTGGATATTGCCCAGGATCAGCTTCGAATAGCGCCGCAGGAATTCGTCATGGTTGCCGGTGACGTAGATCACTTCGGTGCCGCGCTTGCTCATGGTCAGCAAGCGACGAATGACGTTGGTGTGGGCCTGGGGCCAATACATGCCACCGCGCAGTTTCCAACCATCGATGATGTCACCCACCAGGTAGATCTTGTCGGCGTGGTAGCCCTTGAGAAACTGCGACAAGTGCTCGGCCTGGCAATCCCGGGTGCCCAAGTGCACATCGGAAATCCACAGGGTGCGAACACGCTGCTTGCGGCTGGGTTTGGCGAGCTCGGCGCTGGTCATTGGGCAACCCTCTGATCGTTTTCGCCACTGTGCACGCCAGCGGTTAATGGCCCATGACAAACACAAGTCCATTACATGACAGCGCGGGGCGATGTGCCCTCGGTGTATGCTGGCGGCCTGACACGGGAGACCGCGATGAGACCGATCCTCACGCTACGCCACTACAGCCACGATTTGATTGTCCACAGCCACGACCACGCGCAACTGGTGTTCGGGTTGTCCGGCGCGCTGGATTTCGAGGTCGAAGGGCGTGGCAGCCAGGTGGTGCAACAGAGTTTCGTGGTAGTACCCGCCGGAGCCCATCATGCCTGCGGCAGTCCCCAGGGCAGTCGCTGCCTGGTGCTGGATGTGCCCAGTGACGATTGGGTCGGGCGATGCCTGGGGGATCACGCCGACGCCAGCCGCCGCTTGCTCGACGACACCGCTCGCCTGCCCCTGGACGCGGGACAAAGCCAATTGGTCAGTTGGCTGGCGGGCAGCCCGGTGGACGACCCGGTGATCGCCCAGCAAGGCGCGGTGCTGCTGCTGGCGAGTCTCAATGACGTTCGCCAGCGCCCCCTCGGAGGCCGCCGCCTGCCCTACGCCGCACTCAACGCCCACATCGACCAGAACGCCGCCTATCCGCTGCAAGTGGCGGACCTGGCGCGGGTCGCCGGCCTTTCCAGCGCCCGCCTGCATGCGCGCTTCATCGCCGAGTGCGGACAAACCCCGATGGAGTACATCCGCAGCCGCCGCTTGCACCAGGCCGTGGCGTTGTTGCGCGAGTCGGACCTGCCCATCGGCGAGATCGCCCACCGGGTCGGCTACAACTCCCAGAGTGCTTTCGCCGCGGCGGTGCTGCGGGAATTCGGCGCCTCGCCGGGCAAGCTGCGGCGTCAGCGCTAGATGCGCGCTAAAAATCGCTAGGATCGCGACAGACACAGCCGTCTCACCCACGCTTAAATACTGACATCCGTGACGCGGCGGTCCTGTGGGAGCTTGCTCCGGGCGGCAATCCGACGATTGCTATCTGTCAGTCAATATCTGCATTGCCTGAACCACCGCTTTCGCGAGCAAGCTCGCTCCCACAGAAGACACTCGCCAGTTGCCCCACTGTCTGTTGAAAGGATTGAAATGACGCCCCGTACTGCCCTCGGCGCCCTGCACATTGGTGCACTCATGTTTGGCCTGACCGGTGTCTTCGGCAAACTCGCCGCGGCTTCGCCAGCGGTCATCGTGTTCGGTCGCGCTGTCTTCGCCGTGCTGGCCCTGGCGATGTTCGCCCGGTTCGCCAGCAGCAGCCGCTGGCAGAAACTGCGGGCACAGGATGGCCGGCGATTGCTGCTGGGCGGCCTGTTGCTGGCCGGGCACTGGGTGAGTTTCTTCATCGCCGTGAAGGTGGCCGGC
Organism: Pseudomonas sp. FW300-N2F2; assembly: GCF_017351655.1. Classification (NCBI taxonomy): domain Bacteria; kingdom Pseudomonadati; phylum Pseudomonadota; class Gammaproteobacteria; order Pseudomonadales; family Pseudomonadaceae; genus Pseudomonas; species Pseudomonas sp. FW300-N2F2. Next base: position 1,149,309 of record NZ_JACNDQ010000001.1, on the reverse strand, counting down.
GTAGCGATCGCCACGTTGGGGTTCGCCAGTTTCCCGGCCTTCACGGTATTGCTCGAGGGGCTGATCTTCCGCGAGCGGATTCGCGCCAATGAAATCTGGCTGGTGGTGCTGGTGAGCGTCGGCCTGGTGTTGGTCACGCCGAACTTCGACCTGGCCAGCGGTGCCACCACCGGCCTGCTCTGGGCCGTGGCTTCGGGGCTGTTGTTTTCACTGCTGTCATTGACCAACCGTGCCGGCTCCGCGCATGTACCGCCCGTGCAGGCAGCGCTGTGCCAGAACGTGGTGGTCGGGTTGTGCCTGTTGCCGATGGCCGCGCCACAACTGAGCGACGTTCGCCCCCTCGACTGGTTGTGGATCGGCTTGCTCGGCGTGTTCTGCACCGGCCTGGCCCACAGCCTGTTCGTCGCCAGCCTGGCGGTGATCAAGGCCCGCACGGCGGCGGTGGTCTTCGCCATGGAACCGGTCTACGGCATCGCCATGGCCTGGTGGCTATTCGACGAACGCCCGACGCTGCGCATGCTGGTGGGCGGCGTGGTGATCATCGCGGCCATCGTGATCTCGAGCCAGCTGGGTGGTTCGAAGAAACCAGGGGTGGGCGCCCAAGCCGCGTCTCACTGAACCCGGTCGTTGTGGCCCAGGTCCCGCTCCGGGTCGATCCGGTCGCGGACCCGCTGCTTGAGGACCTTGGCCTCGGGAAAACCGCCATCGGCCTTGCGCTCCCAAATTTGCGCACCGTCGCAACTGATGTGGAACACACCGCCGGTGCCCGGCACCAGGGACACTTTGCCCAGGTCGTCGCCGAAGGTGCTGAGCAGCTCCTGGGCCAGCCAGGCGGCGCGCAGCAGCCATTGGCACTGGGTGCAATAGGTGATGACAACTTCGGGCTTGTGTTCGGTCATTGCGGGTGAACTCCTGGGTTCGAAGGCGTCGTTATAATACCTGCCTTTGATCGCCCGCCCCGAGATAGACGATGCGCCGCCTGCTCCCCCTCCTGCTTCTGCTGCTGTTGCCCCTGCCCGGCCATGCCAACGAGCCCGCCGTCGAAGCGCCACGCCCGAAAATCGGCCTGGTGCTGTCCGGCGGAGCGGCGCGGGGCCTGGCCCACATCGGCGTGCTCAAGGCCCTGGAGGAGCAAGGCATCAAGATCGATGCCATCGCCGGCACCAGCATGGGCGCGGTGATCGGCGGGCTGTATGCCTCGGGCTACAAGATCGACGAGCTGGAAAAGCTCGCCCTGGGCATAGACTGGCAACAGGCCTTGTCCGATGCGCCGCCACGCAAGGACGTGCCGTTCCGGCGCAAGCAGGATGACCGCGACTTCCTGGTGAAACAGAAACTGAGCTTTCGTGACGACGGCAGCCTCGGCCTGCCCTTGGGGGTCATCCAGGGCCAGAACCTGGCCCTGCTGCTCGAAAGCCTGCTGGCCCACGCCAGCGACACGCGGGACTTCGACAAACTGCCGATCCCGTTTCGCGCCGTCGCCACCGACATCGCCACAGGCGAAAAAGTCGTGTTCCGCAAAGGCCACCTGCCCAAGGTCATTCGCGCCAGCATGTCGATCCCAGCGGTGTTCGCCCCGGTGGAGCTGGACGGCCGGCTGCTGGTGGACGGCGGCATGGCCGACAATATCCCGCTGGATGTGGCCCGGGACATGGGCGTGGACGTGGCCATCGTGGTCGACATCGGCACACCGCTGCGCACCCGCAAGCAACTGGTCACGGTGGTCGACGTGCTGAACCAGTCGACCACCCTGATGACCCGGCGCAACTCTGAAGAACAACTGGCTACCCTGAAAAAAAGCGACGTATTGATCCAGCCGGCCCTGGCGAGCTTCGGTTCCACCGACTTCGGCCGGGCCCAGGACATGATCGACGCCGGCTATCGCGCCACCCGGATACTCGAGGCACGCCTGGCCCCTCTACGCCCTTCCGAGGCGCCCGACGCCGAACTCATGGCCGCGCGCGCGCCCAGCGAACGCACACCAGTCATCACCGCCATTCGCGTAGAGAACGACTCGAAAGTCGGCGATGACGTGATTCGCTACTACATTCGCCAGCAGATCGGCGAGCCGCTGGACCTGGGCCGCCTGCAGACCGACATGGGCACGCTGTACGGCCTGGACTACTTCGAACAGGTGCAATACCGCGTGGTCCACAAGGGCCCGGACCACACCTTGGTGATCAGCGCCCGGGGCCGACGCACCGGCACCGACTACCTGCGGCTGGGGCTGAGCCTGTCGGACGATATGCGCGGCGACAGCGCTTTCAACCTGGGGGCCAGCTATCGGGTCAACGGCATCAATCGCCTGGGCGCCGAGTGGCTGACCCGGGCGCAGATCGGCGACAAGCAGGAGCTGTACAGCGAGTTCTACCAGCCATTGGACGTCGGCTCGCGCTACTTCATTGCCCCCTATGGGCAATTCGAATCGCGCAATGTCGAGTCCATCCTGGACAACGATCCGGTGGCCCAGTATCGCGTCGAACGTTATGGCTTCGGGCTCAACGTGGGCCGCCAGATTGGCAACAGCGGCGAAATCCGCTTCGGTGTCGGCCAGGCCTGGGGCAAGGCCGATGTGCGCATCGGCGACCACGACCAGCCCAGCGAGAATTTCAACGAAGGTTTCTACGAACTCAAGTACTCGTTCGACTCCCTCGACAGCGTGTATTTCCCCCACGAAGGGGAAGACATCGGCCTGAGCTGGCGCCAATACGAACCGGGGCTGGGCTCCGACCAGCGCTACCGCCAGTGGGAATTCAAACTGGACAAGGCGCTTAGCAGCGGCCCGGACACCTTCATCCTGGGCGGACGCTACGGTCGCACCCTGGACACCGCGGAGGTCGTGACCTCCAGCTTTGTGCTCGGTGGCGCGCGGCAATTGTCCGGCTTTCGCGAAGATGGGGTGTCGGGACAGAACATGAGCCTGATGCGCGCCGTGTATTACCGCCGCCTTACACCGCGGGCCTACCTGCCATTGGATTTTCCGTTGTACATCGGCGGCTCGTTGGAACGCGGCCGGGCCTGGAACAACGACAACGAATTCGACAGTGGCTACATCAACGCCGCCAGCATTTTCCTCGGTTTCGATACACCGCTGGGGCCATTGAACTTCAGCTATGGCTTCAACGACGACGATGAACAGGCGGTGTACCTGAACCTGGGGCAGACGTTTTGAGGGGCTGGGTGTTTGCCTGGACTGGGTTGATAGCCTGACAGGCCGTCATCGCGAGCAAGCTCGCTCCCACAGCAAGCTGCGCGCCCATGTGGGAGCGAGCTTGCTCGCGATGAGGCCAGCCGCTACAACCTCGATGGCGCTTAGCGAATCCCCGCCAGCAGCACCCGGGCGGTCTGCTTGAGGGGTTCGTCACCTTCTTCGAGCAATTCTTCAAGCAGGGTGACGGCGGTCTTCAGGTCGCCATCGTCGATACAATTCTGTGCCTGTTCCAGCTTGACCGAATGTTCCGGGACCTGGGGTTCGAGGGACAGGCTGTCCAGGGAAACAGGTTCAAGGGCCAACGGCTCAAATTCCAGCGCCTGTTCTTCATCGGCAAAGCCTTCGAGGAAATCATCGTCCAACGACTCGGTTTCCAGGGGCGCTTCCCATTGCAACTCCGATTCATCGAAACCTGAAAGCGACAAGCCCTCGACACTGTTGTCGGGCAGTGGCGTCGCAGGTTTATCTTCGGCGAGGGTGCCCTGGTCATCCGCCAGGTCCCAGCTGGTGTCCATGGACAGTGCGTCCAGGTCCAGTTCGAACTCGTCACTGGGTGCCTGTTCACGTTCAGGCGCAAGAACCGGTACCTGGTGTTGCGCCTGTTCCACTATCGGTGCGGTGATCAAGGCAACCTTGGGATAGCGCCCGCGGATATCCTCCAGCGTCCCGGCATCGACGCCTTGTGCCAGCAGATGATGTTCCTGGGCCTGGAAACCGATGACATCGCCCTGCTTGCCCAATACCTCCAACAACTTGAGGCCCAGGTCGGTGCGTTCCGGTTCGGCCAGCAATGCCGCGCGCAACAGCCCGGCGGCCTCGGTGAAACGGCCGTAGGTCAGGTAGATCCCGACGCCCTCCAGCACATCACCCTGGGGCGCATCACCGTTGTTGAACGAGTTCGCAGCCTCGGATGGCTCCGTGTCGGGGATTGACGCAAAGGTTTCGCCACCTTCCTCCAGCATCGGCTCGGGGCGCTCGGTCATCGGCTCCAACTCGTCATGCTGCTGGCGACGCCGAATGAACAGTAACAATGCGAGCAACCCCAACAGGGCCACCAACCCCGCCACCCATGTCCAAGCAATGCCCTCCGGCTCTGCAACCGGTTCGGTCACGGGGGAGACGTCCGGAGCCGGCTCCGACGCAGGCTGCGCAGGTTGCGCCGACGCAACGGGGGCCGGAGTCTCGGCCAGCCGGGTCTGCAATTCGCTGATCTGCTTGCGCTGGCCGGCGATTTCTTCGTCCTGGGCCTGGAGCCGCGCTTGCAGAGCCTCGATGGTCTTCTGTTGCTCCTGGTTCTGCAGCACGCTGGCGGCCAACTGCTCATCGGCCGCGGCGGAGGCCTGGCCAGCGGTGGATGCAGCCGCTGTCGGCAGCACGGCCGAGTCGGGCAATAACAGGCGCTGGCCGATGGAGAGCCGGTCGCTGCCGGGATTCAGGGCCTGGATCCCTTGCATCAACTCATTGACCGACGCGTTGCTGCCGGCGTCATGCAGGCGCTGGGCAATCACCCAGGGGTTGTCTCCCTGCACGACCGTGTAACGCTTGCCCTGTACTGCCGGAGGCGGCTTGACGGCCGGGGTGGCCTGGCTCGGCGTCGCAGGCTGCGGGGCCGTGGACGGTTCGTCACGGGCCGGCACGATACCCGGTGAGCCAGGTGGGTCGATCAGCACGGTGTATTCGCGCAGCAGGCGCCCATTGGGCTGATTGAGCTGCACCAGGAAATTGAGAAAGGGCTCTTCCACCGGCTTGCTGGACGTCACCCGAATGAAGCTGCGCTCACCCCGCCATACCGGCGTAAAGCGCAGGTTGCTGAGAAAGAATACCCGCTCCACACCCGCACGACTGAAGTCGTCCGGGCTCGCCAGGCTGGCCGACAGATCCCCTTCACTGATTCCGGCCACATCGACCAGGGCGATATCGGCGCGCAACGGCTGGTTCAGGGCGGAATGGAGCGTGATCTCGCCAAGGCCCAGTGCTGACGCCAAGGCCGGAAACCCCAGGGCACCCACGACGATCGACACGTTGACCCAACTGCGCAACGTGGACTGCAAACTTACAAGCATGGGCATCCCTTTCGATTACCAGAACCAACCACGGCGTAAACGCTCCCAATAGGAACGCTTAGTACTGGTTATAGTTCGCTAACCGGCGAATCTCAAAAGTCTGACGCCAGGGATCTGCCTCAGGATTTTTCCAGGTTAGCCAGGATCGTGTCGTGAACCCGCATGCACACGCGCATGTCCGCCTCGTCGACACCTTCGAACAGCTCCCGGCGCAATTGCATGGCAATGGTTTCGATCTGTTCGATCAACGGTAGGGCCGGTGCGCAGAGCACGATTTTCTTGGCCCGACGGTCTTCGGCCACAGCCTGGCGCTGCACCAGCCCCTGGGTCTCCAGGCTGTCGAGCAACCGGGCCAGGGTCGGGCCTTCGACGGCGACACTCTGGGCCAGTTCACGCTGGGTCGGCGCCTGTTCGAAACGGGCCAGGTGCAGCAGCACCAGCCAGCGCGCCTGGGACAGGCCCAGCCCGGCCAGGCGGCGGTCCAGTTCGGCGCGCCAGCCTCGAGACATTTGCGCCAACTGCATGCCAAAGCGGTGTTGATCGGTTAACGGCATAAAAAACTCATCAGATCTGAAATAGAGAAAAACTAATTATTAGTCAGCTAAGCATGAGCTTTGGATTCAAGCAAGGTTCGCCTTGTACTGAATCGTTAAAGGAGCGCAACTCACTGATCAGACTTCAAATTCCGACTGTAACGCAGCCCTGACGCAATACAGCACACCTTCAGGCACCCGTCCGACAAACAGCGCGGCGACTTCGGACACCGGCGGTAACTCGCCTTCGCCGTCCAGGAACGCGTCCTGTACCTCGCCCATCAGCTCCTCGGGCAAATCCAGTGCCTGTTCCAGGGACAACTGCTGTTTGCCGATGGCCTCGGCCAGCATCGTGTAGACGTTTTTCTCCGAGCACTGCAATTGCCCGGCGATCTGCAACGGGGTCATACCGGCCCGGGCCAGCGTGATGAGCTCGTGGCGCACATCGGCCACCGCTTTCGGCGCTTCGACCTCGCCCCCCAGGACCTGGAGGAAGGCTTCGCCATAACGCTCCAGCTTGCGCGCCCCCACGCCGCTGACCCGGGCCATTTCCGCCAGGGAGGTGGGCTGGCTGCGGAGCATTTCCAGCAGCGTCGAATCGGGGAAGATGACGTACGGTGGCACGCCGTGTTCCTCGGCCAGCTTGCGACGCAAGGCGCGCAAGGCTTCCCATTGATCGCGCTCTTCGCCACGGACCAATTGGCTGGCCTGGCTCTTGCTGCTCTTGATCGCCGTGGCCGGCTTGAGGTCGCGGCGCAGCTCCAGGGTAACCTCGCCCTTGAGCAAGGGCCGGCAGGTTTCGGACAAGCGCAGGCCGCCGTAGCCTTCCAGGTCAATGTCTGCCAGGCCGCGGGCCACCAGTTGCCGGAACAATGAGCGCCACTCACTTTCGGTGCGCGCCTTGCCCACGCCGAACACCGAGAGGTGCTGATGGCCGAAGTTGCGGACCTTCTCGTTGTCCTTGCCCAGCAACACGTCCACCAGGTGCCCGACGCCATAGCGCTGGCCGGTGCGGAAAATCGCCGACAAGGCCTGGCGGGCCGGCTCGGTGGCGTCCCAGGTTTCCACGCCATCGACGCAGTTGTCACAGTGCCCGCAAGGCTGGGGCATGTCTTCGTCGAAATAGGCCAGCAGGGTCTGGCGGCGGCAGCGGGTTTCTTCGCACAGCGAGAGCATGGCGTCGAGCTTGTGCTGCTCCAGGCGCTTGTGGCGCTCATCGCCTTCGGAGTTCTGCAGCATCTGCTTGAGCATCACCACGTCTTGCAGGCCGTAGGCCATCCAGGCGTCGGCCGGCAAGCCATCACGGCCGGCACGCCCGGTTTCCTGGTAGTACGCCTCGAGGGACTTGGGCAAGTCCAGGTGTGCGACAAAACGCACGTTGGGCTTGTCGATGCCCATGCCGAACGCCACGGTGGCCACCATGATCAGGCCTTCCTCGTTGAGGAAGCGCTTCTGGTGGTAGGCCCGCAGGTCGTTGGGCAGGCCGGCGTGATACGGCAACGCCGGGAACCCCTGTTCACACAGGAACGCCGCCACTTCATCGACCTTTTTGCGCGACAGGCAGTAGACGATGCCGGCATCGCTGCGGCGCTCGGCGAGGAACGCCAGCAGTTGTTTGCGTGGCTGTTCCTTGGGCACGATGCGGTAGAAAATGTTGGGACGGTCGAAGCTGGACAGGAACCGCTCGGCCTCCTGCAAGTGCAGGCGCTCGACGATTTCCTCGCGGGTGCGTTTGTCGGCGGTGGCGGTCAGGGCGATGCGCGGCACGTCGGGGAACAGTTCCGCCAATTGCCCCAGTTGCAGGTATTCACGTCGGAAATCGTGGCCCCATTGAGACACGCAGTGGGCTTCGTCGATGGCGAACAGGGCGATTTCCAGGCTCTGCAGGAACGCCAGCATGCGCGGCTGCACCAGGCGTTCCGGGGCCAGGTACAACATTTTCACTTCGCCGCGCTTGATCCGCGTCGCCAGGTCCCGCTGTTGCTCGGCACTGAGGGTGGAATTCAGCGAAGCGGCGGCAACCCCCAGTTCCTCGAGAGTCGCGACCTGGTCGTCCATCAGCGCGATCAGCGGCGAAACCACCACCGCCAGGCCGTTGCGCAGCAGCGCCGGCACCTGGAAGCACAAGGATTTGCCGCCGCCGGTGGGCATGAGCACCAAGGCATCGCCACCGTTGGCCACGCGCTCAATAATGGCACCCTGGCGGCCACGGAAACTGTCGTAGCCGAAGATGTCCTTGAGGACGCGTTGAGCCTGTTCGAGCATAGAAACTCCAAAAATCACCGAAACATCCCTGCAAGGCTGGTTCAGAATCGCAAACGCCGCACCGGCAAATCGTAAGTGCGCGTTTCGAACCGGCGGAACGCCGCAGGGCATCACAAAACGCGGCAGTATACCCGAGGCCTTCGCCGCAAAGGGGGCTGCTGACAAGAGGTGCTAGCGGCTGGGATGGCCAACCCATGGCTTCTGTTGTCACAAGTCCCTGTGGGAGCGAGCTTGCTCGCGATAGCGGTGGGTCATTTTGAGAAGATGTGGAATGTAACGCCCTCATCGCGAGCAAGCTCGCTCCCACATTTGCTTTGCGGTGCCCCCCGCACTTGTGTCCACCCCCGAGCCTCCAAGAGGCAAATACGCCACGCGGCTGGCCTGTACGCTCAAGAAGGCCTAGAATTCCCGCATTGTTTATTCCCCAAGGTAGCCCGTAATGTCCTTCGCTGAGCAACTGACCCGCCTGCAAGTCTTCCTCGACGCCGATGAGCTGCACGAGGAAGCGCTGGACTACGTGGCCGCTCACGGCTACCTGACCGCCCTGTCGATCTGCGCCGAAACGGTGCCGGATCGTGAGTGGATCGACGCCCTGTTCGCCGAAGAGCCGCATTACAGCGACGAAGCCCAGCGCGCCGAAATCGAAGCCACCCTGGTCGGCCTCAAGGCCCATATCGCCCGTCAACTGGCCTCCGACGAAGAATTCGAGCTGCCATGCGAACTGGACCTGGGCGATGACCCGGACGATTCGGAACTGCGTGGCTGGTGTATCGGGTTCATGGAAGGCGTGTTCCTGCGCGAAGCCGCCTGGTTCGAAACCGCCGAAGAGGAAGTCAGCGAAATGCTGCTGCCAATCATGGTGGGTTCCGGCCTGTTCGACGAGCAACCGGAATTTTCCGACATCGCCGCCGACGCGAACCTGATGGACGACATGATCGTCCAGATCCCCGAAGCCCTCACCGCCCTGTATCTGCTGTGCAACGCCCCGGACGAGAAACCGGCGATCCTCAAGCCTCGCCACCACTGAGTGACCGGGTGCCCTCGCCAGTCGGCAACCGCCCGCTGATCCTGCGTTACGCTCTACTGGCCATCGGCTGGCTGAGCGTGGTGCTGGGAGTCATCGGCATTTTCGTTCCCGTACTGCCCACCACCCCCTTCCTGCTGCTGGCCGCGGCCTGCTTCGCCCGCAGTTCGCCGCGCTTCTACCGATGGCTGGTCGAGCATCCCCGCCTCGGCCCGTGGATCAGCGACTACCTCAGCGGCAACGGCATCCCGCTCAAGGGCAAGGTCTATGCCATCGGGCTGATGTGGGCGAGCATTCTCTTTTCCTGCTACCTGGTGCCGCTGCCGTGGGCGCGGGGGTTCATGCTCACCAGTGCGGTATTGGTGACGATTTATATCCTCAGGCAGAAAACACTGCGCAGGCCCTAAGCCAACCCTGCAGATGCTCCCGCTGGGCTCTGTAGGAGCTGGCGAAGCCTGCGATCTTCTGATCTTTCGCTCGAGACTCAAATGTCTGGGGAAAGATCGCAGCCTCGCGCCGCTCAACAGCTCCTACCGCGCGCGCCAGCATGCCCTCGGAATCTGGCCCATACCGCAAGTCCTGTGAGAGCCGAGCTTGCTCGCGAAAGCGGTGTGTCTCGGATGGTGATGGTGGATGTGCCGCCGTCTTCGCGGGCAAGCCCGCTCCCACAGAGAGGCGCCGATCAATACTCATCTGAGACCAGGCAATCCCAACCTGGAATGTAGAAACCCCGCCATGTCCAATTTGGACATGGCGGGGTTTGTCGTTTCAGCTCACCTCAAACCGTATCCACCTTCAACGAATGATCATTCAACATCCCATTGATGATGGTCGCCGTGTCCGCTCCGCCGATGATTCCCCCCGCGCCAGGCGCGACGCCGTAGTGACTGGCGAGGTTGACGCCGGCCAGGTCGATGGTCTGGTTCGGCGTGGCGCCGGCGATGGCGCTGACGTCGATGCTGGTGATAACCGACGCCCCGCTGCCGCTCACGCTGAAATGCAGGTAATCATCCAGTGACGCCGCGCTGCCGTTCTCCCCTTGCAACAGCTGGGACAGGTCGAGCTTGTCGATGCCGGGCGTGAAGTCGGTGATCACGTCGTGGCCGCTATTGCCCGCCTGCCATTGGAAGGTGTCGGCGCCGCTGCCACCGGTGAGGGTGTTGTTGCCCAGGCCACCGATCAGCAGGTCGTCGCCGCCACCGCCATTGAGCACGTCATGGCCCAGACCACCGTCGAGGCGGTTGCTGGCACCGTCGCCGGTGAGGGTGTCGTTGAAGTTCGAGCCCACGAGGTTTTCGATGTGGCTCAATGTATCGGTGCCCGCGCCCAGGGTGTTCTGCGCCGCCAACAGGCCCAGGTTCACCGTGACTGCCGACGTGGCGTGGCCGTAGCTGACGGTGTCGTTGCCCGTACCGCCATCGAGCAGGTCGTTGCCCGTGCCGCTGTAGAGCAAGTCATTGCCGGCCCCACCGTTCAGGGTGTTGTTGCCCGAACCGGCGCTGAGTACGTCGTTGCCGTCGCCGGCGTTGAGGATGTTGTCGCCGTTGCCGGCCAACAGCACATCGTCGCCGCTGGTGCCTGTCAGGGTATGGCCCGCCTGATAGCTGATGCCTACCGCTGCGCTGTCACTGCCGCCGTGGTTGTCGCTGGCGGTGTAGCTGCCGTGGTAATCCGGTGTTTTGTCTTGCGCCCCGGCATAGTCGACGGTGAGGGTCAGTTGATAGTTCTCCGCAGCGTTGGAATTACCGCCGCCGGGATTGGCGATGTTGGTGACGTGGATCTGGTAATTGCCATCCGCTGCTGCGGTGAAAGAAGCCCCGTCGTTGATCGCAATGAATGGCCCGCCGTTGAGGGAATACTCCATCGCAATGTGACCGGCCGACAGGTTGTGGTCCAGGGTCAGGGTTTCGCCCTGTTTGAGGCTGATGTTGAGCCGGTCTTCATCGTTGGTGTTGTTATTGGACACCATCCCCAATGCACCGCTGACCACCAGCATCGCCGTCATGCTCGCGGTATTGGCGACGAAAGCGCTGCGGCTGAGGTTGATCGACTGCACGTTGTTGCCGGTGAAGCTGGCCGGGCCGGTGCTGCCGGTGAAGTCCGCGCCTTTGGCGACCCAACCAGTATTGAAACTGGTGGGTGACGCGGTGAGCGGATCGCCGTTGGCATCGCTGTCGTTACCCAGCAGCAACTCGCCCGGGATCACGATGTTGCCCGACAGAATGTTGGTGATGATGTTGTCGTCGGCAGCGCTCGGTGGGCTGTTGGGCACGACGTTGATCACCAGGTTGGAGCTCGCCAGGTCACCGTCATGGTCGCTGACGGTGTAGCCGATGTGCTCGGTGATCAAGGTGCTGGTGGCCGTCTGGGAGGTGTAGCTGAACGCACCGGTATCCAGGTTGACCACCAGGGTGCCGTCGTGGTCGGTCGCGATGCTCAATGTGTTGGTGGCTGTATTGAAGGAGCCATGGTTGAGCCCGCCGCTGGCGGTCAGCGCGCCATGGCCACCATTGGCCGCCGGGTCATAGCTGTACGTGGTGCCATCGACCACCAGGCTTTTGATAAACCCGCCATCGGCGCCAAACGAGCCCCCCTCGCCCAGCAGGTTGCCGGTGACCGGCGCGCCTTGCACGGTACCGGAAAGCACCGAGTTGAGCTGGTTCAAGTCGGTGACCACCACCGCATTGGTGTCGGTGTGGGTGCTGCCGTCATAGGCCAGCGGGTCGAGATTGACGTTTCTGGCGCCGCTGCCCAGGCCGACGGCGTAATTCTTGATGCCGTTGGCATCGAGAAAGGCTTTCCACGCGACCTCGTCCGCCGAGCCGATTTCGCCCAAGGTCGGCTTGCCATCGGAGAAAAAGTAACCAATGTTCTGTGCGCCGGTCAGTTGTCCGGGGGTGGCGAACGCCGTCTTGGCCATCGCCACGGCCGCATCGTAATTGGTGTCACCGTGCGCATTCAGCGCGGCGATCAGCGTCTTGGCAGTTGCCACGTCCACCCACACGGCACTCTGGTCGGTGGCACTGCCGCTGAAGGTCACAAGCTGGACTTTGACGTCGCCCATGTCGTCGTATTTGTCGAGCAAGGCGCTGATCGCCTGTTTGGCCAGATCCATACGCGAGAGCCCCGGCACACCGGAATCGTCTTTCATGCTGCCGGACACATCAAGCACGATCAGCAGGTTCGAATCGACCTCCACCGCCGTCACCGAACGCTCGGACGCAACGGCCTTTGGTATGTCATCGACGATGCTGACCACCAGGCTGCCGGTGGTGCTGTTGCCCAGGGAGTCCGTGGCCTGATAGGTGAAGCTTTCGCTCAGCACGTTCGGGCCATCGTTGGCGGCGGGCGTCGTCGTGGCCGGCGAGGTCAACGTGTAGGTGTAGGAACCATCCGGATTGAGCAATAGTTGGCCATGGGCACCGACGCCATTGCCCACCAAGGCGAAAGACACGGCGCCCGTTGCCCCGGTGACAGACCCCACCAAGGTGCCCGTGGCGGTTTCACTGGTGGCATTCGGGGCGCTACCGGTGACGGTGCCGGGGGCCAGGTCCTGGCCGTCCTGGTTCAGGTCGAGGGCTTTTTCGTAGACGGTCACGTCATGGTCGGTTGCTGCGACGAGGCAACTGTTGTGCACGTCGATGGTGATGGTCGTCGTGCTTTCATCGCCATCGGCGTCGCGCACGGTGTAGGTGAACACATCGGTCGCGCCCGGTGCGCCGACGGTGTTCGGGTTGCTGTGGTAGACGGCGTTGCCGTTGGTGTCCAGGGTCAGGTAGCCGTAGGTACCGTTGATCTGGCTGTTCAAGCCACCGATGGCCGGGTTGGTGGTGTCGTTGCCGGCACGCACGCCGATGATTGCGCCGCCGTCCGCACCGAGCACGTCGTTATCCAGTACATTGCCATTGACCGTCCCGCCCTCTACCACCGAGGCGAAATCGCCGTGAGCCTTGGGCACGTCGTCGACAATGTCGATGACGATAGTGCTAGTGACCGTGTTGCCCAACGAGTCCGTGGCCTGGTAGGTAAAGCTTTCGCTCAGCACGTTCGGGCCATCGTTGGCGTGGGGCGTGGTCGTGGCTGGCGCCGTCAGGGTGTAGGTATACGAACCGTCGGGCTGAAGCGACAGTTGACCGTAGGCACCGGTGGCGTTGCCCACCAGCGCGAAGGTCACTGCGCCCACGGCACCGCTGATCGAGCCGACAAGGCTGCCGCTGGCGGTCTCGCTGGTGGCGTTCGGGGCGCTGCCGGTGACGGTGCCGGGGGCCAGGTCCTGGCCATCCTGGTTCAGGTCGAGGGCTTTTTCGTAGACGCTGATTTCGTGGTCCGGTGCGGCGACCAGGCAACTGTTGTGCACATCGATGGTGATGGTCGTCGTGCTTTCATCGCCATCGGCATCACGCACGGTGTAGGTGAACACATCGGTCGCGCCCGGTGCGCCGACGGTGTTCGGGTTGCTGTGGTAGACGGCGTTGCCGTTGGCGTCCAGGGTCAGGTAGCCGTAGGTGCCACTGATCTGGGTGTTCAAGCCACCGACGGCAGGGTTCGAGGTGTCGTTGCCGGCGCGTACGCCAATCACCGTGCCACCGTCCGCGCCAAGCACGTCGTTGTCCAGCACATTGCCGTTGACTGTGCCGCCCTCCAGCACCGAGGCAACATCGGCATGGGCCTTGGGCACGTCGTCGACAATGTCGATGACGATAGTGCTAGTGACCGTGTTGCCCAACGAGTCCGTGGCCTGGTAGGTAAAGCTTTCGCTCAGCACGTTCGGGCCATCGTTGGCGTGGGGAGTGGTCGTGGCTGACGCCGTCAGGGTGTAGGTATACGAACCGTCGGGCTGAAGCGACAGTTGACCGTAGGCACCGGTGGCGTTGCCCACCAGCGCGAAGGTCACTGCGCCCACGGCACCGCTGATCGAGCCGACAAGGCTGCCGCTGGCGGTCTCGCTGGTGGCGTTCGGGGCGCTGCCGGTGACGGTGCCGGGGGCCAGGTCCTGGCCATCCTGGTTCAGGTCGAGGGCTTTTTCGTAGACGCTGATTTCGTGGTCCGGTGCGGCGACCAGGCAACTGTTGTGCACATCGATGGTGATGGTCGTCGTGCTTTCATCGCCATCGGCATCACGCACGGTGTAGGTGAACACATCGGTCGCGCCCGGTGCGCCGACGGTGTTCGGGTTGCTGTGGTAGACGGCGTTGCCGTTGGCGTCCAGGGTCAGGTAGCCGTAGGTGCCACTGATCTGGGTGTTCAAGCCACCGACGGCAGGGTTCGAGGTGTCGTTGCCGGCGCGTACGCCAATCACCGTGCCACCGTCCGCGCCAAGCACGTCGTTGTCCAGCACATTGCCGTTGACTGTGCCGCCCTCCAGCACCGAGGCAACATCGGCATGGGCCTTGGGCACGTCGTCGACAATGTCGATGACGATGGTGCTGGTGACCGTGTTGCCCAACGAGTCCGTGGCCTGGTAGGTGAAGCTTTCGCTCAGCACGTTCGGGCCATCGTTGGCGTGAGGCGTGGTGGTGGCCGGCGAGGTCAGGGTGTAGGTGTAGGAGCCGTCGGGGTGAAGCGACAGTTGACCGTAGGCACCGGCGGCGTTGCCCACCAACGCGAAGGTCACTGCGCCCACGGCTCCGCTGATCGAGCCGACAAGGCTGCCGCTGGCAGTCTCGCTGGTGGCATTCGGAGTGCTGCCGGTGACGGTGCCGGGGGCCAGGTCCTGGCCATCCTGGTTCAGGTCGAGGGCTTTTTCGTAGACGCTGATTTCGTGCTCGGGTGTGGCGACGAGGCAGATATCGTGGACATCGATGGTGATGGTGGTGGTGCTTTCATCGCCGTCGGCGTCACGCACGGTATAGGTGAACACATCGGTCGCGCCTGGGGCACTGACGGTGTTCGGGTTGCTGTGGTAGACGGCGTTGCCGTTGGCGTCCAGGGTCAGGTAGCCGTAGGTGCCATTGATCTGGGTGTTCAAGCCGCCGATCGCCGGGGTCGAGGTGTCGTTGCCAGCGCGCACGCCAATCACGGCACCACTCGCGGCCGGCCCGTCGGCACCGCCTTCGTCGTTGTTCAGGACGTTGCCACTGACCGTCCCGCCCTCATCCACCGAGGCGGCATCAGCATGGGCGGTCGGCAAATCATCGACGATGTTCACGTCCAGGTTGCCGTTGGCCGTGGTGCCGTTATCGTCGGTGGCGACTACGGCGAATTGTTCGCTAACGCTGTTGGCGCCGTTGGCGTTTGGATGGGTTTCGTTGTCCAGCAAGGTGTAGCTGTAGCTGACCACGCCGGTGCTGGCGTTGAAGCCAGTGATGGTCAGCGTGTTGCCCAACGCAGTGGTGATGGACTGCGGGAAACCCGCCGCCACGCCGCCGGTGACGACGTTGATGCCGCCCACGCTCAGGGTCTGCACACCGTCCAACGCGGTCACGGTGAACGTGCCACTTTGAGTCAGGGCCGGTGCGTCCGGGCTGCTGCCGTCGCTGAGGTTTTTTTCCTGGACCGTCAGCTCACCACCTTCGGTGTCGAGGCCGGTGATGATCACCGGGTCGTCGTTGTTGTGCACTTGCAGCACCAGGTTCGCGGTGCTGGTGTCGCCGTCGGCGTCAGTGAGTGTGTAGGTGAAGGTTTCGCTGCCGTTGCCGCCGCCATGCAAGCCTTTGAAATCAGCGTCGGCAGTGTTGAGGGTGTAGGTGTAGGAACCGTCGGCGTTGAGCACCAGGGTGCCGTAGGTCCCGGTGAAGGTACCGGGCGTGATTGGGCCGGACGCCACCTGATCCGCACCTTGGGTGTCGTTGGTCAGGACACTGCCGGTCAGGGTCAGGTGGGTTTCCGAGGCCGTGCTGGCGTTGCTGTCGTCCACGGCTTTAGGCAAGTCGTCGACGATGTTCACATCCAGGTTGCCGTTGGCCGTGGTGCCATTATCGTCGGTGGCGACTACGGCGAATTGCTCGCTAACGCTGTTGGCGCCGTTGGCAGTTGGATGGGCTTCGTTGTCCAGCAGCGTGTAGCTATAGCTCACCACCCCAGTAGCAGCGTTGAAGCCGGTGATGGTCAACGTATTACCCAGCGCAGTGGTAATCGATTGTGGGAAACCTGCTGCCACACCGCCTATAACCACATTGATGCCGCCCACGCTCAGGGTCTGCACGCCGTCCAACGCGGTCACGGTGAACGTGCCGCTTTGAGTCAGGGCCGGTGCGTCCGGGCTGCTGCCGTCGCTGAGGTTTTTCTCCTGCAACGACAGCTCGCCACCTTCAGCATCCAGGCCCACCAACACCACCGGATCATCATTGTTGTGCACTTGCAGCACCAGGTTCGCGGTGCTGGTGTCGCCGTCGGCGTCGGTCAGGGTGTAGGTGAAGGTTTCACTGCCATTGCCGCCGCCGTGCAAGCCTTTGAAATCGGCATCGGCGGTGTTGAGGGTGTAGGTGTAGGAACCGTCGGCGTTGAGCACCAGGGTGCCGTAGGTGCCAGTAAAAGTACCGGGCGTGATTGGGCCGGACGCCACCTGATCCGCACCTTGGGTGTCGTTGGTCAGGACACTGCCGGTCAGGGTCAGGTGGGTTTCCGAGGCCGTGCTGGCGTTGCTGTCGTCCACGGCTTTAGGCAAGTCGTCGACGATGTTCACATCCAGGTTGCCGTTGGCCGTGGTGCCGTTATCGTCGGTGGCGACTACGGCGAATTGTTCGCTAACGCTGTTGGCGCCGTTGGCAGTTGGATGGGCTTCGTTGTCCAGCAGCGTGTAGCTATAGCTCACCACCCCAGTAGCAGCGTTGAAGCCGGTGATGGTCAACGTATTACCCAGCGCAGTGGTAATCGATTGTGGGAAACCTGCTGCCACACCGCCTATAACCACATTGATGCCGCCAACACTCAGGGTCTGCACACCGTCCAACGCGGTCACGGTGAACGTGCCGTTTTGAGTCAGGGCCGATGCATCCGGGCTGCTGCCGTCGCTGAGGTTTTTCTCCTGCAACGACAGCTCGCCACCTTCAGTGTCGAGGCCGGTAATGACCACCGGGTCGTCATTGTTGTGCACTTGCAGCACCAGGTTCGCGGTGCTGGTGTCGCCATCGGCGTCGGTCAGGGTGTAGGTGAAGGTTTCGCTGCCATTGCCGCCGCCGTGCAAGCCTTTGAAATCGGCATCGGCGGTGTTGAGGGTGTAGGTGTAGGAACCGTCGGCGTTGAGCACCAGGGTGCCGTAGGTGCCAGTAAAAGTACCGGGCGTGATTGGGCCGGACGCCACCTGATCCGCACCTTGGGTGTCGTTGGTCAGGACACTGCCGGTCAGGGTCAGGTGGGTTTCCGAGGCCGTGCTGGCGTTGCTGTCGTCCACGGCTTTAGGCAAGTCGTCGACGATGTTCACATCCAGGTTGCCGTTGGCCGTGGTGCCGTTATCGTCGGTGGCGACTACGGCGAATTGTTCGCTAACGCTGTTGGCGCCGTTGGCAGTTGGATGGGCTTCGTTGTCCAGCAGCGTGTAGCTATAGCTCACCACCCCAGTAGCAGCGTTGAAGCCGGTGATGGTCAACGTATTACCCAGCGCAGTGGTAATCGATTGTGGGAAACCTGCTGCCACACCGCCTATAACCACATTGATGCCGCCAACACTCAGGGTCTGCACACCGTCCAACGCGGTCACGGTGAACGTGCCGTTTTGAGTCAGGGCCGATGCATCCGGGCTGCTGCCGTCGCTGAGGTTTTTCTCCTGCAACGACAGCTCGCCACCTTCAGTGTCGAGGCCGGTAATGACCACCGGGTCGTCATTGTTGTGCACTTGCAGCACCAGGTTCGCGGTGCTGGTGTCGCCATCGGCGTCGGTCAGGGTGTAGGTGAAGGTTTCGCTGCCATTGCCGCCGCCGTGCAAGCCTTTGAAATCGGCATCGGCGGTGTTGAGGGTGTAGGTGTAGGAACCGTCGGCGTTGAGCACCAGGGTGCCGTAGGTGCCAGTAAAAGTACCGGGCGTGATTGGCCCGGACGCCACCTGATCCGCACCTTGAGTGTCGTTGGTCAGGACGCTGCCGGTCAGGGTCAGGTGAGTTTCCGAGGCCGTGCTGGCGTTGCTGTCGTCCACGGCTTTAGGCAAGTCGTCGACGATATTTACGTCCAGGTTGCCGTTGGCCGTGGTGCCGTTATCGTCGGTGGCGACTACGGCGAATTGTTCGCTAACGCTGTTGGCGCCGTTGGCAGTTGGATGGGCTTCGTTGTCCAGCAGCGTGTAGCTATAGCTCACCACCCCAGTAGCAGCGTTGAAGCCGGTGATGGTCAACGTATTACCCAGCGCAGTGGTAATCGATTGTGGGAAACCTGCTGCCACACCGCCTATAACCACATTGATGCCGCCAACACTCAGGGTCTGCACACCGTCCAACGCGGTCACGGTGAACGTGCCGTTTTGAGTCAGGGCCGATGCATCCGGGCTGCTGCCGTCGCTGAGGTTTTTCTCCTGCAACGACAGCTCGCCACCTTCAGTGTCGAGGCCGGTAATGACCACCGGGTCGTCATTGTTGTGCACTTGCAGCACCAGGTTCGCGGTGCTGGTGTCGCCATCGGCGTCGGTCAGGGTGTAGGTGAACGTCTCGGTACCGCTGCCCCCGCCATGCAACGCGACGAATTGCGGGTCGCTGGTGTTCAGGGTGTAGGTGTACGTGCCGTTGGGGTTGAGCACCAGGGTCCCGTAGGTGCCGGTGAACGTCCCGCCAATGATCGGCCCGCTGTCGGGGCCGGTGGGGATCCGGTCGGCGCCCTGGTGGTCGTTGGGCAATACGTTGCCGGTAAGGGTGACCAGGGTTTCCGACGCCGTGTTCGCGTGGCTGTCGTCGATCGCCTGGGGCACGTCATCGGTGATGTTGACGTCCAGGGTGCCGGTGGCCGTGTCGCCGTCGGTGTCGACGGCCACCACTGGGAACTGCTCGGTAATGTTGTTGGCACCGCCGCCGGCAGGATGGGTTTCATTGTCCGTCAGGGTGTAGGTGTAACTGACCACCCCCGTGGTCGAGTCATAGCCCGTGATGGTCAACGTGTTGCCCAGCGCCGACGTGATGGTTTGAGGAAAGCCTGCGGGCACGCCGCCACTGATCACGTTGATGCCGCCGATGCTCAGGCTGCTCAGCCCGTCAGGCGCGGATACCGTGAAGGTACCATTTTGCACCAGCGCCCCCGGATTGCTGGCCGAACCATCGGCCAGATTGGCCTCGTTGGTGGTCAGTTCGCCGCCCTCGACATTGACTCCGTCGAGGGTCACGGGATTGTCCGGCGTCTCAGGGGTTACCGGCGGCACGGCGGCATTGTCGCCGCTGTTATCCGGGTCACCGGCCAAGCGTAGCTGGGGAAATTCGGGAATCCCGTTGAACCCGGCCGTCGGAAAACCGATCAGCGGATCGACCTCCCCGCCCACTTCTTCCAACAGCACAAAACTGTGCCCACCGCCTACACCACCCGGGTTGCCACCTTCGGGTCCGGCGGCCGTGGCTTCACCGGTCTGGGTCGGGTCGGCACCGGCGGCGATGGCTTGCTGCAGCTTTTGCACATCGGTCAGTTGCGCGTCACTCGGCGTCGTCGTGTCGGGCGTGTCGACATGAGGCGCATGGTTGGCCAGCAGCTGCGGGGTCAGGGTCAGGTTGCTTTCGCGGCCCAGGGTCAACGACTGGCCGTTCTGCAGATGCACAGCCACGGCCCCTTCGGCACCGGTGACCAGGTGTTCGCCGGCATAGAGCCGATCGCCTTCGACCAAAGGCCGCCGCAGGCCACCAGCCGCTTCTGCGAAAACTTGCCCGACCACTTTGCTGACGATACCGATGAGCGCTGCCATGTGCATTTCCTCCGTTGCCGACCGCAATCGGCACCTGTCTGGGTGAAGAATTCGTCCTCAGGTTCAGCGACCCAAAAAGCTGGAAAATCTGCCAGCTTTCGCGAAAGCAGAAGGTGCTGGCAATTCGCCTAAACGACAAAAAACCGTCACCAAAAACCGCTTCTCACATCGCCCTTTCGGCACTTCTTCACGTCGCTTAAAAATCTGCATGAAACTTTTATTGACGCCTAAAAGCCGTCAGAACCCGCAGATTCAAAGGCTTTCGCTTTGAACAATGTGCCGGTTTTTTTCAAGCTCATAAGTTTTTTTCGGAATAATGCTTATGAGAAATTCTTCTTAGGTTTTGCTCAGGATGTTCTTAGCTGTGTTGTTACAAGGTTGAAACGGTTTTGATCTTAAACACGTCAATATTTTGGCGACAAGCGAAGCACTACAGACCTCAGGAGATGCACCCCATGCGCGTTCTAACCCCCCTCTGCAGCGCGGTTTTGCTGGCCATGGCCTGCTCTTCTCAGGCGCAGGCCATGTCATTGACCGAGGCGATCCAGAGCACCATCGCGACTCACCCGGAACTGGCACAACGGGTGGACAGCCGTCTGTCGGCCAATGAAGACGTCAAGGTCGCCAGGGGGGGCTTTTTCCCATCGGTGGATCTCAATGCCGGTTACGGCCGTGGCTACAGCGACAACACCAACACCCGTGCCCTGGGCAACCACCACACCAATATCCTGACCTACACCCAATCGGAGCTGCGCCTGCGGCAGATGATCTTCGACGGGTTCAACACTGCCAATGAAGTGCAGCGCACCCAGGGCGTGGTCAATTCCCGGGCCTATTACGCCCAGGGCACCGCCCAGGATCTGGCGCTGCGTACCATCGAGGTCTACCTGGAAGTGCTCAAGCGTCGCGAACTGGTGACCCTGGCCAAGAACAACCTGCAGGCGCACCTGCGGGTCAACGACCAGATCGGCCTGCGCACCGAGCGTGGGGTGGGCAGTACGGCCGACTCCGACCAGTCCAATGCCCGTCGGGCCCTGGCGGAAAACAACTTCGACACCGCCCAGGTGGACCTGGCGGACGCCGAGGCGAACTTCTACAGCGTGGTCGGGCGCATGCCCGATGAGCTGGAGGCGCCGCCCTCGACCAAAGGCGAAATCCCCGCCGACCTGCGCGAAGCCCAGCAAAGCATGGTGGATAACAACCCGTACCTGAAATCGGCCCAGGCCGACATACAGTCCGCCGAGAGCCAATATGAAGTGGCGAAGTCGCCGTTCTACCCGCGCTTCGATGCCGAAGCAGCGGTGGGCGCCAACAACAACCTCGGCGGCGAAGAAGGCCACGACAACAACTGGCGTGTGGGTGTGGTGATGAACTACAACCTGTTCCGCGGGGGCAGCGACAAGGCGCGGCTGGCGTCCAACGCCCACCAGATCAACCAGGCCATGGACATCCGCAACAACGCCCTGCGCCAGCTCAACGAAGACACGCGCCTGGCCTGGAACGCGATGCTCAACGCCCGCAAACAGACCCCCACCGCCCGCGAATACGCCGACACCACCGCCCGTGTGCGCGCCGCGTATCAGGATCAGTTCGGTCTCGGCCAGCGCACCCTGCTCGACCTGCTCGACAGCGAAAACGAGTTGTACAACGCCAACCGTCGCTACACCGAGGTGCGTTACACCGAGGAGTACTCGATGTACCGGGTGCTGGCGAACATGGGGCTGCTGTTGCACAAACAACGGATCGTGCTGCCGGCCGATGCGGTCGCGCAGACCGAAGTCAAGAATCAGGCACGGCTGCCGGAACTGAAGTAGCCCCCTCCAAAAAAATGGGAGCGAACACTGTGACCAGCATGGAACCCACAACCCCCGGCGCCGATCCGCGCCTGAACTTCGATGATCCCTTGCTGGACGGCCTGTTGATCCTCTGCAAACTCCATGGCGCGACGGTCAGCCGCGCCAGCCTCAGCGCCGGGCTCCCTATGGCGCACCAACGCTTGAGCCTGGACCTGCTGCCCCGCGCAGCGGCCCGGGCGAGCTTGCAGGCGCGGTTGTTGCGTCGTGAGCTGGCGGACATCTCCCCCCTGAACCTGCCGGTGATGCTGATCCTGGCGGGGGGCCGCTGCGCGGTATTGCGGCGCTGGGGCGAGGATGGCAAGGCGCTGATCCTGCCCAGTGAAGCCGATGGTGGCGAGCAGTGGGTCAGCCGCGAGGAACTGACCACCGATTACATCGGCCAGGCGCTATTCGCCCGGCCGCGCCATGAACTCGAAGACCTGCGCTCGCCCCTGGTGCCGCGGGTCGAGGCGTGGTTTCGCGACACCTTGAAACTGTCGCGCTGGCTGTACAGCGACGCGATCCTGGCGAGTTTCCTGATCAACCTGCTGGGGCTGATGGTGCCGCTGTTCGTCATGCAGACCTACGACCGCGTGGTGCCGAACCAGGCCACGTCCACCTTGTGGGTACTGGCCGTGGGGCTGTTGATCGGTACCGGCTTCGAACTGGTGCTGCGGGTGGTGCGCGCCCATCTGCTGGACACCGCCGGCAAGAAAACCGACGTGATTCTGTCCGCCACCCTGTTCGAACGCATCACCGGCATGGCGATGAAGGCCAAGCCGGTGACCATCGGCGGCTTCGCCCAGAGCATCCACGACTTCCAGGGCCTGCGCGAATTCCTCACGGCGGTGACGCTCACCAGCCTGATCGACCTGCCCTTCGCCCTGCTGATGCTCGTCGTGATCGGCCTGCTGGGCGGCTGGCTGGTGGTGATTCCCGTGATCGCGTTTCCGATCACCATCGTCTTCGCCATGATCATCCAGGTGCGCCTGCGCGACACCGTGCAAAAAAGCCTGGCCCTCGGCGCCCAGCGCCAGGCCCTGCTGATCGAAACCCTCGGTGGCCTGGAAACCCTCAAGGCCTGCAGCGCCGAAAGCGAGCGCCAGCATCAATGGGAAAGCACCCACGGCGCCCTCACCCGCCTGGACAGCCATGCGCGCAACCTCTCGGCACTGGCGACCAATGGCACGTTGTTCCTGCAACAACTGGCGGGCATGGCGACCATCGTCGCCGGGGTCTACAGCATCATTGCCGGCAACCTCAGCGTCGGTGCGCTGGTGGGGACCTACATGCTCGGCAGCCGGGTGCTCGCACCGCTCGGGCAGATCGCCGGGCTGATCACCCGCTACCAGCAAGCCCAGCTCACCATGCGCAGCACCGATGCCCTGATGGCGTTGCCCCAGGAGCGAGACGCCAAGCAGCGGCCCCTGGACCGTACCCAATTGCAGGGTGCCCTGGACGTCAGCGGCGTGACGTTCCACTACAACGGCCAGAGCGCCCCGGCGCTGGCCAATATCAGTTTCAGCCTCAAGCCCGGCGAACGGGTCGGGATCATCGGCCGCAGCGGCTCGGGCAAGAGCACCCTGGCGCGCCTGGTGATGGGTTTCTATGCACCGGAGGAAGGCCAGTTGCTGCTGGACGGCCTGGACCTGCGGCAACTGGACGTCGCCGACCTGCGTCAACAGATCGGCTACGTCGCCCATGACCTGCCGCTGCTGGCCGGCAGCCTTCGGGACAATCTCACCCTGGGCGCGCGCTACATCAGCGATGCGCGCATGCTGGAAGTGGCGGAACTGACCGGTGTCACCGAACTGGCGCGCCAGCATCCCCAAGGTTTCGACCGCCCGGTGGGCGAGCGTGGGCAACTGCTGTCCGGCGGCCAACGCCAAGCCGTGCTGCTGGCCCGGGCCTTGTTGCTCGACCCGCCGATCCTGCTGCTGGACGAACCCACCAGCGCCATGGACAACACCAGCGAAGACGTCCTGCGGCAGAAGCTTCACACCCATGTACAGGGCAAGACGGTGCTGCTGGTCACTCACCGCACCTCGATGCTGAGCCTGGTGGACCGGTTGGTGGTGCTGGATAACGGCCGGATCGTGGCGGATGGGCCGAAGGAAACGGTCATCGATGCCTTGCGCAAGGGACGGGTAGGCTCTGCGGCGGTTTAAGCGCAACACCGCCCCCTGTGGGAGCGAGCTTGCTCGCGATAGCGTTGGATCAGTTGGCGCAGGTGGGACTGTTACATCGCTATCGCGAGCAAGCTCGCTCCCACACAAGCTCGCTCTCACAGGTTCTTTGTTCGGATTTATTTCCCTCACTGACGGGTACCGCCCATGTCTGCCCAAACACCGGATTCAACCGCCCGAAGCTACTTCGGCAGTTTCAGCAAAAGCGCCGAAAGCGAGTTCATGCCGGAAACTGCCGGCGCCACGCTGCAGGATTCGCCCCGACGCTCGCGGGTTACCGTGTGGCTGGCCGCCGGGTTGATCATCACCGGGCTGGTCTGGGCGAAGTTGGCGGTCTTGCAGGAAGTCACCACCGGCGAAGGCAAGGCGATTCCGTCGAGCAAGATCCAGGTGATCCAGAACCTGGAGGGCGGCATCGTCACCGAGATATTCGTGCGCGAAGGCCAGATGGTGAACAAGGGCGACACCCTGCTGCGCCTGGACGACACGCGATATCAATCGAACAAGGGCGAGAGCGAAGCCGACCGCTATGCCTTGACCGCCCAGGTCGAACGCTTGTCGGCCGAGGCCGAGGGCCGGCCCTTCAAGCTTTCCGCAGAGGTGATCGCCAAGGCCCCGCAAGTGGCCGAGGACGAGCGTTCACTGTATGAACAGCGCCAGCGGCGCCTGGCCAGCGAACAACGGACCCTGACTGAACAGCTGCGGCAGAAGACCCAGGAGCTGGCGGAGTTTCGCTCCAAACAAGGCCAGTTCAGCTCCGCCCTGGCCTTGTTGCAGGAAGAAATGAACATGTCCGCGCCACTGGTGCGCACCGGGGCGGTGTCGCCGGTGGAAATCCTGCGGCTCAAGCGCAGCGCGGTGGAAATCCGCGGTTCGCTCAACGCCACCACCCTGGCGATTCCCCGGGCCGAATCGGCGATCAACGAGATCAAGAGCAAGATCGACGAATCGGAACAGACCTTCCGCTCCGAGGCGGCCAAGGACCTCAACGAGAAACGCACCGAACTGTCGAAAATCACCGCCTCGAGCATCGCCATCGACGACCGCGTGACCCGCACGACGGTGGTCTCGCCGGTGCATGGGGTGATCAAGCAACTGAAGGTCAACACCATCGGCGGCGTGGTTCAGCCGGGCAACGACATGGTGGAAATCGTGCCCCTGGAAGACAACCTGCTGATCGAAGCCAAGGTCCGCCCCCAGGACGTGGCGTTCCTGCACCCGGGCCAGAAAGCCATGGTCAAGTTCAGCGCCTACGACTACACGATCTATGGCGGACTGAGCGCCAGGCTCGAACTGATCGGCGCCGACACCATCACCGATGACAAGGGCAACAGCTTCTACCTGATCCAGGTCCGCACTGACAAAAACCACTTGGGCGGGGATGCCAAGCCGTTGCTGATCATTCCGGGAATGGTGGCGACGGTGGATATCATTACCGGGGAGAAAAGTGTCCTGGATTACCTGCTCAAGCCGGTGTTGAAGGCGCGGACCGAGGCGATGCGCGAACGCTGATCTGGATTTGGCTCGACCTGTGGCGAGGGAGCTTGCTCCCGCTGGGCTGCGAAGCAGCCCCAACACCATTCATCTCGGTGTACCAGGCTAAATGCGGCGGCAGGTTTTGCGACGGCTGCGCCGCCGAGCGGGAGCAAGCTCCCTCGCCACAGAGTTATCTAACCTCCGCCATGATTCTGCTGATAGGTCTGCTCCCCCATCGCCGCAATCTGCCCCTCGATCAAGGCCTCGAACGGCCTCAGCAACGCCTCGAAACTCGCCGGCGCTTCCAGGACCTGCAACGCCTGGACAATCGCCTCCACCGTCGACAACGCCCCCGGCCCGGGCGCCTTGCGCAAGCGGTAACGGGACACAGCGCCCTCGGCCAGGGTCACCCTCGGCAGTGCCGCCAGCAGCGGGTTGAGGTGCAGCAGCTTGCGCGCCTTGCGCCAGGTGCCATCCGGGACGACCAGCAGGATCGGCTCATCGGACGGGGCGCAGGCCTGCAACGGTTGCGCCTCATCGCCGGGAAACAACAACCGCGCCTGATAGCCCGGTTGATTGAGCAACCGGGGCAAATCCTCGAACACCTCACCCACGATCAACTCGGCATTATTGAGCCCCAACGCCGCCAGGCGGGCGGTATTCAAAGCGTGGTTCACTTCACTGGGATGCTGCAACAGCAAGACGCGGGTGCGGCTGTCGAGGCTGGGGATCAGCGGGCACAGGCAATGGCTTTGTGGCCTGTGGCAACGCGGGCATTGGATTCTGGACATGGTCAGGCCTGATTCAGTTGAGCTTTGAGCAAATCACGGAACGTCTGGATCAGCGGCTCGCGGCTGCGACCACGGCGCACGATCATCGAAAACGGCGCCTGATAACCGAAGGTCGCTGGCAGCAGCACGCGCAAGTCGCCCTTGTCGACCCAGGCCTGGGCGTAGTGCTCAGGCAGGTAGCCGACGTAGGCACCGGACAGCACCAGGATCAATTGCGCCTCCATGCTCTCCACCGTCGCCGCGCTGTGCTTGAAGCCGTGGCGCGCCAGTTCGGCCTGGCTCCAGTAACCGCGCCCGACCATGCGCTGCTGGGTGATGACCTGCTCGGGAATGCGCCGCTCGTTGAACAACGGGTGGCGGTTGCTGCAATACAACCAGTGCTGCTCACGGTACAGCGGCATGTAGACCAGCCCGCTCATGCGCGTGGAAAACGCACCGATGGCCAGGTCCAGGCGGTTGTCCTGCACGCCGAGTTGCAGCTCGTAAGGGCTCATGACCGATAGATGCAAATGCACCGCTGGATGTTCCTGGCTGTAGGCACCGATGGCTTCGGCGAACGGCAAGGCCTTGTCGCTGACGGTGGAGTCGATCACCCCCAGGTTCAACGTACCGCGCAGCTCCCCCTTGAGCGCGGCGGCGTACTGCTCGAACCCTTCGAGCTCGCCCAGCAGGCGCAGGGTTTCCTGATGGAACAGCTCGCCCTTGCTGGTCAGGCTGAACCCGCCCCGGCCGCGATGACACAGCACCAGGCCCAGGGCCGATTCCAGCTGGCTCATGTAGGTGCTGATGGCCGATGTGGACAGGTTGAGCTCGTGCTGGGCATTGGCGAACCCCTGGTGCCGGACCACGCTGACAAAAATGCGCAGCAGTTTCAGGTCGGGTAGAGCGTTGGCCATCAGATACTCCTGAACTCACGGGTCATAGAACTTGCAGAGCTTTTGTGGCGAGGGAGCTTGCTCCCGCTCGGCGGCGCAGCCGTCGCAAACCTGTCGCTGCAATCTGCCTGATGCACCGAGGTGAATGGTTTTGGGGCGGCTTCGCCGCCCAGCGGGAGCAAGCTCCCTCGCCACAGGGCCACACCGATCCAAACAGGGGGACGGCGCTGACGCGAAGTCTATCGCCCTGCCCGCCATTAGTTTAGAAAAATCTGAACTAAGTATTTGCCCCCAGCGATTCTTCACGGCAACGGCTTTTCGCAGAATCGGCCCCTGATAAATAAAACAGCGATGAGGCCCTACCCGTGGACAAGACTCTTCACCAACCACTGGGCGGCAACGAAATGCCGCGCTTCGGCGGCATCGCCACCATGATGCGACTCCCCCATTTGCAAACCGCTGCCGGCCTGGACGCGGCCTTCGTCGGCGTGCCACTGGACATCGGCACCTCCCTGCGCGCCGGCACCCGTTTCGGCCCTCGCGAGATCCGCGCCGAATCCGTGATGATCCGCCCCTACAACATGGCCACCGGCGCCGCGCCGTTCGACTCACTGTCGGTGGCGGACATCGGCGATGTGCCGATCAACACCTTCAATCTGCTGGACGCGGTGCGGATCATCGAAGAGTCGTACCACAAGATCCTCGAACACAACGTCATCCCCCTGACCCTGGGTGGCGATCACACCATCACCCTGCCGATCCTGCGGGCGATCCACAAGAAACACGGCAAGGTCGGCCTGGTGCACATCGACGCCCACGCCGATGTGAACGACCACATGTTCGGCGAGAAGATCGCCCATGGCACCACCTTCCGCCGCGCCGTGGAGGAAGGCCTGCTCGATTGCGACCGCGTGGTGCAGATCGGCCTGCGGGCCCAGGGCTACACCGCCGATGATTTCAACTGGAGCCGCAACCAGGGCTTTCGCGTGGTCCAGGCCGAAGAGTGCTGGCACAAATCCCTGGCGCCGTTGATGGCCGAAGTGCGCGAGAAAGTCGGCGGTGGCCCGGTGTACCTGAGCTTCGACATCGACGGCATCGACCCGGCCTGGGCGCCCGGCACCGGCACCCCGGAAATCGGCGGCCTGACCACCATCCAGGCGATCGAAATCGTCCGGGGCTGCCAGGGCCTCGACCTGGTCGGTTGCGATCTGGTAGAAGTCTCGCCGCCGTACGACACCACCGGCAACACCTCGCTGCTGGGCGCCAACCTGCTGTACGAGATGCTCTGCGTACTGCCCGGCGTGGTTCATCGCTGAGGTGCGGCCATGAACGATCGAGATCAAGTCCTCAAGGCTGCCGCTGAGCTGGTGTCGGCCTTCGCCCGCAATGACCGCGACGCCTACTTCGGTGCGTTCACGGCCGATGCGAGCTTCGTGTTCCACACCCTTGAACAGCCCCTGCTGTCACGCGATGCCTACCAGGCGTTGTGGGATCGCTGGCGGTCCGAGGATGGCTTCGAAGTGCTCAACTGCACCTCGAGCAACGCCTTCGTCAGCCTGCAAGGGGACGTGGCGATTTTCATCCATGACGTGGCCACCGAGCTGCGCATGCAAGGGGAGCTTCACTTTAGCCAGGAGCGCGAAACCATTGTGTTTCGCCAAGAACAACAAGGCCTGTGGCTGGCCTGTCACGAACACTTGTCCGCAATGCCGGAAGGGCTGCCATCCCCTTAGCAACAGGTGACATTCACATTCGATGAACGCGCCTCGATGATCGGAGCAGATCATGCATAACAATAACGATAAAAGCCTTACGCACATTGAAACCAACGGGGTCGAACAGATCCCGGACCACGAACGCACTGCCGGCCCGGGCGACCTGTTTCGCCTGATCTTCGGCGGCGCCAATACCTTCGCCACCGCCGTGCTCGGCAGTTTCCCGGTGCTGTTCGGCTTGTCGTTCCAGGCCGGGGTCTGGGCGATTGTGCTGGGCGTGTTGGTGGGTTCGATCATTCTCGCGCCGATGGGCCTGTTCGGCCCGCTCAACGGCACCAACAACGCGGTGTCTTCCGGTGCGCACTTCGGCGTGCACGGGCGCATCGTCGGCTCGTTCCTCTCGTTGCTGACCGCCATCGCGTTTTTCTCGCTGTCGGTGTGGAGCTCGGGCGATGCGTTGATCGGCGGTGCCAAGCGGCTGGTCGGCGTGCCGGAAACCGACCTGAGCCTGGGCCTGGCCTACGGCCTGTTCGCCCTGCTGGTGTTGACGGTGTGCATCTACGGCTTCCGCTTCATGCTGTGGGTCAACCGCATTGCCGTGTGGGCCGCCAGCCTGCTGTTCCTGCTGGGCATTTTCGCCTTCGCACCGACCTTCGACAGCCAGTTCGCCGGCACGGTCAGCCTCGGCCAGCCGGGCTTCTACGCAGCCTTCATCGGCGCGGCACTGGTAGCCATGAGCAACCCGATTTCCTTCGGAGCGTTCCTAGGCGACTGGTCGCGCTACATCCCCCGCAACACGCCCAAGCGCCGCATCATGCTGGCCGTGATCGCGGCACAACTGGCGACATTGATCCCGTTCCTGTTCGGCCTCGCCACCGCCACCATCGTGGCGATCAAGGCGCCGGACTACATCGCGGCCAACAACTACGTGGGCGGGCTGCTGGCAGTTTCGCCGGGGTGGTTCTTCCTGCCGGTGTGCCTGATCGCGGTGATCGGCGGCATGTCCACCGGCACCACGTCGCTGTATGGCACCGGGCTGGATATGTCCAGCGTGTTCCCACGGGTGCTGTCGCGGGTCAAGGCCACGCTGCTGATCGGCGTGCTGTCGATTGCCTTCATCTTCATCGGGCGCTTCGCGGCGAACCTGGTGCAGAGCGTGTCCACATTCGCCGTGCTGATCATCACCTGCACCACACCGTGGATGGTGATCATGATCATCGGCCTGTTGGTGCGCCGCGGCTTCTACTGCCCGGATGACCTGCAAGTGTTCACCCGCGGTGAAACCGGCGGGCGCTATTGGTTCAGCCACGGCTGGAACTGGCGCGGCCTGGGGGCGTGGATCCCCAGTGCGCTGGTGGGGTTGTGCTTCGTCAACCTGCCGGGGCAGTTCGTCGGGCCGCTGGGGGAATTGGCCGGTGGGATCGACATCAGCCTGCCGGTGACCCTGGGCCTGGCCTCGGTGGTGTACCTGGTGCTGCTTGGGGTGTTCCCAGAGCCGGCGGCGGTGTATGGGCCGGATGATCCGCGTAGGAACGATTCGGCGTCCATCGATAAACCGCAGCTCAGACAGACCGCCTGACCCGAGGTGAACGCATCACCTGACTGTAAATGCAACACCTGAGGCCGGGAGCTTTTGTGGCGAGGGAGCTTGCTCCCGCTGGACCGGGCTGGCGCTCCAGTGCGGAGCGCTCCCGAAATAGCGATTTCTTCGCAACCGAGCGGGAGCAAGCTCCCTCGCCACAAAAGCGTCACCCGACATCACCCCGACTTCCTATAAAAAAGACAATCGGAGACACGCCACCATGGCTTTGGACTTAATCGTCGTTCTCATCTATGCCGCCGGCATGATCGCCCTCGGCTGGTACGGCATGCGCCGCGCCAAGACCCGTGACGACTACCTGGTGGCCGGGCGCAACCTCGGCCCGGGCTTTTACCTGGGCACCATGGCCGCTACCGTCCTGGGCGGTGCGTCCACCATCGGTACCGTGCGCCTGGGCTACGTCTACGGCATTTCCGGATTCTGGCTGTGCGGCGCCATCGGCCTGGGCATCGTCGGCCTGAGCCTGTTCCTCGCCAAGCCGTTGCTCAAACTCAAGATCTACACCGTGACCCAAGTGCTGGAACGCCGCTACAACCCGGCGGCGCGCCAGGCCAGTGCGCTGATCATGCTGGTTTACGCACTGATGATCGGCGCCACCTCGACCATTGCCATCGGCACCGTGATGCAAGTGTTGTTCGGCCTGCCGTTCTGGGTGTCGATCCTGGTGGGCGGTGGCGTGGTGGTGCTGTATTCCACCATCGGCGGCATGTGGTCGCTGACCCTCACCGACATCGTGCAATTCCTGATCATGACCGTCGGCCTGGTGTTCCTGCTGATGCCGATGTCCATCAGTGACGCGGGCGGCTGGGATGCCATGGTGGCTAAACTGCCGGCCAGCTACTTCGACTTCACCGCGATTGGCTGGGACACCATCCTCACCTACTTCCTGATCTACTTCTTCGGCATCTTCATCGGCCAGGACATCTGGCAGCGCGTGTTCACCGCCCGCAGCGAAGGCGTGGCCAAAGTGGCCGGCACCGCCGCCGGCCTGTACTGCGTGCTGTATGGCCTGGCCGGGGCGTTGATCGGCATGGCGGCCAAGGTGTTGCTGCCGGACCTGGAGAACGTCAACAACGCCTTCGCCAGCGTGGTGCAGACCAGCCTCCCCAACGGCATTCGCGGCCTGGTGATCGCCGCCGCCCTGGCGGCCTTGATGTCCACCGCCGCAGCGGGCCTGCTCGCCGCGTCCACCACGGTGGTCCAGGACTTGCTGCCCCGTCTGCGCCAGGGCCGTGAGAGCGGCAGTGGCGACGTCCACGAGAACCGCATCGCGACCCTGCTGATGGGCGCGGTAGTCCTGGTGATCGCCCTGGTGGTCAGCGACGTCATCAGCGCCCTGACCCTGGCCTACAACCTGCTGGTGGGCGGCATGCTAATCCCGCTGATCGGCGCCATCTACTGGAAACGCGCCACCACCGCCGGCGCCATCACCAGCATGTCGCTGGGCTTCTTGACCGCGCTGTTCTTCATGCTCAAGGACGGCCTGGACGCCAACACCCCGATCTACTACAGCCTGAGCGTGGCGCTGGGGAGTTTTGTGCTGGTGAGCGTGTTGTCGCCACGGCCGAAGGTGGTGGCCGAGGCGGTTTGACCGCTAACTCCCGACAATGAGATCCCTGTGGGAGCGAGCTTGCTCGCGATGACGGCGGTACATTCAACATGAATGCATGCCGGTCCACCGCTATCGCGAGCAAGCTCGCTCCCACAGATTCTGTCTTCAGAAATAAAAAGATCGCAGTTCCGGGCCATCTCAATTGAAATGGTCCGGAACTGCGATCTCTCCAAATTCGGTGGTGTATTTACCGGCGGCGCGGTTGGCGGCGGCGTTGCTCGTCATCGGTGCGGATCGGTACCGGTTGCATTGGCGGTTCGATCAGGCCAAGTGCGACACCCAAGTCGTGAAGCCAGTTCTGGATTTTCTCTTTCATCGTGGTGCCCCCTCAGGGTGGTGCGAGCGGCAGATTTCTGTGGCCCCTTCGCACTGATAATAGTCCGATGTTCTACGCAATGCTCGTCTCAGTTTGCAATGATCTGTTACTGAATTGATCCAAATCCACCTCCCGGAGTTCAAGCCGATTGCGCCGTGAGCATTGGCCCCCGCGGCCAGGCCTGTTGTTGCAACTCAATCCAGGCGTTCAGGTTGGCTCCAACCATGCCTTTGCGCCACATCAGCCAAGTGGTGGCGCTGGCGAACGGCTCGGCCAGCGAATGCACCGTTACCCGCTCGCGGCCCGGCAGGCTGGCCAGCATCGACTCGGACATCAACGCCACCCCGGACCCGGCGATCACACATGCCAGCATCCCCTGATAAGACTCGATTTCCATCGCCCGGCCCATGGTCGCGTGATCATGGGCAAACCAGGCCTCTAATCGCATCCGGTACGAGCAACCACGCCGGAACGTGAACACCGCGCGGCCCTGCACGTCCAGCGCACTGTTTACCGGCGGGTGATCGGCCTCGGTAATCAGCACCAACCGCTCGTCGCACAACGGCACGCCATCCAGCCCCGCCAGCTCCAGCGGGCCATCCACCAGTGCCGCGTCGAGCCGGTTGGTGAGCAGGCCTTCAAGCAACTCGCCACTGGGCCCCGATTGCACTTGCAGGTTCACCGCCGGGTACGCCCGGTGATAAGCCGCCAGCAGGTCCGGCAAATGCGTCGCCGCCGTGCTGTACATCGTGCCCAGCAGGAAGTCCCCGGCCGGCTGCCCGCCCTGCACGGCGGCATGAGCCTCGTCGTGCAAGGCGAACAGCTTGGCCGCATAGTCCAACAGGACTTTTCCTGCTGGCGACAACTGCAAACGCTGACGCTCCCGCAGGAAAAGGTCCACACCCAGCTGCTCTTCAAGCTGCTTGAGCCGGGTCGAGAGGTTCGACGGCACCCGGTGAAGGCGCTCGGCAGCCCGGGTAATGGAACCTTCCTCGGCCACGGCCTGGAAAATCCGCAGTTGGCTGAACTCCATGACCTTCTCCAAAAAAGAACAAGTTACTCACTATTATTCATTTTTAATGAAAGTCAATCAGTCCTAGCCTGACGGTCATTCGCCCCGACACCGGAGAACGACCATGTCACCTCTTATTCGCCTGCTCGGCAGTTTCATCGCGCTGATGATGGCCATGGGCATTGGCCGCTTCGCTTTGACGCCCCAGTTACCTCACTTGATCGGCGAAGGTCAGGTCGACTTGACCGCCGCCGGTCTGATTGCCGCCGTCAACTACCTGGGGTACTTCATCGGTGCGCTCGATGCGATGTTCGCCCGTCGTCCGGAACAGGTGCGGCGGCGGTTGCTCGGCGGCCTGTGGCTGTGCGTGCTGCTGACCCTGGCGTCGTTCTGGGCCTGGGGCTTCTGGCCGCACCTGGCCTTGCGCTTCGGAACCGGCGTGGCGAGCGCCTGGGTGATGGTGATGATCACCGCCCTGAGCCAGCCCTTGGCCGCGGCAATAGGACGGCCACGGCTCGGTGCCCTGGTGTTTGCCGGGCCGGGCCTGGGGATTTTCCTGACCGGCCTGCTTGCCCTCGGCTCGAACCTGCTGGGCCAGACCTCCGCCACCCTGTGGCTGGTGTATGCCGGCGTGGCCTTGGCGATGTTGCTGGTGATCTTGCCGATCCTGCCGCAGCCGGCAGCCGCAGCACCTGTCGCAGGGCCGACCGCCCCTTCGCCGAACGCGGGCATCGCACGATTGGGCGTGGTGTACGCCCTGTACGGCGTGGGCTACATCATTCCGGCGACGTTCCTGTCGCAAATGGCCTCGGCGCAGTTCCACGGCCAATGGCTGGCCGATTTGTTCTGGCCCTGCTTCGGCATGGCCGCCGCCAGCGGCGTATTGCTGGTCAGCCGGCGGCGGCCGAACCCCAGCACCACCGGCCGCTGGTTGATCGGTACGCTCTGGCTGCAAGCCGCCGGAGTATTTGCCTGCCTGCTGGGCAGCGGGCCGGGGCTGGCGCTGGGGGTGATCCTGTGTGGCACACCGTTCCTGGCCTGCATGCAGTTGGTGATGCTGCGCTCCCGGGAACTGGCGCCCCACGCCACCCAGCGCAACGCTGGCCTGTTGACCGCCTGCTTTGCCGTGGGCCAACTCAGCGGCCCCCTGCTGGCGGCGCTGAGCAGCCATTTCAGCGGCGGCCTGCAACCGGCGCTGATCATTGCCGGCAGCGGCCTGGTGCTGGCCGGAGGCCTGTTGCTGCGGCCCGCCAGCCAAGGCGCGGCGAGCCCTTGCGCCCAGACCGCCCTGCGTTGATCAGGCCTGGCCGGCCGGGCTGAACGCCTTGCTCGACTGCGTGGCCGGCTCGCGTCGCGCCAAGGCGAAATACAACACCCCGCCGAGGAAGCAACCGGTGAACCAGGCAAAGTTGGCCATCGGTTGCAGCACGGGGGTGAAGGTAATCGCCACACCCATCAGCGTCGCCGGAATCAACGCCTTGACCGCCGTCCAGTTGATGCCGCCACTGTAGTAATAGCGCCCGCTGGGCCCGTCATTGAACAACGCATCGACGTCGATCTGCTGCTTCTTGATCAGGTAGTAATCCACCAGCAGGATCCCGAACAGCGGGCCGATAAACGCCGCCAGAACGTCCAGGGTGTAGTGGATCACTTCGGGGTTGTTGAACAGGTTCCACGGCGTGATGAAAATCGAGGCCACCGCCGCGATCATGCCGCCGGCGCGCCAACTGATCTTGCTGGGGGCGACGTTGGCGAAGTCGAAGGCCGGCGAGACGAAGTTGGCGACAATGTTGATGCCGATGGTGGCGGTCACGAAGGCAAAGGCTCCCAGCAAGACCGCCACGTCGTTGTCGATGCGCGCCACGGTGGCAATCGGGTCGTGGAGCATTTCACCGAACACTGGCAAGGTCCCGGAAACAATCACCACGGTGACCAGGGAGAACGCCAGGAAATTCACCGGCAGCCCCCAGAAATTACCCCGGCGCACGTCAGACATGCTCCGGCAGTAACGGCTGAAATCGCCGAAATTCAGGGTCGGACCGGAAAAGTACGACACTACCAGGGCCGTCGCCACGATCACTTGGCCGAAGGCCTGCCAGCCGGACAAGGACTTTTCCGCCAGGGTGAAGCTGATGTTGCTCCAACCGGCCTTCCACACGATCCAACCGGCCAGCAGGAACATCACGGCGTACACCACCGGCCCGGCCCAATCGATGAAACGACGGATCGATTCCATGCCGGTCCAGAACACCAGCGCCTGGACAAACCACAGGCTGAGGAAACCGAACCAACCCAGGTAGGACAAACCGGCAAAATGCGGCGTCGCGTAAACCTCCATCGAAGGAAAAAACCGCAGCACCACGATGATCAGCGCGCTGGACGCCAGGTACGTCTGAATGCCGTACCAGGCCACGGCGATCAAACCGCGAATGACCGCAGGAATATTCGCCCCGAACACCCCGAACGCCAGCCGACAGATCACCGGGTACGGCACCGCCGCCTGTTGGCTCGGCTTGGCGACCAGGTTGGCGATCAACTGCACGATGCAGATCCCGCCGAGCAAGGCGATAAGCACCTGCCAACTCGCCAGGCCCAAGGCGAACAGACTGGCGGCGAAGACATAACCGCCCACACTGTGCACATCACTCATCCAGAACGCGAAGATGTTGTACCAATTCCATTTCTGCGGCAGTGGGCCCAGGTCCTCGTTATAGAGGCGGGGGCTGTAGCCGTTGGGCAATTGCTCGGACATTGCGGGGCTCCTTTGAGTACCGCCGTGCCCCCGTAGCGACCTGCTCACCATACTGCGCACGGGAGCCGGCATGGTTTGTATACGCGTTGCTACGCAGAATGCGTGCCATACGCGCAGGATGTGAGACAAACCGGGGTGTGTGGCGCAGAGGAACGCCGCACAGGAACAGGCATACGCCCACGAACAGGGCGCGGGTGCATGCTAAAGGTGCAGGATTTTGTATACAGCGAAGGTCAACCTGTGGCGAGGGAGCTTGCTCCCGCTGGGGCGCGAAGCATCCCCTTCGAACATGCCACCTCGGTGTGTCAGCTTGGATTGAGTGCACCTGGTTTGGGGCTGCTTCGCAGCCCAGCGGGAGCAAGCTCCCTCGCCACAGGAATTGCGTGCAGTTAGCTCAATTCAATGCGATCGGCATGAATGACAATCTGCCCATTCTTGTACAGCGCACCAATGGCCTTCTTGAAGTTGCCCTTGCTCACGCCAAACAGGCTACTGATCAGCGCCGGGTCGCTCTTGTCGCTGACCGCCAGAGTGCCGTTGTTCTCCCGCAACTTGGCGAGGATCTTGGCGTTCAGGCAGGTGGCGGCTTCCTGGCCCACCGGCTGCAGGCTCAGGCTGATCTTGCCGTCCGGGCGGATTTCCTTGATGAAGCCTTTTTCCTGCATGCCGGCGCGCATGAACTTGAAGATTTCATTCTTGTGGATCAGGCCCCAGTGCTTGTTATTGATGATCGCCTTGAACCCCATGTCGGTGGCTTCGGCGACCAGCAAATCCACTTCCTGGCCCGGCGTGTAGTTGGCCGGGGTCTTGTCCAGATAACGATCCAGGCGCGCCGTGGCGGTGATGCGGCGAGTGTGCTTGTCGAGGTAGACATGCACCACGCAATATTCGCCAGCGGTCATCTGGCGCTTTTCTTCGGAATACGGCAGCAACAGGTCCTTGGGCAGGCCCCAGTCCAGGAACACGCCGATGCTGTTGACCTCAACCACTTTCAGGCTGGCGAATTCACCGACCTGAACCTTGGGTTTTTCCGTGGTGGCGATCAATTTATCGTCGCTGTCCAGATAAATGAAAACATTGAGCCAGTCTTCATCTTCACTGGGAATATCCTTGGGAATATATCGATTGGGCAGCAGGATTTCGCCGTCCGCACCGCCGTCCAGATATAAACCGAAGTTAGTGTGTTTAACCACTTGCAAACTGTTGTAGCGCCCGACTAAAGCCATTTCCAATACCCTCATTGCGTGGGCGGCATTCTACCCGGTTTTGCGGCGCGATTCGTGGCCGCCGGCAAGGTTTGCCTGGAAGGCCTGGTACAACCGTTGATTTTCCTGGGTTTTCGTCCGAGGCACAGCCATTCGTCAGGCCGGTGACGGTGCGTGCCGTCCACGCCCGGCACAATATTCTTCACGCGGTTGTTATTTAAAACAGAGGCTTAGGGCAATGACTGCCGAATAACGGCTGATTATTCCCGTCACGCTAGCGATAATTCAGAAGAATATTTGCCAAGCAATTGTCAAGTATTTCCTGTACGATGCCTGGCCCAATTAATTATCTACAGGTTAATGGCCGTCATGCGCGTAAAAGCATCCAACAGCAAAGCAAAGCCAGCTCCAGCCGTTGAAACCAGCGAGTCGATCAACGACCAGATCGCTGCGTTCCTCAAGTCCGGCGGCGAGATCCAGCAAATTGCCAAAGGCGTCAGCGGCCAGACATTCGGCCCGTCCAAGCAGATCAGCCTGGGCAAGAAGTAACCTGCGCGTCACCTGGTCCCAAAGCGCTTTGAGCTTCGAAGCGCTTGGACTGGAACCCTCCCCCGCCCTATCCATTTCCCATGAATCGACGAACGGCCTTCGCTGCCGATCATTCGCCGGTATCCTTGCACCTCTCTAGCTCAAGCGTTTCAGCTTAGTTCCTGCTCCTCGCTATTTCATGGAGTGAAGCATGCGTATTCCTATTGTTGCGCTGGCAATCGGCCTGCTGACGTGCTCCCTCGCCCAGGGGCAGGTGTTCCAACGCGAACTCGGCGACTTCGACCTCAAGCTGGGCACCACCCCCAGCCGCAGCATGGCCGAGGGTCTCGTCACACCGTCGAGTACCGGCTCGTTTCATGGTGGGTTGGACCTGAGCCACGACAGCGGCTGGTACGTTGGCCAGTGGTCACCCAGCGCCGGCCTGACCTCCTCGGCCGACCTTGAAATCGACTCCTACATGGGCTTTAAACAACCCTTCGACCAGACCCTGGGCTACGAAGTCGGCCTGATCCACTACAGCTACCCCACCGCAGATACCCTCGACAGCCAGGAGTTCTACGGCGGCCTGACCGTGCTCGGCAGCCGTTTCGGCGCGGCCCTGAGCAACGATCCGGACAAACAGAACAGCACGCTGTTCGCCGACCTGGGCGGCAACGTGCCGTTCGGCATTGGCATCAGCGCCAAATACACCACCCACCAGCTCAATACGCCGGTCTCGGTCGAGAACGGTTATGTAGGCAGTTTCAGCGACTGGTCGTTGAAAATTTCCCGTCCGTGGAAGGGCCTCGACCTGGACCTGATCTACAGCGACTCAAGCCTCAGCGGTAGCAGTTGCTCGGCGTATTCCGGCCACAACAGCGAATGCGACAGCCTGCTGACCCTCAAGATGGCCCATCCTTTTTACTAAGCGTTACGTATTCGATCGGCTGAACTGCTGCGTGCCTGCCATGCTCCAACAAAGCACCTACGCTTTTGCAAGGACTCGCTCATGTCGCGCTGGTTGACCCGCACTGCCCTGTTCATCGCCCTGCTGCTGACGCTGACCGCCTGCAGCCGCGTAGGCCTGGCCTACCGCAACCTCGACCTGATCATCCCCTGGACCCTCAACGATTACCTGGAGATCAACGGCGAACAGAAAGACTGGTTCAACGAACGCCTCAAGGAGCACTTGAGCTGGCACTGCACCACCCAGTTGCCCGGCTACCTGGATTGGCTGGACCGCCTGAAGACCATGGTGCAAACCAACCAGGTGACCGACGAAGCCCTGCAGCAGCGCACCCGCGAAGCCAAGGCCGCGATAGCCGAAACCGCCCGTGAAATCACTCCCTCGGCCATCGAATTGCTGCAAGGCTTGAGCGACGACCAGGTCGCCGACATGGACGCGGCCTTCGTCAAGGACCAGCGCAAGCGCCAGCAGCAATACCTCAAGCCGACATTGCAGGAGCAGATCCAGGAACGCAGCGAGCGCATGGTCAAACGCCTGAACGACTGGCTCGGCCCGCTCAACGACGCCCAGCGCCAACGGGTGACGGCCTGGTCCACCGCCCTGGGCGATCAGAACCAGCAATGGATCGCCAACCGCGCCCACTGGCAAAACCAGTTCAGCGAAGCCGTGGCCCAACGTCACAGCCTCGATTTCCCGAAACGCATCGAGCAGTTGCTGGTCAACCGCGAAAGCCTCTGGACGCCCGCCTACCGGGAAGCCTTCAGCAAAACCGAAGCCCAGGCTCGCAGCCTGCTGGTGGACCTGATGGCCGAAAGCACCCCGCCCCAGCGCGAACGGCTGCTGAAGAAAATCGACGGGGTGAAGAAGGATTTCACTGATTTGAAGTGCCTGAAAGCCGCACGCTCTTAAAACCACTGAAGATCCAATGTGGGAGTCCCAATGTGGGAGCGAGCTTGCTCGCGATAGCGGTCTGGCATTCAACAGATGTATTGCCTGTTCAATCGCTATCGCGAGCAAGCTCGCTCCCACAAGGTTTGTGCCTGGTTCCTAGGCAATCTGCGCCTTGGACGCCAAATCATCAAAAGTAAGCTCATCCAACGCATCTTCCTGCTCATCCAGCACCTGGCGGGGATGATCATTGCCCGGAATGCTGCTGTCGATCAGGCTCAACAACCGTGAGCCACGGGGCGTCAGCACGAAGTTCTCGCCATTACCGCCCTCTTCCTCCGGCCGCGGCTCGATATAGCCACGCTCCAGCAGTAATTTTTCATACTCCCCGGCGACCGCTTTCAGATGATCGAGGTTCTCGATTTCCTCACCCGCCGCCGCCTTCCGAGCCGCGTATTCCTCCGCATAAGGCCGAGGCGTAAAGCTGTGACCGGCGCCGTTCTGCACTTCGTGCAACAACTTTTCGATCAAGTCCCAGTTATAAGTCGTCATCCTGGTCCATCCTCTGAAGAGTGAGATGCCTACCTAGGTTGTGACCGAGGTGCTGCGCTGCCGTTCAGCCGGGTTTCCGGGTGGTCACTGCCTTGAGCCGACCAACGGCCTGTCGAATACATCGTAGGCCAAACGACCAGTTGCTGAAGCGCCCACTCAGCAGCTCTGCCATGCAGGAGAAATCACCATGAACGTAGAGAATCATCCAATCGTCTCGCGAGAAGAATGGCTCGCAGCCCGCCGCCAACACCTGGCCCACGAAAAAGCCTTCACCCGCGAACGGGACAAACTCAGCGCCGAACGCCGCGCCCTGCCCTGGGTAAAAATCGACAAACCCTACCGCTTCCAAGGCCCCCACGGCGAACTGAGCCTGGCCGACCTGTTCGGCGGCCGCAGCCAATTGATCGTCTACCACTTCATGTTCGGCCCCGGCTGGACAGAAGGCTGTGATGGCTGCTCGTTCCTGTCCGACCACATCGACGGCGCCAACCAACACCTGGCCCACCATGACGTGGCCGTGGTCGCCGTCTCCCGCGCCCCGTTTGCCGAGTTCCAGCCGTTCAAACGGCGCATGGGCTGGGCGTTCGACTGGGTCTCATCCAACGGCTGCGACTTCAACTACGACTTCGGCGTCAGCTTCAAAGCCGAAGACACCGCCGGTGGAAAAGCCACCTACAACTACGAAAAAACCGACACCACCGAAGGCGAACTCCCCGGCCTGAGCGTCTTCTATCGCAACGAAGCCGGCGACATCTTCCACACCTACTCCACCTACGCCCGCGGCCTGGACATCCTGGTCGGCACCTACAACTACCTCGACCTGACGCCCAAGGGCCGCAACGAAGACGAAATCATGGACTGGGTGCGCCACCACGATAAATATGACGAGGCCAAGCCACATAGTTGCTGTCATGGCTGATGCGCCAACCCGCACAAGTCGAGCGCGATCCCTGTGGCGAGGGAGCTTGCTCCCGCTCGACTGCGCAGCAGTCGCCTGCAGTGCCTGACCCGCAGCAGCCCCAAAAGCCGACTGCTGCAGGACCAAAGGTCCTACACAAAGCTCGGAAAGTGGCGTCTTGTGGCTCGGCAAGGGGTCGGCCTATAGTCCCTCGTCGCCCCAAAAAGCGGCCAGGTTTGGCGACCTGCTCAACAGAGAGACTCATTAATTTTCGAGGCTCTGATTATGACGAGATACATGCCCATCACCGGCATCGACTGCATCCCCGCTACCCTGCTCATCGACACCGAAGCCCCGCTCGACGTCCTTTTCGAAACGGCTGATTACCGCATTCGCACCGTGACCCAATTGCTGGAAAACATCGCGTTTCGTTCAGATATCAGCTCCGATACGGTGGTGCTTTCTGACTTTTGCAAAATGCTGACGATAGCGTTGCGCGATGGGTGTGATGTGATGGATGTGATTGGGAGGCGGCTGCGGGCGCAAGCGGCAGAATAATGAAAAATGGGCGACTTGAGGGTCGCCCGTTTCGTATTCCTAAATCGACTCAAAGGTCCGAGACGCTAGCGACGGGAATACGCTCTTGCGGCTGAGTAATGTCGTAGACATGCTGCTCACACCGATCAGCAATAAACTGAAACTCCACCAGATACACCTTGCTTCGTTCCGGCGTAAAAGTGCTTCTGATCGGGCCGCAGCGATAGCCACTATTGATGCTGCTCCCACTGGCGTAACCTGATACCTCAAACAGCTGATCAGCATCGGCCTGTACTTCCAATTGCGGGAAGTGTTTCAAGGTTGCGCTGTGAACCGTTTCGTTGATCTTGGCGATCCAGCCAAACACCTTGCCCCGACCGGTATCCACCACAGTACCCTGCACGTTCATGCGCTGATCAGGGTCTGCTGCGCGCCTGATTGAAAACTCTACTGGGAACGTGCTGCCCGACGCTTTCATGATGACCTTGGCGTGTAGGCCATCGACTGACACCTTGTTCTGCTGGAGTTGGATACCGTTGTTAAGGAGAGTGGGAGAAGAGTCTCGAACGTTGGATTTGCAGGCCGGCAGTGTCAGGACAGAAGTCAGCAACAGCAATGTAATTTTCTTCATAAATGCTCCGAGCACATTATTAACACTTCAACTTTCGCCACCAGATCAAAACTGACATTTATACAAGAAGCTTCTCCGCGCAATTGACTGAGAAGCTATCTGGGCGAGATCACACTAAAAAAGAAAAAAGGAACAGATTTATTTATGCCCACGTCTTTAAAATATTGGGCCACCCTAACCATCATTCAACCCACAAAGAACAGCAAATTCTGATATCGGTATTTCCATGCAACTCCCCTCCCCCGAACCGAGAACATCTTGAACAACCACAATTCCTTTTAAAAAATCAAATTCAACATCAAAGCAGTTAAACTCACACTGCCTAGCTAAAACCTTATCAGATTCAGCTCTTTGCTGAAGAGCCTCCCGCAACACCGCACGAACGTGATCACTCAGCTCTTGCGCAACAAAACGCTCAATCAAACTATTAAGTTCCATATCCCCTCCATCATATTGGGAAAGCCGTATTAATAGTTCCATTCTGGACATCAATCTTAATATTTGTGGTTAACACTACCAATCATTAGCACCCCCTAAACCTTACTCAGCAATGAATCCGCCCTCCCCCTACCCACATAGTCATTTATTATCCCACTTAAACTTAGGCGAAACCACACAGACCAGCCCTGCTAAAACTAGAGCATGCCTAACCCTAAGAACTTCTTCCGCTTGCCCAACAAATATTGGAGCAACGTCATTCCGTAGTGTCTCTCTTGCCATCAAAAAATTACAGCCCATTGCCTCTGACACGGTTTTCACGTGAGTCTTATTTCGATAATCACCTTTACAGCTAATCTCATACTTGGTCTCGTCAAGCCTGGCATCCGGAATTTTCGTCGTTACCACCGACCAGCCACAGTAGGTACACTTCAGCCCTTGGGTACTAATTTCTTTAAAAATTTCCAACGTCCCCCCGCACTGACCACACGACACAGCATTTATTTTTTTCATTCTGGTCTACCGAAAAAATGGGACGACAAAAGGCGATAAGATTATTTTCCCAGACTCCCCCTCGGCAGCCCCCGCCCTCGCTGCTCTACCCGCACGCCAAAGCTCTCCTGCACCTGAGCTACCAAAAGTCCATGCCAGTAGGCCGATCTCGTTGCAGGCATTGCAGATCAAAATTAATCCCCGGTATTTCACTAATAAATCAATGAGTTACACACAAAGCTTGCTCATTGAAGGGTAAACGGAAATAATAAAAGGCATTTATGGTCCCAGCCCGCGACAAGCAGCACACTTAACTCCCGCCCCGACAACAAGTACTACACACATGACAACCAAACAACAACTCAACGAAGCCAGCAAATTTCTTAGCTATATCCTCAGACATGAACCGCAAGCTATTGGATTGCAATTGGATAGCGAAGGTTGGGGAGAAATCGAGTCCTTGATAGCCGGCGCAACAAACATTGGAAAAGCTTTAGATATTCATCTCATTCACGAGATTGTCAACAACAGCGATAAAAATCGTTTCAGTATTTCAGAGAATGGGCAACGCATTCGTGCCGTGCAGGGACACTCAACAACCAATGTTAATATTAATCATTTGGAGAAAACACCTCCCGAATTCCTCTATCATGGTACTGCAAGTCGTTTTCTAGACTCAATTAGGCAACAAGGGCTGATTGCAGGCACACGCCACTACGTACATTTGTCGCAAGATGTAGCAACAGCTATTAACGTCGGACAGCGTCATGGAAGTCCTGTTGTAATAAAAATTGAAGCCTTGCGAATGAGCCAACAGGGCTTCAAATTTTTCCAAGCGGACAATGGTGTCTGGCTCATTAGCAGCATTCCTGCAGACCAATTAACATTTGACGCCTGCCCCCTCATTTGAAATCTTAACGGACTTAGCAATTACGTGCAATGCCACTCCTACTGAGTGCAAAAATAATCGATAGTGCCTATAATCCGCTACCCCACGGGTCCTGCCATCTATATCCAGCAGCTCCGACAGTTCATACTCTACAAGCGAATTAAGTAAAGAAATCTCACCATCTTCCGGACAAACAAAAATGCTATGCCCTGGAAATGGCGCCTTAAAAAAATATTTAGCATTCAAAAATCTGATATTTTTTTTCGCCAAGCCATCCGCACAACTTTCAGACTCATAAAACACATCCAAACTTAGATCGCCGCCCGAATAAACCATATCCACTCTTTCCTCCCCGCCGAGAGGTAGAAAACTGTCCATATCGAACAATTTTTTTGGCCTAAATAATTTCATACCCCACTCACCTTCTAGCATTCTGCACTGAGTCGCCATAATTTTTATTTAATTGATCTTGCACCAACTTATCAAAAGTGACATCACCAAAAGCATTAACACCAGTTTTATCAACCCCATACCACTGACTTTTAGAAAAGGGGACAGATTTGAATGGCACTTACTTAACCTTCTTCGGGTGTCCATTCTTCCTGACCTCGCCCCTTGCTGATCGACGTGTTTTCATCAGCATGGGGTAAGGCTTGGGTCTTCGTTTTATGGCTCGCGGCTCAATTCTGCCTGGACGCCTACCGACGCGCTTCTGGGCAATCAGCTCAAGCAGATTGAGCATCTTGTCCTCTTGCTCTTGAGCCCCGTACTGCCTCAACGCAAGGCACAGCTGAAGGCTATGCTTGAAGCTCAGTTCGCGAGGCAGGCAGTCGACTAACAGAGCTGATTGCGTCATGAGCATCCGTATCAGGTTGTGCGCCAACAAGTAAATCCATAACT
The DNA here is from genome assembly GCF_017351655.1 of Pseudomonas sp. FW300-N2F2. Classification (NCBI taxonomy): domain Bacteria; kingdom Pseudomonadati; phylum Pseudomonadota; class Gammaproteobacteria; order Pseudomonadales; family Pseudomonadaceae; genus Pseudomonas; species Pseudomonas sp. FW300-N2F2. Next base: position 1,104,311 of record NZ_JACNDQ010000001.1, on the reverse strand, counting down.
CTTTGACGGCCATATCCGGCGTCTTGCAGCTCAGTGCTTCAAGCCCCAGCGTAGTCTTGAGGTTGCGCAGATCCAACTCCACATGCCATCGATCCTTGAACAGGGATTTGAGGGACGCTTTGGGCACTTGCTGCGGGCAACTCAAAGTGGTGACCAGGATTTTCCCTCCGGCCTTCAACTCACGTACCGTCAGCGTTTCAGGTGCCCTTTCGTAATAGGCCTGACTCATCCAGGACGGCTTTGCCTTTGGTTTTTTCAGTTCAACCAAATGATCTTCCGACCCCAAGGACCTCCCCAACTGAAAGTCCGTGCTACGCCGTCGAGCGCCATATTGTTCGAACACCCCGTCCACGCCTCGATGCTGCAGTTCACACAGTAAAAAGTAGGTGGCGTAGTAGGCATCGCCCAGCACAATGTCACCTCGCTCCAAGGTATCAAGCATGGTTCTGAGTAACGTCTGTTCATCGCCTCCTTTACCGCGAAAACGTCCCAACGAGGCGTCCAAAACAGCACCGCTGGCGAGGCAAACAATCCCCACTAAACGGCAGATGGGAAAGCCCAGTCCGGCCTTCTGCCCACGAGATTGCGGGTAGGCCTCTTGGTTGGCCGGCGTATCCGGCAGGGTCACCGTAGTGCCATCCACGAGACGAACGGGTCGCCCCATCCAACGCCACGATGACGGACCCCGGTTGCTCATTGATGACCCCGTGGAGCGCAACAAGGTTGAAACCATCTCCACCGGCAACCGCGCTCTGGCTTTACAGTAGGCACCGGTATGAACGCTGTTGGGTTTCAAACCCTCGCAGGAGCGTTTGATGGATAAATCATTCACGGCATTCTGGCAGGACCGATCGGCGCTCATTGCCTGGGACAAAAACATGGACAGCGTTTCGGTCGGGGGAAATAGCCGCTGGCGATGCTTGGGTATCGACGACTCGACACCCCGCAATAACTCAGGATCGGAGAGCAGCTTGAAGAAAGCATGAGCATTGCTGTTCGTGGCGTGCTGGCGCATACGGTGCTGTTGATGTCGGACGATTTGGCGTCTACGATTCACTCGGGCTGTGTCCTTGCTTGATCGGTGTGTGTTCGCAACTATCACCGTAGACCAAGGCCAGCCTTTTTTCATTTTTTCGCAGTCGTATCAGCTAGTTAGCTGTTAAGTAAGTGCCATTCAAATCTGTCCTCTTTTTCGTCTGGGCATATTTGATTCCTGCTCCATGGAAGCTTTCAGCGTAGCAAAAAATCAAATAAATCTGTCCCTTTTCCCTTCACTTTTCCCAGGCAGGTTGGGATAAGGGGGAACCCAGCAGTTAAAAGCTGCAGGGCGAGTTGGCTTTTAGCCTTGACTTGAGACCGGCTAATGGGTGCCCCCTTCTCCTTCAGTTCAAGCGCTTAACCGCTAAGGAAGTGCCATTCATACTTCCTACTGTTACCCCAACCCGCCACTTTAATCATTTGATTTCTAAAAAGTTGGAATCGGTCTCTCTAACTTTCGACTCCTTCAAAAAATCCGCAAACTTATCCAACATCATCTGCAAATTATTGTTAAATTTTGATGGTATCAAACTGAGAACGTCCTCCAACTCACAACAATCCATAAGCAACTCAGTGACTTTTGGAGAAATTCCTTTTTCCCTCAAAACCCTCGAACTTCTTGGCGAGAAAAGCAGTCGTTCAGCCTCATCCAGCGACATCACACCATTTTGCACAGAAGTCAACAGACCTATTGACAGTGCGGACAGAAACCTAGCAGACTCCTCGGCCTCAAAAACCTCCAATACTAAAGACATTTCTTTCATTTAGTTATTACTCCATCCGGGCTTAGTTTTCACATTGAAAACTTTCCCACTTTCGCTCTGAAAATAATGAACTGAGACTTTAGACCCGTCTGAAGCAAAGCCATCCTTGTAGACCTTCGCCCACTTCCCGGGCTCAACTTTTCGCAAGTCATCTAGCACTTCCATATTATTTACTACATTTTTTGTTGTCCCGCCAATTCGTTCCTTAAACCCTTCCGGGTACTGGGGGGCCTTTCTTATTGATTCATATATATTTTTTATCCCTGAATTTGCGCCGTCCTCTACAACCCCATTCTTAATTCCAGTTGTACCACCCTTCCCCCCAGCAGTCGATGCGAACAAATCCGGATATAGCGCATCCAAAGCAACGTCCGTCAGCAGCCCCACTACCTCGCCATTTTCAGACCGGGACTTCTCTACAATGCCGGTATTGATAGCCTGCTGGTTATTCTGTGCAGCCAACCAAAGTTGTGTCGAGTGTGCAAAACTGGTTTTGCTGCCGGAGACCCTGACCTCCTCAAGCAATTTCTCATTTGCAGGAATTTCAGCCACCAACTGCTGCGTGATCTTCCCGCAGTCCGTTGGGTTCTGTCGACAGAACTGCCCAAACTCCTTGTTCCGAGCAGCGTCAAGATTGTTGTAGTAGTCCCTGATGGACTGGCACTCGCTCGGCGACGTGCAAGCATTGAGCCTTTGTTCTTTTTCAACCAGTTCCGCATGAAACAGATAGTTGAAGGTGGTTGCATTCTGAGTGATCTTAGAGGCGGTATCCAGATCGCCTCCAACCGCGGCGGCCGCCAACAACCCTGTTAGCTGCGACAGCATCACCTGCAGCTCTTGGTTTCCATTCGCAATTTTGGTCATGCCGGGAATCAGCGCTTCATTCAAACCAGCGGCGACCGCCCCCGTTTTGAAGTCACTCCCCATGGCTTCAGCCAGCAGGCCACCCATGATCGCGTGTGCAACGATTTTCTGAAATCCGCCATCTGGGAACTTGATGTTATCGCCAACCCAGTTAAACCCCGTGGCCATCGCCACACTGCCCGCCTCCCCCATCAGCGCCGCACCCAGGTTGTCCCCAAAACTGCCTCCCCCAATGGCAGTCGAGATGCCGCTGGAGAGCACCGCTCGGCCCCCAGTCCGTATTGCAACGTCAGTGAAGTTATTGCTGGTCAGCAGGTTCGCCGACTTCGAACCTTGCGAGGCGGCCGCGAACCAATTTTCGTCCGCGTAATTGAGTACGCCCGCAGTAACCCCCGCAATGGCGGCCCCTTTCAGGCTATCCGCACTAAACGTTTCCTTAAACGCAGCCCCAAGATTGCCCTTGTTGTTAATGGTGCTGGTCACCGCCGTAGTTGCCAGACTGGTGGCGAAAGCCCCACCAGCGCCTGCGCTCACCACGCCCAGACCTGCCGGGCCCATGACCACGGACATCATGATCGCGATGATCAACTGCGAAGCAGGCCCCAACCCAGAGTTGCTGTACTTGAACGACTCGTGAATCTCCTTCACTTGCCGCCAATCCACGTCACCCCGTGCTTCGGCTTCTTTCAGCCAGGCCAGTTTCGGATCGGCCTTGACCATCGCATCGATGGATTGGCTGACCGTTTCCTTATTGACCTGCGTAACATCGATATGAAGCCCATCGACCGCCTTGATCATGATGCTGCCGGCGGCCACCATCTGGGTCTGGCGCAGGGTTTCGTCGGTGTTGCCCTTTCCTTTCGATGAGGTCCAGAACGCATCGCCATTGCTTTTGGTATGCGTCTCCTGGACCAGATCCTTCACACCCTCAAAGGTAATCGCCCCCCCACTCTGCACAGCCAGGTCACCCCCACTGCTCAGCTTCGCAGCCTGATACCGCTGATCATCCCCACTGACCAACGTCAGATCACCGCCCGCAGTGATTTCACTCCCCACATTCGTGACCTTCGTCACTTCATCACGCTTGGTCTGCTTTTTCCCCCAACTGCCTTTTTTCTTCTTGTCGTACAGCGAATAGTCACTGTCCTGCGCCGCCAGCACGTCGAGATTCTCACCCGCCACCAGATACGCCTCGTCCCCGGCGCTGATGCGGCTGGAGATGATGGCCATGTCTTTTCCGGCCCCCATTGTCACGTCACCGCCGGCGGTGATGGCGCTGCCGATCTGTTTGACGTGATCTTCCTGGATGGTGACTTTTTTCGTTTTGGAATAAGAGTGGGTTTCGTCGGCCGCAGAGGAGATGGTCATATTCTCCCCGGCGGTGAGTGCGACGTTGCGCTCGGCCCCGAGTTGGCTGGCGATGGCGTTGAGATCCCGGCCAGCGTTCACGACCAGGTCACGACCTGCTTGGGCGCTGGAACCGAACTGCGTCACCGCGCTTTTGCGGACACCATTGTTGCTGGCACTTTCCTGTTGGGCTGAGACGATGATCGCGTCCCGGCCGGCATCGATCGTGGTGTCACGCCCACTGACCATGACGCTGCCGACGCTCTTGATATCGCGTCCGGCGCCCATGTCCAGATCATTGGCAGCCTCGATACGGGCGGCGCTGTCCATGAAGTCCTGTCGCCGGCTGTAGTTTGCGGTGGTCACGGTACGCTCGTTGACGACGTCCCCCATCACCGCCTTGATGTTGACGTCACGCCCGGCGAGGATCCCGCCAGCCTGGTTGGCGATGTTGTTGACCGCCAACAGGTCCAGACGATTACCGGCCTGGATCAAGCCACTGTTGACCAGGTCGTTGCCTGCGGTCGCCGACAGGTTGTTGGAGGCGCGCAGGGTGCCGACGTTATCGAGGTTTTGGCCGGCGATCAGCGTCACGTCATTACCGGCGATCAGCGCACCGGTAGGCCCGAGGCGGCCTTCGGCCTGGGCCAGGTACAACACCGGCACCAGGACTTTTTCGCCGTTCACTTCGTGCTCTTCGAGCCAGACGATGTCGTGGGTCAGCGCGGCGACTTGTTCCGAAGTCAGCGTCACGCCCACCGACAGGCCGAGCTCCTGCTTGCTGGCGATGGCGTTGTTCATCAGGTATTTGAACAAGCCTTCGTCGCTGGTCTGGCCGTCGATGAAACGCTGGCCGGTGCGGGCAACGACCGCTTGTTGGATCAAGCGCTGTTCGTAGAGGCCATCGCCCAGGCGTTTGGCGCTTTGGTCCGGGTCGTAGCCGAGGTTTTGCAACAGGTAGTCCGAGCTCATGAACGACTTGAGGTCGGTGAGTACGGGGTTGGTCTCGATCAGGTATTTCTGCGGATTGGACTTGAAGGAGGTCTCCGGTACACCTTGAACGCGCACGACCGCCTGGCTGGCGGCTGGCGTATCCACCGCATTGCCCACCTGTGGAACGACCTGTGCCGTTGGAAGCAGGTTGGTACCCGTGACATTCACGGCGGCCACTTGAGTCCCGATGCCAACGCCGCTGTTGCGACTTGGCATTGGCAGCGAGTGGCTGCCTTCCACGGGCGCACTGACGTTGAGCGTACTGGCTCCCACGTTGCTGTCGTTGGCTTGACGAGCGATCAGGGCCAGTTGCCGATCACTGGTGCCCACCGCCGCGATAGCACCGACCTGGACATCACGGGCTTGAGCATCAGGCAGGTCTTGTTGGCGCTGGCGGGTGCTGATCGAGGCGCTGCCCATGCTCCAGTTTTGCGAGCCGGTGCTGGCCTGGGTGGCCTGTTGAGCCGAACCACCTTGGCCGCTCAAGCGGAACAGACCGTTTTGCCCGGAGGGCAAGGCGAAACCAGGAAGGCTCAGCGGGTTTACCTGCTGCTGGGCGCGATCAGGTGGCAGCTGATTGTTGATCCTTACGACCGTGGTGCCGGTGCCGCTGACCTTGGTGTCTGCAACCTTGTTGGTACCGCCACTGGCGGCGTAGTCCTCATGGATGACACTGTTCTGCAGGTCTTTGGTTGCAGTGATCGAGACGTTACCGCCGGCCTGGATGACGGCGTTACGGCTGCCGACTGTACTTGCGGCGCCGGAACTGTCCTTGACGACTTCAATGTCACTGAGCAGGTTGTACTGATCCAGGTTTGGCATCTGAAGCAGGTTGTTCGGATCGTACTGGGACGACATTGAAGCTTCGAAGCCATATTTCAAACCAGACAATACGATGTTGTAACCAAAACGAGCACTGACACCCACTCCAGTTTCAGTATCCTTGAGCGATACGACTTCGTAGCTTTCTCCCTCTCGCCCACCCTCCCTTTCACGCCCTGACCTTGGTATGGCTTTGTGAATGCCACCGTCCAGATCGAGGTAATAAACGTACGGGAAATCAGGGTTGTTTCGTTGGTTATAAGGCGTCACGACATTGGTAAAAAACCTGTCGGTATTGCCATCACTCATCCCAGCGACCTGATAGCTGCGGGTGCGCTCGATGGTCCCATTTTGCGCGCCAATGTTCTGGAAGTTGTCAGCCGTGATATTGATGTTGCCACCGGCACTTACCGTACTTTTGCTATTCAGGAAAGTACCACCCCGGAAAACCAAATCGTTGCCAGCTGTTAACAGTGCCGAGCTGCTGGTGTCGTTGTCGATACTTTCGAAAACCTCGCGAGCAGCCAATGTGAAGGTGAAAGTGTTTCCTCGGCAGTCATTACATATATTGGCGATAAACCCCGAAATCAGCTTGCGTCCACCAGACGCCACCGCGCCCTCGGTACGGTTCTGGAACCCATCGGCGTTGATCGTGAATGTGCCGCCGCTCTCCATCGAGCCGGAGACGTTGTTCACGCTGGCGGCTCGTGCGGCGGCGCCATAGCCACCGATCACTACATTACCCAACCCGTAAAGATCACCGCTCTGGTTGGTGAAGTTGCTCACGCCCAGCGTCATGTCCGCACCGCTGAATACCAACCCGCTGTCATTCAGCAGCGAAGGGGTTTTCAACACGAGGTTCCGGGCCGACCCCAGGGTTCCGGAATTGATGAGGCTCCCGGCCTGGACGGTCAGATTTGCACTGGAGGTCAGACGCCCAGCATTGGTCAGTTGTCCACTGATGTTTACCGTGGTGTCGCCACCGCCAGCGATGCTGGAAGCCGCGCCCAAATTCAGTTGCGCTGCGGTCAGGTCGATACCACCGAGGCTCGACATCCGCCCGCTACCTCCGTAGCTCCCCCCCATCTCAAGACTGATCGAACCATCACTGGCAATCAGCCCATCGTTACTCCAATTTTCCCCATTCCCCACCAGGCTGGTAGAAGCCAGCAACTGCCCGGTCCCGGTCTGAGTCAGGTTGTTCACGTTGACGGTCAGGCGTCCGGCCTGGATCACGCTGCTGTTGGTCCAGTTGTCGGCGGTCAGCGTCAACCCGCCGCGGGTGACAAGACTGCCGCCAGCGTTGGTCAGGTTGGCGGTGGAGATATCAAAGTTGCCGCTGCCTACGTGTAACAGGCTGCCGCCCTGGTTCTGGAAGTTGGCGGCGTTGAGGATCAGGCCATTGTTGGCGGTTTCCAGCGTGCCGTTGCGGTTATCGAACAGGCCGCCAATCTGGAAGTTGGTCGTACCGCTTCCACCCAAGGCACGCAACTGCCCGGTCTGGTTATCAAGGCTCGCGGCCTTGATCGCCAGGGTGCTGTCGCTTTCGATGATGCCCAGGCGGTTGTTCAGGGCGCCGGTGAGGTCCAGGTCGATCTGGCTGCCGGCGATCTGGCCGTCGTTGTCGCCACTGTTGTCGAAATCGTTGGCGCTGACGTTGACCTTGCCTTTGGCATAGAGGCCGCCGTTGCGGTTGTCGAAATTGCCGGTGGTGACGCTGGCGTCGCCGGTCTGTGCGGAGATGCGCCCGCCGTAGTTGTCAAGGCCGCCGCGTGCGGTCAGGTTCAGGCGCTGGGCCTGGGTGATGCCGCCCTGGCGGTTGTTGTTCAGGTCGTAGCCGTTTTTCAGCACGCCGGTCAGTTGGGTGGTGAGCATCCCTTGCAGGCTGGCGAGCACGCCGCCACGGTTATCGAAATGGCGACCCGTTACGCTCACATCGCCGGCCTTGGCTTGGATTCGACCGCTCTGGTTATCGATGTCCGTATCGACAGTGAGTTTCAACCCTCCTTGGCTTTGCACCACACCCTTGCCGTTGGAAAGACTGGCTGCGTCGATTTCCACGCCGCCGTTCTGGCTGTAGATCAAGCCATCGGCATCATTCTGGACGGCGCCGGAGGTATTCAGGACCAACAAATCATTGGCCGCGACGGTGCCGCGATTGCGGTTGTCCAGGCCACTGGTGAGCAAGGTCAACAGGCCTTGGCTGGCGATCTGGCCGCCCTGGTTGTTGATCTGCGTGGCGCGCTCGACCCGCAGCGGGCCGGCGCTGGCGAGCTTGCCATTGGTGTTGGTCAGGGCGCCGAGCAAATCCAGGGTCACGGCGGCGTTGCCGATCAGGTTGCCGCCGCTGTTGTCCAGGCTGGTGCCGGTGAAGCTCAGGGCTTGTTGTGCATTGAGGGTGCCGCTGACGTTGCCCAGGGTCATGGCGTTCATGACCAGAATGGCGCCGCTGTCGATCAAGCCGCCTTGGGCGTTGTTCAGCAAACCGCCAGTGACGGTCAGGGTCTGGTCGCCACCGCTGGACAGAATCCCGCCCCGGTTATCCAGGCTGGCGGCGCTGACAGTGAGTTTTTTCTGGCCGACCAGGGCACCGGCAGCGCTGTTGAGCAGAGCTCCGCTGAGGGTGACGCCGACGTCTCCATTGCGGCTGGAAAGCGTGCCGTTGTTGCGGTTGTCCAGGCTGCTGCCACTGACCTGCAAGTCTTGCCATCCAGAGATCAAGCCGTTCTGGTTGACCAGGCTATCGCCATCAAGGCTCAGGTTCTGACTGCTGATCAGCTTGCCGCCGCTGTTATCGATCGTCTGGCCGCTGAGGTTGAAGCTCTGGCTACTGGAGATTTCGCCACCCTGGTTATCAAGGTTGCGCAGGCCGTTGACGGTCAGCAAACCTTTGGCGGTGATCAGGCCGTTGCGATTGTTCAGGTCATGACCGCCGAGGTTCAGCGTCACGGCTTGTTCGCCCAGAAGACGTCCACCGTTTTGGTTGAGCGCGGCCAGGGTCAGGTTCAGATCGCCTTTGGCCGACACTTCGCCGCCGTCGCTGGAGTCCAGCGAATCGGCGCCGAGGGTGAGTCTGGATTGGGCATTGATCAGGCCGTTGGCGCTGTTGTTCAGGGCCATGGCGTTGAGGACCAATGCACCGCCCGCCAGCACGCTGCCACCCTGGTTGTTCAAATTGCCGCTGTTGAGTGTCAGCAACTGCGCGGCGCTGATCAGGCCTTGGGCCTGGTTGTCTAATTGTTGGCCAACCGTCAGGTCGAGCTTGCCACGACTGGTCAGGGTTCCACCGTTGTTGTTCAGGCTTTGCGCAACGGTATCGACGCTGGCCGCGCCGATCAGGCCTTTGACGTTGTTGAGCGCCTGGACGACGCGTAAGGTCAGGCCTTGGTTGCTGAGCAACCGGCCACCGTCGTTGTTGAGGTTTTGCGCCGTCAGAGTGAAGGCTTGAGCGCTGGAAATTTCACCGCCCTGGTTGTTCACGCCGAGGAGGTTTTTCAGCAGCAACGTACCGGGGGCGTTGATCAGGCCGTTCTGGTTGTTGAGCTGGCCGTTATTCATGTCCAGGCTCAGCGAGGTGTTGCTGAACAGCTGGCCGCCCTGTTGATCCAGGCCGGAAACCGAGGCAGTCAGTGCGCCCTGGCTGCCGATGCGGCCGCCGTCCTGGTTGGTGACCTGGGCCGCATTGAGGTTCAGCGTGCTGCCGCTGTTCAGGCGTCCGTTCTGGCTGTTGTCGAACGCGCCGGTAGAGACGTTCACCGCGCCTTTGCCGCTGATGCTGCCCTGCTGACGGTTGTCCAGCGCCGTGCTGGTGAGCAGCAACGCGCCGTCGGTCACCAGTTCGCCGCCCTGGTTATCGAGGCGGCCCAGGCTTTTAACGGTGAGGCTCATCGCGCTGGACAAGCTGCCGCCGCTGTTGCTCAGGTTGGCGGCGCTGACGTCCAGGGTGCCTTCGCTGCTGATTTGACCCTGGGTGTTGATCAGGTCGCCACTGAGGTCGATGCGCTGGTTCTGCTGGCTGACCAGATAGCCGCCGCTGTTGTCCAGGGAACCGCCGTCGAGGCTCAATTGCGTCTTGGCACTGAGCAGGCCTTTGGTCCGGTTGAGCAGCTTGTCCACGGTGAGCTTCAGGGTTTGCCCGGCGAATATTTGGCCGCTGTCGCTGTTGTCGAGGTTTTTGCTCACCAGTGTGACGCCAGTGTTACCGCTCAGCTCGCCGCCACGGTTGTCGAGGTCGTCAACGTTGAGATCCAGCACTTTTGTCGCGCCGATCAAACCGGCTTGGCGGTTGTCGAGGCGGGAGGCCTTCACCGTCAGGTCCGTGGTGCTGACCAGCGTGCCTTGACGGTTATCCAGCGCGGTGACGGTAGCGTTGAGCCCGGCTTTGCCGGCGATGCTGGCGGCACGGTTGTCCAGGCGATCAGCGTTCAATGTCAGCGCGCCGTCGGCGATCAGCGAACCGCGCTGGTTGTCGAGCAGGCTATCTACGTCCAAATCGAGCTGATCGAGACTGCTGACCAGGCCATCGCTGTTATCCAGGCTGGCGCTGTGGCTGTCCACGGACGCGGCCGAGATGATCCCTTTGGCGTTGTTCAGGGCCTGGGCTGTCCTCAGGATCAGGCCTTGATTGCTGAGCAGTTTGCCGCCGCTGTTATCGAGGTTCCGCGCCGCCAGGGTGAACGCTAGCCGGCTGGAAATTTCACCACCCTGGTTGTTGACGTCCTTGAGGTTGCTCAGCAGCAACAGGCCCGGGGCGTTGATCAGGCCGCCCTGGTTGTTCAACTGGCCCTGGTTCATGTCCAGGCTGACGCTGGTGTTGCTGAACAACTCCCCTTGCTGCTGATCCAGCCCGGTGACCGATGCGCTCAAGGCCTGGTTGCTGGCGATACGGCCGGCGGCGTTGTTCACCTGAGTGGCGGTGAGCTTGAGGGTGTTGCCCGAGGTCAGGCGGCCACCTTGACTGTTATTGAAAGCGCCAGTGCGGACCTCAGTGGCGGCGCTGCTCGAGATCAGGCCTTTCTGGCTATTGTCCAGGCTGGCGCTTTTGAGGCTCAGGCCAGCGTCGGTGCTGATGGAGCCGCCCTGGTTGATCAGCCCACCCTGGCTGACGATGGACAACGCGCCGGCGCTGCCAAGGCTGCCGGCGGTGTTATCGAGGCTGCCGGCGTTGACGGTCAGTTCACCTTCGCTGCTGATCAGGCCTTTGTTATTCAACAATGCGTTGTCGAGTGTGATCACCAAAGCATTCAGGCTACTGAGTCCGCCACCGCTGTTGTCCAGCGTATTGCCCGTGAGCATGAGGCGGCCTTGGGCGTGGATCAGGCCCTTGGTCTGGTTGATCAGTTGCGCGACTTTCAATTCAAGAGCGCTGCCGGCAATCAGTTTGCCGCCGTCGCTGTTGTCCAGGCGTTGAGCGCCAACCTTGGCGTCCAGCCCTGCGGACAGTTCGCCCGCCCGGTTATCGACCTGACCAACCTGCAAATCCAGCGCTTTTGTGGTGCCGACCAAGCCACCGTTGCGGTTATCCAGAACGCTGCCGGTCAGGCTCAGGTTGCCTTGTGAGACCAGCGCGCCGCCCTGCTGTTGCAGGGTATCGATCAGCGCGGTGAGGTCGGTTTGGCTGGAGATGCGGCCAAGGGCGTTTTGCACCTCATTGGCCTTCAAGTTCAGCGGGCCGACGCTGCTCAGCAGGCCACCGCGGTTGTCCAGCCGCGTGACTTCGACACCGACGCCGGCCTTGCCGGTGATGATCCCGTTGCTGCGGTTGTCCAGTTGCGCGACCGTCAGTTGCAGCGCTTTGTCGGCGCGGATGTTGCCGCCACGGTTGTCGAGCGAATCGCTGCGCACGGTCAGCAGGCCGACCCCGGTGAGGCGACCGCCGCGGTTGTCGAGGCTGCCGGTTTGCAGGCCGAGTGCGCCCTTGGCGATCACTTCGCCCTGGCTCTGGTTGTCCAGCAGGCCGCTGATGCGTGCGCTCAGGCTGCCGTAGCTGATCACCTGGCCAGCGTTGCCGTTGTTCAGGCTCGCGGCCTGGATGTCCACGACCTTGCCCGAACCGAGCACGCCCTCGCGGTTGTCCAGCGCACCGCCCAGGCTGATGTTCAAGGCGTTATCGCCCAGCACCTGACCGTTGCGGTTATTCAGGGTCATCGCGTTGAGCCGGGTCAGACCGGCACTGGACACTTCGCCCTCCAGGTTGGTCAGCGTTGCGTCGACGTTCACGCTCAGGTCGGCGTCGCTGCTCAAGGTGCCGCTGCTGTTGTCCAGACTGGCGGCGCGCACGGCAAGGCCATTGGCCGAGACCAATCCTTGGGCGTTGTTCAACGCCTGGGCAATGGTCAGGTTGAGGCCCTGCTTGCTGACGACCTTCCCGGCGCTGTTGTCCAGGCTGTTTGCATTCAGGCTGAAGGCTTTGTCGCTGGAGATCTCGCCGTCACGGTTGTTCACGGCGGCGAGGTTGTTCAACAGCAGCGCGCCGGGGGTGCTGATCAGCCCGCCCCGGTTGTTCAATTGCCCATGGTTGAGGTCGAGGGAAAGGCTGGTGTTGCTGACCAATTGGCCGTTCTGTTGCTCCAGCCCGGTGACGCTGGCATTCAGGGCTTTGGCACTGGCGATGCGGCCGGAGGTGTTGTTCACCTGACCGGCCTTCAGTGACAGCGTGTCACCGCTGATCACGCTGCCACCCAGGTTGCTCAGGGTCGCGGCGCTGTCGATGTTCAACGCACCGACGCTGGTCAACTGGCCCGCATCGTTAGTGATCCCGGCGGCTTTGACGCTGGCGCTGGTGTCGCTTTTGAGGCTGCCTTGGGCATTGAGCAGTTGCCCGCGCAGGTCCAGGTTCATCCCTTGCCGGGCATAAAGCGAGCCCTGGCGGTTGTCCAGTTGCCCGGCATTGACGGCCAGGGCACCTCGGGTGGAGATCAACCCTTGGCTCTGGTTGGTCAGGCGTTCCAGGGTCAGGCGCAAGTCGCCGTAGGCAATCAGTTTGCCGCTGTTGCCGTTGCTCAGCTCGGTGCCGGTCAGCGCCAGGACACCCTGGCTCGACAGCTCACCGCCGCGGTTATCCAACGTGCCTACGGTGAGGCTGGCAGCCTGGCTTGTGGTGACAATGCCGCTCTGACGGTTGTCCAGGCTCGCCGCGTTGAGGGTCAGCAGTCCGGCCGAGGACAGCAATCCCGCCTGATTCAGCAGCTGCGCCGAAATGCTGGCGGTGAGCGCACCGTCACTGAGCAAGCGGCCTGCGGTGTTATCCAGCGACGCAGCGCTGAGCTGGACGCTCTTGCTTGAAGTGAGGCGGCCGCTGCGGTTGTTCACTTGGCCGCTGGCGTTGATATCCAACCCCTGCCCTGCCGCGACCAGACCCGCTACGTTGTCCAGCGAAGCAACGCGCAACGTAACGCCGTTCAAACCGGTGAATTCGCCACTGGTGTTTTTCAACTGCCCGACATTGGCCGTCAGGTTGCCGTTGCTGCTGACTGTGCCTTGGGTATTGAGCAGTGTGTTGGCGGTGATGTTCAGCGTATTACTGCTGAGCACCCGTCCTTTACTTTGATTGTCCAGGGTCGCGGCGTTGACCGTGGTGGTCTGCCCGCCGCTCAGGGTTCCGCCCTGGTTACTCAGCGTCTGCGTCACGTTGGCTGTGAGGTTACGACTGGCAACAACACTCTTACCGTTGTTACTCAGACTCTGCGCCTCCAGGCTCACATCCCCCGCCGCATTACGGGTGTTATTCGCATTGACCCCGGCCTCAATAATGCCGTTGTTGGTCAGTTGCCCACCCGCGCCCAGGGTGATGCTGTCCCGCGCCGCAAGACTCTGCTGGTTGCTCAGGTTGCCCTGGGTCTGGGCCTTCAATGTGGTGCCGGCGTAAACCGGTCCTTGGGCATCAAGGCTCGCGGCTTTGACGTTGACCGCGCCGGTGGCCGAGGTCTGCGCCAGGCTCAGGTGGCCGTTGGCATCCAACTGAATATCCCCGCCACTGGCAATCAACTGCCCGTCCAGCTTCACCCCGACACCGGCCTCGGTGCCCACCAGTTTGATCGCGCCGGCGTACATCCCGCCCAGAGCTGAGGAGTCGATCGCCAGTTGTGGCTTGGCGCTGCCGTCGGCGGCGCGGGCGGTGGCGTTGAGGGTGTCGGCGTTGACGTCGTTGCGCCCGGTGACGATGGTCAGGTTCTTGGCCTGGATCTCGGCGTTGATCCTGGCGCTGCGAGTGATGATTTCGAAACTGTCGACGTTGTTGGCGTTGAGGCCCGCGCCTTCGATCGCGACACTGCCTTGGTCGACCTGATAGCGGCTCACCTGACCGTTCTCGATGATTGGCTTGCCGGTGGTCAGGGTCGCTTTCGGGGTATTGATGAAGCCGCAGCCGTTGCAGGTAATGCCGTAGGGGTTGGCCACGATCACGCGGGCCGATTGCCCGGCCACTTCGGTGTAGCCGCGCAACTGGCTGGGGTTGCCGCCGTTGACTTCATTGAGGATGGTCGTGGCGGCCGTGCCGTTGAGGTTCGGGTTGCCGATAATGATCCCGCCCAGTTGCGTGGACTGGGTGCGGGCGGTGGCGTTGTTGAGGATCACGCCGTTGCTGCCGACGTTGTAGTCGCTGAACTGGTTGTGGGACAGCCCGCTGCCGTTGGGTTTGGCGATGTTGACGATGGGTACGCCGTTGCCTGCCTGACTGAGGCCGGTACCCGGGGCGCTGACGACAATGCCGTCGGCCTGGGCCCACATCGGTTGCCAGAACATGACGTTGGCCAGCAGGAACGCCAGGCCACGCTTGGGCATGCCCCAGAAGCGGTCACGTGCTTGCAGGGTTGCGGAAGGTTGGCGAGCCAGGAAGGCGTGTTGGCGGTCGTCCATGTTCAGGTCTCGTTGCAGCAAAATTTAGAGAAATGCATCAATACGGAAGTAGATCGGCGCTTCGCGCTCGGTCAGGGCATCCGGGCGTTCCAGGGAATGGGCGAAGGTGACACTGGCGCTCAGGTGCTCGCCGCGGGCGAACAGCTCCAGCGAGTTGCTCGACATGCGCCCGTGCTGGCCGCCGTTGTAGCGGTCGCCGCGAATCACGCCCTGGTCATAGCCGAGGCTGGTGCCGTATTCGGCGAACACCGGGCGCAGCCACTCCACCGCCACCGGGCGGCTCCAGCGCAGGTCGTTGCGCCAGTAGCCGCCGCTGTCGCCGGACAGTGATTGGTCCTTGTAGCCACGAATCGACGATTGCCCGCCCAGGCTCATGCGCTGCGGGCTGAACAGCACGTCTTCGCTGCGCTGGCCGGTCATCAGGCTGCTGAAGCTGAAGGACTCGCCCCCCAGCATGAAAGGCTGCAAATAGCTGAGGGTGGCGGTGTACTTGCGATAACGCGCATCCGGCACGCCAGGGCCCGGGTCGTGATCGCCCTGGGCATCGAGAGCGCCGATACCTTGTTGCAGGCCCAGGTCGAGGTTGACGAAGGCATTGCCGATCCGCCGGCCATGGTTGATGCCGAACTGCGCCTCGCTGATGCGATTGCTGCTTTCGGCAAGCTTGCTGTCTTCGATGAAGTTGTTGGTGCGCAGGTACGAAAGGCCGGTGTTGAGGGAAGTCTTGCTCAGCGCATCGCGATGGATCACCCGCTCGACCCGCAACTGATGGTTCTGGCTGTCGCCCGTCTGCTTGAAGTTGAAACCGTTGGCCGGGATTTGCGAGCGGTATTCGCTCTGGCTGTAGGTGTAGCTGACGTTCCACCAGCCCCAAGGCAGGTTGTAATAAAGCATGGCGTTGTTGGAGGTGTGCTGGTGATCGGTCATCCCATCGTGACCGCCGCGCAGCATCAACTGGTCGGCCAGGCCCAGCGGGCTGTCCCACTCGAAACTGCTGCCCCACTGCTGCTCGCCGGTGCTGCGCTGGCCGTCGTTGCTGCGCGACAGACCGGCGCGCCAGGGCTTTTTCGGCTCGTTGGTGACATTTACTTCACTGCCACCAACTTCCTGGCCTGGGGTCAGCTCCATCTTGGCCTGGTTCGACGGCAGGCGATTGAGCTGATCCACCATCTGCTCGATCTCCCGCAGGTTGACCAGGTCACCGGCCTTGCCGGGAAAAGCCATCGCCAGTTCACGCTCCGATAGCTTGCTGTTCTCGGCCCCCTTCAGGCCTTCGAGTCGCCCTTCCACCACCAGCACGCTCAGATGCCCACCGGACAGGTCTTGCTGCGGCAGATAGGCACGGCTGGTGACCAGCCCCTTTTCGATGTAGTGGTCGGTGATGACTTTGAGCAGTTCGTTAAGCTGCGGCACACCCAGGCATTGGCCGATGTAGGGCTTGAGCAGATGCTCACGCGCGCTGGCGGAAAGACTGTTGGCGCCTTTGAGTTCGATGGTCTTGATGGGGAAGCAACGGGTATCGACAGGTGCGGTCGGCTGGGCCGGCTTCGCCTCCTGGCCGGGCAGGTCCTTGAGTTCCTCCAGGCGACGACGCTGCTCTTCGAGCAAACGGTTCTGGCGCTCGCGGATCAGGTCCGTCTCGCCTGGAGTGGGGGCGGCGTGAGCCAGGGTCAGCGGAGAAAGGCACAGCAAAGCCACGCACAACCTCGCCCAAAAGACGGGTGAGGACATGTTCGATCCCTCGAGCGGAAAGTGACATCAAAATAGTGGCGCGATATTAATAAGCCATCATTTTGACGTCAACTAAATGGATTGGGCTTTAAGGCTATTGCTGGAACCATTCATCTGAAATCGGATGGCTCCGGTACGGGGGTACGAAAGGTCCCGAGGCAACTCTGGAAACCTCCTACAAAACGGACCAGCAGCGTTCGCCGGGGGTAATTTTGTGTCGACGGGCTTCATAAAAAACCGGACTCAAGGTCCGGTTCTTTATGAAAGAGCGAGGCATCCGCCTCTGAAAGCAGGGATATCCTGCTGGGCAATGGTTTGACGGCTACTTACTTGCCTCCTCGACGGCTGCCGTGTTCTGAGGACCGAAAGAATATTTCAAGGCACGTGCCTTCATGGTGCGCGGATCAGGTAAGCCTACGGTCTCTGGGCCCGCAAAGCCGGTGACACCTTTGCTGAACGTGGGATTGATTGCATCGAACAGGAAGCTGAAACCTTGTTTCAGCGAGCTCTGGGCGATGCCATGACACCCCATGCATCCGCCCATGGTCAGGCTTTGGG
This sequence comes from Pseudomonas sp. FW300-N2F2, assembly GCF_017351655.1. Lineage (NCBI taxonomy): Bacteria > Pseudomonadati > Pseudomonadota > Gammaproteobacteria > Pseudomonadales > Pseudomonadaceae > Pseudomonas > Pseudomonas sp. FW300-N2F2. The sequence continues at coordinate 1,087,338 of NZ_JACNDQ010000001.1, read as the reverse complement.
TGCTGTGGTCGTAATCCGGTACCTTGATATTCGGCTGGTTGCGCGCATTGGTCAGGGTGTTGTTATTCGGGATGGGGAATATGTTGCTCCCACGAAACAGCTGAATCCCCGGCTGGCTGCTTTCGACCATGATATTGGCCAGGTAGTAATCCGGATCGGTTTGAGTGCTCGACGGGATGGCTTGAACGCCTTTGAGCCGATAATGCTTCCAGACCGAATTGTTGAATTCGCCGCTGCCGTCCATCAACTGCTTGACCTGGTTGTTCACCGCCGCGACTTCGACATCCATGGTGAGCGGTTGCACGACCCGGATCGGGCCGGCCTGCCCTTCAGGGATCCCGTTGCTGCCAGAGTAGACCGGCGGATCAAGGCTCGCGTTTGCGACTGCGCCCGCTTTTGGCAGGGAAACCGTATAGGTCTTGTTGCCGTCAGAGAAGGTGGCGGTCGGGGGGGTGTTTATATCGAAACCGGGGTAATCAATCTTGTTGTAGTTGGCAATGTAGTAGAGCCCGGTCGGTGATTTACCGTCGGGCAACGTCAGGGCATCTTCGTGCTCGAACGTGGCGAAAATGAAGGTCGGGTAGTTGGACGTCTTATGGATGATATGCAAGGCGACCAGTGCGTAGTCTTCGTTCTGCGCCACCGGGTCACTGTCGAGGCCCTTATAGGTCACCACCGTCGCCGTGTGGTAACGCGCGCGATTTTGAACCGGGATGTCTGCCAGCTTGCGCCATGTCGCCTTGACCTCCACCGCGCCGTCGGGCAGCACTACATTCATATCCGGGAAGCTGGTCAGGCCTTTCGCATATTCATAAACGACGGGATTTGCCTTGGCCTCGAACAGGATCTGGCTGTCGTTTGAAGGGGCATAATCGCTCCCTGTCTTCGCCGCATTTGGCGGATTGACCGGGAAGAAAATAGCGTTTTGTCCTATTTGGGTCGCCTCATCCAGATTGTTGTAATGATTAAAGGTGGCGCCAGGCGCCAAACGAATACCCTGGGGAAATTGGATATAGCTGTATTGCGGGTCAGAACCAAACGGGCGCGTCGGACCACCTGCGGTGTTTTTTTGTGGTCCCGCGGGAAACAACTCGGTACGGTGCGCGAAGGTTTGCCATAACAAGGGGCTGGGAGACTTTGGCACCTTGCCCGAATCAGCAAAACTGCTGGCGGGATTGCCGACGCCGCGGTTAGCGGGCAATGGTGCGGCAGCTGTATTGTTCAGTGCGAAAAAGCTGCGCCAGGCGAACGTTGCATAGTCGCTATGGCTGAGGCCTGTGGCCAGGTCCGAGGGCAGTTGCGGGTTGCGCACGGTTAGATCGCTTGCGGTAATGCCATAGGAAACGCCCAAAACCGAGGGAAAGTTATCAAGCCCACTCGCAGCGAAATACGGATTCCAGTTAACCCCATCGCTGGAGTAAAAAGTTTTTGTATTGTTGCTGACAAACACACGATCGTTGATCATCGCCGCACTGTTCAGGAAAAGTTTACTGTTTATACCTTTCAGCTCTTGCCTCTCTCCCCACTGGCCGCGACGGTTGTAAGTGCGTGCGTACATGAGGCGATTTTCCACCGTGTAATAGACCCAAATCTTACCGCTATAGACGATAGGCACCACTTTGGTCAGAGGCGTGTCAGTGCTTTCCTGGAACGCTGGAGTTTCCCGGCCGAACAGAAGACCATCATTCGAAGTGACGTAATAAACAGTTTTAGCATTACCGTCACCTTTGTGATAAAAAATGAATAATTGACCGTTATACACAACGGGGCTGTTAACGCCGGCCATAGGGCTGGTATTGATAGTTTGAATATCGGTCCAACTGACGCCGTCTGTAGAGCTGGTGGTCCTCAAGCGTTGCTGAGGATCGGCAAAGGTCAGCACTAGCTTCTGCTTAAATACAGTCACTGAAATATCCCCACCCCATCGGTAGCCATTCACTGGGATAGTTTTAGCAGGGGACCACTTTTTCCCATCTGTCGAATAGGAAGAATAGATATGCTCTGAATCATAATTATTGGACCAGAACATATAAATTTTTCCCTTGAACGACTGCACCGCGGGTATAAATCCTGCTGGGAGGCCGAATCCCACCAGGCTCGTCGAGGAAGGAATACCGTTTGAGGCGTCGGGCTTGTCAAAGACATCGACTTTTATTCCCACACCTTGTTGTGGTGTGGCAATGATCAGACTCTCCGCATGGGCCGATGAGAGCGCAAATAAACCACACAGACACAACATCAGCCGACTGAATATCGCTCTAAGGTTCATAGGTTTCATTCCTTTGAATTAACGGCTATCACAGGCCGTGGATACACCCTGACAGGCGTAGCTGCTCCATTGCTCAATGTGAGCTGAACTGGATGATCTGGAAGTCATTGACTGCATTGCGACGGACATATTGTTAGCCTCCTAGCTAATGAAGCACTTACATCCTGTGTGAAGCAGCGACCCGGCGTTGCAGGCATAGGGCTACCAGTCGCATTTCTCCATGGTAGACGACGGTTTAATATCGGCTAGGGAAAATCTGAAAAAAGCACCCTGCGAAGCGGCAGCCAGCATGGCGGCCAATGAACTTTCCACCCAACAACGGCCTCAACCCATTACCTGCCCAACAAGGAATATGAGGCCCAGCCATGAAAACCCTCTTGAAACTCACCCTCGCAGCCACCCTCACCTGCGCCCTGCCCGCCTGGGCTTGCACGCCTGACGAAGCCACCCTCAAACGTGAACAGCTGGCCCAGGAAGTGACCAAGCTCACCGAGCAGAACCCGGCCAAGGCCAAGGAAATCAATGATGAGTTGCAGGCCATGGACCTGGAGACTGCCAGCAAGGATGTGCCGGATAAGTGCCAGTTGATCGATAAGCGTCTGCAAGAGTTGAAGCAGGCAGAGAAGAAGGCTGGGTGATTGCCTAAGCCGGACGCAACCTTGCTTTTGTGGCGAGGGAGCTTGCTCCCGCTGGGGTGCGTAGCGCCCCCAAAAACCAAGTCTCACTGCGGAAAAATGGTGAACATACACCATTGGGGCTGCTACGCAGCCCAGCTGGAGCAAGCTCCCTCGCCACAGGGGTCTGTGCCAAGCTTAGATTTTAGTTTCACCCATAAAAAAACCGGACCCAAGGTCCGGTTTTTCATGAAGCACTACCGCGGCTTCACTCAGCCGCCGGCGCTTCCGGCTTGCGGCGCTTGAGCGGGGCCATGCCGTCCTTGCTGACCAGCGACGGGGCGTCGGTCTTCGGGCGGTTGGCGGTCTTGCGCTTGGTCGGGGCCTTAGCGCCGGTTTTCTTCTTGTCGCCCTTGGCGTCGACCTTTTTCTTCTTCACGCCAACGGCCTTGCCCGAGGCCTTGACCTTTTTCGGTCCGCCGTAGGTGCCTTTGACTTCCTTGATGGTGCGGCGCTCGAAGCTCTGCTTGAGGTAGCGCTCAATGCTCGACATCAGGTTCCAGTCGCCGTGGCAGATCAGCGAGATCGCCAGGCCATCGTTACCGGCGCGACCGGTACGACCGATGCGGTGCACGTACTCGTCGCCGCTGCGAGGCATGTCGAAGTTGATGACCATGTCCAGGCCATCCACATCCAGGCCGCGGGCGGCGACATCGGTGGCGACGAGGATTTTCACGCCGCCCTGCTTGAGACGGTCGATGGCCAGCTTGCGGTCCTTCTGGTCTTTCTCGCCGTGCAGCACGAACGCCTTGTATTCCTGGGCCACCAGGCGACCGTAAATGCGGTCGGCCATGGCCCGGGTGTTGGTGAACACGATGGCTTTTTCGTAGGTCTCGTTGGCCAGCAACCAGTTGACGATCTGTTCTTTGTGCTGGTTGTGGTCGGCGGTGATGATCTGCTGGCGGGTGGTGGAGTTCAGTTGGCTGACGGCGTTGAGCTGCAAGTGCTCGGGGTTGTTCAGCACCTTGGCGATCATCTCGCGCAGGCCCGAACCGCCGGTGGTGGCGGAGAACAGCATGGTCTGCTGGCGATTGACGCATTCGTCCACCAGGCGCTGCACGTCTTCGGCAAAGCCCATGTCGAGCATGCGATCAGCTTCGTCCAGTACCAGCACTTCGACTTCCTTGAGGTCGAGGTTGCCGGCGTTCAACTGCTCGATCATCCGCCCCGGCGTGCCGATCAGGATGTCCGGCACCTTGCGCAGCATCGCGGCCTGGACCTTGAAATCTTCGCCGCCGGTGATCAGGCCGGACTTGATGAAGGTGAATTGCGAGAAACGCTCCACTTCCTTCAAGGTCTGCTGGGCCAGTTCGCGGGTCGGCAGCAGGATCAGGGTCTTGATGCTGACGCGGACCTTGGCCGGGCCGATCAGGCGGTTGAGGATCGGCAGCACGAACGCGGCGGTCTTGCCGCTGCCGGTCTGCGCCGTCACCCGCAGGTCACGCCCCTGGAGCGCGAGCGGAATAGCCGCTGCCTGCACCGGCGTTGGCTCGACAAATTTAAGCTCGGCCACGGCTTTGAGCAGGCGTTCGTGCAGGGCGAATTGGGAAAACACGGGTGCTACCTCGAAGAAATGCAAAAAAACAGCTGCATAGGGTAACGGTTTCGAGCGCGAAGGCCGAGTTTCTTTATACAAACGGCGGTAAATCAGTGCATTTTTATAAGCCGATTTGTCATCAACGGTCACTTGACCGGGCTTAAATGCTCTAATCGTCCCGTCGCGTCTTTATAGAAGAACCGTTTCGTCCATGGACATCAAACAACTCTGGGTCAACATCCAAGACCTCTGGGGTGCCCTTGACCAGCACCCGCTCCTGCACTCCAGCCTCGCCCTGATGTTGCTGCTGGTCATCGCCCTGGTGCTGGGACGGGTGGCGCGCTACCTGATCCTGCACGCGGCCAAACTGCTCGGGCGCCAACCGGCCCTGCACTGGGTCAACGACCTGCGCCAGAACAAGGTCTTCCATCGCCTGGCGCAGATGACGCCGTCACTGATCATCCAGTTCGGCCTGCACCTGGTGCCGGAACTGAGCAAGACCAGCATGATTTTCCTGGGCAACGTCGCCCTGGCGTTCACCATCCTGTTCATGGTGCTGAGCCTCAGTGCCCTGCTCAGCGCCCTGCTGGACGTGTACGCCCGCACCGAACATGCGCGTACCCGCTCGATCAAGGGCTACGTGCAACTGACGAAGATGGTGCTGTATGTGTTTGGCGCGATCATCATCGTCGCCACGCTGATCGACCGTTCGCCGTTGTTGCTGCTGTCGGGCCTGGGTGCGATGTCGGCGGTGATCCTGTTGGTCTACAAGGACACCCTGCTGTCATTCGTTGCCAGCGTGCAACTGACCAGCAATGACATGCTGCGGGTCGGCGACTGGATCGAGATGCCCCAGGTCGGCGCCGACGGTGATGTGGTGGATATCACGCTGCACACGGTCAAGGTGCAGAACTTCGACAAGACCATCGTCTCGATCCCGACCTGGCGACTGATGTCCGAGTCGTTCAAGAACTGGCGCGGCATGCAGCAGTCCGGCGGGCGACGGATCAAGCGCAGCCTGTTCATCGACGCCAGCGGCGTGCGCTTCCTGCATGACGAGGAAGAACAGCGCCTGACCCAGGTGCGCCTGCTGACCGACTACATCGGCCGCAAGCAGGCCGAGCTCAAGGCCTGGAACGAGGCCCAGGGCAACGTCGCAGCCATGTCGGCCAACCGTCGGCGGATGACCAACCTGGGCACCTTCCGCGCCTATGCCCTGGCCTACTTGAAGAGCCACCCGGAGATCCAGCCGAACATGACCTGCATGGTCCGGCAGATGCAGACCACCGCCCAGGGCATCCCGCTGGAAATCTACTGCTTCACCCGCACCACCGCGTGGGCGGATTACGAGCGCATCCAGGGGGATATTTTCGATTACCTGCTGGCGGTGATGCCGGAGTTCGGATTGAACCTGTACCAACAGCCCAGCGGCATGGACTTGCGCTCGGGATTGTTGCCGGCGGTGCTAGGGGCGAGCCACCTGCCGGAACCGCAGAAGCAGGTGATCTGAAACCACCACAGATCCCCTGTGGGAGCGAGCTTGCTCGCGATGACGGTGTATCAGAAACATAGATGCTGACTGACACTCCGCCATCGCGAGCAAGCTCGCTCCCACAAGGGGATCAGGGTGAAGGCTGAGGCTGGCGGATCCCCAACCGACTGATCCACACCGCCGCCAAGATCACCGACCCACCCAGCAGCAACCGCCCCAACGCCTCGTGCTGGTTCCAGATCAGCAGATTCACCAGCAGCCCCACCGGCACGTGCAGGTTGTTCATCACCGCCAGCGTCCCGCCGTTGACCAGGCAGGCGCCTTTGTTCCACCAGTACAACCCCAGTGCGGTGGAAACCAGGCCGAGGAACACCAGCACGCCCCATTGCAACGGCGCTTCTGGCCAGAAATTGGCCTTGCCGAACAGCAGGAATGCCGGCAACGCCACCATCAGCGCGCCGAGATAGAAATAGCCGAAACGCCGGTAATGCGGCAGGTCGCTCGGGTGTCGGGCCACCAGGTGTTTGTAGAGCACCTGCCCGGCCGCGTAGGTGAAGTTGGCCAGTTGCAGCAGCAAGAAGCCCATGAAGAAATCCGGGCTGATCCGGTCGTAGCGAATCACCGCCGCGCCGGCCACAGCCACCAGCGCCGCGATCAGCGCCCAGGGATTGAAGCGCCGGTTCAGCGCGTCTTCGATCAAGGTCACGTGCAGGGGCGTAAGGATGGTGAACAGCAGCACCTCGGGCACCGTCAATACACGGAAACTCAGGTACAGGCAGACGTAGGTCACGCCGAACTGCAAGGCACCGATCAACAGCATGCCGCGCATGAACGACGGCTCCACCTGACGCCAGCGGGTCAGCGGTATGAACACCAGTCCGGCCAGCACAACCCTGACCAGCACCGCGAAGTAACTGTCGACATGCCCAGCCAGGTATTCGCCGATCAGGCTGAAGGAAAACGCCTGAATCAGCGTTACAAAAAGTAGATAGCCCATACGCCCCTCGTTTCGGATGGCGGCGAAGATAGCGGTTTTGAGCTTTGGGGGCGAGTTCGCTCGCGATGGCGTCGGTACATTCATAGATCTATGCAAGCTGACACACCGCCATCGCGAGCAAGCTCGCTCCCACAGGATCATTTCAGCGGCCAGTAAATCGCAGGCAAAAAAAAGCCCGATCTCGCTAAAGCGTTCAATCGGGCTGATGCACTCAGGAGCAATAAGTGCAAAGGGAGGTTCGATGCGCAAAACGGTTTGAAGGGAAGCGCCAGGTCACTAGACCACCTGGCGATTACCCGAGGATTAACGGATCAGGCGACCTGGGACAATTTGGCGTTGGCCTGATTCAAACCCTTCTCCTGGAACTCGCCACCCAGGTTCATGCCTTCGGCATGGATGAAGGTCACGTCGTGGATGCCGATGAAGCCCATGACTTGGCGCAGGTAGGGTTCCTGATGGTCGGTGCTGCCACCGGCGTGAATGCCGCCCCGGGCGGTGAGCACGAAGGCGCGCTTGTCGGCCAGCAGGCCCTGGGGACCGGTGGGGGTGTATTTGAACGTCACGCCGGCACGCAGCACATGGTCGAGCCACGCCTTCAAAGTGCTGGGAATGGCGAAGTTGTACATCGGTGCAGCCATCACCAGGACGTCGGCGGCCAGCAACTCATCGGTCAGTTGGTTGGAGCGTTCCAGCGAGGCGTTTTCAATGTCGTTGCGCTGCTCGACAGGCTTCATCCAACCGCCCAGCAGATTGGCATCCAGGTGCGGCACCGGGTTGATGGCCAGGTCGCGGACGCTGATTTCGTCGGCCGGGTGCGCAGCTTTCCACTGGCTGATGAAGGTCTGGGTCAGTTGACGGGAAACCGAGTCTTGCTGGCGGGCACTGCTTTCGATGATCAGAACGCGGGACATGGCTTGTAGGCTCCATCTGAGAATGTTGTCAGTCGATGGAGTGAAGGTTAAACGTGAGCATATCGATGAAAAAGCGCAAATAACTGCTGTAATACATCGATATTTTCGTTTATAAGCGGAGCAGGCACGATCACTTGCCCCGTTGCCGGGCTATTTCGGCTGACAGGTCAGCTTGATGCGCAGCTTGATGATGTTGCGGTTGAACTTGGCCGTGGCGTTCTTGAACTTGCCGGCGGCGACTTCGATCTTGCGGGTGCGCGGTGCCTCGGGACCGTTGTTGAACACCACGGTGCAGGCCGCGTCGGTGCTGCCGTAGTTGTTGACCTGGATAGAGCCGATGTCGGCATCGGTGTCATAGGCGGTGTAGTCGATGCTCAGGCCGTTGAGGTGTTTCTCCACATCGATCGGATAGGCAAACGCAGTCAGTGGCAGCAAGGCCAGCACCACACAACAGATTTTCTTCATTCGGCAGTCTCCACCAAGGGACCGCCAGCTTAGGACAAGAGGAGCCCGATATGAAAGCGCCCCGCGTGACCCTGGATCAATGGCGCACCTTGCAGGCAGTGGTCGACCACGGCGGTTTCGCCCAGGCCGCCGAAGTGCTGCATCGCTCCCAGTCATCCGTGAGCTACACCGTGGCCCGCATGCAGGATCAGCTCGGCGTGCCGTTGCTGCGCATCGATGGACGCAAGGCCGTGTTGACCGAAGCCGGCGGGGTGCTGCTGCGCCGCTCGCGGCAACTGGTGAAACAGGCCAGCCAACTGGAAGACCTGGCCCACCACATGGAGCAAGGCTGGGAAGCGGAAGTGCGCCTGGTGGTCGACGCGGCCTACCCCAACGCCCGCCTCGTTCGCGCCTTGACCGCGTTCATGCCGCAAAGCCGTGGCTGCCGGGTGCGGCTGCGCGAAGAAGTGTTGTCGGGTGTCGAAGAAGTGCTGCTCGAAGGCGTGGCCGACCTGGCCATCAGCGGCTTCAGCATTCCCGGTTACCTGGGTGCGGAGTTGAGCGACGTGGAGTTCATCGCGGTGGCCCATCCCGAGCATGCCCTGCACCGCCTCAATCGCGAGCTGAACTTCCAGGACCTGGAAAGCCAGTTGCAAGTGGTCATCCGCGACTCCGGCCGCCAGCAGCCTCGCGACGTCGGCTGGCTCGGCGCCGAACAACGCTGGACCGTGGGCAGCCTGGCCACCGCCGCGAGTTTTGTCGGCAGCGGCCTGGGCTTCGCCTGGCTGCCCCGGCACATGATCGAACGAGAACTCAAGGAAGGCGTGCTCAAGCGTCTACCCTTGGAACAGGGAGGCAGCCGCAACTCGACCTTCTATCTTTTCTCGAACAAGGAAAAACCCCTGGGCCCGGCCACGCAAATCCTGATCGAATTGCTGCGCACCTTCGACACCGCGCCGCTGGATGCGCCGTTCGCCGCCCCTGAACAAGCCTGACAAGGATTTTGCCGATGGCCTATTTTGCACACGAAGGATGCGACCTGCACTACGAGGAATACGGCCACGGCGCGCCCTTGGTACTGGTCCATGGGCTGGGCTCCAGCACCCGCGACTGGGAAAAGCAGATCCCGGCATTGTCCGCCCGCTACCGCCTGATCGTGATGGATGTGCGCGGTCACGGCCGTTCCGACAAACCCCGCGAACGCTACAGCATCGCCGGTTTCAGCGCCGACCTGAGCGCCCTGATCGATCACCTGGACCTGGGCCCGGTGCATTTGGTGGGCTGGTCCATGGGCGGCATGATCTGTTTCCAATTGGCGGTGGATGAGCCCGAACGGGTCAAGAGCCTCTGCATCGTCAACAGCGCGCCGGAGGTCAAGGTCCGCACGCCCGATGACTGCTGGCAATGGTTCAAGCGCTGGAGCCTGATGCGCATCCTCAGCCTGGAAACCATCGGCAAGGCCCTGGGCGCCAAGCTGTTTCCCAAGCCCGGGCAAACCGAGTTACGCCTGGAAATGGCCCGGCGCTGGGCAAAGAACGACAAACGTGCTTATCTCGCCAGCTTCGATGCAATCGTGGGGTGGGGTGTGCAGGAACGACTTTCACAGGTCGCCTGTCCAACCCTCGTCATCTGCGCCGACCACGACTACACCCCGGTGGCGCTGAAAGAAGCCTATGTAAAGCGGCTGCCCAATGCGCATCTGGTGGTCATCGCCGATTCACGGCACGCTACCCCGCTGGATCAACCCGAACGCTTCAACCAAACCCTGCTCGACTTTTTGACCGCAACCGATTCCACCACTCAGGATCTCTGACCCCATGCTGAAAAAAATCGCCCTCGCCGCCGGCACCGTATTGTTTGCCGCCAACCTGATGGCCGCCACGCCCGCCAAGGCACCCCATGTATTGCTGGAAACCACCAACGGCCAGATCGAAATCGAACTGGACCCGGTCAAGGCCCCCATCAGTACCAAGAACTTCCTCGAGTACGTGGACAGTGGTTTCTACAACAACACGATTTTCCACCGCGTGATCCCGGGCTTCATGGCCCAGGGCGGCGGCTTTACCACACAGATGCAACAGAAAGACACCAAGGCACCGATCAAGAACGAAGCCAGCAATGGCCTGCACAACGTTCGCGGCACCTTGTCGATGGCGCGCACGTCCAACCCGGACTCGGCCACCAGCCAGTTCTTCATCAACGTGGCCGACAACGCCTTCCTCGATCCGGGCCGTGACGCCGGCTACGCAGTGTTCGCCAAGGTGGTCAAGGGCATGGACGTGGTGGACATCATCGTCAACTCCCAGACCACCACCAAGCAAGGCATGCAAAACGTGCCGATCGACCCTGTGCTCATCAAGTCGGCCAAGCGCATCGACTGAAGCGGCACACGGCAAGCCTGGGCGGCGCGGTCATCCCGCACCGCCCATTAGCAAAAAGGAGAGCCCCTGCCAGGGCATTTACAGATGGTTTTTCGCCGCTTCGAAACACTGATCGATATCTTCCGCGACGCCCCGAGCTCGGCCCCGCCGAACCGCGTCCTGCCCTTCTACACCTATTATCTGAAACAGGTCTGGCCCAGCTTCGTCGTGCTGCTGGTGGTGGGCCTGATCGGCGCGCTGATCGAAGTGGCGCTGTTCAGCTACCTGAGCCGCATCATCGACCTGACCCAAGGCACACCCAACGTGGACTTCTTCAAGGTCCATGGCCTGGAGCTGGCCTGGATGGCCGTGGTGGCGCTGGTTTTCCGACCGATCTTCGTGGCCCTGCATGACCTGCTGGTGCACCAGACCCTGAGCCCCGGCATGACCAGCCTGATCCGCTGGCAGAACCACAGCTACGTGCTCAAGCAGAGCCTGAATTTCTTCCAGAACGATTTCGCCGGGCGCATCGCCCAGCGCATCATGCAAACCGGCAACTCCCTGCGCGACTCGGCGGTCCAGGCAGTGGATGCCCTGTGGCACGTGCTGATCTACGCCGTCAGTTCCCTGGTGCTGTTCGCCGAAGCCGACTGGCGCCTGATGATCCCGCTGCTGATGTGGATTGCCGCCTACATTGGCGCACTCTGCTATTTCGTGCCACGGGTCAAGGAGCGCTCAGTGGTGTCGTCCGATGCCCGCTCCAAACTCATGGGGCGGATTGTCGACGGCTACACCAACATCACCACCCTGAAGCTGTTCGCCCATACCAATTTCGAACAGCAATACGCCCGCGAAGCCATCCAGGAGCAGACCGAAAAAGCCCAGTTGGCCGGCCGCGTGGTGACCAGCATGGACGTGGTCATCACCAGCATGAACGGGCTGCTGATCGTCGGCACCACCGCGCTGGCGCTGTGGCTCTGGACCCAGTCGCTGATCAGCGTGGGCGCCATTGCCCTGGCGACCGGGCTGGTGATCCGCATCGTCAACATGTCCGGCTGGATCATGTGGGTGGTCAACGGCATCTTCGAAAACATCGGCATGGTCCAGGACGGCCTGCAAACCATCGCCCAGCCAGTCAGCGTCACCGACCGCGACCAGGCCAAGCCCCTGGCGGTGGCCCAGGGCGAAGTGCGTTTCGAGCATGTGGACTTCCACTATGGCAAGAAAAGCGGGGTCATCGGCGACCTCAACCTGACCATCAAGCCTGGCGAGAAAATCGGCCTGATCGGCCCGTCCGGCGCGGGTAAATCCACCTTGGTGAACCTGCTGCTGCGCCTCTATGACGTGCAAGGCGGGCACATCCTCATCGACGGCCAGGACATCGCCGAAGTCGGCCAGGAAAGCCTGCGCGAACGCATCGGCATGATCACCCAGGACACCTCGCTGTTGCATCGCTCGATTCGCGAAAACCTGCTCTACGGCAAACCCGACGCCACCGATGCGCAACTCTGGGAAGCCGTGCACAAGGCCCGGGCCGATGAATTCATCCCATTGCTGTCGGACGCCGAAGGTCGCACCGGCTTCGATGCCCATGTGGGTGAGCGCGGAGTGAAACTGTCCGGCGGCCAGCGCCAACGCATCGCTATCGCACGTGTGCTGCTCAAGGACGCGCCGATTCTGATCATGGACGAAGCGACGTCAGCGCTGGACTCGGAAGTCGAAGCGGCGATCCAGGAAAGCCTCGAGACCCTGATGCAAGGCAAGACGGTGATCGCCATCGCCCACCGCCTCTCCACCATCGCCCGGATGGACCGATTGGTGGTGCTGGAAAATGGCCGCATCGCCGAAACCGGCAGCCATGCCGAATTGCTGGCCCACGGTGGGTTGTATGCGCGGCTGTGGCAGCATCAGACGGGTGGGTTCGTAGGGATCGACTGATTCCTACCTGACACAGCTGACCCCGTGGCGAGGGAGCTTGCTCCCGCTGGGGCGCGAAGCGCCCCCTAAATCTGTGCGCCAATGCGATCAATCGGTTGGACAACCAGCCTTGTCGGGGCTGCTGCGCAGCCCAGCGGGAGCAAGCTCCCTCGCCACAGGTGGATGTGTCAGCCAGCGGGCTCAGCCCTGCCGATACGGCAGTGCCGTCCTGGCCTCTTCGGCGTACGCCAGCACCCCCTCCTGCTCGCGCACGAGAAAATCCGCCACCGCCGCTTTCAACCCCGGATGACGCAAGTAATGCCACGAGCGGGTAATCACCGGCTCGAACCCGCGAATCAACTTGTGCTCACCCTGGGCGCCGGCATCGAAGCGCTGCAAGCCCTGGGCAATCGCGTAGTCCATGCCTTGATAGAAACAGGTCTCGAAGTGCAGCCGGTCGAACTCCGCCAGACAGCCCCAGTACCGTCCATAGAAACTGTCGCCGCCCACCAGGCTGAACGCCATCGCCACCGGCCGTGAACCTTGCTTGGCCAGCACCACACGGATGGCCTCGGGCATGCGTTCGGCCAGCAGGCTGAAGAATGTCCGGGTCAAGTAGGGCGCCTGCCGTCGTATCGCGTAGGTGTTGGCGTAACAGGCGTAGACAAAATCCCACTGTGCCTCGTCCAACTGATGACCTTCGAGCCATTCGAACGCGATGCCCTGCCCCGCCACTTGTTCGCGTTCCTTGCGCATCTGCTTGCGCTTGCGGGAACTGAGGGCATCGAGAAAATCCTGGAAGTCGCGATAACCGCGATTTTGCCAGTGATACTGGCAGCCGATCCGCTGCAGCCAGCCTTCTTGCCCGGCAAGTGCTGCGTCGGTGAAGGCATCGGTGAAGTTGATGTGGGCACTGGAAAGCCCTTCGATTTCCAGGTATCCGGGCACGCTGCCCAGCAACTCCAGGCCGTCCTCCACCCGCGCCGCCAACAGTCGCGGACCACTGACCGGGCTGAACGGTACCGCCGTCAACAGCTTGGGGTAGTAATCGATGCCGGCGCGGGCGCAAGCGTCGGCCCAGCCGTGGTCGAACACGTATTCACCGTAGGAATGCCACTTGCGGTAACTGGGCAAGGCCGCCAACAGCTGACCGTTTTCAATGTGCAACAAATGCTCGGCTTGCCAACCGGATTGCGGACCCAGGCTGGCGCTGTCTTCCAGGGTGCCGAGGAAGGCATGGCGCAGGAAAGGCTGGTTGGCGGGCACCAACGCGTCCCACTCGTGCGGCGCGATGGCGGACAGGCTGTCCAAGACGTGAAGCGGCATGCGATTCCTCGAGAGCCAGACGACGGATGGAGCGAGTATCGCCGATCCTGACCGAGCGCACATAAAAAAACCCCGCCAGAGGCGGGGTTGAAAAGGAGCATTAACGGATGAAGAAAAAGCTCTGTATCAAGTCAGCGCGATTTAGAACACGTACTGGGCACGGACGACGAAACCGTCGCCATCGTCATCGCCATTCACGTTGGTAACTTTGTCGGTCTTGGCCTTGACGTAGGCACCGGTAATTTTCACTGCTTCGTTGGCGTACCAGTTCACGCCCAGGTTGTGCACCTTGGCTTCGGCATCGCCGACGTCACGGGTGGCGCTGGCGGTGGTGATGTTGTCGTCTTCGACGGTCATGCTGTCGAAGCGGTAGAACACTTCCCAGGCACCGATGGACTTGTTCTGAGGCTTGATGGCGTCGAACTTGCCGACTTTATAGCCGCGGGATTCACCGGTGAGGGTGTAGGCGCCCTGGACGTAGAAGCCGTGGCCTTTGAGGTCTTCGAAGGCGTTGCTGTCAGCCTTGGTCTTGCGGGAGATGTATTCACCCTGGATCGACGCTGGACCCATGGCGAAAGCGGCTTCCAGGCCGAAGGCGGTGTCGGTGTCGTACGAACCGGCCGGCGAGTTGTTGGCGCCGCCCAGGACCGGACGGTTGCCGTTAGGACCGGCATCGTTGCCACCCAGGGTTTCAACGCCACGCATGCCCAGGCGGGAGCGATAACGTGCATCGAACACGGTGTCCGAAACGTCACGGGAGGCTACGTTCAGACCGAAGTGCAGCACGTTGCCAGCTTCGTGCATCGGAGCGAAGACGAAGCGACCGTTGACTTGCTTGACGCTGTCGCCGTCGGTGTCGTCGGTGTCCTTGCTGAACACGCCGGCCGAAGCATAGAACGAATCGGCGAAGGTGCTGGACGCCTGGATGCCCAGGCCGTTCTGATGGCTGTTGGCCCAGTCGATCAGGTCGTAGGCAGCGTTACGCTCAGGCGCCGTCACCCACTTGGAGCTGGTAGCTTTTTCCAGGCCGAAGTCGGGGTCGAAGCGACCGACCTTGATCGACACCGGCTTGAAGCCGTTGTAGGCCAGGGACGCTTCGTCGAAGTAGCCGTTGTCGGAATCGCCACTGTTGTGGGCGAAATCGTAATTGATGGTGTAGGCCCAATCCGTGTACAGCACGCCGGACAGTTCCAGGAAGCCGCGACGGATGTAAGCGGCATCGGCCGATTTGCCGTTGTCGGTGTAGATCCCGTCGAACTGGCTGTAGTCAGCCTGCAAACGACCACCGAGCTTGAAGCTGAACTCTTTGTCAGTGGTAGCGACCTCGAGGCCGCCCTTGGTTTTGACCACGATATCGGCGCCATCGGTGGTGACGGTGCCGGCGAAAGCCTGGGCGGTTACTGCCATTGCCAGTGCGCTGGCGGCAACACCTGCGAAGTGCTTACGGATCATCGAAGAATTCCCCTGTTGGTAGTCTATGCGTTAGAAAACACGCGGAACTGGGCCCGCTGGTGTTGGGAGGGGATGTTGGCGACCGGTTGTGTCAGGCGAGTTGCTATCACATAAAGATTTTATGACAGCGGAACTTTTTACTTCGAATGGGAATAACCCATTGTGGGAGCGAGCTTGCTCGCGATAGCGGTATGTCAGTGAAAGATTTGTTGCCTGATACGCCGCCATCGCGAGCAAGCTCGCTCCCACAAGGGGGGTGGTGTCTCCGGGGTCAGCGGATGTTTTTGCGACGCTCGGCGGCGAGTTTCTCGGCGAGGTGGTCCAGGTCGGGGATCGGGGGTTGCGGCAGTTTTTTGAGGGTCGCCTGCATCAAGCGCATCTGACGGATGAAACGTCGGCAATTAGGGCAGAACATCAAGTGATGACGCACCATCAGGCGTTCACGAAAGCTCAATTGTCCATCGAGATAATCGCTGGAGCGCGCCACTTGTTCCTTGCAGGTCAGCATTCGCCGGTTTCCTCGAAATGTTCAACAGTCGCGAAGACCTTCAGTCGGGCACGATGCAACAGCACACGGACATTGGAGAGCGAAATACCCAGCAGATTACAGATTTCGTCCAGCTCCAGATCCTGCTGTTCCCGCAGGGTCAGTACGCTGCCTTGCAGTTCCGACAGGCTGAGCAACGTGTGCTCCAGGCAATCACGCAATTCACTCATCGTGAGCAACGCTTCGGGCGTGTCCTGGTGCCAGGCGAACGGCGCCAGCAGCCAATGGCCGTCAGCGGCGAAACGGTCATCGCCGAGGGTGCCGTGGGGGGCAGGGAGATCATCGAGCAGCACTTCCCGGCGGTTCTGCTTGTAGCGACCCTTGGCGGCGTTCGCCGTGATGGTCAACAGCCAGGTCTTGAGGCTGGAACGCCCCTGGAAACCACTGAGATTGCGCACCACGGACAGCCAGGCGTCCTGCACCACTTCGTCGGCATGGCGACTGCCGACGATGGCATAGGCCACGGCACGCATCGGGCTCTGGTAGGCGCTGACCAGTTCCCTGTAGGCCTGCTGCTCACCGGCCAGGAGGCGTTGGAGCAGGAGGGTGTCGTCGGTGGCCGTCATTCAACGCCCCATTGCCTTGCAAGACTGATGATTTTTCTGTGGCGAGGGAGCTTGCTCCCGCTCGGTTGCGCAGCAACCGCAAAATCCTGGGGCCGCTGCGCAGCCCAGCGGGAGCAAGCTCCCTCGCCACAAAAGCTGAACTAGCCCAGATAGGAACTGAAAAGGCACAGATCAAAGCTGAGCCAGACCAGATCAATGCTTACGCAAAATCACGCTGCCAATCGAATACCCGGCACCGAAGGAACTGAGGACGGCGACCGAGCCGCTGGGCAGGTCATCCTGGTATTTGTGGAATGCAATCACCGAACCGGCCGAACTGGTGTTGGCGTAGCGGTCGAGAATCACGGGGGCTTCCGCTTCGGTGGCTTCGCGTCCCAGCAGTTTGCGCACGATCAGGTGGTTCATGCTCAAGTTGGCCTGGTGCAGCCAGAAACGTTTCACGTCGCCAACATTCAGTTGGTTTTCTTCCAGATGGGTACCGATCAGTTCGGCCACCATCGGGCAGACGTCGCGGAACACCTTGCGGCCTTCCTGGACGAACAGCTTGTCGCGGCTGCCGATGCCCTCTTCTGCGGCGCGGTTGAGGAAACCGAAGTTGTTGCGGATGTTGTTGGAGAACTTGGTGAGCAGCTTGGTGCTGACCACGTCGAACTGGTACGGCGAGGTCGCCAGGTCCGCCCGCTCGATGATCACGGCAGTGGCCGCGTCGCCGAAGATGAAGTGGCTATCGCGGTCGCGGAAGTTCAAGTGGCCGGTGCACACTTCCGGGTTGACCATCAGGATCGCCCGGGCCTGACCCAGTTGCACACTGTTGGCCGCGGCCTGGATACCGAAGGTCGCCGAAGAACAGGCCACGTTCATGTCGAAACCGAAACCTTCGATGCCCAGGGCTTCCTGGACTTCGATGGCGATGGCCGGGTAGGCACGCTGCAGGTTGGAACAGGCGACGATGACCCCGTCGATGTCGGCGACCGTGCGGCCGGCGCGCTCCAGGGCCTGTTTCGCAGCGCCGACGGCCATTTCGCAGAGCACCGACCACTCGTCGTTGGAGCGCTCGGGCAGGCGTGGGGTCATGCGTTGCGGATCGAGAATGCCGTCCTTGTCCATGACAAAGCGGCTCTTGATGCCCGAGGCCTTTTCGATGAACGCGGCGTTGGATTCGGTCAATGCCTCGACTTCACCTCGCTCGATGGCATCGGCGTTGTCGGCGTTGAATTGTGCGACATAGGTATTGAAAGATTGCACCAGCTCTTCGTTGGAGATGCTGTTGGCCGGGGTGTACAGGCCGGTGCCGCTGATGACGACGTTATGCATGGGTCGTGTCTCTGATCTGTTCAGGCAGAAAGTATTGGCACCGACGTACCAATACACAAAGGGACTTTTCCCATCCGGGGAAGCAGCCCTGGCATCGCTTTATTCCGGATCCGCCCGTGGCCTTGAAGCTCAAAACCACGGAACCGGCATTTATAGGCGCGAAGTTTGCCATAAACGCGGGGGTTTGGCCCATTCTCCCTGACTTACGACACAAAACCTGTGGGAGCGAGCTTGCTCGCGATAGCGGGGGTTCAGCCTGCACTGATGTTGACTGATTCACCGCTATCGCGAGCAAGCTCGCTCCCACAAGGGTTTGGTGGCCTTGGCGATCACCCCTCCACCAGCCCCCACTGCTTGCCCAGGCGCTTGTCGGAAATCGGCACCTTGGTGCCCAGTTGCTGGGCGAACAGTGACACCCGGTATTCCTCCAGCCACCAACGGTACAACTCCAGTTGCGGGTCGCGCTTGCCTTCCTGGGCGTGTTTGCTGGCGCGGGCCTGGTATTGGGCCCAGAGGTTCGACAGTTCGCCGCTCCAGACCCGGTCTTTCTGCACCTGGCTGCCCAGCTTCTCGAAGCGTTGCTCGATGGCCTTGAGGTAGCGCGGCAGCTCCTTGAGCCACTGATGCGGGGTTTCCCGCACGAAGCCCGGGTACACCAGGTGACTGAGTTGCTGCTTGATGTCGTTCAGCGCCACGGCCTGGGCCAGGTCGATCTTGCCCTTGAAGCGTTTTTGCAGGCCATGCCAGAGCTTGAGAATGTCCAGGGTCAGCTTCGCCAGGCGTTCGGCGTGTTCGGTCCAGCCGCCGCGCTTGCGCTCGGCCAGGGCAGCCAAGGCGGCGCCGTCGCGGGGCAGGCTCGCTTCACCTTCGAGCACGCAGCTGTCGAGGCTGGCGAGCAGGATATCTTCCACCAGGCCGTCGATGCGGCCCAAGTCGCGGTACAGCAGGCCCAGATCCGTCAGCCCCGGCAGCTTGCCACGCAGGAACTTGGCCGATTCGGCCAATTGCTGCATGAGCAAACGCTGCAAGGCGCGGCGATGCTGGAATTCGGCTTCGGCCGGGGTCGGGAAACGCCCTTCCTTGACCACGCCGCCCTCTTCCACCAGCGCCGGATAGACCGTCATCGACAGCCCGGCGATCTTCTGCTGGGTTTTCTCGGCCACTGGCGCGAAGACCTTCGCCTCCACCGGTGCCTGGCTTTTTGCCGTTTGCGGCACGGCCAAGGCCGCCTGGCTGGCCTCGGCAAAGCGTGCTGTCAGCTCGGCCAGGTCGCGGCCCTCGCCGAGGAACTTGCCCTGGCCGTCGACGATTTCCAGGTTCATGCGCAGATGGCTTTCCACCTGTTGGGCCGCTTCGGCCCAGGCTTCGTCGCTGACCCGCGCCCCGGTCATGCGCAGCAACTCACGGCCCAGGGACTGCGGCAATGAGCCCTCGGCGAAGGTGATGCGTTGCAGCGCCGCCTTGACGAAATCCGGTACCGGCACGAAGTTCTTGCGCAGGGCCTTGGGCAGGTTGCGTACCAGGGCGATGCACTTGGCCTCGATCATCCCCGGCACCAGCCATTCCAGGCGTTCCGGCGGCAGCATCGGCAACAACGGTGCCGGCACACGCAAAGTCACGCCGTCGCGGGGATGGTTGGGCTCGAAGTGATAGCTCAGCGGCAAGGTCAGGTCACCGACACGCAAGGTATCGGGGTACTGCGTGGCGGTGACCTCGCTGGCCTCGCGGGCCAACACATCTTCCTCGCGCATGATCAGTAATTGCGGGTCTTTCTGGCTGTTGATCCGGTACCAGCTGTCGAACGTCGCGGTCTGGTGGATCTCGGCCGGCAAACGGGCGTCGTAGAACGCGAACAGGGTTTCCTCGTCCGCCAGGATGTCGCGGCGACGGGCCTTGGCTTCCAGTTCGTCGAGCTGTTCCAGCAAGCGGGTATTGGCGCCCAGGCACTTGGCCTTGGACTGGATTTCACCGCGCACCAGCGCCTCGCGGATGAACAGCTCACGGGACACCACCGGGTCCACCGGCCCGTAATGCACCGGCCGACGACCGACGACGATGAGGCCGAACAAGGTGATCTGCTCATAGGCCACCACTTGCCCGCGCTTCTTCTCCCAATGGGGTTCGAAGTGGTTTTTCTTGATCAGGTGGCCGGCCAGCGGTTCGATCCAGTCCGGCTCGATCTTGGCCACCATGCGCGCGTACAACTTGGTGGTTTCCACCAACTCGGCGGTCATCAGCCATTGCGGCCGCTTCTTGCCCAGGCCCGACGACGGATGAATCCAGAAGCGCCGCTGGCGAGCACCGAGGTAATCACCGTCTTCGGTTTTCTGGCCGATCTGACTGAGCAAGCCCGAGAGCACCGCCTTGTGCAGTTTCGGGTAATCCGCCGATTCTTTATTGAGGCTCAACTGCATGTCGCGGCAGATCAGGCTCAACTGGCGATGGGAATCACGCCATTCGCGCAGACGCAGGTAATTGAGGAAATTCTTGCGGCACCAGTTGCGCAGCGGACTGGCAGTCAAGGCCTGGCGCTGCTCTTCGAAACCGCGCCACAGGTTGACCAGCCCGGCGAAGTCCGAATCCGGATCCTTCCACTGGGCGTGGGCCTGGTCGGCCGCCTGCTGACGCTCCGGCGGACGTTCCCGCGGGTCCTGGATCGACATGGCACTGGCGACGATCAGCACTTCCTGCAAGCTGCCCAGCTTCGCCGCTTCCAGCAGCATGCGGCCCATGCGCGGGTCCACCGGCAAGCGCGCCAACTGCCGACCGAGCGGGGTCAGCTGACTGTTGCGGTCCACCGCCGAGAGTTCTTGCAGCAGGTTGAAACCGTCGCTGATGGCCTTGCCGTCCGGCGGCTCGATGAACGGGAAATCGGTGATCTCGCCGAGGCGCAGGTGCAGCATCTGCAGGATCACCGCCGCCAGGTTGGTACGCAGGATCTCGGGGTCGGTGAACTCCGGCCGCCCAAGAAAATCTTCCTCGCTGTACAACCGCACGCAAATCCCCGGCTCGACCCGCCCGCAACGGCCTTTGCGCTGGTTGGCGCTGGCCTGGGAAATGGCCTCGATGGGCAAGCGCTGGACCTTGGCCCGGTAGCTGTAGCGGCTGATGCGCGCGGTACCGCTGTCGATCACGTAGCGGATACCCGGCACGGTCAGCGAGGTTTCGGCGACGTTGGTCGCCAGCACCACGCGACGGCCCGGGTGGGACTGGAAGATCCGCTGCTGTTCGGCCGGCGATAAACGCGCATACAGCGGCAAGATCTCGGTGTGTTTGAGCTGGGCCTTGCGCAGCATCTCCGCCGCGTCACGAATCTCCCGCTCGCCCGGCAGGAACACCAGCACATCCCCGGGACTGCGGCGCTCGCTGCGTTCATAGGCGGCGATTTCATCGAGGGTGGCGAGGATCGCCTGGTCAACGGTCAAGTCGTCCTCGACCCGATTGCCCTCCTCGTCCTGCTCCAGGGTCAGGGGGCGATACCAGGTTTCCACCGGGAAGGTACGGCCAGAGACTTCCACGATGGGCGCGTCATCGAAGTGCTTGGAGAAACGCTCCAGGTCGATGGTCGCCGAGGTGATGATCACTTTAAGGTCTGGGCGACGCGGCAGCAGGGTCTTGAGGTAGCCGAGCAGGAAATCGATGTTCAGGCTGCGTTCGTGAGCTTCGTCGACGATGATCGTGTCGTAGCGCTCGAGGTAGCGGTCGTTCTGGGTCTCGGCCAGCAGGATGCCGTCGGTCATCAGCTTGATCAGGGTGTTGGCGTCGCTCTGGTCCTCGAAACGCACCTGATAACCCACCAGCGCGCCCAACGGTGTGGCCAGCTCTTCGGCGACACGGCTTGCGACGCTGCGGGCGGCGATCCGGCGCGGCTGGGTGTGGCCGATCAAGCCGTGCTGGCCGCGACCGATTTCCAGGCAGATCTTCGGCAACTGCGTGGTTTTGCCCGAGCCAGTCTCGCCGGCGATGATCAGCACCTGATGCTTGAGCAATGCCTGCTTGATTTCGTCGCGCTTGGCGGCGATCGGCAAATTATCGTCATAGCGGATCACCGGCAGGCTGGCCTTGCGCGCCAGCACCTGGTCGCACGACGCCTGCATGCGCGCCACCCACTGGGCCAGCTTGGCCTCGTCGGGCTTCTTGCGCAGCTCGAGCAACTGGCGCCGCAACCGGTGACGGTCGGCGAGCATGGCGTGGTCGAGGTTTTTCAGCAGCTTGTCGATAGCGGGGGCTTGGTCAGTCATCAGGTACGCAAGGGTCGTCGGTTTATGCAGGGGCGGATTGTCGCAGATTTGCGGCCATTGCGCCGAACACGCAAAGCAGCCCACCGCCACACCCTTGTGGGAGCGAGCTTGCTCGCGATGGCGGTGGTTCAGCCTGCATTGATATTGACTGAGATACCGCTATCGCGAGCAAGCTCGCTCCCACAGGGTTTTGCGCAGAGTTAGGGGTTACTCACTGTCCAGGTCTTTACGCCGATACGGGAACACATCGATCACCTTCCCCGCCCGGATCGCCTCTTGCAGGCTTTTCCAGTAGTCGGCGTTGTACAGCTCGCCATGCAACTGGTCGAACAGCTTGCGCTGCCCGGCGTCGGCGAACAGGAACGGGGGGAATTCTTCGGGGAACACGTCCAGCGGGCCGATGGAATACCAGGGCTCGGAGGCCATTTCGTCTTCCGGGGTACGGGGCTGGGGGATGTGGCGGAAGTTGGCTTCGGTCAGGTAGCAGATTTCATCGTAGTCGTAGAACACCACACGGCCGTGGCGGGTCACGCCGAAGTTCTTGAGCAGCATGTCGCCGGGGAAGATATTCGCCGCCGCCAGTTGCTTGATCGCCAGACCATAGTCTTCCAGCGCCTCGCGCACCTGGTCCGGGTTGGCGTTTTCCAGGTAGAGGTTCAGGGGCGTCATCCGGCGTTCGGTCCAGCAGTGCCGGATCAGCACCGTCTCTCCTTCCACCGACACCGTGGACGGCGCGACTTCCAACAGTTCCTCCAGGCAGGCCGGCTCGAATTTGCTCAGAGGAAAGCGGAAATCGGCGAACTCCTGGGTATCGGCCATGCGCCCGACCCGGTCGACGCTTTTCACCAGTCGGTACTTCTCGATCACCGTGGCCCGGTCGACGTTTTTCGACGGCGAGAAGCGGTCCTTGATGATCTTGAACACCGTGTTGAAGCCCGGCAGGGTGAACACGCTCATGACCATCCCGCGCACGCCGGGGGCCATGATGAACTGGTCGTCGGTGTTCGCCAGGTGGTTGATCAGCGCCCGGTAGAACTCGGACTTGCCGTGCTTGTAGAAACCGATGGAGGTGTACAACTCGGCGATGTGCTTGCCCGGCAGGATGCGCTTGAGAAAGCCGATGAATTCCGCCGGCACCGGCACGTCCACCATGAAGTACGAGCGGGTGAACGAGAAGATGATCGACACCTGCGCCTCATCGGTGATCAGCGCATCGATCTGGATACCCCGGCCCTCGCGGTGCAGCAGCGGGATCACCAGCGGCCATTGGTCGTCGCGGGTAAAGATCCGGCCCACCAGGTAGGCGCCCTTGTTGCGGTAGAGCACCGAGGAAAACAACTCCACCGTCAGTTCCGGGTCCTTGCAGACCCAGTCCGGCAGGTTCTCGCGCAACTGCGCTTCGAGGCGCTGCAGGTCGCCTGGCAAGTCGCCGTAGTCCTCGCTGAACCGGTAATCGGCGAACACGCTCGCCAGCATCCGGTCCAACTGCCCCTGGGGCTTGTAGGTACGGGTCTGGGCGGCACGGGCCCGGCGCAGGCTGGGGCGGGTGGTGTGGATGAACATGGTGCCGTCGCTGATCAGGTCGTGGCTGAACAGCCCGCAGAAGATCGAGTTGTACCAGGTTTCCGACAGTTCATCGTCGAAACGCAGGTCGATCAGGCTGATGTAGGCGCTTTTGACCAGCGGCCAGCAGCCCACATCCATCAGTGTTTCGTCATCGAAGGCCTTGTGCAGCCTGGCGACGGTTTCGAAGACTTTTTCTTCATACAGATTGATCCGCGCCGCCGACGCCGCTTGGGCCTCCAGCCATAGGGCCTGCTCGAACCGGGCGCGGGCGCCGTCGGTGATCTGCCGGAAATGCTCACGATAATCGTCGAAGCCGTCGAGGATCGAACGGGCGATTTCGAGGGCGGGCCATGGCTGCGGCATAGGGTAAACCTCGGCGGGTCATACTTGTTATTGGCGACTGAGCTTAGAGGCCAATCACGCGCCAACGCAACCATTGCCATCGCTATGCCGGGCGGCGACACTTGCCACCCCATCAAGGAAGGAGTGGCTCGTGAACCTCGTCGATATCCTGCGTTTACTGTCATTGGCCGCCATCTGGGGGGCCAGCTTCCTGTTCATGCGTATCATCGCCCCTGTCATTGGCACCATCCCCACTGCATTCTTTCGCGTGTCCATCGCCTTCGTCGGGCTGCTGGCGATCCTGGCCCTGATGCGCGTCGACTGGAATTTTCGCGGCAAGCTCAAAGTCGTGATGGTGCTGGGCCTGATCAACTCGGGCATTCCGGCCACGTTTTATTCGCTGGCGGCCCAGGTGCTACCGGCCGGTTATTCGGCGATTTTCAATGCCACCACGCCATTGATGGGAGTATTGATCGGCGGCTTGTTCTTCAGCGAACAACTGACCCTGGCCAAGGTCAGCGGTGTCTTCCTGGGGCTGCTCGGCGTTGGCATCCTGACCCGCGCCGGCCCGGTGGCCTTCGACCTGCAACTGTTGATGGGCGCCCTCGCCTGCCTGCTGGCCACGACCTGCTACGGCTTTGCCGGTTTCCTCACCCGACGCTGGCTCGATCACCAAGGAGGCCTGGACAGCCGCCTCTCGGCCCTGGGCAGCATGTTCGGTGCCACGGTGTTCTTGCTGCCGCTGTTTGGTTACAGCGTCATCAGCCAACCGCCGGCCAGTTGGGGTGGCTGGAGCGTCTGGTTGTCACTGCTTGGCCTGGGCCTGGTGTGCACCGCACTGGCGTACATCCTTTATTTCCGCTTGCTCAGTTCCATCGGCCCGGTCAAATCCATGACCGTGACGTTCCTGATCCCGCCGTTCGGCGTGTTGTGGGGGGCGTTGCTGCTGGATGAGCCGTTGGGGATGGCGCATTTGTATGGCGGGGTGTTGATTGCCGCGGCGTTGTGGTTGGTGTTGAAACCTGGGGTGGTGAAACCGGCTGAAGCGTCTGCCCGGTAGTTCATCGGTGTGGCTGAATAAGCCATCGCGAGCAAGCTCGCTCCCACAAAAGGGCTGCGCATAACCTTGTGGGAGCGAGCTTGCTCGCGATAGCGGCGGTACAACCAGCGAACAACTAAGGGCTAGCGGCTCTTACGAAACACAAACACCAACCCCACGATGATCAGCACCATCCCCAGCAAGCTCAACAACGCCAGCCGGTTGCCGAACACCAGGTAGTCCATGATCGCCGTCACCGCCGGCACCAGGTAGAACAGGCTGGTGACATTCACCAGGTTGCCCCGAGCAATCAAACGGTACAGCAGCAACGTCGCCAGCACCGACACCACCAGCGCCATCCACAACACCGGCACGAAGAACCCCGTGCTGTATTCGAAGTGAAACGGCTGGAACGGCACGAACACCGCACACAACACCAACCCGGCCAGGTACTGCACCGGCAGCGTGCCCAGTGGGTTATCGGTGATGCGCTTCTGCATGATGGAACCGGCCGTCATGCTCACCAGTGCCAGCAAACCATAAAGCATCCCGGCCAGGGACATGCCGGCCAGGCCGATGCCCTGGTACACCACCATGACCAATCCCACCAAGCCCAGCGCCAAGCCGAACAGGCGCTGCCAGGATCGCTGACGCTCCACGAGCACCACGGTCAGGATCGGCTGCACGCCCATCAGCGTCGCCATCACTCCGGGGGTGACGTTCATCTGCAGGGCCAGCAAATAGAAGATCTGATAGGCGCCCAGCAGCACCAGCCCGGTGGTCGCCGCGTACAGCATCGGCTTGCCGGTCTTGGGCAGCTTGAACTTGAGCATGGGGATCAACAGCACCAACGCGAACAGCGCGATGGCAAAACGGATCAGCAAAAAGGCGAAGGGAGAAGCGTGGGCCAGGCCCAGCTTGGAAAAGATCGCCCCGCTGCTCCACAGCAAAACGAACAGGCTCGTGGAAGCCGCCGCCAATAAGGCGTTTTTGGAAAGGGAAAACATGGATACCACCTGTAGTCAGGCAAAAAGCCAACTCAGCCGAAGCTGAAGTCCAGTAGTTTTTTTCAGGCGGGCACAGGGGATGGCAACCGTTGCCGATCAGCCCTGAATGCCAACACCCGGCGGTGATACGACGGCGTACACCGATGAGCTACTGACAGGTGGGGGGTATTGACCGATCTGCGCAGGCTGCTGATTCCCACACGGCACGACGCCAGCGTTGAACGCTGGAACCACGACCGCGATGACAGGGGATGCAGGCATGAGCCGATCTCTTGAAGGGTGGGTTCGAAAACCCGAAGAGCGCTGACTATAACCAGCGCTCGATGGAATACGCAATGTTTAAACGAACAACCAATAGCCAAGCGCCGTCAGCACCGCCACCGCCAACACCGGCCGCATCACCCGGTAGGCCTTGGGATGCTTGCGTTTGAATTGCTTGACCCGACCGCTGATGCCGTCACTGAACGTCTTGCTCCAGGCATAGGCCCGGTTGATGCCGCCGACGTGTTCATCCTCCAGGTTCTGCGGCGCGGTGGCGCGGCCGAGGAACGCGCTGATGCTGCGGTTGAGGCGGGTCATCAGCCGGCTTTTCAGGGGCCGCTCGACATCGCAGAACAGGATTACGCGGGTCTGTGGGGTTTCGTTCTTGACCCAGTGCACATAGGTCTCATCGAACATGACGTCTTCGCCGTCGCGCCAGGCGTAGATCTGACCGTCGACGAAGATCCGGCAGTCATCGGAATTGGGCGTGGACAGCCCCAGGTGATAACGCAACGAACCGGCGAAGGGGTCTCGATGTGGATTCAGATGGCTGCCACCGGGCAACAGGGCAAACATCGCGCCCCGGACGTTGGGAATCCGGCTGACCAGCTCGACCGTCCTGGGGCAGAGCAACTCGGCCGACGGCAGCGGTTTGTCGTACCACTTGAGGTAGAAACGCTTCCACCCTTTCTTGAAGAACGAGCCGAAACCGGCGTCGTTGTTCTTCTCGGCGGCACGAATGTAACCCTCGTCGAACAGGTGCATGGCCTCGTCGCGAATGACTTGCCAGTTGTCCTTGAGCACATCCAGTTCGGGGAATTTGCTGCGATCCAGGTAAGGCTTCGAGGGCACGCCGGAGAACAGATACATCAAGGCGTTGTAGGGGGCGAACAGCGCCGAGTGGTTGACGAACTGGCGCAATACCGGCAAGCGTGCCTTGCCACGCAAATGCACATAAAGCGTACTGCCCAAAAACAGCAGCAACACCGAGGCCTTGGCGACAAACGAAACGGTCATTTCATAACTCCTTGTCCAAAACAACTGACGCAACGCCTACTGCCCGACGTAGCCGGGGGCCATGTTAATCCCTAATGGCCCGGGTAAAAACCGTCTGACGCAACATTCTCTGTTGAGTGAAACGCAATAAACACTTTCTAACATGCGCCGCCTGAACCTTGGCTGACGCATCGAACAATCATTCAACCTACGATGGCGAGGGCTTTTGTGGCGAGGGAGCTTGCTCCCGCTGGCGTGCGGAGCGCGCCCCTGCGATTTGGCGACCCGCGTTGGATTGCGGGCGCCTGCTTCGCAGTCGAGCGGGAGCAAGCTCCCTCGCCACAAAAGCGTCTCGCTACACCTGTGAATTCACCGTTACTGCTGAGTCTCCTGCTCGGTAAACAAATCACTGAACAACATGCTCGACAAGTACCGCTCGCCCGAATCCGGCAGGATCACGACGATGGTCTTGCCCTGCATTTCCGGTTTTTCCGCCAGGCGCACAGCCACGGCCATCGCTGCCCCACAGGAAATCCCGCAGAGGATGCCCTCCTCCTGCATCAAGCGCAGGGCCATGGCCTTGGACTCGTCGTCAGTGACCCGCTCGACCAGGTCGACGATCGACAAATCGAGGTTCTTCGGCACGAACCCGGCACCGATTCCCTGGATCTTGTGGGGGCTGGGCTTGATCTCATGGCCCGCCATCGCCTGGGTAATCACCGGCGAAACCTCAGGTTCGACCGCCACCGACAAGATCGGTTTGCCACAGGTGTTCTTGATATACCGCGAAACCCCGGTAATGGTTCCGCCGGTGCCCACGCCCGCCACCAGCACATCCACCGCGCCGTCGGTGTCGTTCCAGATTTCCGGGCCGGTGGTTTTTTCGTGGATCGCCGGGTTCGCCGGGTTATCGAACTGCTGCGGCATGAAGTATTTGGACGGATCGCTGGCCAGGATCTCGGCGGCCTTCTCGATGGCCCCCTTCATGCCCTTCGCCGGTTCGGTGAGCACCAGCTCCGCCCCCAGGGCCTTGAGCACCTTGCGGCGCTCGATGCTCATGGAGGCCGGCATGGTCAGCATCAGCTTATAGCCACGGGCGGCGGCCACGAACGCCAGGCCGATCCCGGTGTTGCCCGAGGTCGGTTCGACGATGGTCATGCCCGGCTTGAGCTTGCCCGAGCTTTCAGCGTCCCAGATCATGTTCGCGCCGATCCGGCACTTGACCGAATACCCTGGGTTGCGCCCCTCGATCTTGGCCAGGATGGTCACACCGCGCGGCGCAATGCGGTTGATCTGTACCAGTGGCGTATTGCCGATGGAATGGGCGTTGTCAGCGAATATACGGCTCATGGCTGGGTCCTTGATGCGGCGAGAATTTAAGCCTTTAAAGGTATGCCTGTTGCCCATGGGCGTCCAGTTGCACCGAACGTTCCCGTTGTTGCGACAGTCAATGGCATTAGGAGGCGCTCCCCCAACAAACGCTGGAGACTGACTGACATGAAGCGTCGATATCGCTGGCCACTGTGGGTGTTCGCCACCCTCGTCGCGGTGCTGGTGGCCTTGCATTTCGCCCTGCCGTACCTGGTACGCGACTACCTGAACGACAAACTGGCCAACATGGGCGATTATCGCGGCCAGATCACCGATGTGGACCTGGCCCTGTGGCGCGGTGCCTACCGGATCAACGGCCTGGAAATCATCAAGGTCGACGGCAAGGTCCCGGTGCCGTTCGTCAGCGCACCGCTGGTGGACCTGTCGGTGAGCTGGCACTCGCTGTGGTACGACCACGCGGTGGTGGCCGAGGTGGAATTCACCCGTCCCGAGGTGAACTTCGTCGACGGCGGAGCCAACCGGCAGAACTCCCAGACCGGCCGGGGCACCAACTGGCGCGAGCAACTGGGCAAACTCTTGCCCATCACCTTCAACGAAGTACGCATCAGGGATGGCAAGGTCACCTTTCGCAATTTCAACTCCAAGCCACCGGTCAACCTGCGGGCCACCGACGTCAACGCCAGCTTCTACAACCTGACCAACGTGGTCGACACCGAAGGCAAGCGCGACGCCCGCTTCGAAGGTAAAGCCCTGGTAGCCGAACATGCGCCCCTGGAAATGCAGGCCACTTTCGACCCGCTGAGCAATTTCGAAGATTTCGATTTCCGCCTGCGGGCCACGAACATCGAACTCAAGCGCCTGAACGACTTCGCCGCAGCCTATGGCAAGTTCGATTTCAATGCCGGCCACGGCGACCTGGTGGTCGAGGCCGAAGCCGACAACGCTCGACTCAGCGGCTACATCAAGCCACTGCTGCGTGATGTCGACGTGTTCGATTGGCAGCAGGACGTGGAAAACAAGAACAAGAATATCTTCCGCTCGGTCTGGGAAGCGCTGGTCGGCACGGGCGAAACGGCCCTCAAGAACCAGCGCAAGAACCAGTTCGCCACCCGGGTGGAACTCAGCGGCAACGTTCATCAGCAGGACATCAGCGCCTTCGAAGCCTTCCTGCAGATCCTGCGCAACGGTTTCGTCCAGGCCTTCAACGCTCGTTATGAACAGCCACCGCCTTCGACCGACTAGGCCTGCGGCCTTGGCCCCATGATATCCCTCGCCACCAAGCGCGCGTCATGACCACCGATGCATTCCAGCCAATTGCCCACTGGCAAGCAGCCGAGACTGAGTCAACATGTGACGCCCCATTCAGAGACTGAATACAGCGTCTGCGTTCACAGTCGGCGGGGCCTCGCGTTATAGTCGGGCACGATATCTATTTCGCGCGCCCCGCCTCGCCAGGCCGGCGACACCGTTCGAGGAATTGCAGATGAAGTTCGAAGGCACCAGCGCCTACGTGGCCACCGATGACCTGAAACTGGCCGTGAACGCCGCCATTACCCTGGAGCGGCCGTTGCTGGTCAAGGGCGAACCGGGCACCGGCAAGACCATGCTCGCCGAACAACTGGCCGAGTCCTTCGGCGCGCGCCTGATCACCTGGCACATCAAGTCCACCACCAAGGCTCACCAGGGCCTGTACGAGTACGACGCGGTCAGCCGCCTGCGAGACTCGCAACTGGGTGTGGACAAGGTCCACGACGTGCGCAACTACCTGAAGAAGGGCAAGCTCTGGGAAGCCTTCGAGTCCGAGGAGCGGGTGATCCTGCTGATCGACGAAATCGACAAGGCCGACATCGAGTTCCCCAACGACCTGCTGCAAGAACTCGACAAGATGGAGTTCTACGTTTACGAGACCGATGAAACCATCAAGGCCAAGCAGCGGCCGATCATCATCATTACCTCCAACAACGAAAAAGAGCTGCCGGACGCCTTCCTGCGTCGCTGCTTCTTCCACTACATCGCCTTCCCCGACCGCGTCACCCTGCAGAAAATCGTCGATGTGCATTACCCGGACATCAAGAAGGACCTGGTCAGCGAAGCGCTGGACGTGTTCTTCGACGTGCGCAAGGTGCCGGGCCTGAAGAAAAAGCCCTCCACTTCCGAACTGGTGGACTGGCTCAAACTGCTGATGGCCGACAACATCGGCGAAGCGGTGCTGCGCGAGCGTGATCCAACCAAGGCCATCCCGCCGCTGGCCGGCGCCCTGGTCAAGAACGAGCAGGACGTGCAACTGCTCGAGCGCCTGGCGTTCATGAGCCGTCGCGGCACCCGCTGATCCTCTTCGTCCCACAAGAGCGAGGGCGATTGCCATGCTGCTTAACCTGTTCAACGAGATGCGCGCCGCCAAGGTGCCTGTGTCGGTGCGTGAATTGCTGGACCTGATCAACGCGCTGAAACAGCGGGTGATCTTCGCCGACATGGACGAGTTCTATTACCTGTCCCGGGCGATCCTGGTGAAGGACGAACGGCATTTCGACAAGTTCGACCGGGCGTTCGCCGCCTACTTCAACGGCCTGGAGAAACTCGACGATCACCTCCAGGCGCTGATTCCCGAGGACTGGCTGCGCAAGGAATTCGAGCGCTCGCTGACCGATGAGGAACGGGCACAGATCCAGTCCCTGGGCGGCCTGGACAAGCTGATCGAAGAATTCAAGAAACGCCTGGAGGAACAGAAGGAACGCCATGCCGGCGGCAACAAGTGGATCGGCACCGGCGGCACCAGCCCGTTCGGCTCCGGCGGCTTCAATCCCGAGGGCATTCGGGTGGGCGACGCTGGCAAGCGCCAGGGCAAGGCCGTGAAGGTCTGGGACCAACGCGAATACAAGAACCTCGACGACCAGGTGGAACTGGGCACCCGCAACATCAAGATCGCCCTGCGCCGGCTGCGCAAGTTCGCCCGCCAGGGTGCGGCCGAAGAGCTGGACATCGACGGCACCATCGACCACACCGCCCGGGACGCCGGCCTCTTGAACATCCAGATGCGCCCGGAGCGACGCAACACCGTCAAGTTGCTCCTGCTGTTCGACATCGGTGGTTCGATGGATGCCCACGTGAAGATCTGCGAAGAACTGTTCTCGGCCTGCAAGACCGAGTTCAAGCACATGGAGTACTTCTACTTCCACAACTTCGTCTACGAATCGGTGTGGAAGAACAACCTGCGCCGCACTTCCGAGCGCACCTCGACCCAGGATTTGCTGCACAAGTACGGTGCCGACTACAAAGTGATCTTCATCGGCGACGCCGCCATGGCCCCCTATGAAATCACCCAGGCCGGCGGCAGCGTCGAACACTGGAACGAAGAAGCCGGTTATGTGTGGATGCAGCGCTTCATGGAGAAGTACAAGAAGCTCATCTGGATCAATCCCTACCCCAAGGACACCTGGGGTTATACCGCCTCGACCAACATCGTGCGCGAGTTGGTGGAAGACCGGATGTATCCGCTGACCTTGCGGGGGTTGGAGGAAGGGATGCGGTTTCTGTCCAAGTAAGATTTTGGTTGCCTGTTCAGGCCTCATCGCGAGCGAGCTCGCTCCCACACGGGATCTTCGTCGTACATAAGACCCCTGTGGGAGCGAGCTTGCTCGCGATGCTTTTAGCGGTCGAGAAAACTACGCAAACACTCCACCTGCTGCCGATGCGCAACCTCCTGCACCACCGGCCGCAACCGCACCTGTGCCCCCGGCAAGCATTGCGCCAGCCGGGCCAGGGCCAATGGGGTCAAGGCGCCCAGGCGTGGATAACCACCGATGGTTTGCCGGTCATTGAGCAGCACGATCGGCTGGCCGTCCGGCGGCACCTGCACAGCGCCCAGGGGGATACCTTCGGAAATCATCGCCACCCCCTGATACTCCAGCGCCGTGCCCAGCAAGCGCATGCCCATGCGGTCGGCGCGACTGTCCAGCGTCCACGGGGCGTTGAACGCGTCGAACAGGCTCTGTCCGCTAAACGCGCCATTCTGCGCCCCCAGGATCAGGTCCAGCGGCTGCGCTTGCTGGAAATCCGGAATCCGCGTGTACGGCATGGGCCGCGGCGTCGCCGTGCCTGAATAGCTCAAGTGCGCGCCGCGACTCAGCGCCCGCCCCCGTCCATCCAGGCCACCCAGTTCCTCGCGCACCACCGTCGCCCGGCTGCCCAGCACCGCAGGCGCGTTGAAACCGCCAGGGGCTGCCAGGTAGGCCCGGGCACCGAGCACCGGCTGGGTGAGCGCCAGCACCTGGCCCTTGCGCAGGCTGAAGAAGCGCCACGACGCCACGCCCTGGCCGTCTATTCGCGCGCCCAGGTCCGCCCCGGCCAGCGCCAGCACGCAATCCTCTTCGGCCACCACGGTAAAGCCGCCAAGGGTAATCTCCACCACCGCCGCGTCCAGGCCATTGCCGAGCATCCAATTGGCCCAGGCCATCGACAGCCAGTCCGCCGCCCCGCCCTGGGTCACGCCCAGGTGCCTCACACCGAAACGGCCGGCGTCCTGCAACAGGCACAGCGGTGTGCTGGCCTCGATCAACAACCGGCTCATGCCTGGGCCTCCAGCGGTGTATCGTCGCCACCCAACGCGATGAATTCGGCGTGGTCCACGGGGGCAAAACGCACCGTGTCCCCCGGCTGCATCAGGCTGTAGCCGTCGCGCTCACGATCAAACAGTTTGGCCGGGGTGCGACCGATCAGGTTCCAGCCGCCGGGCGACACCACCGGATACGCCGCGGTCTGGCGCTCGGCGATGCCGACACTGCCCGCGGCCACGCGCTTGCGTGGCGTGTCGAGGCGCGGTGCAGCCAATGCTTCGTCCACCAGCCCCATGAAGGCGAAGCCGGGCGCGAAGCCCAGGGCAAACACCTGGTACTCGCGTTCGCTGTGGCGACGGATCACCTGGGCGACCGTCAAGCCGCTGCGGCTCGCCAGCAGCGCCAGTTCCGGCCCGACGCGAAGGTCGTACCACACCGGCAGCACGTGGCATTGGCCGGCGGACTGGGCATCCGGAGAGAGGTCATGCAGCGCCTCGCCGATCAATGCGCGGGCCTGGGCCGGGTCCAGGGCGAGCAAGTCGTAGTGCACCATCAAGGTGGTGTAGGACGGCACCAGATCGATCAGGTGTTCGGCAAACACCGCTCGCAGGCGCTCGCTGGCGGAGAGCATCCAGGGCATGTTGGCCTCGGCGATCTCGTCGAACAGGCGCACCATCAGGCAGTCCACCGCCACCACTTCCAAGCGTGGTTTCATGGCGCACGCTGCCGGTCCAGGGCTTCGCGGATGCGTTGCACGGCCGCCACGGAGCTGGCGTTGTCACCGTGCACGCACAAGGTATTGGCCTTCAGGTGCAAGGCGCTGCCATCACTGGCGGTCAAGGCATCGCCGCGGGCAATGGTCAGGGCCTGCCCGATAATGACCTCGGGATCGTGATGCACCGCGCCCGGCGCTTGCCGCGAAACCAGGCGGCCGGCACTGTCGTAGGCGCGATCGGCAAAGGCTTCGAACCACAGGGTCAGGCCGTACTCGTCGCCCAAGGCCTGGGCGGCGCTGTTGTCCCGGGTCGCCATGAGCATCAGCGGCAGTTGCCGATCATAGGCCGCGACAGCCTGGATCACCGCGCGCAGTTGCGCCGGGTTGGCCATCATGTCGTTGTACATCGCACCGTGGGGCTTGACGTAGCTGACCCGCCCGCCCTGGGCCCGGCAGATGCCGTCGAGGGCGCCGATCTGGTAATGCAGCAAGTCCTGCAATTCCTGGGCGCCATAGGCCATGGAACGGCGGCCGAAGCCCGCCAGGTCTTGATAGGCCGGGTGCGCGCCGATCCGCACGCCGTGGCTCAGGGCCAGGCTGACGGTCTTGCGCATGATGCTCGGGTCGCCGGCGTGGAAGCCGCAGGCGATGTTGGCGCAATCGATGAAGGGCATCACCTCGGCGTCCAGACCCATGGTCCAGCTGCCGAAGCTTTCGCCAATGTCGCAGTTCAATAGCAGGCGGTTCACGGTGAACGCTCCTGTAGATTCTTTCTTTGTTTAACTGTGGGGCACGTGCCCCACAGGTTATCAGTTACTCGGCTTCCAACTGCTTGCCTTGGGTTTCCGGCAGGCTCAGGGCCGCCAGGATCACCACGCCATAGGACACCGCTGCGAACGCCCCGATACCCACGCTCAGCGGCACCTTCTGGCTCAGAATACCGATCAACAGCGGGAACAATGCCGCCACCGCCCGGCCAATGTTGTAGCAGAAACCTTGGCCCGAACCACGAATGCGCGTAGGAAACAGTTCGGTGAGGAACGAGCCCATGCCGCTGAACATGCCCGACGCGAAGAACCCCAAGGGGAAGCCCAGCCAGAGCATCACGTTATTGCTCACCGGCACCTGGGTGTACAGCAGGACGATGGTGAAGGAGCCGACGGCGTACAAGACGAAGTTCTTTTTGCGCCCCAGGATGTCCGACAGGTACGCACTGATGACATAGCCCACGTAGGAACCCACGATCACCATCGCCAGGTAGCCGCCGGTGCTCAATACACTCAAGCCGCGCTCATTTTTCAGGAACGTCGGCAGCCAGGACGTGATGGCGTAGTAACCGCCCAGGGCACCGGTGGTCAGCAACGAGGCGCGAAGGGTGGTGAAGAGAATGCCGGGGGCAAAAATCTCGTAGAACTTCGCTGGGTTTTCCGGCGTCAGCCGGGCCTTGGTCTGGTTATAGACTTCCGGATCCTTGACCAGTCGGCGGACGAAAATCACGAACACTGCCGGTACGATGCCGAGGATGAACAGTGCGCGCCAGGCGTCTTCCGGCGGCAGCACCGAGAACAGCAGCGCATACAGGATCGCCGTCATGCCCCAGCCCAGCGCCCAGCCCGATTGCACCATGCCCACCGCCTTGCCGCGGTCCTTGGCACGGATCACCTCGCCCATCAACACCGCACCGGCAGTCCATTCGCCGCCAAAGCCGAAACCCATCAATGTGCGAGCGATCAACAGTTGTTCGTAGTTCTGGGCAAAGCCGCACAGGAAGGTGAAGAAGGCAAACCACAGCACCGTCAGTTGCAGGGTGCGCACCCGACCGATCCGGTCGGAGAGAATGCCCGCCACCCAGCCGCCAATGGCCGAGGCGATCAAAGTACTGGTGTGGATCAGGCCTGCCTGGCCGGTGGTGATGCCCCACATCGCGATCAGGGTCGGCACCACGAAACTGAGCATCTGGGTGTCCATGCCGTCCAGGGCGTAGCCGATCTTGCAGCTCCAGAAGGTGCGACGTTCCTGCTGGTTGATGTTGCGATACCAATCGAACGGGCCAGAACGGGCCTGGGGTTGGGGGACGCCGAGCGTGTCGGGTGCACTCATGGGGGTTCTCCACGGTTTTATTGTTGTGAGTCTCGACGACGCTGACGTGGAGACCGTTGCCCCGATTCTTGAGCGCGCGGCCGATCCCGTCCAACGAATAAAACCTTGGCTGGGTCATAAGAAAAATTTGATTGGGTGCATCGATTGGCCTGGCTGAACACGCTTGTGGCGAGGGAGCTTGCTCCCGCTGGACCGCGCAGCGGTCCCAAAACCAGGCACCGCGCAGTGTCAGGTTGATGTTATCCAGCAGGTTTGGGTCTGCTGCGCAGACCAGCGGGAGCAAGCTCCCTCGCCACAGAAGCCGGCTGCGGCTTTACAGCCCTCGCAGGTCCCGCTCTTCAATCGGCCGGCTCTGACGCAAGCGCTTGCCGCCCAACACCACCCAGTCGATCAGGCGGAACAGGCATTCCAGGCCGAACGACAGCAACATCGCGCCGCTGATGCCCCAGACCATGGCCTCGGGGGTCAGCAGGATCTGGTAGCTGTAGCCGTTCCAGGTTTCCTTGCGAATGTCCGGATCGGCGGCCAGGGCCACTTGCAGCAGGCGGATGTACCACGGGCCCTGCATGGCCTGGAATTGCTTGTCCAGGGCCTGTTGGCGCACGAGCAAGGTGTTCAGGCTGTCGGCATCGCTGCGAAAGATCG
This sequence comes from Pseudomonas sp. FW300-N2F2, assembly GCF_017351655.1. NCBI lineage: Bacteria > Pseudomonadati > Pseudomonadota > Gammaproteobacteria > Pseudomonadales > Pseudomonadaceae > Pseudomonas > Pseudomonas sp. FW300-N2F2. The sequence goes on along the minus strand of NZ_JACNDQ010000001.1, from coordinate 1,050,735 downwards.
GGTCCTCGCTGGCGCGGTAATGGGCCACCAGGGCCTGCATGTCGCCCTTGAAGAACTGGTTGGCGGTGCCCTGGAAACCTTGCAGGCCGGTCTGCGCCTCGATCAGGTGAGCCTCGACCCGCTTGGCGTAATCATTGATGAAGCCCGGCACCTGGACCCCAACCAACAGGCCCACCGCGAACAACACCAGCCGTAGATAACTGAGCAACATAGCGTGACGTCCTTATTCGGTCCGGCCGTGGCTGACGCATTCGCCGCGTCGCCACAGGCTCCATTGGCCCGGTTCGTAGCGGGTCCAGGTTTCGTTTTCGGTCAAGGGCTCGGTGGCGATCACCGTGACCACGTCGTTGGGCGTGGTTTCCGCCTGGAAATCGACAATCACATCCACGTCCTTGAGCCGCGCCGGGCCGAACGGCGCGCGACGGGTGATCTGGGCCAGTTTGGTCGAGCAATAGCAGAACAGCCAGTCGCCATCGCTGAGCAGGCAGTTGAACACGCCTTTGCTGCGGTATTCGGTGCAGGCCTCGATCAACGACGGCAGCAGTTGTTCTACCTCCACCGGCTCCGGGAAGGCCTGGCGCACGCGATTGAGCAGATCGCAGAAGGCCGCTTCGCTGTCGGTGTCGCCCACCGGGCGGTAGAAACTCACGCCCGGTTGGAAATCGGCAAGCTGACCGTTGTGGGCAAAACACCAGTTGCGGCCCCACAACTCACGCACGAACGGGTGGGTGTTGGACAGGCAGACTTTGCCGACGTTGGCCTGGCGAATATGCCCGATCACCACTTCGCTCTTGATCGGATAGCGTTGCACCAGATTCGCCACCTCCGATTCGCTGCTGGCGGCCGGGTCCTGGAACAGGCGCAGGCCACGACCTTCATAGAAGGCGATGCCCCACCCGTCCCGGTGCGGCCCGGTCTTGCCACCGCGCTGCATCAGCCCGGTGAAGCTGAACACGATGTCGGTCGGCACATTGGCGCTCATGCCCAGTAACTCACACATGCTCGAACTCTCGCTTCAAGGGGCAGGCCTGCTTACAGGCGCGGTTCGATACGCGAACGCTGGGGGTTGCTCGGCACCGGCGGGCGACCGTAGCGGTCATCACCGGCCACACCGAACGGTGGTTCGTCCTCTGGCTCATCGGCCGCGGCGGCGGCTTTGGCGGCGGCAGCCCGTTCCTTGCGCGCGTTGGCGGCGCGCTCGATGGGGAAGCGGATCAGCACGATCACCAGGTAGAGGCCGAAGGCGATCATGCCGTACATGAGCAGATCGGACGCCGCCCGCCAGACGTTGTTGCCGACCTTGAACAGGATATCCAGGGCGACAATGGCCAAGGCCGGGGCGACTTTGTCCTTCACCGGGTCGACGATGGTGGGGCTGAACAGCAACACCGCCATCAGCAAGCGCAGCGGTTCGCGCAACCAGCGCCACATCCAGCGGGTCATGCGCATCCACACCAACAGGCAGCCCAGGGCAGCGAAGGCGTAGAGGCCCCAGGCGATCAGATAGTCATTCTCGGTCATGGTGTCCATGGCAAGGCAGGCAAAGAGACGCTTATAGTAACGGCTTTTCGCGCGTCAGGCTGCCCCGGCGTCTGGCGAATGGCCTGTGTGGTGGGTTCTGTCCAGGCCGCGTGTCCCTTTTCGTACAACGTTCGAGAGCCTTTCATGTCCCTATCTGCCCACGTTTCCAACGCCCCGATTGCCCGCAGGGACGCCGGTGTTGACCCGTACGCCTGGCTGCAGGAGCGCGACACCGACGCCGTGCTCGACTACCTCAAGGCGGAAAACAGCTATCAGGAGGCGCAACTCGCCGATCAGGCCGAACTGCGCGAAACCCTGTTCCAGGAAATCAAGGGCCGGATCCTCGAGACCGACCTGTCACTGCCCTCGCCCTGGGGCCCGTACCTGTATTACACCCGCACCACGGCCGGTGACGAATACCCGCGTCACTACCGCTGCCCACGCCCGGCCGACGACAGCCTGAGCGTGGACGAAAGCCGCGAACAACTGCTGCTGGACCCGAACGCGCTGGCCGGCGGCGAATTCTTTGCCCTGGGCGCCTTCAGCATCAGCCCCGACCACCAGCGCCTGGCCTACAGCCTGGATACCACGGGCGACGAGATCTACACCCTGTTCGTGAAGGAACTGTCCAACGACAAGATCAGTGAACTGTCCTTCGACAATTGCGACGGCAGCATGACCTGGGCCAACGACAGCCTGACGCTGTTTTTTGGTGAACTGGACGACACCCATCGCCCCCACAAACTCTGGCGCTATCGCCTGGACGGAACTGCCGCCGAAGAAGTGTTCCATGAGCCGGACGGGCGTTTCTTCCTGCATTGCTATCGTTCGAGCTCGGAAAAGCAACTGATCCTGTCCCTGGGCAGCAAGACCACCAGCGAAGTCTGGGTACTGGACGCCGCGCAACCGCAACAACCCTTCACCTGCCTGGCGCCACGCCTGGAAAACCACGAATACGACGTCGACCACGGCCTGCTCAATGGCCAATGGACCTGGTTGATCCGCAGCAACCGCGACGGGATCAACTTCGCCCTGTACCAGGCCGCCGACACTGGCGTGGCGCCGACCGAGGCCGACTGGCAGAACCTGATCCCCCACAGCGATACGGTGATGATCGACGGCCTGAGCCTGAACGCCAGGGCCATGACCTTGAGCCTGCGTGAGGGCGGCCTGCCGATCATCGAGGTGCATCCCCAGGACTTGCCGGCGTATCGGGTGCAGTTGCCGGACGCGGCCTACAGCCTGCATGTGCAGAACAGCCTGGAATTCGTCAGCGATCGCATCCGCCTGCGTTACGAGGCCCTGAACCGTCCGGCACAGATCCGTCAGTTGGACCTGGCCAGCGGCGAACAGGTCGTACTCAAGCAGACCCCGGTGCTGGGCCCGTTCGATGCCGATGCCTACGTCAGCCAGCGGCTCTGGGCGACGGCAGCGGACGGCACCCAGGTGCCCATCAGCCTGGTGGTCAAGCGCGAGGCCCTCGGCCGGCCGGTGCCGCTGTACCTGTACGGCTACGGCGCTTACGGCGAAAGCCTCGATCCATGGTTTTCCCATGCGCGGCTGAGCCTGCTCGACCGCGGCGTGGCGTTTGCCATCGCCCATGTGCGGGGCGGCGGCGAGCTGGGGGAAGCCTGGTATCGCGCCGGCAAACAGGAACACAAGCACAACACGTTCGGCGATTTCATCGCCTGTGCCGAGCATTTGATCGCCAACGGCTTCACCACCGCCGAACAACTGGCGATCAGCGGCGGCAGCGCCGGTGGCCTGCTGATCGGCGCAGTGCTCAATCAACGCCCGGAGCTGTTCAAGGTCGCGATTGCCGAGGTGCCGTTCGTCGATGTGCTCAACACCATGCTCGACCCGGACCTGCCGCTGACCGTCACCGAATACGACGAATGGGGCAATCCTGAGGAGCCGGACGTTTATGATCGGATCCGGGCCTACGCCCCGTACGAAAACGTCCGCGCCCTGGCGTACCCGGCGCTGCTGGTGATCGCCGGTTACAACGACAGTCGCGTGCAGTACTGGGAAGCGGCCAAGTGGGTGGCGAAATTGCGCGCCACCAAGACCGACGACAACCCCCTGCTGCTCAAGACCGAACTGGGCGCCGGCCACGGCGGAATGAGCGGGCGTTACCAGGGATTGCGTGACGTAGCGCTCGAATATGCATTTGTCTTGAAGGTTTTGGGGTTGGGTTGAGGAACTCTGTGGGATGGCCGGGTCTTAGCTCCATGCGCTGGGCATCCCAGATCAAATAATTGTGGGAGCGAGCTTGCTCGCGATGGCGTCGGATCAGTCAGTATTGATGTTGACTGACACATCGCTATCGCGAGCAAGCTCGCTCCCACCAGGGTTCTTCTTCAATCCAAACCCGTAGCAGCCACAAGAAAAAGACCGTGCCGACATGTCAGAACCGACCTTACTGAACAAAGAAATTCGCGACTGGCTGATGGACTGCGGTCTGTTCGACCAGTTGCTGCCCGTCGACTTCGCCGCGGCGTCGGGCTATTTCAGCATCAGCGCCATCGCCGCGGGCGAAGCGATTTTCCACGAGGGCGATGCAGGCAGCTTCATGTGCATCATCCACACCGGCCAGGTGGCCGTGCAGAAAACCGGTCCCGACGGCCAACCCGTGACCATCGCCACGCTGCGCAGCGGTCGGGCCTTCGGTGAAATGGCCGTGCTCGATGGCGAACGGCGCTCGGCCAGTTGCATCGCCGCCAGTGATTGCCAGTTGCTGAACCTGGGCAAGGATTCCCTGGAAAAAATGCTCAACGACGCCCCCAAGATCGCCGCCAAGATCATCCGCGCCCTCGCCGTCTCCCTGTCCAAGCGCCTGCGCATGGCCGACGGGCAGTTGTTGTCGCAGCAGGTCTGACAGCCAGACCACAATACCTGTGGGAGCGAGCTTGCTCGCGATGGCGGCGGATCAGCCAGCATTGAAGTCGACTGACACACCGCTATCGCGAGCAAGCTCGCTCCCACAGGTTATTGCGTCGTCTTGTCGATTTACCCCCCCGGCGACTTGGCCTTCACCGGCTTCGGCTCCATGCCCGGTATCGGCTGGTCCTTGGGCGGCTTGGGCATTTCAATGGGCGGCAGCAAGGGCGGCCCGCCGCTTCCGGTGCCCGCCTTGGGGACCCCGTTGGGCGTGACCGGCGGATACGGCATGGGGGTGGCGGTGCCCGGCGACCCGGGGATGCTGGGCGGGTTGACCGGAATCGTCGGTTGTTGAGCCTGGGCGCAACTTATTGAGAGCGCCGCCAGGGCAATGGCCGTTAGAATGATGCACTTCATCAATGGCTCCGTGGCTATTGTCTGCTTTAAGGCTAGTCGTTACCGCGCGGTTTGCCCTCCTACGAGATCTCCATGAAACGTTTCGTTCTGCTCGACACCACACCCATCCCTGATAACGGCGGTGCCCTGTGCCTGTTCGAGTACGGCGAAGATTTCGTCATCAAGATCCAGGGCGGCGACGGCGGGCAGTTGATGAACACCCGCATGCACGGTTCCGAAGACGCCCTGGCAGAGATTCCTTGCCGCAAGGTCGCCGGTCGTCCTGGCTCGCGCGTGCTGATCGGCGGCCTCGGCATGGGCTTCACCCTCGCCTCGGCCCTCAAGCACCTGGGCAAGACCGCCGAAGTGGTGGTGGCCGAACTGGTGCCCGGGGTGGTGGAGTGGAACCGTGGCCCCTTGGGTGAAAAGGCCGGGCGACCGCTGGCAGACCCGCGCACAGTGATCCGCATGGAAGACGTGGCCAAGGTGCTGCAAGCCGAACCCCAGGGTTTCGACGCGATCATGCTGGACGTCGACAACGGCCCGGAAGGCCTGACCCAGAAAGCCAATAGCTGGCTGTATTCGGCCGGTGGCCTGGCTGCCTGCGCCAAGGCCTTGCGGCCCAAGGGCATATTGGCAGTGTGGTCGGCCAGCGCTGACCGGCAGTTTTCCGACAAGCTGAAGAAGGCCGGCTTCAAGGCCGAAGAAGTGCAAGTGTTCGCCCACGGCAACAAAGGCACCCGCCACACCATCTGGATTGCCGAGAAACTCAAGGGCTAAGCTAAACTGTGCCCAACCGTCATCAGTCTTTATTTACAAAGGTGAACCCATGAGTTCGTCAACGCCACCGTCCAACACCGCCAAGCTGGACCGCATCCTCGCCGATGCTCAGCGCGACCGGGAGATGGGCTACCGCGACAAAGCCCTGAAAATGTACCCCCATGTCTGTGGCCGCTGCGCCCGTGAGTTTTCCGGCAAGCGCCTGAGCGAACTGACCGTTCACCACCGCGACCACAACCACGACAACAACCCCCAGGACGGTTCCAACTGGGAACTGCTGTGCCTGTACTGCCACGATAACGAGCACTCGCGCTACACCGACCAGCAATACTTCGGCGACGGTTCCCTGAGCACCCCGAAAATCGCCAAGGCGACCCACAACCCCTTCGCCGCTCTGGCCGGGTTGATGAAGAAAGACGAGTAATTACAGCCTGTCAGGCCGCCATCGCGAGCAAGCTCGCTCCCACAGGTTTTGTGAACGCCGAAAATCCAATGTGGGAGCGAGCTTGCTCGCGATGGCGATCAAACAAACACCACCCATCTCGAACCTGACCACCCTCCCCCATTCCCCGTATAATCGCGCCTTTTCCCCAAAGGCACCCCGCCCGTGGCCAACAAACGCTATAGCTGCATCGGTCTGTTCAACCCCAAGTCACCGGAAAACGTCGGTTCGGTCATGCGTGCCGCCGGCTGCTACGGCGTGGCGTCGGTGTTCTACACCGGCAAGCGCTATGAGCGCGCCGCCGACTTCGTCACCGACACCAAGAAAGTCCACTACGACATCCCGCTGATCGGTATCGACGACCTGAAGAAAATCCTGCCCCTGGGCTGTGTGCCAGTGGCTGTGGAACTGGTGGAAGGCGCTCGCCCCCTGCCCGAATACACCCACCCGGACCGGGCGCTGTACATTTTCGGCCCGGAGGACGGCTCGCTGGACAAGGACATCCGCGATTGGTGCGAGGACGTGGTGTACATCCCCACCACCGGCTGCATGAACCTGGCCGCCACCGTCAACGTCGTGCTGTACGACCGCATGGCCAAAGGCAACAACACCCGTTCGGGGCCGCAATTCCGCTGATCGGTGCAAAACTCGATTGAACAAGGCAATCGCTCGGGCAGTCAGTTTTATACCAACCCCATACCGGAGACAGATCATGAGCGATAACAATCCGTTCGAGCCCATCGAGAGCACCCCTTTCCAATCCCATCCGCCACAAAACGTGCACGGCTGGGAACGCATTGGCTCGCTGGCCGGCGGTGTGCTGATGATGGGCAAGGGCTTGCGTCGTGGCGGGGTGATCGGCCTGGCTCAACTGGCGATCGGTGGCCTGGCGCTGGCGCGAGGGATCACCGGGCATTGCTCGGCCAAGAGCCTGCTGGAGAAGAATCGCCAGAATCTGCACAGCGCCCGCACCCGTATCGAGGAGGCCGGTGAAGAACTGAGTCGTTTGAAGGCCAATGCCGAGGCGGCGACTGGCACGGCTACGGTGACGGGGAATGATTCGCTGGTTTCGCCGAAGGCTGGGCTCTGATTTTTGCAGCGCTGCTGATGGCCTCATCGCGAGCAAGCTCGCTCCCACAGGTTTTGTGAACGCCGAAAATCCAATGTGGGAGCGAGCTTGCTCGCGAAAGCGGTGTCACTGAAGTAACCGGCTATCCAGCACAGTAGAGGCCCCACCCAGAACGCTCTCACTGAGCTGCACAAACTCCTGGGTATCGACCGTTTCCAAGCGCATCGCCCCCTGCAACACATCATCCAGCGAACGCTTGTTGCGGGTTTTCAGGCGAATCTCGCGGTCCAGTTCCTGCAACAGCAACACCGCCTTGGCCACCGCCGCCGGGCCGATCTGCTCGCCGCGCAAGGTGGTGACACCCTTGCTCTCGCGGGCGAGCCGGTCGTTCAAGGTCTGGTAGCGCTCATCACTCAGGCCGCTGGCGCGGCGTAGCAGTTCAATAGCGTAGTACTCGGTCAGCCCCTCACTGATCCAGTCGCTACGATCCTGATCATTGACCCGCGCCAGCGCCTGCACCAGCTCCCGCAACAACGGGCTGCTGCCCCGCTCGCTGACCAGCGGCGGACGACTGTGCAGGTAAATCGAGTCATGGCCGGCCTGGGCACCACGCCACAGCGGATCGCCGGCGCCGACGATCAGCAACTTGGCCGGATGACGCGGCACCAACGCCTGTACCTGCGGCCAGACGAACGTCAGCAGTGTCAGCACATCCATCCGGCGCATGCCCTGGCCCTGGGGCGAGGCCACCGTCACTTCGGTTTCGCCCAGGCGTGTGCGGCGGCTGCCCAGTTTGCCGGCGAGCATCCAGCCGGTGGGGCGGTCGAACAAGCGCGAGGGATTGTCGATGCGAAAACGTTGTTTGCCGATACGCGGCCAGGGGGTCTCGATGCTTTTCCAGCCGTCGGGCAATTCCACCTCAAGACGGGCCACCAGTTCGACGCCATCCTGCTGGTCGAGCTTGGCCGCCGGCACCAGATCGTCGCCGCGCAGCAACGCCCACGTCGGGGTCATGCGGGTTTCGAAGGTGGCGTTCTTGCGGGCATGGCTGATGCGCACACGGTAGCTCAGGCTAGCCTTGTCGGCGGCCGGACGCCAGACGCCACGCGCCTCCTTGCCGGGGGTGAGCTGCCATTGGCCGTCGGCCTTGAAATCGCTGTAGCGGCTGCCGTCGCCGAGGTCGAAATCCAGGCTGCGCACCGCCGCCCCCCGGGCCAGGGTCAGGCGCACCTCGGCCTGATCGCTCTGTGGCAACAGGTGCACGTGATAATCCAGGTCGACTTTCTGCGCCGCCCACAGCGGCCCGCACACCGCCAGCAGCCCGGCTGCCAGCATCCGTTTCAATCCTGCAGCCATGGGTTCTCCCTGGTGGTGCGCCGCCCGGTGGTTCAGCCGGCGCGGAAAATCAGATGATCTTCCCAATCGTCTTCCGGCACGCTGCCTTCGGCCAGCATGCGCCCGGACTGGGAAATGCGTTCGTGGTGCACGGCCTCTCGATCACCGCAGACCAGGTGGTGCCACAACGGCAAGTCCTTGCCTTCGCTGACCAGCCGATAACCGCAGGTGGGCGGCAGCCATTTGAACTCATCGGCCTTGCCCGGCGTGAGCTGGATGCAATCGGGCACGAACTCACGGCGATTAGGGTAGTCGGTGCACTGGCAGGTTTTCAGGTCCAGCAGTTTGCAGGCGATGCGTGTGTAGTAGACGCTGTTGTCGTCTTCGTCTTCGAGCTTTTGCAGGCAGCACAGGCCACAGCCGTCGCACAGCGATTCCCACTCCTGTGTATCGAGCTGATCGAGGGTTTTGCGTATCCAGAACGGTTCGACTTTGGCGGCCATGGCTCAAGCATCAACATCAGGTGGTGAAAGGCCGACAGTCTAGTGCCGGGACCTCCTCAGGCCAAGCATTGGCGACTGTCGGTAGGCAGGGGCTTGTCAGGCCGGGCAGCGGGACGTAGCTTGCTGCATTGTCTTTCCAAAACTCGAGCCAGGTGAGCCCATGAGCGCCAATTCCCGCATTGCCGATTACGCGATCCACCCTCAGTTCATCGAACGCTGGTCGCCCCGCGCGTTTACCGGTGAAAGCATTACCGAAGAAACCTTGCTGAGCTTCTTCGAAGCCGCTCGCTGGGCCCCTTCGGCCTACAACTCACAACCCTGGCGCTTCCTGTACGCACGGCGCGACACGCCGAATTGGCAGCGTTTCCTGGGTTTGCTCAACGAGTTCAACCGCGGCTGGGCCCAACACGCCTCGGCGTTGGTGATCGTCGTCTCGAAAACCACTTTCGCGGTGCCCGGTGCCACCGAGGAAACCCCGGCGCAGACCCACACCTTCGACACCGGCGCGGCCTGGGGCCACCTGGCGTTGCAAGCCAGCCTCAGCGGCTGGCACACCCATGGCATGGCCGGTTTCGACCAGGAACTGACCCGCAAGGAACTGAAGATCCCGGAAGGCTACGCCCTGCACGCCGCCGTGGCGATTGGCAAGCTGGGGGACAAATCGACCCTGGCCGAATACCTCCAGGCCCGCGAAGTCCCAAGCCCGCGCCGGCCATTGAGCGAACTGGTGGCAGAAGGCGACTTCACCCTGTAACCCTATTTTGTGACCGCTGAAGATCCACTGTGGGAGCGAGCTTGCTCGCGATAGCGTCAGGTCAGCCACTTTGATGTCGGCTGACACTCCGCCATCGCGAGCAAGCTCGCTCCCACATTTTGATCTGTGGCGAACACATTTTTTGTGACCACTGAAAACCCACTGTGGGAGCGAGCTTGCTCGCGATAGCGTCAGGTCAGCCACTTTGATGTCGGCAGACACTCCACCATCGCGAGCAAGCTCGCTCCCACATTTTGATCTGTGGCTAACACATTTTTTGTGACCACTGAAAACTCATTGTGGGAGCGAGCTTGCTCGCGATAGCGTCAGGTCAGCCACTTTGATGTCGGCAGACACTCCACCATCGCGAGCAAGCTCGCTCCCACATTTTGATCTGTGGCTAATACATTGTTTGTGACCACTGAAAACTCATTGTGGGAGCGAGCTTGCTCGCGATGGCGTCAAGTCAGCCACTTTGATGTTGACTGACACTCCACCATCGCGAGCAAGCTCGCTCCTACATTTTGATCTGTGGCGAACTCATTTTTTGTGAGCACTGAAAATGAGCTTCAGTAACCCCGGCTGAAATCCACTTCCCCGCGCAGCGCTTCGCCCGCCTGGTAGGCCCGCAGGTTTTCCAGGAACAATTGCACCATCATCGGTGGCGAGGTCGGTGCCGAGCTGTGGCCGGTCAGCAGCAGCCCCCAGGCAGTCCAGAACGGATGGCGCTGTGGCAATGGCTCCTGGCGGCAAACGTCGATCACCGCACCGGCCAGGTGCCCGTCCTTCAGGGCTTGCACCAGGTCCGCATCCACCACCGCCACGCCGCGGCCGACGTTGATGAACAACCCGCTCGGCTTGAATTGCTTGAACAGCGCCGCGTCGTAGATGTCATGGGTATCCGGCGTATTGGGCAGCAAATTGATCACGTAATCCATGTCGCCCACCAGACGAGGCAAGTCCTTCAACGCCCCGACTTCGATAAACGGTGCCAACGTCCTGGCTTCGCTGGCGATGCCATACAACTGCACACCGAACGGCACCAGGAACTGCGCCACACGCTGGCCGATGTCTCCCGTCCCGACGATCAACACCTTGCGCCCAGCCAGGCCTTGCCCCTGGCGGTTGTCCCACTTGCGCTCGACCTGGCTGACCAACCGGGCCAGCACCTCGCGCTCATGGCCGAGCATGTAGGTGAGCACGTACTCGGCCATCACCTGGCCAAAAATGCCCACCGCACGGGTCAGGCGGTAATCGCGGCTCAAGCCATCGGCCAGCAACGGCGTGATGCCCGCCCAGGTCGATTGCAGCCAACGGGGCTGGTGGCCTTGACGCAACAGGGTGGCCAGCAGATCAGGCTGGCCGAGCCAGACCGGGCAATCGGCGGCCAGTCGCGACAGCTCGGCAGAATCGCCACTGGTCAGGACTTCAATATCGGGTGCAGCCTGACGCAGAAGCTGGGCATACACCGCGTGATCGTGTTCGGCAATCAGAACGCGCATGAATCAAACCTTTCAAAAACAGTGCAGACGAGCGCCGGCAGAGTGTCGCTCCATCCCTGCGATCGTCGTCAATAAACCATTCCAGTGTTGCAAAAGGCACCCAGGACAGGTGCCCCCACTACCGTCAGACCGGGTCGTTGCGGCGCAGCAACTCTTCGGGCAAATGCTCGATGTACTCGTCTTCGGCCGGCGGCATCTGCAAGTGATAGCCCTGGGTGTCGAGATTTTCCAGCACCTTGTTGATATCTTCCCGGGACAGTTCCCGCTCGGGGCTCAGCACCAGGTCGAAGGCATGGATCGCCTTGCCAAAGGCGGCCATCAGGGGCTCGGGCACACGCTTCAAGGCATCGCTCTTGAGCACATACAGGTACATCTCGTTTTTCTTCGAGCTGCGGTAGATGGAGCAGATACGTTTCAAGGCTGTTCTCCGGCAGTGGCCAGGCTGTCGAGCAGCGCCTGGCCCATCAATTCGCGGCGCCAGCCACGCAACGAATCGGGCAATTGGTAAGGGCCCTCGGGAAAGCCGCTCTTGATCAGCGCTTCGAGGGTTTTCTTGCGCAGCATCAGCTCCGGGGCAATCTCCAGGCGCTCGGCTTCAGCCTGCCCCAACGCCCGCAGACGCTTGACCAAGGCGGAAGCCTCGATGGGCAACGGCTCGGCCACGGCCGGCGGCCATTGCTCGGGAGGAATGCTGGCGGCGCGCTGGATCAAGTCCAGCAGAAACTGGCCGTCCTGGCGCACGGTACGCGGGTGCATGTCTTCGATCTTCGCCAGTGCGCCGAGGTTATCCGGCTGGGTGCGGGCCAGGGGCCACAGCGAATGCTCGCGAATGATGCGGTTACGCGGCAGGTCACGGGCCCGCGCCTCGCGCTCGCGCCAGGCGCACAACTCGCGCAGCACGGCTAATTGAGCCCGGGACAGCTTCCAGGCCAGCTTGGCCTCGCGGTAGACCTCGTACGGGTCGACTTCGCGACGCAGGTTGGCCACCAGTTCGGCGCCATCCTCCAGGACCCAGCGGTATTTTTCGTCGGAAAGCTTCGGGCGCAGTTGTACGAAAACCTCTGCCAGATGCACGGCATCCTCTGCCGCGTAGCTGATCTGTGTCTCGGACAGGGGCCGTTGCAACCAATCGGAACGGGTCTCGCCCTTGGGCAACTCGATGCCCAGCACTTCCTGCACCAGCCGCGAATAGCCCATGGAGAAACCCAGGTTCAGGTAGGCGGCGGCCAGTTGAGTATCGAACAGCGGCGCGGGCAGGCTGCCAGTGAGGCGCAGCAGCACTTCAAGGTCTTCGCTACAGGCGTGCAGCACCTTGAGCACCGCCGGGTTTTCCAGCAGGGCGGCCAGGGGCTGCCAATTGTCGATGGTCAAGGGGTCGATCAGGTAGGCACGCTTGCCGTCGCCGATCTGCAGCAAACCGGCAATGGGATAAAAGGTGTCGACCCGCATGAATTCGGTGTCGAGGGCGACGAATGGCAACTGCTGCCACTCGGCGCAAAACTGACCGAGGCTATCGTTGTCGCGAATCCAGTGAATATCGATGGCCACACGGCTCTCCCTTGAAGAATGGCGCGCAGTATATATCGCCGCTGGCGATTGCGAGCATCCATAGAGCAGCCGCCTGAGAGAAATCGCCTGCGAAAAAGCAAGAATAGTCCTACATCAAGACTTAACCGGTCTTACGCAACACATAAACCCGCGTCAGGGCAAAACCGGGCAGGAAATCCTGATACCAAAGCACGCTGAAACCGGCCTGGCGGAACTCGGCTTCCACATCAGCCTTGTCAGCCAGGGTCCGTTGCGGGGCCTGGCCGATCTTGAGGCGTCCTTCGATTTGCACCGAAACGATCACCGTGTCGCGACTGACCCGATGAAACTCGCGCAACAGCGCCAGGCGATGCTCGCTGGCACTGACGTGGCGAAACAGTTGCAGACAGAGAATACAATCCACCGCGTTGGCCGACAGCCCGAGGGTGAACGCCGAACTCGGAAAGGTCTTGACCCGCTGGAGCAACGCGCCGCCATGGTGGGTGAGCGCATGTTCGAGCATGTCCGGCGACGGGTCCGCCGCCAGGATCACTCGGTTGGCATGCTCGGCCAGTACTGGCCAGAACCGCCCCGCCCCACAGGCCACATCCAGCACCAGCCCCGGCTCGCCTGCCACCTTCAGGGCATTGCGCACCATGTGCTCGTCGCGCCAGAACGCCAGGCGCAAACGCCGAGGCGCCGGCTGGCAGCACACTTGCGCGTGTTCCCGGTCGTGTTGCCTGGCGAACTCAAGCTCGACGGTGGAAGGGGGCTGCCCGGACATACAAACGGCTCTTGGGGAATGAATGGGGACAGGTTAAACAACCCGACGTGAAAAAAAGGTGGAGGCGATCATTCCCGGGCGAGTACGCCGTCGATGACCGCACCGCGGCAGTTGGCGAACAGGTCCAGGTCCCGGTTGTAGACCTGGCTGTTGACTTCCAGCAGCCCGAGCATCGAGTGGAACAGGTTGTCCTGGCTCAAGGGCTTTTCCCGGCTCAGTTGCAGGCAATGGGTGTCGACCGAAAAAGACTTCTGGTAGCTGTCGGAAAACCAGGCCAGCATCGCCACGTGTTTCTGTTGCTCCGGGGCAAGCATGTAGGGCGTGCCATGGAGAAACAGGTTGTATTCGCCCAGGGACTCGCCATGGTCCGACAGGTACAGCATGGCCGTGTCGACCTTGTCCTGGTTGGCCCGCAGCAGGTCGATCAGGGTCGACAGCACGTGATCGGTGTACACCAGCGTGTTGTCGTAGCCATTGACGATGCTCTCGCGGCTGCAATTGTTCAGCGCGTTGCTTTCGCACACCGGGGTGAAATGCTCGTACTCCTTGGGATAGCGCTTGAAGTACTCCGGCCCGTGACTGCCCATCTGGTGCAGCACCAGGACCGTGTCCTTGTCGAGCGAGTCGATGAAGTGCTGCAGGCCCTGGAGCAGGATCTCGTCGCGGCACTCACTGTTGGCGCACAGGGCCGGGTCCTTGAGATTGCTGACATCCTGCAGCGTGACCCGATCGCAGGTGCCCTTGCAGCCGGACTGGTTGTCTCGCCAGATCACCTCCAGCCCGGCGCGCTTGAGCACGTCCAGCAAGCCCTCTTCATTCCTGGCCTTGCTGGCGTCGTAGTTCTTGCGTCCCATGTTGGAAAACATGCAGGGCACCGACACGGCGGTTTCGGTGCCGCAGGAATGCACGTCGGTGAAGGCGATCAGGCCAGCCTCTTTGTCCAGTGTCGGCGTGGTGTCGCGGTTGTAACCGAGGATGCCGAAGTTCTCGGCCCGGGCACTTTCGCCCACCACCAGGACAGTCAGGGATTTGCGACCGTGGGTTTCCCAGGCCGGGTTGCGGCTCGCGTCTTCGCCCACGGTGATGAACGGCTGCTTGGCCGACGCGACCTGCTCACGCAAGTACCCAAATGAAGCACCGATGTAGTTGCTCGGCACGACCATCAACCGCAATTCGTGGTGGTTACGAAACAATGAAGACAGGCCTTGGTAGTTGGCCAGGGCGACCAGGCCGATCACGGCGGCCGAGGCCACGCCGACCAGCAACTTACTTAATAATTCTTTGGGCCAACTACGGTAGTTGATTGGGGTTTTTAACAACAACCAGCATGGCAAGACACCCAATAAGCCGATATAGACAAACAACTTCAGCGACAACAGGTCACGGACTTCCGTGGCATTGGTTTCAGCGAAGTTGCGCAACATGCCGGCGTCGATCAGTACACCGTATTGGGCCATGAAATAGGCCACGCCAGCGCTGATCAGGAATAGCAGCATCAGTACGGGCTTGAGCAGCGGACGGAAGGCCACGAGCGTCAACACCAGGTTGAACGCGCAGAAAATCATCAGGCCAAACGCCGCGCACATCAGCAGGCCCCGAGCGTCAGCCGTGGTGATCGCCAGCAAGTGTTGCCAGAGCACGATGTTGAAGCCCACTAACAAAAAGGCACTGGCGGCCAGCGTCACCCACTCGGGGCGCACGGCTTTAATAGTCAGCATGATGGTTGACGGTTTCCTGAAGTTGCTCTTTGAAAAAGAAGTGCCGCAGTAAACATGAAAAAATCGTTTCCTACGGCAACACAAACTTTAGGTAGCCCACCATCAATTTTTCGTGAAAAAGTTGCTATTAAATAATTATTTAAGGATCCCGCCATGCACCTGTTTCAGGCCTGATGCAGATACCAGCGCCAATCCTGCTCGCCGACTTCCCCCATGAACTGACGGTACTCGGCGCGCTTGACCGTGAGATAAACACCCAGAAACGCCTCGCCAAACGCCTGCCGCGCCCAGGCCGAAGCCTCGAGCGCACGCAGGGTGGTGAGCCAGTCGGTGGGCAGCGGTTCGATCACCTGGGCATAGCCGTTGCCTTCCACAGGTTTCCCGGGATCGCACTGTTCACGTATGCCGTGATGAATGCCGCCCAATATCGCCGCCGCAGCCAGGTAAGGGTTGGCATCGGCGCCGCAGATACGATGCTCGATGTGCCGCGAGAATGCCGGGCCACCCGGCACCCTCAGGCTCACGGTGCGGTTGTCCACGCCCCAGGTCGCCGCCAGCGGCGCGTAGCTGTTGCTTTGGAATCGCCGGTAGGAGTTGGCGTTCGGGCAAAACATCAGCAGCGAATCGAGCAGGGTGTCGAGCATCCCGCCCACTGCATGGCGCAGCAGCGGCGTGCCGTCGCCGGCTTCACTGGCAAACAGGTTGTGGCCATCACGGTCCGCCAGACTGACATGCATGTGCATGCCGGAGCCCGCCAAGTGATCGAATGGCTTGGCCATGAAACACGCCTGCATGCCGTGCTTGTGGGCCACGCCCTTGACCAGTCGTTTGTAGCGCACCGCTTCATCCATGGCTTGCAAGGCATCGCTGCGATGTTCGAGGGTGATCTCCACTTGCCCGGGTGCGTATTCGGAAATGGCGGTCCGGGCCGGGATGCCTTGCAGTTTGCATGCGGCGTACAGGTCGGCCAGGAACGGCTCGATCTGCTCCAGTTCGCGCAAACCATAGACCTGGGTGGCACGCGGTCGTCCACCGTCGGCGTCCCGCGCTGGCTGCGGCCGGCCTTGGTCGTCGCGTTGCGCATCCAGCAGATAGAACTCCAGTTCCGCCGCCATCACCGGGTAATAACCGTCGGCCTGCAAGGCCTCGATCACCTGGCTGAGCAAATAACGCGGATCGGCGATGGTCGCCGGTCCACCTTCCTGGGGATGCATGCTGACCTGCACCGCGGCCGTGGGAATCAACCGCCACGGCATGCGTTGCAAGCTGCCACTGATGGGATAGGCGCGGCAATCGATGTCACCGACGTCCCACACCAGCCCGGAGTTTTCCACATCGTCGCCATTGATGGTCAGCCCGAGAATCGTACTGGGCAGTGGCCGGCCACTTTCGTAGACCGCCAGCAACTCGTCCCGATGCAACAACTTGCCCCGAGGCACACCGTTGTTATCGAGAATGAACAACTCGAACAGCTCGATATCGGGGTTCTGCGCGAGGAACGCCAGGGCGTCTTGCACGGGTGCAAAAGAAATTTTCGCAAGGCTCATGAGAAGGCTCGTATTTCCATGTCGGACGGGCGACAAAGCGCCGTCAATGCGTGCTCGTCGTTGTGCGAGCACGATGAGTGATCAACAGGAAATACAAGTATCTGGAGGGCGCGCATGCCGGCAATGCCAGAGCGCCCAAAAGGCCAGCTCGGAAGGCAACGCACAAAGGGCTGGGGCCATGGCAGGCGTGAACCGGCCGACCGGATCGACTGCGGCGTATGAAGGGTATAGGAATGCCAGGGGCGAACCGTCCATGAGCGCATCACAGGAAACACATCGGGCAAGCGTCCCACGGCCCCCTGGACGGTTAAACCTGGATTTGCTGGAGCTTGGATCGGCGCAAACTAAACATAGGCAAACGAATCGGTCGTTGATCGACACGTCGTGTTCCCTACATTATCTGTCCCGTTCCCGACCATGAAAGCGCCTGCCCGGCATTCTCTTGGCACCATCGTTCCGTTAGGATCGTCAGCCTGGTTTGCGCAAGATCCGCGCAAGGAGCACAGCGAGAGACAGAACGGATGCTGAACAGTAACTCCCTCAGAAAGCTCGACATGCAGGACCTCATGGTGTTTAGCGCCGTGTACGAGCAAAGCAGTGTCACCGGCGTGTCCGAGGCATTGTGCGTCAGCCAGTCAACCGTCAGTTATTGCCTCAAGAAACTGCGAACCTGTTTCGAAGACGAACTGTTTATCAACACCCGCACTGGCATGCGCCCCACCTACAAAGCCGAGGGCATGTACGATCATGTGCGCGGCATTTTGCAAAGCATCAACCTGTGCCATGCCGGCAGGCCAACCTTTGATCCGACCCGACAAGCCGTTACCTTCAATATCTGCGCACCGGAATATTTCGAACACCTGATCCTGCCGCAACTGCTGCAAGGCTTCGATTACGCCAATCTGCCGGTGGTGGTGAACGTGCACAAGCTCGAAGCCGACATTCCCGCCGAAGAGCTACGGGACGGCAGCCTGGACCTGGTGATCTGCTTCGGCCCGAACTTCCACAGCAACCATACCGATTTCAAATCCCGGCAGCTGTTGCAGGAAGACCTGGTCTGCGTCGTGGATAAACGGGCGACGCCGCTTGAGACGCAACTGAGCCTTCAATCGTTCGTACAGCGCCGACACGTGTTTCCGACACCCTGGACGTCAGCGACCAACATGGTGGATGGCTGGCTGTCGCAGCAGGCGCATCATCGGCAAATCGCCGCTCGCGCCAACAGCTACAGTGCCGCACTGAAGATGATCACCGGCACCGACTTCATCCTGACCCTGCCCCGCCGCATCCAGAAACTGCTGGCCAACGAGGCGATTTTCAATCACCACGAAGCGCCCAGGGGGCTGCCAGGGTTTACCTTGAACATGCAGTGGAGCCTGGCCCTCGATCAGGACAGTGCCAACGCCTGGCTACGCGAACAGATCATCAAGGCCTGCGCCCCACGCGACACCTGATCGTCATTGACCGATCAAGGCCTTGGCATACGGCTCCCGATCGATGTCGAGAATCTCCACGCACAGTTGCACGCTGACCTCGGCCGGCCATGGCCCCAGGTCCTGGATCACCGCCAGCAGGCTATCGGCCAATTGTTTCTTGATTTCCGGCGAGCGTCCGCTGAGCAAGGCCAGCTTCACGTGCACGAAACCCCGCTCGCCTATTCCTGTGCCCACTCGAAAAGTCTCGAGCTTCACGGCCCGGCTCTTGATGTCATGCTCGGCGGAAAATTGACCGGAGGCCACCAGTGCATTGTTCAGTCGCAGCAGTGCGACCTCGGCCTTCAGCTCCGGCAGGTTGGCGGTGTACTCCATGTGCAGGTGAGGCATGTGTTCGACTCCGATTCGAAAATATGACGAGGGGGTTTCAGCCGTCATAACCTTACCTCGACTTTATTCGTTCAGGCAGGTTTTGTTTCGCCCCAGGCCGGTGTCAGGTCTCTGCCAGGGGCACGCGTTCGCCCATGAAGGCCTCCAGCCGCGATCGCAACCAGCGTTCGGCCGGGTCACTGTCGACATGGCTCAGCCAGACCATGGACAAATCCAGGGTCGGGGTCTTGAAGGGAAAGGGCTCGTTGAACAGTTGCCCCGAGGCGGCCATGGCGGCGGCGGTATAGTCCGGCAGGCTGGCGATCAAGTCGGTGCCGGCCAGCAACGCCGGCAATGCGCTGTATTGCGGCACCGACAGCACGACCTGGCGTGTGCGCCCGATCTCGGCCAGCCATTCATCAGCGAACCCGGCGACGTTGGCGGTATGGGACACCAGCACATGAGGTCGCGAACAGTACTCGTCCAGGGTCAGCGGTGTGTCCGATGCATCGGCACGCAACACGCGGGGTTGAATGTGTCGCAACAGTTTGCGCTTGGCGTTGGCCGGCAGGCCGCGCGTCTGGCTGATGCCCACGGTGATGTCGCCTGACGCCAGCAAATCGGGGATGCGCCAGTAATCGACATGCTGGACCACGAACACGATTTGCGGCGCCTCTTGCCGCAGGCTGCTCAACAGCGGCGGCAACAGGCCGAACTCGACGTCGTCCGACAGGCCGATACGAAACGTCATGGTGCTGTTGGCGGGATCGAAATCGTGGGTCAGGCTCAAAGCCACCGACAGCGAATCGAGCGCCGGCGAGAGATGCTGGATGATCTCCTCGGCCCGGGCCGTCGGCTCCATGCGGTGGCCGACGCGAATGAACAGCGGGTCGTTGAACATCTTGCGCAAGCGATTGAGGGCCGAGCTGATGGTGGGCTGGCCCAGGAACAATTTTTCCGCCACCCGCGTCACGTTGCGTTCAAGCATCAACGTTTCGAAAACCACCATCAGGTTGATGTCGGCCTTGCGCAATTCGTTGCGGTTCATCCCCTGCCCCCGATTCCTTGACTGGATGCAGTGTAGAAACGCCGGGGGCTGCACGTCTATGCGCAAAAAGGCGAAGCGCCTGTGCAATACCGCCAAAGAATTTGGAAGAGGCACTGCTTTTGTGGCGAGGGAGCTTGCTCTCGCTCGGTTGCGCAGCAACCGCAAAATCTTGGGGCCGATTCGCCCGAGGCGTCGGACCGTCCAGCGAACGGTTATCGATGCGTCCAGAAGTTATGCAGGATGAAGGTGAACACGGGGATGATCAGCGCCACGGCCGCGATGCCCGCCAGGTAATCCAGGCCGACACGTTGGGCTACCCAGGCCACCAGCATCGCCAGCCCGAACCCGCCGATCGATACCACGACGAAATGGCCAAGGGTGCGACCATGCAAGCGGCTGTTTCCGGCCCTAGGCGTCGAACCGTATTAAGCAGGACCAGGCAGGGCAACGCAAGGATCAAGTCAGAACTCAATCCGACCACATATTCACAAAATGACTTTCAAACTAGAAACGGTCAAATTCCCGACCAGGGCCCATGCCCAGCAATATCTGATAACCAATGGAAACGAATTTCCCATAGCCAAAACCAACCACTTGGCTAGGCTTGCAGCCACATGTTCAACACATGTCTTGAGTAAATGAATCGCAGGGAGCGAACCGATGTATTTTGAAATCTATCGACAGACCCGAGGCACCCCGAGCACCGGGAAAGGCCAATGGCGCTGGCGCTTGAGAGCCGGCAACCACGAAACGATCGCCAGTGGCGAAGCCTATGTGAACAAGAGTGACTGCCTTCACGCCGTCAGGTTGATCAAGAACGTCCATGACGAGACGCCCGTGAAAGAGATCTGAACAGCGCCAGGCGGTGTCTGTAGGAGCTGACGGGGCCTGCCATCTTTTGATCTTGATCTTTCGCCTGAGACTCAAGTGTCAGGGGAAAGATCGCAGCCTCGTTGCACTCGACAGCGCCTACACCGGTTCTGCTTTTTTGCTGTGACGATGGTTTCCAGGCAGGTAGGGTATGCAGACAAAAGCAGGAGGCCGGTGCAATGACTCGATCCATCCATAACCGCGACTGGCTGGTGCGGGCGCCCGAATCGAGGAAAATGGAACGCATCGAGGCTTATTTCCGTGGGCACGGCTACACCACCCATCGCCATGACACCTACGCCATCGGCATCACGCTTTCCGGCGTCCAGAGCTTCAACTATCGCCACAGCAAGCGCCACAGCCAGCCCGGCGGCACCATCGTCCTGCACCCGGACGAAGTGCACGATGGCGAAGCGGGGACCGGCGATGGCTTTCGCTACCGGATGTTCTACATAGCACCGTCGGTGATCCAGCAGGTGTTGGGGGGCAAGCCGCTGCCTTTTATCGAAGGTGGATTGTCCAGCGATCCGCGCCTCAACATCGCGACCCGTCGATTGTTGAACAGCCTGGATCATCCCCTCGACCCGCTGGAGGAAGAGGACGCCATCTACGATGTGGCCCAGGCCCTCGACATTGCGGCGGGCAGCAGGCGTGGACGGCGGCTGATCGACTACCCGGCGGCAGAGCGTGCCCGTCTATTCATCCACGATGCCCTCGACCAGGTGATCACCCTGGACGATCTGGTGCAGGCAAGCGGCAGGGACCGATGGAGTCTGTCCCGGGATTTCCGGGCGCTGTACGGCACCAGCCCCTATCGCTACATCACCCAGCGCCGCTTGAGCGAAGCCCGACGCCTGGCCTTCCACGGTACGCCATTGAGCGAAGTGGCCCTGGCCTGTGGCTTTTTCGATCAGAGCCACATGACCCGGTTGCATACCCAGGCCTTCGGTATTTCACCGGCACGCTGGCTGAACATGCTGCGCTAAGACAGCGACTTCGCAGCGCAAAAAGCTGCACGATCATCCAATACGCACGTTGGCTCGAACAATAAAGTAGGACGCACCACCCCACCAAGGAGATGCCTCGATGACCCGATACGCCCCCATCAACTTCGCCCAGAAATACACCCTGTTCCAGGAACAGTGGACGCCGAAAGTCGTGGCCGAAATGAACGACTACCAATTCAAGATCGCCCGGCTCGAAGGCGACTTCATCTGGCACGCCCACGCCGATACGGATGAAACCTTCATCGTGCTGGAGGGCGAGCTGCGTATCGATTTTCGCGACGGCGCGGTGACGATTGGTCCTGGCGAGATGTACGTGGTTAAAAAAGGTGTGGAGCATAAGCCCAGTGCCGCCCAGGAAGTGAAACTGCTGTTGATCGAGCCTCGCGGCGTGATCAATACCGGCGAAGAAACCAATGAGCGAACGGCGGTCAACGATGTCTGGATCTGACTGAGCCAGGCTCAATCGTATTCAGCTTCCTGATGATCGCCCAACACACCTGCATCGATCGGCCAACACAGGTCGGCGATCTGCCCGGCATTCAACACACCGGGCATCAGGACAAAGCCCTGCTGATGCAGGGCTTCGAGGAGGTCGTCAGTCGACACGACACCACCGGCTTCAGGTGCGGAAGCGGCCGGTCAGTTCCGCCAGGTTTCTCGACAGGCTCGAAAGCTGCTGACTGGCCTGCATGCTCTGGGCGGAATTGGATGCCGCTTCGTTGGACAAGTCGCGGATGTCGGAGATGTTGCGGGCAATCTCTTCGGTGACACTGCTCTGCTCTTCACACGCGTTGGCGATCTGCGCGGCCATGTCGTTGATCCGCTGGATAGAGCCACTGGTACCGCTGAGCACCTGATCGACGCCCGCGGCGCGCTCGACGCTGTCCCGGGCCTTGCTGCTGCCGACCTGCATGGCTTGCACGGCCTTGGCGACACCGCTTTGCAAGCGCTCGATGCGCACCTGAATGTCTTTGGTCGAGTCCTGGGTGCGTGCCGCCAGGGCCCTGACTTCGTCGGCCACGACCGCGAAACCACGGCCTTGCTCACCCGCCCGTGCCGCCTCGATGGCCGCGTTCAGCGCGAGCAGGTTGGTCTGTTCGGCAATGCCCCGAATCACTTCGAGCACCGCACCGATGCTGGAGGTTTCCTGGGCCAGTGCCTCGATCGTGCCCGAAGCGCTCTCCACTTCCTGGGCCAACTGGCGGATCGATTCGATGGTGTTATTGACGACCTCAGTGCCGTCGCGAGACTGGCTACTGGCTTGCTGCGCGGCGTCCGACGCGTTTACGGCGTTATGGGCCACCTCATGCACAGCCGCACTCATCTGGGTCGCGGCGGTACTGACCTGGTCGAGGGCCGCATGTTCGCTGCTGATCAACCGATCGTTGGTCGCCGCCATCGTGGCCATGGCGCGCGCCGCGGCATCGACCTCGCCGGTCACCCGGCCCACTTCGGCAATCAGCGGTTGTAGTTTATCGAGGAAGCGGTTGAACGCACTGCCAAGCTGCCCCAATTCATCAGCCGAACGCACTTCGAGACGGCCTTTCAGATCGCCACCGCCCTCGGCGATCTGTTCGACCCGATGCAACAGGCGACGCATGGGGCGCAGCACGACCATTGGCAAGACAACAATCAGCAGAATGCACCCCAGCAGGCCGACCAGCAGAATACCGCCCTGCTGCATCCCAACCGCCTGGCCATGGTCAATCGCCGCTTGCCCCTCGCGCAGCGACGCTTCGTCTTCCAGCTCGCCCAGCTTGTCGATGGCATCACGCATGGTGTCGAACTTACTTTCGCCGTCACCAAAACTCAGCGCGCTGGCCGCCTGCGGATTGCTCACGGCCTGCTCGACGACCTGCCGCGAAACCTGCGACCACTGTGCAAAGCGATCATTGAACTGACTGACCAGCGCCAATGCGTCGGCACTGGGCTGCATCGCGGCATATTTCTGCACACGGTCATAAGCCTGCTTCATATTGTCCCGATGACTGGCACGCAGCGCCTCGGCATGACTGCCGGCATTGCCCCCAAGCAGGCTTCGCTCGGCCACAAAGGCCTGGTAGAGATCACGGTCAGCGTTGAGCAACAGGCTGATGGCCGGCAGATAGCGCTTGGTCAACTGCGTGCTCGATTCAGTCACCTGGCCGATGCCGCGCATGCCCGACCACCCCATCAGCACCAACAACAGCGCCAGGAACGCAATGGGCAGAGTGATTTTCCAGCGAAAGCCCAGATCGGCAAAAAACCGCGGCATGAGGTGTCACTCCTTTCATGGGAATTAACTTACCTATCGGCAGCCATGCCTTGAGCTATAGACCATTAGTCCAATTGTTACAAAGCCTTGGGCTGTGATCATGCAGGTTGCGGAGGGGGTTGGACGGGACAAAAGGGGGACTGGAGGCAAGCGCATAGAGGGATTTTTCTGACATCGCCCGCACCACATTTAAATTCAATTGCTACCCGTGATGCGAACGTTACCTTCCTCATGATATTGGGGGTAATGAGTAATCAATCCCCAACTTTCCACGCTGTGTTTGCGGCCAAACGCATTCATCGGCGAATCGGGCGTGACGAAGACGGTGAGTGTGTTGTCGGCAGGACCATTGAATGGCTGTACACGCGCATAGATTTGCATCGTTCTTTGCTTGCCGAGCCCCTTGGGCAGTCGGCCATTGACGACCGTATTGGGTAACGGGCCGGTGCCATAGAACCCCGTTCCAGCCTGCACCCGCTGATGCAGGTTGATGACATATTTGGGATACAGGACGACACAGCGTCGAACGTTATCCCACTCCACCGGAAGATGATCAGGCAAGGTTGTCAGTGACTGAATCGCCAACCGCAAATCACTGTAGGCCTCTGTCCGCTGCGTTTGCGCAAGTCCCCGCTGAACGCCTACGGCATTAAGGAACAGCGCTTCGGCCTGGGCACAGGCATCGAGGTTAGGCTTGAGCAAGCGACGCGTCTTGGCGAGGGCGCTGGTCATTGTGATATGGACCATCCGCAACGACTCGAAAAACACCTCCTCGGAGGCAAAACGCGAACTGACACCACTGGTCGGAGCCGGCTCACCTTCCGGATCGAGGCCGGTCAACAACCTGTCCATCAGTTGCTGGTCCGTCAGGGAGGGATGATGCCGGGCCAGGACATGACCGCTCTCGCCCTGTCGGGCCCGCACGTTGGCACGCACGCGCAGCGCCCTGACCTCTCGACTGACAAGGGCCTCCTGCAAGCTGAGAGCAGCAGGAACCACGTTCATGTTCATGACGTTAAGCCCGTTCATGGGCGGCGGAGGCGGAAACGGAACACCATTGAGCCCCGCATTCTGCGGGGGTACGACGGCATTTTGCTGAACACCCGGGGCTTGCTGCTGGATATTTGGATGGCCATCACCTTGGACCACTTGAGCCCGTACGGGCGCTGCGCCACCGGCATTTTCTGGAGGGATCATGTTATTGCCCGTCGTCAGCCAGTTATAGAACTGTTGCACGTAGGCCAAAACTCCATAAATCATCGCCAAGCCTCCAGGAAAATCCTTTTAGACCGTCGAAAACACCTTGCCGGGCGGTTGTCCGTTAACGGAGGGCGTTGCCGATGAAACTGCCCGCCTTGCCTCCGGTGGCCATGGGCAAGCCAAGCAGATGACTGGCCTGAACGCAAATTGCAGCAGGGAATTTTCCGACATTTCCCGCCCACATAATTCAGGGAATATTCTTACGCATCATCTGATTAAGGATCAAACGACACAAAACCTGTGGGAGCAAAGCTTGCTCGCGATGGCGACAGACCAGTCAATTGTCGACTGGCTCACCCCAATCGCGAGCAAGCTTTGCTCCCACGGGTTTGGGGCTTAACTGACTGGCATTAGACTCTCACAGGGCACATTTAGTCAGGGGCGAACCTCACTCACGATGCTGAAGCCCTCCGGTTTGCCTGGGTCGATTACAAGCGGATCAGCAGAGAAATGGGGACAGACCACGATCTGATGATGAGTGAACTCAAAACTGCTGTCCCCAGTCCCTCTTCAGCATCCTGCCTAATGGACCATCCCCTAAGGCTGGGACAGCGTCATAGCGAGTCCTTTGCCCCCAAACCAAACGAAAAAGCCCCTGAAATGTTCAACCATTTCAGGGGCTTAGTCGTATTCAATAATGGCGGAGAGATAGGGATTTGAACCCTAGGTACTGTCGCCAGTACAACGGATTTCGAATCCGTCCCGTTCGGCCACTCCGGCATCTCTCCAGTGGCGCGCATCATACCAGCACATTCGCCGGAAGCGAACCCCCGAGCGAAATTTTTTCCGTGCTATCAGATGCTTGCGTCGATTACAGCGGTACACCCAGGCGCTGGGCGACTTCTTCGTAGGCTTCGATGACGTCACCGAGGCCCTGGCGGAAGCGGTCCTTGTCCATCTTCTTCTTGGTGTCCTTGTCCCACAGACGGCAGCCGTCCGGGCTGAACTCGTCGCCCAAGACGATGGAACCGTCGCTGAACACGCCGAACTCAAGCTTGAAGTCCACCAGCAGCAGGCCGGCGTCGTCGAACAGCTTGGTCAGCACTTCATTGACCTTGAGGGACAATTCCTTCATGCGGGCCAGTTGCTCGGTGGTGCCCCAACCGAATGCCACGACGTGGGATTCGTTGATGAACGGGTCGCCCTTGGCGTCGTCCTTCAGGAACAGCTCGAAGGTGTAAGGGTTGAGCTTCATGCCCTCTTCCACGCCCAGGCGCTTGACCAGGCTGCCGGCGGCGTAGTTACGCACGACGCATTCGACCGGGATCATGTCCAGCTTCTTGACCAGGCATTCGTTGTCGCCCAGCAGCTTGTCGAACTGGGTCGGCACGCCGGCGGCTTCGAGTTTTTGCATGATGAAGGCGTTGAACTTGTTGTTCACCATGCCCTTGCGGTCCAGCTGTTCGATGCGCTTGCCGTCGAACGCCGAGGTGTCGTTGCGAAACAGCAGGATCAAGCGGTCAGCGTCGTCGGTCTTGTAAACCGACTTGGCTTTGCCGCGGTAGAGTTCTTCACGTTTTTCCATGATGGGCTCCGCTTGCTAAGTAGTGGGCTAGGCGATATGTCGCCAGTCGAGCCCTGAATCTTGATCGGCCAGTTGCAGCCAGTCCGGGTCGCACCCGAGGGTGTCGACGAAACATTGCCGGGCCAGCTGCGGCAGGTTGTTCTTGCTGCTCAGATGGGCCAGGACCAGGTGTTGCAGGCCTTGCCAGCCCAACTCGGCCACCAGGAACGCAGCCTGGTGGTTGTTCAAATGTCCGTGTTCCCCGCCGACCCGCTGCTTGAGGAAGTAGGGGTAGTACCCACGGGCCAGCATGTCACGGCAGTGGTTGGACTCGATCATCAACGCATCGAGGTCCCGGTAACTGTCCATCACCCTGTTGCAGTACGACCCCAGGTCGGTCAACAACCCGAAACGTCGTTCGCCATCGCTGAACACATATTGCGTCGGTTCCCGGGCATCGTGCGCCACACTGACCACGCTGATGTCCAGGCTACCGATACGCAGTTGCTCGCCACCGACCACGAAGCCGGCTGGCTCGATGGGTTTGCGCAGGCCTGCCAGTGTCCCACGACTCAGGTACACCGGCAGATTGTAGCGCCGAGACAGCAAACCCACGCCATGCACGTGGTCGGCATGTTCGTGGGTCACGAGTATCGCGCTCAGTTGCGCCGGGTGCACACCCAGGCGCAACAGGCGTTTCTCGGTTTCCCGCAGGGAGAAACCACAATCGACCAACACGTACGTACCAGCGCTGGCGACCAGCGTGCCGTTGCCCTGGCTACCGCTGCCGAGAACGGCGAAACGCATCGGATCAGCCCAGGTTATCCTGAATCACGCTCAATACCTTGCGGGCCACATCGGCCGGCGCCACGGTGTTGATGTTCTTCTCGACAGTGACCTGGACGCTTTCGCCGACCTTGCTCAGGCGAACCTGGTAACGCTCGGCGCGGGCTTCGATCTCTTCCTTGTCCGGCTTGCTGCCGAACAGGCCGCTGAAGAAGCCGGGCTTGTCGTCTTTCTTCTCGGCCTTCTCGGCGAGGTTGATGTAGTACAGGCCCAGGCTGCGGTTGATGTCCTCAACGCGCCACTCACCCTGTTCCAGCGCACGACCAACGCTCGACCAGGCACGGTCCAGGTCGGAGCCGACGTTGAGCACCGGGTTGCCGCTGCCGTCTTCGCTCAGGCTGACGCGGCTCGGCGCATCGAATTCCTTGGACGCCAGCATCGAGACCGAACCGCCCTGCTCCGCGGTACGACTCATGCTGGCAAGCATGTCGTCCACCAGGGCAGCGTCGAGGCCGGTATTGACCGAACGGTTGGTGAAGGCCACGTCGGCGGTGCTGCCGGCAGGACGCTCGGCGCTGACCACGTAGATTTCACTGGTGTTGCGCTGCACGCCCGGCTCGATACGCACCCGCACGCGGGTTTCGCTGTCGGCCGCGACACCGGCGGCGCTCAGGCGCTTGGCCATGGCGGCGGACAGTTCATCGGAGCGCTGCCAGGTGGTGGTGAACTCGCCGGTTTGCGGGCGCTGTTCGTCCAGGCGGAAACCGTTGTCCTGGAAGAACTGGATCGCCACCGGCCAGACTTCGGCTGGCGGATGCTGGCCCATGACCCAGCTGGAATCGCCACTCTTCTGCAGGGTGTAGTCGCTGGCGTCGGCCACGGCCGACAGCGGCTGCGGACGTGGAACGATGTACTCGCCCTTGACGCTGTCGTCCGCGACGTTGCGCGGAATCGGCAGCAGCGGATCCAGGCGCTTGGCGATGTTGACGTCTTGCGGCAGTTGCATCGGTGCAGTCTGTTGCGCTTGCAGGTAATCGCTACCACGGTCGCGGAAGTAACCTTCCGGCCCCCAGATCCATCCGCAGCCGCTGGTGCTGGAGATAATCAAGGCAAGTGCGGAAAGTCCGGCCATTCGCTTCATGCGTTGTACTTCCTCAATTAAACCAGGACGCCGGACTGGCGCAGGGCCTGCCGCAGCGGTTCGTGACAGGGGGTGCTCAGCCAGGTCAGTGGCAAGCGGATGCCTTCGTGCATCAGGCCCATTTCGACCAAGGCCCACTTCACCGGAATCGGGTTGGCCTCGATGAACAGGTCCTTGTGCAACGGCATCAGTTTTTCGTTGATGGCCCGTGCGGTCTCGGCGTCGCCCTTGAGCGCGGCCTCGCACAGGTCGGCCATTTCGCGCGGGGCAACGTTGGCGGTGACGGAGATGTTGCCCTTGCCACCCAGCAGGATCAGCTCGACCGCTGTCGGATCATCCCCGGACAGCACGATGAAGTCCTTGCTCACGCCATCGAGGATGGCCTTGGCGCGCTTCATGTCGCCGGTGGCTTCCTTGATGCCGATGATGTTCGGCACGGTGGACAGGCGGATCACGGTCTCGGCCTGCATGTCGCAGGAGGTGCGGCCAGGAACGTTATAGAGAATCTGCGGGATGTCGACGGCTTCGGCGATGTGCTTGAAGTGCTGGTACAGGCCTTCCTGGGTCGGCTTGTTGTAGTACGGGACGACCAGCAGGCAGGCGTCGGCACCGGCTTCCTTGGCGTTGCGGGTCAGCTCGACGGCTTCGCGAGTCGAGTTGGCGCCAGTACCGGCGATGACGGGGATGCGACCGTTGACCTGCTTGACCACGGCACGGATGACTTCGATGTGCTCATTGACGTCGAGGGTTGCCGACTCGCCGGTGGTACCGACGGCGACAATGGCATGGGTGCCGTTCTCAAGGTGGAAGTCCACGAGTTTGCTGAGGCTGGCCCAGTCAAGATGCCCTTGTGCATCCATGGGTGTGACCAGTGCCACCATACTGCCCGCAATCATGAAACCGCTCCTGCCGGAAAAAGAGAGCGGTAATGGTACTGGCGCCAAGATGCTTGTACAAGCGAACTACCATTCCCCTGGGCGATGGTTTTCGCTACCCTTCAGGCTTTGATCGGTACCGACAAGCTCATACGCCGGTTTCCAGCCTCCGTTTTCGACGCCACAAGCCCCGATCCCGGGTTTGTCCTGGTGCATTCCCGCTGTCGCGGAATGCAGCGCAACCCTGGACACAAGGCTTGAGCCGTTCGCTTTCCCGGGCCGGACGCTGTGTCGAGCGGCAAAGGTACCGACCGCTCATCGCTTTAGGAATGCTGCATGTCCACCCCCACAGTCCGCGAACAATTCCTTGTTATCAGTGCCCTTGGCGCCAACCCCATGGAGCTGACTAACGTCCTGTGCCGCGCCAGCCATGAAAATCGCTGCGCCGTCGTGACCTCACGCCTGACCCGTCATGGCGAATGCAGTGCACTCGTGCTCGAGATCTCCGGCAGCTGGGACGCTCTGGCGCGCCTGGAAGGCAGCCTGCCGGTGCTGGCCAAGAAGCATGCCTTTACCGTCAACGTCGTGCGCAGCGCCGCCCTGGAGAACCGTCCCCAGGCCCTGCCCTATGTGGCCTACGTGAGCTCGGCCTACCGTCCGGACATCATCAACGAGCTGTGCCAGTTCTTCATGGACCACCACGTCGAGCTGGAGAACCTGACCTGCGACACCTATCAGGCCCCACAGACCGGCGGCACCATGCTCAACGCCACGTTCACCGTGACCCTGCCCGCCGGCACCCAGATCAGTTGGCTGCGCGATCAGTTCCTGGACTTCGCCGATGCGATGAACCTGGATGCCCTGATCGAACCGTGGCGCCCACAAAACCCAATGTAAGGAAGCGTTCATGGCCGTTGCCGTCGACCAGCCGGTTACCGATTTCCAGGCGCCCGCCACCAGCGGGCAGACCATCAGCCTCGCCGCCCTCAAGGGCAAGCAGGTGGTGATCTATTTCTACCCCAAGGACAGCACTCCCGGTTGCACCACCGAAGGCCAGGGCTTTCGCGATCAGTACGCGCAATTCCAGGCTGCCAACACCGAAGTGTTCGGCGTCTCCCGGGACAGCCTCAAGTCCCACGAGAACTTCAAGTGCAAGCAAGAGTTCCCGTTCGAACTGATCAGCGACAAGGACGAGGCGGTCTGCCAGCTGTTCGACGTGATCAAGCTGAAAAAGCTCTACGGCAAGGAATACCTGGGCGTTGACCGCAGCACCTTCCTGATCGACAAGAACGGCGTGCTGCGCCAGGAATGGCGTGGCGTGAAGGTGCCGGGGCATGTGGATGCGGTGTTGGCGGCGGCCCAGGCGCTCAACAAGGGCTGAAACTTTCGCTGCCTTTACTGGCGCTATCGCGAGCAAGCTCGCTCCCACACGGGATTAGTGGTGTTACTCAATCCAGTGTGGGAGCGAGCTTGCTCGCGATGAGGCCATCCGCCTCACCCCATCAGTCAAAGCTACAACAACGGCGCTACAACCGGCTCCTTGCTCGGCCACGCATCCAGCACCGCCTTGAACAGCGTCGCCAGGGGAATCGCAAAGAACACCCCCCAGAATCCCCACAGCCCGCCAAACAGCAGCACCGCACAGATGATCGCCACCGGATGCAGGTTCACCGCCTCGGAGAACAGCAGCGGGACCAGCACGTTGCCGTCCAGGGTCTGGATGATCCCGTAGACCGCCATCAGGTAAATGAACTGATCGCTCCAGCCCCACTGGAACAGCGCAATCAAGGCCACCGGCACGGTCACCACCACGGTGCCGACGTAAGGCACCACCACTGAAATGCCCACCAGCAGCGCCAGCAGGGCGGCGTAATTGAGCCCCATGGTCACGAAACCGATATAGGTCACGCCGCCGCAGATGAAAATCTCGATGACTTTTCCGCGAATGTAATTGGCGATCTGCCGATTCATCTCCTGGGCCACTCGGGTGATCAGCGCCCGCTCGCGAGGCAGGTAGCCCCGCACCCAACGCCCGATCATTTCCCGGTCCTTGAGGAAGAAGAACACCAGGATCGGTACCAGCACCAGGTAGATCATGATGTTGACCAGAAGCGGCAGGCTGGACAGCGAGAACGTCAGCGCCCATTGGCCGAACTTGCCAATCTCGCCGCGCACCACTTCGATGGTCTGCAACACCTGCTCATCGGACACCAGGTGCGGATAACGCTCGGGCAGCAGCAATAGCAGGGATTGCCACTTGGCGAGCATCCCCGGTAACTCGTTGAACAAGGTCACCAACTGGTGCCAGAGCAACGGTACGATCACCACGATAAACACCACCAGCACGCCCATGAACAAGGCAAATACCAGCCCGACTGCCGCAGTGCCGGGCAGCCGCAAACGCTCCAGCGTCGTGACCAGCCCCTGCATGAGATACGCCAGCACCATTCCCGCCAGCACCGGCGCCAGCATGCCGCCCAGGGTCAGCACGGCGGTAAACGCCAGGAACAGCAGCACTGCCAGAACCACCGCCTCTTCATCGGAGAAGTAGCGCTGAATCCAATCGCGTAACACTTTGAACATTAAAAATCCTTAAGAGACGCTATCGGTTTTTTTCAGGCCTTTTTCAGCCAGTAACGGTAGACGCCGTTTTCGTCTTC
Organism: Pseudomonas sp. FW300-N2F2; assembly: GCF_017351655.1. NCBI lineage: Bacteria > Pseudomonadati > Pseudomonadota > Gammaproteobacteria > Pseudomonadales > Pseudomonadaceae > Pseudomonas > Pseudomonas sp. FW300-N2F2. The sequence continues at coordinate 1,018,770 of NZ_JACNDQ010000001.1, read as the reverse complement.
TTCACGCAGCAGCGTATGACCGGCCAATCGGGCGAAGGTGCGAAAGTCACGTTGCGAGCCCGCATCCGTGGCGATCACCTTGAGCACACTGCCGCTGGCCAGGCGATTGAGTTCCAGCTTGGCCTTGAGCAACGGCAACGGACAATTCAGGCCGCTGGCGTCCAGTTCGGCATCGTGGGCTACAGCATCAGTCATGGGTTCGCTCCGCGGCAGGTCGTTGAGCGGCCTAGAATATCTGGTCCCAGGCCCGGTGTCCGGCTACAGTAGGGTCTTTGTCAACTAAGGCTTCGTGCATGACATTTCTGCGCCCCACCCTGCTGACGCTCGCTTGCCTGCTTGCCTCACCGGGCTTCGCCGACGACTTGCCGTCACTTGGCGATGCCAGTTCTGCCATCGTCTCGCCAGAACAGGAGCACCAACTGGGCCGCGCCTGGCTGGCCCTGCTGCGCAGCCAGGTTTCACAGCTCAACGATCCACAGCTCAAGGACTACGTCGAAACCAGCGTCTACAAGCTGGTGGAAACCAGCCAGGTCAACGACCGGCGCCTGGAATTCATCTTGATCAACAGCCCGCAGCTCAACGCCTTCGCCGCACCGGGCGGAATCGTCGGGGTCAACGGCGGCCTGTTCCTCAACGCACAGACCGAAGGCGAATACGCTTCGGTCATGGCCCACGAACTGGCGCACTTGTCACAACGCCACTTCGCCCGCGGCGTCGAAGCCCAGCAACGCATGCAGGTGCCGATGATGGCGGCGCTGCTGGCTGGCATCGTGATTGCCGCCGCCGGTGGTGGTGACGCCGGGATCGCGGCCATCGCCGGAACCCAGGCCGCCGCCATCCAGGAACAACGGCGCTTCTCGCGCCAGAACGAACAGGAAGCCGACCGCATTGGCATCCAGAACCTGGAGAAGGCCGGGTACGACCCGCGGTCCATGCCAACCATGTTCGAGCGCCTGATGCGCCAGTACCGGTTCGACGCCAGGCCGCCGGAATTCCTGCTGACTCACCCGGTGACCGAATCGCGGATCGCCGACACCCGCAACCGCGCCGAACAGGCCAAGCCGGGCGGCATCGAAGACAGTGTGCGCTATCAACTGATTCGCGCTCGGGTCCAACTGACCTACGAAGAAACCCCGGGCCTGGGCGCCAAGCGCTTCCGGGCACAGCTGGATGAGAACCCGAAGAACGACGTGGCCCGCTATGGCCTGGCGATCGCGCAGATCAAGGGCGGCCAGTTGAATGACGCACGGGAGAATCTCAAGCCGCTGCTGGCCAAATCGCCCAACGAGATCATCTACAACCTCGCCCAGGTGGACCTGGACATCACCAGCAACAAACTGGCCGACGCTCAATCCCGCGTCGACCGGATGCTGAGCCAGTACCCAGGCAACTATCCGCTGAACCAGGTACGCGTCGACCTGCTGCTCAAGCAGAACCGCCCCGCCGATGCCGAGAAAGCCCTGGAAACCCTGCTCAAGTCGCGCCCGGACGATCCGGACATCTGGTACATGGTGGCCGAGACCCGCGGGCTGTCAGGCAACATCATTGGCCTGCATCAGGCCCGTGCCGAGTACTTCGCCCTGGTGGGCGACTACCGTCAGGCCATTCAGCAACTGGACTTCGCCAAACGGCGCGCCGGCACCAATTTCCCCCTGTCGTCGCGCATCGATGCCCGCCAGCGAGAACTCATGGAGCAGGAACGCATGGTCAAGGACATGATGGGCTGAGCATTCGCCAGGCATAAAAAAACCGCCTCTTTCGAGGCGGTTTTTTTCAGCGGCTAACCGATCATTCGGCCAGCTTGAAGGTGATGAAGCTCGCACGCCCCTGACGCAGGACTCGCATCGACACTGAACGATTCTTCGGCAATGCCTTGGCAATGTCGGTGAATTCCTTGGCTGAGCCGATGGCCTGGTTGTTCAGATGCGTGATGATGTCGCCCGGCTGGAGACCGATCAACGCGGCAGGACCGTCCTGCACTTCCTTGATCACCACGCCGCCCTGGAGCTCCAGGGTGCGCTTCTGCTCTTCGGTCAGCTCGGCCACCGCCACGCCCAGGCGGTTGCTGCTGCGCTCGACGCCGGACTTGGGCAGCGAATCCAGCTCCTTGCCCTCTTCAGGAATGGCCCCGACGGTCAACTCGACGTTCTTGCGCTTGCCCTCGCGAATCACTTCCAGATTGGCCTTGGCGCCAGCCTTGAGGGCCCCCACCAGGTGCGGCAGGTCGGCGGACATGACGATCGGCTGACCATTCATGCTCAGAATCACGTCACCCACTTGCAGACCGCCCTTGGCAGCCGGGCCACCCTCCTGGATCTGCGCCACCAGCGCACCGGCGGGTTTATCCAGCCCGAACGACTCGGCCAGGTCCTTGTTCACTTCCTGGATCACCACACCCAACCAGCCACGGCTGACCTTGCCTTCGCTCTTCAGTTGGTTGGACACGTCCATGGCAACGTCGATCGGAATCGCGAACGACACGCCCATGAAGCCGCCCGAACGGGTGTAGATCTGGGAGTTGATGCCGACCACTTCACCGGCAAGGTTGAACAGCGGGCCACCGGAGTTACCCGGGTTGATCGGTACGTCGGTCTGGATGAACGGCACATAGTTTTCGTTCGGCAGGCTGCGACCGATGGCGCTGACAATACCCTGGGTCACGGTGTGGTCGAAGCCGAACGGCGAACCGATGGCAACGACCCATTGGCCGGCTTTCAGGTCCTGGGATTTGCCCAGCTTGAGCACCGGCAGGTCCTTGCCCTCGATTTTCAACAGCGCCACGTCGGAACGTGGGTCGGTGCCGATCAGCTTGGCCTTGAGCTCGCTGCGGTCGGCCAGGCGAACCAGGATTTCGTCGGCATCGGCGATCACATGGTTGTTGGTCAGGATGTAGCCATCAGGTGAAATGATGAAGCCCGACCCCAGGGACTGGGCCTCGCGCTGACGACCACCGCCAGGCGAACGGGGTTGTTGTGGCATGCCACGCTCGAAGAACTCCCGCAGCATCGGCGGCAGGCCTTCCAGGTCCGGCATCTGCTGGTCCGATACACGGCGATCCGGCAGCTTCTGGGTCGTGCTGATGTTCACCACGGCGGGTGAAGCCTGCTCGACCAGTTGCGTGAAATCAGGCAATTCGACCGCCACGGCAGGAACGGCCTGGCCGAGCACAAGCACGGTGGCAAAAATGGAGAGATAGGTTTTCAAGCGTGGTATCGACATACGGCTCCCGTTACGACGAGCATGGTTAAGCGATATGGAGCAAGGAATACCAGGGAAAGATACGCCGGTATTTTTGTTCCGGGAACAGACAAGGCCAGAGCCGAGCGGCTCTGACCTATAGAAAAAAAGCTGGTTTTTTGCAAATGAAAATGCTGACAGGAAGTTTCGGCATTTCGATCAAGCCCTGGCGTCATCAGCCTCTCGCGCAATCGAACCACCCGCGCCGTCAGCCGGCTATTGAGTCGCGGTGACGTCGGAGCGCATGGAAAGCGCGATCCGTTCCGCCGTACCGATAGGAATCTCACCGACCACTGTGACCATCATTTCGCCCTGGGGCGTCGTGAGCCTGCGGGAGACGGCAGCCGTCGGACCGAGTTGAGTACGGGTATCGGTGGCGTTGGCACCGTTCAACGGCTCCAGGAACACCGAGAAGCGCGCCAGGCCATCGTCGTACATCAAGCTGCTGACCTGGATCTGGGTGTCCGGGTCCTTGCGCATGGCACTGCTGGTCAGTTCAAAGCCGGGCGGCAACCAGTCCGAGTGCCAGGCGGCTTTCACCGCAACGGCCTTGCCGGGATCCTGCGCGACAGCCTTGCATTCGGCGCTGGCTTGCAGGTCACCGTCCGTGGGCGCGGCGACGTTCAAGCGAGTGAACTGGAAGCGTTCGAGCAACTGGCCCTTGTCATTGAGCAACAAGGACTTGAGCGGCAGGCCGGTCTCTTTGTCCAGGTGCAGCTCGAAGCCATAACGATGCTGGTCCTTGGGCGTCAACGCCACGATGACCGCTTGACGCCCGGCCACGCGCGACTTGCCTATGACGGCAAGGTCATACCAATTCTTGAGTTTTTGCGGATCGAGCGCACGTGAAGTGCCGTCCGGCGTATTGCCCAGCCCCGCGATCAAGGAGCCGCTGACGCATTGAGTATGCCCATCAATGCGCAGGACTTCCTGTGCCGAGCCGTCGAGCTGGAGTAACCGCTCGCGGACCTTGCCATCCTGGACGCGATGCCAGATGTTATGCGTAGAAAAACTACCGTTGCGCTCGTAAACGAAAGTGCCCTGGAAGCTCTGCTGTTGCTCGGCTTGACTCAGGCGGCTCAACCAGTCCTGAGCCTCATCGGCATGGGCTGGAATCGCACACCAGCCACCAAGCAGAAGCGTGAATAGAGGTATGGCGCGCAATGGTTTTCCTTATTAACGGTTTTCCAGGCTGGCGGCACGGGCGTAAGGCAGCGCGCTTTCGGTACCTTTCAGGGCAGCTTGCTGGGCATGCTGACGCAGGTAGTTGGGCAGACGCTGATCATGCCAGCCAGGCTGGCCTTGCAGAACACCGTTGACCATCGGGCCTGCGGTTTCCGAACCTTCGCTGTAACCGGCCAATACCGCTGGGCCCTTGACCTGTGGAGCGGCCAAGCCAGGCTGGTTGGACTGCTGCGCCATTTGCACGCCGGCAATCTCATCCTGATTGTACAGGCGCACACCGGCCAATACGGCAACGGTGACCGACGCGGCTACCGCCAGACGACCCAGGCTGCGCCATGGTCCGCGTGAAGCTTTTGCCGGTACGGCTTCGTCAGCCAATGCAGCAGAAACGGCCGCGGCGATGTCCAGGCGTGGAAGCAGCAAATCCTTGTGCATGACAGCCCGGGCGATCTGGTAACGAGCCCAGGTCTCACGTGTTTCAACATCGTCGAAGGCATTCAGTACCCGACGCAATTCAAGTTCGTCCGCTTCGTTGTCCATAACTGCGGACAGCGATTCCTGCAGGGCTTCACGACTCATGGCGTTCCTCTCTTGGCTGTCGCCGCTGTCTCTTTTCTAGTTTTCCTGCAACAAAGGTTGCAGGGCTTTATCGATGGCCTCCCGAGCGCGGAAAATCCGGGAGCGCACGGTGCCCACAGGACATTGCATGACGCTCGCAATGTCTTCGTAACTCAGACCGTCGAACTCACGTAAAGTTAAAGCCGTACGCAAATCTTCAGGCAGTTGCTGGATGGTTCGATGGACGGTGCCTTCAATCTCATCCCGCAGTAACGCACGTTCCGGTGATTCGAGATCCTTGAGGCCATGATCGCCATCATAGAACTCGGCATCTTCAGAACTTACATCACTATCCGGCGGCCGACGGCCGCGTGAAACCAGATAGTTTTTCGCCGTGTTGATGGCGATGCGGTAAAGCCACGTATAAAACGCGCTGTCCCCGCGGAAATTACCAAGTGCGCGGTAGGCCTTGATGAAGGCTTCCTGAGCGACATCCTGCGCTTCATGGGTGTCGTGCACGAAACGCACGATCAACCCGAGAATTTTGTGCTGGTATTTCAGCACTAGCAGATCGAAAGCTCGCTTGTCGCCGCGTTGGACCCGCTCGACCAGCTGCTGATCCTCTTCCTGGGTTAGCATGAACACTCCTCGATAAGCTCGAAGGAGGCTTGCATTACTAATTGACCGGGCTTGCAAACATAGACTCGGGCTTTTCGCAAAAGTTCTCCCCCTTCCAAGCAAGTTTCCGGCGCGCTCTGATCTCGGCACGCACGAAAAACGCAGCAGGAGATTCCCCGGCTGCGCGAATAATCTGTCATCGGGTCTGTCGGCAGAGATTCCAATCGAAATCTTGCACCAACCCGACGCTGCTCCCTTTTGCAGACAACCGTCTATTGAACGTAGGCGCTTGGCAAAAGTTCCCGCTATTTACATCACCATGAACTGAATATCAGGCCCCCATGACGTGATAAACAGCGTTCTGTCCTCGAAACGGCCGCCTTTGTCGACTCAAAGCCAAGCGGATGATCCGACGAAGCGTGTCGCTTTTCTGTCACGCTGGTTTCACATTGCCATGAATGCCCGGCTATTGTGCCGATCCCCCCCTCTATATACTAGTGGGCTGCGTGGCTGCCCGACCCGTTGAAACGGTGTCTGGCGCCAACCCCGACCCGGGTCGCCTTGAGCGGAAACCATTCGAATGAGCCAACAGTTTCAACACGATGTTCTGGTAATCGGCAGCGGAGCCGCCGGATTGAGCCTGGCGCTGACCTTGCCTGCGCATTTGCGCATCGCAGTGCTGAGCAAGGGCGACCTGGCCAACGGCTCGACCTTCTGGGCCCAGGGCGGTGTCGCCGCCGTGCTGGACGATACCGACACCATTGAATCCCATGTCGACGACACCCTCAACGCCGGCGGTGGCCTTTGCGATCCGCAAGCGGTGCGTTTCACCGTCGAGCACAGCCGGGAAGCCATCCAGTGGCTGATCGACCAGGGCGTGCCGTTTACCCGTGACGAACAATCGGGCACCGAAGACGGCGGTTTCGAGTTCCACCTGACCCGCGAAGGCGGCCATAGCCATCGGCGCATCATCCACGCGGCCGACGCCACAGGCGCGGCGATCTTCAAGACCCTGCTCGCCCAGGCGCGACTACGGCCGAACATCGAACTGCTGGAACAGCGCGTCGCGGTCGACCTGATCACCGAAAAACGCCTGGGCCTGGACGGTGACCGCTGCCTCGGCGCCTACGTGCTCAATCGCGGTACCGGCGAAGTCGACACCTATGGCGCGCGCTTCGTCGTCCTGGCCTCCGGTGGCGCGGCGAAAGTCTACCTGTATACCAGCAACCCCGACGGCGCCTGCGGCGACGGCATCGCCATGGCCTGGCGTTCGGGTTGCCGGGTGGCGAACCTGGAGTTCAACCAGTTCCACCCCACCTGCCTCTATCACCCGCTGGCCAAGAGTTTCCTGGTGACCGAGGCCCTGCGTGGCGAAGGGGCCCATTTGAAGCTCCCCAACGGCGAACGCTTCATGCAACGCTTCGATCCGCGCGCCGAACTGGCGCCGCGTGACATCGTCGCCCGGGCCATCGACCACGAAATGAAGCGCCTGGGTATCGATTGCGTCTACCTGGACATCAGCCACAAGCCTGAAGCCTTCATCAAGAGCCACTTCCCGACGGTGTACGAGCGCTGCCTGGAGTTTTCCATCGACATCACCAAGCAACCGATCCCGGTGGTGCCGGCGGCGCACTACACTTGCGGTGGCGTGATGGTCGACCAACACGGCCGCACCGACGTGCCTGGCCTGTATGCCATTGGCGAAACCAGCTTCACCGGCCTGCACGGCGCCAATCGCATGGCCAGCAATTCGCTGCTGGAATGTTTCGTCTACGCCCGCTCGGCGGCGGCAGACATCCTCGAGCAATTGCCGCAGATCGCCATTCCGGTCGCCCTGCCCTCGTGGGACGCCAGCCAGGTCACCGACTCGGACGAAGACGTGATCATTGCCCACAACTGGGATGAACTGCGGCGCTTCATGTGGGACTACGTGGGCATCGTGCGCACCAACAAGCGCCTGCAACGGGCACAGCACCGGGTGCGCTTGCTGCTGGATGAGATCGACGAGTTCTACAGCAACTACAAAGTCAGCCGCGACCTGATCGAACTGCGCAACCTGGCCCAGGTGGCGGAACTGATGATTCGCTCGGCCATGGAACGCAAGGAAAGCCGGGGGCTGCATTACACCCTCGACTACCCGAACCTGCTGCCCGAGGCTCTGGACACTATCCTGGTGCCACCCACCTACGCCGACTGAACCTGAGCCGCACCCGCAGGCGCCGATGGACATCCGGCGCCAGCGCGTCGCGGAGCACGCACAGCGATCGGACCCGCCGCTCACCCTGCAATCGGAAACGCAGCACGATGATCAGCGGCAGCGCCAGGCTATCGGGGCGCAACTGCACAGCCCGCCAGCCATCGGCCCGGCTCCAGAGCTGCCAGCCCGCGGCATTGCGACGCAACCCGCAAAAGGCCCGGCGATGGGTCAGCACGACATGTCGGGGGATCACCCAGGCGCCATGGGCCAGGCACACGATAATGCCAAGCGCGGCGCACCAGGACGCGATGGACAACAGCAACAACGAACCCAGGGCGAACACCTGGGCCAGCAGATAGGCCGCCAGCAGTTGCCCAGAGGCCTGCCAGCGGCATTCGAAGTCATTACTTGGGTTGGACACGGTCCAGGATCATCCGGACCATGCGCTGCAACTCGGGGTCTTCGGATTCGCTGCGCTCCATGAACCAGCCGAACATGTCCTGATCCTCGCATTCGAGCAGGCGGACGTAGCACGCACGGTCCACTTCATTGAGATGGGGGTAAACCTCTTTCACGAACGGCACCAGCAACACGTCCAGCTCAAGCATGCCGCGGCGGCTGTGCCAGTAGAGGCGATTCAGTTCAACATCTTCGACCATGGAGCGCTCCTCAAATAGAGCGCAAGTATACAGGCCTCGCCACAGCGCAACAGACGGCTTTGGTCTGGCACCACCGATCCTTTGTGAACTACCCATTTCAAGGGCGTCCCCTTATGATGTCTACCAGACTTTTTACCCTGCGATGACCCATGGCTGATTTCGCTTTTTTCTGCACCCTGTCCCACGAAGGCGTCCTCGCGGTCCGCGGCGTGGATGCCAGCAAATTCCTGCAAGGCCAATTGACCTGCAACCTCGACTACCTGAGCGACAGCCGGGCCAGCCTCGGCGCCCGCTGCACGCAGAAAGGCCGGATGCAATCGAGCTTCCGCATCCTGCTCGAAGGCGACGGTGTGTTGATGGCCATGGCCACCGAACTGCTCGAACCGCAATTGGCGGACCTGAAAAAATACGCCGTGTTCTCCAAATCCAAGCTCACCGACGAAAGCGCCGCCTGGGTTCGCTTCGGCCTGGAAAATGCCGACAATGCCCTGGCTGGCCTGGGCCTCGAACTGCCGAGCGACACCGACAGCGTGGTGCGCCATGAAACCTTGATCGCCATCCGCGTTTCTCCCGGCCGCGCCGAGCTGTGGGCACCCGCCGAACAGGCACAGGTACTGCGAAGTCGCCTGGGCGCCGAACTGGCCGAGGCGGACCTGAATTCCTGGCTGCTGGGCCAGGTCCGTGCCGGGATCGGCCAGGTCATGCCGACCACCCGCGAACTGTTCATCCCACAGATGCTCAACCTGCAAGCCGTCGGCGGCGTCAGCTTCAAGAAAGGCTGCTACACCGGCCAGGAAATCGTCGCCCGCATGCAATACCTGGGCAAGCTCAAGCGGCGCCTGTATCGCCTGCAACTGGACGCCAGCGAATTGCCGGAACCTGGCACGGCGTTGTTCTCCCCCACCCATGGCAGTTCCATCGGCGAAGTGGTGATTGCCGCCCGCGGCGAAGGAAACATTGAACTGCTGGCGGTATTACAGGCCGAAGCTGCAGAAGATAACAATCTGCACCTCGGTGCCTTGGAAGGCCCTCGCCTTCAATTGTTGGACCTGCCTTACGAACTGGACCGCGACCGCGAAATCCAGCGCTGATCGCAGCATTTGTCGCAACACCCTAGAGAACCGAAATGAGCGATTTGGCGGATAAGGTCCAACGGGATTTGGTGCAGGCCATCGATAACGATGACCTGGTTCTGCCAACATTACCGGAAGTGGCCATGCAGATTCGCCGGGCCGCCGAAGACCCGGAAATCAGCGTCAGCAACCTGAGCAAAGTGATCGGCCGCGATACGGCCCTTTCGGCACGCCTGATAAAAGTGGTCAACAGCCCGCTGTTGCGCGCCACCCAGGAAGTCACTGACCTGCACACGGCCATCACTCGACTGGGCGTCAACTACAGCAGCAACTTGGCCATTGGCCTGGTGATGGAGCAGATTTTCCATGCCCGTTCCGAGGTGGTGGAACTGAAGATGCGCGAAGTCTGGCGCAAAAGCCTGGAGATCGCCGGCGTCAGCTATGCGTTGTGTCGCGGCTACACCCAACTCAAGCCCGACCAGGCTGCGTTGGGTGGGCTGGTGCATCAGATCGGCGTGCTGCCGATCCTCACGTATGCACAGGACAATAATGAGTTACTGTCGGATCCGGTCAGCCTCAACCATGTCATCGAAACGATTCACCCGGTGCTGGGGGACAAGTTACTCAGTGTCTGGGAATTTCCGGAGCGGCTGGTGAAGCTGCCGGGGTTGTATCTGGATTTCAACCGCGACTCCAAGCAAATCGACTATGTCGACCTGGTGCAGGTCGCTGCGCTGTATTGCTACAAGGACACCGACCATCCTCTGAGCAAGATTGATGTATTCGGCGTCCCAGCCTTCAAGAAACTGGGCATCGACCCGGAGAACAAGGCCCGGTGTGCGGATATCGAAGAAGCGCGGTCGATGTTTTATTAGAGACGCCTGAGGCCATGGAAACGTCTCCGAGCATGCTCTGGTCAGCAGATGCTTTTGTGGCGAGGGAGCTTGCTCCCGCTCGACTGCGCAGCAGGCGCAAGGCTTTTAGCGCCGCGCGCAACCCAGCGGGAGCAAGCTCCCTCGCCACAACGGCGTTCTGCTCTGGCTCAGTCTGATCCAGGGATAAAACTCACCCGCACCTTCAGCCCGCGCTCCTGCCCGTCATGCAAGGTGATCTGCGCCAGATGCGCGCGGCAGATTTCGCCGACGATTGCCAACCCCAACCCGGAACCGGCCACTTGCTGGTTGCGCCGATAGAAGCGCTCGAACACCCGGTCCCGCTCATGCAGCGGAATGCCTGGCCCGTCGTCCTCGACTTCCAGGACCGCCGGTGGGGTGACCCGCAGGATCACGTTGCCGCCCGACGGTGTGTGGGCCAGGGCGTTGTCCACCAGATTGCTCAACAACTCGTTCAACAAGGTCGGCTCGCCCCGCAGCCATACCGGCTCGTCGGCTTCCAGGGCCAGCGCCACGCCTCGGGCATGGGCCAGCGGGGCCATGGCCATGCCCAGCTCACGGGCCAACTGGCTGAGATCGAGCAACTGAGCGCCGCCTTCGGCAATGGCCCGGGCGCCATTTTCCACCCGCGCCAGGGACAGCAACTGGTTGGCCAGGTGGGTCAATCGATCGGTCCCCTGAGCCGCGGTCTCCAGGGTTTCACGCCAGGTCGCCGGCTCGCTGGCGCGCAACCCCAGCTCCAGGCGCGCCTTGAGCGCGGCCAGCGGTGTACGCAGTTCATGGGCGGCATCGGCGATGAACTGAGCCTGACGCTCGAACTGCCCGCGCAGGCGTTCGGTGAAATGGTTGAGGGCCCGTACCAGCGGCCATAATTCGTGCTGCACCTCCACCAGCGGCAACGGCCGCAGATCGTCCGGCTGGCGCTCCTCCACCGCCGTGCGCAAGCGCTCCAACGGGCGCAACGCCGCACTGACCGCAAACCACACCAACAGCAGCGCGCCCACGGCCAGCATGCCCAGGCGCAACAGCGTGTCGGCCATCAGGCCACGGGCCATGCTGACCCGCGCCTCTTCGGTCTCGGCCACGCGAATTTCCGCCATGCCATTCATGTTCGGCTCGCTCACCGCCTTGAGCAGGCTCACCACCCGCACGCTCTGCCCCTGGTATTGGGCGTTATAGAAGCGCGCCAGGGCCGGGTAATCGTCCGTGCGGGGTGTTCCGGGCGGCGGGCCGGGAAGGTTTTCGTAGCCGGAAATCAACTTCTTGTCGATGTCATTGACCTGGTAATAAATGCGCCCGGCACTGTCGTAGGCAAAGGTGTCCAAGGCCACGTAGGGCACATCCGCGCTGAGGCTGCCGTCGCGCTGGGACAGGCCCGCGGCGATGGTCCGGGCCGAGGCCAGCAGGGTCCGGTCATAGGCGGTGTCCGCCGCTTCGCGGCCGTTCCAGTAGGCGCTCAGGCCGCTGGCGAGCATCAGTACCACCAGCAGCAATGCCAGGTTCCAGAGCAGCCGCCAGCGCAGGCTGTCGGGCTTATGCATTGCGGTTTTCCAGCAGGTAGCCCAAGCCGCGGAACGTCACGATCGCGACCGCATGGCCGTCGAGTTTCTTGCGCAGGCGATGGACGTAGATTTCGATGGCGTCCGGGCTGGCTTCTTCGTCCAGGCCGAACACCTGGGCCGCCAGTTGCTCCTTGCTCATCACCCGCCCCGGCCGGGCAATCAACGCTTCGAGCACGGCTTGCTCGCGGGAGGTGAGGGTCAGCAATTCATCGTCGAGGGTAAAACGGCGGGTGTCCAGGTCATAGACCAGCCCGCCGCAGCGCTGCTGGCGTTCGCCACCCAGTACGCTGCGCCGCAACAGGGCCTTGACCCGGGCCTCCAGCTCAGTGAGCTCGAATGGCTTGGCCAGGTAGTCGTCGGCACCGAGGTTGAGGCCATGGACGCGGTCCTTGACGTCGCTGCGGGCGGTCAACATCAGCACTGGCAAAGTCTTGCCGCGAGCCCGCAGGCGCGCCAGCACCTCGAAACCGTCCATGCGCGGCAGCCCGACATCGAGCACCGCCACGGCATATTCCTCGCTGCTCAAGGCCAGGTCGGCCGCGACGCCGTCGTGAAGCACGTCCACGGTCAAACCGGTGCTCTTGAGCGCCTGGGCAACGCTTTCGGCGAGCTGCAGATGGTCTTCGACGAGCAGAACACGCATGGGTTATTCCTCGATTCAGGGATGGTCGACGCCATTCTTTGGCGCGGAGTTTACAGCCGAGTCCGTCACTGTGAAGCCAAAAAAGACGTTGAAAGCTTTTGAAAGGTTAGCGAAAGGTTGGGCCGCTAGAGTCCTCCCACGGACAGTTTCGACTGCCCGTCGCGACGCACATCGCGAACGAAAAACGCCTCGAAGCGTTTTCGCCGAATAAAAACAATAAAAGCGGAGTAATCACATGCTGTCCCTACAGCTCCAGGCCCCAATGCCTACCCGCCTTTCCCGCTTCAATCAGACCCGCGTGGCCGATGCCGCCGCTCCTCGGTCCAGCGTCTTCCTACGCCTTCAATCCCGAACTCCCTGGCAACAACCTGCTTCCGCTATCAGCGACGACCAGGCCGGGAACCCATCGACACCAAATTTGCACCACACACAACAACAACTCCTGTGGAGACGATGATGAACCTATCACTGCGTAAAGTAGCCTTGGCCGCCGGATGCCTGATGTTCGCCGGACAGTTGCTCGCCGAACCGAAACGCCCGGAATGTATCGCCCCAGCCTCCCCCGGCGGCGGTTTCGACCTGACGTGCAAACTAGCGCAAAGCGCGCTGGTCAACCAGAAGCTGTTGACCAAGCCGATGCGCGTCACCTACATGCCAGGTGGTGTCGGCGCGGTGGCTTATAACGCAGTGGTCGCACAGCGCCCGGCCGACGCCGGCACGCTGGTAGCCTGGTCCAGCGGCTCACTGCTGAACCTGGCCCAAGGCAAGTTCGGTCGTTTCGATGAAAGCGCCGTGCGCTGGCTGGCCGCCGTTGGCACCAGCTATGGCGCCATCGCGGTGAAAAGCGATTCGCCCTACAAGACCCTCGACGATCTCGTACAGGCCCTGAAGAAAGATCCGGGGTCGGTGGTGATCGGTTCCGGCGGCACGGTCGGCAGCCAGGACTGGATGCAGACCGCCCTGATCGCCAAGGCCGCCGGCATCAACCCCCGCGACCTGCGTTACGTAGCCCTCGAAGGCGGCGGCGAGATCGCCACCGCGCTGCTCGGCGGCCACATCCAGGTCGGCAGTACCGACATTTCCGACTCCATGCCCCACATCCAGAGCGGCGACATGCGCCTGCTGGCGGTGTTTGCCGAGAAGCGCATCGACGAGCCGGAGATGAAAAACATCCCCACCGCCCGCGAGCAAGGCTATGACATCGTCTGGCCGGTGGTCCGCGGTTTCTACCTCGGGCCAAAAGTCAGCGATGAAGACTACGCCTGGTGGAAAGATGCATTCGACAAGCTGCTGGCTTCCGAAGAGTTCGCCAAGCTGCGCGACCAGCGCGAGCTGTTCCCGTTTGCCATGACCGGCCCGGAACTGGACACCTACGTGAAGAAGCAAGTGGCTGATTACAAGGTGCTGGCCAAAGAGTTCGGCCTGATCCAGTAACCGTCTCTGTTCGCGTGGCGGCGCTGGCATCACCGGCGCCGCCCAGGAGTTAGTCATGCTCACCATCCAACGTATTTTTGCCGCGGTGCTGCTGCTGGTTTGCATCGGCCTCGCGCTGATGGCCTGGCCGTATCAGGCCGCCTTTTCCTACGAACCGGTCGGCCCGCGCGCCTTTCCCTTGCTGATGCTGGGGCTGATGGGCCTGGCGCTGCTGTACATGCTGTTTCGTCCGACCCCTATCGTGCACAGCGACGAAGACCCGCAACTGGACCGTGAAACCCTGCAGAAAATCGGCATCTGCGTGGCGCTGCTGCTGGTATTCGCCGGGACCTTCGAACCCCTGGGCTTCATTGTCGCCAGCATCCTGATCGGCGTGCCGATGGCGCGCCTGTATGGCGGGCGCTGGGTGCCGAGCGTGGTGATCATCAGCCTGATGGCCATCGGTCTTTATCTGTTGTTCGACAAGCTGATGGACGTGCCGCTGCCCCTGGGCCTGCTCGACGTCCTGGAGAATTGATATGGATACCCTGAATTATCTCGGCCAGGGTTTTGGCGTTGCACTGACCCCCTACAACCTCGTCACCGCATTGAGCGGTACGCTGATCGGCACGGTGGTCGGCCTGCTGCCGGGCCTGGGTCCGATCAACGGTGTAGCGCTGCTGATCCCGATCGCCTTCGCCCTGGGCCTGCCGCCGGAGTCGGCGCTGATCCTGCTGGCGGCGGTGTACCTGGGTTGCGAATACGGCGGGCGCATCAGCTCGATCCTGCTCAATATCCCGGGGGAAGCCTCCACCGTGATGACCACCCTCGACGGCTACCCGATGGCTCGCCAGGGCCTGGCCGGGGTGGCGTTGTCGCTGTCGGCGTGGAGTTCGTTCATCGGCGCGTTCATCGCCACCTGCGGCATGGTGCTGTTCGCGCCGCTACTGGCCAAATGGGCGATTGCGTTCGGACCGGCGGAATATTTCGTCCTGATGGTGTTCGCCATTGTCTGCCTCGGCGGCATGGCCGGCGACCGACCGCTCAAGACGTTCATTGCGGCGCTGATCGGTCTGTTCCTGTCCAGTGTCGGGATCGATGCCAACAGCGGCGTCTACCGCTTCACCGGTGACAACATCCATCTGACCGATGGCATCCAGTTCGTCGT
This sequence comes from Pseudomonas sp. FW300-N2F2, assembly GCF_017351655.1. NCBI lineage: Bacteria > Pseudomonadati > Pseudomonadota > Gammaproteobacteria > Pseudomonadales > Pseudomonadaceae > Pseudomonas > Pseudomonas sp. FW300-N2F2. The sequence goes on along the minus strand of NZ_JACNDQ010000001.1, from coordinate 1,003,564 downwards.
GCTGGTGCTGGGTTTGTTCTCCATCAGTGAAATCCTGTTACTGCTGGAGAAAACCCATCGCGGCCAGGAAGCGGTGGAAGCCACTGGGCGGATGATGTTCAACTTCAAGGAAGCGGCGTCGGTCTTCGTCGTGAACCTGCGTTGCGGCGTGCTCGGCTTCATCATGGGCGTGTTGCCCGGTGCCGGGGCGACCCTGGCCAGTGCCGTAGCCTACATGACCGAGAAGCGCATCGCCGGTGCCAGTGGCAAGTTCGGCCAGGGTGACAAACGCGGCCTCGCCGCTCCGGAAACCGCCATTGGCGGCGCAGCCTGCGGGGCGCTGGTGCCGATGCTGACCCTCGGTGTTCCCGGCTCGGGCACCACGGCGGTGATGATCGGCGCACTGTCGCTGTACAACATCACGCCGGGTCCGCTGCTGTTCCAGCAACAGCCGGACATTGTCTGGGGCCTGATCGCTTCGTTGTTCGTCGCCAATATCATGTTGGTGATCCTCAACATCCCGATGATCCGCATCTTCACCCGTATCCTGGCCGTGCCGAACTGGGCATTGGTACCGGTCATCGCGATCATCACCGGCATCGGCGTCTACGCAGTACATGCCACGACGTTCGACCTGTTCCTGATGATCGGCATTGGTATCTTCGGCTACATCCTGCGCAAGCTGGATTTCCCGCTGTCGCCGGTCCTGCTGGGCTTCATTCTCGGCGGCCTGATGGAGCAGAACCTGCGTCGTGCGCTGTCGATCTCCAACGGTGCGCTGGAAATCCTCTGGTCGAGCCCGATCACCTTCGGCTGCTGGATCCTGACGGCGATCATGCTGTTCATGCCATTGCTGCGGATCTGGCGTCGCCGCGCCGCCCAACGTCGCGCCCTGGCCAATGTCTGAAGCAACCTTCAGACATTGGTGGGGAACACCGCTGGTCGGTCTGGCCGGCGGTTACCTGGCCAGCCTGATCGGCTGGCCTTTGCCCTGGATGGTCGGCTCGTTGCTGGCGATCATCCTGGTGCGCTGCCTGACGCCGTGGCAACTGATGGAAATCCCCGGTGGCCGTAAATGCGGCCAATGGGTGGTGGGCATCGGCATCGGCCTGCACTTCACCCCCGTGGTGATGGAACAGGTCCTGAGCCACTTCGGACTAATTTTCTTCGGCGCGCTGATTACCAGCGTGTCCAGCGTGGTGGGAGTGTGGTTGATGCGCCGCACCGGCGAGGACCGTGCTACCGCGTTTTTCTCGAGCATGCCCGGCGGTTCCGGCGAAATGGTCAACCTCGGTGCCCGCAACGGCGCGGACCTGAGCCGTGTCGCTGCTGGCCAGAGCTTGCGGGTGCTGGTGGTGGTGCTGTGCGTGCCGGCGGCCTTCAAGTACCTGCTGGGCGAAGGCACCCCGGCGCAGCACGCCACCACGGTGGACTGGCTGTGGCTGGCGCTCCTGTTTCCGGCGGGCGCCCTGCTCGCCTGGGTCTGGGAGCGCTTGCGCCAACCCAATCCCTGGTTGTTCGGGCCGTTGCTGGTGAGCGCAGCGGTGAGCGTCGGCTGGGACCTGCACATCGGCCTGCCCAACGGCGCCAGCCAGATCGGCCAATGGCTGATCGGCAGCGGGTTGGGTTGTCATTTCAACCGGCAGTTCTTTCGTCGGGCACCGTCGTTCATGGGCCGCACGTTGGTTGGCACGGTGTTGACGATGCTGATCGCCACGCTTGCCGCCCTAGGCTTGAGCACCTTGACCCATCTGGATCTGCGCTCGTTGACACTGGGCATGATGCCCGGCGGCATCGCGGAAATGAGCCTGACGGCGGAGACGCTGCAACTGTCGGTGCCATTGGTGACGGCGTTGCAGGTGATGCGGTTGCTGTTCGTGCTGTTTCTGGCGGAGCCATTGTTCAGATATTGGACGCGCCAGCCGAATTCGGCCTGATCGTCCGCGGCGCCTTCATCGCGAGCAAGCTCGCTCCCACAGGGATTTGTGTTGCCCTGAACCCTGTGGGAGCGAGCTTGCTCGCGATGGGGCCCTGACTGCCGCCCACTTAAAGCGGCGGCAACCGCCAATCGATCGGCGTCTCGCCCTGCTGCTGGAGAAACTTGTTGGTCCGGCTGAAATGCCCGCAGCCGATGAAACCTCGGTGGGCCGACAGCGGTGACGGGTGGACCGAAGTCAGCACCAAATGCTTGGTCGCATCGATCAGCCTCTGCTTGCTCTGGGCATGGGCGCCCCACAACAGGAACACCAAGTGCGGCTGGTGTTCACTGACGACTTCAATGATCCTGTCGGTAAAGTACTGCCAACCTTTTTTGGCGTGGGCGTTGGCATTGGCTCGCTCCACGGTCAGGGTCGTGTTGAGTAGCAACACGCCCTGGTCGGCCCAACTTTGCAGGTAGCCGTGACTCGGGATGTCGATGTTCAGGTCGCGCTTCAATTCCTTGTAGATGTTCACCAGGGACGGCGGTGTCGGCACGCCCGGCTGTACCGAGAAGCACAAGCCATGGGCCTGGCCTGGACCGTGGTAAGGATCCTGGCCGAGAATCACCACCTTGACCTTATCCAGCGGCGTGGAATTGAGGGCGTTGAAAATCAGCGAAGCCGGCGGATAGATCTCCTTGCCAGCGGCGTATTCACTGCGTAGGAACTCACGCAACTCCGCCATGTAGGGCTGGTCGAACTCGGCACGCAGGGCCTGCTTCCAGCTCGGTTCGAGTTTGATACGGTCGTCGGCAGTCATGGTTGCATCCGGTAAAAACAATGGGCGCACCCTAGGAAAGCCTACAGGGCTTGTCAATTGATCTGACGCAGAACCGGCACTTTCCTACATAGCGGTCATACTGAACATTCAAATTTCTGATCGAGGTCACGATGAATTTGCACTTCGAAGAGCTCACCGGCATCGACGGTGCCCGCATCGGCATCGCCACCCTGGATGCCGAAAAATCCCTGAACGCCCTGTCCCTGCCGATGATCAACGCCTTGCGTGATCGCCTCGATGCCTGGGCTCGGGAACCGCAGGTCGTTTGTGTGCTTTTGCGTGGCAATGGCGCCAAGGCCTTCTGCGCCGGCGGTGAAGTGCGCAGCCTGGTGGAGGCCTGCCGCGCTCATCCCGGCGAAGTACCGCCGTTGGCGGCACAATTCTTCGCGGCGGAATACCGCTTGGACTTCAACCTGCACACCTACCCCAAACCCTTGCTGTGCTGGGGCCACGGTTATGTCCTGGGCGGCGGCATGGGGCTGCTGCAAGGCGCCAGTACCCGCATCGTCACGCCAAGCAGCCGCCTGGCCATGCCGGAAATCAGCATCGGCCTGTACCCGGATGTCGGCGCCAGTTGGTTCTTGTCACGCCTGCCCGGCAAGCTCGGGCTGTTTCTCGGCCTGACCGGCGCTCACATGAATGCCCGGGACGCCATCGACCTGGGCCTGGCCGACCGCTTCTTGCTGGATGAACAACAGGACGACCTGATCGAAGGCCTGCTGCAACTCAATTGGCAGGAGCAGACCGAGATGCAACTCAACAGCCTGCTCAAGGCCTTGCAGCAGGAAGCCGTCGCCCAACTGCCCGAAGCCCAATGGCTGCCGCGGCGGCCGAAAATCGATGAGTGGCTGGATGTCAGCGATGTGCGCTGCGCCTGGAAAGCCCTCAGCCTGTTGGTGGACCACCCCGATCCACTGATCGCCCGGGCTGCCAAGACCATGAGCGAAGGCTCGCCATTGACCGCTCATCTGGTCTGGGAGCAGATCGCTCGGGCTCGGCATTTGTCCCTGGCCGGCGTGTTCCGGATGGAATACACCTTGAGCCTCAACTGCTGCCGTCATCCGGAATTCAGCGAAGGCGTGCGGGCACGATTGATCGACAAGGACCACAAGCCGCGCTGGCACTGGCCGGATATCAATCATGTGCCCGCAGCGGCGGTCGAGGCGCATTTCCACAAGGCGTGGGAAGGGCGGCATCCGCTGGCGGATTTGTCCAACGAGTAACGAGCCTGGGACAACTCCCTGTGGGAGCGAGCTTGCTCGCGATAGCGGCATATCAGACACATCAATGCTGGCTGACCCGACGCCATCGCGAGCAAGCTCGCTCCCACAAGAGCTATCCCATCGGTTTTATGACGGGTACAAAAAAGCGGCGCTATATGCGCCGCTTTCTGTTGCCCCGGGATCAGCGGTGACCGCCCCTTCCGTCATGACCACCGCGTCCCCGATGATCACGCCCGCCTCGACCGCCTCGGTCGTCATTCCAACCGCCCCGGTCACGGCCGTCCCAGCCGCCCCGATTCGGATAAGACCGGTACGCCGCTCGCGGTGGCGAGTAGTAGCGTGGGCCTTGTTGGTAGTAACGCGGTGCCGAGTAATAGCGCGGCGCCGGTTGGTAATACCGCGGGGCGTAATAGCCACGCGGGGCCGAATAATAACTCCCGCCACCGTAATAGACCGGCGCCGGTGAGGTGTAGACCTCGGAACGGTAGTAGCTCGAGTCTCCGTCGTAATAAGGCACGCAGGCCGAAAGAGTCAAACCGAGAAACGCAATGAGCAGCAGTCGTCGATACATGGCGGCCTCCTGGACCGCGGATGGGCCACATCAGCGACGCTGATGGGCGGCAGTCAACAGGGTGTGACTGACAACTACTCAGACAGCAAAATCGGAATCTGGTGCGACCTGGCAACAACTGGAAACATGTCGCTCGTCGCTCTTTTCCGGTGCGCGAGAGCACCACAAGCAAGCACAAATCCGCCCTCGATACTCTTTCCCCAACACCTGCCCTCTCTGGCCCGGGCCTTTGCCGGAATTGGCACGGCTCTCGCTTTAACAAACTCCGTGCAGGAGTCATCACAGGTTCGCGGCACCACAATTTGCAATGGCTGACTAGGGTTCCGGCTCGCTTCTGGCGAGTGGCTGGTCCGAGAGTTGGCGACCTCCAGTTGAGGTTACACGGCGGGACAAAAGCCCGGGAGACAAGCCACCGTTCGCGGTGCCGCGTTGCTCCTGTCCGCCCTTGATCAACTGGAGAACCACCATGCTCAAGCTTCGTCTGTCCGCCCTGCTCCTCGCCGCCCTCTCGGCCCTCGTGAGCTTTTCATCCGCCGCCGCACAAAAAGACCACTTCAGCGTCTGCTGGACCATTTACGCCGGCTGGATGCCCTGGGAATACGCCGGCAGCCAAGGCATCGTCGACAAATGGGCAAAAAAATACGGCATCAAGATCGATGTCGTGCAGCTCAACGATTACGTTGAATCCATCAATCAGTACACCGCCGGTCAGTTCGACGGCTGCACCATGACCAACATGGACGCCCTGACCATTCCTGCGGCCGGTGGCGTGGACAGCACCGCGCTGATCGTCAGCGATTTTTCCAACGGCAACGACGGCATCGTCCTCAAGGGCGAAGGCAAGAAAGTGGCCGACCTCAAGGGCATGGACGTCAACCTGGTGGAACTGTCAGTGTCCCATTACCTGCTGGCCCGCGCCCTGGATTCCGTCGGCCTCGCCGAAAAAGACCTGAAAGTCGTCAACACCTCCGACGCCGACATCTCCGCAGCGTTCAACACCGATCAAGTCAAGGCCGTCACCACCTGGAACCCGATGCTCTCGGACATCAAGGCCCAGCCCGGCGTGAGTGAAGTGTTCAATTCCAGCCAGGTTCCCGGCGAGATCATGGACATGATGGTGGTCAACACCCAGACCCTGCAGGACAACCCGGCCCTGGGCAAAGCGTTGACCGGCGCCTGGTTTGAAGTGGTGGCGCTGATGAATGCGAAAAACCCAGCCAGCCAGGCCGCGTTGGAACACATGGCCAAAGCCTCGGGCACCGACCTCAAAGGTTTCCAGGCGCAACTGGACACCACCAAGTTGTTCGCCACGCCCACAGAAGCGCTCAACTTCGCCACCAGCGAACAACTGCCCGCCACCATGGGCAAGGTGGCCGAATTCTCGTTCCAGCACGGTTTGTTGGGCGAAGGCGCCAAGGACACGAACGCGGTCGGCATGGCGTTCGCCAATGGCGTGACCCGCGGCGACAAGGCCAACCTCAAGCTGCGCTTTGACCCGACCTACGTACAGCTGGCCGCCGACGCCAAGCTGTAAACCGGAGGACCTGGCATGCGCCTGATCAACCGCTACCCGGATCGTCCCAGCCGCTTGTTGCTGGTGATCCTGCCATTCGCGCTGGTGTTGTTCGCCTACTTCATGGGCTCGGCCGAACGGTTGACGGACAACCCCAACGACAAACTGCTGCCCAGCGCCGTGCAAATGACCGATGCGGTCAAGCGCCTGGCCTTCACCGCTGACGCCCGCAGCGGCGAATACCTGCTCTGGCAAGATACCGCCTCAAGCCTGCGCCGGTTGGCCATCGGCCTGGGCATCAGCGCCCTGGCCGGGCTGTGCCTGGGCATCGCCGCTGGCACGTTGCCGCTGTTGGGCGCGCCGTTATCGCCGCTGCTCACCGTGGTGTCGATGGTGCCGCCGCTGGCTATCCTGCCGATCCTGTTCATCGTCTTCGGCCTGGGAGAATTGTCGAAAGTGATGCTGATCGTCATCGGCATCACACCGTGCCTGGCCCGGGACCTGGAACAGCGCGCCCGGGAAATTCCGCCCGAGCTGCTGATCAAGGCCCAGACCCTCGGCGCTTCGACCTGGACGCTGATGCTGCGGGTGGTGCTGCCGCAATTGCTGCCGCGCTTGTTGATTTCCCTGCGACTGATGCTCGGTTCGGCCTGGCTGTTTCTGATCGCCGCCGAAGCCATCGCCTCCACCGATGGGCTGGGCTATCGGATTTTCCTGGTGCGCCGTTACCTGGCGATGGACGTGATCTTGCCGTACGTGGTGTGGATCACCCTGCTCGCCTGGCTGATGGACTGGGGCCTCAAGCGCCTGACCCGGCAAGCGTTTCCCTGGTATGAGGGGGCGAAGGCATGAGTTTCATTACCGTGAACAATGTCTGGCAACAGTACGGCGATCAGGTGGTACTCGAGCGCTTGAACCTGAGCGTCGCCGAGGGTGAGTTCTGCACCTTGGTGGGGGCGTCGGGTTGCGGCAAGTCGACCTTCCTGCGCTTGCTGCTGGGCCAGGAACGTGCCAGTCGCGGACAGATTCTCCTGGATGGCGAGCCCTTGGCCGGCGAACCGGATGCCAGCCGGGGCGTGGTGTTCCAGCGTTACTCGGTGTTCCCGCACCTGACCGTGCTGGACAACGTCGCCCTGGGCCTGGAGTTGCCGCGCTCGCCGCTGCTGGGCCGTCTGTTCGGCAGCGCCAAACGCCAGGCCCGGGAAGACGCCGCACACTTGCTGGACAAAGTCGGACTCGGCCATGCGCTGGATAAATACCCGGCGCAACTGTCCGGAGGCATGCAGCAGCGACTGGCCATCGCCCAGGCACTGATCATGAAGCCCCGGGTCCTGTTGCTGGACGAACCCTTCGGCGCCCTCGACCCGGGCATTCGCAAAGACATGCACGCCTTGTTGCTGGAGTTGTGGCGCGAAACCCGTCTGACCGTGTTCATGGTCACCCATGACCTGTCCGAAGGTTTCAGCCTCGGCACGCGCCTGCTGGTGTTCGACAAAGTCCGTGTCGATCCCCACGCCCCTGGCGCCTACGGCGCCCGCATCACCTACGACATTCCATTGAACAGCGACCGCCGCACCGCCCGTGCCGCCGTCGACGCCCTGCCCGCCGAACTGGCCGGCACATTGCGTATCGCTTGAAAGGAGTTTTTCCATGCCCGACTCGACCCGCTTGTTTACCCCCTTCGCCGAAGAACTGCTGCCCGGTGGCGGCCACCGTTCTTTCGTACTCAAGCGCGGCCAACTGCTGCGCCTGACCGACCTGCGCGGCGGGGCCAACGTGAGCCTCACGCTGCTCAATGCCAACGAGAAAACCGAACGCCTGAACCTGCCCGACAGCCTCAAATGCCAACACACCGCCAAGCTCACCGCCGGCCACTGCCTCTACTCGGACATGGGCCGGGTGCTGGCGGCCATCACCGCCGACACCTGCGGCTGGAGCGACAGCCTGGGCGGCGTGCTCTGCGCCGAGGAAGTCGCACAAAAATACGGTCAGGGTCGCTACCAGGAACTGCGCAACGGCTTCTTTCGCAACGGCACCGACAACCTGTTGGTGGAACTGGGCAAATGGGGCCTGGGCCTGTCCGACCTGCTGATGACCCTCAACCTGTTCAGCCGGGTCGATGTCGATGAGGTGGGAAATTTTCACTTCGTCGAGGGTAACTCCCTGACTGGCGACTACATCGAGCTGTACGCGCCAATGGACACCCTGGTGGTGCTGACCGCACTGCAACATCCGATGGACCCGAACCCGCAATACGCCCCGCAACCGCTCAAGCTCAGCTGGATGAATGCCGACGCCAGCGTCGCCGAGCACTGCCGCCTTTCACGCCCGGAAAACCAGCGCGGCTTCATCAACACCGACCGCCTGTTCGCCTGAGGATCGCTGCCATGTCACTCGCCATCGCCACCGCACACAAGCAACCCGATACCGCCGTCTACCGTGCCACGATTCCCGCCGGGGAACCCTGGCTGGTGGAGGTCAAGGCGGGCCAGACCCTGCGCATCCTCGACCTCGAAGGCAACCAGGCGGTCGATACGCTGTTCTACAGCCTGGCCAACCCCAAGGAACGCTACGACGTGCAACGCACCCTGCGCCGGCAAAACAGCGTTTATTTGAGCACCGGCAGCGTGCTCTATTCGAACCTCGGCCACCCGATGCTGACCATCGTCGAAGACACTTGCGGGCGCCACGACACCCTCGGCGGCGCCTGCGCCCAGGAAAGCAACACCGTGCGCTACGCCCTGGAAAAACGCTACATGCACAGCTGCCGTGACAACTACCTGCGGGCCTGCGCCCACGATGGTCGCCTGGGCAAGGGCGATATCGGGCCGAACATCAACTTCTTCATGAACGTGCCGGTCACCGCCGACGGCGGGCTGACCTTCGAAGACGGGATCTCGGCGCCAGGCAAATACGTCGACCTGCGGGCCGAGATGGACGTGATTGTGCTGATCTCCAACTGCCCGCAACTGAATAACCCGTGCAACGCCTACAACCCCACGCCAGCGGAGCTTTTGATATGGAACTGAAACTCACCCGCCTGCGTCGCTGGCTGTTCATGCTGTGCCAGAGCCGATCGGGGCAATGCATCAAATAACGCCCTGATCCCCTGTGGGAGCGAGCTTGCTTGCGATAGCGGTCTGTCAGTCACATTGATGTTGGATGTACCACCGCTATCGCGAGCAAGTTCGCTCCCACAAGGGGCGCAGTGATGTTTGGAGGTTTGCCACCTGGGACGACCCCGGTGGCCATCGAAAACTGCGGGACGGCCCGCATCCCAGTTCAGGCAGCACTCATGCCTGAGGGGGCAATGCCATGTTCGAAAAAATCCTCATCGCCAACCGTGGCGCCATCGCTTGCCGCATCCTGCGGACCCTGGGCGAGCTGAAGGTCCACGGCGTGGCGGTGTATTCCCAAGCCGACGCCGCCAGCCTGCATATCTTGCAGGCCGACGAAGCCCACAGCCTGGGCGAAGGCGCGGCGGCCAATACGTATCTGGCGGTGGACAAGCTCCTGGCGATTGCCAAAAGCAGCGGCGCGACGGCGATTCATCCCGGCTACGGCTTTCTCTCGGAAAACGCAGCCTTCGCCGAAGCCTGCGAAGCGGCCGGTGTCGCCTTCATTGGTCCGACGCCACAACAACTGCGCGTGTTCGGTCTCAAGCACACCGCCCGCGACCTGGCGCGGCAGCACGGCGTGCCCCTGCTCGAAGGCACCGAACTGCTCGACAGTCTCGACGCCGCACTGTTGGCCGGCACCCGGATCGGTTATCCGGTGATGCTCAAAAGTACCGCCGGCGGTGGCGGCATCGGCATGCGCGTGTGCCGCAGCGCCGCCGAGCTGAGCGAATCCTTCGAAGCGGTCAAGCGCCTGGGCCAGAACAACTTCAGCGACGCCGGGGTATTCATCGAGAAATACATCGAGAAGGCCCGGCACCTGGAGGTGCAGGTGTTCGGCGACGGCCAGGGCCAGGTGATCGCCCTGGGCGTGCGCGACTGCTCGGTGCAACGGCGCAACCAGAAAGTCCTCGAGGAAACCCCGGCCCCCAACCTGCCCGAGGGCATGGCCGACGCACTCTGCGCAGCGGCGATCCAACTGGCCCAGGCGGTGAACTACCGCAGCGCCGGCACCGTGGAGTTCGTGTTCGACAGCGACGCCGGGCGCTTCTATTTCCTGGAAGTGAACACCCGTCTGCAAGTGGAGCACGGTGTCACCGAACAGGTGTGGGGCGTGGACCTGGTGCGCTGGATGGTGCAACTGGCTGCCGGAGACCTCCCGCCGCTGAACGAGTTGAGCCAGGGTTTAAAAGCCGAGGGCCACGCGATCCAGGCTCGCTTGTACGCCGAGGATCCAGGCCGGGACTTCCAGCCAAGCCCGGGACTGCTGACCGCCGTGAAATTCCCCGAGGCCGACGGCAAACAGTTGCGCATCGACACCTGGGTCGAGGCCGGTTGCCAGATCCCGCCCTACTTCGACCCGATGATCGCCAAGGTCATTCGCTGGGCGCCAACCCGCGAGCAGGCCCGCCTGGGCTTGCACCAAGCGCTGGACGAAAGCCTGCTGTACGGCGTCGAAACCAACCGCGCCTACCTGCAACAGATTCTCCTCGATGCACCGTTTGCCAACGGCCAGCCCTGGACCCGCTGCCTGGACGCGTTGGTCTATCGCGCCCACACCGTTGAAGTACTCAGCCCCGGCACCCAGACCAGCGTCCAGGACTATCCCGGCCGCCTCGGTTACTGGGCGGTGGGGGTGCCGCCGTCAGGACCGATGGACAGCCGTTCGTTGCGCCTGGGTAATCGCCTGCTGGGCAATGAAGAAGGTGCGGCGGCATTGGAAATCACCATGAACGGGCCGCTGTTGCGTTTCAACTGCGATGCCCGGGTGGCGGTGACCGGTGCGGTGATTGCCCTCACGCTCGACGGTGAAGCCGTACCGATGAACACACCGTTGTCGATCGCTGCCGGCGCCACCCTCGCCATCGGCAACATTTCCGGTGCCGGGGCGCGCAGCTACCTGTGCCTGCAGGGTGGCGTACAAGTGCCGGATTACCTGGGCAGCAAAAGCACGTTTACCCTCGGCCAGTTTGGCGGCCATGGCGGACGAGCGTTGTGCACCGGCGACGTGTTGCACCTAGCGCCACTGGATGAGCACACGACGCTGCCGCCAACGAGCGCACCGATCCTGGAACTGCCGAGCGTGCGCCAGATCCGCGTGATCTACGGCCCCCACGGCGCGCCCGAATATTTCACCGAGCGCTACATCCAGACATTCTTCGACACCGCCTGGGAAGTGCACTTCAACTCCAGCCGCACCGGCGTCCGACTGATTGGGCCGAAACCTGAATGGGTACGCGCTGACGGTGGCGAGGCCGGGCTGCATCCTTCCAATATCCATGACAACCCCTACGCCATCGGCGCCGTGGACTTCACCGGCGACATGCCCGTCATCCTCGGCCCCGACGGTCCGAGCCTGGGCGGTTTTGTCTGTCCGGTGACGGTGATCGAAGCGGATCTCTGGCAGTTGGGGCAGCTCAAGGCCGGGGACAAGGTGCGATTCGTGCCGGTGGATATATTGACCGCGCGCTCACTGGCCCTGAAATGGGCCTCCTGTGGGAGCGAGCTTGCTCGCGATAGCGGTCAGTCAGTGACTTCGATGTTGGATGTCCCGCCGCTATCGCGAGCAAGCTCGCTCCCACAGGGGATTGTGTCGCCTGTGGTGTTGGATATCGGCCAGGACGATACCCGCCTGGTTGCTCGCCTGGCCGGCGACACTCATCTGCTGCTGGAAATCGGCGCCCCCGAACTGGACCTGGTGCTGCGCTTTCGCGCCCACGCCTTGATGCAGGCTTTGGAACACAAACAATTGCACGGTGTGATCGACCTGACGCCAGGCATTCGCTCGCTGCAAGTGCACTATCAACCCGAACAACTGCCCTTGGCCGATCTACTGAGCATCATCGCCGGTGAGTGGGACGCCGTGTGCGCCGCGCAGGACCTGCAAGTGCCGTCGCGCATCGTTCACCTGCCGCTGTCCTGGGATGATCCGGCCTGTCAGCTGGCCATCGAAAAATACATGACCACGGTGCGCAAGGACGCGCCTTGGTGCCCGAGCAACCTGGAGTTCATTCGACGCATCAACGACCTGCCCAACCTCGACGAGGTGCAACGCACGGTGTTTGACGCCAGCTACCTGGTGATGGGCCTGGGAGACGTCTACCTCGGCGCACCGGTCGCCACACCGCTCGACCCACGGCATCGACTGGTGACCACCAAATACAACCCGGCCCGGACCTGGACCGCGGAAAACTCGGTGGGCATCGGCGGCGCCTACATGTGCGTGTACGGCATGGAAGGGCCTGGCGGCTATCAGTTCGTCGGGCGCACATTGCAGATGTGGAATCGTTATCGGGAGGTCGCCGCATTCGACGGCAAACCCTGGTTGCTGCGGTTCTTCGATCAGATCCGTTTCTACCCGGTCAGCGCCGATGAGTTGCTGCACATCCGCCGCGAATTCCCCCTGGGCCGCTTCGACCTGAAGATCGAGCACAGCCAGCTCAACCTCGCCGACTACCAGCGTTTCCTGGTGCAGGAAGCCGACAGCATCGCCGCGTTCCGACAACAGCAACAAGGTGCCTTCGATGCCGAGCGCGAGCGTTGGATCGCCAGTGGCCAGGCACACTTCGACAGTGAAGAACCGGCCATCGCGCCAAGTGAAGATGCGCAACTGACTGACGGTCAACTGAGCGTCGACAGCCACATCGCTGGCAACCTCTGGCAAGTGCAGGTCGACGTGGGCACGCGGGTGGCCGCCGGTGATGTGCTGGTCATCCTGGAGTCGATGAAGATGGAAATCCCGCTGCTTGCGCCCTCGGCCGGCGTGGTGCGCGAGGTGCGCGTCCAGGCCGGTTCGGCGGTGCGCGCCGGACAGCGCGTCGTGGTGCTGGAACGTGACTGAACTCAATCAAAGGATTAACACCATGAACCTTTCGCTTCGCTTGGACGAACTGCGCAATGCCTATCGCAGCGGCGAACTGACGCCTCGGAAATTGCTGTTGGACCTGCGGGAAAAAGCCGCGGCGCTGAACCCGGACTATCACCTGTTCATCCACCTGCTGACGGTCGAGGAACTGGAGCCCTACCTGGCCGCATTGGAAGGCCGCGACCTGGAGAGCCTGCCCCTGTATGGCGTACCTTTTGCCATCAAGGACAACATCGACCTGGCCGGCATTCCGACCACGGCAGCCTGCCCGGCGTTTGCCTATGTGCCGCCTCGCTCGGCGACCATTGTCGAGCAGTTGCTGGCACTGGGCGCGATCCCCCTGGGCAAGACCAACCTCGACCAGTTCGCCACCGGGCTCAATGGCACCCGCTCGCCCTACGGCGCCTGCCGCAACAGCGTGTTGCCCGACTATCCGGCAGGCGGTTCGAGCGCCGGTTCGTCGCTGGCCGTGGCCCTGGGCGTGGCAAGTTTTGCCTTGGGCACCGATACCGCCGGCTCCGGCCGGGTGCCCGCCGCGCTGAACAACCTGGTGGGATTGAAAGCCACCCTGGGATTGATCTCCACGGCGGGCGTGGTCCCGGCCTGTCGCACGCTGGACTGCGTCACGACCTTCACGGCGACGGCCAAGGAATCCAGCCAGCTATTGGCGCTGACGGCCCGTCCAGACCCTCGTGACGACTACAGCCGCCACAACCCGCAGTGGAACGACGGCTCTGCGTTCGGCGCGCCTCGGCGCTTTCGTTTCGGTGTGCCGCGCCAGCAAGACCTGGCGTTTTTCGGCTGCCCTGAAGGTCCGCAACTGTTTCTGGAGGCCATCGAGCGACTCGAACGTCTGGGCGGCGAAGCCGTGGAACTGGACCTGTCGCCGTTCCTGGAAGCCGCACGGCTGCTTTATGAAGGCCCGTGGGTGGCCGAACGCTACAGCGTTGCCGGCCCATTGATGGAGCGCGAGCCCGACGCCGTGCTGCCCGTCATCCGTGCCGTACTGGCGAAAGCGCCTACGGTAGATGGCGTACAAACCTTCCGCGCCCGATACCGGTTGCAAGCACTCAAAGCCCAATGCGACCGGGCCATGGACGCGCTTGATTGCGTACTCACACCGACCATCGGCCGACCAGTGACCCTGGCCGAACTGGCCGCAGAACCGGTGCTACGCAACTCGGAACTGGGTTACTACACCAATTTCATGAACCTGCTGGACTACGCCGCCGTCGCCGTTCCCAGCGCGTTCATGACCAACGGCTTGCCCTGGGGTGTGACGCTGTTCGGTCGAGCCTTCACCGATCAATACCTCTTGAGCCTGGCCGATGCCTTGCAGCGTCAACAGGACAAGACCTTGCCCGTGCCCGCCCACCCGGCTCGCCACGACCGGGCGCGACTGGTCGTGTGCGGCGCACACCTGGACGGGTTGGCACTGAACTGGCAGCTCAAGCAACGCGGTGCCCGGCTGATCGAGGCCACCCAAAGCTCACCGGACTACCGCCTCCATGCCTTGGCCGGCGGCCCACCCTTGCGTCCCGGCATGGTTCGGGTTCGTGAAGGCGGCGTGGCGATCGAGGTCGAAGTCTGGGAGCTGCCGAGCAGTGAACTGGGCTCGTTCCTGACGGGCATTCCCGCACCGTTGGGGCTGGGCAAGGTGCAACTGGCCGATGGGCGCTGGGAAAGCGGATTCATCTGTGAGCCATATGGCCTGGAAGGTGCGCGGGACATCAGCCATCTGGGGGGATGGCGGGCTTATTTACAGAGTCTGAAATAGCGTTGATGGGTGGCGAGGGAGCTTGCTCCCGCTCGGCTGCGAAGCAAACGCTTTCGGGGCCGCTTCTCGGCCCAGCGGGAGCAAGCTCCCTCGCCACGCTCCTACAAACCTGCAAATTCGACTGTCTTTTCCCACAAGGCCACTAAACTGACTTCATTGGGTCTGCGCCAAGGGAATCGCCATGTCGCTCCGTTCGCCGTTGTATTCCCAGTGCAAGCCGCTGCTGGCGGTGGTGGCGCTGCTCGGTACTGGTTTCCTGGTCATTGCGTTGCTGGGCTATTACGCAGCCCATGCCTCGATGCGCGATCATGTTCTCAAGACGCTGTACGTGAACCTGATGATCGGCGTGCTCGTGACGCTGGCGGTCCTGGCCATTCTTTATCGGCTGATCAACGACTACCAGCAACGCATCGACGCCCAGGCCACCCTCGACGGCCTGACTGAATTGCCAAACCGCCGTGGCTTCGACCTGCTGGCCGTGCAAGCCCTGCACGAAGCCCAGCGCGAGCCCAGACCCTTGACGGCGCTGCTGGTGGAACTGGACGACTTCAAGCGGCTGGACACCACCCACGGTCATATCGCCACCGATCAACTGTTGACCGGGTTCGCCCGCAGCCTGACTGAGAGCCTGCGGCATTCGGACATCGTCTGTCGCTGGAGCGCCGAAGCCTTTGTCGTCCTGCTCAAGGACACCGACGGACAGACCGGTCTGAAAATCGCGGAGAAAATTCGTCAGCACATCGAAAAGCAGCGCTATTTCTGCAGTGGTAAACAATTGCTGGTCACCGTCAGCCTCGGCCTCACCACCTTGCAGGGCGAAGACACCTTGCACAGCTTGCTGTCGCGGACCGATCATGCGTTGCAACGCGCCCGGCAGACCGGGTGCAACCGAACCTGCGTGGACATGCCTCACTCCAGTTATGAATAAACCCGACCTTTGCCCGGCCTGCGGCGGCACCAACGACTGCACCCTGGCCGATCCACGAACCGCCGACCGGGCCTGCTGGTGTTATGGCGTGAGCATCGATCCGGCCGTGCTTGAAGCATTGCCGGCCGAACTGCGTGATCAGTCCTGCCTGTGCCCACGCTGCGCCCAGGTCCAAGCCCAGTTGCGCGCCAAACCCCAGACGATCGCGTAAGATGCCCACCCTCCGCTGCCCTGCCTGAACTGCCCATGCGCGTCGACCGTTTCCTCAGCAATCTCCCGCGATTCAATCGCCAACAAGTGCGCCTGTTGCTGGTGGAGCGCCGGGTGCGAATCGACGGCCAGACCGTCAACGATCCCCATGCACCGGTACGAGAATTCAGTCGCGTCGAAGTCGACGACGAAGTGCTGCAAGCCGGCCGACCGGCGCGCTACTTCATGCTGCACAAGCCACCCGGCTGCGTCAGTGCCACTCGCGATCCACAACACCCCACCGTCCTCGACTGGCTGGACGAACCGGACAAGGACGACCTGCACATCGCCGGGCGCCTGGATTTCAACACCACCGGGCTGATGTTGATCACCAATGACGGCAGCTGGTCGCGGCGCCTGACCCAACCGCAGACCAAGCTGCCCAAGGTCTACTACGTCGAAACCGAGCGAACCATCACCGCCGAATACGCCGACACCTTCACCCGAGGCCTGTATTTCGCCTTCGAAGACCTCACCACCCAGCCGGCAGAACTGACGCTGCTGGGGGAAAAATCGGCGCGCTTGAGCATCGTTGAAGGGCGCTACCACCAAGTCAAACGCATGTTCGGCCACTTCAACAACAAGGTGCTGCGCCTGCACCGCGAGCGCATGGGCCCGCTCACGTTGGACGGCCATCTCGAGCCGGGCCAATACCGCGCCTTGAGCCCTGAGGAAATCCAGCTCATCTGATCCCGCTACCGCTCGGCAGAAGTGTCGAACAATTTTCCGACAGGTACTTGCGCAACGGTCGCCCCCCTGCTTGAATCAAACCGTCGGCCGAAATGTGACCGATGAGTCACCACATACTTCCAAGAAACTTTTTGCCGGCGGGAACCCTCAGGTTCCGCCTTGTCCGCCCGGCAAACTGCCCGCCTATAACAACACCCGTCGACCGTCTTCCTTGGATCGACATGGGCCTTATCTTCCAGGCGTATGCCTACCTGTCACATTGCCCGTGCAATCTCATTGCGCGCATACCCGCTTGCCAGGAGTCTTATGACATGAGGCCAGAAATCGCTGTGCTGGATATACAGGGTCAGTATCGGGTTTACACGGAGTTCTATCGCGCAGACGCCGCACAAAAGACCATCATCCTGGTCAACGGCTCGATGGCCACCACTGCGTCGTTTGCACAGACCGCCAAAAACCTCTACCCGCAATTCAATGTCGTGCTGTACGACCAGCCCTACGCGGGCAAGTCCAAGGCTCACAATCGCCACGAGAAAATGCTGACGAAGGAGATCGAAGGGCAGATCCTCCTGGAGCTGATCGATCACTTCGCCGCCGAGCACGTGCTGTCGTTTTCCTGGGGCGGCGCCGCCACGCTGAGCGCCCTGGCCCATCGACCAAGGCGCATCGAAAAAGCGGTGATCAGCTCGTTCTCACCGGTGCTCAACGCGCCGATGCGCGACTACCTGGAACGCGGCGTGGATTACCTGGGCAGCCTGGACGGCGACCGTGTCGGGCACTTGGTCAACAGCACCATCGGCAAGCATCTGCCGCCGCTGTTCAAGCGCTTCAACTATCGCCACGTCAGCAGCCTGGCCGAGCATGAGTACGGGCAGATGCACTTCCACATCACCGACGTGCTCCACAGCGACCAGCAGTGCTACGTCAACGCGGCCAGGAAAATCAACGTGCCGGTACTGTTCCTGAACGGCGAATGGGACGAATACACCTCGGCCGTCGACGCCAGGCTGTTCGCCAACCACGTCGAGCACAGCACCTTCAGCACGCTGCAAGCCACCGGGCACTTCCTGGACATGGAACACAAAGCCGCCTGCCGCGACAGCCGCAACGCCTTGCTGGGTTTCCTCACACCGGAACACCACGAAAGCCGACCGCGCTATAGCTACGTGCAGGGCTACCATGCACTGGCTATCTGAAACCGAGTCCTGGCGAGCAAGCCCCTTCCCCCATCAGCACAGGGGCTTGCCCGCCAACGACCGCTCTGGTTTGAGCCTTGCGTAGACGAGTGACCTCGCCGCACGTAAAGAAAAACTTCAAATCCGTGGCCACATCTGGTACAAAGTCAGCCGCTCTGAGCGGGTGTCGTATAATGGCATTACTCCAGCTTCCCAAGCTGATAACGAGGGTTCGATTCCCTTCACCCGCTCCAATCGAATTCTGGTCCCTTGTCGTATGTTTTTTGACGGGGGATTAAAAAACCGGCCCATGGTGGCCGGTTTTTTTATGGCTGATATTCGGGGAAGTGTGAGGTGATCTCCGAGCGTAGATAGATGGCTCCCCGTCTACGTCCAAAATAAATACGTCCCTATTTCCACACTGCGCCAAACAGCGACATCAGCGCGCGCCCAGGCAACACTACTTGCGCCGAACTCTACAAATCCCAGCCAGCCATTGAGCCAGCGTATCGACATTGAGTCACTCTTGTGCCCAAGCTGGCGTCTTCAAGTGGTCTGATGATGTCTTCACTCATCCCTTCATACCTGTTATGTTAAAGAGACTCGTCAATGAATTTGACAGGCACACCTATAAAAATAACTGATAATAAATATAGAAACCGCTAGCACCTAGAACAAACGGACAGATGTAAAAGAGAATTTCCGCCCCTCCCGTCTCCATTGCAACGCGCTCTATGGACGCTACCAAGCGTCTCTTATTATCATCACTACCTTCTGCTGCATAACTTTCCAGCAACGACATCATGGTAGATTTTTCGCTATTGATAGCAAACGCCATATTCTGGGTTATAAAAGACTGAAAATCATCAGATGAACTTAGCTCTTTTACAAGATTATTATTGCTCGTGAGCCTGGATCTTAATCTACGATGCTGACTGGACTCGCGAAACATTGGGAAGAGGAAGAGCAGGAACACCCCCATGATCACTCCAACAGGATAGACCAACCAAGATACTTCTTTCTTAACAGGATTTTTTTCCGGCCGCGCATCAGTAAAATCGACTTTCTTAAGTCCTGTAATCCTAGCTTGGACCCTTGGCAATACGGCAGGGGGATTCCTCAGATATATGGACATTCGGACATAGTCAGTTGGATTTAACAGGTTGGGATCTATTCTTACAGCATTATCATCACCCAATATTATTAGCTTGGCATTGATATCTGGCGGGTCCATCGATGTAATTTTTGCAGATAACACCTTCGAACCACTGTCAAAATAAATCGTTGGCGCAAGCACAATTTCCGAGGCGGAGATAGGCTTTTCACCATTATTTACAATAAGAAAATCCAACCTTGAAATGCCTGACACGGGCTCTCCCCGATAAAATATTTGCAACTCATCCTTTAGAATTGGGTCCTCTTGTAACAAAGAGATGGAAGACTCCATGCGGACCTGAAGAGACATTTTTTCCGAGTTTGTGGCTTGGTAAATAGTAACGGCCACCCCCAAAACACCGATAATTAAACTTATAAACTCGAAAATTCCAAAGCGCGGAAAAAATTTCGTGGCCACAGCCTATCCTTAGTAGGTACCGAATCTAACCGGCTGGATTCTTTGCGTCCTGCTGATGTCGACTCATTAGCAAAGGTTCTAAATGGGAAGAGCTGATTCCCGTATCGTTAAAGTATGCCTGCGGCATCTCCCTCTTGCCAGACGCTTACGCAAGCTATGCTCTGGTTTCTGGAAGCCCAAGCGCCAACCCTGGAGTTCAAGCTTCTTTTTGGGCCCCCGCTGTGCGTATGAGCACCTGCCGGCATCCCCTCCACCAGACGCGTCCCATTTCGGTTCACCCATGGGAAATAGCTAATACACGCTACCCCTCAAAATCTTGATGCAACTTAGCCAGGACATTGAAGATCGGCTCCCCCGCCTTATGTGGGATCCTCAATCGAGTGAATACCTTCCCCCAGTCCGACAGCGCGGCGAGAGTCTGCTCGATGTACTCCTCGGCCTTGAGGTATTTGTAATCCCGGCAGATCTCCATGATCCTCTTCCTGGTCGGTTTGCCGGGGGTGCGGCCACCGAAGTCAGTGGTGTGCTCACCCATGGCGTTCGCGAACGTAACGTCGTACGCGGGGGAAAGCGTCCAGATCTCCTTTTCCCCGGGCTTTGCGGGATCGTGGCAAAGGAAAGCAAAGTTCTTCGCATGGTCGTCATGGTTATGCGACAGAGCGTTGAAGATCATCAACCTGGCCATTTTTTCGACTTCGACAGCGCTTTTGGTCAGTATCTGGGTGAGCTTCAGCAGGTTGGGGTAGTCGATGGATGACAAAGCACGGTAGTTCGCATACATGAGTGCCGCTACGGTCATCATGTGTATCTTGCGTTCGCCATCTCGGTCGAAACGCTTGGTCGCAAAAAAATGCTCAGACTGCCCGTCGGGCATCTGCATATTCAAGAGACTCGACTCAGCCATGGTTACCCCGGCTGCCCTGGCCATCTCTGCATAAGCGAACTCGATGGCCCCGGTTTCCACCGGTTCGTACAACGCTCTGAACTTAACGATCCAGTGTGCATAGCCCTCGGGAAGAGGCCCGAAGGCCGAGGTTGCATTCGCGCCATCGGCCGAGAGAGCCACAATCGCCTTTGGACGAGCCCCTCCCGGTGAACCCCCGGCAAGCCGTAGCTTGGTGAGCACTGCTTGGGTTTCACCCTCTTGAACCTCGATGGATGCCTCATACAGCTGACAAAGATCAATAGGGCCAAGCAGCACTGTTTTTTCAGCCTTCGGCTGATACTCAAAAGCTCCCATGCCTCGCTCGCCCATGTAGGCAAGGCGATCCAGGGCGGTGACCGTGAGGTGGGTGCCGTCACCGAAGGTGCTGTTGAAGTATCTGTCCATCAGCAGCATGCCCCAGCCATCTGGCAGGGAATCAGCGAACGGCCCATGGAGCCCTTCGAAGAGGTTTGTGTCTTTGGCTAACTGTGGTTTTTCGTCCCAGGCCATCGTGAGCGGCGAGAGATTGTAGCCAGTGACGAGCCACCCCTGATCGTAAGCGAAGTAGATTCCCCTCCCTTCGGCTTTAAAAAGCTCTCCGACCTTAACGCCACTTTTCAAGACGGTCAGAGCTTCAGTGCGTTTGAACGCTTTCGTCATCACCTCATTCCCCGCTTGCGCTTGGCGTTCTTGAGTTCATCAACTGAATTCGGATGCTCAGGTTTGAAAAGCCTGGTCACGCAAGCGAGTTCATCAAGCGCTGTGGCCATAAGGATCAGGGCCTCCAAGGTCACCACACCGGTCGTCTCAAATCGCTTGATGGTGGACTCAGACACCCCCGACTTCTCGGCGAGCGTCTTGCGGGAGAGGTTCTTTGAAAGACGGATTGTCTTCGCGTTCTCCCCAACACTCCTAGCGATCTCAGCCGGCGAATAGAGCAAGTGCATGAATGACATGGCCACTCCTCCGAAATAATTCAATAATGGCTATATTTGACCAATTATAGATCTAAAAATCCATATTTGGATCGTATATGACCTTTTAATAATTTACAGCGCAAGCCCGGCCCTTGAGGGATGACCATCGCATCCAACTCTCTTCTGCGAGTGGGCCGCGATGCATTCAAGCAGCGCATGTTGTCGGCACGAGGGTGAGCCATCTTCGTAAAAACTATTCAGCCCCCGGCAAATGCCCCAACGGCAACGCTCCCGGCGTCTTCACCGTATGAATCGCAAAGTTGCTCCGGATGTCACTCACCCCCGGCAACTTCAGCAAGCGCCCGGTGAGGAATCGGTCGTAGGCCCGCAGATCCGGCACCACCACTTGCAAGAGGAAATCCGATTCGCCTGAGACCAGGAACGCCGAGATCACCTCCGGCAATGCCGTGACCGCCTGGCGAAACGCTTCGGCTTGTTCGTCGTTGTGTCGTTCGACCTTCACGCCGACAAAGATCGTCAGCCCGAGGCCCACTTCGTCGCGGTCCAGGATGGCTTGGTAACCGCGAATGACACCGGCTTCTTCGAGCATCCGCACACGGCGCAGGCAGGGTGACGGGGACAGGCCGATTTCTTCGGCCAGTTGCACATTGCTCAGGCGACCGTCACGTTGCAGCGCGGCGAGAATTTTGCGGTCGAAGGCATCCAGTTTCATGAATTGGCATTTCCCAATGGAATGACACGAGTGCATGGCAGGTTATGCCAATTTCCAGAGCTTTAGAAGCTGACTTCGCAACCACCTGCCCTGCCCCTCGGCCCTAGACTGACGCTACCGAATCGTCGATGAAGGGGGATGTGGCATGGCAGAGCTCTGGTTGTTCCTGATGGCCTTGATGGTGGTGTATGTGCTGCCTGGGCCGGACATGATCCTGCTGCTGCAAACCGGTGCCCGTCAGGGCAGGGGCGCGGCGCTGGCGACGGCGGTGGGCCTGGGCGTCGCCCGGGGATGTCATGTCGCGCTGGCCGCATTGGGGCTTTCGGCATTGTTCAAGACTGCGCCCTGGACGTTTGACGCGGTGCGCCTGGCCGGAGCTGCCTACCTGTTATGGATCGGTTTTCAATGCCTGCGGACCACGTTGCTGCCAAGTTTTGAAGGAGCCGGTATCGAGGCCGGAAAGCGGCGTTGGTATCAGGCGATTCGGCGTGGGCTGCTGACCAACTTGCTCAACCCGAAGGCATTGCTGTTTTGCTCGGTGTTGTTGCCGCAGTTCATCGATCCACAGGGCGGGCCGGTGTTGGGACAGTTTTCGACCCTGGGCGTGGTGTTGGTCAGCGTGGGTTTGTTGTTTGATAGCGCCTACGCGTTGGTGGGTGTCGCGCTTGGGCGCTGGCTTCAACGCTCCCCTTCGGCCCAGCGCGTGCAGCAATGGTTGTTTGGGAGTCTTTTGATTGGGTTTGCGGTGCGGCTGACGTTTGTGCAGCAGGCCTAGTGCCTGTGGATAAGCTGGTCGGACGGGACCTGGAGCGAAGCGAACTGGGCTGAAACCGGGGGCTGCTGCGCAGCCCAGCGGGAGCAAGCTCCCTCGCCACGTGGCATCATCTGTCGTCATCACATTCCAAATGTCAGTAAATCGAACCAGGCGTCTTCTGATGTACTTCTTCACCATCGGGAATAGCGCACTAGCATGGGGTGCTAGGGGTCGAGCGGACCTTTCAGCCCCCTCAACTCCGTTCCCATTAAGCACCATTTGCAATGGTGGGATGCTCAGACTAGACTCCTCCCAAAACGGGAGATAGTGGGTGCGGATTATTGCGAGAGGTACCTTGCGGGAATTTTGGGAAAGTAATCCGGCTTATGCCGACTCTCAGATTCCACTGGTTGAATGGTATCGACACATGGAGAAAGCAACCTATCACACGCCTCAAGAGATTAAGGCAGAACTCGGAACAGCCAGCATTCTCAAAAGCAGCAGGGTTGTATTCAACATTGGCGGTAACAAATACCGAATCATTCTGGCGATCGACTATCAGCGCCAGCTCGGTTTTGTCCGGTTCGTCGGAACCCATGCCCAGTACGACCAAATTAATGCGGAGACCGTATGATGAACATCAAACCCATTCGCAGCCAAGACGACTTGAATGCAGCCTTTGCGCGCATCGAGCAACTCTGGGGTGCTGACGTCGGTTCGGCTGAAGGTGATGAGCTGGAAATCCTTGCCTTGCTAATCGAAAAATATGAGGACGAGCACTACCCAATGCCGCCTTCCGACCCAATTGAGGCCATCAAATTCCGGATGGACCAGCAAGGCTTGACCGCGCGCGACTTGGAACCGTTCCTCGGTTCGAGCGGGCGTGTATCTGAAGTGCTGAACCGCAAACGCAAACTGAGTCTGGCGATGATTAAACGCCTTCACGATGGATTGAGAATCCCTTACGAGAGCCTTTTGGCGGACGTTGCCTAATACGTGACGGCATCGACCAATCCTATCAACATCTCAAATAGAGCCGGTCCATCGTGACCGGTTTTTCATGTCCTCGTTTTAGTCATCACCACCCTCATCACATCCTGAAATAACTCACTACGTCTCCCGCAGTCCTTACCAGGCGCGGCTTCTACACTTCGGAACAACCCACTCACCCACCCGCCAGTGTCATCCCTGGTGGTTATAGTGTTGATCATTAAATTTCAGTAGGTATAGTACCCACCAAGCACACCACACGGAGGTGTTGTGAATAGCCGATTCTTGATAAGCCAGATCATTGCAGACGGTTGGTATCTGGTGCAGGTTCGGGGCAGTCATCATCACTTCAAGCACCCGACCAAACCGGGGTTGGTCACGGTTCCTCATCCGAAGAAGGATCTGCTCAAGAAAACGGCCATCAGTATTTTGCAACAGGCGCTGCTTCAGACGGCCCATTGCGCGACGTTCCCGGAGGACGATGAATATGCTTTACCCGATTGCGATTTCCATGGGCGATGACAAGCACGCCTGGGGGGTTGAAGTGCCGGATATCCCAGGGTGTTTTTCCGCAGGCGACGACCTCGACGAGGCCATGGCGATGGCGCGTGAGGCCATTGAGGGACATTTTGAAATTCTGGCTGAAGACGGCTCGCCGATTCCGCCGGCCAACACCGTTACCTTGCACGCCGCCAATCCGAAATATGCCGGCTGCACCTGGGCACTGGTGGACATTGATGTGACCAAATATCTGGGAAAGGCGCAGAAACTCAACATCACGTTGCCCGGTTATCTGCTCAATCGTATCGATGAATACGTGCTGCACCATCCTGAAGAGAAGAGCCGCTCCGGCTTCCTGGCTTCGGCAGCGCTGAAGGTGTTGCAACAAGGCCGGTGAGAAGCCACCACCACCTGTGGGAGCGAGCTTGCTCGCGATAGTGCTCTGTCAGCCAACATGGATGCTGCTGATCTGACGCCATCGCGAGCAAGCTCGCTCCCACAGGACTCAGCCAGACGGCTATTTTTTCTCCGCCCCGGACTCTTGCATCTGCACCGAAGACTTGGTGCCGTCGGTGTTGTCCTTGGTCTCGTTATCCGAGTTGTCGAAACAGCCTTGCAGGGCGAACAAGCAGCAGGCAAGGCAAAAAGTGCGGGCGAGATTCATGATGTACTCCGATGCCGAGGGCTTTGAGCAGTGACCTGCGAGAGCGGCAATGGTTGCGACTGTCATCGTGCCGGACGATGAACGTCGACGGATGCTGGCGACTGGAATGTAAGTAGAATTTTCACCGCCTCGTTGCTGTCACACCAGACAGGTGCATCCAATAAGGAAACACGGCAATGGCGTTCGCAAAAATCGCTCAAAAACTGGCCCTCTGGGCGGGGAGCCCCAAGACATTCCTGGGGGCCATCGTGTTGTTGGCACTGTGGGCAGCCAGCGGACCTTTCTTCGGTTTCAACGACACTTGGCAATTGATCATCAACACCTCGACCACCATCATCACCTTCCTCATGGTGTTCCTGATCCAGAATACGCAGAACCGCGATACGGACATCCTGCATCTCAAGGTCGACGAATTATTGCGGGCGACCAAGGATGCACAGAACGCAATGCTCGGCCTCGAATCGCTGGACCTCAAGCAACTGGAAGCGCTGAGAAAGCACTACCAGGACATGGGCAAAGACGAGGCCAAGAGCCTTGACGGCCTGGAACAAAAAAACAAGATCGACCTGAACCAGTGCTGATGCCTATGCACGAGTGGCGTCAGGCCTTTTTTCGGCGGGCAAGATCAACCGGGACGCTGGCGCCCCGGTCCTGAATGTAAAAGCAGATCCGGAAAATCAACGGCTGGCCTGCAGCGCCCTGGCCATTTCGAGATGGGTCTGCAACTTGGGCAGGGTTTCGTCGGCGAAGGCCTTGATCTCTGGCACTTCGGTGGTCTGGGCCTGCTGCTGGATTTGCGCGATGGCCTCCTCGGTAGCCTTGACCTGGCTGGCGGCATACGCGGCTTCGAACGACTCGCCTTCCGTGACCTGTGGCATCAAGGCCTTGGCCTTGTCGGCCACTTCCTCCCGGGGGGCGACAGGCAAGTCGAGCTTCTTGGCGATCTTCGCCAGATGTTGATTGGCGGTGGTGCGGTCGTTGATCACCATAATGGTGTAGTCCTTGACCTCCCTGGATTCGGCTTTTGCGTGGGCCATACGACTTGTCTCGATGTCGGCCATGCCCTTGGCAGAAGCATCGTCGATGAATTCGGCAGGCGATTGGGCCCAGGCACTATTGGCACCCAGGCCCATCAGCACGACGAGACTGGTGGTGCGAAAAAAGCTGGCCATACGGCTCATGGTCGCGCCCTCCTCTGATAAAAGTTCTGGTGGGTTATCCACCGTTGAATCAGAACCAGCCATGAATATTCAGCGAGACGTCCGACCCGGCTTTCGACGGGCTTCTATCGACGGTCGTGATGGTGGTTCTCCCATCTTTGCGACCTGCTTCAGACACCTTCGTTCGATCATGAGCAATGTTTGTCGGATAAACATTGCTTGAACCAGGCATGGCTCAGCCCTCCTTACTCGTGAATACCGGGCACGCAGGCCCCGTCTTGTATTGGAATGAGATACGCGGCGAAGGTTTGAGAAAGGTGCTGGCGCCACGACGAACGGTGACGCACGATCAAATACCAAACGCCCGGTGATTGTGGCGTTTGGCGGCGTACATCGCCTCGTCGGCGTGGCGGAACAGCGCGATATCTTCAGTGCCATGGTCGGGGAAGCAGGCCACGCCGATGCTCGGCTCGATGCTCAGGCAGTGCCCGTCCAGGCGCAGCGGCTGGACCAGTGCATGGTGGATTTTTTCCTGCACGCTGCGGGCATCCTCCAAGGCCTGGATGCTGTGCAGCAGGACTACGAACTCGTCTCCGCCGATGCGCGCCACGGTGTCGGTGTCGCGGATACAGCCCTTGATACGATTGGCCACCGCCTGTAACAGCATATCGCCCACTCCGTGGCCATAGGTGTCGTTGACCTGTTTGAAACGGTCCAGGTCGATATACAGCAAAGCCATGCGCCCGGATGCGGCGCGGGCGGTCGTCAGTGCGCACTTGAAACGTTCACGGAGCAATTCGCGGTTGGGCACCTGGGTCAACTGATCGTACTGAGCCATGTGCTGCAACCGGGCGTGCAACTGCTTGCGCTCGATGGCAATGGTGATCTGTGCGCAGACGTATTGCAGCAGTTCCTTGTCCTGTTCGGTGTAGCGCTCGTTGTCCGGCGCACTCTTGACGATCAATGCGCCAATCGTGCCGTTCTGCGAATTCAGCGGCACGCCCAGCCAACACGGCGCGTCCGGCTGCGCCACCAGGTCGTCGAACCCCGCTGGCAGCGAAGTGCCACCGGGCGTCAGCAGGATCGGCTGGCCGCTGCGAATCACCTCGGCGCACAAACGCCCGGTGACCGTGCCCGGCAACTCAGGCTGCCCTTCCCGATCATCGACGTGATAGGGGAAGTTCAGCTGCGAACATTGTTCGTCATACAGCGCCACCGAGAAATTCAGCGCCGGCAGCCACTCACCGATAATCAGGTGGACGCGCTTGAACAGCGCCAGCAAGTCAGCCGCGGCATGGGCCGCCTCGGAAATCGCATACAACGCCGCCTGGCGGGACTCGGCCTGCTTGCGTTCAGTGATGTCCCGGGCCACGGCAATGCGCAGTTGGTCCACCGGCGACCAGCGCGCCGACCACAGGATGTGTACCACCCGCCCGTCCTTGCGCAGGTAGCGATTCTCGAAATTGAGCTTGGGCTCGCCCTCCATGATCTCCCGCGCCGCCTCGAGGGTCCGCTGGCGGTCGGCAGGGTGCACCAGATCGATCATTGGCTGGCCGATCAGCTCCTGCGGCGTGTAGCCGAAAATGCGTTCGCAGGCGGCACTGACAAACACGAAACGCCCTTGACCGTCGACGGCACACACGGCGTCCAGCAGAAGGTCGATGTAGCTGGCCAGCGGCGCGGAACTTGAAGTGTCCATGGGGCTGGAGGTCATCCGGATAATGCAACGGTGAGCGAAGCGGGCAATGGTCAGTTCGTGACGCCGTACAGCGAGCGAGACCGACGCGCCCAATACCGATGAGGATAGCGCAGGCGATCACACTTAAGGGGATGAAACGCCTGGCAGGCGCTGCCCCTCGACTCGACCCAGCCCATCACGGCTCCGTAAAAAACACCATGCCGGCATACGGTGCCTGTCGACAGGCCTTCAGCCGCGACGCCAAGTCGCCATAAAAACCACACTGCGATCCAGATCGGTGACCGCAAGGGTCAGATGATTGAGGCCTGAGAGCATCAGCAAGCAACCTTCAGAAAAGAGTGATCACCCAGCGGGCCTGGGGCAAATCCGTGGTGTTCCCGAGCTCCGACAGCGTCGATGGATTCCCCGGCCAGGGTCCTAGGCAAAGTCCTACGTTGAACTCTCCAGTGACACTCAAACACGCCGGAAACAGCCGATTCAAAGCCCTGCACAACAATCTGTAAAGTCTGGAAACACACCGCTATCGCAACACCCCACGGACAGCACCATCAACCAAGGAATGTAATCGCGCCATGGACCAGACTGCTCAACCACCTCATTACTTCACCAACTACCGCAAGCTCATTTCCCTCGCTGACCAGGATTGGCAAGGCACCGAGGCCGGAAAAATCTCAGGGCTGAATGTCGAGGTCAAGACACCCAATGTGCTGGTCGACCAATACGGTCGGACCTTTCATCACTTCTGTACCACGTCCTACCTGGGCCTGGACTATCACCCCGCGCTGCTGGACGGCGCCATGACTGCCCTGTGGGAAGCCGGGACCCTGCGGGTCGCCAACTCAAGGAATCGCTGCAAGCTGGCGATCCTGGACCAGTACGAAAGCCAATTGTCGGAGCTGTTCGGCGCCAGTTGCCTCAGTGCCCTGTCTTGCAGTGCGGCAAGCGCCGGGATCCTGCCGTTGCTGGCCAGCGGCGCATTCACCCAACATCGCGCGCCCGTCATGGTGTTCGACAAACAGGCCCATTATTCGATGAACCACAGCAAGGCCGCCTGCGCCGATGAAACCCAGGTCATCACCTGCCCGCACAACGACATGGATTTCATCGAAGACGTGTGCAAACGCCAGCGCGACGTGGCGTATGTGGCCGACGGCGCCTACAGCATGGGCGGGATGGCGGACCTGGACAGCCTGATGTATCTCAAGCAGCGCTATGGCTTGTTTCTTTACCTGGACGATTCCCACGCCCTGTCTGCCGTCGGGGAATCCGGCGCCGGCCTGGTCCGTTCGCGCATCCCGGCGGTGGACGAGCGCACCCTGATCGTTGCCTCGCTGGCCAAGTCATTCGGTGCCAGCGGCGGGCTGGTCATGTTTGGCTGTGAACGGTACAAGGCGCTGGTGCAGCGCTACGGTGGACCGAGCAATTGGTCCCAGAGCCTGAACGCAGCGGCCATTGGTGCCGGCATGGCGTCGATCCGCCTGCACCGCAGCCGCGAACTCAGTGCCTTGCAGGAGCGTTTGCAGGCTAATATCCGCCTCTTCGACAGCCTCGTGCGGACCGGACAGCGCGGCACCCCCATGGCAATCCGTATGGTGCCTTGCGGTGAAGCGGCCCTGGCCAACAGCCTGGCGGTCGAACTGGCCGAACGGGGGTATTTCACCTCGGCGGTATTTTTTCCCGTGGTGCCGCAAGGCAAGGCTGCCATCCGCATTACCCTGCGCGCCGACATGGAGCCGGACGTGATTCGCTCGTTTTGCGAAAAGATCACCGAACTGCTGCTGACCCACGGGCGTGACCTCCGCCCTTGAGACAGGACGCTCGATGAAGAACCGTACAACCCTGATCCTCACCTGCACCACCGTTTTCCTGGCACAACTGGGCATGAGTATCTACTTGCCGGCCCTGCCCGCTATCGCCTGGGACCTGGGTGCCGATGCGTCCCTGGTTTCCTGGGGCCTGTCGGTGTACCTGGTCGGCATGGCGCTGCCCATGTTGCTGTGGGGCAGCCTGAGCCAGCGCTTGGGGCGCAAACCGGTCTTGCTGGCGGCACTGGGGCTGTATGGCCTGGGCAACCTGGCCCTGCCGCTGGGCACAAGCGTGGAGGCGTTCCTGACGTTCAGGTTGATTCAGGGCATCGGTGCCAGCGGTATTTCGGTGATGGCGCGGGTCTTGATTCGCGACAGTTTCAGCGGCGACCTGCTGGCCAAGGCCCTGTCCTGGATATCGATCGCCTTTGTGGTTGCCCTCGGTATCGGCCAGTACCTGGGCTCGCTGATCCAGGCCGCTTTCGGCTGGGAGGCGATTTTCCAGGGTTTGGGCGCCGTCAGCCTGGCCATGGCGGCGGCGGTGTCCCGGGCCAGGTTCCCGATGTTGGTGCACGCCAGCAATGGGCAATCGGCGTGGGGGATCTACGGGCAGATAGTCCGGCAACGCGCGTTCCTGCTGCCGGCCTTGGCCGGTGGGCTGGGTTACGGCGTGATCGTCGCTTTCAATACCGCCGCGCCGCTGATCCTGCAGGAAAGCTTCCACTGGTCGGCCATCGAATACGGCCTGCTGGGTTGGCCGATCAGTGCGGCGTACCTGTTCGGGGCGCTGGCGGTGAACGCGTTTGTGCTGCGCACCGGTCAACGGCGAATGATGGGCTGGGGCATCGCGCTGGTGCTGGGCGGCAGCATGACCATGCTGGCAGGCAGCCTCACCCTGAGCAGCATCGCGTTACTCTTCTGGCTGCCGTATTGCTTCGCGGTGTTTGGCCAATCGTTGATCTACCCCATCAGCCTGTCCCTGGCCAACGAAGGCTCACCGGTGGCCGGCGCTTATGCCATGGCGTTGAGCGGGTTCCTGCATCAACTGATGGCCTCGGTGATCGGCGCCATGGCCAGCCTGTTGTTGTGCCAACAGGCCTGGCCGTTGGCGGCGTTGTGCGCGCTGCTGGGGGCGGCGGCGATGCTCTGTGTGAGGTTCGTGCCGCCCCGGGTCGCTTAGAACGCGCTGCGGAAAATCTCTTCGATCTGCCGCTGGTCCGCCGCCCGTGGGTTGGTCAAGCCGCACGCGTCTTTCAAGGCGTTGGCGGCCAGCAACGGCACGTCGTTGAGGCGCACGCCCAAGTCACGCAAACCGGCCGGAATGTCCACGTCATGGGCCAGGCTGCGGATCGTCGCAATAGCTTCCCGGGCCCCCTCTTCCGGGCTGAAGCCACGTGTATCGGCGCCCATGGCATGGGCCACGTCGCTCAGGCGAGCGGCGCACACCGAGGCGTTGAAGCTCTGTACATGGGGCAACAACACCGCGTTGCACACGCCATGAGGCAAGTCGTAAAAACCACCCAGTTGATGGGCCATGGCGTGCACGAACCCCAACGACGCATTGTTGAACGCCATCCCCGCGAGAAACTGCGCGTACGCCATGTTTTCCCGCGCCACCAGATCGTTGCCGTCGCGCACGGCCAGGCGCAGGTTGTCGCTGATCAGGGTCATGGCCTTCAGGGCGCAGGCATCGGTAATCGGATTGGCGGCGGTGGATACATAAGCCTCGATCGCGTGGGTCAGCGCATCCATGCCGGTGGCAGCCGTCAGGCCCTTGGGCATCGCCACCATCAGCGCCGGGTCGTTCACCGACATCAGCGGGGTCACGTTGCGATCGACAATGGCCATTTTCACGTGGCGTGTCTCGTCGGTGATGATGCAAAAGCGGGTCATTTCGCTGGCGGTGCCGGCCGTGGTGTTGATGGCGATCAGCGGCAATTGCGGCTTGCTCGAACGGTCGACGCCTTCATAGTCACTGATCTGCCCGCCGTTGGTGGCACACAACGCGATGCCCTTGGCGCAATCGTGGGGGGAACCGCCGCCCAGGGACACCACGAAATCGCACCGGTTCTCCATCAACAAACCCAGGCCGAGCTCGACATTGGCAATGCTCGGGTTGGGCTTGGCACCGTCAAAAATCACCGAATCGATGTCCTGCAACGCCAGCAGTTCGGCCACCTTGCTGGCGACGCCGGCCTTGGCCAGCCCCACGTCGGTGACGATCAACGCCTTGCGAAAGCCGTAGTTGCGGATGGCGGTCATCGCTTCATCCAGGCAACCCAGCCCCATGATGTTCACGGCGGGAATGAAAAAAGTACTGCTCATGGGGTCACACTCCTGGTAGAGGCCGGATCGGCAGGACCTACAGAATGACCCAGTAGTCACGACGCATCTTGATCTGGCTCAAGACTGGGGCGTGATAAAGTCGCGGCCTGCCTTTGCCACGTTTTGAGATGACCCTTGCAATGACCGATTTCCAGGAATACGACACCCGGCTCGAAGACTGGGAGGCCGTGCGCGCCGATACCGCCTTCAGCGGCCTGCTGGTGGGCAATGGGGCCAGCCGCGCAGTGTGGGACGATTTCGGCTATGACTCGCTGTTCGAAAACGCCCGCACCGTCGAGGAGAAACCCTTGAGCCCGTCGGAACTGAGCGTGTTCGACGCGATGCAGACGCGCAGTTTCGAACAGGTGCTCGGGGCGCTGAAAACCACCAGTCGGGTCAACAAGGCCCTGGCCGTCAGTTCCGCCGCCCCGCGTAACCGTTACTACGCGATCAAGGAAGCGCTGATCAACACCGTGCACGCGGTGCACATCCCGTGGCGGCTGGTGCAACCGTCGACCCTGGCGACGCTCAACCAGGAGCTGAGCCGCTACCGCACGGTGTTCACCAGCAACTACGACCTGCTCAACTACTGGGCGATCCAGCATGGGGCCGAGACCATCAGCGACCTGTTCTTCGGCGATGATCACAGTTTCGACCTGAGCCAGGTGACCACGGACAAACCGCGCTTGCTGTACCTGCACGGTGGCCTGCACCTGGTACGCAACCAGGACGGCACGGCGCGCAAGCTCACGTCCACCGAAGGCACCTTGCTGGGCAGTTTCGCCATCAACAACACGATCAAGACCCTCGACGACGTGCCGCTGTTCGTCAATGAAGGCTCCTGCGCGGACAAGCTCAAGACCATCCGCAGCAGCGATTACCTGTCGTTCTGCTACGACCAGTTGCTGCGCCATGGCGACAACCTGTGCCTGTTCGGCCATGCCCTGGGCGAGCAGGACCGGCACATTGTCCATGCCCTGCGCCTGGCCGCACCGAAAACCGTGGCGATTTCGATCTACCCGCGCAGTCAGGCGTTCATCCAGCACCAGAAACGGCATTACGCCAAGGTGTTCCAGGGGCTGGAGGTGCAATTGCGCTTCTTCGATGCCAAGAGCCATCCACTGGGCGATCCGAAGCTGTCGGTGCCGGTGGAGGTTTAAAGGCAGGGTAAAAAACGTGTAGCGAGGGGATCTATTTGTGGGAGCAAAGCTTGCTCGTGATGAACAATGGCTCGCTTAGCCTGCACAACCGCAGCGCCTGGATCGCGAGCAAGCGTTGCTCCCACACATGATTCCCCTCCACAGGCCAGGCGCCCTTATTGCTGTCCCGTCAGAGCGCAGCCACGGTCTTGTCCTTGATGACCGTCGTCGGTCCGTTGGCCTTGACGCTGGCGATGCCTTTGTCCCGGGCGGCGTCCGATGAATACGCCTCACTGCTGCCAATCACTTCATGGTTACCGGCCTTGAGGTTGAAGTACGGATGGCCGTCCTTGGTGTTCTTGAGTTCATAGCGCTCGGCCAACGGGCTGTTTTTCTGCACCGCAGCAATGCCGCCGTCGACGCCGCTGCGGGTGGTGTAAAGCTCGCTGGTCAAGATGGTCTCGGCGTTGGCCGCCTTGAGTACAAACCGAAACTGGCCACTGCTGCTTTTGCTGATTTCGTACCATCCGGACATGATTATTCTCCAGGCAATGAGGGCATGTCCCGAGAGTAAAGACCCGCTGCGCTTGCCTTGCCAGTGCGTTACTACAAAGTGATAGCCGTGCCCAGCAGGGTCAGGAACCCCGCCAGCCAGCTCGGGTGCGCAGGCCAGGCCGGTGCAGTCGCCAGGTTGCCTTGAACATGGCCTTGGGTCACGGGAATGTCGATATAGGTCCCGCCCGCCAGGCGTACTTCCGGGGCACACGCCGGGTAGGCGCTGCATTCGCGCCCTTCCAGGATGCCCGCCGCCGCCAGTAATTGCGCGCCGTGGCACACCGCGGCAATCGGCTTGCCCGCCAGGTCGAAATCGCGCACCAGCTGCAGGACTTTTTCATTCAGGCGCAGGTATTCCGGCGCGCGACCGCCCGGCACCAATAACGCGTCGTAGTCGGCGGCTTCGACACCGGCGAAATCATGATTGAGGGCAAACAGGTGCCCCGGTTTTTCGCTGTAGGTCTGGTCGCCTTCAAAGTCGTGGATCGCCGTGCGCACGGTCTGCCCGGCCGTTTTGTCCGGGCACACTGCGTGCACAGTGTGGCCGATCATCTGCAACGCTTGGAATGGCACCATGACTTCATAATCTTCGACGTAATCGCCGACCAGCATCAGGATTTTCTTGGCGGCCATGGGTTGGGCTCCTTTGGAAATGCGTGAGGGGTGAACGCATTAAAGGTAGTCCGGTAAGTCGGTGGATGAGCGATAACCCGTCATTACCTGACGGGCTGCACAAAAATGAAGTGGCAGGACAGTCTGTGGGAGCGAGCTTGCTCGCGATTCAGGCGATGGGGTCTTTCAGGCACACCGCGTCATCGTTCCATCGCGAGCAAGCTCGCTCCCACAGGGGGCCTCAGTGCTCGAGATAACCATCCGCCCGCAGCAGCGTTTCCAGGCAATGCTCGGTGATGTGGTAGAAGGCCTTGAGTGCTTCGATCTTTGCCAGCAGCTCGGTGGGATCCACAGGTTCGGCGCGTTTGACGGCCAGGATCATTTTGTTCTTGTTGGTGTGGTCCAGGGAGATGAACTCGAAGACCTTGGTCTCGTAGCCGCAGGCTTCCAGGAACAGCGCCCGTAAACTGTCGGTGACCATTTCCGCCTGCTGGCCCAGGTGCAGACCGTATTGCAGCATCGGCTTGAGCAAGGCCGGGCTCTGGATCTGCAGGCGGATCTGCTTGTGGCAGCACGGCGAGCACATGATGATCGAGGCACCCGAGCGAATGCCCATGTGGATCGCGTAGTCGGTGGCGATGTCGCAGGCATGCAAGGCAATCATCACATCCACCGCGCTCGGCGCCACGCTGCGCACGTCACCGTGCTGGAAACTCAGGCCCGGGTGCTCCAGCCGCGCGGCGGCTTCGTTGCACAGCTTGACCATGTCTTCACGCAGCTCGACACCGGTCACCACGCCTTCGGCCTGCAAGGTGTTGCGCAGGTAATCGTGGATGGCGAAGGTCAGGTAGCCCTTGCCCGAACCGAAATCCGAGACCCGCACCGGTTGGTCCAGGGCCAGTGGCGAAGATGTCAGCGCGTGGCTGAAGACCTCGATGAACTTGTTGATCTGCTTCCACTTGCGCGACATCGCCGGAATCAGCTCGTGCTTGTGGTTGGTCACGCCCAGGTCGGCCAAAAATGGCCGGTTCAGGTCGAGGAAGCGGTTCTTCTCGCGGTTGTGCTCGGCAGACGGCACTTCCCGCAGTTGCTGGGGCTTGCTCTTGAACAGCGAGCTTTTGCCCTTTTTGCTGTACTCCAACTGCGCCTCGTCGGTGACCGCCAGCAAATGCGCGTTCTTGAACGACGCTGGCAACAGCGCGGCGATGGTGTCCACGCCTTCGGCCAGCGGGAGATTCTTGGTGATGTCGCGAGTCTTGTAGCGGTAGACGAAGGACAGGCACGGCTGGTCCTTGACCGTCAGTTGCTTGATGATCAGCCGCTGGAGGTCCGCCTCATCCCCGACGTACTTGGCCAGCACCAGTTTGATGAAAGCGTTTTGTTCAAGGCTGGTGTGCAGCAGTTCGATGAACTGGGCGTGATGATCCGGCGCGGGACGGGCTGGAGTTGCGGTGGCGGACATGGACAAGCGGCCTCGGGGCGGGCGGATCGGAGAATGGCGGGTATTTTAGGGGGGATGGGGGATGACGGCACGGGGAATTTCCCGAACGGTGCGAATTGAGGCTCCACCCCCCTCCGTGACGACCCACGTTTTACAAGCAGCGGGGCTCATGTGGCGAGGGAGCTTGCTCCCGCTCGGCTGCGAAGCAGCCGCCTGGCAAGTTTGATGCCCGACAGAGAACCAATGGGGACCGCTTCGCGGCCCAACGGGAGCAAGCTCCCTCGCCACACAAGCGCTCTCGCCATGAGAGTGCCCTAGCCCAGCACCACCAACCGATTCGGCAGCTCATTGCGCTCATGAGTCACCGGCACATGCTCCTTGAGCAATTCGCCACAGGCCGCGATGCAAGTCACGAAGCCTTCCAGCGTCTGCCCCTGGCGGACCTGCTGGGTGAACGTCGCGACGATGGCGTCCCAGCATGTGTTGTCCAGGTGTTTGGAAATGCCTTCATCGACGAGGATTTCCACATACCGCTCGGCCTCGCAGACAAAGATCAGCACGCCCGTGCTGCCCACGGTGTGGTGCAGGTTTTGCTCGAGAAATTGCCGGCGTGCCAGGTTGGAGGCCCGCCAGTGACGCACGGAACGGGGGATCAGGTGAGTGGTGATCCTTGGGATGCGAAACACCAGGCACAACACGATGAAACTGACCCACTGCACCAGCAACAGGCTGTGCAGGGCCAACCAACCGGTGAGGTAATGGACCGCGCCGGGCACCACCAGCGCCAGCAGGCTCGCCCATAGCAGCGGGATGTAAGCGTAGTCGTCGGCGCGGGCGGCCAGCACCGTGACCAGTTCGGCGTCGGTATGCTGCTCGACCCGGGCGATGGCCTCGGCGACCTTGCGTTGTTCGTGTTCAGTCAGTAATGCCATGGTTTAAAGTGCCTGCTCATTATTATTGTCACCAGCCGCCCGACGAACCGCCGCCCCCGAAACTGCCACCGCCACCACTGAAGCCGCCACCGCCGCCTCCACCGCTGAAGCCGCCCCCACCGGAGCTGCCCGAACCGCTGGAGCCACCGCGCCCGGCCGGCAGGATACCGAGCATCTGGCAGACCGATATCGTCAAAATAAACAGGATCACCAGGAAGATGAACAACCCGGCATGGCGCTCGACAAAATCGCCCTGCTCCTGCTGTCCATCCGTACTGTATGCCGGCACCGGCTCGTCCAGCGGGCTGCCGCCCAGCACCACCAGCATCGCCGCGACGCCGTCGCTGATGCCTTTGTTGAAGTTGCCGGTCTTGAAGGCCGGCGTGATCACCTGGTTGATGATCACCGAACTCTGGGCGTCGGTCAGGCGATCCTCCAGGCCGTAGCCCACTTCGATGCGCAGTTTACGGTCATCCCGGGCGACGATCAGCAGCGCGCCGTTGTTTTTATCCTTCTGCCCTATGCCCCAGTGGCGCCCCAGTTGATAGCCGAAATCTTCGATGCTGCTGCCCTGCAGGTCCGCCAGGGTCACGACCACCAGCTGTTCGCCGGTCGCCTGTTCATGGGCCTTGAGCTGCGTCTCCAGTTGCGCGCGCACCGAAGGATCGAGCATCTGCGCGGTGTCCACCACACGCCCGGTCAGCGCTGGAAACTTCAATTCGGCCTGTGCCGTGACTGCAAACACCCAGAGCAACAGCACCAGGCCAAATTTCAACACTCGCATCGGAACTCCTTGTGTGGGAGCGAGCTTGCTCGCGATAGCGGTGGGTCAGCTTGCAGCAATGCTGAATGTGCCGCCGCCATCGCGAGCAAGCTCGCTCCCACAACGCTTCAAACTGCCGAATTGATCAAAACTTCACTTCAGGGGCTTTTTCGGCATTGGAGTTGGTGGCCTCGAACGTTTCGCGCAGCGGCAGGTCGCTGTACATCACGCTGTGCCACAGACGGCCCGGGAACGTGCGGATCTCGGTGTTGTACTTCTGCACCGCCAGGATGAAGTCGCGGCGTGCCACGGCGATGCGGTTCTCGGTGCCTTCGAGCTGCGATTGCAGCGCCAGGAAATTCTGGTTGGCCTTGAGGTCCGGATAACGCTCGGACACCACCATCAGCCGGCTCAACGCACCGGTCAACTGGTCCTGGGCCTGTTGGAACTGCTTGAGCTTTTCCGGGTTGTCCAAGGTACTGGCGTCCACCTGGATCGACGTGGCCTTGGCCCGCGCCTCGATCACCGCGGTCAGGGTTTCCTGCTCGTGCTGGGCGTAGCCCTTGACGGTTTCCACCAGGTTGGGAATCAGGTCGGCACGGCGCTGGTACTGGTTCTGCACCTGGCCCCAGGCGGCCTTGGCCTGTTCGTCCAGGGTCGGGATGTTATTGATGCCGCAACCGGCCAGCAGCGTAGTGAGCAGCATCAAGGCCAGCATCGGCAGGCTGCGAAGGTGGTTCAGTCGTGGATTCATTGGATGAAGCGCTCCCTGGCATGACATTGGAAAAACCCGGCCACCTATCTCATCGGCGTCTGGGGCATAATCTGCCGCCGCACTGGATTGAATCGGGGCGATGGGCTAAAAGATGCGCAGTGCGAAACTAAGTTCAGCCCAATGGGTTCGAAAGTGTGCTGTATTTAGCCGAACAACAATAGCCGCTCCTCACATTTTGGCTGACCGGCGTGTCCTGATCACCGCCCTTTAGGCTTGCGAGAAAACTATTCATGAAGAAGCTGTGTTTGCTGGGCCTGTTTGTCAGTCTGGCCAGTCAATCCGTATTAGCCGACAACCTGCCCGCCCCCATAGAGAACAAGGACGCGTTCATCAGCAACCTGATGAAGCAAATGACCCTCGAAGAGAAGATCGGCCAATTGCGCCTGATCAGCATCGGCCCCGAAATGCCCCGGGAGATGATCCGCAAGGAAATCGCCGCCGGCAACATCGGCGGCACGTTCAACTCCATCACCCGCGATGAGAACCGTCCGATGCAGGACGCGGCCATGCGCAGCCGGTTGAAGATCCCGATGTTCTTCGCCTATGACGTGATCCACGGCCACCGCACGATTTTCCCGATCCCCCTGGCCCTGGCCTCGAGCTGGGACATGGACGCCATCTACCACTCCGGGCGCATCGCCGCCCAGGAAGCCGCGGCCGACAGCCTGGACATCACCTTCGCGCCCATGGTCGACATTTCCCGCGACCCACGTTGGGGCCGGACCTCCGAAGGTTTCGGCGAGGACACCTACCTGGTGTCGCGCATCGCCGGGGTGATGGTCAAGGCATTCCAGGGCAACGGCGCCAACGCGGCCGACAGCATCATGGCCAGCGTCAAGCACTTCGCCCTCTACGGCGCAGTGGAAGGCGGCCGGGACTACAACACCGTGGACATGAGTCCGCTGAAAATGTACCAGGACTATCTGCCGCCCTACCGCGCCGCCATCGACGCCGGAGCCGGCGGGGTGATGGTCGCGCTGAACTCCATCAACGGCGTGCCGGCCACCGCCAACACCTGGCTGATGAACGACCTGCTGCGCAAGGAATGGGGCTTCAAGGGCCTCGCGGTCAGTGACCACGGCGCCATCTTCGAACTGATCAAGCACGGCGTCGCCAAGGACGGTCGCGAAGCGGCGAAGCTGGCAATCAAGGCCGGCATCGACATGAGCATGAACGACTCGCTCTACGGCAAGGAACTGCCAGGGCTGCTCAAGGCCGGCGAGATCGAACAGAGCGACATCGACAACGCCGTGCGCGAAGTGCTCGCGGCCAAATACGACATGGGCCTGTTCAAGGATCCGTACCTGCGCATCGGCAAGGCCGAGGACGACCCGGCCGACACCTACGCCGAAAGCCGCCTGCACCGCGCCGATGCCCGGGACGTGGCACGCCGCAGCCTGGTGCTGCTGGAAAACCGCAACCAGACCCTGCCCCTGAAGAAGACCGCCAGGATCGCCCTGGTCGGCCCGCTGGCCAAGGCACCGATCGACATGATGGGCAGTTGGGCCGCGGCCGGGCGCCCTGCGCAATCGGTCACCCTGTTCGACGGCATGACCCGCGCCCTGGGCGCCGAGTCGAAGCTGATCTACGCCCGTGGCGCCAACATCACCGGCGACA
This sequence comes from Pseudomonas sp. FW300-N2F2, assembly GCF_017351655.1. Lineage (NCBI taxonomy): Bacteria > Pseudomonadati > Pseudomonadota > Gammaproteobacteria > Pseudomonadales > Pseudomonadaceae > Pseudomonas > Pseudomonas sp. FW300-N2F2. The sequence continues at coordinate 963,838 of NZ_JACNDQ010000001.1, read as the reverse complement.
AGAAGGTGCTCGACTACCTGAATTTCCTCAACTTCGATGCCCCGGAGGTGGTGGACGACCCGCGCTCGGCCCAGGTACTGATCGACGAAGCGGTGCAAGCCGCCAAGGACGCCGATGTGGTGGTGGCCGCCGTGGGTGAGTCCCGTGGCATGTCCCATGAGTCGTCGAGCCGTACCGAACTGAACATCCCGGCCAGCCAACGCGAGCTGATCAAGGCCCTGAAGGCCACCGGCAAGCCCCTGGTGCTGGTGCTGATGAATGGCCGTCCGCTGTCGTTGCTGGAAGAAAAGCAGCAGGCCGATGCGATCCTGGAAACCTGGTTCAGCGGCACCGAAGGTGGCAACGCCATCGCGGACGTGCTGTTCGGCGACTACAACCCGTCGGGCAAGCTGCCGATCACCTTCCCACGCTCGGTGGGGCAGATTCCGACCTACTACAACCACCTGAGCATTGGCCGGCCGTTCACGCCGGGCAAGCCGGGCAACTACACCTCGCAGTATTTCGATGACACCACCGGCCCGCTCTACCCGTTCGGCTATGGCCTGAGCTACACCGAGTTCAGCCTGTCGGACATGGCCTTGTCGTCGACCACGCTGAACAAGACCGGCAAGCTCGATGCCAGCGTGACCCTGGAAAACACCGGCAAGCGTGACGGCGAAACCGTGGTGCAGTTGTACATCCAGGACGTGACCGGCTCGATCATTCGCCCGGTGAAAGAGCTGAAGAACTTCCGCAAGGTGATGCTCAAGGCCGGCGAGAAGAAAGTCATCCACTTCACCATCACCGAAGACGACCTGAAGTTCTTCAATGCCCAGCTCAAGTACGGGGCGGAACCGGGCAAGTTCAACGTGCAGATCGGCCTGGATTCCCAGGACGTGAAGCAGCAGAGTTTTGAGTTGCTCTGACCTTCAGAACAACTTGATCCTCCCTGTGGGAGCGAGCTTGCTCGCGATGGCGTCAGGTCAGCCGCATCGATATCGACTGACACTCCGCTATCGCGAGCAAGCTCGCTCCCACAATGGGTTCTGTGGCAAACGCTTTTGTGACCGCTGAAAATCCACTGTGGGAGCGAGCTTGCTCGCGATGGCGTCAGATCAGCCGCATCGACATTGGCTGACACTCCGCTATCGCGAGCAAGCTCGCTCCCACAGTTGTATCTGGGTGCTTGAGCTAGCCGCGCCGATCCAACAGATTCACCACCACCCGATCCACCAATCCCCATACCCGCTGCTTGAACCGCTTCCACAGCGGTCGGCGCTGCCAGGCGTCGAGGCTGACTTGCAGGCTCTGGGCGAAATCCCGTTCGAAACTGGCCGCCACGGCGCTGCTGAGCCTGGAATCCAGGGCTTCCAGATTGGCTTCCAGATTGAAACGCAGATTCCAGTGATCGAAATTGCAGGAGCCGATGCTGACCCAATCATCCACCAACACCATCTTCAGGTGCAGGAAACACGGCTGGTACTCGAAAATCTGCACGCCGGCCCTGAGCAATCGCGGGTAGTAACGGTGCCCGGCGTAGCGCACGGACGGGTGATCGGTGCGCGGGCCGGTCAGCAGCAGGCGCACGTCGATGCCCCGGGCGGCGGCCTTGCGCAAGGAGCGGCGCACGTTCCAGGTCGGCAGGAAATACGGCGTCGCCATCCAGATGCGTTTCTGGCCGCTGTTCAATGCCCGGGACAGCGATTGCAGGATGTCGCGATGCTGGCGGGCGTCGGCATACGCCACCCGGCCCATGCCTTCGCCCACCGGCGGGATGCGCGGCAGGCGCGGCAAGCCGAAATTGGAGGCTGGCTTCCAGGCCCGCCGATGACGGTTGGCGAGCCACTGGCGGTCGAACAGCAACTGCCAGTCGAGCACCAGCGGGCCGACGATTTCCACCATCACTTCGTGCCATTCACTGCGGTCGTCGAGGGGGTTCCAGAATTCATCGGTCACCCCGGTGCCACCGACCACGGCCAGGCGCTGGTCCACCAACAGCAGCTTGCGGTGATCCCGATAAAGGTTGCGCACCCAGCGGCGCCAACTCAGGCGATTGTAGAAACGCAACTCCACCCCAGCCTCGGTCAGGCGCTTGCGCAGGGCCAGGGTAAACGCCAGGCTGCCATAGTCATCGAACAGGCAGCGCACGCGAACGCCCCGCTCGGCGGCCTGCACCAGTGCCTGGACCATCGCCTCGGCGCAGGCCCCCGCCTCCACCAGGTACAGCTCCAGCTCGACCTGCTCCTGGGCACGGGCGATTTCCACCAGCATGCGTGGGAAGAACTGTGGGCCGTCGATCAACAGCTCGAAGCGATTGCCTTCACGCCAGGGAAAGACCGGGCCGCTCATGTCAGCGCGCCGTGAAGATCAGCACCGCATTCACCGGCACCGACAGGCTGATGGCCGACAACCCGGCCAGGTTGCGGAGCTTTTCCAGGCCCGGCGCCAGATCGAAATCCGCCGCGTTGAGTACCACCGGCTCCAGGGTCACTACTTGGAAGCGGCGTTCATCCAGGCGTGTCGCCAGCAGTTCGACGGGGTACTCATGCTGCTTGCCGTGCAGGTTCACCGTCAGCGGCAGGCGCAACTCCAACTGCGCGCCGTTGGCCAGGTCCTGGATCGGTGCCAGGTCGATCCTGGCGGTAACGGTGGCTTCGGCGAATTGCTTGATCTGGAACAACTCGGCGCGCATGCGCTCGTCCCGCAGGGGAATGCCGCTGTTGATGGATTCCAGCTCCACTTCCAGGCGCGCCAAGCCGTCGGGCTGGACTTGACCGTGCAGCACCAGGAAACGCTGGACCTCGGAAACGTTGCCGTTTTTGCTGCTGATAAACGACAACCGCGACGACTCGCCGTCCAGGTACCAGTCGGCCTGGGCCGGCAACACTGCGCAGGCCAGCAGCAAGCTGGCGACCGCGTGAGGGAAAAACCGCTTGAACATACACACTCGGGGGGCAGATAAACCTGTGGCGAACCTTAACCGGGCCGAGGGCGCTTGCAAACAGTCTGTTTCAACAACGGTACCTGCTCACCACATAACACCGTGGCGAGGGAGCTTGCTCCCGCTGGGCTGCGAAGCAGCCCCAAGATCGCGACAGGTTAAAGAATTTGCGAGCGCTGCGCACCCGAGCGGGAGCAAGCTCCCTCGCCACAACAGCGGTCGTTGCAGGCCAATCTCAAGGCTCCAACCGACACCCCTGCCGCTCCCCCAACCATTGCGCACTGTGGCTACGTCCCAATCCACTGACGGTGACGCGCTTGGCTTCAACGGTCTCGAGAAAATCGCGGATGGGCACTGCCTGCTTCACATAACCCCGACAATACTCGGCCGGTTGCTGCATCACATAGCGGCATGAGCAGTACTCCTTGGCGGTGTAGGCACTGATGATGTCGGGAAAGGCCCGCAATGCCACCCGCTCCAGCCAGACCCAACTGAACAGGGCAATGAGTAGCACCGACAGCAAGGTCAGCAGGATTTTGCGCTTCATGGCTGCACCTTCCCGGCGAACGCCGCCATGGCGCGCTTGAGCAGTTCGTTATGGCGATAGCTGCCGTCGCGGTCGTCGCCGTAGCGCACGATCACCAGCCTGGCGCTGGGGATGATGTACAGCGCCTGGCCCCAATGGCCCAGCGCGGCGAAGGTATCCGTCGGCGCATCGGGCCAGGGGTGGAGCCCCGGATCGGCGCCGCGGTTGAGCCACCAGTGCCCGCCCGGCACGGCTTCGTCCTGGCCGGCCTGGAAGTGCACGAACGGTTCGCGGCTGAACGCGACCCAATCCTTGGGGATCAGTTGCCGTTCGCCCCATCGGCCGTCCCGTTGCATCAACAACCCGACACGCGCCAGGTCCCGCGCCGTGAGATAGGCATAGGACGATCCCACGAATGTGCCGCTGGCGTCGGTTTCCCAAGTCGCGTGGCGGATGCCCAGGGGCTCGAACAGGGCCGTCCAGGGATAATCGGGATAACGTGCCGCACCGACGATGTTTTTCAGGGCCGCCGCCAACAGGTTGCTGTCACCGCTGGAGTAACGAAACGCCTGCCCCGGGGGGCTGAAGCTTTCGTGCCGCGCGGTAAACGCCGCCATGTCATGACGCCCGCGGGTATAGAGCATCGCCACCACCGAGGACTTGAGCGGTGCGTATTCGTAGTCCTCCTGCCAGTCCAGGCCAGACGCCCAGTGGAAAAGATCGGCCAGGGTCAGGCCAGGGTGCCGGTTCAGGGGTGGGTAGTACTTGGCTGCCGGATCGTCCAGGGCAAAGCGCTGTTCACCGTAGGCCACGCCAAACACCGTCGCCAGCAGGCTTTTGCTGATGGACCAGGTCAGGTGCGGGGTCTGGGCGGTGGTCGGCCCGGCGTAGCGTTCATAGACCAGTCGACCGTCCTGGATCACCAGCAGCGCATCGGTGCGGATGCCCTCACGGCTCGCATCGTCCCGGGGTGGGAAGGCGTATTGTTCCAAGGCTTCGATGGCCGGCCCGCTCGGAGTCGGGCCGCTTGGCCATTGCTCGCCGGGCCAGTCTTCGGCCTGGACGCTCAGGTTGAGTATCAGCAGCGGGATCAGGAACCAGCCTTTGGACATGCTTGGGGCTCGCAGGTTTTAACCTTCGGAGCCTATGCAGACTTGATGACAATTTGAGTGTGTGCCCCCCTGTGGGAGCGAGCTTGCTCGCGATAGCGGAGTGTCAGCCAACATCATTGTCGCTGATCCAGCGCTATCGCGAGCAAGCTCGCTCCCACAATGGATGGTCGTTTGGAGGGCTATCCCAACGCCTTGGCCAACCGCTTGGCCCGCGCCCCCGCCGCAAGGTCCATCACACCTTTGTCCCGCGTCCACATCTCGCGCCACCCCGCAGGCCCGGCGGCCAGGGCAGCGTCGAGTTCGCCGTCGAGCCCTTGGAACTGGGCGAACAACCCGCCCAGCAGCACATGCCCGGCAAGGCTGGAAGGGTTGTGGCGACTCACCTCCGCGCAACCGGCAAGCAACGCCAGCAGGCGCAGTTGCAACACCTGGGGCCAGGCACATTCCTGCCCGACGCCATACAACCAGGCCGTCATCGCGCTGAGTACATAAAGGTCTTCCAGGGTGCGGAACGGTTTGACGTAGGCGTCCCAACCATCACCGGCCAGCAACTCGCACAGCGCGCCGTCGAGCAGCACACGGCCATGGCTGATGTCCGGCATCAGGCCCATGGCGGGGAGTTTTTCCAGGGTCACGCCGGGCTCGCCCGCATAGGCCACTGCCAGGTTCAGTCGTGGCGTTTCGCCGGGCGCTTCGCTGCGAGCGGCAATCAACAGCCACTCGGCGGCGTCGCCAGCGGTGACGAAATCCTTGCGCCCGCTCAGGCGCAAATCGTCGAGGCGGGTTTGCATGTCCGCCGGGCGCAAGCTGCGTTGTTCGGTGGCACACAAGGCGCCAAGGCTCTGGGGCGCGCTCGGCCAAAGCACCCGCAGCGCCGCCTGGTACCCCACCAGGAAAGCCAGCCCCGGCGTGGCCATCGAGCGGGCGCCGACCACGGCCAACTCGAACGGCGTCACCGGCCCCAGGCGTTGCAACAACGCGGCATAACCTTCAGCCAGGTCCGGATAGGTGGGCAGGCGCTCGCCACGTTCGATCAGGGTGTGCCAGGGCATGAGAGGGCTCCTTGAAGGCTGTCATATAAGCATCACCAAAGCTTCATGGCGATGACACCGGGGCTACATAGCCTGACTTTGCACAACATGGCTGCATAAAGAAAGTCGACAGGCTGCAACTGAACAGCCCGCACGGAGATTCGCTATGACCCAGATCGCCCGCATCAGCGACACCGGCAATGAACGCCGCCTGCAAGCCGAACGCCTGATCGGCGCCCACGCCTTGCAAGAAGCCCAGGCCCTGCGCTTCAACGTCTTCAGCGGCGAATTCAACGCCAAGCTCAAAGGCGCGGAAGTGGGTCTGGACATGGATGACTATGATGTTCACTGCGCCCACATCGGCGTACGCGACCTGAACACCGGCCGCCTCGTGGCGACCACGCGCCTGCTCGACCACCAGGCCGCCAGCAGCCTGGGCCGGTTCTACAGCGAAGAAGAATTCAGCCTCCACGGCCTGGTCCATCTCAAGGGCCCGATCCTGGAAATCGGCCGTACCTGCGTCGACCCGGCCTACCGCAACGGCGGCACCATCGCGGTGCTCTGGGGCGAACTGGCCGAAGTCCTGAACGAAGGCGGCTACAGCTACCTGATGGGCTGCGCGAGCATTCCGATGCAAGATGGCGGTATCCAGGCCCAGGCAATCATGCAGCGCCTGCGCGAACGCTACCTGTGCACCGAACACCTGCAAGCCGTGCCGAAAAAACCATTGCCGACTCTGGACGTGCCGTCCAACGTGATCGCCGAAATGCCACCGCTGCTCAAGGCCTACATGCGCCTGGGCGCGAAGATTTGCGGCGAGCCGTGCTGGGACGAGGACTTCCAGGTGGCCGACGTGTTCATCCTGCTCAAGCGCGACGAGCTCTGCCCGCGCTACGCCCGCCACTTCAAGGCAGCCGTGTAATGAGCCGGTTACGGGTGTACGCGCGTATCGCGCGAGTCTTGCTGGTGGTGACCCTGGGCCTGAGCATGGCCAGCGTGTTCGGCCTGTTCGAACGCCTGGGGGTCGCCAACTCGATGGTCCGTCGCCAGCGCTGGTCGCGGTTCTTCATGGCGCGGCTGAGCCATGCCCTGCCCTTTTCAGTCACCGTCCACGGTCAACTGCCGCAACGGCCGATGCTGTGGGTCAGTAACCATGTGTCCTGGACCGACATCCCGTTGCTGGGCATGCTCACGCCGATGTCATTCCTGTCCAAGGCCGAAGTGCGTACCTGGCCGGTGGCCGGATGGCTGGCCGCCAAGGCCGGCAGCCTGTTTATCCGGCGCGGGTCGGGAGACAGCCAACTGATCCGCAAACAAATGAGCCGCCACCTGGAACAGGCCCATCCGCTGCTGATGTTCCCGGAAGGCACCACCACCGATGGCCGATCCCTGCGTACCTTCCACGGTCGCTTGTTGTCGGCGGCCATCGATGCCGATGTGGCGTTGCAGCCGGTGGCGATCCGTTACCTGCGCGACGGTGAGCCGGATTCGCTGGCACCGTTCATTGGCGATGATGATTTGCTGTCGCACCTGATGCGCCTGTTCGCCAATGATCGGGGCGACGTACACATTCACCTGCTGGAACCGATTGCCTGCCACGGCCAGGAACGCGCGGCCCTGGCGTTCCAAGCGCAACAGGCGGTGCACAAGGCGCTGTTCGGGACGATACCCGAGAAACAGCAAGCGCCGATGCGGCCTGCCATCGCGGCTTGAACCGGATCCTTTTGTGCAGAGGGATCCCTTGTGGGAGCGAGCTTGCTCGCGATAGCGGCTTAACATTCAGCAGATGAACTGACTGATACACCGCTATCGCGAGCAAGCTCGCTCCCACAATTAGTCCTGCGGCATGGCTTGGGTTTGTGCAAAATCCTGCAACTGCGGGTAGAACAACCGAAAATCCTCGCTCAGCGGCTCATAAAGCTCGATCAACTCCGCCATCGCCCCAGCCAATTCCTCGGGTCGGGACAGGCGGCGGGAAATGCCGCGCAGTACCTGCCCCAGTACTTCGAATTCCTGATAAGACCCCAGCCAGTCATCCGCCGCCATGTACGGCGCGATCTGCGCCAGGCGCCCTGGCAGCTGGGGTTCGGTGCGCAGTACCTGGTAGACACGGGACGTGAAATCCACCAGCGGCCCTTCGCCGTACAACGCCCAGTCCCGGGCCAGGCAGTGATCGAAAAACACGTCCAGCACGATCCCGGCATAGCGCCGCCGCACCGTGGAAAAACGCGACAGGGCAATGTCCACCAAGGGATGGCGGTCGGTGTACATGTCGATGCGTCGATGCAGGGCAATCGCCGCTTCGATCTGCGGATCGTACTGCCCTTGCAACGGCCCTTTGACGAAGTCGCCGTAGAGGCTGCCGAGCAGTTGTTCCCGGCCGGGGCCGCCGAGGTGCAGGTGCGCGAGATAGTTCATGGCCCGCAGCTTAGCACCCCCGCGCCAATATCGTTATAACCCGATATAGCGATTTGTTCGGCATTCAGATCAAATCCATATTGGTGTATCGCGAAATAACGATTTAAGGTTCGCTCTATCGCGATATAGCGTTTTACTCACCCCCGAGCTTGCCACCCATGACCCTCGACCTCGACGAAATAATAAAAGCCCTGGCGCACCCAGTACGGCGAGACATCCTCAACTGGCTCAAAGACCCCAAGGTCCAGTTCCCCGAGCAGTTGCACAACCACGAGTTCGGCATTTGCGCCGGGCAGATCGACCAGCGTTGCGGCCTGTCGCAATCCACGGTGTCTGCGCACTTGGCGGTGTTGCAACGGGCGGGGCTGATCACCAGCCAGAAGGTCGGTCAATGGCACTTCTTCAAACGCAACGAGGAAGTGATCCAGCAGTTCCTCAAGCAGATGAGCCAAGAGCTCTGACCCGACAAGGACCCATCATGCCCCTCTCACTCCTGATCCTGGCCCTGAGCGCCTTCGCCATCGGCACCACCGAGTTCGTCATCATGGGCCTGTTGCCCGATGTGGCGGCTGACCTGGGCGTGTCGATTCCCGGCGCCGGCTGGCTGGTGACCGGCTACGCCCTGGGCGTGGCCATCGGTGCACCGTTCATGGCCCTGGCCACCGCCCGACTACCGCGCAAGGCCGCCCTGGTGGCATTGATGGGGATTTTCATCGTCGGCAACCTGCTCTGCGCCATCGCCAGCGACTACAACGTGTTGATGTTCGCCCGGGTCGTCACCGCCCTGTGCCACGGCGCGTTCTTCGGCATCGGTTCGGTGGTGGCCGCCGGCCTGGTGGCGCCCAACAAGCGCGCCTCGGCCGTGGCCCTGATGTTCACCGGCCTGACCCTGGCCAATGTGCTCGGCGTGCCGTTGGGCACCGCACTGGGCCAGGAGGCCGGCTGGCGTTCGACCTTCTGGGCGGTGACCGTCATCGGTGTTATTGCCCTGATCGGCCTGATCCGTTTCCTGCCAGCCAAGCGCGATGAAGAGAAACTCGACATGCGCTCGGAACTGGTAGCGCTCAAAGGCGCCGGTCTGTGGTTGTCCCTGAGCATGACCGCGCTGTTCTCCGCGTCGGTGTTCACCCTGTTCACCTACGTCGCCCCGCTGCTGGGTGAAGTCACGGGTGTGTCGCCCCGTGGCGTGACCTGGACCCTGGTGCTGATCGGCCTGGGCCTGACCCTGGGCAACATCATCGGCGGCAAGCTGGCGGACAAGAGCCTGGCGAACACCCTGATGGGCGTCTTCCTCACCATGGCCGTGGTGTCCACCGTCCTGAGCTGGACCAGCGTGGCGCTGATCCCCAGTGAAATCACCCTGTTCCTCTGGGCCACCGCCTGCTTCGCTGCCGTGCCGGCCCTGCAAGTCAACGTGGTGACCTTCGGCAAAGACGCACCCAACCTGGTGTCCACCCTGAACATCGGCGCCTTCAACATCGGCAACGCCCTGGGCGCCTGGGTCGGCGGCAGCGTCATCGACCATGGCCTGGGCCTGACCTCCGTGCCCCTGGCCGCCGGCGCGTTGGCCGTGCTGGCGCTGCTGGTCACCCTGATCACTTTCCGCCAGGGCGGCAATGCCGACCTGGCCCCGGCGACTCACTGATTTTCAATCACTCTCCGATTCTGACGAGGCTGTAACTCATGACGACTATTTTCGATCCGATCACACTCGGCGACATCGAGCTGAAGAACCGCATCATCATGGCCCCGCTCACCCGCTGCCGTGCCGACGCAGGCCGCGTCCCCAACGCGCTGATGGCCGAGTACTACGTGCAACGCGCCTCCGCTGGCCTGATCCTCAGCGAAGCCACTTCCGTCACGCCGATGGGCGTGGGCTACCCGGACACCCCGGGTATCTGGTCCAACGACCAGGTGCGCGGCTGGGCCAACATCACCAAAGCGATCCACGGCGCTGGCGGCAAGATCTTCCTGCAACTGTGGCACGTGGGCCGGATCTCCCATCCGTCGTACCTCAATGGCGAAACCCCGGTGGCGCCCAGCGCGATCCAGCCCAAGGGCCACGTGAGCCTGGTCCGTCCGCTGGCCGACTACCCGACGCCACGCGCACTGGAAACCGCTGAAATCGCCGACATTGTCGATGCCTACCGTGTCGGTGCCGAGAATGCCAAGGCCGCTGGTTTCGACGGTGTGGAAATCCATGGCGCCAACGGCTACCTGCTCGACCAGTTCCTGCAAAGCAGCACCAACCAGCGCACCGACCAGTACGGCGGTTCCCTGGAAAACCGTGCCCGCCTGCTGCTGGAAGTGACCGACGCAGCCATTGAAGTCTGGGGCGCCGGCCGAGTAGGCGTGCACCTGGCACCACGGGCCGACTCCCATGACATGGGCGACGAAAACCGTCTGGAGACGTTCAGCTACGTGGCCCGTGAACTGGGCAAGCGCGGCATCGCCTTCATCTGCTCCCGCGAGAAAGAAGGCGATGACAGCATCGGTCCGCAACTCAAACAAGCCTTTGGCGGCCCATACATCGCCAACGAACGCTTCACCAAGGACAGCGCCAACGCCTGGCTGGCGGCTGGCAAGGCTGATGCGGTCGCGTTCGGGGTTCCGTTCATTGCCAACCCGGATTTGCCGGCACGCCTGAAGGCCAATGCACCGTTGAACGAGCCGCATCCTGAAACTTTCTATGGGAAAGGCCCAGTGGGGTACATTGATTACCCCGTGATGTAAGCTCGCATCAGCCGCTTTATAAAAAAAGCCCCGACTCGAAAGAGCCGGGGCTTTTTTATACCTGTAAAACTTCAGCCACGCGCAACCAACGCGAACAGCAACATTAAATAACAAGGCAACTTTCATCTGGCGTGGATTCAATCACGCAACGGCGCTAATAATAACGCTCGAACGCACCAACCACTGATACAAAGGATTGAAACTTACACCTCACCCAACCACACATTCAGAACTTTAACATTCCAGCAACACCCACTAACCAAACACCATCAGTTTGCAGGCGAACGCCAGCGAGCCGTGTATTTATGAGAGATGCCTCACCATGAACATCCTGAAAAACCTCATTCTCGCCCTCCTGCTGGGCCCCGCCATGGTTGCCCACAGCCAGGCCAATACCGAAGTGACCGTGGAGATTGCCAACAACACCCGCGGCACAATGAAAATGAACAACCTGTTAACCGACCCACCCCAGGCCGAGGATTTTTCCTTGAGCGCCCACGACATCGATCCAACATCAAGTTATAGATTCCATATCGAGCACTTCAGGGATTACACCTACCCTGGAGCCGGCTGGCGCCCGACATTAAAAAAAGTCAAACCTGTCGAACTGGTCCTTAATTATGAAATGAGCCACTTCAACTTTGAATGTCAAATGCACACTCGCTTACAGGTTTCCATCGTGCCTGGCGCTTTGGAACCCAGCTATAAGCCCACTTGGAAGAGCAGGACGACTTACACCGGCAATGGCGAATACACGTGCCGGTCGGAAATTTCCCGGAAGATGCTTGAGCCACCCTTCAACTACACCGTTCGCCTCATTATCGAACCAGGTCGGTGAGCCTGCGGCCCCGCCAAGACGTTGACATGAGCCGGCGATTCTCCTGCAAGCTTACTCCGTGGGATCGGGAGCCGACGGAGTCGCTGCCGGTCACGAAACAAATCCCCTACAAAATTTGTTCATGATTGCCTTTCAACCACGACAGCATTCAGTTTATAAAAGCTATTTCGAACACTTGTCATGAAACAAGCCGAAGCAATTACGCATTTTGTTTCATTTGCGCAGGCTAGGGCTCAGGCGCAGCATATCCAGCCCGATATCCACCCAGCGCTCAGCCTCACCGGCCAGGGGGAAGCTATCGGGGGCCAGCAGCCACTGATAAAGAATACCGTCGACATAGGCATGCAGGGCAATCGCCGCCCTTTCCGGTTCCAGATCCGCCGGTAGCTGGCCGCGATTCATCGCATTGCGCAACGACAAGGCAATACGCACATTACAGTCGAGACTGACCTGGCGCCGCTGCTGGCGCAGATCGCACATTTCATCGGTGAATTCACACTTATGGAACAGAATCTCATTAATGCGTCGGGTCTTCGGGTCCAGGGCAACTTGTTGAAACAATTGCACCAGCAGCTTGCGCGTACAACCCAGCGGGTCAAGCTCCTCTTCATTCTCACTGGCGCGGGCCAGGTCATCGAGCGGCTCATGCAAGGTATCGAGCATGGCCTGGAGCAGGTCCGCCTTGTTGCTGAAATGCCAATAGATAGCACCGCGCGTCACGCCGGCCAGCGTCGCGATATCCGCCAGAGTGGTACGGGCCACGCCTCGCTCGAAGAACGCCTTTTCGGCCGCTTCGACTATCTGGCTGCGAGTCTCCTGGGCTTCCTCTTTGGTACGACGGACCATGGCAGTAAACACCTCAATCAGGATTGCGTCAGCAATGCGTAAGAATCAACAGAGCAAAATATGAGGCGACGTCGCTTGAAGCGCGTCCCCGATCTACTCGTGCCCTTTGTCAGGCTTTTGTAAATCCGGATATTACGCAATTTGGCTGTTTACAAACAACCGTGTACGTAAGTATATTTCTTAGCATCCTACTAATTGAATTACTGCTGCTTTTTACCTTCCACCTTCGAGTGCGCCCCTTGCGCGCCTGGACCCGAGGATTTCCATGCAATTCAAGCCAGCTGTTACTGCTCTGGTTACCGCCATCGCCCTGGCATCGCTGCTCAGCGGATGCAAAAAGGAAGAGGCTGCACCTGCAGCGCCCCCTCCTCAGGTCGGCGTCGTAACCCTCAAGACCCAGCCCTTCACCTTGACCTCGGAACTGCCGGGCCGCACCAGCGCGTTCCGCGTCGCCGAAGTACGGCCACAGGTCAACGGCATCATTCTCAAGCGCCTGTTCAAGGAGGGCGCCGACGTCAAGGCCGGCCAGCAGCTGTACCAGATCGACCCTGCGGTCTACGAAGCGACCCTCAAGAGCGCCGAGGCCAACCTGCGCTCCACCAAGTCGATTGCCGACCGCTACAAGCAACTGGTGGATGAACAGGCGGTGAGCCGTCAGGAATACGATACCGCCGTGGCCAATCGCCTGGAATCGGAAGCCAACCTGCAGACTGCCCAGATCAACGTGCGCTACACCAAGGTCTACGCACCGATTTCCGGTCGCATCGGCCGCTCCTCGGTCACCGAGGGTGCGCTGGTGAGCAACGGCCAGACTGATGCCCTGGCAACCATTCAGCAACTGGACCCGATCTATGTCGACGTGACGCAGAGCTCGGTCGAGCTGCTGCAACTGCGCCGCGAACTGGAAAGCGGCCGTTTGCAAAAGGCCGGCGAGAACGCGGCCATGGTCAAGCTGACCCTGGAAGACGGCAGCCAGTATCCGCACGAAGGCAAGTTGGAGTTCTCTGAAGTGTCGGTTGACCAGACCACCGGCTCCGTGACTTTGCGCGCCGTGTTCCCCAACCCTGACCACACCCTGCTGCCGGGCATGTTCGTCCACGCCCAATTGCAGGCCGGCGTGAACAGCGCGGCGATCCTGGCACCGCAACAAGGCGTGACCCGTGACCTCAAGGGCGCGCCAACCGCGCTGGTGGTGGGTGCGGACAACAAGGTCGAGTTGCGCCAGCTCAAGGCCAGCCGCACCGTCGGCAGCCAGTGGCTGATCGAAGACGGGCTCAAGGCCGGCGATCGCCTGATCACCGAAGGGTTGCAGTACGTACGGCCAGGCGTGGAAGTCAAAGCCACCGAAGCCACCAACGTTGGCACCAAGAACCCGGCCCCCGCACAGGCAGCTGATAAAGCCGCCGGCGGCAAAGGGGAGTAAACCATGTCGAAATTTTTCATCGACCGTCCGATTTTCGCCTGGGTGATCGCCCTGGTGATCATGCTGGTCGGGGCTCTATCGATCCTCAAATTGCCGATCAACCAGTACCCGAGCATCGCGCCGCCGGCCATTGCGATCCAGGTGACCTACCCGGGTGCGTCCGCGCAAACCGTGCAGGACACCGTGGTGCAGGTCATCGAGCAGCAGCTCAACGGTATCGACAACCTGCGTTACGTGTCCTCGGAAAGTAACTCCGACGGCAGTATGACCATCACTGCGACCTTCGAGCAGGGCACCAACTCCGATACCGCCCAGGTCCAGGTCCAGAACAAGCTGAACCTCGCCACTCCATTGCTGCCGCAAGAAGTGCAGCAACAGGGCATCCGCGTCACCAAGTCAGTGCGAAACTTCCTGATGGTGATCGGCGTGGTGTCGCGTGACGGCAGCATGACCCGGGAAGACTTGTCCAACTACATCGTGTCCAACATGCAGGACCCGATCTCGCGCACCGCCGGTGTCGGTGACTTCCAGGTCTTCGGCGCCCAGTACGCCATGCGGATCTGGCTCGACCCGGCCAAGTTGAACAACTTCAACCTGACCCCGGTGGATGTGAGCACGGCCATTTCCGCGCAGAACGTCCAGATCGCCTCCGGCCAGCTCGGCGGCCTGCCTGCCATGCCCGGCCAGCAACTGAACGCCACCATTATCGGCAAGACCCGCCTGCAGACCGCCGAGCAGTTCAAGGCCATCTTGCTCAAGGTCAATCCGGACGGCTCGCAAGTGCGTGTCGGCGATGTGGCGGATGTCGCCCTCGGCGGTGAAAACTACAGCATCAACGCCCAGTTCAACGGCCTCCCGGCTTCCGGCCTGGCGGTGCGGCTCGCCACCGGCGCCAACGCCCTCGACACGGCCAAGGCCCTGCGCAAGACCGTCGACGACCTCAAGCCATTCTTCCCGCAAGGCCTGGAAGTGGTATTCCCGTACGACACCACCCCGGTGGTGAGCGAGTCGATCAAGGGCGTGATCGAGACCCTGGTCGAAGCGGTCGTGCTGGTGTTCCTGGTGATGTTCCTGTTCCTGCAGAATTTCCGCGCCACCATCATCACCACGATGACCGTGCCGGTGGTACTGCTGGGCACCTTCGGGATCCTCGCGGCATTCGGTTTCAGCATCAACACCCTGACCATGTTCGGCATGGTGCTGGCCATCGGCTTGCTGGTGGACGACGCCATCGTCGTGGTGGAAAACGTCGAACGGGTGATGAGCGAAGAAGGCCTGTCGCCCAAGGAAGCCACCAAGAAATCCATGGGCCAGATCCAGGGGGCCCTGGTGGGTATCGCCCTGGTGCTCTCGGCGGTACTGCTGCCGATGGCGTTCTTCGGCGGTTCCACCGGTGTGATCTACAAGCAGTTCTCCATCACCATCGTCTCGGCCATGGCCCTGTCGGTACTGGTGGCACTGATCTTCACCCCTGCCCTGTGCGCCACCATGCTCAAGGCCATTCCGAAAGGCGAGCACGGCACGCCGAAACGCGGCTTCTTCGGCTGGTTCAACCGCAGCTTCGACCGTGGCGTCAGGAGCTACGAACGTGGCGTGGGCAACATGCTCAAGCACAAGGCCCCGTACCTGCTGGTCTACGTGATCATCGTGGTCGGCATGGTCTGGCTGTTCACCCGCATCCCGACAGCGTTCCTGCCAGAAGAAGACCAGGGCGTGCTGTTTGCCCAGGTACAGACACCAGCCGGCTCCAGTGCCGAGCGCACCCAGGTGGTGGTGGACAACATGCGCGAGTTCCTGCTGCGCCCCAGCAAGGACGGCGGCGAAGGCGACGGTGTGGCCTCGGTGTTCACCGTGACCGGCTTCAACTTCGCCGGTCGTGGCCAAAGCTCGGGCCTGGCATTCATCATGCTCAAGCCGTGGGAAGAGCGTAACGCTGACAACACCGTGTTCAAGATCGCTGGCCGCGCCCAGCAACACTTCTTCACCTTCCGCGACGCCATGGTGTTCGCCTTCGCCCCGCCAGCGGTGATGGAACTGGGTAACGCCACCGGTTTCGACGTGTTCCTGCAGGACCGTGCCGGCATTGGCCACGACAAGCTGATGGAAGCCCGTAACCAGTTCCTGGGCATGGCGTCCCAGAGCAAGGTACTGGCCCAGGTACGTCCGAACGGTCTGAACGATGAACCGCAATACCAGTTGGAAATCGATGACGAGAAGGCCAGCGCGCTGGGCATCACGCTCTCGGAGATCAACAACACCCTGTCGATTGCACTGGGCAGTAACTATGTGAACGACTTCATCGACCGTGGTCGGGTAAAGCGGGTGTACGTCCAGGGCCAGCCGAACTCGCGCATGAGCCCCGAAGACCTGCAGAAGTGGTACGTGCGCAACAGCGCCGGGACCATGGTGCCGTTCTCTGCGTTCGCCAAGGGCGAGTGGGTCTACGGCTCGCCGAAACTGGCGCGTTACAACGGCGTGGAAGCGATGGAGATCCTCGGTACCCCGGCACCGGGCTACTCCACTGGTGAAGCCATGGCCGAAGTCGAAGCCATCGCCAAGAAGCTGCCGGCCGGCGTGGGTATTTCCTGGACCGGCCTGTCCTATGAGGAACGCCTGTCGGGTTCCCAGGCGCCGGCGTTGTACGCCTTGTCGCTGCTGATGGTGTTCCTGTGCCTGGCGGCGCTGTATGAAAGTTGGTCGATTCCGATCGCGGTCATGCTCGTGGTGCCACTGGGGATCATCGGTGCCTTGATGGCCACCAGCTTGCGCGGCCTGTCCAACGATGTGTACTTCCAGGTGGGCCTGTTGACAACCATCGGCCTAGCGGCGAAAAACGCCATTCTGATCGTGGAATTCGCCAAGGAACTCCACGAACAGGGACGAACGCTGGTGGAAGCCGCCATCGAAGCCTGTAGGATGCGTCTGCGGCCGATTATCATGACCTCGTTGGCGTTCGTCCTCGGCGTGGTCCCGCTGGCGATTTCCACCGGCGCCGGCTCGGGCAGCCAGCACGCCATTGGCACCGGTGTGATCGGCGGCATGTTGACCGCTACCATCCTGGCGATTTTCTGGGTGCCCCTGTTCTTCGTGACCGTGTCGTCGATAGGTCGCCGCAAAAATGCGGACCAGGACGATACTCCTGAAACTTCTAAAGAGGCTGGCCAATGAGCAAGTCGCTCCTCTCCCTGACCATCGCCGCCGTCGTGCTCAGCGGTTGCTCGCTGATCCCCGACTATCAGCGGCCCGAAGCACCGGTCGCGGCGCAGTACCCGCAAGGGCCGGCCTACGAGGCAGCCAAGGCGCCCGGCCAGGCCGCCGCCGAGCAAGGCTGGAAGCAGTTTTTCCATGACCCGGCGCTGCAACAGCTGATCCAGGTCGCCCTGGAAAACAACCGCGACCTGCGCGTCGCGGCGCTGAACATCGATGCCTACGCCGCGCAATACCGCATCCAGCGCGCTGACCTGTTCCCGGCGGTCTCGGCCACCGGTTCCGGCAGCCGCCAGCGCCTGCCGGCCCGGGCTTCGCAAACCGGTGAAGCGTCCATCAGCAGTTCCTACTCGGCCACCCTGGGCATCAGCGCCTATGAACTGGACCTGTTCGGTCGGGTTCGCAGCCTGAGCGAGCAAGCGTTGCAAAGCTACTTCGCCACCGAAGAAGCCCGCCGCAGCACCCAGATCAGCCTGGTGGCCAACGTCGCCAATGCCTACCTGACCTGGCAGGCCGACAAGGAACTGCTCAAGCTGACCCAGGAAACCCTTGGGGCCTACGAGCAAAGCTTCAAGCTGACCTCGCGCAGCGCCGAAGTCGGCGTGGCCTCGGCCCTGGACCTGAGCCAGGCGCGTACCGCGGTGGAAAACGCCCGTGTGCAACTGGCCCGCTACACTCGCCAGGTCGCCCAGGACGAAAACAGCCTGACCCTGCTGCTGGGCACCGGCCTGCCGGCCAACCTGAGCTCGCAACCGTTGAGCGATGACCTGCTCAGCAAAGTGCCGGCCGGGCTGCCGTCGGACCTGCTGCAACGTCGTCCGGACATCCTCCAGGCCGAACGCAACCTGCTGGCCGCCAACGCCAACATCGGCGCCGCACGGGCCGCGTTCTTCCCGAGCATCAGCCTGACGGCCAACGCCGGCACCCTGAGCCCGGACCTGTCCGGCCTGTTCAAGGGCGGTTCGGGCACCTGGACCTTCGCGCCGCAGATCAACCTGCCGATCTTCAACGCCGGCAGCCTGCGAGCGAGCCTGGACTACGCCAAGATCCAGAAAGACATCAACGTCGCGCAGTACGAGAAGTCGATTCAGACAGCGTTCCAGGAAGTCTCCGACGGCCTGGCCGCCCGCCAGACCTACAACGAACAGTTGCAGGCCCAGACCGACTTCGTTGCCGCCAACCAGGACTACTACCGCCTGGCCGAGCGTCGCTACCGCATCGGCGTCGACAGCAACCTGACCTTCCTCGACGCCCAACGCCAGTTGTTCAGCGCGCAACAGTCGCTGATCACTGACCGCCTTGCGCAACTGACCAGCGAGGTCAATTTGTACAAGGCACTGGGCGGTGGTTGGAATGCCGAGACGGGCAAGAACGAACCGGTGAAAGAAGAAGCGCCGAAGATGAAATTGTTCTGATGGATGTTGAAGGTTGAACACGAAGCCCACCGAAAGGTGGGCTTTTTTGTTTGTGCCTGCTTCAACTCCGACTTGGCGAACGCGGGTCGACGATATCCAGCGCACGATTAGCCAACAATTCACTCAGCTCGATCATCTGCGCCACGCCGAGCGCGACATGCCGCCGCGAGCCCTCCAACTCGAACGCCAAGTCACTGACCATGGCATTGGCCGAGGCCAGGGTTTCGCTGAGATTGGCCAGGAGACACTCCGTGTCGATGGTATCGATGACGGTGAAGACTTGTGTTGAGGTTTTGGGTTTGGGATCAGGGTGGGTGCCCAGATGGTAATCGAGTGCCCGGTCTGCGGCCTCTTGGAGCTTTTCCGGATCGGGGTCGTTGTAGGGGAAGGTGCTCTCTGATGGCGAAGAAGGATGATGTTTTTTCATAACGGCGCTCCTGCATCAATTGGAGCCCGAGACGTGGGCCCGGGCGCTGGCGCCTAACGAATTCGGCGGGCTTGCAGACCCGGTCGCTGGATTGGCAGCGACACGTACAAGCTAGAGATACCGCTTCCGAGCAGCAACCTTAAAACCTCGTCGGAAAAATCGCCGCGTCTGTCAGACCGGCCACAAATCTTGTGGGAGCGAGCTTGCTCGCGAAGAGGCCGGAGCATTCAACATCTTCAACGACTGTGCCATCGTCTTCGCGAGCAAGCTCGCTCCCACATTGGATCGGAGTCCAGATGCCAGAATCAGGTCGGCTGTCAGGCCGCCATCGCGAGCAAGCTCGCTCCCACAATTGGATCGGAGTCCAGATGCCAGAATCAGGTCGGCTGTCAGGCCGCCATCGCGAGCAAGCTCGCTCCCACAATTGGATCGGAGTCCAGATGCCAGAATCAGGTCGGCTGTCAGGCCGCCATCGCGAGCAAGCTCGCTCCCACAATTGGATCGGAGTCCAGATGCCAGAATCAGGTCGGCTGTCAGGCCGCCATCGCGAGTAAGCTCGCTCCCACAATTGGATCGGAGTCCAGATGCCAGAATCAGGTCGGCTGTCAGGCCGCCATCGCGAGCAAGCTCGCTCCCACAATTGGATCGGAGTACGACCGTGAGAGCCAGGCCGGCTGGCAGGCCGCCTCGCGTCGGACGTTGATCTCGGCGCCCCGTTAACCACGATGGCCGAACGCAGGCATTGTGGAGTGGGCATCCCGGCATGGATGCCGGGATAGCCGCGCTGGGCCATGGATGGCCCTTCGCGGCGGCCCACGGAGCAATGCCGGAGTGAGGGCACACCGAGCCTAGGCGAGGTGCCGAGTGGTGGGGCATAAAGCGTTTTGCTTACTTTTGCGCTTCTCAAAAGTGAGTCGCCGTAAGGGCGAAACCCTAAGTGGCCGTTACCGCAGGAATGGATATGTACTCGGTCCGCAAGAGAGAGGCCGGGCGTAAGGCCGCCATCGCGAGCAAGCTCGCTCCCACAGGAAATTGCGTCCATCCAATCGATTATTTTGCTGTTCGATAATCGCCCAAAACCCGCAAACGGCAATTGAACCGATCCCGGGCCGCCCTTCACCATCCCTCGCACAAAACCAATAACAACAGGTTCGACGCCATGCCCCTACGCCCCGCCTCGCCCGGCTGATCCCCGATCGCCCTGACACCCCAGGCTCCACCCTCACCGCCCGCACTTCAAAACGTGCGGCAACGACCCGCTTCGTCCACAAAAAATAGAGACAACGCCCATGAAGCCCACACAGCACTTGTTCCCCAGCCTCATTGCCGTCGCCCTGACCAGTACCGCCCTGCCCGTCCTGGCGGCGGAATCGGGGTTTGTCGAAGATGCCAAGGCCACGCTGAACCTGCGTAACTTCTATTTCAACCGCAACTTCACCAACCCGAACAACGCCCAGGGCAAGGCCGAGGAGTGGACCCAGAGTTTCATCCTTGATGCCAAGTCCGGGTTCACCCAGGGCACGGTCGGTTTCGGCGTGGACATACTGGGGATGTACTCGGTCAAGCTCGACGGCGGTCGTGGCACGGCGGGTACGCAATTGCTGCCGGTGCATGACGACGGTCGCCCGGCCGATGACTTTGGGCGCCTGGGCGTAGCCCTGAAGGCCAAGGTGTCGAAGACCGAATTGAAGGTCGGCGAGTGGATGCCAGTGCTGCCGATCCTGCGTTCCGACGACGGCCGCTCCCTGCCGCAAACCTTCCGTGGCGGCCAGGTGACCTCCACCGAAATCAACGGCCTGAGCCTCTACGGCGGCCAGTTCCGTGGCAACAGCCCGCGCAACGACGCGAGCATGGAAGACATGTCCATGAACGGCCGCGGTGCGTTCACCTCCGATCGTTTCAACTTCGGCGGTGGCGAATACGCCTTCAACGAAAAACGCACCCAGGTTGGCGTGTGGTACGCGGAACTGTCCGACATCTACCAGCAGCAATATTTCAACCTGACCCACAGCCAGCCCATCGGCGACTGGACCCTGGGCGCCAACCTCGGCTACTTCATCGGCAAGGAAGACGGCAGCGCCCTGGCCGGCGACCTGGACAACAAAACCGCGTTCGCCATGCTCTCGGCCAAATACGGCGGCAACACCTTCTATGTCGGCCTGCAGAAAGTCGGCGGCGACGATGCCTGGATGCGCGTCAACGGCACCAGCGGCGGCACCCTGGCCAACGACAGCTACAACTCCAGCTACGACAACGCCAAGGAAAAATCCTGGCAACTGCGCCACGACTTCAACTTCGCCGCGGTCGGCGTGCCGGGTCTGACCCTGATGAACCGCTACATCAGCGGTGACAACGTGCACACCGCCACGGTCGACGATGGCAAGGAATGGGGTCGGGAAAGTGAGCTGGCCTATACCGTGCAGAGCGGCGCACTGAAGAGCCTGAATGTGAAGTGGCGTAACTCAACGATGCGTCGGGACTACAGCACCAACGAGTTTGATGAGAACCGGTTGATCATCAGCTATCCGATCAGCCTGCTGTAGAAGCCAAACATGGATGGAGGTTGTACCACCGTCATCGCGAGCAAGCTCGCTCCCACAGCGGATCAGTGCCGCGCACAAAATTTGTGCTCACTGAAGATCCAGTGTGGGAGCGAGCTTGCTCGCGATGGCGTCATCACATTCAACATCCCCATCAACTGAACCACCGCGATCGCGAGCAAGCTCGCTCCCACAGGGGATGAAACCCACTTAAACCCGCGACTCGACGCCCAGTTCGTCCCACACCGACTCAGCCAGGTGGAAGGTGGCGTTGGCTGCCGGGATGCCGCAGTAGATGGCGCTCTGCATGATCACTTCCTTGATCTCGCTGCGGCTCACGCCGTTGTTGGCGGCGGCGCGCAGGTGCAGCTTGAGCTCTTCGGCGCGGTTCATGCCGATCAGCATGGCGATGGTGATCAGGCTGCGGGTATGGCGCGGCAGGCCTGGGCGGGTCCAGATGTCGCCCCAGGCATGGCGGGTGATCATCTCCTGGAATTCGCTGTTGAACTCGGTCAGGGCATCGAGGCTGCGGTCGACGTGGGCATCGCCCAGTACCGCGCGGCGTACTTGCATGCCTTCATCGTAACGTTGTTTCTCGTCCACAAAAAACTCCTCAGACGCGGCTGGAATCAAGCAGGAAATCCAGCACCCGGGTGCTGAACGCAGCGCCGGCCTGGACGTTGGACAGGTGCGCGGCGTAGAACTCGGCGTACTCGGCCCCACTGACCCGCTCCTGGATAAAGTGCCCACCCGACGGTGGCGTCACGGCATCTTCGGTGCCGGCGACCACCAGCAGTGGCACACGAATCGACGACAACTGCTCACGGAAATCGGCATCACGCACAGCCGCACAGTTGGCCGCGTAGCCCTGGGGCGATGTGGCAGCGAGCATGTCGGTGATTTTCTTCACCTTCGCAGGATGAGCCTCGGAAAAGTCCGCGGTAAACCAGCGGGCGATCGAAGCATCCCGCAGCGCGACCATCGCCGCTTTACCGTCGCGCAGCACGGTTTCGATGCGCGGGTTCCACACCGACGGGTCGCCGATCTTGGCGGCGGTGTTGCACACCACCAGTTTGTGCAGGCGCTCGCCGGCATTGATCCCCAGCCACTGGCCAATCAGCCCGCCCATGGACAAGCCACAGAAATGCACCTTATCAATGTTCAACTGATCGAGCATCGCCAGCACATCGCGACCCAGTTGTTCGATGCTATAGGGGCCTTCGGTGACCAGCGATTGACCATGGCCGCGAGTGTCGAAACGCAGCACGCGAAAGTGTTCGCTGAAGGCCGCGACCTGCTCGTCCCACATGTGCAAATCAGTGCCCAGTGAGTTGGAGAGCACCAGCACCGGGGCGTCTTGCGTCCCGTCCAGTCGCCGCTCATCAAAACAATAGTTCAGATCGCCCTCGGCGAGTTTGACGAATCCCACAACAATCTCCTTTCAGGCGTTCAAGGCAAAGTGTTCGGCCACGGCTCGGGCGACCCAGGTCTGGGCTTGTCCGAGGTAGTGCGCCGGGTCGAGCAGATGATCAATCTCGGTTGCCGATAGCTGCGCGGTGACCTGGGGTTCGTCTCCCAGCACCTCGCGTAGATGCCGCTGTTCGGCCACGGCGCGCTTGCAACATTGCTCCAGCAAATGATGGGCGGTATCGCGCCCGACACGCTGGGCCAGGACAATGCTGACGGCTTCGGCCAGCACCAACCCTTGGGTCAGTTCCAGATTGCGGGCCATGCGCGCCGCATCCACTTCCAGCCCTTCGGCCAGCAGTCGCGCCTGTTGCAAGGCACCGGAGACCAGGCAGCAGATTTCCGGCAAGGTCTCCCATTCGGCGTGCCACAAACCCAGGCTGCGCTCGTGTTCCTGGGGCATGGCGCTGAACAGCGTCGACAATAAACCGGGGACTCGCGTCGCTGCACCGATCAGCACCGCCGCGCCCACCGGGTTGCGCTTGTGCGGCATGGTGGACGAACCGCCCTTGCCCGGTGCGGAGGGTTCGAACGCTTCACCGGCCTCGGTTTGCATCAACAGGCTGATGTCGCGGCCCAATTTGCCCAGGCTGCCGGCGATCAACCCCAGCACCGCGCCAAACTCCACCAAACGATCACGCTGGGTGTGCCACGGCTGCTCCGGCAGGGTCAGTTGCAGTTCGGCGGCCAAGGCTTCGGCGACCGGCAGCGCTTGGTCACCCAAGGCGGCGAGCGTCCCGGAGGCGCCGCCGAATTGCAGCACCAGCAAGCGCGGCTTGAGCTCTTTCAAGCGTTGGCGACTGCGGGTGATCGCCCCCAGCCAACCGGCGATTTTCATCCCCAGTGTCACCGGCGTGGCGTGTTGCAGCCAGGTGCGTCCGGCCAGCGGTGTGGTGGCGTAGCGTTCGGCTTGTCGGGCCAGAATGGCGGCCAGTTGCGCCAGCTCGCCTTCGATCAACCTCAATGCCTGGCGCAGTTGCAGCACCAGCCCGCTGTCCATCACGTCCTGGCTGGTTGCGCCCAGGTGCACGTAGCGCTCGGCTTCGGCATCCTCGGCGGCGATGCGCTTGCCCAACGCCTTGACCAACGGAATCGCCGAATTGCCAGCGCTGGCGATTGCTTCGCTCAACGTCGAAAAATCATAAAACTCGGCGCGACAGGCCTTTTCGATCGACGCCACGGCACTTTGCGGAATCAACCCCACCCGCGCCTCGGCCCGGGCCAAGGCGGCTTCGACGTCCAGCATGGCCTGGACCCGGCCCGCATCGCAGAACACCTCGCGCATGTCGCGGGCGGTGAAGTAGGCATCAAACAGCTGATTGCCCGGTCGTTCGCTCATAAACAGTCCTTGGGAAGGTGGATGTCCTGTGGCCAGAGATTGCTGTGGCCACAATGACTCAAACAAGCCTCAAATGATCAGGTGGATTCAAAGGTCGTGGTGCAAATACGCCGGTTGCTTGGGCAGGCGCAAGCTGAACAGGAACGCCACGACCATCATCACCGTGACATACCAATAAAAGGCGTTCTCCATGCCCTGGGCCTTCAGGCTCAAGGCGACGTATTCGGCCGATCCGCCAAAAATCGCATTGGCCACCGCATAGGCCAACCCTACTCCCAGCGCTCGCACTTCAGGTGGAAACATCTCGGCTTTCACCAGGCCACTGATGGAGGTGTAGAAACTGACGATTGCCAGCGCCAGCGTGATCAGGATAAACGCCAGGAACGGGCTGCTGATGCTTTTGAGGGTCAGCAGGATCGGCACCGTGCACAACGCCCCCAGGCCACCGAACCAAAGCATGGAATTACGCCGGCCGATCTTGTCCGCCAGCATGCCGAACAGTGGCTGCATACACATATAGAGAAACAGCGCGCCGGTCATGATGTAGCTGGCGGTCTTGGCGTGCAGGCCGGCGGTGTTCACCAGGTATTTCTGCATGTACGTGGTGAAGGTATAGAAAATCAACGAACCGCCGGCGGTGTAGCCCAGCACGGTGACGAACGCGGCCTTGTGGTCGCGAAACAGCGCCGCGATGCTGCCAGCATCCTTGTTCTCACGCATTTCCTTGCTGCTGGTTTCCTTCAGGGACCGCCGCAGGAATAGCGAAATCAATGCGGCCACGGCGCCGACCACGAACGGGATCCGCCAGCCGTAGGCACGCAGTTCGTCTTCGTTGAGAAACTGTTGCAGGATCACCACCAGCGACACCGCCAGCAGTTGCCCACCGATCAACGTCACGTACTGGAACGAGGCGAAGAAACCGCGCTGGCCCTTGAGGGCGACTTCGCTCATGTAGGTGGCGGTGGTGCCGTACTCGCCGCCCACCGACAGGCCCTGCAGCAAACGCGCGAACAACAGCAGCACCGGCGCCCAGACGCCGATGTCCTTGTAGGTGGGCAGGCAGGCGATGAGCAACGAGCCGAAACACATCATCAGCACCGAGATCATCATCGAATTCTTGCGCCCGTGACGATCCGCCACCCGGCCGAAAATCCAGCCACCGATGGGTCGCATCAGGAACCCGGCGGCGAACACACCGGCCGTGTTGACCAGTTGCACCGTCGGGTTGTCGGACGGAAAGAACGCCGGCGCGAAATAAATCGCGCAGAACGCATAGACGTAGAAGTCGAACCATTCGACCAGGTTGCCGGATGAAGCACCGACGATGGCGAAGATGCGCTTGCTGCGCTCTTCACCGGTGTAGTGGCTGACGATTGGGGTGGCCATGGGTTATTCACTCGTTGGGGAATGGACAAAGTCTAGACACACTTCGTAACAATCCCGTTCCACAAACAGTCTTTCAAACGGTAGCGCCTATAGCGCCGCCATCGCGAGCAAGCTCGCTCCCACAGGGTTCATGCCATTGCTGTGGTCCTGTGGGTTCATACACTTCTGGGCTGGGTTCATATCCCCTGTGGCGAGGGAGCTTGCTCCCGCTGGCTTGCGCAGCAAGCCCAAAGCCGGCGACCCGGTGTATCAGGATGACCCCAGTGCCAGGTTTTGCGACTGCTTCGCAGCCGAGCGGGAGCAAGCTCCCTCGCCACAGGAAAATCATGACTCAGTAATCGAAGAACACCGTCTCGGCATCTGTGCCCTGAAGGATCACGTTCCACTGGTACACACCCGACGCATCAGGCTTGGCCACGATTGTGCCGCGACGTTCTTCGGGGACGCAGGCCAGCAGCGGGTCGGTTTCGTTGGCCTGTTCGCCGTCGAAATAGATGCGCGTGAGCAAATGCTTGACCAGCCCGCGAGCGAACACCAGCACCACCAGGTGCGGTGCCTGGGTCGTGCCTGCCAGCCCCGGTACGGTGCCCGGCTTGATGGTGGTGAAGCGAAAACGCCCTTCGGCATCTACCGGCACTCGGCCGAAGCCTTCGAAATGCGGGTCCAGGGGTTTGTCCTGGTCGTCTTCCGGGTGGGCGTATTTGCCGGCGGCGTTGGCCTGCCAGACTTCCAGCATCGCGTCGTTGACGAACTGACCATTGCCGTCGACCACCTGCCCGGTGATCGCCACGCGTTGGCCGAGGGTTTCGGCGACAGTCAGGTCTTCGCGGTTCAGCCAGGTCAGGCCGATGTGGTAGTACGGGCCAACGGTGTGGGACGTGGTGGCGGTGAGCGTCATCTTATTTCTCCATCGGCGTGGCATCGCGGCCGCGCAAGACGATGTCCCAGCGATAACCGAGGGCGTAGTTAGGGATGGTTTTTTCCAGGTCGAAACTGGAAATCAGGCGTTCCTTGGCACTCGTGTCCGGCACGCAGTTGTAGATCGGGTCGTACTCCAGCAACGGATCGCCAGGAAAGTACATCTGCGTCACCAGGCGCGTCAGGATGCTCGGCCCGAACAGGGAGAAATGGATATGCGCCGGGCGCCAGGCATTGTGATGGTTGCCCCAAGGGTAGGCGCCAGGCTTGATGGTCTGGAACTGATACCAACCATCAGCATCGGTGACAGTGCGACCGGTGCCGGTGAAATTCGGGTCCAGCGGCGCGTCGTGGTTGTCACGGTCATGGTTGTAGCGACCGGCGGCGTTGGCCTGCCAGATTTCCACCAGGATGCCCGGCACCGGCTGACCGTGCTCATCCAGCACGCGCCCGTGAATGATGATCCGTTCACCCAGTGGCTCGCCGGCATGCTGGGCGGTCAGGTCGTAGTCCTTTTCCTGCACGCGGTCGGCGCCGACAGTCGGGCCGGTGATTTCCGACAACGAATGCGGCAGGAACACCAATGGCTTGGACGGCGAGCGCAGGTTGGTGGACTGGTACGGCGGGTGCAGATACTCCGGCTGGGTGCCCGCTTGGGGGCGACGATAACCAGGCTTGTCAGTCATGAAGCATTCCTCGGTTTCTTATTAGTAGAGCGACGCGTCAGACGCGTTCGATGGCCAATGCCAGACCCTGGCCGACGCCGACACACATGGTCGCCAGGCCTTTCTTGCCGCCGGTCTTTTCCAGATGGTGCAACGCCGTCATCACCAAACGCGCCCCACTCATACCCAGCGGATGGCCGAGGGCAATGGCGCCGCCGTTCGGGTTGACCTGCGGCGCATCGTCCGCCAGCCCCAAATCACGCAGCACCGCCAGGCCCTGGCTGGCAAACGCTTCATTGAGTTCGATCACATCGAAATCGGCGACCGCCAGGCCCAGGCGCTCAGTGAGCTTACGTACCGCCGGTACCGGGCCGATGCCCATCACCCGTGGAGCGACGCCGGCACTGGCCATGCCCAGCACTTTGCCGCGAGGCGTCAGGCCATGTTTTTTCACCGCCTCGGCCGAGGCCAGGATCAGCGCCGCTGCGCCGTCGTTCACGCCGGATGCGTTGCCGGCGGTGACGGTCTTGTCCGGCCCGTTGACCGGCTTGAGTTTGCTCAAGGTCTCCAACGTGGTGTCGGCGCGAGGATGCTCGTCCTGCTCGACCACGGTTTCGCCTTTCTTATGGGCGATGCGCACCGGCACGATTTCTTCGGCGAAAAAACCCGCCGCCTGGGCCGCCGCCGTGCGCTGTTGGCTGCGCAAGGCGAAAGCGTCCTGGTCGGCGCGGGACACGGCGTAATCGTCGGCCACGTTGTCCGCCGTCTGTGGCATCGCGTCCACACCGTACTGGGCTTTCATCAACGGGTTGATGAAGCGCCAGCCGATGGTGGTGTCTTCCAGTTTCATGTTGCGGGAGAACGCGGTGTCAGCCTTGCCCATCACGAACGGCGCACGGGACATCGACTCCACACCGCCCGCGATCGCCAGTTCCATTTCGCCGCTGGCGATGGCGCGGAACGCGGTGCCGATGGCGTCCATGCCCGAGGCGCAAAGACGATTGAGGGTCACACCGGGAATGCTCTGCGGCAGGCCCGCCAACAGCAGCGCCATGCGCGCCACGTTGCGGTTGTCTTCGCCAGCCTGGTTGGCGCAGCCGAGGAACACCTCGTCCACCGCGTTCCAGTCCACCGATGGGTTGCGTTCCATCAGCGCCTTGATCGGCACAGCCGCCAGGTCATCGGCACGCACGGCGGACAAACCGCCGCCGAACCGACCGATGGGGGTTCGAATCGCATCACAGATATAAACGTCGCGCATCAGGCTTCTCCCGGTGCCTGGCCGTGGGCCGCCGCGGTGCGAGCTTCAAGGTCGCGCAGTGCACGCAGCTCCACCTCGGTCGGCTCGGCGGTGGTTTGCACCTGGTCGGCGAAACGGATCGCCCACCCGGTGGCCGCAATGACTTGCTCGCGGGTCACGCCGGGGTGCAGCGCGGTGACCACGAATTCATGGCTGCCGGCTTCCGGCTCCATGATGCACAAGTCGGTGATGATGCCCACGGGCCCTGCGCCCGGCAGACCGAGACGCTTGCGCGAATCGCCACCTTCACCATGGCCGACCGAGGTGATGAAATCCAGCTTGTCGACAAACGAACGCGCCGACTGCTTGAGGATGATCAACACGCTCTTGGCCGAGCCAGCGATTTCCGGTGCGCCACCGGCACCCGGCAAGCGAACTTTCGGCTGATGGTAGTCGCCCACCACCGTGGTGTTGATGTTGCCGAAACGGTCGACCTGAGCCGCGCCAAGGAAACCGACATCGATACGCCCGCCCTGCAGCCAGTAACGAAAAATCTCACCGGTCGGTACGACGGTATCGGCGGTTTCCGCCAGCTCACCGTCGCCGATGGACAGCGGCAGCACGCTGGGCTTGGCACCGATCGGGCCGGATTCGTAGATCAGCACGACGTCCGGCGACGAGGTCAACCGTGCCAGGTTCGCCGCTTTCGACGGCAGACCGATGCCCACGAAGCACACGGCATTGTTTTTCAAGCGACGCGCCGCGGCGACGGTCATCATTTCGTTGGTGGAGTAGGTCATGGTTTCACCTGCGAAGCAGCTGCCAGTCTGGCCTGGAATTCACTGAAATCCCGAGTGCCGTGGATGTATTCGTTGATCCATGTGGTAAACGTCTCACGGTCCCGAGCGATCGGATCCCACGCCTGATAAAAACGATTGTCACGCTCGGTGTAACCGTGGGCGTAGGACGGATGAGCACCGCCCGGTACGTGGCACACCGCGCTCAACGCCCAGGTCGGCAGGACGCAGGCGTTCATCGGCGCATTCAGGTCGTCGACGATTTCTTCCACGGTGACGATGCAACGCTTGGCGGCCAGGGCGGCTTCTTTCTGCACACCGAGAATGCCCCACAGCAGCACGTTGCCCTTGCGGTCGGCTTTCTGGGCGTGGATCACAGTGATATCAGGGCGAACCGAAGGCACGGCGGCCAATACTTCACCGGTGAAGGGACAGGTTACGCTCTTGATCAGCGGGTTGACCTTCGGCAGGTCGGAGCCGGCGTAGGCCCGCAACACCGCGAATGGCAGGCCGGAGGCGCCGGCGACGTAGGCGTTGGCCAGGTCGGCGTGGCTGTGTTCCTCGATCTCCAGCGGGTGCGGCCATTGTTTCTCCACGGCATCGCGCAAGCGGTGCAACGACCCGACGCCAGGGTTGCCGCCCCAGGAAAAAATCAATTTGCGAGCACAACCGGCGCCGATCAACTGGTCATAGATCAGGTCAGGTGTCATGCGCACCAGGGTCAGGTCTTTCTTGCCCTGGCGAATGATTTCATGACCCGCCGCCGTAGGAATCAGGTGAGTGAAGCCTTCGAGCGCGACGGTATCGCCGTCGTTGACGAATTGCTTCACCGCGTCGTGCAGCGAAAGGATTTCAGCCATGGGGCAGGCTCCCGTTTTCCAGTAGACCGACATGAAGAAAAAAGGCGCGAGGTTAAGCGCCGGAGTGACTGAAGATTAAGCTGCGGAAAAAGGCCAAACAATCCGATAATCGACTGAGTGTTCGTTTATCGAACGGATTGTTGTTTGGCTATCGATTTATCCCAGTACACAGAGATCCCTGTGGGAGCGAGCTTGCTCGCGATGGCGGTGGATCAGACAGGCATCAGTCGCTGACACATTGCTATCGCGAGCAAGCTCGCTCCCACAGGGTTGCTTACAGGCTTAAGCACTGGCTCAGGTCGCATCCGCATGACTGACCATGCCTTTGATCACCACCGCCGTGGTCGCCAGGGCCGCCGGAATGACCAGGGCCGTCAGGACCTGTTCGAAGTTCCACCCCAGGCCCAGCAGGGTCGCGCCCATCCAGGCCCCGAGGATCGCGCCGAAGCGACCGATGCCCAGCATCCACGAGACGCCGGTGGCCCGGCCCTGGGTCGGGTAGAAACGCGCCGCCAGGGAAGGCATCGCCGATTGCGCGCCGTTGACACACATGCCAGCCACCAACACCAGGGTGGCGAGCAAGGTGATGTTGCCCAGGCTCTGCCCCACCGCGTAGGCAAACAACCCGGCCATCAGATAGAAAAGGCCGATGACCTTGTGCGGATTGAACCGGTCCATTGCCCAACCGACGAAGACGGCGCTCAACACGCCGCCGAATTGAAACAACGCGCCGATAAACGCGGCCTGTTCCATGCTCGCGCCGCTGTCGCGCATCAAGGTCGGCAGCCAGCTGGTCAGCAGGTAGACGATCACCAGTCCCATGAAATAGGTCAGCCACAGCAGCAAGGTGCCGGCGCTGTAGGTGCCGGAGAAAATCACCGCCAACACGTTGCGGGCTTTCACGGTTTTCTGTTCCGGTACGCTGAAGCTCGTCGCTTGGGCAACCGTGTGTGGCTCGATCGGTGCCAGGGTCTTGCGCACTTTGTCGGTACCGCGATTGCGCACCACCAGGTAACGCGCCGATTCCGGCAGCCAGAACAGCAACACCACTGCCAGGATCAACGGCAGGACCCCACCAATCAGCAGCAGGCTGTGCCAACCAAACGCCGGTATCAGCTTGGCGGAGATGAACCCGCCGCCGGCCATGCCCAGGTTGAAGCCGCAGAACATGCTGGTCACCAGCAGGGACTTCTTGCGTTCCGGGGTGTATTCCGAGAGCAAGGTGGTGGCGTTCGGCATCCCGGCGCCCAAGCCCAGGCCGGTCAGGAAACGCAATACCAGCAATTGATCGACGTTGGTGCTGTAGGCCGACGCCAGGCTGAACGCGCCAAACAGCAGGACCGCGCCCACCAGTACGACTTTTCGCCCGAAGCGGTCAGCCAGCGGCCCGGAGCCCAGCGCGCCGAACACCATGCCGATCAGCGCGGCGCTCATCACCGGGCCGAGGCTGGCGCGATCAATGCCCCAGTCCTGGGACAAGGCCGGGGCGATGAACCCCATGGCGGCAGTATCGAGGCCGTCGAGGAACACAATCAGGAAACAGAGGATTACCACCCGCCACTGATAGCGCGAAATGGGTTGGGCATTGATGAAGGACTGCACATCGAGGCAGTGGCCTACGGAGGTCTGGGGCTGGTTCATTTTATTTTTATTCCACGCAAGAAACGCAGGCGAACGAATCAGAAACCGGCGAAACACGCCGGATGACGCTGCGCGACATTAATGAGGCCAGGCAAATACCGTCAATTCATCGCCGCCGACTGTGTGCGTTTATCGAACAGCTTAAGTGAACAGTTGCGCGCTCAGGTCGCGACTGGCCCCCAGCAGGCCTGGCAGGAAGCGCTGTTCCAACTCATTGCGACTGACCCGCCCGGCATGGGTACTGACGTTGAGCGCGGCCACCACTTGACCGGAAGCGTCGTACACCGGCACGGCAATCGAACGCAGGCCCTGTTCCAGTTCCTGGTCGACGATGCACCAGCCCTGCTGCCGCACCTGTTGCAGGCACTCGAGCAACGCTTCGGGTGTATGCAAAGTGCGGCTGGTCTTGGCTTGCAGGTCGGCGTGGTCGAGGTAGTCGCGCAGCGACGCATCATCCAGGGCCGCCAGGAGGATCCTGCCCATCGAGGTGCAATAGGCTGGCAGGCGCCCGCCCACCGACAGGTCAACCGAAATCAGGCGCTGGGTAGTGGCGGAGCGGGCGATGTAGAGAATGTCGTCGCCTTCGAGCGTGGCCATGTTGCAGGCTTCGTGCAGTTGCTCGCTCATGCGGTCCAGGTACGGTTGGGCAGAAACGGCCAGGGGCGTGGAGGACAAATAGGCGTGACCGAGGGTCAGCACTTTAGGCAGCAGCGAATAGGTGCGCCCGTCCGTGGTGGCGTAGCCAAGCTTGATCAAGGTATGCAGGCAACGTCTGACGGCAGCGCGGGGGATTTCCGTGCGGTGGCTGATCTGGGCGATGGTCAGGTGCCGCTTGCGCTCCTGGAAGGCCTGGACCACCGCCAACCCGCGGGCCAGGGACGTCATGAAATCGGGATCACCGGTCAGGGCCTGGATCCGCTTGGCCGGCGAGGCGACGATCGGTGGCGCTACGGAAGTGAAGGCATTGCGCAATTGGTCGTTCATGTCTGTTCCTTCCCCGGGAGTGACGGCTATTCAAGCGGCTGCCCGATGGGCAAGCAAGGGCCGCCGGCCAAGATCGTTCGATTATCGAACCGTCGACCGATAATCGCAATCAGGCCAGGCGCCGAATAAGCGGCCTGCCGTGGACGCGATCGATAGTAAGTTTTGCGGGAAACAACACACGGTTTGACGTGACGATGTTAGCAATATTGAACTAGTCGGCGGGAACGGCATCTGGCTAGCGGCACTAGCCGGTATCTTCTGCGAGCGGCAGTACAAGTTGCACATAAAAACATGAGTTCACACAACAACAACGCCTTTTACTTTTTCCCGATAGTGTTATTCGGCTGGGCCGCTATAATGCAAAACAGCGACGGTACGGCCAATCGACCGTTCCCGTACGCAGGCATCGTGGTCGCGACCCTGGTGCCCGAAGCACCTTCATGGTCGCTTCCCCTGTTTGGCAACAACGCGAAGCCCTGATGCTACGTCAGCTGTCAGCTCTGGTGCCGTGGCCGTCTGCATGTCCACATGCAGTGCGTATCACCAGATTCAACTTCATTTAATTTAGGTAGAACTGTGACGAAAGACGAACTGCGCGCGGAACTTGAGCGCCAGGAACAACGTTACAAGGAAGTTTACGGCGGGGAGGTCACCACCTACGCCGCGCAACCTGAACCGGAACGCAAACCCTGGCGTAAGCGCGCCACCGTTCAGGACCAGGCCTTCACCCAGGAACTTCAGAAAATGGAAAAAGAACTCAAAGCCGAAGAGCAGTGACGCTCCGGGCCCGATGTTCTTGTGAAGAGGTCTCCGGCCGCCACCCTGGCCGGAAGCCATAGCGCACGCCCGCCATGAGCGGGCCGCCATCCGCTCCTCGTCCGACAATCGGGAAGGGTCATGGCCGACCTCCTTTTCAGATATTTCATACAATTTCTCGAGGCGTCCTACAGTTGACGGCGATCCTGGTCGGATGCGCTTTGCGCCCCTGAATCAAGGGGTTACGTACCCCTTGGAAAACCTCGCGCTTGAGGCTTTCCTACAAATTATTTCGTTGAAGAATGTTACCGATGAGCAGGCAGTGCATCGATTACCGAGGTTTTCTGGCATAATCGCGCCCCCTTACGACCGGGTCAGAAAACCTTCATGATCGATTTATTCAGCGGACTGGATGCTTGGGTGCTTGTGAGCCTCTTGCTCGCCCTGGCTTTTGTCCTCGCCTTCGAGTTCATCAACGGCTTTCATGACACCGCTAACGCGGTTGCCACTGTTATCTACACCAAAGCCATGCCGCCTCACCTGGCGGTGTTCTTTTCCGGTGTGTTCAATTTCCTCGGTGTGCTGCTGGGCGGCGTGGGGGTGGCGTACGCCATCGTTCACCTGCTGCCCGTGGAGCTGCTGATCAATGTGAACACCGGACACGGGCTAGCCATGGTGTTTTCGCTGCTCGCAGCGGCCATTACCTGGAACCTGGGCACCTGGTACTTCGGTATCCCGGCGTCCAGTTCCCACACGTTGATCGGTTCGATCCTCGGCGTAGGCCTGGCCAATGCGCTGATCAACGATATCCCGTTGGCCGATGGGGTGAACTGGCAGAAGGCGATCGATATCGGCGCCTCCCTGGTGTTCTCGCCCATGGCCGGTTTCCTGATCGCCGCCCTGGTGCTGATTGGCCTGAAATGGTGGCGCCCGCTGTCGAAGATGCACAAGACACCGGAACAGCGCCGCCAGATCGACGACAAGAAGCACCCACCGTTCTGGAATCGCCTGGTCCTGGTGATCTCGGCCATGGCCGTCAGCTTTGTCCACGGCTCCAACGATGGCCAGAAAGGTATCGGCCTGATCATGCTGGTGCTGATCGGTATCGTGCCGGCGCAGTTCGTACTCGACCTGGGCAGCACCACCTACCAGATCGAGCGGACCCGAGACGCGACCCTGCACTTGAGCCAGTTCTACCAACGCAACAACGAGTCCCTGGGTGAATTCCTGGCGCTGGGCAAAAGCGTGGAAGGCGATCTGCCGGAGAAATTCCGCTGCAACCCGCAGCAGACCGAACCGACCATCAATGCCCTGCTCGACACGCTCAAAGGCGTGGCGGACTACCATTCGCTGCCGTCGGAACGACGCATCGAGGTTCGTCGCTACCTGCTTTGCCTGGACGACACGGCGAAGAAGGTCGGCAAGTTGCCGGGCCTGGCCGCTCGTGAGAAAGACGACCTGAACAAGCTGCGCAAGGACCTGACCGCCACCACCGAATACGCCCCGTTCTGGGTGATCCTGGCCGTCGCACTGGCGCTGGGCCTGGGCACCATGATCGGCTGGAAGCGTGTAGTGCTGACCATCGGCGAGAAGATCGGCAAGCAAGGCATGACCTACGCCCAGGGCATGTCGGCCCAGATCACCACCGCGTGCATGATCGGCGCGGCGAACATCTTCAGCCTGCCGGTTTCCACCACCCACGTCCTGTCCTCGGGCGTGGCCGGCACCATGGTCGCCAACAAGAGCGGCCTGCAAGGTGGCACCGTGCGCAACATCCTGCTGGCCTGGGTGCTGACCCTGCCGGCGACGGTGGCCCTGTCGGCCGGGCTGTTCTGGCTGGCATCCAAGGCCCTGGGTAGCTGATTCCAGCGGCTGACAAAAAAGGTGCGACCCTTGCGGTTCGCACCTTTTTTTATGCCCCAAAACACCCAGCCCAAGTGGGAGCGAGCTTGCTCGCGATAGCGGTGTATCAGCCAACGTCGATGTCGACTGACAGGCCCTCATCGCGAGCAAGCTCGCTCCCACAGTTGTTTTGCGTTGAAACAGCAAGAATTGGCCAAAAAAAAGGGCGACCGAAGTCGCCCAAAATGCCTTGCGTGCTCGTTGTAGCCGGAAAGACCTACGGTTTTTTCCGCTTGTGTGCGTCTTTCCAGATGAATAATCCGAAACCTGCGAAAAACACGAACATGAGGCCGACCGTCAACACCCCGGCAAACACCACATTATCGAAAAACATGACTGGCCTCCTGGTCTTGCCCCTGTTGCGATGGGTTCAAGGTAACCAATCAGGCCTGGATGAAAATTGACCGGGGTCAATAACGCCCGCAACGGGGCGCAAAGGTGGGGAAATAACTGATCTGCATCAATGGATCGAGGGGGTTCAGCGCTTTTTCGGTTTGTTTTTCGGCTTTTTCTTGGGCTTACCCAACGGCATGGCCTGCTCGAAAGCCTGGCGGACTTCATTGAGGCGTTTTTCGTTGAGGTCGTGAACGCGCTTGGCGCGCTCGGCACTGAGGTCGATCAGCTTGTCGTCTTGGCTCATGGCGTGTAGGCATCGTGCAGTGAATTGCGGATGCGCCCATGATGCGGGCTGTTGGCGGCGTTGACCAGCCTGTGCGTGCAGGCAGACGCCTGAATCAGATCTGGATATCGACCCACAGGCCCTGGCGCGTCTCGTCGTCTATCAGCGGCACCACTGGCACGGTGTTGTCGGCGTTGAGCTCGGTACCCGGTACGGCGAGGTGTACTTCTGGGTCTTCATCGGCCTCGCGGCGACGACGGTCGCGTTCCTGCTGGCGACGCTGCTCCTCGCGCAACAGCAGCGCGGTCTCTTCCGGGTCGCGTTTTTGCAGGTCAATGGTGCTTTCATTGGAGCTTTGCTGCACCGGGACCACGGGCGGTATGTCCGGTCGCTGGCGAACCGGATCCTGTTGAGCGGTGATGGGTACAGCGCTCAAAGGGAGCATGGGTGGCAACATAAAGTTCTCCTGTCTTCAGGTTGTCGGCGGCTAAAGTGGCAGCTTGAACCGCCGGTCCGAAACTTGTGACCCAGTTGGCAATTGCACCGTTCACCAGGGCCGAGCTTGTTTGATCGCTGGGCAAGCGTAAGTTCCGTGCCGTTGGTAATGAATCAGCGTACGTAAATCCTTTGGTCTGAAGGATCCTTCCGTTAAGATAACCGGCTTTTTCAAGGCGGGAGTCAGGCAGCATGGCGCAGCAGTATCAACCGGGGCAACGCTGGATCAGTGACAGCGAAGCCGAGCTGGGTTTAGGCACCGTTCTGGCACAGGACGGCCGCTTGTTGACCGTGCTCTATCCGGCCACTGGCGACACTCGCCAGTACGCGCTACGGAATGCGCCCCTCACCCGTGTACGGTTTTCGCCGGGCGATGTGATCACTCACTTCGAAGGCTGGAAAATGACCGTGCGCGAGGTCGATGACGTCGATGGCCTGCTGGTCTACCACGGCCTCAACGGGCAGAACGAAGTCGTCACCCTGCCCGAGACTCAACTGTCGAACTTCATCCAGTTCCGCCTGGCCAGCGACCGTCTGTTCGCCGGCCAGATCGACCCACTGGCCTGGTTCTCCCTGCGCTACCACACCCTGGAACACACCAGTCGCCAGTTGCAGTCTTCGCTTTGGGGCCTGGGCGGCGTACGTGCCCAGCCCATTGCCCACCAACTGCACATTGCCCGTGAAGTGGCCGACCGCATTGCGCCGCGGGTATTGCTGGCCGACGAAGTGGGCCTGGGCAAGACCATCGAGGCCGGCCTGGTCATCCACCGTCAGTTGCTGTCCGGCCGCGCCAACCGCATCCTGATCCTGGTGCCGGAAAACCTCCAGCACCAGTGGCTGGTGGAAATGCGTCGGCGCTTCAACCTGCAGGTCGCGCTGTTCGACGAAGAACGCTTTATCGAAAGCGATGCCAGCAACCCGTTCGAAGACACCCAACTGGCCTTGGTGGCGTTGGAGTGGCTGGTGGACGATGAGAAGGCCCAGGACGCGCTGTTCGCCGCTGGCTGGGACCTGATGGTGGTCGACGAGGCCCACCACCTGGTGTGGCACGAAGACCAGGTCAGCCCGCAATACGCCCTGGTCGAGCAGCTTGCCGAAACCATCCCAGGCGTGCTGCTGCTCACCGCGACCCCGGAACAGCTGGGCCAGGACAGCCACTTCGCCCGCCTGCGCCTGCTGGACCCGAACCGCTTCCATGACCTCAAGGCCTTCCGTGCCGAGAGCGAAAACTATCGCCCAGTGGCCGAAGCCGTGCAGGAGTTGCTGGACAAAGGCCGCCTCTCGCCCGAAGCCCACAAGACCATCCAGGGTTTCCTGGGGAACGAAGGCGAAGCCTTGCTGACCGCCGTCAATGATGGCGATGTCGAAGCCAGCGCCCGCCTGGTGCGCGAACTGCTGGACCGTCACGGCACCGGCCGCGTGCTGTTCCGCAATACCCGAGCCGCTGTGCAGGGCTTCCCCGAGCGCAAGCTGCACGCCTACCCGTTGCCTTGCCCGGACGAATACCTCGAATTGCCGTTGGGCGATCACGCCGAGCTGTACCCGGAAGTCAGCTTCCAGGCCCAGCCGGACGCCAGCGAAGAAGAACGCTGGTGGCGTTTCGACCCGCGGGTCGAGTGGCTGATCGACACCCTGAAGATGCTCAAGCGCACCAAGGTGCTGGTGATCTGTGCCCACGCCGAAACCGCCATGGACCTGGAAGATGCCTTGCGCGTGCGCTCCGGCATTCCGGCCACGGTGTTCCACGAAGGCATGAACATCCTGGAGCGTGACCGTGCGGCGGCCTATTTCGCCGACGAAGAGTTTGGCGCCCAAGTGCTGATCTGCTCGGAAATCGGCAGTGAAGGCCGCAACTTCCAGTTCGCCCATCACCTGGTGCTGTTCGATCTGCCGGCGCACCCGGACCTGCTGGAGCAGCGTATCGGCCGCCTGGACCGGATCGGCCAGAAGCACACCATCGAGCTGCATGTGCCTTACCTGGAAACCAGCCCGCAAGCGCGACTGTTCCAGTGGTATCACGAAGCCCTGAATGCCTTCCTCAACACCTGCCCGACCGGCAACGCCTTGCAGCACCAGTTCGGCCCGCGCCTGCTGCCCTTGCTGGAAGAAGCCGACGATGGCCAGTGGCAAGCGCTGATCGACGAGGCCCGTGCCGAACGCGAGCGCCTGGAAGCCGAGCTGCACACCGGTCGCGACCGTTTGCTGGAGCTCAACTCCGGCGGTGCCGGTGAAGGCGATGCGCTAGTGGAGGCCATTCTCGAGCAGGACGACCAGTTTGCCCTGCCGATCTATATGGAAACCCTGTTCGACGCCTTTGGTATCGACAGCGAGGACCATTCGGAAAACGCGCTGATCCTCAAGCCGAGCGAAAAAATGCTCGACGCCAGCTTCCCCCTGGGCGACGACGAAGGCGTGACCATCACCTACGACCGCAACCAGGCGCTGTCGCGCGAAGACATGCAGTTCATCACCTGGGAGCACCCGATGGTGCAAGGCGGCATGGACCTGGTGCTGTCCGGCTCCATGGGCAACACCGCGGTGGCGCTGATCAAGAACAAGGCCCTCAAGCCCGGCACCGTGTTGCTGGAGCTGCTCTACGTCAGTGAAGTGGTCGCCCCGCGCTCGCTGCAACTGGGCCGCTACCTGCCGCCGGCCGCCCTGCGCTGCCTGCTGGACGCCAACGGCAACGACCTGGCCGCCCGGGTCTCGTTCGAGACCCTGAACGACCAACTCGAAAGCGTGCCCCGCGCCAGCGCCAACAAGTTCATCCAGGCCCAGCGCGACCAGCTCACGCCACGGATCAACGCTGGCGAAGAGAAGATCGCCCCGCGTCACGCTGAACGCGTGGCCGAGGCCCAGCGCCGCCTGGCCGCCGATACCGACGAGGAACTGGCCCGCCTGACCGCCCTGCAAGCGGTCAATCCGACCGTGCGCGACAGCGAGCTGGTGGCCCTGCGCCAACAGCGCGAGCAAGGCTTGGCGATGCTTGAGAAGGCGGCGTTGCGCCTGGAGGCGATTCGGGTGCTGGTGGCGGGCTGATTGCCACCGTCTGAAGGCTGTTGGGATTCACCTGTGGCGAGGGAGCTTGCTCCCGCTGGGTTGCGTAGCAGCCCCCTTTTTTGGGGAGCGCTGCGCACTCCAGCGGGAGCAAGCTCCCTCGCCACAATGTCCAGCGCCTCGCATCAAGGGCTGTAATATCCCACCGCCACCAGGAAATGCCCGACCTTCTTCAGGTACGCGTGTTTATCCTCGACCTTGCCGGTCACCGGATTCTTCCAGCGGTACTCGTACTCTCCCTCGCCCTGTTTCCCGATCAACGCCAGGATCGGCTCGCCCACCGGTTTGCCATCCGGGTCCTTGACCTTGGCGAAGTCGGTATTGATCAGGCGCAAATTGGTGCCATGGCCGACATAGCGCCGGGTATCGAGGTCGACGACAAAGACATACAAGTCATCCTGCAAGTAGCCGCCCTTGAGGGAGTTGACCGCCGTCAGCGTGGCCTTCTCGTTTTTCAGCAGGTCATTCGAGGCCTTGTCCAGCAACGCCCTGGCCTGTTCGGCGGAAGCCCGGGGCAGGTAGTAGCCGACAGCCAGGATTCGCTCGCCGACACGCTGGAAATACACATGCTTGCGCTCGACCTTGCCGTCCGTCCAGTTCTGCCAGCGGTACTCGGCTTGCTGGATGCCACTGGCCTCGGGGGTTTTCAAGGCGTCCTTGAAGGCTTTGCGCAAATCCGCCCCCAGCACGTCGGACACGTCCCGCCCGATCAACGCCTGGGACGGCCCGCCGCTGGCGAGCATCACACCCTGGGTATCCACCACGAACACGTAGCGATCCTTGTCGACGAATTCCCCTTGGCGACTGAACGCGGCAAAGGCTTTGTCGCCGTTGTCGTGGTAATAGGCCAAGGCCTTCTCCAGCAGCGCCCGGGCCGCCTGGCCATCGTCCGCAGTGGCCGCCTGGGCCTGAGCCAGCCCCAGCATGAGCATTGCACCCAGCCAGACCATCCTGTGAAAAAAAACCATGCGTGCGCCCCTCGTTCTTGTTGGTGTTTCAAGAGCGTAGACGGCGTGGGGGGATGTTGGAGTATTCAGGGGATTGCTGGGGAGCCTGGCAAGTCAGTGGGTATTGATATTGACTGACAGGACGTCATCGCGAGCAAGCTCGCTCCCACACTGTAGGGGCTGACCCTGTGGGAGCGAGCTTGCTCGCGATAGCGGCGGCACATTCAGAAATGATGCGCACTGACGCGCACAAACGGCTTATTGAGCCCCAGCGCGGAGTTGCTGCTGCAAGTTCTGGATCTGCGCCTGCAAGGTGTTGATGTTACGGGTGACCTGGCCGCGGAAGGCATCGAACTCGGCCGTGTTGCCGCCCTTGTCCTGCTGGCTCTTGAGCACGATCACGTCCTGCTCCAGGCGGTCGATGGCAGAGTTGGAGGTGGCTCTTTTCAGGGCGGTGATATCAGCACCGATGCTCTTGAGCTGGGCATCCAAGGCACCACCCTCGCCCTGGCTCTTCAGGGCGGCTACTTCTGCCGCCAGCGCCTTGACCTGGGCTTGGAGTTCCTTGTTGGACGCTTGCAACTGCGTGTTGGTGTTCTGTTGTTCCGAGGCCTGGGCGATGAGCTGGGCCAGTTCCTTGTCCAGGTCGGCAGAGGGGCCGAACGTGGCCTGCTGCAGTTTGTACTGCTCCTGCAGCTTGCCGTCGAATTGCCGCCCCTGTTCCTGCAGCTTGGTGTCCAACTGTTTGATCTGCAGCTTCAAGGCTTCACTGTCGCTCATGACGTTGGACTGCCCGGCGACCACCTTGCCGGAAATGTCCTGCAAGCGCCCCGCCGCATCCTCACTGATCCGGGCGAAGCTTTCCTGGGTCGCCACCAGTTGCTGCTCCATCAGGGAAATCTGCTGGAAGCTCCACCAGGCCAGAAAACCGAATGCACACAGCAGCGCGCCGACCAACGCCCACAGTGGCCCGGTGCTGGCCCCCTTGACCTTGGCCGCGGCAACGGGCGCCGGGCGCGCTTGCACGTGGGGCTGGCGGCTGGGCATGAAATCATCGTCATCGGGAATGTCGGCCCGCATCCGCAGGCTCGGTACATCATCGAAGTCGTCGTTGGCATCGTTACGCATGGGCATGGTTCGACCTTTGGGAAACCGATAATGGCTTGATGCGGCGAGTATAACCCTCTCGCCCGCCGCACCGATTGACCCCGAACCTGGCACTCGGTTCATGATGGGCCGATCAGCGGGCTGTTTGGACACCCCACCAGGCGCAAAATTCATCGAGGGCGGTCCACAGGCTGACCTGCGGATCGTAATCGAGATAATGCCGGGCGCGACTGATATCCAAGGTGAAATTTTTGTTCATGACCTGCATGCCCAGGCGCGACAGCGTCGGTTCGGGGCGGCCTGGCCACAACTTGCAGAATCCTTCATTCAGGGCCGCGACGCTGTAAGCCAAGCCGTAGGAGCGATAACGTCGGACCTGTGGGACTTCCATCTGGCGCATCACATAGTTGACCACGTCCCACAGCGGGACCGGTACACCGTTGCTGATGTTGTAGGCCTTGCCCAGGGCTGAATCGGTGGCCAGCAGACTGCTGAGCAACGCTTCGTTGAGGTTCTGCACACTGGTGAAGTCCACCTTGTTCAACCCGTCGCCGACAATGGCCAGTCGTCCCTTGCGCTGCATTTTCAGCAGACGCGGGAAAATGCTCATGTCACCGGCACCGGTCACGAAACGCGGGCGCAGGGCCAGCACTTCGAGGCCGAACTCCTGGGCGCCGAAGACTTTCTGCTCGGCCAGGTACTTGGTGGCGGCGTAAGGGTGCTTGAAGCGCTTGGGCACCTGTTCTTCGGTCAACCCGAGGTGGTCACGGCCGTCGAAGTAAATGGACGGCGAGGACAGATGAACCAGGCGGCGCACCTTCTGTTTGAGACAGGCTTCGACGACATTTTCCGTGACTTGGACATTGCCCTGGTGGAAGTCCTGGTAGCGGCCCCACAGCCCCACGGAGCCGGCGCAATGCACCACGGCCTCGACATCCAGGCACAGGTCGCGGGCCAGCAGAGGGTCGTTCAGGTCGCCTTGGACGAACTGCGCACCGCGACGCACCAGATGTTCCACGCTCTCGGCCCGGCGACCGTTGACCCTTACATCCAGGCCCTGCTCCAGGGCGAAACGCGCAAAGCGCCCGCCAATGAAGCCGCTTGCGCCGGTGACCAAAATCTTCATGCATGCTCCTAAAAAATCAGATTCGAGCTACAAGCCACAAGCTTCAAGCCAAGCGCTTTTCACTTACCGCTTGCAGCGTGCTGCTTGCCGCTGCGATCAATCGCTCAGTCAATAAGCCGAGCAACTGCCCACCATTGCGCCAATGATGCCAGTACAACGGCACATCGATCGGTTTATCTGCCAACAATTCCACCAGCACGCCTCGTTCCAGCTGTTCGCGCACTTGCAGCTCTGGCACCAGCCCCCAGCCCAACCCCACCTCGGCAA
Source organism: Pseudomonas sp. FW300-N2F2 (assembly GCF_017351655.1). Classification (NCBI taxonomy): domain Bacteria; kingdom Pseudomonadati; phylum Pseudomonadota; class Gammaproteobacteria; order Pseudomonadales; family Pseudomonadaceae; genus Pseudomonas; species Pseudomonas sp. FW300-N2F2. The sequence goes on along the minus strand of NZ_JACNDQ010000001.1, from coordinate 920,829 downwards.
GACGGATGAAACCTTCGGAGGAGGGGCATAAATGATGCTCGAAACCGCCCTCCACGCCCACGGACGCAAGGTAGCGATGCTGCAGGAAATCATCCGGGCCAAACACCAATGCCGGCGTACGAGCCAGTTGATCGGCCCGCACGCCGTCGGGAAAGTGCCGGGCGATGAAGGCCGGGCTGGCCAACGCCCGGTAGCGCATCGCCCCCAGCAACACGCTGCGAGCCCCCGCCACCGGGCGTTCGCTGGCGCAGACACAGGCCGCCACTTCACCGGCGCGCATGCGTTTGAGGCCCACGGTCTGGTCTTCTACTACCAGGTCGAGCAACAGGTGATGGTCGGCGCAGAAATCTCCCACGGCAGCGGCCCACCAGGTTGCCAGGCTGTCGGCGTTCAAGGCGATGCGCAGACGCTCCGGCAGCCCCTCTTCATCCAGCGCCGGCACCAGGCTTTGCAGGTCGCGCTCGAGCAGCCGCACCTGTTGCACGTGGTTGAGCAACCGACGGCCTATTTCCGTGGGCGCTGGCGGTGTGGCACGCACCAGAACGGGCTGCCCGATACGCGCCTCCAGCAGTTTGATCCGTTGGGAAATGGCCGATTGCGACAAACCCAGCACTTGGGCCGCGCGCTCGAAACCGGCCTGCTCGACCACGGCGGCCAGGGCAGAGAGCAATTTGTAATCGAACATCAGTTTCCCTAATGAGCAATCAGCAATATTGGTTTTTCTTATACAACTCGCCACAGGAGAATGGCCAGCAATTCATCAACTGACCGGGGATAAAACGATGTGGCAAAGCTATGTGAACGGGCTCTTGGTCGCCCTCGGGCTGATCATGGCCATCGGCGCCCAGAACGCATTCGTGCTGGCCCAGAGCCTGCGCCGCGAGCACCACTTGCCGGTCGCGGCGCTGTGCATCGCCTGCGACGCCCTGTTGGTCGCCGCCGGGGTGTTCGGCTTGGCGACCTTGCTCGCCCAGAGTCCGTTACTGCTGTCGATTGCCCGTTGGGGCGGCGCGGCGTTCCTGCTCTGGTACGGCAGCCTGGCCTTGCGCCGGGCCTGTTCGAAGCAGAGTCTGCAACAGGGTGAGAACCAGGCTGTGCGCTCGCTGCGGGCAGTCTTGCTCAGCGCGCTGGCGGTGACGCTGCTCAACCCCCACGTCTACCTCGACACCGTGCTGCTGATCGGCTCCCTCGGTGCCCAGCAGAGCGTGCCCGGCGCCTATGTGGTAGGCGCGGCCAGTGCCTCGCTGCTGTGGTTCCTCACCCTGGCCATCGGCGCCGCATGGCTGGCTCCCTGGTTGGCCCGTCCAAGCACCTGGCGGATCCTGGACCTGTTGGTGGCGGTGATGATGTTTACCGTGGCGATGCAATTGATTGTCGCCGGCTGATTATTCCAAACCGCTCTGGAACCTCTATTCCACACAGTTGTTGCGTGGTTATGCCGCACCCCCGGTGCTATGATCCGACTCCTGCGCCGCAAAGAGTACAAACTCCCCGGCGCTAGTCTGGCCGCCCGTGATCGGCCTTGCGCTCACCGCAACTGACCTGATTAGGAGAATCACCATGGCTTTCGAATTGCCGCCGCTGCCCTATCCACACGACGCACTGGCGCCACACATTTCCAAAGAAACACTGGAATACCACCACGACAAGCACCACAACACCTACGTCGTGAACCTGAACAACCTGGTGCCTGGCACCGAGTTCGAAGGCAAGACCCTGGAAGAAATCGTCAAGACTTCCTCGGGCGGTATCTTCAACAACGCCGCTCAGGTCTGGAACCACACCTTCTACTGGAACTGCCTGGCGCCAAACGCCGGCGGTCAACCAACCGGCGCCCTGGCTGAAGCCATCAACAAGGCATTCGGTTCGTTCGACAAGTTCAAGGAAGAATTCAGCAAGACGTCCATCGGCACCTTCGGTTCCGGCTGGGGCTGGCTGGTGAAAAAGGCTGACGGTTCCCTGGCCCTGGCCAGCACCATCGGCGCCGGCAACCCGCTGACCAGCGGCGACACCCCGCTGCTGACCTGCGACGTGTGGGAACACGCCTACTACATTGACTACCGCAACGTTCGTCCGAAATACGTCGAAGCGTTCTGGAACCTGGTCAACTGGAAATTCGTCGCCGAGCAGTTCGAAGGCAAAGCCTTCACTGCCTAAGCTCGATGCCAGACAAAGGAAACCCGGCGCCGTGCCGGGTTTTTTTTTTGCGCGAAAAAATTGATCGCCAGCCAAATACCTCGTGTCTGGAACCCAAGAAAAAATCCCGACAGGCCTCAAGTTGCGGTGCCTTTCAACCGACACAATGGTCGTAGAGCAATCACTCTGAAAAGAACGTATATCGGTCAGGTTTCAAGCGAAAACCCTTGCGTTTGATTGTCCCTTTGACTGACATCACAGGATTGCCAATACTCATGGCAACTTGACGCTACCCGCACGGAACAAGGAACCACTCTTTGAAGCTGGAACTCAAGAACAGCTTGTCTGTGAAGTTGCTCCGGGTCGTGCTCCTCTCGGCATTGATCGTTGGCATGGTCTTGAGCTGCGCCCAGATCGTGTTCGATGCCTACAAAACCAACCAGGCCGTCGCCAGTGACGCCCAGCGTATCCTCGACATGTTCCGCGATCCATCGACCCAGGCCGTCTATAGCCTGGACCGGGAAATGGGCATGCAAGTGATCGAAGGCCTGTTCCAGGACCAAGCCGTGCGCATGGCTTCCATAGGCCATCCCCGCGAAACCATGCTCGCCGAAAAAGCCCGCCCCTTGCAGGACTCCGAAAGCCGCTGGCTGACCGACCTGATCCTGGGCAAGGAGCGCACCTTCACCACGCAGCTGGTGGGACGTGGCCCCTACAGCGAATATTACGGCGACCTGAGCATTACCCTCGACACGGCCACCTACGGCGAGGGCTTCATCGTCAGCTCGGTGATCATCTTCATCTCCGGAATGCTGCGGGCCCTGGCCATGGGCCTGGTGCTGTACCTGGTCTATCACTGGCTGCTGACCAAGCCGTTGTCGCGGATCATTGAGCACCTGACCGAAATCAACCCCGATCGCCCCAGTGCGCACAAGATCCCGCAGTTGCGCGGCCACGAGCAAAACGAACTGGGCCTGTGGATCAACACGGCCAACCAACTGCTCGAATCCATCGAGCGCAACACGCACCTGCGTCACGAAGCGGAAAACAGCCTGCTGCGAATGGCCCAGTACGACTTTCTCACCGGTCTGCCCAACCGCCAGCAACTTCAACAGCAACTGGACAAGATCCTGGTGGACGCCGGACGCCTGCAACGTCGGGTGGCGGTGTTGTGTGTAGGGCTGGATGATTTCAAGGGCATCAACGAACAGTTCAGCTATCAGACCGGCGATCAGTTGCTGCTGGCCCTGGCCGATCGCCTGCGGGCCCACAGTGGGCGGCTCGGCGCACTGGCGCGACTGGGGGGCGACCAGTTCGCCCTGGTCCAGGCCGACATCGAACAGCCTTACGAGGCCGCCGAACTGGCCCAGAGCATCCTCGATGACCTGGAAGCACCGTTCGCCATCGACGATCAGCAAATCCGCCTGCGGGCCACCATCGGCATCACCCTTTTCCCCGAAGACGGCGACAGCACCGAGAAACTGTTGCAGAAAGCCGAGCAGACCATGACCCTGGCCAAGAGCCGCTCGCGCAATCGCTACCAGTTCTACATTGCCAGCGTCGACAGCGAGATGCGCCGCCGTCGCGAACTGGAAAAAGACCTGCGCGAGGCCCTGGCCCGCGAGCAGTTCACCCTGGTGTACCAGCCACAGATCAGCTACCGCGACCTGCGGGTAGTGGGCACTGAAGCCCTGATCCGCTGGCACCACCCCGAGCACGGCCTGGTGCCGCCGGACCTGTTCATTCCCCTGGCCGAGCAGAACGGCACCATCATCGCCATCGGTGAATGGGTGCTGGACCAGGCGTGCAGGCAATTGCGCGAATGGCACGACCAGGGTTTCCTCGACCTGCGCATGGCGGTCAACCTGTCGACTGTGCAATTGCACCACGCCGAACTGCCACGGGTGGTGAACAATCTCCTGCAGATGTACCGGCTGCCGCCGCGCAGCCTGGAGCTGGAAGTCACCGAGACCGGCCTGATGGAAGACATCACCACCGCGGCCCAGCACTTGCTGAGCCTGCGTCGCTCCGGAGCGCTGATTGCCATCGATGACTTCGGCACCGGCTATTCGTCCCTGAGCTACCTCAAGAGCCTGCCGCTGGACAAGATCAAGATCGACAAGAGCTTCGTCCAGGACCTGCTCGACGACGAAGACGACGCAACCATCGTCCGGGCCATCATCCAATTGGGCAAGAGCCTGGGGATGCAGGTCATTGCCGAGGGCGTCGAGACGGTCGAGCAGGAAGCCTACATCATCGCCGAGGGCTGCCACGAAGGTCAGGGCTACTACTACAGCAAACCACTGCCGGCACGGGAATTGGGCCTTTACCTGAAGCAGGCCGAGCGCAGCAAGGTATCCATCCTCTGATTCCTCTCTTCTGCCACGTTCCTGTAGGAGCTGGCGAAGCCTGCGATCTGTTGATCTTTCGCTCCAGACTCAATTGGCAGTGGAAAGATCGCAGCCTCGCTTCGCTCGGCGGCTCCTACAGACGCTGCCGACCCCTTCATTAAATAAGAAATATTTACAACCATAACCCTTTACACATAATGCAAATCTTTCGCATTATGTCGCAGTTTTTGCGCACCCTCGCGCCTGTCCCATCCATCACCGAAGCAGGATGTTCGCCATGATTCGTATGCCCCTGGCTACCGCCAGTCTGCTGGCCATCGCTATTTCCCTCGCCGGTTGCGGCGAAGGCAAAGACAAGGCCGCCGCGCCGCAAGCGCCAACGCCGGCCGCCAGCACCTCGGCACCGGTCGCCCCTGCTGCCGCCGGCAAAGTCGACGAAGCCGCCGCCAAGGCCGTTGTCGCGCACTATGCCGACATCGTCTATGCCGTCTACAGCGATGCCGAATCCACTGCGAAGACCCTGCAAACCGCCGTCGACGCGTTCCTGGCCAAGCCGAACGCCGACACCTTGAAAGCCGCCAAGGCTGCCTGGGTCGCCGCACGCGTGCCGTACCTGCAAAGCGAAGTGTTCCGCTTCGGCAACACCATCATCGACGACTGGGAAGGCCAGGTGAACGCCTGGCCCCTGGACGAAGGCCTGATCGACTACGTCGACAAATCCTACGAGCACGCCTTGGGTAACCCGGGCGCCACCGCCAACATCATCGCCAATACCGAAGTCCAGGTTGGCGAAGACAAGGTCGACGTCAAGGACATCACCCCGGAAAAACTCGCCAGCCTGAACGAGCTGGGGGGTTCCGAGGCCAACGTCGCCACCGGCTACCACGCCATCGAATTCCTGCTGTGGGGCCAGGACCTCAACGGCACCGGCCCGGGCGCCGGCAATCGCCCCGCTTCGGATTACCTGGAAGGCGCCGGTGCCACTGGCGGCCACAACGACCGTCGTCGTGCCTACCTCAAGTCCGTGACCCAACTGCTGGTCAATGACCTGCAGGAAATGGTCGGCAACTGGAAGCCGAACGTGGCCGACAACTACCGCGCCACCCTGGAAGCCGAGCCGGCCGAAAGTGGCCTGCGCAAGATGCTGTTCGGCATGGGCAGCCTGTCCCTGGGTGAACTGGCGGGCGAGCGCATGAAGGTGTCCCTGGAAGCCAACTCGCCGGAAGACGAACAGGATTGCTTCAGCGACAACACCCACAACTCGCATTTCTACGATGCCAAGGGCGTGCGTAACGTGTATCTGGGCGAATACACCCGTGTCGACGGCACCAAGATGACCGGCGCCAGCCTGTCGTCCCTGGTCGCCAAGGCCGACCCGGCCGCGGACACCGCGCTCAAGGCCGACCTGGCCGACACCGAAGCCAAGATCCAGGTCATGGTCGATCACGCCAACAAGGGTGAGCACTACGACCAGTTGATCGCCGCCGGCAACACTGCCGGTAACCAGATCGTGCGCGACGCCATCGCCGCGCTGGTCAAGCAGACCGGTTCGATCGAACAGGCTGCGGGCAAACTGGGCATCAGCGACCTGAACCCGGATAACGCTGATCACGAGTTCTGATCAACGCCGGCTGGCTGCGGGTCAACGCAGCCAGCCAAGCCACAAAACCTGTGGGAGCGAGCTTACTCGCGATAGGGGTCTATCAGTCGATTTTGATGTTGGCTGGTCTACCGCTATCGCGAGCAAGCTCGCTCCCACAGTAGTTTCTGGTGTTTCGAAAATGCGAGATCAGTCATCACTACCCTTGTGGGAGCGAGCTTGCTCGCGATAGGGGTCTATCAGTCGATTTTGATGTTGGCTGGTCTACCGCTATCGCGAGCAAGCTCGCTCCCACAGTGGTTTCTGGTGTTTCGAAAATGCGAGATCAGTCATCACTGCCCTTGTGGGAGCGAGCTTGCTCGCGATAGGGGTCTATCAGTCGATTTTGATGTTGGCTGGTTTACCGCTATCGCGAGCAAGCTCGCTCCCACAGTGGTTTCTGGTGTTTCGAAAATGCGAGATCAGTCATCACTGCCCTTGTGGGAGCGAGCTTGCTCGCGATGAGGGCATATCAGTCGACATTTGATGTGTCTGATCTTCCGCTATCGCGAGCAAGCTCGCTCCCACAAGGGGCGTCACTGTGGTTCATGGCTGCAACCCGGCAAGCCGCCCTTCGATAAACCGCCGTTCCGGCAACTGCTGCGTCAGTTCGAGCGCGCGTCGGTACGCGGCCCTCGCCTCGTCCACCCGTCCCAACTGCCGACAGAACTCCGCCCGCGCCGAGTGGGCCAGGTGATAGTCCGTCAAATCACCCCTGGCGAGTATCCCGTCAACCAGGCGCAGCCCTTCCTGTGGTCCGTCGCACTTGGCCAGGGCGGCGGCGCGGTTGAGTTCGATCACCGGCGACGGCACGGCCCGCAGCAGCACATCATAAAGCCCGACGATCTGCGGCCAGTCGGTCTGCTCTGCCGTCGGCGCTTCGGCATGCACCGCCGCAATCGCCGCTTGCAGGCAGTACGGCCCGAACCGTCGGGTTTTCAACGCGGCTTCCACCCACGCACAGCCCTCGGCGATCAGCTCGGCATCCCATAAGGATCGCACCTGCTCATCCAGCAGAATCAGTTCACCGGTCGACGACGTTCGCGCCGGGCGCCGGGATTCGTGCAGCAGCATCAACGCCAGCAACCCCATGACCTCGGCCTCGGGCAGCAACTCCATCAGCAGACGCCCGAGACGGATGGCTTCGCGCGTCAGGTCTTCGCGAGTCAGCTCGGCGCCCATCGAGGCCGAATACCCTTCGTTGAACACCAGGTAGATCACCCGCAGAACGCTGTCCAGCCGCTCCGGCAGTTCCGCGCGGGACGGCACCTGATAGGGGATCCTGGCATCGCGGATTTTCGCCTTGGCCCGCACGATGCGCTGGGCAATGGCCGCCGGGGCGGCGAGAAACGCCCGGGCGATTTGCTCGGTGGTCAGGTCGCAGACTTCCCGTAGCGTCAGGGGCACCTGGGCATCCGCCGCCAGGGCCGGGTGGCAACAGGTAAAAATCAGCCGCAGGCGATCGTCTTCCACGTCTTCGTCACTCCACGGGTCCTGCTCCAGCGCTTCGAGTTGAGCGATCAACAACGGTTGGGACGCGGCGAAACGCGCGCGCCGGCGCAAACTGTCGATGGCCTTGAAGCGCCCGGCAGACACCAGCCAGGCCCGTGGGTTGTCCGGCACACCGTCGCGCTGCCAGCGCTCGACCGCAATGAAAAAGGCCTCGTGCAAAGCCTCTTCCGCCAGATCGAAGTCACCCAGCAGGCGAATCAGCGTCGCCAGGATCCGCCGCGAGTCTTGCCGATAAACCTGCTCGACCCGCGCCTTGACCGTTTCGACCGACATCAGTCGGGCATGCCTTGGGTAACCAGTGTCTCAAGCCGGCCCAGGCTCTGGCCCCAACCCTCAGGGAAACCCATGGCGTCGTGTGCCTGGCGATCGATTACCCGGCTGACGGATAACGCGTAAGGGGCAGCTGTGAGGTTCATGAATGAAATCCTGCTTGTGATTGTTGTTCAGGGGTTCAGTTGGCGTACCGGTCGCACTTCAACGCAGCCGACCCGGGCCGCCGGGATATTGCCAGCGACCTGGATGGCTTCGTTGAGGTCCTTGGCGTCGATCAGGTAGAAGCCCGCCAGTTGCTCCTTGGTTTCGGCGAACGGGCCGTCGGTGATCGACAGCTTGCCGCCACGCATGCGCACCGTGGTGGCGGTCTGTACCGACTCCAGGGCTTCGGCGGCCAGCATGCGCCCACTGCCCTGGATCGATTCGGCATAGGCCATGCATTCGGCGTCCTCCGGGCTGTCGGGCGAGTTGTGCAGCGTCTGTTCGTTGCTATACACCAGGCATAGGTACTTCATGGAAGGCTCCGTGTTCGGACAGATCAACTATGGACGGCAGAATGACGCTCGGCGAAAAAACCGACGATCAGGGTTGCAGGTCGAACAGCGCCGTCCCGGCCATCGGGTCGAACGGAGCGGACCAATGTTCATGGACGATCCGCCATTGTCCGTCTACACGCTGGTAACAGGCCGTCACACGCATCCAGCAGGCCTGTTCCTCGCCTTTCTCGTTGGTGCCGCCGCAATAGGCCAGCCAGTGGGCAAAGGCGATGTTGTCGGCCGGGGTAATCTTGACCTGATGAAAGTCGAACTTGTGCGGACCGGGGCACATTTCCATACACGCTTGCCAATGGGCCCGGTAAGCGGTCTTGCCCTTGAATTGCAGGGCCTGGATGGCATCGAACGAGACAATGCTCTCGTCATAGAGCGCCATGACTTTATCGACGTCCTTGGCCATGACGGCCTGGCGGTAAGTGTCGATCAAGGCCTGGATCTGGGTTTCAGTGGCTTGGGTATTCATGGTGATTCTCCGCAGTTTTTTGTTGAAGACACCCTTTGTCGTTTGGAGAAACAGCGAATCGACAATCCAACAAAAATAATTCAAAGAGAAAATTCGCTAGAATCCAAGTCCTATTCTGCCGGCACACATTGGACGTTTCTGTGACCGCTCGACTCGTCCCCTACGAAGACCTGACCGCGCTGCAACGTGAACAGGTCAGCGCCATCGAACTCCACCCCGAACAGATCAAGTTCGCCGGCGATATTCATGGCGCCCTGCACATGCTGCTGTCCCGGCCCGGCCCGGGGGTCAAAGGCTTTGCGCTATTGGCTGGGGACGTGCCAGTGGCTTTCCTGCTGCTCAAGCGCCCGCCGGTACTGCCGGCCTGGGCCAACGAACACAGCGCCACCCTGCATGCCTTGCAAGTCGACCACCGGGCCCAGGGCAAAGGGTATGGCAAGGCCTGCCTGCAGGCGCTGCCCGCCGTGGCACGAGCCGCCTGGCCGGACATCCACGGATTGGAGCTCTCGGTCGATCCCGATAACGTCTCGGCCATTGGCCTGTACGCCCGCCTGGGCTGGGTCGACAGTGGCGAAGCCTACAAGGGCCGCATCGGTTATGAGCGGCGGATGGGGTTGGTGTTCTGACAAACAGAATCAACGATCGATAGGCGCTGAATGTGGGAGCGAGCTTGCTCGCGATAGAGGTGTTTCAGTCAACATCAAAGTGGCTGACCTGACGCTATCGCGAGCAAGCTCGCTCCCACAGGGGACTGCCCGATCAGCTTGGCTTGAGCGGGATCCAGATCTCCAGGGTGCCTTGGCCGGTTCTGGGGTTGAAGTCTTCGCTGTAGCGCTCGAATTCAGGCTGATCCGCCGCTTCGTAACCGGAATGGGGCAGCCACTCTTTCCAGATGTATTGGAACGTATCCGGCAGTTTTTTCAATGGCCCTTTGTGTTCGAAGACCGCGTAATGGCCTGGCTGGATTTCGATCCAGCGATATTGCTCCGGCAAATCGTCGAGCCGGCTGATTTCCACGCCGGCGATGTATTCGAACCCACCCTTCCCGTCCGGGTTGCAACACACACCGTAGGTCACTTCATCTTTCTGCCCTGGCACCTTGCCGAGCCAGGGCAGGAACTTTTCCCAGAGCAAAGGGATGTCTTGGGCGGTGTCCTGGGTAAACCGAGCACCAAAGCCGGCGATGAGCTGAAAACGTCCCTGTTCAAAGCGTGGCACGGCTGTGTAATCGCGTTCGGGCTTTTCCATGCGGCAACACTCCAGCAAAACGTGAAGTCGGGCTTGGCAGTATAGAAGCCAAACCGTGATTGCCAGGGCCGTTTCGCTTGTCAGATGCCAGGCAGGGCCGCGGTGACGGCGCTACCTACAAACTCGTTGTAGCCAGAAACAATCACGTACACCGCGAAATAACAGAAGATCGCGGCGGATGCCCAATAGGAATAACGCAACAATTTATCCCCCAACAGTTTGCCACCCTGGGTCGCCGCCAGGCACAAAGCCGCGCACCACAGCAGCCCGGCGCAGAGGAAACCACTGAGAAACAGCGCCGAGCTGAGCAAGGTTCCGCCGCCCGAACGGGCGATCAGCGTACCGCCCACCGCCGCGAACCAGAGGATGGCACTGGGCGATGACATGGCCAGGAAAATCCCGCGCAAGAACTCCTGGCGCGAAGAGTTGCCCTGCACTTCACCGGCCTCGGCCAATACCGCGCTGTGATAGATCGCCGAGTGGATCATCTTGGCCGCGAAGTACAGCAACAGCACTGAGCCGCCGACCCACAGCACCCAGCGCACCGCTTCGTATTGCAGCAGCACGGTCATGCCGGCCAAGGCCAGGACGGCGTAGATCAGATCGCCCACGCAGGTGCCCAGGCCCAGGGCGAACCCCTGGAAATAGCCGCGCTGCATCGCCAGGGTGATCATCGCGATATTGGCCACGCCAATGTCCAGGCACAGCGAAAGGCTCAGCAGGAAGCCGCTGGAAAATTCCATCATTCGTTCCATCAGGATTGGGTGAGACAGGTTCAACAAGCCGCTGCGACCATCGATGGCGCCGCGGCCAGGGCGACAGTGTCGTCGAAAATAGTTCGCCGCGGCTACTGGACAATCCGACATCCGCCCGATTATCTTGCGCCGCAGGCCACCGCAGTGGCCAACGTCGCTCGGACGGTTCCGGGCGCTCACGTATCTCGAGGCAACAATGGCCGAACAAGGTTCGCCGCGCCGCTTTGCGCGCATCGATCGACTCCCCCCGTATGTATTCAATATCACTGCCGAGCTGAAGATGGCTGCGCGTCGGCGCGGCGAAGACATCATCGACTTGAGCATGGGTAATCCCGACGGCGCCACGCCTCCACACATCGTGGAAAAACTGGTCACCGTCGCCCAGCGTGAAGACACCCACGGTTATTCCACCTCCAAAGGCATCCCGCGCCTGCGCCGCGCCATTTCGCGCTGGTACAAGGACCGCTATGAGGTGGACATCGACCCGGAAACCGAAGCCATTGTCACCATCGGTTCCAAGGAAGGCCTGGCCCACCTGATGCTGGCCACCCTGGACCAGGGCGACACGGTGCTGGTGCCCAACCCCAGCTATCCGATCCACATCTACGGCGCGGTGATCGCCGGCGCCCAGGTGCGCTCGGTGCCGTTGGTGCCTGGGGTGGACTTCTTCGACGAACTGGAGCGGGCCATTCGCGGCTCGATCCCCAAGCCGAAGATGATGATCCTCGGCTTCCCATCCAACCCCACCGCCCAGTGCGTGGAGCTGGACTTCTTCGAGCGGGTCATCGCCCTGGCCAAGCAGTACGACGTGCTGGTGATCCACGACCTGGCCTACGCCGACATCGTGTATGACGGCTGGAAAGCCCCGTCGATCATGCAAGTGCCGGGCGCGAAAGACATCGCGGTGGAGTTCTTCACCCTGTCCAAGAGCTACAACATGGCCGGCTGGCGCATCGGGTTCATGGTGGGCAACCCGGAACTGGTCAACGCCCTGGCGCGGATCAAGAGCTACCACGACTACGGCACCTTCACGCCGCTGCAAGTGGCCGCCATCGCCGCCCTCGAAGGCGACCAGCAATGTGTGCGCGACATCGCCGAGCAGTACCGCCAGCGCCGCAACGTGCTGGTCAAGGGCCTGCATGAGCTGGGCTGGAAGGTGGAAAACCCCAAGGCGTCGATGTACGTCTGGGCCAAGATTCCCGAGGCCTATGCGCACTTGGGGTCGCTGGAGTTTGCCAAGAAGCTGCTGGCCGAAGCCAAGGTCTGCGTCTCGCCGGGGGTGGGGTTCGGGAGTATGGGGATGATCACGTGCGCTTTGCGCTGATCGAGAACCAGGACCGGATTCGCCAGGCGGTGCGTGGGATCCGTGGGATGTTCAGGGCGGATGGGTTGGTAAGCAAACCTAACGCCTGACCTAAAACCAGCGGCGGGGGTTGGCTCCCGCCTTGGCTCTACTGATCACCCGAAACCAGTGTGGGAGCGAGCTTGCTCGCGATAGCGGTACAACAGTCAGCCAAGTATCGACTGTAAGTCCGCTATCGCGAGCAAGCTCGCTCCCACAATGGGTTATAGGTTGTCGGTTAGACCACCAGCGACAGCAGCAGGATAAAGATCAACCCCACCACCGACAGGATGGTTTCCATCGCGGTCCAGGTCTTGAAGGTCTCGGCCACGGTCATGTTGAAGTACTGCTTGACCAGCCAGAAACCCGCATCGTTGACGTGGGACAGGATCAACGAACCGGCACCGGTCGCCAGCACCAGCAGCTCACGGTTCACACCCGGCATCATCCCCACCACCGGCACCACGATACCGGCACCGGTAATGGTCGCCACCGTCGCCGAACCTGTGGCGATACGGATCACTGCGGCCACCAGCCACGCCAGCAGGATCGGCGAGATCTGCGCACTCACCGCCATGTGACCGATCACATCGCCCACGCCGCTGGTGACCAGCATCTGCTTGAAGCCACCACCGGCACCGATGATCAGGATGATCGCGGCGGTCGGCGCAAGGCTGGCGTCCAGCCATTTGAGCATCTGGCTGGAACCGATGCCCTGCTTGTAGCCGAAGGTGTACAGCGACAGCAACAACGCCAGCAGCAAGGCCGAGATCGGGTGGCCGATCATGTCCATCCAGGCACGGAAGAGGTTGCCGTCGGGCAGCGCCACGTCAGCGAAGGTCTTGAGCAGCATCAGGAACACCGGCGACAGCACGGTGATCAAGGTGATGCTGAAGCTTGGCAGCTCGGCGGCGCTCGTCTCGCGGGCCAGTTGGTCCACCAGCTCCTGGTTCGGATGGCCGGGGATGTGCTTGGCAATGAACGTACCGAAGATCGGGCCGGCAATGATGGCGGTCGGCAGCGCGACGATCAGGCCATAGAGAATGGTCTTGCCGATGTCAGCGCCAAATATGCCAATCGCCAGCAACGGCCCCGGGTGCGGCGGCACCAGGCCGTGGACCGCGGAAAGACCGGCCAGCAGCGGGATACCGATCTTGATGATCGACACGCCGGTGCGGCGCGCGACGATGAACACCAGCGGGATCAGCAGCACGAAGCCGATTTCGAAGAACAGCGGGATGCCCACCAGGAAGGCGGCGAACATCATCGCCCACTGCACCTTGTCCTTGCCGAAGGCGCGGATCAGGGTCTGGGCGATCTGATCGGCCCCGCCCGACTCGGCCATCATTTTGCCGAGCATCGTGCCCAGCGCCAGGATGATGCCGACAAAGCCCAGCACGCCACCGAAGCCGTCCTGGAACGCCTTGATGATGGTGCCGGTCGGCATGCCCGACGTCAGGCCGAGGAACGCGGCGGCGATGGTCAGCGCAATGAACGGGTGGAATTTGAACTTGGTGATGAGGACGATGAGTCCGATCACCGTGACCACTGCATCAAGCAGTAGGAACGTCTCGTGGGACATGCCGAACATGGGAGGTGTCTCCTGATTTGTTGTTGTTATTGAAGCAGTTATTTATGAGTCGTCGGGACAGCGCTATCTTTCTGACGCAAATTTTTTGAAACTCAGCTAGCCAGCTTCAAACCGTGGGCCAACCACCAGACGTAAGCCTGCTGTGCCAGTTCGTCAACGCTGTGGCTGGACGCGTCCAGAGCCAGGGTCAGGGGCTCGCCGACAGGGGATTCAAGGGTGGCGAACTGGCTGTCGATCAGGGTCGACGGCATGAAATGGCCGGGACGATGGGAAACGCGGTCAGCGGCCACTTCAGGGGTCAATTCAAGGAATACGAAACCCAGGCCGGGCAAGGCGCTGCGCAGACGCTCACGATAACTGTGCTTGAGGGCCGAGCAGGTCAGCACCGGACGCTCGCCCGTGGCGTCGACACGGCGCAACTCGTCGCACAGGCTGTCGAGCCAGCCGGCGCGGTCGTCGTCGTTCAAGGGTATACCGGCGCTCATCTTCTGGATGTTGGCCGCGGGGTGGAACGTGTCGCCTTCGATGGCGGTGGCGCCGCTCAACTGGCACAGGGCCTGGCTGACGCACGTTTTGCCGCAACCGGCAACGCCCATGATGACCAGGGCGGAGATGGGATTGTTCATGTAACACCTCAGCGCGCAGACAGCGCTACCTTTGCCAGTTATGACACCGCAGCAAAAGCAGAAGTTGCCGACGCCTTCTTGTCATTTTTGTGGTTGCAGCATGTTCGTTCACGACACCCACGGACGAGGGATCAGGCAACCCCCGCTCACGCATTTGCAGCGGCGTCGAGACAGCGCTACCTTAGTACCTTGATTTTTGTTTGGCAAGCCGCCCTGATGACCGTCCCTAAAAACGATAAGAATACTCGCACCACCGGTCGCCCCACGCTCAACGAAGTCGCACGCCTGGCCGGTGTCAGCCCTATCACCGCCTCCCGTGCCCTGCGTGGCGTCAGCACCGTCGCCTCGGAACTGGTGGAAAAAGTCCGCCAGGCCGCCGTGGAACTCAACTACGTCGTCAATCCCGCCGCCCGCGCCCTGGCTTCGGCCCAGAGCCATTCGGTGGTGGTGCTGGTACCGTCGTTGTCCAACCTGTTGTTCATCGACACCCTGGAAGCCATCCATCGGGTGCTGCGGCCCAAGGGCTTCGAAGTGGTGATCGGCAACTACCACTACTCCCGGGACGAGGAAGAAGACCTGTTGCGCAACTACATGGCCTATCAGCCAAGGGGTTTGCTGCTGACCGGTTTCGACCGCACCGAAAGCGCCCGCCGCATGATCGAGGCCAGCAATATCCCGTGCGTGTACATGATGGAACTGGACCCCGGCGCCGGGCTCAATTGCGTCGGTTTTTCCCAGCTCAAGGCTGGCGAAACGGCGGCCGAGCACTTGATTTCCAAGGGCCGTAAGCGCCTGGCCTACATCGGCGCGCAACTGGACCAGCGCACCCTGCTGCGCGGTGAAGGCTTTCGCCGCGCCCTGCAGCAAGCCGGTTTGTATGACCCGGACCTGGAGCTGCTGACCCCGCGCCCATCCTCGGTGGGCCTGGGCGGGGAATTGTTCCTGCAATTGCTCGGCAGCCACCCGGACGTCGATGCGATCTTCTTCGGCAACGACGACCTGGCCCACGGCGCCCTGTTCGAAGCACTGCGCTGCGGCATCAAGATCCCCGAGCAGGTCTCGGTGCTGGGCTTCAACGACCTGCCCGCCTCGGCCCATATGGTGCCGCGCCTGAGCAGCATCAGCACCCCACGGGAAGCCATCGGTCGCCGCGCCGCCGAACAGATGCTGACACTGATGGCCGGCAACCGCATCGCGCAGCCGGTGGTAGACCTGGGTTTCGAGCTCAAGGTTCGCGAAAGCACCTGAGGCGCCCCGCTCAAGCGGTCGATCCATGCCGTCCGACGGCAAGGGTTGGCCGCTCCCCTCGCCGCGCGCTTGTCCACACCCCTTGGAATACGGGCCTTGCGAAGGCGGCATGGGAATTGCTCCTGCCCATCGCTCAGCCATTACCTACAGGTGTTCATCATGTTGGTCAGTGCAAAACAGCAAGCGATGGTCTTGCCACTCAAACGCCCGGGCGAGGATCCCACCGCCGAAGCCGCCAGCGGCCTGCAAAGCGCCGCGTTGCAGGCGTTGCGCGATAACGTCCAGGCCCAGGCCAGCCAGGGCAGTGCCCAGGTCCAGGATTCCTTCACCCAACGAGCCACGCAACAGGTCAATGCCGCCACCGCCATCAGCGACAAGGTGGATGAGGCGTTCGCCAAGACGCGCGTGCAATTGCAGACCGTGGCTTCGTCAATGCCTGAAGAGACCACGACGCTCGGCGGCTCCGCCACGGCGGAGTTCAAGGACTACATGAGCAAGACGCCCGAAGAGCGCCTGCGCGACAGCATTCTCGAAGAGATGGGTATTACCGAGGAAGAGTTCGGGGCGATGCCGCCCGAGAAGCAGATGGCGGTCAGCCAGGAGATTGCCCAGCGCATGCAGGACAAGTCAGCGATAGCCCAAGTGGAAAAGGCCCAGGAGAGCCGCACGGGCGACAAAGCCGCGGCCACGGACATGTTTCTCGCCTCGCTTTGAGCCTCGGTACAGGCCAGAGCATTTGAGCTGGGGTGACCGCCCCAGCTCAACCTGAGGCCCGCCAAGGCGGTACCGGTTCAATGACCGAACAGGTTCACCTTCTTGGTTTTCTTGTCGGCGCGCTTTTCATCGGCAGTCTTCGCCGGTTTTTTCTTTGCCGCTTTTTTTGAATCCATGCCTTTGGCCATGATACGTACTCCAGTCATACGGGATGTGAAGTCAGGTATACACCTATCGCCGCACTCGCGTTCTTTTATAATCGCCTCCCCCTTCTGCGCCACGACCCAGCCATGTCCGAAATCCATTACGCAGCGCTCGAAGCATCGCTTTGGCCGCTGATGAACAAGTTTTACCGCGCCCACCAATCCTCGATGAAAGCGGTGCGTGACGCGCAGCTGTGGGTGGCACGGCGCAATGAGATCGTCGCCGCCCTGTGCTTGCGGCCAGTGTCGGGCGGGCATTGGTTGACGGGGTTGTTCGTCGACCCGGCGTACCGCGTCCAGGGCATAGCCGCGCGATTGATCGCTGAAGCGGTGAATGGGGTGGACAAGCCGGTGTGGCTGTTCTGTCACCCGGACTTGCGCGGCTTTTATGAGCGGCGTGGTTTCAGCTTCGACCCTGAACTGCCCTATGCGATGGCCGAACGCCTGAGCCGGTATGCCCGTAGCAAGCCGATGATTGCGATGGGGTGGGAGCCGCCGTGCCCTTCCTGACACAGATCCAATGTGGGAGCGAGCTTGCTCGCGATAGCGTCAGGTCTGTTGCATCAATGCCAGCTGACACACTGCAATCGCGAGCAAGCTCGCTCCCACAGGATGCTGCGGTGAATGATCAGTCGTCTGCAGCCGGGTCCAGGTCCGGGAACATCACTTCGGTAAAGCCGAACTTGCTGAAATCAGTGATGCGCGACGGGTACAAGCGCCCGATCAGATGATCGCATTCATGCTGCACCACCCGCGCATGAAAGCCCGACGCGTAACGCACGATCGGCTCGCCCTTGGGATCGAAGCCTTCATAGCGGATGTGTTGGTAGCGCTCGACCGCACCGCGCAGGCCCGGCACCGACAGGCAACCTTCGAAGCCCTCTTCCATCTGCGGGCCCAGAGGGGTGATCAGTGGGTTGATCAGGATGGTCTGGGGCACCGCCTCGGCGTCGGGGTAACGCTCGCTGTGCTCGAAGCCGAAGATCACCAGTTGCAGGTCGATGCCGATCTGCGGCGCCGCCAGGCCGACGCCGCCGACACTTTCCATGGTCTGGAACATGTCGTCGATCAATTGCCACAATTCCGGGCTGTCGAACATTTCGGCGGGCACCGGCGGGGCGATGCGCAGCAGGCGTTCGTCGCCCATTTTCAGGATTTCACGGATCATGGTCGGGCTTCGTCAGGGTGGGTTTGAGGGATGGAATGGTCGCGCCCCAGGCCCGACACATGCTGTTTTTCGTGCTCGCCCGCGCTCTTTTCACCCGGGTTCTTGCCCTCGGTGGACATGTGCTCGATCACTGCATTCATTTCCGCGCCGAGCAACAGCACCGCCGAAGAAATATAGAAATACAGCAACAACACAATGATCGCGCCGATGCTGCCATACATGGCGTTGTAGTTGGCAAAGGTCTTGACGTAAAACGCGAAGCCCAGGGAAGCGATGATCCACACCACCACCGCCAGCACCGACCCCGGCGTGATGAAGCGAAACTCCTGCTTGACGTCGGGCATCACGTAATAGATCAGTGCCACGGCCACCATCAGCAAGAACACGATCACCGGCCAGCGCACGATCGTCCAGAGCGTGACGATGAACTCTTCCAGGCCGACTTGGGCCGCAATCCAGCCCATCACCTGCGGCCCGAGCACCATCAGCGCCGCAGCGGCCAGCAGCATGCCGGCGATGCCGACCGTGTAGAAAATCGACAGCGGGAAGCGCTTCCAGGCCGGACGGCCCTCCACCACGTCGTAGGCGGCGTTCATCGCGCTCATCATCAGCCGCACGCCCGCCGAAGCGGTCCACAAGGCAATGACGATACCCACTGACAACAAGCCACCCTTGGATTGCTGAAGCTGGTCGATCACCGGGTTGACCTGCTCCAGGGCCTGGGGCGGCAGCACCAGTTCCGATTGCAGGCGCAGCCAGGAGAAGAAGTCCGGCAGGTGCAGGAAACCGATCAGGGCAATCAGGAAGAGAATGAAGGGGAACAGCGAAAACAGCATCTGGTAGGCCAGTGCCGAGGCGTAGGTCGACATCTCGTCGTCGACGAACTCGGTCACGGTACGCATCATCACACGATGCAAAGGTAAGCCTTTCAAGGCCGGAAACATCATGTGCGTCTCCTTTCGCCGCAAAAAAGGAAGGTCGCCTGGCGACTCATGGGGTTGTTATCCAAGACAAAGTAACCTGTTTGGCGACTTTGGAACAATTTCCCCGGCGCAAGTTCGAGCCGACATGAAAACGGCCACCCGCAGATGACCGTTCCAATCGTTTTACTACAGGCGGGTTATGCCTTGTCGACGCCTTTCTTGAGCGCATCCTTGGCCTTGCCCACGGCTTGTTGGGCCTCGCCTTTTTTCTCCTGGACCACGCCCTCGGCGCGCATGCGGTCATTGTCGGTGGCCTTGCCGACGCCTTGCTTGATGTTGCCGACGGCTTCGTTGGCAACGCCCTTCACTTTATCGCTCGTGCTACCCATGATGTCTCTCCTGTGAACAACGGTACGAAAAGTCATTACATAAGGGTTGACCGGGGCCGTTTGCCGGGAGTTTCATTTTTTTCAGCGGCACATTTCATCGTCGAATGCAGGTTGCACTTTATGTTTGTCGATCAACCCCCGAGAATGCCCCACGTATTCAGGCTGTGGCTTGAAGCTCCAACCCCGTAGGAACGTTATGAAACTCGATAAAAAGCAGGCCATCGCCCGCAGGAACCAGGAACTGGGCGGCGCCGTACTGGGCGTCAACAACTGCCATTTCAGCGAATTGAACCGTAACCGCAACATTTTCTGGTTCGATATCCCGGTGGCGCGCCTGGCCATCGGTCAGTACGAATGGATCCACCTGCTGTTGCACACGCCGGCCACCGATGAGCTGCTGCACTTGAAGGTGCCGACCGTGTTCCTGCGGGAAAAAATGGAAGGCCTGGAAGTGCGCAACCAGGGCAAACGCAAGGCCGCCCTGAGCCTGGAGCTGAGCGCCGACAAGGACGCCTACCTGCAGGACATGCGGCCGGGTGGCACCAACCTGGATTTTGCGCAGTTCCGGTTGTAACCGGACCCGAGAAGCACCGGTTCCCTGTGGCGAGGGAGCTTGCTCCCGCTGGACGCGCAGCGGCCCTTGCGGTGTGTCAGTAGAATCGCAGGGGGCTGCTGCGCAGCCCAGCGGGAGCAAGCTCCCTCGCCACACAAGCGGCCTCGCTTCAGGTCATCGCCCAACAAAAAGCCCCGCATCAGCGGGGCTTTTTGTTGGCAACGGTCTTACTTCTTCAACCCCAGCTTCCTGAGTTCTTCATCCCGCAACTCGCGGCGCAGGATCTTGCCCACGTTGGTGGTCGGCAAGGCATCGCGGAATTCCACGGCCTTGGGCACCTTGTAGCCGGTGACGTTGGCACGCATGTGTTCCATCACCTGTTCCTTGGTCAACGTCACACCCGGCCGTGCGACGATGAAAATCTTGATCGCCTCGCCGGATTTTTCGTCCGGTACGCCGATGGCCGCGCATTGCAGCACGCCCGGCAGGGTTGCCAGCACATCTTCCAGTTCGTTGGGGTACACGTTGAAACCGGAGATCAGGATCATGTCCTTCTTGCGATCGACGATGCGCATGTAGCCGTCCGGCTGGATCAGCGCAATGTCACCGGTCTTGAGCCAGCCTTCGCTGTCGAGGATCTCGTCGGTGGCTTCCTGACGCTGCCAGTAGCCCTTCATCACCTGCGGACCTTTCACGCACAACTCGCCGATTTCGCCCAATGGCTGCTCGACGCCCGCGTCATTGATCACCTTGCACAGCGTCGACGGCACGGGAATGCCGATGGTACCGATCTGGATGTTCTGGATCGGGTTGACGGTGGCCACCGGGCTGGTTTCGGTCATGCCATAACCTTCGCAGATCGGGCAACCGGTCACCGCTTTCCAGCGCTCGGCCGCGGCCAGTTGCAGGGCCATGCCACCGGACAGGGTGACTTTCAGTGCCGAGAAGTTCAGCTTGCGGAAGGCTTCGTTGTTGCACAGGGCCACGAACAGCGTATTGAGGCCGACGAAACCGCTGAACTTCCACTTCGACAGTTCCTTGACCATCGCCGAGAGGTCGCGCGGGTTGCTGATCAGGATATTGTGGTTGCCGATCAGCATCATCGCCATGCAATGAAAGGTGAAGGCATAGATGTGGTACAGCGGCAGTGGCGTGATCAGCACCTCGCAACCCTCATTGAGGTTGGAGCCCATCAGCGCCTTGCACTGCAGCATGTTGGCCACCAGGTTGCGGTGGCTGAGCATCGCGCCCTTGGCCACGCCGGTGGTGCCGCCGGTGTATTGCAGCACAGCCACGTCGTCGCTGGTGGGGTTGGCTTCGTTCACCGGCTGGCCGTGGCCTTTGCTCAGCACGTCGTTGAACTTGACGGCCTTGGGCAAGTGATAAGCCGGGACCATCTTCTTGACGTACTTGATCACGCTGTTGATCAACAGGCGCTTGAGCGGCGGCAGCAGGTCGGCGACTTCGGTGACGATGACGTGCTTGACGCCCGTCTTCGGTACCACGGTTTCGGCCAGGTGCGCCATGTTCGCCAGGCACACCAGGGCCTTGGCACCGGAGTCGTTGAACTGGTGTTCCATTTCCCGCGCGGTGTACAACGGGTTGGTGTTGACCACGATCAGCCCGGCACGGATCGCACCGAACACAGCCACCGGGTACTGGAGAACGTTGGGCAGCTGCACGGCGATTCGATCGCCCGGCTGTAAATCGGTATGCTGTTGCAGGTACGCGGCAAACGCCCCGGACAACTCGTAGAGCTCACCGTAGGTGATCGTCTTGCCGAGGTTGCTGAATGCCGGCTTGTTGGCAAAGCGTTGGCAGGACTGCTTCAACACCGCCTGAATATTCGGATACTCGTCTGGATTGATGTCGGCAGCAATCCCAGCTGGGTACTTATCCTTCCAAAAGTCTTCGATCATGGAAGCCCACTCCTCAGCAACGCGAATTCTCACCGCATTTGATGCGATTATTATTGGTGTGTGTTTATTGGTGAATCTGGCTTGAATCAAGGCCGAGAAGTCACAAAAGCGCGCCGAGAGTAGCAGCTTTGCCAAGGGTCGCCTAGAGCCAAAAACAACCCCCGCAGTCATAAACATGACTCATGAATATTTTATGGTCATTTTTAGAGTAAAAATTCTAAGCTCTGGATAATCACCTCGAATACATAAAAAACGGTGGGAGCGAGCTTGCTCGCGATGACGGTGTATCAGCCAACATTTCTGTCACTGACCTACCGCTATCGCGAGCAAGCTCGCTCCCACAGGGTTTCCATGAGGCAGGCGCCTCAGGCTATATCCCGCAACTCCCGCCGCAGGATCTTGCCCACTGGCGTCATCGGCAATGAATCCCGCAACACGATGTGCTTGGGAATCTTGTAGCCGGTGAAGTTTTCCTTGCAGTAGGCCTTGAGTTCTTCGAGGCTGACCCCGGCCTCACGCGCCACCACGAACAGCTTCACCGCCTCCCCCGAGCGCTCGTCCGGCACGCCGATCACCGCGCAGTTGGCCACCTTGGGATGGGCCATCACCACGTCTTCGATCTCGTTGGGGTACACATTGAAACCCGAGACGATGATCATGTCCTTCTTGCGGTCGACGATGCGCACGAAACCGTCCGGGTCGATCACCGCGATATCGCCAGACTTGAACCAGCCCTCGCTGTCCAGCACTTCGGCCGTGGCCTCGGGCTTGTTCCAATAGCCTTTCATGATCTGCGGCCCCTTGATGCACAGCTCGCCGCGCTCGCCCAGGGGCTGCTCGACGCCATCGTCGTTGATCACTTTCATCAGCGTACCCGGCACCGGCATCCCCACTGTGCCCAGCCGAGACTTGCCACCATAAGGATTGGCACTCGCCACCGGTGAGGTTTCGGTCAGGCCATAGCCCTCGGTAATGCCGCAACCGGTGAGCTGCTGCCAGCGCTCGGCGGTGGCCTTGATCAACGCGGTGCCGCCGGAGTTGGTGACCTTGAGGTGGGAAAAATCCAGGGTCTTGAAATCCGGATGATCCATCAACGCCACGAACAGCGTGTTGAGCCCCAGCAACAACGAGAAACGCCAGTTCTTCAGTTCCTTGATGAAGCCGCCGATGTCCCGTGGGTTGGTGATCAGCACGTTGTGGTTGCCGGTCACCATCATGCACATGCAGTTCGCCGTGAACGCATAGATATGGTACAGCGGCAGTGGCGCGATCATGACCTCCTGGCCTTCGCGCAGCAGCGGCTGGCCGTCCTCGCCGAGCTGCCCCAGGCAGGCCCGGGCCTGTTGCATGTTGGCCACCAGGTTGCCGTGGGTCAGCATCGCGCCCTTCGCCAACCCGGTGGTGCCACCGGTGTATTGCAATACCGCAATATCGTCGAGGCTGACGGTCAGCGGCTTGATGCCCTGGCCGCGTCCCAGGCGCAAGGCGCTCTTGAAGGAAATGGCCTGGGGCAGCGAATAGGCCGGGACCATTTTCTTGACCTTGCTCACCATCGTGTTGACCAGCCAGCCCTTGGCGGTGGGCATCAGGTCGCCCATCTTCGCTTCGATCAGGTACTGCAGGTCCGTATCGGGCAACACCTCCTGGACTTTCTGCCCGAACATGTTCAGGTACACCAGCGCCCGGGCACCGGAGTCCTTGAACTGATGACGCATTTCCCGCGCGGTATACAGCGGGTTGGTGTTGACCACGATCAGCCCGGCGCGCAAGGCACCAAACACGGCGATCGGGTACTGCAGGATGTTAGGCATCTGCACCGCGATACGATCGCCAGGCGCCAGGTCGGTATGGGTTTGCAGGTAACCGGCGAACGCCGCGCTGTAGCGCTCGAGCTCGGCATAGGTGAGGGTCACCCCCATGTTGCTGAACGCCGGACGGTCGGCAAATTTCTTGCAGGAACGCTCGAACACCTCGATCACCGACTTGTAGGTCCCCAGGTCGACGTCCAGGGGCACGCCGGCCGGGCGTTTGTCATTCCAGAAATCAGGCTGCATTGTTTTTGTCCTCTTTACCTGAGCATGTCCGGGCCGCGTCTGTATCGCTTGCAGAGGCGGAGCTCTTGGGACACTAGCAGCTATGGCCAATCAGGCAAATATGGCAACCTGCGTCATAGATTGTGTGAATCTTCTTGCCATGGTGTGGCCTGATCAGGCGAGACGCAACGGATGCGCTATACAATGCAGCGACGCTGCGTCTGACTTTGTGCAAAGGAATCGCCATGATCCACCAAACGTTCTGGCTGACCGCGACCGACCATAGCCGCCTGTTCGTCAACCAGTGGCTGCCCGAAACCGCGCCGTTGGCGGTGATCATGCTGGCCCACGGCATGACCGAACACAGCGGCCGCTACGCCCGCCTGGCCCAGGCGCTGTGCGACGAAGGCTACGGTGTCTATGGGATGGACCTGCGCGGCCATGGCAAGACCGGCGAGGGAGCGACTCTCGGACACTTTGCCGACGAAGATGGCTGGGCCAAGGTCGTGGGTGATTTGGCCAGCCTCAACCATCACATCGGCCAGCAGCACCCGGATACACCCATCCTGCTGCTGGGCCACAGCATGGGCAGCTACATCGCCCAGGGTTACCTGCTGCATCACAGCGCCAGCCTGCACGGGGCGATTCTCAGCGGTTCGAATTTCCAGCCGGTGGCGCTCTACCGCAGCGCTCGCCTGATCGCCCGCTTCGAACGCCGGCGCCAGGGTGCGACGGGGCGCAGTGCCTTGATCGAGTGGCTGTCGTTCGGCAGTTTCAACAAGAAATTCAAACCGAGCCGTACTCCCTTCGACTGGCTCAGTCGCGATCCGGCCGAAGTGGACAAGTACGTCCACGACCCGCTGTGCGGCTTTCGCTGCACCAATCAACTGTGGGTCGACCTGCTCGGCGGCTTGCAGCAAATCAGCAAAGCGTCCAATCTCGCCCAGATCGATCCGGGCCTGCCCTTGCTGGTGATCGGTGGCGAATGTGATCCGGTGAGCGAAGGCAAGCGTCTGAAGGATCTGGCCGACGCCCTGCGCGACGCCGGCAGCCAGCACCTGCAACTGACGATTTACCCGCAGGCCCGACACGAATTGTTCAATGAAACCAACCGCGATGAAGTGACCGCCGACGTGCTGGCCTGGATTGCCCAGGCCTTGGACCACAAGCGGCCGCCACGCAGCGAGTAGGCTTGCAGCGTTTTCCTTTATTCCACAGGATCTGAAACAGATGACCCAGGTTACCAACACCCCTTACGAAGCCCTCGAAATCGGCCAGACCGCCAGCTACAGCAAAACCGTCGAGGAACGCGACATCCAGCTGTTCGCGGCGATGTCGGGCGATCACAACCCGGTGCACCTGGACGCCGAATTCGCCGCGGCGAGCATGTTCAAGGAGCGCATCGCCCACGGCATGTTCAGCGGTGCGCTGATCAGCGCGGCGGTGGCGTGCGAGCTGCCTGGGCCGGGCACGATCTATATCGGCCAGCAGATGAGCTTCCAGAAACCGGTGAAAATCGGCGACACCCTGACCGTGCGCCTGGAGATCCTGGAAAAGATGCCGAAGTTTCGCGTACGCATCGCCACCCGCGTGTTCAACCAGCGCGACGAGCTGGTGGTGGACGGCGAAGCGGAAATCCTCGCCCCACGCAAGCAGCAGACCGTGACCTTGCCGACGTTGCCGGCGATCAGCATTGGCTAACAGCTTCTGCGTGACCTTGTGGGAGCGAGCTCGCTCGCGATGAGGTCGGACAGCCGACCTCGATGGAGAATGTCAGGCCGCCATCGCGAGCAAGCTCGCTCCCACAAGTTATTGCTGGTCTTCGCGCACCTGCACGCTCGCCGTCATCCCGGCGCTCAGGTTCACGCCCTCCGGCACCTTGTCCAACTTGATCCGCACCGGGATCCGCTGGGCCAGGCGCACCCAGTTGAAGGTCGGCTCCACCTCCGCCAGCAACTGCGCATCAGGGTTGGTGTTGCGGTCGGTAATGCCGCGGCTGATGCTTTCGACGTGACCCTCCAGCGCATGGCCGGCACTCATCAGCCAGATCTTGACCGGATCGCCCACACGAATCCTGGGCAATTTGGTTTCTTCGAAATAGGCCTGCACATAGAACGTCGAGTCGTCGATCAGCGCCATGACCGGCTGCCCGGCATTCACGTAGTTGCCTTCGGCCAGACGCAGGTTGGTGATGTGGCCGCTGCGGGGGGCCAGGACCTGACTGCGGGCCAGGTTGAGCTCGGCGACCTTGGCCTCGGCCTGGGCTTCGCGCAGTTCGCCGCGGGCGATGCCGGCGTTGATCTGGGCGTTTTCCCGCAGTTCGGCACTGATGGCCTGGGGCCCCAGGGCGGCGCGGCGACTGGCTTCGTGTTCGCGCAGACTCAGTTGCTGCTGGCGTGTCTGGACCACGGCCCGTGCCTTCTCCACCGCCGCCTCGAAACGCTCGCGGTCGATGCTCAACAATAGATCACCAGCCTTGACCTGCTGGTTATCCACAGCCTTGAGCTCGCGCACCCAGCCCGACACGTCGGGTGCGATCACCACCACGTCGGCGCGGATCCGCGCATCGCGAGTCCAGGGCGTGAGCATGTAGTACTGCCACAGGTGAAAGCCGGCGAAGATCGCCACGGCCACCATGCACAGCGTGACGGCGACACGTACGGAAGTACGCATGTTCAACTCCTATAGCGGCCCGAGGACCACGGTAATGACAGTCAGGACACAGACATACAGGGCGCAGTCGAACAAGGCTTCATGCCAGATCCAGCGCCCGGCCGGCACCAGGCTGAGCAACAGGCGCAGTGCGCCGGTCACCAGCAACGCCAGCACCACATAAATCAGGAACGGGCTGAGCAACACCCCGCCAATCGACCACTCACGCAAGCCCATGGCTGTGCTCCCGTCGTTCTGGTTCGTGCTGGCTGCACCAGGCGCGCCAGCTGTTTTGCAATTGCACCACCGCACCCTGGGCCAGCTTCAGTGCATCGCTGGGCGGCTGGGTCGACAACACGTTCAGGAATGCGGCGCTCTCCGGGGCCAGCCCATCGGCCTGGTCACCGGCCGGACCACGTTCGAGCACCTGCTCCAGCGCTTCGAAATAACGGCGCTGCGCCCGGGTATCGGGCACTTGGGCGACGGCCAGGCTCAGGCGCAAATGCAACAGCTCATCGCCGATGTCCAGGCCAAGCAAACCATCATCCCAACGGCTGCGCGACTGCACCGGCAGTTCAGGGTAATGCCTGGCGAGCTGCAACAGCCGGTCGGCCATGCGCCCGCCGAACCAACTCTCGGCCCCCGGCAGGCGGCGATGGGTCAGGCGCACCAGATCGTGAAGGGTCGCGGCCAGCAGACGGCGGCTGTGCCAGGCCGGGTTGCGCAAAATCAGCAGATTGAAGGCCAGCACCGCCGCGCCCACACCGATCATCATGGCCTGGGCGTTGTTGAAGAACGCCGCGACGTCGTATTTCATGGCATTGAGCGGTGAAATCAACACCACGAAATGCAGGCAGAACGACGTCGCCGTGGCGAAGATCTGCGGCTTGGCCATGCCCAATGCCCCGAAAAACAACGGCACGCCCATGGCCAGGCACAGCATCGCGAAACTGCTCCATTGCGGTAGCACGAGTTCGCCGATCACGAACGCCGTCGGCACGGCCAAAAAGATGCCCCGCAGAAAACTCATGCCGATCTGCGCGCCGTTTTCGCGACTGGCGAACAGGCTGCACACCACACACGTCAGTACCAGCGCACCCGATGCGGCGGGCCAGGCGGTCGCCAGCCAGAAACACGCCACCGCCAGGAATGCCAGGGCGCTACGCGCGCCGAAGACCATGGCCAGGGACAAGTCGCGATGGGGCGTCAAGGTGCGGGGTGGATCCGCCGCCTCCCTGCCCTCCTGCACCGCCGTCAAGGCGGCGCAGGCGGCCAGGGCGGTATCGAGCAACAAGGCGAACCGCGCCAGGCAGTAACTCTGCGCCGCGCTGATCCGCGGGTCGTGGGATGCATCCCATACCCGAGGGCGCAAGGCTTGCAGGGTCGCACTGTCGGCATCGAGGGCTTGCTGCACCTCGTTCATCCATGGCTGGAGCGCCACAGTTTCCTCGGGGTCGAGCTGCTTCCACTGCCGGCGCACCGAGCGCGAGATGCGCAGCAGCATCAGCAGTTTCTGGCTCAAGCCGCTGATGGCCCGGGCCCGCTGCCGACCACGGCTGCCTTCGAACCAGGCATGTTCGCGCTGGGCGTCCACCGCGACGATCCTGCCCAGAATCTCCAGCAACCCTTTACGGGCCTGGGCATCGCCCGCCAGGGTCGCACGGGCTGCCTGCATGCCACTCTGCCAGGCAGCCAGGGCCTGACCGGCCAGTTGCCGCTCGACCCGCAACGGCCAGAGCAAGGCACTGGCCGCCGTGGCACAGACGATGCCGAGGCTGATCTCGGTGCAGCGCGCCACCGCTTGGTCGAACACCCCCAGCGGATGGGAAATGGCCGGCAGGGCAATGATCGCCACCGTGTAGCCGGCCAACACGAATGAATACGACCAGGCACTGCGCAGCAGCGTCGAACAGGCCGTGCACAGGCCCAGCCAGAGCGCCAAGGCCAGCAGGAACAACCAGGGCGCCTGGGCAAACAGACCCATGAACACCACCGACATGACGGTGCCCACCAACGTGCCGACCAATCGCGCCAACCCTTTCTGCACCACCATCCCGGACAGTGGCTGGGCGACGATGATCGCCGTCATCAGCGCCCACGATGGCTGCTCCAACCCCCAGCGCAACGCCAGCCATAACGCCAGCCCGGCGCCAAGCACGGTCTTGATGGCGAACTGCACAGCGAGGCGGTCGGGGGCGAACAAGGCCTGGAAGGTAATGGGCACGCGAAAAAACTCTTCTGGGGACGCAATAACGATAGATGCAATAGAGGGTGAGGGGCGGCGCAATTATTAGCTAGCTAACTATTCGAGTCCAGAGCTGTTTGGCAGGAAATAAAACAAAAACGCCTTGTGGCGAGGGAGCTTACTCCTGCTGGGTTGCGCAGCGACCCGCGTTTTGGGGCTGCTGCGCAGCCCAGCGGGAGCAAGCTCCCTCGCCACGGGTAAATCTTCGCCCAAAAAAAACGCCAGGCAGGCTGGCGTTTTTTTGTGTTGGCTGCGTGTTTAACTCTGGGCACGCGCCTGGTTACGCAGAGCCTTGACCTGGTCATGGTTTCGTTGCACGCCATGGTACTGACGCTCAACCAGGTCACGAATGCCCACCAGGTTGTGCTTGTTGATCTTCTCGATGGCCTCTTTGTAAGCCTTGAGCGCATGGTCCTCGCCGCGCTCGGCTTCGTTGAGTACCGCTTCTTCGTCCTTGCCGGTGAACATGGATTTCACGTCTACCCAACGACGGTGCAGGTCACCGGCGACGCTGGTGGACGTTTCCGGATCACCGCCCAACGAACGAACGGCGGCTTGCAACTCGGCTGCCGCGGTGGCGCAATCAGCGGAGCGCTGGACGAACAGCGTCTTGAGTTCTGGATGCTTGATGTCTTCAGCGCAGGTCTTGAACCCTTCCTGGCCATCCTTGCTGGTCTCGATCAGGTCGTTCAAGACGGAGATGGATTCTTTGTTGATGTCAGTCATTTTTCAGTTCCTTTGCTGGTGAATAAAAAACCTGCAAGGGATATTGCATCAGCCATGCCAGCCATTAATCTCAATAAAACAACTTAAAAATCAATTAGTTAATAAACACGTTGAAATCTGTATCCGCGCTATTTGCATGATCTGTCATTTGGCCTGCATGCAGAATGCCTGTATTTTCAAGGCAGGTTTGAATCAAGACGAATGCCATGAATCCGGAAAAGCTCGAGTTGCTCGTTACGCGTCAAATGCCCTTTGGTAAGTACAAGGGCCGAATCCTTGCCGACCTGCCGGGTCAATACCTGAACTGGTTCGCGCGCGAGGGTTTCCCCCATGGTGAACTCGGCGGTTTGCTGGCATTGATGCAGGAAATCGATCATAACGGTTTGTCCGACCTGCTGGACCCGCTGCGCGCCAAACATGGCCTGCCCAAACCGCGCCATTGACTGACTGAGACCCGCCATGCCCGAGAACACGCTGCGCGCCCACGATGAAGCCTTCTGGCGAACCTTTGTCGACCGCTACGACATCGATCCCGCCGGGCCACTCAATCTGGAAAACGGCTACTTCGGACGCATGTCCCGCACCGTGGTGGAGGAATACCAGCGCAACATCGAGTTCATCAACCGCGGCAACTCGGTGTATGTGCGCCAGCAGTTCGACCGGGAACACGGCGAAGCCATTCGGCGACAGGTGGCCCGGCTGATCCACGCCTCTCCCCAGAGCGTGACGTTGGCCAACAGCGCGGTGGATGCCCTGCAAACCTTGATTCGCAACTACAACGGCCTCAAGCCGGGCGATCAAGTGCTGATCTGTGACGTGGAATATGCTTCGGTCAAAAGCGCCATGCGCTGGCTGGCCCGCCAACGTGGCGCGCAGGTGATCGAACTCGTCCACCAGCACCCCGCCAGTTTCGACAGCCTGGTGAGCACTTACCGCGAAGCGTTCATTCGCTACCCTCGCCTCAAGCTGATGGCGCTGACCTACGTCAACCACCTGACCGGGCTGGTGATGCCGGTCCAGGCCATTGCCGAGAACGCCCGGGAGTTTGCCGTCGATATCATCCTCGACGGTGCCCACGCCCTGGGCCAGATCGATTTCGACCTGAAGAAGCTCGGGATCGAATTCGCCGGGTTCAACCTGCAGAAGTGGATCGGCGGCCCCCTCTCCCAGGGTTTCCTGTACATCGCCCCGCAGCGGTTGGCCGACATCGACCCGGACATGGACGACGACAACTACCCCGCCACCGACATCCGCTCGCGCACACCCCACAGCACGCCCAATATCCCGGCCTTGCTCACCCTGCCCCTGGTCTTCGAAGAACACCGGAGCCTGGGCGGCGCCTTGGCCAAAGGCCCGCGCCTCTGCTACCTGCGCGACCTGTGGGTGAATGCCGTGCGCGATGTGCCGGGCATCGAGGTGATGACCCCGGATGACCGGCGGCTCTATTGCGGTATCACGGCGATGCGCTTCACCGCCCAGGCCGATCAACAGACGATGGCCGCTCGACTGCTCGATGAGCATGGGATTTTCACCGTGGTGCGCCCTACCAGCGTCGGGCCATGCATCCGCATTACCCCAGGGTTGATTACCTTGGCGAGTGATATCGAGCGGTTGACCCAGGCACTGATCCATCTGAGCCGTACCTAGATCCCTGGCCACAGGAAATCTGTGCCAGCATAAAAACCCAGGCAAAAAAAACGGCGCGCCGACCAAGCGCACCGTAAAACCGTAGAACACCCAACGAGGTTCGGTAAAACAATCAGTCCAGCAGCGCCAAGGCTTCGGCGGTGCATTCCTGAATGCGGGCCCAGTCGCCGTTCTTGATCCACTCCGGATCAAGCATCCAGCTTCCGCCCACGCACATCACGTTTTTCAACGCCATGTAGCTCTTGATGTTGGCTGGGCTCACGCCGCCGGTCGGGCAGAATTTCACTTCGCCGAACGGGCCGCCCAAGGCCTTGATGGCCGCGACGCCACCGCTGACTTCAGCCGGGAACAGTTTGAAGCGGCGATAGCCCAGGCTGTAGCCTTCCATGATGCCCGAGGCATTGCTGATGCCCGGCAACAAGGGGATGGAGCTGTAGACGCTGGCTTCGAGCAGGTCACGGGTGATGCCCGGGGTGACGATGAACTGCGAACCGGCCGCCTCGGCGGCGTCCAGCATGTGGCGGTCGAGCACCGTGCCGGCGCCGGTCACCAGTTCCGGACGCTGCTCGCGCAGCACCTGGATGGCCTTGAGACCGTGTTGGGAACGCAACGTCACTTCCAGCGCCGTCAGGCCACCGGCGGCCAGGGCATCGGCCAGCGGCAGGATGTCCTGTTCACGGGCGATGGTGATCACCGGCAGGATCCGCGCCTTGGCGCAGAGGCTGTCGATCAGGGCAACTTTGTCCGCCATGGAAACGGTCGGGGATGGGTTTGTCATAGCGGCTGATCCTTGGTTCATGGGCACCAGTAAATCTCTAACGTAGGTTGCAAAAACGCACGGATCGGCATTTCGGCGACATCGTCACCTGCCACCGCAGCGTTCAGGGTGGTCAATTTCGACTGACCGGAAATCGACAGCACTTTGTGTTGCGCCGAAGCCAGCAAGGCGCGGCTCATGGTCAAGCGCTGGTGCGGCACGGTCGGTGCCAGCATCGGCCAGCAGCGACGTGCGCCATTGACGTCCAGGGCTTGGGCCAGGTTCGGGCTGCCGGGGAACAGCGAAGCGGTGTGCCCGTCATCGCCCATGCCCAATACCAGCACGTCGATGGGCGGCAGCTCGGCCAGCAAACGATCGGCCTGCTCGGCAGCCGCTTCCAGGTGAGAGCTGGCGCTGTAGAGGCTCAGGAACTGGGCCTTGGCCGCCGCACCTTGCAACAGGTAACGCTTGAGCAAGCCAGCGTTGCTGTCGGCGTGTTCAACCGGCACCCAGCGCTCATCGGCCAGGCTGACCACCACCTTGGACCAGTCCAGCGCCTGCTTGGCCAAGTGCTGGAAAAACGCCACCGGACTGCGGCCACCGGACACCACCAGGGTCGCCGTGCCGCGCGCATCGATCGCATTGCGCAACTGCTCGGCCACGTTCAGCGCCAGGCCTTCGGCCAGCAGCACCGGGTTCTTGAATTCATGGGCGCTGACGCCCTGGGGCAGTTTCACTTCAGATATCGCCATACCATGACCTCCCATCCCGCGTGATCAGTGCAATGGAGCTCATCGGCCCCCAGGACCCCGCCGCATACGGCTTGGGCGCATCGCCGGATTTTTTCCACCCGGCAATCAACTGGTCACACCACGTCCACGCGGCTTCGATTTCATCTTTACGGACAAACAGGTTCTGATTGCCGTTCATGACTTCCAGCAACAACCGCTCGTAGGCATCGGGAATCCGTGCGCTGCGATAGGTGTCGGAGAAGTTGAGTTGCAGCGGACCGCTGCGCAATTGCATGCCCTTGTCCAGGCCTTGCTCCTTGGTCATCACCCGCAAGGAAATCCCTTCGTCCGGTTGCAGGCGGATGATCAGCTTGTTGCTGATCTGCAAACGCTGCTCGGGCGCGAAGATGTAGTGGGACGGTTCCTTGAAGTGGATAACGATCTGCGACAGCTTCTGCGGCATGCGCTTGCCGGTACGCAAGTAAAACGGTACCCCGGCCCAACGCCAGTTGCGGATGTCGGCGCGCAGGGCGACGAACGTCTCGGTGTCGCTCTGGGTGTTGGAATTCGGTTCTTCGAGGTAGCCAGGCACCGCCTTGCCTTCGCTGTGGCCGGCGATGTACTGGCCACGCACCACCTGGGTGGTCAAGCCTTCCGGGCTGATCGGCGCGAGGGCCTTGAGCACCTTGACCTTCTCGTCACGGATACTGTCGGCGGACAAGTCCGCCGGTGGGTCCATGGCGATCAGGCACAGCAGCTGCAGCAGGTGGTTCTGGATCATGTCCCGCAGTTGGCCGGCCTTGTCGAAATAGCCCCAGCGGCCTTCGATACCGACCTTCTCGGCCACCGTGATTTCCACGTGGGAAATGTAGTTCTGGTTCCACTGGGTTTCGAACAGGCTGTTGGCGAACCGCAGGGCGATCAGGTTCTGCACCGTCTCTTTGCCCAGGTAATGGTCGATGCGATAGGTACGGTTTTCCGGGAAGAACTGCGCCACGGCATCGTTGACCTTGCGCGACGACTCCAGGTCCGAGCCAATGGGTTTCTCCAGCACCACCCGGGTGTTTTCGCTCAAGCCGACCTTCGCCAGGTTCTCGCAGATCGCCCCATACACCGCCGCCGGGGTGGCGAAATAGGCAATGACCTGCTGGGTCGAACCGGCCGCTTCGGCCAGGGCGACATAATCGTCGGCCTTGAGGAAATCCACGTGCAGGTAGGTCAAGCGTGCCAGGAAGCGCTCGAGTACGGCTTCGTCCAGGTCTTTTTCGCCAACATAACGGCGCAGCTCGGCGGCGATGAATGCCAGGTGTTGCTGCTCACCGCCGGGCTCACGGGCCAGCGCAATGATCCGCGTGTCCTCGTGCAACAATTGGGCGCCATCGAGCTGGTACAGGGCAGGAAAGAGCTTGCGCAAGGCCAGATCGCCCAACGCGCCGAACAAGGCAAAGGTGCACGGTTCAACCGTAATCGAAGGCATGATGTTTGTTCTTTTATCAAGTTAAACTACAAATACCTTTTTTCAAGGTATCACTCAAGGAAAAATGTAGTAATAACCACAACATTTTTCGAAAATACCGATTCCGAGTGGTGGTCCGTCGGAGCCATCAGTAGGATAGGCCACCGCAAAGGGTCGTATCAAAGACCCGTCTTCCTAGGAATCTTGTATGGACCGCGTGCGAAACTTACTGGAACAGATCCAGAGTCGCCTTGAAGACCTGAACAAGGCCGAACGCAAGGTGGCCGAGATCATCCTGCTCAACCCGCAGCAGGCGACCCGCTTCAGCATCGCCGCCCTCGCCCAGGCGGCTTCGGTCAGCGAACCGACCGTCAACCGTTTCTGCCGCTCGTTCGGCGTCAGCGGTTACCCGGAACTCAAGCTGCAATTGGCCCAGAGCCTGGCCAGCGGCGCCGCTTATGTCAGCCGCGCGGTAGAAGCCGATGACAACCCGGAAGCCTATACCCGCAAGATCTTTGGCAGTGCCATTGCCTCATTGGACAGCGCTTGCCAGGCCCTCGATCCCAATTTGATCAGTCGCGCCGTGGACCTGCTGATCCAGGCCCGGCAGATCCACTTCTTCGGCCTCGGCGCCTCCGCCCCGGTGGCCCTGGATGCCCAGCACAAGTTTTTCCGCTTCAACCTGGCAGTGACCGCTCACGCCGACGTCCTGATGCAGCGCATGATTGCGTCGGTGGCCCATACCGGCGAGCTGTTCGTGATCATTTCCTACACCGGCCGCACCCGCGAGCTGGTGGAAGTGGCACGCATCGCCCGGGAAAACGGCGCCTCGGTATTGGGCCTGACCGCCGAAGGCTCGCCGCTGGCCAAGGCCAGCACCCTGAGCCTGAACATCCCCCTGCCCGAAGACACTGACATCTATATGCCGATGACCTCGCGGATCATCCAACTCACCGTACTGGACGTGCTCGCCACCGGCATGACCCTGCGTCGGGGCGTGGACTTCCAGCCGCATCTGCGCAAGATCAAGGAAAGCCTGAATGCCAGTCGGTATCCAGTGGGGGATGAGTTCAACTGATTCAATCCAGAATCCTCGCCGCCTGATCGTCCGTCTTCGCGAGCAAGCTCGCTCCCACATGGGTTTTGTGTGGGAGCGAGCTTGCTCGCGATGGGGCCAGCAGCCTCACCCACCACCCTGCCCCCTGCATCAAGCCCCTACCCACGCCTGCAAACTCAAATGCGCCCGCTCCCCCGGCGCCAGGCACAGGCTGTCGGTACCGCCACTGGCCGCTTCGACACAGACGAATTCGCTGACCTCATCCCAACTCACCCCCAGCAACGGCCGCGTGCCGGGATGCCAGACCACGGTGTCGGCACTGTCGCCGGTGTCGATGCACAATTCGCGCTGCCAGGCGTGATCCTTGAGCTGCAATTCACCCTCATGCTGGAACACCCGCTGGCAGCCGCCCTCGACCCGCAACTCGCCTTCCTGCTGGCAAACCGCACGGCTCAACTGGTCATAACCCTGGGCACCTTCAAGTCCAGACAGCGCTACCTCACCGACGTCACCAATACGCCAATAGGCGTGCAAGGCCTGGCTCAACTGGCACGGCAGGCTGTCCTGGTGCTCGGTGCTCAAGCGCAGTTCCATGCGCTCACCCAGGTCGGCGTACAAGTCCACTTGCCAGTCGCACAATTGCAGTTGCCAGTGCAGATGCACACCGTCTTCATCACTGCGGCTGTCGAGCAGCTTCCAATCGATCAACCGCGCCCAACCATGGGACGGCCAGGCGTTTTCACTGGGATGACGGCCATACCACGGCCAGCACACCGGTACTCCGCCACGGATCGCACCGACGTGTGGCCATTTGGCCGCGCACCACAACCAGGGCTTCTGGCCTCGCGGCTGGAAGTGCAGCAACTGCGCGCCCTGGCGACTGAACACCGCCTGGCACAACGGATGATCGATCACCAACACATCGCGTTGCCGATAGCGCTCCCACGCGAATACCGGGCGTTCGCGCAAGGATCTGAAAAAGCGTTGTAGCGGATGCTCATGCATGGGCCGCGGTCCTGGAAGTCATTCAATACTCAACTAAGTACGACACTATTTTTGTGGCGAGGGAGCTTGCTCCCGCTCGGCTGCGAAGCAGTCGTAAACGGGACAAATGCGATCTGGCTGAAGCACCGCAGTGAATGGCTTTGGGGTCGCTTCGCAACCCAGCGGGAGCAAGCTCCCTCGCCACAGGTTCCCCATGCACCCCAACGCGCTTCCCAAAAAAAAGCGGACAGCCTTGGCCGTCCGCAAATATGCGCACATAGAGAGGAGCTTATCGCAACAGCGTTAGAACACCGACTGAATTTTCAGGCCGGCCACCAGCGCGTTGTCGACTTCATCAACACCGCCCGGGTGAGTGATGTACTGCAGGTTCGGACGCACGGTCAGCCAGTTGGTCACGTGGAAACCGTAGTTGACCTCGTAGTTGTACTCAGTGCTACGCAGTGGCGCGAACAGCGGATTATCGTAGTCGCTGACGCCATTGGCGGCGTTGACCAGTTCAGAGTTTTTCTTCACATCTTCGTTGACATGGATACGGGAGAAACCGATGCCGACATCGTCTTTTGGACGTGCATCGAACGGTCCCTTGTACACGAACATCAGCGACTGGTAGTTGTCGACGACGTTGGTTTCCTTGTCATGGAAGGTGGCGTTGGCCGCGATGTTCAGGCCGCGCGAAGCATCACCGTTGTGGGTAGTGAGTTGTTGTTGCGCGACGAACCAGTAGCCGTCCTTGCTGCTGTGGCTGCGATAGGCGTTGCCAGTGGTCGCGGCGTCGTTGCCATTGTCGTCCTCACGGACGTCATCGGCCTTGGCCGTACTTTTGTAGTAACCGACACGGTACTCGCCCGGCAGGCTATTGATGTTGGGTGACCAGACCAGCTCGACGGGAATGAGGGTACCCTTGGTACCGCTGCCGCTGAGCTTGTAGCGGTTCTTGTTTTCCAGTTGCGAAGGGTTCTGGTTGTACGCACCGATTTGCACATAGAGCTCAGGCGTAAGGTTGTACTTGACGCGAATCGCCGCCTGCATGATCGGCCAGTTGTACCAGATGCCGGTCGCCCAGTTACCCGCTTGTGAACCGCAGAACGCCAGGTTCTGGAACTCGCACGGGAAGGTGTTGAAGTCTTCGCCCTCACCGAAGTAACCGGCTTTGACATCCAGTTTGCTGTCGAAGTATTTCTGTTTGATCCACAACTGGGTCAGACGAGTGGTTTGCCCACGACCCCAGACTTCCTGGGAAGAACTGAGGGTACCGGCACGTGGATCACCGATACGGTCGTTGGAGATGTTGCGACCGTCACGCCGGGTGAACTGGATCTTGGCTTCCGTATCACCCCAGCCCGCCAGCTTCTCCAGATCGAGCGCGACGCCCAGGCCAAACTGCTGGGACCAGCGCGCGGTCTTGTCATCGTTGTAGCCGCCGTGGAGGTTGGCACCCATCTCCCCGACAAAGTCAGCCTTGATATCGATACCTTGCTCGATCAGCTTGATCCGTTCACCGCCCCAATCGCCCGTCATCCACTTCGAGTCGGCGCTGAATGCGTCGGCTGCGTGTGCGCTACCGGCCAGCATCATCGCCGCAACGGCTGACAACTGGCAGATAAGCTGGGCGTTGTTTTTCTTTTTCATCCCTACATCCTCGTCTTTATTTATTGTTATTAACTGTTTTTATCTAACGCGGTTTACAACGATTGCGGCGAATGTCCCCATCCACCGCATACTCCTTTCCTGTGGGAGCAAACCTGTTCCCACACTTATTCTTCACCGGCCCTTGAACTGCGCTACGTTTGCAGTCCGGGCATCTGTCTGCGGCTGGCCGGCCACGCCCAGGCGTTCGCCGGACTGGGCATCGAACAGCAGCACTTTCGATGGATCGAATTGCAGCGTCAGGGTCTCCCCGACTTGCGGCGCCACGTCCGGCGCCAGGCGGCAGCAAACCTTGGTGTCGTTGAGGCTGACGAACACCAGAGTGTCCGGCCCGGTAGGCTCGGTGACCTGCACTTCGGCGCGAATGGTCGGCAAGCCATTGGGCTCGCTGCCCGCCAGCATGATCTGCTCCGGGCGCATGCCCAGGATCACTTCGCGGTCTTCCAGGCCGGCGTCCTGCATGCCCATCGGCAGTTCGCAACGGGCCTGGCCGCTGTCGAGCAGCGCCAGCAGGCGACCGTCCTTGCGTTGCAGGCGCAGCGGGATGAAGTTCATCGGCGGCGAACCGATGAAGCTCGCCACGAACAGGTTGGCCGGGTTGGTGTAGATGTCTTTCGGGGTGCCGAATTGCTGGATGATCCCGTCCTTCATCACCGCCACTTTGTCGCCCAGGGTCATGGCTTCGATCTGGTCGTGGGTCACGTAGACCGTGGTGGTCTTCAGGCGCTGGTGCATCAGCTTCATTTCAGTGCGCATCTCGACCCGCAGCTTGGCGTCGAGGTTGGACAGCGGTTCGTCGAACAGGTAGATCTTCGGCCGCCGCGCCAGCGCCCGGCCCATGGCCACGCGCTGTTGCTGGCCGCCGGAAAGCTGGCCGGGCTTGCGATTGAGCAGGTGCTCGATCTGCAGCAGCTTGGCCACGCGGTTGACTTCTTCGTCGATGGCCGACTGGTTCATCTTGCGGATTTTCAGGCCGAACTCGATGTTCTCGCGCACGCTCATGGTCGGGTACAGCGCGTAGGACTGGAACACCATGGCGATGTCACGATCCTTCGGGCTCATGCCGCTGACATCCTGGTCACCGATCATGATCGCGCCGCCGGTAATGGTCTCCAGGCCGGCGATGCAGTTCATCAGCGTCGACTTGCCGCAGCCCGAAGGTCCGACGAGGATCAGGAACTCACCGTCCTTGATCGACAACTCGATGTTCTTCAGGGTGTCCGGCAGGCCGGCACCATAGGTCTTGTTTACGTTGCGAAGTTCAAGCGTTGCCATGATTACCCCTTGACTGCGCCGGCCGTCAGGCCGCGCACGAAATACTTGCCTGCGACCACATAGACCAGCAGGGTCGGCAGCCCGGCGATCATCGCCGCCGCCATGTCCACGTTGTATTCCTTGGCCCCGGTACTGGTGTTGACCAAGTTGTTCAGCGCCACTGTGATGGGCTGCGAATCACCGCTGGAGAACACCACGCCGAACAGGAAGTCATTCCAGATCTGCGTGAACTGCCAGATCAGGCACACCATGATGATCGGGGTGGACATCGGCAGGATGATCCGCCGGAAGATGGTGAAGAAACCCGCACCGTCCAGTCGCGCCGCCTTCACCAGTGCATCGGGAATGCTCACGTAGTAGTTACGGAAGAACAGCGTGGTGAACGCCAGCCCATAGACCACGTGCACGAACACCAGGCCCGTGGTGGTGCTGGCCAGGCCCATCTTGCCGAGGGTGAACGAGGCCGGCAGCAGGACAGTCTGGAACGGCAGGAAGCACCCGAACAGCAACAGGCCGAAGAACAACTGCGAACCGCGAAAGCGCCACATCGACAACACGTAGCCGTTCAAGGCACCGATGGCGGTGGAGATCAGCACCGCCGGGACGGTGATCTTGATCGAGTTCCAGAAGTAGCCGTCCACCGTGGCCCAGGCCTTGACCCAGCCGATGCCGCTGACCACGGTCGGCCAGCTCAGCAGGTTGCCGGTGCTGATGTCTTCCGGCGTCTTGAAGCTGGTCAACAACATGACCACCAATGGCACCAGGTAAAGCAGTACGGCGAGGATCAGCACCGCGTAGATCGCGATGCGACTCAGGCTGATGGAAGGTTTGGCAGCGAGACTAGTCATGACGCTTGGTCCTCAGCTCGGAGTACAGGTAAGGCACGATGATTGCGAGGATCGCACCGAGCATCAGGATTGCACTGGCCGAGCCCATGCCCATCTGGCCGCGACTGAAGGTGAAGGAATACATGAACATCGCTGGCAGGTCGGAGGAATAACCCGGGCCACCGGCCGTCATCGCCGCCACCAGGTCGAAGCTCTTGATCGCGATGTGCGCCAGGATCATCACGGCGCTGAAGAACACCGGGCGCAGGCTCGGCAACACCACTTTCCAGTAGATGCGCGGCATGCTCGCGCCATCGATCTGCGCGGCACGGATGATCGATTGATCGACACCCCGCAGGCCGGCCAGGAACATCGCCATGATGAAGCCCGAGGCCTGCCACACCGCCGCGATCACTAGGCAGTACACCACGCGGTCCGGGTCGATCAGCCAGTCCAGGCGGAAGCCTTCCCAACCCCAGTCACGCAACAATTTGTCCAGGCCCATGCCCGGGTTGAGCAGCCATTTCCAGGCCGTACCGGTGACGATCATCGAGAGCGCCATCGGGTACAGGTAAATGGTGCGGATGAAACCTTCGCGACGAATGCGCTGGTCGAGAAACACCGCCAGCAGCACGCCGATCACCAGGGTGATGCCGATGAACATGCCACCAAAGAGCACCAGGTTCTTGCTCGCCACCCACCAGCGGTCGTTGTCCATCAGCCGGGCGTATTGCGCCAGGCCGGCCCATTTGTAGTTCGGCAAGAACGTCGAGGTGGTGAACGACAGGACGAACGTCCACAAGATATAGCCATAGAAGCCCACCAGAACGATGAACATGCTCGGCGCCAGCACCAGTTTCGGGAGCCAACGCTGTAATGCATCGAACGGCGAGGCCTTGCTGAACACAGCAACAGAACTCATGGGAAGATCCAAAACAAGGTTACAAGGGCATCCCTTTGTGGGAGCGAGCTTGTGTGGGAGCTGAGCTTGCTCGCGATGAAGGCGCCTCGGTCTTTCTAATGACCGCGTTATCGTTCATCGCGAGCAAGCTTTGCTCCCACAGGCTCGTTCCCACAAGGGACCGAGGCGCAAATTACTTGGCAGACTGAACCGCTGCGCCCAGTTTCTTGGCAGCATCGGCCGGGTCGGCTTTCGGGTCGTTGATGTAGTTGGTCACCACGTCAAAGAACGCACCCTGTACCGCCAGCGTGGTCGCCATGTTGTGCGCCATGCTCGGTTGCAGGCCGCCGGACTTGGCGTCCGTCAGGAAGTCCTTGGCCGCGGTCTGGGCGCAGGAATCGAAACCGTACTTGGCCATGTCGCCCAGCATGTCGTTGCGCACCGGGATCGAGCCTTTGTTGATGCTGAAGACCTTCTGGAAGTTCTCACCCAGCACGACCTTGGCGATATCCTGCTGGCCGGCCGCGGTGCCCGCGTCCTTCTGCTTGAACACCGCCAGGGAGTCGATGTTGTAGGTAAAGGCCTTGTCGGTGCCCGGGAAGGCCACGCACTCGTAGTCCTTGCCGGCGACTTTCTTCGCCGCGGTCCACTCGCTCTTGGCCCAGTCACCCATGATCTGCATGCCGGCCTTGCCGTTGATGACCTTGGCCGCTTCCAGGTTCCAGTCCTGGCCCTTGCCATCGGCGTCCATGTAGGTCGCGACTTTCTTCAGTTCGGTCAGTGCCTTGACCATTTCCGGACCGGTCAGGGCCTTGTTGTCCAGGTCGACCAGGGCCTTCTTGTAGCCATCTGCACCCATCACCGAGAGCACCACGGCTTCGAACACGGTGCTGTCCTGCCAAGGCTGGCCACCGTGGGCGAGCGGAATGAAGCCCGCAGCCTTGAGCTTGTCGCCGGCCGCGTAGAATTCTTCGAGGGTGGTCGGGTTCTTGGTGATACCGGCTTTCTTGAAGACTTCCGGATTGATCCACAGCCAGTTGACGCGGTGGATATTCACCGGCACGGCGACGTAGTCACCGTCGTACTTCACGGTATCGGAGACTTTCTTGTCGAGCAGGCTGTCCCACTTCTCGGCCTTGGCGACGTCCTTGAGGATGTCGGTGTCGAGCAGCCCGGTGGACGCCCATTCCTGGATGTCCGGGCCCTTGATCTGGGCGACACCCGGTGGGTTGCCGGCCACGGCACGGCTCTTGAGCACGGTCATGGCAGTGGAACCGCCACCACCGGCGACAGCGCCGTCCTTCCAGGTAAAGCCGTCTTTCTCTACCTGGGCCTTGAGCACATCGACAGCGGCTTTTTCACCACCCGACGTCCACCAGTGGACGACTTCCACGGAACCTTTGGATTCGGCGGCAAGGGTAGTGACAGGGAAGGCTGCGACGGGAAGCAGGGAAGCAAGAGAAATGACAGTAGCGAGGCGAGAAATCGCATTCATCTAGAATTACCTTTCTTGTTGTTATGCATGCAAGTCTGGTGCTTGCGCTGCATGGATTCTAATCAGAGGGAATCCCTTCGCAGGTAACGAAGGGACGTGCAAATGTCACGACATGGTTACACAGGCGCTGGGCTGGATAACCGCGCCAGGGCTGACGCCATGCTCGGTGCCAGGGGCAGGCGCGGGATCAGGACCGCCTGCCAGGCGTGATACAGGTCCGGCTTGCCCGGCCAGATATCGGCGCTGGGACGGTTTTGCGGATCGAGCTCGTGATGCCAACTGCCGTTGCAGCGATCGATGAAATGTTTGTCGCAGAACTCCCAGAAGCACCGGTACCAGGCTTCGTACTTCGCCTCGTCGGTGCGCTTGAGCAAGGCGCTGGCAGCCGCCGCCGCTTCGGCGTGGACCCAATGCAGGCGGTGACGAACCACGGCGCGGTTATCCCAGTCCAGGGTGTAGACAATGCCCGGCGCGCCATCGACGTCCCAGCCATGGCGGCAGTTCTGGTCGAAGAGTTTTTGCGCGTCCTGGGCCAGCCACCCTGGGGTCAGCATGCCGATCTGGACCCGTGCGGCTTCAAGGTGCAGCAGCAGCCGCGCCCATTCGAAACCGTGGCCGGGAGTGGTGCCATAAGGGCGGAAACCATCGGCAGGATTGTCCTGGTTGTATTCGCGCAGCGGCTGCCAGTGGCGGTCGAAATGCTCCACCACCAGATAGTCGTTGGCGGCGGCATGGCCGTGGATCACCCGCTCGACGATACGCAGGGCACGGGCCAACCAACGAGGATCGTCGGTGGCATCGGCCAGGGCCAGGAAGGCTTCGGTGGCGTGCATGTTGCTGTTGGCGCCGCGATAGGCCTCTTCCTCGCTCCAGTCGCGGTTGAAGGATT
The DNA here is from genome assembly GCF_017351655.1 of Pseudomonas sp. FW300-N2F2. Taxonomy (NCBI): domain Bacteria; kingdom Pseudomonadati; phylum Pseudomonadota; class Gammaproteobacteria; order Pseudomonadales; family Pseudomonadaceae; genus Pseudomonas; species Pseudomonas sp. FW300-N2F2. The sequence continues at coordinate 877,879 of NZ_JACNDQ010000001.1, read as the reverse complement.
CGCGCAACGCGCCCTCCTCCTCACACCAGAAATGCTCATCGATGATCCGCACCGCTTCGTCCAGCAACGCCGCAGCGCCAGGACGCTGGGCCACCACCGCGGAACTGGCCGCCAGGGCAACGAATGCATGCAGGTAGGCCGCCTTGCCTGCACCGTCTTCATCAGGCCGCGTCGTGGCGAACCAACCACCGTGCTCGGCGTCGCGCAAACGGCCATTGAGTGCCTGGATGCCGTGGTCCACCAACTCGGCAAAACCCGGCAGGCCCTGGATGTGAGCCATGGCGAAGCTGTGGGTCATGCGCGCGGTGTTCATGGTTTCGGCCCGGGCATCGGCCGGCAGGCGCCCAAGCTCATCCAGGTTGCCAAAGCCGTCCGGCAGCTTCGAGGCCTTGGCGAACGCCAGCAGCCGCAAGCCTTCGGCGGCAAGCCATTGCTGGTGGGCAGGGGCATTCAGCCAACTGCTGAAGGCCGGTTGGAAGGTGTCCATCGGGGGTACCTTTTTTTGTTGTTTTGACGCAGGGAGTCTAAACAAGGGATGGCGGGCGGCAGGTAACGAAAGGGGCGAGTTATGTCACCGACTTGTGACATTCGACTGGGAGAGATGGATTGAGATGACTGGCGCCATCGCGAGCAAGCTCGCTCCCACAGGGGTTTTGTGAACGCCGAAGATCCAGTGTGGGAGCGAGCTCGCTCGCGATGAACGATGACGCGGTCCGATCAATCCACACTGCGAGGCAACTGCAAGGTCACCCGCAACCCACCCTCACGCAGGTTTTGCAGGCTCACCTCCCCCCCATGGCTGTGGGCGATGTTGCGGGCGATGCCCAGGCCCAGGCCATAGCCCTGCTGTTGCCCAGCGAGGCGGAAGTGCGGTTCGAAGACTTGCTCCAGGCGCTGCTCCGGCACACCCGGCCCTTCGTCGTCGACGTGCAGGATGAACGCGGTTTCATCGTCATCGATGTGCAGGTGGGCGTTCTGTCCGTATTTCAAGGCATTGTCGATCAAGTTGCCGATGCAGCGCTTGAGGGCCAGCGGCTTGCCGGGATACGGCGCCAGCGCCCGACCATCCTGGGTCACCCGGCCGTTGCCGTTGGGCGCCAGGTAGGGTTCGACCAGGCAATCGAGCACATGGTTGAGGTCCACCGGCTCGATGTTTTCGTGGATGTCGGTGTCCTTGACGCATTGCAGCGCGCCTTTGACCAGCAGCTCCAGCTCATCCAGGTCACGGCCGAACTTGGCTTGCAGGTTTTCGTCCTCCAGCAGCTCGACCCGCAGCCGCAATCGAGTGATCGGTGTGCGCAAGTCGTGGGAAATCGCGCTGAACAACTGGCTGCGCTCCGTCAGGTAACGGCTGATGCGTTCGCGCATGGCATTGAACGCTCGCCCCACTTCCACCACTTCGCTGCCACCGCCCTCGGCCACCGGTTCCACTTCGGCCCCCAGGGACATGTCGCGCGCGGCCCGGGCCAGACGTTTGAGGGGCCGGCTTTGCCAGTGCACCAGCAAACCGATGAACAGCAACAACAGGCTGCTAGTGAGCACGATGAAACCGACCTGTTGCTTGGGCAGGTCTTGTTCTTCGAGGCTGGTGTAGGGTTCGGGCAGCAACGAGGCGATGTACAGCCATTCCCCCGGCGCCATCTGGATCTGCGTGACCAGCACCGGCGGATTCACCGGTTCCAGCGTCAGGGCATAGTGGGCCCACGAACGGGGCAGTTCATCGAGCTTGAGCCCGGCATTGAAAATCCGCAGGTCGTCGGGGCTGACAAACGTCACCGAGATGTCGGCGTTAGTGCCCAAGGAGCGACGCAGCACTTCATCCACGGCCTTGAGCACCGCCTGCTTGCGCGGCGTCACCGGCAGCACGTCCATACCCAGGGGCTTGTCGTTGAGGGTGACGACGAACCGCGTACCGCCCATGCTGCGCAGTTGGTCCAGCACCAATGGCCGGTACGCCACCGGCAGCGAACGCAAGTAACTGACGCTGGCGGTCATCGAATGGGCCAGGCTACGGGCGCTGGTGACCAGGCCTTCGAGCTGGGTGGCGCGCAGTTGCGAGACCCAGATCAGGCTGGACAGGGTCTGGGCGAACAACACCACCAGCAAGGTCAGCAGTAGCATGCGGCCCAGCAACGAGCGCGGTACCGGTACCCGCCGGGCGATTTTCCTGATCCAGTCAATGCCCATTGCTGGCAACCACACTGGCCGCCAGTTGATAACCGCTGCCACGCACCGTGCGAATCAGCCGCGGTGGTTTGTCGGTGTCACGCAGGCGCTGGCGCAGGCGACTGACCGCCATGTCGACGATCCGGTCCAGGGGCATCAACTCACGACCACGGGTCGCATTGCCGATGGTGTCGCGGTCGAGGATTTCCTGGGGATGATCGAGAAACAGCTTGAGCAGGGCGAAGTCGGCGCCGGAGAGAATCACTTCTTCACCGTCGGTGTGGAATAGCCGATGGCTGACCATGTCCAGCCGCCATTCATCGAAGGCCAGCACTTCACTGCCGGAGCGCTCCTGGCCGAACTGCGCCCGGCGCAGCAGCGCCTTGATGCGCGCCTGCAATTCACGCGGGCTGAACGGCTTGCCCAGGTAATCATCGGCGCCCAGCTCAAGGCCGATGACCCGGTCGGCCTCGTCGGAACTGGCGGTGAGCATGATGATCGGCACATGAGCCTGGCGTGGGTGCTGGCGAACCCAGCGGCAAAGGCTGAAGCCGTCTTCATCGGGCAGCATCACATCGAGGATCACCAGGTCGCTCGGCGCATCGTTAAACGCCTGGCGAAACCCGGCGCCGTCGGGCGTGGTCCGCACCTGGAACCCCGCACGGCTGAGGTAGGTGTCCAGCAGTTCGCGAATCTCCTGGTCGTCGTCGACCAACAAAATCGATTTGTTTACTGAACTCACGGGCCTCGTCCTTGTTGTTTGGATTGGGGCGATTATGCCTGATGGACAAGGCCTACAAACACACTACAAAAACTCTGTGGGAGCGAGCTTGCTCGCGATAGCGGTGCAACAGTCAACCTCAACGGCGACTGCCACTCCATCATCGCGAGCAAGCTCGCTCCCACAGGGGTGGGGTACCTATCGAACCTTAGGCGGCGGATTGCTCCAACGCCACGCCGGCGCCCATCAGGCCGGAGTATGGCGCGGTCACCAGCCAGACCGGAATGCCCTTGAAGTAATCGCTCATGCAACCCTTGTCGGCGAAGCAGCGGGCGAAACCGCTTTCGAGGAAGAAATCGGCAAAACGCGGGACCACGCCACCGACGATGTAGACGCCGCCGCGTCCGCCCAGGGTCAACACGTTGTTGCCGGCCACGCGCCCCAGCCAACGGCAGAACTGTTCGAGCACTTCCAGGGCGATGGGATCGCCGGCCAGGCCGGCCGCGGTGATGGATTCGGGGGTGTCGAGTACCGGCACATGGCCGTCCACTGCGCAAATGGCCCGGTACACCCGAGGCAAACCGCTGCCGCTCAAGGCGGTTTCGGCGCTGACGTGGCCGATCTCGTTGTAGATGTGCTGCCACAGCTGGGTTTCCCGCGGGCTGCTCATGGGCAGGTCGACATGGCCGCCCTCCCCCGGCAACGCGGCGAAACGGCCCTCACCCAGATCCAGCAACGTGCCGACGCCCAGCCCGGTGCCCGGCCCGATCACCACCGCCGGACGCATCGGCTCCGGGGTGCCTTCGCACACGACCCGGTACTCATCGGGACGCAAGCAGGTCATGCCCAAGGCCATGGCCGAGAAGTCGTTGACCAGCAACAGCTTCTCCACCTGCAGGGTCTTGCAGAACGCCCGATTGCTCAGGCGCCAGTGATTGTTGGTAAAGCGAAACTCATCGCCGCTCACGGGACCGGCCACCGACAGGCACACCGAACCGATGGCGCCCGGTTTCAGGCCCAGGCCGCTCAGGTACACCTGGATGGCATCTTCCGGGCAGGCGTAATCCGCCGTTGCCAGCACCTGGATGTTTTCCAGGGTGTGGTCTTTCCACAGCGCGAAGCGTGCGTTGGTCCCACCGATGTCACCGACCAAAGCCAGTTTCAATTAAGCGTCTCCAGGGCAGAAGTGAAGGCGCTGGCGCCCTGCTCCGCCGAGCTGAAGGCCATGCGCATGAAACCGAACAGCTCGCGGCCGGTGCCTATGTTGTTGCCCAACAGGCCCGTGGCCGGCGTGCGCGCGGCGAATTCCTCGGCGTCCACCTTCAATTCCAAGGTGCCTTTGACGCCATCGACGCGGATGATATCGCCCTCCTGCACCCGGGCCAACGCACCACCGACATAAGCTTCGGGGCTGACATGAATGGCCGCCGGGATTTTCCCCGACGCGCCGGACATGCGCCCGTCGGTCACCAGCGCCACTTTGAAGCCACGGTCCTGCAACACACCCAGGAAAGGCGTCATCTTGTGCAGCTCCGGCATGCCGTTGGAGCGCGGGCCCTGGAAGCGCATCACCGCGACAAAATCCTTTTCCAACAGGCCGGCCTTGAACGCGTCCGCCAGGTCCTGCTGGTCCTGGAAGACCATGGCCGGGGCTTCGACAATCTGGTTTTCCAGGGCCACGGCCGAGACCTTCATCACCCCACGACCCAGGTTGCCTTCCATCACGCGCAACCCACCTTCTGGCGAGAAGGCGCGAGCCACCGGACGCAGGATGTTTTCGTCGAGGCTTTCGATCGGGCCGTCGCGCCACACCAACTCGCCATCCTCCAGGAACGGTTCCTGGGTGTAGCGGCTCAGGCCGTGACCGAGCACGGTGTTGACGTTTTCATGCAGCAAGCCGGCTTCCAGCAACTCACGGATCAGGAACGACATGCCGCCGGCCGCCTGGAAGTGGTTGATGTCGGCCTTGCCGTTCGGGTAGACGTGGCTCAGGGTCGGCACCACCTCGGAGAGGTCGGCCATGTCTTGCCAGGTCAACTGGATACCCGCTGCCATGGCGATGGCCGGCATGTGCAGGGTGTGGTTGGTGGAACCGCCGGTGGCGTGCAGCGCAACGATGGAATTGACCAGCGAGCGCTCGTCGACGATTTCGCCGATAGGCATGAAATTGCCGCTTTGCTTGGTCATGCGCGTCACCTGGAACGCCGCTTCACGGGTCAGGGCATCGCGCAGCGGCGTGTTCGGGTTGACGAACGAGGCGCCCGGCAAGTGCAGGCCCATCACTTCCATCAACAACTGGTTGGTGTTGGCGGTGCCGTAGAAGGTGCAGGTGCCGGGGCTGTGGTAGGACTTCATCTCCGACTCCAGCAACTCTTCGCGGGTGGCCTTGCCTTCGGCGTAGCGCTGGCGCACGTCGGCTTTTTCCTTGTTGGAAATGCCCGAGACCATCGGCCCGCCTGGCACGAAGATCGTCGGCAAGTGACCGAAGCGCAGCGCGCCCATCATCAGGCCCGGGACGATCTTGTCGCAGATGCCGAGCATCAGCGCACCGTCGAACATGTTGTGGGACAGCGCCACCGCCGTGGAGAGCGCGATCACTTCGCGGCTCGGCAGACTCAGTTCCATCCCCGCCTCGCCCTGGGTCACGCCGTCGCACATCGCCGGCGTGCCTCCGGCGAACTGGCCGACCGAGCCAATCTCGCGCAGGGCTTTCTTGATTTGTTCCGGGAAGGTTTCGTAGGGCTGGTGGGCCGAGAGCATGTCGTTATAGGACGACACGATGGCGATGTTGGCGGCGTTCATCATCCGCAGGTGGTGTTTGTCTTCGGTGCCGCAACCGGCCACGCCGTGAGCGAAGTTGGCGCACTGCAGCTTGCCGCGCATCGGACCGTCGCTGGCAGCATCACGGATCAATGCAAGGTAAGCCTGACGCGTGGCGCGGCTGCGGGCGATAAGCCGTTCGGTGACCTCAAGAACGCGGGGATGCATGTGTAGAACTCCAGGCTAACGGGTGTGGCGACCTGATTGTCTATGCTGGTCAAAAGCCCGCTGCGCGCTGTGTGGAAGGCGAGGCGACAGACGGTTTTTGACCATTCGGACCAGTTGATTCAGGTCACTCGTTGTAGATAAAACAAAATATTGCCACTAAAAAGGCTTGTTTTCTATTTTTATGCGAATAATCTTGTAATTCCAACAACAAATCGACGGCGGCGCAGTTAATGACTCTTCGAATCGCAATCAATGGTTTTGGCCGCATCGGCCGCAACGTCCTCCGTGCACTGTATACCCAAGGCTATCGTCGCGACCTGCAGATCGTCGCCATCAACGACCTGGGCGACAGTGCAATCAATGCCCATCTGCTCAAGTTCGACACCGTGCATGGCACCTTCGACGCCGACGTCCAGCACGATCACGAAAGCCTGACGGTCAATGGCGACCGCATCTCGGTCAGTGCCATCCGCAACCCGGCCGAACTGCCTTGGGCGGCCGAGAAGATCGACGTTGTGTTCGAATGCACCGGTCTGTTCACCGACCGCGCCAAGGCCGCGGCCCACATCAGCGCCGGCGCCCGCAAGGTGATCATCTCGGCCCCGGCCAAGGGCGCCGATGCCACCGTCGTGTATGGCGTGAACCACGACATCCTGCGCCAGTCCCACCAGATCATCTCCAACGCTTCGTGCACCACCAACTGCCTGGCCCCAGTGGCCCAGGTGCTGCACCGCGAGCTGGGCATCGAAAGCGGCCTGATGACCACCATCCATGCCTACACCAACGACCAGAACCTGACCGACGTCTACCACAGCGACCCCTACCGCGCTCGTTCGGCCACCCAGAACATGATCCCGAGCAAGACCGGCGCCGCCGAAGCGGTGGGCCTGGTGCTGCCGGAACTGGCCGGCAAGCTGACCGGCATGGCGGTGCGCGTACCGGTGATCAACGTCTCGCTGGTGGACCTCACCGTGCAGCTCAAGCGCGAAGCGTCGGCCGAGGAAGTCAACGAACTGCTGCGCCAGGCCAGCCAGCATTCGAAGATCCTCGGCTACAACACCCTGCCGCTGGTCTCCAGCGATTTCAACCACAACCCGCTGTCGTCGATCTTCGACGCCAACCACACCAAGGCCAGCGGCAAGCTGCTCAAGGTACTGGCCTGGTATGACAACGAATGGGGCTTCTCCAACCGCATGCTGGATAACTGCCTGGCGTTGTGTAACGCCGAATAACTGACACGGCAGCATTGAGCTTTTCTATGGGAGCGAGCTTGCTCGCGATAGCGGTGTATCAGCCAACATCGATGGCGACTGACACGCCATCATCGCGAGCAAGCTCGCTCCCACAAGGGTTCACACTCGTAAAATGAATGAAGGCTTGACCCGTGACGTAGATGATAAGCATTATCATCTACTCGAACCGGATCGGGCCCTACCGTGAGTCAATCGCGCTTTCATCACGTCTTCCTCGCCCAGCGAGTGCCGCTGCTGCGCACCCTCGAGCGCATGGTCAGCAACCCCAGTACCGCCGAAGACCTGCTTCAGGAAACATACCTGCGTGTCACCCGTGCATTGGCCGAACGCACGGTCGAGCACCTCGAACCCTTTGTTTTCCAGACCGCCCGCAACCTGGCGTTGGACCATTTGCGTGCCCGACGCATCCAGGCCCGGACCCTGCTGGATGACGTGCCGCTGGAAGTCGTCCAAAACGTCGTCGCCCCCCAGAGCAGCGCCGAGGACGCCGCCCATGCCCAGCAACTGCTCGAGCGCCTGAATGTCAGCCTGCAGGCCCTGAGCCCGCGACAACGGCAGATCTTCATCCTCAGCCGCCTGCATGGCCACAGTTACCAGGAAATCGCCGAACGGCTGAGCGTGTCCTTGAGCACGGTGCAAAAGGAACTGAAACTGATCATGGCGATCTGTGTGGGTGTGGCTGAACGCAGCCTATAGTTTCACGTTGCGCACAGGCTTGCCTCCTACTGCCTGCGGCTTGTAGCTTGTGCTGGCCGCTAATACGAGAACCCACCGTGACGGACAACTCCCCTTCTCCTGCGCCGACGCCGGAAACCGCCCATGCCATGGAGCAGGCGCTGGACTGGCTGATCCTGCTGGACAGCCCCAGCGAGGAACAGACGCGGCAGTTCCAGGCCTGGCTGGCGGCCGATCCACGTCACGGCGAGGCGTTCGCCCGGGCCCAGGCGATCTGGAACGGCCCCCAGGTGATGGCCAGTGCCCGCCGACTTGAAACCGCCCCCAAGGTCACCGCGCTGACGCGCCTGCGTGCCCACTGGAAACCCCTGGCCACCGCCGCCGTGTTGTTTCTCGGCCTGTTCAACTTCAGCGACCTGCCCCTGCGCTTGCAGGCCGATCACCTGACCGTGGTCGGTGAACGCCAGCGCCTGCAATTGGAAGACGGCTCCAAGGTCCTGCTCAACACCGACTCGGCGTTCTCCAGCACGTTCAACGAACAACGGTACGTGGCTCGCTTATACAAGGGCGAGGCCTTCTTCGAAGTCCCGGGCAACCGTACCCTGCCGCTGGAAATCGACGCCGGCCCGGTCACCGCCAGCGTCAGCGACACCACGTTCGCCGTGCGTTACCTCGACGGCGTGGCCCAGGTCCAGGTCCAGCGTGGCGATGTGGATCTGCGGGCCAATCGCAACGACACCCATGTGCGGCTGTCGGCCGGGGAGAGCATCCGCATCGGCCCCAACGGCTTCGACCGGCCATCCCGCCTAGATGCCAACACGGACCTGGCCTGGGTCCAGGGTCGGCTGGTGTTCGAGAACCGGCCGTTGAGCCAGGTACTGGCCGAGCTGCGCCGCTACTACCCCGGCTGGATCATCAACAGTAACGAACAGTTGGCCAATGTCGCGGTGACCGGCAATTACCGCCTCGATCAGCCGCTGGACGTGGTCCGCTCCCTGGCCCATATCACCTCGGCGCGGCTTCAGGAATTCCCGGCGCTGGTGATCTTGAACTAAATGAGAATTATTTTTACTCGATAGGCTCCGCTGGTTCGTCTCGTTATAGCCAATGCAATTGATTCGCATCCAGCGATGCGATCTGCACCTATAACAGATGCGACACGGAGCGCTATCGATGTCCTCTCGCCTTACTTGCCGGTTTCTTGCCCCCTCTTGCACGCTGTCATTGCTCACCGCCGCCATCCTGATGGCCGGCACTGCGCCGCTCGCCCTGGCTGCCACCGCCGTGCAGCCCCCTGCCCGCAACATGGGCGACTACACCTTTGCCATCGCCCGGCAGCCACTGGTCTCGGCCTTGAATGCATTCACCGCGGTCACCGGCTGGCAAGTCGGCATGCCGGCGGAGCTGGCCGAAGGCGTCGCGTCGCCAGGGGTGAACGGCTCGCTGCCGCCGGAAAAAGCCCTGGAGCGCCTGTTGGTGGGGACCCACCTGGGCTACCGCAAGCTGGGCGACAACAGCATCGTGCTGGAAAAGCGCAGCAGCGGCAGTGCGATGGAGCTGCAACAGGTGACCATCAGCGCCACCCGCCAGGAACAGGACATCACCAGCGTACCCAGCACGGTCACTGTCCACGACCGCCAGGAACTGGACCGCAACAACGTCAATACCCTCAAGGACCTGGTGCGCTATGAACCGGGCGTGTCGGTGGGCGGTGCGGGCCAGCGCGGCGGCATCAGCGGCTATAACATTCGCGGCATCGACGGCAACCGGATCCTGACCCAGGTCGACGGCGTGGAAGTACCCGGCGGTTTCTTCAACGGCCCCTACGCCAAGACCCAGCGCAATTACGTCGACCCGGAAATCATCAAGCGCGTGGAAATCCTCCGCGGTCCGGCCTCGGTGCTGTACGGCAGCAATGCCATTGGCGGTGCCGTCAGCTACTTCACCCTCGATCCGGACGACATCATCAAGCCCGGCCAGGACGTTGGCGCTCGCCTGAAGACCGGCTACAGCTCCGCCGACGAGAGCTGGCTCAAGTCCGCCACCGTCGCCGGCCGCAGCGGCCCATTCGATGGCCTGCTGCACTACAGCCAGCGCGACGGTCACGAAACCGAATCCTACGGCAGCCACAACGGCACCGGCCTGGACCGCACCGCCGCCAACCCGGAAGACGTGCGCGCCAACAACGTGCTGGCCAAGCTCGGCTGGAACTACAGCGATGACGCACGCCTTGGCCTGGTCTACGAGAAATACAAGGACGACCGCGACAGCGACCTGAAAAGCGCCTACGGCGGCCCCTACGCCAACGGCCAGCCGGCAATCCCCGACTTTGTACTGCCCGGCGGCATGTACCAGTGGCGCACCGGCAACGACACCATCACCCGCGAGCGTTTCGGCCTGGAGCACAGCTTCGCCCTCGACAGCTTGCTGGCCGATCACATCAAGTGGAGCCTGAATCACCAGGTCGCCAAGACCGACCAGAGCACCGCCGAGTTCTATTTCCCGATCACCCGCCAGGTCCTGCGCACCCGGGATACCCTCTACGAAGAAAAGCAGTGGGTCTTCGATGCGCAACTGGACAAGGCCTTCAGCATCGCCGACACCGATCACGCGCTGACCTACGGCACCACGATCAAGCAACAGAAAGTCACCGGCTCACGCAGCGGCAATGGCGTGTGCCTGGCGGTCGGTGTCGGTTGCTCTGCGGTGGGCGCCATCAGCACCCGGGATGTGTTGGCAAAAGCCAGTGACTTCCCGGACCCGACCATCAACAGCTACGCCCTGTTCGTCCAGGACCAGATCAGTTGGGACAAATGGACCTTCACGCCTGGGCTGCGCTATGACTACACCCAGCTCAAGCCGCACCTGACCGAGGAATTCCTCAACACCGTGGACCCCACCAGTGGTGGTGAGGTCAGCGACAAGAACAAGACCTGGCACCGCGTCTCGCCAAAATTCGGCGTGACCTATGCCCTGACCGACCAGTACACCTGGTACGGGCAGTACGCCGAGGGTTTCCGCACCCCGACCGCCAAGGCCTTGTATGGCCGTTTCGACAACCCTGGCGCCGGCTATAGCGTGGAGCCCAACGCCGACCTGGAAGCGGAAAAAAGCCAGGGCTACGAGACCGGCCTGCGCGGCCGTTTCGACTCCGGTTCGTTCGACGTGGCAGTGTTCTACAACAAGTACCGCGACTTCATCAACGAGGACGCCATCACCCCCGGTGCCGACCAGTTGACCTTCCAGAGCAACAACATCAAGCACGCCACCATCAAGGGCGCCGAAGTCAAGGGACGCCTGGACCTGGACGTGCTGGGCGCGCCAAAGGGCCTGTATACCCAAGGTTCGGTGGCCTACGCCTACGGTCGCAACAACGACACCGGCGAGCCGCTCAACAGCGTCAACCCGCTGACCGGCGTGTTCGGCCTGGGCTACGACCAGGAGCAGTTCGGCACGTTGCTCAGCTGGACCCTGGTCAAGAAAAAGGACCGCGTCGACGACAGCAACTTCAACTCGCCCGATGGCGTGAGCAGCCAGTTCAAGACGCCAGGCTTCGGCATCCTCGACCTGACGGGTTTCTACAAGGTGACCCGCGACGTGACCGTCAGTGGCGGCCTCTACAACCTCACCGACAAGAAATACTGGCTGTGGGATGACGTGCGCGGCTACGACAGCGTCGGCGAAGCGGCGGTGCTGAGCCCCGCCAACCTCGATCGCCTGACCGCGCCCGGGCGTAACTTCGCGGTGAACCTGATCTGGGATATCTGACCCAGCCCCAAGGATTTCCCCTGTGGCGAGGGAGCTTGCTCCCGCTGGGCTGCGAAGCGGCCCCTGGATTTTGCGGTCGCTGCGCAACCGAGCGGGAGCAAGCTCCCTCGCCACGGTGAATCAAGCGCGACCTCATTAACCAAACGATAATTCCTCTTATTCAAACTGCCCCGCCCTGTTAGACTTTGCGCCCTCTTTTCACCTATCTCCCAGGTCGCCCGATGCCGTCGTTGCCTCTTCGTTTATGTGCACTGTTCATGGCCCTGGGCCTGAGTGCCTGCGATGATGCCCCGCGTTTTACCCAGGCCGAACCGGGTGAAGCCCGTTCCGGTGGCGCCGCGACGGTTCGCAAGAGCGATCAGAACGCCTTTTCCCTGCCCTCGGCCAACCTGCCACCTTCGCGGCGCGTGGATTTCAGCGTCGGCAACAGCTTCTTCCGCAGCCCGTGGGTGATCGCCCCCTCGACCACCACCGCCCGCGATGGCCTCGGCCCGTTGTTCAACACCAACGCCTGCCAGAACTGCCACGTCAAGGACGGTCGCGGTCATCCGCCTGCGCCGGATGCCGCCAGCGCGGTGTCGATGCTGGTGCGCCTGTCGATTCCCGATGCGCCGGCCTACGCCAAGGTCATCGAACAACTGGGGGTGGTGCCGGAGCCGGTTTACGGTGGGCAGTTGCAGGACATGTCCGTCCCCGGTGTCGCTCCCGAAGGTAAAGTCCGGGTCGATTACAGCCCCGTCCCGGTGCGCTTCAAGGACGGCACCGTCGTGGAGCTGCGCAAGCCAAACCTGCAGATCACCCAATTGGCCTATGGGCCGATGCACCCGGACACGCGTTTTTCCGCCCGTGTCGCTCCGCCGATGATCGGCCTGGGGTTGCTGGAGGCAATCCCCGACGAAGCCATCCTGGCCAACGCCAAAGCCCAGGCGCGGGAAAACAACGGCATTGCCGGTCGCCCCAACCAGGTCTGGGACGATGCCCAACAGAAAACCGTACTTGGACGGTTTGGCTGGAAGGCCGGCCAACCCAACCTCAACCAACAGAACGTCCATGCGTTCTCCGGTGACATGGGCCTGACGACGAGCCTGCGGCCCTTCGACGATTGCACCGAAGCCCAGGTCGATTGCAAGCGCGCCCCCAGCGGCAACGGCCCGGATGGCGAGCCGGAAGTCAGCGACAACATCCTGCGACTGGTGCTGTTCTACAGCCGCAACCTCGCCGTACCGGCCCGTCGCGAGGTGAATTCTCCCCAGGTACTGACGGGCAAGAATCTGTTTTTCCAGGCTGGTTGCCAGTCTTGCCACACCCCCAAATACACCACCGCTGCCAACGCCGCTGAACCGGAGCTTGCCAACCAGGTCATCCGCCCCTACACCGACCTGCTGCTGCACGACATGGGCGAAGGCCTGGCCGATAACCGCAGCGAATTCAAGGCCAGCGGCCGTGATTGGCGAACCCCGCCGCTGTGGGGCATCGGCCTGACCGAAACCGTCAATGGTCACACCCAGTTCCTGCATGACGGTCGTGCCCGCAACCTGCTCGAAGCCGTGCTGTGGCATGGCGGCGAAGCACAAGCGGCGCAACGCCAGGTTTTAGCGTTCAATGCCGAGCAACGCGCTGCGTTGCTGGCCTTTCTGAATTCCCTTTAAATGCCTTTTCCAGAAATGGGAGCCTGACATGTTCCGTCCCAAGCTGTTGTTCACCAGCCTCGCCGCCATCGCCCTCGGTGCCTGCTCGCCCCAGGACCCGCAAGCGGTCACCTCGGCCGCCATCGCCAAGCAGGTGATCCTGCCGACCTACAGCCGCTGGGTCGACGCCGACCGGCAACTGGCGACCAGCGCCCTGGCGTTCTGCCAAGGCAAGGAAAACCTGGACACCGCCCGCGCCGACTTCCTCAAGGCGCAAAAAGCCTGGGCCGAGTTGCAACCCCTGTTGATCGGCCCGCTGGCCGAGGGCAACCGCGCCTGGCAGGTGCAGTTCTGGCCGGACAAGAAAAATCTGGTGGGCCGTCAGGTCGAGCAATTGGTCAACAGCCAGCCACAGATCGACGCCGCCGGCCTGGCCAAGTCCAGCGTGGTCGTACAAGGGCTCTCGGCCTACGAATACCTGCTGTTCGACGCGAAAATCGACATGGCCGACAGCGCCCAGAAAGCCAAGTACTGCCCGCTGCTCACCGCCATCGGCGAACGCCAGAAACAACTGGCCGAAGAGATCCTGTCGGGCTGGAACGCCAACGATGGCATGCTCGCCCAGATGAGCAAATTCCCCAACCAGCGCTATGCCGACTCCCACGAGGCCATCGCCGATCTGCTGCGCGTGCAGGTCACGGCCCTGGACACGCTGAAGAAAAAACTCGGCACGCCGATGGGCCGCCAGAGCAAGGGCGTACCTCAGCCATTCCAGGCCGATGCCTGGCGCAGCCAGTCGTCGTTGCAAGGGCTGGAAGCCAGCCTGAGCGCGGCCAGGACCGTCTGGGCCGGCGTGGACAACAAGGGCCTGCGCGGCCTGCTGCCAAGCGACCAGAAACCGTTGGCGGACAAGATCGACGCCGCCTACGATGCCTCCTTGAAACTGTTCGCCAGCAGCCAGCGCTCGTTGACCGAAATGCTCAACGACGATGCCGGGCGCCAGCAACTCAACGATTTGTACGACAGCCTCAACGTCGTCCATCGCCTGCACGAAGGCGAACTGGCCAAGGCGCTGGGCATTCAACTGGGCTTCAATGCCAACGACGGTGACTGATCATGTTTCGACGTCAGGTCCTGGCACTGGGCAGCTTGCTGCTCGGCGCCGTCACCCTGGGCGGCTGGACGCTGTTCAAGCAAAAGGACAAGCACCCACTCTTGCTTTCGGCACGGGACGATGGCGACGGCAAGCATTACGCCGTCGGCTATCGACTGGACGGCACGCGGGTGTTTGCCACCCAGGTCGGCCAACGCTGCCATGACATCATCAATCACCCGACGCAACCGATTGCGCTGTTCGTCGCCCGTCGTCCAGGCACCGAAAGCTACTTGATCGACCTGCGCGACGGGGCGCTGCTGCAAACCATCGCCTCGCTGCCGAACCGGCATTTCTACGGCCACGCGGTCATCCATGACAGCGGCGAATGGCTGTACGCCACCGAGAACGACACCACCGACCCGGGACGCGGCCTGTTGGGCGTGTACCGTTTCGAAGGCGAGCGGCTGGTGCACAGCGGCGAGTTGTCTACCCATGGCATCGGTCCTCACCAAGTGTCCTGGATGCCCGATGGCGAGACGCTGGTAGTGGCCAACGGCGGCATTCGCACCGAGGCCGAAAGCCGGGTCGAAATGAACCTCGACGCCATGGAGCCAAGCCTGGTGCTGATGCAACGCGATGGCACCCTGCTGAGCAAGGAAACCCTCGCCCAATCGATGAACAGCGTGCGCCACCTCGGCATTGCCAGTGACGGCACCATCGTTTCCGGCCAACAGTTCATGGGCGCTGCCCACGAATCGTCGGAACTGGTGGCGATCAAGCGGCCAGGTCAGCCGTTCCAGGCATTCCCGGTGCCCGCAGAACAATTGCAGGCCATGGGGCACTACACCGCCAGCGTCGCTGTGCACAGCGACCTGCGCCTGGTGGCCCTGACCGCCCCGCGCGGCAACCGCTTCTTCATCTGGGACCTGGACAGTGGCGAGGTCCGCCTGGATGCCCCCTTGCCGGACTGTGCCGGTGTGGGCGCGGTAGCCGACGGTTTTGTCGTGACGTCGGGTCAAGGACGTTGCCGCTATTACGATTGCCGCCAGACACAACTGGTTGCAAAACCCCTGGATCTGCCGGCAGGGCTCTGGGACAACCATTTGCATCTGGCCTGAGCAAGGGAGCGAAGCCCATCGGCGCCGAGCTCCCTGATTTTCGGAAAAATCCCACGCACCACCGGCCCGCCAGCATCTGGAATAGCCCGCACACTCAGAGTAATGTGCCCGCCTATCTGTATTTTCTCTCAGTTTTTTTCCAAGGAAGTGGAACATGCTGCGACGCCGCATGCTGATCATGTTGGGTGTTGTCCTGCTGGTAGTGCTGTTGCTCGCCGGCTACAAGGCCTTCTCCGTTTACCAGCAGATCCAGTCGTTCTCTAAGCCGAAACCTCCGATCAGCGTCGCCGTGGCCACGGCCGCCCAGCAACCCTGGCAGGCTCGCCTGCCCACCGTTGGCAGTCTGAAGGCGCTGCAAGGCGTGGACCTGAGCCTGGAAATCGCCGGGACCGTGCAAAAGGTGCAGTTCCAGTCCGGGCAAAAGGTCAAGGTCGGTCAGCCGCTCCTGCAACTGGACAGCGAAGTCGAAAGCGCCCTGCTGGAAACCGCCGAGGCCGACCTGGGCCTGTCGCAAGTGGATTTCGGTCGCGGCCGACAGCTGGTGGGCAGCCAGGCGATCTCCAAGGGCGAATTCGACCGGCTCTCGGCGCAACTGAAGAAGAACCAGGCCACGGTCAACCAGCTCAAGGCGTCGCTGGCCAAGAAACACATCCTGGCGCCGTTCAGCGGCACCATCGGCATTCGCCAGGTGGATGTCGGCGACTACCTGGCCAGCGGCACGGTGATCGCCACCCTGCAAGACCTCAGCAGCCTGTACGTGGACTTCTACGTGCCCGAGCAAAGCGTGCCCCGGCTCGCTGTTGCCCAATCGGTCAACGTCAGCGTCTCGGCCTATCCCGGGCAGACCTTCGTCGGCACCATCAGCGCGATCAACCCCAAGGTCGAGGACAGCACTCGCAACGTCCTGGTGCGCGCCACCCTGGCCAACCCCGACGGCAAGCTGCTGCCCGGCATGTTCGCCAACCTGCAGGTGATCCTGCCGGACGTGGCCGCCGGAATCGTCGTGCCGGAAAGCGCCGTGACCTACACCCTCTACGGCAACTCCATGTACGTGGTGACGCAAAAGAAAGCCGCCGACGGCACAGTCGAGAAAGACGACAAGGGCCAGCCGGTCCTGATCGCCGAACGGCGTTTCGTTGAAACCGGCGAGCGACGCGACGGCCAGGTGCTGGTTTCCAAAGGCGTGCAGAGCGGCGAACAAGTCGTGATCGCCGGCCAGATCAAGCTCGATAACGGTACGCCGATCGCCATCAGCGACGACAAGACCCTGACCGAACAGAACAGCCCGCCGCGCGCGGACTGATCAAGGACCCCCCATGGCTTTTACCGATCCGTTCATCCGCCGCCCGGTGCTCGCCACCGTGGTCAGCCTGTTGATCGTACTGCTGGGCTTCCAGGCCTGGAGCAAGCTGCCCCTGCGTCAGTATCCACAAATGGAAAACGCCCTGATCACGGTGACCACCGCCTACCCCGGGGCCAACGCCGAGACCATCCAGGGCTACATCACCCAACCGATGCAGCAGAGCCTGGCCAGTGCCGAGGGCATCGACTACATGACCTCGGTCAGTCGCCAGAATTTCTCGGTGATTTCGGTCTATGCCCGCATCGGCTCCAACAGCGACCGGCTCTTTACCGAACTGCTGGCCAAGGCCAACGAGGTCAAGAACCAGTTGCCCCAGGATGCCGAGGACCCGGTCCTCAGCCGCGAGGCCGCCGATGCCTCGGCGCTGATGTACATCAGCTTCTTCAGCAAGGAACTGAACAACCCGCAGATCACCGATTACCTGTCACGGGTGATCCAGCCCAAGCTGGCGACGCTGCCCGGCATGGCCGAGGCGGAGATCCTCGGCAACCAGGTCTTCGCCATGCGCCTGTGGCTGGATCCGGTCAAGCTCGCCGGCTTCGGCCTGACCGCCGCCGACGTGACCAATGCCGTACGCCAGCACAACTTCCTCTCCGCCGCCGGTGAAGTGAAAGGCGAATACGTCGTCACCAGCATCAACGCCAACACCGAACTCAAGTCCGCCGAGGCCTTCGCCGCGATCCCGCTCAAGACCGACGGCGACAGCCGCGTGTTGCTGCGGGACGTGGCCCGCGTGGAAATGGGCGCCGAGAACTACGACACCATCAGTTCCTTTGGTGGCACGCCTTCGGTGTACATCGGGATCAAGGCCACGCCGGGCGCGAACCCGCTGGATGTGATCAAGGAAGTGCGCAAGATCATGCCGGAGATGGAGGCGCAACTCCCGACCAACCTCAAGGCCGAGATCGCCTACGACGCCACCCTGTTCATCCAGGCATCCCTCGACGAGGTGGTGAAAACCCTGTTCGAAGCGGTGCTGATCGTCATCGTCGTGGTGTTCCTGTTCCTCGGCGCCCTGCGGTCGGTGATCATCCCGGTAGTGACCATCCCGCTGTCGATGATCGGCGTGATGTTCTTCATGCAGTTGATGGGCTACTCGATGAACCTGCTGACGCTGCTGGCCATGGTGCTCGCCATCGGCCTGGTGGTGGACGACGCCATTGTGGTGGTGGAGAACATTCACCGGCACATCGAGGAAGGCAAGACCCCGTTCGACGCCGCGATAGAAGGTGCCCGGGAAATCGCCATGCCGGTGGTCTCGATGACCATCACTCTGGCGGCGGTGTATGCACCGATCGGCCTGCTCGAGGGCCTGACGGGCGCCTTGTTCAAGGAGTTCGCCTTGACCCTGGCCGGGGCGGTGGTGATTTCCGGGATCGTCGCCCTGACCCTGTCGCCCATGATGTGCGCCCTGCTCCTGCGCCACGATGAGAACCCCTCGGGGCTGGCCCATCGGCTGGACATGCTCTTCGAACGCTTGAAGAGCCGTTACCAGCGCATGCTCCATGGCACGCTCAACACCCGGCCGGTGGTGCTGGTGTTCGCGGTGATCGTGCTGCTGCTGATCCCGGTGCTGGTCATGTTCAGCAAGTCCGAGCTGGCCCCCGACGAGGACCAGGGCATCATCTTCATGATGGCCAACGCCCCGCAGCCCACCAACCTCGACTACCTGAACACCTATACCGATCACTTCATTACCATTTTCAAGGAGTTCCCGGAGTACTACTCCTCGTTCCAGATCAATGGCTATAACGGCGTGCAGTCGGGCATCGGCGGCTTCCTGCTCAAGCCTTGGAACGAACGCGACCGCACCCAGATGGAAGTCCTGCCCGAGGTCCAGGCCAAGCTGGAAAGCGTGCCTGGCTTGCAGATCTTCGGCTTCAACCTGCCCTCGCTACCGGGCACCGGAGAAGGCTTGCCGTTCGCATTCGTCATCAACTCCCCGAAGGACTACGCAACGCTGCTGGAGGTTGCCGACCGGGTCAAAAAGCGCGCATTGGATTCCGGCAAGTTCGCGTTCATGGACATCGACCTTGCGTTCGACAAGCCAGAAGTCGTGGTGGATATCGATCGCGCCAAGGCCGCCCAGATGGGCGTTTCCATGCAGGACCTGGGCGGTACCCTGGCGACGCTGCTGGGGGAATCGGAGATCAATCGCTTCACCCTCGAAGGCCGCAGCTACAAGGTCATCGCCCAGGTCGAACGACCGTTCCGGGACAACCCCGACTGGCTGAACAATTACTACGTGAAAAATGCCAAGGGTGAATCGCTACCACTATCGACCCTGATCAAGGTCAGCGACCGGGCACGACCGCGGCAACTGAACCAGTTCCAGCAGCTCAATGCGGTGACGATTTCAGGCTTCCCCATCGTGAGCATGGGCGAGGCCATCGAGACCGTCCGCCAGATCGCCCGGGAGGAAGCGCCGGTGGGGTTCGCCTTCGATTACGCCGGGGCTTCACGCCAGTTCGTACAGGAAGGCAGCGCGTTGTGGGTGACCTTTGCCCTGGCCCTGGCGATTATCTTCCTGGTGCTGGCCGCGCAGTTCGAAAGCTTCCGGGACCCGCTGGTGATCCTGGTGACCGTGCCGTTGTCCATCTGCGGTGCCCTGATTCCGCTGTTCCTCGGCTGGTCGAGCATGAACATCTATACCCAGGTGGGCCTGGTGACGCTGATCGGCCTGATCAGCAAGCACGGGATCCTGATTGTCGAGTTCGCCAACCAGTTGCGCAGGGAACAGAACCTGTCGCCGCGCGAAGCCGTGGAACAAGCCGCGTCGATTCGTCTGCGACCGGTGCTGATGACCACCGCGGCGATGGTGTTCGGCATGGTGCCGCTCATCTTCGCCACAGGCGCCGGTGCAGTGAGCCGCTTCGACATCGGCACGGTGATCGCCACGGGCATGTCGATTGGCACCTTGTTCACCCTGTTTGTGCTGCCCTGCGTCTACACACTGCTGGCCAGGCCCGATAAACCCTGAAGGCAGCCAGAAGGGAACTGGATGGTTTTTGTGGCAAGGGAGCAAGCTCCCTCGCCACAGGTTTTAGTGCTCGACTGGAGATTGCGGCGGGAAAAAAAGGCCTCGCACAGGCGAGGCCTTTTTGGCTTCGTGATGTTCAACTCTGAGGCCTCATCCCTTGGGACAGGCTGAACATGAACAGCAGCAGATCATCGTCCGGTCGGATCGTCTCGCTCGCCTTTGCCACACGCGGCAGGGGACAATGCGCACCCGCACTGGAGGCACTGAGGATCTGCGAACGAGGCTGTTCCCACACAGCCACCGCCATCGACGTAACTGCCAGGGCTCCGATTAAAAACAAACCTCTAGCAATTTCTAGTTTCATGGCTATAAACCTTTGATAGCGCTGCCAAACGCCGTCTCATAAAAGTAGACGAGTTTTTTCCAATCAGCATCGCTGAACGACGAATGGCGCCGCAGTTGCTTCAGGTCATGGGAGGCCGCACGCCGGGCAGTCAGACGCTGGCGACATTTCTCCAGATCCAGCAGGGCCACTTCGGCCTTGGCCCCTTCGCCTTCTCCTGTCACCCGCACAAAAACATGCTTGATGTAGAGGCAGCCATGCTGCCAACGGCCCTTGTGCATGCGGGCCAGGTTCTCAGCCAGGGCCTTGAGGATTTGATCATGCACCGCTTCGCCATGGCGCTCACGTCCGCCTCCGGCATACCAATGCTCGATCTCCTCGAAGCCTTCCAGCGCATGGGTCACTAACAGCGCACGCCACCTGTGGACGGGGTCACGCTGGGCACCACAAAAGATCAGCTCAGGCACGCGGACATTCAACTGGGTCAACGCCAGCAGCGCGTCTTGCTCACGCAGAACGGTCGGTCGACCGAACGGATGCAACCAACTGCGATAGATGTGCCCCGTTTGACGCTTGGCATACAACAACTCGCCGTTGTTGCTGTTGATCCGCTGCACGCCACTTTCACCGCCACGTCGCACGTTGGGCTCTTCTACCCACTCACCTTGTTGGTTCCAAAAATGTTCGAAGCTGCTGCGGGAAATGCCAGTTGTTTCCACTGCCTGCACAACCATGCTGTTACCTCTTGCGTAATACATAAACTCGCCACATGGCATAGAGCGGTAGGAAATCCAGCCGTTCCTGAATACGAAACCCAGCCTGTCGAAACTCTTCCTCTACTGTATCTGTCGGTAACACAAATCGATTCTGGTAGTCTTTCTGCCCACGAGTGCGCTCCAGACGCTTGCGTTTCCAGGCCTTGAAATTGCCATCGACCCACAATGAAACGATCACGCTGTCACGGCTGACACGCTCGAATTCCTTGAGAATCGCCAGTCGATGCGCGGGTTCACCGATGTGATGCAACAAACGCATACAAAAAATACTGTCGACGGCGTTATCAGGCAAGGCAATGTCGAACGCAGAAGTGTGCAAGGGCCGTACCCGTTTTACGACATCGCTCGGTTGAGCCTCCAATGCCGTACTGAGCATGGCCTCGGAATTGTCGGCGCCGATGATGACTCGATTCGGTTTTTCGGCCAACAAAGACCAGAAGCGCCCCGCACCGCAGGGCAGGTCCAGGACCAGGCCGGGGTCTCCGACGAGTGCCAATGCACGCCGGGCCAGTTGTTGGTCTCGTTGGTTGGAAAGACGGCGACTCAAGCCACGGCGATGCTTATGAAAATATTCCCTGGCGTGCTGCTCGTCGTATTTTTCAGAAAATTCCAGCTTGATGGGTTTGGACATTAGGCGGGCCTCGATGACTGATAGGCCCACCTTATGAATCGGAATGTCATGCCTTTGTGAAAATAAAGTCAGGTAAACGCTCCAATGTTTACAAGACTTTTCAGCAGAGGGGCTTAGCTCTTTGGATTCAATTCCACTTCGAAATGGCAACCATTGGGCTCCATCGTACTGAGGCTGACTGTCCAGCCCTGGTTCTCGCAAATGCGCTGCACCAGGGACAAGCCCAATCCCAAGCCCTCGCCGCGTTTTTCGTTACCGCGCACGAACGGCTCGAACATCGCTTCGCGCTTCTCCTCAGGAATCCCCACGCCGCTGTCCTCGACCACGAATCCGGTGTTGGTCAGCGAAAGGCGAATGAATCCCTGGTCGGTGTAGTGCAGGGCATTACGCAACAGATTGCCCATCACGGCCGTCAGGAACGTGGCGTTATACAGGGTGTCGACGGTTTGCCCGGGTTCGAAGATCAGCGTCAGGCCTTTGGATTCGATGGGGGCACGCCATACGCCAAGGAGGTTCTCGGCCACCTGCCCCAGGGTCAGCCGAGGCGACATGCCGTTGTCTTCACGCTCGGCCCTGGCGAGCATCAGGAAGGTCTGCACCAGCTCGCGCATCTCTTCACTGGCCCGATTGATGCGCTCGACCTGGGTACGACCGCGCGGGTCCAGCGCCGGGTTTTCCAACAGCAACTCACACGAGGTCGCCAGGACCATCAACGGTGTGCGCAACTCGTGGCTCACGTCGCTGGTAAACAACCGCTCGCGGGTCAAGGCCTGGCGCAAACGCCCCAGTGTGGCGTCGAACGCCACCGCCAGTTCACCCACCTCATCGGCGGCATAGTCCGGGGCCAGCGGCGGCGCGAGCCCCAGAAGCTGATCGCGATGACGCACTTGCCGGGCCAGACGAACCACGGGCGCCATCACCCGGCGGGCCAGGACCCAGCCCAGAAATACCGCCAGCGCCAGGCTGAGCACGAAGCCCACCAGCACCACGGCGAACAGCACCCGTTCGCGCTCTTCGAAGTCGCTCTGGTCTTGCAGCAACACGTAGTGCCGACCGTCAACGATCTCGACCATGGCGTGATAGGACAACTGCTCGCGAAACACCTCGTGGAAACCGCGCTCCAGATGGCGCAGATCCTTGGGTAACTCGAAATCCCCCGGGCCGCCGCTGAAATAAAACAACTGGTCGGGTTCCGGCCGATGGTTCCAGTCCGAGACACTGTCCATCAACAGCAGGCGTTGCAAATCACCGCCAAGCCCGGCGGAGATCAGTTTCTCTTCCACCAGATGGACCGTCGCCACGATGCCCATGGCGAACGCACCGGCCACCAATGTGCTCATCAGCGCAAACGCGATGATGATCCGTTGGGCAAGGCTTTGCTTAAACTCCATCGCGGCCCTCGGCCAGGCGATAGCCGACGCCGTGCACGGTGTGCAATAACGGCTTTTCGAACGGTTTGTCGATTACCTGGCGCAGTTGATGGACATGGCTGCGCAAGCTGTCGCTGTCCGGGCAATCGTCCCCCCACAACGCTTCCTCGAGGATTTCGCGGCGCAGCACATGGGGACTTTTCTGCATCAGCACCGCCAACAGCTTCAGGCCCACGGGGTTGAGCTTGAGCAGCTTGCCTTCGCGCGTCACTTCGAGGGTATCGAGGTCGTAGCTCAGGTCGCCGACCTGCAAGGCCCGCCGGCCACCGCCCTGGGCTCGACGCATGACGGCTTCGATCCGCGCCGCCAGTTCCGACAAAGCGAACGGTTTGATCAGGTAGTCATCGGCACCGGACTTGAAGCCCTGCAAGCGATCGTCCAACTGATCCCGGGCGGTGAGCATGATCACCGGCGTATCACGCCGGGCGTCTTCGCGCAGGCGCTTGCACAAGGTGTAGCCGTCGATGCCTGGCAGCATGATATCGAGCACGATCAGGTCGTAATGTTCGGTCGCCGCCAGGTGCAGCCCCGACAAACCGTCCTGGGCACAATCGACGGTGTAGCCCTTGAGCCCCAGGTAATCGGCCAGGTTGGCCAGGATGTCGCGGTTGTCTTCGACCAATAGAATTCGCATGGGCACCTCTGCGTACACAGTTAACGGCTGGCTTGGCCCGCGCAGCTTACGGCCAAGCGTGGCTCACGGCTAGGATTGTATCCGCCGTAGCGGCGCGGGTCCCCTGTGGGAGCGAGCTTGCTCGCGAATGCGGTAGATCAGTCGCCATCCATGTTGAATGTAGCGACGCTTTCGCGAGCAAGCTCGCTCCCACAAAGGTCAAGCGCCCAGGAACAGGGCTGCACGGTCATTGACGAGTTTTTCACCCAGCATTCACACCGCCCCAACGCAGCGCAGGCCAGACTGCGCAACGCGCTGCTTACGAAAACTCCCCTCAAAGGTATTGCCATGGTCTCCACCGCCATCCGCCCCGCTTCCAGGCCGCTGAATTTCCGGGTTGCCTTGGGCCTGCCTGCCGTTGTCGCAGCCATTCTGGTGCTGCTGGAACTGACCACCCTGGACATGGACGTGGCCAAGCTGTTTTACGACCCGATGGCGGGTGGTTTTATCGGTCGCCACAGTTTTTTTCTGGAGGACATCCTGCACGATCGGGCCAAGGAGGTGGTGATCGCGTTCTCCGTACTGGCAATCCTCGGGTTCATCGGTACGTTTTTCATCGCCCGGCTCAAACCGTTCAAACGCGAGCTGGGTTGCCTGGTGCTGTCCCTGGCACTGGCGACGTCTTTCGTCACCCCGATGAAAGCGGTGACGGCTGTGCAATGCCCCTGGAGCCTGAAGGAATTCGGCGGCCAGGAAACCTACAGTGAGCTGCTCAGCCCACGCCCGGCCACCGACAAACCCGGTCGATGCTGGCCCGGCGGTCACGCCGCCACCGGGTTCACATTGTTTGCGCTGTTCTTCGTCCTGCGCGACCGCCGTCCGCGCCTGGCCCGCCGGGCCTTGGTATTCGCCTTCACGTTGGGCACGGTGTTTTCCCTGGGGAGGATGATGCAAGGGGCGCACTTCTTTTCCCATAACGTGTGGACGGCGGTGTTCTGTTGGCTGATTTGCCTGGGGTGTTACTACTACATCCTGTACCGACCGGCCGCCACGGCTGATCGTGTCGCTGTCACCAGTCCCGCCAATGCCTGAACTGAACCGCATCCCACAGGGGGATTGGCGTCGTTCATGAATCCAAGGCAATAAAAAACCCCGCTTGCTTTCGCAGGCGGGGTTTTTCGCTACAGGGGTAAGGCTGGCTTACATCATGCCGCCCATGCCACCCATGCCGCCCATGTCTGGCATGCCGCCGCCAGCTGGAGCGTCTTCCTTGATTTCAGCGATCATCGCCTCGGTGGTGATCATCAGGCTGGCAATCGACGAAGCCGCTTGCAGAGCCGAACGAGTCACTTTGGCCGGGTCCAGGATACCCATTTCGATCATGTCGCCGTATTCGCCGGTAGCAGCGTTGTAACCGTAGTTACCCGAACCCTGCTTGACCTTGTCGACCACAACGCTTGGCTCGTCGCCGGAGTTGGCAACGATCTGGCGCAGCGGTGCTTCTACAGCGCGACGCAGCAACTGGATGCCCACGTTCTGGTCATCGTTGTCGCCTTTGAGTTCGCTGATGGCTTGCAGGGCACGAACCAGTGCCACGCCACCGCCAGGTACCACGCCTTCTTCGACGGCTGCGCGGGTAGCGTGCAGGGCGTCTTCAACGCGGGCTTTCTTCTCTTTCATTTCAACTTCGGAACCTGCACCGACCTTGATCACTGCAACGCCGCCGGACAGCTTGGCCAGGCGCTCTTGCAGTTTTTCACGGTCGTAGTCGGACGAAGTCTCGGCCACTTGTGCGCGGATCTGGGTCACGCGAGCCTGGATGTCAGCCTCGACGCCGGCACCATCGATCACGGTGGTGTTTTCCTTGGACAGGATCACGCGCTTGGCGTTACCCAGGTGCTCCAGGGTGGTGCTTTCCAGGCTCAGGCCGATCTCTTCGGAGATAACGGTACCGCCGGTCAGTACGGCGATGTCCTGCAGCATGGCCTTGCGACGGTCGCCGAAGCCTGGAGCCTTGACGGCTGCGACTTTAACGATGCCACGCATGTTGTTCACAACCAGAGTCGCCAGGGCTTCGCCTTCAACGTCTTCAGCCACGATCAGCAGTGGGCGGCCGGCTTTGGCAACGGCTTCCAGCACAGGCAGCATTTCGCGGATGTTGGAGATCTTCTTGTCCACCAGCAGGATCAGCGGGCCGTCGAGCTCGGCGGTCATGGTGTCCGGCTTGTTGACGAAGTACGGGGACAGGTAGCCACGGTCGAACTGCATGCCTTCAACAACCGACAGTTCGTTTTCCAGGCCCGAGCCTTCTTCAACGGTGATCACGCCTTCTTTACCGACTTTTTCCATGGCTTCGGCAATGATGTCGCCGATGGAGTTGTCGGAGTTGGCGGAGATGGTGCCGACCTGAGCGATCGCCTTGGTGTCAGCGCATGGCTTGGACAGGGCTTTGAGCTCTTTGACAATGGCGATGGTCGCCTTGTCGATGCCGCGCTTGAGGTCCATCGGGTTCATGCCGGCAGCGACGGCTTTCAGGCCTTCGTTGACGATCGACTGAGCCAGTACGGTCGCGGTGGTGGTGCCGTCACCGGCGTCATCGTTGGCACGGGAGGCAACGTCTTTGACCAGCTGCGCGCCCATGTTTTCGAAGCGATCTTTCAGCTCGATTTCCTTGGCTACGGAAACGCCGTCCTTGGTGATGGTCGGAGCGCCGAAGCTCTTCTCGATGATCACGTTACGGCCTTTCGGGCCCAGGGTCGCTTTTACTGCGTCAGCCAGGACGTTGACACCGGCGAGCATTTTCTTGCGGGCGGAATCGCCGAATTTAACTTCTTTAGCAGCCATGATCGATATTCCTTAAATACTTTGTAGTCGCGGGAAAATGAGCGGGAAATCAGCCTTCGACAACAGCGAGAATTTCGCTCTCGCCGATAACCAGCAGGTCTTCGCCATCAACTTTCACAGTGTTGCTACCGGAGTAAGGGCCGAACACAACCTTGTCACCCACTTTCACGGACAGCGCACGTACTTCACCGTTTTCCAGGGCCTTGCCTGGGCCTACAGCGAGGACTTCACCCTGGTTTGGCTTTTCAGCAGCCGAACCTGGCAGGACGATACCGCCAGCGGTTTTCTTTTCTTCTTCGCTGCGACGGACGACGACGCGGTCATGCAGAGGACGAAGCTTCATTGTCGATCTCTCCTAATTGTGGTTTTCATCGGCCGGTGTAGTCCCGGCGGGTTTAACGAATCCGGCTGTGCCGGGTGCGGTTCGTCAAGCGAACCGCGGAAGTCTGTCCGGTGTTGCCACCGGAAACCTTGCGGTGACCCATACATAAGGGCGCACAAGGCGATTACAAGGGCAGGGTATGAAATTTTTTACTTCTCGGAGCCGAAAACGAACACGGCACCCGAAGGTGCCGTGTCACGGTTTTTTACTTGGAGTCGCGATGTTCGAATTCGCCCTCGATCACGTTGGGCTCACGGCCCAGGGGTTCTCGCGGAGCCGGCCCGCCACGGGGCTGCAGGTCATCGGCGAAGGCCCGCTGGCGCATCGCCTGCTCTTCGGCGCGCTGGCGCATTTTATTGGCCAGCAGCCGACGGGTGAACGGCAACAGCATGACCAGGCCCAGCACGTCGCTGATAAAGCCTGGCAGGATCAACAGGCCGCCACCCAATGCCAGCATCAGGCCTTCGAGCATGGTCTGGGCAGGCAGCTCGCCACGGTTCAGGCTTTCCCGGGCACGCAATGCCGTGGCGAGGCCGGCGATGCGCAGCACGAACACGCCGAGCATCGAGCCGAGAATGACCAGCAACAGCGCCGGGAAAAACCCGATCGCACCGCTGACCTTGACGAATACGAACAGCTCCAACACCGGAAACAGCAGAAAGAGCAACAAAAAAGGGCGCATCAAATGGTTCCTCAACGCAAGAATGCCTTGCTATGAAACCCTAAATGACGTCGCCCTTTCGTGAATTCAAGCGTCGGCCTCGGCATTTTTTGGCCATTGCTCGGCGTGAGCCAAGTAAACCAAGGCTTCGCGCACTTGTGTCGGGGTGTTGCAAGGTGCCGCAAACGCCAGCCAGTGCAGGCCCTGGCCAATGCGCAGGTGCATGCCCTCGCTGTCGATGCCCACCAGTTGCGCCGGCTCGCTTTTCGGCAGGCCGGCCAGCTCCACGTAATGGGCGATGGCTTTGGCGTGATCGGCGTTCATGTGCTCGATCATGCTGGCTTCGGCTTTGCCGGCGAAGGGGTTGGCCAGGGTAAGTCGGTCGATCCAGTGAATGGCGCCAAAGCCGCCGATGTAGCGATGGCGCACCGGCTCGAGCACCCAGAAATCGAAATCATGGGCCTTGTGGTAGTTCTGCGAGTCAGGGAAATAGCGGTAATAACGCTCGGCGGCCGCTTCGATGGCGGCGCTGTCTTCGAGCTTCCGGGCTTCGGCCAGGTAGGTCAGGCGCCCTACGGCCTGCACATCCTCGGCACCGCGCTCGCCCACCAGCATCGAACACTTGGGGTCTTTTTGCAGATTGTGAGTGTGCTGGGCAATGCGGCTGATCAGGATCAGCGGCCAGCCTTGTGCGTCCAGGCAATACGGGACAACGGAGCCGAACGGAAAGCCGGGCATGGATTTGGAATGAGTGGAGAGCATTCCACGGTATTCCTTGAGCAGCAGTTCCCGGGCATGTCTGGCAGCTTCAACGCTCAATTTATGACTCCTTCTATAAAATCCGTCTAGAAAACGGTCAGGCGACTGGAGTAATGTTCCGATACACCTAGGGGACAGTTCGCGT
The DNA here is from genome assembly GCF_017351655.1 of Pseudomonas sp. FW300-N2F2. Taxonomy (NCBI): domain Bacteria; kingdom Pseudomonadati; phylum Pseudomonadota; class Gammaproteobacteria; order Pseudomonadales; family Pseudomonadaceae; genus Pseudomonas; species Pseudomonas sp. FW300-N2F2. Next base: position 849,539 of record NZ_JACNDQ010000001.1, on the reverse strand, counting down.
GTGCAGTCGGGCTGCACCGTCACAAATTCGAGAAACCTCCCAACAGGTTCCCCTCCACCGCTGCGCCATCTGGAACATGAGAATGCAACTCACTGACAAAGTAATCATTATCACCGGCGGTTGCCAGGGCCTGGGCCGCTCCATGGCCGAGTATTTCGCCGGCAAAGGCGCAAAGCTGGCGCTGGTGGACCTCAACCAGGAAAAACTCGACCAGGCGGTGGCCGCCTGCGCAGCCAAAGGCGTCGAGGCGCGCGCCTACCTGTGCAATGTCGCCAATGAAGATCAGGTGATCGATATGGTTGCCCGGGTGGCCGAGGACTTCGGCGCGATCCACGGCCTGATCAACAACGCTGGGATCCTGCGCGATGGCCTGCTGCTCAAGGTCAAGGACGGCGAAATGACCAAGATGAGCCTGGCCCAGTGGCAGGCCGTGATCGACGTCAACCTCACCGGCGTGTTCCTGTGCACCCGTGAAGTGGCGGCGAAAATGGTCGAGCTGAAGAACAGCGGCGCCATCATCAATATCTCGTCGATTTCCCGCGCCGGCAATATCGGCCAGACCAACTATTCGGCCGCCAAGGCCGGTGTGGCCGCCGCCACCGTGACCTGGGCGAAGGAACTGGCGCGCTACGGCATCCGTGTCGCCGGCATCGCACCGGGCTTCATCGAAACCGAGATGACCCTGGGCATGAAACCCGAAGCCCTGGAGAAAATGACCTCGGGGATTCCGCTCAAGCGCATGGGCAAGCCCGAGGAGATCGCCCATTCGGCGGCGTATATCTTCGAAAATGACTACTACACCGGGCGGATCTTGGAGATGGATGGCGGGTTGCGGATCTAAGGTCACCGCAAACCAAATGTGGGAGCGAGCTTGCTCGCGATGGCGTCAGTTCAGTCAGCCTTGATGCGACTGATACGCCGCTATCGCGAGCAAGCTCGCTCCCACAGTGGATCGCGTTTCAACCGATCAATCGTCGCTGACGGTGATGTTCGGCATCGCCGGTGAAGCGGCCTCCTGCAACACGATCCGCGCGCCCACGTGGCGGGCCAGTTCCTGATAGACCATGGCGATCTGGCTGTCCGGTTCGGCGATGACCGTCGGCTTGCCGCCGTCGGCCTGTTCGCGGATCACCATCGACAGCGGCAGCGAAGCCAGCAATTCGACGCCGTACTGGGTCGCCAGTTTTTCCCCGCCACCTTCGCCGAACAGGTGTTCGGCATGTCCGCAATTGGAACAGATGTGCACGGCCATGTTCTCTACCACGCCCAGCACAGGGATGTTCACCTTGCGGAACATCTCCACGCCCTTGCGCGCGTCCAGCAGGGCCAGGTCCTGGGGGGTGGTGACGATCACCGCACCGGCCACCGGGACTTTCTGCGCCAGGGTCAACTGGATATCGCCGGTGCCCGGCGGCATGTCGATCACCAGGTAATCCAGGTCGCCCCACGCGGTTTGCGTGACCAGTTGCAGCAAGGCCCCGGAAACCATCGGTCCGCGCCAGACCATCGGCGTGTTGTCGTCGGTCAGGAAGGCCATGGACATGACTTCCACCCCATGGGATTGCAGCGGCACGAACCACTTCTGGTCCTTGATCTGGGGCCGGGTGCCCTCGGCGATCCCGAACATGATGCCCTGGCTCGGGCCGTAGATGTCCGCGTCGAGAATCCCGACCTTCGCCCCTTCACGGGCCAGGGCCAGGGCCAGGTTGGCGGCGGTGGTGGACTTGCCCACGCCGCCCTTGCCCGAGGCCACGGCGATCACGTTCTTGACGTTGGCCAGCCCCGGCACCTGCGCCTGGGCCTTATGGGCAGCGATCACGCTGGTGATCTTGACTGTCGCGGCGGTCACGCCGTCCAGGCCTTCGATCGCCATTTGCAGCATCTGCGCCCAGCCGCTCTTGAACAGGTCGGCGGCGTAGCCGATTTCCAGCTGGACACTGACGCGATCGCCCTGGATGTCGATGGCGCGCACGCATCCGGCGCTGACCGGGTCCTGGTTCAGATAGGGGTCGGTGTACTGGCGAAGGACGGTTTCCACCGCTGCGCGGTTGACGGCGCTCATGGGCAACTCCGATAGCAAGACTTGAAAAACAGGCCGCTATCCTACGCCGAGCCTGCTTGTGTGGCGAGGGAGCTTGCTCCCGCTGTGTGGGGCAGGCGATGCGGTCTTTCAGAAATCGAGGTGCCTGTTTCGCGAGCAAGCTTTGCTCCCACAATCCCCTCGCCACAGATTGTGCCTGGCCCAGGCCTTTCGCCGTTCCCAACCGATGCATGCGGAAACAGGCCAGTGGGGTGAAATATATTTCCCGGCGCTTTATAGTGGCCGACCTCCGTTTCATCAAGTAGCCGAGCCCCATGTCCGAGCCACGCAAGATTCTCGTCACCAGCGCCCTGCCCTATGCCAATGGTTCGATTCACCTCGGCCATATGCTGGAATATATCCAGACCGATATGTGGACGCGCTTCCAGAAACATCGCGGCAACCAGTGCATCTATGTCTGCGCCGACGACGCCCACGGTTCGGCCATCATGCTGCGCGCGGAAAAGGAAGGCATCACCCCGGAACAACTGATCGCCAACGTCCAGGCCGAACACAGCGCCGACTTTGCCGAGTTCCTGGTGGACTTCGACAACTTCCACTCCACTCACGCCGAAGAAAACCGTGAGCTGTCGAGCCAGATCTACCTGAAGCTGCGTGACGCCGGGCACATCGCCACCCGTTCGGTCACCCAGTATTTCGACCCGGAAAAGAACATGTTCCTGGCCGACCGCTTCATCAAGGGCACTTGCCCGAAATGCGGCACCGAAGACCAGTACGGCGACAACTGCGAAAAATGCGGCGCCACCTACGCACCGACCGACCTGAAAGACCCGAAATCGGCGATTTCCGGCGCCACCCCGGTGCTCAGGGACTCCCAGCACTTCTTCTTCAAGCTGCCGGACTTCCAGGAGATGCTGCAAACCTGGACCCGCAGCGGCACGTTGCACGACGCGGTGGCCAACAAGCTCGCCGAATGGCTCGACTCCGGCCTGCAAGAGTGGGACATTTCCCGCGATGCGCCGTACTTCGGCTTCGAAATCCCCGGCGAGCCCGGCAAGTATTTCTACGTGTGGCTGGATGCGCCCATCGGCTACATGGCGAGCTTCAAGAACCTTTGCGACCGCACGCCTGGGCTGGACTTCGACGCGTTCTGGGGCCAGGACTCCACGGCCGAGGTGTATCACTTCATCGGCAAGGACATCGTCAACTTCCACGCGCTGTTCTGGCCCGCCATGCTCGAAGGCGCCGGTTTCCGCAAGCCGACCGGCATCAACGTCCACGGCTACCTGACCGTCAATGGCCAGAAGATGTCCAAGTCCCGCGGCACCTTCATCAAGGCCCGGACCTACCTGGACCACCTGTCGCCGGAATACCTGCGCTACTACTACGCGGCCAAGCTCGGCCGCGGCGTCGACGACCTGGACCTGAACCTCGAAGACTTCGTGCAGAAGGTCAACTCCGACCTGGTGGGCAAGGTCGTCAACATCGCCAGCCGTTGCGCAGGGTTCATCCACAAGGGTAACGCCGGGGTCCTGGTCGCCGGTAACGCCGCGCCGGAACTGACCGACGCTTTCCTGGCGGCGGCACCCAGTATCGCCGACGCCTACGAGAGCCGCGACTTTGCCCGCGCCATGCGCGAAATCATGGCCCTGGCCGACCGCGCCAATGCCTGGATCGCCGACAAGGCCCCGTGGTCGCTGGCCAAGCAGGAAGGCAAGCAGGACGAAGTCCAGGCCATCTGCGCCTTGGGCATCAACCTGTTCCGCCAGTTGGTGATCTTCCTCAAGCCGGTGCTGCCGTTGCTGGCCGCTGATGCCGAAGCGTTCCTGAACGTCGCGCCGCTGACCTGGAACGACCACCAGACACTGCTGAGCAACCATCAACTGAACGCATTCAAGCCGTTGATGACCCGTATCGATGCCACCAAGGTCCAAGCCATGATCGACGCCTCCAAGGAAGACCTGGCCGCCAGCCAGACCGACACCGGCGGCCCGACCGGCAACGGTGAGTTGACCAAGGATCCGTTGTCGCCGGAAATCGACTTCGACGCTTTCGCCGCCGTTGACCTGCGCGTGGCGCTGATCGTCAAGGCCGAGGCCGTCGAAGGGGCCGACAAGCTGCTGCGCCTGACCCTGGACATCGGCGATGAGCAACGTAACGTGTTCTCCGGCATCAAGAGTGCCTACCCGGACCCGGCCAAGCTCGAAGGTCGGTTGACGATGATGATCGCCAACCTCAAGCCGCGCAAAATGCGCTTCGGCATCTCCGAAGGCATGGTGATGGCGGCAGGCCCCGGTGGCGAGGAAATCTACCTGTTGAGCCCTGACAGCGGCGCCAAGCCGGGCCAGCGGATCAAGTAACGCGACCGCGTGCTGCACCGATCCCACAGTCGCCTTGCAGGTGGCTGTGGGATTTTCATATCTGGCCCGCACTCCCGGCGTGCCGGATAATGCCTAATCTTGTAACAGGCCCTTTGTTCGCCCACACGCCCATGACCGAAATCGTCCTCACGCTGTTCAGCGCTGCCCTGATCAACAACCTGGTGTTGCATTGGCCGCTGGGCGTCGATCCGCTGCTGGCGGCCAACGGCAGAAGACAGGTGCACGCCCTGGGCCTGGCAACGGCGTGCCTGATGCTGATCGTCGGCACCCTGGGTTATCTGGTCGATCATGGGGTGCTCGTGCCAACCAATCTGACATTCCTGCGCCTGTTGGTCTGGCTGTCCTTGAGCATCTTGCTGATCGGGCCGTTGCTGCGCCTGCTGACACGCTGGCTGCCCGCAATGCCGTTCGATGGGTTGTGGTCGCTGCTGCTCGGCAATGCCGGCATCCTGGGCGTCACGCTGCTCAACGGCCAGGAAGACCGAGGCCTGGGCCACGCCGTGGCGCTGAGCCTGGGTGCCGGGCTGGGCTTCTGGCTGGTGCTGGGCCTGTTCGACGATCTGCGCCAGCGCACCTTCAATCACGCTATTCCCTTGCCCTTTCGGGGCCTGCCGATTCAGTTGATCAGCGCCGGACTGATGGCGGTGGCCTTTCTCGGATTGCGCGGGCTGGTCAAAACATGAGCCTGATTCAACGTATCGACGCCCTGTTGCCGCAGACCCAATGCGGCAAATGCGGCCACCCCGGGTGCAAGCCCTACGCCGAAGGCATCGCCCAGGGCGAGCCGATCAACAAATGCCCGCCCGGCGGACGCGAAACCATCGCGGCCCTGGCCGAGCTGATGAAAATACCAGTGCTGGAACTGGACACCAGCCGCGGCGTGGCTCCGGCGCAAATCGCCTTTATCCGCGAAGCCGAATGCATCGGCTGCACCAAGTGCATCCAGGCCTGTCCGGTGGACGCGATTGTCGGCGCGGCCAAGCTGATGCACACCGTCCTCATCGACGAATGCACCGGCTGCGACCTGTGCGTGGCGCCCTGCCCGGTCGACTGTATCGAAATGCGGCCCCTGCCGACGGCAAGCGTGTTGCCGATTGTCGGCGGCCTGGCCTTCAACGCCGCCGAGCAACAGGCGCGAACGGCCAAGCGCAACCACGCCCGGCGCCGCTTCGAACAACGCAATGCGCGCCTGCGCCGCGAAGAAGAACAGCGCCAGGCGGAGCGCTTGGCCCGTACCCAGCGCGCGGCCCTGGCCAAGGAACAGGAACAGCCGCTCGATCCCGTAAAAGCCGCACTGGAACGCGTGCGCGCGCAAAAAGCCGCCACCGCCGATGCCGCCTTGAAAAAAGCCAAGGTTGACCTGGCCATGAGCCGGGCGCAGTTGAACAAATCCTTGAAAGCGTTCGGCCATCCGCCAACCTTCGAACAGCAGTCGCAGCTGATCCTGCTGCAACGCCAGTTCGAAGCGGCCGAGCAGGCCCTGAGCCAACTGGAAAACGCCGCACCCGCGATCACGCCAGCCCCGGCTCCGGCACAAAGCGCCGAACTGAAGCGGGCCAAGATCCAACTGGCGATGCGCCGCGCCGAACTCAGCAAAGCCCGTACGGCAGCGGCATCGGATGAACAACTGCAGGTGTTGGAGCAAGCGGTGAAGGATGCCGAACGCCAGGTGGACGTCCATGCAGCTTCCTGAGCCCGTGGACGAGCGGTTGCGGCCAGCGATGACGCGGGTGTTGCTGGCGACACTGCCCGGCGTGCTGGCGTTGCTGTGGTTCCAGGGCTGGGGCGTGGCGCTCAACCTGCTGTTGTCCGGCCTCACCGCGCTGGCGGTCGAAGCGTTGGTGCTGCGTTTGCGCCGCCGGCCGCTCAAACCCGAACTGAACGATGGCAGCGCGCTGGTCAGTGCCACGCTGCTGGCTCTGGCCTTGCCGGCGTATTGCCCCTGGTGGCTGACCGTCACCGCGGCCGCCTGCGCCTTGCTGTTCGGCAAGCATCTGTGGGGCGGCGTCGGCAGCAACCCGTTCAACCCGGCGATGCTCGGGTATGCCCTGGTGCTGGTGGCGTTTCCCGCCCATATGAGTCCCGCGCCCCACGGCTTGGGCCTGCTTGAAGGCTTGCAACAGGTGTTCGGCACTCATCCGACGCCCGACGCCTGGGCCGGGGCCACCGCGCTGGACAGCCTGCGAACCAACACGAGCCTGACCATCGATGAACTGTTCGCCAGCGATCCGGCGTTCGGGCGTTTCGGTGGCCGCGGTGCCGAATGGGTCAATCTGGCCTTTCTGGCAGGCGGTCTGTTTCTGTTGCAGCAACGGGTGTTCAGCTGGCATGCGCCGGTGGGCCTGCTGGCGAGCCTGTTTATCGTCAGCCTGCTGTGCTGGAACGGGTCGGGGTCCGATTCCCATGGCTCACCGCTGTTTCATCTGTTCAGCGGCGCGACCATGCTCGGCGCGTTTTTTATCGCGACCGAACCGGTCTCGGGCGCCAAGGCCCCTCTCGCCCGCCTGCTGTTTGGCGCGGGCATGGGGCTGCTGGTCTACCTGATCCGCACCTGGGGCGGCTACCCGGATGGCGTGGCGTTCGCGGTGTTGCTGATGAACCTCGGCGTGCCGGCACTGGACCGGTTTGCCGAGGCGCGACAACGGCGGCCACTGACATGAAGAATCCCCGCGGCGTGGCAATCCTGATCCTGTTGATCGGCCTCGGTTGCAGTGCCACTTACCTCACACACCTCGGCACCGCCGGGCGCATCGAGACCCAGCGGCAAGCGCTGGCGAACAGGACCTTGCTTGAGGTGCTGCCCACTGACCGCTACGACAATCAGCCATTGGCGCACCCCGTTCTCACCGCCTCGGTGACCTTGACCCATAGCACGCTGCTGGGCGGTTATCTGGCGACCCGCAATGGCCAGCCCAGCGCCGTGCTGCTGCGTAGCCAGGCGCCGGGCTATGAGGGCAGCATCGAATTGCTGGTCGCCATCGATCCACAGGGCCGGCTGCTGGGCGTCAAGACGCTGCGCCAAGCCGAAACACCCGGGTTGGGCGCGGCGATTGCCGGCTGGCCGAACACCTGGATGCAGGTCTTCACCGGCAAATCACGCCAGGCGCCTGACGACAGCGGCTGGGCCCTGAAGAAGGACCAGGGACAGTTCGATCAACTGGCCGGCGCAACGGTGACATCCCGGGCGGTGCTCCAAGCGGTTCACGACACGTTGCGTTACTTCGACGAGCACAAGGCTCAGTTGGGAGTGCCTGCCAATGAATAAGCCATGGGGCCTGACACACGGCCTGCTGCTCGTCCCGCTGGTTGGCGCCAGCGATTCGCTGATGGGCGCACTGGTGCTATGGCTGGCCTGGGCCTTGATGTTCTTCTGCCAGGGCTTGGCGATGGGGTTTGTCCGACAACGCCTGACAACCGCGCAACAACTGCTCGCCGCCATCGTGCTGGCCGCTACCCTGACCACCTGCATAGGTTTTGTCGTCCAGGCCTGGGCATTGGAATTGTATCGACCGCTGGGGCTTTACCTGGGCTGGATCGCCTTGAGCTGCGTGGCGCTGGAGCATGCGGGTTTCTTCGTTGAGTCTCGCTTGGCTGGACGCCTCAGGCTGGCTGGGGTGTTCGGTCTCTTGATGGTCAGCCTGGGCACCCTGCGTGAACTGATCGGCAGCGGCCTCCCCCTGGCCTTGCTCGCCCCGGGCGGGTTCATTCTGCTCGGGCTGCTGCTGGCGGCCCGACAGGCCTGGACAGCAGCCAAATCCCCTTCAACCACCGAGGAAACGCCGCGCCCATGAACGCCGCAAAACGCCTGGAAATATTCCGTCGCTTTCACGAGGACAACCCGGAACCGAAAACCGAACTGGCCTATTCCTCGCCGTTCGAATTGCTGATCGCGGTCATCCTGTCGGCCCAGTCCACCGACGTCGGCGTCAACAAGGCCACGGCTAAATTGTTCCCGGTCGCCAACACCCCGGAGGCGATCTACGCCCTGGGCGTCGAAGGGTTGTCCGAGTACATCAAGACCATCGGCCTGTTCAACAGCAAGGCCAAAAACGTGATCGAAACCTGCCGCCTGCTGATCGAACGCCACGGCAGTGAAATCCCGCAGACCCGTGAAGCGCTGGAAGCCCTTCCAGGCGTCGGCCGCAAAACCGCCAACGTCGTGCTCAATACCGCGTTTCGGCAGTTGACCATGGCGGTCGACACCCACATTTTCCGCGTCAGCAACCGTACCGGGCTGGCCCCCGGCAAAAACGTGGTGGAGGTGGAGAAGAAGCTGATGAAGTTTGTCCCCAAGGAATACCTGCTGGACTCCCATCACTGGCTCATCCTCCATGGACGCTACGTCTGCCTGGCGCGCAAGCCCCGCTGCGGCAGCTGCCGAATCGAAGATTTATGCGAATACAAGCACAAGACCTCGGACGATTGAGGCGCTATTGCTTTTATCGATCTATCGATTGAAAAAATCTTTTTTACCCGCCCGTGGTTTATCGATATAAGGAGCGCCAATGGCAGTCTTAGCCTGGAGTCGAACCCATGAGTGCTGGCAAAGAACAACTGGATGTAGAAGACGAATTCATCGCCGCTGAGGCCGACGACGGTGAACCTGCGGTCGTGCCGGAAGTAGCGAAAACCAACCTGAGCAAGCGCCGCACCATCGATAACCTGCTGGAAGAGCGTCGTTTACAGAAGCAACTGGCCGATTACGACTTTGACCTCTGACACGTAAAAGCCTCCCTGATGGAGGCTTTTTACTGAGTACGCGTGACAGCAGCCTCACACCAACCCATTACGCTGCGCCAGCTCGATCAGGTCGACCAGCGAACGGGCATTGAGCTTCAATAACAGACGGGTCTTGTAAGTACTGACGGTCTTGTTGCTCAAGAACATTCCATCGGCGATTTCCTTGTTGGTCTTGCCGCGCGCCAGTTGCTGCAAGACCATCATCTCCCGCCCCGACAACCGATCGACCATATCGGACTCACTGGCATTACCCAGGCTCGATCGCACCGTATGCAATGCCTGGTTGGGAAAGTAACTGTAGCCGGACAGTACTGCCTTGATTGCACTTAATAATTCAGTAAGGTCCTGTTGCTTGCAGACATACCCGGCCGCCCCTGTCTGCATGCAACGCATTGAAAAATGCCCAGGCGCCTGGGAAGTCAGTACCAATACCTTCATTGACGAAGGTATGGCCGTCAAACGGGCAATGACCTCCAACCCGTCCAGTTTCGGAATACCGATATCGAGAATGACGATATCGGGCATAAGTTCACGAGCAAGTTGTAACGCATCGACGCCGTTGTCGGTTTCGGCAACGACCTCATAACCATGACGCTCCATCAGCAAACGTACAGCAAGACGAATGACGGGATGATCATCCACGATCAGCACTTTATTCATGGGCAAATCCAACTTCGCTGTTCGAATTTTTAGAGCACGCACAATAGCCTAGTCATTTCTACCTTGGCATGCCGCCCCCCCCTGACCGCTCGCACCGAGAGACAGATCCTACAAGCTATACAGAAAACTCCTACAAATCCCGCCGGGAAAAATGTGTCCTCAATTTTTTACAGAGAAGGACCGAGCGCCCTTGAGCATCCGTTACCCCTATGAATAATGCGCTCTTTCGCCGCCCTACCTGCTTGCGGACCGGTCATTGGAAAGCACTTTCCTCATAAAGAGTAACTGAATTATTTACTGTTAAAACTGGCACCCCTCACTTCAGCAGCGGAAATTCCTATATAAGAGACGTTCAGGCACCCGATATAAAACATCGACAGCCCTGATTGTTTTAGCGACACCTTATTAGCCACCGATATTATTTTTCCAAACCACTCACGAGCATGAATATTCCATGAGCATTAACCATGAACAAACCTTTGAAGACCATCACCAACCCCATGACCCTTATCGCCATATTCGCAACTTTATCCGAAACGTCCGCAGCTGTTTCCCTGCCTTTTCTGGATGACCAGGACCGTGAGTATTACCTCTGGTTCCTGATCAGCTTCCCCTTCTATTTATTGCTGCTTTTTTTCATCACCCTCAACTTCAATTATCGTTCCTTGTATTCACCTTCGGATTTCCGCAAGAGCAAACACTTCATAAAGACCATGGATGACGCGACCTGTCGGCGCAAACGAATGCTGCGCCGAACAGGCAATGACCAACCGCGGCGACTGAAAGGCCTTCATCGCACCAGGCATGAACCGCCGGACACCCTTTGCATCCTATGCCGCCAATCCCAGCGCCTGATCGAGACCTGCCGACCGGAACATTTGAAGCACGCCGGCATCGTTGTGTACGTCATTTACCACCACGCAGACCTTGCAGCCCACGGGCAGGATGAATGAGCCATCAGGAGACAGTGCTGCAGACAATAGGCTGCGCGCAAAACAGAGGGCAAAAAAAACGGCCTGCTCAAGGCAGGCCGTTTTTTATATCGCCAGGGTCAGAACAGCTTGCGACCCTTGTTCGCCGCGATGCGCATGCGCAGGGCGTTGAGCTTGATGAAGCCGGCCGCGTCGGCCTGGTTGTAGGCACCGCCGTCTTCTTCGAAGGTCGCGATGTTGGCGTCGAACAGCGACTCGTCGGACTTACGCCCGGTGACGATCACGTTACCCTTGTACAGTTTCAGGCGTACCACGCCATTCACGTGAGCCTGGGAGGCGTCGATCATCTGCTGCAGCATCAGACGCTCAGGGCTCCACCAGTAGCCGGTGTAGATCAGGCTGGCGTACTTGGGCATCAGCTCGTCCTTGAGGTGAGCCACTTCGCGGTCCAGGGTGATCGATTCGATCGCCCGGTGAGCGCGCAGCATGATGGTGCCGCCCGGGGTTTCGTAGCAGCCGCGGGACTTCATGCCGACATAGCGGTTCTCGACGATGTCCAGACGACCGATGCCGTGTTCGCCGCCGATGCGGTTCAGGGTCGCCAGCACGGTGGCCGGGCTCATTTCCACGCCGTCCAGGGCGACGATATCGCCATTGCGATAGGTCAGCTCCAGGTATTGCGGGGTATCCGGGGCCTTCTCGGGGGAGACGGTCCAGCGCCACATGTCTTCTTCGTGCTCGGTCCAGGTGTCTTCCAGCACGCCGCCTTCATAGGAGATGTGCAGCAGGTTGGCGTCCATCGAGTACGGGGATTTCTTCTTGCCGTGACGCTCGATTGGAATCGCGTGCTTCTCGGCGTAGTCCATCAGTTTTTCACGGGACAGCAAGTCCCATTCACGCCACGGGGCGATGACTTTCACGCCCGGCTTGAGGGCATAGGCGCCCAGCTCGAAACGCACCTGGTCGTTGCCTTTGCCGGTAGCGCCGTGGGAAATGGCATCGGCGCCGGTTTCGTTGGCGATTTCGATCAGGCGCTTGGCAATCAACGGACGGGCGATGGACGTACCCAGCAGGTACTCGCCTTCGTAAACGGTGTTGGCGCGGAACATCGGGAACACGAAGTCGCGGACGAACTCTTCGCGCAGGTCATCGATGTAGATCTCTTTGACGCCCATGGCCTGGGCCTTGGCGCGTGCAGGCTCGACTTCCTCGCCCTGCCCCAGGTCAGCGGTGAAGGTCACCACTTCGCAGTTATAAGTGTCCTGCAGCCACTTGAGGATCACCGAAGTGTCCAGGCCGCCGGAATACGCCAGAACGACCTTGTTTACGTCCGCCATGCCATCACTCCACGGGTTGTACGGAAAGCCGTGAAGTCTAACGTCCAGCGCGGATAATTTACAGGGGCGCGACAGCTTATGACGACGAAGCGACAGATTATGTCGAGCGCGCGACGGTCAAAACCGAATCAGGAGGTCCGCGCGGTCGTCCCGACGGGCGTGGGTGCCGGTGTCTTGGCCGGTGCAGCGGTGGGCGCCGGCGCTTTGGCAGGGGGCGCAGCGGGTGCAGGCTGCGCGGCGGCGGGCTGGGGTGCCGGTGCTTCGCTAGCCGCCACGCGCTCGAGGCGCACGACCACCCGACGGTTCTTGGCCCGGTTGGCGGCGTTGGTGTTGGGCACCAGGGGATAACGTTCGCCGTGGAAGCGCAGGGTAATCTGCGACTCCTGGAAACCATTGGCCTTGAAGAAATCCTGGACCGCCAGGGCCCGGCGGCGCGACAGCTCGCGGTTGGTCAGGCGATTGCCGCTGTTGTCGGAGTGACCGTCAAGCTCGACATGATTGACGCTCGGATCGGCCTTGATGAAGTCGAGCATCACCTGCAACTGAGCCTTGGCATGGGCATCGAGTTCGACTTCTTCGCCGGGGAAGCCGATCTGGGTCTGCTTCACCTGCTCGAAATTCTTCGGCAACAACTTGGCCACACAGCTCTGATAATCGCCGAAGGCTTTGTTGAAACGCACCGGCAGCAACCGGACTTCCGACACTCGACCGTCCTCGGTGTTGCGCCGTACCACAGGGCTACGACCGTCCATCAGCCCACTGATCAAGCGTCCGGCCTGGACCTGGGAGCTGTTGAACAATACATCGCCACTGCCAATGCTGACCGAGCCCAGGTTGATATCGCCGCGCCCCGGTTGCCACGGTGCGGCGGCTGCCAGCAAGGTGGCCGAACCGCCGCCCAGCATCGGGTTATAGCTCTTGAGGCGGAACGTTGCCTGCTCGCCCGCCCGACGCACGAACTCGCCACTGCCGAAATCGGTGATCGGCTGGCTCAGCCGGCACTCGAACTTGTCGCCTTCGACCGTCCACTCAATGCTCTCCAGACGGGTCTGGAAAGTGAGCGCCATGGCGGGAAGGCTGGCAAACACACTGAGCAAGGCTAGATAACGCTGGCGCACGGGAGGCTCCACTGACTTTTATACAAAGATCGACGCATGCTTGAGGGCATGACGCCTGTCCGGGGCACTGCACGGATTCGTGGCACACCTGTAGGAGCTATCGGTAAGTTGTGGCAGAACTTGATAGCGGGTGCCTGAATCGGTCTTTTCCGGTAGCATTCCCCAGAGTTTGACCCGCCTGGAAGCCCCCTAATGTCCGACCGCCTGACCCTGCTGCGTCCCGACGACTGGCATATTCATCTTCGCGATGGTGCTGTGTTGACCCATACCGTCGCCGATGTCGCGCGCACCTTCGGGCGCGCAATCATCATGCCTAACCTGGTTCCGCCCGTGCGCAACGCCGCCGAGGCCGATGGCTATCGCCAGCGTATCCTCGCCGCCCGTCCGGCTGGCAGCCGCTTCGAACCGCTGATGGTGCTTTACCTCACCGACCGCACCCAGCCCGAAGAGATTCGCGACGCCAAGGCCAGCGGTTTTGTCCATGCCGCCAAGCTGTATCCCGCCGGCGCGACGACCAACTCCGATTCCGGTGTCACCAGCATCGACAAGATCTTCCCGGCGCTGGAGGCCATGGCCGAAGTCGGCATGCCGTTGTTGATCCATGGTGAGGTTACCCGGGGCGACGTCGATGTGTTCGACCGCGAGAAAATCTTCATCGACGAACACATGCGCCGCGTCGTGGAGCGTTTCCCGACCCTCAAGGTGGTGTTCGAACACATCACCACCGGCGATGCCGTGCAGTTCGTCAACGAGGCCCCGGCCAACGTCGGCGCGACCATTACCGCCCACCACCTGCTGTACAACCGCAACCACATGCTGGTGGGCGGGATCCGGCCGCACTTCTATTGCCTGCCGATCCTCAAGCGCAATACCCACCAGGAAGCCTTGCTGGACGCCGCCACCAGCGGCAGCGCCAAGTTTTTCCTCGGCACCGACTCGGCGCCCCACGCCCGTCACGCCAAGGAAGCGGCCTGCGGTTGCGCCGGCTGCTACACCGCCTATGCCGCCATCGAGATGTACGCCGAGGCGTTCGAACAGCGCAATGCGCTGGAAAAACTCGAAGGCTTCGCCAGCCTGCATGGCCCGCGTTTCTATGGCCTGCCGGTGAACACCGACCGTATTACCCTGGTCCGTGACGAATGGACCGCCCCTGTCAGCCTGCCCTTCGGCGAGCAGACCGTCATCCCGCTGCGCGCCGGTGAAAAACTGCGCTGGCGCCTGCTGGAGGAAAACGCGTGAGTGAAGATCATTTCGACGACGAACTGGACGGCAACGGTGGTTCGGGCAGCGCCCGTCACCCCATGGCCGCGCGGTTCCGTGGTTATCTGCCGGTCGTCGTCGATGTAGAAACCGGTGGTTTCAATTCCGCCACCGACGCCTTGCTGGAAATCGCCGCGACCACCATCGGCATGGACGAAAAAGGCTTTGTGTTCCCTGACCACACCTATTTCTTCCGTGTCGAACCGTTCGAGGGCGCCAACGTCGAAGCGGCGGCTTTGGAGTTCACCGGGATCAAGCTCGATCACCCGTTGCGCATGGCGGTCAGCGAAGAAACGGCCCTGACCGACATCTTCCGTGGTGTGCGCAAGGCGCTCAAGGCCAACGGTTGCAAGCGCGCGATCCTGGTCGGCCACAACAGCAGCTTCGACCTGGGCTTCCTCAACGCCGCCGTCGCGCGCCTGGACATGAAGCGCAACCCGTTCCACCCGTTCTCCAGCTTCGATACCGCGACCCTGGCTGGCCTGGCGTATGGCCAGACCGTCCTGGCCAAGGCGTGCCAGGCAGCCGACATCGATTTCGATGGCCGTGAGGCGCACTCGGCCCGCTACGACACCGAGAAGACCGCCGAGCTGTTCTGCGGCATCGTCAACCGGTGGAAAGAGATGGGCGGCTGGCAGGATTTCGACGACTGACAACAAGCTGGTGTGGTTCTTGTGTGGCGAGGGAGCTTGCTCCCGCTGGGTGGCGTAGCCGCCCCAAGATGTTGTGAGCGCTGCGCACTCAAGCGGGAGCAAGCTCCCTCGCCACAGGACTGTATTCTGCTTTGGAACACCCATAAAAAAACCGGCCCATCGAGGGCCGGTTTTTTTATGCCTGAATGCGCTTACAGCTTGTCGCTGTGCTCGCCCAGGTAAGCGGCAACGCCTTCAGGCGATGCGGTCATGCCCTTGTCGCCTTTTTTCCAGTTGGCCGGGCAGACTTCGCCGTGCTCTTCGTGGAATTGCAGCGCGTCGACCAGACGGATCAGCTCTTCCATGTTACGGCCCAGCGGCAGGTCGTTGATGATCTGCGAACGGACAACGCCCTTGTCGTCGATCAGGAAGGCGCCACGGAAGGCCACGCCGCCTTCGGACTCGACGTCGTAGGCCTTGGCGATTTCGTGCTTCATGTCGGCAGCCATGGTGTATTTCACCTGACCGATACCGCCATTGTTGATCGGGGTGTTGCGCCAGGCGTTGTGAGTGAAGTGCGAGTCGATCGAAACAGCGACCACTTCAACGTTACGGGCCTTGAAGTCGTCCATGCGGTGATCCAGTGCGATCAGCTCGGATGGGCAGACGAAGGTGAAGTCCAGCGGATAGAAGAACACCAGGCCGTATTTGCCTTTGATGGCCGAGGACAGGGTGAAGCTGTCGACGATTTCGCCGTTGCCAAGCACGGCTGGCACGGTGAAGTCAGGGGCTTGTTTGCCTACGAGTACGCTCATTGGATATCTCCTGATGTAATTAGCGTGAAAACAAAGTCCGGGCCAGCCTGCCACCCTCAGGCGACAGCCCTGTGACACGAACCCGCTTGCAAGGGCCGACCATCATACACCGCGCATTTGGACTGTCTTCAACGGTTTTTCGGTGGTATCGAAAAATCGCCGCCCCGCTGCGTGCCGCCTTCGTTGTCCAAGGAAAAAACCGTTCGTCAGCCTGGCATCGCTCTGGCGCAAGACCTTTAGAAACCACTTTGACAATCATTCTCGTTAACATTAAGATCCGTCTCAATTGAGTCACAACCAGCGACGGTTCTCACTTATGTATGTATGCCTCTGCACTGGCGTCACCGACGGACAAATCCGCGAAGCGATCTATGAAGGTTGCTGCAGCTATCGCGAAGTCCGCCAGGCCACCGGCGTAGCCAGCCAATGCGGCAAATGTGCCTGCCTGGCCAAGGAAGTGGTGCGTGAAACCCTCGCCAAGGTGCAAACGGCACAGGCCTCGATCCCCTACCCGGTAGAATTTACTGCCGCGTAAAGACAGCTTTTCAAGGAACCGGACTCGATGTCCGGTTTTTTTATGCCTGTAAATCAAATGCTTAGCGTCCAGACGCGGAACACAAACATTCTTATTCCGATTAATTTTCATTTATTATTCAATAACTTAGGTTTGACACTGGTAAATACGCGGCTCAAACTCTGCCCTATACACAGCTATTACAGGGCAGGCCTCATCATGAAAGGCGACATTACAGTCATCCAGCATCTCAACAAGATCCTTGCCAATGAGCTGGTCGCGATCAACCAATACTTCCTGCATGCACGCATGTACGAGGATTGGGGCCTGAACAAGCTGGGCAAGCACGAGTACCACGAGTCCATCGACGAGATGAAACACGCGGACAAGCTGATCAAGCGCATCCTGTTTCTCGAAGGCCTGCCGAACGTCCAGGACCTGGGCAAGCTGCACATTGGCGAACACACCCGGGAAATGCTCGAGTGCGACCTGCGCATCGAGCGCACCGGCCACGCCGACCTGAAGGCCGCCATCGCCCATTGCGAAAGCGTTGGCGACTTCGGTAGCCGTGAACTGCTGGAAGACATCCTCGAATCCGAGGAAGAGCACATCGACTGGCTGGAAACCCAACTGGGCCTGATCGACAAAGTCGGTCTTGAGAACTACCTGCAATCGCAGATGGGCGAAGAGTAACCTTCCCCGGCAGACAGCCACTAAAAAGCCCCGCCCTCTTTCGAGAGGCGGGGCTTTTTATTGCCTGGATCTCCCAGGCCCTACCCAAACCACTGTGGGAGCGAGCTTGCTCGCGATAGCGGTGGATCAGATATAAAAATGCTGACTGACACTCCGCTATCGCGAGCAAGCTCGCTCCCACAAGGTTTCCCGTTCACCACAACCGGCGTGGTGAACAGGCTTCCATGGATCAGGCTTCGGTCTTGTTCGCGGACGCTTTTTCTACCGCTGCCTTGATCGTGGCCTGCAAAGAACCGTCGGCGGCCATCTCGGTCATGATGTCGCTACCACCGACCAGCTCACCGCCCACCCACAATTGCGGGAAGGTTGGCCAGTTGGCGTACTTGGGCAGGTTGGCGCGGATTTCCGGGTTCTGCAGGATGTCCACGTAGGCAAACTTCTCGCCACACGCCATCACAGCCTGAGCAGCCTTGGCCGAGAAACCGCACTGTGGCGCGTTCGGCGAGCCTTTCATGTAAAGCAGGATGGTGTTGTTGGCAATCTGGTCTTTAATCGTTTCGATGATATCCACGGAGCACCTCGGCTTAAACTTTGCGACGTCAGTTGTCGACACGGTGGCGCATTGTAACGGAAAGCAGAACGTGCTGCTCAGAGACAATTTTACGCAGTCGCCACCTTCACCGGTACACCGTTGAGCGCCGCGTTGCCGGACAACTCATCGAGCTGGCAATCATCGGTCAGGTCATTGGCGCTGGATCCCGGCTGCCCACTGGCAATGGTCATCTGCACGCCCGGCCGGGCATGCCCCCAGCCGTGGGGCAGGCTGACCACGCCTTTCATCATGTCCAGGCTGCCCAGTACCTCGACTTCGATGGCCCCCACCCGCGAGCTGACCGTCACGCGCTGCCCGTCGGCAAGGCCGCGGGAGGCGAGGTCATCCGGGTGCATCAGCAATTGATGACGCGGCTTGCCCTTCACCAGTCGATGGAAGTTATGCATCCAGGAGTTGTTGCTGCGCACATGGCGGCGGCCAATCATCAGCAACTCATCCGGTTCTGGCGCCTGCAACGCGGCAAAGCGCGCAAGGTCGGCGAGAATCACCGCCGGCGCGGCCTGCACCCGTTGGTTTTCGGTTTTCAAGCGTGGGGCCAGGTTGGGCTTGAGTGCGCCGAGGTCGATGCCATGGGGATGGTCGAACAAGGTCGCCAGAGACAGTTTGTGCGGCGAGGCATCGCCATACGCCCCGCTGCGCAGGCCAAGATCGATCATCTGCGCTGGCGGCATGGTTGGCTTGAGCGCCTTGCCGGTCCGGGCAGCGAAGGCCTTGGCCAGGCCGACAAAGATCTCCCAGTCGTGCAGCGCCCCCTCGGGCTTGGGCAGGATCGCCCGGTTGAAACGGGTCACGTTGCGCACCGCGAACAGGTTGAAAGTGGTGTCGTAATGATCGTTTTCCAGGGCCGAGGTCGAGGGCAGGATCAGGTCGGCGTAGCGGGTGGTTTCGTTGATGTACAGATCGACACTGACCATGAACTCCAGCCCATCCAGGGCCTGCTCCAACTGCCGCCCGTTGGGTGTAGACAGCACCGGGTTGCCGGCCACGGTGACCAGCGCCCGAATCTGGCCTTCGCCCTCGGTCAGCATCTCCTCGGCCAGGGCCGACACCGGCAGCTCCCCTGCGTACTCGGGACGCCCGGAGACCCGGCTCTGCCAACGATTGAAATGCCCGCCCGAGGTGGTCGCCACCAGGTCCACCGCCGGCTCGGTACACAGCGCACCGCCCACCCGATCCAGATTGCCGGTCACCAGGTTGATCACCTGGATCAGCCAGTGGCACAGCGTACCGAACGCCTGGGTCGACACCCCCATCCGCCCGTAGCACACCGCTGACGGGGCCGCGGCGAAGTCCCGGGCCAATTGCCGGATCTGCGCTGCTGGCACCGCACAGAGCGGGCTCATCGCTTCAGCCGTGAAAGCAGCAACGGCCGCGCGCACCTCGTCCAGACCGTCCACCGGCAGGTGGCTGTCACGGGTCAGGCCCTCGCTGAATAGAGTATTGAGCAAGCCAAACAGCAGCGCGGCATCGCCCCCGGGACGCACGAAGACATGCTGGTCGGCAATGGCCGCCGTTTCGCTGCGGCGCGGATCGACCACCACCACTTTGCCGCCACGGGCCTGGATCGCCTTGAGGCGCTTCTCCACGTCCGGCACGGTCATGATGCTGCCGTTGGAGGCCAATGGGTTGCCGCCCAGGATCAGCATGAAGTCGGTGTGATCGATGTCCGGAATCGGCAGTAGCAAGCCGTGGCCGTACATCAGGTGGCTGGTCAGGTGATGGGGCAGTTGGTCCACCGAGGTTGCCGAGAAACGGCTGCGGGTCTTCAACAGGCCCAGGAAATAGTTGCTATGGGTCATCAGCCCATAGTTATGCACGCTGGGGTTGCCCTGGTAGACCGCCACCGCGTTCTGGCCGTGGCGCGCCTGGATATCCGCCAGGCGCGCGGCCACCAACGCAAAGGCATCGTCCCAAGCGATGGGGTGCCATTCGTTGCCGATGCGCTGCATGGGTTGGCGCAGGCGGTCCGGATCGTTCTGGATATCCTGCAGGGCCACTGCCTTGGGGCAGATGTGACCGCGACTGAAGGTGTCCAGCGCATCGCCCTTGATCGAGGTGATGGCCAGGCCCTGGCCGTCGGTTTCGGTGGTTTCGAGGGTCAAGCCGCAAATGGCTTCACACAGATGGCACGCACGGTGGTGGAGAGTCTTGGTCATGGCCAGTCTCTGTTTTATTCGTGGCGGGCACTTTCGGCCGCGGGAACAAAACTATGGCCCGTGCTTCCCGGCAGCGCCAGCGACGTTCGTCCTGTGAATTGCCGGGCATCAGGCCCGCCGATGAAGTGCCATCAAGGGCCCTCGGGGGGCGGTGCCAGGAGTTGGATTTCCTCGACGGTTTCCACCTCCTCCTGGGCGATGGGCACGCCGGTCAGTTCGCCAATCAATCGCCAATGCTCGTCGAGGCCGCTGCTGATCGTGGCCATGCGATCGATCATCCGGCGGCCGGCGGCCTTGGTCACTTCATCATCGCTGCGCAGCAATTCGAATGACATGGACGTCACCGATGCCGTCAGGTGGGTCAGCGAGCGTGCGGTCAGCCCCAGCAATTCCATCAATTGTCGCTCTTTCGAATCCATTTCGGGCTCCTGTGCCGCTGAGGCTCATTTATAACCCAGGCCTTTGCATTAGGAAATGTTTCACAACCACCAGCAGGCAGGCGCAAGAGTCGGAGGACACGGCACAAACCGCCTCCATCCACGGCACGCCCGCCGCGCTTGATTGCCAAGCCGAGCAGCGCCAGTGTACAAATGGGCCGCTGCAGTCAGGAAACCGGCCTCAAATACGCCATCGCATTCGCGTGATGGCTTCGCTGAAATCCCCAAAAACCGTAGCCCTATTGGTAAGACGCGACATTTAATTATAAGATCGCGCCTTCCCCTATTTCGTCGCCCCGTGCGGCTTTTGCCGCAGGTCTCGCCCGTTTTTTCATTAAACAAGGCTTTGAGCATCTGCGGTCAGTTACAAAAAGGTAGTCAATCATGAGCGCAAGGCACTTTCTCTCCCTGATGGATTTCACGCCCGATGAGTTGCTCGGCGTGATCCGTCGAGGCGTGGAGCTCAAGGACCTGCGTAATCGCGGCGTACTGTTCGAGCCCTTGAAAAACCGCGTGCTGGGGATGATCTTCGAGAAGTCATCGACCCGCACCCGCATCTCTTTCGAAGCCGGCATGATCCAACTGGGCGGCCAGGCGATTTTCCTGTCGCCCCGCGACACCCAACTGGGCCGTGGCGAACCCATCGGCGATTGCGCCATCGTCATGTCGAGCATGCTGGACGCAGTGATGATCCGTACCTTTGCCCACAGCACCCTGACCGAGTTCGCGGCCCATTCCCGCGTACCAGTGATCAACGGCCTGTCCGACGACCTGCACCCCTGCCAGTTGCTGGCCGACATGCAGACCTTCCTCGAGCACCGTGGCTCGATCCAGGGCAAGACCGTGGCCTGGATCGGCGATGGCAACAACATGTGCAACAGCTATATAGAAGCGGCGATGCAATTCGACTTCCAACTGCGCGTCGCCTGCCCCGAAGGTTTTGACCCCAATGCCGAGTTGCTGGCCAAGGCCGGGGACCGGGTGTCCATCGTCCGTGACCCGAAACTGGCCGTGGCCGGTGCGCACCTGGTGAGCACCGACGTCTGGACCTCCATGGGCCAGGAAGAAGAAACCGCCAGGCGCCTGGAGTTGTTCGCGCCACTGCAGGTCAACCGGGCCCTGCTCGACCTGGCGGATGCCGACGTGTTGTTCATGCACTGCCTGCCGGCCCACCGTGGCGAGGAGATCAGCATGGACCTGCTGGATGACCCGCGTTCGGTAGCCTGGGACCAGGCCGAGAATCGCCTGCATGCGCAAAAGGCCTTGCTCGAGTTCCTGGTCGAGCCGGCGTATCACCACGCATGAGCCACGCCCTGCTGCTGAACTTGCACAACCTGGCCTGCGGTTATCAGGACCAGCGGGTCGTGCAGAACCTCAACCTGCACCTCAATGCCGGTGATATCGGTTGCCTGCTCGGTTCGTCCGGGTGCGGCAAGACCACGACCTTGCGTGCCATTGCCGGCTTCGAACCGGTGCACGAGGGTGAAATCCAGTTGGCCGGGGAAACCATCTCCCGCGCCGGCTTCACCCTCGCCCCGGAAAAACGCCGCATCGGCATGGTGTTCCAGGACTACGCCCTGTTCCCCCACCTGAGCGTGGCCCAGAACATTGCCTTTGGCATTCGCAAGCATCCGAACAAGGACCGCGTCGTCGAAGAATTGCTGGAACTGGTCAACCTGAAACACCTGGGCAGCCGTTTTCCCCATGAACTGTCCGGCGGACAACAGCAGCGCGTGGCCCTGGCCCGTGCGCTGGCGCCGGAACCGCAGCTGCTGTTGCTCGATGAACCGTTCTCCAACCTCGATGGCGAGCTGCGCCGCAAGCTCAGCCATGAAGTGCGGGACATTCTCAAGGCCCGCGGCACCAGCGCGATCCTGGTCACCCACGACCAGGAAGAAGCCTTCGCCGTGAGTGACCATGTCGGCGTATTCAGGGAAGGTCGCCTGGAACAGTGGGATACGCCCTACAACCTGTATCACGAACCACTGACGCCATTCGTCGCCAGTTTCGTTGGCCAGGGCTACTTCATTCGCGGCCAGCTCGACAGCCCGGAATCGGTACAGACCGAGCTGGGCCTCCTGCGCGGCAACCGGGCCTACACCTGGCCCATCGGCGGCGCGGTGGACGTGCTGCTGCGGCCAGACGATATCGTCTACGCCCCGGACAGCCCGCTTACTGCCAGAATCGTTGGCAAGACCTTCCTGGGTGCTTCAACCTTGTATCGCCTGCAATTACCCACAGGTGCGCAACTGGAATCGATCTTCCCCAGCCATGCCGACCATCAGGTCGGAGCAGCCGTCGGCATCCGCGTGGCGGCTGAACACCTGGTGCTGTTCCAGGCCTCGGGCAGCACCGCGGCGCATATCCCACCAGTGGACAGCGGTGTGCGACGCTACAGCGCGGCCAGCTAATCATTGTGGGAGTGGACACATTCAGCATCGATGCAGGCTGAACCAACGCTATCGCGAGCAAGCTCGCTCCCACATGGGAATTTGCAGCAGGCACAAATCGACTGGTATCCACACATCCTGTGGGAGCGAGCTTGCTCGCGATGACATTGCCACATTCAGCATCAGTGCAGGCCGAACCACCGCTATCGCGAGCAAGCTCGCTCCCACATGGGAATTTGCATCAGGCACAAATCGACTGGCATCCACAAATCCTGTGGGAGCGAGCTTGCTCGCGATGACATTGCCACATTCAGCATCAGTGCAGGCCGAACCACCGCTATCGCGAGCAAGCGCGCTCCCACATGGAAATTTTCAACAGGCACAAATCGACTGGCATCCCACATGGGAATTTGCATCAGGCACAAATCGACTGGCATCCACACATCCTGTGGGAGCGAGCTTGCTCGCGATGACATAGCCACATTCAGCATCAGTGCAAGCTGAACCACCGCCATCGCGAGCAAGCTCGCTCCAACATGGGAAATTGCAGCAGGCACAAATCGACTGGCATCCACAAATCCTGTGGGAGCGAGCTTGCTCGCGATGACATTGCCACATTCAGCATCAGTGCAGGCCGAACCACCGCTATCACGAGCGAGCTCGCTCCCACATTCGATGTCATTGGCTTGAGTGCAGCATCAACGTCCCACTGGCCACCAACGTCGCGTTCCCGCCGATCTTCACCCGCTCACCCTCCAACCGGCAAAACAATACCCCACCCCTGGCCGAACACTGATAAGCCGTCAGTCCGTGCTTGCCCAGGCGCTTGGACCAATAGGGAATCAGGCTGCAGTGGGTCGAGCCGGTCACCGGGTCTTCGTTGATACCGATCGCCGGGGCAAAATAGCGCGAGACAAAATCATGCTTGCTCCCCGGCGCGGTGACGATAGCGCCGGGCCAGGGCAGTTTTGCCAGGACCACCATGTCCGGCTTGCAATCGAGCACCGCTTGCTCCGATTCCAGCACCACGAACAACTCGTTGGAACTCAGCACATCCACCGCCTCGACGCCCAAGGCACTCTGCACGGCCAGGGACACGCCCAACTCGGCAGGCACGACGGCCGGAAAATCCAACCACAGCCGATCACCCTCGCGCGTCACGCTCAACGAACCGGACCGGCAGATGAAATCCAGGCGCTCGACGGTTTCGTGATAGACCTCGAACAGCACATAAGCACTGGCCAACGTAGCGTGGCCACACAGCGGGACTTCGGTGGTGGGGGTGAACCAGCGGATATGCCAATGCTGACCTTCACGCACCAGGAACGCGGTTTCAGCCAGGTTATGCTCGGCGGCGATCTTCTGCATCAGGTCGTCGGCAAGCCAGCCGTCGAGCCGATAGACCATCGCCGGGTTACCGCCGAACGGCCGGTCACTGAACGCATCGACCTGATGAAACGCAAGTTGCATGGCACTTCTCCTTATTTTTCTGATGCGCCAGCATGGGGTGTAGCGACACGGCTTATCCAGTGACAGATCAGCAGAATTTTCACCCTACAGGCTGCGCAGCGGCCACCCTGCTCTATCAAGCTCGCCCGATATCAGCAAACACCGCCCCGGTGTGCTCCTTCAATACCGAAGGCGCCAACTCGACTTCCAACCCACGCCGCCCCGCACTGACGAACATGCTGGCGAGTGGCTGTGCGGAATTGTCGATAAACGTGCGCAAACGCTTCTTCTGCCCCAGCGGGCTGATACCGCCGAGCAAATAACCGGTCGAACGCTGCGCGGCGGCCGGGTCGGCCATCTCGACCTTCTTCACGCCGGCGGCGTGGGCCAGGCCTTTCAAATCCAGGCTCCCGGCCACGGGCACTACCGCCACCAACAGCTCACCTTTTTCACTGGCCGCCAACAACGTCTTGAACACCTGCGCCGGATCCAGCCCGAGCTTTTCCGCCGCCTCCAAGCCATAGGACGCAGCCTTGGGATCGTGTTCATAACTGTGGATGCGATGTTCGGCGCGTACTTTCTTAAGCAGATCCAACGCGGGTGTCATGACTGCTCCTGATAAGGAAATCAAAAAAGAGTGAGCGGATTCTAAGCCATCGTCTGCGAAAAGGCTTTGCGGCTGCACTGCTGCCTCTCTTGGGGCAGAGTCATTCACAGCACGAATAGTTGAAATGTGACCAGTGGTTCACTTTCGACCTTTGACACCAGCGTTTCTTGTCTATATTTTTTCGAAACTGAAAGCCACATTGCATGTCTCAAGCAGCAACCCGAGTTCAGGATGGGGATCCTGCCTCGATGGAAATCGCGCAATCGTGCTGTACCGAACGCGCTGCAAAACAACAAAAAACCGAGGTTTGAATGACAACTGCTTTACAACAGCCGTCCCTGTCCAGCCAATGCCTGGCGGAATTCCTGGGAACTGGCCTGCTGATTTTTTTCGGCACCGGCTGCGTCGCAGCGCTCAAGGTCGCGGGTGCGAGCTTTGGCTTGTGGGAAATCAGCCTCATCTGGGGCGTCGGCGTCAGCATGGCGATCTATCTGAGCGCGGGCATTTCCGGCGCCCACCTCAACCCCGCCGTCAGCATCGCCCTGTGCATGTTCACCGACTTCGAAAAGCGCAAGCTGCCTTTCTATATAGCGTCCCAAGTGACCGGTGCTTTCTGCGGCGCCCTTCTGGTCTACACGCTGTACAGCAATCTATTCTTCGATTTCGAACAGTCCCGGCACATGGTTCGCGGCACCGAAATGAGCCTCGAACTGGCTTCGGTGTTCTCCACCTACCCGCACGCGGCACTCTCCACTGGCCAAGCCTTCCTCGTGGAAGCGATCATCACCGCCATCCTGATGGGGGTGATCATGTCCCTGACCGATGACAACAACGGTTTGCCCCGTGGTCCACTGGCCCCCTTGTTGATAGGCCTGTTGATAGCCGTGATCGGCAGCTCCATGGGGCCGCTGACGGGCTTTGCGATGAACCCGGCGCGGGACTTCGGTCCTAAACTGATGACTTTCTTCGCAGGCTGGGGTGAAATTTCCCTCACGGGTGGACGTGACATCCCGTACTTCCTGGTTCCGATTTTTGCACCGATCGTGGGTGCGTGCCTCGGTGCTGCGGCCTATCGCGGGTTGATTGCCCGTCACCTGCCCAGCGCTGTAACAGCTACAAAGGATGCAGAACCGGCCATTGACGGCAAGCCCAGAACATCCTGAAACAGTCGGCGCAGGCCCTGCCATTCGAAGCCTGCGCCGTGGCTTCTTTTTACGTCTCCCTTTATGAAAGACCCGAGGCAATCGACATGACCGATATCCAGAACAAGAACTACATCATTGCCCTCGACCAGGGTACGACCAGCTCGCGCGCGATCATCTTCGACCGTGATGCCAATGTGGTCTGCACCGCCCAACGCGAATTCGCCCAGCACTACCCGCAGGCCGGCTGGGTCGAACACGACCCGATGGAAATCTTCGCCACCCAGAGTGCGGTCATGGTCGAAGCCCTGGCCCAGGCCGGCCTGCACCATGACCAGGTGGCTGCCATCGGCATCACCAACCAGCGGGAAACCACCGTGGTCTGGGACAAGACCACCGGCCGC
This sequence comes from Pseudomonas sp. FW300-N2F2, assembly GCF_017351655.1. NCBI lineage: Bacteria > Pseudomonadati > Pseudomonadota > Gammaproteobacteria > Pseudomonadales > Pseudomonadaceae > Pseudomonas > Pseudomonas sp. FW300-N2F2. Next base: position 823,218 of record NZ_JACNDQ010000001.1, on the reverse strand, counting down.
CCGATCTACAACGCCATCGTCTGGCAGTGCCGCCGCAGTACCGAGATCTGCCAACAGCTCAAGCGCGACGGTCACGAGCAATACATCAGCCAAACCACCGGCCTGGTCACCGACCCGTACTTCTCCGGCACCAAGCTCAAGTGGATCCTGGACAACGTCGAAGGCAGCCGCGAGCGTGCCCGCAACGGTGAGCTGCTGTTCGGCACGGTCGATAGCTGGCTGATCTGGAAATTCACCGGTGGCAAGGTCCACGTCACCGACTACACCAACGCCTCGCGCACCCTGCTCTTCAACATTCACTCGCTGGAATGGGACGCGAAGATGCTCGAGATCCTCGACATCCCCCGGGAAATGCTCCCGGAAGTGAAGTCGTCCTCGGAAATCTATGGCCGCACCAAAAGCGGTATCGCCATCGGCGGCATCGCCGGCGACCAGCAGGCCGCCCTGTTCGGCCAGATGTGCGTGGAGCCGGGGCAGGCGAAAAATACCTACGGCACCGGCTGCTTCCTGCTGATGAACACCGGGAAAAAGGCCGTGAAATCCAATCACGGCATGCTCACCACCATCGCCTGCGGCCCCCGTGGCGAAGTGGCCTACGCCCTGGAAGGCGCTGTATTCAACGGCGGCTCCACCGTCCAATGGCTGCGCGATGAACTGAAGATCATCAACGACGCCCTGGATACCGAATACTTTGCCAACAAGGTCAAGGACAGCAACGGTGTGTACCTGGTGCCCGCCTTCACCGGCCTGGGCGCGCCGTATTGGGACCCCTATGCCCGTGGGGCACTGTTTGGCCTGACCCGCGGCGTACGGGTCGATCACATCATTCGCGCAGCACTGGAGTCGATTGCCTACCAGACCCGCGACGTACTCGACGCCATGCAACAGGATTCGGGTGAACGCCTCAGGGCCCTGCGCGTCGACGGTGGCGCGGTGGCGAACAACTTCCTGATGCAGTTCCAGGCCGACATCCTCGGCACCCAGGTCGAGCGGCCGAAAATGCGTGAAACCACAGCCCTGGGTGCGGCATACCTGGCCGGCCTGGCGTGCGGCTTCTGGGGCAGCCTGGAAGAACTGCGCGGCAAAGCGGTGATCGAGCGCGAATTCGAACCGCAACTGGACGAGCCGGCGAAAGAAAAACTCTATGCCGGTTGGCAGAAAGCGGTCAGCCGCACCCGCGATTGGGAGCCCCACGAAGACGCTGAATAAGCCTGACAAGGTTCTGAAACTGGTCGGGATCGGATTCCTGCGGCATCATGGGCAAATTTTGTACGGCAGCCCAAAGGAAGCCCCATGAATCTGCCTCCCCGCCAGCAGCAAATCCTCGAACTGGTCCGCGAACGCGGCTACGTCAGCATCGAGGAAATGGCGCAGTTATTCGTCGTCACCCCGCAAACCATCCGCCGCGACATCAACCAACTGGCGGAAGTGAACCTGCTGCGCCGCTACCACGGCGGCGCCGCCTACGATTCAAGCGTGGAAAACACCGCCTACGCCATGCGCGCCGACCAGATGCGCGACGAAAAACAACGCATCGCCGAAGCCATCGCCGCCCAGATCCCCGATCACGCCTCGCTATTCATCAACATTGGCACCACCACCGAATCCATCGCCCGGGCCCTGCTCAATCACAACCACCTGAAGGTCATCACCAACAACCTGCACGTGGCTTCGATCCTCAGCGCCAAGGACGACTTCGAAGTCCTGATCGCCGGCGGCAACGTACGGCGTGACGGCGGCGTGGTGGGCCAGGCCAGCGTCGACTTCATCAACCAGTTCAAGGTCGACTTCGCCCTGGTGGGCATCAGCGGGATCGATGAAGACGGCAGCCTGTTGGACTTCGACTACCAGGAAGTGCGGGTTTCCCAAGCCATCATCGCCAACGCCCGGCAAGTGCTGTTGGCCGCGGACTCCAGCAAGTTCGGACGCAATGCCATGGTCCGCCTGGGCCCCATCAGCCTGATCGATTGCCTGGTGACCGACCAGCAACCGGTGCCGGCCCTGGCGCAGTTGTTGAGCCAGCACAAGATTCGGCTGGAGGTGGTCTGACTGCCATCTATCCCTCCAGCGTTACGGGCCTGAAAATTCTGCTAGTTTGAAAGTAGCCAAGCTGTCGAATACCAGATTTGCTGACAGACCCTGACATTGGGTTTGTGCCCTCTCATTCCTGCGTTCGTTTGGAGATCCGCTGCGCACCAGCCGAGCGGGCGTTAACCAAATGACCACGGCACGTAGTAGCTGCCATAACTTGAGTGTGTGGAGCTACTACTATGAACGATCCGATAAAAAGCCTGCGTTATCTTCCCGGCATCCATCTTCTTGATCGTCCGATGGTCATGGACGTCCCTCCAGAGTCGGGGGTGCTGGATTTGCCCGCGGTTCCCGACTCAGGGGTTGTGGTCCGCGTGGCGGTCTATCCGGAAATGGCAAAAAACGACACAGTCCAGCTGTTATGGCGAGGCAGTCATGAAGCGAGCAGTTACTACACGAAGTTATCCGTAAGAGATACGGAGCGCTTTCTGGATTTCATTGTGCCCAAGAGCGTTCTACTGGCAGACCCAGGCACGCCTGCGGGAGGTGATATAGCGCGCCCTCAGGTCAGCTACGAGGTTTTTCCGGCTTCCGGTGGTACGAAGAAGGAGTCGGCGATTACCGGACTGTATTTTGTAGTCTCCTGGGCATCAACCCCGTCGAACCCACCTCCTACTGTGCCCGCGGCAGCTGATGGCCTGCTGGACCCGGACCAGATCGCCGCCCCCGGGCTCACTGTTCTTTTCCCCCGACTTGTGGTTATTGACGCTCGATGGACAAGCTATGGACGCGACGGCAGAGTGATCTATATGGAGCGCTTTGGGGTAGGCCCTGATCTCTCTGTAGTCATTGTTCGCCCTATCCTGGACCTGACCGAGGATGGCGGAGAAGTACGCATTACCTACTACACGGGTAATGATGAAAACGTTCTCATACATTCGCTTTCCGCCGTCCTACAAGTCAGCCGCAGTTGATACCAAGCAAGCCCCGGCGATGCGCTATCCGTGTCGCCGGTGCCATTTCCCCAAGCCTGCCCCCACGCCCTAATTTCTTCGAAAATTTTCCTTTCACTTTCCTTTGATCAGTATTTTCAATCAAAGACGGCTGGCTGTTGCCGTCTTTATGGGCTAGTATTTTCGCAAATGAACATTTATGTTCGAATTCAAATATTACGAAAAGAACCCGAGGCCAGCCGATGCCCACTTCTACCTTGCCTACGCCCCCTCTCGCCGAGATCTATGACGTCGCCGTCATTGGCGGCGGTATCAATGGCGTGGGGATTGCCGCGGACGCTGCCGGTCGCGGTCTTTCGGTGTTCCTTTGTGAAAAGGACGACCTGGCCAGCCATACCTCGTCGGCCAGCAGCAAGCTGATCCACGGTGGCCTGCGCTACCTCGAACATTACGAGTTCCGCCTGGTGCGCGAAGCACTGGCCGAACGCGAAGTGCTGCTGACCAAGGCCCCGCACATCGTCAAGCAAATGCGCTTCGTGCTGCCCCACCGCCCGCACCTGCGCCCGGCCTGGATGATTCGCGCCGGCCTGTTCCTCTACGATCACCTGGGCAAACGTGAACAGCTCGCAGGCTCCAAAAGCCTGAAATTCGGTGCCGACAGCGCATTGAAAAGCGAAATCACCAAAGGCTTCGAATATTCCGACTGCTGGGTCGACGATGCGCGACTGGTGGTGCTCAACGCCATGGCCGCCCGGGAAAAAGGCGCACATGTCCACACCCGCACCCGCTGTGTGAACGCCCGCCGCAGCAAAGGACTGTGGCACTTGCACCTGGAACGCGCCGACGGCAGCCTGTTTTCGATCCGCGCCAAGGCGCTGGTGAACGCCGCCGGTCCTTGGGTCGCCAAGTTCATTCGCGACGATCTGAAGATGGAGTCGCCCTACGGTATCCGCCTGATCCAGGGCAGCCACCTGATCGTGCCGAAACTCTACGAAGGCGAGCACGCGCACATTCTGCAAAACGAAGATCAGCGCATCGTGTTCACTATTCCGTATCTGAACCAGTTCACCTTGATCGGCACAACTGATCGGGAATACACCGGTGACCCGGCCAAGGTAACGATCACCGAAGGCGAAACCGATTACCTGCTGAAGGTGGTCAACGCCCACTTCAAGAAGCAGATCAGCCGCGACGATATCCTGCACAGCTATTCCGGCGTACGTCCGCTGTGCAACGACGAGTCCGACAACCCGTCGGCCGTCACCCGGGACTACACCCTGGCGCTTTCCGGTGGCGGTGAAGAAGCGCCCTTGCTGTCGGTGTTCGGTGGCAAGCTGACCACTTATCGCAAATTGGCCGAATCGGCCATGGCGCAACTGGCTCCCTACTTCACGCAGATGCGCGGAAGCTGGACCGCCGTAGAGGCCCTCCCCGGCGGCGAAAACATGACCACCCCGCAAGCGCTGTGCTCGGCGTTGCGGGACAAGTTCGACTGGCTGCCGACCGACATCGCCCGCCGCTGGGCCACCACTTATGGCAGCCGTACCTGGCGCATGCTCGAAGGCGTGCATGACCTTGGCGACCTGGGCGAACACCTCGGCGCCGGCCTCTACACCCGCGAAGTCGATTACCTGTGCAGCGACGAGTGGGCCGTCGACGCCCAGGACATCCTGTGGCGCCGCAGCAAGCTGGGCTTGTTCACCACCCCGGCCGAGCAAGAGAAGCTGCAGCAGTACCTGGATAAGGTCGAGCACAACCGTCGCAAGATCGAAGCGGCCTGACCGATATCCCGCAACACCCAAAGCCCCTGAATCCAGCGATTCAGGGGCTTTTTGCTATCTGGCGTCCACCGATGCCCCTGTGGGAGCGAGCTTGCTCGCGATGAGGCCAGCACATTCAACATCCATGGGACTGACACACCGCTATCGCGAGCAAGCTCGCTCCCACAATGAATCGGGGGCAGGCTCAAGCCATTCGGTTTTCCGAACACGACCCGCCAGTCAGTTCGGCTAACCGGATAAAACAGCCCGCCTAAAACCTGAAACAAAACATTAATCACCATTTAAAACAACAAGTTAAACAGACCACCCTGGCCTGGCACGAGTCATGCTCTACACTTCTGGAGACGAATGCCTGTACGCCAACACACCAGGAGCTGCCAGGTATCTCGAAGTACTCAGGGCCGACGAACCGGCCGAAATAAAAAAAACAATGTCGAGGAAACATCGATGCGTATCGTTCCCCATCTCCTGGGCGCAGCCATTGCTGCCGCTCTGATCAGCACTCCGGTTTTCGCAGCCGAACTGACCGGCACACTGAAAAAGATCAAAGAGTCCGGCGTCATTACGCTTGGGCATCGCGACGCTTCCATTCCGTTCTCCTACATCGCGGACGCTTCCGGCAAGCCGGTCGGCTACTCCCACGACATCCAGCTGAAAGTCGTCGAAGCGATCAAGAAAGACCTGGACCTGCCCAACCTGCAGGTCAAGTACAACCTGGTCACCTCGCAAACCCGTATCCCGCTGGTGCAGAACGGCACCGTGGACCTGGAATGCGGCTCCACCACCAACAACGTCGAGCGTCAGCAGCAGGTTGACTTCTCCGTTGGCATCTTCGAGATCGGCACTCGGCTGCTGACCAAGAAAGATTCCAAGTACAAGGATTTCGACGACCTCAAGGGCAAGAACGTCGTGACCACCGCCGGCACCACGTCCGAGCGCCTCCTCAAGTCCATGAACGCCGACAAGCAAATGGGCATGAACGTCATCTCCGCCAAGGACCATGGCGAGTCCTTCCAGATGCTCGAAGGCGGCCGTGCGGTTGCTTTCATGATGGACGACGCCCTGCTGGCCGGCGAAGCCGCCAAGGCCAAGAAAGCCGACGACTGGGCCGTGACCGGTACACCACAGTCCTACGAAATCTACGGCTGCATGATGCGCAAGGGCGACGAGCCGTTCAAAAAGGCTGTGGATGACGCCATCAAGGCCACCTACGCTTCGGGCGAGATCAACAAGATCTACGAAAAATGGTTCATGCAACCTATCCCGCCAAAAGGCCTGAACCTGAACTTCCCGATGAGCGACGAACTCAAGGCATTGATCGCCAAGCCAACCGATAAAGCGGCTGACGACAAGAAATCCTGATTTCTGACTAACCTTATCTCCTGAAGGGGCCCGGCCCTTTCAGGGGATGGTCACTCCCTGCTGGCAAATTTGGAAAACACTCGAACCGGTGGCTGTCGAGCCGATCGCGTGTGCCTGGCCTCCAAGCCGGGCGGGAACGGAGCTTCCCCAGGCGGGCATTTGTATCTCGAACGATCTGAGGGGAGACCCTAATGAATTACAACTGGGACTGGGGCGTGTTCTTCAAGTCCACCGGCGTGGGCAGCGAGATTTATCTCGACTGGTACCTGGCCGGCCTGGGCTGGACCATCGCCATCGCCGTCGTGGCCTGGATCATCGCCCTGCTGCTGGGCTCGGTGCTCGGCGTGATGCGCACCGTGCCGAACCGGCTGGTGTCGGGGATCGCCACCTGCTACGTGGAACTCTTCCGTAATGTGCCGCTGCTGGTTCAGCTGTTCATCTGGTACTTCCTGGTGCCGGACCTGCTGCCCGCCGATATGCAGGAGTGGTACAAGCAGGACCTGAACCCGACCACCTCGGCCTACCTGAGCGTCGTCGTGTGCCTGGGCCTGTTCACCGCCGCCCGGGTCTGCGAACAAGTGCGCACCGGTATCCAGGCGCTGCCGCGCGGCCAGGAATCCGCCGCCCGAGCCATGGGTTTCAAGCTGCCGCAGATCTACTGGAACGTGCTGCTGCCCCAGGCCTATCGGATCATCATTCCGCCGCTTACCTCGGAATTCCTCAACGTCTTCAAGAACTCCTCCGTGGCCTCGCTGATCGGGCTGATGGAGCTGCTCGCGCAGACCAAGCAGACCGCCGAGTTCTCCGCCAACCTGTTCGAAGCCTTCACCCTGGCGACGCTGATCTACTTCACCCTGAACATGAGCCTGATGCTGCTCATGCGCATGGTCGAGAAGAAAGTCGCGGTGCCCGGCCTGATCTCCGTGGGGGGTAAATGATGGAATTCGATTTCACTGGCGTCATACCGGCCATTCCCGGCTTGTGGAACGGCATGGTCATGACCCTCAAGCTGATGGCCATGGGCGTGGTCGGCGGGATCATCCTGGGGACGATCCTGGCGCTGATGCGCCTGTCCCACAACAAGCTGATCTCCAACATCGCCGGCGCCTACGTCAACTATTTCCGCTCGATTCCGCTGCTGCTGGTCATCACCTGGTTCTACCTGGCCGTGCCGTTCGTGCTGCGCTGGATCACCGGCGAAGACACGCCGATCGGTGCATTCGGTTCTTGCGTCGTGGCGTTCATGATGTTCGAGGCGGCGTACTTCTGCGAAATCGTGCGGGCCGGCGTGCAGTCGATCCCCAAGGGCCAGATGGGCGCGGCACAGGCACTGGGCATGAACTATGGCCAGACCATGCGCCTGATCATCCTGCCCCAGGCGTTTCGCAAGATGACCCCGCTGCTGCTGCAACAGAGCATCATCCTGTTTCAGGACACCTCGCTGGTCTACACGGTCGGCCTGGTGGACTTCCTCAATGCTTCGCGGGCCAATGGCGACATCATCGGCCGCTCCAATGAGTTCCTGATCGTCGCAGGTCTCGTGTACTTCACAATCAGCTTTGCCGCCTCGCTGCTGGTCAAGCGTCTGCAAAAAAGGTTCGCCGTATGATCTCTATCAAGAACATCAACAAGTGGTATGGGGACTTCCAGGTACTGACCAATTGCAGCACCGAGGTCAGCAAGGGTGAAGTTGTGGTGGTGTGCGGGCCATCGGGTTCGGGCAAATCCACGCTGATCAAATGCGTGAACGCCCTGGAGCCGTTCCAGAAAGGCGACATCGTGGTCGATGGCACCTCCATCGCCGACCCGAAGACCAACCTGCCGAAACTGCGTTCGCGCGTGGGCATGGTGTTCCAGCATTTCGAGCTGTTCCCGCACCTGACCATCACCGAAAACCTGACCATCGCGCAGATCAAGGTGCTGGGCCGCAGCAAGGAAGAAGCCACCAAGAAAGGCCTGCAACTGCTTGAGCGGGTCGGTCTCTCGGCCCACGCCCACAAGCACCCGGGCCAGCTCTCCGGCGGCCAGCAGCAACGCGTGGCGATTGCCCGAGCCCTGGCGATGGACCCGGTGGTGATGCTGTTCGACGAACCGACCTCGGCCCTTGACCCGGAAATGGTCAACGAAGTGCTCGACGTGATGGTGCAACTGGCCCACGAAGGCATGACCATGATGTGCGTGACCCACGAAATGGGCTTCGCCCGCAAAGTGGCGAACCGGGTGATCTTCATGGACCAGGGCCAGATCATCGAGGACTGCAAGAAAGAAGAGTTCTTCGGCGACATCAGTGCCCGCTCCGAACGCGCGCAGCATTTCCTTGAGAAAATCCTGCAGCACTAAAAACACCGCTCCCCACTGTGGGAGCGAGCTTGCTCGCGAATAGGGCAGCACATTCAACATCAATGTGGCTGACACACCGCTTTCGCGAGCAAGCTCGCTCCCACAAGGGATCGGAGTTGGCTTGTAGATTTGTGTTGTGGTTGACCCAAGGCTTCTGTGATGAAATGCGACCCCACCCTTTATCGCGCCGCGCCGCCATCACTCGCCGTGAAACCCCGCCTGATCCGCCATCTGTTCCTGCCGCCGCTGGTCATTGCACTGATGATCGGCCTGGGTTACCTCGGCTTCTGGATCAGCGAGCACTATGGCGTACGCGGCCTCGCCGAGAATGGCGAGCGCCAGTTGGAGCTGCACGCCCGTGCGGTCGAGAGCGAGATCAGCAAGTACACCTACCTGCCCAGCCTGCTGGAGCTTGAATCGAGTGTCTCACAACTGCTTGACGACCCCACGCCCGAGCATCGCAAGACCGTCAACGAATACCTCGAAGGCCTGAACCGCCGCAGCCGCAGCCGGGCCATCTACGTGATGGACACCACCGGTCGGGTGATGGCCACCAGCAACTGGCGCGATGTCGACAGTTACCTGGGCGAAGACCTGTCCTTCCGCGCCTATTTCCAGAACGCCGTACGCGGCCAGCCGGGACGGTTCTACGGCATCGGCAGCACCAATGGCGAACCCGGCTACTACCTGGCCCATGGCCTGGAGCAACAGGGCAAGATCATTGGCGTGGCCGTGGTCAAGGTGCGCCTCGAAGCCATGGAAGAGCGCTGGCAGCGAGCGCGGCTGGAGGCGTTCGTCAGTGATGAGAACGGCATCATCATCCTGTCCAGCGACCCGGCGCGACGGCTCAAGTCGGTGCGTCCCCTGAGCGACGAGACCAAGGAGCGCCTGGCCCGCAGCCTGCAATATTATTGGTTCCCGCTCAACGAACTGGTGCCCCTGGCCCGGGAACGCCTGGCCGAAGGCATGGAGAAGCTGACCTTCCCGGCCAACACCGAACTGGTGTCCGACGAGCGCGCCATCAGCTATTTGTCGCAGACCCGGCCCTTGAGCGATACGCCGTGGAATTTCACCCTGCTGACGCCCCTTGAAGACCTGCGTCGCCAGGCGATCAACCAAGGCATCCTGGTGGCCGTGGCCTTCGCCCTGGTGGCGTTCCTGCTGATCGCCTGGAACGAACGACGCAAGGTCATCGCCACCCGCCTTGCGGCCCGGGAAGCCTTGCAGGAAGCCAACAACCAGCTCGAGCGTCGGATTACCGAACGCACCACCGACCTGCGCGCCAGCAACGAACGACTCAAGGCCCAGATCCGCGAGCGGCGCCAGGCCGAAGAGACCTTGCGCCGGGCCCAGGACGAACTGGTCCAGGCCGGTAAACTGGCGGCCATCGGCCAGATGTCCACCAGCATCGCCCATGAGCTCAACCAGCCGCTGGCGGCGCTGCGCACCTTGTCCGGCAATACCGTGCGCTTCCTGGAGCGCGGCCAGCTGGACATCGCCAGCACCAACCTCAAGACCATCAACGAATTGATCGACCGCATGGGCCGGATCACCGCCAGCCTGCGCGCCTTCGCCCGGCGCGGCGACGACCAGGGCCGGGCCAGCCTGGGCAAGGCCGTCGAGGCCGCATTGCAATTGCTGGGCGGGCGCCTGGAAAACCTGGACATCCAGATCCACAGCGGTTTCGATGACGTCCAATTGCAAATCGACCAGACCCGCCTCGAACAGATCCTGGTGAACCTGATCGGCAACGCCCTGGACGCCATGCAAACGCAACCCGAGCCGAAACTGTGGCTCGACGGCCAGGCCGCCGATGGCAAATATCGCCTTCGGGTGCGGGACAATGGTCACGGCATCGATCCTGAAGCCCGCAAGCATTTGTTCGAACCGTTCTTCACCACCAAACCTGGCGAACAGGGCCTGGGCCTGGGCCTGACGCTCTCGGCGAGCCTGGCCGCCGCCGCGGGTGGGCACCTGGGCGTCGAGTACCCGCTCGAGCGTGGCACCACGTTTGTCCTCAATCTACCGTTGGTCAGCCTTTCACCTGCCGAGCCGCTATGAACCACGACCTGAGCGTACTGATCGTCGAAGACGACCCCCACGTCCTGCTGGGCTGCCAGCAGGCCCTGAGCCTGGAGGACATTCCCTGCATCGGCGTGGGCAGCGCCGAAGAGGCCCTGGAGCGAGTCGACGATAACTTTGCCGGCATCGTCATCAGCGACATTCGGCTGCCGGGCATCGACGGCCTGGAACTGCTGACTCGTCTCAAGGCGCGGGACCGCAGCCTGCCGGTGGTGCTGATCACCGGCCACGGCGACATTTCCATGGCCGTCGGTGCCATGCAAAAAGGCGCCTATGACTTCATGGAGAAACCCTTCTCCCCTGAGCGCCTGGTGGACGTCGCCCGTCGCGCCCTGGAACAGCGCAGCCTGGCCCGGGAAGTGTCATCGCTACGTCGGCAACTGGCCGAACGCGACTCCCTGGAAGGCCGGATCATTGGCCGCTCGCCGGCCATGCAGCATCTGCGCGCGCTGATCGCCAACGTCGCCGACACCTCGGCCAACGTCCTGATCGAAGGCGAAACCGGCACCGGCAAGGAACTGGTCGCCCGCTGCCTGCATGATTTCAGCCGGCGCCACGACAAGCAGTTCGTCGCGCTGAACTGCGGCGGCCTGCCGGAGAACCTGTTCGAAAGCGAGATTTTCGGCCACGAGGCCAACGCCTTCACCGGTGCCGGCAAACGCCGGATCGGCAAGATCGAGCACGCCGATGGCGGCACGCTGTTTCTCGATGAAGTGGAAAGCATGCCCCTGCCCTTGCAGATCAAGTTGCTGCGCGTGTTGCAGGAACGCACCCTCGAACGCCTGGGCTCGAACCAGAGCGTGGCGGTGGATTGCCGGGTGATCGCCGCCACCAAGTCCGACCTGGACGAAATGGGCCGGTCCGGGCAATTCCGCAGCGACCTGTATTACCGCCTCAACGTGGTGACCCTGGAACTGCCGCCACTGCGCGAGCGGCGCGAAGACATCCTGCAATTGTTCGAGCATTTTCTCCAGCAGTCGTCCCTGCGCTTCGACCGCACGGTGCCGGAGCTGGACAACCAGACCCTGTCGAACCTGATGAGCCACGACTGGCCGGGCAATGTGCGCGAACTGCGCAACGTCGCCGAGCGCTACGCCCTCGGCCTGCCGGCGTTCAAGCGCTCCGGTGCCAGTGGCGGCAGCCAGGGCCTGGCCTTCGCCGAAGCGGTGGAAGCCTTCGAGCGCAACCTGCTGGTGGACGCCCTGCAACGCAGCGGTGGCAACCTGACCCAGGCCAGTCAGGAACTGGGCATGGCCAAGACCACGCTGTTCGACAAAGTCAAAAAATATGGCCTGAGCCATTAACCGAAGGGTGAACGTGTGGACCTGATTTTCAAGGCGGCGCTGGGTGCAGCCGTGGTGGTTATCCTGGCGATGCTGGCCAAGACCAGGAATTACTACATCGCCGGGCTGGTGCCGCTGTTCCCCACCTTCGCCCTGATTGCCCACTACATCGTCGGCAAAGGTCGCTCGGTGGACGATCTGAAGACCACCATCGTGTTTGGCATGTGGTCGATCATTCCGTACTTCGTCTATCTCGCAACACTGTACGTCATGGTCGACCGCCTGCGCCTCGAAGCCTCATTGGCCGTGGCAGCCGTCGCCTGGCTGATGGCTGCGACGGTGCTGGTCACCGTTTGGGTGCGGGTGCACGGCTGATCCCTGTAGGCGCTGCTCGACAGCGCCTACAAAACCTACGGCTCAATAGCCGACAGTAAATCGCGTCCGCGAAAACTGCGGCGTCTCCACTTCATCGATCATCGCAATGGCGTAGTCGGCAAAGCTGATCCAGCTACGCCCGTCGGCGTCGAACAGCAGGTGATCCTTGCCGACACGGAACTGGCCCGTGCGCTCGGTTTCCACGAACTCCGCCGAAGGCGAGAGGAAGGTCCAGTCCAGGTCCTGTTCCTTGCGCAGCACATCCAGGAACAAGGCACCGGCGCTGGCTTCAGCCAGGTATTCCTCCGGGAAGCCGTCGCTGTCGATCACCCGGCTGTTATCCGGCAGCAGCAACGAACCGGCCCCGCCGACCACCAGCAAGCGCTTGACCCCGGCGGCTTTCACCGGTGCGATGACCTTGTCGGCTGGCACGCTGGCAAAGTGCGTGGCACTGATCACCACGTCATGCCCGTCGATGGCGGCGATCAACGCCTCGCTGTCCAATACGTCCACCTGCTTGCTGACCACCCCGGCCCTTTCGCCGATTTTCGCGGTGTTGCGGGCAATGGCCGTCACGCTGTGACCACGGCGCAGGGCCTCTTCCAACAGTTGGCTGCCGGCCCGGCCGGTGGCGCCGATGATTGCGATTTTGCTCATGGTGTTCTCCAGTGATTACACATAAATGCCATTTGAAGCGGTTGACGCGGTACATCGTCGTGGCATATGTGGCGAGGGAGCTTGCTCCCGCTGGGTCGCGCAGCGACCCCAAACCGGTGGATACCCTACGTCGGGCACACCCCGTGGATCGTTTTGCGACTGCTTCGCAGCCGAGCGGGAGCAAGCTCCCTCGCCACAAAAGCACCTCAGCCAAAAGCCATTGATAACAAGCACCCCGCCACACAATCAGTCATTCACCACTTCATCTCGCCCTTCGCCACCTTGGCACTGAGCTCCAGGGAGCTGTCTTCACCCAGGTCCGGGTAGCGTAGTTTCATGGCGCGGATCAGCGCGGCGGAATCCTTGGCCTTGGCGGTTTCTTCGTCGAAAGCCTTGATGTAGCCGGCGGTGAAGCGCACCGGGGCCAGGGAACGGGCGCTGTCACCCAGGTAGTGACCCGGAATCACCGTGTTCGGTTGCAGTTTTTCAATGTTGGCGAGGGTCGCCAGCCAATCCTTGTGAGACTGCGGCGTCTGGGTATCGGCCATCCATACATGAATGTTCTCGGCCACCACGACACCGCCCACCACGGCCTTGATCGATGGAATCCACACGAAACTGCGTTCCGGCTGCGGACCATCGAGGCCGACGACCTGCAAGCGCTGGCCTTCCAGGGTCAGGCTATCGCCCTTGAGCACCTGGGGCACGATGGCTTTGGCCGGCGCATCGGTCTTCAGGATCGGCCCCCAGTATTTCAGTTTGCCGTCCATGGTCTGCTTGATGTGTTCGACGGTCGGCGCCGACGCCAGCACCTTGGCCTCAGGGAACGCGGCGGTGAGGGTCTCCAGGCCAAAATAGTAGTCTGGATCGCCATGGCTGATGTAGATCGTGGTCAATCGCTTGCCACTGGCGCGGATTTTTTCCACCACCTCGGCGGCCTGGGATTTGCCGAACTGGGCGTCCACCAGAATCGCCTCTTTTTCACCGCTGACCAACACCGAAGTCACCGGAAAAACCGCTGCCGCGCCAGGGTTGTAGACGTCGAGCGTCAAGTCGGCGGCCCAGGTCTGGGCAGTGAAAGCCAGGGCGGCAGTTGCCAGCAGCAGGCGCTTGAGTGGGATAAAGCCGGTCATGTGTGCTCCGTTGTCCAAAAACCCGTCAGGGGAATGAGACTGAGCTTAGTTACCTGACTCGTTACAAAAAATGCGATGCTGGAACATAGTTTGTTTCTGAAATCGGGCAAATCATGGATCGTCTACAAGCAATGCGGGTGTTCGTCACGGTGGTCGACCTGGGCAGTCAGTCGGCAACGGCTGAGCACCTGGACCTGTCGCGACCCGTGGTGTCGCGGTATCTGGCGGAGCTGGAAGACTGGGTCGGCGCCCGGCTGATGCACCGCACCACCCGCAAGCTGAGCCTGACGGCCGCAGGTTCCGAGATCCTGCCGCGCTGCCGGCAGATGCTGGAGCTGTCCGGCGACATGCAAGCCGCCGTCGGCACCCCGGACGGCGCGCCACGGGGCATGTTGCGCATCAGCGCCAGCACCTCGTTCGGCCAGGCCCAACTGGCAAGCGCCATGGCCGACTACGTCAAGCACTACCCAGGGGTGAGCATCGACCTGCAGATGCTCGACCGCACCGTGAACCTGGTGGACGAGCGCATCGACCTGGCGATCCGTATGAGCAACGACCTGGACCCGAACCTGATCGCCCGCCGCCTGACGGTCTGCCGTTCGGTGATCTGCGCCTCGCCGCGGTATCTGCGTGAGCATTCGACACCGCTGCGCGTGGAAGACCTGAGCCGGCACAACTGCCTGACCCACTCCTACGTCGGCAAGAGCCTGTGGCATTTCGAGCAGGACGGCGAGCAGGTCTCGGTGCCGGTGCAAGGCAACATCAGCGCCAACGAAGCCAGCACATTGCTTCAAGCCACGATAGCCGGCGCAGGCGTGGCGATGCTGCCCAGCTACCAGGCCGGCGCCCACCTCAAGAACGGCGAACTGATCCGCCTGCTGCCCCATGCCGAACCGCGCCGGATGAACATGTACGCGGTGTACGCCTCACGCAAGCACATGCCCTCGGCGCTGCGCAGCCTGCTGGATTTTCTGGTGCTGAAATTTCCCGAGACGCCGGAGTGGGATGTGGGGTTGTAGCCAACATTCGCCTCACCACTGTCCACCTGTGGGAGCGAGCTTGCTCGCGATAGCGGTGTGACAGCCAGCAGAGAGGTTGACTGACATTCCGCTATCGCGAGCAAGCTCGCTCCCACAAGGGCCAAGGTAGTTTTCTCAAGTACCGTCCCAGGATTTCACCAACAGCCCGCCCCAAGGCATACTGGCCACCCTCCGCATCCCAGAACCCAAACCGCCCCATGCGTATCCACGTCAGTTTCATCGACCGCGTCGGCATCACCCAGGAAGTCCTGGCCTTGCTCGGTGGGCGCAATCTCAACCTGGATGCGGTGGAGATGGTGCCGCCCAACGTCTACATCGATGCCCCGACCCTCAGCCCGCAAGTGCTTGACGAACTGCGCGAGGCCCTGTTCAGCGTGCGCGGCGTGCAGGCGGTCACCGTGGTGGACATCTTGCCGGGCCAGCGTCGGCACTTGCAGCTCGATGCCTTGCTCGCCGCCATGACCGACCCCGTGCTGGCCTTGGACAGCGTCGGCAAGGTGTTGCTGGCCAACCCGGCGCTGATCGCCCTGTATGGTCGCGAACCGGCCGGGGAAAGCGTGGCCGAGCTGTTCAGTGACGAGACGTTGCTCGGCGCCCTGCTGGAAAATGGTTTCCGCCTGCCCTTGCGGGAGGTCACCCTCAATGGCCAGACCTTGCTGCTGGACGCCACGCCCATCACCGACGCCGGCGCGCTGCTGACGCTCTATCAGCCCAATCGCATCGGCGAGCGTCTGTCAGCCCTGCACCACGACCACGCCGAAGGTTTCGACGCACTGCTGGGCGAATCCCCGGCGATCCGCACCCTCAAGGCCCGGGCCCAGCGCGTCGCGGCCCTGGATGCACCGCTGCTGATCCAGGGCGAAACCGGCACCGGCAAGGAACTGGTGGCCCGGGCCTGTCACGCCATCAGCGCCCGTCACAGCGCGCCGTTCCTGGCCCTGAACTGCGCCGCGCTGCCGGAGAACCTGGCGGAAAGCGAGCTGTTCGGCTACGCCCCCGGCGCCTTCACCGGGGCACAACGGGGCGGCAAGCCAGGGCTGATGGAGTTGGCGAACCAGGGCACGGTATTCCTCGATGAAATCGGCGAGATGTCGCCGTACCTGCAAGCCAAGCTCCTGCGTTTCTTGAACGATGGCAGCTTCCGCCGGGTCGGCGGCGACCGGGAAGTCAAGGTCAATGTGCGAATCCTCAGCGCCACCCACCGCAACCTGGAGAAAATGGTCAGCGAAGGCTCGTTCCGCGAGGACCTGTTCTATCGCCTGAACGTGCTCAACGTCGAAGTCCCGCCGCTGCGTGAACGCGGCCAGGACATCCTGCTGCTGGCGCGCTACTTCATGCAGCAGGCCTGCGCGCAGATCCAGCGCCCGGTCTGCCGCCTGGCTCCCGGTACTTACCCGGCGCTGCTGGGCAACCGCTGGCCGGGCAACGTGCGGCAATTGCAGAACGTGATCTTCCGCGCCGCCGCCATCTGCGAAAGCAGCCTGGTGGACATCGGCGACCTGGACATCGCCGGCACCTCCGTGGCGCGCCAGGGCGATGTGGAAGTCGAAAGCCTGGAACAGGCCGTGGAAACCTTCGAGAAGCACCTGCTCGAAAGCCTCTACGCCAACTACCCCTCCACCCGCCAGTTGGCCAGCCGCCTGCAAACCTCCCATACCGCGATTGCCCATCGGTTGCGCAAGTACGGGATTTCCGGGAAGCCGTAGGCCCCTGTGGGAGCGAGCTTGCTCGCGATTGGGGGACTGCCAGTCACCTCAGTGCAAACTGAACCACCGCTATCGCGAGCAAGCTCGCTCCCACAAGGTGACTGACCCCAAAAAGGTGGACACCCCTCTGACTTTTTGGGTTTTCCATGGGCCAGCGTGCCTTCAGAATCGAAGCCAAAAACGACCTCCACCTGTACTGAAAGCGCTACAGTGGAACGATATCGCTACACCTTGCGCTAACCTGCACCGTGCAAGGCTTTGATCCCACAACGATTTTTTCCAGGCGTCCAGCTGTAGCGATTTCGCTACAGCCAAGTCAATCCAAGACTTGATGAAACCATTCAAGCCATTGATACATAAGGCATTAATAACATTGGCCGCATTCTTGCTATGGATATAACCATTCGGCCGGGCCAAGCCCCGCGCCTTTCTTCGCGTCCACCAGACGAATCTGGCCCCAGGAGTTTCCATGAGCGAGTTGCGTTTCACTGAAGATCACGAATGGCTGCGCACCGAAGCCGACGGCAGCGTCACCGTAGGTATTACCGCTTTCGCGCAGAACGCATTGGGCGACGTGGTTTTTGTGCAACTGCCTGAATTGCAGGCCTATGACAAAGGCGCCGAGGCCTCTACCGTGGAGTCGGTCAAGGCTGCCAGCGGTGTGTACATGCCCCTGGACGGTGAAGTGCTCGAAGTGAACGACAAGCTCGACGCCAGCCCGGAACTGGTCAACGAAGATCCGCTGGGCGAAGGCTGGTTCTTCCGCTTTAAACCGACCGACGCCGACGCAGTGGCTAAGCTGTTGGATCAAGACGCCTACGATCGCCTGATCAAAGCCAACGCCGAAGCCTGAGGAGCGCACCATGACCGTTAATCTCGGCACCGCCAACGAATTCATCGCCCGCCACATCGGCCCGCGTTCCAGCGACGAGCAAGCCATGCTCGAGCGCCTGGGTTACGACTCCCTGGAAGCGTTGAGCGCCAGCGTCATCCCGGAAAGCATCAAGGGCACCAGCGTGCTGGACATGGGCGACGGCCAGAGCGAAGCCGACGCACTGGCCTCGATCAAGGCCATCGCCAGCAAGAACCAACTGTTCAAGACCTACATCGGCCAGGGCTACTACAACTGCCACACGCCGGCACCGATCCTGCGCAATCTGCTGGAAAACCCGGCCTGGTACACCGCCTACACCCCGTATCAGCCAGAAATTTCCCAGGGCCGTCTCGAAGCGCTGTTGAACTTCCAGACCCTGATCAGCGATCTCACGGGCCTGCCGATCGCTAACGCCTCGTTGCTCGACGAAGCCACCGCCGCCGCCGAAGCCATGACCTTCTGCAAGCGCCTGAGCAAGAACAAGGGCAGCAACGCCTTCTTCGCCTCCGTGCACAGCCACCCGCAAACCCTCGACGTGCTGCGCACCCGTGCCGAGCCCCTGGGCATCGACGTAGTGGTGGGCGATGAGCGCGAACTGAGCGACGTCAGCGGCTTCTTCGGCGCGCTGCTGCAATACCCGGCCAGCAACGGCGACCTGTTCGACTACCGCGAACTGACCGAACGCTTCCACGCCGCCAACGCCCTGGTGGCCGTTGCCGCGGACCTGCTGGCCCTGACCTTGCTGACCCCGCCGGGTGAATTCGGTGCCGACGTGGCCATCGGCAGCGCCCAGCGCTTCGGCGTGCCGCTGGGCTTCGGCGGCCCACACGCGGCGTACTTCTCCACCAAGGACGCCTTCAAGCGCGACATGCCCGGCCGCCTGGTCGGTGTTTCCGTGGACCGTTTCGGCAAGCCGGCCCTGCGCCTGGCGATGCAGACCCGCGAGCAACACATCCGCCGCGAGAAAGCCACGAGCAACATCTGCACCGCCCAGGTGCTGCTGGCCAACATCGCCAGCATGTACGCCGTGTACCACGGCCCCAAGGGCCTGGTGCAAATTGCCAATCGCATCCATCACCTGACCGCGATCCTCGCCAAGGGCCTGGGCGCGCTGGGCCTGAGCGTCGAGCAAGAGAGCTTCTTCGACACCCTGACCCTGCGCACCGGCGCGCAAACCGCCGCCCTGCACGACAAGGCCCGCGCCCAACGCATCAACCTGCGTGTGGTGGACACGGAACGCCTGGGCCTGTCCCTGGACGAGACCACCAGCCAAGCTGACGTCGAAGCGCTGTGGAACCTGTTGGCCGACGGCAAGGCCCTGCCGGACTTCGCGGCACTGGCCGCCACCGTGCAAAGCCGCATCCCGGCCGAGCTGGTGCGCCAATCGGCGATCCTCAGCCACCCGGTGTTCAACCGCTACCACTCCGAAACCGAGCTGATGCGCTACCTGCGCAAGCTCGCCGACAAGGACCTGGCCCTGGATCGCACCATGATCCCGCTGGGCTCCTGCACCATGAAACTCAACGCCGCCAGCGAAATGATCCCGGTGACCTGGGCCGAGTTCGGCGCCCTGCACCCGTTCGCTCCGGCCGAGCAAAGCGCTGGCTACCAGCAACTGACCGACGAACTGGAAGCCATGCTCTGCGCCGCCACCGGCTATGACGCGGTGTCGCTGCAACCCAACGCCGGTTCCCAGGGCGAATACGCCGGCCTGCTGGCGATCCGCGCCTATCACCAGAGCCGTGGCGAAGACCGTCGCGACATCTGCCTGATCCCGTCCTCGGCCCACGGCACCAACCCGGCCACCGCCAACATGGCCGGCATGCGCGTGGTCGTGACGGCCTGCGATGCCCGTGGCAACGTCGACATCGAAGACCTGCGGGCCAAGGCCATCGAGCACCGCGAACACCTCGCGGCGCTGATGATCACCTACCCGTCCACCCACGGCGTATTCGAAGAAGGCATCCGCGAAATCTGCGGCATCATTCATGACAATGGCGGCCAGGTGTACATCGACGGCGCCAACATGAACGCCATGGTCGGCCTCTGCGCCCCGGGCAAGTTCGGCGGCGACGTGTCGCACCTGAACCTGCACAAGACCTTCTGCATTCCTCACGGCGGTGGCGGCCCGGGCGTCGGTCCGATTGGCGTCAAGTCGCACCTGGCGCCGTTCCTGCCGGGCCACGCCAACATGGCGCGCAAGGAAGGCGCGGTGTGCGCGGCGCCGTTCGGCAGCGCGAGCATCCTGCCGATCACCTGGATGTACATCCGCATGATGGGCGGTGCGGGCCTCAAGCGCGCGTCGCAACTGGCGATCCTCAACGCCAACTACATCGCCCGTCGCCTGGAAGAACACTACCCAGTGCTCTACTCCGGCAGCAACGGCCTGGTGGCCCACGAGTGCATTCTCGATTTGCGTCCGCTCAAGGACAGCAGTGGCATCAGTGTCGATGACGTGGCCAAGCGCCTGATCGACTTCGGTTTCCACGCGCCGACCATGTCGTTCCCGGTGGCCGGCACGTTGATGATCGAACCGACCGAAAGCGAATCCAAGGAAGAACTGGACCGTTTCTGCGACGCCATGATCTGCATCCGCGAAGAAATCCGCGCGGTGGAAAACGGCAGCCTGGACAAAGACGACAACCCGCTGAAGAACGCCCCGCACACCGCGGCGGAGCTCGTCGGCGAGTGGACTCACCCCTACAGCCGCGAACAGGCGGTGTACCCGGTGGCGTCGTTGATCGATGGCAAGTACTGGCCGCCGGTGGGCCGGGTCGACAACGTGTTCGGCGACCGCAACCTGGTCTGCGCCTGCCCGTCGATCGAAAGCTACGCTTGACCTATGGAGGGGCGGGCTTGCTCGCCACCTCTCAACAACACCGCGAACCTTGTGGAAGGTCACCTTCTCAAGGAAACCACATCTCCCTGTGGGAGCGAGCTTGCTCGCGATAGCGGTGTGACAGCTGACAGAAATGTTGACTGACACTCCGCTATCGCGAGCAAGCTCGCTCCCACAAAGGAGCCTGTGCTCCATTTCATAACCGTCGATCCTCATAAAAAGAAACCGGAGAAACACCATGTCGTTAAGCGTGTTCGACCTGTTCAAGATCGGTATCGGTCCTTCCAGCTCCCATACCGTCGGCCCGATGCGTGCCGCTGCCCGTTTCGCCGAAGGGCTGCGCCGTGACGATCTGCTTGAAAGCATTACCAGCGTCAAGGTCGAGCTCTACGGCTCGCTCGGTGCCACCGGCAAGGGCCATGGCAGTGACAAGGCCGTGTTGCTGGGCCTGGAGGGCGAGCATCCCGACACCGTGGACACCGAAACGGTGAACGCCCGGCTCCAGGAGATCCGCAGCAACGGTCGCCTGAACCTGCTCGGCGAACACGCCATCGAATTCAACGAAAAACTGCACTTGGCGATGATCCGCAAGCCGCTGGCCTTCCACCCCAACGGCATGATCTTCCGCGCCTTCGATGCCGCCGGGCTGCAAGTGCGCAGCCGCGAGTACTACTCGGTCGGTGGCGGCTTTGTCGTGGATGAAGACGCCGCCGGCGCCGACCGCATCGTCGAAGACGCCACGCCCCTGACCTTCCCGTTCAAGAGCGCCAAGGACCTGCTGGGCCATTGCACCACCTATGGCCTGTCCATCAGCCAGGTGATGCTGACCAACGAAAGCGCCTGGCGCCCCGAAGCCGAGACCCGCGCCGGCCTGCTGAAGATCTGGCAGGTGATGCAGGACTGCGTGGCGGCCGGCTGCCGCAACGAAGGGATTCTGCCGGGCGGGCTGAAGGTCAAGCGCCGGGCCGCGGCGTTGCATCGCCAGTTGTGCAAGAACCCCGAAGCCGCACTGCGCGACCCGCTGTCGGTGCTCGATTGGGTCAACCTGTATGCCTTGGCCGTCAACGAAGAAAACGCCTACGGCGGGCGCGTCGTCACCGCCCCGACCAACGGGGCGGCGGGCATCGTCCCGGCCGTGCTGCATTACTACATGCGCTTCATCCCCGGAGCCAGCGAGGATGGCGTGGTGCGGT
Organism: Pseudomonas sp. FW300-N2F2; assembly: GCF_017351655.1. Taxonomy (NCBI): domain Bacteria; kingdom Pseudomonadati; phylum Pseudomonadota; class Gammaproteobacteria; order Pseudomonadales; family Pseudomonadaceae; genus Pseudomonas; species Pseudomonas sp. FW300-N2F2. Next base: position 801,569 of record NZ_JACNDQ010000001.1, on the reverse strand, counting down.
TCCTGCTGACCGCCGCCGCCATCGGCATCCTGTACAAGGAAAACGCCTCCATCTCCGGCGCCGAAGTCGGTTGCCAGGGTGAAGTCGGCGTGGCCTGTTCCATGGCTGCCGGGGCCTTGTGCGAAGTGCTCGGCGGCACCGTGCAGCAAGTGGAAAACGCCGCCGAGATCGGCATGGAACACAACCTCGGCCTGACCTGCGATCCGATCGGCGGGCTGGTGCAGGTGCCGTGCATCGAACGCAACGCCATGGGCTCGGTGAAAGCCATCAACGCGGTGCGCATGGCCATGCGCGGCGATGGGCATCACTTCGTCTCCCTCGACAAAGTCATCCGCACCATGCGCCAGACGGGCGCCGACATGAAAAGCAAATACAAGGAGACCGCCCGCGGCGGTCTGGCGGTCAACATCATCGAATGCTGACGCGCGCCACTCTCATTTTCCAGGAGCTGATATGTCCACCGAACAACTGTTGAAAACCCCGCTGCACGCCCTGCACCTCGAACTCGGCGCCCGCATGGTGCCGTTCGCCGGCTACGACATGCCGGTGCAGTACCCACTGGGCGTGATGAAGGAACACCAGCACACCCGCGATCAGGCCGGGCTGTTCGACGTGTCCCACATGGGCCAGATCCGCCTGAGCGGCGCAGGCGCCGCCAAGGCCCTGGAAACCCTGGTACCAGTGGACATCATCGACCTGCCGGTGGGCATGCAGCGCTACGCCATGTTCACCAACGACAACGGCGGCATCCTTGACGACCTGATGGTCGCCAACCTGGGCAATGACGAACTGTTCCTGGTGGTCAACGCCGCCTGCAAGGATCAGGACCTGGCCCACCTGCGTGCGCACATTGGCGATCAGTGCAACATCGAGCCGCTGTTCGAGGCCCGCGCCCTGCTTGCCCTGCAAGGTCCGGCCGCCGTCACCGTGCTCGCCCGCCTGGCGCCGGACGTGGCAAAGATGACCTTCATGCAGTTCCAGCGCGTCACGCTGTTGGGCGTGGATTGCTTTGTCAGCCGTTCGGGCTACACCGGTGAAGACGGTTTCGAAATTTCCGTACCCGCCGCCGACGCGGAAAAACTCGCCCGCGCCTTGCTGGCCGAGCCGGAAGTCGCGGCCATCGGCCTCGGTGCCCGTGACTCCCTGCGCCTGGAAGCCGGCCTGTGCCTGTATGGCCACGACATGAACACCGAGACGACGCCGATCGAAGCCAGCCTGCTGTGGGCCATTTCCAAAGTGCGGCGTGCCGATGGCGCCCGCGCCGGTGGTTTCCCCGGCGCTGAGAGCGTGTTCGCCCAACAACAGGGCGGCGTGAAGCGCAAACGCGTCGGCCTGCTGCCCCAGGAACGCACACCCGTGCGTGAAGGCGCGGAGATCGTCAACGAAGCCGGCGAGATCATCGGTTCTGTGTGCAGCGGCGGTTTCGGCCCGACCTTGGGCGCGCCGTTGGCGATGGGTTACCTGGACAGCGCCTATGTGGCACTGGATACGCCGGTCTGGGCCATCGTGCGTGGGAAAAGGGTGCCTTTGCTTGTAAGCAAAATGCCATTCGTTCCACAGCGCTACTACCGCGGCTGATTGGTTGTTTCTATAAGTAACGCGGTTGCGTTATACGTGCACTAATGTGTCACGCAACCGCCATAAAAAGGTGCATATCTTTAGACATTCAACCGACCTTATAACGATCGTAAACAATTGAACTAGCCTATCGAATAAGCCCTGCTCCGCAAGCGGCGTAAATGCGGGCAAGCTGAGCAAATACGGGGCCTTCCGAGGGGGTTGTTTTTTTATTCGAAGTTGGCGTAGAGTTTGGTCACTGTGTTTGCATGGGTCGCTTGGAATCGTGACCTGGGCAGTAGCTTATGAAGTTCGCTACATCCCGTTCGACGTCTCTTACTTTCCTGCAACCCAGCCCAGTACTCTTTCATGTGAAAGAGGCTGTCATCAATTTTAGCGTCAAAGGAAATAAGAAAATGTCTCAACGTCAGAGCGGTACCGTCAAGTGGTTCAACGACGAAAAGGGTTTTGGTTTTATCACGCCTGAAAGCGGTCCGGACCTGTTCGTGCATTTCCGCGCCATCCAGGGCAACGGCTTCAAGAGCCTGAAAGAAGGCCAGAAAGTGACTTTCGTTGCCGTGCAAGGCCAGAAAGGCATGCAGGCTGACGAGGTTCAAGCCGAAGCCTGAGGCTTTCGCACACTAAAAAGCCCCTGATTGATATCAGGGGCTTTTTTATGGGCGTAAATCCGTAAAATGGCTTCTTTTTTCAGCCGAGGCCGTCATGCCGAAACACCTGCTCACGCCCCAGGGCGACTTTCCCCCCGCCGGCCTGGGCCGTCGCCTGGCGGCGATGTTTTATGACTTTTTGCTGTGCACAGCGCTGCTGATCGTCACCAGCGGTGCCTACAAGATGATCCAGATGGCGATCATCGGCGAAGAAAAAATGCGCGCCCTGACCGAAGCCGGTGCGCTGGACGGCGACCCGCTGCTGTCCACCGTGCTGCTGTTCGTGCTGTTCGGCTTCTTCGCCAAGTTCTGGACCCACAACGGCCAGACCCTGGGCATGCAGGTCTGGTGCATCCGCGTACAAAACGCCGATGGCACAGCCATCAGCCTGTGGCAGGCGCTGTTGCGGTTCGTGGTGTCGATTGCGTCACTGCTGCTGGTGGGGTTGGGCTTCATCTGGGCGCTGTTCGACAAGCGCCAGCGCAGCTGGCACGACATCTACTCGGAAACGCAGCTGGTGCGGATTCCCAAGAAGACCAAGTAATTCCCGACTGCAAAACAGCCTTGTGGCGAGGGAGCTTGCTCCCGCTCGGCTGCGCAGCAGTCGTGGATGGCTTGCATGGTCGATCTGAGTGATCGGGCCGCTGGCAAGAAGGGCTGCTTCGCAGCCCAGCGGGAGCAAGCTCCCTCGCCACAAAAAGCTTTAAGGCCTCAAGCCCCTAACGCTCAAAGACCATCAGTCTCCCAACGATCAGGCATTCCCCGCCAGCTTCATCCGCGCCGCCTGGGTGAAGTCCAGCATGCGCTTGAGCGGGCGAATCGCCTGGGGGATCAGCGCCGGGTCGACGAAGATCTCGTTGGCACCTTCCTGCAAGCTCTTGAGCGTGCGCTCCAGGGTGTTCATGGCCATCCATGGGCAGTGTGCGCAACTGCGGCACGCCGCGCCGTTACCGGCGGTAGGGGCTTCAATGAAGACCTTATCGGGGCACAGCTGCTGCATCTTGTAGAAAATGCCCCGGTCGGTGGCGACGATCAGCGTCTTGTTCGGCAGGGTCTGGGCCGCGGCGATCAACTGGCTGGTGGAGCCCACGGCGTCCGCCAGCTCGATCACCGATGTCGGCGACTCCGGGTGCACCAGGATCGCGGCGTCCGGGTACAGCGCCTTCATGTCCTCCAACTGCTTGGACTTGAACTCTTCGTGGACGATGCAGGCACCGTCCCAGAGCAGCATGTCGGCGCCGGTCTTGCGCTGGATGTAAGTGCCCAGGTGCTTGTCCGGCCCCCAGATGATCGTCTCGCCGTTGTCCATCAGGCTCTCGACGATTTCCAACGCGCAACTGGACGTCACCACCCAGTCGGCCCGGGCCTTGACCGCCGCCGAGGTGTTGGCATAAACCACCACGGTGCGCTCCGGATGCTGGTCGCAGAACGCCGAGAACTCGTCCACCGGGCAGCCCAGGTCCAGGGAGCAGGTGGCCTCCAGGGTGGGCATCAGCACGCGTTTCTCGGGGTTGAGAATCTTGGCGGTCTCGCCCATGAACTTGACCCCGGCCACCACCACGGTCTTGGCCGGGTGGGCATTGCCGAAGCGGGCCATTTCCAAGGAGTCGGACACGCAGCCACCGGTCTCTTCGGCCAGGGCCTGGATGATCGGGTCACAGTAGAAGTGCGCGACCAGTACCGCGTCCTGAGCCTTGAGCTCGGCGGCGATGGCGGCGCGGTACCAGGCTTCCTGCTCGGCGGTCAGCGGCTTGGGCTGCTTGGCGTCGAGGTGGGCCTGGACCAGAAGGCGTTCGGAAATTTGCGTCATGTTCGCAAGACCTGCAAGCGCGTTTAGCGCGAAAGTCGAGTATACACCCGGCTCCGGACCACTCGGGTACCGCCGGGAAAGTGGGTATCAATCAGGCACGGGACAGCGTGAAGCCGGCAAGGCTACAGAATATCCCGCCGATGCAAAAGATCATTCTGACCTGTGCCCCGCCAGGCGACTTCGCGCCCGGCCAAGCTGACTGAAATGTAATCACTCGCCTCGTCCGCCTGTGTCATCTTTCGCTCAAACCTGCACAGGGCGATCACCTCCCATGCACGCAGCGAATCGACTGACGGACTCTCATCGCATGCAAACAAAAACTTCCCGGCGAACCTTCGTAAAGGGCCTGACTGCCGGCGGCATCCTCGGCGGCCTGGGTTTGTGGCGCGCGCCCGTCTGGGCAGTCACCGGCCCGGGCCAGCCCAACGTGCTGAGCGGCACCGAGTTCGACCTGTTCATCGGCGAAAGCCCGGTCAATTTCACCGGCAACCCCCGCACCACCCAGACCATCAACGGCGGCATCCCCGGCCCGCTGCTGCGCTGGCGTGAAGGCGACACCGTGACCCTGCGGGTGCGCAATCGCCTGCAGGACACCACCTCCATCCACTGGCACGGCATCCTGCTGCCGGCCAACATGGACGGTGTTCCGGGGTTGAGTTTCAAAGGCATCGAGCCCGGCGGCCTGTACGTGTATCAATTCAAGGTCCGGCAGAACGGCACCTACTGGTACCACAGCCATTCCGGTTTCCAGGAGCAATCCGGGGTCTACGGCCCGCTGGTGATTGACGCCAGGGAGCCCGAGCCCTTCCAGTACGAACGGGACTATGTGGTGATGCTCACCGACTGGACCGATGAAGACCCCGCCAACATCCTGCGCAAGCTCAAGAAGCAATCGGACTACTACAACTACAACAAACGCACCGTCGGCGACTTCATCGACGACGTGGGCAAGAACGGCTGGGCCAGCACCGTGGCCGACCGCAAGATGTGGGCCGAGATGAAGATGAACCCCACAGACCTGGCCGACGTCAGTGGCGCCACCTACACCTACCTCATGAACGGCCAGGCACCGGACATGAACTGGACCGGCCTGTTCAAGCCTGGCGAGCGCCTTCGCCTGCGCTTTATCAACGGCTCGTCCATGAGCTATTTCGACGTGCGCATTCCCGGCTTGAAGATGACAGTGGTGGCGTCCGACGGCCAATACGTCAAACCGGTGAGCGTCGATGAGTTCCGGATCGCCGTGGCCGAAACCTATGACGTCATCATCGAACCGACCCAAGAGGCCTACACCCTGTTCGCCCAGTCCATGGACCGCACCGGGTATGCCCGCGGCACCCTCGCGACCAGGGCCGGATTGTCGGCACCGGTACCGCCCCTGGACCCTCGGCCCTTGGTGACCATGGACGACATGGGCATGGGTGGCATGGACCACGGCGGCATGGGGCAAATGAACGGCATGGACCACGGCTCGATGCAGGGCATGGCGGGAATGGACGACAGCTCGATGCAAGGCATGGATCACAGCCAGATGCAGGGCATGGGCGACATGGCCGGCATGGATCACGGTGCCATGCAGGGCATGGACAGCATGCTCGCGCACCCCGACACCGAGAAAGACAATCCCCTGGTGGACATGCAGGCCATGAGCGTCAAGCCCAAGCTCGATGACCCGGGCATGGGGCTGCGGGACAACGGCCGCAAAGTGCTGACCTACTCCGACCTGCGCAGCACCTTTCCCGACCCCGACGGCCGCGAGCCGGGCCGCACGATCGAGCTGCACCTGACCGGGCACATGGAGAAATTCGTCTGGTCGTTCAACGGCGTGAAGTTCGCCGACGCCGCGCCGCTGCTGCTCAAGTACGGCGAGCGACTGCGCATCGTGCTGATCAACGACACCATGATGACCCACCCCATCCACCTGCACGGCATGTGGAGCGACCTGGAGGATGAGAACGGCCAGTTCATGGTCCGCAAGCACACCATCGACGTGCCACCGGGCGCCAGGCGCAGCTACCGGGTCACCGCCGATGCCCTCGGGCGCTGGGCGTATCACTGCCATCTGCTGTTTCACATGGAGATGGGCATGTTCCGTGAAGTTCGGGTGCAGGAATGAGGAACCGACCATGACCACTGTTTTTCAATACTCCACGGCACTCATTGCCAGCCTGGCCCTCGGCGCCACCACCTCGACCTGGGCGGCCAGCAACGACATGCCCGGCATGGATCACAGCCAGATGCCGGGAATGGACCACAGCCAGATGCAAGGCATGGACTCAATGCAGGGCATGGAACCCATGCAATCAGCGCCGACCAGCAGCCGCACACCGATCCCGGCACTGACCGCCGCCGACCGCGCCGCTGTCTACGAGGATCATGGCGGGCACGCGGTGCATGACAGCGCCATCCATTCGTTTTTCCTCATCGACCAACTGGAATGGCAGGACGCCGATGACGGCAGCGCCCTGAGCTGGGATGCATCGGGCTGGATCGGCGGCGACATCGACCGTTTGTGGCTGCGCTCCGAAGGTGAACGCCTCAACGGCAAGACCGAAGAAGCCGAATTGCAGGCCCTGTGGGGCCACGCCGTCAGCCCCTGGTGGGACCTGGTGGCCGGCGTGCGCCAGGACTTCAAGCCAGGCGATCCGCAAACCTGGGCCGCCTTCGGCGTGCAAGGCATGGCGCTCTACAACTTCGAAGCCGAGGCCACCGCGTTCATCGGCGAAGGTGGCCAGAGCGCGGCGCGCCTGGAGGGCGACTATGACATCTTGCTGACCAACCGCCTGATCCTGCAGCCCACCGCCGAAGCCAACTTCTATGGCAAGAACGATCCCGCCCGTGGCGTCGGCTCGGGGCTGTCGGACACCGAGCTCGGCCTGCGGCTGCGCTATGAAATACGCCGCGAATTCGCGCCCTACATTGGCGTCACCTGGAATCGGGTCTACGGCAACACCGCCGACTACGCCCGGGAAGAAGGCGAAGACCGCAGCGAAGCGCGCCTGGTGCTGGGCCTGCGCCTGTGGTTCTGACCTGTTTCACTAAAACTAAAAATCGAGCTAGGAGTCCTTGCATGTCATTCATCAAAACCGCCGTCGCCTTGTCCGCCGGCCTGTTGCTCAGTGGCCTGGCCCAGGCCCATCCGAAACTGCTGTCCTCCTCCCCGGCCGAAGGCACCGAAGGGGCGGCGCCGGCGAAGATCGAGCTGCACTTTTCCGAAAACCTGATGACCCAGTTTTCCGGCGCCAAGCTGATGATGACCGCGATGCCGGGCATGGCGGCGCATTCGCCGATGCCCATGCCGGCCAAGGTGTCCGGCAGCGATGATCCGAAAACCATGGTCATCACGCCGAATGCCCCGCTTACCACCGGCACTTACCAAGTCCAGTGGCGCGCGGTGTCGTCCGACACTCACCCGATCACCGGCAATGTCACGTTCAAGGTGAAGTGAGTTGATGAGCGACTCGATCAACATCGCGCTGCGTTTGGCCTTGTATCTGGATCTGATGTTGCTGTTCGGCCTGGCTGCGTTTGGCCTCTATAGCCTGCGAGGCCAGGAGCGGATCTCGGGGGTGCAGTTGCCTTTCGCGCCGCTGCTGCTGACCACGGCGGTGCTGGGGGGCTTGCTCTCCCTGGCGGCCATGGCGTGCATGGCCTGGGCCATGAGCGGTGTTTCGGCGTGGGCCGAACTGTGGCCGCACCTTGAAATGATGGTCGTGCAAACCGATGTCGGCTTGAGTTGGACGGTGCGCATGGCGGCGCTGCTGCTGGCCGGTTTCGCCGTGACGCTCAATCACCGTTGGCCGAGCGCCAGCCTCGGCCTGGTCACACTGGCCGGAGCCGTAGCGCTGGCGACACTGGCTTGGGCAGGTCACGGCGCCATGGACGAAGGCAGCCGTCGCAACTGGCACTTCATCACCGACTTCCTACACCTGTGGGCGGCAGGTGGCTGGGTCGGTGCCTTGGCCGCGTTTGCCCTGCTGCTTCGCCAGGCCAAACCTGCGTTGGCGGTGCTGGCCCGGACATTGACCGGATTCGAAACCGCCGGTGCGGTGATCGTGGTGGTCATCAGCGTGACGGGGGTGGTGAACTATCTGTTTATCGTCGGCCCGAGTGTCGAAGGGCTGCTGGACAGCACCTATGGTCAGTTGCTGACGCTCAAACTCATCTTGTTCGCGGGCATGCTGGTGTTCGCCGCGTTGAACCGTTTTCACCTGAGCCCGCTGCTGGAACAAGCCCGCCAGAGCGGCGAGCACGGGGTTGCGGTGAAGGCCCTGCGGCGCAGCATGGTCCTGGAGTTCGCCGTAGCGGTGGTCATCCTGGGGTTGGTGGCCTGGCTGGGGACGTTGAGCCCGGGGATGGAATAAGAGGTTGTGAACTACAGTGTGGCGAGGGAGCTTGCTCCCGCTGGGGCGCGTAGCGGCCCCTTGCGGTGTGTCAGGCAAAACCAGGGGGCTGCTGCGCAACCCAGCGGGAGCAAGCTCCCTCGCCACGAAAGCCCTGGATCTTGACTGATTGAGTGCCGCATTTAATTTTTCAATACCCCCCGCCAGTTTTCAGTTTGCCCATAACAGGCCGCCCCAGCCTAAATGACGCTTTGTTAACCAAGGCTCTGTTATGGAAAACGTTCGAACCTCAAGCACCCACGCCGTCTGGCTGATGGTCAGCATCGTGTTGGTGGCGCTGAACCTGCGGCCCTCGATGGCCGCGGTCGGGCCGTTGCTGTCAGCCATTCGCGGCGAGGTCCCCCTGAGCTTCAGCACGGCCTCGCTGCTGACCATGTTGCCGGTCATGGCCATGGGCCTGGCGATGTTCCTGGGCATGCGCATCGCCCTGCGCATCGGTGAGCACCGCACCATTGTCTTGTCGCTGTTGATCATCGGTATCGCCACCGCATCGCGCTTGTACCTGGACAGCGCCGCCGAGCTGATCATCAGCGCGGTGCTGGCCGGACTCGGCATCGCGCTGATCCAGGCGGTGATGCCAGCGCTGATCAAGTCGCGCTACGCCGACAACGTCTCGCTGTTCATGGGCCTGTATGTCACGTCGATCATGGGCGGCGCGGCGCTTGCCGCGTCGTTTTCGCCGTTTGTCCTGGCGCAGACCGGCAGCTGGCGCATCGGCCTGGCGATCTGGGCGCTGTTGGCGTTGGTCGCCCTGGGTTGCTGGTACGCCCAACGCTCAGCCGTGACCCCGTTGCCCGAAGCCCCTGTCCGGCAGCAAGAGTCATTCTTCAGCAATTCCCGGGCTTGGTTGCTGGCGATTTTCTTCGGCCTGGGCACCGCCTCCTACACCTGTGTATTGGCCTGGCTGGCCCCGTACTACGTGGAAAAGGGTTGGAGTGAACAACACGCGGGCCTGCTGCTGGGGTTCCTCACGGCCATGGAAGTGCTGTCCGGCCTCGTCACCCCGGCGATTGCCAACCGCAGCCAGGATAAACGCGTGGTCCTCGCCGTGTTACTGGTCCTGATCATGGGCGGCTTCTGCGGCCTGATCCTCAGCCCGGAACGCTTCAGCCTGCTGTGGCCTTGCCTGCTGGGCCTGGGCATCGGTGGCCTGTTCCCGATGAGCTTGATCGTGTCCCTCGACCACTTGGACAACCCGCGACGGGCCGGTGGCCTGACCGCGTTCGTGCAAGGCATCGGCTACCTGATCGCCGGGCTCTCGCCATTGATTGCCGGGATGATCCGCGATCAGTTGGGCAGCTTCGAATGGGCCTGGTGGTCGCTCACCGCCGTCATGGCGTTGATGCTCCTGATGGTCCTGCGCTTCAATCCCAAGCAATACGCGCGGCATATCAGCTAGTCGACGAAGACCGGCCGCTCGCGCCCGGGGCTGCATTCGATGCAGCCCCGGCTTTGACAGTTCACCCATGACGGCAGACCGTTTTGTCCATCATGACGTTCCGATCCGCAACACAGGAATAAGACCTTGATGAAAAACGTCGGTTTTGCCGCCGCTCACTGGGGCATGCTCATTTGGGCAATGCTGATCGCCTCGTCGTTCTTTGCCGCGGCCCAGGTCAGCCAGACGATCGACCCGATCCTGCTCACGGGCCTGCGGCTGCTGTTTTCCGCACTGATGTTCCTGCCGCTGCTGCTCCTGAAAAACACCTCGCCCATTTCCATCAGGGGTCTGCTGGCCCACGCCGTGCTCGGCCTGCTGTTGGCGACTTACTTTGGTTCGTTGTTCGAAGCGCTGCGCTACACCTCGGCGGTCAACACCGCGACGCTGTACACGCTGGTGCCCTTGATGACCTTGTTTTTCGAGGTATTCCTGCTGCCCAGTCCCAGCCTCAAGACCCGCCTGCTGCCCATGTTGGTGGCGGCAGTCGGCGCCGTGTTGCTGACGCTCAAGGGCTCGGCCCCGGGGCAAATGCCGGCGCTCTATCCGGTGCTGGTGTTCGGTGCCGGTTGCCTGGCGATGGCGTTGTATTCGCCGCTGAGCCAACGCTTCAAGGCAACAGCGTTGCAGGGCCGCGATCCGGTGGCGATGACGTTCTGGAACATGCTGTTCGGTTCGCTGTTCCTGCTGGTGTTCTGCCTGATCAGTGGCGGGTGGCGCAGCGGCCTGCAGTTGTCGACGCTGGATATCGGCTGGCTGGTGTACCTGGCCTTGTTCGGCACCCTCGCCACGTTCTGGCTGCTGCACCGGGCAATCGGGGTGATCTCGCCCTCCACGGTGATTTCCTACGTTTACCTCAACACCCTGTTCGTCACCCTGCTGAATTGGTTCTGGCTCAGGCAGCAACCGATGATGATCGAGATCATCGGCGCTGCGCTGGTGGGAGGCGGCATGCTGGCACTGGTGGTCAGCAGCCGTAACGCCAGAACCGTTACGGCTTGAGCCCCCTCAGTACGTCGATACCGGGCGAGGCGAAACCGGGCTCCAGCGCTCCAGTTCCCGTTCAAGGAAAGCGGCCACCGCCAACAACCGTTCCTCTTGCCAGTGAGGCCCGACAATCTGAATGCCGATGGGCATCCCGGTGGACGGGTCGACGCCGGCGCGGATCACCACCGCGGGTGAGCCGCTGAGACTGAACGGGAACACGAAGGCATACTGATCGCGGTCCTCCAGGGACGCCCCATGGCGGAACGCGACATCCGGGAAGACCGGACAGATGAACAGATCGTGCTGCTTGAAGAACTTCGCCAACTGATAGCGGAAGGTATCGATCATGATCCAGTCGCGCTTGACTTCATCCACGCTCAATTCCACGGCCTCGCTCATGTCCAGCAACTGAGCGATCGCCGGGGTAAAGCTGCGCTTGTTCATGGACTCGAACAAACGCCGCCAGCCGCGTCCGGCATCGGCGCCCGTGATGAACACCCGCCACAGGACATCACAGGCTTCGTCGAGCATCGGCGGCGCGACCTCGCTCACCTGCGCCACCACGGGGCTCAAGCACCGTTCGACCTGCTGCAACACCTGGCTCACCGCCGCGCTGACGGGGGTTCGGCTCGACGCCGAGAACAGCGCGATACGCAGGTCGGCCAGGGGCTCGCTGGCGGCGAACGGCACATCGACGGTGTCTGGGTCATGGCCGTCGGCACCGCTGATCAGCGGGCCGAGCAGCGCCAGGTCATCGACATAGCGCCCCATCACGCCAAAGGCCGAGGTCAGGTGAAACAGCCCGGAACGGTCATTGGGAAACTGGCCGGTCAACGGCACCCGTCCCTGGGTCAGTTTCAGGCCGCAGATGCCATTGAAGTGCGCCGGGATCCGCACACTGCCGCAGGCATCGGACGCCAGCCCCGCGGGTGAACACCCGGCGGCGATGGCGGCCGCTTCACCGCCACTGCTGCCGCCCGCCGAGCGAAGCAGATCGTGAGGGTTCAGGGTGCGCCCGTAGATCAGGTTCTCGGTCTCGAAGGCCATGCACAGTTCCGGCACATTGCTGATGCCCAGAATGATCGCGCCGGCCTGCCGAAGTCGGGCGACCGCCGTCGCGTCCTCCTGGCTGACATCCCCCATCAGCTCCCCCACACCGCGGGACATCTTGAATCCGCGAACATGGAGGACGTCTTTGACCGTGATGGGAATGCCATGCAGCGGACCGCTGATCTGGCCGATACGCGCCATCTCGTCCGCCTCACGGGCCTGGCGCCGCAGTTCCTCGACCGGCGCCAGTTGGATCAATGCATTGATCTGCCGGTTACGCTCGGCGATGCGTTGCAGGTAAAACTCCAGCAACGTCACGCTGGTCAGCACGCCCCGGCGCAGCAGGCCGGCCATTTCCCGCAAAGTCAGCGTGTCGGGATTGAACATACTCACGACGCCTCCTTGCTGCGCAACCACTTGTTGGGCAACTGATACATATTGCGCACCACCAGGGAAAACGCCTTCACCGCCAGGGCCGGACGTTGGTCGATGGCCTCCAGGGCCTCTTCGATCATCGCCAGCACATGCCGCAACGCTTCGGGTTCGATATTCAACGGCGGATAGAAGCGCAGCACCGGGCGTTCGGCCTTCTCATTCATCGAATGCCCGGCATGCACGCCACGCTTGCCCAGCTCCATGCTCATCAAGGCTTCATAGACCGAGCCACGCAGGCGCAGCCCTGTCATCAAGCCAACGCCCGGCACGTCTTCGACAATGTGCGGATAGCGCAGGGCCAACCGCTGCAGGCCGTGGCGCAACACACCGCCGTTGACCCGGGACAGCTCCACCAGGTTGTTTTGCTCGATGTAGTCGATGGCCGCGAGCGCCGACGCGCATGCGACCGGATGCCCGCCGTTGGTGCGCGTGTCCGGCTCGATATCACTGAGGGGATACTGGGTGGCCAGGCGCTGGCTGTACATGGCACAGGCAAACGAGGTGTAGCCGCCGGTCAAGCCCTTGGAGAGGATCATGATGTCGGGCACCACATCATCGTATTGCACGGCGAACCATTTGCCGCAGCGACCGAAACCGGTCTGGATTTCATCGGCCACCAACAGGGTGCCGGTGGCGTCGCACAGGGCCCGAATGTTGGCCATGTAGCCCACCGGCGGCACCTGCAAATGAGCCCCGCCCAGAATCGGCTCGACGTACACCGCACACACGCCCTCGCCCACGGCCTTCTGCAACGCGGCGAAATCACCGTAGGGCACGCAGGTCACGTCGGGAGGATCGATACCATAGCTGCCATGGTTCTGCTGCTGGCCCAGGATGCTCATCGCCGCCAGGGTCTTGCCGTGGTAGGAGCCGCTCATCACCACGATGCCACGCCGTTTAGGCTGGATCCGCAGCACATAGCGCAGGCTCTGCTCGACGGCCTCGGCCCCCGAGACCATGAATTGCACGTCGCCCCACTCCCCCGGCACCAACTGGCACAGTCGCTCGGACAAGGTGTCCTGCAGCGGATGGCGCCGGCCTTCCGGCACCCAGGCCAGTTGATTCAATTGCGCCTGCACCCGCTCACGCACCATCGGGTTGCGATGCCCGACGATAAACACCCCGTAGCTGCACGCGCAGTCGATGAAGCGCTTGCCCGTGTGGTCGGTGACGTGGATGCCATCGGTCTGCTGTTCGACAGTGGTCTTGCCAAGGCGATACAACTTGGCCGCCGACGCACTCCAGTGGCGCTGGCAATCGTCCAGCAATTGTTCATGCGGCCTGAGTAAGGACATGGCTTAACGTCTCCTTGATGATGAGTGCGGCACGTTGGATCTGCTCGGGGCGTGCAGTGATCGGGCAGCGCAAAATCACTTCGCGGCCACGGGGCGTACTGACATAGACCCCCTGCTGGTAAAGCGCCTCGCACAGCACGGCCGGTTGCAGGTCGTCGGCCAGCGGCAAGCTGACCCAGGCACCGACGGCCACAGCCCCCAATGACGCCAGGGCTTGTGCCAGGTACTGGCCGTTTTCCTGACAGTGCCGGGGCGAGTCGTGGGCTTGCACGTAATCCAGCGCGGCCAGGGCTGCCACACAGGCCATGGGATTACCGGCAGTGGTGCTGCCGTGTTTGGCCGGGCTGCTGCGCCCATAGACCTGCCACGCCATGTGTTCGCTGCAGGTATAGGTGCCGATGGGAATTGCACTGCCGCCCAGGGGGCCGCCGAGTACAACGATGTCCGGAATCGGACGATAACGCTGGAAGCCGAACAGCGAACCCAGGCTGCCAAGGCAACTGTGGGTATCGACCGCGATGACCGGTGCCGACGCTTTTGCCGCGCGAGCATGCAATTGCTCGATCAAATCGGCATCGAGCAACTGCAACCGGCCGTTTGCATCCGTGCGGGTATTGCTGTGGCACACCGCGAAGCAATCATTCCAGTCCACCGTGTCCAGGTCAGCCAGGTGACGGATCGCCACCCGCTTGAACCCCAGGAACGCCTGGACACCCAGGTCACCTTGCGCGGCATTGAGGCAGCGTCCGTAAGTCAGCGAACCGTAGTCGCCGCCCTGGATGAACACGATGGTGTTGCCCTTGGGCTTGAGCCCTTTGCACAACTTCAAGGCGCCCTCGAACGCTTCGTCGCCGGAGCTGCACACATAAGAGCTGGCCAGCGGGGCGGGCAGCAGCTCGGCCAGGCGTCGGCACAAGGCAATCAGCGGTTCGGACATCAGCACCCGATTGGACAGGCCCATGATCTCTGCCTGGCGAGTGACCGCCTCGATCACGGGCGGCACCTGGAAGCCAAACCCGCCGGTCAGGTCAATGATCTGCCGACCCTCGCCGTCGAGGTAGGTCTCGTACTGCCCGCCGATAATCTGTTTGTTGTTTTTCATGAATGCTCTCAGCGATAGCTCAAGGCGTTGAAAATGCGCCGACGCTCGTCGACGATGGTTTCCCGACCGTGCATGACCCGACGGTTATCGATCATCACCATGTCGTGGTCACGCCAGCCAACCGGGTAGGTGTAATGGGCGGAAACCTCAGCGATTTCAGCCAGGAACCCGGCAGGGATCGGCTGCCCGGCCACCGTGTCGATGACCGGCGCCTCGTAATTGAAGGAAGGCCCCAGAATGCTGTTGGCAAAGGCCGGACGCTGGCTGAAGGGGGACGTCAGGATCGCCGACGTGCTGAAGGCGTAATGGATCGAGTCATCGGCCGGGTTGAAGGAAATCAGGGTTTGCGGGTCGTCACCGATGATCTGCAACAGATCCTCGATCACGACGGCTGCCGGATCCGACAACGTTGGCGAGTAATGACAGACCAGCCGGCGCCATTTCTCCCCCGCCACGGTGCGGCTGTAGCGAATCGGATTTTCTTCAAAGAACGTGCGGCAGCCTGGGGACAGTTTCTCCAGCACCCGTTCGCCATCGCACAGGGTGGTTTGCGAACCCTTGCGCGGTGCTTCCTGGCAATAGAACCAGGTCATGTCCGGCCAGAACGGTGAGTTGCCATTTTCGCAGTGCAGGCCAACCGCCTGGCGCCCGGCGTCCACCAATTGCGCCGCACCACCGACCATGACCCGGGCTGGGTCCAGGCTCAACCGCGAACTGTTTTGCTTCACGTAGGCACTGAAATCCTCGGCATTGTGGATACAGTTGCGAAACAGTACGACGCCGTAATGCCCCAGCAGCTCATACAACTCAGCCTTGCCCAGGCTGGCGAAGTGGCGCGACTCAACGATGGAGACGTCCGGGTTCTCAAAGTGAAAGGCAGGTGTGCTCATTGGATGCATTCCTTTGCAGAGTGGAAAAAACACTGGCGATATCGGCGCGTTTCGGCCGTCCCGTAACGGTGTAGAGTTGCTCGATCAACGGGTCGTCCTGGGTCAGCAACCAGAGCCGGTTCGGGCGCTCGATGTCGGAAAAGCGCCCCGCCGACCACGCGAGCAGTTCATCGCGCGCCGGTGTCGACTCGACGCACAGCAACGCCACCAGACCGTGCTGCTCATCGAAAAACACCGCTGCGTCGCTCACGCCGGGGTATTTGCGATACTCCAGTTCAACCTGCTCGGGGCTGACGTTGCGGCCATTGGGCAGGCAGATCACGTTCTTCTTGCGCCCGTGCACATAGAGGTAGCCATCGGCATCCAGCGCACCCAGGTCACCGGTGTCCATCCAGCCGTCGTCCGACATGGAACAGGCACTCGGGTCCGTACCTGAGTAACCGCTGAACAGCGAGCTGCTCTTGACCTCGATGGTCTGGTCGGCGCCGATGCGCACCTGGACATGGGGCAACGGCTTGCCAACGCTACCAAGACGTTGCTGTTCGAAGGTGTTCACACTGACCACCGACGCGTTCTCCGAAAGCCCGTAGCCCTGGTATACCTCGATGCCTTGCTCAGCCAGGCCGCGCAGGGCATCGATACTCACCGCCGCGCCGCCGCAGGTGATATGCGCGCCCGATTGCAGGTAACGCGCCAGCCGCTCGCCCTGCTCGCCCCCTTCGTTCAATTGCTCCAGGAAACGATTGATCATGACCGGCGGCACCGTCAGGGCCGTTGGCTGGACTCGCAGGATCCAGTCGACCAGGCGCTGTGCCGACGCCCCTGGCTCGCCGAGCAACGGTTCGTCCGCCGGCAGGAAGTGCACGGTGCCGCCCGCCAGCAGTGGCAGGTATGCGGCGGTGACTTGCTCAAGCAGCAGACTCAGGGGCACCAGCGACAGGTAACGGCGATGAGCACCGACCGGCATGCTCTGGCGCAGCGAGGCGAGCACCGTGCCGACCGCCAGGTTGCTCAGGCGCACACCCTTTGGCCGGCTGGTGGTGCCCGAGGTGTGAATGATCTTGCAGATCCAGTCACCCTCGCCGTCCGGCATCCGCAGCAAAGGCTGTTCGATCACCGGCTCGTTGAGGCGGCGCAGGCGACTGTCGGCAAAATTCAGCTTCCAGCGCTGCGCTAGCGTTCGCTGCCCTGCCGCATCCACCAGAAATCCATCGCAACGTGATGCCAGGTGTTCGGCCTGGGATTGGCTGAACGCCAGCGGCAGCGGCAACGCGGTGATCCCGGCGAACAGACAGGCCAGGTCGGCGACCAGCCAGTCGCTGCTGTTGCGCGTCGCAATCCCCAACACCACACGATCGCCATAGGCCGGCTCAGGGAAACGTCGTTGCAGCTCGGCTGCCAGGTTAAGGGCCCGGTGCTCCAGTTCGCCGTAGGTCAGCGTCACCGACTCCGTGCCTGAATCCAACCAGTCCACCGCACAGACGGCCTGGCGATTGTCTTGCAACGCCCGTTGTAGCTGAGTGATAAACCCGCCGCTCATGGCTGTGCCCTCGCCATGACGTCGCCGGGCAGTTGAGTGAATGAGGTATTGAGCGTCATGGCGGCGAAACGTGAACGTTGCGGGTCGACCCGGATGAAACCGGTGACGGGCAACTTGGCGTAATAGCTTCCCCAATTCTTGCCGCCGTCGTCGGCCAGGCGCGTTGGGTCTGCGGTCAGCAGGGGCTCGAAATCGATCTGGCAACTTTCCATCATTTGCCGGACGCGAGGTGTCACGGTGCACAACAGGTAATGCCCGCCCATGCACCAGGCCAACAACGGAATCATGTTGACCAGAATCATTCCGGCCGTCAGGTGATGGGAGACCAGGTTGCCGATTTCGACAATGTTCGAGCGCTCGATGGTTTTCTCGAAACGCTGAGACAAAATCTCGTCGATGGGTTGCGTCAGGTATTGCTCGGAAAACAGTATGCGGTGATCGGCAAAAGTAATACCGGCGCAGGCAAGAATACGATCCGCCGGATCCTGAGTAACCGCAAAGTACTGCGGATTCGGTTCAACCGAGGCTGAATAAGAACTTCGAAATTTATCCCTTACAACTTCTGTGGCTTGCACCCATAACGGTGTCTTAGTTTCTGCGACACGTATTTGCATATCGTCCTCCTCCGTCCATGTACAGGATTTCTACAAAAAGCGAGGCGAGCATATTGGGGAAATTTCCTACAAGCCATTTAAAAAATAAAATGCTTCCGCTAATATATAAATAAACGTCCCTGTCATAAAAACCGGGGATGCTAGCCAACGGAATGCGCGAAAGAAGGATCTTATGCTCAATAGTAATATGCTTAGAAAGCTGGATATGCAGGACTTGATGGTGTTTGTCGCGGTGTACGAGCAGAGCAGCGTCACCGAGGTGTCCGAAGCCCTGTGTGTCAGCCAGTCAACCGTAAGCTATTGCCTGAAGAAGCTGCGCACGAGCTTCGAAGATGAACTTTTTGTTAATACCCGTAGTGGCATGTTGCCGACAAGCAAAGCCACAGCCATGTACCCTCACATACTTAGTATCCTCAAGATAATAAACACATGCCACTCTGGTATTCCGGCATTCGATCCGACCCAGAAAGAGATAACCTTCAATGTCTGCGCACCGGAATACTTTGAACTCCTCATTCTGCCCAAACTGGTCAAGCGCTTTATTGGCAGCCGCTTCCCGGTCATCATTAATATCACCAAGTTTCACAGGGATATTCCGGCCGATGAGTTGATGGAGGGTCGCTTCGATCTGGTTATTTGTTTCGGCCCGAACTTCCATCGCGGCGTCAAGGGACTGCGTTCGCAAGTACTACTGGAAGATGAACTGGTTTGTGTAGTCGATAAGAACTTCACATTATCGGAAGAGGCGTTCAGCCTGGAAACGTTCGTCGCCTGCCAGCATGTTTTTCCGACACCTTGGACATCCGACACCAACATGATCGATGGATGGCTCGCCCGGCAAGGCTATAACCGCCAAATTGTCGCTCGAGCCAACAGCTACGTAGCGGCATTGAACATGATCGCCGGTACCGACTTCATCCTGACCTTGCCTCGACGCATTCAAGCGCTGACCTGCGACGAGAACACGTTCAGCCATCGTCGCCCACCGGCAGGTCTACCGAACTTCACGCTGGACATGATGTGGAGCGAAAAACCGAGCCAGGACAGCGCCAACAGCTGGTTTCGCGAACAGATCATCAAGGTTTGTGCCGAGGACGGCCTGCTTTAAATCCGCCGAGAACCGCTCGAGTCGTCGAGCGGTTCAGGTTCTGACTTTTCATCAGGCAAAAAAAAAAAATCCGGAAATCCGCACTTTCGTGGGCCTTCCAGACTTTTAAAACAGCTAAAAATGGTGGGTCGTGTGGGATTCGAACCTACGACCAATTGGTTAAAAGCCAACTGCTCTACCAACTGAGCTAACGACCCGCTGTGTGGTGGCGCGTATAATACTGATTTCTAAGGACTATTCAACACTTAATTTGAAATAAATCAAAAATAACGGGTTGGATCGCTCACACCCGCCGCAGCGAAGCCTTCTGCACGCAGGCGGCAGCTGTCGCATTTGCCGCAGGCGCGGCCCTGATCGTCGGCCTGATAGCAGGAAACGGTGAGCCCGTAGTCCACGCCAAGCTTCACGCCCGCCTTGACGATGTCGGCCTTGCTGAGATTCTGCAACGGCGCCTGGATGCGGAAACCCTGCCCTTCCACGCCGGCCTTGGTCGCCAGGTTGGCCATGCGCTCGAACGCTTCGACGAACTCAGGACGGCAATCCGGGTAGCCGGAATAATCCACGGCATTGACGCCAATGAAAATGTCACGGGCGCCCAGCACTTCAGCCCACCCCAACGCCAGGGACAGGAACACCGTATTACGCGCAGGCACATAGGTCACCGGAATGCCCTCGCCAGGCGCCTCGGGCACGTCGATGGAACTGTCGGTCAGGGCCGAGCCACCGATGCCGTTGAGGTTCAGGCCGATCACTTTGTGTTCCACCACGCCCAAGTCCCGGGCAACCCGTTGCGCGGCGTGCAACTCAGCGCGGTGGCGCTGGCCATAGTCGAAACTCATGGTGTAGCAGCGGTAGCCTTCGGCACGGGCCATGGCCACGACCGTGGCCGAATCCAGGCCCCCGGACAACAGGATGACCGCACGTTTTTCAGCCATGTTCGAATGTTCAGTCATCTCAGCGCCCCGGCTCGTCGTTCCAAAGATATTTATGCAGCTGCAGTTGCAGGCGCACCGGCAAGTTATCCGCCACCACCCAATCCGCCAGATCCCGCGCGCTCAAATCGTGATGACTCGGCGACAACAACACTTCGCCGGCCCGCTGGTCGAGCCCGTACTGGATCAACTTGGACACGGCCCAGTCGTAATCCTCCCGCGAACAGATCACGAACTTGACCTGATCGTTGGGCGTCAGCAGTTCGATATTCTCATAGCGGTTGCGGTGCGCTTCCTTCGAGCCTGGAGTTTTCAAGTCCACGACGCGGCTGACGCGCGGGTCGACGGCCGAGATATCCAGGGCGCCGCTGGTTTCCAGCGAAACCTCGTAACCGGCATCACACAACTGCTTGAGCAAGGGGATGGCGTTGGGTTGCGCCAAGGGCTCGCCGCCCGTGACACAGACATAACGCGGACGATAACTGGCCACTTGCTCCAGGATATCGTCGAGGGTTCGCACGGTGCCGCCACTGAAGGCGTAGGCGCTGTCACAGTATTGGCAACGCAACGGACAACCGGTGAGGCGCACGAATACCGTGGGCAGCCCAGCCGTTCGCGTTTCACCCTGCAACGAGTAAAAAACTTCGGTGATTCTCAATGTGTCTTGCATAGTCGCCACGGGCGTAACAGCTAAACAGGCTGTCCGCCTCCGTCAGGCACTTCAAGGAACCCCGCCAACGCGCAGATCCCAAAAAGCGTGTTTCATAAAAAGGGCGTGAATTCTAACGAAAAAACCCGCGACAGGCGCGGGTTTCTTCAAAACAGGTCAAACCGGCTTACATGCGTTGTAGATCACGCTGGGCCAACTGAGCTGCGGATGTACCCGGATATTGGGCCACCACCTGCTGCAGAATACCTTTCACCTTGTCGGCGTGACCGAGGCGGCGTTCCACGTCAGCCAGCTTGTACAGCGAATCCGGCACCTTGGCGTGCTTGGGATACAGTTGCGAAACCTTGGCGAACGCCTGGCCGGCACCTTGCAGGTCGCCCTTGGCCAGGTTCACTTCGCCCAGCCAGTATTGGGCATTGCCCGCGTACTGGCTGTTTGGGTACTTGCGCAGGAAAGCGGCAAAGGCCTGGCTGGCCTTGTCGAAATCCTTGGCCTTGATCAGGTCGAAGGCAGCATCGTAGTAGAGCTTTTCCTTCGCCGGATCAGCCGGCTCGCCACCGGCGGCAGGTGCTGCTGGAGCAGCCGCCCCCGCGCCTGCGGCTGCACCGGGGGCGTTCAAGTCGCCCCCGGCTGGAGAATTCTCAGGAGTCGCGGCAGGTGCAACGCCGGATCCTATGCGCCGATCAAGATCCTGGTATCGCTCCAGGCTTTCCTGCTTCATGCGCGAAATATCATTTTGCAGTTCTTCGATCACACCCTGTTGGCGCGAGATCTGATCCTGCATTTGCTGCAGTTGGTTGAACAGCTGGCCCTGTGCCGAGACAGGGGCCGAAACCCCTCCCCCGGCATAGGCGCCGTTCGTACCGTAACCTGCAGGCGGATAGCTGCTCCCGCTATTGTTATAGCCGGCATCGTTATCGACCACAGGAACCGCAGCCCACGCCGCAAGCGGCGCGAGGCTGAGAGCCAGAACAGTTACAGCACGACGGCACGTTCGCATGACGAATTACTTACGCAGTTCGACGCGACGGTTTTGAGCCCAGGACTGCTCGTCGTTGCCGGTGGCAACTGGACGCTCTTCGCCGTAGGAAACCAGTTCCAGCTGAGCTGGGGAAACACCTTGCAGTACCAGGTAGCGCTGAACGGCTTTCGCACGACGCTCGCCCAGTGCCATGTTGTACTCACGAGTACCACGTTCGTCGGTGTTGCCTTCCAGAACAACGCGAGCGCCGTTCGACTTCAGGTCTTTGGCGTGAACGTCCAGAGCGCGCATGGCTTCTGGCTTCAGGTCCGAGCTGTCGTATTCGAAGTAGAAGGTGGTGATTGCGCGCAGAGCAGCTTCTTCGCTCAGGGAGCCGTCAACGGCACCAGTGTTAGCGCCGTAACCAGCGTTTGGATCAACAGCGCCTTCACCGGCATTGTCGCCGCCTTTGGACGAGCAACCTACAGCTACAGCCATGGCCAGAGCCAGCGCAGCAAATTTACCAAACTTCAGCATTTCCATCGTGAAACTCCTAATGAACCCCAGTGTGTTAAGTAAAACGTATTGCGCCGCGTCAGTTCAGGTAAGGGGACCAGGACGGTTCTCTGACTTCGCCTTGAGCGGTAGGAAGCGGGAGCCTCACGCGTCCATTAATGGACACGAGCATCAAGACTCCCCGGCCCTGCTGGCGGGTGGCGTAGATTACCATGGTGCCGTTGGGCGCAACAGTAGGTGACTCGTCCAGAGTGCTATCAGTGAGGATTTTTACACTTCCGCGCTGCAAATCCTGGGCCGCCACCTTGAAATTGGTGAAACCGTCCTGGCGATGGATCATCACCAGGGTCTTTTCGTCCGCCGACAGTTTCGGGTTGGCATTGTAGTTACCGACGAAAGTCACGCGCTCGGCACCACCGCCACCGGCGCTGGTCTTGTAGATCTGAGGCTTGCCGCCACGGTCGGAGGTGAAGTAGATGGTCGAGCCATCCTTGCCCCAGAACGGTTCGGTATTGATGCCCGGGCCGTTGGTGACGCGGGAGATCGAGCGCGAAGCCAGGTTCATCACATAGATGTCCGGGTTACCGTCCTTGGACAGCACGAACGCCAGGCGCGAACCGTCCGGCGACCAGGCGGGTGCGCCGTTCAGGCCTTCGAAGTTGGTGATCTGCTCGCGACGACCGGTGTCGATGTGCTGCACGAAAATACGCGGACGCTTCTGCTCGAACGAGACATAGGCGATGCGCTTGCCATCGGGGGCGAAGCGCGGCGACAGGATCGGCTCGCGCGATTGCAGCAAGGTCACCGCACGCGCGCCGTCATAGTCGGAACGCTGCAGGGTGTAGCGGGTGTTGTTCTCGGAGAAACGCTCGGCCGTCACGTAGAGCATGCGAGTGGAGAACGCGCCCTTGATGCCGGTGAGTTTCTCGAACGACTGGTCAGCGATGTAGTGCGACATGTCGCGCAGTTGATCGACACTGCCCGACACGCTGCCGGTCAGCACTTGCTGCTCGGTGGCGACGTTGAACAGGGCGTACTGCACCTGCAGGCGACCGCCGGCCGGAACGATGCTGCCGACCATGATGTACTGGGCGCCCAGGGC
Organism: Pseudomonas sp. FW300-N2F2; assembly: GCF_017351655.1. NCBI lineage: Bacteria > Pseudomonadati > Pseudomonadota > Gammaproteobacteria > Pseudomonadales > Pseudomonadaceae > Pseudomonas > Pseudomonas sp. FW300-N2F2. Next base: position 778,491 of record NZ_JACNDQ010000001.1, on the reverse strand, counting down.
CTTCCAGTCACGGTAGATGACCTCGCTGGCCTGGGTTGGCAGGCTGATCATGTTCTGCTTCGGAATCGGCGCGTAGTAACCCGAGTTGCGCAGGTCGTTGCCGATGATTTCCGCCATGTCGTCCGGCAGGACGTTACCGCCCTGCCAGCCGAACGGTACGACGGCGATCGGGGTGGCCCGATCGGTGCCGCTGCTGATCAGGATGTTCTTTTCCTCTGCTACCGCTATCCCTGCCAGGCAGCAGATAACGACCAGCATTGATCGAAGAAGGTTTCTCACAAGCCTAAATCCTCAGGATTGAATGTCATCTTGAATGAACGATAAGGAGCAAAGTCACTAGGGCTCAAGCCCTGCATCTCCGTCAATCGCCCAATATTTTTCACGGCCGCTACCGCCGAAGCGTCAAACGCAGCATCGCCACTGGACTTTGTGACCGAGGCACCCGTTACGGTACCGTCCGGCAACATATTGATCCGAAGCTCTACTTTCATGCCTTTGCGCGCCGAAGGCGGAAGATTCCAACCTTCCGAAACACGTAGCCTGATCAGGTCATCGAAATCACCTGCCACTTCGTCGCCAATCTCATCCGACTTGGTCGCCGCACGCTCCGGCTTATCCGAAAGCAACTCAGCCAGCGCCTGGGCCTTTTTGTCCTCAGCGGATTTACGCGCTGCATCCTGGGCCTTTTTCTTGGCGGCGTCGGCAGCGGCTTTCTTCTTCGCGTCCTCGGCGACTTTCTTTTTCGCCTCGTCAGCTTCAGCTTTTTTCTTGGCGTCTTCGGCCGCTTTTTTCTTGGCGTCCTCGACGATTTTTTTCTTCGCTTCTTCAGCGGCCGCTTTCTTGGCCTCTTCTTCAGCGGCTTTCTTGGCTTCTTCTTCGGCTTTCTTCTTGGCTATATCAGCCAATTGTTTCTCTTCTGCCTTTTTGGCCTCGGCGGTTTTCTTCGCTTCGTCGGCTTTCTTGGCCTCGTCAGCCTTTTTCGCCTCGTCCGCTTTCTTCGCCTCATCGGCCTTCTTGGCTTCCTCGGCCTTTTGAGCCGCGTCCTCTTTCTTTTGTTCCGCAGCCTTTATCGCTTCCTGCTCGACCTTCTTCTGCTCCAACTGCTCGACTTCAGTCTGGCGCGCGGCGGTTTTCTTCGCCTCACCCGCAATCTTCTGATTGGTCTGGGTGGTTGCCGGACTTTTCGATTTAAGCTGGTAAAGGGTCGCCTGAACGATCGGCTTGGCCGGTGGCAACTCCGGGGTCATGGCAAAACTGACGAACAGCATGCCGAACACCAGCACATGCAGGCCGATGGCCAGGACACTGGGCCAGAAGTAGCTTTCCGAGGCGGACGGCTCTCGCTGTTGCTGCATCAGGGGGCCTCGGTGATCAAGCCAACATTACCGACCCCGGCTTTCTGCAGGCCGCCCATGGCGCCCATCACGGCACCGTAGTCGACAGTCTTGTCGCCACGAATGAAGACCTGGGTGCGCTTGCCGTTACTGTTGCCGGCATTGATGATCTTGGTCACCGCATCGGTCATCTGCGGCAAGGTCATGGCCCGGTCCTGCTGCTTCTCGGTGTCCACTTCACTGCCAAGGTTCCAGTAGTAGGTCTTGTCAGCCTTGATCGAAATGGTCAGTACCTGGGTGTTGTTGTCCTGCGGCAAGGCTTCGCTGGAAACCTTGGGCAGATCGACCTTCACGCCCTGATTGAGCATGGGCGCGGTCACCATGAAGATGACCAGCAGCACCAACATCACGTCGATGTAGGGCACCACGTTCATCTCGGCGACCGGCTTGCGCTTTTTTCGGGCTCGAGCGATTAAAGCCATTGGGAAATACCTGCTTATTCTTCGCTGGTGTGCACTTTACGGTGCAGGATCGCCTGGAATTCATCGGCGAAGGTGTAGTAACGGCCAGTCAGCATCTCGCTGCGGGCAGCGAAGCGGTTGTAGGCGATAACGGCCGGAATGGCCGCGAACAGACCGATGGCGGTGGCGATCAGTGCCTCGGCGATGCCCGGGGCCACAGTGGCGAGGGTCGCTTGCTGGGCGGAAGCCAGGCCACGGAAGGAGTTCATGATCCCCCACACGGTACCGAACAGACCGATGTACGGGCTGACCGAACCAACGGTGGCCAGGAACGACAGGCCCTGTTCAAGCTTTTCTTCCTCGCGGGAAATGGCGACGCGCATGGCACGGGCCACACCTTCCATCACCGCCTCAGGGTCGACGCCCGGCTGCTGGCGCAGGCGAGAGAACTCCTTGAAGCCGGCACGGAAGATCTGCTCGACGCCCGAGTCCGGGTCCGGGTTGCTGCCGGCCTGGCGATAGAGCTTGGACAGGTCGATGCCGGACCAGAAGCGCTCTTCGAAGCTCTCCAGGGCACGACGACCGGCGCGCAGCATGTTGCTGCGCTGAAAGATCATGATCCATGAGGTCACCGATGCGGCTACCAGGGTCAGCATTACCAGTTGCACCACGACGCTGGCATTGCTGACCAGGCTCCACATGGAGGAATGGTCGACGACGTTAGCTTCCACGCTTTATCTCCTGCTCTGAGTGTGTACCCGCGCCGCTCACGCCGGCAAAGGCCGCACGTAGAGCTTCGGGAATGGCCCGGGGTTTCAAACTATGGGTGCGCACACAGGCCACCAAAAACTGCCCTTCGCAGAGCAGCACGTTATCCGTAGCCCGCCTGACCTGCTGCTTGAAGCGCAGGCTGACACGGTTCAATTCGATGACATCGGCACTTACCACCAGTTCGTCGTCCAGTCGCGCCGGCGCGTGGTAACGCGCTTCGCTGGAATGCACGACGAATAACAGGTCCTCCCCTGCCAGCGCGGATTGGGCAAAACCCAGTTCCCGCAGCCGTTCGGTTCGAGCCCGTTCCATAAACTTGAGGTAATTGACGTAGTAGACGATGCCGCCGGCATCGGTGTCCTCGTAATAAACGCGACAGCGATGTGCGAACGACTCCAGCCCGTTTTGCGCGCGCATACTCTAGTGCTTACTCCTCAGGTTGCCAATCGGCCAGGCAACTGTTTTTTCATTCTCGAACGCATTGACGCTCCGGGCTTCGTCTGGGACAGCACGAACCGGAAAAAAGTCGGCGTACAGAGCTCGTTCAATCGTCCACGGCATCGAGGAATTCGTCTACCACCGGCATCTCGCCCATTCGTGTCGGGATGTTTAAGCCAAAGTGCAGATAAGCATGGCGGGTCACCACGCGCCCGCGAGGCGTACGCATGATGTAGCCCTGTTGGATCAGGTACGGCTCCAGCACATCTTCAATGGTGTGACGCTCTTCGCTGATGGCCGCCGCCAGGCTGTCCACGCCCACCGGGCCACCGTCGAACTTCTCGATCATGGTCAGCAGCAGGCGCCGGTCCTGGTGGTCGAAACCACGCTCGTCGATGTCCAGCAGGTTCAGCGCCAGGTCGGCAATCGGCTTGGTGATGTGGCCCTTGGCCCGGACTTCGGCAAAATCCCGGACCCGGCGCAGCAAGCGGTTGGCGATCCGCGGCGTCCCCCGGGCACGCCGGGCGATCTCATAAGCACCGTCCGGGTCCAGTGGCAACCCGAGGATGCCCGCCGAACGGCTGACAATCGTCGCCAGGTCGGCGTTGTTGTAGAACTCCAGGCGCTGGACGATACCGAAACGGTCCCGCAGCGGGTTGGTCAGCATGCCAGCACGGGTGGTGGCACCCACCAGGGTGAAGGGTGGCAGGTCCAGCTTGATGGAGCGCGCCGCCGGCCCTTCGCCAATCATGATGTCGAGCTGGAAATCTTCCATGGCCGGGTACAGCACTTCCTCGACGATCGGCGACAACCGATGGATTTCGTCGATGAAGAGTACGTCATGGGGCTCAAGGTTGGTCAGCAACGCCGCCAGGTCGCCCGGCCGTTCAAGCACCGGCCCCGACGTGCTCTTGATCGAGACCCCCATTTCCTGGGCAATGATGTTGGCCAGGGTGGTCTTGCCCAGGCCCGGCGGGCCGAAGATCAAGGTGTGGTCCAGCGACTCGCTGCGCCCACGGGCCGCCTGGATGAACAGCTCCATCTGCTCGCGCACGGTCGGTTGGCCGATGTAGTCGGCCAGGCTGACAGGACGAATCGCGCGGTCCTGGATTTCCTCGCGGTCACGGGGGGCGCCCGTGGCGGCGATCAGACGGTCAGCTTCAATCACTTAAATCATTCCCTTCAGGGCACGGCGAATCATGTCTTCGGTGCTCAGGCCTTTTTCCTTGATGGCGGAAATCGCCTTGCTGGCCTCCTGCGGCTTGTAGCCCAGGGAGATCAGCGCAGTGACCGCATCGTTTTCGGCGCTGACCGCCGGCACCGGCGCGTCCGGCTGGTTCGGCACCAAGGCGAACATCGCCGGCACCGCCTCCCAGGCCTTGAAGCGGTCCTTGAGTTCGACCAGCAGGCGCTCGGCGGTTTTCTTGCCCACCCCCGGCACCTTGGTCAGCGCCGAGGTGTCCTGGGACTGCACACAGCGCACCAGTTCGTCGACTTCCAGGCTCGACATCAAGGCCAGGGCCAGTTTCGGACCAACGCCATTGAGACGGATCAACTCGCGGAAGAAATCCCGCTCGCGCTTGCCGACGAAACCATAGAGTAACTGCGCATCCTCGCGCACGACCAAATGGGTGTGCAGGGTCAGCGGCTCGCCGACCGACGGCAAGCGATACAGCGTGGTCATGGGCACTTCCAGCTCATAACCCAGGCCATTTACATCCAGAATCAGGTGCGGCGGCTGTTTTTCAGCCAGGGTGCCGCGCAAGCGTCCAATCACGTTTCAGATCCTTGGGTGTTGGCCAGCCCGCAGGCTGGCGAGTAACAGCCCGGGCAGGAAGGCCGACGACACAGGCGCAAGATGCTCGGGCTCACGAAGATTGCGCTGATGCTATCAGAGACGCAGGCGCCCGCCACGACTGCGTGCAGTCCCCAGGCCATGAGGCAACAGACTGGAACGGGTATGGGCATGGCAAATGGCGATGGCCAGGGCGTCGGAGGCGTCGATTTGCGGCTTGCTGACCAGCTTCAACAGGTGCATCACCATCATTTGCACCTGCTCCTTGTTCGCCGCCCCCGTGCCGACGACCGCCTGCTTGACCTGGGTCGCGGTGTACTCGGCGATCTCCAGGTTTTCCTCGGCGCCAGCCACGATGGCCGCGCCCCGGGCCTGCCCCAGCTTCAGGGCCGAATCGGCGTTGCGCGCCATGAAGACCCGTTCGATGCCCATGGTCACCGGGCCATAGGTCTGGATGACTTCGCGCACGCCGCGATAAACGATCTGCAAGCGCTCATGCAGCTCACCCGCACCGGTGCGGATGCAACCAGAGGCGACGTACACGCAGCCGCGCCCGGTATCGCGAACCACACCGTAGCCGGTGATGCGCGAACCTGGGTCGATACCAAGGATTAAAGTCATAGCGCCTGCGGTTTGAAGAGGATTTGACCAGACTTGTGGGAGCGAGCTTGCTCGCGATGGCGTCGGGTCAGCAAGCACAGTGTTGACTGAAGTATCGCTATCGCGAGCAAGCTCGCTCCCACATTGGCATTCGTGCAGTTAAATGGAAGCCATCAGCCCAGCTGTTCAGCCACCGATTCCGGAATATCGGCGTTGGAATAAACGTTTTGCACGTCATCCAGGTCTTCCAGCATGTCGATCAGCTTGAGCACCTTCTCGGCACCTTCCAGGTCCAGTTCGGCACTGGTGGTCGGCTGCATGACGATTTCCGCGTCGGCGGCCTTGAAACCGGCCGCCTCCAGGGCATTGCGCACGGCATAGAAGCTGGCGAACGACGTGAACACGTCGAACGAGCCGTCTTCATGGCTGACCACGTCATCGGCGTCGGCCTCCAGGGCCGCTTCCGTCAGGGCATCTTCATCGAGGCCCGGGGCGAAGCTGATTTGCCCCTTGCGCTCGAACAGATAGGCCACCGAGCCGTCGGTGCCCAGGTTGCCACCGCATTTGCTGAACGCGTGACGTACGGCGGCAGCGGTACGGTTGCGGTTGTCGGTCATGCATTCGACCATCACCGCCACGCCGCCCGGGCCATACCCTTCGTAGGTCAGTTCTTCAACGTTGTCGGCCTCGGTCGCACCCGCGCCACGGGCGATGGCCCGGTCGATGATGTCGCGGCTCATGTTGGCACCCAAGGCCTTGTCCAGGGCCAGGCGCAGACGCGGGTTGGAACCCGGATCGCCGCCACCCTGGCGGGCCGCGACCGTCAGCTCACGGATCCACTTGGTGAAGATCTTGCCTCTCTTGGCATCCTGACGTTCTTTGCGGTGCTTGATGTTCGCCCACTTGGAATGACCTGCCATAACTCGCTCCGTTTCTCTTTGGAACATTGCCCGCCCTGCGCGTGGGCAGTGGCCGGCAATCAGAAATATCGACCCCAATGAAAAGGCGCATCCGAAGATGCGCCCTCTCAGGTGCCAGCCTTACTCAGCCTTTGGCTGTTCACGCAGACGGATGTGCAACTCGCGCAACGCCTTGGCGTCCACCACGCCCGGCGCCTGGGTCATGACATCGGCCGCGCTCTGGGTTTTCGGGAACGCGATCACTTCACGGATCGACTGGGCGCCGGTCATCAGCATCACCAGGCGGTCCAGGCCGAAGGCCAGGCCACCATGGGGCGGTGCACCGTATTTCAGCGCGTCCAGCAGGAAGCCGAACTTCTCTTCCTGCTCGGCTTCGTTGATGCCCAGCAGGCGGAACACCGCCTGTTGCATTTCCTTGCGATGGATACGGATCGAACCGCCACCCAGCTCGGTACCGTTCAGGACCATGTCGTAGGCACGCGACAGAGCGGTGGCCGGGTTGGCCTCCAGCTCTTGCGGCGAACACTTCGGCGCGGTGAACGGGTGGTGCAGCGCGGAGAAGCTGCCGTCATCGTTTTCTTCGAACATCGGGAAGTCAACGACCCACATCGGTGCCCACTCGCAAGTCAGCAGATTCAGGTCGTGGCCCAGCTTGATGCGCAGCGCGCCCAGGGCTTCGCTGACGATCTTGGCCTTGTCGGCGCCGAAGAACACGATGTCGCCGTCAACCGCACCCACGCGATCGAGGATCACATTGAGGTTGGCTTCCGGAATGTTTTTCACGATGGGCGATTGCAGGCCATCGACACCGGCGGCGCGCTCGTTGACCTTGATGTACGCCAGGCCCTTGGCACCGTAGATACCGACGAACTTGGTGTAATCGTCGATCTGCTTGCGCGGCATGCTGGCGCCGCCTGGAACACGCAGGGCCGCGATACGGCATTTCGGGTCATTGGCCGGGCCGCTGAACACCTTGAACTCGACGTCCTTGAGCTGATCGGCCACGTCCACCAGCTCCAGCGGGTTACGCAGGTCCGGCTTGTCGGAACCGTAGCGGCGCATGGCCTCTTCGAAGGTCATGTGCGGGAACTCGCCGAATTCCAGACCCAACACTTCCTTGAACAGGTTGCGGATCATGCCTTCGGTCAGGCCCATGATGTCTTTTTCGTCGAGGAAGCTGGTCTCGATGTCGATCTGAGTGAACTCAGGCTGACGGTCGGCACGCAGGTCTTCGTCGCGGAAGCACTTGGCGATCTGGTAGTAGCGATCGAACCCGGCCACCATCAGCAGTTGCTTGAACAGCTGTGGCGACTGCGGCAGGGCGAAGAAGCTACCGGGGTGGGTACGGCTCGGCACCAGGTAGTCGCGGGCGCCTTCCGGCGTGGCGCGGGTCAGGATCGGCGTCTCGACGTCGAGGAAGCCGTTTTCGTCCAGGTAACGACGGATGCTGGTGGTCATGCGCGAACGCAGGCGCAGCTTCTCGGCCATTTCCGGGCGACGCAGGTCGATGAAGCGGTAGCGCAGGCGGGTTTCCTCGCCCACGTCGGAGTATTCGTTGAGTGGGAACGGCGGGGTTTCCGACTCGTTGAGCACTTCCAGCTCGTAGCCCAGCACTTCGATCATGCCCGACGCCATGTTGGCGTTGCCGGCGCCGGCCGGGCGCAGGCGCACCTTGCCGGTGATCTTGACGACGTATTCGCTGCGCACGCGGTCGGCGGTGGCGAAGGTTTCAGCGCGGTCCGGATCGAACACCACCTGGGCCAGGCCTTCACGATCACGGATATCGAGGAAAATCACCCCGCCATGGTCACGGCGACGATGGACCCATCCGCAAAGAGTAACTTCCTGACCTTCCAGGCTTTCGTTCAGTTGGCCGCAATAATGGCTGCGCATCATGGTAGTGGTTTCACTTCTCGTAATTCGACATTCGGTTGGAGGCCCTGCCCGTGCAAGAACTCGCGCGTATTCAACTCAATCAGCTTTGTCGCCACCGGCCAGGTTCTTCTTGGCGCCGGTCTTGAAGTCGGTTTCATACCAGCCCGTGCCGCCGAGGCGGAAACCAGGCATGGAGAGCATCTTTTTCAGTTCCGGCGCCTGGCAGGCAGGGCAGTCGACCAGCGGTGCCGCGCTGATCTTTTGAATGGCTTCCATCTGATGACCACAGGAAGCACATTGATAGTCGTACATCGGCATGGGGTTGTCTCGGCGATCAGGTTACACGCGCAAAGGCGGGGCTTTGCGGCAAAGAGCGGGATTATATCCATTAAATGCGGCCTGTGCAGCCGTAAGACCGCACAGTCATTGCCAAGCAGAAGATCAAGATCAAGAGATCGCAGCCTTCGGCAGCGCCTACGCCGCACCATGATCCATCCCGGTTTCCTTCAAACTGTGCACCACGCAGACCACGCGCACCAGCCCGCTGAAATTGCGCACCCCGCCATGGCGCAGGTGCACTTCCCTGTCCACATGGGACAGCAACGTGCTGATGGAGCAGCGGTTGAGCTCGGCCATGTCACCGAGGATATCCCAATAGACCTGTTCCAGCCGCAGACAGGTGGCGAACCCGTTCAGGCGAATGGATCGGGCCAAGGGCCGGGCCAGTTGCATATCGAACCCCCGGATGAACGGGTCGACGCTGATGGGCTGAAAACGCCCCAGTCGCCCTTCCCCGGGTTCTTTTCCTTGAATCATACCGTTGACACTCCTTTGCCATACGAGCCTCTGGGTTGGAACAACCCATCTGTGGCTCTATGGAAGCTCAACGGCATCGCCAGTTCCAGACGACTTTATGACCATGGACGTAGGACAAGCCAACAGCAGGCCGGCGATGAATTACGCCGTCCTACACCCAGCGTGCAGGCGATATCGCCCTTGTGGCGAGGGAGCTTGCTCCCTCGCCACAACATACAACGCGCGCGCTATTAGTTTTCCAACAGCGCCCGCAGCATCCACGCGGTCTTTTCGTGAACCTGCATGCGCTGGGTCAGCAGGTCGGCCGTGGGCTCGTCGCTGACCTTGTCCAATAAAGGAAAGATGCCACGGGCCGTACGCGTCACCGCTTCCTGGCCCTCGACCAGTTGCCGGATCATGTCTTCGGCAGCCGGCACGCCTTCCTCTTCCTTAATAGAGGACAGGCGTGCATACACCGAGTAGGCACCCGGGGCCGGGAAGCCAAGGGCGCGGATTCGCTCGGCAATCAGGTCCACCGCCAGGGCCAGCTCGTTGTATTGCTCCTCGAACATCAGGTGCAGGGTCCGAAACATCGGCCCGGTGACGTTCCAGTGGAAATTGTGGGTCTTGAGATACAGTACGTAGGTATCCGACAGCAGGCGCGAAAGCCCGTCGACGATGGACTTGCGGTCTTCTTCACTGATACCGATATCAATTGCCATGGGGGTTGATCTCCTTAGGGTGATGAATTCGACAACGGCCCTAACCACTCTAGTGGTTCTGGCCGCCTACGGCCTGCGACAGATTGCCAGCCCTGCAGAACCGACAAGCCAAGGCAGCCGACGGTTCCGACACCTGGGAAATTCAACGCCGCTTGCCTGGTGCATTCAAGCAGTCACGGGGCTTTTCTGGCCGACGAACAGCGCGGTGCGCGCCCGTAACGGGTTTGAGAAGGCCCGAGCTTTGCTGTTAAATAGGCAGTGTGTCGCTACGCTTAATTTTCCCGGGCGTAACGCATAGGCTGATTCGGATACGTGTCCAACGCCTCTCATTGTTTCGAAGCGAACCGTGCCCGACCCGCTCTTCCTTGTGATCTGTCTTAACCGTGAGCCAATCAAAATGTTGAAAATCGTCCACTTGCTAATGGGCGCAGCTGCCCTGCTGCTGTCCTTCATCCCTAGCCTGGGTTCCGAAGCCACACCTTACCTGCAACACCCCGATGCACTGTACCTGGCCTTTTTCGGCCTGCTCAACCTGACCCTTGCCCCCGTCATCCCTTACTGGAACAAAGGTCCACGTCACCAACTGCAAAACCTTGTCAGCGCCTTGCTGGTGCTGGCCGTTGCCCTGCAAACCCTGGCCCTGCTGGCACCCATGCCGGAAATCGGCGGTCAACCGGCCATTCTGTTCAGCCTGGGCGCGGCACTGCTCGCCGTGGCACTGCACCTGGCCGTCAGCTTCTACAAGAAGTCGTCGCCGGCCGCCGCGGCACAGAACTACGACATGTCCAACCGCGATACCGGCACGGTGAAGTGGTTCAACACGTCCAAAGGGTTCGGCTTCATTTCCCGCGACTCCGGCGATGACATTTTCGTGCATTTCCGGGCCATTCGTGGCGAAGGCCATCGCGTCCTGGTGGAAGGCCAGCGCGTGGAATTCTCCGTGATGAACCGCGACAAGGGCCTGCAGGCCGAAGACGTGATCGCTGCGCTGCCGCGCCGCTGATCCAAGCGTAAAAAAACCGCGATGCAGCCTGGCTGCTCGCGGTTTTTTATTACCCGTCAAACGGCAATCGGGCCGCATCAGTAGTGAGGCGGCCGCGCCTCTTCTTCGAACGATTCGAATTGACCCGCCATTTCTTCCTGGCGCTTGAGCAACGCCGCCATCTGCAGCTGCAGACGCTCGACAACCCGCTGCTGCGCCACCAGCACATCATTCAATGCCTGGATGGTGTCATCCTGAAACGCCAGGCGGCTTTCCAGATCGGTTACGCGTTCTTCAAGGCTCATGGTTCAGCCCTCCAGAAACTTGAAATCATCGGCCAGGGCCACTCGCAACCGTTCGCGAATGGCCGCGACCTGCCCTGCATTATAAGGCTGGGCCGGGTGCTTGCCCCAGACCGGCGCAGGCCAGGCGGCATCATCACGCTTGCGCACGATGACATGCATGTGCAATTGACTGACGACGTTACCTAAGGTTGCAACGTTCATCTTGTCGGCATCGAACGAATCCTTGAGGGTTTCGGCCAGCGCCGTGGTTTCTTTCCACAGCTGTAATTGATCGATGTCATCCAACTGAAACAATTCACTGATATTTTCTCGCCGCGGCACGAGGATGAACCACGGGTAATTGGCGTCGTTGGACAAGAGCAAACGGCACAACGGGAAATCACCAATGGGCAATGTGTCTTGTTGCAGTCGTGGATCTAAGGCAAACACCGCGCGTACTCCTCGTTATCGATTCTGCCCGGCTCAGCGACCCGCAGGCCTGCATCGGACACAGATGCGCAGCATACCCGCGAACGCCGGATCGATCACTGCGTACCGTCCCGATGTCCGCGCCTTCGAATGTTTTTTTTCAACGCCGGAGCAGCAACCCGTGCAAGCGGACGCACCAACACAGCGCAGCGGCACGACACAGTCCCGAGAGATCCGTGCCAGGGCCCAGGCAAAGCCTCGACGCTGTAAGATTTTCGTACAACCTGAAAATTTTTTGCACCAAAACAGCACAGTGCGTCTACGCTCAGTGCACAAAGCATCCGTGATTTACTCACTGGGCAGGGTGAACCGGTAACGTTTTTGGTTGTCTCGGCGAATTTATCGACGCCAAACACGGGAGCCCACACGAGTCAACCCTATTTAAAACAAGGCCTTTGGAGCCCGGTTTCATGAGGTTTCACCGCGTCAACCGATGAAATGTGAAAAAAATGTAAACGAAATTCGAGTTTGAGCATGCTTGTTGCATTCATACTCGCACTGTCCAAAGGGCTCGCCGGAAGCGGGACCCTGCCGACATACAAATTTAAAGTGGCAAGGCTGCCCACAGGAGCTTCAAGCGCGGTAATGACGGACTCTTTACACCGATGCCGGAAAGAAAAAACAACATTAAAGTTGTGAATACGGTTGCGTCGGAACAGCTGAAATGCGACATGGATCGAGCCATTGGCGACATGGTCGTAAAGAAGCTGAAAGGTTGAATGGGCAAGTATCGCCAAAGAATGTCGGCGTGATATAAGTTTGCGCCGACACAAAAAGAAAGAGCCGCCCAGATAATAAAACAGGTGGGACGGCAGTACTCTTAAAACCAAAGGAGCAAATCACGATGCGCGTGATGAAGTGGAGCATGATCGCACTGGCCGTTGCTGCAGCAGCCAGTACTCAAATGGCCTCGGCCGCACCTTTTGTAAGTGACCAAGCTGAAGCCAAAGGCTTTGTTGAAGATGCCAGCGCCAAACTGCTGCTGCGCAACTACTACTTCAACCGTGACCGCAAAGACGGCGCTACCGACCAGAAAGACTGGACCCAGGGTATCTGGGGTAACTTCAACTCCGGTTACACCCAAGGCACCGTAGGCGTCGGTATCGATGCATTCGGTTATCTGGCGGTCAAACTGGACGGCGGCGATGGCACTGGCGGCACTGGCAACATGAGCCGCGATGCCGATGGCGAAGTCAACGACAGCCAAGGTAAAGCCGGCGCAGCCATCAAGTTCCGCGTCTCCAAGACCGAGCTGAAAATCGGCGACCAACAGCCAAGCACTGCTCCAGTGTTCGCTGTAGGTGGTTCCCGCGTCCTGCCTCAAACTGCCAGCGGTTTCCAACTGCAGAGCAGCGAAGTCAAAGACCTCGACCTCGAAGCCGGTCACTTCTACTCGGCGACCAGCCAGGACCGCAACGCCCGTAACGGCGGCCTGTTTGCAACCTACGCTGGCGTAGAAGCCAACACCATCGACTACGCTGGTGGCAAATACTCGTTCAGCGACAACCTGAGCGCATCGGTATACGGCGCCCAGTTGGAAGACATCTGGAACCAGTACTACGGTAACCTGAACTACACCATCCCAATGGGTGGCGATCAGTCGCTGAACCTGGACGGTAACATCTACCGCACCACCGACACCGGCAGCTCCAAGGCCGGCGACATCAGCAACACCGCGTTCTCCCTGGCAGCTGCTTTCTCGTTCCTGAAAGCGCACACCGTCACCGTTGCCTTCCAGAAAATCAACGGCGACACACCGTTCGACTACATTGGTGTGGGCACGAACAACCGTGGCGGCGACTCGATCTTCCTCGCCAACTCCATCCAGTACTCCGACTTCAACGCTCCTAACGAGAAATCTGCCCAGATCCGTTACGACATCAAGATGGCTGAGTACGGCGTTCCTGGTCTGAGCTTCATGACTCGTTACGTTAAAGGTTGGGACATCGACGGCACCAACACACCTGCTGGCAGCCCTTACGCTGGCCTGTACGGTGAAGACGGCAAGCACAACGAAACCAACTTCGAAGCCAAGTACGTTGTTCAGTCTGGCCCGGCAAAAGATCTTTCCTTCCGTGTTCGTCAAGCCTGGCACTACGCTAACGCTGACGAAGGTGAAGGCGACGTCAAAGAGTTCCGCCTGATCGTCGACTACCCGATTTCGGTTCTGTAATTGCCGAAAGTCTGTTTGCGGTAATCAAAAAAAGGCCCATCTTCGGATGGGCCTTTTTTATTGGATCAACTTTTTACGCAAGGCCTGACTTGAAGGTCAGACAATAATCGATCGAGCATTACGCCGATGTCGATTCCTGAACGACCCGAATCACGCGTTGTGGAAACGGAATATCAATGCCCGCGTCCTTCAAGCGATCCCGCGCTTGTTCATTGAGCATGAACATCACGCTCCAATAATCCGCGGTCTTCACCCAGATACGCAGCGACACCGTGATGGAACTGTCGCCCAAGGTGGAAATCACCGCTTCAGGTGCCGGATCCGCCAGCACACGCTCATCCTTGGCCAGCTCCAGCAACACTTCCCGGGCCTTTTGCAGGTCAGCCTGGTAATCCACGCCGACATCAAACACGACCTTGCGGGTCGGCTGGCGGTTGGTGTTGGTGATGATGCCGTTCGAGAGATTGCCGTTGGGCACGATGACGGTCTTGTTGTCACCGGTGCGCAACACGGTGTGGAAGATCTGGATGCTGTCGACCGTACCGGCCACACCTTGGGCTTCGATCCAGTCACCGATGCGGAACGGGCGGAACAGCAGGATCAACACGCCACCGGCGAAGTTCGCCAGGCTGCCTTGCAGGGCCAGGCCAATCGCCAGGCCGGCGGCACCAATGGCGGCGACGAACGAAGTGGTTTCCACGCCGATCATCGAAGCGACGCTGACGATCAACAGTATTTTCAAAATGATGTTGGCCAGGGTACTGATGAACCCTTGCAGCGCCAGGTCGGCGTTACGCAGGGCCAGCAGCGCACCCAGTTTCTGCGTCACTTTGTTGATCAACCACCAGCCGATGGCCAGGGTGATAACCGCCAGCAGCACGCGGCTGCCGTACTCCATGATCATGGGGATCCAGGTCTGGGAAGCCTTGACCAGGTTGTCCACTTCAGCATTCAAGTCCATCTCTCTCTCCTTATTCCTGTTGCACGCAGCATTGTGGCGAGGGAGCTTGCTCCCTCGCCACAGGGTCTTAATACAACTGAAGTATCAGTCGCGGAAGTTATTGAATTGCAGGGGCATGCCGAATTCTTTGCCGCGCAAGGCCGCAATGGCTTCCTGCAAGTCGTCACGCTTCTTGCCGGTAACCCGCACCTGCTCGCCCTGGATGGCGGCTTGCACCTTGAGCTTGGCGTCCTTGATATGAGCGACGATCTTCTTCGCCAGCTCCTTGTCGATGCCTTCCTTGAGCACGGCTTCCTGCTTCATCAGCTTGCCCGAGGCATAGGCGTCCTTGACCTCGAGGCACTGCACATCGATCTTGCGCTTGACCAGCGCCAGCTTGAGGATCTCGATCATCGCCTCGAGCTGGAACTCGGCCTCGGCGGTCAGGTTCACGGTCAGGTCTTTTTCCTTGAACTCGAAACTGCCCTTGCCCTTGAGGTCATAACGACGGTCGAGTTCCTTGACGGCGTTTTCAACCGCGTTGGTGACTTCGTGTTTGTCCAGTTCGGATACCACGTCGAATGACGGCATGTAGTGTTCTCCAAATAAAAAGGCGCGCCAGTATCAACGGCGCGCGCTTGGCTTGTGGTTAAAATCGGGCTCATTATAACGGCTCTTTTCCTGCCGACACTGCGAGCCCTCAGATGCCTGCGCCAATCCGAGTAAAAAACTGATGTCGACCACCTGGCATGTCCTCGGGGCCGGCAGTCTCGGCACGTTGTGGGCCACGCGCCTGGCCCGGGCCGGGTTGCCGGTGCGGCTGGTGCTGCGCAACGAAGCGCGCCTGCAAGCCTACCGCGGCGCCGCAGGCCTGACGCTGGTGGAACAAGGCCAGGCGCAGTGCTACCCGGTGCCGGGCGAAACGGCGGACAGCCCGGAGCCGATCAGGCGCCTGCTGCTGGCTTGCAAGGCCTACGACGCGGAAGCGGCGGTGACCTCGGTGGCCCATCGCCTGGGCGCCGAATCGGAACTGATCCTGTTGCAGAACGGCCTCGGCAGCCAGGACGCAGTGGCCAATTGTGTGCCCCAGGCTCGTTGCATCAGCGCCTCCAGCACCGAAGGCGCGTTCCGCGACGGTGACTGGCGCGTCGTGTTCGCCGGCCACGGCTACACCTGGTTGGGCGACCCGGCCCACCCGGTGGCGCCGTTCTGGTTGGACGACCTGGCCGCCGCCGGCATCCCCCACGAATGGAGCGCCGACATCCTCACCCGCCTCTGGCGCAAGCTGGCACTCAACTGTGCAATCAATCCACTGACCGTGCTGCATCACTGCAAGAACGGCGGCCTGCTGGAACACCACTGCGAAGTGGCGACCTTGTGCGCGGAGCTCACGGATGTGCTCGAACGGTGCGGCCAGCCCGCGGCGGCCGAGGATTTGCAGCCGGAGGTCGAACGGGTGATCCAGGCCACGGCCGCCAATTACTCCTCGATGTACCAGGATGTAGCCAATCGGCGTCGTACCGAAATCAGTTATTTGCTCGGTTACGCCTGCAAGGTTGCCCAGCGCCATGAGCTGACCGTGCCGCACCTGGAACAACTGCGCCAACGACTGATTGCCCACTTGGGCAACCTCGGATTGCCCAGCGACTGAGCAGCGGCTACGCTGGCCCTCGTGTTCCTTCTTAGCGACGAGTCTGATGCCATTGCGCCAGCGCCTTGAAAACCTCCCGGTCGGCCAAAAACTGTTGGCCGCCCTGTTGGTGTTGTTGACCACTGTCCTGCTGGTGGCCAACCTGACCTTTATCAGCGCCGCCTACTACATCTCCCAGGAAAGCATGGCGCCCCAGGCCCTGCAGACCATTGGCCGACTGATCGCCAACCCGAGCCTGATCTCTGACGCCCTGCAATCGCCACAAAGTGCCCAGCGCCTGCTCGACGAGCTCAACAGCTATGCACCGCTGCGAGCGGCGGCGTTGTACGACGGCCAGGGCGATCGCCTGGCACAGCTGCAACAGGGCGAAAAGCTCAAGCTGCCGGACCATTTCCGCAACATACAAGCCTGGCAAGCGAGCGAGTTCCGCAGCAACCAGGTCATTACCCTGCCCCGCCCCGGCACGACGCCTGGCCATCTGTTGCTGGTGGCCAGCAGCGAATTGCCGACCGCGTTCTACACCGGCACCCTGACCGCCAGCCTCGGCATTCTGATTTTCAGCGTGTTGCTGTGGCTGATCATTGCCCAACAGATCAAACGCCTGATCACCCAACCGATTCATCAACTCGAAGAACTGTCCCGCCAGGTCACCCGCGAGGAGAACTATGCCTTGCGCGCCGCACGGGGCAACCACGATGAGATCGGCAGCCTGGCCGAGGCATTCAATACCATGCTCTCGCGGATCGAAGCCCGGGAGCAGCAACTCAAGCGCGCGCGGGACGACTCCCAGGCCGCCTACGACCAGGCCCAGGGGCTGGCGGAAGAGACCCGCCATACCAATCGCAAGCTGGAGCTGGAAGTCCAGGTGCGCAGCAAGATCGAGAAAAAACTCACGGGCTTCCAGAACTACCTCAACAGCATCATCGACTCCATGCCGTCGGCCCTGATCGCCCTCGACGAGCAACTCTACGTCACCCAATGGAACCAGGAAGCCAGCGCCCTCTCCGGCACGCGACTGGACGAGGCCCTGAACCAACCGATCTTCCTCGCCTTCGAACCGCTCAAGCCGTACCTGCCCCAGCTCAAGCAGACCGTCGAGCAACATACGGTGGCCAAGATCGAACGCGTCACCTGGACCAAGGACGACGAGGCCCGGCATTACGCCCTGACCTTCTATCCGCTGATGGGCGGCGCCGGGCGGGGCGTGGTGATCCGCATCGACGACATCACCCAGCGCCTGTCGCTGGAGGAAATGATGGTGCAATCGGAAAAAATGCTCTCGGTCGGCGGCCTCGCGGCGGGCATGGCCCATGAGATCAACAACCCCCTGGGCGCCATCCTGCACAACGTGCAGAACATCCGCCGACGCTTGTCACCGGAACTGCCGAAGAACCTTGAACAGGCCGAACAATTGGGTATCGAGTTGCAGGAGGTCAATCGTTACCTCCAGGGCCGGGAAATCCCACAATTGCTCGACGGCATCCAGCAAGCCGGCGCCCGGGCGGCGAAAATCGTCACCCACATGCTCAGCTTCAGCCGACGCAGCACGCGGCAGATGGCGCCCTGCGACCTGCCGGCGCTGATCGACCAGGCGGTGGAAATCGCCGGTAATGACTTCGACCTGGCGATCGGCTTCGACTTCAAGGGCCAGGCGATCATCCGTCAGTTCGACCCGAACCTGGGCCCGGTGCCCGGCACGGCCAACGAACTGGAACAAGTGCTGCTCAACCTGCTGAAAAACGCCGCCCAGGCGATTCACCAACGCCAGGACGACAGCGAACCCGGGCGCATTATCCTGCGTACGCGGTTGAATCCGCCGTGGGCGGAAATCCAGGTCGAGGACAATGGCATCGGCATGAGCGAGAACGTGCGCAAGCGCACCTTCGAACCCTTCTTCACCACCAAGGAGATCGGCCAGGGCACCGGCCTTGGGCTGTCGGTCTCGTATTTCATCATCACCAACAACCACAAGGGCCAGATGGAAGTGCAGTCGGCGCCAGGCCAAGGCACCTGCTTCACCTTGCGCCTGCCCCTGACGGGCCCCTCGATGGTGGCGCAGGAAAACAAACAACTGGAGCGTTGAGCATGGGTTTTCGCCTGTCGAAGATTTACACCCGCACCGGTGACAAAGGTGAAACCGGGTTGGGCGATGGTCGCCGCGTGGCAAAGGACCACCCACGGGTCGAGGCCATCGGCGAAGTGGACACGCTGAACAGCCAATTGGGCTTGTTGCTGGCCGGGCTCGCCGCCGAAACGGCCCGGTACCCGGCGCTGAAGGAAGTCAGCGACGTGCTGGAGCCTTGTCAGCATCGATTGTTCGACCTGGGCGGTGAGCTGGCGATGCCGGCCTACCAAGCCTTGAACGTGGCGGAAATCGAGCGGCTGGAAGCGGCGATCGATGTGTGGAACGAGGAATTGGGGCCACTGGAAAACTTCATCCTGCCCGGTGGCTCGACGCTGATCGCCCAGGCCCACGTCTGTCGCAGCCTGGCCCGCAGCGCCGAGCGGCGTTGCCAGCAATTGAACGCGGTGGAGCCGCTGGCGGGGCCGGGGTTGGCCTACATCAATCGGTTGTCGGATCTGTTGTTCGTGGCGGCGCGGGTCATTGCCCGGCGGCAGGGAGTGGCGGAGGTGCTGTGGGAGGCGGCGGCCAAGCCTGGGGGCTGAATGGTTCTTGAGGCCGCCATCGCGAGCAAGCTCGCTCCCACACGGGATCTCCCTGTGGGAGCGAGCTTGCTCGCGATGGCATCAGCAGCCACACCACAGAATCATGCCTCAGGCCAAAACGCCCGAATCCCCGCCACACCCTGGGCCCCGGCCTCCCAGGCCTTTTGCCGCTCTCCAGGCCCGACCCCGCCCAACAGATAGACCGGCCGGTCGAAGCCATCGATCAACCGCGCCGCCTCTGCCCAACCCAACGGCTGTGCATCGGGATGGGTCTGGGTCGGCTGCACCGGCGAAAGCGTGACGAAGTCCACGTCCATTCGCTGTGCCAGGGACAGCTCCTCGGCGTTATGGCAGGAAGCCGCCAGCCAGCGGTCCTTGCCGAACGGTCGACCGGCCGCGGCATGTTTGCGCAGTTGCGCGGCGGTAATGTGCCAGCCAGCGGAAGGAAAATCCCCCAGCCACTCGAACGGCCCCTTGAGCATCAGTTGGGCCTTGCCGGCACACAACCCCGCCGCATCCACCGCCAGGTCGCGGTATTGCGGATCGTAGCCGTTGGGCGCGCGTAGCTGGACCAACTTGATCCCGCCGGCAATCGCCTTCTGCATGCCGCGCAGCAAGGCCGGCGTCTCAAGGCCTTCCGGGGTGATCAGGTATTCACCCGGCAAACGGGCCGCCGCGACGATGGGCTGATTGGCCGCCGGGAACTCATGGTTCGTCAGGTCGCGGGCCGTCACCCAGGCCAACGGCTGCCCTTCGGCGCCATGGGGCTCGCCGGTGAACGCCGAGACTTCCCAGACATCCAGCAACACCTGCTTGTCCGGGTAATCGTGACGCACCTTGATCAACGGCCGGGCGGCGTCGACGACAATGCCCAGCTCTTCGTGAAGTTCACGGGCCAGGGCGGTTTCGACGGATTCGCCGGCCTCGACCTTGCCGCCAGGAAACTCCCACAGGCCGCCCTGGTGCTGGGTGTCGGCCCGTCGGGCGATCAGAATTTTGCCGGCGGCATCGCGGATGACCGCTGCCGCCACATGGACTCGTTTCACCGCGCAGTGTCCTCCAGGCCAGCCTGTTGCCACGCCTTGAACGCTGACCATTGATATAGGGTTTCGACGTAGGCCTCATCGACCTCGGACAGTTTCACCTGATAAGTGCGCAAGCGCACGGCAACAGGGGCAAAAAACGCGTCGGCCAGGCTGACGCGGCCAAACAGGTAGGGACCGGCCTCGGTCGCCGCGGCACGGCATTCGGCCCACAGCGCCAGCATCCGCTCGATTTCCACTTGGACATCAGCCGGCATGGGCGACAGCGGTGCATCGCGCAGCAGGTCAAACGGCATGTGGCTGCGGATGGCGAAAAACCCGCTGTGCATTTGCGCACAGGCCGAGCGTGCCTGGGCCCGGGCGGCCACATCCTTGGGCCAGAGACCGGCCTGCGGGAACTGTTCGGCCAGGTACTCGGCAATCGCCAGGGAATCAGCGATCACACCGAATTCGGTCTTGAGCAATGGGACCTTGGCCGTGGCCGAGTACTTGAGCAGCTTTTCGCGGGTGTCGGGCTGGTCGAGTCTGACCAGTTCTTCGGTGTACTTCGCGCCGGTCAGCGCCAGGGCGAGCGCGCCGCGCAGGGACCAGGAAGAAATGCGCTGGTCGCCGATGATCAGGTGCAGGCTCATGTCTGGATTCCTTTCTTGTGATTTTGTAGGGGCTGTACTGGCGCCATCGCGAGCAAGCTCGCTCCCACAGGGTATTGCCCGCAAATCCCTGTGGGAGCGAGCTTGCTCGCGATGGCAGCAACTCGGTCCCGAACCGGTTAAGTCCGGTACTCAGCGTTGATCTTGACGTACTCGTGGGACAGGTCGGTGGTCCAGATGGTTTCGCTGCAATCACCCCGTCCCAACTCGATACGGATGGTGATTTCTTCCTGCTGCATCACCGCCGCGCCCTGGGCTTCGGTGTAGGTTGCAGCACGAGCGCCTTGGCTGGCGATGCAGACTTCGCCGAGGAACACGTCGATCTTGCTCACGTCCAGCTCAGGCACGCCGGCCCGGCCGACGGCGGCGAGGATGCGACCCCAGTTCGGGTCAGAGGCGAACAGTGCGGTCTTGATCAGCGGCGAGTGAGCCACGGTATAGCCCACATCCAGGCATTCCTGGTGATTGCCCCCGCCGTTGACCTGCACAGTCACGAACTTGGTCGCGCCTTCGCCGTCCCGGACGATGGCCTGGGCCACTTCCATGCACACGTCGAACACGGCCTGCTTCAGGGCCTCGAACAGCGGGCCGCTGGCCTCGGTGATCTGCGGCAGGTTGGCCTGGCCGGTGGCGATCAGCATGCAGCAGTCGTTGGTGGAGGTGTCGCCGTCGATGGTGATGCGGTTGAACGACTTGTTGGCCCCGTCGAGCATCAGGTCTTGCAGCACCTGGCGCGAGACCTTGGCGTCGGTGGCGATGTAGCCGAGCATGGTCGCCATGTTCGGCCGGATCATGCCAGCGCCTTTGCTGATGCCGGTGACGGTGATGGTCACGCCGTCATGCTCGAACTGGCGGCTCGCGCCCTTGGGCAGGGTGTCGGTGGTCATGATACCGGTGGCGGCGGCGGCCCAGTTGTTTTCCGACAGGTCGTCGAGGGCGGCTTGCAGTGCGCCTTCGATCTTCTCGACCGGCAGCGGTTCGCCGATCACGCCGGTGGAATACGGCAGCACCTGGCTGGCGTCGACGCCGGTCAATTCCGCCAGCTTGGCGCAGGTGCGCTCGGCGGCGGCCAGGCCTGGCGCGCCGGTGCCGGCGTTGGCGTTACCGGTGTTGGTCAACAGGTAACGCACCGGCCCCTGCACGCGTTGCTTGGCCAGGATGACCGGTGCGGCGCAAAAGGCGTTGAGGGTGAACACACCCGCCACCGTCGAGCCTTCGGCGCAACGCATGACCACGACGTCCTTGCGCCCGGGGCGCTTGATGCCCGCCGAGGCAATACCGAGTTCAAAACCGGCAACCGGGTGCAACGTGGGCAACGGACCAAGACCAACAGCCATGAATGCGCTCCTAAATCAGATGTATATCGACGCCGTCCTCATTGAGACGGCGAATCAAAATGGCAAAACGCCGCGACGGATGGAATCCGGTCGCGGCGCGGGTGGTTCAGCGTTGAGACGGGTTTATTGGATCTGCCCGTGGCAATGCTTGTATTTCTTGCCCGAACCGCAATAGCACAGTTCGTTGCGGCCCAGCTTCTGCTCGTTGCGCACCGGTGCGGTCGCCAGGGCGACATCCACATCGACGCCCTCTTCGGCGACCACTTCCAGGCCAGGGGCTTCGGCGTGTTCGAACTGCATGCGCGCAGCCAGGGCTTCGGCCTCCTGACGCAGGCGGGCTTCTTCCTCGGCTGGGTCTTCGCGGCGAACCTGTACGTGGGACAACACACGGATCGAGTCGCGCTTGATCGAATCGAGCAGCTCGGAGAACAGCGTGTAGGACTCGCGCTTGTACTCCTGCTTCGGGTTCTTCTGGGCGTAACCACGCAAATGGATACCGTGGCGCAGGTGATCCATGGTCGACAGGTGGTCTTTCCACAGATCGTCCAGTACCCGCAGCACAATCTGCTTCTCGAAGGAGCGCAGTGCCTCGGCGCCCGCCTGGTCTTCCTTCTCGTTGTAGGCAGCGATCAGTTCGGCCAGCAGTTTTTCGCGCAGGGTTTCTTCGTACAGGTGATCGTCTTCGTCGAGCCATTGCTGGATCGGCAATGCCACGCCGAAATCGCTCTGCAAGGCGGCTTCCAGGCCGGCGACGTCCCACTGTTCCGGCAGCGACTGCGGCGGGATGTGGGCGCTGACAGTGGCGTTGAGCACGTCCTGACGGAAATCGGCGATGGTTTCGCCAATGTTGTCGGCGGCCAACAAACTGTTACGCATGTGATAGATCACTTTACGCTGTTCGTTGTTGACGTCGTCGAACTCGAGCAATTGCTTGCGGATATCGAAGTTGCGGCCTTCGACCTTGCGCTGGGCCTTCTCGATGGCGTTGGTCACCATGCGGTGCTCGATCGCCTCGCCGGGCTGCATGCCCAGGGCCTTCATGAAGTTCTTCACCCGGTCAGAGGCGAAGATGCGCATCAGGCTGTCTTCCAGGGACAGGTAGAAACGGCTGGAGCCGGCATCGCCCTGGCGACCGGCACGGCCACGCAACTGGTTGTCGATACGACGGGATTCGTGACGCTCGGAAGCGATCACCTGCAAACCGCCGGACTCGAGCACCTGCTGGTGACGCTTCTGCCAGTCGGCCTTGATCTGCGCGATCTGCTCGGGGGTCGGGCCTTCCAGGCTGGCGACTTCCACTTCCCAGTTGCCGCCCAGCAGGATGTCGGTACCACGACCGGCCATGTTGGTGGCGATGGTCAGCGCACCCGGGCGACCGGCCTGGGCGATGATCTCGGCTTCCTTCTCGTGGAACTTGGCGTTGAGGACCTTGTGCTCGATACCTTCCTTGTTGAGCAAGGCGGACATGTGCTCGGAGGTCTCGATGGTGGCGGTACCGACCAGGATCGGACGGCCCTGGGCCATGCCTTCCTTGATGTCGTTGATGATCGCCGCGTACTTCTCTTCGGCGGTCAGGAACACCAGGTCGTTGTAGTCCTTACGGGCCAGCGGTTTGTTCGGCGGGATCACCACCACTTGCAGGCCGTAGATCTGGTGGAATTCGAACGCCTCGGTGTCGGCGGTACCGGTCATGCCGGACAGCTTGTTGTACAGGCGGAAGTAGTTCTGGAAGGTGGTCGAGGCCAGGGTCTGGCTCTCGGCCTGGATGTTCAGGCCTTCCTTGGCTTCGATGGCCTGGTGCAGGCCTTCGGACAGGCGACGACCCGGCATGGTACGGCCGGTGTGTTCGTCCACCAGCACGACCTGGCCGTCCTGGACGATGTACTCGACGTTGCGATGGAACAGCTTGTGGGCACGCAGGCCGGCATAGACGTGGGTCAGCAGGCCCAGGTTATGGGCCGAGTAGAGGCTCTCGCCTTCGGCCAGCAAGCCGACGCGGGTGAGCATTTCCTCGATGAACTGGTGACCGGCTTCGTTGAGCTCGACCTGGCGGGTCTTCTCGTCGATGGTGTAGTGCCCGGGCTGGGTCACTTCGCCTTCGACTTCCTCGACGTGCAGCTTGAGCTGCGGGATCAGCTTGTTGATCTCGATGTACAGCTTGGAGCTGTCCTCGGCCTGACCGGAAATGATCAGCGGGGTACGGGCTTCGTCGATGAGGATGGAGTCGACTTCGTCGATCACGGCAAAGTTGAGTTCACGCTGGAATTTTTCTTCCATGCTGAACGCCATGTTGTCGCGCAGGTAGTCGAACCCGAATTCGTTGTTGGTGCCGTAGGTGATGTCGGCGGCATAGGCGGCGCGCTTCTCTTCCGGCGGCTGGAACGGCGTGACGACGCCGACGGTCAGGCCGAGGAATTCGTAGAGCGGGCGCATCCAGTTGGCGTCGCGGCGGGCCAGGTAGTCGTTGACCGTCACCACGTGCACGCCCTTGCCGGACAGTGCGTTGAGGTACACGCCCAGGGTCGCCACGAGGGTCTTGCCCTCACCGGTACGCATTTCGGCGATCTTGCCTTCGTGCAAGGTCATGCCGCCGATCAACTGAACGTCGAAGTGGCGCATGCCCATGATCCGCTTGCCGGCTTCACGGGCGACCGCAAAGGCTTCGGGCAGGAGCTGGTCAAGGGTTTCCCCCTTGGCGATGCGGTCCTTGAATTCGGCAGTCTTGGCGCGTAACTGATCGTCCGAAAGGGCCACCATTTGCTCTTCGAAGGCATTGACAGTCTGTACCGTCTTGAGCATGCGCTTGACTTCACGCTCGTTCTTGCTTCCAAAAAGTTTCTTTAACAAAGGCGCAAACATATCGGCAGGATCTTCCACACTAAAGGGATGGAGGGCGGCCCCATGAGTCGCCCGTGCAGCCCTCATGGCCGCATGCGAACGAGCATTCTACCCGGAAACGATGGAGAGGAAAGTGGCGTTATTCCACGATGCTGGCACAGCGCTGTGACGGGGCCACCCTAAAATAAGGGCTTTTGCGCGAACTTCAACCCACAAAGCGCAGAAGTTACTCACTGATTGTGTAGCCAAAAGCCGCTGGGCGAGAGGGTCGAGGCGCGTCCGGCGCTTTCTGCTACCATGGCGCCTCTGTCACTTGCGGTATTCATTCATGGCCTTCCGCCCTCTTCCAGCCAAGGCGCCCGCCGTTCTGCTGCGCGAAGCCAAGCCGCTGAAAGCCATCTTCGGCCACGCCAAACGCCTGGGCCACTTGCAGCGCCTGCTGGACAGCCAGTTGCAACCGGCCGCGCGCGAGCATTGCCACGTGGCGTCCTGGCGCGAAGGCAGCCTGCTGTTGATCGTCACCGACGGCCACTGGGCCACGCGCCTGCGCTACCAGCAAAAACGCCTGCTGCGCCAACTCCAGGCGTTCGAAGAATTCGCCAACCTGACGCGGATCCTGTTCAAGGTGCAGCCCCCCACCGTCCAGGTCGGCGCCAAGGGCCACACGCTGGATCTGTCCACCGACGCCGCGGCAACCATCCAGGCCACCGCCGACGGCATCACCGATCCCAACCTGCGGGCGGCGCTGGAGCGATTGGCGGCGCATGCGCGGCCCAAGGATTGAGATTTTCGGCGCCGGCTAGATAGCAATCGCGAGCAAGCTCGCTCCCACAATGGACCTGAAGCGGCCACCTATTTCGTGTATGACACCAATCCCTTGTGGGAGCGAGCTTGCTCGCGATTGCGGCAGGTCAGCCGGTACACTTTTCGCCTGCCAAACCGCCTTCGCGAGCAAGCTCGCTCCCACAGTGGACCTGCAGCGGCCACCTATTTCGTGTATGACACCAATCCCTTGTGGGAGCGAGCTTGCTCGCGAAGGGGGCAACTCGGTCTCGACTACCGGCGCCGCTTGCTGCCCCCCAGCAACGACCCCATCAACCCGCGCACCAATTGCCGGCCCAGTTGATTGGCCGCCTGGCGCATCGCCGATTTGAGCGCCTGGCCGGCTGCCGTGCCAAGGAACTCGCCGGCCTTTTCGGTGAAGCTGGGTTCTTCGTCCGCGGACTTGCCCGGCACCGCGTCGGCCTGGGGTTCCAGCCCCTTGCGTCCCATCAGCACTTCGTAGGCCGATTCGCGATCAATGGGCTTGTCGTAGCGACCTTGCAGCGACGAACTGGCGATCAACCCGGCGCGCTCGGCCTCGCTCAGCGGCCCGATGCGCGATTGCGGGGGCGCCACCAGCACGCGCTGGACCATTTCCGGCGTGCCTTTTTCCTGCAAGGTGCCCACCAGGGCTTCACCGATGCCCAGCTCGGTCAGCACCGCCAAGGCATCGAACTGCGGGTTGGGCCGGAAACCGTCGGCCACCGCCCGCAGGGATTTCTGTTCCTTGGCCGTAAAGGCCCGCAAGCCATGCTGGATACGCAACCCTAACTGAGCGAGCACATCGTCCGGCAAGTCACCCGGCGACTGGGTCACGAAATACACCCCCACGCCCTTGGAACGGATCAGCCGCACCACTTGCTCCAGGCGCTCCTGCAAAGCCTTGGGCGTACCGGCAAAGAGCAAGTGCGCCTCATCGAAGAACAGCGCCAGCAGCGGCTTGTCCGCATCGCCGCGCTCGGGCAACTGTTCGAACAGCTCGGCCAGCAGCCACAGCAGGAACGTCGCGTAGACCTTCGGTGCTTCGTGGACCAGGCGGCTGGCGTCGAGCAAGTGGATGCGGCCACGGCCATCACTGGCCGGTTGCAGGATGTCTTCGAGCTGCAACGCCGGTTCGCCGAACAACGCGTCCGCGCCCTGCTGTTCCAAAGTGGACAGGCGCCGCAGCAGCGCCTGACTGGAGCCGGTGGTCATCAACGCCGCGTCGTCCCCCAGCAGCTCGGGGTTGTCCTTGAGATGATTGAGCAGCGCCTTCAGGTCCTTGAGGTCCAGCAGCAACAGGCCTTCACGGTCGGCCACCTTGAACGCGGCGTAGAGCGCCGACTGCTGGCTGTCCGTGAGTTCCAGCAGGCTGCCGATCAACAACGGGCCCATTTCACTCAGGGTGGTGCGCAGTGGATGCCCGGACTGGCCGTGGATATCCCACAAGGTCACCGGATAAGCCTGGGGCTTGTGGTTGAGCCAGGGCATGCCGGCGATGCGCTCGGCGATCTTGCCCTGGGGGTTGCCGGCAGCACCCAGGCCGCACAGGTCACCCTTGATATCCGCCGCGAACACCGCCACGCCGGCATCGCTGAACATTTCGGCCAGGCGCTGCAAGGTGACGGTCTTGCCGGTCCCGGTGGCGCCCGCCACCAGGCCATGACGGTTCGCCAGGCGCATGGCCTGGGCGATGGGCTGGCCGCTGAGGTCGGCACCGATAACGAGTTGCGATGAGTCAGGCATATGGTCACCCGTGGTGTTTGCGATATGACGCCATTTTGCACGCTTATATAAAAGCATGCCTGGCGCATTGAGACCCTGGCGCTGGAAATAAAAATCGCATGTGATCGCACTCATGTGGCGAGGGAGCTTGCTCCCGCTGGGCTGCGAAGCAGCCCCAAAATCTTGGGAGCGCTTCGCACTCCAGCGGGAGCAAGCTCCCTCGCCACGTATTCATTTGCATAGCCGCTACGTCACCACAACCCCAACCGAACATCTATTCTTCATAAAGGTCAACACAGGAGAACACAGACCGGAGGGACGTTCATCGTGCATATAGCGGACATAACCATGTTCTACGCCCCCGCCAGCGGAGGCGTGCGCACTTATCTGGATGCCAAGCACCGGCGCCTGGGCGATCGGCCCGGTATTCGCCACAGCCTGTTGATCCCCGGCGCGCATTTGAGCGAGCACGACGGAATCTACAAGGTGCCAGCCCCTGCACTGCCGTTCGGCAAGGGCTATCGCTTCCCCCTTCGCCTGGCGCCCTGGCGCAATGTCCTGCGCGATCTGCAACCGGATCTGATCGAGGTCGGCGATCCGTACCTCACCGCCTGGGCCGCATTGGATGCCCGCCGTCAGCTCGACGTGCCCGTCATCGGTTTCTATCACTCCGACCTGCCGCTGTTGGTGAGCAACCGCATGGGCAACTGGTTCACCCCCAATATCGAAGCCTATGTCAGCAAGTTGTACGGCAATTTCGACCGGGTCCTCGCACCGAGCCAGGTCATGGCCGACAAGCTGACCGGGCTGGGGGTCAAGAACGTCTATGTACAACCCTTGGGCGTTGACCTGCAAACCTTCACCCCCGCCGCCCGCGACCCGGGACTGCGAGCCGAGCTGGGTATCGCCGAAGACACGCGCCTGCTGATTTTCGCCGGTCGCGGCTCCAAGGAAAAAAACCTGCCGGTGCTGCTCAAGTGCATGAAACGCCTGGGCGAGCGCTATCACCTGCTGTTGGTGGGCTCATCGATGCCCGCCGTGGTGCCGGACAACGTCACGGTGGTCGACGAATTCTGCCCGGCGCCGCAAGTCGCCCGGCTCATGGCCAGCGCCGATGCCCTGGTGCACGCCGGCGACCAGGAGACCTTCGGCCTGGTGATCCTCGAAGCCATGGCCAGCGGTATTCCCGTGGTGGCGGTGGCGGCCGGGGCTTTCACCGAAATCGTCCACGAGGACTGCGGCCTGCTGTGCACGCCCAACAATCCGCAGGCCATGGCCAATGCCGTGCGGCAACTGTTCAGCGAAGGCTGCCAACGCCGTGGCCTGCTGGCGCGCCGGCATGTGGAGCGTCATTACGCCTGGGACACCGTGGTCAACAGCTTGCTGGGGCACTACTACGCCGTGCTCGGCGAACAAATGCCGTTGCTGGCCAATGGTTGAGGCGAGGACCGTGTCGATGAGTTCTTCGCCCAGCGTGCTCTTGGTGTTGCACGACGTGGCACCGCAAACCTGGCCTGACTACCAGCCCTTCGTCGAAGCCGTGGATGCCCTCGGCCAAGTGCCGATGACCTGGCTGGTGGTGCCGGACTTTCACCGTACCAATGCCTTGGAGGCTCACCCCGACTTTCGCCGCCTGCTCGACCGCCGGGTCGAGCGCGGCGACGAGCTGGTGCTGCATGGCTACTACCATTGCGACGACGGCCCTGTCGCCCGCCACCCCAAGGAGTGGTTCATGCGCCGGGTCTATACCCATGAGGGGGAGTTCTACAACCTGTCCGAAGCCGCCGCCCTCGCCCGCCTGCGCGCCGGGATCGACACCTTTGAGCGCTACCATTGGCCCCTGGAAGGTTTCGTCGCCCCGGCCTGGCTGATGAGCGAAGGCACGCGCCAGGCCTTGCGCCAGTTACCGCTGAGCTACACCAGTGACACCCAACACCTCTATCGCCTGCCCGACTTCAGCGCCATCGACGCGCCGGGCCTGGTCTGGAGTGCCCGCAGTGCCTGGCGCCGTGGCCTGTCGAAGGTCATCAGCGACCAGCGTGAACAGCGCTGGCGCCAGGCCCCGGTGATTCGCCTGGGCCTGCACCCGGTGGACATGCGCCACGGGTTTTCCCGGGACTATTGGCTGCGCACCCTCGAACGCCTGCTCAACGACGGTCGCGTGCCGATGACCAAGGTCGGCTGGCTGGCAACCCAGGGGCTGCGGGCCCGCAGCGCCGCATGAAACGGTTGATCTGGCTGGGCGCCGCCCTGCTCACGGCGCTGTTGGTGCCGCTGCTGGTCGGCGGCGGGGAAATGTGGTCGCGGGTGCAGCGCTTTCCCCTGTCCCTGCTGCTGACCATGCTCGGCATGATCGTGCTGTGCTGGGGCTTGAATTCCGTGCGCCTGCGCCTGTTGCTGGGTGAATACCGTGGGCGCATCGGCGGGTGGAAAAGCATGGGCGTGGTGATGTCCACCGAGTTCGCCATGTGCGCGACGCCCGGAGGCAGTGGCGGCCCGCTGACGCTGATGGCCCTGCTGGCGCGCAACGGTGTACGCCCGGCCCATGGCAGCGCGGTGTTCGCCATGGATCAACTGAGCGACTTGCTGTTCTTCCTCTGCGCCTTGGTGGGCATTCTGTTCTACGCGCTGTTCCAGAACCTCAGCCAGCGCCTGGAATGGATGCTGGCGTTGAGCGCGATTTCATTGTTTGGCGGGCTGTTCGGCTGCGTGCTGGTGGCCCGTTATCACCGCCGGCTGATTCTGCTGGGCGCTCGTGTGCTGCGGCACTTGCGGGTAAAGACCGCCACCCGCCGACGCTGGGGCCGCAAGATCCTGAACTTCCTCGCAGCCTTCACCGACACCTTGAAATTGCCACGACAGACGCTGTTCCAGGTCTTCGGCCTGACCTGCCTGCATTGGGCGCTGCGCTACAGCGTGTTGTACCTGGCATTGAAGGGGCTGGGTGCGGACCTGCAGTGGGCCTGGAGTTTCCTGATCCAGATGCTGTCCTTGAGCGCGGGGCAGTTCAGCCTGCTGCCGGGCGGTGCCGGGGCGGCCGAGCTGACTTCGGCGGCGCTGTTGGCCCCCATGGTGGGCAAGTCCACCGCAGCGGCGGCGATCCTGATCTGGCGGGCGGTGACCTACTACTTTTATTTGGTGGCCGGTGGGCCGGTGTTCTTCCTGATGGTCGGGCGGCCGTTGATCAAGAAGCTGATCAGGCTCAGGCAAGCCTGACCGGTCACGGCGTCTGTTCGGGCGCGTCCTGGGGATGCAATTGCTCCCACAATTGCGCGGCATCGGGAAACTCGGTGCCATCCTCCGGGCTCAACGCGTCGGGGTCATAGCGGCTGAGGCAGCCCTCGCCCAGGGTGGCTGGCGCCTTGGAGGTGGCTTTGTCCAATGGATCGGTCATGGCGAACCTCATGAAAAAAGGCCTGGCGATCGCTCGTCCAGGCCCTGTGCAGTGTAGTCAGAAGACCACGGTCTTGTTGCCGTGCACCAGCACCCGGTCTTCCAGGTGATAACGCAGGCCCCGGGCCAATACCATCTTCTCTACGTCACGGCCGAAACGCACCATGTCTTCGATGCTGTCGCTGTGGCTGACACGCACCACGTCCTGCTCGATGATCGGGCCGGCATCCAGTTCTTCGGTCACGTAGTGACAGGTGGCGCCAATCAGCTTCACACCGCGCATCGACGCCTGGTGGTACGGCTTGGCCCCGACGAACGACGGCAGGAAACTGTGGTGGATGTTGATGACCTTGTGGGCGTACTCGCTGCACAAGGCCGGCGGCAGGATCTGCATGTAGCGGGCCAATACCACCACCTCGGCGTCGTGCTGCTTGACCAGTCGCGAGACCTCGGCGAACGCCGGATGCTTGTCCTGCGGGTCGACCGGCACGTGGTAGTACGGGATGCCGTGCCATTCCACCATGCTGCGCAAGTCATCATGGTTGGAAATCACACAGGCGATGTCGCAATCGAGCTCATCGCTGTGCCAGCGGTGCAGCAGGTCAGCCAGGCAATGAGACTCGCGGCTGGCCATGAGCACCACGCGTTTTTTCTGCGCGGTGTCGGTGATACGCCAGTCCATCGAGAACTCTTCGGCAATGGGGGCGAACGCTTCACGAAAGGCTTCAATGCCGAAGGGCAACGAGTCGGCACGAATCTCGTGACGCATGAAAAACCAACCGCTTTGATTGTCCGAGTGATGGCTCGCTTCGGTGATCCAGCCGTTATGGGACGCCAGAAAGTTACTGACTTTAGCAACGATGCCGACGCGGTCCGGGCAAGCAATCACCAGACGAAAAGTGCGCATTAGGGGAACTCCAGAACTTCGCAAAGGCGGCCATTCTAGCCATTGCGCGGCAAAACTGCAGTATCGATGACACACCGGATCCTGGGCGACCGCCCCAGGCCATGGCCGGCGAGGCCCGGGAAGGCAGATTATATGTGAACAGATGTGAAGACACTGTCGCGGTATTTAACTGCAACAGGCATTTTTGTGGCGCAGCACTAATTAATTAAATAAAACACCGGTTAAATGTTTACTTGATGAAACTGTCTGATTACTATTGCCGCACTGTCTCCTTGTCACCCGCGTCCTACATAAGGTAGTCCACATGTCCTTGATCAATGAATACCGCGCCACAGAAGAAGCCATCAAAGAACTGCAAGCTCGCCTGAAAAACCTGTCGCAAGACGACAAACTGCAAACCGAGCTTGAATTCGAAGGCAAACTGCGCACGCTGATGGGCGAATACTCCAAGTCGCTGCGCGACATCATTGCCCTGCTGGATCCAGAAGCCAAGTCGAGCAAAGCCCCTCGTGGCGCCGTGAAAACTACCGGCACCAAGCGCGCTCGCAAAGTTAAGCAATACAAGAACCCGCACAACGGTGAAGTCATCGAAACCAAAGGTGGCAACCACAAGACTCTGAAAGAGTGGAAAGCCAAGTGGGGCGGTGACGTGGTAGAAGGCTGGGCAACCCTGCTGGGCTAAGCCTCACCGCGGCGCAAGCTTCTTTGCGAACAAAAAAACGCCAGTGATTACTGGCGTTTTTTTTATGCCTGTTATCTTTTCATTTCATTGCGATTCAAGGCTTAAACGTTTGCGCAACTGCTGGCTGTAGCCCTGCCACTCCACGAGTACTTCTCGCTGCATCGGCGTAGACAGGGCCAGCCACTCTCCCATCGCCTCGTCAAAACTTTGCAAGGTATTAGGCGCTCCCCATTCCGGGGCGGACAGACGCTGTTGACAGAAAATTCTCCAGCGTTCCTGCTCTTCGGGATTCAAGGTGTCTGGAAAGTTGCGTGCACGATATCGGAACAATAGTTCCGGCAGACGCTCATCATCGAAAGGCCATTGCGCTTGCGCCAATTGCGCCGGGTCCGCCATACGCACTTGTTCACATAAACGCCGATCGCGATCACCCAAGAAGCCCGCGTATAACTGTTGCTCGGGATCCTCGCTGGCGGTGAAATCCTCGCGGCCATAAATAGCCTGAAGTTTATCCTGCCAAACTTTCTGTGCGTCAGTTAGCCGCAATGCGCGCTGTTGGTAGCCCTCCATGTCCAGTTCCAGCCGCTGCTGGTCCTCGACGCGCAGCACAGACAACGGCGCGACCACCGGGCATTTGTTGATATGGATAAGCTTGAGCGGCACCGGCAACTCACCTTCGAGCAGTTCTTCGCGGCGGGTATACAAACGCTGGCGCAGGGTTTCGGCGTCATGGTCCAACAGGCCCTGGGGGTCCAGGTGCAGGTCGCAGACAATCAGGGCGTTGCGGTTTTTCGGGTGCCAGGCCAACGGCAAGACCACACCGATGTAGTTGCGCGCCGCCGAGAAGCGACCGGAAATATGCACCATCGGCTGCAACAGGCGGATCTGGTCCATCACTTTCTGCTTGCTGCGCAACTGGAACAGCCAGTCGTAGAGCCGCGGCTGCTGCTGACGGACCAGGCGGGCCAGGGCGATGGTCGCGCGCACGTCCGACAACGCATCGTGGGCCTGGCCATGATCGATGCCATTGGCGGCGGTCAGGCGTTCGAGCTTGAGGCTGACGCGACCGTCCTCCTGCGGCCAGACAATGCCTTGCGGGCGTAGCGCATAGGCCGCGCGCACCAGGTCGATCAGGTCCCAGCGGCTGTTGCCGCCCTGCCACTCCCGTGCGTACGGGTCGAAGAAGTTCCGATAGAGGCTGTAGCGGGTCATTTCATCGTCGAAACGCAGGGTGTTGTAGCCGGCGCCACAGGTACCGGGCGCGGCCAGGTGCCCGTGGACACGGGTCATGAAATCGGCTTCGCTCAAGCCTTTTTCGGCCAGGCATGTCGGGGTGATGCCGGTAATCGCACAGGCCGCCGGATGCGGCAGGATGTCATCGCTGGGCTGGCAATACAGATTCACCGGTTCGTCGATTTCATTGAGCTCGAAATCGGTACGGATACCCGCCACCTGCAAGGGCCGGTCGCAACGCGGGTTGATGCCGGTGGTTTCGTAGTCGTACCAGAAGATGGAAGTCACGGGCTGTTCCTGAACTGAAGACTGGCGAAGTCTAGGCGCTCGAACCCGCCTGCGACCAGCAGTGCTGTAACTTTTGAATACCAATGTGCGAGCGGTGTCGGACACTGGATCTGTGAACACTCGAGAATTCTTGTGGGAGCGGGCTTGCTCGCGAAAGCGGTGGGTCAGCGACATTGATGTTGAATGTACCGCCGTCTTCGCGAGCAAGCCCGCTCCCACAGGGATCTGTGAACACTGAGGGGTCGCAGAATGATGCAGACAGTGTTCACCCTCTCAATCCTGTTGCAAACCATCAAATGACCTGCACAGCTCTATCGTTTGCCCGCACGAAGACTGCTAGCATCGGGGCCGAGATTGAATGTTCGGATCGGCCCATCACAGGTTGCCCATGCTCGAGACACCAGCACTGCAAAGGAACGCGACGCTGCCCGCGCCCCTGGACACGCGTTATCAGGTGGAAACGCCGGAGGGCATCGACCTGCCACTGCGCCCGGCGGGGCTGATGCCGCGTGCGATCGCCTTCACCATCGATTTGGGTATACGCGGCTTGGTCCTGGGTGTCTTTTTCCTGGTCCTGGCGTTTTTCGGCGAGCTGGGGCTCGGCCTGGGGTCGATCCTGCTGTTTGTCGTCAGTTGGTGGTACATGGTGCTGTTCGAGGTACTCAACCAGGGGCGTTCTCCCGGCAAGCAGATCATGGGGCTGCGCGTGGTGCAGGACGATGGCCGGCCCATCGGCTGGTCGGCGTCGTTGATCCGTAACCTGCTGCGTTTCGTCGACATGCTGCCCTTCGGCTACACCTTCGGGGCCATCTGCTGCCTGCAGCATCCGGCGTTCAAGCGCCTGGGCGATCTCGCGGCCGGTACGCTGGTGGTCTATCGCGAACAACCGGTCAAACGCCCCGCACTGCCCATGGCCCCGCCGATACGCACGCCTTTCACCCTGAACCTGCATGAGCAACGCGCCGTGCTGGGCTTCGCCGAACGCCAGGCAGAACTGTCCCAGGCGCGGGTCAACGAACTGGCCGCGATCCTGGCCACGCCACTGAACGTCCAGGTGCCGAACGCCACCGCCGAACTCAATGGCATCGCCCGCGGCCTGCTGGGGCCGACATGAAGCAAAGCCTGTTCGAAAGCCGCCACCAAGGAGAATGGGAGCAACTGGCCCAGCAACTCGATCAATTGGAGCGCAGCCGCAACGTGCCCCAGAGCGGTGACTTCCCTGCCGCCTACCGCCGGCTTTGCCATCACCTGGCATTGGCCCAGGCTCGGGGCTACAGCAGCTTGCTGGTCGACACCCTGCAACAACTGGCGCTGCGCGGTCACCAGCAACTCTACCGGGATCGCAGCCGACCATCGGCCAGCCTTTCGGCCTTTATCCTGGTCGGTTTCCCTCGACTGGTGCGTGAGCAATGGCGCTTCGTGCTGGCCGCCAGCCTGATGTTCCTGGGTAGTCTGGTCGGCATCGGGCTACTGGTCTATCTGTTCCCGGAACTGGTCTACAGCGTGCTGGGCGCCGACGAAATCAGCCAGATCCGCAGCATGTATGACCCGGCCTCCGGGCACCTGGGGCGCTCGGTCGAACGGGCCGCCAGCGAAGACTGGGTCATGTTCGGTTACTACATCATGCACAACATCGGCATTGCCTTTCAGACGTTCGCCAGTGGCTTGATGTTTGGGCTGGGGAGCGCGTTCTTCCTGTTTTTCAATGGCCTGACCATTGGCGCGGTGGCCGGGCACCTGACGCAGATCGGCTCGGGCACCACGTTCTGGTCGTTCGTGATCGGCCACGGCGCCTTCGAACTCACCGCCATCGCCCTGGCCGGAGCCGCGGGCCTGCAACTGGGCTGGGCGTTGATCGCCCCGGGACGCCTGACCCGTGGCGAGGCCTTGCGGCTCGCGGCGGGTAAAAGCGTGCTGATGATCGGCGGCGTGATGCTGTTCCTGCTCATCGCCGCGTTCATCGAGGCCTACTGGTCTTCCAGCGCGGTAACGCCCGCCACCAAATACACCGTGGGCGCCTTGTTGTGGCTGTTGGTCATCAGCTATCTGTCGCTTGCCGGACGGGCCCGCCATGCGCCTGAGTGATGCCACCGTCGTCATCCGCCCACGCACCACTTGGGAAGCCATGGACCTTGGCGTGTTGATGAGCCAGCAGCATCGACGCTTGCTGATGACCAGTTGGGCGATCATCACGCTGCCGGTGTACCTGTTGCTGACCTTTCTCCTATGGGACTCACCGTCCCTGGTGGTGATGCTGTTCTGGTGGTTGAAACCGGCCTTTGACCGTCTGCCGCTGTACATCCTGTCCAAGGCGCTGTTTGGCGAAACCCCCACCTTGCGACAGGCCTTGCGCCAATGGCCGGCGCTGCTCAAGCCCCAGTTGCTGGCCAGCCTGACCTGGCGCCGACTGAGCCTGAGCCGCAGCTTCCTGCTGCCGGTGGTGCAACTCGAAGGGCTCGCCGGTGAGGCGCGGGAGCAACGCATACGGGTATTGCTGCAACGCAACCGCGGTGCGGCGCAATGGCTGACCATCATCGGCATGCACCTGGAAACCGCCCTGTGGTTCGGCCTGATGGCCCTGTTCTATCTGTTCGTGCCGCAACAAGTCGAACTGCAATGGGACTGGGAGACGCTGGTGTCAGCGGCCGACCAAAACTGGTTGTGGTTCGAACACCTGGTCAACTTCCTCTACCCGCTGCTGCTGATCTTGTGGGAGCCGGTGTACGTCGCCTGCGGCTTCAGCCTCTACCTGAACCGGCGCACGATCCTCGAAGCGTGGGACATCGAACTGGTGTTCCGGCGCCTGCGCCAGCGCCTGAGCGGCGTGGCCCCGGCATTGTTGCTGCTGGCCCTGGTGATGCTGCCGCTGGCGCCCCCGGCGTGGGCCGACGAAGAGCCCAACGCCCCCGACAGCCCGCGGCTGCTCAACCAGCCCCTTACCAGCGAAGCCTCCCGGGCCGGCATCAAGGCGATCCTCGAGGCCCCGCCGTTCAAGAACCCGGAGACCGTCACCCGTTATCGTTTCGGCGAAGAAACCGCCGAACCCACCAACGAGTCCGAGGCAAAACCGAGCTGGCTCAAGACCCTGTTCAAATGGCTCGGCGGCCAACGCTTCGACATCGCCGCCGCGCTGATCCAGGTCGCGCTGTGGGCCTGCCTGGCAGGTGCGATCGCCTGGCTGGCCTGGCACTACCGGAAACGCCTCAAAGCCCTGGTCAATCGGCGACCGACGCAACGCCTGCCCGTGGAACGAGCGGCACCGGCACACATGTTCGGCCTGGATATTCGTGAAGAAAGCCTGCCGACCGACGTCGCCGCCAGCGTCGAACAGCTGTGGGCCACGCAACCCCGTGAAGCCTTGGGCCTGCTGTACCGGGCACTGCTCAGCCGGTTGCATCATGACTTCAAGATCCCCTTGAAACCGTCCGACACCGAAGGCCAGGTGCTGCAACGCGTCGAACAGCTCGAGCAGGACAACCTGCTGGGCTTCAGCAAAAGCCTGACCCTGCATTGGCAGAACATTGCCTATGGGCATCGCCCGCCGCCGCCCCACCTGCAACAGGAACTGTGTGACG
Organism: Pseudomonas sp. FW300-N2F2; assembly: GCF_017351655.1. Lineage (NCBI taxonomy): Bacteria > Pseudomonadati > Pseudomonadota > Gammaproteobacteria > Pseudomonadales > Pseudomonadaceae > Pseudomonas > Pseudomonas sp. FW300-N2F2. Next base: position 741,122 of record NZ_JACNDQ010000001.1, on the reverse strand, counting down.
GCTGGCGCGGGTTGTTCGGGCCGGGAGCGTCTCGATGAGCCGGCACGCGGGATGGCTGATCGGCGCCGTGCTGGCCGCCGTGGTGTGCGCATTCGGTTTTTATCTCTACACCCAGGCCGTGCCCTATGAAGAGGTCGTCGAGCACGGCCCCTCCCCGCAAGCACAGGCCAACCCTTACCTGGCCGCCGAACTGTTCCTGCGCCAACGGGGGATCAACGTCGGGCACGCCAACAGCCTGGAGGTGCTGCCCACCCTGGAGCCACGCCAGCACAGCCTGCTGTTGCTGGGCGAGCGCACCCACATGACGCCACGGGAAGTCGAACAGTTGATGAACTGGACCCGGGCCGGCGGACGCCTGGTCTTTGTGGCCGAAGCCTTGTGGGACAAGAGCACCGGCAGCAGCGGCGACCTGCTGCTCGACCGTGTGCGCCTGCGTCAACTGCTGAGCGAAGACCTCAAGGAGCCCGCGCCCGAACTGATCAAGGACCGTTACCCGGAACTGACCAAGCTCTACCTGGAAGACGAAGAAGCGCCAGCGTATGCCGGTTTCGACACCGACTTCCACCTCGAAGACCCGTACAACCTGGCCCAGGCCTGGGCCAACAGCGCGGTGTCGACCCACATGATGCAATTGAACCTCGGCCTCGGCTCGATCACCGTGATCACCGACGCCGAGCTGTGGAAGAACGACGCCATCGACCAGTATGACAACGCCTGGCTGCTCTGGTATTTGAGCGCCGACACGGACGTCACCCTGCTGTTCAACACCGACCACGACACCTTGCTGACCCTGTTGCTGCGCTATTTCCCCCAGGCGCTGGTGGCACTGCTGGCCTTGGTTGCCCTGTGGTTCTGGCGTTCGGCGGTGCGCCACGGCCCGCTGCAACCACCGGCCTCCCAGGCCCGGCGCCAACTGGAAGAACACGTACAGGCCAGCGCCGGTTTCCACCTGCGCCACAACGGCCAGCAGCACCTGTTGCACGCCTTGCAACAAGACGTGCTGCGCCGGGCCCGCCATCTTCACCCAGGCTTCGAACAACTGGCCGTCGCCGAACAATGGCAGGTCCTCGCCCGCCTGACCCGACAGCCCACGCGGGCCATCAGCCAGGCCTTGAGCCCACGGCCGAAACAGCGTATGTCCAGCGCAGAGTTCTGCCGCCAGGTCGCCCATTTGCAAACCCTCAGGAATGCCTTATGACTGAACAGAACGAACCTACCGACGGTCAGGCCCACGCCGCCCAACAGCGCCAGCGCGCCAGTCAGTTGGCCCAGGCGATCCGCACCGAGCTGCGCAAGGCGGTGGTCGGCCAGGCCAGCGTGATCGACGATGTGCTCACGGCACTGATCGCTGGCGGCCACGTGCTGCTCGAAGGCGTTCCCGGGCTGGGCAAGACGTTGCTGGTGCGCGCCTTGGCTCGCTGTTTCAACGGCGAGTTCGCGCGCATCCAGTTCACCCCCGACCTGATGCCCAGCGACGTCACCGGGCACGCGGTGTATGACTTGCAGACCGAGCAGTTCAAGCTGCGCAAGGGCCCGGTGTTCACCAACCTGCTGCTGGCCGACGAGATCAACCGCGCCCCGGCCAAGACCCAGGCCGCGCTGCTCGAAGCCATGCAGGAACGCCAGGTCACCCTCGAAGGCCGCGCCCTGCCCATCAGCCAGCCGTTCATGGTGCTGGCCACCCAGAACCCCATCGAACAGGAAGGCACCTACCCGCTGCCGGAAGCCGAGCTCGACCGCTTCATGCTCAAGGTGCGCATGGACTACCCGGACGCCGAGCAGGAGCTGGACATGGTGCGCCAGGTCAGCCGGTCGACCCGTGCCGACATGCTCGACGTGCAACCGCTGCGCATGGTGCTGCAGGCCAAGGATGTGCAAGCGTTGCAACGCATCGCCAGCGATCTGCCGATGGACGACCAGGTGCTCGACTACGCCGTGCGCCTGGCCCGCACCACCCGCAGTTGGCCGGGCCTGACCCTCGGCGCCGGGCCTCGTGCTTCAATTGCGCTGGTCCGTTGCGCCCGGGCCCGGGCGTTGTTGCGCGGCGGCGAGTTCGTGGTGCCGGACGACATCAAGGGCTGCGCCCTGGCCGTACTGCGCCATCGGGTACGGCTGGCGCCGGAACTGGACATCGAAGGGCTGTCGGTGGACCAGGTGCTGGGGCAACTGCTCGATCAAGTGCCGGCGCCGCGGTTGTGATGAGGGCGCCTGTGACAAGCACGCCTTTTGTGCCTGGAACGCTGGTTGTGGCGAGGGAGCTTGCTCCCGCTGGGCTGCGAAGCAGCCCCCAGGTTCTATCTGCCACACCGCCAGGGGACGCTGCGCATCCAGCGGGAGCAAGCTCCCTCGCCACGGGGAATCTCACGGCAGCAAACTCCTTCGCCAAGGCAAATACCCCCTGCGAGGGAATGCACCCATGAAACCCTCGCGCCTGCTCTTGATCTGGCTCGCGGTGCTGCTGGCCCTCGGCATTGTGCTGGGCGCGCTGCGGGCACTCGGCGTGACCGTGCCAGCGACGCTGCTGTCGATCAACTGGGGTTTGCTGCTGGCCGTGCTGGCCCTTGCACTGTTCGACGCGGTGCGCGTCCGGCGCCTGCCCTCGCCCCGGCTACAACGGCAAATGCCCGGGAGCCTGGCCCTGGGTCGCTGGGGTGACATACGGTTGGACATCAGCCATGACTTTGCCCAGCCACTGCTCGTGCAGCTCTTCGATCATGTACCCGACGGCCTGGATTTCGAAAACCTGCCGCTGTCGGTCGAGCTGCAACCCGGCCAGCGCAGCCAGGTCGGCTACCGCCTGCGCCCGCTCAAACGCGGTCACTTCACCTTCGTCCAGTGCGAAACCAACCTGCCAAGCCCACTGGGCCTGTGGACCGACAAACGCCTGCTGGAGGCCGTCGACCACACCCGTGTCTACCCGGACTTCGCCAGGCTCTACGACGGTCAACTGCTGGCGGTGGACAATTGGCTCAGCCAACTCGGCATCCGCCAGCGTCAACGTCGTGGCCAGGGGCAGGAATTCCATCAACTGCGGGAGTTTCGCGAAGGCGACAGCCTGCGCCAGATCGACTGGAAAGCCACCGCCCGCCACCGCACGCCGATCGCCCGGGAATACGAAGACGAGCGTGACCAGCAGATCATCTTCATGCTCGACTGCGGCCGGCGCATGCGCAGCCAGGACGGCGAGCTGGCGCACTTCGACCACGCCCTCAACGCGTGCCTGCTGCTCAGCTACACCGCCCTGCGCCAGGGCGATGCCGTAGGCCTGAGCACGTTCGCCAGCGATCAAAGCCGCTACCTGGCCCCGGTCAAAGGCACCGGCCAGCTCAACGTGTTGCTCAACACCGTGTACGACCTCGACAGCAGCCAACGCCCCGCCGACTACCAGGCCGCCGTCACCGAACTGCTGGCCCGGCAAAAACGCCGGGCCCTGGTGGTGCTGGTGACCAACCTGCGGGACGAAGACGACGAGGAACTGCTGGCCGCCGTCAAACGGCTGGGCCAACAACATCGGGTACTGGTGGCCAGCCTACGGGAAGAAGCCCTCGACCGCTTGCGCCAGGCACCGGTGCAAACCCTGCCCGAAGCCTTGGCTTATTGCGGGACGGTGGATTACTTGAACGCCCGGGCCGAGCTGCATAAGCAGTTGGCCGCCCATGGTGTACCCACCCTGGATTCGCGCCCCAGTGAGTTGGGGGCGGACCTGGTGACCCAATACCTGGCCTGGAAAAAGGCCGGGACCGCCTAGGTCCTACAGCGAGCCTGCGAAGCTCCAGCTAACTACAGCGCCTTGCGCAACGGACTACAGATCCGCCAGAATCCGCCGGCTTGTGCACCTTGGCCTTGCCCCGTAACTTGATTCGCGTCGCTGATATCCAGCGATCGGGTTTAGTCGCCCGACGATGAAGTGATGTGCACAAGGCGTCATCCAGTCGGGTTCCCCTATCCCCGCACTTGATGGTGGCTGTGCGCAGGGCGCCCTCGGGCGCGCCGGTTTCACTTCTCACCGGTCGACTAACCTGCGTCCAGCCGCCACCCCTCGTTTAGTCGCGAGCCGGATGGCAGCACCACCAAAGAGAAGTGAGTATGATCAAGCCGACCCCAAATCCCCCACACACCGACCCGCTCTCCCCCCACGAAACCCTCGACCGCGAAAAGCTCGACGAAGCCGCCCAAAGAGCTCTGGACTACTACCTCAAGCCCAACAACGGCCAGCCCGACCAGAAAACCGCCAAACACCTGGACTACTTCATCGTCGCCCCCGACGCCGACCCCGAAGGCATGCTCGCCCACACCTACGAAACCTTCTGCTCGGTGAGCACGCTGATCCTGGACTTATCCGAAGACCTGGAAGGCGCCCCGCGCAACCTGGCCCTGGCGATTCACCAGATGGGCGAGATGGGGGTGTTGTTGCTGGAAAGACTGCTGGATAACGAAGCGAAGGTTCAGCGCTGAAGGCCGAATGACCTGTAGGAAACAGGAAGCCCTGTGGGAGCGAGCTTGCTCGCGATAGCGGTGGATCAGCTTGCAGCCATGTTGAATGTACCGCCGCCATCGCGAGCAAGCTCGCTCCCACAAAGTCGGTAGCCCGTAATGCTCAAGCCGATTCCGGCAACGGATAGAAACTGAAATATTGCCGCAACGCATTGATCAGTTGCCCGTACTCCGGCGGCGCCCACGTCAGGCTGAAGCCGGCGTCGAAATGCATCGGCGTCACGTCTTCCTGGCACCACAGGCACCTGGCTTTCAACTTGATGTTTTGCTGTGGCCCTTCATCAGCGGGGATTTTCAGGTGCAGGTCAAAATCCGCACCGATCATCAGCGGAAGCTGGCTGATCAGCATCAGCCCATTTTCAGAAACATTGCCCAAAAAACCGATAGGCCTGTCGTTGATACCGTTAAACACTTTGAGGAAATACGGCAACTGATGCCGTTCGATTCGGCGTTCCTTGTACATGTTTTGTATCGCTTTCTTAGCGGCCACACACCGGGCCTACCAATCACTTCGGAACGAACCCAAGCGAGCCCGCTCTCCCCAATCCCGGTGCCAGACGCTATCAACCGCCTCGAGCCTACTTCTGCCGGTCTCAGGTGCTTCTAAAAGTGGAGATCTAGCTCTAACTACGACTTGTACAAATATAGCCCAAGGTGGGGTGACAACCAGCCCCATGTATTAATTTTCATAAACACGACGGGCAGAGGGAGGGTGGCCAGGATTGCGCCTGGCCACGGGAGGGAGTGTCAAGAAGCTGGACGGATGGCCGAGGCGCTGCGGGTCGGGTAGTGGCCCAGGCTCTGCAGGGTTTCCAGACGGGCGCGGGCGCGGAACGCGTATTCGCTGTTAGGGTATTGGGTGATGATGAACTGGTACGTTTGTGCCGCATCGACAAACAGCTTCTGCCGTTCCAGGCACTGGCCGCGCAGCATCGAGACTTCCGGCTGCATGTAGCGGCGGGCACGGCTGGCGCGGTCGACCTGGGACAACTCGAGCATGACCTGCTCGCAATTGCCACGGTCATAGGCCTTGTAGGCCAGGTTCATGTGGTGGTTCATCGACCAACGGGTGCAGCCCGTGACGCTCAGGGCCAGGGCAACAAAAAGCACGAATCGCATGGGAGGTTCTCCTGTCTTGAGCTCTGTATCGACCTGGCAGGGAAAATCTTCAGCCTGAAAACGCTTACCATGGCTGGCACACACCCTGTGGCGAGGGAGCTTGCTCCCGCTGGGGCGCGAAGCGGCCCTGTTCTGGGGCTGCTGCGCAGCCCAGCGGGAGCAAGCTCCCTCGCCACAAGAGCAGCGCCAGGCGTTCATACATGCCGTTCATAAAGGTGTGAAAATTTTCAGGAATGTTCATTTCGAAAAACAAACGAAAAAGTAGTGCATATGAACAATGACTACACCCAAAGAGCATAGTAGCCTTCGCTGGCGCTTGAACTTGAGGAGTCTTGCATGTCCGTCCGTCGCACCAAAATCGTCGCTACCCTTGGCCCGGCCAGTAATTCGCCGGAAGTTCTCGAACAGCTGATTCTGGCTGGCCTGGACGTTGCCCGCCTGAATTTCTCCCACGGCACTCCCGAAGAACACAAGGCGCGTGCCAAGCTGGTGCGCGACCTCGCCGCCAAGCACGGCCGCTTCGTCGCCCTGCTGGGTGACCTGCAAGGCCCGAAGATCCGCATCGCCAAATTCGCCAACAAGCGCATCGAGCTGAAGATCGGTGACAAATTCACCTTCTCCACCAGCCATCCGCTGACCGAAGGCAACCAGCAGGTGGTCGGCATCGACTATCCCGACTTGGTCAAGGATTGCGGCGTAGGCGACGAGCTGCTGCTCGACGACGGCCGTGTGGTGATGCGCGTCGAAACCGCCACCGCCACCGAACTGAACTGCATCGTGACCATCGGCGGCCCGCTGTCGGACCACAAAGGCATCAACCGTCGCGGCGGTGGCCTGACGGCCCCGGCCCTGACCGAAAAAGACAAGGCCGACATCAAGCTGGCCGCGGAAATGGAAGTCGACTACCTCGCCGTGTCCTTCCCCCGTGACGCCGCCGATATGGAATACGCCCGCCAACTGCGCGACGAAGCCGGCGGTACTGCCTGGCTGGTGGCCAAGATCGAACGCGCCGAAGCCGTTGCCGACGACGAAACCCTCGATGGCCTGATCAAGGCGTCCGACGCCGTGATGGTGGCCCGTGGTGACCTGGGTGTGGAAATCGGCGACGCCGAGCTGGTGGGCATCCAGAAGAAAATCATTCTGCACGCACGCCGCCACAACAAGGCCGTGATCGTCGCGACCCAGATGATGGAGTCGATGATCCAGAACCCGATGCCGACCCGCGCCGAAGTGTCCGACGTAGCCAACGCCGTGCTCGACTACACCGACGCCGTGATGCTCTCGGCCGAAAGCGCCGCCGGCCTCTACCCGCTCGAAGCGGTGCAAGCCATGGCGCGCATTTGCATCGGCGCTGAAAAGCACCCGACCAGCAAGACCTCCAGCCATCGCATCGGCAAGACCTTCGAGCGCTGCGACGAAAGCATCGCCCTGGCGACGATGTACACCGCCAACCACTTCCCGGGCGTGAAGGCGATCATCGCCCTGACCGAAAGTGGCTACACGCCGCTGATCATGTCGCGCATCCGCTCCTCGGTGCCGATCTACGCGTTCTCCCCGCACCGCGAAACCCAGGCCCGTGCCGCCATGTTCCGTGGCGTCTACACCGTGCCGTTCGACCCGGCCGCCCTGCAACCGGGCGAAGTCAGCCAGGCGGCGGTGGATGAACTGGTCAAGCGCGGCGTCGTGCAGACCGGTGACTGGGTCATCCTGACCAAGGGCGACAGCTACCACACCATCGGCGGCACCAACGGGATGAAAATCCTGCATGTTGGCGACCCGATGGTCTGAGTGACCGAGCGCTGAAAAACAAAAGCCCCGCCATGTGAATGGTGGGGCTTTTTGGTTTTTGCCTTGAAGCCTGTGCTGGCTGGTCTGCCGCCATCGCGAGCAAGCTCGCTCCCACAGGGTGTTCATGCCCCCCTGTGGGAGCGAGCTTGCTCGCGATGGGGCCAGGCCAGGCGCTCCAGAATTCAATGCCTGTTGATAAACCCCGACAACGCCGCAACCGCCTCGGGCGAGCGCAGGCGTTGGGTGAACAGCTTGCCCTCTTCTTCAATCACCTTGCGCAACAGTTCCCGGTCCGGCGCCCTCATCAGTTGCTTGCTGATGCGCACCGCGTCAGGCGGCAGCGATTCGAAACGCAGCGCCACCTCCCGCGCCTTGGCCAATGCCGCTTCACCGCTGTCCAGCGCCTCGGTGGCAATGCCCCACGCAACCGCTTGTTCGCCACTGAAGCCCTCACCCAACAGCAACAATTGCGCAGCCCTGGCCTGGCCCAGCAGCCGCGGCAGGATCAGGCTGGAACCGAATTCCGGGCACAGCCCCAAGTTGACGAACGGCATGCGCAGCCGCGCGTCTCGGCTGACGTAGACCAGATCGCAATGCAGCAGCAACGTGGTGCCGATGCCCACCGCCGGTCCGGCCACGGCGGCGATCACCGGTTTGCGGCAATCGAGCAGGCTGAGCATGAACTGGAATACCGGGTTGTCGAGGTCGTTCGGTGGCTGTTCGAGGAAGTCGACGATGTCGTTGCCGGCGGTGAAGCAGTCACTGGAACCGCTGAGCAGCACCGCGCGAATCTGCGGGTCGCTGTCCGCCATCGCCAGGGCTTGGGCCAATTGACCGTACATGGCCCGGGTCAGGGCATTTTTCTTGTCCGGGCGGTTCAAGCCCACGGTCAGCAGGCCGCGTTGACGGTCGAGCAACAGGGTTTCGGTCATGATCGGTCTCGCGTCTGGAAATCAGCGCTCAACCACGGGGCAGGAAGACGTCGGCCAGCAGTTGATTGCGCGGCAAGCCAGCCAGGTACAAACGCTTGGCAAAGGCCTCGACCCGGTCGGGATGGCCGCAGAGTAAGGCCTGGGTTTGCCGGGAAACAAGCCGCAGTTGCGCCAAGGCGGACGGCGCCTCGGCCGCGGTCAGCAGCTCCACCGAGAGGTTTTCATGCTTGGCCGCCAGCGCCGCCAGGGGTTTGGCCAGATAATGCCCGGCCGTATCATGGGCCACGTGAATAAGGCGAATCGCGCCTTGGTGATGCTGGCGCAAGGCTTCGCGCAGGAGGCCGAACAACGGTGCCAAACCCGTGCCGGCGGCAAGCAGCCACAGGGGTCTGGCGTGCCAGTCGGGGTCATAGTGCAAGGCGCCGCCACGCAGTTCGCCCAGGCGGATAGGGTCGCCGGCCTTCATCTGCCGGGCCGCGTCGATGAACAGGCCGGGCTCGCGACAATCGAGGTGGAACTCCAGGAAGCGGTCTTCTTCGGGCAGGCTCGCCAGGGAATACGGCCGGGCCACCTCGCCGGTCCACAGCACCAGATGCTGCCCGGCCCGATACCGCAGCGCCCGCTCGGGGGTGACGCGCAGACGCAGCACCTCGCCGCCCAGCCAATCCACCGCCATCACCTGGGCCGCCTGGCCGTCGCGTTGCGGGTCGAAGGTGTGGATCCGCACATCCTCGACCACCTGGCATTGGCAGGCCAGCCGCCAACCCTGGTCGCGCTGCGTCGGGCTCAAGGCGTCGGGGCGGCTGTCGCGCACATCGCCCCCCACGCACTGCACCAGGCAGGCGTGGCAGCTCCCGGCGCGGCAACTGTAGGGCACCGCCACGCCAGCGCCGTTCAAGGCGTCCAGCAGGTTACTGCCTGCCGCCACCGTCCATTGCCGGCCGGCGACTGTCAGTTCAGGCATCGACGTTCTCCCAGGCGGCGGCGCAACGATTGCGGCCGTCTCGCTTGGCACGGTACAGGGCCTGGTCGGCACGCTGCAACGAGTTGTCCAGGTCATCGCCCATTTCCAGCATGGTCATGCCCGCCGACAGGCTGAGGGCGCCGACCTGCAGGCCGATCAGCTCGACTTCAGTGAACGCCAGCCGCAGCCGCTCGCAACAGGCCGTCAGGCGGTGGGGGTCGCAAGCGGGCAGCAGCATGACGAATTCCTCGCCGCCGTAACGGGCCAGTACATCGCCCTCGCGCAGGCACGCCGTGGCGACCGCGGCAAACGCCTGCAGCACCTGGTCGCCCGCGGCATGGCCATGCAGGTCGTTGATGCGCTTGAAATGGTCGAGGTCGATCAGGGCCAGGCCATGGGCGACGCCAGGCCTGAGGGTGTTGAGTTCGCGGGAGGCCAGGCGCAGGAAGTGCCGGCGATTGAACAGCCCGGTCAGTTCATCGGTGGCCACCAGGTCTTCGAGCTGGCGCATCATCCCGCGCAAGGTGTCCTGGTGCGCCTGCAAGGCAAACCGCCGCTGGCGCATGCGCTGGCGTGAGGTCTGGACGTAGCGGGCGTAAAACACCAGCCACACCAGCACGAGAAACAGCACGGCCACCTGCAACCCGGCCAGGGTAGGATCGGGAAGCCTGAAGAAGTAACCGTCCCAGAGGGTAATCGCGGTGAAGCTGATGAACACCAGCGACGCGCAGCGCACAAAGGCCCGGCGCGACAGGTGGAACAACCCGAACAGCAGGATCAGCACATAAAACACCAGGAACACGCCCCGGGCCTGGTCCAGGTGCGCCATCATCCAGGTCTGCCAGCCCAGGCCGATCAACACCTGCACTTCGGTGAGGCTGGGGTCGGCGAAGCGCAGGTTGCGGTCGGTGATAAACAGCGCGAACAGTCCGGCCTGGCACAGCACCACCAACACGCTGCCGATGATGACACCGCGCAACGAGTCCAAGTAATGCCCACTGAAAAATGCCAGCCACAACAAAACCAGTGCCAGCGCGTACGTCGCGGCCGCCAAAGCGAAGCGTTTCAGCAAAAGACGTTGAATGGCGTTATGGGTCAATCGTTGACTCACCATGGGAAAGGAAACTGACAGGAGGCGTCCTACGCTACAGGCCAGACGCCACTTTAGTGGCGTGTAGGGCAAATGACCATTCAATTCTGGAGCAGAAAAATGGCGTCAAAGCAATGGCCCAATTGACGCAGCGGCTAGCGCACCTGATGCCCCTGTGGCGAGGGAGCTTGCTCCCGCTGGGGCGCGAAGCGGCCCCAAGATTTTGCGGCTGCTGCGCAACCGAGCGGGAGCAAGCTCCCTCGCCACAGGTTTCACTTCCCATCCCATCGATCCGTCGTGATCGGGAGCAAGCTCGCTCCCACAGGATGCCCGCCTGCGATATACTGCCGCGCCTTTTTAGCGTCGCGCCAGCATGCCCGGCGTGCCTTATAGAGGTGCCGTCCGTCGACCGATGCACCCAAGCGGCCGGTACCTTATTGAATGTTCCCGTCTTTAGAGAGGAGCGCGACTCATGACCGTGATCAAGCAAGATGACCTGATACAGAGCGTTGCCGACGCCCTGCAGTTCATTTCCTACTACCACCCCGTGGATTTCATCCAGGCGATGCACGAGGCCTACCTGCGCGAAGAATCGCCGGCGGCCCGTGACTCCATGGCGCAGATCCTGATCAACTCGCGCATGTGCGCCACCGGCCATCGGCCGATCTGCCAGGACACCGGTATCGTGACCGTGTTCGTGCGCGTGGGCATGGACGTGCGTTGGGATGGCGCGACCATGAGCCTGGACGACATGATCAACGAGGGCGTGCGTCGCGCCTACAACCTGCCGGAAAACGTCCTGCGCGCTTCCATCCTGGCCGACCCGGCCGGCGCGCGTAAAAACACCAAGGACAACACCCCGGCGGTCATCCACTACTCCATCGTCCCGGGCAACACCGTGGAAGTGGACGTGGCGGCCAAGGGCGGCGGCTCCGAGAACAAGTCGAAGATGGCCATGCTCAACCCGTCCGACTCCATCGTCGACTGGGTGCTGAAAACCGTTCCGACCATGGGCGCCGGCTGGTGCCCACCGGGCATGCTCGGCATCGGCATCGGTGGCACCGCCGAGAAAGCCGCGGTCATGGCCAAGGAAGTCTTGATGGAGTCCATCGACATCCACGAGCTCAAGGCCCGCGGTCCGCAGAACCGTATCGAAGAGATGCGCCTGGAGCTGTTCGAGAAGGTCAACCAACTGGGCATCGGCGCCCAGGGCCTGGGTGGCCTGACCACCGTGCTCGACGTGAAGATCATGGACTACCCGACCCACGCCGCCTCCCTGCCGGTGTGCATGATCCCCAACTGCGCCGCCACCCGCCACGCCCACTTCGTGCTGGACGGCACGGGCCCGGCGTCGCTGGAAGCGCCACCGTTGGACGCCTACCCGGAAATCGTCTGGGAAGCCGGCCCGTCGGCTCGTCGCGTCAACCTCGACACCCTGACGCCAGAAGATGTGCAAAGCTGGAAGCCGGGCGAAACCGTACTGCTCAACGGCAAGATGCTCACCGGCCGCGACGCGGCGCACAAGCGCATGGTCGAGATGCTGAACAAGGGTGAAACCTTGCCGGTGGACCTCAAGGGTCGCTTCATCTATTACGTCGGCCCGGTCGACCCGGTAGGCGATGAAGTCGTCGGCCCAGCCGGCCCGACCACCGCCACGCGGATGGACAAGTTCACCCGCCAGATCCTCGAGCAGACAGGCTTGTTGGGCATGATCGGCAAATCCGAGCGCGGCCCGACCGCTATCGAAGCGATCAAGGACAACAAGGCCGTCTACCTGATGGCCGTCGGCGGTGCCGCTTACCTGGTGGCCCAGGCGATCCGCAAATCCAAGGTCCTGGCGTTCGCCGAACTGGGCATGGAAGCGATCTACGAGTTCGAGGTCAAGGACATGCCGGTGACCGTTGCGGTCGATAGCCAAGGCGAGTCGGTGCACATCACCGGTCCTGCCATCTGGCAGAAGAAGATCAGCGACAGCCTCGCGGTCGAAGTGCAGTAACACGCATTTTGGCGTTGTGAAGAAGGCCGGTGGGGCGACAAGTCCACCGGCCTTTTTTTGTGCTCACAACATTTAATATCCACCACTGATCCCTGTGGGAGCGGGCTTGCTCGCGAAAGCGGTGGGTCAGCTTGCATCAATGTTGAATGTGCCGGCGTCTTCGCGGGCAAGCCCGCTCCCACAGGATCAGGTGCAGGCCTGAAGTACATGATGCTCGAAGCAACCGCCATGCTATCGTGCCCGCCCGACTTTCCACTGGTTTACGCCAGCATGCTGCCGACCACCCGTACCTTGCGCCTGTCGTTGTACACCTTGCTGATCCTCGCCGGCGCGGCGGTTGCCGCCACCCTCGCCGTGCGCCACGCCGAACGCGAGGCCTTGAAGGAAGATGCCAGCCGTGCCAGCCAGCAGTTGGCGCTGTACGCCAATTCGTTGCACACCCTGATCGAACGCTACCGTGCCCTGCCCGCCGTGCTGGCGCTGGATCCGGAGTTGCGCTCGGCCCTCAAGGGACCGGTCAGCGCGGCGCAGCAGGATGCGTTGAATCGCAAGCTCGAACAGATCAATGGCGCCGCCCAGTCATCCACACTGGAACTGCTCGACCACGGCGGCCTGGCCGTCGCGGCCAGTAACTGGCGCCTGCCCAGCAGCTATGTCGGGCACAACTATGGCTTTCGCCCCTACTTCATCCAGACCCGCACCCAGGGCACCGGGCGGTTTTATGCGGTGGGCGTGACCAGCGGCATCCCGGGGTACTTCCTCTCCAGCGCCGTGACCGGCGACAACGGCGAGTTCCTTGGCGCGATGGTGGTCAAGCTGGAGTTTCCGGAGCTGGAGCGCGAATGGCGCCAGGGCAACGACACCCTGCTGGTCAGCGATGCCCGGGGCATCATCTTCATCGCCAATCGTCCGGGCTGGCGTTATCGCCACTTGCAGCCGCTGACCGACAGCGACCGCGCCGAGCTCAAGGCCACCCGCCAATACGACAAACAACCGTTGCAAGCCCTGGCCCATGAACCGCTGCGACGCTTCGACGACAACAGCCACCTGGTCCGGGTGGAGGCCCCCGATGGCTCGGCGGATTACCTGTGGGAATCCCTGCCGTTGACCGCCGAAGGCTGGACCCTGCACTTGCTGCGCCGCCCGCAGATCGCCGTCGAGGACCTGCGCAACGCCGGGCTCGCCGCCGCCGGGTTGTGGCTGGCGCTGGTGTTCCTGTTGCTGTTTCTCAACCAGCGCTGGCGCCTGGCAAAGTTGCGCCAGCGCAGCCGCGAAGAGCTGGAACGGCTGGTGGAGGAGCGGACCCGGGACCTGCGCACCGCCCAGGACGGGCTGGTGCAATCGGCCAAGCTGGCGGCGCTGGGGCAGATGTCGGCGGCCCTGGCTCATGAAATCAACCAACCCTTGACCGCCCAGCGCATGCAATTGGCAACCCTGCGCTTGCTGCTGGATCACGGTCGGGTCGATGACGCCTACAAGGCCCTCAAGCCGGTGGACGACATGCTGACCCGCATGGCCGCCCTCACTGGCCACTTGAAGACGTTCGCCCGCAAAAGCCCCAGTGGCCTGCGCGAACGCCTGGACCTGGCGGCGGTGGTGGACCAGGCGCTGCAACTGCTGGACACGCGCCTGCGGGACGAGCAGGTCAGCACCGTGTTGCACTTGACCCGTCCAGCGTGGGTGCGCGGCGATGCGATCCGCCTCGAACAAGTGTTGATCAACTTGCTGCGCAACGCGCTCGACGCCATGGCCGGCCAACCTCTCAAGCGCCTGGAAGTGCGCCTGGAGGCCGATGATCAATTGTGGCGCCTGACCGTCAGCGACAGCGGCACCGGCATCGCCGAGGAACACTTGGGCCAGGTGTTCGATCCGTTCTTCACCACCAAGCCGGTAGGCGATGGCCTGGGCCTGGGGCTGGCGGTTTCGTTTGCAATCATCCATGAGTCCGGCGGGCGCCTGAGCGCGGACAACCACGAGAGCGGCGCGGTATTCTGCGTGACCTTGCCCATCGATCAGGAGGCGCAACTGCATGCTTGATTCAGTCATGGTCGTGGATGACGAAGGCAGCATCCGCAGTGCCGTCGAACAATGGTTGAGCCTGTCGGGGTTCCAGGTGCAGCTGTTCAGTCGCGCCGACGAATGCCTGGCGCGGTTGCCGGAGCATTTCCCCGGGGTGATCCTCAGCGACGTGCGCATGCCCGGCCTCAGCGGCCTGGAGCTACTGGCCGAAGTCCGCCGCCGCGACCCGGACCTGCCGGTGATTCTGTTGACCGGCCACGGTGACGTGCCCATGGCCGTGGAGGCCATGCGCGACGGTGCCTACGATTTCCTGGAAAAACCCTTCAGCCCCGAAGCCCTGCTGGGCAGCCTGCGCCGGGCCCTGGACAAGCGCACCCTGGTCCTGGAAAACCGCCGCCTGCATGAACAGGCCGACGCCCGCGCCCGCCTCGATGGCACGCTGCTAGGGGTTTCCCGTGCGCTGCAAAACCTGCGGCGCCAAGTGCTGGACCTGGCGGCACTGCCGGTCAACGTATTGATCCGCGGCGAAACCGGCAGCGGCAAGGAATTGGTCGCTCGCTGCCTGCACGATTTCGGCCCGAGGGCGAGCAAGCCCTTCGTCGCGTTGAACTGCGCAGCCATTCCCGAGGCGCTGTTCGAGGCGGAGTTGTTCGGCCACGAAAGCGGCGCCTTCACCGGCGCCCAGGGCAAGCGCATCGGCAAGCTCGAATACGCTGACGGCGGCACGCTGTTTCTCGATGAAATCGAAAGCATGCCCCTGGCCCAGCAGGTCAAGTTGCTGCGGGTGTTGCAGGAACAGAAGCTCGAACGCCTGGGCTCCAACCAGAGCATCGCCGTGGACCTGCGCATCATCGCCGCCACCAAGCCCGACCTGTTGGACGAAGCCCGGGCCGGGCGTTTTCGCGAAGACCTGGCCTATCGCTTGAACATCGCCGAGCTGCGTCTGCCGCCGCTGCGAGAACGGCGCGAGGACATTCCCCTGCTGTTCGAACACTTCACCCACAACGCCACCGAACGCCTGGGCCGCCCCACCGTGCCCCTGAGCGGCCCGCAGTTGAGCCATCTGCTCAGCCACGACTGGCCAGGCAACGTGCGGGAACTGGCCAACGTCGCCGAGCGCCAGGTGTTGGGGCTGGATCAACTGCCCGCCCTGGAGACGGAGCCGGGCCAGTCCCTCGCGGCCCAGCAGGAAGCCTTCGAAGCCCAATGCCTGCGCGCCGCCCTGGCGCGACACAAAGGTGATGTGAAAGCCGTGCTCGAAGAACTGCAACTGCCACGCCGCACCTTCAATGAAAAGATGCAGCGGCATGGGTTGAGCCGGGAGATGTTCTTGTAGTTTCTGTGGCGCCTGCACTGGCGCCATCGCGAGCAAGCTTGCTCCCACAGGGTTATGTGGACACAGGACAAAATGTGGGAGCGAGCTTGCTCGCGATGAGGCCAGCACAGACAGCACATACCCCCCGGATAAGCGGATTCCCGCTCATCCGCAAACGAAAACAAGCGGATTTCCGCTCACCCAACACCGCAAACCCCTCTAGACCGGCCCTCCAGCGCCTGGCACAGCTCCTGCTATAGCCCTGTCAGGCTGCGTTCCCGCGCGCTCCACAAAAACAATTAAATGAAGGATCCTTCAATGGACAACTCCAACGCCCTGCCCATTGGGTCGGCTGCCGTGCCCGCCCGTGAAAGAACCACCGCCAGCCGGATCAAATCGATCTTCAGCGGCTCGGTCGGCAACATGGTCGAGTGGTATGACTGGTACGTCTACGCCGCGTTCTCGTTGTACTTCGCCAAAGTCTTCTTCCCCAAGGGCGACACCACCGCCCAGTTGCTCAACACCGCCGCGATCTTCGCCGTGGGCTTCCTGATGCGCCCGATCGGCGGCTGGTTGATGGGCCTGTACGCTGACCGCGCCGGGCGCAAACGTGCGTTGATGGCCTCGGTGTACCTGATGTGCTTCGGCTCGCTGATCATCGCCTTGAGCCCGAGCTACGAAACCATCGGCGTCGGTGCGCCGATCCTGCTGGTGTTCGCCCGCCTGCTCCAAGGCCTGTCGGTGGGTGGTGAGTACGGCACCTCGGCAACCTACCTGAGCGAGATGGCGACCAAGGAACGTCGCGGCTTCTTCTCCAGCTTCCAGTACGTGACCCTGATTTCCGGCCAGCTCATCGCCTTGGGCGTATTGATCGTGCTGCAACAGTTCCTCACCACCGAACAGTTGTACGCCTGGGGCTGGCGCATCCCGTTCGCCATCGGCGCACTGTGTGCGGTCGTGGCGCTGTACCTGCGGCGCGGCATGGAAGAAACCGAGTCGTTCACCAAGAAAGAGAAGTCCAAGGAAAGCGCGATGCGCACCTTGCTGCGCCATCCCAAGGAACTGATGACCGTGGTCGGCCTGACCATGGGCGGTACCCTGGCGTTCTACACCTACACCACCTACATGCAGAAATACCTGGTGAACACCGTCGGCATGAGCATCTCCGACTCCACCACCATTTCCGCCGCCACACTGTTCCTGTTCATGTGCCTGCAACCGGTGATCGGCGGGCTGTCGGACAAGATCGGTCGCCGGCCGATCCTGATCGCCTTCGGTATCCTCGGCACCCTGTTCACCGTGCCGATTCTCACCACCCTGCACACCATCCAGACCTGGTGGGGCGCGTTCTTCCTGATCATGGCCGCGCTGATCATCGTCAGCGGCTACACCTCGATCAACGCCGTGGTGAAGGCCGAGCTGTTCCCCACCGAAATCCGCGCCCTGGGCGTCGGCCTGCCCTACGCACTGACCGTGTCGATCTTCGGCGGCACCGCTGAATACATCGCCCTGTGGTTCAAGAGCATCGGTATGGAAACCGGCTACTACTGGTACGTGACGGCCTGCATCGCCGTGTCGCTGCTGGTGTACATCACCATGAAAGACACCCGCAAGCATTCGCGGATCGTGACCGACTGATAGGGTTCAACAGTCACCGCAACGGTGACGGTGATGGCCCCATCGCGAGCAAGCTCGCTCCCACAGGGTTAGCGTAAATCCCTGTGGGAGCGAGCTTGCTCGCGATTGGAGACAACTCGGTCTCAAGTCAACTCAGCAATGCCCTGCTTGCCATAACGCTTCTGCGCATAGGTCGCGCCAGCGATCATCACGATCAATATCCCCGCCAACACCGCCGATGAGCCGATGGTGCCGAAATCAAGGCCGCCTTTTTCATGAGGCTTGGTCATCAAGTCGCCCAGCGTCGCCCCCAGGGGACGGGTCAGCACGAACGCGATCCAGAACAACACCACCGACGAAATACGGGTGAAGTACTTGAGCGCTACGACCACGGCAATGGTCGAGCTGATCAACAGTGCGCCGCCAGCGAAGCCCAAGCCCGAATCGTCGGCCAGGTAATCGCCAAGGGCAGTGCCCAACGTGTTGGAAAACAGAATCGCCATCCAATAGAACATCTCGCCGCGAAAGGTCTGCACCTTGGTGACATTGAGCGAATCACCACTCAGGCGCCAGGCGGCGAAGATCGCCAACAGAATCGCAATCAGGATCATCGACCCGGTGGCGTAGCCCAACTCAAGGGTGCGATCCATGAAATCGGACATCGTGGTGCCCGCAGTGCTGGTGGACAGGATCACGATCCAGTACAGCACTGGCTTGTAAGTCTTGGCCATCAACTGCGTGATCAGGGTCAGGACAAACACACTGATCAAGATGAGCGAACTGATCGCGTAACCGACATCGAGGGTCATCGACAGCAGATCTCCGGCGGTTTCGCCAAGGGTCGTCGCGCAGATTTTCATGACCCAGAAGGCCAAGGTGATTTGAGGCAGTTTATTCATCGCAGGCTCCGGAGTGTGGCGGCTGACTCTTGGGTTCCAGCCGTGGGGGCAAGTTGACATCGCGGCGGTGAAAAGCAGGTCCGTAATGCATGAAAAATCTGTCATTGAACTGGGATTAATCGCCGGTTAATGCACTTGCCACATCCTGGGTTCACTGAATCGATGACCTGCGCGACGTTCGCTCCGACGATGGAAGCGATTGAATACGCCGCCCTTAATATCTAGTTAATCGATTATTTTTAGCATTATTTTGCGCTTTTTAATCAATTTAGTTGGCGTAGCATTCAACCCATGCAAGACACACATCGCCCACGAACCCGGAGTGACAACCATGAAAACCAAACTGATCCTCGCCCTGACCCTGTCCGTGTTGGCCGCCAACACCTTAGCCGCTGACGGTTTCGACAAGACCGGTACCGCCTCCTTCGGTGCCAACGCCAGCGCAGCCATCGAACGCAGCCCTGCCGGTCATTACGCCGCCGACGGCTTCGACAAGACTGGCACCGCCGACGCCATTGCCGCCGATGGTTTCGACAAGACCGGCACCGCCGACGCCATTGCCGCCGATGGTTTCGACAAGACTGGCACCGCCGACGCCATTGCCGCCGATGGTTTCGACAAGACTGGCACCGCCGACGCCATTGCCGCCGATGGTTTCGACAAGACCGGCACCGCCGACGCCATTGCCGCTGACGGTTTCGACAAGACCGGTACCGCCGAAGCAATTGGTTGATGATTGAGCGTCAAAAGATCGCAGCCTTCGGCAGCTCCTACGGATTGAACACGGTCCTGTAGGAGCTGCCGGAGGCTGCGATCTTTTTTTGCATCACCCAATCTGGAAATAAAAGGCCCAGCCTTGCACTATTGGCCGCCTACGAATGCCCTTCCAGGAAACGCCGCCATGCCCGATGACATCCATTACTACGAACCCGCCAACGGTCACGGCCTGCCACACGATCCGTTCAACGCCATCGTCGGCCCGCGCCCCATCGGCTGGATTTCGTCCCAGGATGGCGAAGGCCGCTTGAACCTGGCGCCCTACAGTTTCTTCAACGCCTTCAATTACATTCCACCGATCATTGGGTTCTCCAGCGTCGGGCGCAAAGACAGCCTGAACAACATCGAACAGACCGGTGAATTCGCCTGGAACCTGGCCACCCGTCCGCTCGCCGAGCAGATGAACCAGAGCTGCGCGATGGTCGCCCCAGAGGTCAATGAGTTCGAACTGGCGGGCCTGACGGCCGCACCGTCACGGGTGATCCAGGTGCCGCGCGTCGCCGAAAGCCCGGTGTCCTTCGAATGCAAGGTCACGCAGATCATTCAATTGCAGCGGGCGGACAAAGGGCTGGTGCCGAGCTGGCTGATCCTCGGCGAAGTGGTCGCCGTGCATATCGCCCAGTGGCTGTTGAAGGATGGGGTGTACGACACCGCCGCCGCCGAGCCGATCTTGCGCGGGGGTGGGCCGGCGGATTATTTCCAGCTGGGGCCTGAGGCGTTGTTCAAGATGCATCGCCCAAAGTAAGCGATAAAGCCCTGCAAACAACGCTGCTCACTTGAAAATGAAGGTATGTGTGGCGAGGGAGCTTGCTCCCGCTTGGGTGCACGGTAGGAGCTGTCGAGCGGAGCGAGGCTGCGATCTCTCCCCAGACACTTGAGTCTCAAGCGAAAGATCAAAAGATCGCAGGCTTCGCCAGCTCCTACCGAGCCCAGCGGGAGCAAGCTCCCTCGCCACAAAAGCAATCACCAAAACGCTGATTACCAGACCAACCCGCCCTCGTCGTCGACACCCTGAAGATGGGTGAGCTGCACGGCAGCGGCATCATCGGCTTCGGTCGCGGTCTTGAAAGACTGCTCTTCAAGCACCTTGTTGAAACGCGGCGCACCTGAGCCGCCGATGGCCTTGGTGGCAATGGCGGCGTTGTAACCGCCGCCCTCCTTGGGAACAACGGCGGAAACAGCTTCAAAGGTTTCAAAGGCTTTACGTGCCATCTCTTGTGCATCCTGGCGGTGGAAAATGACGGTCATTAAACCTTCAACCGGCCAGTTTGTGTACCTGTGCCCGGCACCCTTCGGTCGCCTGGGCGGCGGAGACTTCCCTGAAGGTGTGGAAATCCAGGCTGCTCACCACCAGGTCCTGCACCAGCTCGGCGAAAATCGCCATGGCCGGTGAATTGAAGTAGGCGTCCATCGACGGCTGATTGACCCAGAGTCCGGACACCAGCCACAAATCAGCGTCGCATTGCGATTGCTGCAAGGCAAAGTGCAGGCAACCGGGTGCCTGGCGCGAGGGCGCGATCAGCGTACTGAGGCGTGCACCCAGTTGCTTGGAGCAACCACTGCGGGCCCGGACAAAAGCCATGTGGCTGACGGGGATCTGTGTAGTCATGCTCAACCCTCCCAGGTAATCCGTTGTGCAGCCGGGGACAGGCTGCGACAGGATCAAAGGTTAAGCGTCACGACGCCAGCTTCGTTAGTCGATTCCTGCCGACCCATTGCACAATCCTGCGCATCGGCCGCACAAAATTCGCCGTCGATCCAGTTGCAACCCGAGATGTTGAAACAAAAGGTTTCAAGCAAGTTTCGCGAGCGTTGCCCCGTCATGGACCATTGCGCCGTGCAGGATCAGGCAAGCTTTCAACAGGATGTTGCTACCGCTGCGCCTTGCACAAACATAAGCTTCGTTCATCGCTCCCTATCGTCTGAGGATCCCGGCATGTCGCCACTCGATCACGCCCACGTCCCGCTGGACACGTACCTGGAACAACAGCGCGCCGAACTGGCATCGATCATCGACCGCAACACCGGCGAAGACGGCAGCTACGCCACAGCCATCGGCTCGCTGAACCTGTCGCGGCACAGCCAGCCGCACAAATTCGCCCCGGTGCTGGCGCAACCGGCGCTGTGCATCATGGCCCAGGGCAGCAAACAGGTGCGCCTGGCGGACGAGCTCTTCAACTACGATCCGCTCCATTACCTGGTGGTCTCGGTCTCGATGCCGCTCAGCGGTTGCGTCGCCGACGTTTCGCCCGAGCAGCCGATCCTGGCCCTGCGCCTGGACATCGACCCGGCGGAAATCACTGCGTTGATCGCCGACGCCGGCCCCTTGGGCGTGCCGACCCGCCCTGCCGGGCGCGGGCTGTATGTCGAACGCCTGGACACGCCGATGCTCGACGCTGTGCTGCGCCTGGCACGGCTGCTGGACACGCCGAAAGACATCGCCATGCTCGCGCCCCTGGTGCGCCGGGAAATCCTCTATCGCCTGCTGCGCAGTCCACAGGGTTATCGGCTGTATGAAATCGCCATCGCCAACAGTCAGAGCCATCGCATCAGCCAGGCGATCAAATGGCTCAACGGCCATTTCGAACAGCCGCTGCGCATCGATGACCTGGCCCGGGAAGTGAACCTCAGCGTCTCGACCCTGCATCACCGCTTCAAGGCCATGACGGCCATGAGCCCACTGCAATACCAGAAGCAACTGCGCTTGCAGGAAGCCCGCCGGTTGATGCTGGCCGAAGGGCTGGAAGCTTCGGCAGCGGGGTATCGGGTGGGGTATGAAAGCCCTTCGCAGTTCAGTCGCGAGTACAGCCGATTGTTCGGCGCGCCGCCGTTGCGGGATCTGGCGCGGTTGCGGATGACCGTTTGACCTGGGTTTTGTGTTGGCTGGGCCGGCCTCATCGCGAGCAAGCTCGCTCCCACATTGGGCCTGTTGTGAACGGAGAATCTGTGTTCAATGAAGATCCCCTGTGGGAGCGAGCTTGCTCGCGATGAGGCCAGTCGAAACACCTCAACACTTCGATGCCCAAACCCCCTGGTCAATTTCAATCAATGTCGGCCCCTGCCGCTCACGGGCCGCCAGCAACGCGGCACGCAGCGACGGCACATCGTCGATGGCTTGGGCAAAGCAGCCCAAGGCCTTGGCGACCCCGATGAAATCCGGGGTGTAGATGTCCACCCCCACCGGTTCGATGGCGCGATTGAGCATGTATTTCTTGATCTCTTCGTAGCCCTGGTTATTCCACAGCAGCACGATCACCGGTGTGCGCGCTTCCACGGCGCTGGCCAGTTCCGGCAGGGTGAACTGCAACCCGCCGTCACCGATCAGGCACACCACCGCGGGGCGGCCGTGGCCCAGGTCCTTGCCGCCGAGCCAGGCGCCAATGGCCGCCGGCAACGCGTAGCCAAGGGTGCCGTAGCCGGTGGAGGAATTGAACCAGCGGCGCGGCTGCTCCGGGTTGAAGGTCAGGTTGCCGGTGTACACCGGTTGCGTGGAGTCACCGACGAACACCGCCTCCGGTAGCGTCTGCAAGACCGTGTCGAGAAACAAGGTCTGGGCGCGGATCGCGGCGTCCCAACTGCCTTGAAGCTCGGCGCGCAACCGGGCGGCACGGGCCGGCCCCCAATCGGCTTGGCGTTCGGCCAAGGGGCGCTGGTCCAATTCGTCGAGCAAGGCCCGGGCGGCGACACCGGCGTCGGCCACCAGCGCCAGGTGCGGCGGGTAGTTGCGCACGGTCTGGTCCGGGTCGATGTCGATGCGCAGCAGCGCACCGGGAATCTCGAAGCCGCCGGCAAAGGTAATGTCGTAATCGGTTTCGGCCAGTTCGGTGCCGATGGCCAGCACCACATCCGCCTCGGCCACCAACGCACGGGTGGCCACCAGGCTCTGGGTGGAGCCGATCAGCAACGGATGGCGCGCAGGCAGCAGGCCTTTGGCATTGATGGTCAACGCCACTGGCGCGCCGAGACGTTCGGCCAGTTCGGTCAATTCGGCCCTCGCGTCGATGGCCCCGCCACCGACCAGGATCAGAGGCCGCCGAGCCGTCGCCAGCAGGTCGGCCATTTGTTTTACCGCACCCGGTGCGGCACCGGCGCGGCTGATGTTCACCGGCACGCTGGCGAGCAAGGCATCGGCGTCTTCGACCAAAACGTCCAGCGGGATTTCAATGTGCACCGGTCGCGGGCGCCCGGCCTGGAACACCGCGAACGCCCGGGCCAGCACACCGGGCAATTCGGCGGCGGACATCAGCGTGTGGGAAAACGCCGCGACCCCACCCACCAGCGCACTCTGGTTCGGCAGCTCATGCAGTTTACCGCGCCCGCCGCCCAATTGATGGCGGGCCTGTACGCTGGAAATCACCAACATCGGGATCGAATCGGCGTAGGCCTGGCCCATGGCGGTGGTGATGTTGGTCATCCCGGGGCCGGTGATGATGAAACACACGCCGGGCTTGCCCGTGACGCGGGCGTAGCCGTCGGCCATGAACCCCGCGCCCTGTTCATGACGGGGGGTCACATGGCGGATGCTGGAACGGGCCAGCCCGCGGTACAACTCGACGGTGTGCACGCCGGGGATGCCGAACACCTGTTCGACGCCGTAGCCTTCGAGTAACTTGACCAATACTTCGCCGCACGTTGCCATTGCCACTGCCCTTTTGCTTGTCTTGGACGCAACCCCGCGCAACACGCCGCAGGGTCTTTTTGTGTTTGGGAATGGCGTTATTGGAACGGTCAGGCCATAGCGGCAACAATGGATAAAAAGTCATACTAGCCATGTCCTCACGTCATGGCTGGATCCGAAATGAAACGACTTCCCCCGTTGCCGGCGTTGCACACGTTTCTGATCACGGCCCAGTGCTGCAACTTCACCCGCGCCGCCGAACAGTTGCACATCACCCAAGGCGCGGTCAGCCGACAGATAGCCGGGTTGGAAGACCATTTGGGCTATGCGCTGTTCCAGCGCCAGGCACGGGGACTGAGCCTGACCGCCGAGGGCCAGGCATGGCTGCCTCGGGTGCAGCAGGTGTTCAGCCTGATCGGCGAGGCGATGGAACAGGTCGGCGAAAAGCACCAGACCCTGCAACTCAAGGCCCCGACCTGTGTGATGCGCTGGTTGCTGCCGCGCCTGCTGCAATGGCAGAAGGAACGGCCGGACGTGCCGGTGGAACTGACCGCCACCGCCAGGCATGGCGTGGATTTCCAGCGCGAAGCCTTCGACGCCGCAGTGGTCTATGGCCCGCCACCCGACGCCTCATTGGCCTGCCTGCACCTGTTCGATGAACAACTGACGCCGGTCTGTTCCCCACCGCTCCTGCAAGGTCCAACGCCGCTGCGCTCGCCGGCCGACCTGCAACAACACTTGCTGCTGCACCCCACCCGTGACGAACGCGACTGGAATGCCTGGCTCAATGCGGCCGACGTGCACTTGAGCAACGTCAGCAAGGGTCAGCATTTCGAAACCCTGGACCTGGCGATGTCCATGGCCTCCCAGGGCACCGGCGTGGCGATTGGCGACTGGTCGTTGATCGACGATGACCTGAACGCCGGCAGGCTGGTGATGCCGTTCGAGCTGAAGGTCAAGACCGGGCTGGGTTATCACTTGGTACACCCGCGCAAGCCCCAGGCCTCGGCGCCGTTGCTGGAGTTGATGGACTGGTTGGTGGCGCAGGCGCAGGTGCGGTAGCGACTGCCCCTTCGAGGGTGAATGAAACTGTGGCGAGGGAGCTTGCTCCCGCTGGGCTGCGCAGCAGCCCCCTAGGGTTCAGCCCGAGGCATCAAGGTGGCTGGATAGATTATGGGGTTGCTTCGCAACCCAGCGGGAGCAAGCTCCCTCGCCACAAAAGCCAGGCAGGTCTCAAGCCATCAGGGTTATCAGAGCAGATTCGGCGCCTGCACCGGTTCGATCTGCGCCCAATGGGACGTGTCTTCGCGGTGCTGCTGCAGGTACGGCAACACCGCCCCCAGCAACGGCGCCTTGAACGCGTCCTGGAAGCGATGGGCCAGGCCCGGGATCAGTTTCAGTTGGCTGCCTTGGATGTGCGCCGCCAGGTGCACGCCGTGCATCACCGGCAGCAACGGGTCGGCGGTGCCGTGGACGACCAGGGTCGGCACCCGCAGTTGATTGAGCAGGGCTACCCGGCTCGGCTCGGCCATGATCGCCATGATCTGGCGCTTCACGCCTTCGGGGTTGAAGGCCCGGTCATAGGCCAGTGCCGCCTGATGCAACAAGGCCTGACGATCATCCACCACCATCGGGCTGCCCAACGCGGCCAGCAGGTCGGCCTGCTGTTCGAGGGCCATTTCGCGATTCGGAGCACCGCGCCGGGACAACAGTTGCACCAGTCTTTCGCTGGGCGCGGGCAAGCCTGCGGCACTGGAACTGGTCATGATCAGGGTCAGGCTTTCAACCCGCTCAGGCGCCATGGCCGCCATGTGCTGGGCGATCATCCCGCCCATGCTCGCGCCCAGTACGTGGAAGCTTTGCACATGCAACGCGTCCATCAGCCCGAGCCCGTCGGCGGCCATGTCGGTGAGGGTATACGGCGCGGCCACGGGCAAGCCGAGTTTGTAGCGCAAGGCTTCAAAGGTCAGGTTGGCGCTGCCGGGCGCCTGGCGCCAGGTGCTCAGGCCGACATCGCGGTTATCGTAGCGAATCACCCGGAACCCCTGCTCGCACAGGGCGACCACCACTTCGTCCGGCCAATGGATCAACTGCCCACCCAGGCCCATCACCAATAGCAATGCAGGATCCGAGGCACGGCCAATGCTCTGGTAGGCCAGGCTGACCTGATCCAGATCGACCCGTTGGGTCGCAACATTGACATCACAACGAGATGCCGCCATCGACGGCAGGCCGAAAAACAACGCGGCCAGGAAAATAAGTACACGCATGAAGAAACACCGAAACGCAGAACCCCAGTAGAGCGCGAGTCTGATGAAGTTTGTTCAAGCGCGCTGCCACAGTTGCGTGACAGTTTGATGAAGATTGCCGAGTGGTGACCTGAAGTCATGTGGGCACCCTGTGGCGAGGGAGCTTGCTCCCGCTGGACCGCGAAGCGGTCCCAAAAGGCTTCGACCTCAAAATATGATCAAGGCATGACCTTTGGGGCTGCTAGCAGCCCAGCGGGAGCAAGCTCCCTCGCCACAAAAAAGCTCCCCTTGCCAGAGCCAGGGGGCTCGCCCACAACATCCGGGCCTCAGGCCAACTCGCTACGCAACTGCCGCGCCGCCGCCACCATGTTCACCAGTGCCGCTTCCGTTTCTGGCCAGCCCCGGGTCTTCAGCCCGCAGTCGGGGTTGATCCACAGCCGCTCGGCGGCGATGCGTTTCACCGCCTTGCTCATCAGCGCAACCATCTCGGCCGTGTCCGGCACCCGTGGCGAGTGGATGTCGTAGACGCCCGGGCCGATGTCGTTCGGGTAATCGAACGCCTCGAACGCTTCCAGCAACTCCATGTCCGAACGGGAGGTCTCGATGGTGATGACATCGGCGTCCATGTCGGCGATGGCCTTGATCACGTCATTGAACTCGCTGTAGCACATGTGGGTATGGATCTGGGTGTCATCACCCACGCCCGATGCGCACAAGCGGAAAGCCTCCACGGCCCAGTCCAGGTAGTGCTGCCATTGCCCGCGACGCAGTGGCAGCCCTTCGCGGAAAGCCGCCTCGTCAATCTGCACGATTTTGATCCCGGCCTTTTCCAGGTCCAGCACCTCGTCGCGCAGGGCCAGGGCCAGTTGTCGGGCCTGGACCTGGCGCGACACGTCTTCGCGGGGGAACGACCACATCAGCATGGTCACAGGGCCGGTGAGCATGCCTTTCATGACCTTGTCAGTCAGGCTTTGCGCGTAACGGATCCAGTCGACGGTCATGGCTTTCGGGCGGCTGATGTCGCCGTAGATGATCGCCGGCTTCACGCAACGCGAACCGTAACTCTGTACCCAGCCGAAACGGGTGAAGGCGTAGCCGTCCAGTTGCTCGGCAAAGTACTCCACCATGTCGTTGCGCTCGGCTTCACCGTGCACCAACACGTCCAGGCCCAGGCGCTCCTGGATCTGTACGGCATGGCGGATCTCGGTGTGCATGGCGTCCTGATAGTCGTTGGCCGACAACTTGCCCTGCTTGTAGGCCTGACGGGCCAGGCGTATGGCCGGGGTCTGCGGGAAGGAGCCGATGGTGGTGGTAGGAAAGGCCGGCAACGCCAAACGTGCGCGCTGGCGTTCGATGCGCCGGGCAAACGGTGAATGCCGCTGGCTATCCTGTGGCCCGATCGCCGCCAGACGCGCCTGGACCTCGGCTTTGTGAATGCGCGCCGAACCGGCGCGACGGGCCTGCACCTCGCGGCTGTCGCTCAACGCCTGCTGCACGGCGGGGGCCTGTGGATCGTTCAGCGCATCGCGCAGCACCGCGACTTCACCGCACTTCTGCACGGCAAAGGCCAGCCAGCTCTTGAGTTCGGGATCGAGCTGGTCTTCACGTTCCAGGTCCACCGGGCTGTGCAACAACGAGCACGAGGTGCTGACCCAAAGGTTGTCGCCAAAGCGCTCCTGGGCCGGTTGCAATTGCGCCAGCGCCTGTTCAAGTTCGCAGCGCCAGACATTGCGACCGTTGACCAGGCCCACCGAGAGAATCTTGTAGGTCGGCAGGCGGTCCAGCACCTGGCCCAGTTGTTCCGGGTCACGTACCGCGTCGATGTGCAAGCCGTCCACCGGCAGGCTCACCGCCAGGCCGAGGTTGTCTTGCAGGCCACTGAAATAGGTGGCCACGAGCTTTTTCAACGGCGAGTACTGGAGGATGTGGTAAGCCCGCTCGAAGGCGCTCCTCCAGGCCAGGGGCAGGTCCAGGGTGAGGATCGGCTCGTCGATCTGCACCCATTCCACGCCCTGGGCCTTGAGGCGGTTGAGGATTTCACCGTAGACCGGCAGCAGGCGCTCCAGCAGGCCGAGCTTGTCGAACGCCTCGCCCTTGGCCTTGCCCAGCCACAAGTAGGTCAACGGGCCGATGATCACCGGTTTGACCTGGTGGCCCAAGGCATGGGCCTCGTCCACTTCGTCGAACAACTGCTCCCAGCTCAGGGCGAAGGTCTGGTCGGCGGAAAACTCCGGGACCAGGTAGTGGTAGTTGGTGTCGAACCACTTGGTCAGTTCCTGGGCGTATTGCGCCTGGCCGTGCTCGGCACCGCAGCAACTGGCCGTGGCGCCACGGGCCATGGCGAACAGGGTGTCGAGGGTCGGCCGGCCCTGGGCATTCAAGGTGCCGTGGAAACGTTGCGGGACCGCGCCCAGGGTCAAGGTGTGGCTGAGCACCTGGTCGTACCAGGCAAAGTCGCCGACGGGCAGCAGGTCGATGCCGGCGTCTTTCTGCAGTTGCCAGTGCCGGGCCCGCAGTTCACGCCCCACGGCTTGCAACGCAGCCGGGGCCAGGTCGCCCTTCCAGTAGGCTTCGAGGGCTTTCTTCAGTTCGCGGTCGGCGCCGATGCGGGGAAAACCGAGGGTGTGGGCCAGTGCCATGGTGTGAGTCCTCCTGTAAAAGATGGCGCCATTGTCGACAGCTTGGCCCACATGAGACAAACTCAACCTTTTCGTGTTGATCACAAGTTTTACTCATGGAGCCACTCCGGTGCTTGAACTCCGTCACCTCAAGACTCTGCACGCCCTGCGTGAAGCCGACAGCCTGGTCGAAGCCGCCGAACGCCTGCACCTGACCCAGTCCGCCCTCTCCCACCAGTTCAAGGAACTGGAAGAGCGCCTGGGCATGCAGTTGTTCGTGCGCAAGACCAAGCCCGTACGTTTCACCAGCGCCGGCCTGCGCCTGTTGCAACTGGCCGATGCCGCCCTGCCGCTACTGCGCAGTGCTGAACGGGACATCGCCCGCTTGGCGGGCGGCACCGCCGGGCGCCTGCACATGGCCATCGAGTGCCACAGCTGCTTCCAGTGGCTGATGCCGACCATCGACCAGTTCCGCGATGCCTGGCCGGAAGTAGAGCTGGACCTGGCCTCGGGTTTCGCCTTCGCCCCCTTGCCGGCCCTGGCCCGGGGCGATCTCGATTTGGTGGTGACCTCCGACCCGCTGGAACTGGCCGGCATCACGTACGTGCCGCTGTTCACCTACGAAGCGATGCTCGCCGTCGCCAACCAACATCGGTTGGCGGGCAAGCCCTACATCGTGCCCGAGGACCTGATCAGCGAAACCCTGATCACCTACCCGGTGGAGCGAGACCGGCTGGACATCTTCACCCGCTTCCTGGAACCGGCCGACATCGAACCGGCCCAGGTGCGCACGTCCGAGCTGACGGTGATGATGATGCAACTGGTGGCCAGCGGCCGTGGCGTCTGCGGCATGCCGCACTGGGCGCTGCATGAATACAGCTCGCGGGGCTACGTGAAGGCCAAGCGGCTGGGGGAGAAAGGTTTGTTCGCCACGCTGTACGCGGCGGTGCGCACCGACATGCTCGACGCGCCGTACATGCGCGATTTTTTGCTGACGGCCAAGGACACGTCGTTTTCCACACTCGACGGTGTCAGTGCCGTTCGGTGAAGGCCAGTCTTTTGTGGCGAGGGAGCTTGCTCCCGCTTGGGTGCGCAGCGCCCACCTGAAAAGGGGCCGCTACGCAGCCCAGCGGGAGCAAGCTCCCTCGCCACAAAAGCTCCATCGTCATGCCAGGTTTTAGAGTTCTAGCCACATGTGGATTTTGTCGAGGAACTCATCCTCCACGCGGATCGCCATCGGTTCAAGGCCATACAGGACGAAGCCGCAGCGCTGGTAGAGCTTGAGCGCCGGGTCGTTGCCCGCGGTGACGGTCAGTTGCACCAGGCGCAGGAAGGTGTGGCGCCGGGCTTCGTCGAGGGCCGCCTGTACCAGTTGGTAGCCAAGGCCCCGATGACGATGTGCATCGGCGACGTACATGCCGAACAGCAGCGCCTTGTGCCGGGCTTTTTCCCGGGGTTCCAGGGCCAGGCCGACGATGCCGACCAGTTCTTGCTCGACAAACGCCCCCAACAGCACATCGAGCCGGCTGCCCAGGCGTGACTCCCACCAGTTGATGGGCAACTTCGCCCGCTCGCCGGCGCTGGAGGTGAAGGCCTGGGGGTGCAAGGCGTACGCCTGGAGCATCAGTTCGCGATACATCAGGGCATCGCCGGCCCGCAGGCGTCGAATGTTCACGCCGAACGCCGTTGCTCAAGCATCAGGCGCAGCGCCAGGGCACCGAGGACAAACCCCATGAAGTAGCGCTGCACTGCCAGCCAGCTCGGGTTGTGGACAAACCACGAGGCAATGCCGGCGGCGAACAGGGCGATCAGCAGGTTGACGCTGAAGCTGACGCTGATCTGGGTCAGCCCGAGGATGATGCTCTGGGTGAACAGCGAACCATGTTCCGGGCTGATGAACTGCGGGAACACCGACAGATAGAACACCGCGATCTTGGGGTTCAGCGCACTGGTGAGAAAGCCCATGGTGATCAGCTTGCGTGTCGAGTCCGCCGGCAACTGCTGGGCCTCGAAGGGCGAACGCGCGCCCGGTTTCACTGCCTGCCAGGCCAGCCACAACAGGTACAGCGCGCCGGCCCACTTCAACACTTCATAGGCCATGGGCACCGCCAGGAACACCGCCGTCAGCCCCGCGGCGGCGGCGAACATGTGCACGAAGAACCCCGCCACCACGCCCAACAGCGACGTGACGCCGGCCTTGCGGCCCTGGCAGATCGAACGGGAGATCAGGTAGATCATGTTCGGGCCGGGCGTCAGTACCATCAGTAACGCGGCGGCGGCGAAAATCAACAGGTCCGGCAATGGAATCATGGGCGTCAGTCCTTGAGGCATGAATCAGCAAGTAGCGAGGTGTGTCGCTCGATAAAACGGCAGGATCACCTCGCCTGTCAACGGTGCGAGCACAAGATCGCTGTCGCCGGCCGGGTCGATCCAGCACACCTCTTCGATTTCGGCCGCCGGCGAAACCGGGGCGTCGATGTTCAGCAAAAACACCTCGGCCTGCACGATAAACCCCGGTTCGTTGGCCGCCGGCGCGCTGAACACACCCAGGTGGCAGGCCTGGGCCGGGTCGATCCGCAACCCAAGCTCTTCTTCCAGCTCCCGGACCAGCGCCTGCACCGGTTGTTCATCGGCCTCGATCTTGCCCCCCGGCTGCATGAAGGCCCGGGTGCCGCGCTTGCGCACCAGCAGGGTTCGCCCGTCCGGCCCGAGCAGCAGGGCGGCGGCGATGCGGATGAGGGAGGTGGTCATGATGAGTCAAAGCCTTGGGCAGAAAAATGCCAGGGAGATTACAGACCACAGTGGCAGGGAGCAAAGCCTGGCGCTGGACTGAAATTCAACACATTCCCCCTGTGGGAGCGAGCTTGCTCGCGATAGCATCCGGTCAGTCAACATTGCAGTCACTGACACTCCGCTATCGCGAGCAAGCTCGCTCCCACAGGCATCTTCAGATCCGCATCACCCCAAAATCGGCTTCGGCGCCGAAGGGTCGGCCAGTTCTTCGGGGATCTTGACGAACACGCTGTACCGGGCCCCTTCCATCGACTCGAAGGCGATGAGCTTTTCCACCAGCGGGCCGCTCAGGACCTTGCCGGCGTTGAGCAGCAGCATGCCGTTGTCGGCGTTGAGGTTGCGCGCCAGGATCATACCGGCCACCAGTTCGCGGGTGTTCATGACCTTGACCGTCGGGTCGGACAGGGTCACGTCGTCCAGGTACTCGCCGCAGGCCTTGATGAAATCCTCGACCATGTCCGGGTCGTACAGCTTGCCGGCGTATTTGCGGATGTAGACCAGCGCTTCGTCGCTGTTCATCTGTCGTTCGAGGATCAACCCGCGCTGCAGCTCGATGAAATCCACCGCCAGTTTCAACAGCCGCGAGCCGAAGGGAATGGCTTCGCCCTTGAGATGCTCGGGGAAACCGCTGCCGTCCCAGCGCTCCTGGTGATGGCGGATGATCCGTGCCGCGTCCTTCATCGGGTCCAGGGTCATCAGCAGCGATTCGCTCTGCTTCGGATAGGACCGATAGAGATCGAGTTCATTGTGGTGCAGCAGATCGGCGGGCGTGACCATCATATTGTCGGTCCAGCTCAGCTTGCCGATGTTGTAGAGCGCCGCGGCCATGGTCAGGTCACGGTCGGTGGACTCATCGAGAAAATGCAGTCGGCTGTAGACCCTGATCAACTCGATGATCTGCCGGTTGGTCTGCTTGGGCTTGGGCAGGCGCAGGTTGGCGATCAGCGAAAACACCTCGGTACTGGTCACATAACTGCGCTTGAGCTCGTCGTAGGCCAGGTCGAGCATGTCGGCGGTCTGCTGCAGCTCGGAGGTGCGCGACACCACGCGTTTTTCCAGGGTGGCGTTCAGGGTCTTGAGTTGCTGGTTCTGCTCGCGGTTCAGCGCTTCGAGACGCTGGCGCTCGCTTTCGGAATGCTGGTGGGCCAGGGCCTGGCGCAAGGCCTGCACCAGTTCGTCATCGTTCCAGGGTTTGCTGAGGTAGCGATAGAGCTGCCCCTCGTTGATGGCCTTGGTCATCATGTCCACATCGGCATAA
Organism: Pseudomonas sp. FW300-N2F2; assembly: GCF_017351655.1. Taxonomy (NCBI): domain Bacteria; kingdom Pseudomonadati; phylum Pseudomonadota; class Gammaproteobacteria; order Pseudomonadales; family Pseudomonadaceae; genus Pseudomonas; species Pseudomonas sp. FW300-N2F2. Next base: position 708,576 of record NZ_JACNDQ010000001.1, on the reverse strand, counting down.
CCGGTGAGCAGGATGCGCAACGTCGAGGGGTACAGCTTGCGGATCTCGGCCAACAGCGTGGCGCCATCCATGTTCGGCATGCGCGCGTCGGTCATCACCAGGTCGACCGGCCGCTCCTTGAGAATCTCCAGGGCCTTGGCGCCACTGTCGGCCAGCAGGATCTCGTACGGCTGGCTGCGCAATAGCCGACGCAGGCTATTGAGAATCGACTCTTCGTCATCGACCAGCAGCACCACCGGCTTCTTTACCGGAACGTCCGGCGATTGATCTTCCATTTGAAACCCCCTCCTGTTCACGACAACCGTTCTACCTGGCCCCGCATTACAGCCTAGTAGATTGCGAAAATTTAGACACATTTGCCATCAGTGGCCGAGCGCATCGCGATGAGGCGACTATGCTCTACCCCATGAAGGGCCATGTACAGGCCGAATACTCATGCCAGTGAAAGGGATATCAGATGTTTCCAGGGTTCTATAGTCAGCATCAAAGTGGTGCACGGCCATGAGCCTGCCTTTGGATAAAACCAATCGGCGGATCCTGATCGTCGACGACACCCCGACCATCCATGAGGATTTTCGCAAGATCCTCAGCCCCCAGATGAACGCCGAAGACAACCTGAGCAGTGCCGAAGAGGCTCTGTTTGGCGCGCCGGTAGCGGTCGCCGCCATGAGTTTCGTGCTCGATTCGGCGTTCCAGGGCATGGAAGCCTTGAACAAGGTCGAGAAGGCGCTGGCCCAAGGGCAGCCCTTCGCCATGGCGTTCATCGACATGCGCATGCCACCGGGCTGGGACGGCCTGGAAACCATCGAACGGCTGTGGCGCGCCGACCCCAAGCTGCAAGTGGCCCTGTGCACCGCTTACTCGGATTATTCCTGGGAAGATATTTCCGAGCGCCTCGAACTGGGCGACCGCCTGCTCATCCTGAAAAAACCCTTCGACGCCATCGAGATCCGCCAGATGGCCAGCGCCTTGACCGTCAAATGGCAGATGACCGAGGACGCGGCGCTGAAAATGGACATGCTCGAACGGGCGGTCGAGGAACGCACCCGCGAGTTGGCCGACGCCAACATCATCGTGCAGAACAGCCCGACCATTCTCTATCGCCTGCGGGGCGAGCCGCCGTTCGCATTGATGTACATCTCCCATAACATCACCAAGTTCGGTCATTCCGCGGCGCAACTGATCAACGCGCCGGACTGGGCGCAAACCCTGATCCACCCCGATGACCAGGACAAAGTCCAGGAGGCCATGGTCCGTGTCCTCGACCGGGACACTGCCGGGGCCTCCATCGAGTTCCGCATGCGCACCGGCGACGACACGTTCCGCTGGGTGGAGAACCGCTACATTCCAGTGCGCAACGACCAGGGCCTGTTGCTGGAAGTGGAAGGCATCATCCTCGACATCACCGAGCGCAAGCTGGCCGAAGAGAAGATCGCCCTGCTCGCCCGCACCGACGGCCTGACCGGGCTGGCCAACCGCGCCACCATGATCGAGCGCCTGCACCAGGCTTTCGCCGCCGCTCGTCGGGGAGCGGCGCCGTTCGCCATGTTCTACCTGGACCTGGACCACTTCAAACGCATCAACGACACCTTGGGCCATCCCATCGGCGACCTGCTGTTGCAGGAAGTCGCCGCCCGCATCAAGTCCTGTACCCGGGAAAACGATGTGGTGGCGCGCCTGGGCGGCGACGAATTCGCCCTGCTGCAACTGGACGTCCATGAAGCGACCCACTGCGCCGCGCTGGCGGGCAAGATCCGTGATGCGCTGGTGGCGCCGTACTCCCTGGACGGCAACGACGTGCGGATCTCGGTGAGCATCGGCATCGCCCTGTACACCCCGCAGAGCCTGAGTGCCGACAGCCTGATGGCGCAATCCGACATGGCCCTGTACCGTTCCAAGGAAAAGGGACGCAACCAGTATCACTTCCACAACGAGGAAATTAACCAGGAAGTCACCGACCGGGTCGCCCTGGCCAACGATCTGCGCCAAGCCATCGAAAACCAGGAACTGCAACTGCACTACCTGCCCGAAGTCGACCTCGGCACCGGCAAGATCCTCGGCATGGGCGTGCAGGTGCGCTGGAACCACCCCCAACGGGGCTGGCTGGAGCCCGCGGCCTTCATGCCAGCGGCCGAGAAGACCGGGATCATCATTGGCCTGGGACACTGGGTGCTGGACCAGGCCTGCCAACAGATGCGCCAATGGCGCGACCAGGGCATGGCGCCGCCGGTGATCGCCATCGACCTGTCCCTGACCCAGCTCAAGACCGGCCCGGAACTGATCTACGACGTGCTGCGCACCACCGCGCGCTGGGAGCTGGCACCCTGGGACCTGCGTTTCGACGTCACCGAAGCCACCCTGGCCCAGACCAAGTGGACCCACAACGACGTGCTGCCGCGCCTCTGCGAATTGGGCGTGCAGATCGCCATCGATGACTTCGGCACCGAATATTCCTCGTTCGATTACCTCAAGACCTACCGGGTCAATCACCTCAAGCTCGCCCAGCGCTTTCTCGACAGCGCCAACGCCGACCCCGAGAACGCCACGACGTTGCGGGCGATCATCAACTTCGCCCGGGACGTGGGCATCGGGATCATTGCCGAGGGCGTCGAGACCCAGGAACAACGCACCACACTGATGTCCAGCGGCGGCGCGATGCAGGCCCAGGGGCATTACTTCAGCACCGTGGTCGACAGCGGCCAGGCCGCCAAACTGCTCAAGGCCGGCACCATCACTCCCGCGACAGACCACTGGACCCGACCAGCGAGCCAGCTATCGGAGAGCAATCCATGAACCCCATGTCGGTGCCTGCCAACCGGCGGATCCTGGTGGTGGACGACACGCCGGCGATCCACCAGGACTTTCGCAAGATCCTCAGCCCCAGCGCCGGCAGCGATGACTCGCTGGACGACACCGAAAGCCTGCTGTTCGGCACCCCGCAGGTCAGCCGGCTGCAATTCCAGATCGACTCGGCCTACCAGGGCGAGGAGGCGCTGGAACTGGTCAAGCGCGCCCAGGCCGAAGGCCAGCCCTATGCGCTGGTGTTCGCCGACATGCGCATGCCACCGGGCTGGGATGGCCTGCAGACCATCGAGCGGTTATGGGAGGCCGACCCGCGGCTACAAATCGCCCTGTGCACGGCCTTCTCGGACTACTCCTGGGAAACCATGGCCGAACGGATCGAGTTCGACGATCAGTTGCTGATCCTCAAGAAACCCTTCGACACCCTGGAAATTCGCCAGATGGCCAGCGCCATGACCTGGAAATGGCAACTGGCCCAGGATGCGGCGCGGAAAATGCGCAGCCTGGAACGCACGATCGAAGAGCGCGTCCAGGAACTGCTCAAGGTGTCCCACCTGCTGCAATACGACGTACTCACCGAGCTGCCCAATAGCATGTTGCTGGGCGATCGCCTGACCCAGGCCATGGCCCAGTGCCGTCGGCACGACCGGCAACTGGCGGTGATGTTCATCGGCCTGGACCGCTTCAAGCGCATCAACAACGCGCTGGGCCATCCGGTGGGCGACGAAATGCTCAAGCGCGTGGCCAGGGCGCTGGCCACCGTGGTGCGTGAATCCGACTCGGTGTTTCGCTACGGTTCCGATGAATTCGTGGTGGTGCTGGGGGACATCGTCGACCCACAGCAGACCAAGGGCGTAGCCGAGAAATTGCTGGCGGCCATCAGCTCCCCGCAACCCATCGACGGCCATGACCTGAGCGTCACCGCGAGTTTGGGCATCAGCGTGTACCCGACCGACGGTTTCGACGCCGTGGCGCTGATCAAGAAAGCCGAGACGGCGATGCGCAACGTCAAGGAGACCGGCCCCAACGACTACCGTTTCTTCACCGAAGACATGAACCGCCGGGCACGGCAGCAGCAGACCATCGAATCGGGCCTGCGCCTGGCCCTGCAACGCAAGGAATTCGTGCTGCATTACCAACCCAAGCTCGACCTCGGGAGCGGCAAGGTGGTCGGAGTCGAGGCGTTGGTACGCTGGAACAGGCCGGAACATGGCCTGGTCTACCCGGGGGATTTCATTCCGGTGGCCGAGGACAGCGGCTTGATCGTTCCGCTGAGCCAATGGGTGCTTCAGGAAGCCTGCCAGCAGGCCTGCCGCTGGCAAGCCCAGGGCATGCGGCCGCTATGCCTGTCGGTGAACATCTCGGCCATCGATTTTCGCCAGCGCGGCTTCGTCGAAGGCATCACCCGCACCCTCAAGGAAACCGGCCTGGACCCGACACAGTTAGAACTGGAGATCACCGAAAGCGTACTGATGCAGAACATCGATACCACGGTCGCCATCCTCAAGGCCATCAAGCAACAGGGGATACGCCTGGCCATCGATGATTTCGGCACCGGCTATTCGAGCCTGAGCTACTTGCAGAAATTTCCGGTGGATGTGCTGAAGATCGACCAGTCGTTCGTCGGTGACCTGAGCATCGACAGCAATGACGCCAAGCTGGTGAGCACCATCATCAGCCTGGGCAAGAGCCTGAACCTGCACATCATCGCCGAGGGGGTGGAAACCCTTGAGCAGCTTGAATTTCTCAAGAAGCACCACTGCGAGGAAGTCCAGGGTTATTACTTCAGCAAGGCCGTCGAACCGCAGGCCTTTGCCGATTGGATGACCGAGTGGGAAAAACGCCAGAACCCGTTTTCGTGAACACCTGAGTGTCCTCAACCAAAGTTTCAAGGAAAAGATCCCATGGCGTTACATGGACTGATTCTGGCGCTCGGCCTGCTGGTGGGAGCAAGCGTAACCGCTCACGCCGCGCCTTTGGACGAACCCCTCAAGCCCCTGCCACCGGTGCCGGCCCTGGACCCCAAGCGCGTCCAGTTGGGGCTGCGGCTGTTCAATGACCCACGGCTGTCGGTCAACAACACCCTGTCCTGCGCCAGTTGCCATCGCCTGGACAAGGGCGGCGCCGACGACAAGCCGTTTTCCCTGGGCTTCGACGGCAAGCCGGTGGAGGTCAATACACCTACCGTGTTCAACGCCGGCCTGAACTTCCACCAGTTCTGGGATGGCCGCGTCGATACGCTGGAAGAACAGGTCCACCAGGTCGTGACCAGCCCGGTGGAAATGGGCAGCACCTGGGAGTCGGTGGTCAAGCGTATCGCCGATGACCCCGGCTACGCCAAGGACTTCAAGGACGCCTACTCCGACGGCGTGACCAAGCCCAATATCCAGGGCGCCCTGGCCGACTACGAACGCACGTTGCAAACACCCAATTCGCGTTTCGACCAGTACCTGCTGGGCAATACCGACGCCCTCACGCCCCGGGAAAAGTTCGGTTACCAGCGGTTCAAGGAGTACGGCTGCATCGCTTGCCACCAGGGCGTGAACATCGGCGGCAACATGTTCCAGAAATTCGGCGTCATGGGTGACTACATCGGCGACCGGGGCAACCCGACCCGGGCCGACGAAGGACGTTTCAACATTACCGGCGATGAAGCGGACCGCCAGGTCTTCAAGGTACCCAGCCTGCGTAACGTGGCCGTTACCGCGCCGTATTTCCATGACGGGTCGGTGACGACTCTGGAGCACGCGGTGGAGGTGATGTTCAAATACCAACTGGGTCGTGAGCCCCTCAAGAACGATACGACACTGATCGTCGAGTTCCTCAAGACCCTGACGGGTGAATCGGAGGGCAAGCCCCTATGACCGCTCTGCGCCGCCTCGGTCTTGCCTTCATCGGCCTGCTGCTGGCTTCGATCCTGCTGTTCATGTACGTCAATTCGGGGGCCCAGCAGGCCGCCTCGTACATTGAATCCCGTGACCTGATTCGCCTGCTCAAGCAACAGGACGCCATCTGGGACAACGAAGTCCTCAAGTCTCGGATCGCCCTGACCCACAACTACGACCCGCTGGTCTCTCCCCTGCACGAAATGGCACGCCTGTGGCAGCGTCTGGACGCCATCGAATCGGAACCGGGGCGCCACGGGCCGTCGCTCTGGGAGGCCCAACGCGACGAATACCTCAAGCTGGTCAAGGAAAAGACCCGTCTGGTGGAACAGTTCAAATCCCATAACGCGGTGTTGCGCAATTCCCTGGCCTTCCTGCCCACCGGCGAGGACGACATCCAGGGCCAGTTCGCCCGGCTGCCCGACACCTACAAACTGGAGTTGCAGAACGTTGCCATCGACACTTACGACCTGTTGCTCAGCAGCATGGAGTTCGCCCAGCTCAGTTCCCCGGAGATCGCAGCCGAGGTCCTGCTGGGCTTGAACCAGTTGGATGTCAACAAGGAGCGCCTGCCTGAGGGGTTGCTCAACTCCATCGAAGTCCTGCGCAGGCACATCGGGGTGATCCTGCGCGAACAGCCAAAGGTCAATGAATTATTGCTGGGCATCGAAGCGATCCCCTTGGCCAATCGCCTGGACACCATCACCAACCTGCTCGAGAAAGACCAGGAAAAAGCCGCCGCCAAATACCAGCGCAACCACGTTTACCTGCTGGTGTTCGCCACGCTCCTGGTCTTGATACTGATCTGGCTGGCGATCCGGTTGATACGCAGCTTCGCCGAAATCAATCGGGTCAACAACGCCCTGCAAACCGCCAATGATGAACTGGAACTACGAGTCGAGGAGCGTACCCGCCAGCTCAAGGACACCCAGAGCGAGTTGATGGACACCGCCCGCCAGGCCGGCATGGCGGAAATCGCCACCAACGTGCTGCACAACGTCGGCAACGTCCTCAACAGCGTGAACATCTCCGCTGACCTGGTCAGCCGCAAACTGCGCAGCAGCAAGGCCGTGGGGCTGGGCAAGGCGATGCAATTGATCAACGAACACGCCGATGACCTCGGGCACTTCCTCACTGAGGACGCCAAAGGCAAGCTGCTGCCCGGCTACCTCAACCAACTGGTCGAGGCCATCGCGTCGGAGCAGCAGAGCCTGACCGATGAACTGGCCCAGTTGAGCAAGAGCGTGGACCACATCAAGGACATCGTCTCCACCCAGCAATCCTATGCTGGCGCCAACAGCCTGCTGGAACCTTTGGTGGTCAGCGAACTGCTCGAAGACGCCTTGCGCATGAACTCCGGCGCCCTGACCCGCCATCATGTTACGGTGATCAAGGAATACGGCGACGTGCCGCGGATCATGGGCGACAAGCATCGCTTGCTGCTGATTCTGATCAACCTGATCAGCAATGCCAAGTACGCCATGGCCGGGGTGTCCAACCATGCGCGGAACATGACCCTCAAGGCCGCCGTTGTCGATGGCCAAACCCTGCAAATCAGCGTCAAGGACGAAGGCGAAGGCATCCCGGAGGAAAACATGACGCGCATCTTCGCCCATGGTTTTACCACGCGTAAGGAAGGCCACGGCTTTGGCCTGCACAGCTGCGCATTGGCGGCCATCGAAATGAACGGCCACCTCACCGCCCACAGTGAGGGGCCAGGCAAAGGAGCGACATTCCAATTGCAGGTGCCCCTGAAACTTGCAGAAGGTGAACCATGAACAGCCTGAGTAACCGCCGCATCCTGTTGATCGACGATACACCCGCCATTCATGAAGATTTCCGCAAGATCCTCACTCCGGAGGATGACAGCAACACGGATTTGCAGGACATGGAGAGCGCGCTGTTTGGCGAAGCGCCGAAAGCTGCCGCCACTGTGTTCGAACTCGACTCGGCCTACGGTGGGCAGGAAGGCCTGAACAAATTGCTGGAGGCAATGGCCAAGGAGCGTCCCTATGCCCTGGCCTTTGTCGACATGCGCATGCCCGAAGGCTGGGACGGCGCCAAGACCATCGAAGAACTCTGGAAGCGCGATCCACAGTTGCAAGTGGTGGTTTGCACCGCCTATTCGGATTATTCCTGGGATGAATTGCTCGACCGTCTGAACGGCCACGACCGCTTGCTGATCCTGAAGAAGCCGTTCGACAACATCGAAGTCCAGCAGATGGCCAACACCCTGACCACCAAATGGGAAATGACCTCTCGCGCGCAACTGAAAATGAACAAGCTCGAAGACCTGGTAGAACAACGCACCCAGGCCTTCAAACAGGCCAGCGAGCTGCTGCAGATGGAGATCGACGAACGCAAGATGCTGGAAACCCAGTTGGTGCAATCGGAAAAGCTCGCCTCGCTGGGCCAGTTGGCGGCAGGGGTGGCCCACGAGATCAACAACCCGATCGGCTTCATTTCTTCCAACCTGGGGGCGCTGGACGGCTATTTCGGCAAACTCCAGGAAATGCTCACCGCCTACGGCAGCGCCGAGGAGGCCATCGCCTCGCCGGAGCTGGTGGTGAACTTGAGAAAGCTGCGCGAACAGGTGGAGCTGGATTTCCTGGTCGAGGACATCCCCCTGCTGATCAAGGAATCCAAGGATGGCATTGGCCGGGTCGGGCAGATCGTCAAGGACCTGAAGGACTTCTCCCGCGTTGATTCCAGCCAGGAATGGCAGATGGCCAATTTGCAACAGGGCATGGATTCGACGTTGAACATCGTCGCCAATGAAATCAAGTACAAGGCCGATGTGGTCAAGGAATACACACCCTTGCCTGAGGTGGAATGCCTGCCATCGCAGATCAACCAGGTGATCATGAACCTGATCGTCAACGCCGCCCAGGCCATCGGCCCCGAACGCGGCACCATCACCCTGCGCAACGGGGTCGGTGACGAAACCGTCTGGATCGAAGTGGCGGACAACGGCTCGGGTATTCCCCCCGAGACCCTGCAGAAAATCTTCGACCCGTTCTTCACCACCAAACCCATCGGCCAGGGCACAGGGCTCGGGCTGTCGTTGTCCTACGGCATCGTGAAAAAACACAACGGCGAGATCACCGTACGCAGCGAAGTCGGTGTGGGCACCACCTTCCGCGTGGAATTACCGCTGCGGCAGATGAAACAGGCGAGCTGAGCCACCTCGGCAGTTCAAACGGTGGGAGCGAGCTCCCTCACCACAACTGCCAATCCAATTGTGGGAGCGAGCTTGCTCGCGATAGCGGTAGGTCAGTCAATGCGGGTGTCGAGCGGGCGGCCGCCATCGCGAGCAAGCTCGCTCCCACAGGTTTTCTGGTTCTCATAAACTGTTGTTCCAGCCAACACACAGCCCCTCTGGCAAGCTCCCTCACTGCAGCTGCCGAGCGTCGCCACCAATCCAATTGTGGGAGCGAGCTTGCTCGCGATAGCGGTAGGTCAGTCAATGCGGGTGTCGAGCGGGCGACCGCCATCGCGAGCAGGCTCGCTCCCACAGGTTTTTCTGGCGTTCGTTACTCCAGCCAACACACAGCCCCTGTGGCAAGCTCCCTCACCACAACTGCCGAGCGTCGCCGCCAATCCAATTGTGGGAGCGAGCTTGCTCGCGATAGCGGTAGGTCAGTCAATGCGGGTGTCGAGCGGGCGACCGCCATCGCGAGCAAGCTCGCTCCCACAGGTTTTTCTGGCGTTCGTTACTCCAGCCAACACACAGCCCCTGTGGCAAGCTCCCTCACCACAACTGCCGAGCGTCGCCGCCAATCCAATTGTGGGAGCGAGCTTGCTCGCGATAGCGGTAGGTCAGTCAATGCGGGTGTCGAGCGGGCGGCCGCCATCGCGAGCAAGCTCGCTCCCACAGGTTTTTCTGGCGTTCGTTACTCCAGCCAACACACAGCCCCTGTGGCAAGCTCCCTCACCACAACTGCCGAGCGTCGCCGCCAATCCAATTGTGGGAGCGAGCTTGCTCGCGATAGCGGTAGGTCAGTCAATGCGGGTGTCGAGCGGGCGACCGCCATCGCGAGCAAGCTCGCTCCCACAGGTTTTTCTGGCGTTCGTTACTCCAGCCAACACACAGCCCCTGTGGCGAGGGAGCTTGCTCCCGCTCGGCGGCGCAGCCGTCGTAGAACCGGCTGATGCGGTCTGCCTGCCCCATCACAGTGATCCAGCTGGGGCCGCTTCGCAGCCCAGCGGGAGCAAGCTCCCTCGCCACAAGCTGAATTCCAAGCTAATGTCTCGCCAATCGCCCCCCCCCCAAGGAAACCGTATGAGCCTGTCTCTGCTGAGTCGTTACGCCTTCTTTGCTGGCTGTGTCATTTTCACCCTGGCCAGCCTGCCATTCCTGCAACACGACTGGCTCTGGCCCATTGCGCTGGTGACCGGGCTGTTGAGCCTGTTGGGGGTGTTCGACCTGCTGCAAAGCCGTCATGCCGTACGGCGCAACTACCCGATCCTGGGCAATATCCGCTACCTGGTCGAAGGCATCCGCCCGGAGATCCGTCAGTACCTGCTCGAATCCGACAGCGATGCCCTGCCCTTCTCCCGGGCCCAGCGCTCGCTGGTGTACTCCCGGGCCAAGAACGAAAGCGCCGACAAACCGTTCGGCACCTTGATCGACGTGTACCAGACCGGCTTCGAATTCATCGGCCATTCCATGCGCCCGGCCCCGCTGAGCGACCCCAGCGGTTTTCGCGTGACCGTCGGCGGCCCGCAGTGCACCCAGCCGTACTCAGCATCGGTGTTCAACATCTCGGCCATGAGCTTCGGCTCTCTGAGCGCCAACGCCATCCGGGCGTTGAACCAAGGCGCGAAGCTGGGCAACTTCGCCCATGACACCGGTGAAGGCAGTATCAGCCCCTACCACCGCGAACACGGTGGCGACCTGACCTGGGAACTGGGCAGCGGCTATTTCGGCTGTCGCACCAGCGACGGACGCTTCGACCCCGAGCGTTTCGCCGCCCAGGCACGGAACCCGCAGGTGCGGATGATCGAAATCAAGATGAGCCAGGGCGCCAAACCCGGCCACGGCGGGATCCTGCCCAAGCACAAGGTCACCCGGGAAATCGCCGAGACCCGTGGCATCCTCATGGGCGAGGATTGTATTTCGCCGTCATGCCACAGCGCGTTTTCCACGCCAATCGAACTGATGCAATTCGTCCAGCAGTTGCGTGAGCTGTCCGGCGGCAAACCGGTGGGCTTCAAATTCTGCCTGGGTCATCCCTGGGAATTCATGGGCATCGCCAAGGCCATGCTGGAAACCGGGATCCTGCCCGACTTCATCGTAGTGGACGGCAAGGAAGGCGGCACGGGCGCGGCGCCCGTGGAGTTCACCGATCACATCGGCGTGCCGCTGCGCGAGGGCCTGCTGTTCGTGCACAACACCCTGGTGGGCCTGAACCTGCGGGACAAGATCAAGCTCGGCGCCAGTGGCAAGATCGTCAGCGCCTTCGACATCGCCAGCGTCCTGGCCATCGGCGCCGACTGGGCCAACGCCGCGCGCGGCTTCATGTTCGCCATCGGTTGCATCCAGTCCCAAAGCTGCCACACCAACAAATGCCCCACCGGTGTCGCCACCCAGGACACCTTGCGCCAGCGCGCCCTGGTCGTCCCGGACAAGGCCCAGCGGGTCTACAACTTCCACCGCAACACCCTCAAGGCCCTGGCCGAAATGCTCGCCGCCGCCGGGCTCGAGCACCCGTCGCAATTGCAGCCCAAGCACCTGGTGCGGCGGATGTCGGCCACCGAGGTCAAGTTGTTCTCTCAGTTGCACGTGTTTCTGAAGCCGGGGGAATTGCTGACGGGTGAGGTCAACGGGGCGTTTTATTCGCGGATGTGGCAGATGGCGCGGGCGGATAGTTTTGAGCCGATGGAAACAGTGGCGGCATGAACAACTCCTACGGCGGAAGACGTCCCTCGCTGCGGGGTTCCGGCGCCGCCGCTGGCTAGCACCGCGGCGCGCTGGTCTGCGACGGCTCCTTCATGACAATGAAACCAACAACACGCCGAAGCCCATCAGTGTGCGGGCGCCCTCATTGAAGTCACGGAAGAGCAGGGTGATGCCTGGTACCAACAGCGCCAGCATCAAAGGCGTCAGTAGGCAGAGCAGGCCCAAGACCCAAGGAACACGTTGAAGCTGATCTGATAGAGCCCGAACGCCAGCACCAACCAAGCCGCCGGCACCCATAGCCGTCGCAGGCGCGATGCCCCCCGAAAGGTGACAGCATAGATAACCGCGACCAGGCTCAGGACCATGCTGGGTCCGTCGTATTGATACGACAGGTTCTGCAACAGGAAAGGGTTGTACCAGAGGGGCAACGGCACAAGACAACAGGCAAGTGTCGGTTCAGGGAAATAGTGAAAGGTCAGCCGAGCCAGCGCCAGGGACATTGCCAAGGTTGCGAGCAACAGAGGCAGCGGAAAAATATCCGGCGCGGCGCTGGAAAAAGACAACACCTGATACAGCAGATCAGTGAACCAGCGCCCCTCGTTGGCCCAGGCATTGCCCGCTTCCAGCGTTCGCCAGCTATCGTCGATATAGCGAAAATCAGCGAGGATCAGCGGCAGGACATACAGCAGGGTCGCCAAGAGGAAAAACCACACAACCTGGCGGCGGTCGAGCTCACGATCGAAAACCAGCGATACATTCATATGCAACGCCCTCGGGACCTGCCACCTTCGACAGCAGCCAAAGAGACGTGATCGACATAGCTCCCAAAAAAAGGCCCCGATCATCCGACCGGGGCCCTTTTTATCGCATGGCCGACAACTTACGAAGCGGCATCCATCGAACCTTGGGCTTGCCCGGTGGGTTGCAACTTGAAGACGTAGAACAACACTGTCAGCAGTACCAGGAACGCCGGACCAACGTACAACGCCACGCGCGTATCGGGGAAATACGCCATCAGCCCCACCACCAGCACCAGGAACGCCAGCGCCAGGTACGAGCTGACCGGGTACAGCCACATGCGGTACTTCAACGCCGCACGCTCCGAAGCGCTCAGGCTTTTGCGGAATTTGAGCTGGGCCAGCAGGATCATCACCCAGGTCCAGATCGCGCCGAAGGTGGCGATGGAGGTCACCCAGACGAAGACCTTCTCCGGCACCAGGTAATTGAGCAACACGCCCAGCAGCAGCGCGGCGATGGACAGCAGCAATGCGCGACGCGGCACGCCGTTGGTCGAGGTCTTGGCGAAACCGGCCGGGGCCTGGCCGTTCTGCGCCAGGCTGTAGAGCATCCGTCCGGTGCTGAAGATGCCGCCGTTGCAGGACGACAGTGCGGCGGTGATCACCACGAAGTTGATGATGCCGGCGGCGGTCTTGATGCCCAGGCGCTCGAAGGTCATCACGAACGGGCTGCCCTGGGTGCCGATCTCGTTCCACGGGTAGATCGACAAGATCACGAACAACGCTCCGACGTAGAACAGCAGGATCCGCCAGAACACCGAACCGATGGCGTTGGGGATGGTTTTCTGTGGGTTCTTCGCTTCACCGGCGGTCAGGCCGATCATCTCCACGCCCAGGTAGGCGAACATGACCATTTGCAGGGACATCAACACGCCGGACACGCCGTTGGGCATGAAGCCGCCGTGGGCCCAGAGGTTGGAAATGCCCAGGGCCACACCGTCGTTGCCGAAGCCAAAGGCGATGATGCCGACGCCGCCGATGACCATGGCGATGATGGTGACGATCTTGATCAGGGCGAACCAGAATTCGAATTCACCGAAGGCCTTGACCGCGATCAGGTTGATCGACCCCATGCTGACCAGTGCCGCCAAGGCCCAGATCCAGCGGGGCACGTCGGGGAACCAGATGCCCATGTACACCGCCACGGCGGTGATCTCCGCTACACAGGTCACCAGCCACAGGAACCAGTAGTTCCAACCGGTCAGGAAACCTGCCAGTGGGCCGAGGTAATCCTGGGCATAGCGGCTGAACGAACCGGCCACCGGGTTGTGCACGGCCATTTCACCGAGGGCGCGCATGATCACCAGGATCGCCAGGCCGCCAATGATGTAGGACAGCATGATCGCCGGGCCGGCCATTTCGATGGCCTTGGCCGAACCGAGGAACAGCCCGACACCGATGCAGGCGCCAAGCGCCATCAGGCGGATATGCCGCTCACCGAGTTCACGTTTGAGCGGACCGCCCTGGGCGGTCTCGCCATGGGGCAGATGATTGCCGACAGGCATAGGGGTAACCTCGTCTTGTTATTGGATTAGCCACCGAGTGTCCAAAGCCACAGGCCGGTAAGCCTGCCGCCTTGCCGAAACCGGGTCTGTCTTGTGGGCAGACCGTCCTGTGGAACGACAACCTCAGGATCAGCGGGTCGTGCAGTATAAAAAGCCAGGGATAGAGAGATTCACTGTAAAACCAGGGAAATTCAGGGATAAGGCTGCGCCAGAATCGGCTTTTGGAGAGGTGTTGTCTGGGATTCAGGTCACTCGGAAACGCCGCGGAGTATTGCACAGTGATGGTGCAGCGTCATGTTTTGGCATGGGGCGATGGCTCTAGCGCAAGGCTTTCAGACATCACGTCCCTCGCCGAGCCACACTGTGTCCCACAGTGGATAATTGCCAACGCGATCCACCAAACCTGCACGAAGCGGATTGGCAATGATGTAGCGTGCGCAAGGTCGCAGGTCCTCGTTGTCACGGATCGCGCGATCATGGAAGCCGCTTTGCCAGAACGCGCCCTTTCTGTTCATTGCTCGGTTGATTGTGAGCGTGCTGCGGGATTTGACCATCTGCATCACATGGGTGAGCTGAGCCTGCTCTAGCTGCACCAGCCAATGCAGGTGATCCGGCATCACAACCCAGGCCAGCGAATTGACCTGACCTCGCTCATGAGCCAGGCGCATTTCTGCCACCAATAAGCGGCCCAACTGCCAGTTCTTGAAGATAGGTATTCGTTGGTGAACGACCGTAGTGACGAGGTAACCTCGCCCCGGTTCCGAAGAGCGTCCGCGACGTAAGCGATGGGAGTTTGGGCGTGGAGGATGCATTCCTTGGCTTCCTGTGGTTGGGGCACCTACTTACGGTAGCTTCTCCCACGACGATCCGACGCGATAATGGTTGAGCGACTTTTCCGAAAACGACGTAGTACCCGTGGCGAGGGAGCTTGCTCCCGTTGGGGGGCGAAGCCGCCCTCGTTTTTCAACCGCTGAAAACGTTTCAGCCATGCCTCCGTTGCGACTGCTGCGCAGCCGAGCGGGAGCAAGCTCCCTCGCCACAAAAGCCGGTCAGACCATGACAGCCCCAAACACCTGAGCATTTCTTCGCGCCAGGCAGGCAATCTCCCATCCTAAAGACATACCGACCGTGGCGAGGGAGCTTGCTCCCGCTGGGGGGCGAAGCCGCCCTCGTTTTTCAACCGTTGAAAACGCTTCAGCCATGCCACCGTTGCGTCTGCTGCGCAGCCGAGCGGGAGCAAGCTCCCTCGCCACAAAAGCGCCTTAGCCAATGACGTCTTACAAGTGCTCGTGTATGGGCTTGCCCACAATTTCCCCTCCCCCCACGCCAACCACCGTCTAAGCTTCAAGCAAGTCCGATCAATCTGCTTAATGGATCAGTCGACTATGGGCGCTTTGTGGCAAACCGATTCGAATGAACCTGTGGTCCCGACTGAACGTATGGAAGAAGCGCCTTTACCTCAAAAAAAACGCCGCGCACGGCATGGCTGGCGGGCATTCTGGTTGTTGTTGCTGATTATCGTGGTGGTGGTCGGCCTGGCGGTGGCCAAGGAAATGCGCACGTCGCGATTTCAGGCCCGGGAGCTCAGCAAGTATGCCGAGTCCCTGAGCTACTCGGTGCAGCCGGGGCCCAGCGATGCCATCGTCTACCCTGGCGCAGGCCCGTTCGACCGGCGCCTGGGCTACAGCGCGCTGGGGGAATTCCTGCCGCGTCTGCTCAAGCGTGACTATGTGATCCAGGCCCAGGCGCGGTTTTCGCCGGCGTTGATGGGCTACGTCGAAAAAGGCCTGTTCGTGCCCTACACGGAAAAGATCCAGGCTGGATTGACCATCACCGACTGCCGCGCCGCGCCGGTCTATCAGTTCAAGTACCCGCAGCAGCTGTATGCGAACTTCGAAGCGATCCCGCCCGTGGTGGTGCAGAGCCTGTTGTTCATCGAGAACCGTTTTCTGCTCGACCCCAAGCAACCCTTGGCCAACCCGGCCGTGGACTGGCCGCGCTTCGGCATGGCGGCCTGGTCGCAAGTCGCCAAGCTGTTGAGCCTGCCGGGGCAATCCGCCGGGGGCAGCACCCTGGCCACACAACTGGAGAAATACCGTCACTCGCCTGAGGGCCTGACCGTGTCCGGCGCGGAGAAAATCCGCCAGATGGTTTCCGCCAGCGTGCGCGCTTACCAGGGCGGCCCGCAAACCCTCGAGGCGCGGCAGCGGATCATCCGCGACTACCTCAACAGCGTGCCGCTCTCCGCCGTGCCGGGGCATGGTGAAGTCCACGGCATGGCCGAAGGCTTGCGGGTCTGGTATGGCGCCGACTTCAATCGGGCCAATGAACGCTTGGCCAGCACCGCGACCGATCCCCAGAGCCTGGCGGAAAAAGGCCTGGCCCTGCGGGAAATGCTGTCGTTGATGATCGCCCAGCGCCGGCCGTCCCATTACCTGTCCAAGGGTCATGATGAACTGGCGCGCCTGACCGACAGCCACATCCGCCTGTTGGCACAGAACGGCGTGATCGACGCGGCCCTGGCCGACGCAGCCCTGGCGAGCAAGGTCAGCTATCGCGACTGGGTCCAGGACCCGACCGTGCAGCCCAACGAAACCAACAAAGGCATCAGCGCCGCCCGCAGTCGCCTCGCCGCCCTGCTCAACCGCCCGCTGTACGACCTCGATCGCCTCGACCTGTCCGCCACCAGCACCTTGCAAAGCGATTTGCAGGCCCAGGCCACCGACTACCTCAAGCGCTTGGCCGACCCGGCCTTCGCCACCGAGATCGGCCTGATGGGAGAACGCCTGCTGACCCCCACCAGCACCACCCAGGTGCGCTACAGCTTCACCCTGCTGGAACTGACCCCCGATGGCTCGCGCGTGCGGGTGCAGACCGACAGCACCGACCAGCCTTTCGACATCAACGAAGGCAGCAAGCTGGAACTGGGCTCCACCGCCAAGTTGCGGGTGCTCACCACCTACCTGCAGATCATCGCCGAGCTGCACGAGCGTTATGCCCAGCAGACCCCGGCGGCGTTGAAGAAAACCGAAATCGCCGAGCAGGACCGCCTCTCCCGCTGGGCCGTCGACTACCTGATCCAGAACACCGACCGCAGCCTGCCGAAGATGCTCGAGGCCGCACTGGACCGGACCTACTCGGCCAGCCCCGGCGAAGCCTTTTTTACCGGCGGCGGGCTGCACACCTTCCACAACTTCCGCAGGGAAGACGACGGTCGCAACCCAACGTTGCGCGACGCCCTGCGGGAGTCGATCAACCTGCCGTTCATCCGCCTGATGCGCGACCTGGTGCGCTACGCCACCTATGCCGGGCCCAACAACAGTTCCGAACTGCTCAAGGACGACAAGGACCCGCGCCGCCAGGAATACCTGGCCCAGTTCGCCGACCGCGAAGGCACCTCGTTCCTGCTCAGGTTCTGGAAGAAGTACCAGAAAAAGGACACCGGCCAGCGCCTGGAAACGTTCCTCGACGGCATGCGCCCTACCGCTATCCGCCTGGCCGCCGTGCACCGCTATTTCTTTCCCAACGACAGCCAGGAGAGCTTCAACCGCTTCGTGCGCGCCCACTTGAAGTCGGCCAAGAGCGCCGAAAAACTCACCGACGAACGCCTCGAACGGCTCTACCAAAGCTATGGCCCCGGTGCCTATGACCTGCCGGACCAGGGCTTCATCGCCAAGGTCCACCCATTGGACCTGTGGTTGATGGGTTACCTGCTGAACAACCCCGACGCCAAGTTCAGCCAGATCGTCAAGGCCAGCCAGTTCGAGCGCCAGGAAGTCTACAGCTGGCTGTTCAAGAGCCGGCACAAGAGTGCCCGCGACAGTCGCATCCGTACCATGCTGGAGATCGAGGCCTTTTTGGATATCCACCAGCGCTGGCAGAAAGTCGGCTACCCGTTCGATCACCTGGTACCGTCGCTGGCCACCGCCATCGGCAGCTCCGGTGACCGCCCGGCTGCGCTTGCCGAACTGGTGGGCACCATCCTCAACGATGGCATCCGCCAACCGGCGCTGCGGGTGGACAGCCTCGACTTTGCCGTCGGCACGCCTTACGAGACACGGCTGGTGAACAACCCGGACAACGGCAAGCGCGTGATGCCGGTGGAAGTGGCCCAGGCCTTGCGCGGTGCGCTGTCCCAGGTGGTGGATGCCGGCACCGCGAAACGCGTGGCCGGCAGTTTCAAACTGGCCGACGGCACGCCGCTGGCCATGGGCGGCAAGACCGGCACCGGCGACAACCGCATCGAAGCGGTCGGCTCCGGCGGACGAGTAATCAGTTCCAAATCGATCAACCGCACCGCCACCTTCGTGTTCTACATCGGCGACAGTCATTTCGGTACCCTCACCGCCTATGTACCGGGGGCCTCGGCACAGAACTTCAAGTTCACCTCGGCCCTGCCGGTACAAGTACTCAAGGGCATGGCGCCGTTTCTCTCGCCCTACCTGCAACCGGGGAGCCATACCCAGTGCAAGCCGTTGGTGGCGAGGCAATGAGTCACGGGAATGTGGTGCAAGTACCCTGTGGCGAGGGGTTGCCCTCAGATCAGGGGTTGCCCCAGATCAGGGATTGACCCGAGGCACCGCGTCGAAGATCACGGTGAAGTCGGCGTTATACATGCCGGGAGAGAGAGGGCGAGTCGGCGAGTTCGCAACCACGATGTACATGTCCGCCTGGGTACCGGGTGTGGACGTGGCATCGTCGACGACTTCCTGAGGTCGGTCGTCCAGAGGTACACCGTTGAATAAAGCCCTCAGGGAGACAACATCGACACCGTTGGTCAAGTGGATGGCCCCTGTACTCGCCCCGTTCTCGATGTAGGCGTGGACCGAACCATCGGTGTTCTTTACGTCAAAGGTGTGGCGCAAAGGGGTGAATTTGTAGGTCAGGGGGTTGTAATACATGTATTCGTCCTTACCAAAATCCGGATTCCGGGGCTGCACGTGGAACTGCTTGCTCGGAATGTTCGCCTCGATATGGATGGATGAACGTGCATCATCGGCGCCCAGCACCAGCGGCGAACTTAGCGCGGCAGTCCCCAAAGCAATAACGGATAAAACTTTCTTGAACATGCTTGATACCTTTTTTTTAGTAATAAAAAGCGCAGGAGCAAAACTTGCTCCCACCGTCACTGACCCAGCGCTCCCTCGCCACAGGAGTGCTGGTTCAAATGATCTTTGCCGCAGGGTTCGCGGTTGCTACGGCGCGGTGGCGTCGAACACCATGTGCACCGTGCCGTAGTAGTCCCCCGGCTTGTAATCGTCATCGGGCCTGATGGCGGCAATTTCCAACGGCACCTGGCGTCCGGGCCGGGCTTCGGTGGCCGTGACCACCTGGGCCGAATCCAGGGTCAGTGCGACGCCATTGAAGGTCACCCGCAGATCGATGCGCTCACGTCCATTGGACAGATACGCCTCTTCCCCCAGGCGGGCACCGATGGCACCGTTGCTGTTCTTCACCTCGTAGGTGGCCCGCAACGGGCTGAGCTCGCCGGTGATGGTGCTGAAGGGCAGGCGCTGTTCGCGCTGGACCAATTGTGGGTCGAGGGGCACCACATGAAAGTCGACGGTGGGGATGGTCACGTAGACCTCGAAGGTTTCCCGTTCGACCGCGCCCCAGGCCTGGACCCAGGGCAACATAAGGGCGCTCAGTGCGAGGGGGCGTACCAGTGTCTTGAACATATTTGATTACCTGTGGCGTCAACGACGGTTCGGCGACGGCGACCGTCAACCTTTGATCTCGACGTTTTTCTGCTCGCTGCCTTCGATCAGCGTGAAGCGATATTCGCGCCCCGCCTCCTTGTCGAACGAGAACGTCCGGCCGGCCATGATGTGGTGCTTGGTGGTGGGCCGGCACTCGTTCTCTTTCTTCGCTTCGCAGTCCTTGAACTCATCGATCACCAGCACGCTGTTGCCGTTATTGCGTATCTGGTAGCGATTGGCGCTGTCATCGATCACGGTCTCGAAGCGGGTGTCCTTGGGCCGTACGAAAAACACCGTGCCGTAGCCCGCCAGCACCTTGACCCCCGCCCCGACGCGCTCCTTCTTGTATTCCTCGCGCTCCTCCTTGCTGATGGCGAACTCGTCTTCGGCCTCCGGCACCACCGGCACGAAGCGCACGCGGAAGTACCGTTCCTTGTCGCGGTTGCCCATGAACAGCAAGCGCGTGCCCTGCACCCCGTTGGCCGGCACGATCAGCCGCGCCGGGCTGGCCATCAACCCGTCCTTGGACTGGGCACTGGCCTGGTTCTGCAGCGGCACTTCCTGGTAGCTGCCGTCCTCGTTATAGATAATCTCCAGGATGTTGACCTTGACGAACGCCGTGGACGTGCCGCCGTTGAATATCCGCTTCATGTAGGTGGTCTTGTTGCCGTCCAGGTAGTCGTAGACCACCCCGACGCCGATCTGCGGACCGGCCTGGGCCACGCCGCAAAACAGATAGAGTCCAACCCATGCCAATAGATGTTTCATCGCTTTTCCAACCTCATGCATTTCACGCAACTCACAAAAAAATCCTGGCCGACCGGCCGTTTAAATTTCCGAATCCCAGACCACCGTGACGTTGCCGGAGTAGGCCTTGGCGCCGCTGTCCAACATCTCCTCGACATTGCCGCGCACCACCTCGAAGTGCAGCGTTCCTGGCCGTCGATCGACATAAAACCCCGGCTGGATCAACTCGGTGCCCGTGCCGTCACGAAACAACGGGCGGTGGCTGATCGGTTGCCCGGCGGCATCCGTCAGGCCCTCGGGCAGGGTCACGCTGACCTCCACCGGCACGGCGTGCCCTGTGGCGGTTTCGGAGATGGCGCAGGTATTGGCGCTGACGTGCTGGCACTCGAGGGCCATCTTGAAGCGTGACGAGGCCGAGATATGGAAGCGCTGGTCACGGAACAGTCGCGTGGGTTTGCGCCCGCTGTTCAGCCAGGCTTGCCAGCCTTCCTGGGGGACCAGTTCGACGCGGTTGCCGCCGGGGGGTACTTCTACTTTGAGGGTGTGTTCGACCGTCAGTTTGAGATTGAGGGTGATCACCGAATCCGTGGGGATCATCACATCCCCCATGTCAAAGTCCTGCCCTGGTCCGACGCCGTAGGTAAGAGAACCGGTATATAGGCCAGACGACATTTTCAAAGGGTTGGGTGTGCGCAGTTCGTAGGCGAAATCCAGATTGCGGTAGGACATGCTGGGGATCAGGTAATTGGCTCTTTTGGCGCACACACCTTCGGTAGGTGTCTTCCAGAAAAAGTTGTAGATATTGTGGTTGTAGGTCGAATAGCCGCTACCTCGACAAGGCGAAGGCGCATAAAGCCAACTGGAGCCGCTCCATAACCTCTGATGGGCCTGTAGAGCGTTTACGCCGCCGCCGACCAAATCGACCACGCTGCCAGGAAACTGATACCGCGAGCCCACGCCGGATATCCGCACTTGAACAATCTCTGTTTCGCCTGTACCGGTATGGGTCACCTGCGCCAAACGCCAGCTGGCCGGCACATCGAACATCGCCCCTTGCCGGGGATCCCCATGATTTGCCTGAATCGGACGAGCCGATTCGAAAGTAATGGGCACCTGAATACTGAACATTTTTTCCCGCTCACATACCGCCGGATACAGTCCGCAATAACCCGATACCGGGGTGGTATTGAGAAAGGAGTTTTCATTGGGCTTCGAGGGATCCGGCCTGAAGATGGCGGTGACATCCTTGCTCACGGCATCAACCGTCGATGCACAGGTCAACACCAACACCGAAACCATGCCTTGCACTGCCACTGGTAACTGTTTCATCTACACCCCACCCTCAAATCGGCTCGGACTGGCCAAGCCACGCCTTTTAAACTTCCGAATCCCAGATCACCGTGACGTCGCCGCTATAGCGCGTGGCGCCGCCGTCCAGCATCTCTTCGACGCTGCCCCGGCCAACCTCGAAGTGCAGCATTCCCGGCCTGCGGTCGACATATAAGCCGGGCTGGAACAACTCGGTGCCACTGCCGTCGCGCAACAGCCGACGACGGTTGACCGGTTGCCCGCTGGCGTCCGTCAAGCCATCCGGTAGTGTCACGCTGACGTCCACCGGCACGGCATGGCCGGTGCCGGTCTCAGCGATTGCGCAGGTATTGCCGCTGATGTGCTGGCATTCGAGGCCCATCTTGAAACGGGAAGAAGCGGAGATATGGAAGCGCTGGTCGCGAAACAGCCGCACCGGTTTACGCCCGCTGTTGAGCCAGGCTTGCCAGCCGTCCTGGGGGACCAGTTCCACGCGGTTGCCGCCCGGAGGGACGTCGACCTTGAGGGTGTGTTCGACGGTCAGGTTGAAGTTCAAGGTGAGTATCGGATCGGAAGGGATCATGACATCGCCCATGTCGAGGTCCTGGCCCGGCCCAACGCTGTAGGTCAACGATCCCGTATAGAGACCGCTCGACATTTTCAGAGGGTTTGGGGTGCGCAGTTCGTAGGCGAAGTCCAGGTAGGTGTAACTCATACTAGGAATCAAGTAATTGGCTTTTTTGGCACAAGCGCTCTCTACCGGCGTCTTCCAGAAAAACATGTACCAGTTACTGCCATAAGCCCCCACACCGCTGTATTGACATGGCGAGGGCGCATTCACCCAACTGGAACCGCTCCATAACGCCTTATGAGCAGTGATGACATCTACGCCCCCCCCGACCAAGTCGACGACGCTTCCAGGGAATTGGTACCGAGAACCGATACCGGACCAGCGTACTTCAACGGTTTCAGTCTCACCTGTAACTGAATGAGTCACCTGTGCGGTACGCCAATTGGCAGGGACTTTGAACATCGCACCTTGCCGGGCGTCTCCATGACCCGCCTGAATAGGGCTGGTCGAATTGGCGGTAAAAGGCAACAGAATGCTGAACATTCTTGCAGTCCCGCATTGAGCGGGATATTGCGCGCAGTAACCACTGACCGGCGTGGTATTAAGAAAAGTGTTCTCTTGAGGCTTCGAAGAGTCAGGCCTGAACACCGCACTGATGTCCCGGCTCACGGCATTGGCAGCAGGCACGCAGGCAAACAACAACACCGAAACCACGCTGCGCACGGCTACCGAAAAAGGTTTCATCTATACAACCTCATACATCAATGCGAATCCTTGCAGGTTTTTGGGGGAAAACTTCACCGTGGGAGCAAGGCTTGCCCGATGCAGGCACCCCGCTCTCCTGGTGAGTTGGCGTTATCGTTCATCGCGGGCAAGCCTTGCTCCCACAGCTCATGAACGCTGCTTCGCCGGGTCAGCCGCGGCCAACGTGCTATCGGCCAGGCTGTCCGGGGTGCAGCGCAGGTCGCCGATCATCAACACGTCGCCTTCCTCGCTGGCGGTTTCCGGGTCGAGGCGGAAGCGGCAGAACAACTCGTTGCCGTAGCGCACTTCCAGGGTCGGGGACGCGGCATTCATCTCCATGGAGAAGAACCCGTCCGCCTCGCTGACGCCGCGGCTGGCGTGGTTGATCACGTGATGGCCCTTGAGCGGCTGGCCCTGTTCGTCCAGCAGGCGGCCGAGCACGGTCACGGTTTTCATCACGCTGACCTTGCGGTAGTCCACGCCGCCCTTGTTCAGGTGATAGCGGGTGCGTGTGGGCTCGATGCTCGCCGCTGGCGGATGGACGCCCTCGAAGTCGAAGGTGACCATGCTGTTTTTATAAGCGGTGATCGGCACGAAGTTACGGCCCGGGTGCAACGTGGTGCTGCCGCCAGTCAGGTCGTCGGCACGCAGGATGATGTTGTCCAGGTCGGTCTCCACGTCGACGATCATCCCTGCGCCGCGACCTTGCGGCACCCCGGTGAAGGCGGCTTTCTGGCCGCCCACGGCGACCGTGCTGCTGAGGTTCAGGCCGCCGGTGAGGTTGTCGTTGTAGGACGAGCGCTGGATGAAACCATCGCCGTAGAGCGAGTCGGTACTGAAGCTTGCGAGGCCGGACAGGCCCACGCCATAGGTATCGGCCAGCGCCGTGGCGGAGACGCTTTGCAAGACGTGGTCCTGGAGGTCGCGGCGATAGGTCAGCGAGGCATTGTTGTCCCGGTCGCCCTCGCGGGAGGTGCGGGTGCCGATGCTGCCCGACCAGTATTCGCCCGGGCCGCCCAAGGCCACGCTGAAGCTCAGGTCCACGCCCCGATTGCGCCGGTCGTTGGTGCTCGAAGAGCCGGGGCGGTCGAACACCGACAACCGCCAGTTGGCATCGCTGCCACGCAGCTTGGCGCGCTGGGTCCAGCCCAGGTCCAGGCCCGTGCCCTGGACATTGCCTTCGCTGTAGGCCAGCCGCCCGTTGATGGAGGTCTTGTTGCTCAAGCGATGATTGACCGACAGCGACGAATTGCTGGTTTGACCAACGTACACGTTGCGCTGGCGGATACGGGTGCCGTCCGGCAGGGTCTCGTAGGTGTTGCGGGTATCCAGCCAGCTGCGGTTGTGGCTGGCCACGACGCTGCCACTGCCGTAGCTGTACATGCCCTGCAAGTCCATGCCATTGCCGTACTGTTCGGTCTGGTAGACATTGGCGTACAGGCTGGTACTGCTGGCCAGCGTCCAGTCCACCGAAGTGCCCACTTGCAGTTTGTCCTGCACCTGGCGCATGGAGCCCCCCAGGATCACCCGTGGGTGCAGCAGGTAATTGATGCCGAGGCCCGCCGTGGTGAAACCCGAGGGCTGGTCGTCCCAGTTGCTCCACAACCGGGTTTCCCGCCCGGCGAACAGGTTGTAGCGCCAGCGATCTTCCGTGCTGCTCCAATTGCTGGGTTTGTAGACCAGTTCCTGGCTGGTGGCGGTGGTTTGCCCGTCCTCGATCAGTCGAACTTCCACTTCGTAGATACCGCCAGGCAATGGCCGGGTGTCCAGGCTCTGCAAGCCGGCGCTGACGGCCTGGGTGTTGATCAACAGGCCGCTGCGATAAATCTCCACCGACGCCTGGCGGCTGGCGGTGACATAAATGGGATAGACGCTGGGCTTGGGATTGTCGACGACCAGGCTGTCGGAACTGCCGAACATCACCCCCAGCGCCGTATCCGGGTTGGCGCCGAACGAACGGATCTGACGGTTCAGGCCATCGGAGCTGGGCGTGAAATAACCCAGGCGGAAAAATTGTCCTTCCAACTCTCGTTGGGTATAGAGCTCGTGGACGGCGTGGTAAATCTTGTCGTCCGGCCCGCCAAGACGCGAGAGCTGAAGGTCCAGGGACTGGCTCCAGTTGCCCACGCTGGAACTGGCGTTGAGGCCATAGCGCCCCCCCGTGTCCTGTTCCTGGCCACCATTGAGATTGAGTTGGTTATTGAAGATAAGACCGAAGCTGCCCTCTTTGGGCTGGTCGTAAAAACGCCGGGGCTCGGTCGAGCGCTCGACGTCTTGGGTCAGGATCGACACCAATGAATTCTCGAGACTGTAATGCACGGCCAGCAACCCCGCCGAACAATTGGTCTCACAGGCGCCGAGCGTGATGCCCTGCTTGAGGCGTTGTTCCCATTGCTCGCGTTCGACAGCCTTGATCGAACTCTCCTGGGTTTCGGTGAACTCGAGCAGGGTAATACGATCATCTCGCGTCAAGACCACCATGGCCTCGCCGAGATACTGTTGATTGAGTTCAATACGAACCGCGAGCGGCACATCGAAGAAGTGGGCTTCAAACTCCGCCGGTAACCCCTTGGCCTGGGACAGCAGGCTCGTGGGTGTCGTACCGGGTGCAGTTGGCGCGGCCAATGCATTGGCGCACAACAATAGCGCGAGCGCACCTGCGATGGGTGTCATCGAAAACATCAACGGGACTCTCATTATCAGCGAGCTATCAAGGCATTCCAGGTACAGGCCGGCCGGCTGGGGAGCGCCGGCAGGCCTGTCGCGCTGCCCGGGACGAGGTGGAATTCACCGGGCGGCAAAGGGCATTACGGGCGTGGCACGGCGTCGAAGATGACGGTCATGTCGGCGGTGTATACGCCGTTCTGAGTAGCCAGAGGCTTGGCCGGGCTAATGGTCATCTCAGCCTGGGTGCCTGGCGTGGAGGTCGCGTCGTCCACCACTTCCTGGGGGATGGCGGTCAGGGTGACACCGTTGAAAGCGGTGGTCAGGGCGATGGCATCGCTGCCGTTGAACAGCGAAGCCGGGCCGTTTTCGATGTAGGCGTTGACCGAACCTTCGGTGTTCTTCACGTCGTAGGTCTGGCGCAGCGACGTCAGGGTGCCGCTGACGGTGTTGTAGTTCATGGTTTCATTCTTACCCCAGTTCGGGTCACGTGGCTGCACGTGGAACTGCTGGGTCGGAATGTTCGCCGTGATGTGGATGGAAGAACGCGCATCATCCAGAGCGAACGCCAGCGAAGAACTCAGGGCCGCGGCGGTCAGGGAAGCTGCGGTTACGATTTTCATGAGCATTGTTAACACCTGTTCATAGCAATAAAGAGGGAAGGGCTGAAGTTGCAGGCCAAATACAGCTTGGCGTGCCCCTTTCAACGCCGGTGCATGATCGTCGCTCTTTAATTAAAAATAAGCAGGAAAGTTCGCATAGGCTTGTAGTAAAGCGAACATACAACACAGAGAAAAATACGCAATTTTCGATAAAACGTAACTTTTAATGTAAGAGCATTCCCACATTCCCACTAGTTACGGTTAATACTTCCGGATACCCATCCAGTTTCGTCCCGCAAACTTAAGGGATTCAGGTAAGGTCATACGTCACCTCTTGTAGGACACAACTAAGATATATCTTCATTTCAAGATGTATCTATATAAGCGAAGATATATCTGAAGTCAAAGATATATCTCGGTTCTATTTATGCGCAACAGAGAGCAAAAACATGACAGTCCTTTATTCCCCTTCTACTCATGAGCAGGGTCGTCAGGATGGCTTCGAACGACGCCCGTCCGGTCGCGAGCGCGGCAGTCGCGGCCCACGGGTTTTCGCCGCTGGCGACTTGAAATTGCTGTTGCTGGCCCTGATTGCCGAGAAACCTTGCCACGGCTACGAGCTGATCCGGCAGATCGAGTCCATGTTCGACGGTGCCTACAGCCCCAGCCCCGGCGTGATCTACCCGACCCTGACCCACCTTGAAATGGGTAAGATGATCAGCGGCGACGCCAAGGGTGGAAAAAAGTGTTACAGCGCGACCGATGCCGGACGTCTATTCCTTCAAGACCAGGCCGAAGCGCTGGACGGCGTGCGGATGCGTATCGAAACCAGCAAGCGCACCCTGCGTGACCAGGATCGGCCTACCGAGATCCACGAAGCGGTGGGTCACCTGCGTGATGCGCTACAGATGCATCAGGGCCGCTGGAGCCCGGAAGAAATCCTGCGGGTGCGCGGCCTGCTCAACGACACCGTCAAAGCCATCGTCGACGGCCCTGCCCGTCCCTCAGTTTCGGAGTCAAGCAATGACTGAACACGATCCAAACACCATTCACCGCGTCAGCCACGAGATCAAGCGTCGCCGCCTGCAAGTGTTGCGGGTGGTGGACCTGACCCCACGCATGCGCCGCATTACCGTCGGCGGGCCGGAACTGGCCGGGTTCGCCAGCCTGGGCACGGATGACCATGTGAAATTGCTGTTCCCACAGAACGCCGAGGAACAGGCCGCCCTGGATAACTTCAACCCCAGCGCGGGCAAGGCCCAGGGCCCGATGCCCGAGATGCGCGACTACACGCCACGGCGCTATGACCTGGACACCTTGGAGCTGGACATCGATTTCGTGCTCCACGGCGACGGCCCTGCCTCGACCTGGGCGGCCCAGGCCGAACCCGGGCAATACCTCAATATCGCCGGGCCCCGGGGCTCGATGATCGTGCCGGACATCTTTGACAGCTACCTGCTGGTCGGCGACGAAACCGCCCTGCCCGCCATCGCCCGCCGCCTCGAAGGCCTGGCGCCGAACCGACGGGCCCTGGTGGTGGTGGAAGTGGAAAACGGCGCCGAACAGCAGATTCTCCAGAGCCCGGCGCAAGTCCACGTGATCTGGGTGCTGCGCGAAGGCCGCCAGGACAACCTGCTGCGAACCGTGCAACAGCTGGAAATGCCCGGCGGCAAGCTGTACGCCTGGGTCGCGACGGAGAGCAAGGTGTCGCGGCAGATTCGCAAGGTGTTGCTGGAGGAGAAAGGGTTGGACCAGGACTTCGTCAAGGCCGTGGGGTATTGGAAGGCGGAGGGTAGTGAGGAAGATTGAGATACTGGCGGTGGCTGAACTACCCTGTCCCTCTGCACAACACAGAACCCCGTGGCGAGGGAGCTTGCTCCCGCTGGGGCGCGAAGCGGCCCCAAAACCTGACAACCCGGTGTATCAGGAAAATTGAGTTGGCTGCATTGGGGCTGCTGCGCAGCCCAGCGGGAGCAAGCTCCCTCGCCACGGGGATATCGCTGTTCTTAATGATTCACAAGACATTTCACCAGGTACCCCATGCTCTTCCTGATCGCCTACATCGCCAGCGTCGTGCTGATCAACTTCGCGTTTTCCGCCGCGCCGCACCTGGACATCATCTGGTCGGCCTGGGGCGGGCTGGTGTTCATCCTGCGGGACATGGTCCAGACGCGTTTCGGCCATGGCGCCATCGTGGCGATGCTGGTGGCGCTGGTGTTGTCCTACGTCACTTCGGACCCGACCATCGCCCTGGCCAGCGCCACGGCATTCGCCGTGTCCGAGTGCATCGACTGGCTGGTGTTCACGATCACCAAGCGCCCGCTCCATGACCGGTTGTGGATCAGCTCGGCCCTGAGCATTCCCCTCGACACCTTCATTTTCTTCGGCCTGATCGATGCCCTGACGCCAGGCGTGGTGATCACCGCCCTGGCCTCGAAATTCGCCGGGGTCACGGTCGTCTGGCTGATCATGGCCTGGCGTTTGCGCAAGCAAACCGTCGCCACCTGAAGCCAAACCCCGCTGTTCATGTAAAATGCCGCGCTTTCTCCCCATGGGAAGCTCGCCCGGCGCGCAACCCGCGATGATCCGCTCCTGTTTGAGGACCTTCAGATGACCCGTATCGGAACTCCATTGTCGCCCACCGCGACCCGCGTTTTGTTGTGTGGCAGCGGTGAGCTGGGCAAGGAAGTGGTAATCGAGCTGCAGCGCCTGGGCGTCGAGGTGATTGCCGTGGATCGCTACGCCAACGCGCCGGCCATGCAAGTGGCCCACCGCAGCCATGTGATCAACATGCTCGACGGCGCCGCCCTGCGTGCGGTGATCGAGGCTGAGAAACCACACTTCATCGTGCCGGAAATCGAAGCCATCGCCACCGCCACCCTGGTGGAACTGGAAGCCGAAGGCTTCACCGTGATCCCCACCGCCCGCGCCGCGCAACTGACCATGAACCGTGAAGGCATCCGGCGCCTGGCCGCCGAAGAGCTGGGCCTGCCGACTTCGCCGTATTTCTTCGCCGACACCGTCGAAGACTACCGCAAGGCTGTGGAAACCCTGGGCTTCCCCTGCGTGGTCAAGCCGGTGATGAGTTCCTCGGGCAAGGGCCAGAGCCTGCTGCGCGGTAGCGATGACGTGCAGAAAGCCTGGGACTACGCCCAGGAAGGCGGCCGTGCCGGCAAGGGCCGGGTGATCATCGAAGGCTTTATCGATTTCGACTACGAAATCACCTTGCTTACCGTACGTCACGTGGGCGGCACTACCTTCTGCGCACCGGTCGGCCACCGTCAGGAAAAAGGCGACTATCAGGAATCCTGGCAGCCCCAGGCCATGAGCCCGGCGGCCCTGGCCGAATCCGAGCGCGTGGCCAAGGCCGTGACCGAGGCCCTGGGTGGACGTGGCCTGTTTGGCGTCGAGCTGTTCATCAAGGGCGACCAGGTGTGGTTCAGCGAAGTCTCGCCACGCCCGCATGATACGGGTCTGGTGACACTGATTTCCCAGGACCTGTCGCAGTTCGCCTTGCACGCCCGCGCCATTCTCGGCCTGCCGATCCCGCTGATCCGCCAGTTCGGCCCCTCGGCGTCGTCGGTGATCCTGGTGGAAGGCCAATCGACCCAGACCGCGTTCGCCAACCTGGGCGTGGCCCTGAGCGAACCGGACACCGCCCTGCGCCTGTTCGGCAAACCGGAAGTCAACGGCCAGCGCCGCCTGGGCGTGGCCCTGGCCCGCGACGAATCCATCGAAGCGGCCCGCGCCAAGGCGACCCGGGCTTCGCAAGCGGTGAAGATCGAGTTGTAAGCTGGCTGAATGCAAACCCTGTGGCGAGGGAGCTTGCTCCCGCTGGGGCGCGCAGCGGCCCTGAAACCCGGCGACGCGGTGGGTCAGGTTGTTTGAGTGAGCTTTGAGAGGGGGCTGCTACGCAGCCCAGCGGGAGCAAGCTCCCTCGCCACAAAAGCCACAGTGCAATGAAAAAGGCGACACCCGCAAAGGTGTCGCCTTTTTCATGGGCGCCGGTTTTGCTTAATCCGGCAGCTTGTAGGCAATCACATAATCACCCTGCTTGGTCCCCAGGGAGCCATGACCACCCGCAACGACCAGCACGTATTGCTTGCCGTCCTTGCCGGTATAGGTCATCGACGTGGTCTGGGCACCGGCGGGCAGGCGGCCTTCCCACAGCTGCTTGCCGTTTTTCACGTCATAGGCACGCAGGTACTGGTCCAGCGTACCGCTG
This sequence comes from Pseudomonas sp. FW300-N2F2, assembly GCF_017351655.1. Taxonomy (NCBI): domain Bacteria; kingdom Pseudomonadati; phylum Pseudomonadota; class Gammaproteobacteria; order Pseudomonadales; family Pseudomonadaceae; genus Pseudomonas; species Pseudomonas sp. FW300-N2F2. Next base: position 678,125 of record NZ_JACNDQ010000001.1, on the reverse strand, counting down.
AGGAACGCCAGACCGCTGCCAGTGGTGAACGTGCCACCCAGGCTCGGAACACCCATGCTCAGCGGAATCGGTACCGGCGAGCTGTCGCGCACGGTGCCGTTCTTGTGTTTCCACAGGGTCTTGTTGTTGGTCAGGTCCACCGCCGCGACATAACCCCACGCCGGCGCCTGGCAAGGCAGGCCCATCGGCGAGAGCAGCGCTTCGAGGATCACGCCATACGGCGCGCCTTTGTTCGGCTGCACGCCTTCGGTTTCGCTCTTGCGACCCGGACCACCGGCCACTTCCGCCGCTGGCACCAACTTCGACTTGAACGCCATGTAGCTCGGGTTGACGAAGGCGATCTGGCGCACCGGGTCCACCGAAATGCCGCCCCAGTCGAATACGCCGAAGTTGCCCGGGTAGACGATCGAACCTTGCAGCGACGGCGGGGTGAACATGCCGTCATAGCGCAGCGACTTGAAGTCGATCCGGCACAACATCTGGTCGAACGGGGTCACGCCCCACATGTCGCGTTCCTTGAGGACCGGCGGCACGAAGTTCAGGTCGGACATCGGTTGGGTCGGCGAGGTGTGGTCGCCCTCTACCGCGCCTTGCGGCACCGGGATTTCCTTGATCGGCACGATCGGCTGGCCATTGCTGCGGTCCAGCACGTAGATGCTGCCCTGCTTGGTCGACGCCAGGACGGCGGGTTTCACGCCATCGGCGGTCTTCATGTCCATCAGCGTCGGTTGACCGCCGACGTCCATGTCCCACAGGTCGTGGTGGGTGAACTGGAAGTACCAGCGCACCTTGCCGGTGGCGATGTCCAGGGCGGTCAGGCCGGCGGCGTATTTTTCCGATTCCGGGGTACGCAGGCCACCGAACTGGTCGGGGGTCTGGTTACCCATCGGCAGGTAGAGCATGCCGAGTTTTTCATCGACGCTGAACATGGACCACATGTTCGGCGAGTTGCGGGTGTAGGTCTGGCCTTCGGCAATCGGCGTGGTGTCGTCCGGGTTGCCGCTGTCCCAGTTCCACACCAACTTGCCGGTGTGTACGTCGTAGGCGCGGATCACACCGCTCGGCTCGTCGGTGGAGACGTTGTCGGTGACGTGGCCGCCGATCACTACCAGGTTCTGGGTGACCGCCGGTGGCGAGGTGGAGTAGTAACCGCCGGCCGTGAAGCCGCCGATGTTGGCGGTGAGGTCGACCTGGCCTTTGTCGCCGAAGTCTTCACACATCTTGCCAGTGTCGGCGTTGAGGGCGATCAGGCGGGTGTCGGCGGTCGGCAGGAAGATCCGCCGCGGGCACACGGTGCTGGCCGGCGTGGTGCTGGCGGTGCCGGTGGGACTCTGCTCGGCGGAAGCGTAAGCAGCGTCATCGTGGTAGGTCACGCCACGGCAGGTCATGTGGGCCCAACCCTTGAAGTTTTCCGCTTTTTGCGTGGAAAGCTTCGGATCGAAACGCCAGATTTCCTTGCCGGTTTCAGGCTCCAGGGCAATCACCTGGCTGTGAGGCGTGCACACGTAGAGCATGCCGTTGACCTTCAGCGGGGTGTTTTCGGCGGTGGTTTCACCCGGATCGTTCGGCCCTGGCAGGTCGCCAGTGCGGTAGGTCCAGGCTTCTTTCAGCTTGCTGACGTTCTCGGGGGTAATCTGCGCCAGCGGCGAATAGCGGTCGCCGTGGGCGCTGCGGCCATAGGAATTCCAGTCGCCGTCCGGCATGGCCGGTGCGGTGTTGGTCATGCCCGGCACGGCGTCACGGTCCAATTGACCTTTGATTTCACCCGGGTTGGTGAACTGGCTGGCGAGCGCCGCGACACCAGCGATGACTACGGCGGCGCCCAATGCACGGGTGCCCATGGCCGAGGCATCGGCAGTCAACAACGGGCGACGGAACCACGGCAGCAACATGACGATGCCCAGGGCAAACAGCAGCGCCAGGCGCGGCACCAGTTGCCACCAGTCCAGGCCCACTTCCCACAGCGCCCATACGGTGCTGGCGAACAGCACCAGTGCGTACAGGCCCAGGGCCGCGCGACGGGCCATGATCAGCAGCACGCCGGTCAGCGCCAGACCGATACCGGCCAGCAGGTAATACCACGAGCCGCCCAGCGTGCTCAGCTTGACTCCCCCAGCCAGCAGGGCCAGGCCCATCAATAGAAGCAGAATGCCGAGCAGGCTCGGTAGCAGACGGCTTCGACTCAAAGCACCCTCAGTGCTCATAGTGTGATTCTCCGTGATGTTTTAAGGAGGCCCGCGCAAGTAGTCACTGTAGATGACGATCTTGAGGGGGCATGGTTCAGTTGAAAAAGCAAATTGGCTGCCCCGCCCCCTGTGGGAGCGAGCTTGCTCGCGATGGCGGCGTATCAGTCGGCTTCAATGTTGGATGTGCAATCGTTATCGCGAGCAAGCTCGCTCCCACAGGAATTCACCAAGACAGCGCTGTCTTTCAGGATCAGGACATCGGGCATTCATCAGATCTTTCAGCAGGAATGAGCTGGACGCAGAGGCTTCGGCACAACAGAAGAAGCGTTTCAGCAGGCGGCGCAAGGATAATGTCCTGTTCTCGATAGAGAAAGGGCTTTTGTTGACATGGATCATCTCGGATTTGGTAACAGTGCGCCTGGCCCTGGCGCCCTACGATGAAGGCTATGCTTCCACCACGAGGGCACCTCGGCTAAGGTGCGCGGCTTTACCCTTTTTGTTTGCGCAAAGGCCTCCCATGACCGAACCCAACAACAACCCGCTGCACGGCGTGACGCTGGAGCAGATCCTCAACGCCCTCGTGCAGCACTACGAATGGTCGGGCCTGGCTGAACGCATCGACATCCGCTGCTTCAAAAGCGACCCGAGCATCAAGTCGAGCCTGACCTTCTTGCGCAAGACCCCTTGGGCGCGGGAGAAAGTCGAGCGCCTGTACATCAAGTTGATGCGCACCAAACGGCCGGTCTGAGCCGCCGTGGGGTTTGATAGAGGTCCTCGCCTCACCCTGCGCCAGCGCTTCGTGTCGGTAACGGCGCTGCTGGCCTGGGCGGGGTTGAGCATCCAGTTGTATCTGATCCTGCTGGGTCGCTGGGAACTGGGGGCGAGCCTGCTGGGCGGGTTGGTGAGTTTCTTCAGTTTCTTCACGGTGCTGACCAACCTGTGGGTGGCGGTGGTCCTGACCTGGGAGCTGACCCCTCGCCCAGCCCCGGCCCGCCGCTGGTTCCTGCAGCCCAGCGTACGCAGTGGCGTCGCCGCGAGCATCGCCCTGGTTAGCCTGGCCTACAACCTGCTGCTGCGCCACCTCTGGCAACCCGAAGGCTGGCAGTTCGTGGCCGACGAACTACTGCATGACGTGGTGCCCTTGCTCTACATCGCCTATTGGTGGCGCTGGGTGCCCAAAGGCAGCTTGCGCCTGGGCCACATCGGGTTGTGGATGATCTATCCCTTGGTCTATTTCGCCTATGTCCTGCTGCGGGGGGATTTACTGGCGGCCTACCCCTACCCTTTCATCGACGTGGCGAGCCTGGGTTATCCACAGGTGTTCATCAATGCCGGGGGGATACTGGCGGGATTTGTCGGGATTGCACTGACGGTGCTGGGGTTGGATCGGTGGACGGGATTCAAGCAAACACCATGAACCCCTGTGGGAGCGAGCTTGCTCGCGATAGCGGTGGTCAGCGCGAGACTCTGTTGAATGTGCCTCCGTCATCGCGAGCAAGCTCGCTCCCACAAGGAGTTGTGTCCCATCTCCGACATCACCGCCTCGCTGGCAACATCCACACCAACCCACTGGCCTTGGCCCGTTCATGACACAACGCCAAGACCCCGCGGCGTTCGTCGTTGTCCATCCGGCTCCACCGGGTGATTTCCGCCACGGTGCGCTGGCAGCCGGTGCAGATGTCGTCATCGTCCAGCGCGCAGATGTTCACGCAGGGCGAAGGCACCGGGCGTTCAGGGGCGCTCATGGTTCCTGCTCGGTCAGGTCGCGGGCATAGCGCTGGGAGTTGTGCACATAGTGCGCCGCGCTGGCCACGAGCATGTTCTTCTGGGCTTCGGTCAATTCACGCACCACCTTGCCGGGCGAGCCCATCACCAGCGAGCCGTCGGGAATCTCCTTGTTTTCGCCGATCAGCGCATTGGCGCCGATGATGCAGTGCTTGCCAATCTTCGCGCCGTTGAGGATCACTGCGTTGATGCCGATGAGGCTGTAGTCGCCCACCGTACAGCCATGGAGCATGGCATTGTGGCCGATGGTCACGCCGGTACCGATGGTCAGTGGATAACCCATGTCGGTGTGCATCACCGTGCCGTCCTGCACGTTGCTGTCCTTGCCGATCAGGATCAGCTCGTTGTCGCCGCGCAGCACGGCGTTGAACCAGACATTGGCGCCCTCTTCGAGGCGGACCTTGCCCACCAGCGTGGCGTTGGGCGCGACCCAGCTCTGTGGGTGGGTTTCGACACGGGCATCGCCCAGGCGGTACTTCATGGGAATCCTCGGGGCATCAGGTATTGATGAAACTCTTTGGCGGGGTGTGCAGGTCGATCTCGGCGTCGTACAGCAGGTTGACCAGCTCGACGATCATGATCGCCGTCAGCCCCCAGATCTTGTACTCGCCAAACCGATAGCTGGGCACATACCAACTGCGCCCCTGGTAATCGATCCGGTGCGTGTGTTCGCGCGGATCCTTGCGGAAAAACTCCAGCGGCACGCTGAATACCGCCGCGATCTCGGCATCGTTGGCCTGGTATTCGACGTAGTCTGGAATCACCCCGACATACGGCGTGACCTTGATGCCATGTAGCGAGATCAACGGGCTGAGGGGGCCAATCACTTCCACCAGGCCGGGCGGCAGGCCGATTTCTTCTTCGGCTTCGCGCAGGGCGGTGAAGATCAGGTCCGGGTCTTCCGGGTCGCGACGCCCGCCGGGGAACGCCACTTCGCCGCCATGGGTCGATAGCCCGCTGGCGCGCAGGGTCAGTACCAGTTCCGGTTCGTCACTGCGGGTGATCGGCACCAGCACCGCGGCTTCAGGGAAACGTCGGTCGGCCTGCAGGTCGTGTGGGGTGTGGTTGCTTACTCGATGCAGTAGCTCGTCCAGCATGAGACTTCTCGATTTATTCGCTACCTTGCATCATGCACCAATCATTCAAGCGGCCCAACCCCCGCACCGCGTCGTGTCGCGAAACGACAACTTGCCGACACCGGCCCGCGCACGCCAAGATAGGCGCAGCATTCAGGAACCCAAGCATGAAATTCTGCAGCCAGTGCGGTAACCCGGTGACCCAGCGCATACCCGAAGGCGACTCGCGCCTGCGCTTCGTTTGCGACACCTGCCACACCATCCACTACCAGAACCCCAACATCGTGGCCGGTTGCGTGCCGACCTGGGGTAGCAAAGTCCTGTTGTGCCGGCGTGCCATCGAGCCGCGGCGCGGCTACTGGACGCTGCCGGCGGGCTTCATGGAGAACGGCGAGACGGTCGAGCAGGCCGCCGTGCGCGAAACTGCCGAAGAGGCCTGCGCACGGGTGCGAAACTTGAGCATCTATACGCTGATTGACGTACCGCATATCAGCCAGGTACATGTATTCTTCCGCGCCGAACTGGTGGACGAGGACTTCGCCGCCGGGCCCGAGAGCCTGGAAGTGAAGTTGTTCGAAGAAGCGGACATTCCCTGGGACGAGCTGGCTTTCCGTACGGTGGGCCGCACCCTGGAATATTTCTATGCCGACCGCCGGGCGGAGGATTACCCGGTGCGATCCGAATCGATCCCGCCGCTGGCTCAGCCGGCCAACACCTGAAAAAACCAATCAAATAATAGCCGCGACACCTCTAGGGATATCGTTTCAATGCGCTGGTTGCTTGTCCTGTTCTGCTTGTCGTTCACCGCTGTGTCCCAGGCCGCCGCGGTGGGAACCTACAACGGCAAGGTCATCGAAAAAGTGCTGGTGCTCAAGTCCGCCCATCAATTGCAATTGATCAACGACGGCAAGCCGCTCAAGACCTATCGCATTTCCCTGGGCAAGGGCGCCAAGAAAGGCCCCAAGCTGATCGAGGGCGACAAGCGCACCCCCGAGGGTTTCTACTGGATCGACTGGCGCAAGACCAGTGACCGGTTCTACCTGTCGATGCACATTTCCTACCCCAACATCAGCGACGCCGCCCGCGCCCGCCGTGAAGGCGTGGAGCCGGGGGGCATGATCATGATCCACGGCACGCCTGATTCGGAAGAAAACCCTGAACAGCTGTTCCATACCCTGGACTGGACCGATGGCTGCATCGCCATGCGCAACGTGGACATGCGCGAAGTCTGGAACCTGGTGCCGGATGGCACGATGATCGAAATTCGTCCGTAGCCCCCTGTGGCGAGGGAGCTTGCTCCCGCTGGGCTGCGAAGCAGACCCAAGCAGGCAACTCCATTTGCCTGACACACCGGATTGTCAGGTTTGAGGCCGCTTCGCGCCCTGGCGGGAGCAAGCTCCCTCGCCACAAAAGCCCTCTGACCCGGCATCAAATCTTGGTTGCCTGATCTGGCCTCATCGCGAGCAAGCTCGCTCCCACAGTAGTTTTGTGTTGTGCCACCAGCCCCTGTGGGAGCGAGCTCGCGATGAGGCCGGCACTTACTGCATCAAGTCCGAAGCTCTACCCGGTCCAAGGCCTTGTTCGCCCCCCCCAACTCAATCACCTGCGTAGCCCCTTGTGGCGAGGGAGCTTGCTCCCGCTGGGCTGCGCAGCAGACCCAAGCAGGCAACTCCATTTGCCTGACACACCGGATTGTCAGGTTTGAGGCCGCTTCGCGCCCTAGCGGGAGCAAGCTCCCTCACCACAAAAGCTCTCTGGTCCGGCATCAAATCTTCGTTGCCTGATTTGGCCTCATCGCGAGCAAGCTCGCTCCCACAGTAGTTTTGTGTTGTGCATAACCCCTGTGGGAGCGAGCTTGCTCGCGATGAGGCCGGCACTTATTGCATCAAGTCCGAAGCTCTACCCGGTCCAAGGCCTTGTTCGCCCCCCAACTCAATCACCTGCGTAGCCCCTTGTGGCGAGGGAGCTTGCTCCCGCTGGGCTGCGAAGCAGACCCAAGCAGGCAACTCCACTTGCCTGACACACCGGGTTGTCAGGTTTTGAGGCCGCTTCGCGTCCTAGCGGGAGCAAGCTCCCTCGCCACAACAGCGCGTTAACCTTAGTGGGCTCGGACGACCGTCCGTCAGCATCGAAAAATAAAATCAAAAAATCCCATCTTCAGAAATTACCTACAGATAAATACCAGTTCACTCAGTAGGCGTTGTCACAGTTGAAGATATTTACGTTCGAACCTCCACCCTCTAATACCACTTCAATCCCACCCCACCAAAACCCTCCAACAACCTCTATAAACCCCGGGAAAGTGGCGTTGACATGGTATTCAAGTGGTATTAGTTTCCATCCCACTTACCGAGCGACAACAACTCAATAACCGCATCGGACACCCGTATGAACGACATCCTGGCCCTGCGCCCTGACGACACCCAACCCACACCGCTGTACCTGCAATTGGCGCGTAACCTGGAGACGGCGATTCATGCCGGCCAGTGGAAAGCCGAGCAGGCGATGCCGTCCGAGCGCAGCTTGAGCGAGCAACTGGGCATTTCCCGAGTCACCGCCCGCAAGGCTTTGGAAGTGCTGTTCGGACAAGGCTTGATTCGCCGCAACCAGGGTTCGGGCACCTTTATCACCCCGCGCCTGGAACAGCCGCTGTCACGCCTCAGCGGCTTCAGCGAGATGCTGCGGCTCAAGGGCTTTGTGCCCGGTTCCCAATGGCTGGAACGGGAAATCACCCCGCCCACCCACGAAGAACTGATCCGCCTGGGCCTGTCGCCCACCGACAAAGTCGCGCGGCTCAAGCGTCTGCGCAAGGCCGACGACACGGTCATGGCCATTGAAATGAGCACCCTGCCCGCCTCGATCATTCCCAAGCCGCAAGCGGTGGGCGATTCCCTCTACGCATTTCTCGACGGCATCGGCAAGCCGGTGGTGCGCGCCCTGCAACACATCCAGGCCATCAACGCCTCGGACGAGTTCGCCGCCCTGGTGGGCATCGCCCCCGGCACCGCGATGCTGCTGATGACCCGGGTCGGCTACCTGGAAGACAACACCCCCATCGAAGTCACCGACACCTATTGCCGCAACGACTACTACGACTTTGTCGCAGAGCTGCGGCGCTAGACGAGCAGAGAATTTCCCATGTCCGAAGACAACATCCTCACCTGTGACGGCTGGGTTCGCGGCCGCCTGCTCCATGAGCACGGTAGAGTTGTGGCCATCGAAGGCCAGCCCTGCGATCCGGCGAGCAACGACCTGCCCTACCTGCTGCCCGGCTTTATCGACTTGCATGTCCACGGCGGCGGCGGCAAGGACATCATGCAAGGGGCTTCGGCGTTCGAGACCATCGCCCGCACCCACCTGCGTTTTGGCACCACCGCACTCTTGGCCACCACCATGACCGCGCCCAGCGAAGAGATCGCCAGCGTGCTGCAGGCCCTCGGCGAGTTCTGTGAGCAGCGTCCGAACGGCAGCGCCCGGGTCCTGGGCGTGCACTTGGAAGGCCCTTACATCAACCCCGGAAAACTCGGCGCGCAACCGAATTTCGCCCACACCGCGCTGCTGGCCGAGGTGGAGAGCTACCTGGCCCTGGCACCGATCCGGGTGATTACCATCGCCCCGGAAATCGCCGGCCATGATGCCTTGATCCGTGCCCTCAGCGCCCGAGGCGTGCGCATGCAGATCGGCCATACCCTGGGCAGCTACGAAGAAGGCGTCGCGGCGTTGGCGGCCGGGGCCAGCAGTTTCACCCATTTGTACAACGCCATGAGCCCGCTGCATCACCGCGAACCGGGGATCGTCGGCGCGGCCCTCGCCCATGCGCAATATGCCGAGTTGATCCCGGACTTGCTCCACGTGCACCCGGGCGCGATGCGCGTGGCCTTGCGTTCGATCCCGTGCCTGTATTGCGTCACCGACTCCACCGCCGCCGCCGGCATGCCCGACGGCGAATACAAGCTGGGCAGCCACACCGTGACCAAGTGCCTGGGCGGGGTGCGCCTGGCCGATGGCACCCTGGCCGGCAGCACCCTGACCATGGACCAGGCCCTGCGCAACCTGGTGAAAATCGGCCTGCCCATCGCCGAAGCCTCCCAGCGTCTGTCCCAGTTTCCCGCCGACTACCTCGGCCTGCCCGAGCGCGGCCGCCTGCAACCCGGCGCCTGGGCCGACTGCGTACGCCTTGACCGTTCCCTGACCCTGACCGACGTGATGGTCGAAGGAGAAGCCATTGACTTCCAAAATGCTTGAAGAGGCCCTGGCCTCCCATGAAGCGGTCGAGCGCCAGTTGCAGCGACTGGACCCGGCCCTCGAGGAAATAGCCGGACGCCTGCGCCGCCAGCCACCGCAAGTGGCAATGACTGTCGCCCGCGGCAGCTCCGATCACGCCGCCAGCTATTTCGCTTACCTGACCATGCAGCAACTGGGCATCCCGGTGGCCTCGCTGCCGATGTCGGTGGTGACCATGCAACAGGCGCCGCTGAAGGTCAGCGGCCAGGTGGCGTTCGGGTTTTCCCAGTCGGGACAGAGCCCGGACCTGGTGAACAGCCTGCGCCTGTTGCGAAAGCGTGGCGCCTTGAGCGTGGCCCTGGTCAATGCCACCGACTCGCCTCTGGAAGCCGCCTGTGAATTCAGCGTGCCGCTGTGTGCCGGCGTCGAGAGCAGCGTCGCCGCGACCAAGAGCTTCATTGCCACCCTCAGCGCCAGTGCGCGACTGGTGGCCCACTGGAAAGCTGACACCGAGTTGCTCGAAGCCGGCGGTGCCCTGCCCGAGGGCCTGCGCGAGGCCGCCCGCCAAGACTGGCACAGCGCTGTCGACGCCCTGCGCGACTGTCAGCGGTTGATGGTGATCGGCCGGGGCGCCGGGTTCGCCATCGCCCAGGAAGCAGCACTCAAGTTCAAGGAAACCTCGGCGATCCAGGCCGAAGCCTTCAGCAGTGCCGAAGTTCGCCACGGGCCCATGGCGCTGATCGACCATGACTACCCACTGCTGGTGTTCGCCCCGCGCGGTGCCGAACAGGCCGGCGTGTTGAGCCTGGCTGCGGACATGCGCCAGCGCGGTGCCCGGGTCCTGCTGGCGGCACCTGAGGACATTGTCGAACGCGACCTGACCTTGAGCCGCGCCGAACACCCGGCCCTGGACCCGATCCTGGCGATCCAGAGTTTCTACGCGATGGCCGCGAGCCTGGCCGTGGCCCGAGGCCTGGACCCGGACCAGCCACGGCACCTGAGCAAGGTCACCCGTACCCACTGATCCGACTGCTTTTCAAACAAGAGCCTGAAGAGAGCGAGCCCATGCCCAACAACAATAAAGAGCTGATCCTCAGCGCCCCCCTCAGCGGCCCGGTGCTCACCCTCGCCAATGTCCCGGACGCGGTGTTCGCCAGCGGCGCCATGGGCGATGGGATCGCCATCGACCCGCTGAACGACACCCTCTTCGCGCCATGCGACGCTGAAGTGATCCACGTCGCCCGCACCGGCCACGCCGTGACCCTGCGGGCCGACAATGGCGCCGAACTGCTGCTGCACCTGGGCCTGGATACGGTCGAGCTACAGGGCGAGGGGTTTTCCATGCTGGTCAAGGAAGGTGCACGGGTCAGCCATGGCCAGCCGCTGCTGCGTTATGACATGGATAAAGTGGCGCTGCGCAGCAAGAGCCTGGTCAGCCTGCTGGTCATCACCAACGGCGAACACTTCCAGGCGCGGCCCATCACACTCAAAGGGGTGAAGGTCGGCGAGCCGCTGCTGCATATTCTCGCCAAGGCCGTCGGTCAGGCGGAACATCACGACCAAGACGGTGGCATCGAAGTGTTCGGCCAGGTCCGCATCGCCCATCGTGGCGGTCTTCACGCCCGCCCGGCGGCGCTGGTGCGCCAGACCGCGCAAGGCTTCAAGAGCCGCTCGCAGCTGCACTTCAGCGGCAAGTCAGCCTCGTGCGACAGCGTAATGGGGATGATGGGGCTGGCCATCACCGAACAGGCGCAAGTGCACGTCAGTTGCCGGGGCAGCGATGCCGAGGCGGCGCTGCAAGCCTTGCTGACGACCTTATCCACAGCCCTGGTGGAGGAAGCCCATGCCAACGCGCCGCAGCCCGAACCACCACGGGCGAATGCCGAAGCGGGTGTGTTGCCCGGCGTATGTGCCGCGCCCGGGCTGGTGACTGGGCCGCTGGTTCGGTTGAGCGGTATTCAATTGCCGGAAGACACTGGCGGCCATGCCATCGAAGAGCAGCGACAACACCTGAATGAAGCCCTGGCCCAGGTCCGTGGCGAGATCCACCTCACGCTGAAGCACGCCCGGGCCAGGCAGCACCGCGATGAAGAGGCGATCTTCAGTGCTCACCTGGCGTTGCTGGAAGACCCGCTACTGCTGGATGCCGCCGACCTCTTCATCGAACAAGGCAGTGCCGCGCCCCACGCCTGGAGCCGCTCCATCGACGCGCAATGCCAGGTCCTGCAACAACTGGGCAGCACGCTGCTGGCCGAGCGCGCCAACGACTTGCGTGACTTGCGCCAGCGGGTCCTGCGGGTGTTGCTGGGCGAGGCCTGGCAGTTCGACGTCGCGGCGGGCGCCATCGTCGCCGCCCAGGAACTGACCCCGTCGGACCTGCTGCAACTCAGCGCCCAAGGCGTGGCCGGCGTGTGCATGGTCGAGGGCGGCGCGACGTCCCATGTGGCGATCCTGGCCCGAGGCAAAGGCCTGCCGTGCCTGGTGGCGCTGGGCGAGGCACTGCTTGCACAGGCGCCAGGGCAATCGGTGGTGCTGGACGCTGACGGTGGCCGCCTCGAACTGACACCAACCGCCGAGCGCCTGGCGCAGGTGCAGCAAGCACAGACCCGACGCACGGCCCTGCGCGCCCAACAACAGACCCTCGCCCACACGCCGGCGCGAACCGTCGATGGCGTGGAGGTTGAAGTCGCCGCTAACGTGGCCTCCAGCGCCGAAGCCGGAGAAAGCTTGGCCAACGGTGCCGATGGCGTTGGCTTGTTGCGCACCGAATTTCTCTTCGTCGACCGCCACACCGCCCCCGACGAAGAAGAACAGCGCCAGGCCTATCAAGCCGTACTCGAGGCCATGGGCGACAGGCCGGTGATCATTCGCACCATCGACGTGGGCGGTGACAAGCAACTGGACTACCTGCCCCTGCCGAGCGAAGCCAACCCGGTACTGGGCCTGCGCGGCATTCGCCTGGCCCAGGTGCGACCGGATCTGCTTGACCAGCAACTGCGCGCCTTGCTGCAAACCCGTCCGCTGGACCGCTGCCGGATCCTGTTGCCCATGGTCACCGAAGTCGACGAACTGCTGCACATCCGCAAACGCCTCGATGCCCTTGGCTCTGAACTGGGCCTGAGCGAACGCCCGCAACTGGGGGTGATGATCGAAGTGCCGGCCGCCGCGTTGCTGGCCGAACAATTGGCCGAACATGCGGATTTCCTGTCCATCGGCACCAACGACCTGTCGCAATACACCCTGGCCATGGACCGCGACCACGCCGGCCTCGCCGCCCGGGTCGATGCCTTGCACCCCGCGTTGCTGCGGCTGATCGCCCAGACCTGCGCCGGTGCCGCCAAGCACGGGCGTTGGGTCGGCGTGTGCGGGGCCCTGGCCTCGGACCCGTTGGCCACGCCTGTACTGATCGGCCTGGGTGTACGGGAACTGTCGGTCAGCCCGCCGCAGATCGGCGAAATCAAGGACCGCGTGCGCCACCTCGACGCCGCGCAGTGCGCTCGCTTGAGCAGCGAACTGCTGGACCTGGGCAGCGCACTCGCGGTACGCCGTGCCTGCCATCGACACTGGCCCTTGGGCTGAGCCACTTCGAAAAACAATATAAGGGAGAGACGCCATGTACCAGCATTTCATCGAAGGGCTGCAACGCCTCGGCCGGGCACTGATGCTGCCCATCGCGATCCTGCCCATCGCCGGCCTGTTGCTGCGCCTGGGCGACACCGATCTCTTGGACATCGCCATCATCCACGATGCCGGCCAGGCGATTTTCGCCAACCTGGCGATGATCTTCGCCATCGGCATCGCCGTGGGCTTCGCCCGGGACAACAACGGTACGGCGGGGTTGGCCGGGGCCATCGGCTACCTGGTGATGATCGCTACCCTGAAGGTGCTCGATGCCAGCATCAACATGGGCATGCTCGCCGGGATCATCAGCGGCCTGCTGGCGGGGGCGCTGTATAACCGCTTCAAGGACATCAAGTTGCCGGAGTACCTGGCGTTCTTTGGTGGCCGGCGCTTCGTGCCGATTGTCACCGGCTTCAGCGCCGTCGGGCTGGGCGTGGTGTTCGGCCTTATCTGGCCACCGATCCAGCAGGGTATCAACGGTTTCGGCGCCTTGCTGATGGAAAGCGGCAGTTTCGGCGCCTTCGTGTTCGGGGTGTTCAACCGATTGCTGATCGTTACCGGCCTGCACCACATCCTCAATAACATGGCCTGGTTCATCTTCGGCAGTTTCACCGACCCCGCCACCGGTGCGGTGGTCACCGGTGACCTGAGCCGTTATTTCGCCGGCGACCCCAAGGGTGGCCAGTTCATGACCGGCATGTTCCCGGTGATGCTCTTCGGCCTGCCCGCCGCGTGCCTGGCGATGTACCGCAATGCCTTGCCCCAGCGGCGCAAGGTCATGGGTGGGATCCTGCTGTCCATGGCGCTGACCTCGTTTCTGACCGGTGTCACCGAGCCGATCGAATTCGCCTTCATGTTCCTCGCGCCCTTGTTGTTCCTGGTCCACGCGCTGCTCACCGGTGTGTCGATGGCCGTGACCAATCTGCTGGGCATTCACCTGGGCTTTACCTTCTCCGGCGGCTTCATCGACATGGTCCTGGGCTGGGGCAAATCCACCAACGGCTGGTTGGTCGTCCCGGTGGGCCTGGCCTATGCGGCAATCTATTACCTAGTGTTCGACTTCTGCATCCGCCGCTTCGACCTGAAGACCCCGGGGCGTGAAGAGGTACCGGCAGGCGACAAACCGGCCATCGCCGAAAACCAGCGGGCCGCGGCCTACATCCAGGCCTTGGGCGGCGCTGACAACCTGATCACCATCGGTGCCTGCACCACGCGTTTGCGGCTGGACATGGTGGATCGCAACAAGGCCTCCGACGCCCAGCTCAAGGCCCTCGGCGCCATGGCCGTGGTGCGCCCCGGTAACGGCGGGAGCCTGCAGGTGGTGGTGGGGCCGATGGCCGACAGCATTGCCGATGAAATCCGCCTGGCGGTGCCCTCCTCCCTTCGCCCGGTCACCGCACCGGTGCCGAATGCCCCTGCACCGACAACGCCTGCCGCCCTTTCCAGCACTGAAGCGCAACAATGGCTGGACGCCCTCGGAGGCCAGGACAATGTCCTGCAACTCGAGTGCGTGGCGACGAGCCGGCTACGGGTGCGGCTGGCCGATGACAAGGGCTTGTCGGAAAGCCGGCTCAAAGGGTTGGGGTGTCAGGGTATGAGCTCGTTGGAGGATGGTGTCTGGCACTTGCTGCTGGGGGAGAAGGCGCCGCGGTTATGGCAGGCATTGGACGGCCTGGCGCATGGCCGCAAGGTCGATGCAGGGGCCTAGTGTTCTACCGGGATTTTTGTATTCGTCTTTCGATTTATCGCGAGCAAGCTCGCTCCCACAGTGGCTGGGTGTTGTTCACAAAACCTGTGATCGACACCTGCCTCCTGTGGGAGCGAGCTTGCTCGCGATGAGGCCGGTACTTATTGCATCAAGTCCGAGCCTGTACCCAACCGAAAAGTTATCTAGCGCGAACCCTCGACAAAACCCTCGATTAAAGGTCATCGTCCAAGAGCCAGAAACTGTCAGAAATAACAGGTAACGGATAATTCAGACCAGTAACAGCCAACAAACACATGCTGATATTCGCGGTCGCTTCCAACTGAGATGCTTGTTACAAAATAAGATCTTACAGCCCAGCACAGTCATCTATTCTCACTCTCACGCAGTGAACCGAGGCACACCCCAGCGTTGCCTTGGCACTGAGCAATCGACAATTAAACTGTCAATTCGAAGAATAGGTCGTAATGAAGTATGTGATTCGATTGGCATCCTCGTTTCAGGAGAGGTGTCCACATCATGAGTAGAAGCAGCGGTTTTATACGGGCGGCGACTGTCGCCATGGTATTGGCAGGCACCTGGCAAGCGAACCCCAATGCGTGGGCAACGACCCAGGACTCGGCGCAGAAGGATGAACCTTGGTACCAGGCCTGGCTCCAGGTCACGGCGGATCCCAGCGTGGATATCCGCAAGACCCAACCCTTATTGCGCTGGCGGACCGACCTGGACACGCTCTATCGGGGAGACACCACCAATCAAGGCCTCGAGGCCTTCCGGGACGGCTTGCTGCCCAAATCCGTGACCTTCCCCGAGGACACATGGATGTACAACTGGTTCAAGCACGGGGCCGGGGCCCAGCGCTCGGTCTACAGCAGTACCACGCGCAGCCAGCGTATCGCCCAGAGCTTCGCCAACGAATGGGTATTCGAATTCAAGGCCCCCCATGGCATCGACCAGCAGGAATCGGGGGGACCTATTATCGGCGAGGAAGAGATCAGCTACCCCGGCGGGGTCAAAGGGCACTTTATCAAGCAGGCCTGCAAGAAAACCGACCTGACCGATTGCATCGCCAACCCGGACTACCGTGAACCCTCCGGTCACGAGACGATGCTGGAAGTCGCAGCGACGCCCATCGATTGGAGCAAGATCACCCCGCCAGAAGGCCTGGCCTGGGTGACGAACAAAGAATCCCTCTGGGCGGTAGGCTCCTCGAGGATCAACCCAGTGCAAGGAGCGGACGCACTGGCCAGTGGGTTACGGGCAAAAAACTCGCAACCACCGGTCTTGCGCTGGGCGAGCAGCCCGGAGTCTCCTTCCATTCAATCGGTCGTCGTGGCGTTTCGTGACTATAGCGACGCCAAGATCTGGGCGGTCACGGAAGCGGCAAACGGCGGCTGGGTGTATGAGGTCAGGCCCAACAGTGTGGCGGTGGATCTGTCAGGGGAGTACACCGGCAACCGTCCAGGCGCCTTCGCATTCATCGGCGGTATCAAGGGCGGACTATTGATGAATGCCCGCCGGTTCGAGAAAGGTGTGGGCGAACCGGTCGAATGCATCGGCATCGAAAAAGAAGCCTGCCGCCTCGAAAACCGGCATCAATAGACGGGCCAGGAAGAGCCCATGTGGGAGCGAGCTTGCTCGCGATGACGGCGGCACATCCACCGTTTATGTAAGCTGACCTACCGCTATCGCGAGCAAGCTCGCTCCCACAGGGTGGACTGTGCCAAGCGCAAGTTCTGGGATTACTGGACCTGCCTGCGCTGGCGGACATGGTTTTAGCTCTTAAACAAAAAACCCGCTGATTGAATCAGCGGGTTCCTCATTCGACGAGCGAAGGATCAGAAATCCTCCAACCGCCACACTTCATACGCTGGCGTCTCGTAGGGATGACTTTGTTTCAGTGCCTTCACCACCCCACGAATCAGCTCATCGGCAACGACAAGCTCTACCTTCCACTCCTCGACCTGCTCGACCTGGCCCGCCTCGCCAATGAACGGTTGGCTGCCGTCCAACGGGCGAAACTGGCCCAGGCCCAACACTTGCCAGGCACAGTGGTCATAGTCGCCGATTCGCCCGCCACCGGCAGCGAATACGGCGTTTTTGACCTCGTCCACGTGACTGGCCGGGACGAAGAAGCAGAGCTTGTACACCGCCTCAGTTCACCCAGACGCGGGCGTTACGGAACATGCGCATCCAGGGCGCGTCTTCGTTCCAGTCGTCCGAACGCCACGAGTTCTGCACCGCGCGGAACACCCGCTCCGGGTGCGGCATCATGATCGTGACACGGCCGTCGCGGCTGGTCAGGCCGGTGATCCCGCGTGGCGAGCCGTTCGGGTTGGCCGGGTAGGTTTCGGTGACCTTGCCGTGGTTGTCGACAAACCGCAGCGACACGCAACCGGACAGGTCGGCTTCGAGCAGGGCTTCTTCGTTTTCGAATTCCGCATGGCCTTCGCCGTGGGCGATGGCGATCGGCATGCGCGAACCGGCCATGCCCTGCAGGAAGATCGAGTTCGACTCCTGGACCTGGACCATCGCCACGCGCGCTTCGAACTGCTCGGAACGGTTACGCACGAAGTGCGGCCAGAATTCGCTGCCCGGGATCAGCTCGTGCAGGTTGGACATCATCTGGCAACCGTTGCACACGCCGAGGGTGAAGCTGTCGTTACGCTCGAAGAAACCTTGGAACGCGTCGCGGGCGCGGCTGTTGAACAGCGCCGACTTGGCCCAGCCTTCACCGGCACCGAGCACGTCGCCGTAGGAGAAACCGCCGCAGGCGACCATGCCCTTGAAGTCGTTCAGGTCGACACGACCGGCCAGGATGTCGCTCATGTGCACGTCGATCGCGTTGAAACCGGCGCGGTCGAACGCTGCCGCCATCTCCACCTGGCCGTTGACGCCCTGCTCGCGCAGGACCGCCACTTGTGGGCGAATGCCTTTCTTGATGTAGGGCGCGGCCACGTCGAGGTTGACGTCGTAGCTGAGCTTGGCGCTCAGGCCCGGGTTGTCTTCTTCCAGCAGCGCGTCGAACTCCTGCTCGGCACACTCGGCGTTGTCGCGCAGGCGCTGGATCTGGTAGCTGGTTTCAGCCCACTGACGCTGCAACAGACTGCGCTGGCCTTCGAAGACGGTGTCGCCGTTGAAGGTGATGTTGATGTGGGCGTTGTTGATCGGCTGGCCGATCACCGAGACGCAATCGGCCAGGCCGGCGGCGCTGAACTGGGCGAGGATGTCCGGGGTGGCGTCCTGGCGAACCTGGATCACCGCACCCAGTTCTTCGTTGAACAGGATGGCCGGGATTTCAGCCGTGGACTCGGCCACGCTGTCGAGGGTCAGGCTCAGGCCACAGTGACCGGCGAAGGCCATTTCCACCACGGTGGTCAGCAAACCACCGTCAGAACGGTCGTGGTAGGCCAGCAGGTGACCGTCGGCGTTGAGGCCCTGGATGACGGCGAAGAACGCCTTCAGGTCTTCGGCATCGTCGACGTCCGGCGCTTGCGAACCGAGCTTGCCATGCACCTGGGCCAGGATCGAGGCGCCCATGCGGTTCTGGCCACGGCCCAGGTCGATCAGGATCAGGTCGGTGGTGCCCTTGTCCATGCGCAGTTGCGGGGTCAAGGTCTGGCGGATGTCGGTGACCGGGGCGAAACCGGTCACGATCAGCGACAACGGCGAGGTCACGCTCTTGTCCACGCCTTCGTCGTTCCAGCGCGTGGCCATGGACATGGAGTCCTTGCCCACCGGAATGGTGATGCCCAGCTCCGGGCACAGCTCCATGCCGACGGCCTTGACGGTGTCGTACAGGCGGGCATCTTCACCCGGGTGACCGGCGGCGGACATCCAGTTGGCCGACAGCTTGATGTCGGAAATCTTGCCGATGCGCGAAGCCGCGATGTTGGTCAGGGTCTCGCCGATCGCCATGCGGCCCGAGGCCGGGGCATCCAGCAGCGCCAGCGGCGTGCGCTCGCCCATCGCCATGGCTTCGCCGGTGTAGACGTCGAAGCTGGTGGCGGTCACGGCCACGTCGGCCACCGGCACCTGCCATGGGCCGACCATCTGGTCACGGGCCACGAGGCCGGTGATGGTGCGGTCGCCGATGGTGATCAGGAAGCTCTTGCTCGCCACGGCCGGGTGATGCAGCACGCGCTCGATGGACTCGGCGAGGTCGAGGGTCGACGGATCGAAATCATCGCCCAGCTCCGCTTCGCGAACCGCCGAACGGTGCATGCGCGGGGCCTTGCCCAGCAGCACTTCCAACGGCATGTCCACCGGGCTGTTGCCGAAGTGGCTGTCGGTGACGGTCAGTTGCGGCTCGGCAGTGGCTTCACCCACTACCGCGAACGGGCAGCGCTCGCGCTCGCAAATGGCCTGGAAGCGCTCGAAGTCGGCCGGGCCGACCGCCAGGACGTAACGTTCCTGGGATTCGTTGCTCCAGATTTCGTGCGGGGCCATGCCCGGCTCGTCGTTCGGAATGTTGCGCAGTTCGAAACGGCCACCGCGGCCGCCGTCGTTGACCAGTTCCGGGAAGGCGTTGGACAGGCCGCCCGCGCCGACGTCGTGGATGAAGCTGATGGGGTTGTGTTCACCCAACTGCCAGCAACGGTCGATGACTTCCTGGCAACGGCGTTCCATTTCCGGGTTTTCCCGCTGGACCGAGGCGAAGTCCAGGTCGGCCGAGCTGGTGCCGGTGGCCATGGAGGAAGCCGCGCCGCCACCCAGGCCGATCAGCATGGCCGGGCCGCCGAGGACGATCAGCTTGGAGCCGACCAGGATCTCGCCTTTCTGCACGTGTTCGGCGCGGATGTTGCCCATGCCGCCCGCGAGCATGATCGGCTTGTGGTAACCACGGACTTCCTCACCACGGGGGGTGGTGATGGACTGTTCGAAGGTACGGAAGTAGCCGGTCAGGGCCGGACGGCCGAATTCGTTGTTGAACGCCGCGCCCCCCAGGGGACCTTCGATCATGATGTCGAGGGCGTTGACGATACGCTCAGGCTTGCCGTAGGGCTTTTCCCACGGCTGTTCGAAGCCTGGGATCTGCAGGTTCGACACGGTGAAGCCGGTCAGGCCGGCCTTGGGCTTGGCACCGCGGCCGGTGGCGCCTTCGTCGCGGATCTCGCCACCGGAACCGGTGGACGCGCCCGGGAACGGCGCAATGGCGGTCGGGTGGTTGTGGGTCTCGACCTTCATCAGGATGTGCACCGGCTCCTGGACCGCACCGTACTGGCGGGTCTCAGGGTTCGGGTAGAAGCGACCGGCAACGTTGCCGACGATCACCGCGGCGTTGTCCTTGTAGGCCGACAGCACACCTTCGTTATGCATCTGATAGGTGTTCTTGATCATGCCGAACAGGCTTTTTTCCTGGCTCTGGCCGTCAATGTCCCAACTGGCGTTGAAGATCTTGTGGCGGCAGTGCTCGGAGTTGGCCTGGGCGAACATCATCAGTTCGATGTCGTGCGGGTTGCGTTTCAAACCCTGGAAGGCGGTGACCAGGTAATCGATCTCGTCTTCGGCCAGGGCCAGGCCCAGTTCGGCGTTGGCGTTTTCCAGTGCGGCACGGCCGCCGCCCAGTACGTCGATCGCCGTCAGCGGCTTGGGTTCGGCGTGGCTGAACAGACCGGCGGCCTGCTCCAGGTTGCCCAGCACGACCTGGGTCATGCGGTCATGCAGGCCTTCGGCGATCAACTGGGCCTCGGCCTCGCTGAACTCACCGGCGACATAAAAGGCAATGCCGCGCTCCAGGCGCTGGACCTTCGTCAGGCCGCAATTGCGGGCGATGTCGCTGGCCTTGCTCGACCATGGCGAAATGGTGCCGAAACGCGGCAGCACCAGGAACAGGCGACCGGCCGGCTCCTGGACAGGAACACTGGGGCCGTACTTCAGAAGGCGCGCGAGCACCTGCTGTTCGTCGCCGGTCAAACCGCCGGTGACTTCGGCGAAGTGAGCGAATTCAGCATACAAGCCACTGACAGCCGGAACCTTTTGGCTCAGTTGCTCAAGGAGTTTGCTGTGGCGAAAGGCAGAAAGGGCAGGAGCGCCGCGCAGGATCAACATCTTCGGGACAGCCTCGGGAAGGGGGTGTGCTTTGAGGCCGTGCATTCTAGCCTAAACCGCCGGCAACGGCACCCGAAACGGCACGCACGGTGCTGGCCGAATGTCGGTCTTTGCGCGTACGACGGTATTGGCCCCCCGTGCCAAGGTTCGCGCAGAGATATTTTTCAGCGGCGCAAAGCCTGCCACACCCCGGCCGGCCGGTGTTGCGGACATGTTTTGCAACCGCTAGCAGACTGGCCTTTTGCTGTCGAGATATGGCGGTAGGGGCCGTTTGCGTATACTGCGCAGATGTTTTCCCCAACGGCTTTGCGTCCGCGATATGCCAGATGGCTGATCGCAACCGGACTCTTCCTGGTGCTCAGTGGTTGTGTTGAGAAACCCAACACACTGGAGCGCGTAAAGGAGGATGGCGTGCTGCGGGTGGTTACCCGAAACAGCCCCGCCACCTACTTTGAGGATCGTAACGGTGAAACCGGCTTCGAATACGAGCTGGTGAAGCGCTTCGCCGACGATTTGGGTGTGGAACTGAAGATCGAGACAGCCGACAACCTCGACGACCTGTTCAACCAGATCGGCAAACCCAACGGTCCGGTATTGGCGGCCGCGGGGCTGGTCAGCAGCGAACAGCGCAAGAAGCAGGTGCGGTTTTCCCACGCCTACCTGGAAGTCACCCCGCAGGTCATCTACCGCAACGGCCAGTCCCGCCCCACCGACGCGGCCGCCCTGGCGGGCAAGAAGATCATGGTGCTCAAGGGCAGCAGCCACGCCGAACAGCTGGCGCAGCTGAAACAGCAATACCCGGGCATCGAATACGAAGAGTCCGACGCGGTTGAAGTGGTCGACCTGCTGCGCATGGTCGACGAGGGGCAGATCGACCTGACCCTGGTGGACTCCAACGAAGTGGCGATGAACCAGGTGTACTTCCCCAACGTGCGCGTGGCCTTCGACCTGGGCGATGCCCGCAACCAGAGCTGGGCGGTGGCCCCAGGTGAAGACAACAGCCTGCTCAACGAGATCAACAGCTACCTCGACAAGGTGCAGAAGAACGGCACGCTGCAACGCCTCAAGGACCGCTACTACGGCCACGTCGATGTCCTCGGCTACATGGGCGCCACCACGTTCGCCCAGCACCTGCAACAACGCCTGCCCAAATACGAACAGCACTTCAAGGCCTACGCCAAGCAGGAAAAAGTCGATTGGCGCCTGCTGGCCGCGATCGGCTACCAGGAGTCGCTGTGGCAACCGGCGGTCACGTCCAAGACCGGCGTGCGCGGCCTGATGATGCTGACCCAGAACACCGCCCAGGCCATGGGCGTGTCCAACCGCCTGGACCCGAAGCAAAGCATCATGGGCGGCGCCAAGTACCTGGCCTACATGAAGGACCAACTGGACGAAAGCATCCAGGAGCCCGACCGCACCTGGTTCGCCCTGGCTGCCTATAACGTCGGCAGCGGCCACCTGGACGACGCCCGCAAACTGGCGGCCAAGGAAGGGCTGAACCCGGACAAGTGGCTGGATGTGAAGAAGATCCTGCCGCGCCTGTCCCAGAAGCAGTGGTACAGCAAGACCCGCTACGGCTACGCCCGGGGCGGCGAGCCCGTGCATTTCGTGGCGAACATCCGTCGCTACTACGACATCCTGACCTGGGTGACGCAGCCGCAACTCGAAGGCGACCAGGTGGCCGAGGGCAACCTGCACGTGCCGGGTGTGGACAAGAGCAAGCCGAACCAGGAATCCCCGCAGCTTTAAGTCATACCACCCCCTGTGGGAGCGAGCTTGCTCGCGATGATGGCCTGACATTCAGCATTGATGTTGACTGTCAGTCCGCTATCGCGAGCAAGCTCGCTCCCACAGGATGTGGTGGCAGGGTCAGGACTTGGCGGCAGCCAGGATCAGCGCTTTCATTTCCGCCACCGCCGACTTGAACCCGACGAACAACGCATGGGCCACCAGCGCGTGGCCGATGTTCAGCTCGTTGATGCCCTTGATGGCCGCGACGGCTTCAACGTTGTGGTAGTGCAGGCCATGGCCGGCGTTGACGATCAAGCCCTGGGCCAGGCCAAAGGCGACGCCATCGGCGACCCGCTGCAGCTCGTCGGCCACCTCGGTAGGGGTTTCGGCATCGGCGTAACGACCGGTGTGCAGTTCGATGGCCGGGGCGCCGACCCGCTTGGACGCTTCGATCTGCCGTTCGTCGGCATCGATGAACAGCGATACCTCGGCACCGATCTTCGACAAGCGCTCCACCGCCAGGCTGATCCGCGATTCCTGCCCCGCTACGTCGAGGCCGCCTTCGGTGGTCAGTTCCTGGCGCGTCTCCGGCACCAGGCAGATGTGCGCCGGGCGGATGAGCTCAGCGAACGCCATCATTTCTTCGGTCACGCCCATTTCGAAGTTCATGCGGGTTTGCAGCACGTCCTTGAGCAGCAGCACGTCGCGCTCCTGGATGTGGCGACGGTCTTCACGCAGGTGCACGGTGATGCCGTCGGCACCCGCCTCTTCCGCGTCCAGCGCGGCCTTGACCGGATCCGGGTAGCGCGTACCACGGGCCTGGCGCAGGGTGGCGACATGGTCGATATTCACGCCGAGAAGAATGCGATTGCTGGTGCTCACAAAAAGGCTCCTGAAGGGACAGATAGTCGGCCCACAGCATACGGGTTGATCAGGGCTTGCGAAACAGCTCGCGACTGACCAGGGGCCGACCGCCCAAATGCACGGCCAAGGCTTGGCGCATCAGGCGCTTGGCCGCCGACAAGGCGCCCGGCGCGCTCCAGTCGGCCTCGGCCATGGCCAGCAGCTCGGCGCCATTGAACAGCCCCGGTTGCAGCAGGTAGACCCGCTCCAGGCCAGCATCCACTTGCAAACGGTAGAGACCGTCGGCGGCGATGGGCTCGCCGTGCAGGTCGGTGCTCAGGGCGAAGCCATAGCCCAGGTCATCCAGCAGCCGCCATTCGAACGAACGCAGCAGCGGCTCCAGCGGACGGCCTTCGGCCAGGGCCAGCAGCGTGGCGGCGTAGTGGTCGAAGACGGCCGGGTGAGGATCTTCGGCGGGCAGCAGGCGGATCAGCAGTTCATTGAGGTACAAGCCGCTGAACAACGCCTCGCCGTTGAGCCAGGCGGCGACGCCGTTGCTTTCCATGCGCCCGACGTTCTTCAACTCGCCACGCCCGCGAAATTCGACCTCCAGCGGCACGAACGGCCGCGCCAGCGTCCCCGCCTTGCCCCGCGCCCCCCGCAACACTGCTCGCAGCCGCCCTTGGGGCGTGAGGAAGTCCACCAGGGCGCTGCTTTCGCGGTAGGCGCGGCTGTGGAGGACGTAGGCGGGTTGGCCGGTGGGTTGGGTTGGGGGCATGGAAATCAGAGTTCTCAATAGACGAGCAGAGTTTTTCAACAACCCCAAACCAATGTGGGAGCGAGCTTGCTCGCGATAGCGGTCTGTCAGTCAACATCCATGTTGAACATCAGGCCCTCATCGCGAGCAAGCTCGCTCCCACAATGGTTCTTGGTACATCCAGTCAGCTGATCAGAGGTCGCCGTAACCCAACGAACGCAGCGCACGCTCGTCATCGGACCAGCCGCCCTTCACCTTGACCCACAGGTTGAGCATGATCTTGGAGTCGAACAGCAGTTCCATGTCCTTGCGCGCCTCGGTGCCGATGCGCTTGATGCGCTCGCCCTTGTCGCCAATGATGATTTTCTTCTGGCCGTCACGTTCGACGAGGATCAACGCATGGATGTGCAGGGTCTTGCCCTGTTGCTTGAACTCCTCGATCTCGACCGTGATCTGGTACGGCAGCTCGGCGCCCATCTGGCGCATGATTTTCTCCCGCACCAACTCGGCGGCGAGGAAACGGCTGCTGCGGTCGGTGATCTGGTCTTCAGGGAAGAAATGATCGTTTTCCGGCAGGTGTTCGGCAATCACCCGCTCCAGCGCGTCGAGGTTATGGCCGTGCTGGGCAGAGATCGGAATGATCTGGGCATTGGGCAACTGCTCCTGCAACCAGGTCAGGTGCGGCATCAGTTCAGCCTTGTCTTCGATGCGATCGGTCTTGTTCAGTGCCACGATCAACGGCCCTGTCACGTACTGGACGCGCTCGAGGACCATCTGGTCTTCTTCGGTCCATTTGGTGCGGTCGACCACGAAGATCACCACGTCGACGTCTTTCAACGCCGCCGAGGCAGTCTTGTTCATGTAGCGGTTCAAGGCCTTTTCGCCACCCTTGTGCATGCCCGGGGTGTCGACGTAGATCGCCTGCACGGCGCCTTCGGTCTTGATGCCCAGCATGTTGTGGCGGGTGGTCTGGGGCTTGCGCGAGGTGATCGCCAGTTTCTGGCCCAGGATGTGGTTCAGCAGCGTGGACTTGCCCACGTTCGGCCGACCGACAATGGCGACATAGCCGCAGCGGGTGACGGTTGTATCAGTCATTGCCATTCTCCACGCCCAGGGCAATCAGTGCTGCGGCGGCCGCTACCTGTTCGGCAATACGACGACTCACACCCTGACCCCGGCTTTTTTCATTCAGTAGGACAACTTCGCATTCGACGAAGAAGGTTCGGCAATGCGGCTCACCCTGGATATCCACCACTTCGTAGCGCGGCAGTTCGCAACTGCGCGATTGCAGGAATTCCTGCAAACGGGTCTTCGGATCCTTGTTGGTGTCCACCAGCGTCAGGCTGTCGATCTCGGAAGTCAGCCAGGCCAGCACGCGTTCGCGCGCCATGTCCATGCCGGAGTCCAGGTAGATCGCGCCAATCAACGCTTCCAGGGCATCGGCCAGGATCGACTCGCGACGGAAACCGCCGCTTTTCAATTCACCGGAGCCCAGGCGCAGGTATTCGCCCAGGTCGAAACCACGGGCCAGTACAGCCAGGGTCTCACCTTTTACCAAACGCGCGCGCAAACGCGACAACTGGCCTTCGCGGGCCAGCGGGAAGCGCTCGAACAGCGCCTCGCCGGCCACGAAGTTGAGGATGGCATCACCGAGGAATTCCAGGCGTTCGTTGTTGCGCCCGGCAAAACTGCGGTGAGTGAGGGCCAGGAGCATCAGGTCCGGGTCCTTGAAGGTGTAGCCGAGCTGACGCTCGAGACGGCTTAGAGAAACGCTCACGGTTTACCCACGCTGAGTTCGTGGCTGGATTCCACCGCCACGGTGGCAAGGCACCGTTGGCTTGGGACAATTAACGCTGTGTTCAAAAATGACGTCCTGACTATCGTTGGCTTCATGCCTCCGGGCAACCTTGTGCAGGCTCCAGAAAAGCATTCGGCGCTGTGTTCAACAGCGCCGTGTGGGATTACTTGATCAGGCCAACCCGCGAGAAATTCGGCAGGTGGCTGAGTTTGGGTTCCGGCCAGCTCATCCAGACCGCAAAGGCCTTGCCGACGATGTTTCGGTCCGGGACCATGCCCAGCAGGTCCTTGGGAATGTTCGGATCATCCCAGTAACGGCTGTCGTTGGAGTTGTCGCGGTTGTCGCCCATCATGAAATAGTGCCCCGCCGGCACGGTCCACGAACGGTCCGGCGTTGCGCGGTAGCGGCTCATTTCCTTGCGGATCAGGTGTTCGGCCTCGCCGAGTTTTTCCCGGTAGAGTTCGGCACTGCCCAGCGTACCCGGCTCGGAGCCGAGCAATTGTTCGGCCACTGATTCGCCATTGACGAACAGACGCTTGTCGGCGGTGTAGCGAATCGTGTCGCCCGGCAAACCGACCACGCGCTTGATGTAGTTGACGTTCGGGTCGCTCGGGAAGCGGAACACCATGACATCGCCGCGCTGCGGGTCACCCACTTCGATGACTTTCTTGTCGATCACCGGCAGGCGGATCCCGTAGGAGAACTTGTTCACCAGAATGAAATCGCCCACGTCCAGGGTCGGCTTCATCGAGCCGGACGGGATCTGGAACGGTTCCACCAGGAACGAGCGCAGCACCAGCACGATGAACAGCACCGGGAAGAACGACTTGCCGTATTCGACCAGCAGCGGTTCCTTGTTGAGCTTTTCGACCACCACGCCATCAGGCTGGCTGACGCTGCCCTGATATGAGGCAATGGCCGCCCGGCGCCGAGGCGCCAGGAACAACAGATCAAGCAACGCCAACAGGCCGCAGACAAACACGGCGATAACCAGCAACAGCGGGAAATTTAGCGACATAGGACCTAACTATCCAACCTGAGCACCGCAAGGAAGGCTTCCTGTGGAATTTCCACGTTACCGACCTGCTTCATGCGTTTTTTACCGGCCTTCTGCTTTTCCAACAGCTTGCGCTTACGGCTGACGTCGCCGCCGTAGCATTTGGCCAATACGTTCTTTCTGAGCGCCTTGACGGTTGTACGCGCCACAATCTGCCCGCCAATGGCGGCCTGGATTGCCACATCGAACATCTGCCGCGGAATCAGTTCCTTCATCTTCTCGGTCAATGCACGACCTTTGTAGTGCGCGTTGTCACGGTGCACGATCAATGCCAGGGCATCGACTTTCTCACCGTTGATCAGCACATCCAGTTTCACCAGATTAGCCGATTGGTAACGATCGAAATGATAGTCCAGCGAAGCATAGCCGCGACTGGTGGATTTGAGACGGTCGAAGAAGTCCAGCACCACTTCGTTCATCGGCAGGTCGTAGGTCACCTGGACCTGCGTGCCAAGGAACAGCATGTCGTGCTGTACGCCGCGTTTCTCGATGCACAGGGTAATGACGTTACCCAGGTGCTCCTGAGGCACAAGGATGTTGGCCCGCACGATCGGCTCGCGCATGTCTTCGATGGCCGACAGGTCCGGCAGCTTGGACGGGTTGTCGACGTAGAGGGTTTCGCCGTTCTTGAGCAGCAGCTCGAAGATTACCGTCGGTGCCGTGGTGATCAGGTCCAGGTCGTACTCGCGCTCCAGGCGCTCCTGGATGATTTCCATGTGCAGCATGCCCAGGAACCCGCAGCGGAAGCCGAAGCCCAGGGCGTCGGAGCTTTCCGGAGTGTATTGCAGGGACGAGTCGTTCAGGGTCAGCTTTTGCAGGGCTTCGCGGAAATCCTCGAAGTCGTCGGAGCTGACCGGGAACAGGCCGGCATAGACCTGCGGCTGGATGCGCTTGAAACCGGGCAGCACATCGACGTCGGGGGTGGAGCTCAAGGTCAGGGTGTCGCCGACCGGCGCCCCGTGGATGTCCTTGATACCGGCAATGATGAAGCCCACTTCACCGGCCTTCAGGTCGACGGTGGCGGTATGTTTCGGGTTGAAGACCCCGACGCTGTCCACCAGGTGGATCTTGCCGGTGGACTTGACCAGGATCTTGTCGCCCTTCCTCACGCGGCCATGGCGCACGCGAACCAGGGAGACTACACCCAGGTAGTTGTCGAACCAGGAGTCGATGATCAACGCTTGCAGCGGATCTTCGATGTTGCCGGTTGGCGCGGGAATGGTGGTGACCAGGCGTTCGAGCACTTCATCCACGCCCAGGCCGGTCTTGGCGCTGCAGGTGACCGCGTCGGTGGCGTCGATGCCGATGATTTTCTCGATTTCTTCCTTCACACGGTCCGGATCGGCCTGGGGCAGGTCGATCTTGTTCAGCACCGGCATGACTTCCAGGCCCTGCTCGATGGCCGTGTAGCAGTTGGCGACCGACTGGGCCTCGACGCCCTGGCCGGCATCGACCACCAGCAATGCACCCTCACAGGCCGCCAACGACCGGCTGACTTCATAGGTGAAGTCGACGTGGCCGGGGGTATCGATGAAGTTCAGCTGGTAGGTGACGCCGTCGCGGGCCTTGTAATAGAGGGTAACGCTGTGGGCCTTGATGGTGATCCCGCGCTCACGCTCGAGGTCCATGGAATCCAGGACCTGGGCTTCCATTTCACGCTCGGCCAGGCCGCCGCACATCTGGATGAAGCGATCAGCCAGCGTCGACTTGCCATGGTCAATGTGGGCGATGATGGAGAAATTGCGGATATGACTCAAATCACTCACGGATCAACACTCAAAAAGGCTGCAGGCATGGCCCGCCGAAAAATAGCCGGGAATTGTACCTGATACACCGCGCAAGCGTCACGTTCGCCTGTCGATGAGCTCTTGTGGCGAGGGAGCTTGCTCCCGTTGGGCTGCGAAGCGGCCCTCGATTTACCCGCCACGGCGATATGTCAGGCAGACGGTAGGGGACTGCTGCGCAGTCCAGCGGGAGCAAGCTCCCTCGCCACAGGAGCCCGCTCGCCACGTTGGATGTAGCTCAACCCGCCCGACGCAGCAGCCAGACCCCGGCCAACGCGCAGACACCGGCCGGGACCAGCACCGCGAACAGCGGCGAGAAACCGAACACCAGGCTCGACGGCCCCAGCAGATCCTGGGCGATACGGAAGGTGAAGCCCACCAGCACACCGGTAAACACCCGTTGACCGAGGGTCACCGAACGCAGCGGGCCGAAAATGAAGGAAATCGCCATCAACACCAGGGCGGCGGTGACCAGCGGTTGCAACACCTTGACCCAAAAGGCCAGCCAGTAGCGGCCATTGTTCAGGCCCTGGTCCGCCAGGTAGTGGATATAGCCCCACAAACCGGTAATCGACAGCGACTCCGGCGCCATCACCACGGTACTGAGCAACTGCGGGCTGATCGACACATCCCAACGCTCTTGCGGGGCGGCGACCACTTCGGTGCGTTTGTCATGGAACAGGGTGGTGGTGACATCACTCAGTTGCCAGTGGTCCTCGGCGAAATTCGCCCGCTTGGCGAAGCTCGATGACAGCATGTGCCGCTGATCGTCGAAACGATAGCGGGTCACGCCATAGAGGATGCCATTGGGCTGGACCGAGTTGATGTGGATGAACTCGTCACCCTGGCGGTGCCACAGGCCGTGCTTGGCGCTTTGCGCATCACCGCCGCCCTGGGCCAGGGAACGGTTGGCCTGGGCGGTGTTTTCAGTGGCCGGGGCGATGTATTCGCCGATCAACACACCCACCAGCATCAGCACCAGCATCGGCTTCATCACCGCCCAGACGATCCGACCAATGGACACGCCTGCTGCGCGCATGATGGTCAGCTCGCTGTTGCTGGCCAGGCTGCCCAGGCCGATCAGGCAGCCGATCAGCGCCGCCATCGGCAGCATGTCGTAAAGGCGCCGAGGCGCGGTCAGCAGCACATAGCTCGCCACGTCCATCAGGGTATAGGTGTCGCTGACGTCGCTCATTTCATCGATGAAGGCAAACAGGGTCGCCAGGCCAAGGATGATCCCCAGCACCGCGAGAATCGCCATGAACACGCTGCTGCCGATGTAGCGGTCGAGTTTAACCACGGGCCACCTCCAGCGCGCTGCGACGACTGGCCAGTTTCAGGCGCAGCGGTTCCCAATAGAGCAGCCCCAGGCCGATGGCCAGGAAGATGCCATGCACCCACCACAAGCCCAGCGCCGGCGGGATCTTGCCCTTCTCCAGGGCGCCGCGGGCGGAAATCAGGATGGTCAGGTAAGCCATATACAAGAGAATCGCCGGCAGCAACTTGAGGAAACGACCCTGGCGCGGGTTGACCCGCGACAGCGGGACCGCCATGAGGGTCACGATGAACACCAGCAGCGGCAACGACAGGCGCCATTGCAACTCGGTGCGGGCACGAATGTCCTGGTTGCCCAGCAGGCTGGCGGTCGGCATCGCATCGCGATCGGTGACTTCGTCGCTGACCTCGGGCTTGGGCAACAGCACGCCATAGGTGTCGTACTTGATGGCCCGGTAGTCGGCCTGCCCCGGCTTGCCATCGTAGCGATAGCCATTGTGCAGGATCAGGTAGCGGTTGCCGTCGGGGTTGATTTCCTGCCGGCCCTTCTCGGCCACCAGCACGGAAATGCCACGGTCCTTCTTGGAGTCCGAAGACAGGTTCTTTTGCGTAATGAAGACGCCGCCCAGGTCGATCCGGTCATCCGAGAGCTGTTCGGTGTAGGTCACCCGCGTACCATCGCGCAGGGCCTGGAAACGCCCTGGCACCAGGGTGTCGAATTCGGTCATGGCGTCCTGCTGGTTGATCAGCAGCTGGAATTGGTTGGCGCCCTGGGGCGACAGGCTCAGGCTCAGCCAGGCCACCACCAGCGCCACCAATGTGGCCGGGAACAGGGTCATGCGAAACAGCCGTTGCTGGCTCATGCCGGTGGCCGACAGCACGGTCATTTCGCTGTCCAGGTACAGGCGCCCATAAGCCAGCAAAATGCCGAGGAACAACCCCAGCGGCAGGATCAATTGCAGGAAGCCCGGCAGGCGGAACCCCATGATCAGGAACAGGGAGCCCGGATCCAGGGCGCCGGAGGCCGCCTGGGCAAGGTACTTGATGAAGCGTCCGCTCATGATGATGACCAGCAGCACGGCGCTCACGGCGCTCAGGGTCAGCAGGACTTCGCGGGATAGATAACGAAAGACGATCAAACCAGACACTCCAAGGTTGTCAGGCTAAGGCGGCCAAACAAGCAAACGTATCGAGCCGGTCCGCCAACGCGAACCGCCGAAAAAAGAGCCGCATTATCCTGTGATTGGAGGCGCCTGTCACTTCGCACGCTTTAAACCGGTGCTTAAAGCCAAAAGTTAGCGCCGTCGAGGGTTGTCAGGCTCGGGCGCCGGGGTTCAAACTGCGGCCTTTGTCGCCGGCAAGCACCGGCGCTTCTTTTATATAGAAGAAGCTCGCTCAGCGCGCCATTGTGTCGGCGCCTGGCCTCTTGACCATTCACTCAGGGATCCGGACATGGAACTGGTTGTAAAAAGCGTCAGCCCAGAAACGTTGAAAACCGCCACACTGGTGGTTGCCGTCGGTGAAAACCGCAAGCTCGGCGTCGTCGCCACCCAGCTCGACAGCCTGAGCGGCGGTGCCATCAGCGCCGTGCTCAAGCGCGGCGACCTGGCCGGCAAGGTCGGCCAGAGCCTGTTGCTGCACAGCTTGCCCAACCTCAAGGCCGATCGGGTGCTGCTGGTGGGCGTGGGCAAGGACGCCGAACTGGGCGACCGTCCGTTCCGTAAAATCATCGCCGGCGTGTTGGGCACCCTCAAGGGCCTGGGCGGCGCTGATGCCGTCCTGGCGTTGGACGAGTTGGTGGTCAAGGGTCGCGACAGCTACGGCAAGAACCGCCTGCTGGCTGAAACCCTGGTGGACGGCGAATACCAGTTCGACCAGTTCAAGAGCCAGAAAGCCGAATCCCGCGCCCTGAAGAAAATCACCCTGCTGACCATCAAGGCCGCCCAGGCTGAAGTCCAGCGCGCCGTGACCCACGCCACCGCGATTGCCAACGGCATGGCCTTCACCCGCGACCTGGGCAACCTGCCGCCGAACATCTGCCACCCGACGTTCCTCGGCGAACAGGCCAAGGCACTGGGCAAAGAGTTCAAGGGCCTGAAGGTCGAAGTCTTCGACGAGAAGAAGATCAAGGACCTGGGCATGGGTTCGTTCTATGCCGTCGGCCAGGGCAGCGCCCAGCCGCCACGCCTGATCGTCATGCAATACAACGGCGGCAAGAAGTCCGAGAAGCCTTACGCGCTGGTCGGCAAGGGCATCACCTTCGACACCGGCGGCATCAGCCTCAAGCCAGGCGCCGGCATGGATGAAATGAAGTACGACATGGGCGGTGCCGCGAGCGTGTTCGGCACCCTGCGCGCCGTGCTCGAACTGCAACTGCCGATCAACCTGGTGTGCATCCTGGCCTGCGCCGAGAACATGCCCAGCGGCACGGCCTCGCGTCCGGGCGACATCGTCACCACCATGAGCGGCCAGACCGTGGAAATCCTCAACACCGACGCCGAAGGCCGCCTGGTGCTGTGTGACGCCCTCACCTACTCCGAGCGCTTCAAGCCGCAAGCAGTGATCGACATCGCGACACTGACCGGCGCCTGCATCGTCGCCCTCGGCTCCCACACCTCGGGCCTGCTGGGCAACAACGACGAACTGATCGGCCAATTGCTCAGCGCCGGCCAGCAAGCCGACGACCGCGCCTGGCAGTTGCCCTTGTTCGACGAGTACCAGGAACAACTGGACAGCCCGTTCGCCGACATCGCCAACATCGGCGGCCCGAAAGCCGGGACCATCACCGCAGCCTGCTTCCTGTCGCGCTTCACCAAGAACCTGAACTGGGCGCACCTGGACATCGCCGGCACGGCCTGGACCAGCGGCGGCAAGGACAAAGGCGCCACCGGTCGTCCAGTACCCCTGCTGACCCAGTACCTGCTGGACCGCGCCAAGGCCTGACACCGATGACCGTCGTTGGCGTCGCCCTCGGGTGGCGCCAGCGGCGACTCAGGAACCGCAATGACCAAAGTCGATTTCTATATCCTGCCCAGCGCCGATCCGTCGGCGCGGCTGGATTTCGCCTGCAAGCTCGTCGAAAAGGCCTGGCGCATGGGACACCGCATCTACCTGCATTGCAGCGATGCCGCCCAGCGCGATGACCTGGACGCACGCCTATGGGCTTTCAAGGGCGAGAGTTTCGTGCCCCATGGCCCAGCCGAAAGCGAACCCGAGGGGCTGATCGTGCTGGGGCTGGGAGATGACTGCGGCCAGCACCAGGACCTGTTGGTCAACCTCGACCTGAAAGTACCGGCCTTTGCCCAGCGCTTCGCCCGTGTGGCGGAAGTGGTGGTCGAAGACCCGGCCATCCGACAAGCCGCGCGGGAGAGTTTCCGTTTCTACCGCGAACAGGGCTATCCTCTGCAAGACCACCGTTTACAGCGACTCTGAGCCCTACGATGGACACTCCAAAATCGCCACAAAAGCCCGCGCACCTGCTGGATGACCTCGAGTCGATCCGCCAGTTGCTCGGCGACGACAACCTGCAACCGCCACTGCTGACCGACACGGTCGTGCCCGAGCCGGTGCATGACGAGCAGATTCCCCTGCTGTTCGATCCGATCAACGGCCAGCCCGAACCCGAGCCGGCCGCCAAGGCCGAAGCCAAGGGCCCCGACGCCCTGCTGCACCTGGACCGCGAATTGCGCGCTGCGGCGCAGTTGATCATGCAAGACGTCATCGACGACTTCGCCCCGCACATCGAAACCGAGATCAAGCGCCGGCTGGATGCGCGGATGGAGCGGTTGCTCAGCCACTACGAGTAGTTTTCCTGCCTTACAGTGGACACCTTGTGGGAGCCGAGCTTGCTCGCGATGGCGGCGGCACATCCGGCATTGATGCAGCGGATCCGCCGCCATCGCGAGCAAGCTCGGCTCCCACAGGGTTCGACAGTGCCCACAAACTCTGCGCCCGGCGCCTCCAGCCTGTGGCTTGCACCAGCCCCGCCCGCTATACTTCCCGGCTTTTCCTGAATAAATGCCAATAGGGTCCCGCCGCGCATGGATAAGACCTACCAGCCGCACGCCATTGAAACTTCCTGGTACAACACCTGGGAGTCCGAGAATTATTTCGCTCCGCAAGGCGCGGGCGATTCCTACACCATCATGATCCCGCCGCCGAACGTCACCGGCAGCCTGCACATGGGCCACGGCTTCAACAACGCGATCATGGACGCCCTGATCCGTTTCCGTCGCATGCAAGGTCGCAACACCTTGTGGCAGCCGGGCACCGACCATGCCGGTATCGCCACGCAGATGCTGGTGGAACGTCGCCTCGAAGCCCAAGGCCAGAATCGCCACGACCTGGGTCGCGAGAAATTCCTCGAGAAAGTCTGGGAATGGAAAGACGAGTCCGGTGGCAACATCAGCCGCCAGATCCGTCGCCTCGGCTCGTCCGTGGACTGGAGCCGCGAGCGCTTCACCATGGACGACGGTCTTTCGGAAGCGGTGAAGGAAGCCTTCGTGCGCCTGCATGAAGACGGACTGATCTATCGCGGCAAGCGCCTGGTCAACTGGGACACCAAGTTGCACACGGCCATTTCCGACCTCGAAGTGGAGAACCACGACGAGAAAGGTTTCCTATGGAACCTGAAGTACCCCCTGGCCGACGGCGCCAAGACCGCCGAAGGCAAGGATTACCTGATCGTCGCCACCACGCGTCCGGAAACCATGCTGGGTGACTCCGCCGTGGCGGTAAACCCGAACGATGAGCGCTACCAGGCACTGATCGGCAAGTTCGTCGAACTGCCCCTGGTTGGCCGGCGCATCCCGATCATCGGCGACGATTACTGCGACCCTGAATTCGGCACCGGCTGTGTGAAAATCACCCCGGCCCACGATTTCAACGACTACGAAGTCGGCAAGCGCCACAACCTGCCGCTGCTGAACATCTTCGACAAGAACGCCACTGTCTTGCCGGCGGCCCAGGTGTTCAACCTCGACGGCACGCTGAACGAAAGCGTCGACGGCACGCTGCCGGCCGAATACGCCGGCCTGGACCGCTTCGAAGCGCGCAAGCAGATCGTCGCGGCATTCGAGGCCGCCGGCCTGCTGGTCAGCGTCGACGATCACGCCCTGAAAGTACCGAAAGGCGACCGCTCCGGCACCATCATCGAGCCGTGGCTGACCGACCAGTGGTACGTGTCCACCAAACCGCTGGCCGAGCCGGCGATTGCCGCCGTGGAAGACGGCCGCATCCAGTTCGTGCCCAAGCAATACGAAAACATGTACTTCTCGTGGATGCGTGACATCCAGGATTGGTGCATCAGCCGTCAGCTGTGGTGGGGCCATCGCATCCCGGCCTGGTACGACGAATCGGGCAAGGTCTATGTCGGCCGCGATGAAGCCGAAGTCCGCGCCAAGCACAACCTCGGTCCGGACGTCGCCCTGACGCAGGACAACGACGTCCTCGACACCTGGTTCAGCTCGGGGCTGTGGACCTTCTCGACCCTGGGCTGGCCGCAGCAGACCGAGTTCCTCAAGAAATTCCACTCCACCGACGTGCTGGTCACCGGCTTCGACATCATTTTCTTCTGGGTCGCCCGGATGATCATGTTGACCATGCACCTGGTGAAGAACGAAGACGGTACCCCGCAAGTACCGTTCAAGACGGTCTACGTTCATGGCCTGGTGCGCGACGGCCAGGGCCAGAAGATGTCCAAGTCCAAGGGCAACGTCCTGGACCCGCTGGACATCATCGACGGCATCGACCTGGAAACCCTGGTGCAGAAACGCACCTCCGGCCTGATGCAGCCGAAACTGGCGAAGAAGATCGAGAAGGCCACCCGCGAAGAGTTCGCCGAGGGCATCGCCAGCTACGGCACCGACGCCCTGCGTTTCACTTTCTGCTCGCTGGCGTCCACCGGTCGCGACATCAAGTTCGACATGGGTCGCGTCGAAGGCTATCGCAACTTCTGCAACAAGATCTGGAACGCCGCGCGCTACGTGCTGGACAAGGGCGAAGACTGCGGCCAGAACGGCGAAGCCTACGAACTGACCCTGGCCGATCGCTGGATCATTTCCCAGCTGCAACGCACCGAAGCCGAAGTGACCCGCCAACTGGACCAGTTCCGTTTCGACCTGGCCGCACAAGCCTTGTACGAGTTCATCTGGAACCAGTACTGCGACTGGTACCTGGAGCTGTCCAAGCCGGTGCTGTGGGACGAAAACGCACCGCTCGAACGCCAGCGCGGCACCCGCCGCACCCTGGTTCGCGTGCTGGAAGTGGCCCTGCGCCTGGCGCATCCGTTCATGCCGTTCATCACCGAGGAAATCTGGCAGCGCATCGCACCGCTGGCGGGCATCCAGGGCAAGACGATCATGCTGCAACCGTGGCCGGTGGCCAACGAGACCCGCATCGATCCGGCAGCCGAGGACGACATCGAATGGCTCAAGACCTTCATGCTGGGCCTGCGTAACATCCGCGCCGAAATGAACATCGGCCCGGGCAAGCCGCTGACCCTGTTCCTGAAGAATGCCAGCGTCGAAGACCTGCGCCGCCTCAACGAAAACGAAGCGCTGCTCAAGAAGCTGGCGAAGCTCGAGTCGGTGACGGTACTGGCCGCCGGCGAAGAAGCGCCAC
This sequence comes from Pseudomonas sp. FW300-N2F2, assembly GCF_017351655.1. NCBI lineage: Bacteria > Pseudomonadati > Pseudomonadota > Gammaproteobacteria > Pseudomonadales > Pseudomonadaceae > Pseudomonas > Pseudomonas sp. FW300-N2F2. Next base: position 641,611 of record NZ_JACNDQ010000001.1, on the reverse strand, counting down.
TGTCCGCCACCGCCCTGGTCGGCGAGATGGAAGTGCTGGTGCCGATGGCTGGCCTGATCGACAAGGCCGCCGAACTGGCACGCCTGGACAAGGAAATCCTGCGCCTGAAGGGTGAAGTGCAGCGGGTCGGCGGCAAACTGTCCAACGCCGGTTTCGTCGACAAGGCTCCGGCCGAAGTCATCGAGAAGGAACGAGCCAAACTGGCCGAGGCCGAACAGGCCCTGGGCAAGCTGGCCGAGCAGCATGGGCGGATCTCCAGCCTGTAACGGCGGCTCGTCACTGAAGAAGGAGGCCCTGGCGGCCTCCTTTTTTCTGCCTGGCACTTTTCTTACTCATGCTGAGTCCCCCTGTGGGAGCGAGCTTGCTCGCGATAGCGGAGGGTCAGCTTGCATCAATGCTGGATGTGTCGCCGCCATCGCGAGCAAGCTCGCTCCCACATTTGAATTGCGCAGTCATCAAGAGCAGGCTGGATGTGGGACAATACCGCCACTTTTTGAGCCATCCCCGAATCGACCCGCCCATGACCGCCCCTCGCTCCCCAAAACCTGTCCGCCAGAAGCCCAAGTCCCCCACCGAGGCCAAGGCCGTGGTGCCGCGGGAGAAGGCCAGCCTCCACCCGCGCAACCGCCACCAGGGCCGCTACGACTTCCCGGCGTTGATCAAGTCCACGCCTGAATTGGCCAAGTTCGTGATCCTCAATCCGTACGGCAAGGAAAGCATCGACTTCGCCAGCCCCGACGCGGTGCGGGTGTTCAACCGGGCGCTGCTCAAAGCCTTCTATGGCATCGCCCATTGGGACATTCCAGCCGACTACCTGTGCCCCCCAGTGCCTGGTCGCGCGGACTATGTGCACTTCCTCGCCGATCTGCTCGCCAGTCATAACGACGGCGAAATCCCTCGGGGAGCGGCGGTGAAAGTGCTGGACATCGGCACTGGCGCCAACTGCGTCTATCCGTTGATCGGCTACAGCGACTACCGCTGGCACTTCCTTGGCTCGGAGATCGACCCGACCGCCATTGCCTCGGCCAAGGCCATCGTCCAATCCAATGGCTTGAGCAAGGCCATCCAGTTGCGCCAGCAAGCCAACCGCAAGCAGATCCTCCTGGGCCTGCTGGAAGATGGCGAACGGTTCGACCTGACGATGTGCAACCCGCCGTTCCACGCCTCCCTGGAAGAAGCCACCAAGGGCAGCCAGCGCAAGTGGCGGGCACTGGGCAAGGCCGATCCGAAGCGCAAGCTGCCGGTGCTGAATTTTGGCGGCCAGGCTGCGGAGTTGTGGTGCGAGGGTGGGGAAGCCCGGTTCGTCACGCAATTGATCAGCGAAAGCGCACAACTGGCCAGCCAAGTGCTGTGGTTCAGCACCCTGGTATCGAAAGCTTCGAACCTGCCGGCGATCCAGGCTGCGTTGAAGAAAGCCGGTGCGCTGCACAGCCAGGTGGTGGAAATGTCCCAGGGCCAGAAGCAGAGTCGTTTCGTGGCCTGGACCTTCCAGACCGAGGCGCAGCAACAGGGGTGGCGCCAGGCGCGCTGGGTTCGCAAAGATTAGAAGGACATTGCGCTAGCGTAGGAGCTGCCGAGCGAAGCGAGGCTGCGATCTTTTGATCTTTCGCTTGAAATTTAACAGCCAGGGGAAAGATCGCAGCCTCGCTCCGCTCGACAGCTCCTACGGGCGGTTTTCCAAGGCAATAAAAAACCGTGCCCGGATCGCTCCGAGGCACGGTTTTTTTACAGCGATCTTACTTGTTGACCGCGTCGGTCAGGCCTTTGGCCACAACCAGCTTGATCACTTTCTTGGCAGCGATTTCGATGGCAGCGCCAGTCGAAGGGTTACGGCCGGTACGGGCAGGACGCTCAGTGACTTTCAGCTTGCCGATACCTGGCAGAGTGATTTCGCCGCCGTTTTCCAGCTGATCGGCAACGATTTGGCCCAGTTGGTCCAAAGCGTTACGCGCGGTGGTTTTTGGCGCGTCGATAGCTTCAGCGATGTCAGCGATCAGTTGGTCTTTAGTAAGAGCCATGTAGTGTTCCTTCCCTATCAAATTCATATGGATTGCAGAGTGCAGTGTCAGCCATCGAGCCCGATCCCTCTGGATCAGGCACCCTCGGCAATCACCACGACGGATCGGGGTAATAGATGCCGAAAACCGGGTTTGGTTCGACCTGACAAATGCTGAATGCACGCTTAACGCAGTGACTTCGCGTAAGACCGGGCAAAACTAGCACAACGCCTCTGAAATATCCGCCTCTAGCTACCCATTTGGTCAGCTTTCTTGCGCTAAAACGTTAAAAAAATGCATATAGGCAGTCCGACGGCCCTGAAAGGGCCTTTGCCGGGTTCCAAAACCAGTGATTGCGGTACACTGGGCCTTTTTCGGGGAGCACGCCCTCCTCTCTTTCATCAGCCGAGAAATCCATGCCGATCCGTCATTGCATCGTCCACCTGATCGACAAAAAACCCGACGGCACCCCTGCTGTGCTCCATGCCCGCGACTCCGAACTGGCAGAGTCCACGGCCATCGAGAACATGCTCGCCGACCTCAACGAAAGCTATAACGCCAAGCAAGGCAAGGCCTGGGGTTTTTTCCATGCCGAGTCCGGGGCACATCCGTTCAGCGGCTGGCTGAAGGAGTACCTGGATGGCGGGAAGGATTTCACCGCGTTCAGTCGAGTGGCGGTGGAACACCTGCAAAAACTGATGGAAGAGTCCAACCTGTCGGTGGGCGGCCACGTGTTGTTCGCGCATTACCAGCAGGGCATGACCGACTACCTGGCCATCGCCCTGCTGCACCACAGCGAAGGCGTGGCGGTGACCGATGAACTGGACGTGACCCCGTCCCGCCACCTGGACCTGGGCCAGCTGCACCTCGCGGCGCGGATCAACGTGTCGGAATGGCAGAACAACAAACAATCGAAACAGTACATTTCGTTTATCAAGGGCAAGAACGGCAAGAAGGTCTCGGAGTACTTCCGCGACTTCATCGGCTGCCAGGAAGGCGTCGACGGCCCCGGTGAGACCCGCACCCTGCTCAAGGCCTTCAGCGATTTCGTCGAAAGCGAAGACTTGCCGGAAGACGATGCCCGGGAAAAAACCAAGACCCTGGTGGACTACGCCAGCAGCCAGGCCAAGCTCGGCGAGCCCATGGGCCTGGAAGAACTGTCCGAGTTGATCGACGAAGATCGCCCGAAAGCCTTCTACGACCACATCCGCAACAAGGACTACGGGTTGTCGCCGGAAATCCCGGCGGATAAACGAACCCTCAACCAGTTCCGCCGGTTCACCGGTCGCGCCGAAGGCTTGTCCATCAGCTTCGAAGCGCACTTGCTGGGCTCCAAGATCGAGTATGACGAGGAAGCCGGTACGTTGATCATCAAGGGGTTGCCGACCTCGCTGACCGACCAGCTCAAGCGGCGTAATTGATGCTCGGTAGGGTGCTGAAGAAGTTTCTGCTGATTCTGCTGGTAGTGGTGGCGTACCAGAACTGGGGCAAGATCGAGCGGGTGTTCAACCCATCACAGATGGTTTCCGAGCAGGTCCGAACCCATGCTCGGGTCGTGCTGTATGCCACCGCCTGGTGCGGCTACTGCAAGGCCACCCGACGGTTCCTGGATGAGAAAGGCGTGCCGTTTCGCGAGTTCGATATCGAGAAGGACACCGAGGCGCGCAAGGCCTACGAGGCGTTGGGTGGCCGGGGGATTCCGATCCTCGATGTGAATGGCACGTTGATTCGTGGGTACGAGCCGGAGAATATTCTCAAGGCGTTGTCTGCCATCTAGTCATCGTGGCAAATCCCCTGTGGGAGCGAGCTTGCTCGCGATAGCGATGGGTCAGCTTGCATCAATGTCGGATGTGTCGCCGCCATCGCGAGCAAGCTCGCTCCCACAGGTCATTCGTCGCTCAGCGAGCCTCGATCCGAAACCCGAACCGCGGAAAGTGCACATGCACCACCCCGCCACGCTCATCTTCGCGACGCAGAATCAATTCTTCGCTGCCCGCAAACAATAACTCCCCGACCACCGGATCAACACCATAGTCCGTCGCGGCGATGGTCACCTGCTGCCCTGCCGTGAAGCCGTTCGGCTCTTCGAACGACTCATCCGGCAGCGCTGCCGGTGTCGCGTTTCGGGCAACGTCCAAGGCTTCTTCGGCACTTATCTGGCTCGACGCGCCATGACCGAAACCCAGCACCCGTGCCAACCATGCCGAAACAGCCGGATACGCGTCCACCAGCGGCGAGGTCACCGGGGTGGCCTTGAGGAACCACAGCGGATGGGCCATGGCGAAGTCGGCAATCGACGGATCACCCAACAGGAAATCGCCCTCCTCGCGCTGCAACTGTTGCTCCAGGCGCGCCATGATCGTCGGCCACTGGTGCTTGGCCTGGTCGGCAGGCAAGCGCGTGGTCGTGCCGCCACTGAACAGCCCGGCGCGGTCGCTGATGAACGCCTTGATGGCTTCAGGCGATAGCTTGGCGAAACGCACCGCCACCGATTCAGGCTGGAACACCAGGCTCACCGCATGCTGAAACACCACCGAATCGGCCCAGGCGGCAAAGGACGCAGCCAGCATTTCCCGGCCTTCGGGGAACAGGGCCGGCGAGGCTTTTTCCTGCTCCAGCCGACGAGCGATCAGGGACGTATCGCAATAGATGTCCGCGCCGATCTGCAATACCGGCGTCTTGCGATAGCCGCCCGTCAGTGCCGTCAGGTCAGGCTTGGGCATCATTGGCGGAATGCTCACCGAACGCCAGGACAGGCCCTTGAAGCCCAACAACAGCCGGGCTTTTTCCGCGAAAGGAGACGTTGGGTAATGATGAAGAATCAGCTCTGACATGAGACTCGCCGCTGCAGGAATGAAGTCTTGCAGCTTAGCGCGACTGACCGGGCCAGCCTACCGGCCTGATAAAGGCCTATCAGCCAGGCTGATGAAGCGACAGCGCACTGGCCACCAGGCATTCCTTGGCGCTTTTCTTGAGCTTTTTGATCAGTCGCTCCTGGCGCAGGGCCTCGCCCTTGTCACGACAGGCCTCGGTGTACACCAGGGCCACTGCCGGGCTGGACAGGAAAAAGCGCGCGCCCTTGCCGCTTTGATGCTTGGCGAAGCGCCGCACCGGGTCATCACTGATGCCGCAGTACAGCGAGCCATTGGCGGCCCGCACCAAGTAGACGAACCAGGGTTTGTCCGCTTCGGCGGGGCCTTGCGCAGGCAGATCGGGAGAGAGGTCGGCGGTCGTCACAAGATGGTCAACAGGTGGGCAAAGACAAGCCGCAATCTTATCAGCGACTGCCCTGGAACGCCCGCAACCCCTTCAGCGCCTGTGCCCTGACGGCGTTGCGCACCAACGGCGTCCACCCCAGCAGCAGGCCCTTGGTGCCCAACGCCTGGCGGGACCAGCGCCACAGATCGAAGCTGTCATGGTGCTCGCAGATCTTGCCATCGCGAAACACGAAGCGCGCCTGGATGTCGTTGATCACGATGTTGCCGGTCTGGCTGAACAGGTACGTCGCCACCCAGTGAGCACCGCCGGTACGCTCGTCGCTGCGCACGTTATCGAAGGTCAGGGAAAAGTCCTTGGCCCGGGTCGTCAACATGCGCCACATGTCGCCGGCATCGCGCCCGCGCAGCTCGCCAAACGCCGGATCGCTGAACAGCACGTCGTCGGTGTAGCAAGCGCTCATGGCGTCGGCGTCCAGGCGCTGGAAGGCCTGATAAAAACGGGTGATCAAGGCGTTGTGGGCATCACTCATGGGCCGGCTCCGAAAAACGTTTCAGTAGGCCTGCACGATAATCTGCCGCCGCTGGGAAGACTATCGTCATTCGCCATGAAAATGATATCAACGAAGGTCGGTGACTCTTTCGCTTTCGACCCCGACGTACAGCGCCCGGCCTGCGCCGATGCCCGCGATGATCGCCCCCAGGCCAACCAGGCCGAAGATCCAGCCGAGGGCATTCCAGCCCCCGGTCAAGTCGTGGACCACCCCCACTGCGAAGGGCCCCAGCGACGCCAGCGTATAGCCGAAGCCCTGGGCCATGCTGGACAGGTTGGCGGCCACATGGGCATCCCGCGAACGCAACACGATCAGCGTGAGCGCCAGGCTGAACGTCGCGCCCTGCCCCAAGCCCAGCAATATCGCCCAGCCCCACAAGCCATCGAGGGGGGCGTAGAGGCAACCGAACAGCCCGCCCAGGGTCATGAGCATGACGATCACAATGGCCAGGCGCTGGTCCTTGCCGCGCGTTGCCAGCCAGGGCGCCGCGAGGGAGCTGATCAATTGCACGATGACCGAACCGGACAGCACGAGCCCGGCCTGGGTCGGGGTCAGGCCACGTCCAATCAGGATCGAGGGCAGCCAGCCAAAGACGATATAGGCCAGGGACGATTGCAGCCCCATGTACAAGGTCACTTGCCAGGCCAGGGGATCACGCAGCAAGCCGCGGACCCGGTACGACACCTGATGGGCGCCGTGTTTCTCGCCCACTTGCGGCAACCAGAACATCGCGGCCAGCAGCGCCGGGACCACCCAGAACCCCAGGCCCAAGGCCCAGCTGTGGCCCAGGTGCTCGCTCAACGGCACTGTCGCCCCGGCCGCCATCGCCGCGCCCAGGCACAGCGCCATGGTGTAGACACCGGTCATGGCGCCGGCCTGTTTGGCGAAGTCGCGCTTGACGATACCCGGCAGCAGCACGCCGATCACGCCGATGCTCGCACCGGCCAGGATACTGCCGGCGAACAGCCCAACCTGACCGAACGCACTGCGCAGGACAATCCCGCCCGCCAGCGTCAGCAAGATCCCCAGCACTACGCGCTCGGCCCCGAAGCGCCGCGCCAGCACCGGCGCCAGCGGCGCGAACAGGCCCAGGCAAAGCACTGGCAACGTGGTCAGCAAACCGGCCTGGGCAGCCGACAGGCCAAGGCTTCTTGATACTTCGCTGAGCAGCGGCGCCATGCTCGACAACGCCGGACGCAGGTTCAGCGCCACCAGGATCAGCCCGAGCAGCAACAGCCAAGGCCGGCGCACCAGAGGATGGCGTTGCTGGGCCTGTTCATCGTCGGCCTCGGCATCGATCAACAGTTCTTCGAGTTCGGCGGCACGTTTGGACGCCGTCGAGGTGGCAGGGTCAAGCAGATCGCGGGACATGGAAAGCTCGGGTTCAAGGTTCATTGATCAACTGCCGGCACAGGGCCTTGGCCTGCTCCGGGTCTTGGCGTTCAACCGCTTCGAGAATGTCGACGTGCAGGTCGAACACATGCTGATGGCGAGGGACGATATTGAGGCTCTGGCGCAACTGCGCGCCGATCACGCTGGAAAAGTAACGATAAAGCTCGCTGAGCGTTGGATTGTGGGCGGCATCTACCAGCAGGCGGTGGAACACCAGGTCGCAGGCGATGTAGTGCTCCAGGTCGCCGTGGTAATGCTCGCCACTGGCCTGGAGCGCCTTGCGCAAGGCCAGCAAGTCTTCTTCGGTGCGCCGCAGCGCGGCCAGGCCAATGGCCTCGACTTCGAGGATATGCCGGGTTTCCCGGGCCTGGTCCAGCGAACAGCGCGACAGCACCTTGAGGGTATCGAGCGGGTCCACCGTCGCCCGTACATAACTGCCGTCGCCCTGGCGGATCTCGATCAGCCCGGAAAACGCCAGCACGCGCATGGCTTCGCGCACGGTATTGCGGCTGATACCCAGCTCGGCCACCAACTCAGGCTCGGTGGGCAAACGCTGGCCCACGACCCACACGCCATCACTGATGCGCTGGCGCAACTGGTCCAGGGCTTGATCGACCAAGGACCGCTTAATTAATGGAGAAATGTCTGACATGGAACTCACCCTTTCATCCAATCATAGGATGAATTTTCTGACATGTTAGTCAGCTTCGCGTAGGACGGCAACCGCCTAGGGTCAACGGGAGGTAAAGAAACGAGATTTTCGATTAGTCAAAATTACCCTTTGAGGGTAATTTTAAGGACAAGGCACGCCGTTCTATGGAAAAGAACACACCCCACTACGCCTTGGCGACGATACAGGCAGATGTCAGGCGGCTTAAAGGGAAAGCTTTCACCAGCACTGCGAAGAACACTGCTCGGACGCTCGGTTTAAACGTCTCGGACATGCAGCAGGTCATCCATGGGCTTGAGCGAAAACAGTTCTACAAATCGATGACCACCTATGACGATCATCGAGTCTGGCATGACGTCTACCACGCCAATTCACACGGTCTGCAGATTTACCTGAAGGTGACGTACCGCCCCAGCGGAGGCCCACCGGTCATTTCCTTCAAGGAGAAGAACTCATGAAACACCAGCAATGCTTCAGCTGTGGTGCCCCGGAAGGCATGTTGCATTTCGAAGGTCGCGGCGAAACCATGAGCGTCAAGGGACTGGAACGCCGGGTCGATGACTTGTCTGGCTGGGAATGTCAGATGTGCGGCGAAGTCGAGCTCGACTCAAGCTGCTCGGATCGCTACGACCACGCGGGTGATGAGCTGGTCAACGCGGCCAGGCGAATGATCGGCGAAGAGATCAAACGTGTCCGGCGCAAACTGCATCTATCGCAAAAGGAAGCGGTACGGCTGCTATCGGGCGGTGGACACAATGCGTTTTCCCGCTACGAGCGCGGCGAGGTAGTGCCACCCAAGGCGTTGATCTTGCTGATGCGCCTGCTTGATCGCTATCCGCATTTGCTTGCCGATGTCCATGCCTTCGCTGAGGACGCAGACTTGCGGCAATTCAAAACGACGGTGCACAAGGAACACGAGACCCTCACGGCTTCCTGAGCACCGATGCACAAAAATAAACCCGGAACACGTCCGGGTTTATTTCACTGCCTAAGACCGGATCAATGCAGAATCTGGCTCAGGAACAGCTTGGTGCGGTCGTTCTGCGGGTTGTCGAAGAAGTCGTTCGGCGCGGCCTGTTCGACGATTTCACCTTTGTCCATGAAGATCACGCGGTTGGCCACGGTGCGGGCGAAGCCCATTTCGTGGGTCACGCAGAGCATGGTCATGCCGTCTTCGGCCAAGCCGATCATGGTGTCCAGCACCTCTTTCACCATTTCCGGGTCGAGGGCCGAGGTCGGCTCGTCGAACAGCATGATTTTCGGTTTCATGCACAGGGCACGGGCGATGGCCACGCGCTGTTGCTGACCGCCGGAGAGCTGGCCCGGGTACTTGTGCGCCTGCTCTGGAATGCGTACGCGCTCCAGGTAATGCATGGCGATTTCCTCGGCCTTGCGCTTGGGCATCTTGCGTACCCACATCGGCGCCAGGGTGCAGTTCTGCAGGATGGTCAGGTGCGGGAACAGGTTGAAGTGCTGGAACACCATGCCGACTTCACGGCGGATCGCTTCGATCTGCTTGAGGTCGTTGGTCAGTTCCACGCCGTCGACCACGATGCGACCCTGCTGGTGCTCTTCCAGGCGGTTGAGGCAGCGGATGGTGGTGGACTTGCCGGAGCCCGACGGGCCGCACAGCACGATACGCTCGCCCTGCTTGACGTTCAGGTTGATGTCTTTCAACACGTGGAACTGGCCGTACCACTTGTTGACGCCCTGCATCTGAATAATGCCTTCAGGGCTCACAGGCTGTTTGATCGCTTCACTCATAAACTACGCTCCTAACGCTTGTGGCCAGTGTCCAGCTTGCGTTCCAAATGCATGGAATAGCGGGACATACCAAAACAGAAAATCCAGAACACCAGGGCGGCGAACACATAGCCTTCAGTGGCCATGCCCAGCCATTTCGGGTCGGCGGCAGCTTGTTTCACGCTGTTGAGCAGGTCGAACAGGCCGATGATGATCACCAGGCTCGTGTCCTTGAACAACGCAATGAAGGTGTTGACGATACCCGGAATCACCAGCTTCAGGGCTTGCGGCAGAATCACCAGGCCCATGCTGCGCCAGTACCCCAGGCCCATCGCCGCGGCCGCTTCGTACTGGCCCTTGGGAATGGCTTGCAGGCCGCCACGCACCACTTCGGCCACGTAGGCCGACTGGAACAGGATCACCCCGATCAGTGCCCGCAGCAGCTTGTCGAAGTTCATGCCTTCGGGCAGGAACAGCGGCAGCATCACCGACGACATGAACAGCACCGTGATCAACGGCACACCGCGCCAGAACTCGATGAAGGTCACGCAGACCACACGGATCGCCGGCATGTTCGAACGCCGGCCCAGGGCCAGGACGATACCCAGCGGCAGTGCGCCGACGATACCGACGGTGGCGATCACCAACGTCAGCATCAGGCCGCCCCACTGGCTGGTCGCCACGGCATCCAGACCGAAAACGCCACCGTGCAGCAGGCACCAGGCAATGATCGGGTACAGCACCAGGAAGCTCAGGCCGTAGATCGCCTTGCGCGGGAAGCGCGAGATGAACAGCGGCGCCACGCCGAGCACTGCCGCCCACACGGTCAGGTCTACGCGCCAGCGCAGGTCCGCCGGGTAGTAGCCGTACATGAACTGGCCGAAGCGCTGCTGGATGAACACCCAGCAGGCGCCCTCCTTCGTGCAGTCGGCGCGAGTGGTACCGACCCAGTTGGCATCGAGGATTGCCCATTGCAGCAGCGGCGGTACGATCAGGTAGATCAGGTAGAACGCGAACAACGTCAGCAGCGTGTTGAGCCAGCTGGAGAACATGTTGGCGCGCATCCACGCCACCACGCCGATGCTACTGCTCGGCGGGGGCATGTCAGGTTTGAAAGTATGAGTCGTCATGCGCGTTTCCTCACCGCTCGATCAGCGCAATGCGCTTGTTGTACCAGTTCATCAGCAAGGAAATGCTGATACTGATCGCCAGGTACACACTCATGGTGATCGCGATCACCTCGATGGCCTGGCCGGTCTGGTTCAACACCGTGCCGGCAAACAACGAAACCATTTCCGGGTAGCCGATACCGGCGGCCAGGGAGGAGTTTTTCGCCAGGTTCAGGTATTGGCTGGTCAACGGTGGAATGATCACGCGCAGGGCTTGCGGGATGATCACCTTGCGCAGGGTCGGACCGTTGCGCAGCCCCAGGGAGCGGGCCGCTTCGGTCTGGCCATGGCTCACCGACTTGATGCCCGAACGCACGATCTCGGCGATGAACGCCGCAGTATATACGGTCAAGGCGAGGGTCAAGGCCAGCAGCTCAGGAATCAGAACCCAACCACCGACGAAGTTGAAACCCTTGAGCTCCGGCATTTCCCAGTGCACCGGCGCACCAAAAAGCAGCGCGCTCAAGGCCGGGATCACCAGGAACAGCGCCAGGCCGACCCAGAATTTATGGAACGGTTCACCGGTCGCTTCGAAACGCTTGTTGGCCCAACGGGCCATCAGCACGATGGCGACAATCGCCAGCACGATGCTGATCACGAACGGCCAGAACCCTTCGGCCACCAGCGCGGCAGGCATGTTCAGGCCACGGCTGCTGACAAAGAAGGTGTCGCCGAAGTTATGGGCGGCTCGCGGTCCCGGCATGCTCAGGAACACGGCAAAGTACCAGAACAGGATTTGCAGCAGTGGCGGGATGTTGCGGAAAACCTCCACATAGACGGTTGCCAGCTTGGCGATGATCCAGTTCTGCGACAAGCGCGCCACGCCGACGATGAAGCCGAGGATGGTCGCCAGGATCACGCCGATGAACGTCACCAGCAGCGTGTTGAGCAACCCGATGACAAAGACGCGGGCATAGCTGTCCGCTTCGGTGTAGTCGATCAGGTGTTGGGCAATGCCGAAGCCGGCACTGCGTTCCAGGAAGCCGAAACCGGAAGTGATGCCCCGGTGCGCGAGGTTGGTCTGCGTGTTATCGAACAGAAACCAGCCCAGCGAAATAACCGCCACGATGGTGACGATCTGAAATACCCACGCACGCACTCGTGGATCGCTGAGGCTAAGCCTCTGCTTAGGTGCGCCGATTGAATTTTGCATGAAGTGCCCCGCAAAGAATGGAACAGAACATCACCCGGTGGTTGGCCCACCGGGTGATAGAACCATCAGCGCACTGGTGGTGCGTATTGAATGCCGCCAGCGTTCCACAGAGCGTTCAGGCCGCGGTCGATTTCCAGCGGAGTGCTCTTGCCGAGGTTGCGCTCGAACATTTCACCGTAGTTGCCGACTTGCTTGACGATCTGCACGACCCAGTCTTTCGGCAGTTTCAGATCCTTGCCGTATTCACCGTCAGCGCCGAGCATACGAGCCACGTCAGGGTTCTTGGTGGATTTGGCTTCGGCCTCGACGTTCTTCGAGGTCACGCCAGCTTCTTCAGCGTTGAGCAGTGCGTAGCCAGTCCAGCGCACGATGGCCAGCCACTCGTCGTCACCGTTACGCACGACCGGGCCCAGGGGTTCCTTGGAAATGGTTTCCGGCAGAACCACGTAGTCCTTCGGCGAAGCCAGCTTGCTGCGCTGGGCGAACAGTTGGGACTTGTCGGAGGTCAGCACGTCGCAACGACCGGATTCCAGCGACTTGGCGCTTTCATCGGAGGTGTCGAAGGTGATCGGGGTGTACTTCAGGCCGTTGGCGCGGAAGTAGTCGGAAACGTTCAGCTCGGTGGTGGTACCGGCCTGGATGCAGATGGTTGCACCGTCCAGTTCCTTGGCGCTCTTGACGCCCAGCTTGTTGTTGGCCAGGAAGCCGATGCCATCGTAGTAGGTGATGAAGCCTGGGAATTTCAGGCCCATGCCCGCGTCACGGGAACTGGTCATGGTGGAGTTGCGCGAGAGCATGTCGATTTCGCCGGACTGCAGCGCGGTGAAGCGCTCCTTGGCGTTCAACTGGCTGAACTTGACCTTGGTCGCATCGCCGAATACCGCAGCGGCAACGGCACGGCAGAAGTCAGCGTCGATACCGACGATCTTGCCGGTCGAATCAGGCACCGAGAAACCCGGCAAGCCATCACTCACACCACATTGCACAAAACCTTTCTTCTGCACGGCATCCAGGGTTGCACCCGCCTGAGCGAACCCGCTGACACCGAGTACTGCTGCTGCAGTCACGACTGCCAGGGTGGATTTCAGTAACTTCATTCAAACCTCCAGTTTTGCTCTTGTTGTGTCGGAGCTCGAGTCCTGTCGCACCCTTTTGAGGCATTGCCGACCCTTGTTGGCTTTTTTTAGGGTCAACCGACGTCTGGACCTTCGCTATGAGTCTAATAATGAGGATGTCCGTAAACAGTGGTCATGCCCATCTCTCACCAATCGGCCGAACGGGCTGTAGCCCTTCACGTTCGCGAAGCCCGTAGCGGCTGCTGGCGAACATTCATCACCGGATTTCTGATATCCCATGCGGCGCGTCTAACTGATAGTGTTACCGCGCAGCGTAAGAATCATCACTCAGCAACCCCATAGCAAAGCCCGTACCAGACCGCTGCGCTTGGGCCATGTAAAACACGTCAAGACAAAAACTTTCAACTTTGCGACATCTAATTAACTGAGGCACCGGGAGCGCACTGTAATCACGCACTGATTGGGCGCACCCGCACAGATTTGGAGCACAACCATGACCGACCCCTTGATTCTCGAGCCCAGCGGCACTGTTGACGCGTGCGTTATCTGGCTCCACGGCCTGGGCGCCGATCGTTATGATTTCCTGCCAGTGGCCGAAATGCTGCAGCAAAAACTGCTCACCACACGTTTCGTTCTACCCCAGGCGCCAACCCAGCCAGTAACGATCAACGGCGGCTATGAGATGCCCAGTTGGTACGACATCCGCGCCTTGAGCCCGGCGCGGGCCATTGACGAACAGCAACTCGAAGCCTCGGCGCAACGGGTCATCGACCTGGTCGAAACCCAGCGAGCCAGCGGAATAGACGCCTCGCGGATTTTCCTCGCCGGTTTTTCCCAAGGAGGCGCGGTGGTCTATCACACCGCCTTCGTGAAATGGCAGGGGCCACTGGGCGGCGTGATCGCACTGTCTACTTATGCACCGACGTTCAGCGATGAACTGCAATTGTCGGCCAGCCAGCAACGCATTCCGGTCCTGGCCCTGCACGGCCAATACGACGAAGTGGTACTCAACCCCATGGGCCGGACCGCAAAAGAGTATTTGAAGCAGCATGGTGTCACCGTGACATGGCAGGAATACCCAATGGGCCACGAAGTGTTACCCGAGGAGATTCATGACATCGGCACCTGGCTGGCCGAACGGTTGCGCTAAGAGGCCAATCGCCACGCCGGTCCTTTGACGATCCCACTACGCCGCGCCCGTTTCTTGCATTACACTGGCCGGCGTACATTCCTTAACCAATCGATGAGATGACCGTGCTCAAAGCACTCAAGAAGATGTTCGGTAAAAGCGAGGCCGAGCAACTCGCGCCTGGCTCCACTGCGCCGACCCACGGCCCGAGCCGTACCGATGCGCAACAACCGCGCCGGACGGCCCCCGTCGCACAGGCGAAAAAAGAACCCGCCGCCCAGCCTGTCACGCCCCCCGAGCCTGAGACACCCCGCAACGAAGCCCCTCGGCCGCGCCGTGAACGCGCACCGAAACCGCCGGTCGTCGCCTGGAAACTCGAGGACTTTGCCGTAGAACCCCAGGAAGGCAAGACGCGCTTCCACGACTTCAAGCTCGCCCCGGAACTGATGCACGCCATCCAGGACCTGGGTTTCCCGTATTGCACGCCGATCCAGGCGCAAGTGCTGGGTTACACCCTCGCCGGCAAGGACGCCATCGGTCGCGCCCAGACCGGCACCGGCAAGACCGCCGCGTTCCTGATTTCCATCATCACCCAGTTGCTCCAGACCCCGCCGCCCAAAGAACGCTACATGGGCGAACCACGGGCGCTGATCATCGCCCCGACCCGCGAGCTGGTGGTGCAGATCGCCAAGGACGCCGCCGACCTGACCAAGTACACCGGCCTGAACGTCATGACGTTCGTGGGCGGCATGGATTTCGACAAGCAACTCAAGCACCTCGAAGCCCGCCATTGCGACATCCTGGTCGCCACGCCTGGCCGTCTGCTGGACTTCAACCAGCGCGGCGACGTGCACCTGGACATGGTCGAAGTGATGGTGCTGGACGAAGCCGACCGCATGCTCGACATGGGCTTCATCCCGCAAGTGCGCCAGATCATTCGCCAGACTCCACCCAAGAGCGAACGCCAGACCCTGCTGTTTTCCGCCACCTTCACCGAGGACGTGATGAACCTGGCGAAGCAGTGGACCACCGACCCGGCCATCGTCGAGATCGAAGCCGAGAACGTCGCCAGCGAAAACGTCGAGCAACATATCTACGCAGTCGCCGGTGCCGACAAGTACAAGCTGCTCTACAACCTGGTCAACGACAACGGTTGGGAGCGCGTGATGGTGTTCGCCAACCGCAAGGACGAAGTGCGGCGCATCGAAGAACGCCTGGTGCGCGATGGCGTCAACGCGGCCCAGCTCTCCGGCGACGTGCCCCAGCACAAGCGCATCAAGACCCTCGAAGGTTTCCGCGAAGGCAAGATCCGCGTGCTGGTTGCCACCGACGTGGCCGGCCGCGGCATCCACATCGACGGCATCAGCCACGTGATCAACTTCACCCTGCCGGAAGTACCGGACGACTACGTGCACCGTATCGGCCGTACCGGGCGTGCCGGAGCCGCTGGGGTTTCGATCAGCTTCGCCGGTGAAGACGACTCCTACCAGTTGCCGTCGATCGAGGCGTTGCTGGGGCGCAAGATCAGCTGTGAAATGCCACCGACCCACCTGTTGCGACCGGTCGAGCGCAAGCGCCCTTAACCGTCTCCACAGAGCAAAAAGCGCAGCCAGAACGAGCTGCGCTTTTTTTTGCCCCGGGATATTGCTCGATTAAACTAAAAGTCCATAATGGACAAATTAGTTTACAAGGTACCCGGAGCCTCCATGCCCAGCACGCCCTCTGTGATGACCCAAGCCCAAGTCCGTGAACTGCTCGGGCAAATCGACGTGCCGCACATCCTGCGCCAGCTGTTTCGTGATCTGGCAGTCGGGCAAGCGGTGCAGCCGCCTCAGCAACTGGTGGTGTTTCCCCACGGCGCCGGGGATTTCATCAATTATCTGGGCGTGCTGGCTGAAGACCAGGTCTATGGGGTCAAGACCTCGCCCTATATCGTGCGCGAGCAAGGCCCGTTGGTCACCGCCTGGACCTTGCTGATGTCGATGCAGACCGGCCAGCCGCTGCTGCTGTGCGACGCCGCCGAACTGACCACCGCCCGTACCGCCGCCACCACCGCCGTCGCCGTCGATGCCCTCGCCCCGCACAACGCCAGGCACCTGGCGGTCATCGGCAGCGGCGCGGTGGCCCAGGCGCACGTGCACTACGTCAAGAACCTGCGGGACTGGCAAGGCATCCGCCTCTACTCGCCAGGCCTGAAGAGCAAGTCGGCACAGGAACATGCCTCGCTCACCGGCCTGGACCCGCGCCTGCAAATCGTCGACACCCTCGAAGCGGCGCTGCACGACGCCGATGTGGTGATGCTCTGCACTTCGTCCGCCAAAGCTGTGCTCGACCCGCAGACCTTGGACAAACCGGCGCTGATCACTTCCATCAGCACCAACGCCCCACGCGCCCACGAAATACCGCCCCAGCGCCTCAACGACATGGACGTGTTCTGCGACTATCGTCAGACCACCCCAGGCTCGGCCGGTGAAATGCTGATCGCCGGCGAACA
Organism: Pseudomonas sp. FW300-N2F2; assembly: GCF_017351655.1. Lineage (NCBI taxonomy): Bacteria > Pseudomonadati > Pseudomonadota > Gammaproteobacteria > Pseudomonadales > Pseudomonadaceae > Pseudomonas > Pseudomonas sp. FW300-N2F2. Next base: position 625,019 of record NZ_JACNDQ010000001.1, on the reverse strand, counting down.
GCACGGCTGGGAGGCGTCGCGCATCGTCGGCGACTTGCCTGAATTGCTCAGCGAACACGTGGCGCGTCCCGACTACCAACGCCACGTGTTCTTCCGCTCCATCGGCCTGGGGCTGGAGGATGTTGCGCTGGCGAATGCGCTGTACCGACTTCGCAACTGACACACCCCAGTTTCCCTTGTGGGAGCGAGCTTGCTCGCGATAGCGGTGGGTCAGTCACCACCCATGTCGACTGTCAGGCCGCCATCGCGAGCAAGCTCGCTCCCACCGTTTTTTCCAGAGTCCCGGCACTGTGTTCCACAGGAGCATTTCATGACCTCAGCAGACTTCATCATCATCGGCGGCGGCATTGCCGGTGCTTCCACCGGTTACTGGCTGGCACCCCACGGCCGGGTGATTGTGCTCGAACGCGAATCCCATCCGGCCTATCACTCCACCGGACGTTCGGCGGCGCTGTACACCGCCGCCTACGGCACCCCGCAGGTGCGGGCGCTGACCCAGGCCAGCCGGGATTTTTTCGACGCCCCGCCGGCCGGTTTCTGCGAGCACCCGTTGCTGAGTCCACGGGGCGAAATGACCGTGGATTTCACCGGCGATCCGGCCGAGCTGAACAACCAGTACCTGAGCGCCAAGGCCACGGTGCCGCAGATGCAACTGCTCAGCGCCGAAGAAGCCTGCGTGCGGCTGCCGATCCTGCGACGGGACAAGGTCCACGGGGCGATCTATGACCCGACGGCCTGCGACATCGACACCGACGCCCTGCACCAGGGCTACTTGCGCGGTATTCGCCGCAATGGCGGTGAAGTGCACACGGACAGTGAAGTGCTGGGCCTGAGCCGCGACGACCAGGGACTTTGGCAGGTGAAGACCGCCAGCCAACGCTTCACCGCCCCCATCGTGATCAACGCCGCCGGCGCCTGGGCCGATCAGGTGGCCGTCCTGGCTGGCGCCCGGAAGCTGGGGTTGCAACCCAAGCGGCGTGCGGCATTCATCTTCGCCGGCCCCGAAGGCGTGGATATCCATGACTGGCCGATGCTGGTGAGCCTGGACGAATCCTTCTACATGAAGCCCGACGCCGGCATGTTCCTCGGCTCGCCGGCCAACGCCGACCCGGTGGAGCCTCACGACGTTCAGCCGGAAGAGCTGGACATCGCCATGGGCATCTACCAGATCGAGGAAGCCACCACCCTGACCATCCGCCGCCCGACCCGCACCTGGGCCGGATTGCGCAGTTTCGTCCACGACGGTGATCTGCTGTCCGGTTTCGATCCACAGGTGCCCGGACTGTTCTGGGTCGCGGCCCAAGGCGGCTACGGCATCCAGACGTCACCGGCCATGGGCCAGGCCAGCGCCGCGCTGGTGCGTGGCGAACCGCTGCCCGAAGCCCTGGCCCGTTTCGGCCTGAGCAGCGCCATGCTCTCCCCCAAGCGTTTGGGGTGAGCCAACCGGGGTGACGCATCGCCACGATTGCGGCACACTCCCCCGCGCCCCTGTTCCACGGGGCGCTGACGCTACCTGGAGCCCTGTCATGACCGCTTCGCCATCCGATCCGGCGCTGGAAAACTTCCGCACCATCGCCGACGCCATCGCCACGCTGTTCTACCCCCACGCCGAAGTGGTGCTGCACGACCTGCGCAGCCAGAAAGTCGATTACATCGCCAATAACCTGTCCAAGCGCGAGATTGGCGATGACTCGTCCCTGGAAGACATGCTCAGTGAGGACGTCAGCGAACGTAACATCGGGCCGTACGAGAAACTGAACTGGGACGGACAGAAGATTCGCAGCCTCAGCAGCGTCCTGCGCGACGCCCACGGTCATCCGCTGGCGGTGCTGTGCATCAACCTGAATATTTCGCTGTTCGAGAATGCCAAGGCCGCGTTGGATTTGTTCCTCTCGCCGGGCAAGTTGATTCCCCAGCCGGACTCACTGTTTCGCGATGACTGGCAGGAGCGGATCAACACCTTCCTCCACGCCTGGATGCGCGAGCGTCAGCTGAGCCTGAACCTGTTGACCCGCGATCACAAACGCGAGCTGGTGCTGGCGCTGCATGCCGAAGGCGCCTTCAAGGGCAAGAGCGCGTCCAACTATGTGGCCAATGTTCTGAACATGGGGCGGGCGACGGTGTACAAGCATTTGAAGGAGTTGAAGGGGTAGGATTTGCATAGCCTGGCCTGACGCCTTCGCGAGCAAGCTCGCTCCCACATTCGATCTCATTGCACACAGATATCGTGTACGACACCAATCCCCTGTGGGAGCGAGCTTGCTCGCGATAGCGATTAATCAGTCACCATAGATATCCGACTTGAAATACTTGGCCTGGATCTCCTGGTACTTCCCATTGGCCCGAATCCCATCGATGGCCTTGTTCAAGTCCGCCACCAGTTGGGTATTGCCTTTGCGCACCGCGATACCGGCGCCCTCGCCGACGTATTTCGGATCCTTGAGTTCGGGACCGACAAACGCGTAGCCCTTGCCACGGGGCATCGACAGGAAGTCTTCCAGCGGGATGGTGTCGGCGAAAATCGCGTCCAGGCGACCGGACGCCAGGTCCATGTAGATTTCTTCGTTGTTGCTGTAGCGCTTGACCGTCACACCCTTGGGTTCGAGCACTTCAGTGGCGTAGCGGTCAGTGGTGGTGGCCCGTTGCACGCCCACGGTCTTGCCCTTGAGGCTGGCGTACTGATCATCGACCACTGCCCCTTCCTTCATGACCAGGCGCGATGAGGTGAAGTAGTACTTGTGGGTGAAATCCACCGACTTCTTGCGCTCTTCGGTGATGGTCATGGACGACAACGCCAGGTCGATCTTCTTCACCTTGAGCGATGGAATCAGCCCGTCGAACTCACCCTCGATCCATTCGCACTCGACCTTCATCTGCGCGCACAGGGCATTGCCGATGTCGTAGTCGAACCCCTCGATTTTCCCTTCCGAGGTCTTGGAAGCAAACGGCGGATAAGCTGCCTCGATACCGATGCGCAAGGTTTTCTCAGCGGCGAACAGGCTACTGGAGGCCAACAGGCTCAAGGCCAGGCCGGTGATGAGGGGGAGTTTGCTCATGATCAATCTCTCGCAGGTTGTTGTTGGTTTGGCAGAGAAAGGTGGACGCAGTTGTTTTGTACTTATAAATCCATACTGGACTTTAATGTACACACCGTCAATCGGTAGGCAGGGGGATGTGATGGGTGGCTGATGGCCTCATCGCGAGCAAGCTCGCTCCCACAGGGGATCCTTGATGCACAAAGATCCAGTGTGGGAGCGAGCTTGCTCGCGATGACGGACTCATGGCTTGCGAAAAAACTACAGGGGGCTTACTGCTTCCAGCGATCCGCCGCCGCATGATCACTGTCCCGCCCTTCAACCCAGCGCGGGCCATCGACGGTGTTTTCCTTTTTCCAGAACGGCGCACGGGTCTTGAGGTAGTCCATGACAAAGGCGCAGGCGTCGAACGCCGCCTGGCGATGAGCACTGGCGGCCGCGACGAAGACTATCGGCTCGCCCGGCTCCAGGGCACCGATGCGGTGCAGCACTTCCAGCTTGAGCAACGGCCAGCGCTGCTCGGCCTCGCTGGCGATCTTGCCCAAGGCCTTTTCAGTCATGCCCGGATAGTGCTCCAGGAACATCCCGGACACGTCAAGGCCGTCATTGAAGTCGCGCACGTAACCGACGAAGCTCACCACCGCCCCCACGCCGACATTGGCCGCGTGCATCGCGTTGACTTCGACGCCCGGGTCGAACGGTTCGACCTGCACACGAATCGCCACGGCTCAGCCTCCGGTCACGGTAGGAAAGAACGCCACTTCGTCACCGTCCGCCAGGGGCTCGTCGAGCTGGCACAGGTCTTCGTTGCGTGCGCACATCAGGTTCTGCTCCTTCAGCACGTCGGCACCGTCACGCTGGGCAAGCAGCACGCGCACGTCGTCGACCGTGGCGAAATCGCCTTCCACCTTTACCGCATCCACACCAAGCGCTTCACGGTAACGGGCAAAGAACTTCACGGTAATCTTCATGACGCATCCGCCTGGAAATGGCCGCTCTTGCCGCCGAGTTTCTCCAGCACTCGTACGCCTTCGATGGTCATGCCACGGTCGACAGCCTTGCACATGTCGTAGATGGTCAGCGCGGCGACGCTGGCGGCCGTGAGGGCCTCCATTTCCACGCCGGTCTGCCCCGACAGTTTGCAGCGGGCGACAATGCGCACCCGGTCCTCGCCCTCGGCGTTGAGCTCGACCTTGACGCCGGTGAGCAGCAACGGGTGGCAGAGCGGAATCAGGTCACTGGTTTTCTTGGCAGCCTGGATGCCGGCAATGCGCGCGACGGCGAACACATCGCCCTTGGGGTGACCGCCGCTGACAATCATCTGCAGCGTGTCGGGCAGCATGCGCACAAAGGCCTCGGCCGTGGCTTCACGGAACGTCACGGCCTTGTCGGTCACGTCGACCATATTGGCGCGACCTTGGGAATCGAGATGAGTCAGCACAGGGTTACTCCTGATCGGGAATGTCGATTGTAAACCTGTGGGTCAGATTCCGGCAGGGTTGATTGTCGCACCCCACTTGCGTATCGGACTCGAAAGTCAGCGCAAAACCTTGTGGGAGCGAGCTTGCTCGCGATGGCGGTGGGTCAGACACTTATTTTTTATCTGATACACCGTCATCGCGAGCAGGCTCGCTTCCACAGGTTTTTTTGTACAGCCATAAAAAACCGGGCGGCTTGAAGGCCGCCCGGCTGGGTTGGGGTTACAGGTGGGATTCGGCGTATTCGGCCAGGATCGAGCGCGGTACGCCCTGCAGGGTGATGTGGACCCCGTTGGGGAAGTCCTTGAAGCGTTCGGTCAGGTAGGTCAGCCCGGAGCTGGTCGCGGACAGGTAAGGGGTATCGATCTGCGCCAGGTTACCCAGGCACACCACTTTGGAACCGGCGCCGGCACGGGTGATGATGGTTTTCATCTGGTGCGGGGTCAGGTTCTGGCATTCGTCGATCAGGATCAGGCTCTGCTGGAAGCTGCGCCCGCGAATGTAGTTGAGGGATTTGAACTGCAACGGCACTTTGCTGAGGATGTAGTCGACGCTGCCATGGGTGCTTTCGTCATCCATGTGCAAGGCTTCGAGGTTGTCGGTGATCGCCCCCAGCCACGGCTCCATTTTTTCCGCCTCGGTGCCAGGCAGGAAACCGATCTCCTGGTCCAGGCCCTGCACGCTGCGGGTGGCGATGATGCGCCGGTAGCGCTTGCTGACCATGGTCTGCTCGATCGCGGCGGCCAGGGCCAGGATGGTCTTGCCGGAACCGGCGGCGCCGGACAGGTTGACCAGGTGGATATCCGGGTCGAGCAAGGCGAACAGGGCCAGGCTCTGGTAGATGTCACGAGGCTTGAGGCCCCAGGCTTCCTGGTGCAGCAGCGGTTCCTGGTGCAGGTCGAGGATCAGCAGTTTGTCGACCTGGATTTCCTTGATCCAGCCGACGAAGCCTTGTTCGTCGATGATGAACTCGTTGATGTGCACGGCCGGCAGGTTGTCGATCAGTTGTACCTGGTGCCAGGTGCGGCCATGGTCCTGGCGAGTCTCGACCTTGCTCACACGGTCCCAGAAGGAGCCGGTCATGGTGTGGTAGCCGTTGGGCAACAGCGAAACGTCGTCAACCAGTTGGTCGGTGCTGTAGTCCTCCGCCGCGATCCCGCAGGCGCGGGCCTTGAGGCGCATGTTGATGTCTTTGGTCACCAGCACCACGGACTGGTCCTTGTTGCGCGCGTGCAGGTCGATCAACTGGTTGATGATGATGTTGTCGTTCAGGTGTTCAGGCAGCACCAGGTTGGGTTCGGTGCGCTTGCTCATCAGGATCGAAAGCAAGCCCTTGGGACCACTTTTGCCGCGCTGGATCGGCACGCCGAGCTCAACGTCTTCCGGGGAGGCATCCCCCAAGGTCTTGTCGATCAGGCGGATCGCCTGCCGGCATTCGGCCGCAACGCTGTGGTGCCCGCTCTTGAGCTTGTCCAGCTCCTCAAGCACGGTCATCGGGATGGCGACGTGGTGTTCTTCGAAGTTCAGGAGCGCGTTTGGATCGTGGATCAATACGTTGGTATCGAGTACATAGAGGATTGGCTGGTTGGAGGAAGGGCTACGTCCGTGGTCATCCATACTCGGTCACCTATGTGGGGGCCATTCGACGCAATACCGTGACAGTGCTGCGCCTCGAGGTAGCCACCGAATTCACCCGCGAGGATTCAGGTGAACTGCACACAATCTGGGTCTTGGAAGACGCCACCTGTGTTGCAGGTTTCGGCGGTCTGACTTCTTGATACTCCAAAAACCATGACAGGAAAAAGCACTTTGACGCTTTTTTGAAGTTTATTTTTCAGAGTGACGAATAACCCTTGGCGTACCGCCGTCGCGCCGTTAAAGTCGGAAGTCCGGTTGTCATGAATGTGTCCCGGATTTTCCTCCTTCCCCAATGTTTCCGGGGCTTTCCCGGTTTCAGCGAAACGCCTCCTGACAGTCCGCCCACCCGATCCCGCTCTGCGCCGTCTGCGCCATGAGCCAGGGCATCGCCGTTTTCACCCCATCCTGCTTGGCGTTGAAATTGATCACCCCGTGGCGCCACAGCAGCATCAGGGTCAGCACACGCTGGGCGCTTTGCTCAGGCTTGAGCCGATTGCCGCTGTCCTGGGGATCGATGTCCCACAGCGCCACCTGCAGGCCCTGCTGTCGGAAAAATCCTTCGGCATCGCCACGACGCTGGCCTTGGGGCGGGCGGAACAGCGGCACGTAATTCTCGGGCAGTTTGCCCTTGACCAGTTCGACACTGCGCCGGACCGAGTCTTGCCAGTCCTGCCAATGGCTGTGGGAACGGAACTCCCAGCCCTGCACACCCACGCACTGTCCCGCATACAACATCTGGAGACTGTTGACCGAGCGCTCTTCCAACCGCGCCTGGATGTCCTTGCCCAGCACGAAGAAGGTGCCGTTCATGTTCGCCTTGCGCAGGTATTCGGTCAGCCACGGGGTGTTGTCCGGCACGACGTTGGCGGCACTGTCGAAGGTCAACAGGAACAGCCGGTCGTTCATCTCCTCGCCGTTGCGCTCGTATTCGCCAAAACGGGCGATTTCACTGCTGGTTTGCGGAAAAAGCGCGGCTTTGCGTAGCAGTTCATCACGATATTGCGTATGAAAGATCTGGCTCGGTGCCGCCCATTTGATGTAGTAGGAGTCGTCATCGAGATGGAACCTGCGGGCCTCTTCACGCAGGGTCGCCATGTCCTCGACCAGGTAACAGAAGGACGCATCCTGGTCGCAACTGCGCTGGGCAAAGTTGTAGTTGCTCAGCAACCGTTGCCACAGCCGGGCGCGAAGGGCGTCGATCGCGGCCATATTGACCGTGCGCAGCCCCAGATACTGCTTGAGCGCGATTTCGTCCATGGCATCGACGTCCAGCAAGCCCCGGGCGAACATCAGGATCTCGGCCCGCGAAGCCACGTCGAACAGCGTCGGGCTGGTGAGTTGTTCCGGCCAGGTAGTGCGGTCCAGGGTGGCGACGTCGTTGGGCGCCGCGAGGGCGCCGAAGCTCAACAGCCAGGCCGATAACACAAGGGCGATGCGCAAAAGGGATGTCTCCATAACGAAACCCGCGCGGCATCATAGCCGATCCTGATGAGCTGATTATGGGAAGGGAGCGCGTTGTGGAAAGACAAGCTGTTGTGAAGAGACATGCTTTTGTGGCGAGGGAGCTTGCTCCCGCTGGGTTGCGAAGCGACCCCAAGAAAGATGGCGACCGCTTCGCGCTCGAGCGGGAGCAAGCTCCCTCGCCACAAAAGCCCATCAATGCTCACCCATCCATCACCTATTGCCTCGATAGCTGGAGTCCACCCGGACAACCCCCTAGAATCGCCGAACCTTCAAGGAGACAATTGCATGCTGATGGTGATTTCCCCCGCCAAGACCCTCGATTACGAAACACCGCCGGCCACCGCGCGCTTTACCCAGCCGCAGTACCTGGATCACTCCCAGGAACTGATTGAACAACTGCGCGCACTCTCGCCGGCACAGATCAGCGAACTGATGCACGTCTCCGACAAGATCGGCGGCCTCAATGCCGCGCGATTCGGCAGTTGGACGCCAGCGTTCACCCCTGCCAACGCCAAGCAGGCGCTGCTGGCCTTCAAGGGTGACGTGTACACCGGCCTCGATGCGCAAAGCTTTGGCGAAGCCGACTTCGACTATGCCCAGCAGCACTTGCGCATGCTCTCGGGGCTCTATGGCCTGCTGCGCCCACTGGACCTGATGCAACCCTATCGCCTGGAGATGGGCACGAAGCTGGCCAATGCCCGCGGCAAGGACCTGTATGCCTTCTGGGGCACGCGCATCAGCGAATGGCTGAACGAAGCCCTCGCCGAACAAGGCGATGACGTCCTGTTGAACCTGGCGTCCAATGAATACTTCTCGGCGGTCAAGCGCAGCGCACTGAAAGCGCGCGTCATCGATACCGAGTTCCGCGACTTGAAAAATGGCCAGTACAAGATCATCAGCTTCTATGCCAAAAAGGCCCGGGGCCTGATGAGTCGTTTCGTCATTGAAGAACGCATCAACGACCCTGCGGCACTCAGCCAATTCGATGTTCAGGGTTATCGCTTCAACGCACTACAGTCGAGCCAGGACAAACTAGTGTTCTTGCGCGATCACGCTCCCGAATAAGGCATAACCTTATATCGCCCCTGATCGGGGGCTTCGATCAAGCCCCGATCCGTCATCTTAGTTCCCCGCCTGTTTCGCCAGTTTCGTGACGTCAATTAATCGCCCCACTCCCCCTCTAACTTTTCTTTCACTCGACACTCGTCAGTTTTTTGCGTAGTGGCACCAAAATTTTTTATCAGTAGTGGCACAAAACCATCTACCCCACCTAACTCCCCATTAATAAAGGATGAAACGGCAAGTGCCATCATATTGAGGGCAGTGCCATCTTGGATAATATTTCGAAAAATTTCGAAAATCGCGATGAGCGGATCGGAACTATGTGAAATTGCACGGCTCATACCACCGGTAACGATTCTCACGGAGCGTGTAAGAGATGACTTACATAGGCCGTCGATCCAAGTAACCAAGTTGTCATGGCAATTTAGCGAAACGGTCGCCTATTTGGATCCATCTTATAAAGGACAGGAGATAACGCACCATTACTATCCCCTACAAGGCCAAGGCTGCGCCCCTATAACGTGCTCACCCGAGCACACAAGCTTCTGATTTTGTGGGCTTTTGCCAGGAATCAGAGGTGAGAGACTTTTTGCACGAGCGTTCTTGATTTACAGGGACTGGCTGCATAACAGGGCAGGTCATAACAACTAGGCCGCTTTGCGCACAACTTGAGTGCACTTATTTAGACACTCGGAACTTAGTATGCCTGCACACGGCACTGTGGCGCCTGCATTCCACACTTCCGAGTGCTCGATGACCGCTGAACACTATTAACTCCGGCCATTTAATGGCGTGAAAACAGAGGTAAATGCGATGCGCATTAGCATATTTGGTTTGGGTTACGTCGGTGCAGTATGTGCCGGTTGCCTGTCTGCACGGGGCCATGATGTAGTTGGCGTGGATGTCGCCAAAGACAAAATCGACATGATCAACGCCGGTAAATCGCCGATCGTTGAACCGGGTCTTGGTGAGCTGTTGGCGCAAGGCATTCAAACTGGCCGACTGCGCGGCACGACCAACTTCGCCGAGGCGATTCGCGATACTGACCTGTCGATGATCTGCGTCGGTACACCGAGCAAAAAGAACGGCGACCTGGAACTGAACTACATCGAAGCGGTGTGCCGCGAGATTGGTTTTGTCCTGCGTGACAAGACCACCCGCCACACTATCGTAGTTCGCAGCACCGTATTGCCGGGCACCGTGGCAAACGTTGTCATCCCGATCCTGGAAGACTGCTCCGGCAAGAAAGCCGGTGTCGATTTCGGTGTCGCGGTCAACCCTGAGTTCCTGCGTGAAAGCACCGCGATCAAGGACTACGACCAGCCGCCGATGACCGTTATCGGTGAGTTCGACACCGCCTCCGGCGACGTCCTGCAGTCGCTGTACGAAGAGCTCGATGCGCCGATCATCCGCAAGGACATCGCCGTCGCCGAGATGATCAAGTACACCTGCAACGTGTGGCACGCCACCAAGGTGACCTTCGCCAACGAGATCGGCAACATCGCCAAGGCCGTCGGCGTCGATGGTCGTGAAGTGATGGACGTGGTCTGCCAGGACAAGACCCTGAACCTGTCCCAGTACTACATGCGCCCAGGCTTCGCCTTCGGCGGCTCGTGCCTGCCCAAGGACGTTCGCGCCCTGACCTACCGCGCCGGCGCCCTGGACGTGGAAGCGCCGCTGCTCAACTCGCTGATGCGCAGCAACGAGTCCCAGGTGCAGAACGCCTTCGACATCGTCTCCAGCCACGACAAGCGCAAAGTCGCCCTGTTGGGCCTGAGCTTCAAGGCCGGCACCGACGACCTGCGTGAAAGCCCGCTGGTGGAATTGGCGGAAATGCTGATCGGCAAGGGTTTCGACCTGAAGATCTACGACAGCAACGTCGAATACGCCCGCGTCCACGGTGCGAACAAGGATTACATCGAGTCGAAGATTCCTCACGTCTCGTCCTTGCTCAACGCCGACTTCGACTCGGTGATCGACAGCTCCGACATCATCATCCTGGGTAACCGCGACGAGAAGTTCCGCGCGCTGACCGAAAACGTACCGGAAGGCAAGCAGGTCATCGACCTGGTCGGCTTCATGTCCAAGGCCACCAACCCGAGTGGCCGGACCGAAGGCATCTGCTGGTAAGTCTGTTTGCCGGCCGGGGCATGCCTCGGCCGGCCTTTCGCCTGCCTTAACCCATCGGGCCGCCCACAAGGCCCGCCCGAGATAGAGACGGATGCAGATTATGCACAGGCTAAAGCACGGCCTGCTTCAGGCCGCCGGTTGGCTGTTTTACTTGAGTTTATTGATGGGCATCGCCATGGCGCTGCCCACGTCCACGTTCGACTCCGAATCCAAGGACTTCATCTTCCTGATCGGCGCCGTGGGCATCTGGCGTTACTCCATGGGAGCAACGCATTTCGTGCGCGGCATGATCTTCCTGTACATCGTCTACCCACACCTGCGCCGCAAGGTCCGCAAGCTGGGCAAGGCGGCGGATCCGTCCCACGTGTACCTGATGGTCACCAGCTTCCGGATCGATGCGCTGACCACTGCCCAGGTGTATGGCTCGGTGATCCGCGAGGCCATCGACTGCGGGCTGCCCACCACCGTGGTCTGTTCCATCGTGGAAATGTCCGACGAATTGCTGGTCAAGAGCCTCTGGGCCCGCATGAACCCGCCTGCGCGGGTCAAGCTGGACTTCGTGCGTATCCCTGGCACCGGCAAGCGTGACGGCCTGGCCTACGGCTTCCGCGCCATCTCCCGCCACCTGCCGGACGACCGCGCCGTGGTCGCCGTGATCGATGGCGACACCGTGCTCGCCGAAGGCGTCGTGCGCAAGACCGTGCCGTGGTTCCAGTTGTTCGGCAACGTCGGCGGCCTGACCACCAACGAGTTCTGCGAAGTGCGCGGCGGCTACATCATGAGTGAGTGGCACAAACTGCGCTTCGCCCAACGCCACATCAACATGTGCTCCATGGCCTTGTCCAAGCGCGTGCTGACCATGACCGGGCGCATGTCGGTGTTCCGCGCCACCGTGGTCACCAACCCGGACTTCATCGCCGACGTGGAAAGCGACTCGCTGCAACACTGGCGCCTGGGCCGCTTCAAGTTCCTGACCGGCGACGACAAGTCGAGCTGGTTCAGCCTGATGCGCCTGGGCTACGACACGTTCTACGTGCCCGATGCGGCGATCAACACCGTCGAGCATCCGCCGGAGAAGAGCTTCATCAAGGCCAGTCGCAAGCTGATGTTCCGCTGGTATGGCAACAACCTGCGGCAGAACTCCCGGGCACTGGGCCTGGGCATGCGCCGTCTGGGCCTGTTCACCTCGGTGGTGCTGTTCGACCAGCGCGTGTCGATGTGGACCTCGCTGCTGGGCCTGACCGTGGCACTGATCGCCAGCTTCAAGTACGGCACCGCGTTCATCCTGGTGTACCTGCTGTGGATCGGCATCACCCGGTTGCTGCTGACCCTGTTGCTGTCGTGCTCCGGACACAAGATCGGCCCTGCCTACCCGGCGATTCTCTACTACAACCAGATCGTCGGGGCCCTGGTGAAGATCTACGTGTTCTTCCGCCTCGACCAGCAGTCCTGGACCCGCCAGCCAACCTCACTGACCCGTGATCTCGCCAGCTTTCAACGTTGGTTCAACACTTGGTCGTCTCGGACCATGACCTTCTCCGCCGGCAGCATTTTTGTCGCCGTGCTGCTGACGATGGTCTGACCGGACTTGAATGAATTAACTAGGAAATCGCCCCTATGAACACCGCCGTGAATGTCAACGTAGTGCATGAATCCGAAGCCCAGCGCCAACATGCCCGGGTCAAAATCCCGGCCAAGCTGCGTTTCTTCGGCCCCGACCGCACCCCCATGGAAGTCAAGGTCCTGGACCTGTCCGCCGGTGGGCTGTGCTTCAACGCCGGCCAACTGCCGCTCAAGGTTGGCGAGACCTACAAGGCTCGCCTGCAGTTCGTGATCGACAACCTTGGCCTGGCCATGGACGTGGAGTTGCAGATCCGTTCCTACGACCGCCAGACCGGCCGCACCGGTTGCCAGTTCCAGAACCTGGAGCCGCGGGACATCTCGACACTGCGTCATATCATCACCTCGCACCTGGCCGGCGACATCGTCGGTGTCGGTGACGTGCTGGCGACCCTGCAGCGCGACAACTTCACCAAGGCCCGCAAGCAGAAAGACGAAAACGGTGGCATGAGTGCCATGGGTCGCCTGCGCGCCGTGACCTTCAGCCTGGGGGTCTTCGTCGTTGGCCTGGCGGCGTTCGGTTTCATCTTCAAGTCGGTGTACGGCATGTACTTCGTCAGCCACGCCCAGGCAGGCCTGGTGAACGTACCGGGCATGGCCATCACCATGCCGCGCGACGGCACCGTGCAGAGCCTGGTCAAGTCTGACGGTGTGGCCGCCAAGGGCGCCCCGCTGGCGACCTTCAGCACCAGCATGCTCGACGTGCTCAAGGGTCACCTGGACGACAACCAGTTGCAGCCGGCCAAGGTCGAGGAGCTGTTTGGCAAGCAAATGACCGGCACCCTGACCTCCCCGTGCGACTGCATCGTGGCCCAGCAACTGGTCGCCAACGGTCAGTACGCCAGCAAGGGCGACGTGATCTTCCAACTGGTCCCACGGGGCACCGAAGCCAACGTCGAAGCGCGCTTCTCCTATCGCCAGTTCAGCGACGTTCGCCCAGGCACCCCGGTCAGCTTCCAGGTCGCCGGCGAAGACACCACCCGTACCGGCAAGATCGTCAGCAGCACCAGCCTGAAAAGTGCCGACCTGTCCTCCGATATCCGTGTGCTGATCCAACCTGACGAACCCCTGGACAGCGCGCTGGCCGGCCGTCCGGTCGAAGTCACCAGCGACCGTGGCCCGAACCTGAACTGGCTGATCGACAAAGCCATGGCCGTCGGTATTTAAGTCGAGGATATGCCCGTGACCACTCCACAAAACAACAATGCACTGCATTCCCTGTGGGAGCGAGCTTGCTCGCGATGGGATCGACGCGGTCTGTCTGGAACACCGAGCGGCCTGTATCGCGAGCAAGCTCGCTCCCACACAGGATATGCATTGTGTGCTCTGGCGCTGGCAGTCAGTCTTAGCGGCTGCGCCGGCCTGCCCGACCAGCGCCTGGCCAACGAAGCGCTCAAGCGCGGCGACACGGCGCTGGCACAGCAGAACTACCAGCAACTGGCCGACCTGGGCTACAGCGAGGCCCAGGTGGGCCTGGCCGACATCCAGGTGGACAGCCGCGACCCCGAGCAGATGAAAAAAGCCGAGGCGACTTACCGCGCCGCGGCCGATATCTCGCCACGGGCCCAGGCTCGCCTGGGTCGCCTGCTGGTGGCCAAGCCCGGTTCCACCGAAGCGGAAAAACACGAAGCCGAAGGCCTGTTGAAGAAAGCCTTCGCCAACGGCGAAGGTAACACCCTGATCCCGCTGGCGATGCTGTACCTGCAATATCCCCACAGCTTCCCGAACGTCAACGCCCAGCAACAGATCAGCCAATGGCGCAGCGCCGGCTACCCGGAAGCGGGCCTGGCGCAGATTCTGCTCTACCGCACCCAGGGCACCTACGACCAGCACCTGGATGAAATCGAGAAGGTCTGCAAGGCCGCGCTGGCGACCACGGACATCTGCTACGTCGAACTGGCCACGGTCTATCAGAAACGCGGCCAGCCGGAACAGCAGGCCGCATTGCTCAAGCAGATGCAGGACGGTCACGCCCGTGGCGTCGTATCCGCCCAGCGCGTGGACAGCGTTGCCCGTGTCCTGGCCGATGCCAGCCTGGGCAAGACCGACGAAAAGACCGCCCAGTCGTTGCTCGAAGGCATCGCCCCTGGCTACCCCGCAGCCTGGGTCAGCCTGGCGCAACTGCTCTACGACTTCCCGGAACTGGGTGACGTCGACAAGATGATGCAATACCTGGAAAACGGCCGCGCTGCCGACCAGCCTCGCGCTGAGCTGTTGCTGGGCAAGCTGTACTACGAAGGCAAGTGGGTCCCGGCCGATGCCAAGGCCGCCGAGGCGCATTTCCAGAAAGCCGTGGGCCGCGAAGTGGCCGCCGATTACTACCTCGGCCAGATCTATCGCCGCGGCTACCTGGGCCAGGTGTACTCGCAAAAAGCCCTGGACCACCTGCTCAAGGCCGCCCGCAACGGCCAGAACAGTGCCGACTTCGCCATTGCCCAGCTGTTCTCCCAGGGCAAGGGCACCAAGCCCAACCCGCTCAACGCTTATGTGTTCAGCCAGTTGGCCAAGGCGCAGAACACCCCGCAAGCCATCGAGCTTGCCCAAACCCTCGAAGCACAATTACCGCCGGAACAACTTGCACAAGCCCAGCGCCTGCTAAAACAAGAGCAGGCCATTCGCGGCGCCATGAGCCCCGATACGCTGGAACTGCAAGCCCTAAAAGAAGATGACGGCGAGGAACCTCTATGAAGCTTTTGAAGCTCAATCCTTTTGTGCAGGCTGGTATTGGCCTGTCGTTTGCTCTGCTGTGGTCCTGCCCGACCCTGGCGGCCCTGACCGAGAGCAAGAATTTCGGCCTGGAAGTGAAGATCACCGGCCAGTCCGAAGACGACCGTGACCTCGGCACCCAGAGCGGTGGCGACGTCAACGGTGTCGGCCTGGACCTGCGTCCCTGGGTCTACGGTGAAAGCGAAAGCGGTGCCTGGAGCGCCTACGCCATGGCCCAGGCCGTGACGTCCTCCGACATCATCGAGACCGACACCCTGCAACAGTCCGATGGCAGCACCCAGCAAACCGACAGCGGCGATCGCGAAGCCAAGAAAAGCTACCTGGCCATGCGCGAGTTCTGGATCGGCTACCGCGGCCTGACCCCGTACCCGGGCGAGCAGCTGAAGTTCGGTCGCCAACGCCTGCGCAACGACGACGGCCAATGGCGCGACACCAACATCGAAGCCCTGAACTGGACCTTCGACACCACCTTGCTGCGGGCCAACCTCGGCGTGGCCGAACGCTTCAGCGAATACCGCACCGACCTCAAGGAACTGTCCCCCAAGGACAAGGACCGCCTGCACGTCTATGGCGACGTGGGCTACCAGTGGATGCCAGGCCAGTGGGCCGGTATCCGCGCCCATCACTCCCATGACAATGGCAGCCTCGACTACCCGACCCCGGGCGAAGCCACCGACACCCTGGACAAGACCCAGAACGGCGACTTGACCTGGCTCGGCCTGGAAGCCAACAGCGACGCCTACAACTGGCGCAACACCAACACCATCAACTACTGGGCCAGCATCACCGGCATGACCGGCGAGCGCGACACCGTCAACCCGCTCAATGCCGACGGCACGCGCCCGACAGAAGCCAAGCGCAGCGACGATGTGGATGGCTGGGCGACCGACTTGGGTATCCGCCTGCGCCTCGACCCGCAATGGCAAGTCGGTGCGGCCTATGCCCGCGCCAGCGAGGACTACGAACAGAACGGCCTGCAAAGCAACCGCTCGAACTTCACCGGCACCCGCTCGCGGGTCCACCGTTTCGGCGAAGCGTTCCGGGGCGAAATGGCCAACACCCAGAGCGCCAGCCTGTTCGGTTCCTGGCAGTTGCGTGACGAATACGACGCCAGCCTGGTGTACCACAAGTTCTGGCGCGTGGACGGTAACAAGCCGGTGGGCAGCAACGGCATCAACGCCGTGGAAAACAACACCGATGACGTGACCGGCGCGATCCTGTCCACCTCGACCCTGCCGCTGCGTGATGGCGACAAGGATCTGGGCCAGGAAGTCGACCTGGTCGTTACCAAGTACTTCAAGCAAGGCCTGCTGCCGGCCGCGCTGAGTCAGTCCATTGATGAGCCGTCGGCGCTGGTGCGCTTTCGTGGCGGTGTGTTCAAGCCAGGCGACGCCTACGGCAAAGAGGTCGATTCGTACATGCATCGCGCCTTTGTCGACGTGATCTGGCGCTTCTGATGCGAATGGCCATGGGAGTGCCCGATATGAACCGCTACCTCAGGAACAGCCAGGCGATGAAAGGTTCGATCAGCCTGTTGGTCGCAGCGATGCTGCTGGCCGGCTCGCCGGCGTTCGCCAACGTTGAACCGGTGGTCAAACCGGGCAACGTGGTCAAGGAACTGCAACGGGCCAAGACCTACACCGTCAACAGTGCACCGACCGCACCACTGGAACTGGCCAAGCCAACCCTGCCCGACCTCTCCGGCTACACCGCCGAAGCGGTCGCGGCAAAAATCGTCCGCACCAAGCCCGGCAAGGTCAGCGTGCGCCGGATGATGCAGGAAAACGCCTTGAAGGACTTCATCGGCGGCGACAACAAGATGGCCGAGTGGGTCGTGCGTCAGCACGGTATCCCACAGGCCATCTTCCTCGACGACGGCTACATGAACCTCAAGGACCTGGCCAAGAAGGCGCCCAAGTACATCATCGAAACTTCGCCAGGTATCTACCTGGCGAAGATTCCGATCGTGGTCGGCCAGAAAGGCATCCTGGAAATCGACAAACAGACCCAGGAACTGCGCCTGTCCCAAGAGGGCGGCTCGTTCCTGGTCAACGATGGCCATATGTTCATCCGCGACACCAAGGTCACCGGCTGGCGTGAAAAGGACAACGGCCCCGCCACGTTCCGCTCGCCCAAGGAATTCCGTCCGTTCCTGCTGGCCTGGGGTGGCACCGAGACCTACATCGTCAACACCAAGATGGCGAGTTTCGGCTACGCCAACAGTAAGTCGTACGGGGTGAGTATTTCCCAGTACACGCCGAACATGGCCAAGGTCCTCAAGCGTCCGGAACCGACCGGCTGGATTATCGGTTCCGAGTTCTCGGACATGTGGTACGGCTTCTACTGCTACGAAACCCGCGACTTCGTGGTCAAGGGCAACACTTACAAAGACAACATCGTCTACGGCATCGACCCCCATGACCGTTCCCATCGGCTGATCATCGCCGACAACACCGTCTATGGGACCAAGAAAAAGCACGGGATCATTGTTTCCCGTGAGGTCAACGACAGCTTCATTTTCAACAACCGCAGCTACGACAACAAACTCTCGGGCCTGGTGATCGACCGTAACAGCGTGAACAACCTGATCGCCTACAACGAGATCTACAAGAACCACACCGACGGCATCACGCTCTATGAGAGTGCTGACAACCTGTTGTGGGGCAACAAGGTGATCAGCAATCGCCGCCACGGCATCCGGATTCGTAACAGCGTGAACATCCGCCTCTACGAAAACGTGTCCATGGCCAACGGCCTGACCGGTATCTACGGTCACATCAAGGACCTGTCCGACACCGACCGTGACATCAAGCTCGACCCGTTCGACGCCGAAGTCTCGCTGATCGTGGTCGGCGGCGAACTGGCTGCCAACGGCAGTGGCCCGCTGTCCATCGACTCGCCGTTGAGCGTCGAGCTGTACCGCGTGTCCATGCTCGCGCCGACCAAATCCAGCGGCATCAGCTTCACGGGAATCCTTGGCGAACGCCAGGATGAAATTCTCGACCTGTTGGTGCGCCAGCAGAAAGCCGTGCTGATCGACCCTGTCGAACGCCAGACCGAATTGCGGGACTGAGGATGACCTTTATGAACCCACAGATGATCAAACTTTTGGGCCTGTCTGCCCTGGCTGCCGGCATTCTCGCCGCTGCAAGCGGCGCGCGCGCCGATGAAATCAAGGCTCCGAGCTTCACCGCCGAACCGTGCTGCAACCTGTGCCCGGCGGCCCATGATGCGAAGAACTACACCACGCGCTACCAGCAGAACTTCACCACGCTGGTGCAGGCCCAGGGCGACTGGCTGTTCCGGACCCAGGAAGACCTGCGCACCGAGTTCAACACCACCCCCGCCGGCTACAAGCGCATGCAACAGTTGCACGATGCGTTCAAGGCAAAAGGCGTCGAGCTGGTGATCGTCTACCAGCCGACCCGGGGCCTGGTGAACCGCAACAAGCTCAACCCACAGGAAAAGGCCGCCTTCGACTACGAGAAAGCCCTGACCAACTACAAATCCATGCTCGGCCGCTTCGCCCAGATGGGTTATGTGGTGCCGGACCTGTCGCCGCTGACCAACGAAAACCTGCCCGAGACGCTGCCGGCCCACGATTTCTATTTCCGTGGCGACCAGCACTGGACGCCGTATGGCGCCCAGCGCACGGCCAAGATCGTCGCCGAGAAGGTCAAGCAGATCCCGGCCTTCGCCGACATTCCCAAGCGTGAGTTCGAGACCAAGAAGTCCGGCCGCATGGGCAAGACCGGCACCCTGCACAACATGGCCGGACAGCTGTGCGGCACCAGCTATGCGATCCAGTACATGGACCAGTTCACCACCGAACCCAAGGGCGAGGCTGGCGACGGCGACCTGTTCAGCGATTCCGGCAACCCGCAGATCACCCTCGTGGGCACCAGTCACAGCGGCAAGAACTACAACTTTGCCGGTTTCCTGGAAGAAGCCATCGGCGCCGACATCCTCAACGTCGCCTTCCCTGGCGGCGGTCTGGAGGGCGCGATGATCCAGTACCTGGGCAGCGAAGAGTTCCAGAAGAGCCCGCCGAAAATCCTCATCTGGGAATTCTCGCCGCTGTATCGCCTGGACCAGGAAACCATCTACCGCCAGATGATGGCGCTGCTGGACAACAACGGTTGCGAAGGCAAGCCGGCCCTCATGAGCAGCAAGACCGCGCTCAAGCCAGGCAAGAACGAATTGATGGTCAATACCAAGAACATGGATCTGCGTAACAGCAGCCACCAGGTCGACATCCGCTTCGCCGACACCTCGGTGAAAACCTTGCAAGCCACCCTCTGGTACATGAATGGGCGCCACGAGGATATCAAGATCGAAAAACCGGATACCTCCGACACCGACGGACGTTTCGCCTTCCAATTGCGCACCGACGAGGACTGGGCTTCGCAGAACCTGCTAGCCGTTGAAGTCCAGGGCCCTGAAGCCGGTAAAGAGCCACTGCAAATCGAAGCGAAAATCTGCAAACGCAACGCATCTCCGCAAGCCGGGCAACAAACGGCTCAAATCGGACAATGAGGTCTCGTCTCATGACCAGTACCACGCGCACCCGAACGTTGAAAACGCTGCTGGCGCCCTCCCTGCTGACCCTGGCGCTGTTCGCCGGGGCCACGCAGGCCGCGGCCCCGCTGCGCCCGCCACAGGGTTACTTCGCACCGATCGAAAAGGTCAAGGCCGGCGAAGCGGCCAAAGGTTGCGACGCCACGCCGACGCCCTATACCGGTTCCCTGCAATTTCGCAGCAAGTACGAGGGCTCCGACAAGGCCCGCGCGACGTTGAACGTGCAATCGGAAAAAGCCTTCCGCGACAGCACCGCCGACATCACCAAGATCGAGCGTGGCGTCAGCAAGCAAGTCATGCAGTTCATGCGTGACGGCCGCCCCGAGCAGTTGGAATGCACGCTGAACTGGCTGACCGCCTGGGCCCAGGCCGATGCGTTGATGTCCAAGGACTTCAACCACACCGGCAAGTCCATGCGCAAATGGGCGCTGGGCAGCATGGCTTCGGCCTACGTTCGCCTGAAGTTCTCCGAGTCGCGCCCACTGGCCAACCACCAGGAGCAGGCGCAACTGATCGAAGGCTGGTTCAGCCGGATGGCCGATCAGGTGGTCAGCGACTGGGACAACCTGCCGTTGGACAAGACCAACAACCATTCCTACTGGGCCGCCTGGTCGGTGATGGCCACCTCCGTGGCAACCAACCGTCGCGACCTGTTCGACTGGGCTGTCAAGGAATACAAGGTCGGCGTCAACCAGGTCGATGCCGACGGTTTCCTGCCCAACGAACTCAAGCGCAAGCAACGGGCCCTGTCCTACCACAACTATGCCCTGCCGCCGTTGGCAATGATCGCCAGCTTCGCCCAGGTCAACGGTGTGGACCTGCGCCAGGAAAACAACGGCGCCCTCAAGCGACTGGGTGACCGGGTGCTGGCCGGGGTGAAAGACCCGGACATCTTCGAAGAGAAGAACGGCGACGAGCAGGACATGAAAGACCTGAAGGTCGATTCGAAATTCGCCTGGCTCGAACCGTTCTGCAGCCTCTACACCTGCTCCGAGGATGTGCTGGAGCGCAAGCATGAAATGCAACCGTTCAAGACCTTCCGCCTCGGCGGGGACTTGACCCGGGTGTATGACCCGTCGCGGGAGAAAGGCGAAAAAGGAAGCTGAGCCCACCCTCCCTGCCTGGCGGGGAATCCTGTGGGAGCGAGCTTGCTCGCGATGACGGTATGTCAGTCGCCACCAAAGTGAATGTCAGATCGCGATCGCGAGCAAGCTCGCTCCCACAGGGAATGTGGTTTGTTTCGAATGTAATCAACCTCCCGGTTTCATGGGGGGGTTTGGGGGGGCTCTGGCCCTTGACTGTTGATTCAACATGGAGAGATCGGGATGGTATTTTCATCCAACGTGTTCCTGTTCCTGTTCTTGCCGATCTTTCTCGGCTTGTACTACTTGAGCGGGCAACGCTATCGCAACCTGCTGCTGCTGATCGCCAGCTACGTGTTCTATGCCTGGTGGCGGGTGGACTTCCTCGCCCTGTTCGCCGGCGTGACCCTGTGGAACTACTGGATCGGCCTGAAGGTCGGCGCCGCCGGTGTGCGCACCAAACCGGCCCAGCGCTGGCTGTTGCTCGGCGTGGGCGTGGACTTGGCCATCCTGGGCTATTTCAAATACGCCAACTTCGGCGTGGACAGCCTCAACGCCATCATCACCGGCTTCGGTCTCAACCCGTTCATCCTGACCCACGTGTTGTTGCCGATCGGGATCTCGTTCTACATCTTCGAGTCCATCAGCTACATCATCGACGTCTATCGCGGTGACACGCCGGCGACCCGCAACCTGATCGACTTCGCAGCGTTCGTGGCGATTTTCCCGCACCTGATCGCCGGCCCCGTGTTGCGTTTCCGCGACCTGGCCGACCAGTTCAACAACCGCACTCACACGCTGGACAAGTTCTCCGAAGGCTGCACCCGCTTCATGCAGGGCTTCATCAAGAAAGTGTTCATCGCCGACACCCTGGCGGTGGTGGCCGACCATTGCTTCGCCTTGCAGAACCCGACCACGGGCGATGCCTGGCTCGGCGCCCTGGCCTACACCGCGCAGCTGTACTTCGACTTCTCCGGCTACAGCGACATGGCCATCGGCCTGGGCCTGATGATGGGTTTCCGTTTCATGGAAAACTTCAAGCAGCCCTACATCAGCCAGTCGATCACCGAGTTCTGGCGCCGCTGGCACATCAGCCTGTCGACCTGGCTGCGTGACTACCTCTACATCACCCTGGGCGGTAACCGCAAAGGCACGCTGATGACCTATCGCAACCTGTTCCTGACCATGCTCCTCGGTGGTCTGTGGCACGGCGCGAACATCACCTACGTGATCTGGGGTGCCTGGCACGGCATGTGGCTGGCCATCGAAAAAGCGGTGGGCATCAACACCACGCCACGCAGCATCAACCCGATCCGCTGGGCGCTGACTTTCCTGCTGGTGGTGATGGGCTGGGTGATCTTCCGGGCCGAAAACCTGCACGTGGCCGGTCGCATGTACGGCGCCATGTTCAGCTTCGGCGACTGGTCGCTGTCGGAACTGACTCGCGCCAACCTCACCGGCCTGCAGATCGCCACGCTGGTGGTGGCCTACGTGACCCTCGCCTTCTTCGGCCTGCGGGACTTCTACACCAATCGTCCGCCGGTCAAGACCAAGCCTGACGTCAACACCGAGGCCAACGGCCCGGCCACCGCGCAGCCGGGGCTGATCAAGGCGGTACCGGGTGACAACCCGGCGGCGATCCATGAACCGGGCTACACCGTGGGTGTCGAAGCCCAGGTGCAACCGGCCTACTGGACCGTGGACTGGTCGCGCTACGTGATGCGCGCCCTCGTGCTGCTGCTGTTCATCGCTTCGATTCTCAAACTCTCGGCGCAAAGCTTCTCGCCGTTCCTTTACTTCCAGTTCTGAGGGATCTGAATATGACCCGCTCATTACGCATCTTCTACGTCGTGCTGTTCATGCTGATCCTGACAGCCCTGGGTATTTGGTCGATGCGCAGCTTCTTCGGCTTCAGCACCAACCCCGACGCGACTGTGCTCAACGGGCGCTGGGCCAAGGCCGTGGAAACGCACTACGACGACGAGTTCCCGATCAAGCGCCTGGGCACCAACATCTGGGCCGCGCTGGACTACAAGCTGTTCAACGAAGGCCGCAAAGGCGTGGTCCTGGGCCGCGACCAGTGGCTGTACAGCGACGAAGAGTTCAACCCGATCGTCAACGAAGAGCTGAACCTGCAAGGCAACTACGCGCTGGTCGAAGGCGTGCGCCAGAAGCTCAAGGAACAAGGCATCACCCTGGTCATGGCGATCGTGCCGGCCAAGGCGCGGCTGTACCCCGAGCACCTGGGCGAAGTGAAGCCATCGAGCATCCACGCCAACCTCTACCAGGATTTCCATGCTCGCGTCGCGGCGGACAATATCCTCGCGCCTGACCTGCTCGGCCCGCTGCAACAGGCCAAGCAAAGCGGCCAGCAAGTGTTCCTGCGCACGGACACCCACTGGACCCCGGAAGGCGCCCAGGTCGCTGCCGAGAACCTGGCCAAGGCCATTGCCGAGCGCACGCCGCTCAACGGCGAGCCGCAGCGCTTCGTCACCGAGCCTGCAGAAAAAATCACCCACAAGGGCGACCTGCGCCAGTTCCTGCCGCTGGACCCGCTGTTCGAAAACCTGATGCCAGCCCAGGAGCCTCTGGTCAAACGCAACACCCGCGAAGCCGACGACCAGCCGGCCGGCGACGACGCGCTGTTCGCCGATGCCCAGGTGCCCGTGGCCCTGATCGGCACCAGCTACAGCGCCAACCCTAACTGGAACTTCGTCGGTGCACTCAAGCAAGCCCTGCACAGCGATGTCGTGAACTACGCCGAAGACGGCCACGGCCCGATTCTGCCAATGCTCAGTTATCTCAAGAGCGATGCCTTCAAGAACAGCCCGCCACAGGTGCTGATCTGGGAGTTCCCTGAACGTTACCTGCCTGTAAACAACGAAATCGGCGACGCCGACCCACAGTGGGTCGCAGAGCTCAAGCAAGCCGGCGCTCGCCAACAGAACGTAGCCGCCAACACCCCATCCGAGACGCCCGACCGGGCGCAAAACTGAAAGAGAGGTCCACCATGACTTTCAACACTACTCCTCGCCGTCTCGCTGCTCGCTCCTTCAAGGCCGTTGCCCTCGTCGCCAGCATGAGCGCCCTCTCGTTGTCCGCCTTTGCCGGTGACTCGGCCCTGTACGGCCCGGTCGCGCCAAAAGGCTCGAGCTTCGTGCGGGTCTATAACGCCGCCAACGCCGAAGTCAGCGCCACCGTCGGCAGCACCAACATCAGCGATGTAGCCCCCCTGGCCAGCAGCGACTTCAGCTTCATGCCCGGTGGCGACTACAGCGCCAAGGTCGGCAGCCAGACCGTGCCGGTGAAACTGGCCTCCGATCACTATTACACCCTGGTCAACAACGCCACTGGCCAGCCGCAACTGATCGAAGAACCGCCATTCAAGAACAAGCAGAAGTCCCTGGTCCGCGTACAGAACCTCAGCGACAAGGCACTGACCCTCAAGACCGCCGACGGCAAGACCGAAGTGGTGCCGAACGTGGCTGCCAAGGGCCGTGGCGAACGTGAGATCAACCCGGTGAAAGTGTCCCTGGCCCTGTTCGAAGGCGACAAGAAAGTCGGCGACCTCAAGCCCGTGGCCCTGGAGCGCGGCGAAGCCGCCGTGCTGTACGTCACCGGTTCGGGCAGCAGCCTGTCGCCAGTGTGGGTGAAACGCCCGGTGTCGACCCGCTGATGAGTTTTCCTGACTGACGCTGTGCCCTGTGGGAGCGAGCTTGCTCGCGATAGCTATCTGACATTCAACATGGATGTCGATTGATACACCGCCATCGCGAGCAAGCTCGCTCCCACACTGGACACAGCTGTCATTCGGGTACGGAACAACAACAAGAGAGTGAAACGACAGAACGCAGTAGCTCTAACAACCATTTCGCTTCAAGGAGTAACAAACATGATTCCGGTGATCTTGTCAGGTGGTAGTGGCTCACGTCTTTGGCCGCTTTCGCGCAAGCAATTCCCTAAACAGTTCCTGGCCCTGACCGGTGAACACACCCTGTTCCAGCAGACCCTCGAGCGCCTGGTGTTCGAAGGCATGGACACGCCGATCGTGGTCTGCAACAAAGACCACCGTTTCATCGTCAACGAACAGTTGGCCAACCGTAAGCTCGAAGCCCAGCGCATCCTGATGGAACCGTTCGGGCGCAACACCGCACCGGCCGTGGCGCTGACGGCCATGATGCTGGTCAACGAAGGCCGCGACGAGTTGATGCTGGTGCTGCCGGCCGACCACGTGCTGGAAGACCAGAAAGCCCTGCAACGCGCCCTGGCCCTGGCCACCGTGGCCGCCGAGCGTGGCGAGATGGTGCTGTTCGGCGTACCGGCCACCAAACCGGAAACCGGCTATGGCTACATCAAGTCGACCAACGATGCGCTGCTGCCCGAAGGCGTGAGCCGCGTCTCGCACTTCGTCGAAAAACCCGACGTCAAGCGTGCCACCGAGTTCGTCGAGGCCGGCGGTTACTTCTGGAACAGCGGCATGTTCCTGTTCCGCGCCAGCCGCTTCCTCGAAGAGCTGAAAAAGCACGATCCGGACATCTACGACACCTGCCTGCTGACCCTGGAGCGCAGTGAGCAGACGGCCGACACCATTACCCTCGACGAAGCCACCTTCGCCTGCTGCCCGGACAACTCCATCGACTACGCGGTGATGGAAAAGACCCAGCGCGCCTGTGTGGTCCCACTGTCGGCCGGTTGGAGCGATGTCGGCTGCTGGTCGTCGCTGTGGGAAGTCAATGCCAAGGACGCCAACGGCAACGTCACCAAGGGCGACGTGGTCGTCCAGGACAGCCGCAACTGCATGATCCACGGCAACGGCAAGCTGGTGTCGGTGATCGGCCTGGACAACATCGTGGTGGTCGAAACCAAGGACGCCATGATGATCGCCCACAAGGACAAGGTCCAAGGCGTCAAGCAGATGGTCAACACCCTCAACGCACAGGGCCGCACCGAAACCCAGAACCACTGCGAGGTCTATCGTCCGTGGGGTTCCTATGACTCGGTGGACATGGGCGGTCGTTTCCAGGTCAAGCACATCTCGGTCAAGCCGGGCGCGTGCCTGTCGCTGCAGATGCACCACCACCGCGCCGAACACTGGATCGTGGTCAGCGGCACCGCCGAAGTGACCTGCGACGAGAACGTGTTCCTGCTCTGCGAAAACCAGTCGACCTACATCCCGATCGCGTCGGTCCACCGCCTGCGCAACCCGGGCAAGATCCCGCTGGAAATCATCGAAGTGCAGTCCGGCAGCTACCTGGGCGAAGATGACATCGAACGTTTCGAAGACATCTACGGTCGCTCCACCCCGATCGAACGCGGCGTCTCGGTGAAAACCATCGCCCAGTAATGATCGACAACGATCAGTAAAGATCAGCGTTACGAGAAGCCCCCGTCCAGCCCACTGCGTCCCCTATCCGCAGTGGGTTGGGTGGGGGCTTTTTTTTGAGTCGGGTGATCGCCTGGCATCATTGCTTCAACATTGCCCGCGCCCTTCGGTAGGATGTGCCTACGGTAACGGAGGCTTCCACCATGCTTATCGGCGTTTTGCTGGTCATCACCTGGCTCATCCTGCTGTTGCGCTACCCGGCCAAGGCCTTGCCGGTCTCCCTGGCGGCCTTCATCGGGCTGGGACTGGTCGCCGCGTGGGTGCTCTGGCAGGAAAACCGCGAGACCCGGCAACTGGAGCGCCTGGAACTGCGCATCCGCTATGCCCCCGAACAATGCCCTGCCGACCGGCCGCTGTCGCTGACCCTGAAAAACAACAATGACGTGCCGCTGATCGAGCTGCGCTGGCGGGTCGCGGCCTATGCGCCCGGGGACACCATCAACCTGGCCGACAGCCCCTACAACGCTCCGCGCTACCGTGGCCCAGGCGAATTGCAAGCCGGCGCCGACTGGCAAGACTGCCTGCCGCTGCCGCCCCTGCGCCCGGGTTATCGCCCGCAGACCCTGGAGTTTCGCGCCGAGCGATTGCACGGTAGCTTTTCCAACTGATTGCCCTCCCCCAACTTCTTGCACAAGGAACGCGCCATGCCTGTTGCGTTGATTACCGGATGTTCCAGCGGCATTGGTCGCGCCCTCGCCGATGCCTTCAAGGCCGCGGGTTATCAGGTCTGGGCCACGGCGCGCAAGGCTGAAGACGTGGCGACACTCGCCACCGCCGGGTTCACCGCCGTGCAACTGGACGTCAACGATGGCCAGGCCCTGGAGCAACTGGGTGAGCGGATCAACCAGCAATGTGGCGGCCTGGATGTGCTGGTCAACAATGCCGGCTACGGCGCCATGGGCCCGCTGCTGGACGGCGGCGTGCCAGCCATGCAGCGTCAGTTCGAAACCAACGTGTTCGCCATCGTCGGGGTCACCCGGGCGCTGTTCCCGGTGCTGCGCCGGGCCAGGGGGCTGGTGGTGAACATCGGCAGCGTTTCCGGGGTGCTGGTCACGCCGTTCGCTGGCGCTTATTGCGCTTCGAAGGCGGCGGTGCATGCCTTGAGCGATGCCTTGCGCATGGAACTGGCACCCTTCGACATCCGCGTGATGGAGGTCCAGCCCGGCGCGATTGCCTCCAGCTTCGCCAAGAATGCCGGCCATGAAGCCGAACAACTGATCAGCGAACAATCGCCCTGGTGGCCCCTGCGCGATGGCATCCGCGCCCGGGCCAAGGCGTCCCAGGACAACCCGACCCCCACCCACGAATTCGCCGCGGCGCTGCTCAAGGCGGTTCAACAACCCAAGCCACCCCGCTTGCTGCGTCTGGGCAACGGCAGCCGGGCGCTGCCGTTGATGGCGGGTTTGTTGCCCAAAGGGTTTCTGGAGAAGGGGTTGATGAAGCGGTTCGGGTTGGGAAAATCGCTGTAATCAACGCAGGCTTTTTTGCTGTTGTGGTCAATTCCTGTGGGAGCGAGCTTGCTCGCGATGACGGCGTATCAGCCACCCTCGATGCGGCTGAACCACCGCTATCGCGAGCAAGCTCGCTCCCACAGGAGACTTGTGGTGTACACCAAATCTCGCCATCACCCCGGAAAAAATGTGGGAGCGAGCTTGCTCGCGATGACGGAGTGTCTGCCACCCTCGATGCGGCTGAACCACCGCTATCGCGAGCAAGCTCGCTCCCACAGGGATTTGTGGTGTAGATCAAATCTCACCATCCCCCCGGAAAAAATGTGGGAGCGAGCTTGCTCGCGATGACGGAGTGTCTGCCACCCTCGATGCGGCTGAACCACCGCTATCGCGAGCAAGCTCGCTCCCACAGGGATTTGTGGTGTAGATCAAATCTCACCATCCCCCCACAAATGATGCGATGCCTCAGCGCTTGGAGTGGGGCTCGACCACCACCGTGCAGGTCATCCCCGCCGCCAGCAGCACGCCGTCCGGCACTTCATCCAGATGGATGCGCACCGGCACTCGCTGGGCCAGGCGAACCCAGTTGAACGTGGGGTTCACATCGGCGATCAGGTCGCGGCTTTCGGGGTTGTCGCGGTCGTAGATGCCTCGGGAAATACTTTCCACATGGCCCTTGAGCGTCTCACCACTCATCAACTGCAACTGCGCCGAATCGCCGACCCGCACCTTGGGCAATTTGGTCTCTTCGAAGAAGCCGTAGACCCAGAACGAATGCATGTCCACCACGGCCATTTTCGCCTCGCCGATGCGCGCATAGTCGCCGCGGTGCACGTTGAGGTTGGTGACGTAGCCATCCACCGCCGCGCGAACGTCGGTGCGCGACAGGTTCAGCTCCGCGGCTTCCAACTGGGCCTGGGCCTGCTGGTAGTCGGCCAGGGCCGAGTCGGCGATGTTGCTGGCGTCGTCGCGGTTTTCCCGGGAGATCACCAGGCTGTCCAAGTCGGCACGTCGATGGGCGTTGACCTTGCGCATCTCCCAGGTGGCCTTGCGCGACGCCACCAGGGAGCGCGCCTGCTTCACGGCGATGCGGTAATGCTCGGGGTCGATGCGCATCAACAAGTCGCCCTTTTTCACCAACTGGTTGTCGCGCACCGACACCTCGACCACCTCGCCGCTGACATCGGCGGCCACATTGATGATGTCGGCCCGCACCCGGCCATCGCGGGTCCAGGGCGTGTTCATGTAATGGACCCACAGCGTACGGCCGATCCACAACGCCAGGGCCAGTACCAACAGCGTCGCCAGCAGGCTGAAAAACTTTTTCATCGCATCGATCTCAACGGTAGACCGTCAGCGCCAGCGCGCCGAACAGACAGGTAAACAGACTCAGGCGCAACAACGCCGGGTGCCAGAAGAAACGGTACAGGTCCAACCCCGACAGGAAGCGGTCCAAGGCCCAGGCCAGGCCGGCGGCGATGAAGAACATCAGGGTCATGGTGGGCATGTACACGCCATGGAAGGCGATCTCACGGGGCATGTTCAGGTTCCTGGGGAAGCGATGTGGCATGCGCCATGGCATAGCCGGCCAATGGCGATTGCGGGTCCAGCAGCGAAGTGCGGATGAAATGCAGGTAGCTCTTCACCCGGCGCAGGGCCGAGGTGTCGAAATGCGGGGCGAAGGGTTCGTCGGTGGCCTGCACGCGGCCGATGGCATGATCCACCGCCACCAACGCACGCTCCAGATTGCTCTGGCCCGGCTGGCGGAACAGTCGCACCAGCGCCCGCCCCATCACCCGAATCGCCTGGCGCCATGGCTGGCTTTCGGCATACGCCGGGTGCACCGGCAAGATAGCCTGCTCCTTGCGCAACTCAATGATCGCGTGACCGACTTCCAGCACCACGAACATCCAGCGCAGCAAGTCCCGTTGCACTTGGGGTTGCCCCGCCGCCAGACCGTAGGCCTGGTGCAGCAGGTCGCGGGTGCGGCTCTCAAAACTCGAAGCCAGGCCCTTCAGACGACCGCTAATGGCGAACACCACTTGCTCACGCAGGTCCTGCTCCAATCGACGCCACAACCAGCGGCTGTTGGGCGGCAGGATGATCGCCCCGGCAGCGGCGCACACCAACATGCCAAGGATCATCGCAATGTAGTCGTTGATGAAGGCGTAGGGGTTGTAGACCGTCAGGTTGTCCGGCACTGAGCCGGTACAGAAGAAAATCAGCAGCCCCAGTCCGACCCCGGCGTATTGCGGCCTGGAACTGAGGAACGAACCGAACATGATGACGGGGGCGAGCATCACGCAGAGCAACGGAAAACCATCGATCAGCGGGAAAATGAAAAACATCTCGACGAAGCCGACCAGCGCCCCGAACAACGTACCGCAGGCCATCTGGAAAGCCATGCGCTTGGGGTTCGGGGTGGCGGCCGAGAGACCCACGGTGGCCGCGGCGATCATGGTCATGGTCGCGCCGCTCGGCCAGGCCGTGGCGACCCAATAGCTGCCCAGGACCAGCAGGATGAAAGCGGCGCGAAACCCCGATGCCGCGGCGGCCAGCCAGTTGGTCTGGGGCACGAACGGTTCGTCCCAGCGCTCGCGCTCGTGGCGATGCTCGGCCAGGGAGGCATGGGTCAGGGCGTAGCCGTGCAAGTCGTCGACAAAGCGATAAAGCAGCTCATAAGCGGTATGAAAGTCCAACTGCTCGCCATCGCTTGGCGCGGTGCCCTGGAACGCTGCCCGCAAGCGCCGTACCTGGGCCGGCAGGTCGGCCTTGTAGTCTGCCAGCGCCGCCGCCAACCGCGCTGCGTCGGCGTCGGTCAAGGCCCGTGCGCTGAAGCCGTCCAGCAGCTCGGCAAGGTTTTGCAAACCAGGCTTGATGGCGTTCACCACATGATCCGCCGCCCCGCCGCGCAAGCGTTCGAGCAATTGGTGCAAGGCATTGAAACGGGTGGTGACACCCATGAATTCGCTGTTCAAGCGACTGAGCCGGCCATTGCGCCGACGCATGTGCGGGTCTTCGAACACCGTCACGCTGCGCAGGCTCTCCAGGCCGACGGCTTCGGCGATGAAGCGCACGTTACCGGCCTCGAAGGCCTCCCGCTTGCTTCGTCCGCGCAAGCCGTCGGTGACAAACAGGGCGAACACGCCAAAGCGCTGGTACAAGGCGTTGCGCATGGCGGCGCTGGCGGTTTGCGGCAGGATCGCGGCACTGACCAGGGTCGAGCAGAGAATTCCCAGGGAAATCTCCAGCACCCGCCAGACCGCCGCCATGAACGCCCCTTCGGGGTGAGCCAACGCTGGCAAGCCGATCATCGCCGCAGTGTAGCCAGCCAGCACGAAACCATAGGCGCGGAAGTTACGATACCGCGCCGCCCCTGCCGAACAGATGCCGACCCAAATCGCCAGGCAGCCAAGGAACAGCTCGGTGTTCTGGGCGAACAGGGCGATCAGCGCCACCATCACCGCAGAACCCGCCAGGGTGCCGAGGAAACGGTAGAAGCTCTTGGCGAACACCTGCCCGCTCTGGGGCTGCATGACGATGAACACGGTGATCATGGCCGTGCGCGGTTGTGGCAATTCCAGGCGCATCGCCAGCCACAAGGTCAGGAACGCGGCGAACAGGACCTTGAAGATATAGACCCAGGTCACTCCGTCGCTACGGGCCCAGTCGAAGAAACCACGGCGCCATTCGAGGCGATACAACCGGCGTGCGGGGGCAAGTAAGGACATCACGACAGGTCTACTCAGCATTGTGGTTCAGGGCGGGGCTGTCGCTGCCGGCCTCCAGCCCACCGCCCAACGCCGTCACCAGATCGGCATGGGCCGTCAGGCGAGCCGCCTCCACCCGCTGTTGCACCTGTTGCTGCTTGAACAACAGGCTTTGGGCGTTGAGCACATTGAGGTAGTCCGTCAGGCCGCGCTGGAACGCCACCTTTGCAATGTCGTAGGTACGCTGGGCCGCGGCCACCGATTCGGCGGCGAAGGCCTGCTGCTTGTCCATGGATTCGCGACGGATCAACTGATCGGAAATGCTCTTGAGCGCGTTCACCAGTGTCTGGTTGTAGTGCGCCACGGCGATGTCATACCCGGCGGCCGCTTCGCCCAACTGCGAACGCAGGCGCCCGCCGTCGAAGATCGGCAACGTGATCGCCGGCCCGACGTTGTAGGTGAGTTTCTTGCCGGTCAAAAACTCCAGCGCCCCGCCACCGGTGGCCATGTAGCCGAGGCTCCCCACCAGGTCGACGTTGGGATAGAAGCCAGCCCGGGCCACATCGATGCCTCGGGCCTGGGCCGCCACTTGCCAACGCCCGGCCACCACATCCGGACGCTGGCCAAGCAGTTCGGCGGGCAAGGCCGACGGCAGCTTCAAGGGCGCGCCGAGGACCAGGGTCGGACGTTGCAACTGCGCACCCGCTCCCGGCCCCTTGCCCACCAAGGCCGCCAATTGATTGCGGCTCAAGGCGATGGCTTCGTCCAGGGCATCGAGTTGGCGATGGGTCTCGGGCAGCGGCGCCTGGGCCTGGCTGACTTCGAAATGGGTGCCGATGCCACCGTCCAGGCGCTTCTGCGCCAGGTCGAGAATCTGCTCTTGTTGGCGCAGGGTCGCAACGACGATATCGCGCTGGGCGTAGTGCAACGAAAACTGGATGTAGGCGCGCACGATGTTGTTCTGCAATTCCAGTTGCGCTTGCCGTGCCTCGGCGACGCTGACGTGGGCCAGGTCAACCGCCCGTTCGCTGGCATTGCGCTCACGGCCCCACAGGTCCAGGGCATAACTCAAGCCCAGGGCAGCATTGTTGTCCCAGGTCGTGGTGTCGGCCAACTCGCCCGGGCCGTAGAACTGATCGGTGGGCCAGTTATGGCGCTTGAGGGTCGACTCGCCATTGATCTGCAACGACTCGGCAGCCTCGGCAATACCGGCCATGGCCTTGGCCTGACGTACTCGCGCCGCGGCCATGGCCAGGCTCGGGCTGCCTTGCACGGCCAGGTCGATCCAGCGGTCCAGTTGCCGATCGCCATAGGCTTGCCACCACTGGCGGGTGGGCCAGTGGGCGTCGCGGGCGGCCTCGCGGATCGCGGCATCGGTCGCCAGTTGATTGGCCGGCAACACCTGGCCTTGCGGTGCAATACCACCTGTGCCGATGCAACCGCTGATGGTTAATGTCAAAACCCAAACACTGAGAGTCTTCAGCTCTCTGCTGATGCAACGCGGCACTTGCGCAAAATTCCTGAGGGGGGCATGACGACGAGGATGGCTGCCTGTTAACGCAAACTTGTGGGAGCGAGCTTGCTCGCGATGGCGTCCGGACATTCACCTCAAATGTTGAATGTGATGACCTCATCGCGAGCAAGCTCGCTCCCACAGGTGCCCACCAAGGCCCGCTCCTGCTTTGGCGGCAATTCTAGGCATCGCCCTCTCCGGCGATAAGCCGACCTTTCTGCGAATCTTTGTTACCGTTAACGCGATAATCCATTAGTCGGGTCCCGCATCTCTGTAACTTCATGTCACAATTTGCCACCTCCCAAGAGAGCCCTCCATGGACACCTTGCAAAACATGCGCGCGTTCAGCTGTGTGGCCGAAGCCGGCAGTTTCACCGCCGCCGCCGTGCAACTGGATACCACCACAGCCAACGTCTCGCGTGCGGTTTCCAACCTGGAAGCCCATCTGCAAACCCGCCTGCTCAACCGCACCACGCGGCGCATTGCACTCACCGAGGCGGGTAAACGCTACTTGCTGCGTTGCGAGCAGATCCTGGCTTACGTCGAAGAAGCGGAAGCCGAGGCCAGCGACGCCCATGCGCGACCGGCCGGGCAGTTGAAGGTCCACACCATGACCGGCATCGGCCAGCATTTCGTGATCGACGCCATCGCCCGCTACCGCAAGACGCATCCGGACGTGACCTTCGACCTGACCCTGGCCAACCGGGTGCCGGACATCCTCGACGAGGGCTACGACGTCTCCATCGTGCTCGCCAGCGAACTGCCGGATTCGGGCTTCGTCTCCCAGCGCCTGGGGATCACCTACAGCATTGTTTGCGCCTCGCCCGCCTACGTGAAAGCCAGCGGCTGCCCGCAAAAACCCAGCGACCTGCTCAACCACGCCTGCCTGCGCCTGGTCAGCCCGGTCATCCCGCTGGAAAAATGGGTGTTCGACGGCCCGGAAGGCCAAGAGATGGTCACCATCAACAGCTCACCGTTCCTGGTGAACTCCGCCGATGCGATGAAAACCGCGATCACCAGCGGCATGGGCGTGGGGGTATTGCCGGTGTACGCGGCCATCGAAGGCTTGCGCAACGGCACGCTGGTGCGGGTCATGCCCAACTACCGCTCCCAGGAACTGAACCTCTACGCCATCTACCCGTCGCGCCAATACCTGGATGCGAAGATCAAGACCTGGGTCGAGTACCTGCGCGGCTCGTTGCCGGAAATCCTCGCGGCGCACCAGGCTGAGCTGACGGCTTACGAATTGAGTGGCAGCCTGGCGGGCGCACGGGTCACGAGCTGAAGTCGTCCCCGTGCTCGAAGGAGCAATTCAGCGCTTGCCCATGGAACGCCGCGTGCCGGGAGGCGCCGCACCCGGGGTCTTGGTATGGCCATTCTTCGCGCCGTTCTTGTACCACGGCTGTTGCCCGGCGCCCTTGGCCGCCGCCAGTTCACCGGGTTTGAACGGGAATTTGAAAGCCGGGATCGCCGCTTTGATGTCCTCGCTGCTGGAAACATCGCTGTCGGGCAAATCGGCCTGTTCGCCGCCGGGGAGATCGTCCGCGGGCGAAGGTGTCGGGGAAGTCATGTAAGGCTCCGGGTCATGCATGCAAGTCGGGCCCGAAGGGCGAGCCGCGAAAGGCGGCAGTATACCTGCCCGATATCACTGCGCGCTGGCAGTTTCATCCGGCATATGCATTCATCCGACAGCAAGCCGGGACAAAACTGACAAGCCTGTCAGTTAGGCGTCACCTTCCTGACCGGCTCGCAACGCTATATAAGAAAGCTCCAACTCTTGCGTCTCGAACCGGCCCTTCATATCCATGCGCATCCAGAAGAAAACTGTCCTGATTGTCGTGCTGCTGATCGCCCTGGCGGCCCTCGCCCTCTGGTTTGTGCTCAAGCCCGTGACCGCCAGGCCCGGCGCTCCCGCCGCCGTTCCGGTACGGGCCGTCAGCGTGATGCAACAGGATGTACCGCGCTTTGCCAGCGGCATCGGCACGGTGCTGTCGCTGCACAGCGTGGTGATCCGCCCGCAGATCGACGGCATCCTCACCCAGCTGCTGGTCAAGGAGGGGCAACTGGTCAAGAAGGGTGACCTGCTGGCGACCATCGACGACCGCTCGATCCGCGCCAGCCTCGACCAGGCCCGGGCCCAGCTCGGCGAAAGCCAGGCACAACTGGCGGTGGCCCAGGTCAACCTCAAGCGCTACAAATTGCTGAGCGTCGATGACGGCGTCTCGAAGCAGACCTACGACCAGCAACAGGCGCTGGTCAACCAGCTCAAGGCGACCGCCCAGGGCAACCAGGCGGCCATCGACTCGGCACAGGTGCAACTGTCCTACACCCAGATCCGCTCCCCGGTGAGCGGTCGCGTCGGCATTCGCAACGTGGACGAAGGCAACTTCCTGCGCACCAGCGACGCCGCAGGCCTGTTCACGGTGACCCAGATCGACCCCATCGCCGTGGAATTCTCCCTGCCCCAGCAAATGCTGCCCACCTTGCAACGGTTGATCGCCGCCCCCGAGCAAGCCTTGGTCAAGGCCTATATCGGCGCCGATGGTGCCACCGGGGAGCTGCTCGGCGAGGGGCGCCTGAGCCTCATCGACAACCAGATCAACGCCAACACCGGAACCCTGCGGGCCAAGGCTGAATTCAACAACGCCGCGCAACGGCTGTGGCCGGGGCAACTGGTGACACTGAAAATCCAGACCGCCATCGACAAGGACGCCCTGGTGGTACCGCCTACCGTCGTCCAGCGCGGCCTGGAGCAACACTTCGTGTACCGCATAAAGGGCGACAAGGTCGAAAGCGTGCCGGTGGTGATGGTTTACCAGGACAGCGACCTGCACATCATCAAGGGGGTGAACGCCGGCGACCAACTGGTGAGCGACGGCCAATCGCGGCTCAAGCCGGGCAGCCACATCCAGGTGCTCAGCGATCCACCCGCCCTGGCCAGGACCGCGGAGCCGCAGCCATGAAGGGGCGCGGTTCGGTTTCGGCGTGGTGCATCGACCACCCTATCGCCACGGTACTACTGACCTTTGCCCTGGTGCTGCTGGGGGTGATCGCGTTTCCTCGCCTGCCCATCGCGCCGTTGCCGGAGGCGGAATTCCCGACCATCCAAGTCAACGCCCAGTTGCCAGGGGCCAGCCCCGAAACCATGGCGTCGTCGGTGGCGACGCCGCTGGAAGTGCAATTCAGTGCCATTCCCGGCATTACCCAGATGACCTCCAGCAGCGCCCTGGGCTCGACCAACCTGATTCTGCAATTCAGCCTCGATAAAAGCATCGACACCGCCGCCCAGGAAGTGCAGGCGGCGATCAACACCGCCGCCGGCAAACTGCCCAACGACATGCCGAACCTGCCGACCTGGCGCAAGGTCAACCCCGCCGACAGCCCGGTGCTGATCCTCAGCATCAGTTCCACGCTGATGCCTGGCACCGAACTGAGCGACTACGTCGAAACCCTGCTCTCCCGTCAGATCAGCCAGATCGATGGCGTAGGACAAATCTACATCACCGGCCAGCAGCGTCCGGCGATCCGGGTCCAGGCCTCGGCCGACCGGCTCGCCGCCATCGGCCTGACCCTGGCGGACATTCGCCTGGCGCTCCAACAGGCCAGCCTCAACCTGGCCAAGGGCGCCTTGTACGGTGAGTCGAGCATTTCCACCCTGTCCACCAACGACCAGTTGTTCAAGCCTGCGGAGTATGGAGAGCTGATCGTGTCCTACCGGGACGGGGCACCGGTTCACCTCAAGGACATCGCCAAGGTCGTCAACGGCTCGGAAAACGCCTACGTCCAGGCCTGGGCCGACAACGAGCCCGGGGTCAACCTGGTGATTTTCCGGCAACCGGGGGCCAATATCGTCGAGACCGTCGACCGCATCCAGGCGGCCCTGCCCACCCTGCAAGCCATGTTGCCCGCGGCGGTGCAGGTCAAGGTGTTGATCGACCGCACCCAGACCATCCGCGCCTCGCTGCACGAAGTGGAAATCACCTTGCTGATCGCGGTACTGCTGGTGGTGGCGGTGATGGCGTTGTTCCTGCGCCAGCTGTCGGCGACCCTGATCGTCTCGGCGGTGCTGGGGGTGTCGCTGACCGCCAGTTTCGCCCTGATGTACGTGATGGGTTTCAGCCTGAACAACCTGACCCTGGTGGCGATCGTCATCTCGGTAGGGTTCGTGGTGGACGATGCGATTGTGGTGGTGGAGAACATCCACCGGCACCTGGAGGCCGGCGACGGCATGCGCGAGGCGGCGATCAAGGGGGCCGGCGAAATTGGCTTTACCGTGGTCTCCATCAGTTTCTCGCTGATCGCCGCGTTCATTCCGCTGCTGTTCATGGGCGGCGTGGTCGGGCGCCTGTTCAAGGAGTTTGCCCTGACCGCCACCTCAACCATCCTGATCTCGGTGGTGGTGTCCCTCACGTTGGCGCCGACCCTGGCCGCGTTGTTCATGCGCGCCCCGGTCCATCACGCCCATGGCAAGGCGGGGTTCGGCGAACGTCTGCTGGGCGGGTATGAGCGGGGCCTGCGCAAGGCCCTGGCCCATCAGAAGCTGATGATCGGCGTGTTCGGCCTGACCCTGGCACTGGCGGTGGTGGGCTATGTGTTCATTCCCAAGGGTTTCTTCCCGGTACAGGACACCGGCCTGGTGCTGGGCACCAGCGAAGCCGCCGCCGATGTGTCGTTCCCGGACATGGTGGCCAAGCACAAGGCCCTGGCCGACATCGTCGCCGCCGACCCGGCGGTGCAGACCTTCTCCCACTCCGTCGGCGTCTCGGGCAACAACCAGACCATCGCCAACGGCCGTTTCTGGATCGCCCTCAAGCCCCGGGGCGAGCGTGACGTGTCGGCCAGCGGCTTCATCGACCGGATCCGCCCGCAACTGCTGAAAATCCCCGGCGTGGTGCTGTACCTCAGGGCCGGGCAGGACATCAACCTCAGCTCCGGTCCCAGTCGCGCCCAGTATCAATACGTGCTCAAGAGCAACGACGGGCCGAGCCTCAACGCCTGGACGCAAAAACTCACCGACAAGCTGCGCGGCAACCCGGCGTTCCGTGACATCTCCAACGACCTGCAACTGGGCGGCAGCATCACCCACATCAACATCGACCGCAGCGCGGCGGCCCGCTTCGGCCTCACCGCCACCGATGTCGACCAGGCCCTGTACGACGCCTTCGGCCAGCGGCAGATCAATGAATTCCAGACCGAGACCAACCAGTACAACGTGATCCTGGAGCTCGATACCGCGCAGCGGGGCAAGGCAGAAAGCCTGGCGTATTTCTACCTGCGTTCGCCCCTGAGTGGGGAAATGGTGCCGCTCTCGGCCCTGGCCCGCTTCGATGCGCCGAGCAACGGCCCGTTGTCGATTGCCCACGACGGCATGTTCCCGGCCGCCAACCTGTCGTTCAACCTGGCACCTGGCGTGGCCCTGGGAGACGCGGTGCGCCTGCTCGACCAGGCGAAGAACGAAATCGGCATGCCGGCCGCCATCACCGGTAATTTCCAGGGCGCGGCCCAGGCCTTCCAAAGCTCGCTGGCGAGCCAGCCGTGGCTGATCCTCGCCGCGCTGGTGGCCGTGTACATCATTCTCGGCGTGCTCTACGAGAGCTTCGTGCACCCGCTGACGATCATCTCCACCCTGCCCTCGGCCGGCCTCGGCGCGCTGATCATGCTCTGGCTGCTGGGCCAGGACTTTTCGATCATGGCGCTGATCGGGCTGGTGCTGCTGATCGGGATCGTCAAGAAGAACGGCATCCTGATGATCGACTTCGCCCTCGACGCCCAGCGCAACAAAGGGCTGGCCCCCCAGGAGGCGATTTTCCAGGCGTGCCTGACACGCTTCCGCCCGATCATGATGACCACCCTGGCGGCCCTGCTCGGTGCCCTGCCGCTGATGCTCGGCTATGGCCCCGGCGCGGAACTGCGCCAGCCCCTGGGCATCGCGGTGGTGGGCGGCCTGTTGGTGAGCCAGGCGCTGACGCTGTTCACGACACCGGTCATATACTTGTGGCTCGAGCGAGTGTTCCATCGGCCCACCCAGCAGCCAGGGTCGGCGCCGACGGCGGCGCTGGCAAGCACAGACCACTGAGGCGGGGCCATGCGCGTTCTGATCATCGAAGACGAAGAAAAAACCGCGGACTACCTGCACCGCGGCCTGACCGAACAGGGCTACACCGTGGACGTGGCGCCGGACGGCATCGAAGGGCTGCACCTGGCCCTGGAAACCGACTATGCGGTGATCGTGCTCGACGTGATGCTGCCGGGCCTGGACGGCTTCGGCGTACTGCGGGCCCTCCGCGCCCGCAAGCAGACACCGGTGATCATGCTCACCGCCCGGGAACGGGTCGAGGACCGCATCAAGGGCTTGCGCGACGGGGCCGATGACTACCTGGGCAAGCCCTTCTCCTTCCTCGAACTGGTGGCCCGCCTGCAAGCCCTGACCCGCCGCAGCGGTGGCCATGAACCGGTGCAGGTGAGCATCGCCGACCTGTGGATCGACCTGATCAGCCGCAAGGCCACCCGCGCCGGCCAGCGCCTGGACCTGACCGCCAAGGAGTTCTCCCTGCTCAGCGTCCTGGCTCGCCGCCAGGGCGAAATCCTCTCGAAAACCGCCATTGCCGAAATGGTCTGGGACATCAACTTCGACAGTGACGCCAACGTGGTGGAAGTGGCGATCAAACGCTTGCGGGCCAAGCTCGACGGGCCATTCGAACAGAAGTTGCTGCACACCATTCGCGGCATGGGTTATGTGCTGGAGAGTCGCAGCGATGAGCGTCCCTGAGAGCATCGCCCTGCGCTTGAGCGCCATGTTCACGCTGGTGGCGGCGCTGGTGTTCCTGTTGATAGGGGGCGCTTTGTACCAACAGGTCGGCAAGGGCCTGGGCCTGTTGCCCGAAGCCGAGCTCGATGCCCGCTACAGTGTCCTGGAGTCCACCGTCGGCCGCTACGGCACGCCTGAACACTGGGTGAAGATCAACAACAAGCTGCGATTGCTCGGTGAAGAAGACAAGCGCATCCATTTCTGGATCGTCAGCGACGATCCGCGCTTTGAATACGGCGATCCCGATGCGCAGATCCGCACCTTTGCCCAAGGCCCGCTGGGTAAACACGACCTGACGTTGCCCCATCGGCACTACCCGATGAAAGTGCTGGTGAGCCAATTCCCGGCCAAGGACCAACGCCCGCCGC
This sequence comes from Pseudomonas sp. FW300-N2F2, assembly GCF_017351655.1. NCBI lineage: Bacteria > Pseudomonadati > Pseudomonadota > Gammaproteobacteria > Pseudomonadales > Pseudomonadaceae > Pseudomonas > Pseudomonas sp. FW300-N2F2. The sequence goes on along the minus strand of NZ_JACNDQ010000001.1, from coordinate 584,972 downwards.
TGCGCTTCATGATCGGCATCGACACCGAGACCTTCTACCAGACCCAGCATCGCCTGTTGGTGGCGCTGGTGAGCCTGGCGATTGTCGGCGTAGTCCTGGCTTCGTTGCTGGGCTACTGGGTCGCACGCATCGGTCTCAAACCGCTGATCAAGCTGTCCGAGGAAGCCCGGCGCCTGGCCCCACCCCGCCTCTCTGGGCGCTTGCAACTGTCGCCATTGCCGCCGGAGCTGAGCCAGTTCGTCAGCTCCTTCAACGCCACCCTGGACCGGGTCGAACAGGCTTACTCGCGGCTGGAGTCGTTCAATGCCGACGTTGCCCATGAATTACGCTCGCCCCTGACCAACCTGATCGGCCAGACCCAGGTGGCGCTGACCCGTGGCCGCTCGGCTGAACATTACTTCGAAGTGTTGCAATCGAATCTCGAGGAGCTGGAGCGGCTGCGCTCGATCATCAACGACATGCTGTTCCTGGCCAGCGCCGACCAGGGCAGCAAGGCCACCAAGTTGACCAGCGCCTCCCTGGCCGGCGAAGTGGCGACCACCCTCGATTACCTGGACTTCATTCTGGAAGATGCCCAGGTCCAGGTCCGGGTCAGCGGCGACGCCCAGGCCAACATCGAGATCGCTCACCTGCGGCGGGCGCTGATCAACCTGCTGAGCAACGCCGTGCAGCACACCGCGCCCGGGCAAGTGATAGACGTGCGCATCGAAGCCCTTGGCGACCAGATCACCCTCGCCGTCACCAACCCCGGCGAACCGATCGCCGGCGAGCATCTGCCACGCCTGTTCGAACGTTTCTATCGCGTCGATGCCTCACGCAGCAACAGTGGCGCCAACCATGGGCTGGGGCTGGCCATCGTCAAGGCCATTGCGCTGATGCATGGTGGCGATGTGTTTGTGCACAGCGACCAGGGTGCCAACACGTTCGGGATCCGCTTGCCAGCCTGACACTCTCCCCCATAGGTTTGTATCCGTCATCAAGTCTTTCCAGGCCAATGAATGCTGGGCGAAAGCCAACTGTAGCAAAATCGGAATACCGTCCGAACGCGCCCCCCTGCTTTCACTAATTACCGGGTAATTGCGCAAACACTGATTGCCCGCTCTCATTGATCCAAGCACAATCAGCAAAAGGCCAGCATCTGGTTCATTGCCGATTTGCAATCCTTTGGGACGGACCCCAGCCACATGACAATGCAGACATCGGAACCATGAGCGCGCGCAGTGCGACACCCGGCAACACCCCGCTTTCGAGACGTTCGGAACGGGTATTCGTACTGGCCAGCTCGCTGGTTGTCATTGCCATCCTGAGCATCGTAACGTTTCTGTTGATCCGCGAACATGCCGCCGCACAACAGGCTGCGACACGTGCGGCGACCAATATCGTGCAACTGATTGACGCCGATGTGCTGCGTAACGTGGAGCTCTACGATCTGTCGCTGCAAGGTCTGGTCGCCGCCGCCAAACGCGACGACCTGAAAGACGTTTCGCCGGCGATTCGCCACCTGGCGCTGTTCGACCGCGCCACCGCTGCCCCCTACAAAGGCGACATCCTGCTGCTCGACAAGCGTGGCGATGTAATCGCCGACTCCGCCTCGCTCGAACCGCGCAAAGGCAATTACGCCGACCGGGAATATTTCCAGTCCCATGTCCAGGACCCGAGCCTGGGCATGATGATCAGTCGCCCGTTCCGTTCCAGGAGTCACGCGCAAGATTGGCGCATCAGCTTCAGCTATCGACTGAGCGACGACCGGGGTGAGTTCATGGGCGTGGCCGAAGCCGCGATGCGTTTGAATTACTTCAACCAATTGTTCAAGAGCCTGAACATCGGCCACGGGACAGTCAACCTGATCAGCCGCGATGGGATTCTGTTGGCCCAGGAACCGCCCCTGGCCGACGACATGATTGGCAAGGACTTCAGCAACCGACCGAACTTCGTACGCATCCTGCGTGAAGGTAACGGCAGTTTTACCGGCATCTCCAGCGTTGATCAGACACAGCGCCTGTACACCTTTTCCCAGGTGGGCGACCTGCCATTGATTGTCGTGGTAGCGCTCTCCTACCAAGAGGTCTTCGCCTCATGGCAACGCACGGCGTTGTTAGTCAGCGGCGCCACCGGCGCGCTGTGCATCGGTTTGCTCTGGCTCACCTGGCTGCTGCGCCGCGAATTGCGCCGCCGTTACAGAGCTGAACGGGAATTGGCCCAACTGGCGTCCGTCGACGCCCTCACGGGCCTGGCCAACCGACGAACACTGGACGAGACGTTGCAACAGGAATGGCTGCGCGCCCAACGTTCGGGCCAACCGTTGTCTGTGCTGATGATCGATGCCGATCATTTCAAGGCGTTCAATGATCGCCATGGTCATCAGCAGGGTGACGAGGCCCTGCGCACCTTGGCGCAATTGATCGGCCAGCATGTCCGACGCCCCGCCGACCTGGCGGCGCGCTATGGCGGTGAGGAGTTCTCGGTGGTGCTGCCGGAGACCACCACCGCTGGCGCCTTCACCATGGCCCAGAATATTCGCGACGCGGTCGAACAACTGCCACCGGTGTCCGAGGGGGGATCGCCCATGACGGTCAGTATCGGCATCGCCACTTGGACTCAGGGACCGTACAACGAACTCACACAACTCTTGTTCGCCGCGGACAAGGCGCTGTACCAGGCCAAGGCCAGCGGGCGCAATCGTGTGGTCTGCGCGATGTAACACCGCAACACCCAAAGGCTATGGACACGGCTCTCCGTGGGGAGGGAGCTTGCTCCCGCAGGGCTGCGCAGCATCCCAGCCCTGGCTAATGAGTTTGATACACCGCGGCGCCAGATTTCAGGGCCGCTGCGCGCCCCAGCGGGAGCAAGCTCCCTCGCCACAGGTTCCCCCATCGCTCCCAACGAAAACCCGGCCATAAAAAAAGGCCACCCAAAGGCAGCCCTTAAAAAACTAGAGAGGTTTTTTGCTTACACCGCCGCGACAGGGCGCATGTAAGAGATTGGTGCGGTGCTGGCGTCTTCGAACGTCACGACTTCCCAAGCATCTTTCTGCTCAATCAACTTGCGCAGCAGCTGGTTGTTCAGTGCGTGGCCGGACTTGAAGCCCTTGAACTCACCAATCAGGCTATTGCCCAGCAGGTAGAGGTCGCCGATTGCATCGAGGATCTTGTGCTTGACGAATTCGTCTTCATAACGAAGACCGTCTTCGTTCAATACACCATCGGAATCGACCACGATCGCGTTTTCAACACTGCCGCCGAGTGCGAGGTTGTGCTTGCGCAGGTACTCGATATCACTCATGAAACCAAAGGTACGGGCGCGGCTGACTTCTTTTACGAACGAAGTGCTGGAAAAATCCACGCTTGCACTCTGGGTGCGGTCACGGAAAACCGGATGATCGAAATCGATCTCGAAGCTCACCTTGAAACCTTCGAAAGGGACGAAAGTGGCGCGCTTGTCGCCGTCTTCCACTGTCACTTCCCGCAGGATGCGGATGAACTTCTTGGCTGCGTCCTGCTCTTCCAGGCCAGCCGATTGAATCAGGAATACGAAGGGTCCGGCACTGCCATCCATGATCGGGACTTCGGACGCGGAGAGCTCGACGTAGGCGTTATCGATGCCCAGGCCAGCCATGGCCGAGAGCAAATGCTCCACCGTATCCACTTTGGTGTCACCGTTGACCAGTGTGGTCGACATAGTGGTTTCACCAACGTTTTCCGCGCGAGCAGGAATCTGCACCACAGGGTCGAGGTCGGCACGACAAAACACAATGCCGGTATCGATAGGCGCGGGCTTGAGGGTCAGGTAGACCTTCTCGCCGGAGTGCAAGCCGACACCTGTGGCACGGATAATATTCTTCAGGGTGCGTTGTTTAATCATGGCATGGGCCGCTTCAGCGCAAATTGCGAACTGGTATCAACAAAGGCTGGCGATGATAGCAGACCAGACCTTTGCTGAACACCAATCACCCGTATCCCCCTGATACATTTCATCAATCGGCCTGACGACGCAGGAAAGCCGGGATGTCCAGGTAATCCAGATCGTCTTGCGGATTCATCTTCGCGGCAGTCGCAGTACCGGCCTGAGCCTGGTTGCGCATGACGGTCGGACGGTCCAGGTCACGGTAGTTCACCGCAGGCGCTTCCTGGCGCGAAGCCACTTGTTGTTGCGGTTGCGAAGCCATGGAGGTGTGAACGGTGTTGTCGATGACCTTCACAGGCTTCTCGATTTTCGCGCCCAGACCGGTGGCAACCACGGTAACGTGCAACTCGTCGCGCATGTCCGGATCGATAACGGTACCGACCTTGACCATCGCGTGCTCGGAAGCGAAGGCTTCGATGATGCTACCCACGTCGGAGTACTCACCCAGGGACAGGTCAGGACCGGCGGTGATGTTCACCAGGATGCCGCGTGCACCTTGCAGGTTCACGTCTTCGAGCAACGGGTTGCGGATGGCCGCTTCGGTGGCCTCGCGTGCACGGTTCGGACCGCTGGCGCAGCCAGTGCCCATCATTGCCATGCCCATTTCGCTCATGACAGTCCGTACGTCGGCAAAGTCGACGTTGATCATGCCTGGACGCTTGATGATGTCGGAGATACCGCGAACGGCACCGGCCAGTACATCGTCAGCCTTGGCGAAAGCCGACAGCAGGCTTGCGTCTTTACCCAGGATGGTCAGCAGCTTCTCGTTGGGAATGGTGATCAACGAGTCGACGCTTTCAGACAGCAGACGGATACCTTCGTCGGCGATCTGCATACGCTTGCGGCCTTCGAAAGGGAACGGACGGGTCACCACCGCAACGGTGAGGATCCCCATTTCCTTGGCCACTTCGGCGATGATTGGCGCCGCACCCGTACCGGTGCCGCCGCCCATGCCGGTGGTGATGAACACCATGTTGGTGCCTTGCAGGACTTCAGCGATGCGCTCACGGTCTTCGAGAGCGGCCTGACGACCGACCTCGGGGTTGGCGCCGGCACCCAGGCCTTTGGTCACGCCAGTGCCCAGTTGCAGGATGGTCCGCGCGCCGATGGATTTCAGCGCCTGGGCATCAGTGTTGGCGCAGATGAATTCAACGCCTTCAATGTTGCTCTTGACCATGTGGTTGACAGCGTTGCCGCCGCCACCGCCGACACCGATTACTTTGATAACCGGGCTAGCGGGGATGTTGTCTACGAGTTCGAACATTTTCCCTCTCCTTTCATTCTCTAGTTTTTTCGCCTACTGCGTTTGCTGCGTCTTCCAGCGCCAAGCCTGAAACCTGCCGCGTGAAGCTTTGAAACTGTTTAGAAGTTGCCTTTGACCCAAGCCTGGAGCCGCTCGAACAGCGGTGCCTTCGGCTCGTCGCTGCTGTAGCTGTCGCGGCTGCCGATCCCTGAAAACGAGATCCCGTCGGACTGTTTCTGCAGGCCGTACATCAACAGGCCCACGCCGGTGGAATAGATCGGGTTGCGGACCACGTCATCCAGGCCCTTGACGCCATGGGGCACGCCCAGGCGCACCGGCATGTGGAAAATCTCTTCGGCCAGCTCCACCGCACCTTCCATCTTCGACGTACCGCCGGTCAGCACGATGCCGGCCGGGATCAGGTCTTCGTAGCCGCTGCGACGCAGTTCGGCCTGGATCAGCGTGAACAGCTCGTCGTAGCGCGGCTCGACCACTTCGGCCAGGGCCTGGCGCGACAATTCGCGCGGTGGACGGTCGCCGACGCTCGGCACCTTGATGGTTTCACCGGCACCGGCCAGCTTCGCCAGGGCGCAGGCGTAACGGATCTTGATTTCCTCGGCGTACTGGGTCGGAGTGCGCAACGCCATGGCGATGTCGTTGGTCACCTGGTCGCCGGCAATCGGGATCACGGCCGTGTGGCGGATCGCGCCTTCGGTGAAGATCGCGATGTCGGTGGTGCCGCCGCCGATGTCCACCAGGCACACGCCCAGCTCTTTCTCGTCGTCGGTCAGCACCGAGTAGGCCGAGGCCAGTTGCTCGAGGATGATGTCGTCGATTTCCAGGCCGCAGCGACGCACGCATTTCTCGATGTTCTGCGCCGCGTTCACCGCACAGGTCACCACGTGGACCTTGGCTTCCAGGCGCACGCCGGACATGCCCAGGGGCTCACGCACGCCTTCCTGGTTATCGATCACGTAATCCTGCGGCAGGGTGTGCAGCACACGCTGGTCGGCCGGGATCGCCACGGCCTGGGCCGCGTCGAGTACGCGCTCAAGGTCCGCGGAGCTGACTTCGCGATCACGAATCGCCACGATGCCGTGGGAGTTCAGGCTGCGGATGTGATTGCCCGCCACTCCGACGAACGCCGAGTGGATCCGGCAACCGGCCATCAGCTGCGCCTCTTCGATGGCGCGCTGGATCGATTGCACGGTGGACTCGATATTCACCACCACGCCTTTTTTCAAGCCGCGGGACGGGTGTGTACCGATCCCGACGATGACCAGCGTGCCGTCGTCCGCGACTTCGCCTACCAGCGCCACCACCTTGGAAGTGCCGATATCGAGACCGACGATCATTTTCCCGCTTTGCACGTTTGCCATGGGTCCTGCCTCTTCTTAATTCTTCGCGACGGCGGGTTCGGCCGTCGTCGGCGCTACAGGTTCCCGCCAGCCAACGGCCAGGCCGTTGGCGTAGCGCAGATCGATGCGCGCAATGTTCGTAATCTGTTCTTTGAGCGTCTTGTCATAGATGGCGATGAAGCGGCGCATCTTTTCCACCAGGTTGCCGCGCCCGAGCAACAGCTCGATGCCCGGCCCCGAGCTGCCCGCGCCAGTGGTCAGGAACCAACTGCCGCGCTCACGCAATTCCAGGCGCGCGATGGAGAAGCCCAACGGCCGCAACATCTGGCTCAACACCTGGTATTGCTGCATCACTTGCTGCTGGGCCCGCTGTGGACCGAACAGTTGTGGCAAATGTTCATAGTTGGCCAGTTCTCGCGGCGTAAACGCCTGGCCCTGGTTGTTCAGCAACGACTCGTCGCCCCAACGGGCCACCGGCAGTTGCTCTTCCAGGCGAATCGACACCTGGTCGGGCCACACCCGCCGGACTTCGGCGTGAGCGATCCAGGGCATCTGCTCCAGCTCCGTGCGCATCCCCGCCAGGTCGATGGTGAAGAAACTCGACGCGACGAACGGGGCGATCCGCTGCTGCACTGCCTGCTGGCTGATGTAGCTCAGGTCGCCCTGGACGTTGATCCGGGCGATCGGCCGGTCGGCATAAGGCAGCAACCGTTGCGCGCCTTCATAGGTACCGAACCCCAACGCCACCAGCAGCACCGGCCAGAACAGGCTCTTGAGAAAACCAAAATTGGCTTTCGGCAAGCGCGCCGACATCGGCTCTTTGGCCACCATTCGGCTGGCACCCCGCGGCACCGGCTTGCGACCGGGTGCGGATGGCTGATGACGAAGCGATGCGCCTTGCATGGCTTAACCTCTTGGCTCTTGAGGGCCGACACTGGCCGCCAGGATCGACAGCACCAGTTGCTGGAAATCCAGACCGGCGGCACGGGCCGCCATCGGTACCAGGCTGTGATCGGTCATGCCTGGAGCGGTATTGACCTCCAGGAACCAGAACTGCCCATCGGCGTCCTGCATCACGTCTGCCCGGCCCCAACCGGCGATACCCAGCGCCTCACAGGCCTTGGCCGTGAGGTCCATCAGTTCTTTTTCCTTGGCAGCGTCCAGCCCGCAGGGAATGCGGTACTGGGTATCGTTGGCGATGTACTTGGCGTCGTAGTCGTAGAACGTGTGGGGCGTGCCCAGCGCAATCGGGGGCAACACCTGGTCACGCAGGGTGGCGATGGTGAACTCGGGACCGGTGATCCATTGTTCGACCAACACTTGCGAATCGTAGGAACTGGCGTCCTTCCATGCCGCGGTCAACTCAGGCAGCGAATTCACTTTCGCCATGCCGATACTTGAACCTTCATGGGCCGGTTTGACGATCAAAGGGAAGCCCAGTTCCGTGGCCGCCGAAATACAATCGGCCTCGGACGCCAGCACGGCGTGACGCGGCGTCGGAATGCCGAGGCTGTGCCAGACCTGCTTGGTGCGCAGTTTGTCCATCGCCAGGGCGGATGCCAGGATGCCGCTGCCGGTGTAGGGGATCCCCAGGCATTCGAGCAGGCCTTGCATGCTGCCGTCTTCGCCGCCGCGGCCATGGAGGATGATGAACGCGCGATCGATCTTTTCGCTCAGCAGGCGCTGCAGGAAATCGTCGCCCACGTCGATGCCAAAGGCGTCGACGCCGGCGCTTTGCAAGGCTTGCAGCACGGCGTTGCCGGACTTGAGGGACACCTCGCGCTCGGCGCTCTTGCCACCGAACAGCACGGCCACGCGGCCGAAGGCTTGCGGATCGAGGGTCGAGACCAGGTTGGCGTAGGCAGCAGTCATTTCAATTTCCCCTCGCTGGAGGCCACGATTGCTCCGGCGAATAACGGACTTTTCAACAGTTTCGGGGCCAGGCCACCGATGTCACCAGCACCCTGGCACAGCAGGATGTCGCCGGCGCGCAGCAACGGCTTGACCAGCGGCGCGAGGTCCACGCCACGTTCGATGTAGATCGGGTCCAACTGGCCGCGTTGACGGATGCTGTGGCACAGCTGGCGGCTGTCGGCCCCGGGGATCGGTTCTTCACCGGCCGGGTAGACTTCCATCAACAGCAGCACGTTGGCGTCGGCCAGCACCTGGACGAAATCGTCATACAGGTCGCGGGTGCGGCTATAGCGGTGCGGCTGGTAAACCATCACCAGGCGCCGCTCCGGCCAGCCACCGCGCACGGCCTTGATCACCGCCGCGACTTCGGTCGGGTGGTGGCCATAGTCGTCCACCAGCATCACGTTGCCACCTTCCACCGGCAGTTCGCCGTAGACCTGGAAACGCCGGCCCACGCCCTGGAACCCGGACAGCCCCTGAACGATGGCTTCATCGCTGACGCCTTCGTCGGTGGCGATGCAGATGGTGGCCAAGGAATTGAGCACGTTGTGGTTGCCGGGCATGTTCACCGACACGTCCAACGGCTCGCGATCAGGGCGCAAGACGGTGAAGAACGTCTGCATGCCTTGCTGGCGCACGTTGATGGCGCGCACGTCGGCGTCTTCGCCGAAGCCGTAGGTCACGGTCGGACGCTTGATCAGCGGCAGGATTTCACGCACCACCGGGTCGTCCAGGCACACCACAGCCAGACCGTAGAACGGCAGGTTGTGCAGGAACTCGACGAAGGTTTTCTTCAATTTGTTGAAGTCACCGTCGTAGGTCGCCATGTGGTCGGCGTCGATGTTGGTCACCACGGCCACCAGCGGTTGCAGGTGCAGAAAGCTCGCATCGCTCTCGTCGGCTTCGGCGATCAGGTAGCGGCTGGTGCCCAGCTGGGCATTGGTGCCCGCGGCATTCAGACGACCACCAATCACGAACGTCGGGTCCAGGCCACCGGCCGCGAACACCGAGGCGATCAGGCTGGTGGTGGTGGTTTTGCCGTGGGTACCGGCGACGGCGATGCCATGGCGATAGCGCATCAGCTCGGCGAGCATCTCAGCCCGTGGCACCACCGGAATGCGGCGCTCCAGGGCGGTGGCGACTTCCGGGTTGGAGGTGTTCACGGCGCTGGAAACCACCAGCACGTCAGCATTGGCGGCGTTCTCGGCACGGTGACCGATAAAGATCTGCGCACCGAAGGACTCCAGGCGCTCGGTGACCGGGGAAGCTTTCAGGTCGGAACCCGAGACCTGGTAACCCAGGTTCAGCAATACCTCGGCGATCCCGCACATGCCCACGCCGCCGATACCGACGAAGTGGATGCGGCGGATACGGCGCATTTCCGGTTGCGGCATGGCTTTGCGATTCTCAACCATGGGCCACCTCCAGGCAGGTATCGACCACTTGGGCCGTGGCATCGGGTTTGGCCAGGCGGCGGGCGGCGCGGGCCATGTCTTCAAGTCGTTGCGGCTGCATCAAAACCTCTGTCAGGCGGGCGGCGAGATCCGCGGCGCCAGTCGTTCTTTGCGGCATCAGGAAGGCAGCGCCTTCACGGGCCAAATAATCGGCGTTACGGGTCTGGTGATCGTCGATGGCGTGGGGCAAAGGCACCAGCATCGAGGGCAGACCGGCGGCAGCCAGTTCACTGATGGTCAGCGCGCCTGCGCGGCAGACCACCAGGTCGGCCCAGCCATAGGCTTGGGCCATGTCTTTGATGAAAGGCTGCACTTGCGCCTCGACGCCAGCGGCGCGGTAGCGCTCGGCGGTCACTTCATCGTGATTTTTGCCAGCCTGATGGAACACTTCCGGCCGCAGGTCGGGAGCGACCAGCGACAAGGCTTCGGGCAGCAATTTGTTCAACGGTTCTGCCCCCAGGCTTCCACCCAGGATCAGCAAACGCGCCTTGCGTCCAGCCAGGGCCGGGCGCGGTGTCTCCAGGAACAGCTCGGTACGCACCGGATTACCGGTGGTGCGGCGGCTGCCCGACAGGGTAAAGGTGTCGGGAAAAGCTTCACAGACCCGGGCGGCCAACGGCACCAGTAACCGATTGGCGGTACCGGCCACGGCGTTCTGCTCGTGGACGATCACCGGCACGCCGGCCAGTTTTGCCGCAACGCCGCCAGGGCCGGTCACATAACCACCGAACCCGACCACGCACACCGGGCGCAACCGACGAATGATCGCTCGCGCCTGCCAGATCGACTTGAGCAGCATCAGCGGCGCCTTGAGCAACGACAACTTGCCCTTGCCCCGCAGGCCGCTGGCGTCGATCCGGTGCAGTTCGAGGCCGGCGCCAGGCACCAGTTCGTTCTCGATGCCCCGCGGCGTACCCAGCCAGTGCACGGTGTAGCCCCGTGACTGGAACTCCCGGGCACAGGCCAGCGCCGGGAACACGTGCCCGCCGGTACCGCCCGCCATGATCAGCACGTTAGCGCCCATGAGTCGGCTCCTCGGCGAAGTCGCTCTCCTGGAATTCCATCTCTTCGCTGCCCAGGTGGGTTCGACTCTCCCACTCGATGCGCAGCAACAAACCAAGGCACGCGCAGCAGATCACCAGGGAACTGCCGCCATAACTGAGGAACGGCAGCGTCAGACCTTTGGTCGGCAAGAGGCCGACGTTCACGCCGATGTTGATCAGGAACTGGCCGATCCACAGGAACGACAAGCCATACGCCACGTAAGCGGCGAAAAACTGCTTGGCCTTTTCGGCCCACAAGCCGATGTACATGCCGCGCACACAGACGAACACGAACAGGGCGACGGTGCACAGGGAGCCGACGACTCCCAGTTCTTCGGCCAGTACCGAGAATACGAAGTCGGTGTGGGCTTCCGGCAGGTAGAACTGCTTCTGCACGCTGTTGCCCAGGCCCACGCCCAACCATTCGCCGCGACCGAAGGCAATCAAGGCCTGGGTCAATTGATAGCCGGAACCGAATTGGTCGGCCCACGGGTCGGTAAAGGTGATCAGGCGCGCCATCCGGTACGGTTGCGCCTGAACCAGCACGGTCACGGCCGCCACCGCCAACGCCACCATCAGGATGAAGCGAAACAGCCCGACCCCACCGAGGAACAGCATCGCCGCTGCGGCGCCCATCATCACCACCGTGGCGCCGAAGTCCGGCTCCATCAGCAGCAGGCCCGCCATGGGCAGCAAGACGATGAACGGCTTGAAGAAGCCCATCCAGCTCTCGCGCACTTCTTTCTGGCGACGCACCAGATAACCGGCCAGGAAAATCACCACGAAGACCTTGGCGATCTCCGAGGGCTGCACGTTGAAGAAGCTGAAGCCGATCCAGCGCATCGAGCCGTTGACCTCGCGGCCGATCCCCGGCACCAGCACCATCACCAACAGGCCGAAGGCACCGAGCAGCATCAACCAGCCCAGGCGTTGCCAGGTAGCGATTGGCACCATCATGGTAACGATGCACGCGCCCAGGCCGATCACCAGGTAAACGAGGTGGCGGATCATGTGGTAAAGGGTGTTGCCCGACTGCACGGCGGCCACTTCCGACGACGCGGAGGTGATCATCACCAGGCCCAGGCCCAGCAAGGCCAGGCAACCGGCGAGCATCGGGAAATCCAGGTCGATGCCACGTCCGGTGATCAACGGCGACGGGTACGGCTTGATGATGTTCATCAGGCTCATGCCAAGTCCTCCGCGGCCCGGGCAAACAACTGCCCGCGCTCTTCATAGTTCTTGAACATGTCGAAACTGGCGCAGGCCGGCGACAACAGCACCGCGTCGCCCGGGTGCGCGAGAGCGCGGCATTGCTGCACCGCCTCGTCCAGCGAACCGACACGAACCAGCGGCACGGCATCGCCGAGGGCCTGGGCGATCAATTCGCGGTCGCGGCCCATCAGCACCACGGCACGGCAGTTGGCTGCCACGGGGTCGCGCAGGTCCTTGAAGTCGGCGCCCTTGCCGTCGCCGCCGGCGATCAGCACGAGCTTGCCTGCGATGTCCGCCCCCAGCCCTTCGATGGCCGCCAGCGCGGCACCGACGTTGGTGGCCTTGGAGTCGTTGTACCAGGCCACGCCATCGAGGTCGCGCACCCACTGGCAGCGGTGTTCGAGGCCGGCAAACGTGCGCAGGGCCGATAGCATGGCGTCGAACGGCAGGCCGACCGCATGTCCCAGGGCCAACGCGGCCAGGGCATTGGCCTGGTTATGGGCGCCACGAATCTTCAGTTCGCGCACCGGCATCAGGTTCTGGAATTCGAAGGCCAGGTATTTCTCGCCATTCTCTTCGCGCAAACCGAAGCCTTTGAAATCCGGAACGCCCAGGCCGAAGGACCAGCACGGCATGCCCTCGCCCAGCAACGGACGGGTCAAGGCGTCCTGGCGGTTGAACACCACCTGCCGGGCCCCCCTGAAGATCCGGTGCTTGGCCAGGTGATAGGCCGGCAGGCCGCTGTAGCGGTCCATGTGGTCTTCGCTGACGTTGAGCACGGTGGCCACTTCGGCGCCCAGGTGGTCGGTGGTTTCCAGCTGGAAGCTCGACAGTTCCATCACGTACAACTCGATGTCGTCGCTGAGCAGGTCCAGGGCCGGGGTACCGAGGTTGCCGCCCACGGCGACGCGCTTGCCGGCCGCCGCGGCCATCTCGCCCACCAGGGTGGTGACGGTGCTCTTGGCGTTCGAACCGCTGATGGCAACGATCGGCGCCTTGGCGTTACGCGCGAACAGCTCGATGTCGCCGGACAGTTTCACGCCACGGGCAGCGGCCGCCTGCAGGGCCGGAGTCGCGAGGGCCAGGCCGGGGCTCACGTAGAGCTCATCGGCGCGGCACAGGAACTCGACGTCCAGCTCGCCACAACGCACGTCCACCTGGGGATAGTCACGGCGCAGCGTGGCCAGCTCAGGCGGATTTTCCCGCGTGTCGGCCACGGCAAACGACACGCCCCGGTTCGCCAGGAAGCGAACCAGGGACATGCCGCTCTTGCCGAGGCCGACAACGATGCGGAAGTGGTCAGAAGCGATCAGGGACACTCGTTCTACCTCAGCTTCAGGGTGGCAAGGCCGATCAGCACCAGAATCACGGTGATGATCCAGAAACGGACGATCACACGCGGCTCGGGCCAGCCCTTGAGTTCAAAGTGGTGGTGAATCGGCGCCATGCGGAATACGCGGCGGCCGGTCAATTTAAAGGAAGCAACCTGAATGACGACTGACAGGGTCTCCATCACGAACACGCCGCCCATGATGAACAGGACGATTTCCTGGCGAACGATCACCGCGATGGTGCCCAGGGCCGCGCCCAGCGCCAGCGCGCCGACATCGCCCATGAAGACTTGCGCCGGGTAGGTGTTGAACCACAAAAAGCCCAGGCCGGCACCGATCAGTGCACCGCAGAACACGATCAGCTCGCCCGCCCCCGGCACATAAGGGATCAGCAGGTATTCGGCGAATTTCACGTTACCCGACAGGTAGCAGAAGATCCCCAGCGCGCCACCGACCATGACCGTCGGCATGATCGCCAGGCCGTCGAGGCCGTCGGTGAGGTTGACCGCGTTACTCGACCCAACGATGACCAGGTAGGTCAGCACGATGAAACCGGCGCCCAGCGGAATGCTGTAGTCCTTGAGCATCGGCAGGATCAGGGTGGTTTCCACCGGCGAGGCGGCGGTCGTGTAAAGGAAGATCGCCGCGCCGAGGCCGAACACCGACTGCCAGAAATATTTCCAGCGGCTCGGCAGCCCCCGGGAGTTCTTCTCGATCACCTTGCGGTAATCGTCGACCCAGCCGATGGCACCGAAAAGCAAAGTCACCAACAGCACGACCCAGACGTAGCGGTTCGCCAGGTCGGCCCAGAGCAAGGTACTGATGCCGATGGACGACAGGATCAACGCGCCACCCATGGTCGGGGTGCCGGATTTGGACAGGTGCGATTGCGGACCGTCGTTACGGACCGACTGGCCGATCTGCAGGTTCTGCAGGGTGCGGATCATCCACGGGCCCAGGAACAGCGACAACGACAACGCGGTCAGCACACCCAGGATCCCGCGCAGGGTCAGGTACTGGAAGACCGCGAAGCCTTTGTGGAACTGTTGCAGGTACTCCGCTAGCAGCAGCAGCATTAATGTTTCTCCGTGGAGGCGCCGCACAGTGCCGCGACGATGTTTTCCATCGCTGCGCTGCGTGAGCCCTTGATCAATAAGGTGGTGTTCGGGTCCTGCTCGGCGCCCAGGGCCTGGATCAGTTCGGCTTGAGTGGTGAAATGCCGCGCGTGTTCGCCAAACGCGGCGACCGCATGGGCCATCATCGGACCGACCGCATACAGCGCATCGACCTTGCCGCGTGCATAGGCACCAACGTCGTGATGACCCTGTTGCGCCCATTCGCCCAGTTCACCGATATCCCCCAGCACCAGCACGGTGCGGCCGGAGAAACCGGCGAGGATGTCCACGGCCGCGCACATGGACGACGGGTTGGCGTTGTAGGTGTCGTCGATCACGCGCATGCCGTTGCTGGCCAGTTGCGCGACGGAGCGCCCCTTGACCGGCTGCACGGCGTTCAGCCCGGCGACGATGCCCGGCAGCGACACGCCCAGGGCATGGGCGGCAGCCGCCGCAGCCAGGGCGTTGGCAACGTTATGGGTGCCCAGCAGGTTCAACTGGACCCGCTCGGCGCCGTCGGGGCTGTGCAGGTTGAAGGCCGGGCAACCGCGGGCATCACGGTCCAGGTCGCTGGCGTAGAAATTCGCGGCGAGATTGCTCAGGGCAAAGGTCAGCACCTTGCGCTCGCCCGCCCGGGTCTTCCAGGTTTCGAAAGCCTTGTCGTCGAGATTCAGCACGGCGACGCCATTGGCATCCAGCCCTTCGATGATCTCGCCCTTGGCCTCGACGATTTTTTCCGGACCGCCGAACTCGCCGACGTGGGCGGTACCGGCGTTGTTGAGCACCGCCACATGAGGCTTGGTCATGGCCACGGTGTAGGCAATCTCGCCGAGCCGCGAAGCCCCCAGCTCGATGACGGCGGCGCTGTGCTCCGGCGCCAGCTCCAGCAAGGTCAGCGGCACGCCGAGGTCGTTGTTCAGGTTGCCCCGGGTCGCCAGCACCGGACCGCGGGTGCGAAGGATGCTGGCGAGCATTTCCTTGACCGTGGTCTTGCCGCTGGAGCCGGTGATGGCGGCGACCGGGTTGCCATACGCCGCACGGTTCAGTGCACCGAGCTGGCCCAGGGCCTGGCGAGTGTCGTTGACGAGCAATTGCGGCAACGTGCTGTTGCTCACTTCCCGCTCGACCAGGGCCGCGACCGCACCTTTGCCCGCGACCTCGTTCAAGTAATCGTGACCGTCGAAACGCGGCCCGGCCAGGGCGACGAACAATTGCCCCGGTGCGATCGCCCGGCTGTCGATGCTGACGCCGTCGAAGCTGGCGTCCGCGGCGATGAGGCGCGCATTCAGGGCATTGGTCAGTTCGCTGAGTTTCAGGGCCTTAAGCATGGGCCACCTCCCACGCCGTCAGGGCGTGATCGGCTTCCACCAGATCGGAGAACGCATGGCGTTCGCCGTTGATTTCCTGATAGTCCTCGTGGCCCTTGCCTGCCAGGACGATGACATCGTCCGCCGAAGCGCTGGCGATCAATTGGGCGATGGCCTGGCCGCGACCGGCGACGAAGTTGACCTTATCCACAGCGGTAAAACCGGCGCGGATGTCGTCGAAAATTCGCAGTGGGTCTTCGCTGCGCGGGTTGTCGTCGGTGACCAGCACGCCGTCTGCCAGCCGCTCCACGACTTCGGCCATCAATGGCCGCTTGCCGCGATCACGATCGCCACCGCAGCCGAACAGGCACAGCAACTTGCCCTTGGCGTGAGGACGCAGGGCCGTGAGGACTTTTTCCAACGCGTCAGGGGTATGGGCGTAATCGACCACCACCAACGGTTGGGCCCCACCGCCAAGGCGCTGCATGCGCCCGGCTGGCCCTTCGAGCTTTGGCAGCACCTTGAGAATTTCGTCCAGCGCATAGTCCAGGCCGAGCAAGGCGCCAATGGCCGCCAATACGTTGCTCAGGTTGAAGCGGCCGAGCAAGGTGCTGCGCAAATGGTGCTCGCCCTGGGGCGTGACCAGCGTGGCGCGCACGCCTTCGTCATTGAACTGCGCCTGACGTATATAAAGGTAGGCGCTGGTATCTTCCAGGCTATAGGTGATCAACCGGGACTCGCGCTTGTCGGCGGCCAGTTGCCGACCGAACTCGTCATCGAGGTTGATGACCCGGCATTTCAAGTCATTCCAGGCAAACAGCTTGGCCTTGGCTTCGCCGTAGGCCTGCATGGTGCCGTGGTAATCCAGGTGGTCCCGGGACAGGTTGGTCAACACCGCCACATCGAATGCCAGCGCCGTCACTCGGCCCTGGTCCAGGCCATGGGACGAGACTTCCATCGCAACGGCCTTGGCACCGGCCTTCTTCAGGTCCGCCAGGGTCGCTTGCACGGCAATCGGGTTCGGCGTGGTGTGCAGGCCGCTTTCCAGCGCGCCATGAAAACCGTTGCCCAAGGTGCCGACAATGCCGCAATGCTGGCCGAGCAGGTCCAACGCCTGGGCCACCAGTTGGGTCACGCTGGTCTTGCCGTTGGTACCCGTCACGCCCACCAGGTTCAGGTGACGGCTCGGGTCGCCATAAAAACGCCCGGCGATGTCCGACAGCTGCGCCGCCAGGCCCTTGACCGGAATCAATGGCACGTCAGTGATGGGCAGCACGGTGGCGCCTTGCACTTCATAAGCCACGGCAGCCGCGCCACGCTTCAAGGCGTCGGCGATATGGTCACGGCCATCGACACGGGCGCCCGGCACCGCCAGGAACAAGTCCCCGGCACGTACATTGCGGCTGTCCAGGGCCAATTCACGAATCAGCAGATCGTGACCGGCGTGGGCAAAAATCTTGTTCAGGCTCAGGGACATCAGCCACGCCCTCCTTCGGCTTTCAAGGGAACGACCGGTGCGGTATTGGCCTGCTGGGTCGGCGGCAGGTTATCCGGGGTAATGTTCATCAGCCGCAGGGTGCCGGACATCACTTTGCTGAACACCGGCGCCGAGACCAGGCCACCGAAATAACCCGCCTTGCTCGGTTCGTCGATGACCACGACGATGGCGTAGCGCGGGTCGCTCATCGGGCCGAAGCCGGCAAACAGCGAACGGTAGGAATTCTCGGCGTAGCCTTTGGTGCCCACGGAGGTTTTACGGGCCGTACCCGATTTGCCTGCCACGTGGTACGCCGGCACCTGGGCGCGATAGACACCACGCGGCGCCTCGATTACCTGCTGCAGCATGCCCTGCATAGTCTTGGCGACATTTTCCGGGATCACCTGGGTGGTCTGCGGCGCCTTGTCGGTCTTGATCAGGGTCAGCGGTGCCATGCGCCCGTTGTTCGCCAGGGCGGAAAACGCATGGACCAACTGGATCGCGGTCACGGAAACACCGTAGCCGTAGGACAACGTGGCGGTTTCAGCCTTGCGCCAGTCACGGTAGTTCGGCAGATTGCCGACACGCTCGCCCGGGAAGCCCAGGCCGGTGTCCTGGCCGAGGCCGATTTTCTGGGCCAGGCGATAGATCGTTTCGCCGCCGATATCGAAGGCGATCTTGCTCATGCCGACGTTACTGGAGTTGATCAGGATGCCGGTCAGGTCGAGCACCGGACCTTCGGTCTTGGACACGTCGCGGATGGTGTACTTGCCGATCTGCAGGGTGCCCGGGTACACCTCGACGGTGTCGCTCGGCTTCCAGCGCCCGGTTTCCAGGGCGGCGGCCATGGACACGGCCTTCATGGTCGAACCCGGCTCGAACACGTCGATCATCGCGCGGTTGCGCATCATCGCCGGCTGCAGGTTGCGACGGTTATTCGGGTTGTAGGTCGGCTGGTTGACCATCGCCAGGATCTCGCCGGTCTTCACGTCCATGATCACCAAGCTGCCAGCCTTGGCACCGTTCTCGACGATGGCATTGCGCAGCTCGCGGTTGGCCAGGTATTGCAGGCGCAGGTCAATGGACAACGCCAAGGGCTTGCCGGCCTTGGCGTTTTTGGTGACTTGGACATCCTTGATCAGCCGGCCGCGCCGGTCCTTGATGACCTGTCGCTTGCCGGCGACCCCGGCGAGCCATTCGTCATAGGCCAGTTCGACACCTTCCCGCCCTCGGTCATCGATGTCGGTAAACCCGACCATGTGGGCCGTGACCTCACCGGCCGGGTAGAAACGCCGGAACTCTTCGATGCCGTAGACACCGGGTACTTTCAAGTCGAGCACGCTCTGGCCCTGCTCGGGCGTCAAGCCGCGCACCAGATAAATGAATTCCTTGTTGGCCTGGGCTTCGAGGCGCTCGGCCAGGGCCTTGGGGTCCTGCCCGAGAGCGGCGGCCAAGGCCGGCCATTTTTCCTTGGCCAACTGCATTTCCTTGGCGTTGGCCCACAAGGTGGTCACCGGGGTACTCACGGCCAGGGGTTCGCCATTGCGGTCGGTGATCAGGCCACGGTGAGCCGGGATCGGAATATGCCGCACACTGCGGGCATCGCCCTGCCCCTTGAGGAAGTCACGGTCGACGACCTGCAGGTCGATGATGCGCCACGAAATCGCCGCCACCATGATCCCGAGCAAGCCCAGGACCAGACGAAACCGCCACGGGAACAGCGCCCCTTCGAGTTTCATCATGGCGCCACCATCTGCACTTCGGCGGCGCCGGGAATGCGCATTTTCAACTGTTCGGTGGCCAGGACTTCGATACGGCTGTGGGCGGTCCAGGTACTCTGTTCCAGGATCAACCGCCCCCACTCGGCCTGCGCCTTGTCGCGCACGCTGAGTTCGTTATAAAGGGTATTGAGCAACTGCCGGTTCCAGTGCGCGCTATAGGACACGGCGATGGCCGACACGAGCACGCCGATGAACAGCAGCAGCATGAAAAAGCTGCCGCCGGGCAGGGGCTTGGCGAAGAGCTTGCTCACCGCAACTTCTCCGCGACGCGCATGACGGCGCTACGGGCGCGTGGGTTGGCCTTGAGTTCGGCTTCGGAAGCGAACTGCGCTTTGCCATGGATCTTGATTTTCGGCACGAAGGCTTCGAAACGCACCGGCAGGTTGCGCGGCAGGTTATCGGCTTCACCCTTGGTGAGCTTGCGCATGAACAGCTTGACGATGCGGTCTTCCAGGGAATGGAAGCTGATTACCACCAGACGACCGCCGATCTCCAGCGCCTCAAGTGCCGCTTCGAGACCCACTTGCAGATCGCCCAGTTCGTTATTGACGTGGATGCGCAAGCCCTGGAAAGCCCGGGTCGCCGGGTTCTTGCCCTTTTCCCAGGCCGGGTTGGCCACTTTCAACACCTCGGCCAGGTCGCCGGTGCGCTCGAAAGGCTTGATGTCGCGGCGCTCGACCACGGCGCGGGCCATGCGGCCGGAGAAACGCTCTTCACCGTACTCCTTGAAGACACGGGCGATTTCTTCCACCGGGGCGGTGTTGACGAATTCGGCGGCGCTGATCCCGCGGGACGGATCCATGCGCATGTCCAGCGGGCCGTCATTGAGGAAACTGAAGCCGCGCTCCGGGTCGTCCAATTGTGGCGACGACACGCCCAGGTCGAGCAGCACGCCACTGACCTTGCCGGCCAGGCCACGCTCGGCGACTTCCGCGCCCAGCTCGGCAAAGCTGCGCTGCACAACGACAAAGCGGCCGTCTTCGGCCGCCAGCGTTTGCCCGGTGGCAATCGCTTGAGGATCCTTGTCGAACCCCAGCAACCGGCCGTCCGGACCGAGCTGGCTGAGAATCAACCGGCTGTGTCCGCCACGCCCGAACGTGCCATCCAGATAGCAGCCATCAGCACGTACGGCGAGCGCCTCGACGGCTTCGTCAAGCAGTACGGTGATGTGGTTAAAGCCGCTATCAATAGTCACAGGATCAAATCACGCAGTTCGTCAGGCATGGCGCCCGGTTGTTGAATAGCAGCGAGGTCAGCGGCAGAAACCGCATTCCAGGCATCTTCGTCCCACAGTTGGAACTTGTTCAGTTGGCCCACCAGCATCGCGCGCTTATCCAGCTTGGCGTACTCGCGCAGGCGCGGTGGCACCAGGAAACGACCACTGCCATCGAGCTCGAGGTCGACGGCATTACCGATCAGCAAGCGTTGCAGACGGCGGTTTTCTTCACGCAGCGAAGGCAGTGCGCGCAGTTTGGTTTCGATGATTTCCCACTCATCCAGAGGGTAAACACACAAACATGGGTCAACGGCATCGATCGTGACGATTAATTGCCCCGAACTTCGCGAAACGAGCTCGTCACGATACCGGCTGGGCATGGCAAGCCGGCCTTTTGCATCGAGACTGATAGCGTTAGCTCCGCGAAACACGTCAGCGTTTCTCCACTTTTTGGCGTTTTACCTTCAAAAAAACCCACTTCATGCCACTTTCCGCCACTTGCGCACACTATAGGAATGCGCCCACCGCACCGTCAAGGCGCGTAATGAAGGAAAAGCCTTATAGATCGGAGATTTAGGAGCGTTTCAGGAGGGGTAACAAGAATCTGACGTAGGAAAATTCGCCCCAACCTGAAGCAGCACAGGGGACTGCGCGCACAAGTTAAAGTGATTTGTTAAGAGTAAGATTTTTTTGGTCTTAGGAACTGCGTCTGCCAGTGATTCCGGCAGGAAGGGAAAAGGTGGAGAGTCGATCTGTAAGCCGGGTTCTGTCTTGAACAGTCATTCGTCTACGATGGCCATCACTGGACATCTTTAGCAACCTACCCGGTCCCAGCGCGGGCCACGCCTTGGGACCCTATTTGGTCTTGCTCCAAGTGGGGTTTACCTAGCCACGAACTGTTGCCAGCCGTGCGGTGCGCTCTTACCGCACCTTTTCACCCTTACCGGCGCCGAAACGCTTAGGCGGTTATTTTCTGTGGCACTTTCCGTAGGCTCACGCCTCCCAGGCATTACCTGGCACTTCGCCCTATGGAGCCCGGACTTTCCTCCCCCCCCTAATTCTCATAGAGGGCAGCGACTGTCCGATCGACTCTCCGCCGCGAAGGTTAACGGTAGAGCGCTTGAAGAACAAGCGCTAAAAGCCCCGGGCCAGCACCTTGTCCCGGTTTCACTGGTCTTTCTGTTTTTCCAGTGCGACCTGATACAGCACATTCTTGCGCTCGCCAGTGATCTGCGCCGCAAGGGCCGCGGCGCGCTTGAGGGGCATTTCCTCGAGCAGCAGGTTCAGGACGCGCATCGCCTCGCCGCTGACGGCATCCTCGCTTTGCGGCGGCGTCCAGCCCGACACCAGCACGACGCACTCGCCGCGTTGCTGGTTGCTGTCGTTTTCCACAAAGGCGCGCAACTCGGTCAACGGCAGCCCCTTGAGGGTTTCAAAGGTCTTGGTCAACTCCCGGGCCAGCAGTGCCTGGCGTTCGGCACCGAACACCAGCTCCATGTCCTGCAGGCACTCCAGAATGCGGTGCGGCGCCTCATAGAAGATCAGCGTGCGCGGCTCTTCCTTTATAGCTTCCAGGCGCGCCCGCCGCCCCACCGCCTTGGCCGGCAGGAAACCTTCGAAGATGAAACGGTCCGACGGCAGGCCTGCCGCCGACAGCGCCGCGATCAACGCGCAAGCCCCCGGCACCGGTACCACACTGATACCCGCCGCCCGGGCCTGGCGCACCAGATGATAGCCGGGGTCGGAAATCAACGGCGTACCCGCATCGGAAATCAGCGCGATGTTATCGCCAGCCAGCAGCCGGGTAATGAAACGACTGCCTTCGTCCCGCTCATTGTGTTCATGACAGGCCGCCAACGGTGTGGAGATGCCGAAATGTTGCAGCAGGCGCTGGGAGTGACGCGTATCTTCAGCCGCGATCAGCGCGACCTCCTGCAGGATTTTCAGCGCCCGGGCACTGATATCGTCCAGGTTGCCGATGGGCGTCGCCACCACATAAAGCGAGCCGGCAGCGGAATTCAAAGCACCTGGAGCAGTCAAAACGCGCACCTCATGATCGTAAAAACCGCCATTGTAGCGTGTGACGGCCATCTCAGCTGTTCACCACAGAGGCAATACCCTGTCTTTTGTGGCGCGCCGCACTCTTTGAAATACCTAAATTGATCGATTCACGCCAGTAACATCGCGCCCCGGCCAGTGCTTGGGTACAATTCGACGCTAATTTGATCTCGTATCAGGAACACTTACATGATCGCTTGCCTGCGGCTGCTCTCCGCCCTCTGCCTCGCTGCCCTCCTGGCGGCCTGCGCCAGCTCGCCCTCGTCCAGCCTTGGCGAACTTCCACGGACCCCGGATGCCAGTATCGAGCAGTTGCTCGAACAGGCCACCCAAAGCAAAACCCCGGAAAAAGCCGCCCTGCTACGCCTGAGCGCCGCAGACCTGGCCTACCGCCAGGGCAATGCCGGCCAGTCCGCACAGATCCTGCAACAAGTGCCAATGGAACAACTCAAGCCCGGCCAGCAGATTTTCGCCAGCACGCTGTCGGCGGAACTGGCGATGACCCGCAACCAGCCCAAGGCGGCGCTCACCGCCCTGAACCACCCAAGCCTGCAACACCTGAGCGAAATGCCAGTGGAGCAGCAGGTCCGCACCGGTACCGTCCGCGCCCGCGCCCTCGAAGCCGACGGCCAGACCCTGGCCGCCGCCAAGGAGCGCATCTTCATCGCCCCCTTGCTGAAGGACGACGCCGCGGCGAAAAACCACGAAGCCATCTGGTCGCTGATCGCCTCACTGCCCACCGACCAGTTGCAGCCCGCCTCCAACGACGACCTCGGCGGCTGGTTGAGCCTGGCCCAGGCCGTCAAGACCGCCGGCACCCTGGAACAGCAGCAGGCGGCCATCGACCACTGGCGCGAACAGAACCCGAAGCACCCCGCCGCCCTGCAACTGCCGACGCCCCTGGTCAAGCTCAAGGAACTGGCCAGCCAGCCACTGAGCAAGATCGCCCTGCTGCTGCCACAAAGCGGCCAGCTGGCAGCGGTTGCCAAGGCCTTGCGCGAGGGTTTCATGGCCGCGCACTACCAGGCCCAGCAGGCCGGGCAAACGCCGCCAAGCATCCAGTTCTATGACAGCGCCAGCCTGACCTCCATGGACGAGTTCTATCGCAAGGCCCAGGCCGACGGCGTGCAACTGGTCATCGGCCCGCTGGAAAAACCCCTGGTCAAGCAGATCAGCACCCGCCCGCAATTGCCAATCACTACCCTGGCGCTGAACTACAGCGAAGGCGAGCAAGGGCCACCGCAACTGTTCCAGTTCGGCCTGGCACCCGAGGATGAAGCTCGCGAAGTGTCCCGTCGCGCCCGCGCCGATGGCCTGCACCGCGCCGCCGCCATGGTACCGAAGGGCGAATGGGGCGATCGCGTACTGAAAGCCTTCAGCCAGGACTGGCAGGCCAACGGCGGCACCATCGTCGCGATCGAACGGGTCGACCAGCCGGTCCAACTGGCCCAGCAGATCGCCGACATGTTCCAGTTGCGCCAGAGCGAAGGTCGCGCCAAGAGCCTGCAAAGCACCGTTGGCACCACGGTCGCGGCGCAGCCGTCCCGTCGCCAGGACATCGAGTTCATCTTCCTGGCCTCGACACCGCAGCAGGCCCAGCAGATCAAGCCAACCCTGAACTTCCAATACGCCGGCGACGTGCCGGTCTACGCGACGTCTTCGGTGTTCAGCGCCAGCGGCGACCAGAACCAGTACAACGACATGAGCGGCATCCGCTTCTGCGAAACCCCGTGGCTGCTCGACGCCAATGACCCGCTGCGCAAGCAGGTCACCGCGCAGTGGCCACAGGCGGGCGGCAGCCTGGGTCGGTTGTACGCGATGGGCGCGGATGCCTATCGCCTGGCACCGCGCCTGGGCCAACTCAAGACGCTGCCGGACAGCCGCATCGAAGGTTTGTCGGGCAGCCTGGCCGTGTCGCCCACCCAGCGCGTACAGCGTCAACTGCCATGGGCCGAGTTCGTCAACGGCCAGGTGCAGCGCCTGCCGGACACCCAGCGCTGATGCCTGACCGATCACGCCAGCAAAGCGGACGGGATGCCGAGGGCCAGGCCCTCGCGCATCTCCAGCAACACGGCCTGCGGCTGGTGGCGCAGAACTGGTTGTGCAAACGCGGCGAGCTTGATCTGGTCATGCTTGACGGCGATACAGTAGTATTCGTCGAAGTCCGCTACAGAAAAAATACCCAATGGGGTGGCGCGCTCGACAGCATTGACGAGCGCAAGCGCCAGAAGCTGGTGTTCGCCGCGCAGTATTTCCTGCAACGCGAATCTCGCTGGGCCGATTACCCCTGCCGCTTCGACGTGGTTGCCATCGACAGCAACGCCGCCCAGTTGAACTGGCTGCAGAACGCCTTCGACAGTTGAGCGCCCATGCCGAGCCGGACACCTTCACCTAACTTTTTTGCTCTTTGCTTTGCGCGCCGCACATGTTTGTGCCTATAAGCCGCGCTACTTAAGGTCACACAGATGGACATGCAATCGCGAATTCGCCAGCTTTTTCAGGCCAGTATCGACACCAAGCAACAGGCGATGGACGTACTTGCACCGCACATCGAGCAAGCCAGCCAAGTGATGGTCAACGCCTTGCTCAACGAGGGCAAAATGCTTTCGTGCGGCAATGGCGGCTCGGCCGGCGACGCCCAGCATTTCTCGTCGGAGCTGCTCAACCGCTTCGAGCGCGAACGCCCGAGCCTGCCGGCGATCGCCCTGACCACCGACAGCTCGACGATCACCTCGATCGCCAACGACTACAGCTACAACGAAGTCTTCTCCAAACAGATCCGCGCCCTGGGCCAACCCGGCGATGTGCTGCTGGCGATTTCCACCAGCGGCAACTCGGCCAATATTATTCAAGCGATCCAGGCCGCACATGATCGCGAAATGATTGTCGTAGCATTGACCGGTCGTGACGGCGGTGGCATGGCATCACTGCTATTGCCCGAAGACGTCGAGATCCGCGTACCGGCCAATGTCACCGCACGTATCCAGGAAGTCCACCTGCTGGCGATCCACTGCCTCTGCGACTTGATCGACAGCCAACTGTTCGGGAGTGAAGAATGACCCCTAATCGCCTAGGCCTTCTGGCCTTGACCCTGTGCCTCGGCATCAGCGGCTGCACATCGGTGGTTAACGCCAGCCGGGAAAAGCCGATTGAAGACGACCGTGGCACCCGCACCTTCGGCAGCAAGATCGACGACTCCCTGATTGAAACCAAGGTCGGCGTGAACATTGCCAAGGCAGACCCGGACCTGGACAACAACTCGCACATCGTCGTCACCAGCTTCAACGGTGTCGTACTGCTGGCCGGCCAGACCCCACGTGCCGACCTCAAGGCCAAGGCCGAGCAGGAAGCCAGCGCCGTACAGCGGGTCAAGACCGTGCATAACGAACTGCAGGTCCTGCAACCCTCCTCGCTGCTGGCGCGCCAGAACGATGCGTGGCTGACCACCAAGATCAAGACCCAGATGCTCACCGACGCCAGCATTCCTGGCTCGCGTATCAAGGTTGTGACCGAGAATGGCATCGTCTATCTGTTGGGCCTGCTGACCAAGCAGGAAGCCGCCCAGGCGACCAACCTGGTGCAGGGGGTTTCCGGGGTGCAGAAAATCGTCAAGTTGTTTGAATATATTGACTGAGGTGACTCGCGGCTCTTGAGGCTGCATGTGGCTGGAAAAAACGGCGCTCATCCATACAGGGGGAGCGCCGTTTTTTTTGTTTGGTCGGGAACGCCCAGATCAAGATCAAAAGCAAAAGCGAGGCGGCCTTATAGCCGACCCGTCTCTCTGGCTGCCCCCCAATCAACTGTGGGAGCGAGCTTGCTCGCGATTGCGGTGTATCAGCCAACATCGATGCTGCTGACCTGACGCCATCGCGAGCAAGCTCGCTCCCACAATGGGATCGGGTACAGCCGGAGGAGACAGGTCGGCTATAAGGCCGCCTCGCTTTTGCTTTGCTTTTGCTTTTGCTTTTGATCTGGGCGCCCCATTAACCACGCCGGAGTGAGGGAACACCGAGCCTAGGCGAGGTGCCTAGTGGTGGGGCAAGGCGCTTTTGGTTACTTTTGGCTCCCCTTCAAAAGTGACCCGCCGTAAGGGCGGAACCGCCAGCGGCCGTAACCGCAGAAACGGATATACACACCAATCCCCCAGTGAATACAGCCAAAAAAATGCCCGCATCTCACGACACGGGCATTTCCTTGGTGGACGGCGAACAGCGAACGACACGCAGATCAACTATCCGTTACTTCACCACCTTAAGACTAGGCCGACCACTAGGCCGCGGCGGCTCGTCATCCGGCGGTGGCAGGTCATCATCCGGCTCGAACTCTTCTTCACCGTCCAACGGCGCTTCCAGCTCAAACACCATGCCCTGGCCATTCTCCCGGGCATAAATCCCCAGAATCGCAGCAACAGGCACGTACAGGGTGTGTGGCACACCACCGAAGCGCCCTTCAAAACTGACGGCATCATTATCCATGTGCAGGTGACGCACAGCGGCTGGCGACACGTTCAGGACAATCTGCCCATCATTGGCAAAACCCTGCGGCACCTGCACCGATGGAAACTCGGCATTGACGAGCATGTGCGGGGTGCAATCATTGTCCACAATCCACTCGTAGAGCGCGCGGACCAGATAAGGTCGACTGGAGTTCATAGCGGCTCCCTAAGCCTTAGCGCATGTCGCGTTCGACACCAGACAGACTCGCCTGGAATGCCTCACGCGCAAATTGGCGCTCCATATAATCAAGCAGCGGCTTGGCAGGCCGCGGCAGTTCGATACCCAGAATCGGCAAACGCCAGAGTATGGGCAATAGGCAGCAATCCACCAGACTTTGTTCCTCACTGAGGAAAAACGGCTTGTCGACGAACAGCGGCGATACGCCCGTCAGGCTTTCACGCAATTCCTTGCGCGCCACGACCCGCGCCGGCTCCTTGGTCCGGGAATCCAGGATCAGATCCACCAACCCGCACCAGTCACGCTGGATGCGATGGATCAGCAAACGGCTGTTGGCACGCGCGACAGGATAAACCGGCAGCAAGGGTGGATGCGGATAACGCTCATCCAGGTATTCCATCACCACGGTCGACTCCCACAACGCCAGGTCACGATCGACCAATGTGGGCAGGCTGCCGTAAGGGTTCACTTCGATCAGCTTCGGCGGCTGACGACCCGCTTCGACGTAAATGATCTCGGCGCTGACACCCTTCTCTGCCAGTACGATGCGTACCCGGTGGGAATAGTGGTCGGCGGGGTCGGAGTAACAGGCCAACCGATTGGTCACGCCCATGGCGATCCTCCTCGCTTGTTGAAATTATCGAAAAACGGAAAAACGAGCGCGCCCAGAGGGCGTCTCCCGTAACACCTGGCGGGCCAGGCTCGTTACATGTCTAGAGACGCCCTTGGGCGCGCACGATTCACAGCAATGGCTTACAGCTTTATCAATGCACGTCTTTCCAGTATTCACGCTTGAGCAGGTAAGCGAATACGAAGAAGAACGCCAGGTACAGCAATACATAGGTACCGATGCGCTGATGCTCCAGCTTCACCGGGTTGGCCGAGTAGGCCAGGAAGGTCACCAGGTTCTTGACCTTCTCATCGAACTGCTCCGGGGTCAGGCTGCCGGTGTTCGGCAATACGGTCAGCTGGTCGCAGGCTTCATGGGTCAAAGCGGAGCCAGTCAGCGGATCGAATTGCTTTTTGCCGTCTTCAACGATCTGAACCTGTTTGCAGCCTACCACCTGGCGCCCCTGGAGGCCGACCAGAACGTTAGGCATGCCGACGTTCGGGAAGACCTTGTTGTTCACGCCCCAAGGACGTGCAGGGTCTTCGTAGAACGAACGCAGGTAACCGTAAAGCCAGTCGGTGCCACGCACGCGGGCCACCAGGGTCAGGTCCGGCGGCGCGGCGCCGAACCAGGTCTTGGCGTCCGCAGGCTGCATGCCGATGGTCATGTGATCGCCCAGTTTGGCACCGGTGAACACAAGCTTCTCGAGCATCAGCTCATGGGGGATGCCCAGGTCATCGGCAACGCGCTCATAGCGCTGGAACTTGGCACTGTGGCAACCCATGCAGTAGTTGGCGAACGTACGTGCGCCGTCCTGCATGGCCGCTTTGTCGGAAACGTCGATGTCGACTTTTTCCAGCTCCGGACCACCGTGTTCAGCCGCGAAGGACAGTACAGGCATAGCAGCAAGAATCAGTACAGCAAATAGCTTTTTCATCAGCCAGTCACCCTTTCCGGAACCGGTTTGGTCTTCTCGAGCCTGGTGTAGAACGGCATCAGAATGAAGTAGGCGAAGTACAGGAAGGTGCAAACCTGCGACAGCAGCGTGCGTCCCGGTGTCGGTGCCAGTACGCCCAGCACGCCCAGGATCACGAACGAAATGCAGAACACCACGAGCCAGATCTTGCTCAGCCAGCCTTTGTAGCGCATCGACTTGACGGGGCTGCGGTCCAGCCACGGCAGGACGAACAGCACGGCGATGGCCGCGCCCATGGCGATAACGCCCAGCAGCTTGTCCGGGATCGCCCGCAGGATCGCGTAGAACGGCGTGAAGTACCAGACCGGGGCAATGTGCTCAGGGGTCTTGAACGCGTTCGCCTGCTCGAAGTTCGGCTTCTCGAGGAAGTAACCGCCCATTTCCGGGAAGAAGAACACGATGGAGCAGAAGATGAACAGGAAGACCACCACGCCGACGATGTCTTTCACGGTGTAGTACGGGTGGAAGGCGATGCCATCCAGCGGTACGCCGTTCTCGTCCTTGTGTTTCTTGATGTCCACGCCGTCCGGGTTGTTCGAGCCGACTTCGTGCAGCGCGAGGATGTGCAGCACCACCAGGCCGAGGATCACGATCGGCAGGGCGACCACGTGCAGGGCGAAGAAGCGGTTCAGGGTGATGCCCGAGATCAGGTAGTCACCACGAATCCACTGGGTCAGGTCGTCACCGATGACCGGGATCGCACCGAACAGCGAGATGATCACCTGGGCGCCCCAGTAGGACATCTGGCCCCACGGCAGCAGGTAGCCCATGAAGGCCTCGGCCATCAGCGCCAGGTAGATCAGCATGCCGAAGACCCACACCAGTTCACGCGGCTTCTGGTACGAACCGTAGAGCAAGCCACGGAACATGTGCAGGTAGACCACGATGAAGAACGCCGAAGCGCCGGTGGAGTGCAGCAGACGCAGGATCGAGCCGTACTCGACGTCGCGCATGATGTATTCGACGGAGGCAAACGCTTCTTCCGCCGACGGGGTGTAGCTCATGGTCAGCCAGACACCGGTGACGATCTGGTTGACCAGAACGAGCAGCGCCAGGGAGCCAAAGAAGTAGAAGAAGTTGAAGTTCTTCGGAGCGTAGTACTTGCTGAGATGGTCTTCCCACATTTTGGTCGCGGGAAAGCGCGCATCAACCCAATCCATTAGTTTGCTCATCACGCTTTCTCCGTATCGACGCCAACGACAATGATGTCATCGGTCTCATAGGAATGCGGGGGAACTGGCAGGTTCAGAGGTGCAGGCTGCGACTTGTAGACGCGACCGGCCAGGTCGTAGTGGGAGCCGTGGCAAGGGCAGAAATAACCACCGACCCAGTCCTTGCCCAGGTCGGCAGGCGCCACTTCAGGACGGAACGTTGGCGAGCAACCCAGGTGCGTACAGATCCCGATCAGCAGCAGGACCTCTGGCTTGATCGAACGCGTCTGCGGGTCGACATAGGTCGGTTGCGTAGAGTTCTTGGAGGACGGGTCGGACAACTGACCCTCGATCTTTTTCAGATTCCCCAGGATTTCCTCTGTACGGCGGACGATGAACACCGGCTGGCCGCGCCACTCAGCAATCATCTGCTGGCCTGGCTCGATCTTGCTGACATTCACTTTCACCGGTGCACCTGCGGCTTTCGCCTTGGCGCTGGGAAACCATGACCCCACGAACGGGACCGCAGCCCCCACCGCTCCTGCAGCACCCACCACGGATGTGGCTGCTACCAGGAAGCGACGCCGGCCTGCATTCACGCCGTCATTGCTCATTCAGTCCTCTCCCATCAGCTTTGTGGCCTGTTAGATCAGGCGTCTACTAAGTAAAAATCTGAACTTATAAAAATTTTGCCGAATGGTAATGAAAAGCCCCAATTCTGACAAGGTAATTACCAAGCGGCCAAACCGCCAAGCCTTGTAGTATAGGGGCTCTACGAATGTGGCAAGTTGTCACAGAGCAATTCTTTTGCCCATAAAAAAACGCCCAGCTCCGTGAGGAACTGGGCGCCTTTTGAAAGCGGAAGCGAAATTAACGCTTCGAGTACTGCGGACGCTTACGCGCTTTACGCAGACCGACTTTCTTACGTTCAACTTCGCGAGCATCGCGAGTTACGAAGCCGGCTTTGCGCAGAGCACCACGCAGAGTCTCGTCGTAATCCATCAGGGCGCGAGTGATGCCGTGGCGGATTGCGCCAGCTTGACCACTTACACCACCACCGATAACAGTGACGTAGATGTCGAATTTTTCGACGGTCTCGGTCAGTTCCAGCGGCTGACGAACTACCATGCGGGCAGTTTCGCGGCCGAAGAAGTTATCCAGGGAGCGGTTGTTGATGGAGATGTTACCAGTGCCCGGACGCAGGAAAACGCGTGCGGTTGCAGTCTTGCGACGGCCAGTGCCGTAATTTTGAGTCGCCGACATAATGAACTATTCCGTTAAAACTTCAGTTCTTGGGGCTGCTGAGCAGTATGAGGGTGAGCAGCGCCCGCATAAACCTTCAGCTTACGATACATGTCGCGACCCAGTGGGTTCTTAGGCAGCATGCCTTTAACCGCGGTCTCGATCACGCGCTCAGGGGCTTTGGCGATCAGCTTTTCAAAGTTGATCGACTTGATGCCACCAGGAAAACCGGAGTGGGAGTAGTACATTTTGTCAGTGGTTTTAGCGCCAGTAACACGTACTTGCTCAGCGTTGATCACGACGATGTAGTCACCGGTGTCAACGTGAGGGGTGTACTCAGGCTTGTGCTTGCCACGCAGACGGCTCGCGATTTCGGTGGCCAGACGACCCAGGGTCTGACCAGCAGCGTCGACGACAAACCAGTCGCGCTTTACTGTTTCCGGTTTAGCAGTAAAAGTTTTCATTCTTTATAGCCTCAGGGGCCGCCCTGTAAATTAGACGGCGGATCTTACTGAATAGTGCGTACTTTGACAAGTCAAAGGCAGCCGGATACAGACGCTTTCGGGGGCTCGGGTCGGCGCGTCCGTTCAACGGCAAGATTCTTCGGCGGCGGCGCATCACTTCCACTGCAGAAAGAGGTGCGCAATTATGCAGATTGCGAAAAATATTTCAACCTGCTTTTATGATTGTTTTGCCCAAGGAGTTCCCGATGGACTATCGCCAGCTAGGCCGTACCGATCTGAACGTGAGTGCCCTGTGCCTCGGCACCATGACCTGGGGTGAGCAGAACAGCGAGGCCGAGGCCTTCGCCCAGATCGAACGCGCCAAGGGTGCCGGCATCAATTTCATGGACACCGCCGAGATGTACCCGGTGCCCCCCAAGGCCGAGACCTACGCCACCACCGAGCGCTACATCGGCAATTATTTCAAAAGCCGCGGCGACCGTGCCGACTGGATCCTGGCGAGCAAGATCGCCGGTCCCGGCAACACCATCGACTACATCCGCGACAAGAACCTCAAGCACAACCGCCAGCACATCGTCGAAGCGGTGGACGCTAGCCTCAAGCGCCTGCAGACCGACTACATCGACCTCTATCAGTTGCATTGGCCGGAGCGCAGCACCAACTTCTTCGGTCAACTGGGCTACCAGCACAAGGCCGACGAAACGTTCACACCGCTGGAGGACACCCTCGAAGCCCTGGACGAGCAGGTCCGGGCCGGCAAGATCCGCCACATTGGCCTGTCCAACGAAACACCGTGGGGCACCATGAAGTTCCTGGCCCTGGCCGAGGCCCGTGGCTGGCCGCGGGCGGTGTCGATCCAGAACCCGTACAACCTGCTCAACCGCAGCTTCGAGGTCGGTCTGGCGGAAATCGCTATCCGCGAACAGTGCGGCCTGCTGGCCTACTCACCCCTGGCGTTCGGCTTCCTGTCGGGCAAATACGAAAACGGCGCACGGCCCGCCAAGGGCCGCCTGACCCTGTACAGCCGCTTCATGCGTTACTTCAACCCGCAATCGGAAGCGGCCTGCAGCCGTTATGTGGCCCTGGCCCGCGAACATGGCCTGGACCCGGCGCAGATGGCCCTGGCGTTCGTCACCCAACAGCCGTTCGTGACCAGCAACATCATTGGCGCCACCACGCTGGAGCAACTGGACAGCAACATCGCCAGCGTCGACCTGAAGCTGTCGGACGAAGTGCTGGCGGGGATCGAGGCGATTCACAAGGATCAGCCGAACCCTGCGCCTTGATTGATTCATAGGCCCCATCGCGAGCAAGCTCGCTCCCACAGGGTTTCTGCGGCAATGCAGGAGCCCCATGTGGGAGCGAGCGCTCGCGATAGCGGACCCAAGCCCACCACCGCATCAAAGCGACCGCGCAATGATCTCCTTCATGATTTCATTGGTCCCGGCATAGATCCGCTGCACCCGCGCATCCGCCCATGCCCGGGCAATCGGGTATTCCCACATGAAGCCGTAGCCGCCATGCAACTGCACGCACTCGTCGAGCACTTTGCATTGCAAGTCGGTGCCCCAGTACTTGGCCATCGCCGCCGTCGGCACGTCCAGCTTGCCTTGCAGGTGCAATTCCAGGCAGCGGTCGACGAAGACCCGGCCAATCTGGATTTCGGTAGCCATTTCCGCGAGCTTGAAACGGGTGTTCTGGAAGTCGGCGATGGCTTTGCCGAACGCCTTGCGCTCGCGGGTGTAGTCCAGGGTCCATTGCAGCGCCGCTTCGGCCGAAGCCAGGCCGCCGATGGCGACGGTCAGGCGCTCCTGGGGGAGCTCTTGCATCAGGTAGGCAAAGCCCATTCCGGCCTGCCCGAGCAGGTTTTCCTTCGGCACGCGGACATCCTGGAAGAACAATTCCGACGTGTCCTGGGCCTTCATTCCGACTTTTTCCAGGCGCTTGCCCTTTTCGAAGCCCGGCGTGCCCGCCTCCACCAGGAACAGGCTGGTGCCCTTGGCGCCAGCCTTGGGATCGGTCTTGGCGACCACAATCACCAGGTCCGCCAGGAAACCATTGGTGATGAACGTCTTGGAGCCGTTGATGACATATTCGTCACCGTCCAGCACCGCCGTGGTCTTCACCCCTTGCAGGTCGGAACCGGCGCCCGGCTCGGTCATGGCGATGGCCGTGACCATTTCGCCGGACACCAGTTTCGGCAGGTACTTGTGTTTCAGCGCCTCACTGCCGTAATGCAGGATGTACGGCGCGACGATGTCGGAATGCAGCGAGAAACCGATCCCCGTCAGCCCCAGGCGACCGATCTCCTCGATCACCACCGTGCTGTAGAGGAAGTCCGCGTCCAGCCCGCCATAAGCCTCCGGAAGGTGCGAGCACAACATGCCCGCCTCCCCCGCCTTGTTCCAGAGCTGGCGATCGACATGCCCCTGTTTTTCCCACTGGCTGTGGTACGGCACGGCTTCTTTTTCGAGGAAGGTTCGTACGCTGTCGCGAAACAATTCGTGCTCGGGACTGAACAGTGTTCTCGGGATCATGGCTCACCTTTGGTTATTGTTGGACGTGGTTATCCGACTGAGACTAAGCCTGCGGTGTACGACAGGACACTGGACACATCCGACAAAAAATAAGACGATCCAGCCGTCTAGTGACCACTTTCCCCTATAAAAATAAAGATGAATTATGTCTATGCACGCCTCCACGCCCTTGCGGCGCGTCAGCATCCTGGCAATCGACCGGGTCTTCGCCTTCACCCTCATGCAGGCCAAGGATTTCTTCCACCTGGCCAGCCTGCGCTATGGCAAACAACTGGGCCACGGTCTGACGCCGGCGTTTGAAACCCGGCTGGTCAGCCCCGATGGCAAACCGGTGAACAGTTTCAGCGATGTGATCATGCCGGTGGACGGTGGCTTGGAAAACACCGACATCATCATCCTGCCGGCCTTCTGGGATGATTTCGCCAACCTCTGCCAACGCTACCCCCAGGTCCTGCCCTGGCTGCGCGAACAACACGCTCGCGGCGCGGTCCTCTGCGGTGAAGCCACCGGGGTGTTCTGGCTGGCCGAAGCCGGTCTGCTCGATGGCAAGGAAGCGACCACCTACTGGCGCTTCTTCAATGCCTTCAAGGAGCGCTTCCCCCAGGTGCACCTGAACCAGGACAAGCACCTGACCGACGCCGACAACCTGTTTTGCGCCGGCGGCACGACCTCAGCCTGCGACCTCTACATTTACCTCATTGAACGCTTCTGCGGCGCCAATGTGGCCCAGGCCGTGGCGCGGGACATCCTGTATGAAGTGCAACGCAGCTATTCGCCGGGACGGATCGGCTTTGGCGGGCAGAAACTGCATCAGGACGTGATCATCCTGCAGATCCAGCAGTGGCTCGAAGAGCACTTCGCCGATAAATTCCGCTTCGAAGATGTTGCCCGGGAGCATGGCATGAGCATCCGCAATTTCATGCGCCGCTTCCAGACCGCCACGGGCGACAAGCCGCTGCATTACCTGCAACGACTGCGGATCGAAACCGCCAAGGGCCTGCTTTCCGGTAGCCGCAAGAGCATCAAGACCATCAGCTACGAAGTCGGCTACGACGACGCGAGCTTTTTCGCACGGTTGTTCCGGCAACATACCGACCTGTCGCCGAACCAGTATCGGCAGCAGTTTCAGCAGGCGGCGTAGGCCGAGGGCTTGGCAACGATCCACTGTGGGAGCGAGCTTGCTCGCGATGGCGGTGGTTCAGCAGGCCTGATGTTGACTGACAGGACGCCATCGCGAGCAAGCTCGCTCCCACAGGGTTTTGCAGTGAACGACTGATTTCGAGCGTACAAAAAAGGCCTGCAATCGCAGGCCTTTTTTTGCTTTGCGAATCGCCCTACGGCTTATGCGCTCGCGACAGGAATTCGTGGGATTGCATCTCAAGCAAACGACTCAAGGTCCGCTGGAATTCGAAGGTCAGGCGACCGCCGGTGTAGAGGTCCTTGAGTTCGACTTCGGCCGAAATGATCAGCTTCACGTTACGGTCGTAGAACTCGTCGACCATGTTGATGAAGCGACGGGCGATGTCGTCGGTGGTGACGCTCATCTGCTCGACGCCACTGAGCAACACGGCGTGGAAGATCTTGCCCAGTTCGATGTAGTCGTTCTGGCTGCGCGGGCCGTCGCACAGTTCGCGGAAGTCGAACCAGGCCACGTCGTCACAGGTGCGGATGGCGCGGATCTCGCGGTTTTCGATGATCAGCACATCGTTTTCCAGCGCCTGGGTGCATTCCGGCGTCAGGGCGCGGAAGCTCTTGCGCAGGCTTTCTTCAGCAGCGGCATCCAGCGGAAAGTGGAACAACTCCGCTTGCTCGAGGTGACGCAGGCGGTAGTCGACGCCGCTGTCGACGTTGACGATTTCGGTGTGCTCCTTGATCAGCGCGATGGCCGGCAGGAACCGCGCCCGCTGCAGACCGTCCTTGTACAGGCCGTCCGGCACGATGTTCGAGGTGGCGACCAGGGTCACGCCATTCTTGAACAGCTCTTCCATCAAGGTGCCCAGGATCATGGCGTCGGTGATGTCGGAAACGAAGAACTCATCGAAGCAGATCACCCGGGTCTCGTCGGCAAAACGCTTGGCGATGATGGTCAGCGGGTTCTTCTCACCCCCCAGGGTCTTCATTTCCTCGTGCACGCGCTTCATGAAGCGGTGGAAGTGCGTGCGTGTCTTTTCCTTGAACGGCAGCGCTTCGAAGAAGGTGTCCACCAGGTAGGTCTTGCCACGGCCAACGCCGCCCCAGAAATACAGGCCCTTGACCGGCGCCTGGTCTTTTTTGCCGAACAGTTTGCCCAACAGGCCCGGCTTGTTGTTCGAGGCCGCGACCAGGTCGTCGTACAGGCGCTGCAAATGCCGCACCGCCGTTTCCTGGGCTGCGTCGTGGAAGAACTCCGGGCGTTTCAGATCAGCTTGATATCGTTCTAGGGGCGTCATATTCGTTAGCAAGGCAACAAAAACGGGCCGTCACTGTAGCGATGGCCCAGAGGAATGGCAATCGGCCCTTATTCGGGCCGATGGTCGGGTAGCGCGCCTGAATCAGTCCTGGGCAGGCGTCAGGGCAACGCGCAGCGTATCGATGGCCGTATCCCGGGCGGCGCTGTCGGCGAAGGCCGGGCTGTTCGCCACGCACTCACCGTCGAGCCAGACACTGAAACCCAGGTCGTCGCTGCGTACGTCCAAGGGTTGGCCGGATTGCAATTGCTTGGTCACCTGCCCTGCGGTCTTGCCGTCGGCAAAATTGTTCGAGAGCAACAGTTGCTCGCCATCGGCAGAAAGCAGGCGGAAACGGAAACTGCCGTCATCCTCGCGGAAGCTGACGAAACGTGCGGCCTTGGCCGCTTTCTTTTTGGCCTGGGTTGCCACCTGGACCTGGCTGACGAACGAACGCAGGCCAACGGCCTCGCGCAGTTCGTTGAGGAACGGTGTTGCCACGGCCCGGGCCTTGCTCGCGCCCAGTTGCAGGATGTCTTCAAGGTCCGATGGACGTTCGATGAACTGGTAATAGCGCTCGCGCGCTTCACCCAGCTCGCGGTCGAGCAACTGGAACAGGCGGTTCTTGGCTTCGCCCCAACCCAGGCCTTGCAGCAGTTCGCTGCGGAACTCGGCGGACTGTTCGGCAGTGGCGAAGGCCTGGAACAGGGTGAACAGGTGCGAATTGTCCGGATCCTTGGCTTCGCCCGGGGCACGGGAGTCGGTGACGATCCGCGAGATCGCGTCCTTCATGTCCTTGGCGCTGCTGAACAACGGGATGGTGTTGTCGTAGCTCTTGGACATCTTGCGGCCATCGAGGCCCGGCAACGTGGCCACGCTTTCTTCGATCAGCGCCTCGGGCATGGTGAAGAACTCCTTGCCCTGGCCGAACAGGTGATTGAAGCGCTGGCCGATGTCACGGGCCATTTCCACGTGCTGGATCTGGTCACGGCCGACCGGGACCTTGTGGGCGTTGAACATCAGGATGTCGGCGGCCATGAGGATCGGGTAGCTGTAGAGGCCCATGGTGACACCGGCGTCCGGGTCTTCACCGGCCTCGACATTCTTGTCCACCGAAGCCTTGTAGGCGTGGGCACGGTTGAGCAGGCCCTTGGCCGCGACGCAGGTCAGCAGCCAGGTCAGTTCCGGGATCTCGGGAATATCGGACTGGCGATAGAACGTCACGCGGTCCACGTCCAGGCCGCCGGCCAGCCAAGTGGCGGCGATCTCCAGGCGCGAACGCTGGATACGCAGCGGGTCATCGCACTTGATCAGGGCGTGGTAGTCGGCCAGGAAGTAGAACGAATCGGCGTTGCTGTCGCGGCTGGCGAGAATCGCCGGACGGATGGCGCCGGCATAGTTGCCCAGGTGCGGGGTGCCGGTGGTGGTGATGCCGGTCAGGATACGGGTACGCGTCGTCATGGGTTATCGCTTGTCAGACTGCTATCAATTCGAGAGGCGCGGCAGGATCAGATCCTTGAGATCGGTCAGCTTGCCATGAAAAAAGTGTCCGCATTCTGCCACTTTCAGCAGCTCATGGGGGCGTTGGAGCGTGTCGGACCATTCGTAAACCAGCTGCGGATCGACCACTTCGTCGGTTTCCGGCTGGATCACGGTCAACTCGCCACCGGTCGGCAAGGGCGATCGCGCGTCCAGGCGCATCACCGCCGGGGCCACCATGAACAGGTGCTTGACCGGTTGCCCCTGGGCTTCCAGGCGCCCGCCCAGGCTGGCGGCGACAAAGCCGCCGAAGGAAAAACCGAACAGGGTCAGGGGCAATTGCGGGTATTTTTCACGCAACCATTGGGCGACAGCCTGGGCGTCATCCACTTCGCCGGTGCCCATGTCATGGGTGCCGGCACTGGCACCCACGCCACGATAATTGAAACGCAACGTAACGAGCCCAGCATCGCGGGCAGTGCGTTGCAGGGTCGAGACCACTTTGTTGAGCATGGTCCCGCCCTGCACCGGGTTCGGGTGGCAGATCAGCGCCAGGCCACGGGGGGCCTCGCTGTCCAGGTACAAGGCTTCCAGTTGGCCCACGGGGCCATCGATGACGACAGGGGTTTCGCGCATAAGCAAGGGAAAGAACTCCGTGACCTCGAATTGGGTCGACTCGTCTAGCTAAAGTCTGTGCCTGGCATGATTGCGATGTTCTTCGCGGTATACAGCGCAGGTCCGAGCCGTTAACGTAAAGCAAAGCCGTTTATAGAGGAAGGACTCGTGGAACACTCGCTCTTAGTTTGGTTGTTGCCGACTCTTGCCCTGGTTGCCGGTGTCGCCATTGGATTCCTGCTTGCCCGACTGCTGCCCAATGCGGTGCCCAACAGCACGCAACGTCAGCTGGACGACATTCAGGAACGTTTCGACAGTTATCAGAATGAAGTGGTCACCCACTTCAACAGCACCGCTTCTCTGGTGAAAAAACTCACCCAGAGCTACCAGGATGTCCAGGATCATTTGTCCGAGGGTGCCAATCGCCTGGCCCTGGACGAGCAGACTCGCCAGCGCCTGCTGGCCGCCCTGCAAGCCGATGCGGCACAGACTCCACGGGAACGCCTGACCCCACCAAAAGGGATCCAGGAACCGCCGCGGGACTACGCCCCCAAGGCCCCGAATTCGCCCGGCATGCTCGATGAGCATTACGGTTTGAAGAAGTAATTTGCGAGCGACACCCAGAAGCCCGCCCGATCACATGATCGGGCGGGCTTTTTTTTAGTCCAGGAAAATCCCCTGTGGGAGCGAGCTTGCTCGCGATGATGGCGGCACATCCCACATCACCGGCTCAGGCAGACCGCTATCGCGAGCAAGCTCGCTCCCACAGGGGTGGCGCCAGCCAAAAAAAACGGGGGCCCTGTTTCCAGAGCCCCCGTTTCATTTACCGCCCAGCGATCATGGGTACTGTTGGTAAGTCTGCCCCTGCTGCTGCGGCGCCTCCTGATATTGCTGGCCAGGAATGGCCTTGAGGTTGACCTCGACACGACGGTTTTGCGCGCGGCCATTGACGTCGGCGTTGCTGGCCACCGGGTTGTCCGGGCCGGCGCCACGGGCCGAGAGGTTGGCACCGCTCACGCCCTGGGACGTCAGGTAGGTCGCCACGCTCTGGGCACGGCGCTGGGACAGGTCCATGTTGTGCTGGCGGCTGCCGGTGCTGTCGGTGTAACCGACGATCTCGATCTGGTTCTGGTTGAACTCCTTGAGGGAGTTGGCCAGGTTGTTCAGCGGCTGGTAGAAGCTGGACGCGATATTCGCCGAGTCGGTGGCGAAGGTGATGTTGCCCGGCATGATCAGCTTGATCTGGTCGCCCTGGCGCTGCACTTCAACACCGGTATTGGCCATGCTGGCGCGCAGTTTCTTTTCCTGCTGGTCGGCGTAGTAACCGTAGCCGGCCGCGGAAGCCCCCACCACCGCCGCACCGATCAACGCACCCTTGCCCCGGTTATCGTGACCGATGGCCGCACCGGCCAACGCCCCCGCCAGTGCACCGAGGCCGCCGTACTTGGCGGTTTTGCTCATGCCCGACGATTCGGTAGAGGCCTGGCCCTGGTTGTCATAGGGGTTAGGCGACGCACAGCCGGACAACAAGGCCACAGCAGTAGCGACAACGATCAAGCGACGCGAGGTGAACATGGAATGCTCCTGGTTTTTCAGTCTGAGTGCCAGGGCGTAGGCAATCGACTCTGGCAGGCGTTGGAACGCGGCAATCGTTAAAAATTCCGTCCCGCTGCGTTGCGCTTCGCCCGGCCGCTTCAGAAAAAACCGTCGTCTGGGCCGGTTGCCTCAGCCCTGCGCCAGGCAGCGGCTCACGCCCCTGACGATCATTTCCACTTCCCGCCCATCGATCGTCAGCGGCGGCAGCAGGCGGATGGTCTGGCCCCGGGTGACATTGATCAGCAGGCCGTGGTCCCGGGCGGCGCGAAGGGTCAGGTCGCGGACCGGTTGCTTGAGTTCGATGCCGATCATCAAGCCCTGGCCGCGAATCGCCAAGACATTCGGGTTGTCCGCCAGCTCGGTCCGCAGCCGACTCAGCAATTGTTCGCCCTGGTGCCTGGCGTTATCCACCAGCGCTTGTTCCTCGATGATGTCCAACACCGTGCAACCGACCCGGCAGGCCAGCGGATTGCCGCCGAACGTACTGCCATGGCTGCCTGGGGTAAACAGCTCGGCAGCCTTGCCCCGTGCCAGGCAGGCACCGATGGGCACACCGTTGCCCAGGCCTTTGGCCAGGGTCATGACATCCGGCACGATGCCCTCGTGCTGGAACGCGAACCATTGGCCGGTGCGCCCGATGCCGGTCTGGATCTCGTCGAGCATCAACAGCCAGGCGCGCCGACTGCACAACTGCCGCAAGGCCTTGAGGTACCCCGGTGGAGCGAGTTGCACACCGCTCTCACCCTGGATCGGCTCCACCAGCACCGCGACGATGCGCTCGGCGTGAGCCTGTTGAATCTGTTCCAGCGCCGCGAGATCGCCGAACGGTACCTTGAGGAAGTCCCCCGGCAACCGGTTGTAGCCCAGCCGTACGGACGGACCATCACTGGCTGACATGGTGCCCAAGGTGCGTCCATGGAACGCGTTGTCCATGACCACCACCAAGGGCTGCTCGATGCCCTTGTGCCAGCCGTAGAGGCGCGCCAGCTTCAGCGCGGTTTCGTTGGCCTCGGCGCCTGAGTTATTGAAAAACGCCCGCTCCATCCCCGACAGTTGGGTGAGCTTTTGCGCCAGGCGTTGCTGCCAATCGATGCTGTACAGATTGGAGGTGTGCAACAGCAGGCCGGCCTGGTCGCTGATGGCGGCCACCAGCCGCGGGTGGGAATGGCCGACATTGGTCACCGCCACGCCCGCCACCGCATCGAGGTATTCGCGACCGTCCTGGTCCCACAGGCGCGTCCCCAAGCCATGGGTGAAATTCAGCGCCAGGGGTTGGTAAGTGGTCATCAGGCAGGCAGCGGTCATGGCATCAAGCTCCATCGGGTGGTTTTTTCCAGTATGGTTAGCCACCAAGGCTGGATAAACGCTGCTTTACTTCAATCATTTAAAAGCTGAGCTTGATAATGGACCTGTTTCAGGCAATGACCGTTTACGTGAAGGTGGTAGAAACCGGAAGCCTGACGGCAGCGGCCCAGGCGTGCGAAATGTCCACCACCATGGTGGGCAATCATCTTCGTGCCTTGGAGCAACGCCTCGGCGTACGCCTGATCAACCGTACGACGCGGCGCCAGCGCCTGACAGAATTCGGCTCGGCCTACTACCAGCGCTGCCTGGAAGTACTGGGGCTGGTGGCCGACTCCGAACGCCTGGCCGAACAGACCCAAGGCGAGCCCACCGGTACCCTGCGCATCACCGCACCGCTGACCTTCGGTACCGAACGCCTTTCGTCGGCGCTGGCCGAATTCAGCCAGCGCTTCGCCCAGGTCAAGCTCGACGTGGTGCTGACCAACCAGCGCCTGGACCTGCTCGACCATGGCTTCGACGTTGCCATCCGCCTCGGCCA
Organism: Pseudomonas sp. FW300-N2F2; assembly: GCF_017351655.1. Classification (NCBI taxonomy): domain Bacteria; kingdom Pseudomonadati; phylum Pseudomonadota; class Gammaproteobacteria; order Pseudomonadales; family Pseudomonadaceae; genus Pseudomonas; species Pseudomonas sp. FW300-N2F2. Next base: position 542,948 of record NZ_JACNDQ010000001.1, on the reverse strand, counting down.
TCCCGACCCGAAACTGATTGCCCGTCCGTTGCTGGACTACACCCTGACCATCTGTGCCTCCCCCGCTTACCTGGCCCGGCGCGGCACGCCGGAACAACCGGCGGACCTGCAACGACACGACTGCCTGTCGTTTGCCTATTCGGCAGCAGACGAATGGCGCTTCGCCCAGGATCACTGGCCCATCAACGGGCCGGACGGTGAGATCAAGGTCCCGGTGAACGGACCGATGCTGATCAACAGCTCCTCGGGCCTGCATCGCGCCGCCCTGGCCGGGATGGGCGTGGTGATGCTGCCCGATGCCCTGGTGGCCCAGGACCTGAAGGAGGGGCACTTGGTGGCGTTGCTGCAGGGCTACCAATTGCCCCATCGGCCGATGAGCCTGATGTACGCGCAGGATCGCTACCGCTTGCCGAAACTGCGCAGTTTTGTCGAGTTCGCGCTGGAGAAATGGGGTAAACCCCAAGCCCAACCCGAATGACGACGCAGGAGCTGACGAATGCAACGAGGCTGCGATCTTTCCCCAGACGCTTGAGTCCCGAGCGAAAGCCCGAAAGATCGCAGCCTTCGGCAGCTCCTACAGGACATCGCCCCCCGCTAGTGACCCCGCGCCCCATCAGCTACTCTTCCTCCTTGGACGAGCATTTTGATATCAAGGCCGACGAGGAAACGACGATGGGAGACGCCTCGAACATCGACATGCTGCGGTTCGACCTGTCCGATCTGGACGAAGGCGTACTGCACACCATCCTGGAACTGGTCAGCGATGGCATCTGGGACTGGAATGCCAACACCGGCTTCGTCTACCGCAACCCCGGCTGGTACACGATGCTTGGCTACCTGCCTCATTCACTGGATAACACCGTGCTGACCTGGGAAAGCGTGATCCACCCGGAGGATTACCCACGGGTCATGGCGTTGTTCGACGACTACCTGGAACAACGATCCCACCGCTACCAGGCCGAGTACCGTTGCCGCACGTGCGATGGGTCCTACATCTGGATCGAGGATCGCGGCTACGTGATCGCCCGCAACCCGGACGGCACGGTGGCCCGCATGATCGGCGCCCATCGCAGTATCGACGACAAGAAGCGCCTGTTCGAACAATTGGAACGGCGTAACAAATCCTTGGAAGCCATCATCGAAGAACGCACCCGCGAGCTGTCGAGGGTCAACCATCAGTTGCAGCTCCAACTCGACGAGAACCGCAGGCTTGCCGAAACCGATGCCCTGACGCGGGTCGCCAACCGTTATCGCCTGGACCAGGCACTGCCGCTGGCCTGTGAGCGCGCACAGCGTTTCCGCGAGCCGTTGTCGCTGATCGCCATGGACGTCGATGACTTCAAGGACATCAACGATCGCTACGGCCACGCCTTCGGTGACGCAGCGCTGGTGCAAGTGGTGCAGAGCGTCAAGCGCTGCGAGCGCGGCAGTGACTTGCTGGTGCGCTGGGGCGGCGACGAATTCATCATGATCTTGCCCAACACCGCCCTGGCCGACGCCCGCCTGCTGGCGGAAAGCATTCGTCGTGGCCTGTCCGACCTGCTGCCGGTGGGCGACTTCCAGATCACCATGAGTTTTGGCGTAGTGCAGCGCTTGGAGGATGAACAGCACTCGGCGTTGCTGCACCGGGCGGACCAGGCGCTGTATCGCTCCAAGATGGCGGGCAAGAATGTGATTTGCGAATGAACGGTACCCCGACCTGGTGCATCTTCGACAACACCGCCAGTGGCGCCGCGACCGCCGACGCGTTGCGCTTGATGGGCCTGATGCAAGACGCAAAGCCGTCACCGGCAACAAATGGTCAGTTGCTGCCGGTCCGACCGTGACAACACCGCTCGGGTCCAATAGATTAGGCGACCGGAAAAAAGCTCAATGCCTTTCTCGCCTCATCCCGCTAACAGAAGTAGTGAAATTTCAATGTCCGATTCCAACACCGCTGAATCCGTAGTCACCCTGTCGTCCAAAGCGGAATACGAAAACTCCATCAATCTTTCACAGCATCTGCCCCAGGCCAAAACCATCAGCGAAATGGTCCTCGATGCGTTCCAGTCGAACCGCGAAAGCGACCAGATCCGCGAACTGCGCAACGCCATCCGTCAGGCCCACGATGCCTTCGACGACGACAAGGCCTACGAACTGATGGGCCAGCTCAAACAGCTCAAGGACGCCGAAGCCGCCGACTTCGCGGCCCTGGAAGACCTGAGCAGCCGCTTCCCGATCAGCCGCATCCTCTCCAGCTACAAGGACGACCCATCGTTCCAGGAACTGGTCTACGGCCTGGCCCTGAAAGTACTGAACCAGACCCACCAGGCCATCAGCAATCCAAGCGGCAGCAAGGGCAAGGCCTCGCGCAAGAAGGAAGCCGAAGTGTTTGTCATCAGCAAGGACGGCATCAGCGTCACCCTGCCCCTGCGCACACCACGCTCCAAGCCGAACGTCGACCGCGAAGCCTTCGAGTTCCTGGGCTTCAACTTCGTAGGCGAAGGTGACGAAGCCGAGTTGGAAAGCGAAACCTTCCTGGACAATGACGGCACCGAACAACCGGCCACCCGCAAAGGCATCGTCACTGCGTTGCAACAGCAGAAAGCCTTCGACGGCTACAGCATCGCCCAGCAATAAGCCTCACCCGAGGCCGCTGTGGGAGCGAGCTTGCTCGCGATGAAGCCGGCACGCTATCGCGAGCAAGCTCGCTCCCACAGGAACATCGACAGCCCGCAACGTCCATGAAAAAGCCCCGCGCTTCTCTCGAAGGCGGGGCTTTTTTTGCAGCATCTGAAGCTTAAGGCGCGTACGTCAGCAACAGCTCACTCGGCACTTTGAAGTCCAGGGACATCATGACGCTCAGGGCGGTGATGGTGAAGATCGAGAACACGAACAGCTTGCGTGCCCAGACCGTGTCATCCACCGCCTTGTAGCCGGTCCAGGCCATGTACAGCCAGTACATGCCCATGGCGGCGGCGACGGCGAGGTAGCTCATGCCGGCGTAGCCGCTGAAGGTCAGCATCAAGGTCGCCACGAGGAAGGCCAGGATGTAGAGCAGGATGTGCTTCTTGGCCACGCGGATGCCGCGCTTGACCGGCAGCACCGGAATCGAGGCCGCCAGGTAGTCGTTGAAGCGGAAGATCGCGATGGCGTAGGAGTGCGGCATCTGCCACAGGCTGAACATCACCAGCAGCGTCAGCGCCGCCATGTCGAAGCTGTTGCTTACCGCCACGTAACCGATCACCGGCGGCATCGCCCCCGACAGGCTGCCCACCAGCGTGCCGTGGACCGACTTGCGCTTGAGGTACAGGCTGTAGAGGCCGACGTAGATGACAAAACCGATCACCGCGAACAGCGCCGCCAACGGGTTGGCGACCCAGTACAACAGCGCCACGCCGGCCACGCCCAGCACCGTGGCGAATGCCAGGGCCAGCTGCACCGGAATCAGGCCTTGGACCAGCGCGCGATTCTTGGTGCGTTCCATCTTGATGTCGATGTCGCGGTCGATGCAGTTGTTGAACACGCAACCGGACGCCACCACCAGGGAAGTGCCGATCATCGCCGCCAGGAAGATGGCCAGATCGACATGCCCTTTCGAGGCCAGGAAAAAACCGCCTGCCACAGAAAGCACGTTACCGAAAATGATCCCCGGCTTGGTGATTTGGATAAAGTGCTTCAGGGACATCCGGACTTTCCTCAGTGCGCCATCATGTTGGTGTGGATGCTGAACATGATCCACAACGACAGGCCAACCAGCAGGACAATCACGATCGCGGCAAAGACAAACGCGACCACGTTGTTACGTTGGGCGGCGGAGCGGTCCAGGTGCAGGAAGTACACCAGATGCACCAATACCTGGACCACGGCGAAGATCAGGATGATCCACAGGGTCAGGCTCTTGGGCAGTGTCGGGTACATCACCAGGCCGAACGGGATGACGGTCAGGATCACCGACAGGATGAAACCGATGGCGTAGGACTTGACGCTGCCGTGGCCGGCGTCATGGCCATCATGGGAATGTGCGTTAGCCATTTACAGGGTCCCCATCAGATAAACAACGGTGAATACGCAGATCCACACCACGTCCAGGAAGTGCCAGAACAGGCTCAGGCAGCTCAGGCGCGTCTTGTTGGTGGCGGTCAGGCCGTTTTTCTGGACCTGATACATCATGATCGCCATCCAGATCAGGCCGCTGGTCACGTGCAGACCGTGGGTGCCGACCAGGGTGAAGAACCCGGACAGGAAGCCACTGCGGCTAGGACCGTAGCCTTCGGCGATCAGGATGTGGAACTCGTTGATCTCCATGGCAATAAAGCCGGCACCGAACAGGAAGGTCATGGCCAGCCAGCCCAGGACCTGGTTTTTCTTGCCCTTGAACAACGCCAGCATGGCGAAGCCGTAGGTGATCGAGCTGAACAGCAGCAGAGCGGTTTCGCCCAGTACGTACGGCAGTTCGAAGATGTCGTGGCCCGACGGGCCACCGGCGACGTTGTTAACCAGCACCGCGTATACCGCGAAGATCGACGCAAACAGAATGCAGTCGGTCATCAGGTAGAGCCAGAAACCGAATACGGTCATCTCGCCCGAGTCGTGGTGATGGTCATCGTGCCCATGGTCATGACCATGGGCGTGTCCAACATTGGTCACTAAGTTCGACATGGTTTAAGCCTGTTCCAACGAGGTTTCAACACGGGTGGCGGTGGCGGGGACTTTCCCGGCCGCTACCAGGCGCTTGTGCTGCTCGGCTTCGATGCGTTCGATGACATCCACCGGCACCATGTAGCCCTGATCGTCACGGGCGGCATGGATCACGAAATACACCACGGTGCCGACCAGGCTGGCGATAGCCAGCCACCAGATGTGCCAGATCATCGCGAAACCGAACACGGTCAACAGCGCGCCCATGACCACACCAGTGGCGGTGTTGTTGGGCATGTGGATCGGCTCGTACTTGGCCGGAGCCTGGTACGCGGTGCCGGCTTCCTTGGCTTCGGTGAACGGGTCGATGGTGTCGGCTTTCGGCAGCACGGCAAAGTTGTAGAACGGCGGTGGCGAAGAAGTCGACCATTCCAGGGTATGGGCATTCCACGGATCACCGTGTTCGCACATGTTCTCTGGCTTGTTGCGATCGCGCACGCTGACATACAACTGGATCAGTTGGCAGGCGATACCGACGGCAATCATCACCGCACCGAACATGGCGACGTACAGGTACGGCACCCACTCAGGGTTGGTGGTGGCGTTCAGGCGACGGGTCATACCCATGAAGCCCAGTGCATAGAGCGGCATGAACGCGACAAAGAAGCCGGAGATCCAGAACCAGAACGCAGCCTTGCCCCAACCTTCGTGCAGCTTGAAGCCGAACGCTTTCGGGAAGTAGAACGCAAAGCCGGCGATGTAGCCGAACACGGCGCCGCCGATGATCACGTTATGGAAATGCGCGATCACGAACAGGCTGTTGTGCAGGACGAAGTCAGCACCCGGAATGGCCAGCAGTACACCGGTCATGCCGCCGATGGCGAAGGTCACCATGAAGCCCAGTGTCCACAGCACGTGGCTGGTGAAACGCAGGCGGCCTTGGTAGATGGTGAACAGCCAGTTGAACAGCTTCACACCCGTCGGGATCGAGATCAGCATCGTCGCCAGACCGAAGAAGGCGTTGACGCTGGCACCCGAACCCATGGTGAAGAAGTGGTGCAGCCAGACCATGAAGCCCAGTACCGAGATCGCGCCGGAAGCGTAGATCATCGAGTGGTGGCCAAACAGCTTCTTGCCGGAGAAGGTCGAGATGACTTCGGAGAAAATCCCGAACGCCGGCAGGATCAGGATGTACACCTCGGGGTGACCCCAGGCCCAGAACAGGTTGACGTACATCATCGGATTTCCACCCAGTTCATTGGTGAAAATGTGGAAATCCATGTAGCGGTCAAGCGTCAGCAAAGCCAGGGTAGCGGTCAGGATCGGGAAGGAAGCGACGATCAGGACGTTGGCCCAGGTGCAGGTCCAGGTGAAGATCGGCATGTCCATCAGCTTCATGCCTGGCGTACGCATCTTCAGTACGGTGGCGAGGAAGTTGACCCCCGTCAGCGTTGTCCCCAATCCGGAAAGCTGTAGCGCCCAGATGTAGTAATCCATCCCCACGCCCGGACTGTATTGCAAGCCCGACAGCGGCGGATAGGCCACCCAGCCGGTCTTGGCGAATTCGCCAACGCCCAGGGACAGGTTGATCAGCACCACGCCGGACACCAGCAGCCAGAAGCTCAGGGAGTTCAGGAACGGATAGGCCACGTCACGGGCGCCGATCTGCAGCGGCACTGCAAGGTTCATCAGGCCGGTGAAGAACGGCATCGCCATGAAGATGATCATGATCACACCGTGGGCGGTGAAGATCTGGTCATAGTGTTCAGGCGGCAGGTAGCCAGGCGAACCCTCGGTGGCCATGGCCAACTGGGTACGCATCATGATGGCGTCGGCAAAACCGCGCAGCAGCATGATCATGGCGACGATGATGTACATCACGCCGATTTTCTTGTGGTCGACCGATGTCAGCCACTCGGTCCACAGGTAGGTCCACTTCTTGAAGTAAGTGATGCCTGCAAACAATGCCAGACCACCGAGCGCGATGATGGCGAGGGTCACCATGACAATCGGCTCGTGGAACGGGATCGCTTCCCAACTTAATTTACCAAACATCGTTTACTCCTCTGCCCCGGCAGCTGAATGCGAGCTCATGTCCATCCCTTCCATGTTGTGAGCCACTTCCTTCTCGTTCTTCTCGTGGTGCATCGGCTTGCCCGGATTCATCCCTTCATACTTGTCGATGATGGTCTGGAACAGGTTCGGCGTGACTGACGAGTAGAGTTCGACTGGGTTGTTCTGGCTCGGCTTGGAAAGGGCTTCGTATTCAGCTTTTTCAAGCTGTTTAGGTGCCTTCTTCACTTCGTTGACCCAGGCGTCGAATTCTTCCTGGGTGGTGGCGGTCGCTTTGAACTTCATGCCGGTGAAACCCGCGCCGCTGTAGTTGGCGGAGATACCGTCGAGTTCGGCGTTCTGGTTGGCGATCAGGTGCAGCTTGGTCTGCATGCCCGCCATCGCGTAGATCTGGCCGCCCAGGCCCGGGATGAAGAACGAGTTCATCACGGTGTCGGAGGTGACCTTGAAGTTGATCGGCGTGTGGGCCGGGAACACGATCTTGTTGACGGTGGCGATGCCTTGTTCCGGATAGATGAACAGCCATTTCCAGTCCATCGAAACCACTTCAATGGTGATCGGCTTGACGTCCGAATCCAGCGGACGATACGGGTCCAGGGCGTGGGTCGACTTGTAGGTGATGTAACCCAGGGCAATGATGATCAGCACTGGAATCGTCCACACCGCCACTTCGATCTTGGTCGAATGCGACCATTTCGGCGTGTACGTGGCCTTGGTGTTGGTTGCGCGGTACTTCCAGGCGAACAGGAAGGTCATGACGATGACCGGCACGACGACCAGCAACATCAGCAGTGTGGCGGTGATGATCAGGTTTCGTTCATCCAGGCCGACCTGGCCCTTGGGATCGAGCAAGGTCATGTTGCAGCCTCCCAGCAGCAACGTGCCGAGCAGCGGCAACAAGCCTAGTAATCGGGGGTACCTGTTTTTACTCATCTCACGACCTCTAAAGCAGCTTGCGCAATGCAGTTGGGTTTTGATCGCCAACACTTCACCCTGCCAAGGGTTGGCATTTCTTGGATTGAATAAGGGCTGCCCATCGAACGTCAGCGGCTGTTCGACACATCCCGGGCCAGCAGTGAGTTCTTATTCGTTGGTCAAAAGGCCTAGTTCAAGCCCAATTCCATTTGGTGCGGGTAGTTGGAGGCACCGACACCTGGGGTCGCATGGGGCGCTGGCGCCCTTCGACCACTCTCGTGCTCAAGCCTGAGCCGGGTCGGAAAATCGGTGCGGGCGATTGTAGTGAGGTGACGCGCTGTAGACCATGTCTCATCCCGAAATAATTTTTATCCGATCCGGCAACAATCTCTTGCCGATATTGCAACGGGCCAGCATGTTATCGAAATTCATTCTCAACAAGAACCCCAAAAAACGTAGGTCTACTACGCCCGATTTAGACAGCTCGAGAGGATCATCAAGAGGTTTTTTGCCCGGCAAGCGCCCAGTTTTTGGGGCCTACGGCGCCTGACGCGTCGCTGTTAAAAATGCCTGCTGCAGGCGATACGCCAGTTGCGAAACCAGACATTTTTTTGTTACAGGAAAGCGTGCGTTATCTCTCTCGCAAAGGCTGAGCGCCGCAAGATATGTGACAACGTGTCGCACATTGCCGCAGGTCATTCTTGCCTCGGATCAAGGACGCTCCGTCTTGAGCGTGAAACGTAAAACGCCCCGGCTCTCCAGGAGAGAACCGGGGCGTTTCATCGAGGCGTTTCAGCGAAGCGGTTTGCGGTTACGCGACACCAGCAACGGCACCAGCACCACCGTCAACACGAAGGCCACCAGCGCCCATTGCGCCAGGGACAGGCCCAGGATCGGCGGGTAGGGGGTGGAGCAAAAGCCATCGACCTGGAAACCCAGCGGGAAGATCTTCGCCAGCGGCAGGTCATCGACAATCGGTTGCAATACGTCGATACCGCAACTGACCGCGGGGAAGAACTGGGTATATACGTGATGCCCCGCCACACCGGCACCGGCCAGGGCACAGAGCACCACCAGGCCTTCGAAGATCGTCAGGCTGCGGCGGGTGCGCATGGCAGCGCCGATGAAAGCGAAGATCGCGATCAGCAACAGCGCATAGCGTTGCAAGATACACAGCGGGCACGGTGCCTCGCCGAGGGCCACCTGCATGTACAGCGCACCGCCGATCAGCGCCAGGCAGATCAGCCCCAGCAGCACCAGATAGCGCCGCTCACGGCCTAGCCGCATCATTTCCTCACTCATTGCGTTTCCCTTTGTCTGCATGGATCGACGCGCAGCCTCGCGACACCCGGCGCGCGATCGGATGTATCGAAGTCTACACGCTGACCATGACAGTGAACGAGCAGCGAGCGTCGACATTGGAGGGAATAGACCGCAAGAAGGTTAAGCGGGGATTAATTCTGGCAGTTGGACAGGGATGGGCCTGCTGCCGCCATCGCGAGCAGGCTCGCTCCCACAGTTTTTTGCGGTGTTCACAGGAATTGTGTCCAGCGCTAATCCCTTGTGGGAGCGAACTTGCTCGCGATAGCGGAGGGTCAGCTTGCATTGCTGTTGAATGTGCCAATGCCATCGCGAGCGAGCTCGCTCCCACAGTTTTTTTGCGGTGTTCACAGGCGTTGTGTCCGCCGCTAATCCCTTGTGGGAGCGAGCTTGCTCGCGATAGCGGAGGGTCAGCTTGCATTGATGTTGAATGTGCCAATGCCATCGCGAGCAAGCTCGCTCCCACAGTTTTTTTGCGGTGCTCACAGGCGTTGTGTCCGCCGCTAATCCCTTGTGGGAGCGAGCTTGCTCGCGATAGCGGAGGGTCAGCTTGCATTGATGTTGAATGTGCCAATGCCATCGCGAGCAAGCTCGCTCCCACAGTTTTTTTGCGGTGCTCACAGGCGTTGTGTCCGCCGCTAATCCCTTGTGGGAGCGAGCTTGCTCGCGATAGCGGAGGGTCAGCTTGCATTGATGTTGAATGTGCCAATGCCATCGCGAGCAAGCTCGCTCCCACAGTTTTTTTGCGGTGCTCACAGGCGTTGTGTCCGCCGCTAATCCCTTGTGGGAGCGAGCTTGCTCGCGATGAAGGCAACCCGGTCTCCCGGTTCGCCGCGACCTTACTCCAGCGCCGCCGCCGGGCCGAAGAATTCGTAGCGGCTCTGCCGGTCCGGCACGCCCAGGGCCTTGAGGTGGCGCTTGACGGCGCCCATGAAACCCTTCGGCCCAAGGAAATAGGCGTCCAGGTCACGCTGCTCCGGCAGCCATTGCGCCAATTGCTCCTGGCTCAGCAGCCCCACCTTATCCGCCGCCGGACTGAAGCCGTCGTCTTCGTCGTAGCAGTAGAAGCGCTTGAGTTGCGGATGCCGCCTGGCCAAGTCGTCGATCCAGTCGCGGAAGGCATGGGCGCGGCCATTGCGTGCACAGTGGATGAAATGCACCGGCCGCTCGGTTTGCAGTACCGCCTGCAACATGGCCAGGGTCGGTGTGATACCGACGCCGCCGCTGATCAGCACCAGCGGCTTGTCGCTGGCGGTCAGGTAGAAATCCCCGGACGGCGGGAACAACTGGATACGGCTGCCAACGTCGAAATGATGATGCAAGTAGTTGGACACTCGCCCACCTGGCTCGCGCTTGACGCTGATCCGATACTGGCCATTGTCCGCCAGGGCCGACAGCGAATAGTTACGGCGCACTTCCTCGCCATCGAGGATGAGCTTCATGCCGATGTACTGGCCCGGCTCGGCCACCAGGATCGGGCCCTTGTCCGCCGGTTCGAAGTAGAACGAGGTGATCTCCGAGCTTTCCTGGACCTTGGCCGCCAGGATGAACTCACGCTCGCCACGCCAGCCGCCCGGCGCCTCGGCCTTCTTGTCGTACATGCCGGCTTCGGCACCGATCAGGATATCGGCCAATTGGTTATAGGCAGCGCCCCACGCCGCAATCACCTCGGGCGTGGCGATCTCTGCGCCCAATACCTCAGCAATGGCTCGCAGCAGGCACGCACCGACAACCGGGTAATGTTCCGGCAGGATCTGCAAGGCAACGTGCTTGTTGACGATTTTCGCCACCAGGTCGCCCAACTGGTCGAGCTGGTCAATGTGCCGCGCATACATCAACACGCCGTTGGCCAGCGCACGGGGTTGATCGCCACTGGCCTGGTGAGCCTGATTGAACAGAGGGCGCACTTGCGGGTATTCGGACAGCATCATGCGATAGAAGTGAGTGATCAGCGCTTCACCACCGCTTTCAAGCAATGGCACGGTGGAGCGAATGATGGCGCGTTCTTCTTGGCTGAGCATAAGGTGACTCCATGCAAGGACTTGAATAACAACTACGGCTCTACTATCAGTTTCCGTGCCATAATTTATTTCTTTATTTTTCAATCAGTTAAACAAAAAGTAGTCATAAAGACACAGAACGATTTAGAGTCTTTTGGACTACATGGAGTCCTTATGACTGCAACCTCTCTACTTACAGCCTTGCTGCCCCTGGTGGCAGACCTGTCCCGCGAACTGCCTGAAGGCGAGCGCTATCGCCGCTTGCTGGGCGCCCTGCGCGCGCTGCTGCCCTGTGACGCAGCCGCGCTGCTACGCCTGGACGGAGACTGCCTCGTGCCCCTGGCGGTGGACGGTTTGAGCACCGATACACTGGGCCGACGCTTCCGGGTCAGCGAACACCCACGCTTCGAAGCGCTGCTAGCGAACCCGCAGCCCACCCGCTTCGCCGCCGACAGCGGCCTGCCCGATCCGTACGACGGGCTGGTCGAGGGGCTGGCCGAGCACTTGGAAGTTCATGACTGCATGGGTTGTCCGCTGTTCGTCGACGAGCGCCCCTGGGGCCTGCTCACCCTGGATTCCCTGGACCCGGAACGCTTCGAACCCATCGACCTGAGCGCCCTGCAAGCCTTCGCCAGCCTCGCCGCCGCCACGGTCAGCGCCGCCGAACGCATCGAGCGCCTGGCCTTGAAGGCCGAGGATGAGCACCGCCGCGCCGAGGTCTATCGCCAGGCCAGCGGCCAGCAACATCGCGACATGGTCGGCCAGAGCAAGGCCCACAAGCGCCTGGTGGAAGAGATCGCGCTGGTGGGCGGCAGCGACCTGACCGTATTGATCACGGGCGAAACCGGTGTGGGCAAGGAACTGGTCGCCCAGGCCATCCATGCCGCGTCGAAACGCGCCGGGCAGCCGCTCATCAGCCTCAACTGCGCCGCCCTGCCGGATACGCTGGTGGAAAGTGAACTCTTCGGCCACGTACGGGGCGCCTTCACCGGGGCGACGAACGACCGGCGCGGCAAATTCGAACTGGCCGACGGCGGCACCTTGTTCCTCGATGAGGTGGGTGAGTTGTCCCTGACTGTCCAGGCCAAGTTGCTGCGGGTGTTGCAAAGCGGCCAACTGCAGCGCCTGGGTTCGGACAAGGAGCACCGGGTCGATGTGCGCCTGATCGCGGCCACCAATCGCGACCTCGCCGAAGAAGTGCGCAACGGCCGTTATCGGGCCGATTTCTACCACCGCTTGAGTGTGTATCCATTGCAGGTACCGGCGCTGCGTGAGCGCGGACGGGACGTACTGCTGCTCAGCGGCTTCTTCCTGGAACAGAATCGTTCACGCATGGGCCTGGGCAGCCTGCGCCTGACCAACGACGCCCAGGCCGCACTGGTGGCCTACGACTGGCCGGGCAACGTACGCGAACTGGAACACCTGATTGGCCGCAGTGCCCTGAAGGCCTTGGGCCGCTGCCCGACGCGCCCGAAAATCCTCAGCCTCAGCGCCCAGGACCTGGATTTGCCCCAAGCCCCTGTGGATAACCCTGCCCCATTGTCCACCGGCCCGGCACCGGCCCAGGTGGGCGTGACGGGAGACATGCGCGAAGCGGTGGACGAATTCCAACGCAATCTGATCGCCGCCTGCCTGGAGCGGCACCAGCACAACTGGGCCAGCGCCGCCCGGGAGCTGGGCCTGGATCGGGCGAACCTGGGGCGGATGGCCCGGCGGTTGGGGCTGAAGTGATCGACCGTGCGCTTCCCGTGGCGAGGGAGCTTGCTCCCGCTGGAGTGCGAAGCACTCCCTATCGGCTGCGGCGCGATGTTGATCGGGCGACCGCTGCGCGCTCGAGCGGGAGCAAGCTCCCTCGCCACAAAAACGCCCCACCACAGGGATCTTGTTACAACGATCCCTGTTGTCGACAGCTTTCGTCCTAAAGCCTGCCCCCGACAAGTCGATAACCCGATATCACAAGCTGTTCTGGCGATCGCTATGCTCGCCCCACCTTTTTCCACAGAAGGTTTTTATGTCTTCCAACAAAGCCCGCGCAGATTCACTTTCGCTTCTGCTGTTTACCTTGCGCAGCGGCAAGCTGATGGCGATCAACCTGCTCAAAGTCAGTGAAATCATTCCCTGCCCACCGTTGACCAAACTGCCGGAGTCCCATCCGCACGTCAAAGGCATCGCCACCCTGCGCGGGACGTCGTTGTCGGTGATCGACCTGAGCCGCGCCATTGGCGAGCGGCCGCTGGAAGATCCGGACGGCGGTTGCCTGATCGTCACCGACGTGAGCCGCTCCAAACAGGGCCTGCATGTACAGGCAGTGAGCAAGATCGTGCATTGCCTGACCACCGACATCAAACCGCCGCCCTACGGCTCCGGCGGCGTACGTGCGTTCATCACCGGCGTGACCTCGGTGGACGGCACGCTGGTGCAAGTGCTGGACATCGAAAAGGTCATCCACGGCATCGCACCGGCGCAGATCGAAACCGCGCCGACCGAACTGAGCATGGAAGACGCCGAGGTCCTGGGCAACGCCCGGATCCTGGTGGTCGATGACAGCCAGGTGGCGTTGCAGCAATCGGTGCATACCCTGCGCAACCTGGGCCTGCAATGCCACACCGCCCGCAGCGCCAAGGAGGCCATCGACTGTCTGCTGGAACTGCAGGGCACTGCGCAGGAGATCAACCTGATCGTTTCCGATATCGAAATGTCGGAAATGGACGGCTACGCCCTCACCCGGACCCTGCGTGAAACGCCGGACTTCGCGCACCTCTACGTGTTGCTGCACACTTCGCTCGACAGCGCCATGAACAGTGAGAAAGCCCGACTGGCCGGCGCAAACGGGGTGCTCACCAAGTTCTCGTCGCCTGAATTGACCAAGTGCCTGATCACCGCGGCCAAGGCCGTCACCGAACAAGGGCGCTGACACTCACCCGCGGCAAGGCAGGCCGAACGCCAGGAGGCTGCGATCCTCGCGGCCTCTGAACACTGCTCCAACCTCAGGCAGCTCCGACCTCAGGCATACTCCTGTCCTGGTTCCCCTGAACAAGGACATTGTTGATGAAAACCCCTGCGCTGATGCTCCTCGGCCTCACTGCCGCCATGGCCTTTGAGGCTCAGGCTTCCAGCCCCGACGCCTGGGCCGCCTACGACAAAAAAGTGCTCGCCAGTTGCCTGAAGGCCAGCGGCCTTAAAGACCCCGAACCCGTCGGCACCGCCGCGCAATTCGACGACCGGGTGGGCTACACCGCTGTGTTGCTGCAAGGCCAATACCCACAGAAACACATGAAAGGCGCAACCGGCACCGAGTTGTGCCTCTACCGCAAGAAAACCAGGACCGCCTTCGTCACCGAATGGGACTCGATCCGCCTGACCGACACCCCTCGATGAATGGCGCATAACTTGCTTCGCAGGGCTTATCGCGGCGTTTTTCCGGCGCCGCTTTCAGCCTATTGCCTTCGGTCGATCAATGAACACCACGTTTTCCTGTGTAGGGTGCGGTAAATGCTGTACCGGCCATCACGTTCCTCTGACCCTCGACGAAGCCAGGATGTGGGCCAATGACGGCGGCCAGGTGATTGTCCTGGTCGAGGCCTTCCTGCCCAATGGCCTCGGCCTTCCGGTGGCGCAACGTGAACATGCCGAACGACGCTCGGCGGTGGTCCGTAGCGGCACGAGCGACGCGCTGGTGGCGATCACGTTCGCCGCTTATAACGTGGGTCGTTGCCATAATCTGGACGACGAAAACCTGTGCCGCATCTATGAGCGCAGACCCTTGGTATGCCGCATTTATCCCATGGAAATCAATCCACACATCCCGCTCAATCCCGCCGCCAAGGATTGCCCACCGGAATCGTGGGAAACGGGGCCGCAGTTGATACTTGGCGGTGAATTGGTGGACCAGGAACTGGCCCGCTTGATCGAGCGTTCACGCCAGGCCGATCGTGAGGAAATCGCGATCAAGGAACGCATCTGCATGTCGCTGGGCATCCACACGACGGCGTTGAAGGGCGATGGGTTCACGGCCTACCTGCCGAACATGGCTGCGTTTGCCGCCGCTATCGATCAAGCCCGCTCGCAGCCGTTGGAGCAAGCGGCTGGCGAATGGCAGTTCCACCTGTCCGGCGAGGACGTGGCCAACCAGGTCTCGGCCAGCGGCGCGCGGGTGGTCACTGAAGCACCGGTCACCTACGCCTTCATTTCCCTGCGAGCCGCCTGAGTTTGTAAAGATCCCCTGTGGGAGCGAGCTTGCTCGCGATGGCGCCAGCCCAGTCCCTCGCAATGGACTGACAGACCGCTATCGCGAGCAAGCTCGCTCCCACAGAGGACTGGCGGCGCTGCGATTACACCCTCCCCTCTCGCCTAACCCGCGCCAGGAATGTTAGCGTGCTTGGTATTCCCTGCAGATGAGCCTTGCACGATGAAAAAAACCGTACTTGCCTTCAGCCGTATCACGCCCCCCATGATCGAACGCCTGCGCCAGGACTTCGACGTGATCGTCCCCAACCCGTCGAACGGCGACATCAACGCGCAGTTCAACGAAGCCTTGCCTCACGTCCATGGGCTGATCGGTGTCGGTCGCAAGCTCGGCCGCGAGCAACTGCAGAGCGCCACGAACCTGCAAGTGGTCTCCAGCGTGTCGGTGGGCTACGACAACTATGACCTGGCCTACTTCAATGAACGTGGGATCATGCTCACCAACACCCCCGACGTGCTCACCGAAAGCACCGCCGACCTGGCCTTCGCCCTGCTGATGAGCAGCGCCCGGCGCGTGGCCGAACTGGACGCTTGGACCAAGGCCGGGCAATGGCAAGCGACGGTCGGCCCGCAGTTGTTCGGCAGCGACGTACATGGCAAGACCCTGGGCATCGTCGGCATGGGCAACATCGGCGCAGCCATTGCCCGGCGTGGCCGGCTGGGGTTCAACATGCCGATTATCTACAGCGGCAACAGTCGCAAGACCGAGCTGGAAAACCAGTTGGGCGCACAATTTCGCGAACTGGACCAACTGCTGGCCGAAGCCGATTTCGTTTGCCTCGTGGTGCCGTTGAGCGAGAAAACCCGCCATCTGATCGGCCAGCGTGAACTGGGCCTGATGAAACCGAGTGCCATCCTGGTCAACATTTCCCGTGGCCCTGTGGTAGACGAACCCGCACTGATCGAAGCGTTGCAGAACAACCGCATCCGCGGTGCCGGGCTGGATGTCTACGAGAAAGAGCCATTGGCCGAATCGCCGCTGTTCCAGCTGAAAAACGCCGTGACCCTGCCCCACATTGGCTCGGCGACTCACGAAACCCGTGAGGCCATGGCCAATCTGGCTGTGGATAACTTGCGCAGTGCCTTGTTGGGCGAGCGACCGCAGAACCTGGTCAACCCGCAAGTCTGGAAATAAATCCTCCGCAAAAGCCCCCGGGGGGAACACACCGTGACGAGGGAGCTTGCTGTGGCGAGGGGATTTATCCCCGTTGGGCTGCGCAGCAGCCCCCTGCCGGTTTATCTGACGCATTGCGGTGGCAGATAGACCTTGGGGTTGCTTCGCAACCC
The DNA here is from genome assembly GCF_017351655.1 of Pseudomonas sp. FW300-N2F2. Taxonomy (NCBI): domain Bacteria; kingdom Pseudomonadati; phylum Pseudomonadota; class Gammaproteobacteria; order Pseudomonadales; family Pseudomonadaceae; genus Pseudomonas; species Pseudomonas sp. FW300-N2F2. The sequence goes on along the minus strand of NZ_JACNDQ010000001.1, from coordinate 526,488 downwards.
AGCGGGAGCAAGCTCCCTCGCCACGGGATTATCGCCAGGCGTTCTGTCTCAGCGTGCACCCAGCGCGACATTCGTCGCCACCGGCCGTGGCTTACGAAACACCAGCACGTTCCCCAGCATCACCAGCACCAACCCCACCAATGCCGGCACTGTCCACTGGTAACCCTCGACAAACGCCGAGACATTCAACGCCACCACCGGGAACAGCACGGTGCAATAGGCCGCCCGCTCCGGCCCCATGCGCCCGACCAGTGTCAGGTAGGCGGTAAAGCCGATCACCGACCCCGGGATGACCAGGTACAACAACGAGCCGATGTAGCGCGTGTTCCATTCCATATCGAACGGAATGCCTTTGAACGCACACCACACCGCCAGCATCGCTGCGCCATAAGCCATGCCCCAGGCATTGGTGGTCAATGGTTTGAGGCCGGCTTTCTGTTGCAGGCTCGAGAGCATGTTGCCCGCCGAGAAACACAACGTCCCCAGCAGTGCCAGTGCCAATCCGAGCAACGTTTGCGGGCTTGCGCTGTGGCCGGCCAGTTCCGGCCAGAACAGCAAGGCCAGCCCCGAAAGCCCCAGGGCGCCCCCCAACAGCACGTTACGGGCAATCCGCTGACCGAAGAAAACCCGGGCATTGAGGGCGTTCCAGAGGGTGGCCGTGGAAAACACCACGGCGACCAAGCCACTGGGGATCCACTGGCTGGCAGTCAGGAAGCACATGAAGTTGATGCAGAACAGGCACAGGCCCTGGGCAACGCAAATCAAATGGCCGCGCCGGTTCATCACCTGCAAGCGTCGGCTGAGCAGGAGCATGGCAAACAGGATCAGCGCCGCGAGACCGAAGCGATAGACAATCGACACGGGGATGGCGACCACGCCCAACTGCAGTTTCAGGGCGATCCAGGTCGTGCCCCAGATGAGCACGGTAAGCAGGTACAACGAGAGGTTCATGGTGACGGCTCCTGACAATGACCTTCAGTGTCACGCCGCCGCCGCTGCGGCACTTGCATAAACTTGCGGTTTTGTCGGCTGGCGGGCTGGCAGGAACGGGGCGACGGAGTAGGATGCAAGGCGTTGGAGAGAACCGATCATGCCCACACTGCAAAGCCTGCAAGTCTTCCAAGCCCTCAACAGCTCGCCCAATGCTCGCCTGGAGCACAGCGCCGAGCTTGGAGACGGCATGGCGGCCGCTTTGTGGAGCAACCATCACGATGCCCAGGACTACGAGGCGCCGACCCACCATACGTTGTCCTGCTACATCGCCGGTGGCACCGGTACGTTTCGCCGCGAACGACCCGATACCACAGGGGCGCCGGGCAAACTCTGCGTACTGCCCGCCGGACATGAATCGGCCTGGGTCATCAACGGCGACATTCGCCTCGCCCATCTGTATTTCAGCGCTGAACAATTCGCCCTTGGGTGCATCACGCTACTGGACCGCGAACCGCGGCAGGTGCAATTGCACGAGGAGACATTCCTCGACGACCCGCAGCAGGCGCATCGCTTTCGCCAGTTGATCGCGCTGAACTGGGACGAACCCGGGGAACGCCTGTTGACCACCAGCCTGGCCCATGACCTGCTCAACCACCTGCTGCTCAGCCAGGTCGGCCAGCGCCAGGGGCTTCGCCTCAAGGGCGGCCTGGCGGCTCACCAGCGGCGGTTGCTGGTGGATTACGTCGACAGCCACCTGGCCGACCCCATCAGCCTCGGGCAATTGGCGACGTTGTGCGCGTTATCCGAATACCACTTCGCCCGGATGTTCCGCGAAAGCTTCGGGCTGCCGCCCCATCAATATGTACTGGCCCGGCGCCTGGCTTGCGCGCAACACTTGCTGCGTACCACCTCACAACCGTTGGGCGAGGTGGCACTGGCCTGCGGATTCGCCAGCGCCAGCCACTTCACCAACCGTTTTCGCCAGACCTTGGGGGCGAGCCCCGGGGAATATCGACAGGCATTCTTGCGCTAGGCGCCACCGCGCTCCGACCAAATGAAACAACCCGGCACTGATCCCGATTGCCGTAGCCACTGCCGCGCCTCTACAATGCGAACAATTCTTGTTCTCTAGCACAGCTCAGCGCTGTCGGGATGTTCCTCGTTGCCGCCTGCACACACCGTCGAAGTGCTCTACAACGCCCATCACAGTTGGCTCAACAGCTGGTTGCGAAGAAAACTCGGGTGCCCCGACAGTGCCGCCGACCTGGCGCAGGACACGTTCATGCGCGTACTGACGACGCGCGATCCGCAGCCTGTCCTGGAACCCCGCGCGTTCCTTACGACCATTGCCAAGCGCGTACTGTTCAACCATTACCGCCGCCAGGACCTCGAGCGCGCCTACCTCGACACCCTCGCCCAACTGCCGGAGCAAGTGGCGCCGTCGGAGGAAGAACGGGCAATCATCCTGCAAACCCTGACGGAACTGGACCAACTGCTCGATGGTTTGCCGCGAGCGGTCAAGCAGGCGTTTCTGCTGGCCCAGGTCGATGGCCTGACCTACAACGAAATCGCCCGTGAACTGGGGATTTCCCTGGCAACGGTCAAGCGCCATCTGAACAAGGCAGCAATGCGCTGCTACTTCGCCTTATGACCCCGTCGATCAACGGCGCACCTGACGTCAGCGCCCAAGTCGCCGAGCAGGCCGTGCACTGGCTCCTGGAAATGCAGCAAGGCCCACTCGACACCCGCCAACAGCAAGCCTGGGAGCAATGGCTCGATGATCATAGCGAGCATCGCCGCGCCTGGGAACATATCCAACGGGTCAATCAACGGCTGCGCAGCGTATCCCCTGCGTTAGCCCATGCGACCCTCAATGCACCGAAGTCCGCCATGCGGCGGCGGGCGCTCAAAACGTTGCTGGTACTGGGGGCCGGCTCAACGTTGGCCTGGGGCCTGCGTGAACGCCAGTGGCTGCCTCCCTTGATGGCCGATTTCCGCAGCCCGGTGGGCGAACGGCGTCGCCTGATGCTGGATGACGGCAGCCAATTGCAGCTCAACAGCGGCAGCGCGGTCGACGTTCGCTTCGACGCTCAACGCCGCTTGATCCGCCTGCTGGAGGGTGAACTGTTGTTGACGGCGGCCCGGGACCCCAGGCCCCTGCACGTACTGACCGCCCATGGCCGGCTGGAAAGCCGCAACGCCCGGTTCAACGTACGCGAATATCCGGAACACACCCAGGTGGCGGTGTTTGAAGGCGAGGTGGACATTCGCAGCCGACACGGCCCGTCTTCGTTACTGGGCGCATCACGGCAACTGAGCCTTGGCATCAACGGCGCCGGGCCCGCCACGGCGCTGGATGCCAACAGCGGCGCCTGGACGGAAGGCATGCTGATAGCCGCGCACATGCGCCTGGCGGACTTTCTCGACGAGCTCGGCCGGTACCGCCGCGGCCAATTGCATTGCGACGAAGCGGTCGCCAACCTTCTGATCTCCGGAACTTATCCGCTGGACAACAGCGAACGAATCCTCGATCTGCTGGAGGTCAGCCTGCCGGTGAAAGTACGCCGTTTTACCCGCTATTGGGTCTCGGTCGAGGCTCGCGCTTGAACCATGACCGTCCTGCTGGAAAAAAAACACGCAACCGTGAGCCGTTTTCCCCGCCTCGGGTGACAGAGAAGGAAAGCCACTTCGATACAACCTTCTCGGGATCCTCATCCATGCCGCAGCAACCTACCCGTCTCACCCCGCTCGCCCGTACCATGCGTCAATGGCTCCTGGGGGCCAGCTTGAGTTTCGTCGCACTGCCTTGCGTACAGGCTGCCGATGCCAAGGCCTATCACATCGCGCCGTCGTCACTGGAAAACGCCCTCAATCAGTTCGGACGCGAGGCCGGGGTGTTGATTTCCTTTGGCTCACAGACAACCGCTGGCCTGCAGAGTCGCGGCCTGGAAGGCAGCTACAGCCCGGAGCAAGGGCTGAGCGCGCTGCTCGAAGGCACAGGCCTGCAAGCCCGGCCCGAGGGAGATAACGCCTTCAGCCTGCAACCGGCCACCACCACCGCGCTGGACATCGGCACCACCACCGTGGTCGGCGACTGGCTCGGCGACGCCGCGCAAGCCAATGTCTTCGAACACCCCGGTGCCCGTGACGTCATCCGCCGTGAAGCGTTCGAACGCCAGGGTGCGACGCAGGCGCGGGATGTGCTCAATCGCATTCCCGGCGTCAATGCACCGGAAAACAACGGCACCGGTAGCCATGACATGGCGCTGAACTTTGGTATTCGCGGGCTCAACCCACGCCTGGCGTCACGCTCCACGGTGCTGATGGACGGTATCCCGGTGCCTTTCGCACCTTACGGCCAACCGCAGCTATCGTTCGCGCCGGTCAGCATGGGCAACATGGACGCGGTGGATGTCGTGCGCGGCGGCGGCGCAGTGCGCTACGGCCCGCAAAACGTCGGCGGCGTAGTCAATTTCGTGACGCGGGCGATCCCCGATGCACCCACGGTAAAGGGGGGCTTCCAGACCGAGACGAGCCCATCCTCCAGCCACGACGGTTTCAAAACGTCCTCCAATCTGCTGGCGGGCGGCACCGCCGACAACGGCTTGGGCGGTGCCCTGCTGTATTCCGGCACCCGCGGCGGCGACTGGCGCGAACACAGCGACACACAAATCGATGACCTGATCCTCAAGGGTAACTACCAGTTGGACGAGGCCAACAGTTTCAATGCCATGGCCCAATATTACGAAGGCGAGGCCGATATGCCCGGCGGCCTGAATGTGGCCGACTACGATGCCAACCCGTATCAATCCACACGTCCGAACGACCGTTTCTGGGGCCGTCGCACCCTGGTCAATTTCGGCTACCGCTACCAACAGGACCGCCGGGAATTCACCGCCAGCACGTTCTTCACCAAGACCTTGCGCAGCGGCTACCTGGACCAGGGCACCTTCCTGTCCCTGTCGCCTCGCGAATATTGGGTCCGCGGCCTGGAAACCCGTTTCGCCCAAGGCTTCGACCTCGGCCCCACCAGCCATGAGGTCGGCGTCGGCTATCGCTACATCAACGAGGCGGGCCATGAGCTGCGTTATCGCACGCCCATCGCCAGCAACGAATTGCCGACCACCTCCAGTCGCAACGACCGTGATACGCGTGGGGGCACCGAGGCCAATGCGTTTTTCATCGATGACCGGATCGACATCGGGAAATGGACCATCACGCCGGGTGTTCGCTACGAAATGATCGAATCCCAGCAGACCAACAACCTGACGAATGTGAAGTACAAGGGCGACTACAACACGGCCTTGCCGGCATTGAACGTGCTGTATCACCTGACCGATGAGTGGAATCTGTATGCCAATACCGAAGGCTCGTTCGGCAGTGTGCAGTACAGCCAGATGCCCAACCGTGTCAGCAGCGGTGAAGTGAAACCGGAAAAGGCCCGCACCTGGGAGCTGGGCACCCGCTATGACGATGGCACCCTGCGGGCGGAGATCGGCGCATTCCTGATCAACTTCGACAACCAGTATGAAAGCAACCAGACCAACGATTCAGTAATCGCCCGCGGCGAGACTCGCCACCAAGGCATCGAAACCAGCATCAATTACGCCCTTGATGGCCTGAGCCCCGCACTGGCCGGTTTCGACGTGTACGCCACGTATGCCTTCGTCGATGCCACCATTCGTGAAGACGGACCGAACAAAGGCAACCGCGTGCCATTCTCTTCGAAGCACAAAGGCACACTGGGCGTGGGTTATACGGACGGGCCGTGGAAGCTGAACCTGGACAGCACCTATCAGAGCGCGCAGTTTGCCGACAACGCCAACACCCGGGCTGAAAGCGCCGACGGCAGTACCGGCAATATCCCCGGCTACATGCTGTTCAGCAGCCGCGCTGCCTATGATTTCGGCCCGCAACTGTCGGACCTGAACGTGGCGGTGGGTGTGAAGAACATCTTCAATACCCAATATTTCACCCGCTCGTTCGACGACAACAACCGAGGCAAGTACGTGGGGGAGCCGCGCACGCTGTATGTGCAAACGTCCGTGGCGTTTTGATTCGGGGCTACGGTGAACCGCTGAAACAAGACGGGCCTGCGATTGCAGGCCCGTTCGGTGGGTGACTTTAAGCGATCGGGCTCAGCCGTTGAGTGCGGCCCGTTCGTTCTCCAGGAATTCTTCTTCCAATAGCGCATCGGCCAAGGCAACGGATTCGGTCGGTGTCGCAATGGTTGCGCGCTTGCCGCGCAGTTTGCCGAACAAGTGCTCCAAGGCGTTTTCAAGCTTGGTGGCCGCCCCCTCGATCGCCAGTTCCAGCGTATCGGCCTTGTGCGTCACGGAAATCGGCTGGTGGCCTTTAGGCCGCGCTTCAAGCTGGCAACGCAGGTCATGGGGACCGGGCTTGTCGCCGTTCTCGTCCCGCAAATGAACCTCGACCCGTGTCAGGTCTTCTTCATAACGTTCGAGCGTGCTTTCGATGGTAGTACGTACCCACTCCTCCAGTCGGATGCTGCTTTGAATATGGTTATCGCTGTTGACTTGGATTTGCATAGTTCATCCCTTATTTCAGCTAGCTCGCCGGGGGCCATCGACGTGAATGCAACGGCCCCTTGAATACAGAGTCGGGCTGGCGGAAGAACAATTCAACCCCTGGAAAAATATAAATATCCATTTGCAAATAAAGCCGGACAACGGGCAAAGGCACTGTTAATGTCGGGAGTTGCCCCGCCCTGCCCACCCGCCACAAATCGCCTCCCTTCCTGCACCGTCAACGAACATCCGCACGTTATTGCCCCGAAACGGGCAGCCGCATTCCAGACCGTTCGGCGCTTGGGCGCCGGGATCATTGTCCGACAGTTTTTCCGGCATGCCACTTGCTAACTCTCTGTAGGCGCTGCCGCAGACTGCGACCTTTCGGTTTGAAGCCTGCCCAGCCCTGGAAAATTCGAGATGAACACGATCATGGAATGGCCGATGGTCCAGTGTTGCGAACTAATCCCGATCACGGCCGGTCAACAACTGCACGTTCAATCAGGCGGTGACGCATCATGGACAACCCTTTTCAGATCATTACCGACGCTTTTGCGCCGCACTATCAAATCAACCTGAGTATCCAGGGCCTGGATGGCAGCATCATGCTGACCCTGTCCAAGAGCGGGCGCATCGTCGCCAAACGCATGATCAGCGCCCAGCAACGCAACGACCCGGAGCGGCTCAAGCGCCTGGTGCAAAGCATTCAGTTCGGCATCGCCATCGAGCAGGGCCACAGCGCCGTGGCCATCCTCGAAGCCATGACCGGCGGCGACAACATCAAGCTGCCACCACCGCATGCACAGGGTGCGGCCCCCTCTGCCGCTGGCCTTTAAATCTCACCCTTCTCCACTTCGGCATGTTCGCTGGAACCCGCGCCGACCTTGCGGTGCGGGTGCTCGATCTTCACCGAAGGGAACTGCGACGAAGCGTAGCGCACCACCAGGATCGAAAACGCCAGCAGCAGGATGCCGCCGCACAGGTAGATGATCCCCACGTCGGGCGGGCTGTGGTGGGAAACGTTGGAAATCAGCAACCGCGTCAGCGCGGTGATCGCCACGTAGATCAGAAACCGTACCGGCATATGGTTGGTCTTGAAGTAGATCCCGACCATCGCCCCCAATTCCAGGTAGATGAACAGCAGCAAGATGTCGTCGATCTTGATGTGCCCCGCCTCGAGCATCTGCAAGAACTCCATCACCGCCGCCCAAGCGGTGACCGCACCGATGGCGAACAGCGCGAGGTAGTGGAAGGTCTCGACGAACAGGTTTCCCAGGGACTCGGCCAGTTGATGGACGTTCTGGCGCAGGTTCTCGGCCCAGTTTATTTTCACGATGTAGTTTCCTTAGGTCGGTTCGACCGGATGATGCGGGTTGGACGTGACGGTTGTTCTGCATGCAGAAAAAAGGCCAGCGACTGAGGGTGAGATGGCGATAGGCTGGTATCCGGCACTTTTGGGCGCTTCATTCGGCCTTGTCACGAGCGAGCTTTGCTCCCACACAAGCTTTGCTCCCACACGCTTCGCTCTCACATGCCGAAATCGGTCTACATTAAAAAGCCACTATCCAAAGCAACAGGATTCGCTTATTCTTTTGCCTGTATATAAATACAGTAGTCGCAAAGACAAACCAATGTGAAGGCATGTGAGGTGGTGAATGGCCGTCGAAGTGGTATACCGCAGCAGCCGAGATCTGGAGCGCTTGTTCATGGATAAAGCCGAAGCTGACCGTCATGACAAAATGCTGGAGCTCGCCGAATTGCTGGCCGAAGTGTTGCAAAAAGCCGTTCCATCGCTGAGCGAGCAACAGGTCGAAGAAGCCGGGATCTACATGGCGAAGAATCGGGATGTGTTCGCCAAGGCTTTCAAGAGCCAGCCGGACGCCTTGTCCGAACTGCTCAACCCGTCGGACGAGTAACCAAAAAAGATCGCAGCCTTCGGCAGCTCCCACATGGAACAACCGTGTAGGAGCTGCCGAAGGCTGCGATCTTTTTAGTAATAACGACGCGGATCCGAATCGATCAGGCTCGCCAGCTTCGTCAAGGCGAAGCGCAGTTCGTCCTGACTGGTGGGCGACATCAACACCAACCGCACACACCGGGTGGTACCTGAACGCTCAGCCTGGAACTGGGTGCCGCTGAGCACCAATACACCGTTGGCCCGGGCAAGCATGGTGAACTCGTCGCTGGTCCATGGCTCGGGCAGTGTCAACCAGACGTGATAGGAATACGGCTGGGTCTTGAGTTCGAAATTGGCAAAGATTTCCCGGGCGATCGCTTGCCGCCCCGCCGCCTCGTTGCGCTGGATGCGGATCAGTTTCTTGTCCAGGCCTTCGGTAATCACATTGCTGGCCAGCTGCGCCGTCAACGGCGACGGCATCCAGACACTGCTGCGCACCATCGAAGTCAGGCGCGACAGCAATTTCGGCGGGCTGTAGATATAACCGATGCGAAGCGCCGGCATGACCGATTTCGACAGGCTGGTCAGGTACACCGAACGATCCGGCGCAAAGGCCGACAACGGCTTGATCGACGGATCGGTAGCCAGGAAGCCATAGATGTCATCGTCCAGGATGATGAAATCGAATTCCTCGGCCAGCGCGGCAATCTGGGCCCGACGTTTCTGCGACATGATCGCCGCCGTCGGGTTCTGGCAGGTCGCCACGCACACCAGCATCGCCGGCTTCTCTCGCAGGCACAGTTCGCGCAAGGCTTCGGGGATGATGCCTTCGTCATCCATCGGCACGCCACGCAGGCGACGTTCGAGGCCGTGGGCCAGGGAAATGATGCCGGGATAGCACAGCGCCTCGCAGAGCACCAGGTCACCGGCGTTGGTCAGGGCGCTCATCGCAACCATCAAGCCATGCTGGGCCCCGGCGGTAATCACTACTTGTTGCCATTGCGCGTCGGGCAATGAATGACGCAACCATTGAGCCCCCGCCTCACGATGCGCCGGGTGACCGCCGTCCGGCGCGTAATCCAGCGCGCGCGCGAAATCGGTACTTTTGGCCATGCCCACCAGCGCGCCGCGCAACCAGTACTCCAGGGTCTCGCTGTAGGGCTTGATGATCGAAAGATCAAGCAGTTCGGATTGCCCCAGGTTTAACGGCGCGGCGGCGCTGTTGCTGGCCGGCAGTTCCAGTTGCTTCTGGTTGAGCACATAAGTGCCACGCCCCACTTCCCCCTGCACCAGCCGACGCCGATGGGCTTCGCTATAGGCCCGGCTGATGGTGCCCGGCGTGACATTCAAGGTGGTCGCCAGCTCCCGCAAGGTCGGCAAGCGATCACCCTCGTTCAGCACGCCGTTGTTGATATCGCGCGCCAACGCATCGGCAATCGACAAATACATCGGCTGGCTGAACTCGCTTAGCTGGGGAACCCACATGAATGATCACTGCCCATCGTAGAAATGATGAATATCCGAGCATATCACATGGAGGTTAGGCAACTAATAATTCGACTCATCCGGCGAATTGAGTCGATTGATACGATTATTGAATCGTTAATCAGTGGGATATGAATAAATTTTTACAGCAAATAATATTCATATAAATCAAATGATTAACAACAAAAACCACTAAAAAACCCCCGCCATGACAGAAAAATATCTCGTAACAATCCCGCCACCTATTGAATCAACTCAATTCATTCAAATACACTGATCTCGAATCGAAGCAATCGACTCAATCATCCACTGCGGGCTCCTGCCGCGCCAAGTCGAGACATCATGGACACATTCAGAAAGGATCTATCCCTGTCAGCGATCATCGCGGGTTTCATCGCCGTGATCATTTCCTACGCCGGCCCGCTCATCATCGTGTTCCAGGCAGCCAAGGAAGCCCACCTGCCCGATGACGTGGTGTCTTCCTGGATCTGGGCCATTTCCATCGGCAGCGGAATTACCGGCCTGCTCCTGAGCTGGCGCCTGCGTGTCCCCGTCATCACCGCGTGGTCGACACCGGGGGCGGCATTGCTGGTATCGATGCTGCCCACCGTGACCCTGCCCCAGGCCATCGGTGCCTATGTGGTGGCGTCGGTGATCATCGCCGTGGTCGGTTTGTCCGGGGCATTCGACAAACTGATGAGCCGCCTGCCCAAGGCCATTGCCGCCGCCATGCTCGCCGGCATCCTGTTCCGCTTCGGTGCCGAGCTGTTCACGTCGATCAAGCTGCAACCGGCGATGGTGCTGGCGATGATCGCGGCCTACCTGGTCTTCAAGCGTTTTTCGCCACGCTACGCCATTCTGTCGGTGCTGATCATCGGCTGCGCGGTGGCTGCCTCGTTCGGTGAACTCAACAGCAACTCGATCACCATCGCCGTGGCCCATCCGGTCTTCATCGCACCGGAATGGAACTGGCACGCGATCATCAACATCGGCCTGCCACTGGCGCTGGTGACCTTGACCGGCCAATACGTGCCCGGCATGGCCGTATTGCGCACCTCGGGCTACAACACGCCAGCTCGCTCGATCATTTCGGTCACCGCGATCGGCTCGGCCCTGATGGCCCCGTTCGGGTCCCACGGCCTTAACCTGGCGGCCATTACCGCAGCGATCTGCACCGGTCGAGAAGCCCACGAGGACCGCGACAAACGCTACATCGCCGGGATTGCCTGCGCAGTGTTCTACATCCTGATGGGTACCTTCGGCGCGACCCTGGCCTCGGTGTTCTCCGCACTGCCAAAGGAATTGATCGCCTCCCTCGCCGGCCTCGCCTTGTTTGGCGCGATCAGTGCCGGGCTGACCGGGGCCATGGCCGATGAGAAGCAGCGGGAAGCTGCGCTGATCACCTTCCTGGTGACGGCCTCGGGCATGAGCTTCCTCGGCCTGGCCGCCGCGTTCTGGGGGCTGATCTTTGGTCTCGTGGCGCACTTCGTGCTGACCTACACCCGGGAAAGCAAAGCCGCCGCTATCGCCGAGGGCAGCCGACCATGATCGCTCGTTACGACTTCATCGTGGTCGGTGGCGGCATCGCCGGCGTCTCAGCCGCTTATGAACTGGCGGGCCATGGCAGCGTCTGCCTGCTCGAACAGGAACAGCAACTGGCTTATCACACCACGGGGCGTTCGGCCGCGATCTCGATGGAAAGCTACGGCAACCAGCAGATCCGTTCGCTGACCTGTGCGTCCCGACGCTTTTTCGAGAACCCGCCCGAGGGTTTGGCCGAGCATCCGCTATGGGCGCCGCGGGGCGCACTGATCGTGGCCCAGGCGGCACGGGTGGACAAGCTCAAAGCGCGTTTCAACGCCGTGCTGGAGCAAGTGCCCACGGCCGAGCTGCTCGACGAAAAGCACGTGCAAGAGCTGGTCCCCTACCTCGCCGAAGGCGCCTGGAGCGCAGGGATCTACGAGCCCAGCGCCTTCGACCTGGATGTGCATGGCATTCATGGGGCTTACCTGAGTGGCCTGCGTGCCCATGGTGGCGTGGTCAAGCGCGAGACCGAAGTGCTGCGTGGCGAACATCGTGATGGGCACTGGCGCTTGCACACCCGGGACGGCCAGTCCCTGCAAGCCGCCATCGTGGTCAACGCCGCGGGGGCCTGGGCCGATGAAATCGCTGAGCGCTGCGGCGTGCCCAAGGTCGGTGTCCGGCCGTTGCGGCGCACCGTGCTGGCGGTCGATCCACAGTGCGACGTGCACCACACGCCCTACCTGGGCACGGTGGACGAGGACATTTTCATCAAGCCTGAAGCCGGGCGACTGATCGTCTCCCCCTGCGATGAAAGCCCGTCGTTGCCCTGCGATGCATTGCCGGAAGAGCTTGACCTGGCCATCACCATGGATCGCCTGCAGAACACCACGCGCCTGCGCCCCCGCTCGATCATCAATAAATGGGCGGGCCTGCGCACCTTCGTCGCCGACCGCTCGCCAGTGCTCGGCCAGGACCCGCAACAAGAGAGTTTTATCTGGCTCGCCGCCCTTGGTGGCTACGGCATCCAGGCCGCGCCCGCCATTGCACGCCTGTGCAGTCACGCGGCGCTGGGCATCGCCATGCCGGCCGACCTGGCGGCGCTGCAACTCAACTACCAGCACTTTTCCCCGGCCCGCTGCCGCGACGAGGAATTTTCCAGCCTGGCCGTCAAGCAGGTTGCCGATTTGCACTAACCCATCCACTTAACAAGGAACGTCACCATGCAAACCACCGCTCAAATCCAGTCCGCCGCCAAACCATTCCTGGGCGAAGAGAACGTCATTTTCACCGACAAGGCGCCACTGCCACTGGGCACCTATTCCCAGGGCATCAAGGTCAGCCACGGGCAGACCATCTACCTGTCGGCACAGACCCCGGTCTCGGCGCTGAACAACGAAGTACTGGCCAAGGATTTCGAAGGCCAACTGCGCCAGACCCTCGACAACCTGGTGCAAATGGCCGAAGCGGCGGGCGGCACCCTGGCGAACGTGGTCAAGGTCACGGCGTTCATCACTGACTTGAGTGAGTTCCCGACCCTCAACCGCGTCATGGAAGAGTACTTCACCAAGCCCTATCCGGCCCGCACCACCGCCGGCGCCAGCGCGCTGGCACGCAATACCCTGGTTGCCATCGACGCCATCATGGTGATCTGAAACACCTTCTGTCAGCAGAGTGCCCGTCGGTCCGGTGAGCCGGATCGACGTTGGCAAGGAAAGCACCAGCACAGCGTATTTTCAGAGGGTGACCATGAAAAATTCGTACAGAGAGTATGTATTGCAGTGCCTGGTTTGCGATCGAAGCTACCAGCCCCATGAGGTCAGCTACTACTGCCCTCATTGCAACATCGATGGTGCCCTGGACGCGCTTTACGATTACCCGACGCTCAAGCGCGAATGGTCCCGGGACAGCCTGGCCCATGACCACGCCCGTGGCATGTGGCGCTATGACCGCTTGATGCCGTTGAGCTCGACGCAGTTCATTCCACCGTTACTGGTGGGCAATACGCCGCTGTACTCGCGCCCGGAACTGCTCGGCAAAGGTGCCCGGATCAAAGTCTTCGTAAAAGACGAATCACGGCAACCGACCGGGTCATTGAAGGATCGCGCCAGCGCCCTGGCCGTGGCCCACGCCATGCAATCCGGTGCACGCACCGTGGCGGTGGCCAGCACCGGCAATGCCGCTTCGGCATTGGCCGGAATGAGCGCCAGCCTGGGCCTGCACAACGTCATTTACCTGCCCAAGAGCGCGCCCCGCGAAAAACTCGCGCAGATGCAAGGCTACGGCGCCGAGATCGTGCTGGTCGACGGGCAATACGACGAAGCCTTCGAACAATGCCTCAACGCTTGCGAAAAACATGGCTGGTACAACCGCACCACCGGGATCAACTCGTACATGAGCGAAGGCAAGAAGACCGTCGCCTTCGAGATGTGCGAACAACTCAACTGGCAGGTGCCGGACCTGGTGTTCGTGCCCGTCGGCAACGGCTGCATCCTGGGCTCGGTCTACAAAGGCTTTTTCGACTTGCTGCAATTGGGCTGGATCGAACGTATCCCACGCCTGATCGGCGTGCAGGCCGAGCACAGCAATTTCATGTACCGCGCCTGGCGCTACGACCGCTCGATGCAGCAAACCGAACGCCTGCCGCCCACCAGCCTGGCCAGCAGCATCAACGTGGCGCTGCCGCGTGATCGTCTCAAGGCCATGCGCGCGGTGACCGCCAGCGGCGGCGAGTTCATTTGCGTCAGCGACCCGAGCATTGTCGCCGCCGCCTCCCGATTGGCCGCCAGCACCGGTGTGTTTCCGGAAGCCGGCGCCGCCAGCGCCTTCGCCGGCCTGCTCAAGTACGCAGAAACGCACCCCGACACACCGCAAACCGCCGTGATCCTGATCACCGGCAGCGGTTTGAAAGACACCTCCATTTTTCTATCCGATTCGTCCAAAAGCCAGCCACGGGTGTCGCCACATCACGTGACCGCGCCACCGGCCGAAGCGCTTATCTAAGGAATCCACACCATGAGCCTGCAAAATTTCGATCCCGCCATTGCCCGCCTGATCGACCGCGAGCGCAATCGCCAGGAAACCCACCTGGAGCTGATCGCTTCGGAAAACTACGTCAGCGAAGAAGTGCTCCAGGCCCAGGGCTCCGTGCTCACCAACAAGTACGCCGAAGGCTATCCGGGCAAGCGTTACTACGGCGGCTGCAAGGTCGTCGATGAAATCGAGAACCTGGCCATCGAACGCGCTCGCAAGTTGTTCAACTGCGAATACGTCAATGTGCAGCCGCACTCCGGCTCCCAGGCCAACCAGGCGGTTTTCCTGGCAGTACTTGAACCCGGCGACACGATCCTGGGCATGTCCCTGGCCCACGGCGGCCACCTGACCCACGGCGCCTCGGTCAATTTTTCCGGCAAGCTCTACCGGGCCTTTTCCTATGGCCTGGACACGGAAACCGAAACCCTCGACTACGAAGAAATGGAAGCCCTGGCCCGGGAACACCGGCCGAAAATGATCATCGCCGGGGCCTCGGCCTATTCGCGGACCCTCGACTTCCAGCGCTTTCGCAAGATCTGCGATGAAGTCGGCGCCTACCTGATGGTGGACATGGCGCACTACGCCGGGTTGATCGCTGCCGGCGTGTACCCCTCGCCGGTGGGCATCGCCGACTTCATCACCTCCACCACCCACAAAACCCTGCGCGGCCCCCGCGGCGGCTTGATCCTGGCCAAGGCGCAATACGCCGCCCTGCTCGACAAGACGATTTTCCCGGTGTACCAGGGCGGCCCGCTGATGCATGTCATTGCCGCCAAGGCCGTGGCCTTCAACGAAGCCCTGGGCGACGGATTCAAGCATTACCAGCAGCGGGTGATCGACAACGCCCGGGTCATGGCCGATGTGCTGACCCGGCGCGGTTTGCGGGTGGTGTCCGGCGGTACCGACTGCCATATGTTCCTGCTCGATCTGCGCTCGATGAACATCACCGGCAAAGACGCCGAGGCGTTGCTGGAAAGCGCCCACATCACCCTGAACAAAAACGCGATACCCAATGATCCGCAAAAACCGGCGATCACCAGTGGCATTCGCATCGGCACCCCAGCGCTGACCACTCGTGGCTTTGGTGAAGCGGAATGTGCCGAAGTGGCGAATCTGATCGCCGACCTGCTGGAACAACCGGACAACGCCGCACGCCTGGATAACACCCGACGCCGGGTGATGCATTTGTGTGAATGCTTTCCGGTGTATCTGCTGAGGTAATTGCAGCTGTGGGAGCAAAGCTTGCTCGCGATGAACGATGACTCGGTTAGCCTGAACAATCGCGGCGTCTGCATCGCGGGCAAGCCTTGCTCCCACAGCTAGGCTCCTTCACTGCTACCCATTGCTTCCTTTGGATTTTCAGCGGTACAGCAGGCGCTCTGCCAACTCATCGGCCACCCGCGCCGGTGAGCGCTTCTCCGCCTGGGCGTGGGCGAAGACTTCCGTGAGCCGGGCACCGATCTTCGACAAATGTGCGGTGATCGTCGACAGTTCTTCGCCGCGATGCTTCAGCGCGACATAGATCAACCCGCCGGAGTTGATCACATAGTCCGGCGCATAAAGAATCCCGCGCCTTTCCAACTGGTCGGCCACCTGCAGGCTGCTCAACTGATTGTGGGCCGAGCCGGCAACGGCTGAGCAGCGCAGTTGCGCCACGCTGTGGCTGTTGAGCACCCCACCCAGGCCGCAGGGGGCGAGGATGTCGCAGGGAGTGCTGAGCAGCGCGTCGTTGGCGATCGGATGGGCGCCCAGTTGCTCCATGGCCAGTTGCACCTTGCCAGGGTCAATGTCGCTGACCAGCAGTTCGGCACCCGCCGCGTGCAGTTGTTCGGCCAGGGCATAACCGACATTGCCCAGGCCCTGGATCGCCACCCGCAGGCTTTCGAGGTTATCGCTACCCAGGCGGGCCATGGCGGTGGCAC
This sequence comes from Pseudomonas sp. FW300-N2F2, assembly GCF_017351655.1. Lineage (NCBI taxonomy): Bacteria > Pseudomonadati > Pseudomonadota > Gammaproteobacteria > Pseudomonadales > Pseudomonadaceae > Pseudomonas > Pseudomonas sp. FW300-N2F2. The sequence continues at coordinate 510,169 of NZ_JACNDQ010000001.1, read as the reverse complement.
GAATGCCGGCAAAAACGCCCATTGCCGCGTGGGGCGCGGGGTCTCCCGAGGCCGTGGTGCTGGTGACATGGCGGGTCTGCTGGGCGATGCAATCCATGTCGGCCACCGATGTGCCGCTGTCGATGGCCGTGATGTAGCGCCCGTCCAATTGCTCGATGCAGCGACCAAAGGCTTCGAACAGCGCCGCCCGACTCTCGACATGGGCCGGACGCATGATCACCGCAACCCCACCGCCCACGGGCAAGCCGGCCAGCGCCGCCTTGTAGCTCATGCCTTGAGCCAGGCGCACGGCGTCTGCCACGGCACTTTCGTCGTCGGGGTAGGCAAGATAACGACAGCCCCCCAGGGCAGGCCCGGGACGGCTGCAATGAATAGCAATCACCGCCTTCAACCCGGTCGTCGGGTCTACGCTTAGGTGCAGCGATTCAAGGCGGGAGCTTTGCATGAGAGCAAACATCGTAAGGCTCCCGAATCACTTTTGTTTGTTTCGCCAGTATAGGCGTGCAGTCGAAAATTGCTGGAGCACGCCGGAATAAGTCGCCAGGATGGTCAGTCTTTTTCGGCATAACCCGTGACAGCGGCTGTTCGAGACTGGACGAAAATCCATGGCAGGGCTAAAACGGGAGCATAGCCCGGAGAGTTCGATGAAACCGCGCCAAGCCTTTTTTGACTGTCTGCACCGCTCACCACCGGCGTTGTTCGAAGCGGCGTTGTGGATCGCTGCCGAACATGATCGCGACGTCGACGTCCCGACCTTGCTGAAGGATTTCAAGGAGCTGCAACAGCGGGTCAGCCATGGCCTGCCGATGCTGCCTGTCAGCGAACTGGGCCAGCCCTTGTTGCGACGGCTCAATGACCTGGGTTTCGCCCAAGACGACTTCACTCCCCTGCGACCACGCGCGGCGTTGCTAGACCAAGTCCTGGCACGCAAGCGCGGGCAGCCCCTGGCCCTCGGCTTGATTGCCCTGGAACTGGCCCGTGGCCTGGAAATTCCGATGGTCGGTGTCAATTTCCCCGGACATTTCCTGTTGAAGGTGCCCGGCGCCGATCACCTGCTCGATCCGTGCGGTGGGCGCCGGTTGTACCCCAATGACTGCCGGGAACTGCTACAGCGCCAATACGGCGCGAACATGCTGCTCAAGGCGGAACACCTGGTCAACGCCGAGCCGATGCAGATGCTGCAGCGCCTGTCGCGCAACCTGCGCCAACTGCATCTGGCGAACGACGATTACATCGCGGCCCTGATCGACGCCGAACGGGTGCTGGAACTGGGCAACGCCAGCGCCGCCGATTACCTGGCCCGCGCCAGCCTGTATCAGCGACTCGATTGCCCCAACGCCGAGCGCTTCGACCTGGAGCATGCCCTGATGCTCAGCGATGATCCGATCCAGCGAATCCGGCTGACGGAGCGGCTGGGGCATTTGCCGCCGAATTCGGTGGTGCATTGACCGGTGGCAGGCATGCAGATTCAGGTTGCTTGTTGAATCGCTATCGCGAGCAAGCTCGCTCCCACCGTTGATCCGAATCAAATGTGGGAGCGAGCTTGCTCGCGATAGCGATGCAACGGCCCACATCAATATCAAGCCGGGGTATCCGGCTGCGTCGCCGGATGCGCCTGCTGGAACGCGGCATGCCCAGCCGCCAATGCCGCCACGCGACGGATCCGTGGATACCCCTGCAAGGAAACATTGAACCGCTCGGCCGCGTACAACTGCGGGATCAAGAACACATCCGCCAACCCCGGCAGCGCGCCGAAGCAGTAGCCGTCGTCGCCAATCAACTGCTCCACCGCCGCCAAGCCCTGGCTGATCCAATGCCCGATCCACTCTGTCACCTGCGCTTCATCGTGCCCCCACTGCCGCAGTTGGTTGAGCACGCTGACGTTGTGCAGGGGATGAATGTCGCAACCGATCAACGCGGCGACACCGCGCTCGTGGGCGCGCACCGCCAGGTCGGCGCTGAGCAGCGGCACCTGGGGATAACGCTCCTCCAGGTATTCGATGATGGCCGGCGATTGCACCAGCAACGCGCCCTCATCGGTACGCAGCGCCGGCACCCGGCCCTGGGGGTTGATCGCCAGGTAGGCCGGCTGGCGATGCTCGCCCCCAGGCACAGCGATCAGGTTGACGGGCAAGGCCTGGTAATCCAGGCCCTTGAGCGCCAACGCAATGCGCACCCGATAGGACGAGGTGGAGCGGTAGTAGGTATAGAGTTCCATGCACTCCCCCCTCAACGCGCCGGCAGGATCTTGCCCCGGCACTCGCCGAAACCGATGGAGGCGAAACCCTCGCGGCGGCAACGGGCCCGCAAGATGATTTCGTCACCGTCCTCGAGGAATCGGCGCACTTCGCCAGACGCCAGTTCGATCGGTTTCTTGCCGCCTTCGGTGATTTCCAGCAGGCTGCCGAATTGATGGTTTTCAGGCCCCGACAAGGTGCCCGAGCCAAACAGGTCGCCGGCCTGCAACTGGCAGCCGTTGACGCTGTGGTGCGCGACCATTTGCGCCACGGTCCAGTACATGTACTGGGTGTTGCTCAGCGTCAGGCGCTGGGCCGGCAGGTTCTGCTCGACCATGGCCTCGGTCAGCAACAGCACCTCCAGCTCGATGTCGAAGGCACCGCCGGCCTGATCACGCGTGTCCAGCAGATACGGCAGCGGCTGCGGATCGCCTTGCGGACGCGCCGGTTGCGGGCGGCGGAACGGCTCCAGGGCCTCAGCCGTCACCACCCACGGCGAAATGCTGGTCAGGAAACTCTTCGACAGAAACGGCCCCAGGGGCTGATATTCCCAGGCCTGGATATCCCGGGCCGACCAGTCGTTGAGCAGGCAGAACCCGCCAATGTGCTCGGCGGCATCGCCAATGGGGATCGGTTCGCCCAGCGCATTGCCCTTGCCGATCCAGATGCCCAGCTCCAGCTCATAGTCCAGCCGCGCACACGGGCCGAAGGTCGGCTCGGTCTGGCCGGCCGGCAGGGTCTGGCCCTTGGGACGGCGCACGTCGGTGCCGGACGGGCGAATGGTCGAAGCACGACCGTGGTAACCGATGGGCACGTATTTGTAATTGGGCAGCAATGGATTGTCGGGGCGAAACAGCTTGCCGACATTCTGCGCGTGTTCGATACCCACGTAGAAATCGGTGTAGTCGTTGATCCTGGCCGGTAGGTGCATCTGGCAGTCGGCGGCGAGGAGCAGCAGCTTCGCCCCCAGCGCTTCGACCTTGCCGCGCAACGGACTGTCTTCGCGCAACAGTTCCAGCAGTCGTTCACGCAGGGCAACCCGGGCGCTGCGGCCCAGGTCGAAAAACCCATTCAACTGGCCGCCGGCCATGGCTTCGACGGCTTGTTGCGCCGCGCCATCAAACAAGCCCGCTTGCAGCGCCACCTGCAGATCGAAAATCCGCTCGCCAATCGCCACGCCGCAGCGCAAGGCACCGCCATCGACGCTGAAGACACCCAATGGCAGGTTCTGCAACGGGAAGTCGGCGTGGCCGTTGGCACTGGCGACCCAGCTACGGTCAGGGGAACTTTGAGTCATGGTTATCTCCGGGTCGGGTCGAACGTGACAGGCAGCGAGGCCCAACAAGCATCGTAGTCGGTTTGCAGTTGCGGACAGTCCAGGGCGAAACGGCTTGGGCGCAAGACCTGGCTGGTCTCGAACATGAAGGCCATGGTGTTGTCGATTTTCGCCGGCTGAAGATCAGCGTTGATCGCCTTGGTGCAGGTCTCGCCGTCCGGGCCATGGGCGCTCATGCAACTGTGCAAGGACGTACCGCCCGGCAGGAAACCTTCGGCCTTGGCATCGTAGGCGCCCTGGATCAGGCCCATGAATTCGTTCATCAGGTTGCGGTGGAACCACGGCGGACGGAAGGTGTTTTCCGCCACCATCCAGCGGGGCGGGAAAATCACGAAGTCGAGATTGGCCAAGCCGTGGACACTGGTGGGCGAGGTCAGCACGGTGAAAATCGACGGATCCGGGTGATCGAAGCTGACCGTGCCAATCGTGTTGAAACGGCGCAGGTCATATTTGTACGGCACGTTGTTGCCGTGCCAGGCCACCACGTCAAGAGGCGAATGATCCAGCTCGCAACCCCACAACTCACCGAGGAATTTCTGCACCAGGGTGGTCGGTTGCGCGAGGTTCTCGTAATGGGCGACCGGCGTCAGGAAGTCCCGCGGGTTCGCCAGGCCGTTGCTGCCGATGGGCCCCAGGTCCGGCAGGCGCAGCGGCGCGCCATGGTTTTCGGCGAGGTAACCACGGGCCTGCGGGTCGAGCAGTTCAACGCGAAATTTCAGGCCCCGGGGCAGCACGGCGATTTCCAGCGGCGCCAGTTCCAGTACGCCCAGTTCGGTGGCGATCCGCAGCCGTCCCAGTTGCGGCACGATCAACCACTCACCGTCGGCATTGAAAAACACTCGCTCCATGGAGCGGTTGGCCCGGTAGTGATAAAGGCTGACGCCGGCCGGTTTGTCCGCGCCGGCATTGGCCGCCATGCACACCAGCCCGTCGATGAAATCGGTGGGCTCGGCGGGAATGTCCAGCGGGTTCCAGCGCAGGCGATTGGGCGTGACCTCACCCAGCGGGCCACCCGCCAATTGCCGTTCGAGCCTGGTGAAGGCCGGGTGATTGGCCGACGGCCGGATGCGATACATCCAGGTACGCCGCGCTTCGCTGCGGGCCATGGTGAACGCCGTGCCAGAGAACAACTCGGCGTAGAGACCGTACGGAGCTTTCTGCGGGGAGTTCTGGCCGACGGGCAAGGCGCCGGGCAAGGCTTCGCTTGCAAATTCGTTGCCCAAGCCTGACTGGTAAGCCAGGTCCGACGTTGTGGAATCGAGGTTCATGGAGCCTCCTGGGACTGCGGCCCGTCACTCAACGGAGTGGTTGAGGCGCACCGGGTTATTTTTATCGTAATTCAATTACGCATAACGTAATTTGCTCGACGGCGACCGTCAAGCTATAAAGACGCCCATTCGCCTCTGGACCCTGCGCCTCCATGGAAACCCCGCTCAGCAACGGTAAACAGAAAGTCCGCTCGGCCGAAGTCGGCACCGACATTCTCAAGGCCCTGGCCGAACTCTCCCCCTCCACGTCCCTGTCGCGCCTGGCCGAGCACGTGCAGATGCCGGCGAGCAAGGTCCATCGCTACTTGCAGGCCTTGATCGCCAGCGGATTCGCCGAGCAGAACGCCGCCACCAACCACTACGGCCTGGGCCGCGAAGCCCTGCGCGTGGGCCTGGCCGCGTTGAACGGCATGGACGTGCTGCAAGTGGCCGCCCTGCCCCTGGCCGAGTTGCGCGATGACTTGAACGAAACCTGCTTCCTGGCGGTGTGGGGCAACCATGGCGCGACCGTGGTGCGTATCGAACCCGCCGTGCGGGCCGTGACCGTGGTGACGCAACTGGGCTCGGTGTTGCCGCTGCTCAGCTCGTCCACGGGGCTGGTGTTCAGCGCTTATCTGCCAGCCCGCGAGACGATCGGCCTGCGCGAGCAGGAAGTGCGAGACACCGAGCACCACGCCCTGGCCGATGATCGCGCCTATGCCACCCTGTGCGAGCAGATTCGCCGCCGTGGCCTGCACCATGTGCATGGCTTGCTGATGCCGGGCGTGGACGCCTTGTCCGCTCCGGTCTTCAATGCGGTCGGCGAGGTCAAGGCAGTGATGACCGTCGTCGGCCCGACCTCGCTGTTCCACGCCGACGAAAACGGCCCGGCGGCGCAACGACTGTTGGCGGCGACCCGGGCCGTGAGTTGGCGGATGGGGTATGAGGCGGGTCCAGGATCAGCCCAGGAAATCCGGGACAATCCTGATCACTAGATCATTGAGATGCGGGGTGATCAGTTGCGGATGGAGATGGCGCTCTTCGCCGCTGAAGCCGACGGTATAAATGCCTTGGTGGCTGCCCTTCGAATGGAAGGGAATCACATCGTTCTTGAAATGGCCCAGTAGATACTCAACCAGCCTTTCGGAAGACAACACCATGCGCCTGCCGAGGCCATGGTCAATAAAACTGGTCACGTACACGCCCTCCGGATAGATGTTGGGCGCATGAACTTTCAAAGCACCCTGCACATCCTCGGCGGTCAATGGCCTGAGGGGGCGCGGGGATAAATCGATTGCAGGTTTTTCCGTCAAACTTGCAACGATGTCTGTGACGATTTTTTCAAAAGCGATCAAGTCCAGCGTCTTTAGCCGGTCTTCGGCGGCAAAGGAATAACGCCTGCTGAACACATTACTGATTCCTTGCGTATAGGTTGGCAGACTTTGCTTTTCAACCCAGGCCAGCGTTTCCTCGAATAACGTTCGAGAAGTTCCCGTTTCGAGCTTGGGGAAGTCCATCAACGTGTTCACATAGGCAGTGAATGGGTTGACGTCCAATGGCTCCAGGTAATGATCCAATAGCACCTGCACGGCAAAATCCACGCGCGTGTTCTTCAGTGCTAGAAGTCTTTCGGAGTGAGAAGAAAACAACGGGGTATTCATAAGACATCCTTGTCATTTCATGGGCTCGAACTTCCTGTTCGAGCCGTTATGGGGTATGCGCCTGATGCAATAACACGGCATCCGGTCAACTGAAGCGGCAACTCAAGACTTGAACTTCAGCCAGGCCGTTATACACAGGCCAGCGCCCGACTGTAAAAAAGGCAAGTGTAAGCGTGCGTGAAGCGTCGAATCATTGCAGCTAACCCATCACCCCCATGCCCTTGGCTTTTGCCACCGCCTGGGTACGTCGTTGCACACCCAACTTGCTGTGGATGCGACGCGCATGGGTTTTCACCGTGTGCAACGAGATGAACAACTGTTCGGCAATCTGTTGGTTTGAATGCCCTTGGGCAATCAGCTCCAGGACCTCCAGCTCGCGATGACTGAGCAACGTCTCCTCGGCGGTGACGGGCGACTCGGTCTGTTCTGCCGATTGCCCCCAGCGCAACAGTTCAGGCTGGCGCAAGCCCAGTTCGCACAACGCTTGCTGGGCCCGCCAGCACGTGACGCGCTTGAGCCCCTCTTGCAGCAGTGAGCGGGCCTGGGCACGATCGCCGGACAACCAGACGACCTCCGTCAGCACCAGGTGCAGTTCGGTTTCCAGGCTGTGCATTTCACCGTGCTGCGCCAGGGCGATCATGGCCTGCAGGCGCGCCTGTGGCGCCTGCGCCCGCTGCAAGTAGACTTCGGCCAGCACCAGCAGGTATTCAAGTCGCGCAATAAGCTCCAGGGTCGCGGGAGGCGCGTGCTTGGCCTGGGGTCCGCGAAAATGCCGCAAGACGCGGGTCAAGGCTTCATGGGCCAGTTCCGCCCGCCCCTGTTGCAACCAGAACTGGCAGCTGGTTTGCAACAACACGCCACGGTAGACGGTGTCGGGGATGTGGCGCTGCTGCATGACCCGCTCGGCATCGCGCAGGTGCATGAAGGCCTCGCCGTAGTCGCCCTGGTTGGCAGCCAGGCAGGCCTTGCCGAGAAAGCCATAAAGCACCTGTTTGTCCTGGCTGTGCAGGCCCGTTTCCAAGCCCGTTTGAAAGTGCTCGGCGGCCCGCTCCTCAAACCCCATGCGCAACGCCAAGCGCCCGCGCCGCAAGGCAATCCGTCCCAACAACGCAGAAAAGTCCTGGCCCGGTTTATCCAGCAGTGCCTGGACGGCGGCCAGCAAATGATCGGCCCGATGCGGCGCGCCGCGTTGCTCCAGGACCTGGGCGTGGTCCAGTTCCAGCAATCCTTCAAAGACCAGCGAACCCTGCGCACGCGCCAGGCATAACGCCTGGCGGTTGATCCATTGCGCCGAGGCCAGTTCGCCAGCAAGCAGCGCCTGCTGCGTCAGCCCACCCAGGCACAGCACCCGTTGGGACCAGGCCTCGGGGTCCAGGCTGGCCTGGGCCTGGAGGAAATGTTCGCGCGCCGGTTCGCCATCGCCCGAGAGGTGCAGCAACCAGCCGCGCAAGACCAGCCACCTGGCCAGCACCTGTCGCTGCCGACAGGCCGAAGGCTGCGGCAGGAACCTGGCCAGTTGCTCGATGCATGTCGACGCCTCATCGAAGCGTCCGGCGAACAACAGCGCAGCGGTGACCAGCCCCACCGACTGCGGCGTATCAAGGGTCAACGCTTCGCCTTGTTGATCGTGCAAGCTCAGCAACAACACCACGTTACGGCGCTGCAAGACGTGCTCGAAATTCAAATGCTGCAAGAAACTGACCGCGGTCTCGAACTCCTCGGCCAACATGGCTTGCTCGAACGCCATTTGCCAGTCCTGCTCGGCGGCAAACCACTGGCAGGCCCGTCGATGCCAGGAGCGACCCTGGGACCAGGGCTCTTCACGCACCAACCGGGCCAGGGCCGGGAAGATTTGCAACCAATCCGAGGTCTGCTCCCACGGCTCGATGAAACACCCCAGCTCCAACAACAACGGCAGGCATTGGGCGCCCACCGTGTCGCCGAACAAGTGCTCGCACAGCCGGGCATTGAACCGCGGCAGATGCGCCAGCACGCGCCAGGCCTGTGCCAGGTCCGGGGTCAACGTGCTGAACAGTTCGTACTCCAGGTAGTCGAGCAAGGTCCCCGGCCGCCCCGGTGTCGCATGACTGCGCGCCCATTCGCAGCGCTCGAGCAGGGTGATGCGCACCCCGGCACACCAGCCACCATTGCGCTGAATCACCTCGCAAGCCGTGCGGGCAGCCTGGGGGCCGGGCAGATGACGAAGCAGTGGCTGGATATCATCAGGGGTGAAGAACAACGCCTGCGGGTCAAACTCGTGCAGTTCGTCATCGAGCAACAGTCGCGGCCAGTTGCAGTGGGGGCGGCGGCGGCCATTCAACCACAGGTGCAATGCCGGGCTGCTGGTGTTCAACAAACGGTCGAGCAGTTGATCCAGCTCGGGGTTCGGCACCCGGCAATAGTCGTCCAGGAATAACCAGGTGGGTGTTTGCAAACGCGCCAGGTGGGCCAACAAACCCGCTTCATCCAGCACCGGCAGCCCGAGGGTCTGCGCCAAGTGCTCGCACATTTTCGCCGCACTCAACGCCGCGCCCCCCAAAGGCAACCAATGCAGCCGACAGTCGCTGGGCGCTTGCAGGAAGCACTCGGCGAACAACGCACTCTTGCCGCTGCCCGCCGGCGCGCAGAGCAGTTTTACCCGCGCCTCGGAAGCCAGCAGCGGCTCGCTCAGGGACCGCCGTGGCAGATGTGTCGAGGACAGGCGAGGCAGCAATCCTGGACGGTCCGGACACGGAGTCATGGCGGTCATGTGGGTGATCCTGTTTATTGTTATCTCACCACCCTAGCCCTGTGTCGCCGACCTTTGGAGAAGTATTCAGCGCGCTGATTGTCGCCCATAAAAAAACGACCGGCAGGTTTGCTGCCGGTCGTCATGTCGGGTTCAAATCAGACTCGGCCCCGTGGCGAGGGAGCTTGCTCCCGCTGGGTTGCGCAGCAGCCCCAAAACGGTCCACTCAATGCACCTGATACATCGAGCCGTCTGGTTTCAGGGCCGCTGCGCGCCCCAGCGGGAGCAAGCTCCCTCGCCACAGATGCGGTGTCCGTCCGAAGGGTTATCGAACCCCGGTCGAGCGCAGCGCCGCCGGCGTGTAGTCGGCTGCCCGGGCTTCGAAGCCGTACTCGTAGCTGTGTTTCTCTTCGTTCTTCATCCCCAGCGCGATGTAGCGGCCGGCGATGATGTCGTAGAGCGCCTCCAGGGTGTAGCCCGGGTTCTGATGGTCGTAGTAGAACTGGGCATGACCTTCGGCTACCCGCCACAGTTGGCCGCGGCCGTCGTAGTGGTCCACCAGCGCGGCCTGCCAGCTGTCTTCGTCGAAGTACATGTGGCGTTTGGCGTAGATGTGCCGCTCGCTGGGCTTGACCGTCCCGACCACTTCCCAGACCCGGTGCAGTTCATAGCGGGTCAGGTCCTGGTTGATATGACCGGCCTTGATCACGTCATCGTACTTGAGACTGGGCGAATCGAGCTTATAGCTGTTGTACGGGATGTACATTTCCTTCTTGCCGATCAGCTTCCAGTCGTAGCGGTCCGGCGCGCCGGAAAACAGGTCGAAGTTGTCGGAGGTGCGCAACCCGTCGGCGGCGGTGCCCGGGCCATCGTAGGCCACTTGCGGGGCACGACGCACACGGCGTTGGCCGGCGTTGTAGATCCAGGCCAGGCGAGGTTCCTTCACTTGGTCGAGGGTTTCATGCACCAGCAGCACGTTACCGGCCAGGCGTGCCGGGGCGGTGACCTCCTGCTTGAAATAGGTCAGTACGTTACTGGCCTTTTCCGGGTCGGCATCCTTGATCAGGAACGGCACGGCGATTTCTTCTTCGAAGCGGATCGGCGTGAAGCTGCCATTGGTCTGTGGCGTGGCCTGGGTAATGATGCGTCGCAGGTTGCCGCCGTGATAACGGGTGATGTGGTTCCATATGACTTCCACGCCGTTCTTGGGGATCGGGAAGGCGTAGTAACGGTTGCCGGTGAAGTTGGACAAGCCGTTACCGTCGTTGATGGACGCCACGTTGAGGGCGCTGCGCTTGGCCGACTCGTAGATTTCCGGTGGCAGGGAAACGCTGCGATGGGTCGGATAGACCGGGATCTTGTAGGTCTCCGGGTAGCGCTTGAACATCGCCACCTGCCCTTCGGAGAGTTTGTCCTTGTACTTGTCCACGGTCGCGGCGGTGATGGTGAACAGCGGTTTTTCATTGGCGAACGGGTCGGCCAAAAAGCCCTTGCTGTCCACGGCCCCGGCGTTTTTCGCGATACCACCGGTCCAGGCCGGGATCGAGCCATCGGCATTGCCGGCTTTTTCCGCGCCCAACGGCGTGAGGCTGGTGCCCAGTTTGTTCGCTTCCTCCGGCGAAACCGCCGCCATCACGTTCGCCGCCAGCAGGCTCAAGGCCAGGGCACCGCATTGCAGGATCATCTTGCGCATTGGGTTTTCCTTGTCAGCCAGATCAGAAGTTCACGCCGAAGCTCAGCGCGAGGAAATCGCGGTCTTCGAGAACGTTGTAATCGCCGCCAAAAAAGTCGGTGTAGCTCAAGCTGGCGGTGTAGGTGTTGCGGTAATCGGCATCGACACCAACGCTGATGGCCTTGGCGCCTTCATTGAACAAACCGTTGGGGCCATAGCCGGCCACGTCGTGGGACCAGGACATGTTGGGCTTGAAGTTCACTCCGCCGATCACGTTGGAGTAGTCGAGAATCGCCCGGGCGCGGTAGCCCCAGGACGTCGAGGTGACGAAACCATCGGTGTCGCCCTGGAAGCCGTATTGGCCATAGACCGAGTCACGGCCATAACGCAGCTTGTCCTTGGACTCCAGGCCACCGACATGCACCACCGCCGCTTCGCCAACCAGCGTCAGGCGATCAGCCCCCAGCACCTGATCGAAGAAGTGCGTCAGGGTGCTCTGGACCTGGGTCACTTCCTTGCGCCGGTAACCAGTATTGTCGGCACCCGGTGCGGTCGCGATGGGCGATGCCGCGCCACCGGCAATCGGGTTGACCAGGGCCAGGGTCAGGTCGTTGGTATTGACCTGCACCGGCGCGTTGGGACGGTAGCTGATTTCCCCGGTCCAGGCGGTGCCGGTGGGCAACGTCGTGGAGAAACTGGCGCCGTACAGACGGATGTCTTCCGGGTATTCAAGGTAGTACCCACCACGGCCCAGCATCACGCTTTGCGCCAGACCCGCACCGCTGCCAGGGGCCAGGCCGTTGGCGATCGCGACCATTCCCGGCAACGCCGCCAGCGTCGAACGCCCTGCCGTGGTGGTCCCGACGGTAGGCGTACGGCTGTGGTAATTCATGAAGTACAGGCCGTACTCGGTGTCATCGCCGAGCCAGCGCAACGCCGTGCCCCACTGGCCGGAGTCGCGGGCGTCGCGGTCGCCGCCACGGGGAATGATCACCCCTTCCCTGGACACCTGGATCTCCTGGCCGAATGCCCGGGTCAAGGGCACGAACGGCGCAATCGCCGGACTGCCCACGGTGTAGCCACTGGTGCAACCATCGGCCACCACGTCGTTGCCGAAGAACGTGCCGCAGTTATCCACCACGGTCTGATCCCACTCCAACTGGTAGAAACCTTCGATGGTGAGCTTGTCGGTCAGGCCCTGGGAGGCGAACAGCATGTTCACCGGGATCAGGCCTTCCTTGATCTCCGCACCGGGGCGACGGAACGCGGACACGTCCACCGGGTTGATGCTGTTGATGGAGTTGCCGATGAAGGTGCTTTCCCCCCAACTGACCACCTGCTTGCCGGCGCGCACGGTGCCTGGCAAATCGGCGATGGAGTAGTTGTGATAGACGAAGGCATCGAGAATCTGTGCCCCCGAAGACTTGGCGCCTTCCTTGCGATTGCTGTCGCTGATGTCCTTGAACTCGCGGCCCTCATCCTTGAGCTCGAAGTCGTACCAGTACTTGCCACGCACGAACACACCGGTGTCGCCGTACTTGAGCTCGAGGTCGTGCAGGCCCTTGAAGATTTTGGAAAAGGTTTCGCCTTTCTTGAAATTCAGCCGTCCGTCATCACCGGTGGAGGATTGGCCCCGCCCGCCGTTGACCGTGCCGACCAGGTCTTTGTCGGCATCGCGCATGCCCCAGCTCGCGCCCACGGACAGCGACGAATCGAACTGACCCTCGATCTCGCCAATGTTGAATGAAACGGCCTGCGCCTGGGCACAGCAACCCAAGGCCACCGCGACGGCCAGCGCCTGCGGTTTGAAGATGGCGCGCATTGTTATTGTTGTCATGCGTCTTCCCCGGTGAGTGACAGAGGCTTCACCCTACTGCCGCACGCCATGGGCGATAAGCGCACCAAGGAGGTATTCGCGCTGTACCTCAAAAGGATTACAGCCCCTGCGGGACGGGCGTTTGCGCGCCCCATGGACGGACTGGATGATGGGCCATCAGCGCCACGCATATTCCTGCCCCGCCTGCGACTGTTACGCGCCCTGCAACGGTGCATGTCCGGATCCGGGCTGTTTCCCGTCGGCCTCGATCCCTATGCTGGTCGGGCTTGCAGGGCAACGGGCCTGCAAGCGCAAGTCGCCACGGCATCCTTCCCGCCTGGCGCACCGTCATTCGGATGGATTGGCGCATCGGTCCATCATCCCGTGTTCATCGACGTTGGTTTGTAGCTCCTTTGCAACGTCACGCTTAGGCCGCTGCTTTTAGCAGCGGCCTTTTTTATGTGCGGGTATTTTCGAGTTAGAACTTCTTGTTTCCTACGTTGCTGTAGGAAATCCCCGCCGCGCGCTTTGCCTGGAGGTTGAGCCGTGTGGGATAGGTCTGTGCCCTATCGAGACCACCGCGAACCTGGCGGCCCGGGTGAACAGAGTATTGTCCATGAGCACGCTTGCCGCGCCTGGCGGCAAGCGGCACGGGCGGTGAGGTTTAGATAGCGTGGCGTTGCAGATTCGCCATCATTTCTTTCAAGGCTTCCAGGTTGTCGTTCGGGTGTACCGCATCCTCGAAGTCGCAGATCTGCTGCCAATGGGCGGCGACGTCTTCGGGCGAAAAGCCTTTGCGCGGGTCGAAGCCCGCACCCAGGCTGCGCTCCCAGCGCACCTTGCCCATCCAGCCGCCGCCCACTTCGAACAAGCCTGAGGTTTCCTGGCAGGTCTCACTGGCCAGGTACACCACCAGCGGGCTGACGAGTTCGGGCTTGAGTTGTTCGAACACCTGCGGCGGGATCAGGCCTTCGGTCATGCGGGTGCCGCCAGTGGGGGCGATGGCATTGACCAGGATGTTGTTCTTGCGGCCTTCGATGGCCAGGGTGCGGGTCAGGCCATAAAGGCCGAGCTTGGCCATGCCGTAGTTGGATTGGCCGAAGTTGCCGTAGATGCCCGAGGTGGACGCGGTGAAGATCACCCGCCCGTAGTTTTGCTCACGCAGGTGCGGCCATGCGGCCCGGGTCACCTTGTAGGCACCCTCGACGTGGACGCGGTAGACCAGGTCCCAATCGGCGTCTTCCATTTTATGGAACGTCTTGTCCCGCAGGATCCCGGCATTGTTGACCACCACGTCGACGCGACCGAACGCATCGAGCGCGTTTTGTACCAGCTTGTCGCCATCGGTGACCGAGTCGTGGTTGGCCTCGGCGATGCCGCCTGCCTCGCGGATTTCGGCGACCACCCGATCCGCTGCCGAGGCATTGGCCCCTTCCCCTTGCGCCGAGCCGCCAAGATCGTTGACCAGCACTTTCGCGCCTTGTCTGGCGAACAGCAACGCATGGGCGCGCCCCAGGCCACCGCCGGCTCCCGTGACGATCACGACTTTATCTTCGAAGCGCACAGACTCACTCATGGCAGAACTCCAGCAGGCGGATAGGACAATGACCACGAGTGTCCGGCACCTGTCGGCCGGTCACAATCAACACGATTGCCAGTGAATGGTGGCCGATAAGGCGGGGGGATGATGCAGGCCCAAGCGACGGCAGCGCATTCGATTTTCCTGCTGGCCGGGGGACCGCTATCGCGAGCAAGCTCGCTCCCACAAGGGATTTTGTTGTTCACAAATTCCGTATTTACAATCGACCCACTGTGGGAGCGAGCTTGCTCGCGATAGCGGTCTTTCAGTCAGAAGAGATGTCGTCAGGTACAGGCCATTTGTCTGTGCGGCGCGGCGACGGTTTCGCGAAACGCCAGGTAATGCTTGAGCACCTGCACCGGTGCCTCGGTGTGCGGGTAATGACCGATGTCGGGCAGCAACACCGTGTCCGGGTTTGGGATCAGGGCCTCGTAGCGCGCCACCATGTGTTCACCGGAAATCGGATCGACCGCGCCGTCGATCACCCGCAACGGCACTTCGCCGCGCTGCATCGCCAGCACCCAGCGATCACGCTGCACACGACGTTCGGGAATGTAGCCGATGAGTTTGTGCATGATTCGCGGACCGTGATGAGCCTCCACCAGGCTCCAGAAGTCATCCAGCTCGCTTTCGGTAGGGCCGCTCCTGGGGCCGAAGATCTGCCGAAAGCTGCTGGCCAGGCTTTCCCGGGAGAACATCCGCCCCAACAGCCAGCCCAGGGGGCTCAACAAGAGTTTCTGGGCCCATACCGGGCGGTGGGTTTCAGGGAACAGGCCGCCATTGAGAAAGACACAACTGTCAAGGTGGATGCGTGCTTCGTAATGCCGAGCGAGCAGTTCCTGGGCCACGCTGTCACCGTAATCGTGGGCCAGCACATGCACCACACCCTTCACATTCAGGTGCGCCAGCAAGGCCTGCTGCAGATCGGCCTGCTCCAGCAGGCTGTAGACGTGATCCATCGGTTTGGCGGAATCGCCGAAACCGAGCATGTCGCACGCGATCACCCGGTAGCGTTGCGCCAAGGGTTGCCACAGGTAATGCCAATCCCAACTGGCGGTGGGAAAACCATGGATCAACAACAGCGGCTCGCCCTGGCCCGCCACCCAATAACGGATGGCGTGGCCACGGAACAGGAAAGTCTGGCTGCGCTGGCGCCAGATACGCAGGGGGATCTGGGCCAGGGGCATCAGCTTCTATACCCGGTGTCTTGTTGATCGAGCTTGCGCAGCAACGCCGGCCAGGCCAATGCGCCGCCCATGCCTTGGGCGCTTTTGGTCACCCCGGCGATCATCGCCCGGGCGCCGGCCAGAATCTGCGGCTCGATGACAATCAATTCGGCCCCGCCGTTCTGGGCCAGGACCTGGATGTCACAGGCTCGTTGAAAGGTGAACATCATCAGGAAGGTATCGGCGATGGTGCCGCCGCATGTCAGCAAGCCATGGTTGTGCAGCATCAGGAAATTGCTTTCGCCAAGGTCAGCCTGCAGGCGCGCCTTTTCTTCGTGATTCAAGGCCACCCCTTCGTAAGCGTGATAGGCCAGGCTCGACAGCACGAACAGTGCTTGCTGGCTGATCGGCAACACGCCTTGCTTCTGCGCCGACACCGCGACACCGGCGGCGGTGTGGGTGTGCAACACACAAGCCACATCATGGCGCACCTCATGCACCGCGCTGTGGATGGTGTAGCCGGCCGGATTGATCTCGTAGGGGCTGTCCATCAACTTGTTACCGGCCTGGTCAACCTTGACCAGGCTCGAGGCGGTGACTTCATGGAACATCAACCCGAACGGGTTGATCAAAAAATCCTCGGTGCCGGGGACCTTCGCGGAAATATGGGTGAAGATCAGGTCATCCCAGCCATGCAGCGCGACAAGCCGATAACAGGCGGCAAGGTCCACCCGGGTTTGCCATTCGGCCGCACTGACCTGTTCCTTGATACTGAGTGTCGTTTGGACGGGCGCTACGCTCACGGCTCTGACCTCTGATTTCTTGTTATAGGAGTCTTGTCATCAAAACGTCGTACGCAAGAAAACTCAGTCTAGTCAGGTCTTTCAGAGGCGGTAGTTGCATTGGCAGCCAGCTTACTGGCCAAACGAGTCAGCGCATCCGCTTCAAGGCCGCAACGTGTCGATCAACTCAGCCAGCCACGGCTCGGCGTCAGTTTCCGGTGTGACGCTTTCGCTGGCATCCAGACGCAGCATCGGCAGCAGTTCGCGAACGCCCAGTTCGGCGAACAGTTCGCACATCTGCTCGCCGCCGGCGCAAAAGGTATCCCCGTAGCTGGCGTCGCCCAGGCCAATCACTGCGCCAGGCAAGCCGCGAAAAAAACCTGGCAATTGATCGCGGATGGTCGAATACAACGGCATCAGACTGTCTGGCAGCTCGCCCATGCCGGTCGTAGAAGTCACCGCCAGCAAGGCTTCTGGCGCGAATGCCTGGACATCCGCCAGGGTCGCACGAGGGTCGTGCCAGGCGTCGAAGCCCGCGTCGCGAAGCAGTTTGGCGGCGTGCCGGGCGACTTCTTCGGCGGTGCCATACACTGAGCCGGAAAGAATGGCGACTTTCATCAATCTGATCCTGATCCTGAAAAAAGAGCCGGGATAGTAACAGTTGCACCCACAAGGCTGCGAATGGCTCTCAACGGCAGTAATGGCCAGTAGACAGCCTTTCGATTTCTTCTAGAATGCTGATTCAACACGGATGTTCAAAAGGGCTCTTTCCAATGATCAACGCTCAATTGATGCAATTGGTCATCAATGCTTCCAACGACGGGATTGTCATCGCCGAAAAAGAAGGCGAAGACAATATCCTGATCTACGTAAACCCGGCTTTCGAACGCTTGACCGGCTATCACCGCGACGAAATCCTTTACCAGGATTGCCGGTTCCTGCAGTCGGGTGATCGGGACCAACCGTCCCTGGAGTCGATTCGCAAGGCCTTGCGAGAGGGCGGTGCCTGCCGAGAGGTGCTGCGCAACTACCGCAAGGACGGCACGCCGTTCTGGAATGAGCTGTCATTGTCCACGGTAAAAAACCAGGCTGACGGGTATACCTATTTTGTCGGTGTGCAAAAAGACGTCACGACCCAGGTCAAGGCTCAACAACGCGTCGCCCAGCTGGAAAAGGAGCTGGCCGAAGCCCGGGAAACGATTGCCCGGCTTGAAGCGACGAACGGTGCAAACAAAACCACGAATTAATGGTCAGTCACTACAATCACCAGTGAAAACGTAAATTATCATTTCGAGCCGACCATGCAGCGCGATGCCCTCCTGACGCAGGATGAACTGGATTTCATCCGGACGATGCAACATAACCCGCAGTTGAACGAGCGGGATGTCACGTCGAGCTTGCTGGTCAACGGTGGGTCGCAGATCCGTGATTTGTTGACGCGCCTGGCGGCGAATGAGCAGGTCACCCTGCAAGCCAATTTCGAAAACCAGCAAATGACGTTTCCATTGCACCTGGTGGAAGACGAATTCCATGCGATGCACCTGCGCCTGGGTGTGCCGAGCATCTACGAAGACGGACCGAAGATACGCCCGTGGCGCCTGACGCTCGACGAGCCGGTGGCGCTGGAAAATATCAAGGGCCAGCCGGGACCGCTCTGGGTCCACGAAGTGTCCTGCAAGGGTGTATTGCTGGAAAACCGCAGCCGGACCAAGCCACCGAAGCAGTTTGCCTTGTGGTTCAGCCCCTCAGGCTACGAAAGAATTTCGTTGCGTGGCGGCTTCGAACGGGAAACCGATCGAGGTTTGCTGGCCTATCACCTGAACCAGAATGACCAGGACGAGACCGAGCGCCTGCGCCAGTACATCCTGCAGCAACATCGCCTGACCCATCCCTCCATGCATCTCTAGGTGTCGAGGTTGCCTGCCAGAAATTGACGCAGGCGCTGGCGCATCACTGTTCCTTCGTTACCCAGGCAACCGATCGACGAGCCAGTCAGGCTTTCCTGCGCCAGGTCGGATGCTTCACCGGCCAGCATCAACGGACAATCCAGGCTCATCGCCAATTTGCCCAGGCGCTTGGACAAGTCAGGGACCGGCGCATGATTGGAAACCAGCACCAAGGCCAGCGGCTGGATCTTCTGGCACACCAAGGTCAGTTCGTTGAAGGGCAGGCCGATCGACAGCGCCCTGACGCCCACGTCCGCGCTGGACAGGAACAGTGCCGTGACCAGCAATTCCAGCTCACGGCACTGGCCGGCCAGGGCACAGACCAGGACCCGCGGCGACTGACCTTCGCGCTTGAACAAAAGCCGCTGGATGATGCGCGAACGCAGGAACCCGTCGAAAAACACCCATTCACTGATTTGCCCGAACTCTGGCTGGCGATATAGCATTTGTCGCCAAAGCGGCATCAGGATGTCCTGGAATACGACCGGCACGGTGTAGGTGGAAAAGACCTGCCCGTAGACGCGATCCAGCTCCACATCGTCAAAGTTGCCAACCGCATCCGCCACCTGTTGCTGCCACCGGGCGTGATCCGCCTTGACCAGGTCGGATGAAAGCAGCGTGGAGACCGGTTGCACTGCCTCGGTCTTGGCCAGGATCTTGCCCACTTTACTGACGGCTACGCCGCGCTCGATCCACGCCAGGATGCTGCGCACCTTTTCGATATCGCTCAACGAGTACAGGCGATGCCCGCTTTCGGTGCGAGTAGGCTGAATCAAACCGTAGCGCCGCTCCCATGCCCGTAGGGTCACGGGGTTCACGCCGGTCATGCGCGCGACTTCGCGAATGGGGAACAGGTCTTCCCTTTTCAAGGCTGATGCCTGGAAAATAAAGCTATCCTCTGTGATTTCGCTCATTTTAGCGGACAATTCCGGCTGAAAAATTGGATCCTATATTCTCCTCCAAGCCACGTCATGACAAGGACAACGTATTCAGGTGTGCGGTTTTGTTGTTTTACCCGCCATCGGGAATAATCCTTGCCTGTTTTTTGGCGACCAGACGCATCCCACCACCCCGGGGGCGTCTCCCGCAAACCTCCTATCCGGAGCGTTGCGCCTGTCTTACGGAGATACATAATGTCGACCTCCCCCGTCACTTTGATGGTGGCCCGCCGCGTCGCCAATGGACGCTATCAGGATCTGATTGCCTGGTTGCGCGAAGGCGAACAATTGGCCACCGATTTCCCTGGTTACCTGGGGTCCGGCGTGCTCGCGCCACCGCCCCAGGACGATGAATTCCAGATCATTTTCCGTTTTGCCGACGAACAGACACTGCACGCCTGGGAACACTCCGCCTCGCGCACGGCCTGGCTGGGACGCGGCAGCGATCTGTTTGCCCATCCCTCCGAACATCGGGTGCGTGGCATCGATGGCTGGTTCGGCTCGGTCGGCCAGCGTCCGCCACGTTGGAAACAGGCCGTGGCCATCTGGCTGGCGTTCTTTCCCGTGTCGCTGTTGTTCAATTTCCTGCTGGGACCGCTGCTGGGCGAACTGGGCCTGTTGAGCCGCGTGCTCATCAGCACCGCCATCCTGACACCGTTGATGGTCTACCTGTTTATCCCGATGTCGACCCATCTGCTGGCGAACTGGCTCAACGGCGCGCCGCAACGGGCGTTGCCGGCTACGCGCAATCATTGATGCCACCGGTCTCGACAGTCATCCTGTGGGAGCGAGTTTGCTCGCGATAGCGGTGTGACAGTCACTGAGGATACTGAAGGTCAGGCCGTCATCGCGAGCAAGTTCGCTCCCACAGTGGGCAACTGGTCGCGACCGGATTGACCTTTGTACATAGGATGCGCCCCGCGTCGCTGTTATAGTTTTGCTCTTGCCGTGAACCGAGCCGTCCCATGTCCAGCACCACCGCTCCGATCCTGATCACTGGTGCAGCCCAGCGCGTCGGCCTGCATTGCGCCCGGCGCTTGCTGGAGGACGGGCACCCGGTGATCGCGACCTATCGCACCGAACGCCCCGGCGTGCAAACGTTGCGGGACCTGGGGGCGGTGGTGCTGTTCGCCGACTTCTCCAGCGAAACGGGGATCCTGGCCTTTATCGAACAACTCAAGCAACACACCGACCGGCTGCGGGCCATCGTGCATAACGCCTCGGCCTGGCTGGCCGAAGGCCCGGGCAGCGAAGCGGCGGCCTTCAACGCCATGTTCGGCGTGCACATGCTTGCGCCTTACCTGATCAACCTGCATTGCGCCGATTTGCTGCTGCGTTCAACGCCGGCGGATATCGTGCACATCAGCGATGACGTGACCCGCAAGGGCAGCGCCCGACATATCGCCTATTGCGCCACCAAGGCCGGCCTGGAAAGCCTGACCCTGTCGTTCGCGGCCAAGTTCGCCCCGGCGATCAAGGTCAACGGCATCGCCCCGGCCCTGCTACTGTTCAACCCCGAAGACGACGCGGCTTACCGCGCCAAGGCCCTGGCCAAATCCGCACTGGGTATAGAACCCGGCAGCGAAGTGATCTACCAGAGCCTGCGTTATCTGCTGGACAACTCTTATGTCACCGGCACGACCCTGACCGTCAACGGCGGGCGGCACGTCAAATAGCCTTGTTTCGAGGATGCACCATGACGCTATCCCTGCCCCAGAACTACCGCGAGATTCTCATCGGCCTGGGGGAAAACCCCGAGCGCGAAGGTTTGCTCGACACCCCAGTGCGTGCCGCCAAGGCCATGCAGTACCTTTGCCACGGCTATGAACAAAGCGTCGAGCAGATCGTCAACGGCGCGCTGTTCGCCTCTGACAACGATGAAATGGTGATCGTCGCCGACATCGAACTCTATTCCCTGTGCGAACATCACCTGTTGCCCTTCATCGGCAAGGCCCATGTGGCTTATATTCCTACCGGCAAGGTCCTGGGGCTGTCGAAGGTCGCCCGGTTGGTCGACATGTTCGCCCGCCGCCTGCAGATCCAGGAGAACCTGACCCGGCAAATCGCCGACGCCGTGCAGCAGGTCACCCAGGCCGCTGGCGTGGCGGTGGTGATCGAGGCCCAGCACATGTGCATGATGATGCGCGGTGTCGAAAAACAGAACTCGACCATGAACACCTCGGTGATGCTCGGCGCCTTTCGCGATTCCAGCACCACGCGCCAGGAGTTCCTGCAATTGATTCGACGGAGCAAGTAAATGCCACAACTTCAGCCAGCCATGGCACGCATCAAGGTCAAGGACCTGCGCCTGCGCACCTTCATCGGCATCAACGAGGATGAAATCCTCAACAAGCAGGATGTGTTGATCAACCTGACCATCCTCTATGCCGCCCAGGAGGCGGTGCGCGACAACGACATCGACCACGCGCTGAACTACCGCACCATCACCAAGGCGATCATCGCCCACGTGGAAGGCAACCGCTTCGCCCTGCTCGAACGCCTGACCCAGGAATTGCTCGACCTGGTCATGGCCAACGAGTCGGTGCTGTACGCCGAAGTCGAAGTCGACAAGCCCCATGCCTTGCGATTCGCCGAATCAGTGTCGATTACGCTCGCAGCAAGTCGGGCTGCTTCGTAGCAGCTGCAAGCCTCAAGCTGTAAGCTTCAAGCCTGACCACCGCAAATCCACTCTTGCAGCTTGAAGCTTGCCCCTTGAAGCTGCCTCGCAGAGACCTCCATGAACGACCAACAACGCCTCGAACTCGAAGCCGCCGCTTTCCGTCGGCTGGTTGCCCACCTGGACAGCCGCAAGGATGTGCAGAACATCGACCTGATGAACCTCGCCGGTTTCTGCCGCAACTGCCTGTCCAAGTGGTACAAGGCCGCCGCCGATGAGCGCCAGGTCGAGGTCAGCCTCGACGACGCCCGCGAAGTGGTCTACGGCATGCCGTACGCCGAATGGAAAGCCCAATACCAGAAAGAAGCCAGCGCCGAACAACAGGCGGCGTTCGCCAAAGGAAAACCCGATGCCTGACCTCAATACCCTGCGTACCTGCCTCAAGAGCGGCGAACATGCCTTCGCCGACACCCTGGCCTTTATCGCCGCCGGCTACGACTACCAACCCCAAGCCTTCAACAACGGTGGCGTGCAAAACGCCGCCGGGCAGAACGAAGGCTCGTGCAAGACCTTGGGCCTGGCACTGCTCGAAGGCTTGAGCGATGAAGAAGCACTGCTGGCATTCGGTGAACATTACCGTTCGGTACTGGCCACGCCCGAAGGCAGTGATCACGGCAATATCCGTGCGCTGATGGTGCATGGGCTGGCAGGTGTGAAGTTCGACGAGCAGCCGCTGCAACGGCGCTGATCGATCCTGCCTGTGTGGTGAGATCCGCTTTTGTGGCGAGGGAGCTTGCTCCCGCTGGGCTGCGCAGCAGACCCAAGCAGTCAGACTCAATTTGCCTGGCACACCGGGTCGCCAGGTTTCGGGGCCGCTTCGCGCCCCAGCGGGAGCAAGCTCCCTCGCCACAAGCTCATTCCAAGTAAGCGGCGCCTCACCACATCCCGACTTTTAAGATTGACCCGGCAACTTTATTTCGTTTGCCGGGCCCCTCTGCTCGCGGCTTAGATAACGGAAATTTCTCCTTCGTCCGGGCCGTCATCCATGAGCAGCGAAACCATCAGCCAATCGATCTCCATCGTGCATCCCGTCAGCCTCAGCCACGGCAGGAATGCCGAGGTCTGGGACACCGACGGCAAACGCTACATCGACTTTGTCGGGGGCATTGGTGTGTTGAACCTCGGCCATTGTCATCCGCGCATTGTCGAGGCGATCCGCGAACAGGCTACGCGGCTGACGCACTACGCATTCAACGCCGCCCCTCACGCTCCCTATATTGAATTGATGGAACGCCTGGCGGCGTTTGTTCCGGTGGATTACCCGGTCAGCGGCATGCTCACCAACAGCGGCGCCGAGGCGACGGAGAACGCCTTGAAGATCGTGCGGGGCGCCACGGGCCGTACCGCCGTGATCGCGTTTGACGGTGCCTTTCACGGCCGCACCCTGGCGACCCTCAACCTCAACGGCAAGGTCGCGCCTTACAAACAGAAAGTCGGTGTCCTGCCCGGGCCGGTGTATCACCTGCCGTACCCCAGCCAGGACAACGGCGTCACCTGCGCAGAAGCCTTGAAGGCCATGGAGCGGCTGTTCAGCGTCGAGATCGATGTGAATGACGTGGCCTGTTTCATTGTCGAACCGGTGCAGGGCGAAGCCGGCTTCCTGGCGATGGACGTGCCCTTCGCCCAGGCCCTGCGGCAGTTCTGTGATGACAAGGGCATTGTGCTGATCATCGATGAGATCCAGTCCGGCTTCGGCCGCACCGGCCAGCGCTTTGCCTTCTCCCGATTGGGCATCGAACCAGACCTGATCCTGCTGGGCAAAAGCATTGCCGGCGGCGTGCCCCTGGGGGCCGTGGTGGGACGCAAGGCGCTGCTGGACAACCTGCCCAAGGGTGGCCTGGGCGGCACCTACTCGGGTAACCCCATCGCCTGCGCCGCCGCACTGGCGACCCTGGACGAAATGACCGACGCCAACCTGCACGCCTGGGGCGTGCAACAGGAAGAGGCGATCGTCAGCCGCTACGAATCCTGGCGCAGCCGCGGGCTAAGCCCTTACCTGGGCCGCCTGACCGGCATCGGCGCCATGCGCGGCATCGAGCTGAGCCACGCCGACGGCACCCCGGCTTCGGCACAATTGACGCAACTGCTGGCCCTGGCACGGGAATCGGGCCTGCTGCTGATGCCCAGTGGCAAGTCGCGACACATCGTGCGGCTGCTGGCGCCGTTGACGACCGAGCCGACAGTGCTGGAAGAGGGGTTGGATATTCTGGAGGCATGCCTGGCGAAGCTGGCCTGAAATGCAGTGCTTCTGAGCACACAAAAAACCTGTGGGAGCGAGCTTGCTCGCGATAGCGTCAAGTCTGCCGACATCGATGTTGACTGATACACCGCCATCGCGAGCAAGCTCGCTCCCACAAGGGTTCATCGCCAGGTATTCGGGCATAAAAAAACCGGCCGAAGCCGGTTTTTTTATTCCCGATGGATCAGAACGAAGCGTTCTGCAGGCCATCCAGGTAACGCTCGGTGTCCAGGGCTGCCATGCAACCGGCACCGGCCGAGGTGATCGCCTGGCGGTAGACGTGGTCGGCCACGTCGCCGGCCGCGAAGATCCCTTCGACGCTGGTGGCGGTGGCGTTGCCGTCGCGGCCGCCCTTGACCACCAGGTAGCCGTCCTTGAGCTCCAGCTGGCCTTCGAACAGCGAGGTGTTCGGCGTGTGGCCGATGGCGATGAAGACACCGTCGACCTTGATCTCGTCAAAGCTGCCGTCGTTGTTCTTCAGGCGGGCACCGGTCACGCCCATGTTGTCGCCCAGCACTTCGTCCAGGGTCGCGTTGAGCTTG
This sequence comes from Pseudomonas sp. FW300-N2F2, assembly GCF_017351655.1. Lineage (NCBI taxonomy): Bacteria > Pseudomonadati > Pseudomonadota > Gammaproteobacteria > Pseudomonadales > Pseudomonadaceae > Pseudomonas > Pseudomonas sp. FW300-N2F2. The sequence continues at coordinate 485,603 of NZ_JACNDQ010000001.1, read as the reverse complement.
AGGATGATCTTGCCTTCGGCGACGCGGGCGTTGAGCTTGTCGATCAGGATCTTCTCGGCGCGGAAGGTTTCGCGACGGTGGATCAGGGTGACCGTGCTGGCGATGTTGGCCAGGTACAGCGCCTCCTCGACCGCGGTGTTGCCGCCACCGACCACAGCCACTGGCTTGTTGCGGTAGAAGAAACCGTCGCAGGTGGCGCAAGCCGACACACCTTTGCCCATGAAGGCTTCTTCCGACGGCAGGCCCAGGTAACGAGCGCTGGCGCCGGTGGCGATGATCAGGGCATCGCAGGTATAGGTCGCGCTGTCGCCGGTCAGGGTGTACGGCTTGGCGGCGAAGTCCACGGCATTGATGTGGTCGAAAACGATCTCGGTCTCGAAGCGCTCGGCGTGTTCCTTCATGCGCTCCATCAAGGCCGGGCCGGTCAGGCCGTGGACGTCGCCCGGCCAGTTGTCGACTTCGGTGGTGGTGGTCAATTGACCGCCAGCCTGCATGCCGGTGATCAGCAGCGGCTTGAGGTTGGCACGGGCCGCATAAACCGCAGCGCTGTAACCGGCAGGGCCGGAACCAAGGATAATCACTCGCGAATGACGCACTTCAGACATGACCTGCTCCTGTTGACCGGACCTTGCGGGCCGGAACGCCGGGTGAGGGCGTGAATAAAAAAGGACCGTTGACGCACTTGGGGAAGGCTTGGGTTCGACAGTCCTGGAAAAGAATGGGTGCAGCGTATCGAGGGAGCGAAGATTAAGGAAATACGGTTTAACAATCCAGCTCATAGGTGAGCTCTATCCGCAGCGGCCCCTTCAATAGGCGCATTCGCTGCCATAAAGGTTGTTACGCGCCATGTCGCCGCTTTCCCGCGCTGGGTAAAGCCGGTAAGGTCGGCGCGTTCACCTTCGCTCGGAGTCACCTATGCCCGCCCCCGTCCTGTCCGGCCCGCAATATTTGCGAGAAGGCCTCAAGCTGGTCCTGAGCCCGGGCCTGCGCCTGTTCGTACTCTTGCCCCTGGCGATCAACCTGGTGCTGTTCGTCGGATTGATCTACCTGGCCGGCCATCAATTCAGCCTGTGGGTCGATACGCTGATGCCGTCGCTGCCAGAGTGGCTGAGCTTCCTCAGCTATGTGCTCTGGCCACTGTTCGTGGTGCTCGTCGTGCTGATGGTGTTCTTTACCTTCACCATGCTCGCCAACATCATCGCCGCGCCGTTCAACGGTTTTCTCGCGGAAAAAGTCGAAGTGGTCATCCGTGGCACCGACGACTTCCCGGCCTTCAGCTGGGCCGAGTTGATTGCCATGATCCCCCGGACCCTCGGTCGGGAAGCACGCAAACTCGGCTATTTCCTACCCCGCGCCCTGGGGTTGTTCGTGCTGTCGTTCATCCCCGTGGTCAATCTGGTGGCGGCACCGCTGTGGCTACTGTTCGGCGTGTGGATGATGGCGATCCAGTACATCGACTACCCGGCGGACAACCACAAGCTGGGCTGGAACGAAATGCTCGCCTGGCTGCGGGAAAAACGCTGGCAGAGCCTGGGCTTTGGCGGCAGCGTGTACCTGGTGCTGCTGATCCCGGTGGTGAACATCCTGATGATGCCAGCGGCAGTGGCCGGCGCGACCTTGTTCTGGGTGCGCGAGCAAGGCGCCGAGACCGCCCTGGCCCGTCAGGGCTGAGCCGTCACAAATCCATCATCCTGGCGTCACAATGACGAAATGGCCCCGGTCGACACTGGGGTCATGACCACACCCCTGCACATTACCCTGATCACCGAAACCTTCCCGCCGGAAATCAATGGCGTGGCCAATACCTTGGGCCGCCTGTACGACGGCTTGCGCGCCCGCGGGCATCAGGTCGAGTTGATACGGCCTCGCCAGGCCGACGACTTACGCCAAGCCAGTGACGAGCAGTTGCTGCTGTGCCGGGGCTGGCCGCTACCGGGCTATCCGGGTTTGCAGTGGGGCCAGGCGTCGATGCACAAGCTGCTCAGGCGCTGGAAACGTCATCGTCCGGACGTGCTCTACATCGCCACCGAAGGGCCGCTGGGTTTGTCGGCGCTGCGGGCGGCACGGCGCCTGGGCATCTCGGTGGTCAGTGGTTTCCACACCAATTTCCAGCAATACACTCAACAGTACGGCCTCGGGCTGTTGAGTCGCGTGCTCACCCATTACCTGCGCTGGTTTCACAACCGCTCCAGCCTGACCCTGGTGCCCAGTCTCAGCCAGCGCCTGGAATTGGAACGACGGCATTTCGAGCGCGTGGCGTTGTTGTCCCGCGGCGTGGACAGCCAACTGTTCCATCCGGTCAAGCGCTCGTCGAGCCTGCGCGAAGCGTGGGGCCTGGGCGACGACGATATCGCCGTGCTCCATGTCGGACGCCTGGCACCGGAAAAAAACCTGGGGCTGCTCAAGCGCAGTTTCGACACGCTGTGCAGCGCTTTTACGGGGCGACGGATGAAGCTGGTGATAGTCGGCGACGGCCCGCAGCGATCCGAGCTGGAACAGGAATTGCCCGAGGCGATCTTTTGCGGCTCGCAACGCGGTGAGGCGCTGGCCAGCCACTATGCGTCCGGGGATGTGTTTGTCTTTCCGAGCCTGACCGAAACCTTCGGCAACGTGGTGTTGGAGGCGCTGGCGTCCGGGCTGGGTGTGGTGGCCTACGATCAGGCCGCGGCTGCGCAACACATTCGCCACGGCTATAACGGCGTGCTGGCGATGCCGGGGGATGAAGAGGCGTTCTGCGATGCCGCCCGTTGGCTGCTGGAGGAGCGCGAGACCTTGCGTTGCGTGCGGCTCAATGCGCGCCAGCATGCCAGTCGCCAGGGTTGGGCGGCGGTGATCGAGCAATTTGAAGCGCAGCTGCGAGGGGTTTGCGTGGGTGAGCAGGTGATGCCTGTTGCGCCGACTGTGCGCTGAGTCTTCGGCGATATTGAGATCGCCATCGCGAGCAAGCTCGCTCCCACAGGGGATCTTTGTCGAACACCAGAATCATGTTCGCTGAAGATCAAATGTGGGAGCGAGCTTGCTCGCGATAGCGTCAGATCAGGCGCCGCTTAAACCAGCGTCATCAACGCCTCGCGACTGAACGGCAAGATCTCCTGCTCCCGCCCTTCACGGACTTTTTGCGCCCAGTCCGGATCCACCAACAGCGCACGCCCCACCGCCACCAGGTCGAACTCATCGTTGTTCAAGCGCTCCAGCAGCTTTTCCAGGCTGGCCGGTTGCGCGACTTTGTCGGTGTTGACCATGAACTGCAGGAACTCGCCATCCAGGCCGACGCTGCCGACGGTGATGGTGGGCTTGCCGGTGAGCTTGCGGGTCCAGCCGGCCAGGTTCAGTTCGGAGCCTTCGAACTCCGGCTCCCAGAAGCGCCGTGTCGAGCAGTGGAAAATGTCCACGCCCGCCTCGGACAACGGCTTGAGAAATTCGTCCAAGGCTTCGGGGGTCTGCACCAGGCGCGCGGTGTAATCCTGCTGCTTCCATTGGGAGAAGCGGAAAATGATCGGGAAACCCTCGCCCACCGCCGCCCGCACGGCACGGATCAATTCGATCGCGAAGCGCGAGCGGTTGGCCAGGCTGCCGCCATAACCGTCAGTGCGCTGGTTGCTGCCTTCCCAGAAGAACTGGTCCACCAGGTAGCCGTGGGCGCCGTGGATTTCCACCCCGTCCATGCCGATGCTCTGGGCGTCTTTCGCCGCCTGGGCAAACGCAGCGATAACCTCGTCGATATCGGCCTGGGTCATGCCGTGGACCACCACCTGGCCGTCCTTGAGTTTTTCGCTCGGACCATAGCCGGGCACGCTGGCGTCCGGCTCGGTGCCGATGCGTCGCACACTGCCCACGTGCCACAACTGTGGAACGATCTTGCCGCCTTCGGCATGCACCGCATCGACCACCTGCTTCCAACCGGCCAGCGCGGCGTCGCCGTAGAAATGCGGCACATTCGGATAACCGTTGGAGGCCTTGTGCCCGACCGTCGTGCCCTCGGTGATGATCAGGCCGACCCCGGCCGCCGCGCGGCGACGGTAGTACTCGACCACCTTGGCGTTCGGCACGCCACCCGGCGAAAAGGAACGGGTCATCGGCGCCATCACCACCCGGGTTGGCAACTCGAACGCGCCGAGGTGGAAGGGTTTGAACAGGGCTTTTGCAGGCATGGGGCACTCCACGGGACGAAGTCACAGGTCGGATATGACGACGATAATATGGAGCATGGGAAGCGCTGGGTAGCACTATTGATTTGAATGATTAAGGATCAGAAGGAAGCGCTGAGGGGGGCTCAACCAGAACCCCCGTGGCGAGGGAGCTTGCTCCCGCTCGGTTGCGCAGCAACCGCAAAGAAAAGGGCTGCTACGCAGCCCAGCGGGAGCAAGCTCCCTCGCCACAGAGGACATCATCATGGCTGCAATGCCCTTGGGAATCAGCCCAGTGCTTTTTCGATCGCCTGGATCACCGTGGGATCATCCGGCGCCGTACGCGGCGAGAAGCGCGCCAGCACCCGACCGTCCTTGCCGAGCAGGAATTTTTCGAAGTTCCAGGTAATGTCCCCGGGAAACTCGGCCCCCTCGCCCGCCAGCAGGCGATACAACTGGTGACGATCATGACCGTTCACGTCCAGCTTGCTGGACAGCGGAAACGTCACGCCGTAGTTGAGGCTGCAGAATTCCTGGATTTCCTGCTCGGTCCCCGGCTCTTGCCCGGCGAACTGATTGCAGGGCAGGCCCAGCACGCTGAACCCCTTGTCCTTGTATTGCTGATAAAGATTTTCCAGCGCCGCGTACTGAGGCGTCAGGCCACATTTGGAGGCGACGTTGACCACCAGCACGACTTGCCCCTTGAACGGCGCCAGAGCAAGCTCCTGACCATCCAGGGCTTTGAGTTTAAGGTCGTGGAAAGCACTCATGACGAACTCCAGGTTTGCGGATCTTTTCGAAACATCCATGGGTGATGCTAACAGCAAGCGACTAAAAAGGCGCCATAGGGCGCCTCTCCAGTCAACCTGAGCGTAGCGCACAAATCAATGGTGATGGCCACCTTCGCCATGGACGTGACCATGGGCGATCTCTTCCTGGCTGGCATCACGGATGTCGACGATCTTGACCTTGAAGTTCAAGCGCTGGCCAGCCAACGGGTGGTTGCCGTCAACGGTGACGTCATCGCCTTCCAGGTCGCGGATGGTGACGATCTGCATCTGGCCATCGGGCGCCGAGGCGTGGAACTGCATGCCCACTTCCAGCTCATCCACGCCTTCGAACATGCTGCGGCTCAGGGTGCTGACCAGTTCGGCGGAGTATTCACCGTAAGCGTCTTCCGGCTCGACGGTAACGTTCAGGTCGTCACCGACCACTTTACCTTCCAGGGCTTTTTCCAAGCCCGGGATGATGTTGCCTGCGCCATGCAGGTAGACCAGCGGAGCGCCGCCGGCAGAGCTGTCGATGACCTCACCAGCGTCGTTGGTCAGGGTATAGTCGATGGAGACAGCCTTATTGGCGGCGATCAGCATGGGGCGAGACCTTTTGCATAAGAATGAAGAACGGACAAGTCTAAACAAGGATTTGCCCGAAAGCGAACGGAACCCGGACAAACGGGCCTGCTCGAACAGACCGACGGTCACCGGTTTGCACCAGGATGAGGACGGGCACTGGGTGGCCGAGCTGTCCTGCGGCCATACCCAGCACCTGCGCCACCAGCCCCCCTGGCAATCCCGGGCCTGGGTGCTGGACCCTGTGCAACGTATTGAAAAAATAGGCCAGCCCTTTGCTTGCGGCTGGTGCGCTCAAGGCCCGGTTAGCGATAACCTTGGCGACTGAATTGTAGGTAGACGGCCAGTCATAGGCCGCGCCATTGCCATGCTCCTTTAGAGAATCCGCATGCAAACTTTTTTTATCGCACCCACCGATTTTGGCGTGGGCCTGACCTCCATCAGCCTCGGGCTGGTGCGTACCCTCGAACGGGCCGGGCTGAAAGTCGGCTTTTTCAAACCCATTGCCCAGCCGCATCCCGGCGACACCGGGCCGGAACGCTCCACCGAGCTGGTGGCCCGCACCCATGGCCTCAAGCCTCCGCAGCCCCTGGGCCTGGCGCACGTCGAGCGCATGCTCGGCGACGGCCAGCTCGATGAGCTGCTGGAAGAAATCATCACCCTTTACCAGCAAGCGGCCATCGGCAAGGACGTGCTGGTCGTCGAAGGCATGGTCCCGACCCGCAACGCCAGCTACGCCGCCCGGGTCAACCTGCACCTGGCCAAGAGCCTCGACGCCGAGGTCATCCTGGTGTCGGCACCGGAGAACGAAGTACTGACCGAGCTTTCCGGGCGGGTGGAGTTGCAGGCGCAGCTGTTCGGCGGGCCGAAGGACCCGAAAGTCCTCGGGGTGATCCTGAACAAGGTCCGCACCGAGGAAAGCATGGAGGCGTTTTCCGCACGGCTCAAGGAGCACTCGCCCTTGCTGCGCAGCGGCGATTTCCGCCTGCTCGGTTGCATCCCGTTTCGCCCCGAACTCAACGCCCCGCGCACCCGCGACGTGGCCGACCTGATGGGCGCCCAAGTGCTCAATGCCGGCGACTACGAAACCCGGCGCATGAGCAACATCATCATTTGCGCCCGCACCATGCGCAACACGGTGGAACTGCTCAAGCCCGGCGTGCTGGTGGTGACCCCCGGCGATCGCGACGACATCATCCTCGCCGTGAGTCTGGCCGCGATCAACGGCGTGCCACTGGCCGGCCTGCTGCTGACCAGCGACACCCTGCCCGACCCTCGCATCATGGACCTGTGCCGCGGCGCCTTGCAGGCAGGGTTACCGGTGCTGTCGGTGAGCACCGGCTCCTATGACACCGCCAACCTGCTCAACGGCCTGAACAAGGAAATCCCCATCGATGACCGCGAACGTGCGGAGATCATCACCGATTTCGTCGCCAGCCACCTGGACGCCAAATGGCTGCACCAGCGCTGTGGCACACCGCGGGAAATGCGCTTGTCGCCGGCGGTGTTCCGCTATCAGTTGATCCAGCGCGCCCAAGCCGCCAACAAACGCATCGTGCTGCCCGAAGGCAGCGAACCGCTGACCGTCCAGGCCGCCGCCATTTGCCAGGCCCGGGGCATTGCCCGCTGCGTGTTGCTGGCCAAACCGGCCGACGTCGAAGCGGTGGCCCGCGCCCAAGGCATCGAGCTGCCACCGGGGCTGGAGATTCTCGACCCGGATTCGATTCGCGAGCGTTATGTCGAACCGATGGTGAGGTTGCGCAAGAGCAAAAGCCTGAACGCGCCGATGGCCGAGCAGCAACTGGAAGACACCGTGGTCATCGGCACCATGATGCTCGCACTGGATGAGGTCGACGGGCTGGTATCCGGGGTCATCCACTCTACCGCCAACACCATCCGCCCGGCGTTGCAACTGATCAAGACCGCGCCGGGTTGCTCCCTGGTGTCCTCGGTGTTTTTCATGCTCTTTCCCGAAGAAGTGCTGGTCTACGGCGATTGCGTGATGAACCCGCACCCCAGCGCCGCGGAACTGGCGGAAATCGCCCTGCAAAGCGCCGACTCGGCCGCCGCGTTCGGCATCACACCGCGGGTGGCGATGCTCAGCTATTCCAGCGGCGAGTCGGCCAGTGGTGAAGAAGTGGAAAAAGTCCGTGAAGCCACCCTGTTGGCCCACGAAGCCCAGCATGGCCTGCTGATCGACGGTCCACTGCAATACGACGCCGCCGCCAATGAAACCGTGGCGCGGCAATTGGCGCCCAACAGCCAGGTGGCCGGCCGGGCGACGGTCTTCATCTTCCCCGACCTCAACACCGGCAACACCACCCACAAGGCCGTGCAGCGCAGCGCCGATTGCGTCAGCCTCGGGCCCATGCTGCAAGGCTTGCGCAAACCGGTGAATGACTTGCCCCGCGGCGCCCAGGTCGACGACATCGTGTACACCATCGCCCTGACCGCGATCCAAGCCGCCAACCGACCTTTGGATATTTAAATGCTGGACTTCCTGCCTCCCCCTTTGCGCGGCGTCATTGCCTCGCTGCTGTTGGCGCTGAACACCATCGCCTGCTGCACACCGCTGTTCATCGTGGCGATTTTCAAGCTGTTGCTGCCCTTCCCCACCGCCCAGCGCTTCACCGACTGGCTGATGGGCCACATCCACGAGGCCTGGATCAGCAACAACAAGGCCTGGATGAACCTGCTGCGCCGTACCCGCTGGCACCTCAGTGGCCTGGAGGGCCTGGACTACCAGCATTCTTACCTGATCACCAGCAACCACCAGAGCTGGGTCGACATCATGGTGTTGCAGTACGTACTGAACCGGCGCATCCGGCCGTTGAAGTTCTTTCTCAAGCAGGAACTGATCTGGGTGCCGGTGATCGGCCTGGCCTGGTGGGCCCTGGGCTTCCCGTTCATGAAGCGCTACTCCAAGGCGTACCTGGAAAAACACCCGGAAAAGAAAGGCAAGGACCTGGAAACCACTCGCAAGACTTGCGCGAAGTTTCGCAACAACCCCGTGGGCATTTTCAACTTCGTCGAAGGCACGCGTTTCACCGACGGCAAGCATGCCCAGCAACAGTCACCGTTTCGCTACCTGCTCAAGCCCAAGGCTGGCGGCATCGCGTTTGTGCTCGATGCCATGGGTGAACAACTGGAATCGATCATCAACGTGACCATCCATTACCCGGGCGGACGTCCGGGGTATTGGGATTTTCTCTGCGGCAACGTTGGGGAAGTGGTGGTGCACTTCCAGGAACTGAAGATCCCGCCGCAGTTCATCGGCAAGAACTACGACCAGGACGGCGTGTATCGCCTGGAGTTCCAGGGCTGGATCAACCAGCTGTGGCAGGACAAGGATGCGTTGCTTGCGCAGATGCACCGCGAGTATCCCGGTAAATCCTGAGGTGTCTGTACTGGCCTCATCGCGAGCAAGCTCGCTCCCACAGGGATTGTTGGGTTCGCATCAATCCCTGTGGGAGCCGAGCTTGCTCGCGATAGCGTCCTTCCAGACAACAAAAAGCCCGCAGACGATCACTCATCTGCGGGCTTTTTACTGACAGCGGCGTTCCTTAGATCGCCCCACGCTTGCGCAGCAGATCCAGCACCTGCTTGACGCTCTCTTCCAGTGTCAGCGCCTGGGTGTCGATGACCAGGTCGGCATCCAGCGGCACGTCATACGGGAAGGACTCGCCCGGGATGTTGTCGCCGGCGGCGGCATACAGCCCTTGCGGATCACGCTGGGCACACACTGCTGGCGAGGCCTGGACGTAGACCGTCAGCAGACGCTCACGGCCGATCAGGTCCTTGGCCTGCTCACGCCCTTCGGCACTCGGCGCGACGAACGCGGCGAGGGTCAGCAGGCCGGCTTCGTTGAACTGACGGGCGACATGCGCCGCACGGCGCCAGTTCTCGGTCCGCCCGGCACGATCCTGGGGCAGGCCCTTGTTCAGGTCATGGCGCAGGTTCTGGCCATCGAGGACAAAGACCGCACGACCCGAATCGAACAACTTGCGCTCGACCGCATAGGCCAGGGTGCTTTTACCCGCGCCCGACAGGCCACTGAACAACACCGTGGCCGGTTGCTGGCCGAAGCGCTGGGCGCGTTCTTCCACCGACACATGGGCCAGTTTGCCGTGGTGCGTGCTGCTGCCGTGGGTCAACGGCTGGGCGACGATCATACCGGCACCGACCGTGCCGTTGGTCAGGCGATCGATGACGATGAAGGCGCCGGTGGTGCGGTTGCTTTCGTAACCGTCCAGGGCGATCGGCGCATCCAGGGCGATCTTCACCTTGCCGATTTCGTTGAGCTGCAGCGCGCTGGCCGGGCCCTCTTCAAGGGTGTTCACATCCACCTTGTTGACGATGCTGGCAATGGAGCCCGGCACGTAGCTGGTGGCGCGCTTGATGTCGTATTTCTTGCCCGGCAGCATCGGCTCTTCGGCCATCCACACCAGCATCGCTTCGAAGCTGTCGGTGACCGGCGGAACGTTGTCGGCATGCACCAACAGGTCGCCACGGGAGATGTCGATCTCGTCTTCCATGGTCAGCGTGACCGCCTGGCCTGGACCGGCGTGCTCCAGCTCGCCTTCGAAGGTGACGATGGATTTCACGCGGCTGCTCTTGCCCGACGGCAGCACCACCACTTCGTCGCCCTTGTGCACGATGCCGCTGGCGAGGGTGCCGGCGAAACCGCGGAAGTTCAGGTTCGGACGGTTGACGTACTGCACCGGGAAACGCAGGTCGGTGAAGTTGCGGTCGCCCGCCACTTCCACGGTCTCGAGGATTTCCATCAGCGACTGGCCGGTGTACCACGGCGAACGCTCGGACTTGTTCACCACGTTGTCGCCCTTGAGGGCGGACATCGGCACGAAGTGCATGCTGGTGGGCTTCATCTTCAAGCCTTCGGCGAACTTCAGGTAGTCGGCCTTGATCGACTCGAACACGCCCTGGTCGAAGTCCTTGAGGTCCATCTTGTTGATGGCCACGACGATGTGCTTGATGCCCAGCAACGAGGCGATGAAGCTGTGGCGACGGGTCTGGGTCTGCACGCCGTAGCGGGCATCCACCAGGATGATCGCCAGGTCACAGGTGGAGGCACCAGTGGCCATGTTGCGGGTGTACTGCTCATGGCCGGGGGTATCGGCGATGATGAACTTGCGCTTGGCAGTGGAGAAATAGCGGTACGCGACATCGATGGTGATGCCCTGCTCGCGCTCGGCCTGCAGGCCGTCGACCAGCAACGCCAGGTCGATATCGTCCCCGGTGGTGCCGACTTTCTTCGAATCGCGGGTGATGGCTTCCAGGTGATCTTCGTAGATCATCTTGGAGTCGTGCAGCAGGCGCCCGATCAGGGTGCTCTTGCCGTCGTCGACGTTACCGCAGGTCAAAAAGCGCAGCAGCTCTTTACGCTCGTGCTGGCCCAGGTAGGCGAGGATGTCCTCGCTGATCAAATCAGATTGATGCGACATGACAGCCCCTTAGAAATAACCTTGACGTTTTTTATCTTCCATCGAGCCTGCGCCATCGTGGTCGATGACCCGGCCCTGGCGCTCGGAAGTTCGCGTCAGGAGCATTTCCTGGATGATATCCGTCAGGCTTTCGGCCTCGGACTCCACCGCGCCCGTCAACGGGTAGCAGCCAAGGGTACGGAAACGCACTTTCTTCTTGACGATACGGGCTTTGTCTTCGTCGGACAGGTGCTCGAGGATGCGCTCGTCGTCGATCATGATCAGCGTGCCGTTCTTCTCGATCACCTCACGCTCGGCGGCGAAGTACAGCGGCACGATCGGGATACCTTCGAGGTAGATGTACTGCCAGATGTCCAGCTCGGTCCAGTTCGACAACGGGAATACGCGGATCGACTCGCCTTTGTTGACCTTGCCGTTGTAGACGTTCCACAGTTCCGGACGCTGGTTCTTCGGGTCCCAGCGGTGCTTGCTGTCACGGAACGAGTACACGCGCTCCTTGGCGCGGGATTTCTCTTCATCGCGACGGGCACCGCCGAACGCGGCGTCGAAACCATACTTGTCCAAGGCCTGCTTGAGGCCTTCGGTCTTCATGATGTCGGTGTGCTTGGCACTGCCGTGGGTGAACGGGTTGATGCCCTGCGCCACGCCGTCCGGGTTCACATGGGTGATCAGGTCCAGGCCCAGTTCCTCGACCATGCGGTCGCGGAACTTGTACATTTCCTGGAATTTCCAGCGGGTGTCGACGTGCATCACCGGAAACGGCAGCTTGCCGGGGAAGAACGCCTTGCGTGCCAGGTGCAGCATCACGGCGGAGTCTTTACCGATGGAGTACAGCATCACCGGGTTATCGAACTCGGCGGCCACCTCGCGGATGATGTGGATGCTTTCCGCCTCCAGCTGTTTCAGATGCGTCAGTTTGTCGACCATGGCTACTCACGAAAACTTTCTTATGAACGGCCAGCGGGCCGTGTTCGAGCGGGGAATCCTAGCACAGCGACCTCTTCTAATCAGGGCGCCAACTAGATCGAAACAGCATATGGATATGCCTGGTGGTTCGGGCACTGCAGTGAACGCTGTGGGAGCAAAGCTTGCTCGCGATAGCGGCGTTGCATGTGCCGACGTCATCGCGAGCAAGCTTTGCTCCCACAAGGGATCTGCGTTGAGTCAGATGGGATTCGGGCAATCGATGAAGATGTGCTCCAGGGCAAAGCGTCGCGCCAAGTAGTCGCCCAGCGCCTGGACACCGTAGCGTTCGGTCGCATGATGCCCGGCGGCGATGAAGCTGATGCCGTTTTCCCGCGCGCTGTGGAATGTCTGCTCCGACGCCTCGCCGCTGAGGTACAGGTCGACCCCGGCCAGCACCGCCTGATCGATATAACCTTGGCCACCACCGGTGCACCAGCCGACCCGGCGGATCATCTGCCCGCCTTCGATCAGCAGGGGCTCGCGCCCCAGGGCATCCTGAACCTTGCGCGCGAAATCCCGCGCCGTCATTGGTTCGGACAGGGAGCCGACCAGACCGACAACCTTGGGGTTATCCGGGTCCAGGGGGCCCTCGACGGTGATGTCCAACTGGCGGGCCAACTGCACGTTATTGCCCACCTCGGGGTGCAGGTCCAGGGGCAAGTGATAGGCCAACAGGCTGATGTCATGCTTGAGCAACGTCTTGAGACGACGCTGTTTCATGCCGGTGATACAAGGGTTCTCGCCCTTCCAGAAATAACCGTGATGCACCAGCACCAGGTCAGCCTCGGCCTCGACGGCGGCATCGAGCAGCGCCTGGCTGGCGGTGACACCGCTGACGATGCGCATCACCTGGGGCGCGCCTTCGACCTGCAGGCCGTTGGGGCAATAATCGGCAATCCGGCTGCTTGCCAGGTAACGGTCCGCTTCTTCAACCAGGGTGTTCAGGGCTACGGCCATAAAAGACTCCTAAATATCCCGTTCAGAGGCGCGCGCGGCCTCGTATAATGCGCGACATTATGGGCGGTCTCATACCGCCTGCAACCTTTGTAGGACGTGCTTAATGCTCAAGGCGCTGCGTTTTTCCGGCTGGCCGCTGTTGGCCGGCGTGCTTGTCGCTCTACTGATTATCCAGCGCTACCCGGAATGGGTCGGCCTGCCGAGCCTCGACGTCAACCTGCAGCAAGCGCCGCAAACCAAGGCGGTGCAGCAGGGGCCGGTGTCCTATGCCGACGCCGTGACCACCGCCGCGCCGGCCGTGGTGAACCTGTACACCACCAAGGTCATCAACAAGCCCAGCCATCCGCTGTTCGAAGACCCGCAGTTCCGGCGCTTCTTCGGCGACAACTCGCCCAAGCAGAAACGCATGGAGTCGAGCCTGGGCTCGGGCGTGATCATGAGCCCGGAAGGCTACATCCTGACCAACAACCACGTCACCGCCGGTGCCGACCAGATCGTGGTGGCCCTCAAGGACGGCCGTGAAACCCTGGCTCGGGTGATCGGCAGCGACCCGGAAACCGACCTCGCGGTGCTGAAGATCGACCTCAAGAACCTGCCGGCCATCACCATCGGTCGCTCCGACAGCATCCGCATCGGTGACGTAGCCCTGGCCATCGGCAACCCGTTCGGCGTCGGCCAGACCGTGACCATGGGCATCATCAGCGCCACCGGGCGCAATCAGTTGGGCCTGAACAACTACGAGGATTTCATCCAGACCGACGCCGCGATCAACCCCGGCAACTCCGGCGGCGCGCTGGTGGATGCCAACGGCAACCTCACCGGGATCAACACGGCGATCTTTTCCAAGTCCGGCGGCAGCCAGGGCATCGGTTTCGCCATTCCGGTGAAGCTGGCGATGGAGGTGATGAAGTCGATCATCGAACACGGCCAGGTGATCCGTGGCTGGCTGGGCATTGAAGTCCAGCCGCTGACCCAGGAGCTGGCGGAATCCTTCGGCTTGTCCGGACGGCCCGGCATCGTGGTGGCGGGAATTTTCCGCGACGGTCCGGCGCAGAAGGCCGGCCTGCAACTGGGCGATGTGATCCTGAGCATCGATGGCGAAGCGGCCGGCGATGGCCGCCGCTCAATGAACCAGGTGGCGCGGATCAAGCCCACCGACAAGGTGACGATCCAGGTCATGCGCAACGGCAAGGAGCTCAAGCTCACCGCTGAAATCGGCCTGCGCCCACCGCCAGCGCCGATGGTGCTCAAGGAAGAACAGTAACCCCCTCAAAGCCCCCTGGCGAGGGAGCAAGCTCCCTCGCCACAAAACCCGTGTCCGGTTCCGTTTTCTCTGAAAAACACAGATAGCATAAATTCTCATTAGTAGTGTTATATTGTTTCAATACTGAAAATTGGAACAATATAACATGCCACCCCTAAAACGGATTTCAGCTGTCAGCCTCGCCCTGGGCCTGCTCGGCGATCCGGCCTACGCCGAAGAAATCCAACCCCTGGAGCTGGACGCCATCACCGTGACGTCCGACTACGAATCCCCCACCGGCCCTGTCACGGGCTATCGCGCCACCCGCTCGGCCAGCGCCACCAAAACCGACACCGCCCTGCGCGACATCCCGCAATCGATCAGTGTGATTCCCGCCAGCGTGCTCAAGGACCTGGGCAGCACCAGCGTCGAGCGGGCCTTGGAATATGCCGGCGGTGTGTCGAAGCAGAACAACTTCGGCGGCCTGACGCTCTACGAATACAGCGTGCGCGGCTTCACGACGTCGGAGTTCTACAAGGACGGCTTCAGCGCCAACCGCGGTTATCCGAGCACACCGGACGCCGCAAACATCGAACGCATCGAAGTGCTCAAGGGCCCGGCTGCCAGCCTGTATGGCCGTGGCGATCCCGGCGGTACGGTGAACATCGTCACCAAGAAACCGCAACCGGAAGCCTTCACCACCCTGCAGACCAGCGCCGGCAGTTGGGACCGCTATCGCACCGCACTGGATGTCAACACACCACTGGACGCCGAGGGCCAGTTGCTGTCGCGGGTCAACCTGGCGGTAGAGGACAACCACAGCTTTCGCGATCACGTCGACAGCAAGCGCGTTTTCGTCGCGCCTTCCATCAGTTGGCAGTTGAACCCCGACACGCGGTTGCTGGTGGAAAGCGAAATCGTGCGCCACAGCTCGACATTCGACCGTGGCATCGTCGCCCCGAACAATCGGTGGAGCGGCGTTTCCCGTTCGACCTTTTTGGGCGAACCCAACGATGGCGACATCGACAATCACAACAACATGCTCCAGGCCGCCCTCGAACATCAGCTCAACGACACCTGGCAATTGCGCCTGGCCAGCCACTACAAACAAGGTGAACTCTGGGGCTTCGCCTCTGAAGCGCGCCCGCTGAACGCCGACGGCCATACGGTGAACCGCCGCTATCGCGAGCGCGACAACAATTGGCACGACAGCATCACCCAACTGGAATTGCGCGGCCTGTTCGACCTCGGCCCTTGGCAGCACGAACTGCTGGTCGGCAGCGAATACGAGGACTACCGCAAGAACGAGCGCGTGACCACCATCGGTGGCAGCACCTACCCCATCGACCTCTATCAACCGATCTACGGCCAGCCGAAACCCAATGGTGCCCGGACCGGCACAGACTTCTTCGAACACGTGCAAAGCCGCGCACTGAACCTGCAGGACCAGATCATCTTCACTGACAAGCTGCGGGGCATGCTCGGCGTGCGGTATGAGCATTTCGAGCAGAGCATCGACGACCACACCCGCAGTAAAACCAGCCGCCAGCGCCACGACACCCTGACGCAGCGGGCCGGCCTGCTGTATCAACTGACACCCGAAGTCGGGCTGTTCGCCAACGCCTCCACCTCGTTCAAGCCCAACAACGGCCTGGATGCCAGTGGCAAGACTTTCGATCCCGAGGAAGGGGTGGGCTATGAAGTGGGGATCAAGAGCGAGTGGTTCGACGATCGCCTGAGCACCACCCTGGCGGCATTCCATATAGAGAAGGAAAACGTCCTGAGCCCGGTCGCCGGGACCGACTTCAGCCGCGCCATCGGCAAGGCCCACAGCCAGGGCATCGACCTGCAAGTGACTGGGCAGGTGACCGACGCCGTGCGCGTGATCGGCGCCTATGCCTACATCGATGCCGAAGTGACCCAGGGTGACCGGGAAAATCCCACCGGCAGCCGGATCCTCGGCGTCGCCAAACACAGCGGCAGCGTGCTGGGGGTCTACGAACTCCAGGACGGGCACCTGCGCGGTTCGGATGTCGGCGCGGCGCTCACTTACGTCGGCGATCGCTCGGGCGAAGCCGGCAAGGACTTCGAACTGCCGGCCTACCACACCGTGGACCTGCTGGCCCATTACAAGGCCAGCGACGACGTCACCGTGGGCCTGAACCTGAACAACGTCTTCGACGAAAAATACTACGAGCGCGCCTACAGCAACTACTGGGTCACCCCCGGCGAACCGCGCAACTTCACCGTCAGTCTTACCCTCGCTCTGTAAAAGGAAAAACGCCATGAAACACCCCAAGACCTTCGCCCTGCTCGGCCTGCTCCTGGCCACACAGGCCTCGGCCCATGGCTTGTGGACCGAACAGCGTCGCGGCAACATCGAAGTGATCTACGGCCACGGCGCCGAAGACAATGCCTTCAAGGCGCAGAAAATCAGCGGTGCCTGGGCCTATGACCTGGGCGGCAAGATGATTCCGGTCACCGTAGAGCGCCTGCCGGACCACGCCCGCCTGCAACCGCTCAAGCCGCCGGCCGTGCTGGCGGTGGCGCTGGACAATGGCATGTGGTCCCAGACGGCGGACAAGAAGTGGATCAACGAAGGCCGCAGCAAAGTGCCCGGGGCGATCGAGTCGACCCAGACGTTCAAGTACAGCCTGGCGATCTATGAGCCGGGAGCGAAACTGCCGGCGCTTGCACCGATCAAGTTCGTGATCCTGCCGGAAGTCGACCCGCTGACCGTAGGACCGGGCCAGTCATTGCCGGTACGGGTGCTGCTGGATGGCAAACCGGCGGCCGGTGTGAAACTGGTGGGCGACTACCGCAGCGCGCCGAACACCGTCTCGACCGAAACCGACGCAGAAGGCCGGGCCAAGGTGCTGGTACGCAACGAAGGCCTGAATGTGATCGCGGCGCAGATGGAAATTGCGCTCAAGGACAACAAGGACGTGGCCAGCCGCGGCGTGTTCACCTCGCTGACCTTCCTGGGCGAACCGCATCACGACTAGGTTGATTGACACGACGCCATCGCGAGCAAGCTCGCTCCCACGGGAGATAGGCGGTGAACACATTTTTTGTGAACGCCCCAGTAACCCACTGTGGGAGCGAGCTTGCTCGCGATGAGGCCGGCACAATCACCGCAAAGCTCAAGCCGGAGTCAAGCACTCCGGCCCATTGAGCTTCGGATCATTGACCATATTGGCCAATACCCGCTCGCGCAGTGGCGCCGGCTCGCTTGCCAGCAACCCTTGCAAGGCATGCAGCGGCGTCTGCGGGTCGAGCCACAGGCGCTGGCCTTCTTCGTCCAGGATCAACGGCCGGCGCTGGCCCGCCGCCGGCTGGGTGATGACCGCCGTGCTCAGCCATACCTGCTCCTGCACCGGATACGCTTCCCAGATCGCGGCAAAAAACAGCGACGAACCCTCCCCCGGCGTCAGCCAGTACGGACGCTTGCGCGTGCCGCCGCGCCACTCATAAAAGCCGTTGGCCGGCAGCAGGCAGCGGCGCAGGCGCAAGGCCTCACGAAACATCGGCTGCTCGGCCACGGTTTCGGCCCGGGCATGGGCCGGGGTGCGGGACAGGTCGGTCAGCCACGGCGGCGTCAGGCCCCAACGCGCCCGAGCCAGCTCGCGCTGGCCCTCGGCGCCGGCCCGCAGCATCAGCACCGAATCGTTGGGCGAAATATTCCACTGGGCCTTCTGATCAGCGGGAAAACCGGGCAGGGCCGCAAAGGTGGGGTTCCAGCGAAACAGGGCATAACGTCCACACATGGGGCAACACGACTCTTGATCGAACGAACGACCGCCAGCCTAACAGACCAGCGTGCCGGGGTAGCTGTCCGGTTCATCGCCGGGCAGCGGCAGCGCGACATTGTACGCGGCGATCAACTCACGGGCGTATTGCGCCTGCTCGTCCTCCACCGCCAGCCCCAGCAGGCCCTGCATGGGCAACTCCCCCGCGCCGCCGAGCAAATCACGCCCCACCAGATGCGCCGTGATGCCTTCGCTCGCAAGCATCCCTTGCAACAACTCGCCTTCCATCAGGTTTTCCAGTTCGTAGATTCGCTGCATGGGCGCCCCATCATTCGTTTTCGCTGAAGACCTCGAGATGCCATTCCTCGCCATGGACCTGCAGCACAAAGGTGATCGGTCGACAGCACACCTGACAGTCCTCGATGTAGGTCTGGTCGCCGCCGGACAAGTCCACGGTTGTCTCCACATCCTCCCCACAATAGGGACAATCATAATGAGCCTGCTCCAGCATCGCGGTCTCCCAAGTGACTTGTGCGTATAATTGCCGGTCTATTTGCAGGGCTATTTTCGTCTGGCTTATCTTCCAGGCCGTGCCCCGTCGTTTTTTCGATCGAACCTTTACTTACCCTAGCCGTTTCCAACAAGAGAGCATGATGGGCGAATTCGATGCCATCCGACCTTACGACGACAGCGAAGTCCCAGCGGTGCTGGCACGGCTGCTCGGCGACAAGGCGTTTCTAGATATCCTCACCCACTTCCGCTTCCCACGCCTGGCCGGCGCCTTCGGCTGGATGCTCAAACCCCTTATAGCGCAAAGATTGCGCCGTGAGTTCGCCGGTGTGACGTCGGTCGCCACTTTGCAGGACAAGGTGGAGTTCTATGTCGACCACACCATCGAGCGCGCCACCGATGGCGTGACCTACACCGGCGTGGAGCAATTCAAGTCCGGCAGTGCGTACCTGTTCATCGCCAACCACCGCGATATCGTGATGGACCCGGCCTTCGTCAACTACGCCGTGTACCACGCCGGCCTGCCGACGCCGCGCATCGCCATTGGCGACAATCTGCTGCAAAAGCCTTTTGTCAGCGACCTGATGCGCCTGAACAAGAGCTTCATCGTGCACCGCTCCATCACCGGACGGCGGGAAAAAATGGCGGCGTACCAGTTGCTGTCGGCGTACATCAACCATTCGATCCGCAACGACTGCGCCTCGATCTGGATCGCCCAGGCCGAAGGGCGGGCCAAGGACGGCGACGACCGGACCGAATCGGCGATCCTCAAGATGTTCCACATGAGTCGCAAGGACGAGCCGTTCGGCGAGGTGATCCAGTCGCTGAACCTCACGCCGGTGTCGATCAGCTACGAATATGACCCGTGCGACCAGGCCAAGGCCCGCGAGCTGTTCATCCGCGCCACCACCGGCACCTACACCAAGGCACCGGGCGAGGACGACGTGAGCATCGCCAAGGGCATCACCGGCTACAAGGGCCGGGTCCACGTGAACTTCGCCGCGCCCATCACCGAGCTGTTCGAGGACACCAAGCAATTGGCCCTGGAAATGGACCGGCAGATTCTCGGCGGCTACCGCCTGTTCCCGGTGCATTACCTGGCTTACGCCCAATGGGCCGACGCCGACCCGCAGTTGCAGGTACCGACGGCCGCCGAGGTGTTTGGCGCCGATGAACTGGCCAAGGCCCAGGAAGAATGGCAGCGCCGGCTGGACGCTTGCCCGCCGGAACACCGGCCGTTCCTGGTGCTGCAATATGCGACGCCAGTGCGTAATCAGTATCGGGTCAAGGCGGGGTTGGCGCTTTAAGCGACAGGTCTGAGGACACAGGGTCTCTGTGGCGAGGGAGCTTGCTCCCGCTCGATTGCGCAGCAATCGCAAAACGGGCTTGCGGTTAGTCAGAGCCTTGGGGCTGACCGTTCAAGAGGGGGCTGCTTCGCAGCCCAGCGGGAGCAAGCTCCCTCGCCACAAAAGCACCTTTGCCTGGCGGCCCTCGCTTGCGCTGCAAGCGCCCTCGCCACGGCTACGCAGTCAGAACTGCGTACTGATCCACGACACCAGCAACGCCAGCGCCAGGCAGCCAAAGCCGAACCGATAGAAAAACCGGTTCATGCGCTGGGTGGCCAGGTCCAGCAGTGCTTCGAAGCGCTCCTCGCCATTGCCATTGCGTGCTTGCAGGCAGGCTCGCGCCCGTTGTTCACGGCGACGCGTCGCATGCAGCACCCAGCCGCCCGGGCAGGCAAACAGCAACGCGAGCAGGTTGATCAGTTTGGCGGGGTGGGCAGCGAACAACGAAAACAGATGCAGCGACATCACGAACCTCAAGCGAAAAACGGACAGGACAGACACGCCCGTGGCCTACGAACAGGGCGCGGATTCTACCGAAAGCCTGCCGTCCTGCACCGTTTTTTCCGACCAGTAACGACCGGCTGGGATAATGGCCTGGTAACTTCGTGGCGAGGGAGCTTGCTCCCTCGCCACAGGCTTCGCAATCAAGCCTTGGCTTAATTTCCCCCGTCACGGTTTCGTCATCTGAATAGGCCACTCTGTCGCCCTTCAAACCCGCACGGAACCCGTCATGCTGCACGCCGAAAACCAGGATCGCCTCTATCTCATCAGCCCAAGCGACGAACAACAGAACCTCGTCGACAGCCTGTCCTTCAATGTGCAGGACCGCCATTGGCTGGTGTACTGCGCCCTCGGCGGCCATCAACATGCCGACCTGCCTGAGACAGACCTGCTGACCGGGATCAGCGTGCTGGAATTCTATTCCCAGGCGGCCTGAAAAAACTGTGGGAGCGAGCTTGCTCGCGATAGCGGTGGATCAGCCGACATCAAGATGGCTGACACTCAGCTATCGCGAGCAAGCTCGCTCCCACGGGGTTGCAGACTTAATGCTTACTCAGCCAGCACCTGGCCAATGGTCGGGTCCTTGAACAGCCGGGTCAGGGCATCGCTCAACACGTCGCTGACCAGCTTGGTGTTGGTGTCCTGGTTAGGCGCCATGCCGAAGCGCTGGTCCAGGGACGCCCCGTAACGCCCGCTGTAGCGGCGGTTGGCGTTCTGCACGTCGGAGCGGAAGGTCGCGCCGATGGTGGCTTCGGTCACGTACATGCCTTCCTTGGGCGACTGATACTTGAGCTCAGCCAGGGTCACGGTCAACTGCGGTGCATTCAAGGCATTGGCGGTCGGCGTGAAGCCCAGCAAACGTACCGCGGCTTCAGCCTGGGCCTGCAGCTTGGGCAGGATCTGCGCACCCTGCACCGTGATCACGCTGGTTTCCGGGTACAGCCCGCCGCGGGTGCCGAGCGTCGGCGACGGACGACCGTCCACGACCCGCACCACCACCGGCTGGCCACGACCCACAGGCGCCAGTTGGGCATTGAGCTTGGGCTCCGGGTTAAGTTGTTGCGGGCTGTGGGCGCAGCCGACGAGGGTCAGACTGGTCACAGCGATCAAACCGAACAACAGGCGTTGCAACATGCTCTTCTCTCCAGAATCGGGCACAAACAGGCCGGCAGTATAGCGGTGCGCCATCGCCGTGAACTAGCGTCGCACGATGAATACTGAAATGTCTGACACGGGCCGTGATTGCCGGTTCCTGTCACCCCATTGTCACGGTCCTTACACCGGCATGTCATGGCCCGCTGTCAGGCTTGCTCCAAGCTCCCTGACCCGGTATCCACTCATGCGCTTCCTCATTTCCCTGTTCACCCCGCGTCCCCATCACCGCAGCTTCGCCCTGCTCGATCGCAACGGCCGTTGCCAGGCCTTCAAGCAGTGCAGCCTGCAACCCATGGGCGAGGGCTGGGTGGAAATCGACGAAATCCGCCTCAACTGGTTGCACCAGCCATTGCCCGCCAGCGCCCGCGTGCAACCGCTTCGTGCCCGCGCACGCAACCGGCAACTGTTGACCATCTGACCGGACGGCTAATAAAAGTCATTAAACACGACCATTTCCCTGCGTTTCTTCGATACAATCTCCCCCCGATTATAAGGACGTCTCCTGATCGGGCCTCGCAACACCGCTGATGCGCTGGTATTGGCACCCCGCACCGCCCACAGAGAGCCGCCCACACAGATCGAGTGAAGCTGGCGCGCTTGCTGTTCTCCAGGCAAATCACCACTTTTCGCGAATCTGCAGAGCTGTCATTACGCTCGGTCACTGAGCTGTCTGCCTGTTTTGCCTGTCATGTACTCCATGGGGGCAACCAAACCGGGCACGGTGCCAGGCTGGGACAGCCCTTTTTTGAGGTTCACGTCTTCAAAAGAGCGTGAAAAAACGGGTTTTCACAACTTCACGAGAGTGTGGCGAGCAAATGAAGAGTTTTGCGTCTGAACAAGCACCATTAGCGTCTGAAACAGCCCAACGACACAGGACCGGATATCGCTCAAGAACCGGCGCCTGAAGCCTGTCCGCTACGGATTTGGTTGCACGAACGGATGTCTCGGCCATAAGTCGAATTGCCTGCCCGGCGCTTAAATGAGTTCATGTGACTCTTGAGGCCAGGCTGCATGCATCCGCAGTAGGTGCGAAAAATTGCGAAGATTCGGACATGGCGATCCTGGCCATGGATAACTGGGGCGCAACTGACCTGCCCCGCCACTCCTGGCCGCTATGCCGACAATTTGGTGCTGCAGATTTTGGAGACGCGTTAAATGGCGCATAACGAAGCAGTCGATGTAGTTCTGGTAGGGGCCGGCATCATGAGTGCCACCCTGGCCGTGCTGCTCAAGGAACTCGACCCCGCGATCTCGCTGGAAGTCGTCGAGCTGATGGACTCTGGTGCCGCGGAGAGTTCCAACCCGTGGAACAACGCCGGTACCGGCCACGCCGGGCTGTGTGAGCTCAACTACACACCCCAGGCGGCCGACGGCACCGTCGACATCAAGAAAGCCGTGCACATCAACACCCAGTTCGAAGTGTCGAAGCAGTTCTGGACGTACCTGACCCAGAAAGGCACGTTCGGCTCCTCCAAGTCCTTCATCGCCCCGGTGCCACACCTGAGTTTCGTACAGGGCGAGAAAGGCGTGGCGTTCCTGAAGAAGCGCTTCGAGCTGATGCGCCAGCATCACGCCTTCGCCGACATGGAATACACCGAAGACAAAGGCCAGATGGCCGAGTGGATGCCGTTGATGATGCCTGGCCGGCCGGACGATGAAGTCATCGCCGCCACCCGCGTCATGAACGGGACCGACGTCAACTTCGGCGCCCTGACCAATCAGTTGCTCAAGCACCTGACCAGCGCCCCGGACACCCAGGTCAAATACTGCAAGCGCGTCACCGGCCTCAAGCGCAACGGCAACGGCTGGACCGTGAGCATCAAGGACGTCAATTCCGGCAGCACCCGCGAAGTCGACGCCAAGTTCGTGTTCCTCGGTGCCGGCGGCGCGGCCTTGCCGCTGCTGCAAGCCTCGGGCATCGAGGAAAGCAAGGGCTTCGGTGGCTTCCCGGTCAGCGGCCAGTGGCTGCGTTGCGACAACCCGGAAGTGGTCAAGCACCATCAGGCCAAGGTCTACAGCCAGGCCGCCGTGGGCTCGCCGCCAATGTCGGTGCCGCACCTGGACACCCGCGTGGTCGACGGCAAGAAATCCCTGCTGTTCGGGCCATACGCCGGTTTCACCACCAAGTTCCTCAAGCACGGTTCGATCATGGACCTGCCGCTGTCGGTACGCGCCGGCAACATCGGCCCGATGCTGGCCGTGGCCCGGGACAACATGGACCTGACCAAGTACCTGATCAGCGAAGTGATGCAGTCCATGGAGCAGCGCCTGGAATCCCTGCGTCGCTTCTACCCCGAGGCGAAAGCCGAAGACTGGCGCCTGGAAGTGGCCGGCCAACGGGTGCAGATCATCAAGAAGGACCCGAAGAAAGGTGGCGTCCTGCAGTTCGGCACCGAACTGGTGGCGGCCAAGGACGGCAGCCTCGCCGCCCTGCTCGGCGCATCGCCGGGTGCTTCGGTGACCGTATCGATCATGCTGGAACTGATCGAGCGCTGCTTCCCGGACAAGGCCAAGGGCGAGTGGGCTGACAAGCTCGCAGAGATATTCCCGGCCCGGGAAAAAGTGTTGGAAACCGACGCGGCGCTGTATCGCAAGATCAACGCGCAGAACAACATTGCGTTGGAGTTGGTTGAAGACAGCAAGGCTCAAAGTTACGCCTGACACCTTGCCGCTAATATAAAAAAGCCTCCCGTGCAGACGGGAGGCTTTTTTATTTCCTCGGTGTTAGTTCATGCTGAATTTGACGCGTGTTCCACCGTGACTCACATAGTCGTCATCATCTTCAACATAAAACAATTCAGCGACACAGGAACCCGCCGGCTCCGCCTTGACCCAGCGATGATAAGGCATTGCCTCTTTATCATTGCCCGGTGCCCTTGCGACATGTCCAAAGCTGAAATGACAGGTTCGGCTGCCTTGCGTATAGCTGAAGGCCTCTCGCTCGGCGCGTGACTGGGGCAGGTAGTAGGTTAATTCCTGGCTCTCGCCCGGGTTTATCGAAAAGCTGTGGCCTGCATTGGCCGGATTCTGCGTCCAGGTAAAATTTCTGCCGGGAACGATGACGGCGGCGGTTGCGTTATAGACTTCGACATTGACAATTTCATCCCGTGCACAGGAAGCTGAACTTGCCAGACACGCCGCCAGGGACAATAACGCCCCGGCGACAAACTTCTTTTGATCTTCCATGATGAATACAGCTCCATTTAAACGATGACGTCAAAGCCACTTGGCTTCGGCGCAAAAGTAATGGAAATTCAAATAAAACAAAACAGCCCGAATGGTGACATAACCTTTCGGAGCAACTTGCAGAAGAAGAGATTAGTTGCGATCAGCCCGAACGATTCAACGCTCCGAAGAGCGTTGACAGGGGTTCAACTCAGCGGCGCGCCTTATTGATCAACTCGATGTATTCCTCGGCATTACGCTGGTCCTGGATCAGCGCAACGAAATCGTTGCCGTGCTCATCCTTGCCGTCGAGGTCATGGCCGGTCTCGACGAAGAACGTCAGGAAACGCTCGAAATCATCGACCCGCAGGCCACGGTAGGCCTTGATCAGTTTGTGCAACGACGGCGAAGTGGCATCGACCGGTTCGAAATTGAGGAACAGCTTGATCTGCTCGTCGCCAATCTCGTCGCCAATCACTTGTTTCTTGTCTTTACGCATTGCCGGCTCCAACTCGCACAATTCACGGGGGCGGGCAGTTTACCCCCGGCAGGCCTCGGGGCTCAACGCGGGCGTTCGATGCCGGTGTGCAGGTCGGCCCAGATATGGCCGTTGGCGTAGGTGAGGAACTGCACGTAGACCGTGTTGTTGCGCAACAGGTCGATGACCACCCGGTACTGGGCCTGTGGATAAGACAGTGTCAGGGTCTTGCTCGCCTCGTCGAAGGCCGGTTTCTTCAAGCTTTTGCTTTCGCCGTCGAAGTTGAGGATCACCTGGCTGATCGTCGCCCCCTTGTTCAAGGACTTGCCCTTGAGACGGACCAGCAAGGGCGAAGTGACCGGGATCGGTTGCTGGTTGGACTGGCGCTGGTTCCCCAGCACCACCGAATATTCGGTCACTTGCAGCAACTGCTGCTGTTCGGGCTGTTCCTGGCGCACCACCTGGTCATCCGGCGGCAGGAACTGGCTGTGCATCGGCGCGGCCACGGCCGTCAAAGGCAGGCTGGCGATCAACAGTGAAGTGGCGCAGCGGCGGATCGATACACGCATGACAACCTCCAGAATCTTGGCCGGGCACTCTAGCATGAGCACGGACAGTAAAAATAAGCGATCCGGATCAATACATCCGGACAGCGAGCGCGGCATACTCAAAGAGGCCATCAGCGTCGATCTCACTGGCGCCTGCCTTTGTGGCGAGGGAGCTTGCTCCCGCTGGGTGGCGCAGCCGCCCCAGAATATTGCGAGCGCTACGCACTCGAGCGGGAGCAAGTTCCCTCGCCACGGGGCCAGTGCCAGCCCCCCTTGCGAGGAGTATTCATGGCTTTCTCCGCCCCACCGTTATTCGCCGCCTGGCGCCAGACCTGGCGTGCCGGCTACACCCTGGAACGCCTGCGCGGCGATCTGGTGGCCGGGCTGACCGTCGGCATTATCGCCATCCCCCTGGCCATGGCCCTGGCGATTGCCGTCGGCGTGCCGCCGCAGAACGGCCTGTACACGGTGTTGGTGGCGGCCCCGCTGATCGCCCTCACCGGCGGCTCGCGCTTCAACGTGAGCGGGCCGACAGCGGCGTTCGTGGTGATCCTGCTGCCCATCACCCAACAATACGGCCTGGGCGGCCTGCTGCTGTGCACCATGCTCGCCGGCCTGATCCTGATCGCCCTGGGCCTGTTACGCGCCGGCCGCTTGATCCAGTACATTCCCTATCCGGTCATCCTCGGCTTCACCGCCGGCATCGGCGTGGTCATCGCCACGTTGCAACTGAAGGATCTGCTGGGGCTGACCACCGCAGGCCAAGCCAAACACTACATCGAACAGCTGGGCGAATTGATCGTGGCGCTGCCCGGTGCCCGTCTCGGCGATGGGGTCATCGGGGCCGTGTGCCTGGCGGTGCTGATTGCCTGGCCGCGCTGGGTGCCACGGGTGCCTGGGCATCTGGTGGCGCTGCTGGTGGGCACGTTGCTGGGGCTGGCGATGGAGCGCGGCGGATGGCCGATCGCGACGCTGGGCGAACGTTTCAGCTACGTCGTCGATGGCATCGCTCACCCGGGCATCCCGCCCTTCCTACCCAGCTTCGACTGGCCCTGGAACCTGCCGGACAGCCAGGGACATCCGTTGATCCTGTCCTATGACCTGATCCGCCAATTGCTGGCGCCCGCCTTTGCCATCGCCATGCTCGGTGCCATCGAATCACTGTTGTGCGCGGTGGTGGCGGACGGCATGACCGGCAGCAAGCACGATCCCAATGCCGAACTGATGGGCCAGGGCCTGGGCAACCTGGTGGCGCCGCTGTTCGGTGGCATCACCGCCACCGCCGCCATTGCCCGCAGCGCCACCAATGTGCGCAGTGGCGCCTTTTCACCGCTGGCCGCAATCATCCACAGCCTCGTGGTGCTGGTGGCGATTGTGCTGCTGGCGCCGCTGTTCAGTTACTTGCCCATGGCTGCACTGGCCGCACTGCTGGTGATGGTCGCCTGGAACATGAGCGAAGCCGGGCATGTGCTGCACACCCTGCGCATCGCCCCGCGCAGCGACGTGCTGGTGCTGCTGACCTGCCTGGGCCTGACGGTGCTGTTCGACATGGTCCTGGCCGTCGCCGTCGGCCTGCTGCTGGCCGCCGGGCTGTTCATCAAGCGCATGAGCGAATTGACCGACAGCACCGAGTTGCCGCGCCATTTTCACCAGGCCCTGCTGGACATGCCCGAGCACGTTCGCTGCTACGCCATTCGTGGACCGCTGTTCTTTGGCGCGGCGGAAAAAGCCCTGGATGTGCTGCGCCGGTTCGACCCGGGCGTTCGGGTGGTGGTCGTGGAAATGAGCGCCGTGCCCATGCTGGACATGACCGCGCTGGCTGCGTTTGAAAATATCCTGAAGGATTACCGCAAGCACGGCATCGGCCTGATCCTGGTGGCGACCGCGCCCAGGGTGCGCCTGAAACTGCGCCGCGCCGGCATTCATCGCGAACAGCGGCAATTGGCCTATGTGCAGACCCTGGAGCAGGCGCGGGTCAAGAGTGAGCAATGGTTGGCCGGCGGCAACACCGCTCATCCAAGACTTGCTTGAACTGTGGCGAGGGAGCTTGCTCCCGCTGGGCTGCGCAGCAGCCCCAATTGCAGGTGGGTGCTACGCACCCAAGCGGGAGCAAGCTCCCTCGCCACAAAATCTCCGCTGCCCTGCCTGACTCGGTGCTCAGTCAAACTGAGCACGCATCCAGGCCTGGTACTCGGCCACGCCTGGCTCGCCTTCGCGGGGCGCCCAGTGGGCCAGTTCGCCCTCGCCCACGGGCCGGTAGGGACCGGCCTTGCATTCGAACATCAGGCTGTCGGCTTCCAGCACCACCAACCCGTGATACACGCCAGAGGGCAGGTCGACGCCGAGGCAATCGCCACCGGCCTGCAGGATCCGCTTGTCCACCACCGCACCGGCCTCGTCGAAAATCAACACCCCCAGCCGCCCCTTGAGCACCAGCAAGGTTTCCGCCTTATCGGCGCTCAGGTGGCGGTGCGGCGGGATGTAGGTGCAAGGCTGCAAGCCAACCGCCATGCGGTGGCACGGTTCATCCATCTCATGGAAGTTATGGTGCTGGCGTCCGCGAGGACTGGCCGCGGCTTTCTCGGCCAATTCATCGAACAACGCGTGTTCCAGGAAACTTGGCCGAGTCATCGATTACATCCCCTTGACGGCGAAAATGCCATTGGCGTTGCGCCAGTAACCTTTGTAGTCCATGCCGTAGCCGAAGATGTAGCGGTCGATACACGGCAGGCCGACGAAATCGGCTTTCAAGTCAGGCCGCGCCTTGCGGTCGTGGTCCTTGTCGATCAGCACGGCGGTGTGCACGGCGCGGGCGCCGGCGTGTTTGCAGAAGTCGATGATCGCGCCCAGGGTGTGACCTTCGTCGAGGATGTCGTCGATGATCAGCACGTCGCGGTCGATGAACGAGACTTCCGGCTTGGCTTTCCAGAACAGGTCGCCACCGCTGGTTTCGTTGCGATAACGCGTCGCGTGCAGGTAGGACGCTTCCAGGGGGAAGTTCAGATAGGTCAACAGCTTGCCGGAGAAAATCAGCCCGCCGTTCATGACGCAGAACACCACCGGATTGGCATCGGCCAGTTGCTCGTTGATTTGCGCACCGACACGGGCGATGGCCGCTTCGACTTCGGCTTCGGTGTACAGGCAGTCAGCCTCTCGCATGATTTGACGGATATGCTCGAGATCAGCGGACATGGCGCTCTCCAGGGGGGGCAGGGTTCGGAAAAGCCGGCAAAGGTACGCATCCCGCCCGGCCAGATCAAGCGTTTGTGGACTAACGTTCTGTATTGTCTATAGGACAACACCCTCGGATAGATTAATCTAGGCCGGTTTTTTTGCCCGCCGCCGGAGCCTTCCCCATGCCCATCCTCGAGATCCGCCATCCGCTGATCAGACACAAACTCGGCCTGATGCGCCGCGCCGATATCAGCACGAAGAACTTCCGTGAACTGGCCCAGGAAGTCGGTGCCCTGCTCACCTATGAAGCCACCAAGGACCTGCCGCTGGAGTCCTACGAAATCGATGGCTGGGCCGGTACGGTCCAGGTGGAGAAAATCGCCGGCAAGAAAATCACCGTGGTGCCGATCCTGCGCGCCGGCATCGGCATGCTCGAAGGCGTACTGAGCCTGATCCCGGGGGCCAAGGTCAGCGCCGTGGGCGTGGCTCGCAACGAGCAGACCCTGCAAGCCCACACCTACCTGGAAAAACTAGTGCCGGAAATCGACGAGCGCCTGGCGATGATCATCGACCCGATGCTCGCCACCGGCAGCTCCATGGTCGCCACCATCGACCTGTTGAAAAAGGCTGGTTGCCGGGAGATCCGCGCCATGGTGCTGGTCGCCGCTCCCGAAGGCATCAAGGCCGTGCAGGACGCCCACCCGGACGTGACCATCTACACCGCGTCCATCGACCAGAAACTCAACGAGCAGGGCTACATCATCCCGGGCCTGGGCGATGCCGGCGACAAGATCTTCGGCACCAAGCAGAAGGACGCTTGAGCATGCAGGATGAGTTCAACGATCCGCTCTGGCGCCAGGTCCTGTCCGGCGCGCAGATGCTGTTCGTCGCCTTCGGCGCGCTGGTATTGATGCCGCTGATTACCGGGCTGGACCCTAACGTGGCGCTGTTCACCGCCGGCCTCGGAACGATCCTGTTCCAACTCGTCACCGGGCGCCAGGTACCGGTGTTCCTGGCCTCGAGCTTTGCCTTCATCACCCCGATCATCCTCGCCAAGGGCCAGTTCGGCCTGGCCGCGACCATGGGTGGGGTGATGGCGGCGGGTTTCGTCTACACCTTCCTGGGCCTGGCGGTGAAGATCAAGGGCACCGGGTTCATCGACCGCCTGCTGCCGCCAGTGGTCATCGGTCCGGTAATCATTTCCATCGGCCTGGCCATGGCGCCGATTGCCGCCAACATGGCAATGGGCAAGGCCGGCGACGGCACCGAGCTGATCCATTATCAGACCGCGATGATGATCTCGATGCCGGCCCTGCTCACCACCCTGATCGTGGCGGTGTTCGGCAAAGGCATTTTCCGCCTGGTGCCGATCATTTCCGGTGTGCTGGTGGGCTTTGCCATGGCGTTTTTCTTCGGGGTCGTGGACACCGCGAAAATCGCCGCCGCACCCTGGTTCGCCCTGCCAGCCTTCACCGCGCCGGAGTTCAATTGGCAGGCGATCCTGTTCATCGTGCCGGTCGCCCTGGCGCCGGCCATCGAGCACATCGGCGGCGTGATTGCCGTGGGCAGCGTGACCGGTCGCGACTACCTGAAGAAACCCGGCCTGCACCGCACCCTGCTCGGTGACGGCATTGCCACCACCGCCGCCGGCCTGTTCGGTGGCCCGCCCAACACCACCTACGCCGAAGTGACCGGCGCGGTGATGCTGACCAAGAACTACAACCCGAAGATCATGACCTGGGCGGCGATCTTTGCCATCAGCCTGGCGTTCATCGGCAAGTTCGGCGCGCTGCTGCAAAGCATCCCGGTGCCGGTGATGGGCGGGATCCTGTGCCTGTTGTTCGGTTCGATTGCGGCGGTGGGCATGAACACGCTGATCCGCCACAAGATCGACCTGGGTGAGGCGCGCAACCTGGTGATCGTTTCGGTGACGCTGGTGTTCGGCATCGGCGGCGTGCTGGTAGGCACCGGCACCGGCCCGGACGACTTCGGCCTCAAAGGCATCGCGTTGTGCGCGGTGGTGGCGATCGCGCTGAACCTGCTGCTGCCGGGCAATGACGGCTGGAAGCAGAAGAAGGCGGATGAGCCGCTGATCTGACTCAAGCTTGAAGGCTTTGTTGTCGGCCTGACAGCCATCGCGAGCAAGCTCGCTCCCACAGTGGATCTCGAGTGGTCACAACATTTGTGTACACCGCAGATCCCATGTGGGAGCGAGCTTGCTCGCGATGAGGCCCTTGAACCTCACAACGCGATCGGAGCCCGTTCGCAGAGAGTACTCAACGCCTGCGCCCACTGCGGCTCATCATTGAGGCAAGGCACCAGCACCAACTCCTCCCCCCCTGCCGCGCGGAACTGTTCACGGCCGCGATCGCCGATTTCCTCCAGGGTTTCAATGCAGTCGGCCACGAACGCCGGGCACATCACCAGCACTTTCTTCACGCCGCTTTTGGCCAGTTCCTCCAGGCGCGCCTCGGTGTAGGGTTCGATCCACTTGGCACGCCCCAAGCGCGACTGGAACGACACCGACCATTTGCCATCCGCCAGCCCCATGCGTTGGGCAAACAGTTCGGCAGTGCGGATGCATTGCGCGCGGTAACAGGTCGCCATGACCTCCGGTGGCGCGTTCTTGCAGCAGTCGGCATCCTTGAAGCAATGAAATCCCGTCGGGTCGAGCTTGGTCAGGTGCCGTTCCGGCAAGCCGTGGAAACTCAACAACAGATGATCGTGTTCCTGCATCAGGTACGGCTTGGCGCTGGTCACCAGGGCGTCGAGGTATTCGGGCTGATCGTAGAACGGTTGGAGGATCGAAAACTGCACATTGAGTTTCTTTTCCCGCACGACCCGCTTGGCCTCCTCGATCACCGTGGTCACGGTGCTGTCGGCGAACTGCGGATACAACGGCGCCAACGTGATCTTCTTGTGACCCTGACTCGCCAGCCGCACCAACGCCGACTCAATGGACGGCTCGCCATAACGCATCGCCAGCTCCACCGGGCCCTGGGTCCACTGCGCGATCATGGCCTGTTGCAGCCGACGACTGAGCACCACCAACGGCGACCCCTCTTCCCACCAGATCGAGGCGTAGGCGTGGGCCGACTGCTCGGGACGCCGAATCAGGATAAGCGACACCAGCAAACGCCGCACCGGCCATGGCAGGTCGATGACATACGGGTCCATCAGGAATTGATTGAGGTAGCGGCGCACATCGGCCACCGAGGTGGAGGCAGGCGAACCCAGATTCACCAGAAGCAACGCGTGATCGGTCATGCAACGTCCTATTTCAAAGGCGGCTGGACAAGTCTTCCAGGGCCGCAGGCAAATCAGTGAATCGGAATGTGAAACCCGCCGCCTGCAATCGGGCCGGCGTGGCGCGCTGGCCGCCGAGCAACAGCAAGGACAATTCCCCCAGCGTGACCTTCAGCGCAAGCTCCGGCATTGGCACCACGGCCGGCCGATGCAATACACGCCCCAGGGCCTTGGCAAAATCGCGGTTGCGCACCGGGTTCGGCGCGCACGCATTATAAGGACCGCTGGCATCGGTGCGGTGCAGAAGAAAATCAATCAGGGCGATTTGATCGTCGATGTGAACCCACGGCATCCACTGCCGACCATTGCCGATACGCCCGCCCAGCGCCAGCTTGAATGGCAACAGCAGCCGCGACAAAAAGCCGCCCTCGGCGGACAGGACCAGACCAGTACGCACCAACACCACGCGCAGGCCCAAGGCCTCGGCCCGTTGCGCGGTTTCTTCCCAGGCGATGCACAACTGGCTGGCGAAATCTTCGCTCACCGGTCCCGATTCCTCGGTCAATTCACGCTCGCCACCGTCGCCGTACCAGCCCACCGCGGAACCGGAAATCAGCACCTGCGGCTTCTGCTCGCAACGCTCCAGCCACGCCAGCAAAACTTCCGTCAACGTGATACGACTGCTCCACAACAACATCTTGCGTTTATGGCTCCAGGGACGGTCGGCGATGGGGGCGCCGGCGAGGTTGACCACCGCGTCCACCGGCTCGTGGATTTCGTCGAGCTTGGCCACGCCCCGCACCGGTGTCCCGCAGATTTTCGCCACCTCTTCGGGTCGGCGACTCCATACCGTCAGGCGATGCCCCTGCTGCAACCAGAGGCGGCAGAGCTGACGTCCGATCAAACCAGTACCGCCGGTCAGCAATATGTGCATGAGATGTTCCTCGAATCGCGTTTTACCCGGCCCATTAGTCTATTTTTATAAGCAGGGATTTTTCGTATCGGACAGGGTCTGTGTTTAACAATAGGACAACCTGTCCAAACGCGAACGGTAAAACTTATACCAAAAACCCGAATTGTACAGGTTTAAACGACGGCGTAGTCTGTACAGAAAGGTAAACGAGGCCCTCATGACTGTACCTATCGCGATCATCGGCACCGGCATCGCCGGACTTTCAGCCGCCCAGGCCCTGACGGAGGCCGGGCATATCGTTCAACTCTTCGATAAAAGCCACGGCAGTGGCGGACGCATGTCGAGCAAGCGCAGCGACGCTGGCGCACTGGACATGGGCGCGCAGTACTTCACTGCCCGCGATCGCCGCTTCGTCACAGAGGTCCAGCGCTGGCAAGCCAACGGCTGGGCCGCGGAATGGAACCCGCAGCTCTACAACTTCCAGAATGGGCAACTGAGCCCATCGCCGGACGAACAGACTCGCTGGGTCGGCACCCCGCGCATGAGCGCCATCACCCGCGCCTTGCTAGACAAGCTGCAGGTGCAGTTTTCCTGCCGGATCACCGAGGTGTACCGCGGCCAGGAGCATTGGCATTTGCAGGACGCGGAAGGTTTCACCCACGGCCCCTTCGGCCACGTGGTGATCGCCACGCCCGCGCCCCAGGCCACCGCATTGCTGGCGGCCGTACCGAAGCTGGCCGCCGTGGCCGCCGGGGTGAAGATGGACCCGACCTGGGCTGTGGCCCTGGCCTTCGAAGCACCGTTGGATACGCCCATGGAAGGCTGCTTCGTACAGGACAGCCCCCTGGACTGGCTGGCGCGCAACCGCAGCAAACCGGGACGCGACAGCAAGCTCGACACCTGGGTCCTGCACGCCACCAGCGACTGGAGCCGGCAGCACATCGACCTGTCCAAGGAAGCGGTGATCGAACACCTGCACGGTGCGTTCGCCGAACTGCTGCACAGCGCGATGCCCGCACCGAGCTTCAGCGTGGCCCATCGTTGGCTCTATGCCCGCCCCGCCGGCAGCCATGAGTGGGGCGCCCTGGCCGATGCCGACCTGGGGCTGTACGTGTGTGGTGACTGGTGCCTGTCCGGTCGGGTCGAAGGCGCATGGCTCAGCGGCCAGGAGGCTGCACGCCGCCTGCACGCAAGCCTGCAGTAGATCGCGTCACCCATCGCTCTTCGCTGCTGTCGAAAGAGACAGCAGCCTGCCCGCGGCACCCACTGACGTCGCCCAGCCCCTCGATGAATCCGGTTGACTTGTGTGCATTCGGACCTATGATGAAAATATTGTACATAAATATAATCTTGTACAAGATTAACCCATCAGAGGTCGCCCATGCCCAGCGCAGCCATCGCCAAACCCAGAATCGCCATCAGCGCCTGCCTGATGGGTGCCGAAGTTCGCTTCAACGGCGGGCACAAGCAATCGTCGTTGTGCAGCCGCACCCTCATCGATTACTTCGATTTCGTGCCGGTGTGCCCCGAAGTCGCCATCGGCCTGGGCATTCCCCGGGAGCCGATTCGCCTGGTGGGCAATCCTGAACACCCCGAGGCGCTCGGTACGGTGAATCGCGACCTCAACGTGACCCGGCCATTGGCCGACTATGGGCAGCAGATGGCCGGGGAACTGGATGACCTCTGCGGCTACATCTTCATGCAGAAATCGCCATCCTGCGGACTGGAGCGGGTCAAGGTCTATGACCACAACGGTGCCCCCCAGGAGGGCGGTGGGCGCGGTATCTATGCCCAGGCCTTTTGCGAACGCCATCCCGATCTGCCCGTGGAGGAAGACGGTCGCCTCAACGACCCGGTGCTTCGGGAGAACTTCCTGACCCGAGTGTTTGCCTATGCCGCCTGGCAACCCTTGCGTCGCCAGGGCCTGACCCGGCGCGACCTGATCGAATTCCACTCGCGCTACAAATACCTGCTCATGGCTCACAATCCCGAGCAGTACAAGACCCTGGGCAAATTGCTGGGCGACATGGGCAAGGCCGATCCCAATGAACTGGGTCCACGCTATTTCAGTGCATTGATGGCCGCCTTGAAGAAATGCGCCACCCGCCGCACCCACACCAATGTGCTGCAACACCTGAGCGGTTACCTCAAGCGCGCCATCGACGCCGACGACAAGCAGGAGGTACAGCACCTCATCGGGCAGTACCGCCTCGGCATCGTGCCCCTGGTGGTGCCGCTGACGTTGCTCAAGCATCACCTGCGCCAGCACCCCGACTCTTACCTGGCGCAGCAGGTCTACCTGCAACCACACCCGGAAAACCTCAGTTTGCGAAACGCCATTTGATGAACAACGACCCCGATTCCAGCGCCCGCGAAGACCTGGGGGCCGACTTTGCCAAGGCCTTGGCGCAAGGCTGGCTGCCCATACGCGAAGTCGCCCGGCAGACCGGTGTCAACGCCGTCACGTTGCGGGCCTGGGAGCGCCGGTACGGCCTGATCGTGCCGCACCGCACGCCCAAGGGTCATCGACTGTTCAATGCCGACCACGTGCAACGGATCCGCAGCATCCTCACCTGGATCGATCGTGGCGTCGCGGTGAGCAAGATCAAGCCGCTGCTGGACACACCGCCGCTGTCTACAGCACCCACGCCGCCACCGGAGAACGATTGGCAGCGTCAGCGCAACGCCCTGGCGCTGGCGGTGACGCAACTGGCCGAGCGTCAGATCGATGACCTGATCAACCAAGCGATGGCGCTGTATCCGCCCTGGACCGTGTGCGAGCAATTGCTCTTGCCATTGCTGGCCGAGCTGCACGTGCGCTGGCAAGGCCAGTTCGGCGCGCAGTTGGAACGGGTCTTCCTGTACTCGTGGCTGCGCAGCAAGTTTGGCAGCCGGATCTACCACAACAACCGTCAGTTGCGCGGTGCGCCACTGTTGCTGGTCAATCATTCGGACTTGCCCCAGGAACCGCACCTGTGGCTGACCGCCTGGCTGGCCAGCAGCGCCGATTGCCCGGTGGAGGTGCTCGACAGCCCGCTACCGGCGGGCGAACTGGCCCTGGCGGTCGAACGCCTCAAGGCTCGCGGCGTCCTATTGTATTCCAGTCACGCCATCAATCTGTCCCAACTGCCCAGGCTGCTGGGTGGAGTCGACTGCCCGATCATCATTGCCGGCCCGGCCGCGTCGATCCACCACGCCCGGTTATCCACAGGCGTTTCGATGACTCACCTGTCCTGGGCCGAAGACCCGCTATCGGCTCACCGCGAACTGAGCCGCAGAGAACTCCTTTAGATGGAAAACAGCCTGCAACTGATCTGGCTGCGCAGCGACTTGCGCCTGCACGACAACACCGCCCTCGCGGCGGCCGCAGCCCAAGGGCCCTGCGTGGCGGTGTACCTGACCAGCCCCGAACAATGGCGTGCCCATGACGACGCCGCGTGCAAGATCGATTTCTGGCTGCGCAACCTCGGCGTATTGAGCGTGGCCCTGGATGAATTGAACATCCCGCTCTTGATTCGCGAGGCAACGCATTGGCACCAGGCGCCGCACGTGCTGCTCAAGCTATGTCGCGAACTGAACGTTGGCGCCGTGCATGTCAACGAAGAGTACGGCCTGAATGAAACACAGCGCGACACCGAAGTCGCCCGTGCGTTGAATGATCAGGGCATCGAGCTTCACCGTCACCTCGATCAACTGTTGTTCAGGCCTGGCAGCGTACTGACCAAGACCGGCAATTATTTCCAGGTGTTCAGTCAGTTCCGCAAGGTCTGCTACAACCGTCTGCATTTTTCGCTGCCGAGCCTGGTCGCCACACCGCTCCAGCAGGCCCGCACCGGCATTGCCCGCGATCCGGTGCCGACGCAGGTCGATGGATTCGCCCCGCCCAGCGAAACACTGCGCGCCTTCTGGCCCGCCGGTGAAACCGAAGCCCGACGGCGCCTGGACAGTTTTGTCGACCAGCACCTCGACGATTACCAGCACGAACGGGACTTCCCGGCCCGGCCCGGCACCAGTCAGCTCTCGGCCTATCTGGTAGCCGGGGTGGTGTCGCCACGTCAGTGCCTGCATGCCGCGCTGCAAGCCAACCAGGGTGAGTTCGAGAGTGGAAGTGCCGGCGCCGTGACCTGGATTAATGAATTGCTCTGGCGCGAGTTCTACAAGCACATTCTCGTGGGCTACCCACGTGTGTCGCGCCACCGCGCGTTCCGCCCGGAAACCGAGGCGCTGGCGTGGCGCAAGGCCCCCGGCGAACTGGAGGCCTGGAAACAGGCACGCACCGGCCTGCCGATTATCGATGCGGCCATGCGCCAATTGCTGGAAACCGGCTGGATGCACAACCGCTTGCGGATGGTGGTCGCCATGTTCCTGACCAAGAACCTGCTGATCGATTGGCGTGAAGGCGAGCGTTTTTTCATGCAGCACCTGATCGACGGCGACCTGGCTGCCAATAATGGCGGCTGGCAGTGGAGCGCCTCCACCGGCACCGACTCGGCACCTTGGTTCCGCATCTTCAACCCTTTGAGCCAGTCGGAAAAATTTGACCGCGAGGGCCTGTTCATCAAGTACTGGTTGCCTGAACTGAACGACCTGGACAGGCAACAGGTCCATAGCCCAAATACCCAGGGCGGCTTGTTTGGCGCAGTGGATTATCCGGCACCGATCGTCGATTTGCGCGAGTCCAGGGCCCGTGCGCTGGCAGCATTCAGAAACCTGCCGACGCGACAGGACGCAGCCGCTGAAGGGGTGGGCGATTAGCGAACATGAAATTGCCGGGGCGCGGGATGCAATATTTACCCGATAACATATAGTCGTACTAATCGTGCGAACTCTACTGAAAGTCGTGTATCAGCGTCAGGCAATCGAAAGGAGTACGGAATGGGTTCAAGACTGCCCCGGCGTTATTGGCTCACCGGGGCCGGCAACGGAATCGGTGCTTCGTTGGCTGAAGCGATACTCGAGACAGGTGCATACCTGGCCGTCAGTTCACACCGCTCGTGCGAAACCCTTTCGGTACGTTATCCAGGACAAGTGCTGACCGTGCCCGGCAATTTGACCGACAGCCAGACCGTGCGCGAGATCGGTGAACAGATCACCCGGCAATGGGGCGCCCTGGATCAGGTGATCCTCAATGTTGGAACGACTGAGTACGTTGACGAACAGCATACTGACCACAGATTGATCGAGCATATCGTGCGCAGTAACCTGCTGGCCGCCAGTTTCTGCATCGAAGTGGCCATACCCTTGTTGCGCGCCGGAAGCAAACCTCATCTGGTGGGTATTGCCAGCCCGGCGACGTATCTGCCGCCCTCGAACATCGAAGCGGGTGGAAGCGGGATGCGCCATCTGTTCGAATCGACTCGGGCAGAGCTGACGTCTGCAGGCGTGGATGTGACATGGGTGCACCCTGGCTACGACGATCCATCGCTGGGGCCCGACGATTGTTTCCCATTCCCGGTCCACTGGTCGCCAGAAGAAGCGGCGCGGCATGTGCTGAAGTACTTGGTCGAACGCCCCCGGGAAGTCGCGCTTCCCATCGCGTCCATGACCGCACTGTGGCCCTTGCCTTCATCCAGCGAAACCCTGCCGGCCGACATCGACTCATGCCAGGCAAAAAACGGCTATCCGATCAAGGGACGACCCTGAGCCGCCGATTGCCTTACACTGCGCGCCATGAAAACCATCCCCCTCCATGAAATCCCGGCACCGGCCGTCACCTGCTCGACGTGCGCGGCGTGCTGCTGCCAGTTGGAAGTGATGCTGATCACCGACACCGGGGTCCCGGAGCGTTTTATCGACACGGACGATTGGGGTGGGGAAGTGATGCTGCGGCTCGACGACGGCTGGTGCGCGGCCCTGGATCGCGACAGCATGATGTGCACCATCTACGAAAAGCGCCCGCTGATCTGCCGCGAGTTCGAGATGGGCGCGCCGGAATGCCTGGAAGAACGCCAGGGTATTGCGACGGCGTATCGGTAGGCGAAAAAACCTGTGGGAGCGAGCTTGCTCGCGATAGCGGTAGGTCAGACAACTCAAGGTGGCTGGTCTATCGCTATCGCGAGCAAGCTCGCTCCCACAATTGTTCAGGTGTTACAGCGGCATCGTGTAGTGCAGCGCGTAGCTTTCCACACCGTCGTTGGTCGACTTGATACCTGCGTTGGAGTAGTGAGTGGCGCGAATACCCACTTCATGTCCGCCATTGAAGCGCAGGCCGAACCCGATGCGATCCTCGAACTGGAAGGCCGTCCCCAACTTGTTGCTTTCCACTTCGGTGTTGGCGAACAGTGCAACGCCGACACCCGCCTCGATGTAAGGCTTCACGTTCTGGCCGGAAAACTCATACACAAACACGGGCGAGAACGACAGGCTATGGTTGCTGGACGTCTCGTCCCCTTCCCAATAGGTATAGGCGCCGCTCCAATAACCAGTCAGGCGACCGACGTCACTTTGCAGCCAACTCTTGTCCCAGTCGAACTGCATGCCCAGGCGATAGGTCATGGTCGAGTCGCTAGTTTGTCCAACCCCAAACTCCACACCCGCCGCCTGAGCGGTGTAAGTGTGCCCCAGCAATGCAGCCGCAAACGCGGCAAAGCAGAATAAGCGCTTCATTAGAAACATCCTTTGCGAACAGACTTAGTTAGTTTTGTTACAAACAGACAAAGCTATAGAAATCCGCGGTAAAACAGAAGTTCAGCCCGTTTCACACAATTTTCACGTTTTTCTTACAGTTCGAAGCTTCGCACAACGCCAGACGAATGCCATAGCAGCGGTAGGATTTTTCTCAAATGTATCGGGTCTGCGCTGGTCCAGAATTGCGTTTCGTGGGGCGCACCCTCTGCCAGCCACCCACGTTCGGCCAACAGGCGCTGAAGTTGCCGGGCCACGGCGGCGCCGGTGTCGATCAGGCTGATGTGCCTTGGGATCATGTCCTTGAGCAAAGGCTTGAGGAATGGATAGTGGGTGCAGCCCAGGATCAGCGTATCGCAGCCGGCTGCAAGCAACGGCTCGACGTAGTGTTGCAGCAGTTGATGCAGGGCCTGGCTGTGCAGGTCCCCCGCTTCGATCAACTCCACCAGGCCCGGGCACGGCTGGGTGATGACGCGCACATCGGTGGCGAAACGGTCGAGCAAGGCGGCGAATTTGGCGCTCTGCAAGGTGCCGGTGGTCGCCAGCACCCCGACGATACCGCTGCGGGTTGCGGCGGCCGCCGGCTTGACCGCCGGTTCCATGCCGACGATCGGCCAGCGGGGAAAATCGCGCCGCAGATCGGCGACCGCGGCCACCGTAGCGGTGTTGCAGGCAACCACCAACGCCTTGGCGCCCTGACTGAAGAGAAAGTCGGCAATGATCGTGCTGCGCTGTCGGATGTATTCCGGGCTCTTCTCGCCGTAGGGAATGTGCCCACAGTCAGCCACGTACAGCAGCGACTCATTGGGCAGCAACTGACGGATCTCGCCCAGCACCGACAGCCCGCCGACGCCCGAGTCCAGCACTCCCACCGGTGCGTCATTCATGCGAGCCACCACAGACACTGCACCCCGGGTCGCGCTTGACCCGCAATTCGCGGAAACGCGTGCCCAGGGCGTCGATCAGCAATAGTCGTCCCACCAACGGCTCGCCGAAACCGACCAGCAGCTTCAAGGCTTCAAGGGCTTGCAGACTGCCCACCAACCCCACCAGCGGCCCGATCACACCGGCTTCGCTGCAGGTCAGCTCGGCTTCGCTACCGTGGCCGTAGAGGCAGTGGTAGCAAGGGCTTTCAGGGCGGCGCGGATCGAACACCGACAACTGCCCT
The DNA here is from genome assembly GCF_017351655.1 of Pseudomonas sp. FW300-N2F2. Taxonomy (NCBI): domain Bacteria; kingdom Pseudomonadati; phylum Pseudomonadota; class Gammaproteobacteria; order Pseudomonadales; family Pseudomonadaceae; genus Pseudomonas; species Pseudomonas sp. FW300-N2F2. Next base: position 444,922 of record NZ_JACNDQ010000001.1, on the reverse strand, counting down.
TCCAGGCGAATCGCCGCGCCGCTGACCAGCGGTTTACCCGCCGCGACACAGGCCGCGTTCACCGCTTCGCGGGTCGAGAAATTGTCCGAGCAGTCGAGCACCACATCCACCGCCGCGACCGCAGCGGCCAGGCTGTCTTCGTCCATGGCCGCCCGGTGAGGCACCAACCGAACCTCGGGGTTGATCGCTCCCAGGCGCCGCATCGCCGAATCGACCTTGCTCAGGCCGACGCTGTCGGTGTCGTGAATGACCTGGCGTTGCAGGTTGGTCAGATCGACGCTGTCGAAATCCGCCAGGTGCATCTCGCCCACGCCAGCCGCGGCCAGGTACAACGCCACCGGAGCGCCGAGCCCGCCGAGGCCGATGATCAACACGCGGCTTTGCTTGAGACGCAATTGGCCGTCGATGTCGACGTGCTGCAACAGAATCTGCCGGCTGTAGCGCAACAGCTCCTGATCGTTCAGCACGGCAGGCACCCCAGGCTGATACGCTCATGGCCGCCCAGGTCCTTGCGGCTGTGGACGTCAACAAACCCTTGGGCGCTCAGCAAGTCGCGCACCGCCTCGGCCTGGTCGTAACCATGCTCGAGCATCAGCCAGCCGCCCGGTTCGAGGTGCGCCGGCGCCTGGGCCACGATCTGGCGCAGATCATCGAGCCCGTCCGGCCCGGCCACCAAGGCACTGGCCGGTTCGAAACGCACGTCGCCCTCGGCCAGGTGCGGATCGCTGGCCGCGATGTACGGCGGGTTGCTGATGATCAACTGGAAACGCTCGCCTTCCAAGGCGCTGAACCAATGGCTGCTCAATACCGTGACATTACGCAGGTCCAGGCGCTGGCGATTGCGTTCGGCCAGGGCCACGGCCTCCAGCACCCGGTCGACCGCCGTGACGTTCCAGGCCGGGCGCTCACTGGCCAATGCCAGGGCAATCGCGCCGCTGCCGGTGCCCAGGTCCAGGACCCGGGCCGGTGTCGCGGGCAGCAAGGCCAGTGCGGTTTCCACCAGCAGCTCGGTGTCGGGACGCGGGATCAGCGTATGGGGCGCCACTTCCAGGTCGAGTTTCCAGAAACCCTGTTGCCCAAGGATGTAGGCCACCGGCTCGCCGGAGCGACGGCGACGCAGGTATTCGGAGAACAGCAACGCCGCCTCGCTGGGCACGATCCGCTCGGGCCAGGTGTGCAGGAAGCTGCGGGACTTGCCCAGGGCAGCGGCCAGCAACAACTCGACATCCAGTCGTGGCGTGGGCGAATCCGGCAGCTCGGCGGCGCGTAACAGACTGGCGATGATGGTCATTTATTCACCTGTGCTTACTCGCCAATCGCCGCCAACTGGTCGGCCTGGTATTCGGCCAGCAACGGCTCGATGACCGCATCGACACCACCGGCCAGGATCTCGTCCAGGGAATACAGGGTCAGGTTGACGCGATGGTCGGTGACCCGGCCCTGGGCGAAGTTGTAGGTGCGGATCCGTTCGGAACGATCGCCCGAACCCACCAGCAATTTGCGTTCGCTGGCGATGGCATTGGCAGCGGCGCTGGTCTGCTGGTCGTTGAGCTTGGCCGACAACCAGGCCATGGCCCGCGCACGGTTCTTGTGCTGGGAACGCTCTTCCTGGCACTCGACCACGATGCCCGAGGGCAAGTGCGTAATGCGGATCGCCGAGTCGGTCTTGTTGACGTGCTGGCCGCCCGCGCCGGAGGAACGGTACGTGTCGACCCGCAGGTCCGCCGGGTTGATCTCGATGGCTTCCTGCTCGTCCGGCTCGGGCAATACCGCCACGGTGCAGGCCGAGGTGTGGATGCGCCCCTGGGACTCGGTGGCCGGCACGCGCTGCACGCGGTGGGCGCCGGATTCGAACTTCAGCTTGCCGTAGACATTGTCGCCTTCGACCCGGGCGATGACTTCTTTATAGCCGCCGTGCTCGCCTTCGTTCTCCGACAGGATCTCCACGCGCCAACCGCGACGCTCGGCATAACGCGAATACATGCGGAACAGGTCGCCGGAAAAAATCGCCGCCTCGTCGCCGCCGGTGCCGGCACGGATCTCGAGGAACACGTTGCGCCCGTCGTTCGGGTCCTTGGGCAGCAGCATGCGCTGCAGGTTGCTTTCCAGTTCGAGCAACTGTTCCTTGGCTTCGCGCACTTCCTCCACGGCCATTTCGCGCATGTCCGGGTCGCTGTCCTTGAGCAGCGCCTGGGCGCCTTCGAGGTCGCCCTGCACTTTAAGCAGCTGTTTATAGGTGGCGACAATCGGCTCGACTTCCGCGTATTCCTTGGAATAGGTGCGGAATTTGTTCTGGTCGGCAATGACTTCGCCATCGCCCAGCAAGGCGGTCAATTCTTCGAAACGGTCCTGGAGGATGTCCAGTTTGTTGAGCAGCGACGCTTTCATTGCGGTTTTTTATCCGAAAAGCTATCCGGTGAGCCCTCACCGAGGGCAAAGAGTTCCTGGGCCATGGCCAGCGCATCGAGGCGGCCTTCGGCAGTCAGCTTCTTGAGCTGGACACTGGGGGCGTGGAGCAACTTGTTGGTCAGGCCGCGGGCCAGTTGCACCAGCACCTCTTCGGCACTGCCGCCGTTGGCCAGCAGGCGCTGGGCCTTTTGCAGCTCCTCGTCGCGCAGGCGTTCGCTCTGTTGACGATACGCCTTGAGCACATCCACCGCCGCCAGCTCGCGCAGGCGCACCATGAAGTCCTCGGCACCGACGCCGATCATCTCTTCCGCCGCCTGGGCTGCGCCCTGCCGGCTCTTGAGGTTCTCGGCCACCACCTCGTGCAGGTCGTCGACGCTATAGAGGTAAACGTCGTCCAGCTCGCCGACTTCCGGCTCGATGTCCCGGGGAACGGCGATGTCCACCATGAAAATCGGCTTGTGCTTGCGCAGCTTCAGGGCACTTTCCACGGCGCCCTTACCGAGGATCGGCAACTGGCTGGCGGTGGAACTGATGACGATGTCGCTGTGCACCAGTTCAGCGGGAATGTCCGACAGCAGCACCGCATGGGCACCGAACTGTTCGGCCAGGGTGCTGGCCCGCTCCAGGGTCCGGTTGGCGACGACAATGCGCTTCACACCCAGGTCGTGGAGATGGCGAGCGACCAGGGTGATGGTCTCACCGGCGCCGATCAGCAGCGCCTGGCTGCGTTGCAAATCACTGAAAATCTGTTTCGCCAGGCTGACGGCGGCGAACGCCACCGACACCGGGTTCTCGCCGATGGCGGTGTCGGTGCGCACCTGCTTGGCGGCATTGAAGGTGGCCTGGAACAAGCGCCCCAGCAGCGGGCCGACGGTGCCGGCCTCGCGGGCCACGGCGTAGGCCGATTTCATCTGGCCGAGAATCTGCGGCTCGCCCAGCACCAGCGAGTCGAGCCCCGAGGCGACGCGCATCATGTGACGAACGGCCGCATCGTCTTCGTGCACATAGGCACTGGCGCGCAGCTCTTCAAGGCTCAGGTTGTGATATTCGGCCAGCCAGCGCAGCACTGAATCGGCCGAAACATGATCCTGTTCTATATAAAGCTCGCTGCGATTGCAGGTGGAGAGGATCGCAGCTTCGCGGCTGTCGGTGAGTCGGCAGAGCTGCTGCAGGGCCTCAACCAGCTGCTCAGGCGTAAAGGCCACGCGCTCGCGGACGTCTACTGAAGCAGTCTTGTGGTTAATACCGAGTGCAAGGAAGGCCATTCAAGGTCGCTGATGGTGACGTGAAGCCGGCAATTGTCCTACTTCGTCAGATTCAGAACAACCACTCGATCTCTATCGCCTTGCCCTGGGCTGTAAATCGACGGGGCGGTTATGTTTGACCCAAGGCTTGTGTCATGATGATCCGACCGCAGGTTAGTCGTCCTCTTCCTATATGAATAGATCCTCCGCGTTGCTCCTCGCCCTTGCCTTGCTCAGCGGCTGCCAGTCCATGGCCCCCGTTTCGACAGACGGTACGCCGCCAGTCGAAGACAGTGTGCAGGCCCCTGAAAAACCCAAGGTCTATGGCTCGTTCAGCGAAGAAACCATCTTCAGCCTGTTGAGCGCCGAACTGGCAGGCCAGCGCAATCGCTTCGACATTGCACTGGACAACTACGTGACCCAGGCCATCAATACCCAGGACCCGGGCATCTCCGAGCGGGCATTTCGCATTGCCGAATACCTGGGCGCCGACCAGCCCGCGCTGGATACCGCGCTGATCTGGGCCAGGAATGCCCCCGATGACCTGGAAGCGCAGCGCGCCGCCGCCGTGCAACTGGCCCGGGCCGGGCGCTACGACGACTCCATGGTCTATATGGAGAAAGTCCTGCTGGGCAAGGGCGACACCCATTTCGACTTCCTGGCGCTGTCGGCCGCCGATACCGACCAGGAAACCCGCAACGGCCTGATGAAAAGCTTCGATCGCCTGTTGCAGCGCCACCCGAATAACGGCCAGCTGATTTTCGGCAAGGCCCTGCTGCTGCAACAGGATGGCGACACCCAGGGCGCCCTCACCCTGCTGGAAGACAACCCGCCGGAAGCCGGCGAAGTGGCGCCGATCCTGCTGCGTGCCCGCCTGCTGCAAGGCTTGAACCGCGGCGACGAAGCCTTGCCGCTGCTGGAAAAAAGCATCAAGAAGTACCCGGACGACAAACGCCTGCGCCTCACCTACGCCCGCATGCTGGTGGAAAACAACCGCATGGACGACGCCAAGGTGGAGTTCTCCAGCCTGGTCCAGCAATACCCGGAAGACGACGAGCTACGCTATTCCCTGGCACTGGTCTGCCTGGAAGCCAAGGCTTGGGAAGAGGCCAAGGGTTACCTGGAAGACCTGATCGCCCGGGAAAGCCATGTCGACTCGGCCCATTTGAACCTGGGTCGCATCGCCGAGGAACGCAACGACCCCGAGAGCGCACTGATCGAGTACGCCCAGGTCGGCCCGGGCAACGACTATCTGCCGGCGCAGTTGCGCCAGGCCGATATCCTGATCAGCAATGGCAAGACCGCCGATGCCCAGAGCCGCCTCGCGGTACAACGCGACTCCCAGCCGGACTACGGCATCCAGCTGTACCTGATCGAAGCCGAAACCCTGTCGGCCAACAATCAGGGCGACAAGGCCTGGAACGTACTGCAGCAAGCCTTGAAGCAGTACCCGGACGATCTGAACCTGTTGTATACCCGTGCCATGCTGGCGGAAAAACGCAATGACCTGGCCCAGATGGAAAAGGATCTGCGCCTGATCATCCAGCGTGACCCGGACAACGCCATGGCCCTCAATGCCCTGGGCTACACCTTGTCGGATCGCACCACCCGCTATGACGAAGCCAAGCTGCTGATCGAACAGGCCCACCAGATCAATCCGGAAGACCCGGCGGTACTCGACAGCCTTGGCTGGGTGAATTTCCGCCTGGGCAATCTCGACGAAGCCGAACGCCTGTTGCGCCAGGCCCTGGAGCGCTTTCCCGACCAGGAAGTCGCCGCTCACCTGGGCGAGGTCCTGTGGGCCAACGGCAAACAACGCGAAGCCCGGCAGATCTGGAGCCGATTCCTCAAGGATCAGCCGGACAGCCCTATCTTGCGCAGCACCATCAAACGCCTGACCGGATCCGAGACTCTTTAAGATTATGTTTTTGCGCCATTTTATCGTTTTCAGCTTCATTGCCTTGCTCGCCGGTTGCGCGGGCTTCGGCGCCCGTGAATCCGTCCAGGGCCAGGGCAACCAGGCCCAGTGGCGCGAGCACAAGCAACAACTGAGCGGCCTCGACGGCTGGCAGATCGACGGCAAGATCGGCATCCGCGCCCCGAAAGACTCGGGCAGCGGCACGCTGTTCTGGCTGCAACGCCAGGACTACTACGACATTCGCCTGTCGGGCCCACTGGGTCGCGGCGCGGCCCGCCTGACTGGCCGGCCGGGCCAGGTTTCCCTGGAAGTCGCCAATCAGGGACGCTACGAGGCCCCGACCCCCGAAGCGCTGCTGGAAGAACAGCTGGGCTGGAAACTGCCGGTCTCCCACCTGACCTGGTGGGTCCGCGGGCTGCCGGCACCGGACAGTAAAAGTCGCCTGACCCTCGATGCCGACAGCCGCCTGTCCAACCTGGAACAGGATGACTGGCAGATCGAATACCTCAGCTATGCCCAGCAGAACGGCTACTGGCTGCCCGAACGCATCAAATTGCACGGCAGCAACCTCGACGTCACGCTGGTGATCAAGCAATGGCAGCCGCGCAAGCTGGGGCAATGACATGACCGCTGCACGCCTGACCCTGCCCTCCCCGGCCAAGCTCAACCTGATGCTGCACATCCTCGGCCGTCGTCCGGACGGCTACCACGAGTTGCAGACGATCTTCCAGTTCCTGGACTACGGCGACGACATCACCTTCGCCGTGCGCGACGACGGCGTGATTCATCTGCATACCGAGTTCGAAGGCGTGCCCCACGACAGCAACCTGATCGTCAAGGCCGCGAAACAACTCCAGGCGCAATCCGGTTGTACGCTGGGCATCGATATCTGGATCGACAAAATCCTGCCCATGGGCGGCGGCATCGGTGGCGGCAGCTCGAATGCGGCGACGACTTTATTGGGCCTCAACCATTTGTGGCAGCTTGGCTGGGACATCGATCGCCTGGCGGCCCTGGGCCTGACGCTGGGCGCCGACGTGCCGGTTTTCGTGCGTGGCCACGCCGCTTTCGCCGAGGGCGTCGGGGAAAAACTCACCCCAGTGGAACCCGAGGAACCCTGGTACTTGGTGCTGGTGCCGCAAGTATCTGTAAGTACAGCAGAAATTTTTTCAGATCCACTGTTGACACGTAACTCTCCTCCCATTAAAGTGCGCCCCGTTCCCAAGGGAAACAGTCGAAATGACTGCTTACCGGTGGTAGCAAGGCGTTATCCAGATGTTCGTAACGCTTTGAATTTGTTAGGTAAATTTACCGAAGCAAAACTCACCGGAACTGGAAGTTGTGTGTTTGGGGGCTTCCCAAGCAAAGCTGAAGCTGATAAAGTCTCGGCCCTTCTTACAGAGACCCTTACAGGGTTTGTAGCGAAAGGAAGCAACGTTTCGATGTTGCATCGCAAGCTGCAAGACCTGCTCTAAAAGGAATCGAGTGCTGGGCACTCGCAGCAACAGATACAGGGGCGTCGCCAAGCGGTAAGGCAGCAGGTTTTGATCCTGCCATGCGTTGGTTCGAATCCAGCCGCCCCTGCCATTTTCCTATACTCATCCAGGTATACCCTCAGCCTTCAGGTACTGCGCGTGTCCAAGATGATGGTCTTTACGGGGAACGCCAACCCCGATCTGGCTCGGCGTGTCGTACGTCAGCTGCATATCCCTCTCGGTGACATTTCTGTCGGTAAATTTTCCGACGGCGAAATCACTGCCGAGATCAATGAAAACGTTCGCGGTAAAGACGTCTTCATTATTCAGCCGACTTGCGCTCCGACCAACGATAACCTGATGGAACTCGTCGTGATGGCTGATGCCTTCCGCCGTTCCTCGGCTACTCGTATCACTGCTGTTATTCCTTACTTTGGTTATGCCCGTCAGGATCGCCGTCCGCGTTCCGCACGTGTGGCCATCAGCGCGAAAGTCGTGGCTGATATGCTCACCGTAGTCGGCATCGACCGTGTCCTCACGGTTGATCTGCATGCTGACCAGATTCAGGGTTTCTTCGATATTCCCGTGGATAACATCTACGGCTCCCCCGTCCTGGTGGATGATATTGAAGATCAGCGCTTCGAAAACCTGATGATCGTGTCCCCGGACATTGGCGGCGTCGTGCGTGCACGGGCTGTTGCCAAATCCCTGGGCGTGGATCTGGGTATCATCGACAAACGCCGTGAGAAAGCCAATCACTCCGAAGTGATGCATATCATCGGCGACGTCGAAGGGCGTACCTGTATTCTGGTCGATGACATGGTCGATACCGCCGGCACCCTGTGCCACGCGGCCAAGGCCCTGAAAGAGCATGGCGCTGCCAAGGTCTTTGCCTACTGCACACACCCTGTGCTGTCCGGTCGGGCAATCGAGAACATTGAAAATTCCGTGCTGGACGAGCTGGTGGTGACCAATACCATTCCGCTGTCCGCTGCAGCACAAGCCTGTGCGCGTATCCGTCAACTGGATATCGCACCGGTGGTTGCCGAAGCGGTTCGCCGCATCAGCAATGAAGAATCGATCAGCGCGATGTTCCGCTAAGGGCCCTGCCCTTCCCAGGACATCTCGTTGACGAAAAGCGCCCCGCCCCGACATCACCTGTCGGGGCGGGGCTTTTTTGCCCATACCGTGCCTGACGCTGGTCGCAAACGTCACTCGGTCATGGCTATTTTGGAGATACAACATGAACGATTTTACTCTGAATGCTGAAGTGCGTTCCGACCTGGGGAAAGGTGCGAGCCGCCGCCTGCGTCGTCTCGCAAGCCTGGTTCCAGCTGTAGTCTACGGTGGCGACAAAGCCCCTGAGTCCATCAGCATGCTGGCCAAAGAAGTTGCCAAACTGCTCGAAAACGAAGCGGCCTACAGCCACATCATCGAGCTGAACGTTGGCGGCACCAAGCAAAACGTCGTGATCAAAGCCCTGCAGCGTCACCCGGCCAAAGGCCACGTGATGCACGCTGACTTCGTCCGCGTTGTTGCCGGTCAGAAGCTGACTGCTGTTGTTCCAGTGCACTTCATCAACGAAGCTGCTCCGGTCAAGAAAGGCGGCGAGATCTCGCACGTGACTTCCGAGCTGGAAGTTTCCTGCCTGCCGAAAGACCTGCCTGAATTCATCGAAGTCGACCTGGCTGACGCCGAAGTCGGCACGATCATTCACCTGTCCGACCTCAAGGCTCCTAAAGGCGTTGAGTTTGTTGCTCTGGCACACGGCGATGACAAGGCTGTTGCCAACGTCCACGCTCCACGTGTTGCTCCAGAAGCCACTGAAGAAGGCGCTGCAGAGTAATTTCACTCTGTCGCCGGAGTGACCGGAAACATCGCGGACTGGAACGTAGCGAGACAGCGGGCGAGAACGCGAAGTTTACTTAACGGTAAATCCGCCATTTTCGTCCACTGTCGCAACACCGCCTGATTGCGACATCGTTATCCACACTCCAGGAAGGGCCCCTATCGTGACTGCCATTAAACTGATCGTTGGCCTGGGAAATCCAGGCGCTGAATACGAACAGACCCGGCATAACGCAGGGGCCCTTTTTGTTGAGCGCATCGCGCACGCACAAGGCGTCAGCCTGGCCGCCGATCGCAAGTATTTCGGCCTGACCGGGCGCTTCTCGCATCAGGGTCAGGATGTTCGCCTGTTGATTCCCACCACCTACATGAACCGCAGCGGCCAGGCCGTGGCGGCATTGGCCGGTTTCTTTCGCATCAAGCCTGAAGAAATCCTGGTGGCCCACGACGAACTCGACCTGCCTCCGGGCGTTGCCAAGCTCAAGCAAGGCGGCGGCCATGGCGGTCACAACGGGTTGCGCGACATCATCGCGCAACTGGGTAATCAGAATACCTTTCACCGCCTGCGGCTTGGCATCGGCCACCCGGGCGTTGCCAGTATGGTTTCTAACTTTGTCCTGGGTCGTGCGCCTCGCGCCGAACAGGAAAAACTCGATGCCAGCATCGACTTTGCCCTCGGCGTGCTGCCGGATATCCTCGCCGGTGAATGGAACCGCGCGATGAAAAACCTGCACAGCCAGAAGGCCTGACACTTATCCGAGGGGAAACACCATGGGATTCAATTGCGGCATCGTCGGCCTGCCTAACGTCGGCAAGTCCACCCTGTTCAACGCCCTGACCAAATCCGGTATCGCGGCCGAGAACTTCCCCTTCTGCACCATCGAGCCGAACAGCGGCATCGTGCCGATGCCCGATCCGCGCCTGGAAGCCTTGGCGGCTATCGTCAACCCCAAGCGCATCCTGCCGACCACCATGGAATTCGTCGACATCGCAGGCCTGGTGGCTGGCGCGTCGAAAGGCGAAGGCCTGGGCAACAAGTTCCTGGCCAACATCCGTGAAACCGATGCCATCGCCCACGTGGTGCGCTGCTTCGAAGACGAGAACGTGATTCACGTCTCCAACAGCGTCGACCCGAAACGCGACATCGAAATCATCGACCTGGAACTGATTTTCGCCGACCTCGACAGCTGCGAAAAACAACTGCAGAAAGTTGCCCGCAACGCCAAGGGCGGCGACAAGGACGCGGTCGTCCAGAAAGGCCTGCTGGAACAATTGATCGCCCACTTCACCGAAGGCAAGCCTGCACGCAGCCTGATGAAGAACATGAGCACCGACGAAAAGCTGGTGATCAAGGGCTTCCACCTGTTGACCACCAAACCGGTCATGTACATCGCCAACGTCGCTGAAGACGGTTTCGAGAACAACCCGCACCTGGACGTGGTCAAGGCCATTGCCGAGGAAGAAGGCGCCATGGTCGTTCCGGTCTGCAACAAGATCGAAGCGGAAATCGCCGAACTGGACGACGGTGAAGAGAAAGACATGTTCCTCGAGGCCCTGGGCCTGGAAGAGCCTGGCCTGAACCGCGTGATCCGCGCCGGCTACGAGATGCTCCACCTGCAGACCTACTTCACCGCCGGTGTCGAAGAAGTGCGCGCCTGGACCGTCCGCGTGGGTGCCACCGCACCGCAAGCCGCCGGTGTGATCCACACCGACTTCGAAAAAGGCTTCATCCGTGCCGAAGTCATCGCCTACTCGGATTTCATCCAGTACAAGGGCGAGGCGGGCGCCAAGGAAGCGGGTAAATGGCGTCTGGAAGGCAAGGAATACATCGTCAAGGATGGCGACGTGATGCACTTCCGCTTTAACGTCTAACCCGCCACGCCGCTCCACGCAGCATCCAAAAAGCCCCGTTATCGCCCCGCGATGCGGGGCTTTTGCGTTGGAGCATCTCGTTGCAATCCAGAACCGTCCGATATCAATCCGTCGCCCGCCTCCCCCTGGGCTTCGTTTGCTTGAATAGCAGCGACGTGTACCGTGTTGTCCTGCCCAAATAACGTGTAACGGCCCATTCGCAGGCGTGCTCAAATGACCAGCCGCCGGTTTGCCGTCCCATCAGTTTGTGTCACAGGCAGCGGGTTATTCATCAGTGTCACATGATAAAGGAAGCATCATGGCAAACCCCTACCGCGAACTTTTCTCCGCCCCGGGCGCCATCGGGCTAGTGATTACGAGCGCCATTGCCCGTCTGCCACAGGCAATGATCGGCATTGGCATCATCACCATGTTGGTGCAGCAGACAGGACTTTATTGGCTGGCAGGCGCGGTCGCCGGTACTTATACCCTGGCGACTGCGCTTATCGGTCCGCAAGTATCGAAACTCGTCGACCGGCGGGGGCAACGCCGGGTTCTGCCCCCTTTGGCGGCCTTCAGCACCAGTATGCTGCTCGCGCTGATCATTGCCGTGTATATGAGCGCTCCGGTCACACTACTGTTCATTCTCGCGGCATTGGCGGGCACGATGCCAAGCATGCCCGCCATGATAAGGGCACGCTGGATACAACTTTTCCGGGGCAAGCCACAGCTACACACAGCCTTTTCCCTGGATACCGTTATAACTGAACTGGCCTTTGTCATCGGCCCACCACTTGCCATTGGTTTGAGCATCAGTTTTTTCGCCCAAGCCGGGCCCCTTGCTGCGGTCTTGTTGTTGATGGTCGGCGTGACGGCGTTTCTCATGCAGCGGCAGACGGAACCGAAGGTGGTCGTGGGCACGGCGAGGAACACAGGGTCGGCCTTGCTTATCCCCGGCGTTCCTACCATCGTGCTGGCACTGTTGGCGATGGGCGTCATTGGAGGATCCGTTGACGTGGCGGTTGTCGCCTTCGCCAACGCACAGGGCTGGCCGGCGTCTGCCAGCTTCATCCTGGCAACCTATGCCCTCGGCTCACTGATCGCAGGCCTGACGTTCGGCGCCTTAAGGGCTTCCATGCCGATTGATCAGCAGTTTTTTATCGGGGCGCTGGTAACGGCGGTCACTGCTGTGTTGCCCATTCTTTCACCGAACGTCTATGTCCTTTCCGGAATGCTATTTTTGGCAGGCATGTCGTTTGCGCCAACGATGGTCATCATCATGAATCTCGGTACGATGATTGTTCCGCCTTCCAGGATCACCGAAGGGTTTACGTGGATGTCGACCGGCGTCAGCATCGGCGTAGCGCTCGGCGGCGTATTGGCGGGCTTGGTCATCGACGTCTGTGGCGCGCAGGCAGGGTTCGGCGTCGCGATTGTCGCGGGCCTGGCCATGGTGCTGATAGTGCTTCCAGGGCTTCGCACACTGCGCACTTCGTCTGCAACTGGTCACGAAATCACCTTCCAGTGATGTGCATGATCGGACTTGATCATGCCTCGATTTCCAGAATCCATTCAGTGTGGAGGCGCCAGTTGTGGCCTTGTGCGTCCGCTTCCGCATCCGTCAGATAAGTGCGGTCCAGTTCCTTGTTGTAAACCATCTCCAGCGTAGTGCCCGCCCCCTCTCCGAAGAAGCTGTGGCCCGGGGAGAAGGCATTGCTCCGTGGGCCAGCGTGGTTTAACGGGGCGTCGAGATCAAGATCTAAAGCAAAGCAAGAGCGGGGGCACCTCCAGCATCTTTGTGGCTGACCCGCCGCTATCGCGAGCAAGCCCGCTCCCACATGGGGGTGGGGGTGTTCACAGCATCTGTATACGACACAAAAACCTGTGGGAGCGAGCTTGCTCGCGATGACGTCGACACAGCCAACATCACCACAAACTGATCCTCCGCTATCGCGAGCAAGCTCGCTCCCACATGGGGGTGTGGATGTTCACAGCATCTGTATACGACGCAAAAACCTGTGGGAGCGAGCTTGCTCGCGATGACATCGGCACAGCCAACATCATCGCAAACTGATCCTCCGCTATCGCGAGCAAGCTCGCTCCCACATGGGGGTGTGGATGTTCACAGCATCTGTACACGACACAAAAACCTGTGGGAGCGAGCTTGCTCGCGATGACGTCGGCACAGCCAACATCATCGCAAACTGATCCTCCGCTTTCGCGAGCAAGCCCGCTCCCACATGGAGGTGTGGATGTTCACAGCATCTGTATACGACACAAAAAACTGTGGGAGCGAGCTTGCTCGCCAGAAAGTGTCAACTATGTCCCCGCACACCCGTCAACCATGTGTCCGGTCCGCACACGCCTCTCAAAAGTGACCCGCCGTAAGAGCGGAACCCTAAGTAGCCGTTACCGCAGCAACGGATATACACACCAATCCCACCATAAAAGAAAAGCCCCAAAAAACGGCACCTCCCCCTCAGGAAGAAGCACCGTTTTTTCTAATCGGCACTGTGGCCTTGCCCCAGACTAGAACAGATAACCGATGTAAATCGCAGCGCCACCACCGGCCTGCAGGCCAGCGTTTATACCGGCCATGACCACCGCCCCCTTGGCCGACTTCGCCAGCCGCTGGTTGACCAGGGTGGAAGCGATGAGCGAGGTCGCCGGGTTGGAATTCAGTGCCATCGACAACGCCAGCAACTTGGGATCAAGCCCGAACAACAGCGCCGTGGCCGAGCCACCGATTCCCAGGCCCACCCCTACTTCGGTGTACATGCAAGGTCCGGTGATGTCGTCACTGGTCAGGTCGCGAGCGACCAAGGCATCGCTGACAAACACCTTGCCGGTGCTGGGAAACGCCTCCGCCGCGCCGGCCGCAGCCACACCCTTGCCCTTGATCTGGATGTTGATCTTGCCGAAACGCGGCAGCCGCGCGCCAAATCCGGCACCTACTCCGACGCCGCCGTAGCGGTAGCTGACGTCCTCGCCCTCGGGCGAACGCAGGATGATCGAACCGCCACTGCCCGCCACCATGACCACGGTCAGGCCGCCACCACTGGCGGTCTGATACTGCCAGCGACTTTCATTGACCGGGATCGGGATGTTGTAGCTCATACGTTAAAGTCCTTTATGTGAATGAACCGCACCGCGACCGCGCTGACGGATAGCTTTTGCCAGACCGACAAGCGTGAACACCAGACCGATAAGACCCAGGACCCCGGAAGTGCCCCACAGCGCGGCCAAGTCATCGACGATGGCGCTGTTGGCAGGCTGCTCGGACAGGTAGTGCACCCGCACCGGCTGACCCTGCTGATAGCCGAAAATGAAGCCGCCCTGGGGGTAGGAGATTTTTTCACCACTGCTCGTGGTGAAGGCGATCTCAGGATGCGAACCACCGGCATTCAAGTGGCTGACGATGCCATCGGCGGTCTGTGCGCGGTCGAGAAACTCGCGTCGCTCAAGCGTGAGATTGATGGCAATGCTCAACAAACCGATACCAATCAGGGCAAACAGCAGGCCCAGCAATATCTTCCCGATGTGTGACGGGGTGTAGTTAGCCATGGTTTGTCTCAGTGTTCGTCCATGAAGAGGGCGACCAGAATAGCAAGAAGCGGCGCTATGCCGCACCTCCGGAAAATCATTCCCGCAATCGTACGACGCCAGGAGAAGACCTCTCAGTGGCGAGTGGTGATAAACACCCTGATCGACTACCATGCCCAGCGCCGGTTCCCCCACGGGACTAATAGGGAATCCGAGATGCCTCGCACGGCATCAAACGGAACTGCCCCCGCAACTGTAGGTGCTGAGTCTGCTCCTCAATGGCCACTGGGATCGCCCCGGGAAGGCTGGAGCCAGGCGATGACGCATTAGTCAGGAGACCTGCCGGCCAAGTCAATCACTAACCGGCGGGGTGTCCGGGAAGGGCATCCTTGCGTTGCGCGTCACTGGGCCGATCGCCACTTCAGTGCTTTAGCGACAGCGTTCGATGATGTGTTTTCCAGTCCGTCCCCTGCTCCGTGTACGGTCAACTGGAGTTTGCATCATGCTGCTGCCCCGCCTTGCCTCCCTCGTCATTGCCCTGGGTCTGCCGAGCCTCGCCCACGCGGCCCCGACTCAATACCCCCTGACCCTCGAGAACTGCGGCAGCACGCTGACTTTCGAGCAATCGCCCAGTCGCGCCGTGACCATCGGCCAGGCCGGCACTGAAATGCTCTATGCCATGGGGTTGAGCGACAAGGTGGTTGGCACTTCGCTCTGGTTCAACGATGTGCAGATGAAATACAAGGCGCAGAACGACAAGATCGAACGCCTGGCCGATAACGAGCCGAGCTTCGAGGCCGTGATCGGCAAACGTCCGCAACTGGTGGCGGTGGAACTGGAATGGATGGTCGGACCGCAAGGCGTGGTCGGTACCCGCCAGCAGTTTCACGAACTGAAGATCCCGACCTACCTGATGCCCTCCGATTGCGAAGCCAAGGATAATCTGGTCGGCGCGGATGGCACGCGGCTGGAGGCGTTTCGCATCGACAGCATCTACAAGAGCATCAGCCAGTTGGCTGAAATCTTCGACGTACAGGAGCGTGGCCAGCAGTTGAATGCCCAACTCAAGGCGAGCCTGGCGAAGTCTATCGCCACGGTGCAGGCCAAGGATCTGAAGCAGACGAGTGCGCTGTTCTGGTTCTCCAGCGCCAGTCTGGATATCGACCCCTATGTGGCCGGGCACAAGGGCATTCCTGACTTCATGCTCAGTACCCTGGGCGTGCGCAACGTGGTCGAGTCCGATGAGGAATGGCCGACCGTCGGCTGGGAAACCATCGCCAAGGCCAACCCGACCTTCCTGGTCATTGCCCGCATGGATCGCCGACGTTTTCCGGCTGATGACCATGAAAAGAAGCTGCAATTCCTGCGCAGTGACCCGGTGACCCGCAATATGGACGCGGTGAAAAACAACCGCATCATCATTCTCGATGCGATGGCCATGCAAGCCAGCATCAGAATGTTCGACGGCCTGGAAACCCTGGCGACGGCCATCAGCGGCTACGACCTGCCGAAATGATTCCGACGCTGATTCGAACGTTGCTGGCGTTGGCGGCGCTGCTCCTGGCAGTGATTGCCGGCGTGGCCATCGGTGAGACGAGTATCGAGCCGAACGTGGTGTTCCAGGTGCTGGCCAACAAACTGTGGGCCGCAGGTTATGCCCTCGACCCGATAGACGAAGGCATCGTCTGGAACTACCGGCTGACCCGTGCGCTGGTGGCGGCGGCCTGCGGTGCGGGCCTGGCGACCTGCGGGGTGATCTTGCAATCGCTGTTGCGCAACCCATTGGCCGATCCTTACCTGCTCGGCATCTCCGCCGGCGCCTCGACAGGCGCGGTACTGGTGGCGCTGCTGGGCATTGGGGCGGGGCTGATTTCGTTGTCGGTCGGGGCCTTCGCCGGGGCCGTTGCCGCGTTCGCCGTGGTCGTTTTGCTGGCCCGTGCCAGCCGCTCACCCGCTGGCACCGGGCAGATCATCCTGGCCGGGATTGCCGGTTCGCAGTTGTTCAATGCGCTCACCGCGTTTCTGATTACCAAGTCCGCCAGCTCCGAACAAGCTCGCGGCATCATGTTCTGGTTGCTGGGAAATCTCAGTGGGGTCCGTTGGCCGTCGGTGTGGCTGTCGGTGCCCGTGGCATTGATCGGTCTTGCGGTGTGCCTGTGGCACCGGCGGGCGCTGGACGCCTTTACCTTTGGCGCCGACTCGGCCGCCTCCCTTGGCATTCCGGTACGCCGAGTGCAATTTCTACTGATCAGCTGCGCGGCGCTGGTGACAGCGGTGATGGTGTCGATTGTGGGCTCCATCGGTTTCGTCGGTTTGGTCATTCCCCATGCCGTGCGTTTGTTGCTGGGGACCCGGCATGCGCGCCTGTTGCCGGCAAGCGCGTTGGGTGGCGCGGTGTTCCTGATCGCCGCCGATGTCTTCTCCCGAACACTGATCAAAGGCCAAGTCATCCCGGTCGGCGTCATCACTGCACTGGTGGGTGCTCCGGTGTTCGCGTTGATCCTGATCGGTCGGAGAAATGCCCGATGAATGCCGTCACCTCTGTTATCGGCGAATCCGTGCTGAGTTGTTCCGCCCTCGGGTTCCATGTGCGGGACGCCGAGTTGTTGCACGATATCCACCTGGACATCCGCCGAGGCGAAACCCTGGGCCTCGTCGGGCCCAACGGTTCGGGAAAATCCACACTGCTCAAACTGCTGGCGGGCGTGCGCGCCCCCAGCCGGGGCGACATTCACCTCAACAACCAGCCCCTCAAGACGCTGGCACGGCGAACCGTCGCGCAGACCCTGGCCGTGGTTGAGCAACAGGCCGACACACTGGATGCGATCAGCGTGTTCGACGCCGTTGCCTTGGGCCGAACGCCGTGGCTATCAGCCTTGAGTCCGTGGTCAAACGAAGACGCCGCCATCGTCCAGCAGGCGCTGTGGGACGTCGATGCGGCGCACTTGAAAAACCGCACCTGGCACAGTCTGTCCGGCGGTGAACGCCAACGCGTTCACATCGCTCGGGCCCTGGCCCAACGCCCGCAGATTCTATTGCTGGACGAACCCACTAATCACCTGGATATCCAGCATCAGCTCGCCATCCTGAAAGTCGTGCAAGCGCTACCTGTCACGACGGTCATCGCCCTGCATGACCTGAACCAGGCGTTGACCTGTGATCGCCTGGCGGTACTGGAACGGGGCCGGCTGGTGGCCCTCGGCAAACCACTGGAGGTGCTGACCCCGCAACGCTTGCAGGATACGTTCGGCGTGCACGCCCATTACCTGATCGACCCTTTCGACGGCGCGCAGATCCTGCGCTTTCGTTCCGTTTGACTGAATCTCGGGGTTCGGAAAAAACCGAACCCTATGCAAGTGCTCAGATTCAGCCAAGCGACGGGGCGAGCCCGGAAGATAAAGCCGACACATTGGCCCGCGCCGCGTGCAGTTTTTTGTAGCTGTCGATCAGGCGCAGGTGTCTATCGAGACCCTCCAGCTTCATGCTGGTCGGCGTCAAGCCATGGAAGCGCACGCTGCCGTCCACCGAGCCGATCGCCGCATCCATCCGCTCGTTGCCAAACATCCGACGGAAATTGGCCTCGTAGTCTTCCAGTTCCAGGTCTTCGTCCAGCTTCATCTCCAGCACCACATTCACGGCCTGGTAGAACAACCCGCGCTCAACCGTGTTGTCGTTGTACTGCAGGAAGGTTTCCACCGCTTCCTTCGCCTCTTCAAACTGCTGCAAGGCCAGATAGATCAGCAGCTTCAACTCCAGGATCGTCAACTGGCCCCAAGCCGTGTTGTCATCAAACTCTATGCCGATCAAGGTGGTGATGTCGGTGTAGTCGTCCAGCTCGCTTTCCACCAGACGCTCGACCAGCGCTTGCAGTTCGTCTTCGTCCAGGCGATGCAGGTTCAGGATGTCGGCGCGGAAAAACAGCGCTTTGTTGGTGTTATCCCAGATCAGATCGTCCACGGGATAGATTTCCGAATAGCCCGGCACCAGGATACGGCACGCTTTCGCGCCGATATGCTCGTAGACCGCCATGTACACTTCCTTGCCCATGCCTTCGAGAATGCCGAACAAGGTCGCGGCTTCCTCGGCATTCGAGTTTTCACCCTGGCCGGAGAAGTCCCACTCCACGAATTCGTAATCTGACTTGGCACTGAAGAAGCGCCACGACACCACGCCGCTGGAGTCGATGAAGTGCTCGACGAAGTTATTCGGCTCGGTCACCGCATGACCTTCGAACGTCGGCTGTGGCAAGTCGTTGAGGCCTTCGAAACTGCGGCCCTGCAACAATTCGGTCAGGCTGCGCTCCAGCGCCACTTCCAGGCTCGGGTGTGCGCCGAACGAGGCAAACACACCGCCGGTACGCGGGTTCATCAACGTGACGCACATCACCGGGAATTCGCCCCCCAGGGAGGCATCCTTCACCAGGACGGGGAACCCCTGCTCTTCCAGCGCCTGAATACCGGCCATGATTCCCGGGTACTTCGCCAGCACGTTGGCCGGTACATCCGGCAGTGCGAATTCACCTTCGATGATCTCGCGTTTGACCGCGCGCTCGAAAATTTCCGACAGGCATTGCACCTGAGCTTCGGCCAGCGTGTTACCGGCGCTCATGCCGTTGCTCAGGAACAGGTTTTCAATCAGGTTGGACGGAAAATACACCACCTCGCCGTCCGACTGGCGCACGTACGGCAGCGAGCAGATGCCGCGCTCTTCATTACCCGAGTTGGTATCGATCAGGTGGGAGCCACGCAGCTCGCCGTCGCGGTTGTAGATGTTCAGGCAGTACGCGTCGAGGATTTCCGCCGGCAACGCATCTTTACGGCCAGGCTTGAACCAGCGCTCGTCCGGGTAATGCACAAACGCCGCGTTGGCGATGTCTTCGCCCCAGAACTGATCGTTGTAGAAAAAATTGCAGTTCAGTCGCTCGATAAACTCGCCCAACGCCGACGCCAGTGCGCTCTCTTTGGTCGCGCCCTTGCCATTGGTAAAACACATCGGCGAGTGGGCATCGCGAATATGCAGCGACCACACATTGGGGACAATATTGCGCCACGAAGCGATCTCGATCTTCATGCCCAGGTCGGCCAAAATGCCCGACATATTGGCGATGGTCTGCTCCAGCGGCAGGTCCTTGCCGGCGATGTAGGTGCCGGCTTGGGAAACCGAATTGGGCATCAGCAACGCCTGGGCATCGGCGTCGAGGTTTTCCACCTCTTCAATGACAAACTCAGGCCCGGCTTGCACGACCTTCTTCACCGTGCAACGGTCGATGGAGCGCAGAATGCCTTGGCGGTCTTTGTCGCTGATATCCGCCGGGAGCTCGACCTGGATCTTGAAGATCTGGTTGTAGCGATTTTCCGGATCGACAATATTGTTCTGCGACAGACGAATGTTATCGGTGGGAATATTGCGCGTCTGGCAATACAACTTCACAAAGTAAGCCGCGCACAACGCCGACGAAGCCAGGAAGTAATCGAACGGCCCGGGGGCCGAGCCGTCGCCCTTGTAGCGGATAGGTTGATCGGCCACCACCGTAAAGTCATCAAACTTGGCTTCAAGTCGAAGGTTGTCGAGAAAGTTGACCTTGATTTCCATACGGGATTACCAGCATCACGAGCAAAAAATAGGCGGCCATTATCCGCTTTTTCAATCGGAAGTCTTGTGCTTTAGCCCACCCCTTTTGACTTTGAAACGACCCAGCACACGCTGCATCAGTGAGGCCCGCTCCGAAAGATCCTTGGCCGCCACCGCGCATTCTTGTGAGTTGGACTGGTTTTTCTGCGTCACTTCATCGATCTGCTCCAAGCCGATACTGGCCTGCTGCAAGCCCGAAGCCTGCTCGCTGGAGGCCTGGTAGATCAGCGAAACCAGGTTGGAAACCGCGCTGGTTCCATGAACGATGTTTTTCAGCGATTCGGCGGTCCGGCCGGCGATGATCATGCCGCGCTGGGTCTTGCTCGACGAATCGGCGATCAATGCCGCCGTCTGTTGGGCGGCCTCGGCGCTGCGGGCGGCCAGGCTGCGCACTTCGTCGGCGACGACGGCAAAACCGCGCCCAAGCTCACCCGCCCGGGCGGCTTCGATGGCCGCGTTCAGCGCCAACAGATTGGTTTGAGCGGCAATGTTGTCGATGGTGGTGATGATCGCGGTGATGTCCTTGCCCGAGTTGTCGATTTCAGCCATCGCGGCAATCAGCTCGCTCATCAATTTATCGCTCTCCCCCGCATCGGCCCGTGATGCCTGGGATTGCTCATCGGCTTTCTTGGCGTTGGCGGCGTTGTCCCGGGTCTGCGCAGCCATTTGCGTCATCACCGCGCTGATTTCGGTAATGGACGACGCGGAGTTCGACGCACCATCGGACAATGACTGGCTCAGGTCGGTGACCTGCGCCGAGCTGCCGGTAATCTGGGTGGCGCTGGTCTGCACCTCGGAAATCAGCTGGTTCAGGTTGCTGACCATCTTCTCCAGTGACTTGCCAAGGGTATCGTGGGGCGAAGACAAGCGGACCTCCAGGTCCAGATCCCCTTCGGAAATACGCTCGGCCACCCTCACCTGCCGCTGCAGGCTTTCGGACATGTCATTGAGTGCGGCAGACAGTTGCCCGACTTCATCCTCGGATTGCTGCACCAGGCGGCGCGAGAAATCGCCCAGACTGATGTTGGCGGCCAACGCCGCGGCCTCGCGAATCGGCCCGACGATTTTCGCCGTGGCGAACCAGAGGGCGACCAACGCCAACAGGGAAATGCCCAGCCCTACCGACACTTGCCAGATGCTGTTGCTGATACTGCGCGCTTGCAACTCCTGCTCCAGGGCGATGGCCTGGGCCATGACCACGGCCTTGGGCAAACGAATCAACACCGCCCAGGGCTTGCCCGTGCGACCGAGTGCAATGGGCATCAGCACTTCGATATTCTGGGTTTGCGGATTGAGCTGGCCGTCACCCCGACCGCCCTGGATATCGCTGAGCACTTTTTCCCAAGACTCAGGCAACAGAGCCTTGATGGATTGCCCGATCAGGTCGGTGCGCTGGCTGTCCGCGACCACCAACCCTTGGTTACTCAAGATCGAAACCGTGCCTTTGCCGCCGTAGAGTTCGGCAGACATCTGTTCGCTGAGTTTCTGGATAAAGGCGATATCGAAGTCAGCCCCGACCACACCGTAGAACTTGCCGTTGGCCACGATTGGCACCGACAGGGTGGTCAGCCAGACGTTCTTGCCCTGGACCACATAGGGAATGGGATCGAGCACACTCTCCTTCAGGGTGTCGCGCGGGCCGCTGTACCAGCCGCCCTTGGGCACGCCGTTGGGATGACGATCCGGGGAGTCATACTCGACCAATGGCTGCACCGCGACATGACCGTCGGCGCTGCGAGTCCAGTAAGGCGTGAAGCGTCCCGTCAGGGGATTATTGCCGTCGGTAGCGTTACGGAACGCCGGATCCTGGCCGTCCAACGCATTGGGTTCCCAGCAGGAGTAGGTGCCGTTGAAGTCCGGGTTATCCTTGAGGACGCTGAGCAATACGCTGTTGATCTGCTCACGCCCCAACGCCAAGGGACTTTGCGCGGCCTTGCTGGCGGCAAAGGTGTTGGCCATGGTGCGGGCGGCGTCCAGCGCATTCTGCAACTTGGCCTGGATGGCATTGGCACGGGACTCGGCGAGGTTCTGGATTTCCCGGATCGTTGACTTTTCAACCAGCGCCGAGACTTCGGAAGCGACGTATTGCTCATTGGTACGAGCGGTAAAGAGCCCGTAGACAACCAGGCTGATGGATGAAACAAACAGGCATACGCCTGCTGTGACACAAATGCGTGCCTGCAATGACTTGAACTTCATATCATCCCCTACCTGATTCTATTTATTGCCAACGCTAAAGACGACGGCCTTTAACTTGTGCACGACGCGGCAAATAACAATCGATCACGGCTGTTTACGCTGTCCACAAGGCAATCGCCTTGAAAGGGCACAGCGATGCAGCGCTTTATAAGTATTTGAATCGTGGCAGGTTGGGGCGTAAATCCGCTCTATCCACCTGAAAAGCAGCTAGAGGTATTCAAATCAAGAACCGAAGGCCTTAAGTGCCAGGGCAATAAGGGCGATAGGTGGAAAGAATGCGCGATCCCTGCTTTTCCAGTAACCCTGGGGTCACTCTTGAATAATCTCGCAGAATCCATTCAGACCAATAACCACAGCCACAAATTAACACGACCGACTTTTGTACAAAATCGAACTTAGGCGTTATACAAAACAGTACTTTGGTCGTAATTCAACACCGACGCACGAGGTATCACGCCGGGCTATTCGCTCCTGAAGGGGCGGGACGCGCCGTCGCGTCACCTGCTGTAGGAAGGCGCCGCCAATGGCACCGGCTGCGGGTTGGCGATCACCCAATGCACGGCCAACTCACAGAGACGATCAGTCTGCTCGGCGTTATCGTTGCCACCCCGCAAAACAGCAGCCATCGCCCGGGCTTCAGCGAGGTCGGCCTCAGGCAAGGGCACGGCGCTGCCCAGATGGTCAACCAGAGCCACCAACATCGCTTTGAAATCGGCGTCCCAGTTGGCCGATCCGTTGTGGTGAATCTCTCGGGAGATACGGCCACTGATGCGGATCACCTCACCCTGCGCCGTCGCTGCGGCGCCTGAGGATGGCACCAGCAGCTCCCACAATTGCTGATGCTGGTCTGGCCAGCCACTGGCCGTCACGACGATGGCGGCCTGACCGTCGTGAACCTTGCGAGAAGCAACGGGCTCGACGTCGAAAAGGCGATAGAGACGGGTCAGGGCGGCGTCCGTTGCTTCGAGGTAGTCCGGGTTGAAAGAGGCCCGGTGAAATTCGAATTCACGGCCGATGCGCTGCACTTCAGCGAGCATACCGTCATCGCATTGCAGCCCTGCCGCCAGCAGCGTCTGGGCGATTTTCGCGGTGGCCTCGATATCGGCATTGCGGGTAGTGGCCAGGGCAATATGCAGGACACCGTGCCCCTGCCGACTCTTGGCATCGACATTGGCGCCACGGCGGATCAGGGCCGCGATGGCCTCGGCTTTGTGGCTGTTGGCCGCGGCATGCAACGGCGTGTAGCCCTGGTAGTCCTGCGCCTCGATATCGGCGCCCAAATCCAGCAGCAGATCGATACCCCCGATCCAACTCGAACTGCGATGGTGCAGGGGCGTTCGTTGGTAAGTGTCACGGGCATTGATATCGGCGCCCTGCTCCACCAGCCAGCGGGCCAGTGCGTCGGGACAGTTGTAAAAGCCCAGCGCGGTGCTTTTGCTGTAGCCGCCGGTGGCTTCAAGCTCGCACGCCTCGAACACGGCGACCAGCTCGGCAAACGAGGCCTGTTCCAGCAACTGACCGAAATCCTTCGGCAGTGTCTTGCGTTTACGCTTACCCATGGCGGCGGTCACCGTTCTGATCAAAAGATTTTTCAGCATAAAACCCAACGGCCATCTGGAGGCGGATCAGACTTTTTTAGTCCTCGGCAAGAAAATCGCCAACACCCCAAGCAACGGCAGGAACGAGCACAACCAATACACGTATTCAATGCCACGAATGTCCGCCAGATGCCCCAGCAGCGCGGCGCCAATCCCGCCGAAGCCGAACATCAGCCCGAAGAACACGCCGGCGATCATCCCGACATTGCCCGGCACCAGTTCCTGGGCGTACACGACGATGGCCGAGAACGCCGAAGCGAGGATGAAGCCGATGACCACGCTGAGAATGCTGGTCCACAGCAGATCGACGTGAGGCAGAATCAGGGTGAACGGTGCCACACCGAGGATCGAGAACCAGATCACCGCCTTGCGCCCGATCCTGTCGCCAATCGGTCCGCCAAAAAAGGTCCCCGCCGCCACTGCGCCGAGGAACAGGAACAGATACAACTGCGAAGAGGCCACCGACAGGTCGAACTTCTCGATCAGATAGAACGTGAAGTAGCTGGTAAAACTGGCCATGTAGAAGTACTTGGAAAACACCAGCAACCCCAGCACCACCAGCGCGCTCAAGACCCGCCCCTTGGATAGGCCATGGGTGGCCGCCTGGCCTTGCTTGAGCTTGAACAGGTTCAAGTGGTTGGCGTACCAGCGGCTGATGCGGTACAGCACGAACAGCGCAAACAGGGCGAACAACCCGAACCAGGCCACATTGCCTTGCCCGTAGGGAATGATGATCGCCGCCGCCAGCAGCGGACCGAAGGCAGAGCCGGCGTTACCGCCCACCTGGAACGTCGATTGCGCCAGCCCGTAGCGCCCACCCGAAGCCAGTCGTGCCACCCGCGATGCTTCCGGGTGGAAGGTCGACGAGCCGATACCGATCAATCCCGCCGCCAATAGGATCAAGGCAAAACTGCCGACCATGGACATCATCACAATGCCGATCAACGTGCACACCGTCCCGGCCGGCAGCAGCCAGGGCTTGGGATGGCGATCCGTGTGATAGCCGACCCAGGGCTGCAACAAAGATGCGGTCAACTGGAACGTCAGGGTGATCAGGCCAACCTGGGTGAAGGTCAGGCCGTAGCTGTCCTTGAGCATCGGATAGATCGAGGGCAGCACGGCCTGGATCAAATCGTTGATCAGGTGCGCCAGCGCCACGGCGCCGATGATACGCATGACCAACGGACTGCTTTGCGCCGGGACGGCAACGGAAGGGGTGGCGGCCTGGGTATTGCTGATAGCCATGGGAGTTTCCATACGAGAGGGTGCACATGGGCAGGTGCGTCAATGTGCCATTTTTCGGTGCGACAAGGCTATCCCCTTAGCTTGCTATCGACCTTGAAAAATTTGTCGAATTCCAAAGTGATAGCTCAACGCCATGGTCTGAATCTTGCCTTGTTAATGAGCTACAACGCGGCTCCTTACAAAGGAGACCGAGAATGGGAAGTTTCGCTACAGAGCTGGCCTACCAAGCCGATTTGGACAAACTTTCGAGGCCTTTTAAAAGGGCACCCGTTTTAGCACTGTGTAAAAAACGCACAAAAACAGTGCAGGGGTATCCAGGGGAGTATGGGCATGCAGGCTTTTCTATCACCGGGAATCAGGTTGTTGGGGCGTTTCGGCTTCGCCCGCAAATTCCAATTGCTGTTCCTGCTTTTTATCCTGCCGCTCATGGGCAGCCTGTGGCTGATCGGCCAGGACTATCGCGACAAGCTCAGCCTGATTTCCGGAGAACGCGCCGGGGTTCGCCAATTGCTGGCCCTGGATAATCTCGACAACCTGCTCACCGCCCAGCGCAACCGCGCCGCCCGCTGGCGTGCCACCGAGACCAATCGGCAGCCGACACCCGCGACGCTGGCCGCCATGGCGGCGTACGAAGCGGTGCAACCCGCCCTCAACCAGGCCGCCAGTGACCTGGGCACCACCTTGCAAAGCGAAGGTGCCGAAGCCGACACGCTTGCCCGCTATCAAACCCTGCAAACCAGCCTCAACGGTCTGGACTCCAAGAGCCTGGGCAGCGTGGGTTGGTGGCCGGATGGCTACGACCGTTTCACCGCGGCCCTCAGCGCCCTGCAAGCCTTGCGCGAACAAATGGTCATGGACAACCGCCTGACCCTCGCCTCCTGGCTGGAAACCTACCTGCTGACCCAGATTTCGACCCAGCAGACACCGGACCTGATCGAACGGGTCGGCCGTCTGGCCAGCGTTGGCCAGGCCTCCGTGGTGTCGGGGCAGTTCACGCTGCAGAGTCGCCTGCAACTGCGGGACCTGCGCAGCCGTATCGGTGATGCCCGGGACCAACTGGTCAAGACCGGAGCATTGCTGGAAACCCGCCTGCCCAGCGATCTGCAAACCTGGGCCGGACAATTCCAAGGCAGCCTCAAGCACTTGGACGCCGGCCTGAAAGTGCTGGATGACGGCGTGTTCGGTGGCTCCATCAACCTGAAGCCGGAAGACTTCGAAAAACACATGGACGCCCTCCTCACCGACCTGGCGACCCTGCGGCAACAATCACTGGTGGCATTGGATACGCGGCTGGATCACTACCAAGGTTCGGCGATTCGCCAGTTCACCCTGGTAGCGACGGTGCTGGGCTGCCTGCTGCTGGCGGCGCTGTATCTTTTTGTGTGCCTGCAAGCGTCGATCCGGCGCAGCGCCAGCGGCATCACCCTGCTGGCCGAGGCCCTGCGCGACGGCAATCTCAGCCTGCAAGTGCCGGTACAAGGGCGCGATGAACTGGCGGCCATCAGCACCGCTCTCAATGTCGCCGTGGTGCAGTTGCGCAACAGCCTGCTGGGGGTGGACCACGAAACGTTGCAGTTGAGCAATGCCGTGCGCACCCTCAATACCCACTCCAGCGGCGCCCTGGGAGAAGTCGAGGCCCAGCAGATGCAGATCAGCCAGATCGCCGCCGCCGCGACGCAACTGGCCGCCACCTCCCAGGGCGTGGCCAAGAGTTGTGAACAGGCCTCCGACAGTGCCCAGCAGACCCGCCGCATCGCCGCCGACAGCAGTCGCGACAGCCAGCGCACCACGGCGAGCATCCAGCAGCTCAACCAGCGACTCAACGAAACCGCCGCCGCACTGGGACGCGTCAGCGAACAAGGGCAGCAGATCCAACTGGTGGTCGATACCATTCGTGGCGTGGCCGAGCAGACCAATCTTCTGGCCCTCAATGCCGCCATCGAAGCGGCGCGCGCCGGGGAACAGGGCCGTGGTTTCGCCGTGGTGGCCGACGAAGTGCGCAGCCTGTCGCAACGCACCCAGTCCTCCACGCAACAGATTGCCGGCACCGTCGACAGCCTGCGTGCCACGGTCAACGAAGCGGTCAGCCTGATGGAAGCCGCCTGCGGCCAGGCCCAGACCGACGCCCAAGCCGTCACCGGCCTGGGCGAACGGCTGGGAGAAATTGCCAGCGCCGTGCAAAGTGTCACCGACACCCTGGCGCAAATCGCCACCGCCGTGGATGAACAAGCCAGCACCGCCGACGAGGTCAGCGGCAATATCCAGCAGGTCGACCAGGCGGCCATGCGCTTGCTCGAAGGCGCACGGGCCGTGAACGTGGCGGCGGATACCCTGAGCCAGGGAAGCAAGGCCTTGAGTGCCAACACAGGGAGATTTCAGCTCAACTGACGGGGATTTGCGGCGAGGATTGTTAAGCGGTTGAAAGCGCAGAGAAATATTTCAGATTTACGCTTGACACATCTTCGTTACCGGCGAATAATGCGCGCCACTTGGCTACATAGCTCAGTTGGTTAGAGCATAGCATTCATAATGCTGGGGTCCGGGGTTCAAGTCCCTGTGTAGCCACCAAGTACTAAAAACGGCCTATCGAAAGATAGGCCGTTTTTTTATGCCTCAAAAAATGGCCGTTCAGCAGGCCGGCAGTCGACGTACCTGGCTGAGCTCTCGCAGATACGACGCAACCTCCTCACCCAGCCATTCGGCAAACTGCTGCCGCTTGGCCTCGACGCGCTCGCGGTCTGGTAGCAGCAGCCAATACGGGTAGGCATACGGCACCGCATGCTCGCTCAACTGCACCAGCTCACCACGCCCGATGGCGTCATGCACCAGGCTGCGACGCACCAGCGCGATACCCTGCTTGAGTCGCACGGCCTCCAGCACCAGATTCGAATCGTTGCTGCACAGCCCTTTGCGCGTGACCTCGGTGTCCAGCCCCGCCGCCTCGCACCAGGGTTGCCAGGAGTCCATGGTGAAAATGATCGGGCTCGCGACGATCTGCGCCGGCGTATGCGGTAGCTGTCCGCCATTGAAGCCCGGGGAAGCGACAACGATCATTTCGTCGTGAAACAACAGCTGTTTTTCCACCTGCTCCCAGTCGCCCCGCCCCATGCGCACGCTGACGTCCACCGCCTCCTGCGCCAGATTGGTCACGGTGAGACTGGCCTGCAGACGCACCGTGATATGCGGGTAACGCGCCTGGAATCGACCGATGCGCGGCAGCAGCCAGGAGAAGCCGAAGGAAGGCATGACCGCCACCACCAGCTCCGAAGCCTTGGGCTGCGCTTTAACCTGGCGAGTCGCATCGGCGATGTTCTTCAACGACTCACGCACCTGCAACGAGTACAACCGACCGTCTTCAGTGATGCGCAAGGTACGTCCCTCGCGCACGAACAGTGTCACACCCAGCATCTCTTCCAGCACCTTGAGCTGCTGGCTGACCGCCGAATGAGTGACGTGCAGCTCCGTCGCCGCCAAGGTGACACTGGACAAGCGGCTGACAGCTTCGAAACTGCGCAGACAACTGAGGGGAGGGATCGCCGACATGTAAGCCCCGCTAACAATTACTTCAAGAAATTACTGATGTTTTTACCGAAACCGGCCATTTAATGTAAGCGCAGATGTATTTTCCAATGACTTTTTCAGAAGGAAGACCAGGGTGCGTACGTTGACGGTCTCTTTCAGTGCCAATTCCCAGGGGTCATCCGACGGCGAGCCGGACTGGGTCTACATCTATCTTCGCCCGACCGAGCTGATGTCGTTGCACTTGCGCCAGGACATCATTGCTTACGCCCTGAGCGGCAGTCATTGGGTGAGCTGGGAAGGTCGCGACATGCTCCTGGAGCAAAGCCAGAGCCTCAGGTTGAGCGCCGGCAAAGCGCTGATCGACGGTACCGGGGTGCTGCAGCTTGCCTTGGCGCCGGCGCCACAGGAAACCATCAAACGCTTGGGCCAATGGCGCATCGCCCCCCTGTTACCGAGCCGGGCCCTGCCGCTGCGGATCGAGATCCGCTGATGGCCCTGTCAGTGGCTGGCGAGGCGCCGGGCCTCCATAGCCGACTGGGTTTCGCTGTCACGATCCTGGCGTCCACATTTCTGATGGGCTCAAGCTTCGTGTCGGGCAAGATATTGCTCGAGCAGGGATTCGATCCCTTGATGCTGGTGGGCTGGCGGTTCTTCCTGGCCGCGCTGGCAACCTTGCCGTTGGTATTCATGCAAGGTGGTTCCTGGCGTGCCAACCTGCTCCCACGCCACTTGGACGCACGGCAGGTGCTGGTGATCGCCATCATCGGCCTTACCCAGACCACGGCCGTGATGAGCCTGCTGTTCCTGGCAATGCGCACCGTCTCGGCCTCCACGGCCGCGATCCTGCTTTTCACCAACCCCGTGTGGGTCGCGGTAGGCAACCGACTGTTCTTCGCGCAGCCGCTCAAGGCCAACCGCCTGTTGGGCCTGGTTACAGGCTTGATCGGCGTCGCGCTGGCCATTGGCGCTGACGTTGCAAAAGACCCACAGCCTGGCGCCTGGATCGGCGTGACGCTGGGTTTGGGCGCCGCCGTCAGTTGGGCCACCGCGACACTGATCATCAAGCGCAACCCGGTGGCGGTCGGCACGTGGACCTTGAGTTTCTGGCAACTGTTCATCGGCGCCCTGGGGGCACTCGCCTGCGCCCTCCTGGCCGGCGAACACTGGCCCGATCACCTCTCGATCCAGCAGTGGGGCTGGTTTGCCTGGCTGGCCATACCGGCCTCGACCGGCTCGTTCGGGCTGTGGTTCGTCGCGCTGAAACAGGCAGACGCTACCAGCACCAGTGGCTGGCTGTTCCTGGCGCCAATGTTCGCGGTGCTGCTGTCCTGGGCTGTACTGGATATCCAACTCTCCGTTTGGCAATGCCTTGGAGGTCTGTTGGTCGCGGCTTCGATCTGGCTGATGAACCGTTGATCCGCATCCTGCGAGCTGAGCCGGCAATCATTGAAAAGGAAATGAATGATGTTATCGCAAGCGCTTGAGTTTCTTCTGGACGGCCCCGGCATCTCGACCAGCAGCGATCTGTTCGATCGCTTGAAAGAACCGGTTCTGCAACTGGGCTTTGGCCGCTATGAACTGCGCCTCAAACCAGACAGAAACGCACGGGAGCGCAGCGAGCTGGTTATTGGCGATTACCCACAAGCCTGGCATGAGGCCTACGAACAGGCAGGCTACGTCAGGATCGACCCGGTCATGCTGCACTGCATGCACAACGTCACGCCCATCGTCTGGACCGAGCGACTGTACAGCTCACCGCAACAACACAGCCTGCGAGCGCTGGCCGTGGCGCACGGCCTGGAGCATGGCGTCACCTTCGCCCTGCACGGCCCGCAAGGCCAGTTCGGGACATTGGGCCTCAATCTCCAGGCACGCGACGCTGATCAGGCGCAAGCAATGATCAGGCACCACATGGGTACGCTATCGATGCTCAGGGACGCAGCCCTGCAAGCCGCCCTGGCCCTGATGGTTCCGCCAGCGCCCGTCACCCAGGTCAAGCTGACCCGGCGTGAAAAGGAAATACTGCGCTGGAGTGCCTTTGGCAAGACCAGTTGGGAGATCTCGAATATCTGCTGCTGTTCGGAAGCCAACGTGGACTATCACTTCAAGAATATCCGCCGAAAGTTCAGCGTGACGACGCGTAGCGCCGCCGTTGTCCAGGCCCTGTCGATGCACCTCATTCAGATCTGACACAGCAAGGCATCCGGCCAGGCGCCTGGTGCCAGCTGAAATCGAGTTCTGGCGACCACTCACCGCACAGGGCCAACCGTGAAGGCAACAGATCGGCTGTAAGCACCTCACCGGTGAGTGTGCCGACCCCTCCGGCCAGGTTGAAACTGCGCTGGGAAGGGGCGGCATCTTCGGGGCGACATAAGCACCGCGTATCACCGCGTATCCCACTCCCCCGGTATTTGAGCAGACTCTCGCGCCGGGTCCACAACCACACAAAGTCGGCTTCCCGCGTCCCCTCATCGCGACTCTGGAGCCAGCGACGCTCACTCTCGCAAAAGTATCGACGCACAGCACTGCGCCAGAAGACCGGGGCGGCACCGTCCTCGTAATCAAGGCCCACACGGGACGACCCCACGACCAGCAGGCCCAGATGCTGTGCATAAGTCACACTGGCGAATAGCCGGGGATGGGTACAAATACACAATTGCCCCGAGGCCTGCTGTTCGATCACCACTTGTTGCGGATCGCACTGCACAAGCCCGGCCACCGTCAGGCGCAGGGCAATGCGTGCGTTGAGGTAACGAACTCGCTGACGCTCGCCCAAGGTCGCGGCGTGTCGCATCTGCTGTGCGTCCAGCACGGCATGCCAAGCGGCATCAGCCTGTGCATTGACCGGGAAGACAACCAACTGCAACGCGCTCATGCAGATTGTTCACGGGCATTGTGACGGACCTGCAACCGGGCATAGAACAAAGCATAGGCTCCCGCCAGGCCCAATACCGGGAGCAGGGTCAGCAGCGGATCCGGCGTGCCGATCATCGTGTGCACGCTCAGCAGCACAGCCGCATAGATCAACATCGCCCAAGCGGCCACTCGCACCGCAACGGCCTGGTGCGGGCTGCTGCCGATACGGCGGCTGATAAAGGCCGAGAACGCGAAAGTAGCCGCGAAACTGAGCAGCCACTGCGCCAAGGCCGATTGCGCCATGGCCATCCAGGGTAACTGACGGGCGCAGAATGCCACCCAACCGGCGTACAGGGTGGCCGACGCGGTGGAGCTGACAAGCCTCACGACCGAAGGATTAACCCATGAGTTTCTTGAGCGCACGCGCGATCCCCCGCTTGACCCGTATCCCCGTGGCCGACACCCGGAATTGAGCGGCCAGCTGGCTGATATGCTGGCGATGCACGCTGTGCCCGATGGTAGGACCGAAAACAAACAGCCACTGGGGCAAATGCCAGTCGAGACGGCTCAGAAGACGGCCAACGTCGAAATACATCACGCGCACGGTTTCACCACTGTAGGGGTGCTTTTTGCTGATCGGCAGGCATTGCGCCCCTAGTCGGGTGTAGATCGGCACCAGGATATCGATGGCGTCCAGCACAATGTAGCGGCTCTGCAAATGCAGGGTAATCCTGCCCAGTTCGCGCAGCAGTGCCAGCATCACGTGATGCCCGGCGTACTCGGGCAAAATGGCGACCCGGGACATCTCGACAAAGCCCGCCGCCCACAACCATTGAGGCAAGGGCGTCGCCATCTCGATCTCGCAGCGCTCACGATAGCCGCTGTTGACGACGACACGCCCCGCCCCCACACATTTGTTGCCCAGCCGCGCGCAGACCTGGATGGCGTAAGGGTCCCATTCATCCCACAAGACTCGCGGATCCTGCACGTCCTCCAGCCGACCGTAGTGACGGTTGGCAGCCAGGCGGCACGTCAGCAAATCGTCCATGGCGCCGGTCCCTTCGATAATCGCGACATGGATCAGGCGATCGATGGCCGGACTCTTGCGTAGCGCCACGGGCAGGCTGTCGAAGGAGAAGTGCCGACGCTGGCACAGCAGCATCAACGCCACCGCAGTGCTCGAGGGGTTGTCCAGCACCCGGAAATGACAGAGGAAGCGGCCCTGGTCCTCGAAACGCCCCAGGACCTGCACACGCACCATGGCCAGGCCACTCCACGGACAGTTGAACTGCAGTTCCAGATCCATGCCCGGCACGATCACTACATCTCGGTCCAGTACCTCGAAGGCGCCGTTGAGCGGGCTGAGGTAATGCAATTGTACGGTCAGGCAACGATTGAACAGTATGGGGCTTCGCGCCGCCGCCCTGAGTGACGCGTCGGCGCGATCGCGCTCATTCAGGTACGCCGGCCTGGAGCCGCAGCTCATCAGTTCCAGGCAGGGTCGGTCATTGCCTGACCACCGTCCCTGCATGTTCACCGGCACTTGCGGGCGATGCAGGCACTGCTGGAAACACAGCGCCACGGTGAAAGGCTCGGGGTTGGCACTGTAGAGACCGGCCGGCACTTCGAGCACGCAATGCGCCTCGTCCCGGACCGCCAACGTGGCCGGCACACTGTGCCCTTCAAATCGGGCATGCACCGGGATACGGTGGCACTGCCCCTGCGCAACCCCTCGAACCGATGGCGATAATGCGGCGCCAAGCTCATCGCCCGGCAGCACAGACACGGCATTAGCTGACATAGCATCGTCCTGATGGCTTAAAGAAATACAGGCCGCCGTGGGCAGCCTGTGTTCAATCGTCACTCAGTGACTCAGTGACCGGGCAAAGGATTGCAAGAGGTTGTAGCCCTGATCCCAGTACCCCAACTGCGACTTCCCATTGATGTGGCCCAGCTCGCCCAGGTTGGTGCAACCGCAACCCAATTGGCGGGCGCTGCGCTGAACGTAATCCAGGTCCCCGTAGGGATCGTTCTGGCTGGTGATCACCGTGACCGGAAAGTCGACGCTCAGTTGGTCGGCCGGTCGGAAGCCACGGGCCTGCTCCGGAAACTGCTTGCCATTGGGGTCCGGCACCGCGACCAGAAACGCGCCGAGCATCAGGTCCGAGCGATGTCGCGCCGCCCACTCCAGGAGCAACAGGCACCCCAGGCTATGGGCGACCACGACCACCGGTCGCTGCTGCCCGGACAACAGCGCCTGCAAATCCGCGACCCACTCCTCGCAGTCCGGGTTATCCCAGTCACGGTGCTCCAGCCACAATGAATCGGGATGCTCGGTGTTCCAATGCCGCTGCCAGTGGGTATCACCGGAGTTGCCGACGCCCGCCAGGAAAAGCCAACTGAACCCCTCGTCATACTTCATATTCGACACCTACCCCATCGAAGCGCAGGCGATCCTGCACCAGCACTCGTTGCCCATGCTTGTCGAAACCATCGAGCAAGCCGGCCTCCATCAGCCGGATAACGAACTGCGAGGAGTTCACCTCCCCCACTTCGTTGAGGCGCACCATCAACTCCTTGTAGCCGAACTTCTGTTCGTAGAGGTCCTTGAACAGCTGCACCAGGGCTTCGCTCACGGTGTACTTGGTCATGTCCTTGCCGGCCCCGTTGGACAGGATCCGCTTGAGGCTCAGCTTGAAGCTCAGGGGCTCGATCTTGAAATAGTCGGCGGTCTCGACCCGGTCGCCCAACCAGTTGAAGCTGGCGATGCGGTTCAACTGTTTGGTCAAGTCGGAGATCCAGCGCACGCGAGCCGGGTTAAGCTCGGCATCCATGAACTCGTCGGTCAACTCATTGCGCTGGTGCCGGCCGATGGCAATCATGGTGGAGGCGCGGTCCTTGAAGTCGCCAATCTGCGGGCGGTTCTGTTTTTCCCCGTTGACCAATTGCTCGAACCACTCCTTGCGCTTCAAACGTTCGTCGGCCGACTCGCTGATGCGACGCTTGGTCCAGAACTCGGATTCCGGCTCAGTGAACGAGGCAAACGTGTAGAAGGACGCCAGAAACTCGTGGTACTGGTTGTAGGTCTCGCTGTAGCTGCGGTTGTACCAGGCGTGGACCTTTTCGTTCTGCTCCGGATGCTGCATCAGGTAGTCAATGCTGCTGGCTGCGCTGACCGCCGACTGCGAGGCCAGGTGCACCCCTTGGGAGAACAATGGGTCGGTGAAGCAGGCCGAATCGCCGCACAGGAAAAAGCGGTTGCGGGAGAAGTATTTGGTTTCGTAGGACCAGTCACGCACCAGCTTCACATCCTCGCAACGCTCCACACCGTTGAGGATCGACAGGGCTCGCTCGCTCTTGGCCAGGGTCTTGTCATAAAAAGCATTGAGCCCCATGGCCTTGATATCGGCCAGCTTGCTCTGGTCGACAATGGTACCCACGCTGTAGATACCGTCCTTGAGCGGGATCATCCAGATCCAGCCATCTTCGAAAGTGATCGAGAAAGTGGTGCCATTGAGGTCGTTCTTGAACGGGTCCGGGGTCTTGAAGTACGACCACAAGGCCACGCTTTTGTAGAACTCGTCGTACTCACGCAGATCCAGCTTGCGCACCAGCGGGCTATTGCTGCCTGAAGCGTCGATCAGGTAATCGGCCGTGAATTCGCTGGTCTCGTCCTTGTGCCGTACCGTTACGCTGACTTTGTCGGCCTGCTCGGCATCCACATCGATGACGGCCGCCTCCTCGAACACGCGCACACCGCGCTCACGGCAGGTGTCGAGCAGCATCTGGTCAAAGTCCGAGCGCAGAACCTGGATGGCGTGGTCGAACACCCAGTCTTCGGTCTTGGGCGTGCTGAACGAGAAGGTCCACGGCGCTTCGGTCTTGCCCCACAGGAAGGTGGCGGAAGGCTTGAGCACGTAGCCGGCCTGCGCAATCTTTTCACTCAGCCCGAGGCGGTGCAGGATCGACAACGTGCCAGGCAAGAAAGATTCGCCTACGCGGTAGCGCGGGAACTTCTCTTTTTCGAACACCGTCACCTGGTGCCCGAGTTTTTGCAAGGTCAACGCTGCGATACTGCCAGCAGGACCACCACCCATGATAATGACGTGTGCAGACTTGTTCATGCGGGTACTACTCCTTTAGACCAGTTGAAGGATTTTCTGGCGGGCCGTGGATGTGCAGTGCGAATGCGCCGGGATGCACTCGCTGAGGGTGCAACCGGCCTGGATCGTCACATCGTCTTCAATCACCGTCTGGGGCGTGACCACGGTACTGAGCCCGATGAAGCAGCGATTACCGAGGGTCACGCTGTTACCGGCATTGAAATGCGGTGACAGGAAGTTGTTGTCGCCCAACTGCGAATGGTGGCCCACGCTGCAGTGGTAATTGATCATGTTCCAGGACCCGATCCGGGTGTTGACACCCACGTGGCAATCGGCGGCGATGACATTGCCGCGGCTGGTGCGCAGGTCCAACCGATGACGGACGCTGGGGTGGATGAAGTTGGGCGCCAACAAGCGGCCATCGCTGAAGTACGCGTCGATCAGTTGCTGGCGCAAGGCAATATCGGCCACCCCCAGAACGTAGCGATAACGCGGGTCCAAGCCTTGGGCGGGCCACGGCGCGGCAGGGGCGGCATCACCCCCGGCCTCATCCGGCACGATCAGGTGACGCACCACTGCCAACGGCTCGATGTCTTGCAGGTAAGTCGCCAGTTCCAGCGCGAAGCGCCCGGCGCCGAGGATCACGATATCGCTCATGAGAGCACCGCCCGGGTCTTCTTGAACCGATTGGAAAAAGCGATTTCGTCGACCTTGTTGACTTTGACGGGCAACTTGTAGGCTTCCAGGCAACTGCCCAGATGCTCGAGCACATGCTGTTTGAGGGCTTTCTTGCTCTCCACGCCTGTGGCCATGACATCCATGTGTACAGCCTGGCCAGTGATCGCATTCGGCACGCCGTACACCACGCAGTCGTCGATCAGCGAGCTGCGTAGCATCACGTCTTCGATTTCGGTGGGTAGCACCTTGAGCCCCCCGACGTTGATCAGCTCCTTTTGCCGTCCCTGGATCCGCAGATAACCCTCTTCGTTCTGCTCCACCAGATCACCGGTACGGAACCAGCCATCTTCGGTGACGTTATCGGTGTCCTGGTTCAGGTAGCCGACAAACTGGCTGCGGGTCTTGAGCTGCAACTCGCCATCGACAATGCGGTACTGAGTGTTCGCATCGGCCAGCTTGAAAAAGGTGCTGGCCGAGGACTGGCTGACCGTAGCGCTGATACCCGTTTCACTGGTGCCGAATGTTTGCAGCATCTTGGCCTTGGGGAACGCCTGCTGGACTCGTTTGAGCAGGCTTTGCTGCATGCTTTCAGTGCCATAGGTGATCAGCCGAACCGAGGACAGGTCATGCTGTTCGTGATGCCGCCCCATCAGGATCAGGTTAAGGAAGGTAGGGCTGACCGGCAGCACCTTCACCCCATGCCGCGCCACCAGCGCGCAGATCGATTCGGGGGCCCGATCGACCGGCATCACCGCGCACCCGCCCACCGCCAGCGTGTTGAGCAAGGAGTTCAAGCCGCCGATGTGGTCGAACAACAGGAACATCAGGATCGAAAGGGGCTTCTTGCGCTCTTTGCCCAGCTTGGTGTCGATCAGGTCATCCAGGTCATGCAGGATCGCCTTGGGCGCGCCGGTACTGCCGCTGCTCAACAACACCAGGCCTGAGCGCCCCTTCTCCCGCAGCGCGCTGTAGTACTCAGGGCTTTCGTCGGCGACCGGTTGTGCCAGCGAGTGATGCACCCAGGCATCGGCGACGATCTCGATCCGATGCTGACACCGGGCGGCACCTTGCAGGGTTTGCAGGGAACGCTCACTGAGATCGACCAGCGGCGCCACAATATTGCGGTTCAGGTACAAGGCCAGCAGCGCAGCGACGCCAGACACGCTGTAGTCACTGTTGAGGATGACCGCATCCCCCGGTTTGACGCCGTGGTCGACCAGCCAGGCCAGGCACTGCTGCACCTTGGCATGCAGATCGCTGTAGGTGCACTGCTGCTCGCCGTGCAACAGCGCCACGCGCTGCCCCGGTTCAGCCAGCGTTGCCAGCAAGGCATCGCGGCTCATTGCACACCTCCCAGGCTGAGGGTTTCACCCGTCACAAAAGCCGACTGGCTGGAGATAAGAAACGTCAAGGGTCCGATCAGGTCGGTAAACACACAGGGCCTGGCTATCGTCTGGCGCTCAATCATCTTCTGTCTGATCTCTTGAGGAAGTGTGCGGGTCAAAGAGCTTCGGTACAGCGGTAACACCAGGTTATTGATGCGAATGCCAAAAACCGAAAGTTCCTTGCTCAACGTTCGGGTCAGCTGTTCGACAGCGGCTTTGCTGGCGGCATATATCGATTGGCCTGGAATGGCCCAATGGGTCGCCACGGTAGATATATTCACGATGACACCCGCATGCTCGTTCTTCTGCATTAACTTGACGGCTTCGCGGGTAACATTCATCAAGCCAAATACATTGCTCGCAAATAAACCCTGGACCGTCTCGGCAGGCGTCAACTGAAAAGGCGCCATATTGGCTTCGCCGGCGTTATTGATCAGCACATCCAGTTGCGCATGACTCAAGCGAATATGCTTGATCATTTTCCTGACCGCACTGGCGTCGTTCAAATCCAGACAGAAGTGCGTATAGCGCTCATGTTCAATTGAACCTTCACCGCGACTGCAACCAATGACGACGTGGCCCTGTTCCAGAAAATACAGCGCCGCTTCTTTACCAACGCCTTTGC
Organism: Pseudomonas sp. FW300-N2F2; assembly: GCF_017351655.1. Classification (NCBI taxonomy): domain Bacteria; kingdom Pseudomonadati; phylum Pseudomonadota; class Gammaproteobacteria; order Pseudomonadales; family Pseudomonadaceae; genus Pseudomonas; species Pseudomonas sp. FW300-N2F2. Next base: position 406,792 of record NZ_JACNDQ010000001.1, on the reverse strand, counting down.
GGGTACCGGTCAACAATATAATCATATCAATGCAACTTATATCCGATGAGTAGCGGCAGGCTGTACAGCGGCTTTATCGGTGCATTTGCCAAACTGCCAGAAGCAGGTTTTACCAGTGACGGGACTTCGCGCTTGATCAACCGCACACCGCTAAGGGGATACCCTGCCAGTTCCGCCGCATTACTCACCAGGCACTGAACGCGCATTTGCAGGCATAAGGACAATCGCCAACTGTCGAGACTGCGTGCAAACAACTGCGGGTTGCCGATGAACAGTACCCGACCGATCGGCTCGAACCAGCGCCGGGTCATGCGCTTGACTATCAGGTAGCAGGACTCGCCGGTCACTGAATCGACGATCATCAGGTGCCGACACTCGACCCCCGCGTGATCCCGGAAGACCACGCTTTCCTGCTCGCTCAGCCAGCCCGCGACTCGATGGACATCGGTTTCCAGGCGATAGCGCCGACGTATTTTCAGCGGATTGGGGAAGGGATACATCAGCACCAGCTCGGTTTCCAGGTCGATAAAGCCGAACTTCTTGCTGATCTCGTACACATCCGGCGTGGGCGTATAGTTGAGCAGCGTGACTTTGCGCATCGACAGTACCGGCAACAACAGCTTCAGGCTTTCCTTGCGGTACTCGACCTGTACATACCAACTATGCAATTCGCAGAAGCGCTGCTGCCCGTTGCAGGGCTGGGTGGTAAACAGCAAACCGAGAAAACCCACCACCACGTCGCCGTCGAGCATCACATAGCCGAAGTAGTCCTCTCCCCCGGACCAGATATCGGCAAACATGCGCTTGCGCACATTTACGCCTATCCAGTTGGAGTTCAAGGTGGACTCGCGCAACAGCTTGCACACCGGGTACATGTCACTGCTCAGCGCTTTACGGACCGTCACGTTCACGTCAATGCTCCCTGCGTGGCGTTCATTCAGGCAGAGGCCAGTTGAGGAACCTGCTGCTCGGCGATAATGAAATCAATCAAACAGGCAACACTGCTGAACGGGCTGACGGTCTGTGACACCGCTTTTTCCGACGTCAACGAGATTTCAATATCCAGTTCGTCGTCCAGGCCTTCTTCTACCGCAGCCAGAAAGCTGACCAATTGCATGGAATCGAACACCCCGGTAGTACCATAAAGCGCCAACGTATCGATATTCTGCAAATCGATCTTCTCTTTACGCGTGGCATTAACTTCAATCAGGGCTTGATGAATGATCGTAAATATCGCGTCTTTCATAATCGACCTTCTGAATTATCGGCAAACATGAGTCGGGCACGACTAACAAGCCGCACAACAACGAAGCGAGGAAAATCTAACAGGTTCATCTCATCAAAAAATACTACCAGATCTGATAGTTTTTTTATCCCTGCGCGCTCCGCTAACATCCTCTACCTACTGCCAGCACGTTATATAGAGCCCGGTGGCGGCGTACCCTCAATTCTCGGACAAGGTAACCCCATGCTCTTCTTGCAAATCGTTTTTATAATATTAACGGCCAAGGTTGCAGGTGCCTTTCTAAAAAGACTAGGGCAACCAGAAGTGGTTGGCGAGATGATCGCCGGGTTTGTATTGGGCCCTTTAGTACTTGGCTTTTTCTTTCCCGACTTCCACCACGCACTATTTAAGGGCGACGCTGTTACACAATTAAAGGTGCTCAGCGACCTCGGAATTCTGCTGTTCATGTTTGTCGTCGGCGCCGAGTTCCGTATGCCTGAACAGCACGCCCCCTACGCCCATGGCAAAGTGCTGCTGATCGCCGGCTGCAGCATTGCCCTGCCCTTCATTCTGGGCGTTGCGATCGCCCCTCTCCTCTACAGTACCTTCGCACCTGCCGGCGTCCCCCACTTAGGCTTCAACCTGTTCATTGCAACGCTGTTTTCGGTCACCGCGTTCCCGGTCCTGGCGCGCATTCTGAAGGAACGACGGATGCTCGACAGTGAGGTTGGTGCGCTCTCGCTGATGGCTGCCGCCGTGAGTGATGTCTGTGCCTGGGTGTTGCTGGCGATCACCGCGATGAGTTTGCAATTGGACCGTCAATGGCAGGAGTTGGCTCTGCGATTGTGTGGCCTGGCAGCCTTGTGCGGCGCTTCATTCTGGTGCGTGCGTCCCTTGTTGAGACGCTGGATAGCTCACCTTGAGGGCAGGCGTACCTTGACCCTGCTCGCGGTACTTGTGTGTGGTGCGCTGGTGTACGGCAGCATCACCGAATGGCTGCAAGTTCATGCAGTGTTCGGTGCTTTTCTGTTCGGCGCGTGCCTGCCGCGAGACCAACGGCTGCTGAACATGCTGGTCGAGCGAGTGGAGCACATTGCGGTCATCGTGCTGATGCCCGGCTTCTTCGCCCTCGCCGGGCTCAACACCACCGCTGCGACGTTTTCGGCCGTCGGTGTAAGCCTGCTAGGCCTGGTGCTGCTGGTGGCAATCGCCGGCAAACTGTTGGGCGGTGCATTGGGCGCCCGCTTCGCCGGTTATTCGACACCGGTCGCCATTGACATCGGCGTATTGATGAACGCCAGGGGCCTTATGGAACTGGTGGTACTGAAAATCGGCCTCGACCTGGGGATTATCGGCAAAGAGCTCTTTACCCTTTTTGTCATCATGACCGTGGTCACCACGGTCATGACCGGCCCCTTGCTCAACCTGCTGCAACGGTTGCGTCACGCTCGCCAAAGGCTGGGTGTGCAATGACCGCCCTCAACGTCCCCCTGCCCCCCACGCCCCTTGCAAAACCACGCATGCTCAAACGCATCGGCGTCTTCGTTGCGGCGGCGCTGCTGATCGGCGTTACCGTGATCGCCATCTACCTCTATGGCAAGCAACCGCAGCGACAGGGGCTGGCCAGCCTGCCTGGACTACAGTCGCCAGTCGAGGTGCGGTTCGATGAGCGTGGCGTACCGCATATCACTGCCGGCAACGAGCCCGACGCATACCGAGCCTTGGGTTACGTGCATGCCCAGGACCGCCTGTTCCAGATGGAAATGCTCCGGCGCCTGGCCCGCGGTGAACTAGCCGCCGTACTGGGCAGCAAGCTGCTGCCCACCGACAGACTGTTCCGCACCCTGCGTATCCGTGAACAAGCAGACTGGCAGGTGGCGCATGCCGATCACCAGAGCGCGACCTGGCAGGCGTTGCAGGCGTACCTGGACGGTATCAACGCCTATCAGATGGAAAATCCACGCCCTGTAGAGTTCGATTTGCTCGGTATTGAGAAGAGGCCGTTCACCGCCCAGGACGTCTACAGCGTGGTCGGCTATATGGCCTACAGCTTCGCGGCTGCGTTTCGTACCGAACCCATGCTGACCTACGTCAAGGACACGCTGGGGGCGCCCTACCTGGCCATTTTCGATCGCAGTTGGGACCCAAGAGGCGCCCTTGGCAGCCAGGCACTGAACGCCACCGACTGGCAATCGATGGCGGCGCTGGCGCAGCTCAGCGAACAGGCCGTGAACCATTCCGGGCTACCGCAGATGGAGGGCAGCAACGCCTGGGTTGTCTCGGGCCGGCGCACGCAAAGCGGCAAGCCACTGTTGGCGGGTGACCCGCATATCCGTTTTTCCGTACCATCGGTGTGGTACGAAGCCCACCTCAACGCCCCCGATTTCGAACTCTACGGCGATTACGAAAGCCTCGTGCCGTTCGCCTTGCTGGGGCACAGCAACGACTTCGCCTGGACCCTCACGATGTTCCAGAACGATGACATTGACTTGATCGGCGAAACCACCAATCCCGACAACCCCGATGAAGTCTGGTACCAGGGCCGTTGGGTCGCCATGCAGGAAGAACAGCAGAGTATCGAGGTGCGTGATGCCGAAGCGGTCATGCTGCGCCTGCGCCGCTCCCCCCACGGCCCGATCATCAATGATGCGCTGGGCGACAATGCCCCTGGCCGGCCCATCGCCCTCTGGTGGTCGTACCTGGACGGCGATAACCCGGTGGTGGATGCCTTTTATCAGCTCAACCGCGCCAACACGCTGGACAAGGCTCGCACGGCAGCGTCATTGATCAAGGCCCCGGGACTCAACGTGGTGTACGCCAATGCCCAAGGCGACATCGCCTGGTGGGCGGCTGCTCGATTGCCCAGGCGCCCGCCCCAGGTCACCACGGATTTCATTCTCGACGGCAGCACCCCCGACGCCGACAAGGACGGCTACTACCCGTTCAGCGCCAACCCGCATGAAGAAAACCCGGCCAGGGGCTACATCGTCTCCGCCAACGCCCAGCCCGTCTCGCCAGATGGCATGGCGATACCCGGTTATTACAACCTGCCCGACCGAGGTCGACGCCTGACCCGACAACTGGACCGGGACGATCAGTGGAACATCGAAAAAAGCACCCGGCTGCAACTCGACACCCAGACCGGCTATGCCCAACGTGTGTTGCAACCGGTGCTGCCGATCCTGCGCGCGACGATTGCCGACCCGCTTCAACGCCAGTGGCTGGAAAAGCTTGCGCAGTGGCAGGGCGACTACCCGCTGGACTCGGTCGACGCCACGCTGTTCACACAGTTCCTTTATGACCTGAGCTATGGCGCCCTGCACGATGAGCTGGGCGATATGATGTTCCAGAACCTGTTGAGCACCCGCGTAATAGACGCTGCGCTGCCGCGTCTGGTCGCCGACGAGTACTCGCCCTGGTGGAAGGACAGGACACAACCGGACGTGCAGACCCGGGCCGACGTTATCGTTCGTGCCTGGAACACCAGCATCGCCCATCTGCGGGCCACCCTGGGTGACGACTCCACGCAGTGGCAATGGGGCAAGGTGCATCAACTGACGCAGGCGCATCCGCTTGGCAGCCAGAAATGGCTGGCACCGCTGCTCAGCGCAGGCCCTTACCCGGCCCCCGGGAGCCACGAAGTGCCGAACAACTTCTCCGCACCACTGAGTCCGGCGCCCTGGTCGGTCACCTACGGTCCCTCGACGCGCCGGGTCATCGACCTGGCCACGCCGGACAAAGCCCTCGGCATACTCCCGGTGGGCCAGAGCGGCGTTCCGTTCAACAGCCACTATGAGGATCAGGTCCTGCCCTTCATGCGCGGCGAGTACCAGGCCTTGCACCTTTCATCGACGGACGTGGCCCGGCATACCCAAGGCACCCTGACACTGACGCCCGCCCCTTAGGTTCATCGGCCCTGGATGCCACGCCACACTGCGGCGTGGCAAATGCACTGTCGAGCCCCCAAGACTGGGGATGGCGCGTGAACAATTCGGCTTATGGTTTGCGCCCTACACCTCCCATCGCTACAGTCGGTCTCTATATTCCACACCACGGATGGAGCGACACGTGCCTACAGATCTGAAACCGAACCTTCATCGCCTGTCAGCCGTTTCGCTGCTGGCTGTCGCTCTAACACTCGCGGCCTGTAAGGCGCCACCCTCCTCCACAGCGACACCGGCATTGCCCGCCCCACCGGAGGTCATCTCCGGCTTCCGTACCGATCTGCAGACCCGCTACGCCGAGAAGCACATGGCCGCTGCGGCCAATCCTTTGGCGGCCGAGGCCGGGCGGGAGATGTTGCGGCGCGGCGGCTCGGCCATCGACGCGGCCATCGCGATGCAGGCCGTGCTGACCCTGGTGGAGCCGCAATCCTCGGGCATCGGTGGCGGTGCGTTCATTGTGCTGTGGGATGGCAAGGCCGTGCGCACCTACGACGGGCGCGAAACGGCACCGGCGGGTGCCACCGAAAGACTTTTCCTGCAAGCCGACGGCAAACCCATGCCGTTTACCGCCGCCCAGATCGGCGGTCGCTCCGTGGGGACACCGGGGGTGTTGCGTGGGCTGGAACTGGCCCATCGCAAACATGGCCGCCTCAAATGGGCGACACTGTTCGAGCCAGCCATTACGCTGGCGGAACAAGGCTTTGCGATTTCACCCCGCCTGCACACGTTGATCGCTACCGACCCGTCCTTGCCGGGCTCGCCAGACATGGCCGCCTACTTTCTCAATGCCGATGGCAGCCCGAAGGCGGTTGGCACGGTGCTGAAGAATCCAGCCTTGGCCGGCGTGCTCAAGCGCATCGCCAACGAAGGCCCCGATGCGCTGTACAAAGGCCCGATCGCCGAGGAGATCGTCGCCAAGGTACAAAACCACGCCAACCCCGGCAGCCTTTCGCTCAATGACCTCCAAGGCTACACCGCACGGGAGCGGCCAGCGTTGTGCACCGACTACAAGCGCTGGCAAGTCTGCGGCATGCCACCACCGTCTTCGGGCGGGGTTGCCGTGGCGCAGATCCTCGGGACGTTGCAGGCCCTGGAACAGCGCGACAGCCACGCGGCCCTCGCGCCTTTGAAACCGGTCAAGACCGCCAAGCCTGCCGGCATTGAACCCACCCCCGAAGCGGTGCACCTGATCGCCGAAGCCGAGCGCCTGGCCTATGCTGACCGCGCCCAATACATTGCCGACCCCAATTTTGTCGCCGTGCCGCTCAAAGGCTTGGTCGATGCCGGCTACCTGGCCAGCCGCGCCAGCCTGATCGGCCCTCGTAGCATGGGCGTCGCCAAGCCCGGGACACCACCGGGCATCCAGGTGGCCTACGCCCCGGACCGTTCACCCCTGCGTATTTCCACCTCGCAAGTGGTGGCCGTGGACGACCAGGGTGGCGCCGTGTCCATGACCACGACCGTGGAATCGGCGTTCGGCTCACACTTGATGGTCCAGGGCTTCATGCTCAACAACCAGATGACCGATTTCTCGTTCATCCCCGAAGAAAATGGGCAAAAAGTCGCCAACCGCGTCGAACCGGGCAAGCGCCCACGCTCGTCCATGGCACCGACGCTGATCTTCGATCATCGGGGGGAATTGGTGGCCGCTGTCGGCTCCCCCGGCGGCTCCCAGATCATCGAATACGTCGCCAAGTCAATGATTGGCCTGTTGGATTGGGACCTCGACCCGCAAACCGCCATCAACCTTCCCAACTTCGGCAGCCGCAACGGCCCAACCGAACTGGAGAAAGGACAGTTCAGCCCGGCACTGATCCAGGCGCTGAAAGACAAAGGCCATGAAGTGAGCGAGATCGACATGAACAGCGGCACCCAGGCGATTGTCCGGGTGCGTGACGCGCAAGGGAAAACCTCGTTGGCCGGCGGTGCGGATCCAAGGCGCGAGGGTCAAGCACTGGGCGACTAATCGCCCTCGCCCTGGGGCTGATAGACCAGCAGATCCGCGGGCTGACAGTGCAGATAGCTGCAGATGGCTTCAAGGGTCGCCAGGCGTATGCCCTTGACCTTTCCTTGTTTCAACAAGGAAAGGTTGGCTTCAGTAATGCCGATTGCAGCAGCAAGGTCCTTGGATTTGACCTTGCGCAGGGCCAGCATCACATCGAGTTGAATAACGATGGGCATGGGGATCTCAAACGAATGTTCTGTTTTCTGAATCGATTTCACTGGCCTGGGACAATATCCGGGCAATGATCGCAATACAGGCGGCAAGAAATAAAGCGACGAAAGACGGCGCGGTAATACTGAAGGTCAGCAATCGCTGGCCGACCGGCGCATTGATCGTCACCAGCAGGCTGAGAAACGGCTCGCAGATGAAGTCCAGCAGCACCCACAACGCCACCGCGCGCCCCGCATTTCCCAGGTAAACCGCTGCTGCAGTGGAAAAGTATTGCCCTTGGGCGTAGTGCTTGAAGAGCCTGCGCAAGTTGGTGAGCCCGACCGCCAGGGCCAGCAAGGGAATGCTCGTCAACAGTATCCCGCCCAGGCGCTGCCACCCCGTCAAGCGCATCGTCTCTTCAGGCAAGCTCGACAGCTGCCGCTCGGTCAGGGCAAACCCCAGGCCGTATCGGGAGGCCGCTTCAGGATAAAGCCAGGCCACGGCGTTGACGACCATCATCGCGACCATGAAAACAAGGGTGACGGCGGCCATCCGCTGGCTGTACAGGGCAAGACGATTCGAGTGCATGTGAGGCTCCAATAGAATAAGGGAGCCCAGAACATAGCCATGAAATTATCGCAAAACAATAATTAATATGTAAAAAACAATAATCCCTTCTACGTGGACAACTGATTGGCAAACTGGCTCACGGCATCGACCACCTTCTTCGCCCCGTCCTGGATCTCGACGATCACCGTCCCCGCCTCGGCGGCCAGGGCCAGGCCATGTTCGGCCTGGTGCTGGCCGTCAGTCATCAACGCCACGGCGTTGCGGGCCATGTCCTGGTTCTGGCGGACCACGCCGACGATTTCCTCGGTCGCCTGGCTGGTACGTGATGCCAGTTGGCGCACCTCATCGGCCACCACCGCAAAGCCCCGTCCTTGCTCGCCGGCCCGGGCCGCTTCGATGGCGGCGTTGAGCGCCAGCAGGTTGGTCTGTTCGGCGATGCCGCTGATGGTCTTGACGATGGTACCGATCACCTGGGATTGCTCGTTCAACGCCTCGATGCCTTCGCCAGCGGTTTGCATGTGCCGGGCCAGGTCGCGCATCACGTCCACGGCCTGGGTCACCACAGTCGTGCCGCGCTGGGCGCTGTTGTCGGTCTGCAACGAGGTGCTGTAGGCAATGTTGGCCGCTTCGGCGACGGCTTTTTCCTGGTTGACCTGGTCTGTGATGTTGGTGGCGAACTTGACCACTTTGTACAGTCGCTCGTTGGCATCGAGCACCGGGTTGTAGGAGGCTTCCAGCCAGACCTCGCGGCCGTTGCTGTCGATGCGCTTGAAGCGCCCGGCCACGAACTCGCCACTGTTCAGCCGCTTCCAGAATTGTTGGTATTCCGCGCTGTTGTACTCCTCGGGCTCACAAAACATGCGGTGATGCTTGCCCTTGATCTGCGCGAGGTTATAGCCCATGGCATTGAGGAAGCGATCGTTGGCCGTCAGTACGTGACCGCCCAGATCGAACTCGATCACCGCCGTTGAACGCACCAACGCACCGATGAGGTTTTCATGTTCACGGGAACCCTCGATGGTGCGGGTCAGGTCATTGGAATACATCGAAAAAAAACGGATCCGCCCGTCGGCATTCCGTACAGGCTGGAGGATCGAACGCAGCCAGGCCTCCTGGCCATTGCCCCGCAGCAAGCGCACGGCACCGGAGAAGTGCTCGCCACGGGTCAGCGCCGCCTTGAAGCGAGCCTGGAACTCATTGGATTTCAAATAGGCGGGCACCAACTCATCCACAGGCCGGCCGATCAGGTCCTGGCTCCTGTAGTTCATATCGTCGAGGAAATTCTGATTGACCGATTGAATCCTTCCATCGGCATCCAGGGTGAGACCAAGCATTTCACGGTCCAGGCTTTCCTTGACTTGCATAAGGCTGGACAGTTCTTGGCGAAGAGCCAGTAGCTCCTGCTTCAGGCGGTTGTTGAACATGGGCAGCTCCAGGAACAGCAGATGAATTAATAGGCTGTTCTCTTGCCATCGGCCCCGCATTTTTTTTCTAAAGAGCGCCGCGAGCCCCATTGAAAATATTCCCGGGTGACCTCGAACCCGATAAGCCTTCCACGGTCACTGGATTGTTCTACTGTTGCCCTGACCTTTGAGCCTTGCCGCCATCAATACCCCATAACCATAAAAACGAGGTAATTGCCGTGACCACTGACATCGAAGACAGCCGTTCCGCCCGCTTTGCCTTGCGCTGTTCCAGTTTCGCCGAGCGCTGGTTCCCCGACTCCTGGGTCTTCGCCGCACTGGCGGTGCTGGTGGTCGCCGTGGCGACGCAATTCATCGGCGCCACGCCCACGGCAGCGGCCATGGCGTTCGGCGACGGCTTCTGGAGCCTGATCCCGTTCACCATGCAAATGGCCTTCGTGGTGATTGGCGGTTACGTGGTTGCCAGCTCGCCGCCCGCCGTCAAGTTGATCGATCGCCTGGCGCGTATTCCGACCAACGGTCGCTCCGCGGTGGCGTGGGTGGCACTGATTTCCATGGTCGCGTCGTTGCTCAACTGGGGACTGTCGTTGGTGTTTGGCGGCTTGCTGGTGCGCGCCCTCGCCCGCCGCACCGACCTGAAGATGGATTACCGCGCCGCCGGTGCCGCCGCCTACCTGGGCCTGGGCGCGGTGTGGGCGCTGGGGTTGTCTTCGTCGGCGGCGCAACTGCAGGCCAACCCGGCCAGCCTGCCACCTTCGATCCTGTCGATTACCGGCGTCATTCCGTTCACCCAGACGATTTTCCTCTGGCAGTCGGGCGTGATGCTGCTGGCGCTGATCGTGATCTCGTTGATTGTCGCCTACGCCACCGCGCCCGGCCCCAACAGCGCCCGTGACGCCGCCGCCTGCGGGATCGACCCGAGTTTCAGCATGCCCGCGTTGCAGCCCCGCACACGGCCGGGAGAATGGCTGGAACACAGTCCGCTGCTGACCATCGCCCTGGTACTGCTGGCCGCCGGCTGGCTGTTCCACGAGTTTTCGACCAAGCCTGCGATCAGTGCCATATCCGGGCTCAACACCTATAACTTCCTGTTCATCATGCTGGGCGCCTTGCTGCACTGGCGGCCGCGCAGCTTCCTCGACGCCGTGGCCCGCGCGGTGCCGACCACCACGGGCGTGTTGATCCAGTTCCCGTTGTACGGCTCGATCGCCGCGCTGCTGACCACGGTCAAGGGCAGCGATACCCAGACCCTGGCCCACCATATCTCGACCTTTTTCGTCCAGATCGCCTCCCATGACACCTACGCCTTGCTGATGGGCGTCTATTCGGCGGTGCTGGGCTTTTTCATTCCTTCCGGCGGCGGCAAGTGGATCATCGAAGCGCCCTACGTCATGCAGGTGGCCAACGACCTGAACTATCACCTGGGCTGGGCCGTGCAGATCTACAACGCCGCCGAAGCGCTGCCCAACCTCATCAATCCGTTCTACATGCTGCCGTTGTTGGGGGTGTTGGGGCTGAAGGCGAGGGACTTGATCGGTTTTTCCTTCGTGCAGTTGCTGGTGCATACACCACTGGTGCTGGCGCTGCTGTGGGCGCTGGGGACGACATTGAGTTATTTGCCGCCAGTGATGCCATAAAGCCATAAAAAAGGGCCGATATTTCCATCGGCCCACTTCTTCTTCGGCTCGGTCTGTTTCAGTATGGATACGCCCTGCTTTTGAGGGTCCCTCACGCTGAAAAGGATCTGAGCATGTTCAAACTCGCAGTGCTTCCTCTTGCCGCCCTTACCCTGAGCGCCACCGTCCACGCCGCCGACGTTACCAAGATCGACGTACAGCTGGGCAGCACCGAACGCGTCACCCGCCTCTTTGCCTACCCCAACAACTGCAACGTCATTTGTTTTCGCGACTGGACCCTGGAGCAGACCGTCCAGCATTACCTGACCCAAAGTGTGCAGCGCGACGGCTACGAAAACGCCAAGGTCCAGGTCAACATCGACAACGATAAGGTCTATGCCAGCATCGACGGCGTGCCCAAGAACTACGGCCAACCGCTGAAGGCGCTGCTCGACGCCGGGGACCTGGCGTACAACGGTGCCTCGAAACTCAACAGCGACAAGAAATGGTCCTACAACTGGTACCTGTTCCTGCCGCTGGGCATGGCCCTGGAAAACCGCAAGAGTGTCGAGTTGCTGCACTTCCCGCCGGATTACTCCCTGACCCAGGCCCAGGATTACCTGGAGTCGGCGACCACTGATCGCTGGGCCACGCTGCTGACCGTCAACGGCATCGCCGTTGAACAGACGCCGGCCTACCAGACCATCATCGACATCGCGCCCATCGCAGCGCCGTCCAATGCTGGTAGCACATTGGAGGGGCTCTACAGCTACTTCAACGATTACCAGACCACCATGGTCACACAGGTCACCCAAACCGCCAGCGGCGCCGCATTGCCGATGGTGGCCTTCGGAGCGCCCGTTCGGAACTGGATCAAGACCCAGTACGGCCAGACCGTTGGCGTGCTCGGCCTGGCGACCATCACGCCGACCGCGGGGGTCAAGGTCCCGGTCCTGGGCTCCAACCACCCGAGCTATATCTGGTATGCCGCTGACAAGGAAAACTACGACGGTGACGAAGCCAAGGCCGATGCCGCCGGCTTGAAAGTCATGGGCCAGGACCTGAGCGCCGCTTGCTGGCAAGCCGGCATGGGCAGCAAGCCGGGCACCGACCCGAGCACCCTGCTGAACCAGTGCACGCAGACCTGGCAGGTCACGCAAAAGGAAAAGACCTGCGAGTTGTTCTACACCTCGGTGCGCAAGCTGAGCGAAGCAGATGCAGCGAAAAAATGCGAAACGCCGGCAATCAAGTCGCAACTTCCGCAACTTAAAGTGCCCATGCCGCTGCCTGCCGAGGCGGTGTAAACCTTGAGGCGCCTTCCCGCGTAAGCTTGCGCTGACACGGGAAAGCGCTTTTGGCTCCTGTCAGACTCGACAGTAGATACGGCCCTCGACTTGGGCGAAGCTATCAAAAGCTTTTTCAACGACCGTCGGCAGGATCGCCGGCGCCAGCAAGTCGAGTGTCTATCACCGACAAGGACTGTCATGAGCCTGTTCATCCGCGATGACACCTGTTCCCAACGCCGGGACTGCATCTACCCGGAAAAACAACTCAGCACCCGCCTGGGCTACCCCTCTGTGCACGATTTTGAAGTGCACCAGACGAGCGACGGGCGCGGCCACGGCATCATCGCCCGCAAGTCCTTCGCGCCCATGACGAGGATGTGCAGGGTGTCGGGGTTGCTGGTGAGCCGACGGCGCCTGCACACGTTGCAGATCCTGCCGGACGTGCACATGTATGACCCACGCTTCGCCGGATTGCTGCTGCACTCCTGCAACCCGAATGTATTCCTCGACATGAGCGAACTGTGGCTGTGGTCACTGGCCCGTATCGATGAAGGCGACTGCCTGACGATGGACTACGCCAGTACCGAACAGAAACTGTATCGCCAATTCGCCTGCCGGTGCGGTTCGTACAACTGTCATGGCTGGATTACCGGCTATGACGAACCGCCCAATGAGCAGGGAATGACATTTCTACGGCACTGGCGTCGTCAGTGTCACCGCGACTGACGAGCCGGCGTCAGGGCGCGCCGACCGGACGCAGCCGATACTGCGGCGGCAATTGCTCGAACCCGCTGATCGTGGTGTCCAGGCTCTTCCAGCGTCCGTCCTTGATGCCGTAGATGCAGCCATGAATCGACAGTTTCTGCCCACGGTGCCAGGCGTTCTGCACGATGCTGGTATGGCCGACGTTGGCCACCTGCTGGATCACGTTGAGTTCGCACAGGCGGTCGACCCGCTCTTCTTCGGTCGGCAACTGGCCCAACGCCTCGCGATGCTCGTAGTACAGGTCGCGAATCGAGCGCAGCCAGCCGTCGATCAGGCCCAGTTGGCGGTCCTGCATCGAGGCACGCACACCGCCACAGCCGTAATGGCCGGTGACCAGGATGTGTTTGACCTTGAGCACGTCCACTGCGTACTGGATCACCGACAGGCAGTTGAGGTCGGTGTGCAGCACCACGTTGGCCACGTTGCGGTGCACGAACAGATCGCCCGGCAGCATGCCGACGATCTCGTTGGCCGGCACCCGCGCATCGGAACAGCCGATCCACAGATACTCCGGGGTTTGCTGACGAGCCAGCTTGGCGAAAAAGTCAGGATCCTCCTGCTTGATCGCATCGGCCCAGCGCGCGTTGTTATCAATCAGATCTTGTAATTCGTTCATGCTGTCTAGCCTCGATAGAGAGTGCGCAACTGTGACAGACGAGCGCCGGTCGAGGTCACGTCGGCGATGCATTGGAATTCCTGGCTGCGCTGTCGGTCGACACCAGTAAGGCCCACAGTATGAGGAATTGCCATGAATGATTCACGACGCCCTTTCGATGCGACGCAACCGGAACCCATCGACGACAATGAAGATCGCATGGGCTCCATGCATGAGTTGGAGTTCGACGACGAGCAGCCCAGCGCGAAAATCGGCGACGAATTGCCGCAAGACGAACGCGAGCAGTTGATGCCTCGTGAACGCGTGCGTGAAGCGGGCATGACAGGCGCCTCGACGGATGATCACGAACCGACCGACGACGACATGAGCCCGGAAACCCTCATCCACGAAGACGGCGCCCGGGATGCCTTCGAGGCCGGCGACGACGAACGGGCCGATTGGGACCTGAGCATTGTGAACGAAAATGACATTGGTGGAGGCGACGGGCTGGACGAAGCGGAAATGGCCGATATCGATCCGTTGGATGGCAAGCGTTGACCCGGCAATCGCCATCGCGAGCAAGCTCGCTCCCACATGGTTTTGTGTTGATCACAAACTTGATGCACACCGCCAAGCCCCTGTGGGAGCGAGCTTGCTCGCGATAGCGGTGGATCAGTTTGCATCGATGTCGAATGTACCGCCGTCTTCGCGAGCAAGCTCGCTCCCACATGGGGTCACGGCGCTTCAGTCCACCAAGGTGCACGCCATGACCACCGCATCCTCACGGCCCCCCACCGCCGGGTAGTAATCCCGACGTCGGCCCACTTCGTTGAAGCCATAGCGCTCATACAAGCGGAACGCCGTGCGGTTGCTGTCGCGCACCTCCAGGAAACATTCCCGGGCCTCGGCCTTGTAGGCGATGGACATGAGGTGTTCCAACAGGCGCAACCCCAGGCCACGGCCCTGGTTTTCCGGCTTGACGGTAATGTTGAGCAGGTGCGCCTCATCCAGGATGATCTGCACCACGCCATGGCCCACTTGCTGCTGGCCTTCGAACATCAGCCAGATCTGGTATTTGCCCAGCCCGTCGAGAAATATCCCGCGGGTCCAGGGGTGGCTGTAGGCCGCGTATTCGATTTTCAGTACAGCGTCGAGGTCCGCCTCGGTCATCGGGCGGAACGATACAGCGTCACTCATTCGATTCTTTCCAGCGCGCCATCAGCCGGCGCATGGCTTGCCAGACATCAGCCTTGCGCTGTGGCGTTTCCATTAACAGTTCCAACCCGGGCAACGCCCAGGCCGAGCCCAGGCCTTCGACCTGCAGTTCGCGATTGAACGCTTCGGCATCCGCCTCGCCGGCAAACTTCACCGCCGGCAGGCCGATCAGCCACAGGCACACACAGGGCTCGTCTTCGAGCCGCGCCGAAACGAAGCCCTGGACGAAATCCCGCGCCGCTTCCGGCCCCTGGTCCATGGTGCCCCGTGACAACAACGGCCAACGCACCGGCTCGCCGATGATTTGCGGACTGTCCGGCAGACCGGCGGCGCGCAGCATGTCCTTGAGCAGCAAATAGGCCGGATCGCGGCTTTGGAACGGCTCGCCCGTGGGCAACTCCACCAACAGCAGGCAACGCCCGGCCCGCAGCAGTTGCAGGGCGAAACGCGGCGGGGCGACGTAGGGCGCCTTGGGCGGCGCTTCGACCACCTCTTCCACCGGCTTGGCATTGGTGCGAGTCGACGCCAGGCTCGGGCGCGGCACTTCGATCTTTGGTCGCTCGGGGGCTGGCGCTGGCGGCTCGGCGACTGTCTTGGCCACAGGCGCCGTCACGGCCGGCGCGAGGTACTCGGGCTCTGGCGCTTCCAACAGCTCGGGCCGCGACGGGGCGGCGAACGGCAATTCGGTACGCGGCAGCCAGTTGACCACCTGCATGGCGGTCAGATAGGCGCGGCGACGGGACTCGATAAGCAAGGGTCGGCCACTTGTGGATAACTGAAAGTGGAAGCGATTCTACCGCCCTTCGGCGCGGATCGCTTCCCTGTTGGAGCAATTGTTGATCGATAGCGAACGACAGTCCGTCCAGGGGGTGAATCGCAACCGGCTCGATGCAGTACAATCGCCGCTTTTAATTGCCAACCCGACGGCCATTGCGATGATCGAACCCAAGCGCGTCTTGCGCGCCCTCGCTGAACACTGGGCATTGCTGGAACCTTTGTGCGAGCACTTCGACCAGGGCACCCTGAGCCTCAACGAATTGCGTTCACAGCTGGCCGCCCAACAACTGGACAGCACGCCCCAGGACATCACCAACCTGCTGGACGTGTGGATCCGCCTGGACATTCTCGTGCCGGTGGCGAAAAGCCCGAACCGCTTCGAGCTCAACGCCCAGATCCACGACTTCCTCGCCTACCTGCGCCGCGAACACCGCCTGGGCCTGTGCCTGGAGATCGAAGCCTACCTGCGTCACCTCGAACGCCTGGCCGGTTACATCCAGGACGCCTTCGACATTCGCGACGGCAACGACCTGGCCCGCCAGTTGCGCCTGCTGGACATGCGCGTGCGCGACGTCCTCAAGAAACTCGCCAACGACGAACAGGCCCTGGTGGCGGTGGCCGAACGGGCCAAGACCAGCGACCGACAGATCCCCCTGCGTCAACGCTACGCCGAAGTGTTGGCGACCTGGGACGAATACGTCGAGCCGATGATCCAATTGGTGAACGCCGACGGCGCTTTCGAGCAAGGCGTGCGCAAGGTCGAGAACGTGCTGTTGCGCATGCTCACCGAACAGCAGCGCCTCGGGCACCTGGTGGACGACGACATGCTGCTGCGCACCCACGCGCGCATCCTCGAGATGCAGACCAGCGCCCAGTTGACCCTGCGCCATGCCCGTGAACTGCTCCTGCCGCTGCGCGAGGAGGCTCGCCGCCACAACGCCGTGACCCGTGGCGCCGCGTTGGCCCTGGCCGCCATTCGCCGCAAAGGCATCGATGCCGTGCCGCAAGCCGCCATGCCGCTGTTCACCCGGCCGCAAAGCACCTTCCTGGGCAGTGCCAGCCAGGTCGAAGCCTATGTCTATGCCCTGGCCCGCTTCGAACCGAAACCGGCGCGCTTCCCCAAGTCCCACAAGACCCACAAGGGTGGCGAAGCACCGCGCGCGCCACGCACTGTGCGCGAGATGGTCGAGCGTTGCGAAGACGCCCTGCCGATGCCGGACCTGATGACCTGGCTGCTGGAACAGGAACCGGACGGCGCCACCGACGAATTGCTGTACTGGTTCTCGCGCCTGTCGCGGGAGAAACGCTTCAAGCGCGAGCGCCTGGAGCGCCGCGACTACCACACTCACGAGCATCAGGTCAGCCTGCGCTCCTTCGCCCTGCTCTCGGCCGGCGACACCGCCGCCGAGGATTCTGCGAGCATCCCCCATGCATCTTGATCTATCCGAACTGTCCCAGCTGGCGCCGATCTTCCGCGAGCTGTTCAAGGGTTACCACGTCAGCCGCCGCGACCCGGAGCTGTACGCCCAACTGTCGAACTTCCAGGACCAGTACCGCACGCTGTTCAAGGCCCTGGGCTTCGAGCTGGTGTGCGACACCCGTGGCTTCTACTACTTCGTGCCGGACCTGGCCGCCGCGGCGGTGAACAAGACCGCCCAGCGCCTGGCCCTGTTCACCTTCATCCTGGTCGAGCACCTGGCCGACCAGGGCCGCGACCCGATTGCCGTGCTCGACGGCGGCAGCCTGGGCCGCGATGAGCTACCTTCGCTGCTGGAAAAATACCGCGACCTGTTCATCCAGGCCGAAGTACAGACCCAGGAAGAGCTGGAAGAAAAAATCATGCGCCGCATGACCCAACTGGGTTTTGCCAGCGAAGAAAACGGCGTGTACCGTTTCCTGCCGCCGATGCACCGCTTCCTCGACGTCTGCCTGTCGGTCCAGCAGGACCGCGACCTGGCCGCCAGCCTGCACAGCGTGCTGCCGTTGCCGGTACCGGTATTGATCGACGAAGACAGCGACGAAAAACTGCTGCAGACCGATGATCCGCTGGACCTCAGCGAATTCGAAGGTGAAAGCGAAGAAGACGCCCTGGCCCGCGCCATTGCCGAAGAACAGGAGACCGACGCATGAGCAAGGAACGCTACGGCATCCGCCGCTTTGCCCTTTTGAACACCGCCGGCTACAGCCTTGGCTTGTTCCCGCTGGAAGAACCGCTGTCGGTTTACGGTGCGAACAACCTGGGTAAATCCGCCTCGATCAACGCCTTGCAGTTCCCGATCCTGGCGCGCATGTCGGACATGAGCTTCGGCAAGTACAGCCTGGAGCAATCCCGGCGTTTCTACTTTGCCTCGGACACCAGCTACATCCTGGTGGAAGTCGCCCTGCCCCACGGCCCGCACGTGATTGGCGTGGTCGGTCGCGGCCCCGGCGGCGGTTTCGGGCACCAGTTCTTTGCCTACGCCGGCAAACTGGACCTGGCCCACTATCAGAAAAATGACACCTGCCTGCGGCAGAAAGAGCTGTTCACCAACCTGGAGCGCGAAGGCCTGAAAGCCTACGAACTCAAGCCGGATGAACTGCGACGCCTGCTAGTGGGTGGTCACACCTCGATCCCGCTGGACCTGACGCTGATCCCGCTGCGCTCCACCAGCGAGCAAAGCCTCAAGACCTTCCGCGCCCTGTTCATCAACCTGCTGCACATGCGTGAAATCACCGCGGCCAAGCTCAAGCAATTGTTCCTCGATGCGTTCGAACACAGCCTGCGTTCCGGCAGCGTGGACTACATCGCCGCGTGCGAAGAAGCCTTCCGTGACGTACGCCGCATGGAACAGGACTACAACTCCCTCGTGGCCGCCGGCCCGCTGGTGGAAGCCCTGGCCAATGGCGTGAAGCAGCGCGATGTCCTGCGCGGCAAATTGCATCGCCTCTCGCCATTGCTCGATTCGTTGCTGGGCACTTGGTCGGACTACGCCAGTGCGCGCAAGGAAGAGCTGACTATCCAGGCCGAACACTACCGCAACGAGCAGGACTCGCTGCAGAACGATCAGCGCGGTGGCACCCAGGAGCTGATGCGCCTGGAACGGGAAATCAGCGGCATCCAGCGCTGGCTCGGCGAGCTGTCGGTGCTCAAGCATCGCTTTGCCCTGGTGGATGACGTCAAGGTCCTGGAACAGCAACTGCTCGCCGCCAAGGACGCCCACGACGAACTGGCCGGTGCCCTGGCCCAGTCCCGGCAATTCAGTGCCGAAGACCTGGAAGAGCGCCTGCGGGACCTGGAAAAACGCCTGAAGTCGGTCAAGCAGCAACTCGATCACGCCGACAACAACAGCTACGCCCGCCTGCGTGAAGAATTCTCCCAGCAGGATGTCGAACGCCTGATGCGTTTGTTCAACAGCGCCCTGTTCAGCCTGCCCCTGGGCGAACACGGCATCGCGCTGGACGAGAACGGCGAGTGGGTCAAATCCATGGAGCTGATCCTCGACGGCTTCAAAGGTGAGCGCTTCGAAGTGCCGGGGCTGTCCATCGACCTGTCCCACATCGAGCCACCCGCCCTGCAAGCCCTGGCCGACCGTGCCGCGCTGCGGGACCAGAAGGAGCGTCTGGAAAAAGAACTCAAGCAGCTCAAGACCCAACAAGCCGTGGCCGCCGACCGCGCCGCGAGCAAGACCCAGACCGAGGCGCTGTACCAGCAGGTACTGGATGCGCAAAAAGCCTTGGAAGACTTCCGTCGCAGCCAGACCCTGAGCGCCGAGGAAGCCGAGAAGCTCGAACAACTGGCGCAGATGGAAGCCGCCCAGGACGAACTCAAGCGCTCCAGCGATGCCTTCACCGAACGCGTCCAGCAATTGTCCGCCAAGTTGCAACTGGTGGGCCGACAGATCGCCGACATGGAAGCCAAGCAACGCACCCTCGACGACGCCCTGCGCCGTCGTCAATTGCTCCCGGCGGACCTGCCATTCGGCACGCCGTTCATGGACCCGGTCGACGACTCCATGGACAACCTGCTGCCGCTGCTCAACGACTACCAGGACAGCTGGCAAGGGCTGCTGCGGGTCGATGGCCAGATCGAAGCGTTGTATGCCCAGGTGCGCCTCAAGGGCGTGGCCAAGTTCGACAGCGAAGATGACATGGAGCGGCGCCTGCAACTGCTGATCAACGCCTATGCCCACCGCACCGACGAGGCCCTGACCCTGGGCAAGGCACGCCGTGCGGCCGTGACCGACATCGCCCGGACCCTGCGCAACATCCGCAGCGACTACGACAGCCTCGAGCATCAACTGGCGCTGTTCAACCGCGAGATCAACAAGCGCCAGGTGTCCAACCTGCAGAGCTTCCGCATCGTCCTGGCGCCGAACAAGGAAGCGCTCAAGCACATCGACCAGATCATCCACAGCGCTGGCCAGTACGAGGAAGGCGAGACGCTGTCGGTGTTCGACCTCAGCCAGAGCGCCGAGCAGGACAACAAGAACGAAGAAGCCAAGGAGTACCTGGCGCGGCTGGTGGCGGCGAATCACAACCAGCTCGGCCTCAAGGACCTGTTCGAACTGGCGTTCGAGATCACCAAGGTCAACGGCCAACCCGTGATCCACACCGACATCGACGGCGCGGCATCCAACGGCACCACCATGACCATCAAGGCGCTGACCAACATGTACTTGTTGCTGCACCTGATGGACCGCGAACAGGCCGGCCGCGTGCGCCTGCCTTACTACCTGGACGAAGCGGCGGACATCGACGAGAAAAACCAGGCGGCATTGCTGGAAACCAGCCTGCAACTGGGCTTCGTGCCGATCCTCGCCAGTGTGAAACCGCAAGTCTGCGCCAGTGTCGCCATCGACCTGGAAGGCGGCAGCGGCCCGAACGGCATCTACATCGACGAAGCTGACTGGAAATACATCCGTCGTCACGATGCGGTAAAGGCCACGGTGAATGTGCAGGCCGACGAGCCGGAGCTGGATCCGGTGTGAGGTGAACAGCCGGGCATGAAAAAGGCCGCGGTCCATTTGGACCGCGGCCTTTTTTTATTGCGCCAGTTTTGAGTCTTCAGTGCAACGGAAGGCCTCATCGCGAGCAAGCTCGCTCCCACATTGGACTGCTTCTGGATGAACGATCCTGCATCCCTGTGGGAGCGAGCTTGCTCGCGATAGCGCCACAACTACTTGCCAAGACTGATCTTCGGCGCCCAGGTCAGCCATTCGTCTTCAAACTTATCGAACAACGGGAAGGTCTGCTCCGCTCGGGCCGGATTGCCCATTCGTTCACCGTCCGGCGTTGCGAACGCAATACCGCCCTGGATCAGCGTTTCAAGCGACTCGGTTCGCACCGTCGCACCCTTGAACAGACCGAAGTCCAAACCGAAGCCACTGCTGTTCCAGAAGCGTGTGCCGCTGCGCACCAGTGGTGCATATTTGGGCTCGATCAGGATATGGATCAACACCCGGTCCGCCGTCTGGCCCAGTTCATAACCGGTGACCTTGCCTACCGTGATCTCGCGATAGGTGACCGGCACGCCGATCTTCAACGAACCACGGCGGGCCGCACTCAGCACCAGGCTCAGACCCGCTTCGGGTACAACGCTTTCCGGGGGGTTGGCCAAGGCCACGAAGCTTTTTTGTGGCCCGAGGTTTTTCGCCGAAGGCTGCACTTCAATGTATTGGCCTGTGACCAGCGTCTCCAGGTTGGAGGTCTTCATCAACCCCAACTCAGGCTTGACCACCCAGAACTGAGACCCGACCCGGGCGATACGCTCCGGCACTTCGGTGATACGCGCAGTGAGCAACACCGATTGCATGTCGGCACTGAGATCGACGTCTTCGATCTTGCCCACATCCAGGCCTTTGAAACGGATCGGCGTACCGCTGCGCAAGCCGTCGGCGCGGTCGACCTTGATCGTCACGACCGTGCCCCTCTGCTGCGCGGCTTCGCGATCTGCATGCAAACGAAAGCGTGGGATGCGTCTTTTCAACGGCACGTTCGGTTCCGGCGTTTCGAAGGCGATCCCGCCGGCCATCAGGCTTTGCAGGGACTCGCTCTTGACCTGTATCCCGCCGGTCAAGCCGCCCGTGAGGGTAACGCCGCTGGCATTCCAGAATCGCGTCGAACCGTTGACCAGGCCTTCATATTCCTTATCGATGTGCACACCAATGATCAATTGCTTTTTCTTGCGGGAGAACTGATAGCTCTGCACCGAGCCGACCTTGACCTGCTTATAGAGAATCGGACTGCCGACCTCCAGCGATCCGAGGTTTTCGGTCAGCAAGACCAGGTGCAGCCCCGGCGAGCGCAAGTCCAGTGGAGGGGCCTTCGCCCTGGCCTCGAATTCCCGTTGCGGCGCACCGCCCTTATCACCTGGACGTATGGCAATGTAGTTACCCTTGACCAGCGCTTCCAGGCCGGTGATACCTGCCAGGGAGATCGATGGCTTGACGACCCAGAACTGTGTGCCGGTGACTAGGTAATCTTCGGCCAAGGGGTCCAGGGTCAGTTCAGCCGTCGCGCTAGCCAGGTCCGGATCGACCTTGAGGTTCTTCAGGCTGCCGACCTGGATGCCTTTGTACATCACCGGCGTACGCCCGGCCTGCAATCCCTCGAAGTCGCTGAGTTTGACTTTCACCCGGATTCCCGCAGCGGCCGCATCAAAGTCTTCGTAGAGACGAAACGGCAGGCTCGGATCCGTTGGAGGACTGTCCTTGCGGCTTTCCGGTGTGGCGAATGCAATACCGCCGGCCACGATGCTGGCCAGGGACTCGCTGCGCACTTTCACACCCGACAGGTTGGCATCGATGCTGATGCCGCTGGCGTTCCAGAAACGCGTGTGTTTACGAACCAGGCTGGCATAGGTCGGCTCGATGAAGACTTTGACCTCGACTTTGCTCTGATCCTCGGACAGCAGGTAACTTTTCACCTGGCCGACCTGGATCTGTTTGTAGAACACCGGGCTGCCGCGGTTCAGCGAACCCAGCCGGTCAGCCTTGAGGGTCAGGTGCAAACCCGGTTTGGCGTCCGACAGCGGCGGCTCTTCGGCCAGGGCCTTGAACTTACGGGTCGACTCCCCCTCACCCGGGTTGATCGCCACATAGTTACCCGACACCAGGGTTTCCAAACCGGTGATCCCAGCCAGGCTCACGCTCGGCTTGACCAGCCAGAAACGTGTGCCGGTCTTGAGATACTGATCGACGTCCTTGTTCATCTCGACCGTCGCGACCACGCCCTTGGAACTGCCTTCGTCATCAAGTGTGAGCGCCGTCACCTTACCGACTGTCATCCCTTTGTAGACGACTTCGGTTTTGTTGACCTGGATGCCTTCGCCACTCTCAAAGCGCACAGTAATCTCGATTCCGGTCTCGTTATAAGCCCGCCAGCCAAGCCAGCCGCCGATGATCAACGCAATCAGCGGCAAGACCCAGATGGCTGACCAGTTCGAGGCCGGTCGGGTTTTAGCGGTAGGCAAATCAGTCATGGTCGTTATCCGACTCCGTGTTATCCCAAATCAGTCGGGGATCAAAGGTTACTGCGGCAATCATTGTCAAAATCACTACGCTGGCGAAAGCAATCGCGCCGAGACCGGCTTCGACACTGGCGAGCCGCCCAAAATTCACCACCGCCACCAGAATGGCGATCACGAAAATATCCAGCATCGACCAACGACCAATGAATTCGATGAAACGGTACATAAGGATGCGCTGCCGCGCCGACATGGGCTGGTGCCGCTGCACGGAAAACAATAACAAAGCGATGCCCACCAGCTTGAAGGTCGGCACAAGGATACTGGCGATGAACACCACGGAGGCGATAGGAATCATGCCGTGGTGAACCAACTCGATGACGCCGGCCATGATAGTGCTCGGGGCGCCCTGGCCCAGTGAGTTGATGGTCATGATCGGCAGCATATTGGCCGGGATATAAAGAATCGCGGCCGTGATCAACAATGCCCAGGTTCGCATCAAGCTGTTCGGGCGACGGGGATGGATCAGCGCGCCGCAGCGAGTACAGGTTTGTTTGTCGGCCTCAGCGTCCTGCCGATTCAATTCATGGCATTCCGTACAAACCAGAATGCCGGCATCAATCGCCCGCATGGGCATCCTCTCCTGATAATGCCTGCCAGATCTGATGCGGTGACATCACCACCTCCAGCCAGACCTGGACCAGCAACAAACTGATGAAACACACCAAGCCAAGGCCTACGGTGATGGCTGCCATGTCTGCCAACTTGACGATGGCCACCAGCACGCCCATGAGGTAAACCTCGAGCATTCCCCAGTCCCGTAGATGGTGATAAATGCGGTACAGCAACAAACCGTAGCTACGGCCAACGTCCAGGCGAATGGTCAGCAGCACAGCCAACTGACAAAGCAACTTGAGTAACGGAATGCCCATGCTGCACAGGAACACGACTACCGAGACGCCTTGCATGCCGGTATCGAACAGACCCACTACTCCACTCCAGACGGTGTCCTGGGAGGACTGCCCAAGCAGATTGAGTTGCATGATGGGTAAGAAGTTGGCCGGCACATATAACAGCAGGGCGGCGATCACCAACGCAAGACTGCGTTCGACTACATTGTGCCGGTGAGCATAAAGCTCATAACCGCAGCGGGGGCACTCGGCTTTTTCGCCATGGGCCAGTTGGGGCTTGCGCATCAACAAGTCGCACTCATGACACGCAACCAAATCGCCCAGGGGGAGATCTGGCAACCTATCAGTGTCTGACGGATCGGGCATAAACAGCTCTGGCTCAGCTAAGGTGGGGCTATTCTAGTGCTCCAGCTCGAAAATAACTGTGCAAATTTATCACGAGCGTTCGCAGACTTTTATGACGAGCAAAACAAAACCCCTACCTGCGTCAGCAGATAGGGGTTTCGGAATTTAATCTTGACGATGACCTACTCTCACATGGGGAAACCCCACACTACCATCGGCGATGCATCGTTTCACTTCTGAGTTCGGGATGGGATCAGGTGGTTCCAATGCTCTATGGTCGTCAAGAAATTCGGTAGCCAGCGCGTGCCTTGCGGTCACGTTCCAGCGAATGGGTATGCGATAGTTTGTGTGTTGCAATCGAGCGTCGCGAACTTTCGGTTCGTTTCGTCTTCACACACCACAATCTGGTCTCGTTCGCCTTGCGGCTTGGAGTCTACAAATTGCTTGGGTGTTATATGGTCAAGCCTCACGGGCAATTAGTACAGGTTAGCTCAACGCCTCACAGCGCTTACACACCCTGCCTATCAACGTCGTAGTCTTCGACGGCCCTTCAGGGGACTCAAGGTCCCAGTGAGATCTCATCTTGAGGCAAGTTTCCCGCTTAGATGCTTTCAGCGGTTATCTTTTCCGAACATAGCTACCCGGCAATGCCACTGGCGTGACAACCGGAACACCAGAGGTTCGTCCACTCCGGTCCTCTCGTACTAGGAGCAGCCCCTCTCAAATCTCAAACGTCCACGGCAGATAGGGACCGAACTGTCTCACGACGTTCTAAACCCAGCTCGCGTACCACTTTAAATGGCGAACAGCCATACCCTTGGGACCGGCTTCAGCCCCAGGATGTGATGAGCCGACATCGAGGTGCCAAACACCGCCGTCGATATGAACTCTTGGGCGGTATCAGCCTGTTATCCCCGGAGTACCTTTTATCCGTTGAGCGATGGCCCTTCCATACAGAACCACCGGATCACTAAGACCTACTTTCGTACCTGCTCGACGTGTCTGTCTCGCAGTCAAGCGCGCTTTTGCCTTTATACTCTACGACCGATTTCCGACCGGTCTGAGCGCACCTTCGTACTCCTCCGTTACTCTTTAGGAGGAGACCGCCCCAGTCAAACTACCCACCATACACTGTCCTCGATCCGGATAACGGACCTGAGTTAGAACCTCAAAGTTGCCAGGGTGGTATTTCAAGGATGGCTCCACGCGAACTGGCGTCCACGCTTCAAAGCCTCCCACCTATCCTACACAAGCAAATTCAAAGTCCAGTGCAAAGCTATAGTAAAGGTTCACGGGGTCTTTCCGTCTAGCCGCGGATACACTGCATCTTCACAGCGATTTCAATTTCACTGAGTCTCGGGTGGAGACAGCGCCGCCATCGTTACGCCATTCGTGCAGGTCGGAACTTACCCGACAAGGAATTTCGCTACCTTAGGACCGTTATAGTTACGGCCGCCGTTTACCGGGGCTTCGATCAAGAGCTTCGCGTTAGCTAACCCCATCAATTAACCTTCCGGCACCGGGCAGGCGTCACACCCTATACGTCCACTTTCGTGTTTGCAGAGTGCTGTGTTTTTAATAAACAGTCGCAGCGGCCTGGTATCTTCGACCGGCGTGGGCTTACGCAGCAAGTGCTTCACCCTCACCGGCGCACCTTCTCCCGAAGTTACGGTGCCATTTTGCCTAGTTCCTTCACCCGAGTTCTCTCAAGCGCCTTGGTATTCTCTACCCAACCACCTGTGTCGGTTTGGGGTACGGTTCCTGGTTACCTGAAGCTTAGAAGCTTTTCTTGGAAGCATGGCATCAACCACTTCGTCACCCAAAGGGTAACTCGTCATCAGCTCTCGGCCTTAAGATCCCGGATTTACCTAAGATCTCAGCCTACCACCTTAAACTTGGACAACCAACGCCAAGCTGGCCTAGCCTTCTCCGTCCCTCCATCGCAATAACCAGAAGTACAGGAATATTAACCTGTTTTCCATCGACTACGCTTTTCAGCCTCGCCTTAGGGACCGACTAACCCTGCGTCGATTAACGTTGCGCAGGAAACCTTGGTCTTTCGGCGTGGGTGTTTTTCACACCCATTGTCGTTACTCATGTCAGCATTCGCACTTCTGATACCTCCAGCAAGCTTCTCAACTCACCTTCACAGGCTTACAGAACGCTCCTCTACCGCATCACTTGCGTGATACCCGTAGCTTCGGTGTATGGTTTGAGCCCCGTTACATCTTCCGCGCAGGCCGACTCGACTAGTGAGCTATTACGCTTTCTTTAAAGGGTGGCTGCTTCTAAGCCAACCTCCTAGCTGTCTAAGCCTTCCCACATCGTTTCCCACTTAACCATAACTTTGGGACCTTAGCTGACGGTCTGGGTTGTTTCCCTTTTCACGACGGACGTTAGCACCCGCCGTGTGTCTCCCATGCTCGGCACTTGTAGGTATTCGGAGTTTGCATCGGTTTGGTAAGTCGGGATGACCCCCTAGCCGAAACAGTGCTCTACCCCCTACAGTGATACATGAGGCGCTACCTAAATAGCTTTCGAGGAGAACCAGCTATCTCCGAGCTTGATTAGCCTTTCACTCCGATCCACAGGTCATCCGCTAACTTTTCAACGGTAGTCGGTTCGGTCCTCCAGTCAGTGTTACCTAACCTTCAACCTGCCCATGGATAGATCGCCCGGTTTCGGGTCTATTCCCAGCGACTAGACGCCCTATTAAGACTCGCTTTCGCTACGCCTCCCCTATTCGGTTAAGCTCGCCACTGAAAATAAGTCGCTGACCCATTATACAAAAGGTACGCAGTCACCCAACAAAGTGGGCTCCCACTGCTTGTACGCATACGGTTTCAGGATCTATTTCACTCCCCTCTCCGGGGTTCTTTTCGCCTTTCCCTCACGGTACTAGTTCACTATCGGTCAGTCAGTAGTATTTAGCCTTGGAGGATGGTCCCCCCATATTCAGACAAAGTTTCTCGTGCTCCGTCCTACTCGATTTCACTTCTAAGATCCTTTCGCGTACAGGGCTATCACCCACTATGGCCGCACTTTCCAGAGCGTTCCGCTAAAATCAAAGAAGCTTAAGGGCTAGTCCCCGTTCGCTCGCCACTACTAAGGGAATCTCGGTTGATTTCTTTTCCTCAGGGTACTTAGATGTTTCAGTTCCCCTGGTTCGCTTCTTGCACCTATGTATTCAGTACAAGATAACCATCTTATGATGGCTGGGTTCCCCCATTCAGACATCTCCGGATCACAGTCTGTTTGCCGACTCCCCGAAGCTTTTCGCAGGCTACCACGTCTTTCATCGCCTCTGACTGCCAAGGCATCCACCGTATGCGCTTCTTCACTTGACCATATAACCCCAAGCAATCTGGTTATACTGTGAAGACGACATTCGCCGAAAATTCGATCTTGCTCTACGAGCAACTCACAAATTTTACCTTAGCCTGATCCGTTACCAGTGAAAGTAACGTCCAGTCTATCTTTCTATCACATACCCAAATTTTTAAAGAACGAACTAGTCAAAGACTAGAAATCAACATTCACCATCGAACCGATGGAATGCTCATTTCTAAGCTTTATACAATCGAAGCAGTAGTGGTGGAGCCAAGCGGGATCGAACCGCTGACCTCCTGCGTGCAAGGCAGGCGCTCTCCCAGCTGAGCTATGGCCCCGTATTTCTACAGGCGTTTCCCACACAAAATTGGTGGGTCTGGGCAGATTCGAACTGCCGACCTCACCCTTATCAGGGGTGCGCTCTAACCAACTGAGCTACAGACCCAATTTCGGGCTGCTTCTTTCGTCTTCTTCAATGAATCAAGCAATTCGTGTGGGAGCTCATGAAGCAGCTGCGGTCGTCGATTAAGGAGGTGATCCAGCCGCAGGTTCCCCTACGGCTACCTTGTTACGACTTCACCCCAGTCATGAATCACACCGTGGTAACCGTCCCCCCGAAGGTTAGACTAGCTACTTCTGGTGCAACCCACTCCCATGGTGTGACGGGCGGTGTGTACAAGGCCCGGGAACGTATTCACCGCGACATTCTGATTCGCGATTACTAGCGATTCCGACTTCACGCAGTCGAGTTGCAGACTGCGATCCGGACTACGATCGGTTTTGTGGGATTAGCTCCACCTCGCGGCTTGGCAACCCTCTGTACCGACCATTGTAGCACGTGTGTAGCCCAGGCCGTAAGGGCCATGATGACTTGACGTCATCCCCACCTTCCTCCGGTTTGTCACCGGCAGTCTCCTTAGAGTGCCCACCATAACGTGCTGGTAACTAAGGACAAGGGTTGCGCTCGTTACGGGACTTAACCCAACATCTCACGACACGAGCTGACGACAGCCATGCAGCACCTGTCTCAATGTTCCCGAAGGCACCAATCCATCTCTGGAAAGTTCATTGGATGTCAAGGCCTGGTAAGGTTCTTCGCGTTGCTTCGAATTAAACCACATGCTCCACCGCTTGTGCGGGCCCCCGTCAATTCATTTGAGTTTTAACCTTGCGGCCGTACTCCCCAGGCGGTCAACTTAATGCGTTAGCTGCGCCACTAAGAGCTCAAGGCTCCCAACGGCTAGTTGACATCGTTTACGGCGTGGACTACCAGGGTATCTAATCCTGTTTGCTCCCCACGCTTTCGCACCTCAGTGTCAGTATCAGTCCAGGTGGTCGCCTTCGCCACTGGTGTTCCTTCCTATATCTACGCATTTCACCGCTACACAGGAAATTCCACCACCCTCTACCATACTCTAGCTCGACAGTTTTGAATGCAGTTCCCAGGTTGAGCCCGGGGATTTCACATCCAACTTAACGAACCACCTACGCGCGCTTTACGCCCAGTAATTCCGATTAACGCTTGCACCCTCTGTATTACCGCGGCTGCTGGCACAGAGTTAGCCGGTGCTTATTCTGTCGGTAACGTCAAAACACTAACGTATTAGGTTAATGCCCTTCCTCCCAACTTAAAGTGCTTTACAATCCGAAGACCTTCTTCACACACGCGGCATGGCTGGATCAGGCTTTCGCCCATTGTCCAATATTCCCCACTGCTGCCTCCCGTAGGAGTCTGGACCGTGTCTCAGTTCCAGTGTGACTGATCATCCTCTCAGACCAGTTACGGATCGTCGCCTTGGTGAGCCATTACCTCACCAACTAGCTAATCCGACCTAGGCTCATCTGATAGCGCAAGGCCCGAAGGTCCCCTGCTTTCTCCCGTAGGACGTATGCGGTATTAGCGTCCGTTTCCGAGCGTTATCCCCCACTACCAGGCAGATTCCTAGGCATTACTCACCCGTCCGCCGCTCTCAAGAGGTGCAAGCACCTCTCTACCGCTCGACTTGCATGTGTTAGGCCTGCCGCCAGCGTTCAATCTGAGCCATGATCAAACTCTTCAGTTCAAACATCTTTGGGTTTTGAGAAAACCCTAAACTTGGCTCAGCAATCGTTGGTTACATCTTTGATTTCTCGCGGAGTAACTTGTGATGCTGATAATCTGTTGACTAGCAGTCTGACTCCACAAGCACCCACACGAATTGCTTGATTCAGTTGTTAAAGAGCGGCTGGCTGAGTCTTTCGTCTCAACCGAGGCGCGCATTCTACAGCGCCTCGTGTATCTGTCAAGCGGTTATTTTAAGAAGTTTTCAAAGTTTCCTTTTCAACTTCAACCACTTGCGCTTCCGATCTCTCGTTAGCGGGAGGCGAATTCTACAGCGTTACTCGCTGCTGTCAACACCTCTTTTTCACCGCTTTCGACCGAGAAGATCGAACCGCATATAGAGTCAAACAACACCACTCTACCTGCTCCTTCCGGACTTCGATGAACTGAAGCCCCGCACCTTCGAAACCTACTTAACTCGTTGAATCTCAAGGAGTTTTCCGTTTCGACTGCGCCGGAAGTGGGGCGAATTATAGACGTCCAGAATCTGCCGTCAACCCTTAATTACGCTTTTGTTGCAGAAGGGACTTTCTTACCCAGCAAACGCGGGATTCGACGCATAACCGGCGGGACTCTCAGCATCAACAGTACAGCCCCGATAAAGGCGTATATCGACCACTCCTTCAAATCTGCCCGCACGATCCACAGCATATGCAGCAGCCCAAGCCCCAGAATCAGATACACCAGGCGATGCAATTTCTTCCAGCGCACACCAAGTCGCCGCTGGCTGTAGCGATTGGATGTGACAGCCAGCGCCAGCAAGCCGAGAAACCCAAGCGCCCCAACAATAATGTAAGGCCGCTTGCTCAACTCGACGCCCAACTGCGACCAGTCGAATCCCAGTATGAACGCCGCATACCCGCTTAAATGCAGCACCACATAAGCAAAGCACCACAACCCCAACTGGCGCCTGACCGCAATCCACCCCGCCCACCCCGTCATTTTTTGCAACGGCGTCATGCTCAAGGTGATCAACAGCAAAATCAGCGTCCCCAACCCGAGCCGATCCACCAGCACCTTGCCCGGGTCGGGGCCCAACGCATTCATCAAGGCCTCGTAAAGCCACAGCAACGGCCAGACTGCCGCGGCGATGAAGACGCTCATTCGCCAGACTGGAAAACGCATCAGTAGTCCTTCCTCAGGTCCATCCCTGCATATAAAGAAGCGACCTCATCCTGATAGCCGTTGAACATCAGCGTATCCCGTACATTGGGACTGAACAGCCCGCTCGGCAAACGACGTTCACGTGCCTGGGTCCAGCGCGGATGATCGACCGTTGGATTGACGTTGGCATAAAAGCCGTACTCGTCAGACGCAATGCTTTGCCAGGTGGTCTTTGGCTGCTCGCTCACCAGGCTGATGCGCACGATGGACTTCACACTTTTGAAACCGTACTTCCACGGAACTACCAAGCGCAGCGGCGCGCCGTTCTGATTCGGCAACTCCCGCCCGTACATCCCAACCGCGAGGATGGCCAACGGGTTCATCGCCTCGTCCAATCGCAAGCCTTCCACATACGGCCAGTCGATCAAGGCGAAACCGGAACGCTGCCCCGGCATGACCTTGGGGTCCTGCAAGGTTTCGAAGCGGATGTACTTGGCCTTGGAGGTCGGCTCGACCTGCTTGAGCAATGCCGAGATGGGAAAACCGATCCACGGAATGACCATCGACCAGGCCTCGACACAACGCAGTCGATAAATCCGCTCTTCCAGTTGATAAGGCTTCATGAAGTCTTCCAACCCATAGCGCCCCGGCTTACCCACCTCCCCGTCCACTACCACGCTCCAGGGTTCGGTCTTCAAGGAGCCGGCATTGGCTGCCGGGTCCCCTTTGTCGGTCCCGAACTCATAGAAGTTGTTGTAATGGGTCGCGTCCTTGAACGGTGTGATGGGCTCGTTCTTGACCGTGACCGCCCCCCACTGGACGGAGGGCAATTTCTCGGCAAACCAGGACGGCGCCTTCCCCGGCTCGACCTCGGCATAACGCGCCGCGTCGGCAGCACTGGCCCATCGCGGCAAGCTGCTCACGGCAAGGCCCGCCATGGTTGCACCGAGCATCTGACGACGGGATAGATAGAGGGATTCGGGCGTGACGTCCGATTCACGGCAGTCGGACGACTTGGGGATCTTGATCAGCATGACAACTCCGCAGTATTGGAGGGCAGATGCACCAATAGACTGCGGAGTATGGGGGAAATTACATTAAGGCAACGTTTAGCGTCGGCGAAGACGCAACAAGTATTGCACCGGGCCGGAAGCGGCATAGGCGAGGAATACCAGCAGCAGGATACGCGGCGGATCACTGAACACCACCGCGAAGACCAGCACCACAGCCAGAATCGCCACGAATGGCACACGCCCCTTCAGATCCAGCTCCTTGAAGCTGTTGTACTTGATGTTGCTGACCATCAGCATCCCGGCCGCGGCAACCAGCAGCGCTACCAGGAACGACATTTTCGAACCCTGGATGCCGTAGTCGCTGAATGCCCAGACCACACCGGCCACCACACCCGCCGCGGCCGGACTGGCCAGGCCGATGAAGTAACGTTTGTCAGCCTTGCCGACCTGGGTGTTGAAACGAGCCAGGCGCAACGCCGCACCCGCCACATAGATGAAGGCAACCATCCAGCCGACCTTGCCCATGTCCCCCAGCGCCCAACCGAACGCCAGCAAGGCGGGAGCCACGCCAAAAGCGACCATGTCGGACAGTGAATCGTACTCGGCGCCGAACGCGCTCTGGGTATTGGTCATGCGGGCGACGCGCCCGTCCAGGCCATCGAGCACCATGGCGACGAAGATGGCAATGGCGGCGGAGGCGAAGTAACGGCTCGCTCCTGCGCTATCACCGGCGCTCAAGGCAGCCTGGGCACTCATGGAGCTGATGATGGAATAGAAACCGGCGAACAGGTTCGCGGTGGTGAACAGATTCGGCAGCAGATAGATGCCACGATGCCGGACCTTACGGCCTTCAGCGTCATGGCCTTCTTCGACATGCTCATCGATGGGCAACAGGCTTTCGGCGTCAGGAGCCTGGTTTGGCTCGTCGGGACGTTCGCTCATGGGCAATACCTTGCAACGGTGTGAAAAAAATTCGACAGGTGTCTGGGACGACGGTTCGGCCGCAAACGATGCAGCTTTATACCAGAAGCCATCGCCCAAACGAAAAAACGCGGCCAAGGCCGCGTTTTTCGACTCAAGTTCGCGACTTAGTTCTTGGCTTTGTCGACGATCTTGTTGGCACCGATCCACGGCATCATCGAGCGCAGCTGCTCGCCGATGATTTCGATACCGTGGGCGGCGTTGTTGCGACGCTTGGCGGTCATCGAAGGATAGCCGGTGGCGCCTTCGCTGATGAACATCTTGGCGTATTCGCCGTCCTGAATACGTTTCAGGGCGTTGCGCATGGCCTGGCGGGACTCGGCGTTGATGACTTCCGGACCGGTCACGTACTCGCCGTATTCGGCGTTGTTGGAGATCGAGTAGTTCATGTTGGCGATACCGCCTTCGTACATGAGGTCAACGATCAGCTTCAGTTCGTGCAGGCACTCGAAGTAGGCCATTTCTGGCGCGTAGCCGGCTTCAACCAGGGTTTCGAAACCGGCCTTGACCAGCTCGACGGTACCGCCACACAGAACGGCTTGCTCGCCGAACAGGTCGGTTTCGGTCTCGTCCTTGAAAGTGGTTTCGATGATGCCGGTACGACCGCCACCCACGCCAGCAGCGTAGGACAGGGCCACGTTCTTGGCGTTGCCGGACGCATCCTGGTAGATAGCGATCAGGTCAGGGATACCGCCGCCCTTCACGAACTCGGAACGCACGGTGTGGCCTGGGGCTTTCGGCGCGATCATGATCACGTCGAGGTCGGCACGTGGCACAACCTGGTTGTAGTGGATCGCGAAGCCGTGGGAGAAGGCCAGGGTGGCGCCTTTCTTGATGTTCGGCTCGATTTCGTTCTTGTACAGCGCCGATTGGAACTCGTCCGGAGTCAGGATCATGACCAGGTCGGCTGCGGCAACGGCAGAAGCCACGTCGGTCACTTTCAGGCCGTGGGCCTCGGCCTTGGCAACGGTGGCCGAGCCTTTACGCAGGCCGACAGTCACGTCAACGCCGGAGTCTTTCAGGTTGCACGCCTGGGCGTGACCTTGGGAACCGTAACCGATGATGGCGACTTTCTTGCCCTGGATGATCGACAGGTCGCAGTCTTTATCGTAGAAAACTTTCATGAATTTCCCCTATATCCGGCCATTCAGGCCATTCGCTAATTTGGTTTAGATGCTCAGTACTTTGTCGCCACGGGCAATCCCGGTGACGCCACTGCGTACGGTTTCCAGAATCGAGGCAGTACCGATCGATTGAATGAAGCTGTCGAGCTTGTCGCTGGTACCGGTCAACTGAACGGTATAGACGCTGGCGCTGACATCGACGATCTGCCCACGATAAATATCGGTAGTACGTTTGATCTCGGCGCGCTGGGCGCCGGTGGCCTTGACCTTGACCAGCATCAGTTCACGCTCGATGTGAGCGCTCTCCGACAGGTCCACCAGCTTGACCACCTCGATCAGCTTGTTCAGGTTCTTGGTGATCTGCTCGATGACTTCATCGTGCCCCACGGTAGTCAGCGTCAGACGCGACAGGGTCGGGTCTTCGGTTGGCGCCACGGTCAGGCTTTCAATGTTGTAGTTGCGCTGCGAGAACAGGCCTACAACACGAGACAGCGCACCCGGTTCGTTTTCCAGAAGCAAGGAAATAATGTGTCGCATGATTAGGTACGCTCCGTCTTGCTCAGCCACATATCGCGCATGGAGCCGTCTTTGATCTGCATCGGGTAGACGTGCTCGCTGGTGTCGACCGCAATATCGATCACCACCAGGCGATCCTTCATGGCGAACGCTTCCTCCATCTTCGACTTCAAATCCTTCGATTCGGTGATGCGCACGCCAACGTGACCGTAGGCCTCCGCCAGCTTGACGAAATCAGGCAGCGATTCCATGTAGGAGTGCGAGTGACGGCTGCCGTAGCTCATGTCCTGCCACTGGCGAACCATCCCCAACACACCGTTGTTCAGGATCACGATCTTCACCGGCAAACCGTATTGCAGGCAGGTGGACAGTTCCTGGATGTTCATCTGGATGCTGCCTTCGCCGGTAACGCAGGCGACATCGGCTTGCGGAAAGCTCAACTTGATACCCATGGCCGCCGGGAAACCGAAGCCCATGGTGCCCAGGCCACCGGAGTTGATCCAGCGGTTGGGTTTGTCGAACTTGTAGTACTGCGCAGCGAACATCTGGTGCTGACCCACGTCGGAGGTCACAAAGGCATCGCCCTTGGTCACTTCGCACAGGGTTTCGATCACGGTCTGCGGCTTGATCACACTGCCGTCGCCCTTGTCATAAGGGAACAGGCCGCGATCGCCGCGCCATTCATCGACCTGCTTCCACCAACTGGCCACGGACTCCTTGTTCGGAACCTCGCCGATTTCCTTGAGAATGGCGACCATTTCGGTCAGCACGCTCTCGACAGGACCGACGATCGGCACGTCTGCCTTGATGGTCTTGGAGATGGACGCCGGGTCGATGTCGATATGGATGATCTTGGCGTTCGGGCAGAACTTCGCCGGGCCGTTGATCACACGGTCATCGAAACGCGCGCCGACCGCCAGGATCACATCGGCGTGGTGCATCGCCAGGTTGGCGGTGTAGCTGCCGTGCATGCCGAGCATGCCGATGAACTGACGGTCGGTGCCTGGGAACGCACCCAGGCCCATCAGCGTATTGGTGACCGGCAGGTTGAGCATTTTTGCCAGTTCGGTCAGCGGCGCGGAGCCACCGCCGAGGATAACGCCACCCCCGGAGTACAACACAGGGCGCTTGGCCGCCAGCAGCATTTCGGCTGCCTTGCGGATCTGCCCGGAGTGACCACGGACCGCCGGGCTGTAGGAACGCAGCTTGGCTTTTTTCGGGAAGATGTATTCGAACTTCTCGGCCGGGTTGGTCATGTCTTTCGGGACATCGACCACGACCGGGCCCGGACGACCGGATTCAGCCAGGTAGAAAGCCTTCTTCATGACTTCCGGGATTTCCGACGCGTGCTTGATCATGAAGCTGTGCTTCACGATCGGCCGGGAGATACCGATCATGTCGGTTTCCTGGAACGCATCGGTGCCCACCATGGTGCTGGGCACCTGGCCGGAGATGATCACCATCGGGATGGAGTCCATGTACGCGGTGGCGATACCGGTGATGGCGTTCGTGGCGCCAGGACCGGAAGTCACCAGGACCACGCCGGCCTTGCCGGTAGCACGGGCATAACCATCAGCCATATGGGTGGCCGCCTGCTCGTGACGAACCAGGATGTGGGTCACTTCCGGTTCTTTGAACAGGGCATCGTAGACATGAAGAAGAGCACCACCGGGGTACCCGTAGATATATTTGACGCCTTCGTCACGCAAAAAGCGGACGAGCATCTCACCGCCAGATAAAAGCTCCACGTTGTTCACCTCTAAAACGCCAGAATACCGACCCACGAAAAGGGGACGGGTCTTAATAGGTTTACTTCTCGGCAGAGCATGAGCGACGGTGGTCGCCGACTACGTCAGCACTGACTGAGCAAGTATTGGGATCGTCCCAAGTGTTGCGGGCCTTTCCCACCCAGCGCGAGGTAACGCGTTGCGGGTGTAACAGGTCGGCGCGGATGTGCGCCTCATGATCTGCCGAGTGGGTCTGCTTCTGGCAGTCCCTCTACAGCGGACTTTGGATTCTTCTGTTTCGCCTCCTTCAAGTCAAGTCGTCTATGTGCTTTATTCGAAGTAAGCGCATGAGAACGCAAGAAAAAACCCTTAAACGGCAACTGTGTTAGCTTCAATTGCGCAACCCAAGACAAGGAAACAGCATGCGAATGATCTTCTTGACGGCCAGCCTGCTGGTTGGCCTGAGCCCGATATGCATGGCCGCCCAGGTCTACAAATGGGTGGATGCCCAAGGTGTCACCCACTTCGGATCCCAGCCGCCCCAGGACGCAGAGGCCACCACCGTGATCAAGTCCTCGCCATCCGTCGCCAAACCGCCCGCGCCGCCTTCCGGCGGCGTCATTGGCGACCAGAAGGCGATCGATAAAGAGGTCAAGAAACAGGTGGCCGAGCAGGAAGCCCAGCTCAAGGCATTTTGCGAGCAGGCCAGGACCAACCTGGCGCAGTTGCAGAACAACCCGCGGGTACGTGAGGACGTAGAAGGGGAAATGCGCCGCCTCAATGACGAAGAGCGGCGCCAGCGCATCGAGGAAACCCGCAAGCAGATCGATGAGCACTGCCAGTAACGTCGGTCAGCCGACGTTGCTGATCATCTGGTCGAACTGCGCCAACAGCCGCTGCAATCCCACGCCCTGCCCGGGTCGCTGGGCATAGACCATCTCGGCCATGGCCAGGATGCCCGAGGCGTTGGGCAGCGGCAGGTCGTTTTCCAGGATGGCTTTCATCCTGGGCAGGAAAATCCATTGCAGCCACTGCTCGAAATCCAGGGTATCGACCGCGAACGGCTCTACACTGGCCAGCGCCTCGGCCGAAGGCGATACCTCGCTCCACCAGCCCTGGACCCGCAACTCCCGCTCGATCAGCAGCAACTGATCGGCGATTTGGGGAAAACGCGTATCCATCAGAGCGAAACCTTGGCCTTCTGACGGGCCAACGCCGCGCCAGCGGAGTCGCCTTGTTTCTCACGGGCCTGGGCGATCAATTCCCACAGGCTGGCCTGAAGTGCCGGGCGACCATTGGAGAATGTCAGGCCACGGCGAGCCAGTTGTTCGGCTTGCGGCGCATCGCCCTGGGCCATGCGCACCTGGGCCAGGCGATAAAGCACCTGCGGTTCGCGCGGCGCTACACGCTGGGCACGCTCCAGGCTGGAGGACGCACCGTTGAGGTCACCGCCAGCCTGTTGCTGTTGTGCCGTGGTCAGCAGGGCCAGCACTGGGCCGTCCAGTTGTTCATCGGCGGACAAACCGCCGGAACTTGCCGACGGGACGCTGCTCGGCGTCGAAGGCATGCTGTAGCTGCCCTGATCGACCGGCGAAGTTTCGATAGGCCCTGGCGTGATCGGGCCCGGCGTGATCGGCGTGCTGCTGATCGGCGCCGAGGTTGTCGCACCACCGCCGGGCACCATCACGACGACACCGGTGTCGCCCTGCGGGATGGCCTGGACCTGGCCCTGTGCCGGCCGCTTCACTGTCGTTTGACGGAAACCGCCGTTGGCCGAAACCCGCTCGCTGTTGGACACAGCCGTGCCGGAGTCAACGACCGGAATCGAACCGCGTTGTACGGTAGAGCAACCACTGAGCAAAGCCACGGCCGTTACCGCTGGAATCAACCACTTGTTCACTTGAAACCCTCTTTGCTTAATTCATCCAGTCCTTGACCCAATCCATCACCGATTCGGCGGGATTCGTGCCGCCACAGGCTGCACCGGGTGGCGGTTCGCTGCCGCGAATATACGGCATCTGTACGGCACCCGGGCAATTGGCGTCGGAGCCTTGGCCAGTACGCGAATCGACCCAGGCCTGGACGATGTTGTCCGGTTGCGGCATGTCCAGCGGCAAGGGGTCGGCCTTGCGCATGAAACTGGTCCAGACCTGCAACGCGCCAGTGGCGCCGGTGAACGGAGTCTTGCCGTTGTCATCACGTCCGAGCCAGACCACCGCCAACAAGTCCTGGCTGAAACCGGCGAACCAGCTGTCGCGCGAGTCGTTACTGGTCCCGGTCTTGCCCGCCAGGGTCAGGGTCCGGGGCAGCACGTTATAAACCGAACTGCCGGTGCCTTCACGCATGACCCGCTGCATCGCGCTCTGGATCAGATAAATGGAGGCCGGATCGAAGCGCTGCTGGATCTGGAACGGATAACGCTTGAGCGGCTCGCCATCGGCGGTCAGCACGCTGCGGATCCCGCGCATCGGCGTATTGAAACCGCCGTTGGCCAGCGTCTGGTACATCGCCGCCACTTCTATCGGCGTCAGCCCACCCGCCCCCAGCAACATCGATGGGAAGGCCGGGAACTCGCGACTCACCCCCAGCCGCGCCAGGGTCTTGAGTA
Organism: Pseudomonas sp. FW300-N2F2; assembly: GCF_017351655.1. Classification (NCBI taxonomy): domain Bacteria; kingdom Pseudomonadati; phylum Pseudomonadota; class Gammaproteobacteria; order Pseudomonadales; family Pseudomonadaceae; genus Pseudomonas; species Pseudomonas sp. FW300-N2F2. The sequence continues at coordinate 368,016 of NZ_JACNDQ010000001.1, read as the reverse complement.
CGTTCGGCACGCCGACTTCCAGCCCGAGGCGAGCCGTCGACAGGTTGTAGGAATGCGCCAACCCCTGATAGAGGAACACCGTGCCGTGGGAACGACGATCATAGTTCTGCGGTTTCCAGACCTGGCCATCCGCGCCCTTGACCGAGAACGTCTCGTCCGACAGCCAACTGGTCAGCGTGTACTGGCTCGGCTTTTCCAGGGCGGTGAGGTACACCGCCGGCTTGATCAGCGAGCCAATCGGACGCACCGCATCCAGGGCCCGGTTGAAGCCGGCGAAACTGGCCTGGCGGCTGCCGATCATGGCTTGGACTTCGCCGGTTTCCGGGTTGGTCACCACCATGGCCGCTTCGACTTCGTCGGCACCCTTGCGTCCGCCCAGCCGTTTGAAGGTGTCCTCGACCGAGGCTTCGGCCTTCATCTGCAGGATCGGATCGAAACTGGTGAAGATGCGCAGGCCTTCTTCGGTCAAGTCTTCGTCGCGGTAGTCTTCCCGTAGCTGACGCTTGACCAGGTCCATGAAGCCGGGGAACGAACTGTCCGCCAGGCTGCCACGCTTGGTCACGCCCAATGGCATCTTTTTCGCGGCTTCAACTTGCTCGGCCGTCGCCACACCTTGTTGTTGCAGCAGGTCGAGCACCAGGTTGCGCCGCTCGAGGGCACGTTCCGGATTACGCCGCGGGTTGTAGGAGGACGGTCCCTTGACCATGCCCACCAGCAACGCCACCTGATGCAGCTTGAGCTCGGACAGCGGCTGGCTGAAGAAGAACTGGCTGGCAAGGCCGAAACCGTGCACCGCCCGCTGGCCGTCCTGGCCGACGAAGACCTCGTTGAGGTACGCCTCCAGAATCTCCTGCTTGTCGTAGTGCAGCTCCAGCAACAGCGCCATCATGGCTTCGGTGAGCTTGCGAGTCAGGCTGCGCTCGTTGGTCAGGTAGAAGTTCTTGACCAACTGCTGGGTCAGGGTACTGCCGCCCTGGCGCATATGCCCCGAGGACGTGTTGACCCAGATGGCCCGGGCGATCGACTTGGGCGAGACGCCGAAGTGATGGTAGAAGTCGCGGTCTTCGACGGCGATCAGCGTGTCGAGCAGGAACGGCGGTACCTGGTCGATCTTGATCAGGATCCGGTCTTCGAGGTTCTTGGGGTACAGGCCACCAATGAGCAGCGGCTCAAGGCGCACCACCGACAGGCTCGCGTTGTTGGCGCCGGTCAGCGCTGCCACATAGTCACCGGAAAAACGCACCCGCACCGGTTGCGCCTGTTCCATGCCTTCATAGAACTGGAAACCACGGGTGTTGAGGTCGATGGTATTGCCATTGACCGAGGCCGCACCCGGACCATTGGCCACGCTTTCACGGCGATAACCCAAGGCATCGAGTTCGGTCAGGAAGTCGTCCTTGCTCAGCTTTTGTCCGACGAACAGCTCCAACGGCCGGGCATAGACCTTGGCCGGGATGGTCCAGCGCTTGCCGGAGAATTTCTCCTGGACCACGGCATCGAGATAGACCGCAAAACCGGCGAGCACGACGAGGCCCACCAGGCTGAGTTTAAGGGCCCAGCCCAGCCAGGGCCGCAGGCGACTGGCGGGTGGTTTCTTGGGGGTACGGGGGGATCGGGTACGAGTCATGGCGGCGGATTATACGCACTTTGCTGCGGTTCAACATGAGCCCGCCACGCGGTTTGCGTTAGCGCGGCTTGCCGCCATAATGACGGCCTTGAATTTTCCCAGACTCTGAAGGACCGCCCGTGAGCCAATCCCTGATCGCCGCCTTGCAAAACCCGGCCCTCTACCCGCATCCCGTCGAAGCGTTCCAGGTCATCGAAACCCACATTTCCTGGGTATTGCTCACCGGGCCATACGCCTACAAATTCAAAAAGCCGGTCAACTTCGGTTTCCTCGATTTCACCAGCCTCGAGGCGCGCCAGCATTTCTGCGGCGAAGAGTTGCGCCTGAACCAGCGCCTGACCCAAGACCTGTACCTGGACGTCCTGCCGATTACCGGTAGCGTCGAAGCGCCACAACTGGGTGGCGACGGCCCGGCCATCGAATACGCCCTGAAGATGCGTCAGTTCCCACAGAGCCAATTGCTCAGCACGTTGCAAGCCAACGGCGAACTGACCACCGCGCACATCGACGAGATGGCCGCCCAGATCGCCCAGTTCCACCTCTCCACGCCCAAGGTGCCCGCCGAAAACGACGCCGGGACTCCGCAAAGCGTGATGGCACCGGTGCTGCAGAACTTCGAACAGATCCGTCCATTCCTCAACGACAAGGCCGACCTGTTGCAACTCGAAGCGTTGCAAGCCTGGGCCGAAAGCAGTTTCGAACGCCTCAAGCCGCTGCTCACCCAGCGCAAGGCCGAGGGCTTCATCCGTGAATGCCACGGTGATATCCACCTGGGCAACGCCACCGTGATCGACGGCAAGGTGGTGATTTTCGACTGCATCGAATTCAACGAACCGTTCCGTTTCACCGACGTCTACGCCGACACCGGCTTCCTGGCGATGGACCTGGAGGACCGTGGTCTCAAGTCCCTGGCGCGGCGTTTCGTCAGCCAGTACCTGGAACTGACCGGCGACTACCAGGGCCTGGAGTTGCTGAACTTCTATAAAGCCTACCGCGCCCTCGTCCGGGCAAAAGTCGCGCTGTTCAGCATGCCGGCCGAAGCCGATCCGGTGCAGCGCGCCACCACCCTGCGCCAATACCGCAACTACGCCAACCTGGCCGAAAGCTACAGCACCATTCCTTCGCCTTTCCTGGCCATCACCCACGGTGTTTCGGCCGTTGGCAAAAGCCATGTCGCGATGCGCCTGGTAGAGGCACTGGGCGCCATTCGCCTGCGTTCGGACGTGGAGCGCAAGCGCCTGTTCGGCCAGCAACAGGTCCCCAACGATCCACAAGCCGGCATCTATAGCAGCGACGCCAGCAGCGCCACCTACGCCCGCCTGCATGAAGTCGCCGCGGCGATCCTGCGCGCCGGATTCCCTGTAGTGATCGATGCCACCTACCTCAAACACGATCAGCGCGACGCCGCGGCAAAAGTCGCCGAGGCCACTGGCGCTCCGTTCCTGATCCTCGACTGCGACGCGCCGCAAGCGGTCATCGAAAGCCGGCTGGCACAGCGCCAGGCCGACCAACAAGACCCCTCCGATGCGAACCTGGCAGTCATCGCCGCACAACAGTCCAGCCGTGAAGCCCTGACCCCGGCGGAAATTCTCTGCAGCAAGCGGGTCCAAACCAACGAAAGCGGTACGCTCGACATCGTGGTCGCGCAGATCCGCCAGCGCCTGCCAGGCCTGTAGATCACTATTTCGGCCGTGAAGCGATGTCCGGCTTCACGGCCGCCAAATAGTGGCACTATACTGGCGTCATAAAACCATCAGGTGATATGAAATGAGCCTTCCCAAACTTCTCGGTACCCCGCTTTATGCCTTGCTGCGCAAAGATGATATCGCCGGGTTCAACAGCGAACGCCCACAAGGTCCGGTCGACATGCGCGGCGGCGATTTTCGAGGCCTTGATCTGCGGGAACTGAACGCGGACGACGTTGACTTCAGCGACGCCTACTTCCGCTCCGCCGATTTGCGCGGCATCGATTTTCGCAAGTCGTCACTGGAAGGCGCGAGCCTGGCCCATGCGCAAATATCCGGCGCCTACTTTCCGCCCGAACTGTCTGCGGATGAAATCTTGATGTCGATGAACTTCGGCACCCGGCTGCGCTACCGCACCCGCTGACAGTGCCTGAACCGCGCCGGCCAACGCGCGGACCTGCCACGACCGAACAGACCTCCAGCGCCCCCGCTTGCGCTGGAGAATGCAGTCTTTTCCCTCCTCATCGTGCGTAATGCATTAGAAGCTTTTGCATCTAATCCCACCAAAGAATCACGCTTTTCCTACTGACCGCTACACTGCTCAGAAGCTTGCCCACCGCACCAGTCGGCCGTCGCAAGGAGGCTCGATGAATGATGAACTGCAACACCTGAAGAATCTGGGCAAGACATCGGCCCAGTGGCTGCACGCCGTGGGTATCCACAGCGCTTCTGATCTACGCCGGCTCGGGGCGGTGGACGCCTATCGCGCCGTGCGCACGCGCGGCTTCCGGGCGTCCAAAGTGTTGCTGTACGCCATCGAGGGGGCGTTGATGGATGTGCATTGGAACGACATTCCCGCTGAACGCAAGGAAGCCCTGAATAAACAACTGGACGCCATTTCGACGCGTCACAAAGTCTGATACCCCTTTCGTTTCCAGTGCGAACCCTGGCCGCGAGGTTATTTCGACGAATCGCAAAAACAATGTTTGACATGGTAATGAGAATCGCTATGATTACCACATCCAGTCGCGAGACTGGTCGATATTTGAACAGCCCTTGGTTCGGACTCTCAGATATCTCCTCATCAGGCTAATCACGGTTATTTGACCCGGCTCTTGCCGGGTCTTTTTTTGCCTGCGATATCACTTACCGACGTGCTCACGCATCTGCGCACAATAATCCTGGGGCGGCATGGCCGGGGTGTACCACACGTAGTCCGCCATGGCCGACGTCACGTCACTGCCCTCCTCGGCCAACATCAGGACGATCGGTGCCTCGCTGGCGCCAAGGTCCAACGCGTGCAGCGGCACGCCGACATCTTTTCGCCCATGCCAGGCGCCTGCGAACAACAATGCCGGTGTCGGCGCTTGCAGCAGGCGTTCGGCCATGCGCCGGTCACGCTGTTGCTGCACGGCCAGCATCGGCGGCATTTGCGATTCCGGCAGCAAACCACAGTGAGATTCACGGATCTGTCCCAACAACGCGTCCTTCACCGTGGCGGCATTGGCGCGAGCGCCCATCAAGCTGGGCGCTTGCCGATAGAAACGCTGGATCTCGGCGGCGTCCAGATTGGCGGCCAGCAACGGATAGCGTTGCGCCAGGGCAAACTCGACAACGGGCCCATACAGGCTCCAATCCCAGCCGGGGGACCAGGCCAACGCGTCGGGCAACTCCTTGGGCAAGGCGGGCAGTTGGCGGACCGAATCAACGCGTGGCTGTTGGGAGGGGGTGAGCATTTCCAGCAACAGGCTGCCCTGGGCCCGCTGGCTGGCCAAGGCCTGGAGCAGCCATAGCTGCAGCGCGTGGTGGTCAGGATTGTCGTGCCGCTCCCCCACCACCACCCGAGGCGCCTTTGCCAGGCGTTCGACCAGTGTCTGGGGCGTCACGGCCTGGCCGTTGTGCAAATCACGGATCCGTCCGTCGAGCGGGGGCGGGGCGATGCTCTGGCACGCCGTCAGTACACTCAATGCCAGAATCAGGAGCAGGCGCACGTCCGTATCCCCCAGGGCGCCCTCAGCGGGCAATGATCAATGGATGCCCGCGCTCCGGATGGTCTTGCACCAGCACATCCAGGCCAAACACCGCCTTGAGCGGTTCCGGGCGCAGTACGTGCCGGGGCGTGTCCAGGGCCACCGGCCGACCGGACGCGAGCAGCAACAGGCGATCACAGTAACGCGCCGCCAGGTTCAGGTCATGCAGGATAACCAGCACGGCGGCGCCGCGACCGGCGAATTCACGCACCGCCTGGAGAATGGTGTGCTGATGCAGCGGATCGAGCATCGAGGTTGGCTCATCCAGTAACAGGGTCTGCCCCGCTTCACCCGGCCACAACTGCGCCAACACCCGCGCCAGATGCACCCGCTGGCGTTCGCCGCCGGACAACGCCAGGTAACTGCGGCCGTGCAGATGCGCGGCGTCTGCCGCTTGCAGCGCCGCGGCGACGATTTGCTCGTCGCGCAGCCGACCACTCTGATGCGGCAGGCGCCCCATGCCGACGACTTCCTCGACGCGAAAGGCAAAATCCAGGGTCGAGGACTGCGGCAAGACCGCCAGGCGACGGGCGCGCTCGGCACCCTGCCATTGGGCCAGTGGACGGTCTTCGAGCCAGACCTGCCCCCGGCTCGGCCGCAATTGGCCACACAGGCCCGCCAGCAAGGTACTTTTGCCCGCACCGTTGGGCCCGAGCACGCCGAGCACTTCGCCGGGGTTGAGCAGCAGATTGATGTCCGCCAGCACGGTTTTGCGGCCACGCTGAATGTGCAGGTCCTGTGCTCGCAACATCAGGCGCGCCCTCGTACCAATAGATAGAGGAAGAACGGCGCGCCGATGAAGGCCGTGACGATGCCGATCGGCAATTCCGCAGGGGCCAGCGCCAAGCGTGCCACCAGGTCGGCGAACAACAACAGGCTTGCCCCCGCCAGCACTGAAGCGGGCAGCAACACACGGTGGTCGGGGCCGGCCACCAGGCGCACCAGATGCGGCACCACCAGCCCGACGAAACCGATCATGCCCGCCGCCGCCACCGCCGCGCCAACCCCCAGGGCCGTACAAAACACCAGCTCACGCTTGAGGGCTTCGACGTTGACGCCCAAATGGGCTGCCTCCGACTCGCCCAGCAACAGCGCATTGAGCTCCCGGGCCCGACGTGGCAACCAGAGCGCCACGCCGGCGCTGACCAGCAACAGCGGCCACAACCTCGAGTAACTGGCGCCGTTGAGACTGCCCAGGTTCCAGAACGTCAGGGTGCGCAGGGTCGCATCGTCCGCCAGGTAGGTGAACAGGCCGACGGCGGAACCGGACAGCGCGGTCAGGGCGATGCCGGCCAGGAGCATGGTCGCGACATGGGTCTGGCCATTGCGGCGACCGAGACGATAGACCAGCGCCGTAACGCCGAGCCCGCCAAGGAACGCACACAACGACAACACGTAAGGGCCGAAGGCTTCGGGCAACCCACCCAGCGCCGAGCCACCGACAATGGCGACGGCTGCGCCCAACGCCGCACCGCTGGACACACCCACCAACCCCGGGTCTGCCAGCGGGTTACGGAACAGCCCCTGCATCGCCACGCCGGACAACGCCAACACCCCGCCCACCGCCAAGCCCAGCAGGGTGCGCGGCAAACGGATCTGACCGAGGATCAGTTCCGCCTGCTCCAGGCCATCGGCGGCCACCGGCAGGCCCAACAGGCGCAAAGCGGCGCGCAAGGTGTCCAGCAGCGGCAGGCTCACCGGCCCCAGGGCCAGGGACAGCCAGGTCGCCAGCAAACACAGCAGGCCCAAGCCGATAAATAAAGGGCGTGGCTTGACCAACGAAGTCATGGCGCCGCGGCCGGCTCAGCCGGATAAAAGCCTGCCGTCAGTTTCACCAGGCTTTGCGGCAACCGCGGGCCCAATCCGCCCACCAACAGCGTCGGGTCAAGCTCCATGATGCGCCCGTCCCTGGCGGCCCGGGTCGAGGAAAGAATCGGATTTTCCCTGAACAGCGCCGCACGGGCTTCTTCACCACTCAAGGCACGGTCGGCGAAGACCAGCACTTCAGGATTCAGGCCGGCCAGGGTTTCCACAGAAAAAGACTTGTAACCGCTGTGGGTCGCCAGGTTGTGACCACCGGCCTGCTGCAACAGCCAATCGGCAGCCGTGCCCTTGCCAGCGACCAGCGGCTTGCCACCGGAACTGCCGACCAACAGCAATACGCCGGGAGCCTTTTGCTTGCGCTGGGCCTCGGTCACCCGGGCATACTGCTGGGTGAGCTGTTCCTGATAATGGTCGAACAACCGTGTCGCCTCGGCCTGCGCGCCCAACAATTGCCCCAGGTGCTGCAAGTTGCCCTGCAGGGTCGGCAGGTCTGGCGTGGCCGAGAACAATTCGACCTTTACGCCGGCGCTGCGGATTTGCGCCAGCACAGGTGGCGGCCCCATTTCCTCGGTACCCACCAGGATCTGCGGACGCAGGCTCAATACGCCCTCTGCGGACAGTTGTCGCTGATAGCCAATGCTGGGCAGGGCCCGCAAGGATTCAGGATGCTGGCTGGTGGTGTCCACGCCCACCAGTTTCGACTCACCCCCCAGCGCGCTGACCCACTCCGACAAGGCGCCGCCGGCGCTGACCCAACGCTGCGGCGATTCAGCCGCGCTGGCCCCCTGGTTGACCAACAGTGCGACACAGAGCGCAACAACGCGGATGTTCAGGCGCATCGGGCAGCTTCCTCAAAGAAGTTTTTCGCAGGACCGGGCCGGGCCAAGTATCCTCAACCACCTGCGAAGGAGGCGCCATTTGATAATTGTTTTCATTTGACCGTCAAGCGTGGATCTTTTGCTACATGCAGCCATGTGGGAGCGAGCTTGCTCGCGATAGCGGTGTACCAGTCACCTTAATGTTGGCTGATCGACCGCTATCGCGAGCAAGCTCGCTCCCACTGACGCTCACTCCGACAGACATATAGAGACACACATGAAGTTTCTTTGTACCGCCGCCGAACTGCCCGACAACGGCAGTCGCGGTTTCGACCTCGATGGGCGCAAGGTGCTGGCCGTGCGACGCGCCGGCCAGGTGTATGCCTATCTCAACCGCTGCCCGCACCGGGGCGTGCCGCTGGAATGGCAACCCGACCAGTTCCTCGACCCCAGCGCCAGCCTGATCCAGTGCGCCACTCACGGCGCGCTGTTCCTGATCGAGAGCGGTGAATGCGTGGCCGGCCCCTGCGCCGGTCAGTTCCTGGCCGCGCTAGACAGCCGGGAGGACGAGCAAGGCATCTGGGTCGAACGGTAGCGGTTCGAGCAACACTGGCAACGCACGGTCCACCCACATCTGCTCGGGCGTCAACGTCACTCCGTAGGCCAACACTTCCACCCCCGCCGCCACCGCATCACGCAGGGCTGCGGCGTATACCGGGTCGATCTCGTGTGCCGGGCGCACGGCCTCGATGCCACTCAGGTTCACGCAATACAGCTGCACCGCCCGCACACCTTCCCGGGCCAGGCAGGCGAGCTCCCTCAGATGCTTGGCTCCGCGCAGCGTGACCGCATCGGGAAACGCCGCCACCTGGGTGCCATCGAAACCCAACGTGACACTTTTGACTTCGACCCAGGCCGAGCCTTGGGCGTAGTCCAGGCGAAAATCGATGCGGCTGTTTTCCACGCCATAAGCCACTTCACGCTTGAGCCCGGTGAACCCGTTCAGTTCACTGATGACCCCGGCGCGCAAGGCTTCTTCGACCAAGGCGTTGGCCCTCGCGGTATTGATGCAGGCCAGCCGCCCTTGAGGGGTTTCGCCGATTTCCCAGGTGCCGGGCAACTTGCGCTTGGGGTCGCTGGAGCGACTGAACCAGACGCGCGCGCCTTCAGCCATGCAGTTAAGCATCGAGCCGGTGTTGGGGCAGTGAATAGTGAGGAGTTCGCCGTGAACGGTCTCGATATCAGCGAGAAAACGCTTGTAACGTCGAATCAGACGACCTTCTTCCAACGCAGGGGAAAAACGCATCAGCCTTGCCAGCTCCGCAGTCCACGTTCAATTCGCGCCACCGCTTCCTGTAGCCGCGGCAAGCTCTGTGTATAGGCGAACCGCACATGGTGGCTGGCCTGATGACGACCGAAATCCAGGCCCGGGGTGAAGGCCACGTGTTCGGTTTCCAGGAAATGCTGGCAGAACGCAAAGGCATCGCCACCGAAGGTGCTGATATCGGCATAGAGGTAAAACGCCCCTTGCGGCTCCACCGCGATACCGAAGCCCAGTTCACGCAAGGCCGGCAGCAGAAAGTCGCGGCGCAGCGCGAACTCGGCCCGCCGCTGCTCGAAGATTTCGATGGTGGCGGGCTCGAAACAGGCCAAGGCGGCGTACTGGGCCATGCTCGGCGCACTGATGTAGAGGTTCTGCGCAAGTTTTTCCAGCTCGCCGATGGCCGCCGAAGGAGCCACCAACCAGCCCAGCCGCCAGCCGGTCATGCCGAAATACTTGGAAAAACTATTAAGGACAAAGGCGTCGTCGTCGACTTCCAGCACACTGGCAGCGTCGGTGCCATAGGTCAGGCCGTGATAGATCTCGTCCACCACCAGATGGCCGTTGTGGCCCTTGATGGCCTTGGACAACCCTGCCAGCTCGTCCCGGGTGAGAATCGTCCCGGTCGGGTTGGCTGGCGAGGCCACCAACGCACCGACGCTGTCCTGGTCCCAATGACGGTCCACCAGGTCCGGCGTCAATTGATAGCGCACATCCGGCCCCACGGGCACCAGTTGTGCCGCGCCTTCCACCAGGCGCAGGAAATGACGGTTGCACGGATAGCCGGGGTCGGCCAACAGCCAATGCTTGCCCGGGTCCACCAGCAAGGCGCTGGTCAGCAGCAACGCGCCGGAGCCGCCCGGCGTGATCATGATGCGTCGAGGATCGATGTCCACCCCGTAGCGCTGGCCATAGAAACCCGAGATGGCTTCGCGCAGCTCGGGAATGCCACGGGCCGCGGTGTAACGGGTCTTGCCCGCCGCCAGCGCGGCCTGGCCGGCCTGGATGATCGGTTCGGCGGTGGTGAAGTCCGGCTCGCCGATCTCCAGGTGAATGACGTCATGCCCGGCGGCTTGCAGTTCGTTGGCGCGAGCCAACAGCGCCATCACATGGAAAGGTTCGATGGCGCGGCTGCGCGCACTGTAGGGCTGAGCCATTGGCCTTCCTTCAGGGGAAAAAGAACCGATTCTACCCAACTCGGGAACAACTGCGGGAACACGCGCGAGGCCAAAGCGGTCTGAGCCCTCGAATTGCAGGAAATGACTCCCGCGATTGGCCCAGGCTTGACTAGAATCAAGCATTGAGCAGGTTTAGATCCCCACCGAAGCGAACCCGGCCACGTTTTACAGACCCCGGCCGCCGCAGGCTCGACAACCGGGAGTAGCGCGGCCCGATTTGATCTGGTAAGTTCGCCCGCTTGCAGCCGCAGGGCCGGCAGGTGTCGGTGATGGAGCAATCCTGCGTAGTGGATTACAAGAGTAGAGGCGGTCCATTCATGCCCACCCAAGCAAAGCAAAATCAAAATCAGTCGCTCAGCGGGTTTGAGCCTTACGTCCCGCAAGCTGGCGAAGAGTATATGGGCGCCCCCATGCGCGCGCACTTCACCAAGATCCTGAACAAGTGGAAACAGGACTTGATGCAGGAAGTCGACCGCACCGTGGATCACATGAAAGACGAAGCGGCCAACTTCCCCGACCCGGCCGACCGTGCCAGTCAGGAAGAAGAGTTCAGCCTCGAACTGCGCGCCCGTGACCGTGAGCGCAAGCTCATCAAGAAAATCGACAAGACCCTGCAACTGATCGAAGACGAAGAATACGGTTGGTGCGAGTCCTGCGGCATCGAGATCGGTATTCGTCGCCTGGAAGCCCGACCGACCGCCGACCTGTGCATCGACTGCAAGACCCTGGCGGAAATCAAGGAAAAACAGGTCGGCAAGTAATCGCCGGGGCTGTTATCGAAACGGAGCGTTCATACGCTCCGTTTTTTGTTTCCGATATTTTCTCCACGCTTCGATGCCCCGCCCTGTGGGAGCGAGCTTGCTCGCGATAGCAGTGGATCAGCCAGCAGTGATGTGGCTGACAGGCCGCTATCGCGAGCAAGCTCGCTCCCACAAGGGGATATGCTTTGTTGTCGAGATTGCATGCCCACCGCCCGGACCCAGTAACATTCACCCTATGACTGCCTACATCGGACGCTTCGCCCCCACCCCCAGCGGCCACCTGCATTTCGGCTCGCTGGTCGCCGCATTGGCATCGTACCTGGATGCCCGGGCCGTGGACGGGCGCTGGTTGCTGCGCATGGAAGACCTCGACCCGCCCCGGGAAGAACCGGGCGCGCAAGCGGCGATTCTCAAGGCGCTGGAAAGCTACGGGTTTGAATGGGACGGCGAAATGGTTCGCCAGAGCGAGCGCCATGACGCCTACGACCAAGTCATCAACCGGCTGTTCAGCCAAGGCCTGGCCTATGCCTGCACCTGTTCGCGCAAGCAACTGGAGGCGTACCGGGGCATTTATCCGGGCCTGTGCCGCAATGCCGGACACGGCACCGAAGACGCCGCCATCCGCCTGCGCGTCCCCGAGCTCGAGTACCACTTCACCGACCGGGTCCAGGGCGAATACCGCCAGCACCTGGGCCGTGAAGTCGGTGATTTCGTGATCCGCCGCCGCGACGGACTCCATGCCTATCAATTGGCCGTGGTCCTGGACGACGCCTGGCAAGGGGTGACCGATATCGTGCGCGGCGCCGACCTGCTGGACTCCACGCCGCGCCAGCTCTACCTGCAAGAACTGCTCGGGTTGCCACAACCGCGTTACCTGCACGTGCCGTTGATCACCCAGCCCGACGGGCACAAGCTCGGCAAATCCTACCGTTCACCGCCACTGGCGGCCGACCAGGCCACGCCGCTGCTGCTACGGGCGTTGCGCGCGCTGGGCCAGCAACCGGGCCTCGAACTGGACGACGCCAGCCCACGGGAACTGCTGGCCTGGGGCATTCGCCACTGGGACGCTGGCAAGATCCCGCGCACACTGAGCCTGCCCGAAGCGCAAATACGTTGACGGCCCTTGCAGCTTGGCGCCCATCCGTTACCATCGCCGCACGTTTTCGGGCACGCGCATAAATTAGAGAGGCCGGGATGTATATCTATCGCTTGGTCCTGCTCCTGGTAGTGGGGATTTACTTGTTCTCCCCGGCCATCATGGATTGGTGGATCGATGCCACGGGTGCCTGGTATCGGCCGTATCTGCTCTGGCTGATCCTGATTGTCGTGACCTTCATCCTGCAGAGCCAAAAAGATGCCGATGAGCTTTAGCCTGACCCAGATGATCCTGATCAGTGCCGCCTACCTGGCAGTGCTGTTCGGCGTGGCCTGGATCAGCGAACGGGGCATGATTCCCCGGGCGATCATCCGCCACCCGCTGACCTACACCCTGTCGCTGGGTGTCTATGCCAGTGCGTGGGCGTTCTACGGCACGGTCGGGCTGGCCTATCAGTACGGCTATGGTTTCCTCTCCAGTTACCTCGGTGTATCGGGCGCGTTCCTGCTGGCGCCAGTGTTGCTCTACCCGATCCTGAAAATCACCCGCACCTACCAACTGTCCTCCCTGGCCGACCTGTTCGCCTTTCGCTTTCGCAGCACCTGGGCCGGCGCCCTGACCACGATCTTCATGCTGGTCGGGGTGCTACCGTTGCTGGCCCTGCAAATACAGGCCGTGGCCGATTCCATCAGCATCCTGACCCGCGAACCGGTGCAGCACCGGGTGGCGTTGAGCTTCTGCGTGCTGATCATCCTGTTCACGATTTTCTTCGGTTCCCGGCACATCGCCACGCGGGAGAAACACGAAGGCCTGGTGTTCGCGATCGCCTTCGAGTCGGTGATCAAGCTGATCGCCATCGGCGGCGTCGGTCTCTATGCCCTGTACGGCGTGTTCGACGGCCCGCAACAGCTGGAAGTGTGGCTGCTGCAGAACCAGACCGCCCTCGCCGCCTTGCACACACCCTTGCAGGAAGGCCCGTGGCGCACGCTGTTGCTGGTGTTCTTCGCCTCGGCCATCGTGATGCCGCACATGTACCACATGACCTTTACCGAAAACCTCAACCCGCGCTCGCTGGTGAGCGCCAGTTGGGGCCTGCCGCTGTTCCTGCTGCTGATGAGCCTGGCGGTGCCGCTGATCCTCTGGGCCGGCTTGAAGCTGGGCGCCAGCACCAACCCGGAATATTTCACCCTGGGCATCGGCATCGCCGCCAACAGCAAGCCCCTGGCGTTGCTGGCCTACGTCGGCGGCCTGTCGGCGGCCAGCGGCCTGATCATCGTCACCACGCTGGCCTTGTCGGGGATGGCCCTCAACCACCTGGTGCTGCCGCTCTACCAGCCACCGGCCGAAGGCAACATCTACCGCTGGCTGAAATGGACCCGACGGGCGCTGATCGTCGCAATCATCATGGCCGGCTACGGTTTCTACCTGATGCTGGGCGACGGGCAGGACCTGGCCAACCTGGGCATCGTCGCCTTCGTCGCCACCTTGCAGTTCCTGCCCGGCGTGCTGTCGGTGCTGTATTGGCCGACCGCCAACCGCCGCGGCTTCATCGCCGGCCTGCTGGCGGGGATCCTGGTGTGGCTGGTGGCGATGCTGCTGCCGCTGATGGGTAACTTGCAGGGTTTCTATATTCCGCTGCTGAACATGATCTACGTGCTCGACGACACCAGTTGGCATATGGCGGCCATCGCGTCCCTGGCAGCGAACGTGCTGATGTTCACCCTGATCTCGCTGTTCACCAACGCCAGCAGCGAAGAGGCCAGCGCCGCCGAAGCCTGTGCGGTAGACAATGTTCGTCGTCCGCAGCGCCGTGAACTCCACGCCGCCTCGCCCCAGGAGTTCGCCACCCAACTGGCCAAGCCCCTGGGCGCCAAAGCCGCGCAAAAGGAAGTCGAACAGGCCCTGCGCGACCTTTACCTGCCCTTCGATGAACGCCGCCCGTATGCCTTGCGTCGCCTGCGGGACCGAATCGAGGCCAACCTGTCCGGCCTGATGGGTCCCAGCGTGGCCCAGGACATGGTCGAGACGTTCCTGCCCTACAAGGCCGGCGGCGAGAACTATGTCACTGAAGACATCCACTTCATCGAAAGCCGCCTCGAGGATTACCACTCGCGCCTCACCGGCCTGGCCGCCGAACTGGACGCCTTGCGCCGCTACCACCGCCAGACCCTGCAGGAACTGCCGATGGGCGTGTGTTCCCTGGCCAAGGACCAGGAAATCCTGATGTGGAACAAGGCCATGGAAGAACTGACCGGAATCGCCGCCCAGCGCGTGGTCGGTTCACGCCTGAGCACCCTGGGCGAACCATGGAAAGGCTTGCTGCAAGGCTTCATCGACCTGCCTGACGAGCACCTGCACAAACAGCATCTGGCCCTCGACGGCCAGACCCGCTGGCTGAACCTGCACAAGGCGGCGATCGACGAGCCGTTGGCACCGGGCAACAGCGGCCTGGTGCTGCTGGTGGAAGACCTGACCGACACCCAGATGCTCGAAGACAAGCTGGTCCACTCCGAACGACTGGCAAGCATTGGCCGGCTGGCCGCCGGGGTGGCCCACGAAATCGGCAACCCGATCACCGGCATCGCCTGCCTGGCGCAGAACCTGCGCGAAGAGCGCGAGGACGATGGTGAGTTGACGGAGATCAGCGGCCAGATCCTCGAACAGACCAAGCGCGTGTCGCGCATCGTCCAGTCGCTGATGAGCTTCGCCCATGCCGGCGGCCACCAGCACAATGACGAACCCGTCTGCCTGGCCGAAGTGGCCCAGGATGCCATTGGTCTGCTGGCCCTCAACCGGCGCAATTTCGAGGTGCAATTCTTCAACCTGTGCGACCCGGACCATTGGGTCGATGGCGACCCCCAGCGGCTCGCCCAGGTGTTGATCAACCTGCTCTCCAACGCGCGGGACGCCTCACCGGCCGGCAGCGCGGTGCGGGTCAAGAGCGAAGCCTTCGAACACACGGTCGACCTGATCGTCGAAGACGAAGGCAGCGGTATCCCACAGAACATCATGGACCGATTGTTCGAACCCTTCTTCACCACCAAGGATCCTGGCGAAGGCACCGGTCTGGGCCTCGCACTGGTCTATTCCATCGTTGAAGAGCATTATGGACAAATCACCATCGACAGCCCGGCCGATGTTCAGAGCCAGCGCGGCACCCGTATCCGGGTGACCTTGCCGCGTCATGTCGAAGCGACGTCCGCTGTGAACTGAGACCGTCGAGAGAATCGAATCAATGCCGCACATTTTGATCGTCGAAGACGAAACAATTATCCGCTCCGCCTTGCGCCGCCTGCTGGAACGCAACCAGTACCAGGTCAGCGAAGCCGGTTCAGTGCAGGAAGCACAAGAACGTTTCAGCATCCCCACGTTCGACCTGATTGTCAGCGACCTGCGCCTGCCTGGCGCCCCGGGTACCGAGCTGATCAAGCTCGGCCAGGGCACGCCGGTGCTGATCATGACCAGCTACGCCAGCCTGCGCTCGGCGGTCGACTCCATGAAAATGGGCGCGGTGGACTACATCGCCAAACCGTTCGACCACGACGAGATGCTCCAGGCCGTGGCCCGCATCCTGCGTGACCGACAGGCGGCGACCAGCAACCCGGTGGAGCCCGTCGGCAAGGCCAGCGCCTCCGCGAAAGTCGGGGCCAGCAACAGTAATGGCGAGATCGGCATCATCGGTTCCTGCCCGCCCATGCAGGACCTGTACAGCAAGATCCGCAAAGTGGCGCCGACCGACTCCAATGTCCTGGTCCAGGGCGAGTCCGGCACCGGCAAGGAATTGGTGGCCCGCGCCCTGCACAACCTGTCGCGGCGAGCCAAGGCACCGATGATCTCGGTGAACTGCGCGGCAATTCCAGAGAGCCTGATCGAGTCCGAACTGTTCGGTCACGAGAAAGGTGCGTTCACCGGCGCCAGCGCCGGGCGTGCCGGGCTGGTGGAAGCGGCGGACGGCGGCACGTTGTTCCTCGATGAAATCGGCGAGCTGCCACTGGAGGCCCAGGCGCGGTTGCTGCGGGTACTTCAGGAAGGCGAGATCCGCCGGGTCGGCTCGGTGCAGTCGCAGAAGGTCGATGTCCGCCTGATCGCGGCCACCCACCGTGATCTCAAGAGCCTGGCGAAAATCGGCCAGTTTCGCGAAGACTTGTATTACCGCTTGCACGTGATCGCCTTGAAGCTCCCTGCCCTGCGCGAGCGTGGCGCGGACGTCAATGAAATCGCCCAGGCGTTTTTGGCCCGCCAGAGCGCGCGGGTCAACCGCACCGACCTCAAGTTCGCCCCGGACGCCGAACAGGCCATTCGTCATTACGCCTGGCCGGGTAACGTTCGGGAGCTGGAAAACGCGGTCGAGCGGGCGGTGATCCTGTGCGAGAGCCCGGAAATCTCTGCCGACCTGCTGGGCATCGACATCGAACTGAGCGACCTGGACGACGAAGAATTCATCGGCCTGGCCCCGCAACAGGGCGGCGCTGCCAACAACACCAGCCACGAACCCACCGAAGACCTGTCCCTGGAGGACTACTTCCAGCATTTCGTCCTCGAGCACCAGGACCACATGACCGAGACCGAACTGGCACGCAAGCTGGGCGTCAGCCGCAAGTGCCTGTGGGAACGGCGCCAGCGCCTGGGCATTCCACGGCGCAAGACCGGGGCGACCAGCGAAAGCTGAGGAAGTGTGGGAGCGGGCTTGCTCGCGATAGCGGTGTGTCAGTCGCGCTATAGGGCAAGCTGATCCCCCATCGCGAGCAAGCTCGCTCCCACAGGGGATGTGAAAAAACTGTTACCTCAGTCTTTTTCACGTAACAGAAGCCGGGGTTTACGGTAACGAAACCCCGGCTTTTTTTCGCCTCGGAAAAATGGCTATAACCATAGAACCCCCGGTTTATCTGGGGTTCGCAAAAGTTGGCACGCACCCTGCTATAGCTTTGGTACAAGAACAATAACAAGCAATGCAAAAGACAATAAAAATAAGACGAATCGACTCACGCACAATAAAAACAAGACGGCGAGAGGCGCAGCTAACTGATTCTTTTGGAGAGGCGTTGTATTTGGGGCTTGCCCCACAACCAGGCCGAGAACAATAAAAACTGTCTCAAGACAGGTGCCTGAACTGGTTGGATCGATTGATCACTGCAACACAGCGACCAAAGCAATCCGTTTGCTCTTGGCTCCCGATTGGGAGGGCCACGAAGGGAAAACCTCGTGGCGCGGGCACTCAACAAAAACAAGAAGCCCGAAACCAATAATAAAAACAGAGCACGCAACTAATTCTGGGGGAGCTTCGGCTCCCCTTGTGGTTTCTGTCATTTCCCTTCCTTGAAGCCTACAAAGCTTGTCGCTTGCAGCTTGCAGCTCAAAACTGCTGCGTCCTACACCATCCCTCGACTAAATGCTAGAATCCCCGCCCATCATGCGGTCATTCTTCGTTTTTGGCCGAATATTCCTTCAAACAGTGCATCCCATGCTGAAGAAGCTGTTCCAGTCATTCCGTTCTCCCTTGCGTCGTACGCAACACATTCGCAGCACGCCTGAAGTGCTCAACAGCGGCCAGCATTCGCTGCAAAAGGCCCAGTTCAGCCGTTATGCGGTGAACATCGTCGAACGTTTGCAGAACGCCGGCTACCAGGCCTACCTGGTCGGTGGCTGCGTGCGCGACATGCTGCTCAACATCACCCCCAAGGATTTCGACGTCGCCACCAGCGCCACGCCGGAACAGATACGGGCCGAGTTTCGCAATGCGCGGATCATTGGCCGGCGCTTCAAGCTGGTCCATATCCACTTCGGCCGCGAGATCATCGAAGTGGCAACCTTCCGCGCCAATCATCCGCAAAACGATGAAGAGGAAGACAGCAACCAGTCTTCCCGCAACGAGAGCGGACGCATCCTGCGCGATAACGTCTACGGCACGTTGGAAGAAGACGCGCAACGCCGCGACTTCACCATCAACGCCCTGTATTACGATCCGGTCAGCGAACGCATCCTCGATTACGCCAACGGCGTACACGACATTCGCAATCGTCTGATCCGTCTGATCGGCGATCCGAAGCAGCGCTACCAGGAAGACCCGGTGCGGATGCTGCGTGCCGTGCGTTTCGCCGCCAAGCTGGATTTCGGCATCGAAAAACACAGCGCCATGCCGATTCGCGAACTGGCGCCCATGCTGCGGGAGATCCCCTCGGCGCGCCTGTTCGAGGAAGTGCTCAAACTGTTCCTGTCAGGCAACGCGGCAGACACCTTCGAGATGCTGGTGGACCTGCAGCTGTTCGATCCGCTGTTCCCCGCCAGCGCCGAGGCCCTGGAGCACAACCCGACCTACACCCACACCTTGATCAGCGAAGCACTGATCAACACCGACCTGCGCATCAAGCAGAACAAGCCGGTGACGCCGGCGTTCCTGTTCGCCGCCTTGCTCTGGCCTGCCCTCCCGGCCCGGGTGCTGCGCCTGCAAGACCGTGGCATGCCGCCGATCCCGGCGATGCAGGAAGCCGCCCACGAGCTGATCGCCGAACAGTGCCAGCGCATCGCCATTCCAAAACGCTTCACGATGCCGATCCGCGAGATCTGGGACATGCAGGAGCGCCTGCCACGGCGCAGCGGCAAACGTGCCGACCTGCTGCTGGACAACCCGCGTTTCCGCGCTGGCTACGATTTCCTGCTGCTGCGTGAAAGCGCGGGCGAGCAGACCGATGGCCTGGGCGAATGGTGGACCGATTACCAGGACGCCAACGACAGCGAGCGCCGCGATATGATTCGTGAGCTCAGCGGCAAGGATGACGGCGCCAGCGGCCCACGCAAGCGTCGCCGCAGCAGCGGTGCCAAGCGCAAGCGTGCCGGTGTACCGAGCGCATCGGGCGAGTAATCGATGGAACGTATCTACATCGGCATGGGCAGCAACCTGGCCGAACCCGCCGAACAATTGCGCAGTGCCGTCCAGGCGCTGGCGCAATTGCCCGATACCCAACTGGTGGGAGTCTCGGCGTTTTATCAAAGCGACTCCCTGCTACCCGGCCAGCCGCGCTACACCAATGCGGTGGCGGCGCTGGACAGCCACCTGGCACCGCTGGACCTGCTCGATGCGCTGCAAGCCATCGAAACCGGACAGGGTCGCGAACGCCTCGAACGCTGGGGGCCGCGCACCCTGGACCTGGACATCCTGCTGTTCGGCGAGCGCCTGATCGACGAGCCCCGCCTCAAGGTCCCCCACTACCACATGCAGGCCCGGGCCTTTGTCCTGTACCCACTGGCCGAACTGGCCCCCGCCGACCTGCGCCTGGTCGATGGACGCTTGCTCAAGGACCTGCTTGCCGCGTGCCCGTTTGCCGGCCTGGAACGCCTGCCCTCCCACTGACGAAGACCATCCCCTGTGGGAGCGAGCTTGCTCGCGATAGCGTCGGCACATCCAGCATCCGGGGTGACTGACACACCGCCATCGCGAGCAAGCTCGTTCCCACAGGTTTCGGGACCCGGCAGTCAGATCCGAAACGCGCCTCTACGCTGAAACGCATCAGTAACCCCGGTAACACCCGCCGGTAACACATCCAATTGACTTCCCGATTGCTCCTCACGACTATAGGCGTCCCGCTGCCGCCAACGCGGCACTAAAGGGCGCAATCCAGGCCTTACAAGCACCACGCATAGAAGGTGCGCCTGTATAGATAACGAATCATGCGCGTTACTCGCAGTCATTCACGAGCGCCTAATGAGGACTTTTTCATGCCAGCTATTACCCTGACCACGCTGCAAGGTCTCAAGCAAAAAGGTGAGAAAATCACCATGCTGACCTGCTATGACGCAACCTTCGCCCATGCCTGCAATGAGGCCGGTGTCGAAGTGCTGCTGGTGGGCGATTCCCTCGGCATGGTGCTGCAAGGTCACGACAGCACGCTGCCGGTGACCACCGCCGAGATGGCCTACCATGTGGCCGCCGTCAAACGCGGTAACACCGATGCGCTGATCCTCGCCGACCTGCCGTTCATGGCCTACGCCACCCTCGAACAAACCATGACCAACAGCGCCATGCTGATGCAGGCCGGTGCCCACATGATCAAGGTCGAAGGCGCGTTGTGGCTGGCCGATTCGATTCGGCTGCTGGCCGAACGGGGCATTCCAGTGTGCGCGCACCTGGGCCTGACCCCTCAAGCGGTGAATATTCTCGGCGGCTACAAGGTCCAGGGTCGCAATGAGAACCAGGCGCGGCAGATGCGTGCCGATGCGATTGCGCTGGAGCAGGCGGGCGCGGCGATGCTGCTGCTCGAATGCGTACCCAGCGAGCTGGCTGAAGAAATCACCCAGGCAGTGAAGATCCCGGTGATCGGGATCGGCGCCGGCAACGCCACCGATGGCCAGGTGCTGGTGCTCCACGACATGCTCGGGCTGTCGATCACCGGTCGCGTGCCCAAGTTCGTGAAGAACTTCATGGCCGGGCAAACCTCCATCCAGGGCGCCTTGAGCACCTACGTCGCTGAAGTCAAGGCCGCGACGTTCCCGGGTGCCGAACACGGATTTTCTGCATGAACACCGTCAAAACCGTACGCGAACTGCGCGCCGCCGTGGCCCGTGCCCGTGGCGAAGGCAAACGCATCGCCTTCGTGCCGACCATGGGCAATCTGCACAGCGGTCACGTGGCGCTGGTCACCAAGGCCGCACAACGGGCCGACTTCGTGGTGGCGAGCATTTTCGTCAATCCGCTGCAATTCGGCGCCGGCGAAGACCTGGACAAATACCCCCGCACCCTGGCAGCCGACCAGGAAAAACTGCTCCAGGCCGGCTGCCATCTGCTGTTCGCCCCCAGCGTCGAAGAAATGTACCCCGACGGCATGGCCGGACAGACCCGGGTCAGCGTCCCGCAATTGTCCGAAGGCTTGTGCGGCGCCAGCCGTCCAGGGCATTTCGAGGGTGTGGCGACGGTGGTCAGCAAGCTGTTCAACATGGTCCAGCCTGACCTGGCGGTGTTTGGCCAGAAAGACTTCCAGCAACTGGCGGTGATCCGCGCCCTGGTCCATGACTTGAACATGCCGATCCAGATCATCGGCGAGCCGACCGTCCGCGCCGAGGATGGCCTGGCGCTGTCGTCGCGCAATGGCTTCCTCAGCCCGAAGCAACGTGCCGTCGCGCCCGTGGTCTATCGCGTCCTGAGCCAGATCGCCGAGTCAATCAAACAGGGCCAGCGGGATTTCCCGGCGCTGATCGGCGAACAGCTCAAGCAACTGGAAGCTGCCGGCCTGCGTCCCGATTACCTGGAAATCCGTCACGCCAAGACCCTGCGCCCGGCGTTGAGCGAGGACCGCGACCTGGTGATTCTGGTGGCCGCCTTCCTCGGCACCACGCGCCTGATCGACAACCTGCATCTGGACCTCGACACCCCCGCCTGAAACATCACAAAAACCTGTGGGAGCGAGCTTGCTCGCGATAGCGATGCATCAGTCGACATCGATGTCGGCTGACCTGACGCCATCGCGAGCAAGCTCGCTCCCACAGAGAGTCATCTGCGTTCCGTCTGTCGGACCCTTCCCATCCCGTTGTATAAAAAAGTACCGGGAACCGGTCAGACAAAGTCAAGACAGATTGCAACGCGAGGTTTACTGTAGTCGCCCTGCGTCTGGCGATCATGTCGATGCAGTGTCCGGATGCCCACCTCGAGCCGCGCCGGAATTTTTAGTGTACAAAAGGTCGTTCAAGTAAAAAGGAAACCCGCAGCGATGGCGTATTACCGAACCCCTCATGACGTGACCGCTCTGCCAGCCTGGCAAGCGCTGAATGACCACCGCAAAGCCATGCAGGATTTCAGCATGCGCGAAGCGTTCAATGCCGATCCGCAGCGTTTCACTCAATTCACCCTGTCGAGCTGCGGCCTGTTTCTCGACTACTCGAAAAACCTGATCAACGCCCAGACCCGCGACCTGCTGGTGGGCCTGGCCAACGAAGTCGACCTCAAGGGCGCGATCAAGTCGCTGTTCGAGGGCGAAATCGTCAACGCCTCGGAAAATCGCCCGGCCTTGCACACTGCCCTGCGTCGGCCGGTGGGCGACAAGTTGCTGGTCAACGGCGTCAACGTGATGCCGGACGTGCATAAAGTGCTGAACCAGATCACTGACCTGGTCGGCCGCATTCACGACGGCCTGTGGCGCGGCTACACCGAGAAGCCGATCACCGACGTGGTGAACATCGGCATCGGTGGTTCTTTCCTCGGCCCGGAACTGGTGTCTGAAGCGCTGTTGTCCTACGCGCAAAAAGGCGTTCGCTGCCACTATCTGGCGAACATCGACGGCAGCGAGTTCCATGAACTGACCATGAAGCTGCGCGCCGAGACCACGCTGTTCATCGTCTCGTCGAAATCCTTCAACACCCTCGAAACCCTGAAGAACGCCCAGGCCGCCCGCGCCTGGTACCTGGCCCAGGGTGGTTCCGAAGCGGAGCTGTATCGCCACTTCATCGCCGTGTCGAGCAACAACGCCGCCGCCGTGGCCTTCGGCATCCGTGAAGAGAACATCTTCCCGATGTGGGACTGGGTCGGCGGGCGTTACTCGCTGTGGTCGGCCATCGGCCTGCCGATCGCCCTGGCCATCGGCATGTCGAACTTCAAGGAATTGCTCTCCGGCGCCTATTCCATGGACCAGCACTTCCAGAGCGCCCCGTTCGAGCAGAACATGCCGGTGCTGCTGGCGCTGCTGGGCGTGTGGTACGGCAACTTCTGGGGTGCGCAGAGCCATGCGATCCTGCCGTACGACCACTACCTGCGTAACATCACCAAGCATTTGCAGCAATTGGACATGGAATCCAACGGCAAGAGCGTGCGCCAGGACGGCACCCCGGTGTCGACCGACACGGGCCCGGTGATCTGGGGCGGCGTCGGCTGCAACGGCCAGCACGCCTACCACCAGTTGCTGCACCAAGGCACCCAGTTGATCCCGGCCGACTTCATCGTGCCGATCGTCAGCTTCAACCCGGTTTCCGACCATCACCAGTGGCTGTACGCCAACTGCCTGTCCCAGAGCCAGGCGCTGATGCTGGGCAAGACCCGCGCCGAGGCCGAAGCCGAGCTGCGGGACAAGGGCGCCAGCGAAGAAGAGGTGCAGAAACTGGCCTCCCACAAGGTGATCCCGGGCAACCGTCCGAGCAACACCCTGGTGGTCGAACGCATCAGCCCACGGCGCCTCGGCGCACTGGTGGCGTTGTATGAGCACAAAGTGTTCGTGCAAAGCGTGGTCTGGGGCATCAACGCCTTCGACCAATGGGGCGTGGAACTGGGCAAGGAACTGGGCAAGGGCGTCTACAACCGCCTGGTGGGCAGCGAAGAAAACCCGGCCGAAGATGCCTCGACCCAGGGTTTGATCAACTACTTCCGCGGGCGTCACCGCGGCTGATCGTAGGTCGCACTCCAAGTACTGACCTTTGTGGGAGCGAGCTTGCTCGCGATGGCGGTGGATCAGTTGACACTCATGTTGACTGACACACCGCCATCGCGAGCAAGCTCGCTCCCACAGTTGTTTGTGCATGACTTGAACCCTCCCGCTACTCGGCGCATCTTTATGACTTGTCGCAAAAACAAGAATAAGGAACCGTCATGTTCGATATCAGCCAGTACCCCCACGCCGATGCCGTCCGCCGGGCTGCGCAACTGAGTCAGGACGAGTACAAGCGGCTCTACAAAGAATCCATCGAACACCCCAGCGCCTTCTGGGCCGAGCAGGCCACACGCTTTCTCGACTGGATGACGCCCTGGCAAACCGTCCAGCGCTATGACCTCAAGAACGGCGACGCGACCTGGTTCGCCGGCGGCAAGCTGAACGTCAGCGCCAATTGCATCGACCGTCACCTGGACACTCGTGGCGAACGGGTCGCGATCATCTGGGAAGGCGACAACCCCGCCGAATCGGCGCAAATCACCTACAAGAAACTGCACAACCATGTGTGCCGCCTGGCCAACGTGCTGAAAAGCCGCGGCGTGAAGAAAGGCGACCGGGTCTGCATCTACATGCCGATGATTCCCGAGGCCGCCTACGCCATGCTCGCCTGCACCCGCATCGGCGCGGTGCATTCGGTGGTGTTCGGCGGTTTCTCGCCGGACTCCCTGCGCGACCGGATTCTCGATGCCGATTGCCGCACCGTGATCACGGCTGACGAAGGCGTGCGTGGCGGGCGCTTCATACCGCTCAAGCGCAACGTCGACAAGGCCCTGGAAAGCTGCCCGAACGTCAGCACCGTGCTGGTGGTCGAGCGCACCCAGGGCGAGGTGGGCTGGGTTGAAGGTCGTGACCTCTGGTATCACCAGGCCATGCACGACATGAGCGACGACTGTCCACCCGAACCGATGGACGCCGAAGACCCGCTGTTCATCCTCTACACCTCCGGCAGTACCGGCAAACCCAAGGGCGTGCTGCACACCACGGGCGGTTACCTGCTGCAAGCGGCGATGACATTCAAGTACGTGCTGGACTACCGCGACAACGAAGTGTTCTGGTGCACCGCCGACGTCGGTTGGGTCACCGGCCATAGCTACATCGTCTACGGCCCGCTGGCCAACGGCGCCACCACGCTGATCTTCGAGGGCGTGCCGAGCCACCCCAGCAGTTCGCGCTTCTGGCAGGTGATCGACAAGCATCAGGTCAACATCTTCTACACCGCACCGACCGCCCTGCGCGCGTTGATGCGCGAAGGGGCCGGACCGTTGCAGGAAACGTCCCGCAAAAGCCTGCGATTGCTCGGCAGCGTCGGTGAACCGATCAACCCGGAGGCGTGGGAATGGTATTTCAACGTGGTAGGCGAACAGCGCTGCCCGATTGTCGATACCTGGTGGCAGACCGAAACCGGCGGCATCATGCTCAGCCCGTTGGTCAGCGCCCCACGGCTCAAACCGGGCTGCGCCACCCGGCCGATGTTCGGTGTGCAACCGGTCTTGCTGGATGAGGTGGGCAAGGAAATCAGCGGCGCCGGCAGCGGTGTACTGGCGATCAAATCCAGTTGGCCTGGGCAGATTCGCAGTGTCTATGGCGACCACCAACGCATGGTGGACACGTACTTCAAGCCCTATCCCGGCTATTACTTCACCGGCGACGGCGCGCGCCGCGACGAAGACGGCGATTACTGGATCACCGGGCGCATCGACGATGTGATCAACGTCTCCGGGCATCGCATTGGCACCGCCGAGGTGGAGAGCGCCCTGGTGCTGCACGACAACATCGCCGAAGCGGCCGTCGTCGGCTATCCCCACGACCTCAAGGGCCAGGGCATCTATGCCTTTGTCACGCCGATGAACGGTGTGGAAGCCAATGACGAGCTGAAGAAGGAATTGCTGGCCCACGTCAGTAAGGAAATCGGCAGCTTCGCCAAGCCGGAACTGATCCAGTGGGCACCCGCGCTGCCCAAGACCCGCTCGGGCAAGATCATGCGGCGCATCCTGCGCAAGATCGCCTGCAACGAACTCGACAGCCTCGGCGACACCTCGACCCTGGCCGATCCGAGCGTGGTGGAGGGGCTGATCGACAAGCGCCTGAACCGCTGATGTTTCCTGTGGGAGCGAGCTTGCTCGCGATGGGGCCCTGTCAGTCTGCATTGATGTTGGATGCAAGACCACCATCGCGAGCAAGCTCGCTCCCACAGGGACCACACCAGCCATAACTGCTAAACTCCCGCGCCTCATTTCTCTAAGGCGCGCCCGGCATGTCTTCCTTGAATCAGGCGCTGCGCGCCGCCCTCGACCAGCGTCAGGAGCTGCTCGGCCAATTGCATCAGCAAGGCACCGACTGCTATCGCCTGTTCCACGGCAGCCAGGAAGGCGCGCCCGGCCTGACCCTCGACCGCTACGGCCCGCAACTGCTGGTGCAGAGCTTCCATCAGTCGCTGGAGCGAGACGACCTGCTGCAACTGCACGGTATCGTCAACGAACGGCTGGGCCTGGAAACCCTGTTGGTCTACAACGACCGCGCCCGGGGCAATTCGCGCGTCGACCGCCAGGACACGGTCTATCAGGCTGACGAGGCCGCCCTGCAAGACCTGGTCGGGCATGAATGGGGCTTGAATTATCGCGTTCGCGGCCGCCATGCCGGGCAGGATCCACTGCTGTTTCTCGACCTGCGCAACGCCCGGGGCTGGGTCAAGGCACACAGCCGCGGCAAAAGCGTGTTGAACCTGTTCGCCTACACCTGCGGCGTTGGCCTGAGCGCAGCGGCCGGTGGCGCGCGGGAGGTGTGCAACCTGGACTTCGCCGAAGGCAACCTGGCGGTGGGTCGCGAAAACGGCCTGCTCAACCCCGATTTGCCACCGATGGCGTTCGTGCAGTCGGATTACTTCCCGGCGATTCGCCAACTGGCCGGCCTGCCCATCAGCCAACGCCGTGGGCAAAAACTGCCCAGCTACGTGCGCCTGGAACAACGCCAGTACGACCTGGTGCTGCTCGATCCACCGGCCTGGGCCAAAAGTGCGTTCGGCACCGTCGACCTGTTGCGCGATTACCAAAGCCTGCTGAAGCCGGCATTGCTCACCACCGCCGACAATGGCGTGCTGATCTGCTGCAACAACCTGGCAAAAGTGTCCATGGACGACTGGCGCGATCAGGTCTTGCGTTGCGCGGAAAAAGCCGGTCGCCCGGTGCGCGAGTGGAGCGTGCTGACGCCCGGCAGCGATTTCCCTTCCCTGGACCGGCAGCCACCGCTCAAGACGCTGATCCTCCAGTTCTAGGCCCGCGTCGGAATTTTCACCGAGAAAACCAGACAATTCTCATAAATCACAGTGGCTTCGGAACCGTAAACGCATGCCATACTCCAAGGCACTCCGAATTCACATCAAGATGAAACCGCACATGCCCAAAGGATTGATCCGCGCTTTCGGCGCCCTGTTGACCGCACTGGCCCTCTACAGCCTGTTGGGTTTTCTGATTTTGCCAGGCATCGCCTTGCGTATCGCCAACCAGCAATTGGCCGCCCATGCGACAGTGCCGGCGCAGATCCAGCGTGTGGAACTCAATCCCTTCAGCCTTGAAGTCACCCTCTGGGGCCTGAATATCGGTGAGCCAGGCAAGGAGCAGGTCGGCTTCGAACGGCTGTACGCCAATTTGCAACTCGACAGCTTGTGGTCCGGCGCCCTGCACCTGGTCGACATCGAGATGGACAAGCCCAAGACCGAAGTGGTGTTCGCCAAGGACGGCCAGTTGAACCTGCTGGGCCTGTTCAAGCTGCCGGCCAGCGAACCGACACCCGCCGATCCCGAGGCCAAGCCGTTCCCCCTGCGGGTCGATCGAATCAAGTTGGCCGGCGGTTACGTGCATTTCCAGGACCTGCGTCCTAGCGAGCCCATCGAGTTTCTCTACGACACCCTCGATTTCGAGCTGAAGAATCTCAGCACCCTGCCCGACGACAATGCCGACATGACCCTGGTGGCCGCCGGCCCCGAAGGCGGACAGATCGACTGGACCGGTAATTTCAGCCTCACACCGATTGCCTCCCAAGGCACGCTCAAAGTCACTGGCGGCCAGATGAAAGCCTGGTGGCCCTATGTGCGCGACGCCGTACCGCTGGTGCTGGAAAACGGTGTCCTGAACCTCAGCACCGACTACAAGCTCAACCTGGCCAAGGGCACCGAACTGCTGCTCAACAACGTCGCGGTCAGCGTCGCGCCCTTGGCCATCAAGGCCCCCGATGGCCGCCCACTGGTGAAACTCGAACGCCTGGACGTGAGCGAAACCACGGTGGACCTGGCCAAACAGCAAGTGGTGGTCGGCAAGATCCGCAGCCAGAAGCTGGAAACCTGGGCCGCTCGCGAGGCGGACGGGCAACTGGACTGGCAGAAGCTCTTCGCCAGCCAGCCAGCCAAACCGCAAGCCAAGGCAGAACCGGCATCCGCTCCGGCGGCGGCCGACTCGCCAAAACCTGAACCGGCACCGCCCAGCAAACCGTGGCAAGTGATCTTGAAGGACGTGCAACTGCGCGACTACCAGGTGCACCTGGCCGACCGCCAGGCGCAGCCCGCCGTGGCCCTGGAGGTCGGCCCGCTGAACCTCGACCTGCAGAACTACGACACCCTCAACGGCTCGCCCTTTACCCTCAAGCTGGACACCGGGCTGGGCAAACAGGGCAAGATCCTGGCCGATGGCGAGGTCAACCTGAACCCGATCAGCGCCAGGCTCAAGGTCAAGACCCAGGACATCGACCTACGCGTCGCCCAGTCGTATATCAACCCGTTCATTCGCCTGGAACTGCGCTCCGGGATGCTCGGCAGTGACCTGGCGGTCGACCTCAAGAGCACCGAGCCACTGGCATTCGCCGTCACCGGCCGCGCCCAGGTCGAGCAGTTGCACACCCTCGACACCCTCAAGACCCGTGATTTCCTCAAATGGCAGAAACTGATCCTCGAAGGCCTGAACTATCAGCACGGCGACAGCCTGTCCATCGACAAGGTCAACCTGTTCCAGCCTTACGTGCGCTTCATGATCAACGACGACCGCACCACCAACGTCGATGATCTGCTGATCCCGCAACCGGCCGACAGCGGCACGAAGAGCACCGCGACAAAACCGAAGTCCCAGGAAAAACCGCTGGGCATCCACATCGGCGGCATCGCCATCAACGACGGTTCGGCCAACTTCGCCGACTTCAGCCTGACGCCCAATTTCGCCACGGCCATCCAACAGCTCAACGGCCAGATCGGCACCATCGACAGCCGCCAGGCCCAACCGGCCAGCGTGGACGTCAAGGGCAAGGTCGACCGTTACGCGCCGGTCACCATCAAGGGGGCGGTAAACCCCTTCGATCCGATGGCCAGCCTCGACATCGCCACCAGTTTCAAACGGGTCGAGCTGACGACCCTGACGCCCTACTCCGGCAAGTTCGCCGGCTATCGCATCCGCAAGGGCCGGCTCAATCTCGACCTGCATTACCGAATCACCAAGGGCCAGCTCCAGGCGGAGAACAAGGTGGTGGTCGAACAATTGCAGTTGGGGGAAAAAGTCGACAGCCCGGACGCCGTGAGCCTGCCGCTGAAGCTGGCCATCGCCTTGCTCAAGGACTCCGAGGGCAAGATTTCCATCGAACTGCCGGTCAGTGGCAACCTCAACGATCCGCAGTTCAGTGTCATGCCGATCGTCTGGCAGACCCTGCGCAACCTGGTGGTCCGCGCGGCCCAGGCGCCATTCAAGCTCATCGGCGGGCTGGTGGCCGGGGGCGGCTCGGAAGACCTGGGCAGCGTGGCGTTTGCGCCGGGCTCCAGCGACCTGAGCAAGGACAACGAAAGCACGCTGCTCAAACTCTCCGAAGCCCTGGCCAAACGGCCGGAGCTGCGCCTGGAGATTGAAGGCACCGCCGCCGAAGGCAGCGACGGTCCATTGCTCGCCGCCCAGCGCCTGGAACGCGAATACCAGTACAACTACTACAAGATGCTGCAACGTCGGGGCGACAAAGTACCGGCCCAGGCCTCGCTGATACAGGTGCCCGAGGATGAAAAGCCCCCCCTGCTCGAAGGCATCTACCGCACGCGCCTCAAGACTCAGCCACCTGCCGAATGGACGCAACTGGATAAAAAGGCGCGCATCGAGAAACTGCGCGAAAGCGTGATCAAGTTCTGGAGCGGCAGCGACGTGCTATTGCGTCAACTGGGGCAGGAACGGGCCAGCAGCATCAAGGACTTCCTGGTGGACAAAGGCCAATTGGCCGACGACCGCGTGTATTTCATCGACGCCAGCCTTGGCCAGGCCGAAAGCGACGGTCGCGTAATCACTCCTCTGCACCTGGACGCTGAATGACATGAAGTGTGTGTACGGGCTCAGCCTGGGTCTATTGCTCGCCGCCGGCCAAGCGTCGGCGGCCGATACGCTGCGCTGCGGCAGCCAGTTGATCAGCGTCGGTGACCGCTCCAGCGAAGTGCTGCAAAAGTGCGGGCAGCCTGTGGCGCGGGATGACCTGGGCTATAAACGCAGTGTCAATCGCCGGGAAGAATACCCGGTGGAGGAATGGACCTACGGGCCCAACAGCGGCATGTATCAGTACCTGCGCTTCGAGGGGAATCGGCTGGTGCAGATCACCAGCAAGCGGGGGCGCTGAATGTGCCGCCACCATCGCGAGCAAGCTCGCTCCCACAGGAGGACAGCGGTGAACATTGATGTCGAGATCACCCAAAACAATGTGGGAGCGAGCTTGCTCGCGATGGCGGCAACTCGACCCTAGAGACTAATCCGCAACCGCTGACCCACAGATTGGTCCATCCCAGAATAGAACAGGCCCCCGGCACGAATGCCGGGGGCCTGTAATGGCCACGTCCCTGTGGCCTTTCGCATGAACTCCAAAGCAACGACAAACGTATGACTCAGCCCGCTTGCCGCGCCCTCTCCCAGTCCAGGCGAGAAGTCTTAGCCTTACTCGGCTTTCAGGCCGTCAGCCGATACGGCCTTGACGCCTTTGATTTTCTTGGCGATTGCCACGGCGGTGGTTTTCTGAGCGTCAGTTACGGCAACAGTGGACGACAGCGAAACAACGCCTTTATTGGTTTCGACTTTGATGTCGGTACCTGGAATACCTTTTTCGGTGACCAGGTCAGCTTTGACCTTGGTGGTGATCCAGGTATCGGAGGTAGCTTCCTTGGCCTCTGTCACTTCGCCTGCGGCCAGCATCATAGGAGCCTGAGTTGCTTGAGTGGTCTCGGCGAATGCGCTAGCCATGGTCAGGGTCAGTGCGGTAGCAGCGGCGGCAGTGATAGCGAACTTCTTCATACGAGTAACTCCTGTTTTTCTCAGAAACTGCCGGAGGTGCATCCCGGCAGGGTTATCAGGAATAGTGCGAAGGCCGTGCCAGGTTTTGTAAATAAAATAATCCTTTATAAATCAATTAGTTAAGCGAAGCGGCGAAATTCACAATCATGCAAATTGCATGAGCCTCCCATTTTCAACATGCAACTTGCCGATTCTGCCTTGCCGCTAAGCTGATGAATCAAGAAGGGTTTGCACAGCGAGGGAGCGGCCCCCCTCGTCGCACGAGTATCAGGTGCCAGGGCAAGCGGTCGGCAGGTATTCCTTGGGTGCGTTGGATGCGCATGTCCAAGCGCCGTTGACATCACGGCTGAGGGTGATCGTTTTCCCTGCTATGGAGGCAGGGGCGTTCAGAAGGGTACAAACGATAGAGCCTGCCGACGTAGCCGTACCTGTTAGCGAAATTGTGCAGTTGTTGGTTGTAGTCGGGGCGTTCATGAGGGTCAACGTTGGAGTCACTCCCTGATTCATCTGATCCTCGTACGCGACCTTCAGCGCCGAGATTTCCCCCAGCCCGGCGGTAGCCTTCGCCCGCGCCTGATACCTGGAGTACTGCGGCAACGCAAAAGTCGCCAGGATGCCGATGATCGCCACGACGATCAGCAGCTCGATCAGCGTAAAGCCCTTTTGCTTACTCATAGACATCTCCCATGCATGAGTCGAAATCTCATGACCTGAAATGGCCGTTGCAGGGCACATGCCAACCCTGAAGCGCCATCAATAAAGGGGTTGAACCCGCACAACGGCGACGTCCTACCTCAACAACCGCACTATCTGACGTTTTTTGTCACCCTGGCTCGCTGGTTTGGCGTCGATGCTTGACTAGGCTATAAGTCATGAACTGTCCGCCGCCGGAATCCCCATGAATGACATCGCCCTCAGCGGCCTGACCAAGCAATTGGTGCTGGCTGAACTGCTCACCGAGCAAAGTGCGCAACAGGCGTATCAACAGGCCCAACGCAGTCGCATCCCCCTGGTCAGCTACCTGGTGCAGAACAAACTGGTCCAGAGCCGCCAGGTCGCGGAGATCGCCTCGGAGCATTTCGGCGTCGCCCTGCTGGACCTCAACAGCCTGGACAAGGAAACCCAACCCACGGGCCTGGTCAGCGAAAAACTGGTGCGCCAACATCACGTCCTGCCGCTGTGGCGACGCGGCAACAAGTTGTTCGTGGGCATCTCCGACCCCACCAATCACCAAGCCATCAATGACATTCAATTCAGTACCGGCCTGACCACCGAAGCCATCCTGGTGGAGGACGACAAGCTCAGCGACGCCATCGAAAAGTTTTTCGAATCCAATAGCACGGGCCTGGAAGGCATGGGCGATGTCGACCTGGACGGTCTGGACATCGAATCGATCGACGACTCCAAACAGGACGCCATCGGCGGCCAGGACACCGACGACGCGCCCGTGGTGCGTTTCGTCAACAAGATGCTGCTGGACGCGATCAAGGGCGGCTCTTCCGACCTGCACTTCGAGCCTTACGAAAAAATCTACCGGGTGCGGGTGCGCACCGACGGCATGCTGCGGGAAGTGGCCCGGCCGCCGATCCAACTGGCGACCCGTATCGCCGCCCGCCTGAAAGTCATGGCCAGCCTCGATATTTCCGAACGGCGCAAACCCCAGGACGGCCGGCTGAAAATGCGCCTGTCGAAAACCAAGTCCATCGACTTCCGGGTCAACACCCTGCCGACGCTCTGGGGCGAAAAAGTGGTGATCCGGATCCTCGACCCCTCCAGTGCGCAGATGGGTATCGATGCCCTGGGCTACGAGCCGGACCAGAAAGACCTGTACATGGCCGCCCTCAAGCAACCGCAAGGGCTGATCCTGGTCACCGGCCCGACCGGCTCGGGCAAGACCGTGTCGCTGTACACCGGGCTGAATATCCTCAATACCGTGGACATCAATATTTCCACCGCCGAAGACCCGGTGGAGATCAACATGGAAGGCATCAACCAGGTCAACGTGAACCCGCGCCAGGGGCTGGACTTCGCCCAGGCCCTGCGCTCATTCCTGCGCCAGGACCCGGACGTGATCATGGTCGGCGAGATCCGCGACCTGGAAACCGCCGAAATCGCCATCAAGGCCGCCCAGACCGGGCACCTGGTGCTCTCCACACTGCACACCAACAGCGCCGCCGAAACCCTGATCCGCTTGCAGAACATGGGCATTCCAGGGTTCAACATCGCCACCGCCGTGCACCTGATCATCGCCCAACGGTTGGCGCGCAAGCTCTGCGCCCACTGCAAGAAAGCCATCGAGATTCCCGAGGAAACCCTGCTCAAGGAAGGTTTCCCCCGGGAACGCATCGGCACATTCACGATCTATGAGCCGGTCGGTTGCCAACAATGCAACCTCGGTTACAAAGGGCGCGTGGGGGTTTACGAAGTGGTCAAGAACACGCCCGAGCTGCAACGGTTGATCATGGCCGAGGGCAACTCGCTGGAAATCGATCTGCAAATGCGCAAGGACGGCTTCAATGACCTGCGCACATCGGGGCTGCTCAAAGTGATGCAGGGCGTCACCAGCCTCGAGGAAATCAACCGGGTCACCAAGGATTGAGCATGGCGGTCAAGGCAGTAAAAACCGACGTCTATACGTGGGAAGGCAAAGACCGCAAAGGCGCGAAAATGACCGGAGAACTGACGGGACAGAGCCCGGCCCTGGTCAAGGCACAACTGCGCAAACAAGGCATCAACCCGGAGAAGGTGCGCAAGAAATCCACCTCGATATTCAGCAAGGGCAAGCGCATCAAGCCGCTGGACATCGCCCTCTTCACCCGCCAGATGGCAACGATGCTCAAGGCTGGCGTGCCGCTGTTGCAGGCGTTCGACATCATCGGCGAAGGCTTCGAGAACGCCAACATGCGCAAGCTGGTGGACCAGGTGAAACAGGAAGTCGCCGCCGGCAACAGCTTCGCCGCCTCGCTGCGCAAATGCCCGCAGTACTTCGACGATTTGTACTGCAACCTGGTGGATGCCGGTGAACAGGCCGGTGCCCTGGATACGCTGCTGGATCGGGTCGCGACCTACAAGGAAAAGAGCGAAGCGCTCAAGGCCAAGATCAAGAAAGCCATGACCTACCCGACGGCGGTGATACTCGTCGCTGCGGTGGTCACCGGCATCCTGCTGGTCAAGGTGGTGCCGCAGTTCGAATCGGTCTTTTCAGGGTTCGGCGCACAGCTACCGGCCTTCACGATAATGGTCATCGGCCTGTCGGAATTCTTGCAGGATTGGTGGTGGGTGGTGCTTGGCGGGTTTGTGGGGACATTTTTTGGCGTGAAATACGCCCTCAGGCGTTCCGAGCGCTTTCGTGACTGGCGCGATAAATGGCTACTCAAGCTACCGCTGATAGGCGCCTTGATGTACAAGTCCGCCGTGGCCCGCTACGCCCGCACGCTCTCGACGACATTCGCCGCCGGTGTGCCGCTGGTCGAAGCCCTCGACTCGGTATCGGGCGCCACCGGCAACGTGGTGTTCAAGCGCGCCGTGCAGCGCATCCGCCAGGACGTCTCCACTGGCATGCAGTTGAATTTTTCCATGCGCGCGTCAGGGATCTTTCCGAACCTGGCCATCCAGATGACCGCCATCGGCGAGGAATCCGGCGCGCTGGACGACATGCTCGACAAAGTGGCGAGTTTTTATGAGGCCGAAGTGGACAATCTGGTGGACAACCTCACCAGCCTGATGGAACCCTTCATCATGGTGATCCTGGGGGTCGTCGTCGGTGGCCTGGTGGTTGCCATGTACCTGCCCATCTTTCAACTCGGCTCTGCGATCTGACATGCCCCTGAGCGAATTTCTCGTGCTGTATCCCGTGGCTTTCGTGCTTGTTGCGGCATTGCTCGGCCTGATCGTCGGCAGTTTCCTCAACGTGCTGGTGTGGCGCCTGCCGAAAATGCTCAACCGCGAATGGCGCCTGCAAGCCCACGATCTGTTGGGCCTGCCGGCCGAAACCCCGGGCCCGGTCTACAACCTCATGCTGCCCCATTCCCAATGCCCGCACTGCGGCCATCGCATCCGCGCCTGGGAGAACATTCCGCTGTTGAGCTACCTGATGCTGCGTGGCCGCTGTTCGAGCTGCGCCGCGCCCATCGGCAAGCGTTACCCCCTGACCGAAGTGGCCTGCGGCGCATTGTCGGCGTTCGTCGCCTGGCATTTTGGCTTTGGCTGGCACGCCGCGATGGTGATGGTGTTGACCTGGGGCCTGCTGGCCATGAGCCTGATCGACGCCGAGCATCAACTGCTGCCCGATAGCTTGGTGTTGCCGTTGTTGTGGCTGGGCTTGATCGTCAACAGCTTCGGGCTGTTCGTTTCCCTGGACCAGGCGATGTGGGGCGCGGTGGCCGGCTACCTGGCGCTGTGGTCGGTGTTCTGGGTGTTCAAGTTGATCACCGGCAAGGAAGGCATGGGCTACGGGGACTTCAAGCTGCTGGCGATGCTGGGCGCCTGGGGCGGCTGGCAGGTCCTGCCGCTGACGCTGCTGTTGTCGTCGCTGGTGGGCGCCGTTATCGGGGTCATTGTGCTGCGCTTGCGTGATGCGCCCGGGTCGACGCAGATCCCCTTCGGACCTTATCTGGCCATTGCCGGCTGGATTGCCTTGCTCTGGGGTGGTCAAATAACCGACTTCTATTGGCAGTCTGTCGGTTTCTAATGAATACCCCTCTGGAAAAACCCTGGATTCTCGGCCTGACCGGTGGCATCGGCAGCGGCAAGAGCGCGGCGGCCCAGCATTTCATCGATCTGGGTGTGCACGTCATCGACGCCGATCATGCGGCACGCTGGGTGGTCGAACCCGGGCGCCCGGCGCTGGCGAAAATCGCCGAGCACTTTGGCCCTGGCGTATTGCAGGCCGACGGTGCCCTGGACCGGGCGGCGCTGCGCAAGCTGATTTTCGAGCATGCCGATGAACGCCGCTGGCTCGAAGCACTGCTGCATCCGCTGATCGCCGAGGAAATCGCCCATCACCTGGCTCAGGCACAATCGTCCTACGCGATCCTGGTGTCGCCGCTGCTGATCGAGTCAGGGCAGTACGCCATGACCCAGCGGATCCTGGTGATCGATGCGCCGGAACAACTGCAGATCGAACGTACGTTGCAGCGCGACCAGACCAGCGAACAGCAGGTCCAGGCGATCCTCAAGGCCCAGTCCAGCCGCCAGGATCGCCTGAGCCATGCCGACGACGTGGTGGTCAATGATCGCGACCTCGCCTGGCTGCACAGCGAGGTCGAGCGCCTGCATCACTTTTACCTTACTTTGCGTGGAGGCCACTCATGAGCCAAACCCCAACCGTTGATTGCCCAACCTGTGGCGCCCCTGTGGAATGGAGCCCGCAGAGCACATTCCGGCCGTTCTGTTCTGATCGCTGCAAACTGATCGACCTCGGCGCCTGGGCGTCGGAAGAACACAAGATCCCGGTCAGCCCCGACGCCGAGGATGAGCTGTTCAGCGAAGATTTCGAGCCTCGCTCACATCACTAAGGCCGCATGAAACCGTAGTCCTGTTCGTCGTCGAGGTTTTCCGCCAGGAAACTCAACTCGTCGGCTAGGTCTTCAGCGCTGCGTACTGTCTTGCTCTGCTGCACGATCGCACTGAGCAAGGCACGCAGGCTCAAGCCCGGGTCGAAACCGATCTCCATTGCGGCATCGTGGCTACGCCTGATCTCTTGCCTGGCCCACTCATAAACACTCATGGTTGTACTCCTGGAAGTTTTCCAGAGCATGCAGGGCGTGCGGTGGGGCAGCCTTGACGTGAATCAAGGCTTGTCATCATCGTTCCACGGTGCCGACAGGTAGCGCGTGCGGTTGAAGGTTTCCAGCCATTCGGGGCTGAACACCACCAACGCACTGATCACCATGCCGTTGATGAACGCTTCGGGAAAAATGATCAGCCAGAGGTAGCCGATGAAGTCCTCCAGCCAGTAAGGCATGGCAAACAGGCCGTCGTACCAGAGCAAACCGAGCCCCAGCAGCAGACAGGCCAATGCCGAAAGCGCGGCGGCCAGGAACCCCGAACAAAAGATATACACAAACAGGTTACGCGGCTGGGCGCGCTCCACCAGGATTGCGCAACATTCGGTGATCAACACCGGCAGCAGGATCAGCAGCGCACCGTTGACCCCGACCGCCGCCATGTCCTGACGCCCCAGCAGCACCAGCGCCATCTGCGCGCACAGGCCACCCAGGATCGCCAATGGCCAGTCCAGCAGCAGCGTCACGGCGGTCATGCCGATGAAATGATACGAGACACCCGTATCGAAATCCCGTCGCACCAGCCACAGCATGAACAACGCCAGCACCGTGCCGAACAGCAGATGCTGGCGACGGCTGTCCGTGAACAGCTCGACCCACGGTGCCCGCGCCACAGCCCAGGCCAACACCGGCACATAAACCAGCCAACCGACCGCCAGGGTTTGCGGTGATAGCAGTTCAGCACCGATCATGGACTACTCCTTTCGCTTGCCCTTGTCTCAAACAAGGGTTACTTCAAACCAGCAGTCTACACCCCCACCCATAACGTCCATTAATCCACGCAACGCTTTCAGCTTGTCGCAATTGAACGCTAAGCTTGGGCTCATGGATGATTCCGATTATTTACGCCTGCTGACCATCGCGGCCGAGCAAGCCAACGCCTTTCTCTCCAATGCCCGCAAATGGGAGCGTGAGCGTTGGGTCTGCCAGCGTCTGCTGCAAGGGCTGAACGTGCCTTATCGCGCCGACGAGTTCGCCCCGGCCGGCGAGCCACCGGACGTGTTGTTTCGCGATGCCAATTTCGAGGTGTTTTTCGTGCTCGACGAGGGCCGCCGTCTCAATGACGAATGGCGCGATGAACTGCAACGTCGCCGCAGCGCCTTTTCCCTGAGCCAACTGGTGCGTCGCGAGGCCAAACCGCGGCGAATCCCGGCCAATGAATTCCTGATGCGCCTGGCCCCGACCCTGCGCAAGAAAGCCCACAACTACACCGAGCGCGGCATGGACCTGGGCGACCTGGACATCATCGCCTTCGCCAGCCTCAAGCGCGAAGTGTTGGACCTCAACAGTCACTTTCCACCGCCGACCGAATACCTGCGCCAGGGCTGGCGCTCGCTGTCGCTGGTGGGGCCGACGTTTGCCCGGGTGCTGTTCGCCCACCCCGACGCGCCGGACTTTTTGCGAGGCAACCTGGGGCGCAGCATCGTGTTCGACGTCGGGATCAGCCTGTGAGCCCATTGCAGGAACTGATCGCCGCCGTGCCGCAGCAGGGCCGCGTACGCTGGATTGGCGTGCGCCCCCAGGGTCACGCGCCGATGATCGAACTGGACGCCGTGGAGGCCCGCCTGGAAGCCGGACTGACCGGCGATCATGCCCGCCCCGGTGTGCGCAATGCGCGACAAGTGACGTTGATCCAATGGGAGCACCTGGCCGTGATCGGCTCGCTGATGGGCCGCCCCGAGGACCAGCCGGTGCTGCCACAGGAGCTGCGACGCAATATAGTGGTCAGCGGCATCAATCTGTTCAGCCTCAAGGGCCGGCGCTTTCGCATCGGCCAAGCCATCTTCGAAACCACCGGCTGGTGCCAGCCTTGCGCCCGATTGGAGCGAAACCTCGGCGAAGGTACGTTCCAGGCCGTACGCGGCCATGGCGGAATCACCGCCCGGGTGTTAAAAAGTGGAATCATTCGCCTGGACGACAGCCTGAGCGTCGAACCTGTGCCGGCGAGCGGCTACGCTGCTTTCAATGCCGGCTAGCCGGACGCTGTAACGCCTTCACCTTTCGCAACGTCTACCTGACGAGGCCTTTATGACCAGCCGCCTGAACCCAGATGACCAGAAGCATGTCGAAGAGTACCTGCAACTGTCCCAGCACCGAGTCGAGCGCCGGCCTTTCCGGCCGTGGATGCTCCTGGTGGTGGTACTGGCCATCACGATTGGCCTGGGCCTGTTGAGCCGACTGATCAGTTACCTGACGCTATGAGCCGCTTGGCGCTCGCTCGGGTAACGGCACCGAATTCCTTTAGCCTTGCGAGATATCCCCATGACTCATCGTATTATCATCGTTGGCGGCGGCGCCGGCGGTCTGGAGTTGGCTACCCGTCTGGGTAAGACTCTGGGCAAGCGTGGTACGGCCAGTGTGATGCTGGTCGACGCGAACCTGACCCACATCTGGAAACCCCTGCTGCATGAAGTGGCTGCCGGTTCCCTGAACTCTTCCGAAGACGAACTCAACTACGTCGCCCAGGCAAAATGGAACCATTTCGAGTTCCAGCTTGGGCGCATGAGCGGCCTGGACCGGGAGCGCAAGAGAATCCAGCTGGCCGCCACCTATGACGAGGCGGGCGTCGAGCTGTTGCCGGCTCGGGAATTGGGCTACGACAGCCTGGTGATTGCCGTCGGCAGCACCACCAATGACTTCGGCACCGAAGGCGCGGCGCAGCACTGCCTGTTCCTCGACACCCGCAAGCAGGCCGAGCGCTTCCATCAGCAATTGCTCCACCACTATCTGCGTGCCCACGCCGGACAGACCGATATTGTCGAACGCATCAGCGTCGCCATCGTCGGCGCCGGTGCGACCGGTGTCGAACTGGCGGCCGAGCTGCATAATGCCGCTCACGAACTGCACGCCTATGGCCTGGACCGGATCAAACCGGAGAACATGCACATCACCCTGATCGAGGCGGGCCCACGGGTCTTGCCAGCGCTGCCGGAGCGTATCGGCGGACCGGTGCACAAGACCCTGGAGAAACTCGGGGTCAACGTCATGACCAACGCTTCCGTCAGCCAAGTGACCGCCGACAGCCTGATTACCGCGGACGGCCAAGTGATCGACGCGAGCCTGAAAGTCTGGGCCGCCGGGATTCGCGCCCCGGACTTCCTCAAGGACATCGACGGACTGGAGACCAACCGGATCAACCAGCTGCAAGTGCTGCCGACGCTACAAACCACCCGCGACGAGAACATCTTCGCCTTCGGCGATTGCGCCGCCTGCCCGCAACCCGGCAGCGATCGCAATGTTCCGCCCCGCGCCCAGGCCGCGCACCAGCAGGCCTCGCTGCTGGCCAAATCCCTGAAGCTGCGAATCGAAGGCAAGGCCCTGCCCGACTACAAATACACCGACTACGGCTCGCTGATTTCGCTGTCGCGGTTCTCCGCGGTGGGCAACCTGATGGGCAACCTGACCGGCAGCGTAATGCTCGAAGGTTGGTTGGCGCGGATGTTCTACGTCTCGCTGTACCGCATGCACCAGATGGCGCTGTACGGGATGTTCCGCACGGCCATGCTGATGCTGGGCAGCAAGATCGGGCGCGGGACCGAGCCTAGGCTGAAGTTGCACTGAGGCCTGACTGACGATTGCGCTGGATCAGCAATATCGAGGCTGAATGATCCATCGCCATCGCGAGCAAGCTCGCTCCCACAGGATGACCGCGATCAACTGTGGGAGCGAGCTTGCTCGCGATGAGGGCGGCACAGGCAGTGCTTAACCCTCAATCAAACCTGAAACCGCTGCACCATCGTGCGCAGCGAATTCGCCAGTTGCGACAACTCATGGCTGGAGGCACTGGTCTGGTCCGCACCGGAGGCCGAGCGCACCGACAAATCACGAATGTTCACCAGGTTGCGATCCACCTCGCGGGCCACTTGCGCCTGTTCTTCGGCGGCGCTGGCGATGACCAGGTTGCGTTCGTGGATTTCATTGACCGAGGCCGTTATGGTCTGCAGCGCATCCCCTGCCCGCTCCGCCATGGCCAGGGTGCTGGCGGCGCGACTGGAACTGGCCTGCATGGAATCGAGTGCCTGGGTGGCACCGCTGCGCATGCCCTGGACCATTTGTTCGATTTCCTGGGTCGATTGCTGCGTGCGATAAGCCAGCGCCCGGACTTCGTCCGCCACCACCGCAAACCCACGTCCGCTCTCACCCGCCCGGGCCGCTTCAATGGCGGCGTTGAGGGCCAGCAGGTTGGTCTGCTCGGCGATGGCGCGGATCACATCCAGCACCTTGCCGATATCCTGCGATTGGTTGGCCAACGATTGCACCAGCCCACCCGTCACCTGCACATCGCTGGCAAGGGCGCCGATGGCATCGACCGTGTCGCTGACCCGCTGCTGCCCCAGGGACGCCGATTCACTGGACTGACGCGTGGCATCGGAGGTGGAAACCGCATTGCGCGCGACCTCTTCCACGGCCGTGGTCATTTCAGTGACCGCCGTGGCAGCTTGTTCAATTTCGTTATTCTGTTGTTGCAGGCTGTGGGTGCTGTCGAGCGTGACGGCGTTAAGCTCATCAGCGGCGGTGGCCAGCTGTGCAGCCGAGCCGCTGATGCCTTGCAGGGTTTCCCGCAGGTTCTGCTGCATGGTCGCCAGCGCCTTGAGCAAGCGGCTCACTTCGTCGTTGCCATGGGTCTCGATCGGTCGGGTCAGGTCGCCTCGGGCCACGCTCTCAGCGGCATTCAGCGCCTCGCCCAAGGGTTTGACGATACTGCGTGTGAGCAGCATGGCCAGCACGACCGTGGCCAGGGCCGCGAGCACCACGAACAGGCTGACGATCATCCGGGAATTGGCGTAGTGCTCCTGGGACTTCTGACTCTCGATGGACACCTGTTTGGAGAACAACTCCGCCAAGTCATTGAGCTGCTTGCCGGATCCGTCTACCACGGTCTTCATGTCCACCAGCAACAGCTTGATCAGCTCGTCCCGACGCCCCTGCTCCGCCAGGGTGAAGGATTGCGCGATACCGGTACGGTAAGCGGCGAAGGTCTGCTTGAACTGGTCATAGAGGGCCTTGCCTTCAGGCGTGACGACGAGTTTTTCGTAGGCAGCGATTTTTTCGCCCAGTTCTTTATCGCGGGTGTCCATTTGTCCGCGGTACACCGGGATGTTCTTCGGGTCCTGGTCCAAGGCCATGCGCAGGGAAATCGTGCGGATACGCAGCATCCACTCGCGAATCTCATCACCTCCACGGATGCTGGGCAGCCATTGGGTTTCCACGGCGACTTCACTGTCACGGATGCTGGACATCTGCGCCAGCGCGAATACCCCGAGCAACGCCACCAGC
The DNA here is from genome assembly GCF_017351655.1 of Pseudomonas sp. FW300-N2F2. Lineage (NCBI taxonomy): Bacteria > Pseudomonadati > Pseudomonadota > Gammaproteobacteria > Pseudomonadales > Pseudomonadaceae > Pseudomonas > Pseudomonas sp. FW300-N2F2. Next base: position 325,919 of record NZ_JACNDQ010000001.1, on the reverse strand, counting down.
AAAGCAATCAAGGCAAAACCCAACGCGGCACGCGGGGCAATATTCAACTGACGAAGAACCATAAAGGGTGCCTTTTCTTATTGTTGGCCTGAGGTGGGGCCACGCCCCTGTCGCTGGGTTATCGGCAGGTCATACGACGACTTAAGTCAGTCCACTTTATTGCAGGCAAAAAAAATCCCCGTATCTTTCGATACGAGGATTTTAAATATGGTCGGGGTAAGGGGATTCGAACTCCTGACATCCTGCTCCCAAAGCAGGCGCGCTACCGGACTGCGCTATACCCCGGTAAAAAAAAGGCGACCTTCGCAAGTCGCCTTCTCGATCAGCGCTTTTGGCCTCTGATCTTAAGATTCGATTCCAGCGAACTGGTTTCAAAAATGGTGGGTCGTGTGGGATTCGAACCTACGACCAATTGGTTAAAAGCCAACTGCTCTACCAACTGAGCTAACGACCCAAATATGGTCGGGGTAAGGGGATTCGAACTCCTGACATCCTGCTCCCAAAGCAGGCGCGCTACCGGACTGCGCTATACCCCGATTGAAATGGCTCCGTGACCAGGACTCGAACCTGGGACCCAATGATTAACAGTCATTTGCTCTACCGACTGAGCTATCACGGAACTGATATTTCAAGTTACAACGTTGAAGCTAGCTTCAACCTCTTCTACTCTTACGCATCGCTGCGTTCGTGTGTCTGAGGCGCGCTATTCTACAATCTTCAAAACCTCTGTCAACCCCTTAAATTGCTTTCAAGACAATGATTTGCAACTTATTTTGGATTCCTTCTCAGTGAGAAGTCGCCCTTGGGGTGACGTACTGCGGGGCGCACTTTACAAGCCTTTTCCTTTGAGTTCAACGGCCTGATGAAAAAAATGGCCTTGCAAGGCAAGGCCATTTCCATCGTCGGCAGAGCCGGCCTTCAGTTGAAGACGATTTCGTCGTTCTCCACCGTACCGGTCACGGTTTCGCCCGGCATGAAGCGACCGGACAGAATCAACTGCGCCAGCGGGTTTTCGATCCAGCGCTGGATCGCTCGTTTGAGCGGCCGCGCGCCATAGACCGGGTCGTAACCCACCGCAATCAGCTTGTCCAAGGCCTCGTCGCTCAATTGCAGCTTGAGCTCGCGCTCGGTGAGGCGGCTGCGCAGGCGACCCAACTGGATCTCGGTAATGCCGGCAATCTGATCCCGGGCCAACGGCTCGAAGATCACCACTTCGTCGACCCGGTTGATGAATTCCGGGCGGAAGTGGGTAGAGATCGCGTCCATCACCGCCGCGCGCTGCGCCTCACGGTCGCCCACCAACTCCTGGATCTGTGTCGAGCCCAGGTTGGAGGTCATCACGATCACCGTGTTGCGGAAGTCCACCGTACGTCCGTGGCTGTCGGTCAGGCGACCATCCTCCAGCACTTGCAGCAGGATATTGAACACATCCGGGTGTGCCTTCTCGACCTCATCGAGCAGGATCACCGAGTACGGCTTGCGACGCACAGCCTCGGTCAGGTAGCCACCCTCTTCATAGCCGACATAACCCGGTGGCGCACCGATCAGCCGTGCCACGGAATGCTTCTCCATGAACTCGGACATGTCGATGCGCACCATGGCCTCTTCGGTGTCGAAGAGGAACTCGGCCAGCGCCTTGCACAGCTCGGTTTTACCGACGCCGGTCGGGCCGAGGAACATGAACGAGCCACTTGGACGATTAGGGTCCGACAACCCGGCGCGGGACCGGCGCACAGCGTTGGAAACCGCTACTACCGCTTCTTCCTGGCCAATCACGCGCTGGTGCAGCAGGCTTTCCATCTTCAGCAGCTTGTCGCGCTCGCCCTCGAGCATTTTCGAGACCGGAATGCCGGTCCACTTGGACACCACTTCGGCGATTTCTTCCTCGGTGACCTTGCTGCGCAGCAACTGGTTTTCGCTCTTGCCGTGCTGGTCGACCATCTGCAGGCTGCGCTCCAGGTCCGGGATCACCCCGTACTGCAGCTCGGCCATGCGGTTGAGGTCGCCTTTGCGGCGAGCCGCTTCCAGTTCCTGGCGGGACTGTTCGATCTTTTGCTGGATCTGCGCCGAACCCTGGACCTCGGCTTTCTCCGAGTTCCAGATTTCCTCGAGGTCGGAATACTCACGCTCGTGACGAACGATTTCTTCCTGCAACCTTTCCAGACGTTTCTTCGCCGCTTCGTCGCTTTCTTTCTTCAGGGCCTGGGACTCGACCTTGAGCTGGATCAGGCGCCGCTCCAGGCGATCCAGCACTTCCGGCTTGGAGTCGATCTCCATGCGGATGCGGCTGGCCGCCTCGTCGATCAGGTCGATGGCCTTGTCCGGCAATTGACGGTCGGTGATGTAGCGGTGGCTGAGCTTGGCCGCGGCGATGATCGCGCCGTCGGTGATCGCCACCTTGTGGTGAACTTCATAGCGTTCTTTAAGGCCGCGCAGGATGGCAATGGTGTCTTCTTCGCTCGGTTCCTCCACCAGCACTTTCTGGAAGCGCCGCTCCAGCGCCGCATCCTTCTCTATATATTGGCGGTACTCGTTGAGCGTGGTCGCGCCGACGCAGTGCAACTCGCCCCGGGCCAACGCAGGCTTGAGCATGTTGCCGGCGTCCATCGAACCCTCGCCCTTGCCCGCACCGACCATGGTGTGCAGTTCGTCGATGAACAGGATGATCTGCCCTTCCTGCTTGGACAGTTCATTGAGCAAAGCCTTGAGCCGTTCTTCGAACTCGCCACGGTACTTGGCACCGGCGATCAAGGCCCCCATGTCCAGGGACAACAGGCGCTTGCCCTTGAGGCCGTCCGGCACTTCGCCGTTGATGATGCGCTGGGCCAGGCCCTCGGCGATGGCGGTTTTACCCACGCCTGGCTCACCGATCAGCACCGGGTTGTTCTTGGTGCGGCGTTGCAGCACCTGGATCGTGCGGCGGATTTCATCGTCACGACCGATCACCGGGTCGAGCTTGCCTTCCTCGGCGCGCTTGGTCAGGTCGACGGTGTATTTGTCCAGCGCCTGGCGTGACTCCTCGTGATTGGCGTCGTTGACCGCTTCGCCGCCACGCAGGTTGTTGATGGCATTTTCCAATGCTTTCTTGCTCACCCCTTGGCCGAGCAGCAGCTTGCCGAGCTTGCTGTTCTCGTCCATGGCGGCGAGCAGCACCAATTCGCTGGAAATGAACTGGTCGCCCTTCTGCTGGGCCAGGCGGTCGGCCTGGTTGAGCAGTCGCGCCAGATCCTGGGACATGTTCACGTCACCGGTCGGATTCTGGATCTTGGGTAACTGGTCGAGCTCCTTGGCCAGTTCTTTGCGCAGGCTGTTGACGTCAAAGCCGACCTGCATCAACAGGGGCTTGATGGAGCCGCCCTGCTGTTCGAGCATGGCCTGCATCAAATGCGCCGGTTCGATACCGGGATGGTCCAGGCCGACGGCCAGGGACTGGGCATCGGACAGGGCCAATTGTAATTTGCTGGTTAAACGATCAATACGCATGGGTCACCTTCCTTTTGAGCAGGCCGGACCTAAACACATCCTGAATGAAGAAACCTGCCAGATACCCTTATAGATGTGGTCGATTCTGGAAGTTTCAAGCAGCGCAGCCTTGATGCAGGTCAGGGAAGTCTAGCGTTCGATCCAGATCAGCGAGGCAAAGCGGCCGGTGCGCGGGTTGCGCCGGTAGGAGAAGAAACGTGGGTCGTTCACGGTGCAGAGGCCACCGCCGTACACCGCGGTGATACCGCGCGCCGACAGCCGCAAGCGGGCCAACTGATAGATGTCGGCGAGGAACTTGCCGGCATTGGGGCTCGCGGCAAAGGCTTTTACCGCTTCAGGCAGTTGCGCGATGAAGGCTTCACGCACTTCCGGCCCGACTTCGAACGCTTGCGGCCCGATGGCCGGGCCGAGCCAGGCCAGGATCTCATTCGCAGGTACGGCAAGACTGTCGAGGGTGGCTTCCAGCACACCGTTCGCCAGCCCACGCCAACCGGCATGGGCTGCGGCGACGCGGGTGCCGGCACGGTTGCAGAACAGCACCGGCAGGCAATCGGCGGTCATCGCCGTGCAAGCGATACCCGGCGTGGCGGTCCAACTGGCATCGGCGGTCGCCACCTGGGTCGGGTCAGCCTCGACCACGGCAATGCCGTGGACCTGCTGCAGCCAGGCCGGAGTGATGAGGAATTGATCGATGAGACGACGGCGGTTTTCGGCGACGGCCGTGGGGTCGTCGCCTACATGGTCGCCCAGGTTGAGGCTGTCGAACGGCGCCAGGCTGACGCCGCCCTCGCGGGTGGTGACGCAGGCCTTGACCCGGGCCGGCGCGGGCCAGTCGGGTGTCAGCCAGGCACTCATCCGATGAACGCCTCGCGGTCCTGCTTGAGCAACGTCAGCAGCCAGACGAAATCATCCGGCAGCGGCGATTCCCAGCTCATGCGTTTGCCGGTCGTCGGATGATCAAGCTCCAGGAAACGCGCATGCAGTGCCTGGCGCGGGAAATTCTTCAGCGATTCGACCATGGTCTGGCTGGCGGCTGGCGGAATGCGAAAACGACCGCCATAAGCCGGGTCGCCCACCAACGGGAAGTTGATGTGGGCCATGTGCACACGGATCTGGTGGGTACGACCGGTTTCCAGCTTGACCCGCACATGCGTGTGGGAACGGAAACGCTCGAGCACACGATAGTGGCTGACCGCCTGCTTGCCACCTTCCATCACCGCCATGCGCTGGCGCTGCTGGCCGTGACGACCGATCGGAGCGTTGATCTTGCCACCGGCGGTGACGACCCCGATCACGATGCATTCATAGATGCGGCTGACACTGCGGCTTTGCAGCTGTGTGACCAGCTGTGTCTGCGCCTGGATGGTCTTGGCCACGACCATCAGGCCGGTGGTGTCCTTGTCCAGGCGATGGACGATGCCGGCACGGGGCACATTGACGATGTCCGGTACGTGGTGCAGCAAGGCGTTGAGCAGCGTGCCGTCGGCATGACCGGCCGCCGGGTGCACCACCAGGCCCGCAGGCTTGTTGATCACCAGGATGTCATCGTCTTCGTAGACGATGTCCAGGGCAATGTCCTGGGCGACCCATTCTCCCTGGGCCTCCTGCTCGGCAGTCAGTTCGAGGATGGCGCCGCCATGGACGATGTCGCGCGGACGAATCACCGCCCCATCCACAGTCAGGCGGCCGTCCTTGATCCAGGCGGAAAGGCGCGAGCGAGAGTGCTCGGCAAAGAGTTGTGCGGCGACTTGATCGAGGCGTTGGCCGCCCAATTCGGACGGCACCTCTGCGCGAAGTTCTATTTTATCGGACATGCTCGGACTGGGCGTCGGCACAGCCTTTGGTTTCGGCTGCGCGCTTGTGGTTAAATACGGCGTCTTTTGCCCCGAGGCTTTCAACGGGGCGCTCATCATAACAGGACGGCCCCGCCCAAGACAGCGGCCGTCATAGGGACGCAAGCCGCCATGCAAGTGAAACACCTGCTGCTGATCGCCATCCTCGCATTGACTGCTGCTTGCTCGTCGAAGGAAGTCGTAGACGAAAACCTGAGCGAAGTCGAACTGTACCAACAGGCGCAGAACGACCTGGATAACAACAGCTATACCAGCGCCACCGCCAAGCTCAAGGCGCTGGAGTCACGGTATCCGTTCGGGCGCTACGCCGATCAGGCCCAATTGGAGCTGATCTACGCCAACTACAAGAACGCCGAGCCGGAAGCCGCCAAATCCGCCGCCGAGCGCTTCATTCGTCTGCACCCGCAGCACCCGAACGTCGATTACGCCTATTACCTCAAGGGCCTGACCTCCTTCGACCAGGACGTCGGCCTGCTGGCGCGCTTCCTGCCGCTGGACATGACCAAGCGTGACCCGGGTGCCGCGCGCGACTCCTACAACGAGTTCGCCCAGCTGACCAGCCGCTTCCCCAACAGCCGCTACTCGCCGGACGCCAAGCAGCGCATGATCTACCTGCGCAACCTGCTGGCCTCCTACGAAATCCACGTAGCCGACTACTACCTGACCCGTCAGGCCTACGTCGCCGCCGCCAACCGTGGCCGCTACGTGGTGGAAAACTTCCAGGAAACCCCTTCGGTGGGTGATGGCCTGGCGGTGATGACCGAAGCCTACCAGCGCCTGCACCTGGACGACCTGGCGGCCACCAGCCTGGAAACCCTCAAGCTGAACTACCCGGATCACCCGTCGCTGGTCGATGGCCAGTTCACCCCACGGGTCGACGAAGCCGACAACCGTTCGTGGCTGAGCAAGGCGACCCTGGGCCTGATCGAGTCCCGTCCACCGCTGCCGCCGGGCGAAACCCGCGCCAACCAGGACGTGCAGCGTCAGTTCCAGGATGCCAAGGAAGCCATCCCGAACGAACTCAAGCCCAAGGATGAAAATGGCGACGTGATCGAAGAAGAAGAGCCCGAGAACGAGTCCAGCGACCGTTCCTGGTTCAGCTACATGACCTTCGGCGTGTTCGACTGAGGCCAAGGCCTCAGTAAAAAGGGAGACCCAGCGGTCTCCCTTTTTTGTGCCTGGGTTTTATTGCGCTGTGCGCCGTTCGTGTCCTTGGCTAAACTGCCGGATCATTAGCCGAAAAGCCGCCCATCATGCTTCGTTTACTGTTCTGGATAGCCCTGATTGCCGCCGCTGTATGGTTCTGGCGCAAGTTCAAGGGCGCCTCCTCCGCGCCGAACGCTCCCCGGGAGCAGGACGCACCGCCCATGGTTCGTTGCGCCCAATGCGGCGTACACCTGCCTCGTGACCGGGCGCTGGCCCTGGAACAACAATGGTATTGCAGCCAGGCTCATCTCGAGCAAGGCCCGGGCAATCGTGAGCGCTGAGGCCTCAAGCCCACGCGTCAAACAGACGCAGCGTCTGCTGCGCCTCTATCACCTGTACCGCCTGAGTATCGGCATTACCCTGGTGCTGCTGATCTCCAGCAACATGGACAACCGCCTGCTGGAGTTCGCCAACGACGACCTGCTGCGCAGCGGCAGTTGGTTGTACCTGGTGCTGAACATCCTGCTGGTGGTGTTCCTTGAGAACACGCGGCGCCCTGCCCGGCTGTTCGGCCTGGCCCTCACCGATGTGCTGTTGCTTTCGTGGCTGTTTTTCGCCGCCGGCGGCGTGCCCAGTGCCATCGGCAACCTGCTCATTGTCTCGGTGGCCATCGGCAACACGCTCCTGCGAGGCCGGATCGGCCTGTTGATCGCGGCCGTTGCCACCCTCGGCATCGTCGGTTCGAGCTTCTTTCTAGGCTTGAGCGACTCGAACCGTCCCAGCAGTTATTTGCAGGCCGGCACCCTCGGGGCACTGTGCTTTGCCGCCGCGCTGCTGGTGCAAGGCCTGACCCGACGCTTGGAAGCCAGCGAAACCCTGGCCGAGCAACGGGCCAGCGAAGTGATCGGCCTGGAAGCGCTCAACGCCCTGATACTGCAACGCATGCGCACCGGCATCCTGGTGCTTGACCGTGAGCGCCGGGTGCAACTGGCCAACGAGAGCGCGCTGAACCTGCTGGGCATGCATGATCTGGTCGGCCAGCCGCTCGACGATTACTCCACTGCCCTGGTCGAACGCCTGCAATTGTGGCGAAACAACCCCAGCCTGCGCCCTTCCAGCCTGACCGTTACCGGCACGGGCCTGACCCTGCAACCGAGCTTCATCGCCCTGGGGCATCACGATCAGCAGCAGATCCTGGTGTTCCTTGAAGACCTGGCCCAGGTTGCCCAGCAGGCCCAGCAGTTGAAACTCGCGTCCCTCGGGCGCCTCACCGCCGGTATCGCCCATGAAATCCGCAACCCCTTGGGCGCCATCAGTCACGCGGCGCAATTGCTGCGCGAATCCGAGGAACTGAACGACGCGGATCGGCGTCTGACGCAGATTATTCAAGATCACTCCCAACGAATGAATCGCGTCATTGAAAATGTTCTGCAGCTGTCTCGCCGCCAACAAACCACACCCCAGCGCCTCGACCTGCGCACCTGGCTCGACCAATTCGTCCGGCAGGCCCGCGAAAGCATGGCCGAACACCAGCAATTGCACCTGAGCATCGACCCGGGGGACTACACCACGCTGATGGACCCCGACCAGCTCACCCAGGTACTCGACAACCTGCTGCGCAACGCCTGGCGCCACAGCGCAATGGTCCATGAACAGGCCGAGGCCTGGTTGAAACTGTTCATCGACCCCCACAGCCAGCTGTCGACACTGGACATCATCGACAACGGCCCCGGTGTAACGCCCGAGCAGCAGGCGCACTTGTTCGAACCCTTCTTTACCACCAGTAGCCAGGGCACCGGCCTTGGGCTCTATCTGTCCCGTGAGCTGTGCGAAAGCAATCAAGCCCGCCTAGACTTCAAACCACGCCAAGGCGGCGGTTGCTTTCGCATCACCTTTGCTCACGGACGGAAACAGCTTTGAATAATCGCTCACGGCAACGAATCCTGATCGTCGATGACGAACCGGACATCCGCGAACTCCTGGACATCACCCTGGGCCGGATGAAACTCGACACCCGCAGCGCCAAGAACCTTGCCGAGGCCCAAGCCCTGCTGACGGGGGATGCCTTTGACCTGTGCCTGACCGACATGCGCTTGCCCGATGGCACCGGCCTGGAGCTGGTGCAGCACATCCAGCAACGTTATCCACAGCTGCCCGTGGCGATGATCACCGCCTATGGCAGCCTGGAAACCGCCATCGACGCCCTCAAGGCCGGCGCCTTCGATTTCCTGACCAAGCCGGTCGACCTGGGCCGGCTGCGGGAGCTGGTCACCAGCGCCCTGCGCCTGCCACCGGTCGCCACACCGAGCAGCACCATCGAGCGCTGCCTGCTGGGCGACTCGCCGCCAATGCGCAACGTGCGCAAACAGATCGAAAAGCTCGCCCGCAGCCAGGCACCGGTGTACATCAGTGGCGAATCAGGCTGCGGCAAGGAACTGGTCGCCCGGCTGATCCACGAACAAGGCCCCCGTTCCAACCAGAGCTTTGTGCCGGTCAACTGTGGGGCGATTCCCACGGAACTGATGGAAAGCGAGTTCTTTGGCCACCGCAAAGGCAGCTTCAGCGGCGCCATCGAAGACAAGCCCGGACTGTTCCAGGCTGCCCATGGCGGGACCTTGTTCCTCGATGAAGTGGCCGACCTGCCCCTGGCGATGCAGGTCAAGCTGTTGCGAGCCATCCAGGAAAAGGCCGTGCGCGCCGTGGGCGGCCAGCAGGAAGAAGTGGTGGATGTGCGAATCCTCTGTGCCACCCACAAGGACCTGGACGGTGAAGTGGCCGCCGGGCGCTTTCGTCAGGATCTGTATTACCGGCTGAATGTCATCGAATTGCGCGTCCCGCCCTTGCGCGAACGCCGCGAAGACATCGAACCGCTGGCCAATCACATGCTTCAGCGGCTGGCCAGCAGCACCGGCAGCCCGGCGGCCAAGCTACATCCACAAGCCCTGGAAGCCCTGCAAAACTACCGTTTCCCGGGCAATGTGCGGGAGCTGGAGAACATGCTCGAACGGGCCTACACCCTGTGCGAACAACAGCTGATCGAAGCCGACGACCTGCGCCTGGCCGAGGGCAATGCCAGCTCTGAGGCGGGCAACCCCGACTTGATGCAGGTCGACAACTTGGAAGACTACCTCGAAGACGTCGAACGTAAACTCATCCTCCAAGCCCTGGAGGAAACCCGCTGGAACCGCACGGCCGCGGCGCAACGGCTGAAGTTGTCGTTTCGGTCGATGCGGTATCGGTTGAAGAAGTTGGGGCTGGATTAAAGCGCGGTCCTCAAGCCCCTACTTAACCTGTGGCGAGGGTGCTTGCTCCCGCTGGGCTGCGAAGCGGCCCCCGACCTGACACCTTGGTGTATCAGGTTGATCGAGGCGCTGCTTTTGGGGCTGCTGCGCAGCCCAGCGGGAGCAAGCTCCCTCGCCACAGCTCTCTAGCCCTCCGGCACAGGTACCCGCTCGTCCAGCACACGGTTGGCCAGTAGTTCGCTCAGCTCAATCAACTGCTGTACCCCCAAGGCAATATGCCGTCGCGAGCCTTCAAGTTCGAAGGCCAGGTCGCTGATCGTTGCGTTGGCGGAGGCCAGGGTTTCGCTGAGGTTGGCGAGGATGCATTCGGTGTCGATGCCGTCCACAACGGTGAATAGCTGGTTTGAGGCGGGTTTCTTTTTGGCTTCGGGCTTTGGGCCGAGGTAATAGTCGAGGGCGCGTTTGGCGGCTTCATCAAGCCCTTTTGGGTTAAGGCTGGAGTCAGGAGAAGCGTTATTGGTTTCTGAAGGTGGTAGGGGTTTGTCACTCATTGCGGTACTCCAAAGAGGGAATGGATTACCAAGTTTTTCGGGCCGCGACGCCCGGACGCTGAATTGGCAGCGACCGGGAAAGGTTAGCCAGAGTTCTTCCCACCCGGCAACCGCCAGAACTCGTCGGAAAATTCGGTTCGAATCAGGACCTTGTCCGACCATTCCCACAAAGCCTGGTCGGCTGTGAGGGCGGTGTGTATATCCGTTTCTGCGGTAACGGCTGCTGGCGGTTCCGCTCTTACAGCGGGTCACTTTTGGAAGAGCGCCAAAAGTAACCAAAAACGCTTTGCCCCACCACTCGGTGCCTCGCCTAGGCTCGGCATGCCCGAACGAAGGCATTGCTCCGTGGGCCGCCGCGAAGGGCCATCCATGGCCCAGCGCGGCTACCTCGGCATCCATGCCGAGGTGCCCACTGCGCAATACCTTCGTTCGGCCATCGTGGTTAACGGGGCTCCGAGATCAACGTCCACCGCGAGGCGGCCTGATAGCCGACCTGGTTCTTGATGGGGACCGCGTTTCCCCTGTGGGAGCGAGCTTGCTCGCGATGGCGGTGGATCAGCTTGCATCAGCGTTGGATGTACCGCCGTCTTCGCGAGCAAGCTCGCTCCCACACTGGATCGGGAACGATCTACAGATTTGCGGCCACTGCAAATCCCTGTGGGAGCAAAGCTTGCTCGCGATAGCAGTGGATCAGCTTGCATCAGCGTTGAATGTGCCATCGCCTTCGCGAGCAAGCTCGCACACATTGGGTCGGTGACGATCTACAGATTTTCGGCCACTGCAAATCCCTGTGGGAGCAAAGCTTGCTCGCGATAGCGGTGGATCAGCTTGCATCAGCGTTGGATGTACCGCCGTCTTCGCGAGCAAGCTCGCTCCCACAATGGGATCGCACTAGGACCGGAAGAGCCAGGTCGGCTATAAGGCCGCCTCGCGAGCAAGCTTTGCTCCCACAGATCTGATAGGTGTACGAGCGGGAGAGCCAGGCCGGCTGTCAGGCCGCCTCGCTTTTGATCTTGATCTGGGGTGCCCCGTTAACCACGCTGGCCGAACGCAGGCATTGTGGAGTGGGCATCCCGGCATGGATGCCGGGATAGCCGCGCTGGGCCATGGATGGCCCTTCGCGGCGGCCCACGGAGCAATGCCGGAGTGAGGGCACACCGAGCCTAGGCGAGGTGCCAAGTGGTGGGGCAAAAGCGCTTTGGTTACTTTCGCCTGGGCCGGCATTCCGGCTTTTCGAAAGTGACCCGCCGTCAGGGCGGAACCCTAAGCGGCCGTTACCGCAGCAATGGATATGTGCCCGGTCAACAAAATCCCGACCGGCTATCAGGCCGCCATCGCGAGCAAGCTCGCTCCCACAATTGGATCTGAGCACAGGCCCAGTATCAAAGCCGGACCTTACAAGCGCCCAGCCGGCGCATACGGCACAGGATCGATCACCGGCTCACGCCCCAACATCAGATCCGTAAACAACTGACACGACGCCGGCGCCAACACCAGTCCATTACGATAATGCCCACAGTTCAACCACAACCCAGCAACCCCCGGCACCTCGCCGATATAGGGAATACCTTCAGGCGAGCCAGGCCGCAACCCGGCCCAATGCCCCACCACCTCTGCACCCGCCAGCGCCGGAATCAGTTGCTGCGCCGAAGTCTTCAGGCTCTCCAACGCAACCTCGGTCGGGGTCTTGTCGAAACCTTCACGCTCCAGCGTACTGCCAACCAGAATGTGCCCATCACGACGCGGGATCGCATAACGCCCCTTGGCCAGCACCATACTCGACAAGAAATCCGACGCGCATTTGTACAGAATCATCTGGCCCTTGACCGGCTCGACCGGCAACTTCAGCCCCAGCGTCTTGAGCAGTTCACCACTCCAGGCCCCCGCCGCCAGCACCACCTGATCGCCGCGCATCGGTCCCGCCGAACTGTCCACCCCCACGACACGCCCGCCATCGCGGATGAACCCGCTGACCTCGCAATGCTCATGAAGCGTGACATTGGGCAACGCCTGCAACGCCGCCTTGAGGGATTTCACCAGCCGAGGGTTACGCACGTTGGCCACGCCAGCCATGTAGATCGCCCGGGAAAAACCCGCGCCCAGTACCGGCACGGCGTCGTGGACCGTCGAGATATCCACAGCCCGCAGCGGGCGCCCTTCCCGCTCGGCCCAGGCCAGCGCTTCGTCCTGGTCGTCCAGGTCCAGCCAATACAGCCCGGTCACGTGCACTTGAGGATCGATCCCGGTGGCCGCGAACAAGCGCTCACCCAGCTGTGGATAAAAATCCTGCGACCAATGGGCCAGCGCCGTGACCGCCGGGCTGTAGCGCCAAGGGTACAACGGCGAAACGATGCCGCCGCCGGCCCAGGACGATTCCTGGCCGACACTGGAGCGGTCCAGCAGCACCACACGTTGCCCTTCGGACGCCAGATTGAACGCCGTCAGCAGGCCAATGACTCCGCCACCGACGATCACCACTTGCTGTTGCCTGGTCATGTTCTGATTCGACTCACTAAAACAAAGGGCGCAAAAGCGCGCCCGGAGGAAAGAAACTCAGCGCCCCCAACAATCCTTGGTGGTCAGCCCCGCAGTGGCGTTGAGCATGCTGCGTACGCCGGTATTGTTGAGAGTGAAATCACCGCACTTGTCCGTGGCCATGGACGAACCGCTCTTGCGTACGGCGGTCAGGGTGAAACTCTGGTCCGCCAGCGTCTGGGTAATGGTGTAGAAATCGTTGCCGCTGCTCAGCCCGGTTGCATTGGTGTAGACGTTGTTCTTCGAGTAGTAGCGCTCGAGAATCTGCGCCTGCTCGGATAAGAGCCCGGCAATTTCAGTGCGTCGGCCCTTCTTCATGTATTCGGTCAGGCTCGGATAGCCGATGGTGATCACGATACCGATGATCGCGATCACGATCATGATTTCGATCAAGGTGAAACCCCGGTTGGATCTGCGCATGCCTTGCCCTCATTGTATTTGCCGCCACATGATGCGGCGGCTGCCGCCGACGGTTTTGCCCAGCAGGTCAGTGATACCGCCACCGGAGTCGTTCACGATCATATTGGTGGCCCCGTTGGCGCTGACGACGGCGCTCAGGGTCGGAATACCGCCCGTAAACACCACGCCGGCGGAAATCGTATCGAGGCTGGTGAGCGAACCATCGTTGTTGGTATCGAGTACCGCATAGTTGAGCATCTTACCGTTGAATGCATCCAATTCGATCAGTTTGCCGGTACCGAAGCTGGCGCAAGGGTCGGTGGTGTCTACGGCGGCCGTGGTAAAGATCACGCGCCCGAGCACCAGGTTGGCCGGGTTGATGACCCGTTCCCCGGTCAGCACATTGTTGTACACCAAAGGCAGGTACCAGCCCTTCTTCGCAGGGTACGTCACGTCGGTCTGGCTGGTGGTCACGAACTGCCCGGTGCTGCCTGAAAACACCCCCGTGATCGACTGGGCCTGCAGGCTCGAGACGGTGATTTGCCCCCCGCCGCCAGTGGCGTCCCAGATCGAATAGAACGCTTGCAGATCCTTGTTCAGCTTGTCTGCCGCTTCGTTGAACTTACCGGTACCGAAAAAAACCTGGGTGCCGCCCTGGGGATTGTCTGCCAGCAGAGGCTGCACGGTGATCGGCTGGGTCGCGCCGCCGGGGGCGGTGAACAACGGCTGGCCGGCGAACGCCAGGCCCCACGCGGTGGGCGAGGTGCCGCTGAGGTCGAATTTCCACATCCGCCCCTTCAAGTCGCCACCGTACGCGGCTTGCACCACATTCTGGGAGTTGACCCGCAACTTGACCGACGACAGTCCGTTATCGGTCTCACTGCTGTTGATGACGATTTTGCGGATCAGCGAACCGTCACGGATATCCACGACGTACAACGCCGCCACGCCGCTGTTGCTGCCATAGCCGTTGGCGATGAACGCCGCCCAGCGACCGTCCGCCAGGCGCGCGACTTCGGGGCGTGCGTAGGCGTAGCCCAGGTCATTGAAGACGTTGGCGGTGTTGGCAACGGTTGGCGCGCTGATTTCCCACAGCGCCCGAAACGCGTTGCCCGCCGCCGCATCGAACAGCTGCACCGCGAAGAACGTCTTGCCGCCGGCACCCGTTCCGCCCAAGGCCACGGTCTTCCAGGCGCTCCCCGATTGCACGTCGTATACACCGACCTGTCCATCCACCAGGAACTTGTGGCTCACGCCGTTGATGTAGTTGGTGTCGGCGATGTCCTGCAACGAAGGCAGCACGTTCGAAGGCATGTAGGCGTAACGCCGCGTGCCGTTTGCACTGTTGATGACACTGAAAAAACCATCGTTGCCGTTCACCACCAGGCTGGCGCTCATGTTCGTCGCCTTGGTCGCCAGGTAGGTGCTATAGCTGGTGTCGTTGAGCAGGTCCGCAGCGGTCTGGTCATTGGGCGATGCCAGCACCAGCGGCGAGTTGATGATGTCCCCCAGCAACGCGCTGCGCACCTTCAGGCCGGTTTTATTGACGCCCTTGCTCCACTCCACCAAGTCATTGCCGGTGATCCCCGTGGGCAGGTTCTGGCTGAGGCTGGTTTGCTGGGCCGGCGAAAAGTTGCCGTAGGCCAGGGTCACCGGCACGTTGGTCGCGGTGTTCCAGGACTGATAGATCGGTGCCGTGGCGCCGGGCACGATGGCGGTATCGGTGGTCCATTGCACCGCGGCTGTGTTGACCGTGCCCGCCGAGGTAAAGCCAAACGCCCGGATGGTGCCGCGCCAGTCCTTGGGGTCATACGTGGTCTGGTAGTAGCTCGAGGTGCTCGACAATGTGGCGGCGTTGGTGGTGCCGCCGCCCCCGGAGCCAGCCTTGGAAGTGATGTCGCTCAGGGCAGAAGCCAACGCCGAGTTCAGGCCTTCGCTGTCGGTCGCCTGGTAATACTTGCCGGCACCATAGCGGGCGGCGTCTGACAACATCGGGTTGGCGGCGGTAAAACCCACGGTATAGGTATTGAGGTATTGCCGGGGAAAATCCGTGGCGTTCCAGCTCTTGCCGGTGGCGTCGGTGCCGGTGGAGCGCATGTCGATGTCGAAGGCGAACTTGGCGATGTCGTCCAGGTACAGCGTGTCGCCCTCGCCATCACCATTGAGATCGTCGCCATCGTTATTGATGCCATCCCAATTCGGCAACCGGGCCAAGCCCAGCGGGTCGTTGGTGGGAAACGTCCGGTCATAGGTGGGCAAGCCGTCGGTGATCACCACGCCGAAATTCTTCTGGCAACGGTACTGGATCGGGCTGGTGTAGGTAGCTGGCGTGCTGTTGTGGTACGGCGCCATGCCCCTGAAGTAGCGGGTGACCTCGTAATAGCTCTCGGCCAACGGGGTATTGGCGACGGCGCCTAAGGCGTTGATGGCGCTGATCAGCGCGCTGTAGTTGTTGTTGGCTTGGGTCTGGGTCACGCTGCCGCTGACCGGTGACAGATCGCTGATGGCGCGCGCGATATATCCCCCGGGGCCGGAGTTACTGCTGTTCGGCGGGTTGAAGGTAGCAAGGCCGATACGTAGGGCGCGGTTGCTGGCGACCAGGTCGTTGGAAACGTCCCGCGCCACGTTGATGCGGTAGTCGGTGGGGATGGAGCCTGTGGTGAAGTCC
This sequence comes from Pseudomonas sp. FW300-N2F2, assembly GCF_017351655.1. Lineage (NCBI taxonomy): Bacteria > Pseudomonadati > Pseudomonadota > Gammaproteobacteria > Pseudomonadales > Pseudomonadaceae > Pseudomonas > Pseudomonas sp. FW300-N2F2. Next base: position 310,042 of record NZ_JACNDQ010000001.1, on the reverse strand, counting down.
CGGTTCGAGCCATTGGCGAGGGTCAACAGGTACGCCAGGTATTTGGTGGTATAGCGCGTGTTGCCGTCACCCACCGGGTCTGGCAATCGCAGGCAGACACGTGACAGGACGCCCCGGTAAAAGCCATACCAGCCACTGGAGCAACCACCACGGAACAGACTTGCCAGCAAGACGTTGCCATCGTCTGGATCGAGAGTTGTTCCACCGAAGCAGCTGTTGCTGGAATTGCAATTGAGAACCGCCGGCCGCGAGACACTGGGATCAAACCCCGCCGCCCAGATAATGTTGTTCATGCTCCCCGAATCATCGATCAGCAGCATCACGTTCGGCGTGACGGCGGCCGCACTCAGCAAGGGCGAATCCGAAGGCGTGAACGCATAGGCCGGCGCCGCCAGGTAAAGGCTGAGCAACGCCCCCCACAACGTCTGCCATCCGCCGCGAAACGCCTTAATATTTGGCATAGATGCTCTCCACCACGCTGCGCTGGTTATTCCCCACCACCGCCACCGCCGTGATCCGGTACAGCGTCGCCGACGTATTGACCGGCACGTTGACCGCCGTGAGCGTCGTGCCGATGTTCTGCACACCATAAAACCCACCGGCGGCGGCAACCCAGAGCACCCCCGATGACGAATTGCGCCCAGCCCCCGTCAGCGTCGCCGACTCGGCCGGCGGCGCGCACTGGGTCGTGGTGGTACACACCGGCAATGAATAGGTTTCGACCTGCACCGAGCTTTCCCCCACCCTCAGCGCCGCCTCGGCCACCTGGAACGACTGGTTGCGCTGCATGACGCTGCTGGTCATTTTTTCCTGGAGGGTGGCGCTCTGCATCGATGACAGACCGATCAGCGTCAGTAGCAACAGGAAGACCAGGCTGACCAGCAATGCCATGCCCCGCTGGCGGTGCGCCTGCCCCATCGAAGTCATCTCCTTCATAGCAACCGGTTGCGCAAGGCGGCAACCACGTTGAAGGTCTGCTCGCGCACTGCGTTCCTCGGATCAAAAAGTGTCAGGGTCAGGCGCACGCTGCGGATCAGTGCCGGGTCCGCCGGATTGCTGGTATAGCTCGACGCCGCGATGTCCGTCGCGCTGCCGGCCACGCCGAACGTCACGTCGAACGCCCGCACGTTGTCCACCAGCACCGACAAGGTCGGGTTGCCGGCGCCGCTGCCCAGCAGCAATTGGTTGTTGTTGAAGCTGTAGATCAGTCGGCGGATCGGGAAGGCCAACTGCCCCGCCGCCGGTAGCCGTGCGTTGGTATAGGCCGTCGCCGAGGTGCGGCAATCGGAGACGACGGTCCAGGTCGGAGCGCTACCGCCATTCCCTACGTCGGCGGTAACCAGGGTCAATCTGCGGTTGGCGTTATCCCAGCGGATCGGGGTGATCTGGCTGGCATTGAAATCATTGGCCGTGGAAGCATCGGTAATGGTCCCCAGGCAACCGAACATGCCCACCATGCGAATCTCCTGGACCATTTTGCTCAGGACGAACCGGGCGTCCTCCTGCATCACCGCCGCCGCACTTTGGCTGATGTAGGTGTTCTTGGCGGCGATGAAAATCTGCACGACACCCAGGATGACGATCAGGCTGAGCACCAGGGCAATCATCAATTCAATCAGGCCGAATCCCCGGCAACGCCTGTTCATGGCGGCGTCCCCGGCGGATCGACGGCGACCCGGCTGGTCAGTACGAAGCTGCGCCGCGCCTCGGCCGCGTTGGTGGTGTTGGCGGCCCGGGCGTCGTCCCAGGCAATGGTGATGGTGTAGACCCGCTGGTTCAGGGCGATGGTGCCGGTGGCCGTGGCGCCGCCGAAGGCGATGATGTTGGTCTTGAAATCGTAGAGGTCCTGGTCCCGGGCCACGTTGAGGTTCGGCGAGCTGGGCGGTGTGACGGTGTAGTCGGCGCCGGAGTTGGCGCGAATGCGGTCCAGCAGGTCGTAGGCAATGAAGCTGGCCTGGCTGGTCATGCGCGAACTGTCGGTGTACTTGAGCGCGTTGAGCTGGATCATCGCCGCCCCCAGCAAGCCGACACCGAGAATCAGCACCGCCACCAGCACCTCGATCAGCGTCATGCCCTCCTGTGCCCTTTTACTGCAATCCTTCATCCGCAACTTCCACCCAATACGATTCTTCCATTAAGGCAGACATTCAGCGTCCTGCTCTGTGCCCCTCTTACATAATTGAAACTCACCGGCGTGGCCGGTGCCGATAACCCGCCGAGGTTGTTGAAATCGATGTTGTTCACTGCTGAGGTTAGCGTCAGAGTCGCGCCACTGCTCATCGCTGGAACAACCCGCAATACATTTGCCGGCGTGCCAGTACTGTCATACACCTTCAGTTCGCCGCTCCAGACGCTGCCCTCAGCCGTGGGGCGGATGCGCGTGGTGATACCACGGTCGATCGCCTCCAGCCGGGCAAAGTTCAGCGCCCGGCGCAAGTCGTCAACCTCAGTGTCGGCCTTGGTACTCTGCAGCGAGCCGGTGAATGACGGCACCGCCATGGTAATCAGGATCAGCAGCACGCCAAGGGCCACCAGCACCTCGATCAGCGTGAAACCTTTTGTACGAAGATCCATCGGTGCCCTCCGTTGCCGTCGGCTATACCTGCCTCTACACGCTAGAACAAACCACCGCCTGTGGCGAGGGAGCTTGCTCCCGCCCGGGCGCATAGCGGCCGCTATTTTGGGGCTGCTGCGCAACCCAGCGGGAGCAAGCTCCCTCGCCACAGCATGCTTGCTGCCACATTGAGAGCTTGCACTATCACACCGCTTCACATTCTCCAGGGAGGAGATGTCATGCACCAACAGGGCTTCAGCCTGATCGAACTGCTCATGGGACTGGCAATTGCCGCAATTGTTCTGCCCTGGGCCAACGCGGGCTACAAAGAACTGATCGCATCCATCGAGCGCAAGGACACCGCGCAGTTGCTGATCAGCGGGTTACGCAGCGCGCGCAGCGAGGCCATCACGCGCAACCGGACGGTCGTGCTCAGGGGGATAGACAACGATTGGGGCCAGGGCTGGCGCATCACCCTGGACGATAAGGAGAAGACCGTGCTGATGGAGCGCAGCGCCAGCGCCCGGGTGGTCGGCAACCAGCCGGTGAAACGCCGGGTGAGGTTCGGCAGCCAAGGGGAAGCCCTGCATCCCAATGGCGCATTCCAGGCAGGCACGCTGCATGTCTGCGCCAAACGCGGGCCGGTCAGCCATCATCAAGTGATACTGGCGCCTTCCGGTCGCGTGCGCCTGGAAAGCGTCGAAGCCAAACAGGCGCTGTGCGAAAAAGGACTTAAAGCAGGGAGCGCACGCGCAGCTCTTTCGGCATCGAGAACGTGATGTTCTCCTCGCGACCGGCCAGTTCATCGGCACCGGTGGCGCCCCAAGCCTGCAATTGCTGGATCACGCCACGCACCAGGACTTCCGGGGCGGAAGCACCGGCGGTGATGCCGATACGCTCGATGCCCTCGAACCAGCTGCGTTGCATGTCCTCGGCACCGTCGATCAGGTAAGCGGGCGTGGACATGCGCTCGGCCAGCTCGCGCAAGCGGTTGGAGTTGGAACTGTTCGGGCTGCCGACCACCAGCACCACATCGCATTCATTGGCCAGTTGCTTGACCGCATCCTGACGGTTCTGGGTGGCGTAGCAGATGTCATCCTTGCGCGGGCCGCCGATGGCCGGAAAACGCGCGCGCAGGGCGTCGATCACACGGCTGGTGTCGTCCATGGACAGGGTCGTCTGGGTCACGAAAGCCAGGCTATCGGGGTTGCGTACTTGCAAGGCCGCAACGTCATCCTCGTCTTCGACCAGATAGATCGCACCGCCGTTGCTGGCATCGTATTGGCCCATGGTGCCTTCGACTTCCGGGTGGCCTTCATGGCCGATCAGGATGCACTCGCGACCGTCACGGCTGTAGCGCGCCACTTCGATGTGCACCTTGGTCACCAATGGGCACGTCGCGTCGAACACCTTCAGGCCGCGGCCAGCGGCTTCACTGCGCACGGCCTGGGAAACCCCGTGGGCACTGAAGATCACGATGACGTCGTCCGGCACCTGGTCCAGTTCCTCGACGAAAATGGCCCCGCGGCTGCGCAGGTCCTCGACGACGAATTTGTTGTGGACCACTTCGTGGCGCACATAGATCGGCGGCCCGAAGACTTCCAGGGCGCGGTTGACGATTTCGATCGCCCGGTCCACGCCGGCGCAGAAGCCACGGGGGTTGGCGAGTTTGATTTGCATGCTGTGCCTCGTGTCTTGCGCGCAAGAAATTGAATGCTTGCCTGTTAATCGAGCGAAAGGCCCGAAAACAAGGAGATCCCATGTGGGAGCGAGCTTGCTCGCGATGGCGGTGAGTCTGTCACCCCTGTATTGAAAGTGACTCCGTCATCGCGAGCAAGCTCGCTCCCACAGTGGATCGGGTGGCAGCAGAAGCTGCCGGTCAAATGTTAAACCGCCTTGACGTCGAGGATTTCCACTTCGAAGTTCAAGGTCTTGCCCGCCAGCGGATGATTGAAGTCCACGGTCACCTGGGCGTCATCGAACGCCTTCACCACACCCGGCAGCTCGGTATTGGCCGCGTCGTTGAAGATCACCAGCAGGCCCTCGGACAGTTCCATGTCCTGGAACTGGGAGCGTGGCATGGTCTGCACGTTTTGCGGGTTGGGCTGACCAAAGGCGTTTTCCGGTGGCACGACCACGGTGCGCTTGTCGCCGGCCTTGAAACCGAGGATCGCCGCTTCGAAGCCTGGCAGCAGGTTGCCATCACCAACCTTGAACACCGCCGGGGCCTTGTCGAAGGTGCTGTCGACGGTGTCGCCGTTTTCCAGGTGCAGGGCGAAGTGAAGCTTCACTTCGGTGTTTTGAGCGATACGCTGCTCAGTCATGGACGGCTTCTCCGGTTTTCTTGCTCTTGAACATGTCCAGGGCGAGCATCACGGCGCCCACGCTGATGGCACTGTCGGCAAAGTTGAACGCCGGGAAATACCAGCGGTTCTGCCAATGCACCAGGATGAAATCGATGACATGGCCCAGGGCGATGCGGTCATAGAGATTGCCCAACGCACCACCCAGCACCAAGGCCAGCGCCACGGCCAGCCAGGTCTCATTGCGCCCCAGGCGCTTGAGCCAGACCACCAGCACGGCACTGACCACGACGGCAATCAGGGCGAACAGCCAGCGCTGCCAGCCGGAACTGTCGGCCAGGAAACTGAATGCCGCCCCGGTGTTGTAGGCCAGGGTCCAGCTGAAGTAATCCGGGATGATCACGATCTGCTGGTACAGGGTCAACGAGCTTTCAAAGTAGAACTTGCTGGCCTGGTCGATGACCAGTACCAGCGCGCTCAACCAGAGCCAGCCCAGCCGTCCGAAACGACCCGCTGCGTTAGGCATAGTGGCGAACCTCGCCAGCACCGCTGATGTTGTCGACGCAACGACCACAGATTTCCGGATGCTCCGGATTCACGCCGACGTCTTCGCGGCAGTGCCAGCAGCGGGCGCACTTGGTGTGGTTCGACTTGACGATCTTCAGCTTCAGGCCGCTGACTTCGGTGGTCACCGCATCGGCCGGCGCCTGCACCAACGGCGCGACACTGGCAGTGGAGGTGATCAGCACGAAGCGCAGCTCGTTGCCCAGCTTGGCCAGGTCGCCGCTAAGGGCTTCTTCAGCGTAGAGGGTCACTTCGGCCTGCAGGTTGCCGCCGACGGCCTTGGCCGCCCGCTGGATCTCCATTTCCTTGTTGACCGCGGCCTTGACCGCCATGACGCGGTCCCAATACGCACGGTCCAGCTCGAAGCCTTGCGGCAGTTCGGTCAGGCCTTCGTACCAGGTGTTGAGCATCACCGACTCGTTGCGCTCGCCCGGCAGGTATTGCCACAGCTCATCGGCGGTGAACGCCAGGATCGGCGCGATCCAGCGCACCAGGGCTTCGCTGATGTGGAACAGCGCGGTCTGGCACGAACGACGCGCCTTGCTGTTGGCGCCGGTGGTGTATTGGCGGTCCTTGATGATGTCGAGGTAGAAACCACCGAGCTCCTGCACGCAGAAGTTGTGGATCTTGGAGTAGACGTTCCAGAAGCGGTATTCGCCGTAGTGCTCCTGCAATTCGCGTTGCAGCAACAGGGTACGGTCCACGGCCCAACGGTCCAGCGCGAGCATTTCTTCGGCCGGCAGCAGGTCGGTGGCCGGGTTGAAGCCGGTCAGGTTGGAAAGCAGGAAGCGCGCGGTGTTACGGATCCGCCGGTAGGCGTCCGCGCTGCGCTGCAGGATCTGCTCGGAAACGGCCATCTCGCCGGAATAGTCGGTGGAGGCCACCCACAGGCGCATGATGTCGGCGCCCAGGGTGTCGTTGACCTTCTGCGGCGCGATCACGTTGCCCAGGGACTTGGACATCTTGCGACCGGACTCGTCGACGGTGAAGCCGTGGGTCAGCAGCTCGCGGTACGGCGCGTGGTTGTCGATGGCGCAACCGGTCAGCAGCGACGAGTGGAACCAGCCACGGTGCTGGTCGGAGCCCTCCAGGTACAGGTCGGCGCGCGGGCCGCTCTCGTGGCCCATCGGGTGCGAACCGCGCAGCACGTGCCAATGGGTGGTGCCGGAGTCGAACCAGACGTCCAGGGTGTCGCTGATCTTGTCGTACAGCGGTGCTTCGTCGCCCAACAGCTCAGCGGCATCGAGCTTGAACCAGGCTTCGATGCCTTCGGCTTCGACGCGCTTGGCCACGACTTCCATCAATTCGACGGTGCGCGGGTGTAACTCGCCGCTTTCCTTGTTCAGGAAGAACGGGATCGGCACGCCCCAGTTGCGCTGGCGGGAGATGCACCAGTCTGGACGATTGGCGATCATCGAGTGCAGGCGCGCCTGGCCCCAGGCCGGTACGAACTGGGTCTCTTCGATGGCCTTGAGCGAACGCTGGCGCAGGGTGTCGCCGCTGGTGGGCTGCTTGTCCATGCCGATGAACCACTGCGCGGTGGCGCGGTAGATCAGCGGGGTCTTGTGGCGCCAGCAGTGCATGTAGCTGTGTTCGATGACGGTGGTGTGCAGCAGCGCGCCCACTTCGGTCAACTTGTCGATGATGGCCGGGTTGGCCTTGAAGATGAACTGGCCGCCGAAGAACTCCAGTGACGACGCATACACGCCATTGCTTTGTACTGGGTTGATAATGTCGTCGTTGACCAGACCGTATTTCTTGCAGATCACAAAATCGTCTACGCCATAGGCAGGCGAACAGTGGACGATGCCGGTGCCGGCGCTCAATTCGACGTAGTCAGCCAGATAGATCGGCGACAGGCGGTCATAGAACGGATGACGGAAATTGATCAATTCCAGCGCCGAACCCGGGGCGGTGGCGACCACCGAACCTTCGAGGTTGTAGCGGGCCAGGCAGGCTTCGACCAGCTCTTCGGCCAGCACCAGCAGCTTGTCGCCGACGTCGACCAGGGCGTAGGTGAATTCCGGGTGGACGTTCAGCGCCTGGTTGGCCGGGATCGTCCACGGGGTGGTGGTCCAGATCACGATCGACGCCGGCTTGGCCAGCTTGCCCAGGCCGAACGCGGTGGCGAGCTTGTCTTCATCGGCGATCGGGAACGCGACGTCGATGGTCGAGGACTTCTTGTTCTCGTACTCGACTTCCGCCTCCGCCAGGGCCGAACCGCAATCGAAGCACCAGTTCACCGGCTTGAGGCCCTTGAACACGAAACCGCCCTCGACGATTTTCGCCAGGGCACGGATTTCGCCGGCTTCGTTCTTGAAGTCCATGGTCTTGTACGGGTTGGCAAAGTCGCCCAGCACGCCGAGGCGAATGAATTCGGACTTCTGCCCTTCGATCTGCTCGGTGGCGTAGGCACGGCACAGCTCGCGAGTCTTGTCCGCGCCCAGGTTCTTGCCGTGGGTCACTTCGACCTTGTGCTCGATCGGCAGGCCATGGCAGTCCCAGCCCGGGACATACGGCGCATCAAAACCCGACAGGGTCTTGGAGCGGATGATCATGTCCTTGAGAATCTTGTTCAGCGCGTGACCGATGTGGATGGTGCCGTTGGCGTACGGAGGGCCGTCGTGCAGGACGAACTTCGGACGATCCTTGCCAATTTCGCGCAACTTTCCGTACAGGCCAATGCTGTCCCAACGCTGCAGAATCTGTGGTTCGCGCTGAGGCAGGCCGGCCTTCATTGGGAAGGCGGTGTCCGGAAGGTTTAGCGTGGCTTTATAGTCGGTCATTTAAGGCTCTTCATTAGCGATTGGCGCTGGTTGCGACAAGGGCACGGGCGGCGGCGATATCTGCATGGATCGCCGTCTTGAGCGCCTCCAGAGAGGCAAAACGCTGCTCTTCACGCAGCTTATGGTGGAAAACCACCGTCAAACGCCGGTCATACAGATCGCCGGCAAAATCCAGAACATGTACTTCAAGATGGGCCTTGCCATCGCCCTGGACCGTGGGGCGCACGCCGATGTTGGCGACGCCGGGCCAGGTCTTGCCGTCGATCTCGACACTCACCAGGAACACCCCGGTCAGCGGCACGCGACGACGCTTGAGCTGCACGTTGGCCGTCGGCGTGCCCAATTGGCGCGCCAACTTCTGCCCGTGCAGGATCCGCCCGGCAATCCGGTACGGCCGGCCGAGCAAGCGCTCGGCCAATTCGAAGTCGGCCGCCGCCAGGGCATTGCGGACCTGGGTGCTGCTGACGCGCAAGCCATCCATCTCGACGGTCTGCGCCGCTTCGACGGTGAAACCCTGGGCGATACCGGCCTGTTGCAGGTAATCGAAATCCCCGGACCGATCACAGCCGAAACGGAAATCATCGCCGACTTCCAGATGCTTCACATCGAGACCGTCCACCAGAATGTTATCGACGAATTCGGCGGCACTGAGCTTGCTCAGGCGCTGGTTGAAGGCCAGGCACAGAACCCGGTCGACACCTTCGGCGGCCAGCAGTTGCAGTTTGTCCCGCAACCGGGCCAGACGGGCCGGGGCGGTGTCCGGGGCGAAAAACTCCCGTGGCTGCGGCTCGAAAATCACCACGCAACTGGGCACGCCCAATTCCAGCGCACGCTCGCGCAGCCGCGCCAGGATAGCCTGGTGGCCACGGTGAACACCGTCAAAGTTGCCAATAGTGGCGACACAGCCCCGATGCTGGGGGCGCAGGTTGTGGAGGCCTCGAACCAGCTGCATAACGCGCTTCTTGCTCATAAAGTGGCCGATTATAACCACACCCGGCGGCCGACGACAGGCAACACCGCACGCCAAAGTGATCGAACCGACAAAACCACTGCCCGGCCCGGGATTATCGAGGGCTCGCCCTCAGCTCAAGGCCTTGCGATTGAAGTCGCGCAGGCGGAACCCCATCAGCAGCAACATGCCGAAATACGCCACCACACCGGCAACCACCAGCACACCCAGGCGCAGGAAACGCGCGAGCATCTGCCCCTCGCCCCAGGCCGGCATGAAATGCATCGCCCCCAGCAGGACCGCCGACATCACGGCCACGGCCACCAGCAGCTTGAGGCCGAACTTGCCCCAGCCCGGCTGTGGCTGATACATCTTTTGCTTGCGCAGTTGATAAAACAGCAGCCCGGCGTTGAGGCAAGCGCCGGCACTGATCGCCAGGGCCAGGCCGGCATGAGCCAACGGACCGATCAGCAACAGGTTGAACAACTGGGTCATCACCAGGGTAAAAATGGCGATCTTCACCGGCGTGCGGATGTTCTGCTGGGCGTAGAACCCTGGCGCCAGCACCTTGATCACGATGATCCCGAGCAAGCCCACCGAGTAAGCGATCAGCGCACGCTGGGTCATCAAGGCGTCGAACGCATTGAACTGGCCGTACTGGAACAACGAGACGGTCAACGGCTCGGCCAGGATCCCCAGCGCCAGGGAACATGGCAGCACCAGCACAAAGCACAGGCGCAGGCCCCAATCGAGAATTCGCGAGTATTCGTGGCGGTCCTGGCTGGCGTAGGTCTTGGCCAGGGTGGGCAGCAGGATCGTGCCCAGGGCCACGCCCAGCACGCCGGACGGCAACTCCATCAGGCGGTCGGCGTAGTACATCCACGACACCGAACCGGCCACCAGGAACGAGGCAAAGATGGTGTTGATGATCAGGGAAATCTGGCTCACCGACACCCCGAGGATCGCCGGCAGCATCTGCTTCATCACCCGCCACACGCCGCTGTCGCGCAGGTTCAGCCGCGGCAGCACCAGCATGCCGATCTTTTTCAGGTGCGGCAGTTGATAGAGCAGTTGCGCCAGGCCACCCACCAGCACCGCCCAGCCCAGAGCCATCACCGGCGGGTCGAAGTACGGTGTCAGGAACACGGCGAAGACGATCATGCTGACGTTGAGCAGGGTCGGCACAAAGGCCGGCACGGAAAAGCGGTTCCAGGTATTGAGGATCGCCCCGGCCAGGGACGACAGGGAAATCAGCAATATATAAGGAAAGGTCACCCGCAGCAGGTCTGTGGTGAGCTGGAATTTTTCCGGGGTGTCGGTGAAGCCTGGCGCCGTGGCCCAGATCACCCAGGGCGCGGCGAGCATGCCGGCGGCCGTGACCAGCGCCAGCACCAAGGTCAGCAGACCGGTGACGTAGGCAATGAATGTGCGGGTTGCCTCATCGCCTTTCTGGCTTTTATATTCCGCCAGGATCGGCACGAAGGCCTGGGAGAACGCCCCCTCGGCGAAGATCCGCCGCAGCAGGTTGGGCAGCTTGAAGGCGATGAAGAAGGCGTCCGTCGCCATCCCGGCGCCGAAAATCCGTGCGATCAGCGTATCGCGAACGAACCCCAGGATGCGGGAAAGCATCGTGATAGAGCTGACGGCGGCCAACGATTTGAGCAGATTCATGAAAAGAGTTTTTGCCTGTCGATAAACAGCAGGCGAACAACGCGCCCACTTGTGCGATACTCCGCGCCGCTAAACAGTGCAGAGCCAAAGCCCGCGAGTTTACAGGTCGCACGCCGGAAAGAAATCCTTCGGTGCGCAGCACCTGCCATTCAGCGGAACGCGTCACCCGCCCTTGACAAGACTTCAACTCATCGGCATGATTCGCGGCCTATTTTGTTTGCTATTTCCCAAAAAGTCTTTCGAGGAGCTCGACGGTGGCCAACACACCTTCCGCCAAAAAACGTGCAAAACAGGCTGAGAAGCGTCGCAGCCACAACGCCAGCCTGCGTTCCATGGTCCGTACCTACATCAAGAACGTAGTCAAGGCCATCGACGCAAAAGACGCTGAAAAAGCTCAAGCTGCTTACGTTCTGGCTGTGCCAGTTATCGACCGTATGGCCGATAAAGGCATCATCCACAAGAACAAGGCTGCTCGCCATAAGAGCCGCCTGAATGGCCACGTAAAGGCCCTGAACGTTGCCGCTGCTGCCTAAGCGACACGCTCATTAAAAAACCGACCTCAGGGTCGGTTTTTTATTGCCCGGGATTCTTCATTCAGAACATTGTGGGAGCGAGCTTGCTCGCGATGGCGGAGCATCAGAAAAATCGCTGTTACTGATACCGCCATCGCGAGCAAGCTCGTCCCCACAGGGCTATGTGTTGATTATTGAGTACGAGCCCACGGCAAGATCGGGATAGCCGTCACCGCATTCTGCGGGCTGCCCTCGATCACGCGGTCGCTGTAGACCAGGTACACCAGCGTATTGCGCTTCTTGTCGAGAAAGCGCACCACTTGCATGGTCTTGAACACCAGGGAAGTACGCTCCTTGAACACTTCCTCGCCATCCTTGAGCTCACCCTTGAAGTTGATGGGCCCGACCTGGCGACAGGCGATGGACGCTTCGGCGCGATCCTCGGCAAGGCCCAGGCCGCCCTTCACACCGCCGGTCTTGGCCCGCGACAGGTAACAGGTCACGCCATCCACCTTGGGATCATCGAATGCCTCGACCACAATCCGGTCGTTCGGCCCGACAAACTTGAACACCGTCGACACCTGGCCAATTTCCTCGGCCGACGCCAACAGCGGTACCGCCAGCAGCAAGCCGATCAATCCTTTTGCCAAACCCATGATTTTTCCTTAGACGAGGATCAGGTTGTCACGGTGGACCAGTTCAGGCTCCGCCATGTAACCCAACAGACCGACAATCGCATCAGACGATTGACCGATGATTTTCTGCGCTTCCAGGGCGCTGTAGTTGGCCAGACCACGGGCGATCTCGCGACCGTCCGGCGCCACGCACACGACCATTTCGCCGCGACGGAAACTGCCCTGGACCAGCTTCACACCCACCGGCAGCAGGCTTTTGTTGCCCTGGGACAACGCCGTCACGGCACCCGCATCCAGCACCAGCGTGCCACGGGTTTGCAGGTGCCCGGCCAGCCATTGCTTGCGCGCCGCCAGCATGCCGCGCTCAGGGGACAGCAAAGTGCCGATGCGCTCGCCCGCCTTCAGACGATCCAGCACCCGCTCCAGCCGACCGCCGACAATGATAGTGTGAGCCCCGGAGCGCGCCGCCAGACGCGCCGCACGCAGCTTGGTCTGCATGCCGCCGCGCCCCAGCGCACCACCCGTGCCGCCCGCCACCGCGTCCAGCGCCGGGTCGTCGGCACGGGCTTCGTAGATCAGCTTGGCATCGGGGTTATTGCGCGGATCGGCGTCGAACATGCCGTCGCGATCCGTGAGGATCACCAACAGATCCGCCTCCACCAGGTTCGCCACCAGCGCGGCCAGGGTGTCGTTATCGCCGAAACGGATCTCGTCGGTGACCACCGTGTCGTTCTCGTTGATCACCGGGATGACCTTCAGCTCCACCAGCGCTCGCAAGGTACTACGGGCATTGAGGTAGCGCTTGCGGTCGGACAGGTCGTCATGGGTCAGCAGAATCTGCGCCGTATGGCGACCGTGCTCGGCAAAGCTCGACTCCCAAGCCTGCACCAGGCCCATCTGGCCGATGGCGGCGGCCGCCTGCAGTTCATGCATCGCGCTGGGTCGCGACGTCCAGCCCAAACGGCTCATACCGGCTGCCACAGCCCCCGAAGAGACCAACACCAACTCGACGCCAGCCTCATGCAGGGCCACCATCTGCTCGACCCACACCGCCATTGCCTGGCGATCCAGCCCCTTGCCATCCGCCGTCAGCAGTGCGCTACCGATCTTCACGACCCAGCGCCGCGCACCCGTCACCTTGCTCCGCATCATCTTCAACCTTTGCCAGCGAACGGCGCGACCCAGCGCCGCCCATGGGATTATTCGTATTTGCGTTTTACAGATACCAAAACGCCGCTCGAATGAGCGGCGCCTTGGGAACCGGCTTGCCGGCGATGATAACACTGCGCTGAAACACTTGAACCAGTGGGAGCGAGCTTGCTCGCGATAGCGGCGTGTCAGCTAACGACTATGCCAACTGACAGATCGCTTTCGCGAGCAAGCTCGCTCCCACAGGGCCCCTGCAGGCCCTGGTTTCAGCTGAGTGGTATCAGCACAAGATCAGTCGCGAACGTAGATGATTTCCGGACCGTCTTCGTCATCCACATCTTCTTCGTCCCAATCATCGTCACCGATGTCATGGACCGACTTGACGCCACTGCGACGCAGGGCACGCTGGTCATCCAGCGCCTGCAGCTGGGCACGGGCCTCGTCTTCGATGCGCTGGTCGAGCTCGGCCAGTTCTTCCTTGTAGGCCGGATCGTTGGCCAGGCGGTCGGCCCGATCTTCCAGGTAACGCATGATGTCGTGGCACAGGCGCTCGGTGCCTTCTTTGGCGATGGCCGAGATCACATAGACCGGACCTTCCCACTCCAGGCGGTCGACGATTTCCTTGACCCGCTCTTCGTGTTCTTCTTCGAGGATCTGGTCGCACTTGTTCAGCACCAGCCAACGATCACGCTCGGCCAGGGCCGGGCTGAACTTGGTCAGCTCGTTGACGATGACTTCGGCAGCATCGGCGGCATCGGTTTCATCCAGCGGCGCCATGTCGACGAGGTGCAGCAACAGACGGGTACGGGACAAGTGCTTGAGGAAACGAATCCCCAGGCCCGCGCCCTCGGAAGCCCCTTCGATCAGCCCTGGAATGTCGGCGATCACGAAACTCTTCCAACGGTCGACGCTGACCACGCCCAGGTTCGGCACCAGGGTGGTGAACGGGTAATCGGCCACTTTCGGCTTGGCCGCCGACACCGAGCGAATGAAAGTACTTTTACCGGCGTTCGGCAGGCCCAGCAGGCCCACGTCGGCCAACACTTTCATTTCCAGCTTCAGATCACGCTGCTCGCCGGGCTTGCCTGGCGTGGTCTGGCGCGGCGCACGGTTGGTACTGGACTTGAAACGGGTGTTGCCCAGGCCGTGCCAGCCGCCATGGGCGACCAGCAGACGCTGGCCAGCCTTGGTCAGGTCGCCAATCACTTCCTGGGTGGCCGAATCGATCACCGTGGTGCCGACTGGCACGCGCAGGATCAGGTCTTCGCCCTTCTTGCCGGTGCAGTCGGTGCTGCCGCCGTTGGAGCCACGCTCGGCATCGAAGTGCCGGGTGTAACGGTAGTCCACCAGGGTGTTGAGGTTTTCGTCGGCGAGCATGTAGATCGAGCCGCCGTCACCCCCATCACCGCCGTTCGGGCCACCGTTTTCAATGAATTTTTCCCGACGGAAACTCATGCAACCATTGCCGCCGTCGCCGGCCTTCACTCGAATCGATACTTCATCAACAAACTTCATGACACACGCCTCTCGCCATACGGACGAGCCAAAAAAACAAGACATAAGACTCTTGCAAAAATGAGCGCAGCGACCTGATGACACGCCCCAACCGCAGCGCCGACAGCCCATACAAACAGTTTTGCAAGAGACTCACCCCACAAACGAAAAAGCCCCGTCGCAAGACAGGGCTTTTCCAGCGGTCTCGCAATTAAGCTGCGATAACGCTTACGTAACGACGACCGAAGGCGCCTTTTACTTCGAACTTGATCACGCCTTCGACTTTAGCGAAGAGGGTGTGATCTTTACCCATGCCCACGCCGTAGCCAGCGTGGAATTGGGTGCCGCGCTGACGCACGATGATGTTGCCTGCTTTGATAGCCTGGCCGCCATACATCTTCACGCCAAGGCGTTTGGCTTCTGAGTCGCGACCGTTACGGGTACTACCACCAGCTTTTTTGTGTGCCATGAGTTCAATTCTCCTAGTGAGGAATTAGGCTGAAATTAAGCCTGAATACCGGTGATTTTGATCTCGGTGTACCACTGGCGGTGGCCCATACGCTTCATGTGGTGCTTACGACGACGGAACTTGATGATGCGGACTTTATCGTGACGACCTTGGGAGATCACTTCAGCCACAACGGTAGCGCCAGCAACGACTGGAGCGCCGATATTCACGTCATCGCCATTGGCGACCAACAGAACGCGATCAAAAGTCACGGATTCGCCGGTAGCGATTTCCAGTTTTTCGATCTTCAGGTATTCACCTGGGGCGACCTTGTATTGCTTGCCACCAGTAACAATTACTGCGTACGACATGGTATTTCTCCGATAATCCTGCTCACCCAGCGCTTTATAAGAAGAGGTATTGGCTGGCATGGCTGCATGGGCTGGAAGGCCCGGATGCAATTGCGTAAGGCAGGTGCTGCCCAGGAAGTTCAGGGTGCGCGATTGTACGCAAGCCACGAGAGCCTTGCAAGTAGCCGTCTATCGCGCCTTGACACCTGCGGACGTGGGTCCTAGCATGCCGCGCAACCCTTCTGGAGCACCTGTCGCTGATGCAACCCCAAGCTTTCTACCGCGCGGTGGCGGACGATTTTAGCGCCGTCGACGGCATCATCAAGAAGCAGCTGACTTCCCGCGTGCCTCTGGTATCGAAAATCGGCGACTACATCACTTCGGCGGGCGGTAAACGCCTGCGTCCTTTATTGGTGCTGCTGTGCGGCAAGGCCCTGGGTCGCGAAGGCGACGACATGCGCCTGCTGGCCGCCACCATCGAATTCCTGCACACCGCAACCCTGCTGCACGACGACGTGGTCGACATGTCCGGCATGCGCCGTGGCCGTTCGACCGCCAACGCCATGTGGGGCAATGCCCCGAGCGTGCTGGTAGGCGACTTCCTGTATTCGCGCTCGTTCGAAATGATGGTCGAGCTGGGCTCGATGCCGGTGATGAAGATCCTGTCCCAGGCCACGCGCATCATCGCCGAAGGCGAAGTGCTGCAGTTGTCCAAGGTACGCGATGCCAGCACCACCGAAGAGACCTACATGGAAGTCATCCGCGGCAAGACCGCGATGCTCTTCGAAGCCTCGACCCACAGCGCCGCTGCCCTGGCCGGCGCCAGCACCGAGCAGAGCGAAGCGTTGCGCACCTTTGGCGATCACCTGGGCGTGGCCTTCCAGTTGGTCGACGACCTGCTCGACTACAAGGGCGACGCCGAGACCCTGGGCAAGAACGTCGGTGACGACCTGGCCGAAGGCAAGCCGACCCTGCCGCTGATCTACACCATGCGCGAAGGCACGCCAGAGCAGGCGGCGCTGGTACGCCAGGCGATCCAGAAAGGCGGGATCGAAGACCTGGAAAGCATCCGTATCGCGGTCGAAGCTTCCGGCTCGCTGGAGTACACCGCGAAACTGGCCCGGGATTACGTCGCCCGCGCGATCAAATGCCTCGACGCCCTGCCACCCAGCGAATACCGCGATGCCCTGGTGGAGCTGAGTGAGTTTGCGGTGGCCCGCACTCACTGATTGCATGAAAACCTGCGGGAAACCTGTGGGAGCGAGCTTGCTCGCGATAGCGGTGTGTCAATCAGCGCCAATGTTGCTGATCCAGCGCTATCGCGAGCAAGCTCGCTCCCACAAGGGATTTCACCGCCCTGCCCTTTGCGGCCTAAAACCCTATATAATGTGCGCCCTTTTGCCCTCCTGATACCCAAGGAACCTTAGTGAGCACGTTGCCTCCCTGCCCGAAATGCAATTCCGAATACACCTACGAAGACGGCACCCAGCTGGTCTGCCCGGAGTGTGCCCACGAATGGTCCGCCAGCGGCGAAGCTGAAGCGGCGTCCGACGACACCGTGAAGAAAGATTCGGTCGGCAATGTCTTGCAGGACGGCGACACCATCACCGTGATCAAGGACCTCAAGGTCAAGGGCACCTCGCTGGTGGTCAAGGTCGGCACCAAGGTCAAGAATATCCGCCTGTGCGATGGCGACCACGATATCGATTGCAAGATCGACGGCATCGGCCCGATGAAACTCAAATCCGAGTTCGTCAGAAAAGTCTGATTCGGCTGTATTCCATCCCATGCCCCGCGTGTGGGATGGAGCTTCACCCTCCCCGCTTCAGCCCAATTTCTCGAGCATTAGCCAGGCGCCAACCGCCTTGAGCTGGCACAACCCATCGTCAGAAAAACAATCGCAACGCCAATAGAGACTTGCTATTTAGCGAATAAGAATTATTCTCATCGAACCCATCAAGGAGATGAGAACCATGACTTATTTGATCGATGCCTGGCTGGACCGCCCACATCCCTACCTCAGGATCCTGCATCGGGAAACCGGGGAAGTCTGTGCGGTGCTTGAAGAAGAAGCCTTGAACGAACTGCAGGACCAAGGAGACCTGGACCTCAACAGCCTCAACTCCAGTGAGCCGCTGGTGCTCAAGGAGCTGGTGCGCAATCTGTTCCTGTTCTGCTATGCCCGGGCATTGCGCCCTACGGGTGATTTCAGCGGCAGGTTTCACGGATGAGCAAAAATAACCTGTGGGAGCGAGCTTGCTCGCGATGGCGGTGTGTCAGCAACGAGCATGTCGACTGACTGTCCGCTTTCGCGAGCAAGCTCGCTCCCACAGTTTTTTGTCCGGCGGTAAAACCGGACAGGGTCTTACAGCACGTCCAGCAACTCGACGTCGAACACCAGCACGCTGTGCGGCGGGATGCTGCCAACGCCTTGAGCGCCGTAAGCCAGTTCGCTCGGCACGTACAGGCGCCATTTGCTGCCGGCATTCATCAGTTGCAGCGCTTCGGTCCAGCCTGGGATCACGCCGCCTACCGGGAATTCGGCTGGCTGGCCACGATCATAGGAGCTGTCGAACACAGTGCCGTCGATCAGGGTGCCGTGGTAGTGGGTACGCACCTGGTCTTCACGGGTCGGCTTGGCGCCTTCACCCTGGGTCAGCACTTCGAACTGCAGGCCGGAAGCCAGGGTGGTGATGCCTTCACGCTTGGCGTTTTCCGCCAGGAACGCACGGCCTTCACCCGCAGCGGCTTCAGCCTTGGCGGCTGCTTCGGCTTGCATGATTTCACGAATGACCTTGAAGCTGGCGGACATCTCGTCCTGGCCCACGCGGCTTGGCTTGCCGGCGAACGCGTCGGTCAGGCCGGCCAGGATGGCATCCAGGCTGACACCCGGTGGCGGGTTGTCGCGCAGTTGGTCGCCCAACTGACGGCCAATGCCGTAGCTGACGCGGGTTTCGTCGGTGGACAGGTTAACTTCGGACATGATGCTGCTCCGCTGTGCGGACGGCTCGAGAGTTGCCGTGCGTGACACAGCGCCTCCCGGAGCGCCCGGAACCAAAAGGGCGAGCAGACTAGCACAGATGCCACGGCGGGTGACGAGCCCTCACGTCAAAGCAATCCGCCAGAAACGACAACGCCCGCCTGCAGTTCGCCAGGCGGGCGTTGCGCCAGCGCGAGGAACGGGCCTCAGTGCTTGGTCAGTTTGTCCAGGTACCCCATGGCAAAGGCCGAGACCACGAAGGTCATGTGGATGATCACGTACCACATCAGGTGCTCGGGATCGACGTTCTTGGCGTCCATGAAAATGCGCAGCAGGTGGATGGAGGAAATGGCCACGATCGAGGCGGCGACTTTCATCTTCAGCGATGAAGAGTCCATGGTGCCCAGCCAGTTGAGCTTTTCCTTGTCGGAATCGATGTCCAGTTGCGAAACGAAGTTCTCGTAGCCGGATATCATCACCATCACCAGCAGGCCGCCCACCAGCGCCATGTCGATCAGCGACAGCAGCACCAGGATCAGCTCGGACTCGGCCATGGCGAACACATTGGGGATGATGTGAAAGACTTCCTGGAAGAATTTCAGCGCCAAGGCCAGCAAGCCCAGGGACAGCCCGAAATAGATCGGCGCCAGCAGCCAACGGGAGGCGTACATTGCATTTTCGATAAAGCGTTCCATTGAGTCTCACACCTGGGCTGAAAAATCGCGGCGAGTATATCAGCCACGACCTGCCCCACAAATGCCGGGGCCATCCCTGGTCCCTGCTCTTGTGTCAAAATTTTTCTGCGAGTGCCCGTGCGGCGATGGCCTTCAATGCAGCGGACGAAACTCGAAGCCGCCGACATTGCGACAACGGCCTCCATTGATTTCACGCAGTTGGGCCTGCATGTGCAAGGACCAGATCTGCGGGTCGTCGGCCAGCTCATAGCCGTGCAAGGTCAGGCTCTGCACAATGGTATCGAGGATGGATTCGGCGGCAGTCGGGCCGGGAAATGGCCCCTGGGCCTTGATGGCGGAGGGTTGTTCGCCAGCCATTCCGGCGGCGAAGAGCAAGGTCCACATACCGGTATCTCCCGCCAGGGGGCGGATGGCGCATTCGATACGGGTGACAAGGCCCAGGCATTGACGAGTGAGGCAAAGGTTGCGCGACATGGCGGCGCCCCTCGGTAGATCCGGTATTCAGTCTCGGGAAGAGGCTGTTTCGATCCAATGATGACTCTCGTTATCCTTGAGCTGAGGATAGAAGAAAAGTTCCGGTCCCACGGGCTTTCAAGACCAGAATACGCCGAGCGGTCATAGTGTGAATATTGACGCCAAAGTGGCGGCGTTTTTTTGAAACCGCCCCAAAAATTGTGGGAGCGAGCTTGCTCGCGATAGCGGTGTGACAGTCGACTGATAAGTGACTGAAACTCCGCTATCGCGAGCAAGCTCGCTCCCACAAGGAACTTCCACAGGGGTCTTGCGGCGGTCAGGAGAACATCAAGCCGGCTTGGCCTCCGCCAAGGCCTGCTGCGCCAGTTCCTTTTCCGCTTCCTTGATGTCGTCTTCGCTGATCATTTCCGCGATCACCCGCAGCCGCTCCACCACCCTGGCGTTGACGCTGCCCTCCGGGAACTCGCCGTTTTCATCCGGCTCACCGGCAGGCTCGCCCACCAGCAGGCTCAGGGCTTCGTCGGCCTGACGCACCGCATAGACGTGGAACTGCCCGGCGCGCACGGCGGCCAGCACTTTCTCGTCGAGCATCAGCGTCGCGACGTTGGCCTGGGGAATGATCGCCCCCTGCTCCCCCGTCAACCCCCGGGCTTCGCAGAGGCGGAAGAAGCCTTCGATCTTCTCGTTGACCCCACCCACCGCCTGCACTTCACCGAACTGGTTGATCGAGCCGGTGATGGCAAAGCACTGCTTCAGCGGCGTCTTCGACAGGGCCGAGATCAGCGTACACGCCTCGCCCAGGGATGCACTGTCGCCGTCCACGTAGCCGTAGGATTGCTCCAGGGCAATGCTGGCCGAGATCGCCAGCGGGAATTCCTGGGCATAACGGCTGCCCAGGTAACCGGTGAGGATCATCACGCCTTTGGAGTGGATCGGTTGGCCAAGGTTGACCTCCCGCTCGATGTCGACGATGCCGCTGCCGCCCGGGTACACCGTGGCGGAAATCCGCGCCGGCACGCCAAACGCCGAATCGCCGACCTCCAGCACCGTCAGGCCGTTGCATTTGCCCACGGCCGCACCCGCGGTGTCGATCAGGATGATCCCCGCCAGCATGTCGTCGAGGATCCGCGCCGAGACGCGTCCGGTGCGGGTGGCCTT
This sequence comes from Pseudomonas sp. FW300-N2F2, assembly GCF_017351655.1. Classification (NCBI taxonomy): domain Bacteria; kingdom Pseudomonadati; phylum Pseudomonadota; class Gammaproteobacteria; order Pseudomonadales; family Pseudomonadaceae; genus Pseudomonas; species Pseudomonas sp. FW300-N2F2. The sequence continues at coordinate 289,320 of NZ_JACNDQ010000001.1, read as the reverse complement.
GGCCTTTAGGGCGCGTTCGATATGGCCGGCATCGGTCATCTCGTCACCGGCCAGTTGGCGAATGAAGTCCGCCTCGCTGACCAGTTGGAACAGGTCGCCGATACGCGCCGACAAGCGCCCCTGGTGTTCGGCCAGCCGGGCACTGTAGGTCGCCAGGCGCGCCACTGCATCGGCGGTCAGTGGCGCCATGCCTTCTTCTGAAGTGCGAGTCTTGAGCAACTGGGCGAACTGCTCCAGGCTCTCGTCGCCCATCGGGATGTCTTCGTCGAAATCCACCAGCACGCGAAACATTTCCTGGAAGTCCGGATCCAGGTCCTGCAAGGCGTAATAGAGCTGACGGGCGCCGATGATCACGACCTTGACCTGCAACGGGATGTGCTGCGGCGTCAGGGTCACCGTGGCCAGCCGTCCCAGCTCCCCCAGGGGTGACTCCATCTTCAGCTTGCGCGATTGCAGGGCGCGCTTGAGCGCATCCCAAACGAACGGCTCGCCAAGCATTTTTTCCGCTTCAAGGATCAGGAAACCGCCATTGGCCCGGTGCAAGGCACCCGGACGCAGCTGTCGGTACGTGGTGTAGAGCGCGCCCTGGTCGGTGCTGTATTCAATCCGGCCGAACAGGTTGTCGTAGGTCGGGTGCGGCTCGAACACCACCGGCGCGCCACCGCTGGACGGATGCCCGACCACCAGGCTTGGCGCGTATTGCTCCTCCAGCAGCTTGCGGGCAATGGCGTCGGTCTTGCTGTCGTCCACCAGTTGCTCGACCACGGTCTTGAGCAGATAGACCTGCATGGCTTGCAGGTAGCCGCAGACCGCGGCGTTCTCCGCGTACTTTTCCGACAGCGGCGCCAGCAACGGTTGCAGGGCCAGGGTGATGGTTTCTTCGTTGAGCTGGCGCAACTGGTTGCTGGACTCGCGCTTCCATTGCGGCAGGCTGGCGAGCTCTTCGTTCAAGCGCTCTTCCAGGCCGGAGATGTCCTCGTGGAAACGCTCGCGCTCGGCCTCCGGCAACTGGGCGAATTCCGCCTCGTCCAGGGCCTTGCCTTCGCTCATCGGCGTGAAGGCGATGTTGCTGCTGTCACGGTACAGCGCGACATCCTTCTCCAGCGCCAGGCGCTCGATCACATCCAGGGCCCGGTCGTAGCGCTGGTTGAAAGCGCGGTCGATGGCGCTTTTTTTCTGCTGGTAGGACGGGTGCTCGAACACCGCCGGAAAGGTCGCCAACAGGTTGTCGATCAAGCCGTTGATGTCACCGATGAACGCACCCGCCGTGCCGGACGGCAGCTCCAGGGCACGGGGCTCGCGGGGCTCATCGAAATTGTTGACGTAGACCCAGTCCGCCGGGGTCTGCAGGCGCTTGCCTTCGGCCTTGAGGTAGCGTTTGACGAAGGAAAACCGGCCGGTGCCGGGCTCGCCCATGACGAATACGTTGTAACCGGGGCGCGGCATGGCCACGCCGAACTGCAAGGCTTCGACCGCACGTTCCTGGCCAAGCACACCGCGAAAGGGCTCCAGATCATTGGTGGTAGAGAAGCTGAACTGTTCAGCGGAAAACGGACGGGTCAGCGCTTCGGGCGCTAGACGCAAGCTGGCAGCAACAGGATCAGGCATCGGGCTTCCTTACATCAGGCGGGGCAGATAGCGGCATTCTGGCGCTGCCTGCACCTGACTGGCAAGGAGCGCCTCAGACCAAAGCATAGTCAATGGGAAAACCCCGGGCGGGGCTCCGTAAACAGGCGATCCCCAGTAATGTTTTTGCAAAATGTCACGGAACCCTGGGATCGTGCCTAAACTCCAAAGTGCGCGGCTGGAACAATAACCGGCCCACTGGCAGCTGTAGGGGCCAGACCCTGTCCATTGGTATGCACATAAAGAGAACATAGCTATGAAACGGATTCTTCTCGGTACTCTCTTCACCGCTGTATCCCTCAACGCCATGGCTCAGGCGCCGGGCGGCCCGGATTGCGGCTGGGGCAACATGCTGTTCGAAGGTCAGCGTGGCACTCCGGCACACTTCCTGGCATCCACCACCAACGGCACTTCCGGTAACGCAACCTTCGGCATGACCTCCGGCACCAACGGCTGCTCGACCAACGCGGCACTGACCTACGGTGGCAAGTCCTGGCTGGCCATGAATGGCATGATGAACGAGCTGTCCGAAGACATGGCCAAGGGTCAGGGCGAAGCGCTGACCACCTATGCCGTGGTACTGGGCGTGGCGCCGGAAGATCGCGCACACTTCTCCGCCGTTACCCACGAGCACTTCCAGCAGATCTTCAGCAAGGCTGACGTGACCGCAGAAGATGTGCATACCAACACCCTGGCCGTACTGAAAAGCGACCCTCGCCTGGCCAAGTACGCCACTCAAGCTTAAGCTCGGCACCACTCGCTCCTCTCGGGGAGCGGGTTTTCTTTTTGGGGCCCCATCGGTCTTTATTTTTTCGACTTTCCAAGTAGCCAACTATGCTCAAACGCCTTGCCTGGCTGGCGCTCTGTGTGTGCGCCCCGCTGTCCGCCGCGCCTCATATCGACCCTCAACGTTTGCAGCAACTGGCCAATGACCGCTTCTGGATCTCCCTGGGTCACTACGAAACCGCCAAATTGGGTGGCTGGCGCAGCTATATCAGCGACAAAAAATTCTTCCTCGCCCCCGATGGCAACGAACACCCTGACCGTGAACTGACCGCCACGCTGCAAGCCCTGTATGGTCCGGCCAGCGCCGGCCAGCAACATGCCCAGTGCGTGTACCCGGCGCGCACCCGCTGGCTGAAGGCGCAGCTCAGCCTGACAGACCTGCCGGCGGTCAACTGCAGCGACTTCACCCAGTGGTTCAAGGACGTGTCGCCCCACAGTGCGGTGATGATTTTCCCCGCCGCGTACCTCAACAGTCCGTCCTCGATGTTCGGCCACACCCTGTTGCGCATCGACCAGGCCGATGTGCAAAGCGACAAGACCGCCCTGCTCAGCTACGCGATCAACTTTGGCGCCTACATCGAAGGTTCGGACAACAGCATCCTCTATGCCTGGAAGGGCCTGATGGGGGGCTATCCCGGCCTGTTCGCCCTGGTGCCGTACCAGGAAAAACTCTCCGAGTACCGTAGCCTGGAGAACCGCGACCTGTGGGAATACCGCCTCAACCTGAGCCAGGCGGAAACCGAGCGCATGGTCGAGCACGTCTGGGAACTCAAGCAGATTCAGTTCGACTATTTCTTTTTCGACGAAAACTGTTCCTATCGCCTGCTCGAATTACTGCAAGTGGCCCGCCCCAGCCTGCGCCTCACCGAACAATTCCCGCTGACGGCGATTCCCACCGACACCGTCAAAGCGGTGAAAGAAGCCGGCCTGGTGGAAAGCATCCAGTATCGGCCGTCCCGGGAACGGGAACTGCTCAGCCGCGCCGAACCGCTCAGCGATGACGAACAACAGTGGGTGCTGAACGTCAGCGCCGATCAGCAGCAACTGCAAGCACCGGCATTCAAGGCGCTGCCCCGCGAACGCCAGGCACTGATCATCGACGCGGCGTATCGCCTGGAACGCTATCGCGCCAACGGCCAGGAACGCGATCCGCAACGGGCCCAGCGCAGCTTCGAGCTGTTGCGGGCGATCAACCAGAACCCCGCACCGGAACTCGACATCCCGCAACCGGGCCTGCCCGAGGATGGCCATGAATCCCGCACCTGGCAGGCAGGCCTCGGCACACGGGGCGACCGGGCGTTCGGCGAATACGGCTTGCGCATGGCCTATCACGACCTCAACGACAACGCCGAAAGTTTCCCGCTGGGGGCACAGATCGAAATCCTGCAATTAAAACTGCGCCAGTACGAAGGCAATGACTGGCAGGTGCAGCAACTGGATCTGGCGACCATTCGCTCCCTGACCCCACGCAACGAGCTGCTGCAACCGCTGTCCTGGCAGGTTACCGGCGGCCTGGAGCGGGTGCCGGGCAAACACGACGATGAAACCTTGGTCAGCCACGTCAACGGCGGGGCCGGTGGCACTTGGGCGCTGGGCGAAGATGTGCTGGGCTTTGCCCTGGGCACGGTGCGGGTGGAGCACAACAACGATTTCGCCCAGTTCATCGCCCCGGCCGCCGGTTTCAACAGCGGCGTGCTGTGGAAAAACCCGCTGGGCAACTTGAGCCTGGAAGCCAAGGGCGATTATTTCGTCAACGGCGAAGTGCGGCGTAGCCTGAGCCTCAACCAGCAATGGGAGTTGTCCCGCAACCTCGGCCTGCGCTTGAGTGCCCAGCGAGAGTTCAGCCACCTGGCTTCGCCGGAGAACGAGGTGATGCTCGAGGTGAAGTGGTATCACTATTGATATCTGAGCGAGAGAGAGGACCGAGGCCCATTCCCAGGTCGAATGGAGGCGAGTTTCGGGGTTCGTTTCGAAGTCAGGCAAAATCAAGTAGATTGGCCCGGATCAACCTTTAATCGGAATTGAATGCTGCGATGCTTGATTATCTGCACATGAAAAACGTGGGGCCTGCTCCTGAGCTCGAAGTTAACTGGGCACCACGAATCAATCTGATTACCGGTGACAATGGACTGGGCAAAAGCTTTTTGCTGGACCTGGCCTGGTGGGCGCTGACACGTACCTGGGCCAATACGCCAGCCCTGCCTGTAAACCCCGGCAAGTCCTCCATTGAATATGTTGTAAAGGGCAAATCCGGCGTCGCCCAGCCTGTCGTGTCGACCTACAAACGGGAAGACAGCTCCTGGCCCCTGAAACAAAGCCGTCCCACCATGCCCGGCATCGTGGTTTACGTACGCATCGATGGTGGTTTCTCCGTATGGGATCCGGCCCGCAATTACTGGCGCTCCGATAAGGATCGACCCGCCGCGTATCACTTTTCCGCCGACGCCGTATGGGATGGCCTCGACGTCAATGGGCAAAGGGTCTGTGAAGGCCTGGAGCGTGACTGGGTCAACTGGCAAAACGGCCACAAACCCCAGTTCGACGCCTTGAAAAACGCGTTGCGCGACCTTTCACCCGCCACTGAACCGTTATGTGTCGGAGCCCCCAGACGAGTCTACCTGGGCGAGGGTCGAGAACGACCGACACTCACCCTTGGCAATCAGAACGTTCCGGTCACGCTGGCCTCTGCCGGCGTAAGACGCGTATTGGGGCTGGCTTATTTTCTCGTATGGGCCTGGTATGAACACCAGGTAGCGGCCGACCTGCTTGGCAAAAAGCCCGAGCGTCGGTTTGTCATCCTGTTCGACGAACCCGAGACTCATCTACATCCAAGGTGGCAACGCACGCTGATGCCCAGCCTGTTGCAGGCCATCAAGACCTTGCGCCGGAACCACGGCGCCGCTCCCCCCCAACTCCTGATTGCCACGCACTCGCCCCTGGTCGCCGCCTCCCTTGAGCCGATATTCGATGGCGAACAGGACGATCAGATTCAATTGTCGATCCAGGACCAGAAGGTCACGCTGACACAAGGACACTGGGCGGCCCAGGGTGACGCCAGCAGTTGGTTGGTCTCTGACACGTTCGGACTGGAACAGGCGCGCTCGCTGGAGGCAGAAAAAGCCATCGAGGCCGCCGAAGCGTTCATGCGTGGTGAGAAGCAACTGCCTGAAGGTCTCAAGACCCGAGCTTCGATCCACAGGGCGCTGCAAAAGCTGCTTCCGGCCCACGATGAATTCTGGCCACGCTGGCTGATCGAGAGCGGCCTCCTGAAGCTCGGCGAGGACAATCAATGATCCCGGTGACCAGGCCAAAGGAACCCACCGATTTCGATAAAAATGTCAGGACACCAGGAAAACAATGGCTCAAGGATAATCCGGGTGCTCCTCGTCCCTCACCGCTCTGGAACAAATGCTCGCAAGCGTTGGCCGATCATTACACCAACCTGTGCGCCTATGCGGCCATGCTCGACCCTACCGGCGGAACGGTCGACCACTACCTCAGCTACAAGAACTACCCGGGCCTGACCTACGAATGGAGCAATTACCGCTTTGCCTCCGGCACGCTGAATTCCAGCAAGAAAACGGCTGATGACACGGTGCTCGATCCCTATGACGTGGGTCCAGGCTGGTTCGAAATCATTTTGCCGTCGCTTCAGATGCGCACCACCGAAGCGATTCCTGCGGCTTATCGCGAAAAAGCCGAGTACACACTCAAACGACTCAAATTGCGTGATGGGGAGCGCGTCATTCGCTGGCGCCAGAGTTGGTACAACATGTACAAACAAAACAAGCTGACGCTCGAAGGACTCCGTGAAGTGGCACCGTTGATTGCCGATGCCGTTGAAAAAGCAGCCCTGTGAAGGCGGCCTTATTTACCTGCAATAGCAGATTTTTTGATCATTCTTTCACCTCCCGCCTACAACTGCGCTTCTAAACTCTCTTGGTAAGGCCGCCAATGCGGCAGGGAGACAAGCATGTGGCGTGCGGTAGCGGTATTGAGTGTGTTGGTGCTGGTCAGCGGCTGTGAAACCACCCACCAGGACCTGATTGCCCGGGGTTATCCACCGGCGTTCGCCGATGGCTATGACGACGGTTGCAGCAGTGGCCGGCAAGCCGCAGGCGTGATTACCGGTCAGTTCCGCAAAGATGTGCCGCGCTATCTGAAGGACCCACGCTACGCAGAAGGCTGGAGCGATGGTTTCCGGCAGTGCCAGGCGATGCGCGAAAGCGAGGAGCGCAATGCCTACCGCGATCGTCATTGGGATGACCACGAACGTGCCTGGCAACAAGAAAAGGACCGGGACGCCGCCCGGGCTTATCGCTCACCGTGAGTCGCGCATAGACATTCGTCGAAACCAAAAGCCTGCGACCATGGACCAAACTCCAATAGAGGAGAACACCATGAGCCGCGCTTTCGTCAACGAAGACAACGCCGCTGCCCAGGCCGACCAGCCGGTCGAACGTCAGGTCAGTGCGCAACCCAATTACGTCACGCCCACCGGGCTTGCCCAACTCCAGGCCCGGGTCGCCGAATTGCAGGCGTTGCACGGCCAGCAGGCGACCCGAGGGGATTTGGCGGACAAACAACGGATCGCCGACCTTGAACGGGATCTGCGCTATTTCAAGCAGCGCCTGCAAAGCGCCCAGGTCGTTGCACCGATGTCGTCCGATCAAGTGCGGATCGGGCATTGGGTGACCTTTGTCGATGATCAGGATCACGAACAGCGAGTGCAGTTAGTGGGTGAAGACCAGGCCGATGCGGCCAGTGGCTTGATCAACTGGGGCTCGCCGCTGGGGCGGGCGTTGTTGGGGGCGAAGGTGGGGGATGAAGTGACATGGAAGCGACCACTGGGAGATCTCGCCATCGAGGTCGTGGCGATAGATATTCCATGATGTAGCCGGCTTCTTTAAACATGATTAAAGACTCTAACATCAAGACCCGACAACAATCTGTTACTTGCCTGTGGCCATATGTAACTGCAACATGAGGTCATAACAACAAGTTTGCGTCAAATCAGGACCATGCTACTGTTTTTCCCGCACCGTAATCGGCGCACTGTAAAAACAGAAAGGAGATGCACTAATGAGCGAGCAGATACTGGCAATGTCAGGTGACTTCGACAGCGACTTCAAGTTCTACCAACAGGTCACTGATCTCGGCTCCGAGTCAGCAGCACTGACTATTGTCGAATGCGGCACCATAAACTGCAGCGCTCTTTTATGCTAAATCCTTTTCCATCAAAACAGACCTGCACAACAGGTCTTTGATACTCCCTAACCCCACCTATAAAACAACATCATCAACATCCTACCGTTCGGATGCGCTTGCTCGCACCCAACTGACTGTACTTGATGTTTGATAACTGATGAGGAAAACACCATGAGCGAACAGATCCTGAACATGTCCGGTGACTTCTATAGCGACTTCGACGCTTATCAAGCGCCCACCAAAAACATGGGCTCGATACTGGCAACGACAATGGAATGCAACACCTTTGGCACGTGCACCAATCTCGAATGCTCGACACTCGGCTGCTAAGCCCTTCCACTGATCGTCCAAACAGGCAACACCCATAACCATAGAGCAGGCAACGCCTGCTCTATCCATTTCAGGATCGACGGCATGCTTGTTAACGCTTTGAAGTTGAATCAGCGAGGTCAGTACAGATTCACTTCCGACGGCGACATCGCCCTTTTTTTAAACAACCTGACCCGCCTGCATGCTGATGATCAGGCCTTGCTGGATCATTTCGGGTTGAACCGGGAACAACTGGCGTCGTATGCCAAGGCACCCGGTAACCCACAGCGCCAGCCTGACGACGGCGAAACCGTCTTGAGGGCCTTGAAGGAAAAGCTTGCTCGCCTTGACAGCCTTCACGTCGGCAGGGAAAAGACCGCGAGCGGCAAAGACAATTTTTATTGGTTTGGCTACCGCTTTTTTCTTTATTTCATCGATACGTTCAAGGCGGATGGGCGCTACGCCAAGGCGTCACTGCACATTGATGAAGCCGCCCTGCTGGCAAGCCTTGAGCACTATGTCTTGGCCCGTGTCGGACGCGCATCGGAACAAAGCCTGGTCCACTATCTGAATACGCGGATTGCGGACGGCGACGGGATTGACCTGGGCGGGTTCAGCGAACAGTTGCGCACGTTGCCGCTGTTTGAATTTTTCGATTCATATCCTGTGCTGGCAACACTGCTTTTTGATTTACTGGAAGACACCCTCAACTATCTTTATGCGGTCATACTCGACTTCGCCGGCGATGTTGACGCACTGGAGATGGCATTCTCAATTCCATCCCGAAAAATCGACGCTATCGAGTTCGGCCTGGGTGACCCTCACGGTCGCGGTGAAACGGTCTGCCAGGTTAAATTCCGCACAACCTCCTTGGTCTACAAACCACGGGCAAGCCGTGAAGCAGTTTTTTTCAATCGCCTGCTGGGACAATTACGTGAGTGGACAGACGCGGATTGTTTTTCTATTCGCGCGCCAAGGATTCTCAGCCGCGAACGGCATAGCTGGGTAGAAAAAATCGACAACACGCCTTGTGACAGCGCAGCAGACGTAGCGCTGTTCTACAAAAAGATGGGCGCACAGATCGCTGTCATTCATGCACTCAACGGCATCGACTTCCATTACGAGAACATCATTGCGTGTGGCAGCAGCCCTGTCATGATCGATCTTGAGTGCTTGTTCACTGCGTCCACCAGCGACCTGCTACTCGAACTGCCTCTCGATAGCGCACTGTCCAACACCTTCAAATTGATCCAGCAGTCGGTGTGCTCCAGCGGCTTCGTACCCTTTTCACAAAAGTCCAATAACGACCAGAGCGGGCTGACTCGGCAAGCGCTGTTCATTTCCACCCGCCACTCCCTGGTTTTCGAAGATGGCTTTTACCATTTACGTAAAGTCGAGTTCGAACACCTTCTGCAGCAAAAGCATTTGCCGCTTTTGCAGGGTGAACGCAAGGGGCATGAAACGTATAAAGCCGAACTTGTCCACGGCTTTGAATATGCTTATGGCGAGTTGATGACGCATCGGCACACGATCATGCAGATGCTTGAGCAATCCGCAGGCGAATTATCAACCCGTGTTTTGCTCAAAAACTCTCAACGTTATGCGGACTTTATCGGACTGAGCCGCCATCCTCGCTTCATGAAAAACATGTTGGACCGGGAGCTTCTGCTTGCAACCCTGTGGAAAGACTTGAAAGAGCCCTATCGAGCAAAGGGCATCCCGCGTTATGAAATAGCCGACCTGCAAAGATCCAGCATTCCGTGTTTCACCATGCCGCTCAACTCCAACGCTTTGATGAGCGCACAAGGTGAAACAATAGACATGACGAAAGTACAACCCCCGATAAAAAGCTGCTTACAGAAAATAGCCAATCTGTCCGCAGCCGATAGGGCATTACAACTCACACTGCTCGAAATGTGTTTGTATCCAGAGTCAAATGGACAGCCGTCATCACGTGCCCCCCTAAACAAAGCGCCCCAAGCGGATCGACTCGACGCAATACTCGGCATCAGTTCCCGCCTCGAAGCGCTTGCGATCAAGGGAACGGCAACGGACGTCAGTTGGTTGGCTTTTCATACGCACCCAACGACTCATGGAAAATACCCTTCACCCATGGATCATGGGTTGTACTCCGGTATCGCCGGGATTGGGTTGTTTTATCTGAGCCTGTTCAAGGTAAGCGGCAAACCACACTTGTTGTCGCTCATGGATCAGGTACTGGCCTCACTGGAGCAGCATTTTGGCTTTTTCAAAGCCGACCTGACCGTCAGTGCCTATCATGGCCTGGGCTCTTATCTCTATCTGCTCATCAATCGTCGCCAAATCACCGGCGATCCGCAACACGATGAGAAAATTGCCAGCCTGCTGACCCAACTGATTGATGTCCCCCCTGAAGACTACGATTTCGACTTCCTGGGCGGCTGTTGTGGTGCGGTGACGCTGCTGGCCAATATCCATGGGTTATCGGCGCAAGCGGATGTGCGGCCGGCCATTCGGCGCATGGTTGCCTACATAAAGGACCAGATACTGATCGAAGAAGGCCAGCTTCTTCGACGTGATGACCGCTCCGTCATTTTAACGGGCCTGTCCCATGGTCTCTCCGGCGTCATCCAGGCCTTGTGCAAAGCCTATGATGTGACCGGCGATATGGCGTTGGTGCCCTTGGCCATCCAGGTACTGGAGGGTGAAAATCGCTTGAGCCGAGAGGGTTTCTGGCTGGACCTGAGAGACCTGGGCCCTGTCGACCATGCCACCAAGTGGTGTCACGGAGACGGCGGCATCCTCATCGCCAGGCGACAACTCATGAAGTCGATGGGCGAGGCCTTGGACGAAACCACCCGGCAGACGGTGCTCGACGACATCCAGCGTTGCGAGAACAATCTCTGGCAGCACGGCTTGGGCGATGGCTATAACCTGTGCCATGGCGATTTCGGCAATCTGATCTGCCTTTATGACTTGTATCGGCACGCCGATAACCCCGAGGGCATCAGCAGGGTCAAGCAGGCGCTTGGCGAAGTCGCCCGGCAGTTTTTCGAAGGCCCCTTCCTCGACCATGATCGGGTTCCCGATGTCAGCCTGCTGACGGGCATTACGGGGGCAGGTTATGCCTTGCTGTATGAGATCGATCCAACGATCCCCAACATACTCTCGCTCGATTTCGCGCTGCAGACGTAGGCTAGAACTGTGGGAGCGAGCTCGCTCGCGATGGCGGTGGATCAGTCAACTTCAATGTCACTGACCACCGCCATCGCGAGCAAGCTCGCTCCCACATTCCTGATCTGCAACCGACCCTATCAGGCCAGTTTCTTGTGCCGTACACGATGCGGCTGGGCGGCCGCTTCGCCGAGGCGTTTCTTGCGATCGGCTTCGTACTCGGTGTAGTTGCCTTCGAAGAATACCGCTTGGGAGTCGTCTTCGTACGCCAGGATGTGGGTCGCCACACGGTCGAGGAACCACCGATCGTGGGAGATCACAATGGCGGCGCCCGGGAAGTCCAGCAAGGCTTCTTCCAGGGAACGCAGGGTTTCGACGTCGAGGTCGTTGGACGGTTCGTCGAGCAGCAGGACGTTGCCGCCCTCTTTCAAGGTCAACGCCAGGTGCAAGCGACCGCGTTCACCGCCGGACAGGTCCTTGACGAACTTCTGCTGGTCGCCGCCCTTGAAGTTGAAGCGACCAACATAAGTGCGCGACGGAATTTCATAGCTGCCGATGCGGATCTGGTCGGAACCGTCGGAGATCTGCTGGAACACAGTCTTGCTGCCGTCCAGGTCCTCGCGGCTCTGGTCGACGCAAGCCAGTTGCACGGTCTCACCGATTTCGATGCTGCCCGAATCCGGGGTTTCCTTGCCCATCAGCATGCGGAACAGCGTGGATTTACCCGCGCCGTTACCACCGATCACACCGACGATGGCGCCTTTGGGCATAGAGAACGACAGGTTGTCGATCAGCACGCGGTCGCCATAACCCTTGGTGACGTTCTTGAACTCGATGACCTTGTCGCCCAGGCGTGGACCGGCCGGGATGTAGATCTCGTTGGTTTCGCTGCGCTTCTGGAATTCCTGGGACTGCATTTCCTCGAAGCGCTGCAGACGTGCCTTGGATTTGGACTGGCGGGCCTTGGCGCCTTTGCGCACCCACTCCAGTTCTTCCTTCATGGCTTTTTCATGGGCCGACTGCTGCTTGGATTCCTGGGCCAGACGATCGGACTTGGCTTCCAGCCAGCCCGAATAGTTGCCCTCGTACGGAATGCCTGCGCCGCGGTCGAGTTCCAGGATCCAGCCGGCGACGTTGTCCAGGAAGTAACGGTCGTGCGTGATCGCAACCACGGTGCCCGGGAAGTCATGCAGGAAGTGTTCGAGCCAGGCGACGGAGTCGGCGTCCAAGTGGTTGGTCGGTTCGTCGAGCAGCAGCATGTCCGGGGCCGACAGCAGCAGGCGGCACAAGGCCACGCGGCGCTTTTCACCACCGGAGAGGTGTTCGACCTTCGCATCCCAGGCCGGCAGGCGCAGTGCATCGGCGGCAACTTCCAGTTGGCGATCCAGGTTGTGGCCGTCGCTGGCCTGCAGGATCGCTTCGAGCTTGGCCTGTTCGGCGGCCAGCTTGTCGAAGTCGGCATCCGGGTCGGCGTAGGCGGCATAGACCTCGTCGAGGCGCGCCTGGGCGTCCTTGATCACGCTGACCGCTTCCTCGACCACTTCACGCACGGTCTTGCTCGGGTCCAACTGCGGTTCCTGGGGCAGGTAACCGATGTTCAGGTCCGGCATCGGACGGGCTTCACCGTCGAATTCGTTATCGACGCCGGCCATGATTTTCAGCAGCGTGGACTTACCCGAGCCGTTGAGACCCAGTACGCCGATCTTGGCCCCGGGGAAGAACGACAATGAAATATTTTTCAGGATTTCCCGCTTCGGCGGAACAACTTTGCTCAGCCGATGCATGGTGAAGACGTATTGAGCCATGGTGAACCTAGCGTCAGTGACAGGTGAAAAGAACGAGCCAGGCCATGCGCGGCGCCGGCACTTGACGGTCATCAATGCCTGCGGGCGGATAGAGCCTGGGAATCTGGAGCTGGAACGCTCTTGTTTGACCGGCAAAGCTACCTCAACCGTCGGTCAAGGTCCAGCCGCCAGGGGCTGGCACTTTGCCACAAGTCAAGGCATGCTAGCCGCCCTTCGGGCGTCCGGCTTATAGTGCACGTCGCGCCAGTCCAGCAAACTGCAGGATTACAGCTTGTCCAACGTCACTCCGCCCCTGTCCCCTCGCGCACCCGCTGTCGTGCCCGGCTCGCCCCTGCGCGGGACGCTGAAGGGCGCGCTGGCCACGCTGGTGCTGCTATTGCTCGGCTTGCTGTTCTGGCAACTGCTTGACCAATTGCGTGAAACCCAACAGCAACAGCGCCAATACACCATCGACTACACCGCCGATCTTGCCTCGCAAGTCAGCCTGAACATGGCCCTGAACGCGCAAATCGCCCTCAACCTGCTACCGATCGTCGAACAGCCACAAAGTGCTGACGAACAGCAGGCCCTGGTACGTAAACTCCAGCAATCGTTACCCGAGTTGCGCAGCCTGGCACTGCTGAGCCCTTCCGGGCGAGTGCTCAGTGACAGCGACGCCGACAGCCATGACGCCGACTACCTGGGTGAACTGGTGCGGCGCAGCCGGGCCCAGGCCCATTATTTCAGCAATGCCGAAGACGGCTCCGTGGTGCATCTGTTGTTGCACCAGGCCAGCGGCAGCAGCCGTGGCTATTGGGCCCTGCGCCTGACGCCGAACTTTTTCGCCACCTTGACCAAGCAAGCCGATGTGGGGCTGCGCCCGCTGTGGCTGGTGGAAAACCGCCTCAACCAGCAGATCGTCAGCCGCGACGAAAGCCTGCCCTCCATCAGCCCTGCCCACCTGTCGCCGGACGACCTGGAGAACACGGTACTGACCGTGCCCCTGAGCAGCAGCGATTGGCAACTGCGGGGGCTGTTCGACCGTCGCCAGGTGATCGAGCAACTGCTGCCGGCCTTCATCGGCAAGTGCCTGCTGGGCCTGGCGTTTTCGTTATTGCCCGTCATCGCCCTCTTGAACATGCGTCGGCGCCAGCGACAGTTGCACGAAGGTCGACGGCGTTACCAGGATATTTTCGAAGGCACCGGCGTGGCCCTGTGCGTGCTGGACCTGTCGGGGCTCAAGGCCTTTTTTGAGCGGGCGGGCCTGCACAATGGCGATCAATTGCGCGCCTGGCTGCAAACCGCTCACCAACTCGAGCAATTGCGCCAGGAAGTTCACGTCACCGAAGTCAACCAGATGGCGTTGAAACTGCTCAACGTCGACTCCTGTGCCCAGGCTTGGCAGTTGCTGGTCGGCAAGGGCACGCCAGACAACAACCCCATCGGCTCGAAACTGCTCGAAGCGCTGCTCGACCAACACAAGCAACTGGAACTGGAAATCAAGCTCCAGGACGCCCATGGCCGTGACCAGCACCTGTGGCTGGTGCTGCGCCTGCCGGAAAAACAGCCCGACTACAACGCAGTCATCCTGAGCATCAGCGACATCACCAGCCGCAAGCTGATCGAGCTCTCGCTGCTCGAACGCGAAGGTTTCTGGTCCGACGTGGTGCGCACCGTTCCGGATCATCTCTATGTGCAGGATGTCATCAGCCAGCGGATGATCTTCAGCAACCATCACCTGGGCCAGACCCTGGGCTACGACCGCACCGAACTGCACCAGATGGGCGAGTACTTCTGGGAAATCCTGCTGCACAGCGACGACGCCGATCACTACCACAACCTGCGCCAGGAACAACGGCGCGGCGGGTACACGCAGCTGTTGCAATGCCAATTGCGCTTTCGCCATCGCAATGGCAAATGGCGCTGTTTCGACATTCGCGAACAGGCACTGGCCCGGGACCGGCATGACCAGGTGACCCGGATCATCGGCGTGGCCAAGGACGTCACCGAGCAGATCGAGGCCAGCGAATCGCTGCGCGACAGCGAGCAACGCTACCGGATGCTCGCCGAAAGCATCAGCGACGTGATTTTCTCCACCGACAACAAGCTTTCGCTCAACTATGTCAGCCCGTCGGTGCAAGCGGTGCTGGGTTACACCGCCGACTGGATTTTCCAGAACGGCTGGCAATCGATCATCGCCAATCCGCAACAACTGACCGGCATCTACAGCCTGATGGACCACGTCAGCAAGGCCCTCGACAAGCCCGAGCATCTGGCCGAGCTGCGTAACCAGATGCAGACCCAACTGTTCCTGTTCGACTGCCTGCGCGCCGATGGGCGCAAGATCCCCATCGAGCTGCGGCTGGTGCTGGTGTGGGATGAACACGGCGCGTTCGAAGGCGTGCTGGGCGTTGGCCGCGACATCAGCCAACAGCGTCGCGCCGAAAAAGACCTGCGCATGGCCGCCACGGTCTTCGAGCACTCGACCTCGGCGATCCTGATCACCGACCCGGCCGGCTACATTGTCCAGGCCAACGAAGCCTTCAGTCGCGTCAGCGGTTATGCCGTGTCGCAAGTGCTGGACCAGTTGCCCAACATGCTGACCGTGGACGAGCAACAGGAAGCCCACTTGCGCTACGTGCTCAAGCAGTTGCAACAGCACAGCACCTGGGAAGGCGAAGTCTGGCTCAAGCGCCGCAATGGCGAACACTACCCGGCCTGGGTCGGCATCACCGCCGTGCTGGACGACGAAGGCGACCTGGCCAGCTATGTGTGCTTCTTCAGCGACATCAGCGAACGCAAGGCCAGCGAGCAGCGCATCCATCGCCTGGCCTATTACGACGCCCTGACCCACCTGCCCAACCGCACGCTGTTCCAGGATCGCCTGCACACTGCGCTGCAATCGGCCGAGCGGCAGAAGACCTGGGTCGTGCTCATGTTCCTCGACCTTGACCGCTTCAAGCCGATCAACGACTCCCTGGGCCACGCCGCCGGCGACCGGATGCTCAAGGAGATGGCCACGCGCCTGCTCGGCTGCGTCGCCGACGACGACACCGTGGCGCGCATGGGCGGCGACGAGTTCACCCTGCTGCTGCAACCACGCGTCAGCCGTGAAATGGCGCTGAACCGGGCCATCACTGTGGCCGAGCAGATCCTCGCCAGCCTGGTCCGGCCATTCGTGCTCGAAGGCCGCGAGTTTTTCGTCACCGCCAGTATCGGTATCGCCCTGAGCCCCCAGGATGGCAACGAACTGAGCCAGTTGATGAAGAACGCCGACACGGCCATGTATCACGCCAAGGAGCGTGGCAAGAACAACTTCCAGTTCTACCAGGCCGACATGAACGCCAGCGCCCTGGAGCGCCTGGAACTGGAAAGCGACCTGCGCCACGCCTTGGAGCAGAACGAGTTCGTGCTGTATTACCAGCCGCAGTTCAGCGGCGATGGCAAACGTTTGACCGGCGCCGAGGCCCTGCTGCGCTGGCGCCATCCGCGACGTGGGTTGGTGCCACCGGGGGATTTCATCCCGGTGCTCGAAGAGCTCGGGCTGGTGGTGGATGTCGGCGACTGGGTCATCACCGAAGCCTGCCGACAACTCAGGACCTGGCACCAGGCCAAGGTCCGGGTGCCGAAGGTCTCGGTCAACATTTCGGCCCGGCAGTTCTCCGACGGCCAGTTGGGCACGCGCATCGCCAATATCCTGCGCAGCACCGGCCTGCCCCCGGCCTGCCTGGAGCTGGAACTGACGGAAAGTATCCTGATGCGCGAAGTCAGCGAGGCGATGCAAATCCTCGCCGGGCTGAAAAACCTGGGCCTGAGCATCGCCGTCGATGACTTCGGCACCGGTTATTCATCGCTCAACTACCTCAAGCAATTCCCCATCGACGTGCTGAAGATCGACCGCACCTTCGTCGACGGCCTGCCGTCCGGCGAGCAGGATGCGCAGATCGCCCGGGCAATCATCGCCATGGCCCACAGCCTCAACCTGGCGGTGATCGCCGAGGGCGTCGAGACCCACGAGCAGCTGGATTTCCTGCGCGAGCATGGCTGCGACGAAGTCCAGGGCTACCTGTTCGGCCGACCGATGCCGGCCAATCGGTTCGAAGCGCAGTTCAGCAATGATGCGTTGTTCATGCTCGACTGAGGCTCTTCGGTGCCTGTAGTGGCCTCATCGCGAGCAAGCTCGCTCCCACAGGGTGATGGGCACGCAGGTCCAAATGTGGGAGCGAGCTTGCTCGCGATGGGCCCCGCCAAGGCTACGCAGAATGTCGCGTGAATCCCATTCGTCCGCGACATGACGCCCTTTCATATGCCTTCCAAAACCGGTTGAGGTAGAATGCCCCCCTTTTCTGCCCCGATCCTTGAGGACCGCCATGTTCAGCCGTGATTTGACTATTGCCAAGTACGACGCCGATCTCTTTGCCGCCATGGAGCAAGAAGCTCAGCGCCAGGAAGAGCACATTGAGCTGATCGCTTCGGAAAACTACACCAGCCCCGCGGTGATGGAAGCTCAAGGCTCGGTACTGACCAACAAGTACGCCGAAGGTTACCCGGGCAAGCGCTACTACGGTGGTTGCGAGTACGTCGACGTGGTCGAGCAACTGGCCATCGACCGCGCCAAGGAACTGTTCGGCGCCGATTACGCCAACGTCCAGCCGCACGCTGGTTCCCAAGCCAACGCCGCCGTGTACCTGGCGCTGCTGTCGGCCGGTGACACCATCCTGGGCATGAGCCTGGCCCACGGCGGTCACCTGACCCACGGCGCCAGCGTTTCCTCCTCCGGCAAGCTGTACAACGCCATCCAGTACGGCATCGACGGCAACGGCCTGATCGACTACGACGAAGTCGAGCGCCTGGCCCTCGAGCACAAGCCGAAAATGATCGTGGCCGGTTTCTCCGCCTACTCGCAGATCCTCGACTTCCCACGCTTCCGCGCAATCGCCGACAAGGTCGGTGCCTACCTGTTCGTCGACATGGCCCACGTGGCCGGCCTGGTCGCCGCGGGCGTGTACCCGAACCCGGTGCCGTTCGCAGACGTGGTCACCACCACCACCCACAAGACCCTGCGCGGTCCACGTGGCGGCCTGATCCTGGCGCGCGCCAATGCCGACATCGAGAAGAAGCTGAACTCCGCCGTCTTCCCGGGCGCCCAGGGTGGCCCGCTGGAGCACGTGATCGCAGCCAAGGCGATCTGCTTCAAGGAAGCGCTGCAGCCTGAGTTCAAGGCTTACCAGCAACAAGTGGTGAAAAACGCCAAGGCCATGGCCGGCGTGTTCATCGAACGCGGCTTCGACGTGGTGTCCGGCGGTACTGAAAACCACCTGTTCCTGCTCTCGCTGATCAAGCAGGACATCTCCGGCAAAGACGCTGACGCGGCGCTGGGCAAGGCGTTCATCACCGTGAACAAGAACTCGGTGCCAAACGACCCACGCTCTCCGTTCGTCACTTCGGGCCTGCGCTTCGGCACCCCGGCCGTGACCACTCGCGGCTTCAAGGAAGCCGAGTGCAAGGAGTTGGCCGGCTGGATCTGCGACATCCTGGCGGACCTGAACAACGAAGCGGTCATCGACGCCGTGCGTGAGAAGGTCAAGGCTATCTGCAAGAAGCTGCCGGTATACGGCGCTTAATCAGCTCGCCAACACGTAGCCAAAAAGGCCCGCATCGAAAGATGCGGGCCTTTTTTATTGGCATGCATAACATACGACCAGACAACTAACGCCAGCCAGCATTTAACGTCCTGCAATACAGGCAATCCCACAAGCGACTAATAACTCAATAAGATCCAACTCGCCCCACCCCAAACTTAATCAACCCTTACAGGAGTCAATATTCACATGGACAGTGAACATTCCTTTCATGCAACACTTGATATGTTTAGCGCTCACGTCAACCTACTGGAACGGCTGCATGGCAAACCCGCGATGGCGACCGTCAGTTCTTTCAGCGGTGGATTTTATACCGGCAAACCCCAGACCCAGGACCACTCACACCTGCTTGGCATGCGCGCCGAAGACCCGAGGACGCGTGGCGAGCCCTTGCGACTGCATTTCCGGCATACGGCGGGTGGCTATCTGCTGACCATAAAAAACGCCGGCGAGCACTACAACAAACTGCTCAGTAAAAGTTGGTTTGAAGTACTTGGCGCACAGGATCCCAATACTAAAATGCCAACACTTTTTACTCTTATCGACTTTCAACAGAATGTCCTCACGCCGAAAACCATCAAACCCGGTCACAGCCGTATTTCACTCATGACAGCCAATAGAAAACATGTGGGGGGCTTAAGATTACGGGGCTCGCCTTATCTCTATCTTGCCGAGACGGAAGAACAGTCAAAGGCGACGTTCATTCTGAGCAACCTCGGAGAAAAATACCCGTAGAACATTTTAATGCAAGGCAGGGACACCCCATCTATCCCCCTGTGGCGAGGATGCTTGCTCCCTCGCCACAGTCCTGGGTGCTCTCCTTAACTGACCCACTTAGGCATCTGGCGATATTTTTTTTCCGGCCGAGAAAAGGCTCAAGCTCAGGGCTTTCACCGCAACTGGTAAGACCGGTCAAGCCAAATCCTCATCATCGCACTTGCACATCCGCGAAAACAGCGCCTAGACTGCGCCTGCACTGGACAAACCGGTAAGACCACAATAATGAAGTCCCGACGCCAGCCACCCTGGCGAACAAGGACACCGAACCAGGAATCCCTCCCATGCTCAAATGGTGCTCGCGGTCGATCTTTCTACAAGTTGTCCTCGGACTGGTGCTCGGCATCGTCTGCGGGCTTACCCTTCCCGAATACTCCGCACAGCTCAAACCCCTCGGCGACGGCTTCATCAAGCTGATCAAGATGCTCATCGGCCTGATCGTTTTCTGCGTGGTGGTCAGCGGCATCTCCGGCGCCGGTGATCTCAAGAAAGTCGGGCGCATCGGCCTCAAGTCGGTCATCTACTTCGAAGTCCTCACCACCATCGCCCTGGTCATCGGCCTGGTCCTCGCTTTCAGCACAGGCATTGGCAGCGGCGCGAACATCCACCTGGAGCAGCTCTCCAGCGCGGACGTGAACGACATCGCCCAACGCGGCCAGCACATGGTCACTACCCCCCAGTTCCTGATGAACCTGATCCCAACCTCGGTGATCGGTGCCTTCGCTGAAAACAACATTCTGCAAGTCCTGCTGTTTTCAGTGCTGTTCGGCAGTGCACTGAACCTGGTGGGCGACGCGGCTTCCGGCATCTCGCGGCTAATCAACGAACTCAGCCATGTGATCTTCCGCATCATGGGCATGATCGTGCGCCTGGCCCCTATCGGTGTGTTCGGGGCCATTGCCTTCACCACCAGCAAATATGGCCTGGACTCGCTGCAGCACCTGGGCAGCCTCGTCGGCCTGTTCTACCTGACCTGCATCGCCTTCGTCACGCTGATCCTTGGTCTGGTGATGCGTGCGTCGGGCCTGCCGATGCTGCCGTTTCTCAAGTACCTGCGCGAAGAGCTGCTGATCGTACTCGGCACTGCTTCGTCCGATGCCGTGCTGCCCCAGATCATGCGCAAGCTCGAACACCTGGGGATCGGCAGCTCCACCGTGGGCCTGGTGATTCCAACCGGTTACTCATTCAACCTGGACGGGTTTTCCATCTACCTGACCCTGGCGATTGTCTTTATTGCCAACGCCACCGGTACGCCCTTGGCCCTGAGCGATCTGTTGACCATCCTGCTGGTATCCCTGATCACGTCCAAGGGCGCCCACGGAATTCCCGGCTCGGCGCTGGTGATCCTGGCGGCGACGCTGACCGCGATCCCGGCGATTCCGGTGGTCGGCCTGGTGCTGGTGTTGGCCGTGGACTGGTTCATGGGCATTGGCCGGGCCCTGACCAACCTGATCGGCAACTGTGTGGCGACCGTGGCGATCGCCCGCTGGGAGAAAGACATCGACGTTCCCCGGGCGCGCAAGGTGCTGTCCGGCCAACAAGGCTATACCTTCCAACCCAGAAAACCGGTGGGCAGTGCCCATCACCAGCAATTCTGAAAGACGGCGATGCCGGCCCGAGAGCCGGCATCGCCTGATTGATTTCCAAGGAGTCACATGTGATCAGCTCATCGACCGTCGTCAATTCCGTGGTGGAGAAACTCCGCGCCGCCCTCGCCCGGGGTCAGTGGCGCTCGGGCGACATGTTGCCCGGCCAGCGCGAGTTGGCCGAGCAACTGGGCATCAGCCGGCCAAGCCTGCGTGAAGCGGTGATTGTGCTGGAGACCCTGGGCCTGGTGCGCTCGATGCCCGGCAAAGGCGTCGTGGTGCTGGAGGCCAATCCCGGCGATGCCGTCAGCGAAGGCAGTGCCATGGCCGGCGCGAGCCTGGAAGACCTGCTGCAACTGCGCTACACCCTGGAACCCTTCATCGTCGGCCTGGTGGCCCAGTCCATCAGCAGCAAGGATGTCGGCCAGTTGCGCCTGACCCTCATGGACATGCGCGAAGCCTTGGAAGCCAACGACAGCGACGCCTGCGCCAATGCCTACATCGCTTTCCATGAAGAACTGTTTGCCCTGACGTCCAATCCGATCTTCCAGAACGTGGTCCAGCAGACCAGCAACGCCCTCAAGCAAAGCGCCGATGTGTTGCGCAACTCGCCCGAGCACCTGGCCGAACGCCTGGAAGAGAACGAAGCCGTGGTCCGTGCCATTCGTGGCAAGAACAGCGCCCAGGCCAGCGCCGAAATGCGTCGGCACATTCTCCGGGAAGGCCAGCGCATGGGCATCGAATTGAATATTCCGGACGACAACCTCGGCACTTGAGCCTGGGCCTGCGGAGACCGCCATGAACACTCTCGTTTCCCATCGACACAACCGCAATGTACTCGCCACCCTGCCCCTGCCCGGCCAGATCGGCAAACCGTCGGTGGACGATATCTACCCGCGGATCTTCGACGCCATTCTCGAACAACGCATCGCTCCGGCCAGCCGTTTCACCGAGGAAAGCCTGGGAGACGTGTTCGGTGTCAGCCGCAGCATCATTCGCCGTGTCCTGGCGCGCCTGTCCCATCAGCAAGTGGTGATATTGCGGCCCAACCACCGGCCACAAGTCGCCGCGCCGGATCTGGAGCAGACGCGGCAGATCCTCCATGCTCGCCGCCTGGCCGAGCAGACCCTGGTGCGCCTGGCCTGCAAGGCGCCGCAACCCAAGGACTTGCAGCACCTGCGCGATCTGGTGGAGCACGAGCGCCAGTGCCTGGACCGCGGCGAGCGTGGCCCGGCGATACGCCTGTCCGGCGAGTTTCACCTGCACCTGGCCGCCATGGCCGGCAACGCGCCGTTGATGCAATTCCTCGGCAGCCTGGTGCCCTTGACCTCGTTGGCCCTGGCACGCCACGAGGTCAAGTCCCGCCGACATTGCGCCTGGCAGGAACACCTGGCGATCGTCGACGCGGTGGAAGGCCGCAACGTCAATGAAGCGGTGCGGCTGATGGACGAGCACCTGGACCATCTGGAGCAAAAACTGCTGCTGGTCGCAGGCGCGGGATCGTCAAAGTAGCGCGGCTTCGAAGCCAGCGCGGATCTTCTCTTCGGGCAGTTCGTCGGCGATGAACACGATCACGCTTTCCCGGGCTTCGTCGGGCGCCCATTCAGTGTCCCAATCGAAACCATACAACTTGAGCACGCCTTGGAACACCAGCCGGCGGGGTTCGCCAGCGATGTTCAGCACGCCTTTATAGCGCAGCAATTGCTTGCCGTGCTCTTCCAGCAACTGGTTCATGAACTCGCTGAGCTTGTCGATATCCAGGGCCTTGTCGGTGCGCAGCACCAGGCTGCTGATGCGATCGCCCGGGGTTGCCTTGCCCACCGGGCGCAGGCTGAACCCTGCGCCCAGGTCCGCATTGAGATTGAAACCGCGAATGTCGAGCAACTCGGCCAGGTCGATCTGGCCGTGTTCAACCACCCTGATCGGTGCCCGTCGGTTGATGCGCGTCAGGCGCTCGCCAAGGGCCTGGACCTGGGCGGCGTCCACCAGGTCGGTCTTGCTCAGGAGCAGGCGGTCGGCAAACCCGACCTGGGCCTGGGCGATGGCCTGGGTCAGGTGGATGTCGGCGTGAGCCGCGTCCACCAGGGTCAGGATCCCATCGAGGATATAGCGCTCGCGCAGGTCCTCGTCGATAAAGAAAGTCTGCGCCACCGGGGCCGGGTCGGCCAGGCCGGTGCACTCGATCACCAGGCGGTCGAAGGCGATCTCGCCGCTGTCCAGCCGTTCGAGCAACAGGTACAGGGCTTTGGTCAGGTCGGTGTGAATGGTGCAGCACACGCAGCCGTTGGCCAGGGTCATGACTTGCACCGGCTCGTCGCCCAACAGTTGGGTGTCGATACCGGCATCGCTGAATTCGTTCTCGATCACGGCGATTTTCAGGCCGTGCTCGGCCTTGAGCAGATGGCGCAACAGCGTGGTCTTGCCGGCGCCGAGGAAGCCGCTGAGGATGGTGACCGGGATGGGAGAGGACAAACTGAATCTCCTTGATGCCTGAAAGGAAAACGGTTTTGTGGGAGCGAGCTTGCTCGCGAAGGCGTCGGGTCAGTCGACATTATCATTAACTGACACTCCAGCATCGCGAGCAAGCTCGCTCCCACAGGGATTCTGTGGTGTACGCAAATGTTGAAACCATCCCAAAACAACTGTGGGAGCGAGCTTGCTCGCGATGGCGGTGGATCAGCGACATCATCGTCAACTGACCCACCGCCTTCGCGAGCAAGCTCGCTCCCACAAGGGTTACATCATCCACTGGCAATCAGCGGTTCAACAACACTTGGGCCCACCCTTGCCTCCGTAACGGGCCTCCTGGCGTTCGCGAAAGAACGCCTCGTAGTCCATCATCGGTTTGTCCGGGTGCTTGGTTTGCATGTGCTCGACGTAGTTGTCGTAGTCGGGCATGCCGACCATCAGGCGGGCGGCCTGACCGAGGTATTTACCCAGGCGACTCAAGTCATTGAACATCGTTGCAATCCTCTATCAAGCGTCCGGCAGGGCCTGGAATGGCGCTTCTTTGTCCGTGCGTTCCTTGGTGCCCCAGGCGGCGATGCCGACCTTGAGCGCGTAGAACAGGATGCTGAAGACCACGAACAGGAACAACACCGTCAGCGTGGCGTTGGTGTAGGCGTTGAACACCACGTGCTGCATCTGCTCGATGCTCTTGGCCGGGGCCAGGATCTGGCCGGCGGCCAGTGCATCGTTGTATTTGCGCGCCAGGGCCAGGAAGCCGATCGCCGGGTTGGCGTCGAACAGCTTGATCAGGCCCGCGGTGGTGGTGCAGATCAGCAGCCAGGACGCCGGCAGCAGCGTGACCCAGACGTAGCGCTGGCGCTTCATCTTGATCAGCACCACGGTGGCGAGCATCAGGGCGATACCGGCCAGCATCTGGTTGGAGATGCCGAACAGCGGCCACAAGGTGTTGATGCCGCCCAGCGGATCGATCACGCCCTGGTACAGCAAGTAACCCCATAGCGCCACGCAGCCGGCGGTGGCGATCAGGTTGGCCGGCCAGGATTCGGTGCGCTTGAGCGAAGGCACGAACGAGCCCAGCAGGTCCTGGAGCATGAACCGCCCGGCACGGGTGCCGGCGTCCACGGCCGTGAGGATGAACAGCGCTTCGAACAGGATCGCGAAGTGGTACCAGAACGCCATGGTGTTCTCACCCGGCAGCACCGAGTGCAGGATCTGCGCGATCCCCACCGCCAGGGTCGGCGCACCGCCGGCACGGGCCAGCACGGTGGTCTCGCCGATGTCCTTGGCCACCGCTTGCAGCGCCTCGGGCGTGATGGCAAAACCCCAACTGCTGACGGTCTGGGCCACGGCCACCACGTCACCGCCGACGATGGCCGCCGGGCTGTTCATGGCGAAGTACACGCCCGGCTCGATCACCGAAGCGGCCACCATGGCCATGATCGCCACGAAGGACTCCATCAGCATGCCGCCGTAACCGATGTAGCGGGCGTTGGTTTCGTTATCCAAAAGCTTGGGCGTGGTGCCCGAGGAGATCAGCGCATGGAAGCCCGAGACCGCGCCGCAGGCGATGGTGATGAACAGGAACGGGAACAGCCCGCCCTTCCACACCGGCCCGGTGCCGTCGGTGAACTGGGTCAGCGCCGGCATTTTCAGCTCGGGCATGGTGACCAGGATGCCGATCGCCAGGGCGACGATGGTGCCGATCTTGAGGAAGGTCGACAGGTAGTCCCGCGGCGCCAGGATCAGCCACACCGGCAGTACCGCCGCGACGAAACCGTAGCCGATCAGCATCCAGGTGATCTGGATCCCGGTGAAGGTAAAGGCCTTGGCCCAGACCGGGTCGGCAGCGATTTGCCCGCCCAGCCAGATCGACCCCAGCAGCAACAGCACGCCGATGAGCGAGATTTCACCGATGCGACCCGGGCGGATGTAGCGCATGTAGATGCCCATGAACATCGCGATCGGGATGGTCGCCATCACCGTGAAGATCCCCCACGGACTCTCGGCCAGGGCCTTGACCACGATCAGCGCCAGCACCGCGAGGATGATGATCATGATCAGGAAGCAGCCGAACAGCGCGATGGTGCCGGGGATGCGGCCCATTTCCTCGCGCACCATGTCGCCCAGGGAGCGACCGTTGCGGCGGGTGGACAGGAACAGGACCATGAAGTCCTGCACCGCACCGGCCAGCACCACGCCGGCGATCAGCCAGAGCGTGCCGGGCAGGTAGCCCATCTGCGCCGCCAGCACCGGCCCGACCAGCGGCCCCGCGCCGGCAATGGCCGCGAAGTGGTGGCCGAAGAGGATGTGTTTGTTGGTCGGGACGTAGTCCAGGCCATCGTTGTTGAGCACGGCGGGAGTGGCCCGGCGCGCATCGAGTTGCATCACGTTGTTGGCGATGAAGAGGCTGTAGTAGCGGTAGGCGACCAGGTAGATGGCCACGGCGGCGACGACGATCCACAAGGCGTTGATCGCCTCGCCTCGACGCAATGCCACGACGCCCAGGGCGCACGCTCCTACGACGGCCAGCAGTAGCCAGGGCAGATGGCGCAGCAGGCTATTATTGTTTTTCATTTTTATATTCCAGCCAGGGTGGACAAGAAAGATAGCCATTGGAGTTTAGCGCTAACCCGGGCAAAGGCCATACTCGACATTCGTCTGTCTGTTGCCGAACGGTGACGATGCCCCGTCAGTTGGGTCTATAGTCAATGAATCTTCAGAGGGAATGCGTCATGAGCGAACGTCGCCGCTTCGTACGAGTTGACTTCCATGCCAGGACCGAGCTGAGCCAAGGCCCCTATAGATGGTCGGTGGAACTGCTGGACCTGTCCCTCAAGGGGCTGCTGATCAAGAAACCCGAGCCCTGGCTTGGCGATCCCGAACATTCCTTCATGGCCGATATCCATTTGAGTCCCGATGCCGAGATCAAAATGGAAATTCGCCTGGCCCATGATGACCATGGTCACCTGGGCTTCGTCTGCAAGCATATCGACCTGGCATCCATCGCCCACCTGCGCCGATTGATAGAGCTGAACCTGGGCGACCATGACGAGCTGGAGCGGGAATTGGCGGCGTTGATCCAGACTTGAACTGCCATCCCCTTGGTGAGGGACTCATGTGGGAGCAAGGCTTGCCCGCGATGGCTGCAATGCGGCCCTTCAAAATCGAGTCGCCTGCATCGCGAGCAAGCTTTGCTCCCACATACATTCCTTGCGCAATTGCCAGTGTTATTCGAACAGCGCATCCAACGCCTGTTCCAGGCGGGTCACCGCGATAATCTGCAACCCTGGCGGCGCTTCCTTCGGCGCGTTGCCCTTGGGCACGATGGCGCGTTTGAAACCGTGCTTGGCCGCTTCCTTGAGCCGCTCCTGCCCGCTGGGCACCGGTCGCACTTCCCCCGACAACCCCACTTCGCCAAACACCAGCAAATCATGGGGCAGCGGCCGGTTGCGCAGGCTGGACATGACCGCCGCCATCAACGCCAGGTCGGATGCGGTCTCCAGTACCTTGACCCCGCCCACGACGTTGAGGAACACGTCCTGGTCGTGAGTCGGAATCCCGCCGTGTCGATGCAACACCGCCAGCAGCATGGCCAGCCGATTCTGATCCAGGCCCAGGGTGACCCGCCGTGGGTTCGCCAAGTGGCTGTCATCCACCAGCGCCTGCACTTCCACCAACATCGGCCGGGTCCCTTCCCACGTCGCCATGACCACACTGCCCGGGACTTCTTCCTGGGCACGCGTCAGAAAGATCGCCGAAGGGTTCGAGACTTCTTTCAGGCCCCTGTCGGTCATGCCGAACACGCCCAATTCATTGACGGCACCAAAGCGATTCTTCACCGCCCGGAGCAAACGCAGGCGGCCATCGGACTCGCCTTCGAAGTACAACACGGTATCGACCATGTGCTCCAACACCCGCGGTCCCGCCAACGCACCTTCCTTGGTGACGTGGCCCACCAGGAAAATCGCCGTGCCACTCTGCTTGGCGTAGCGCACCAGCAACGCTGCGCTTTCACGCACCTGGGACACGCCGCCCGGGGCCGACTGCAGCTGTTCGGTGAAAATGGTCTGGATCGAGTCGATCACCATCACCTTGGGCTTTTCCACGCGCGCCGTGGCGATGATGGTTTCGATGCAGGTCTCGGTCATGACCCGCAACTGGTCCTGGGGCAAGCCCAGGCGCCGGGCGCGCATGGCGACCTGTTGCTGGGACTCTTCGCCAGTGACGTACAGCGCCGGCATGCGGGTGGCGAGGTTGCACAAGGTTTGCAGCAGGATGGTGGATTTGCCGATGCCCGGGTCCCCACCGATCAGCACCACCGAACCGTCCACCAGGCCGCCGCCCAGCACCCGGTCCAGTTCACCGGAGGCGGTGGAAAATCGCGGGATTTCTTCAACGCTGACTTCGGCCAGGGTCTTGATCTGCGCCTGCTGACCGGCCCAGCCCGTGCGCCCGCTGGGGGCCGCCGCGCCGCCGCTTTCCACCATGGTTTCGGTCAGGGTGTTCCAGGCCCCGCATTCGCTGCATTGGCCGGCCCATTTGGGAAAGGTCGAGCCGCACTCGGTGCAGCCGTACATGCGCTTTGCCTTGGCCATCTGAACTCCGGGGTAAAACCGCGATGATAGCCCAGCCAAGGTTCACTGAGGGGCCGGCATTCTGATTTCACCCTTCGCCAGATCCGCCGCGGTATTGCCCAACGGGTCCCGGGCCTCCAGGTCGGCGCCCTTGGCCTTCAAGGCATCGAGCAACTCGCCACGCTTGAACAGACCCGCGTACATCGCGGCGGTCTGTCCGGCACCGTTGCGTTGGTCCGGGCTGCAATCGGTGGACAGCAAGCGACGGGCAATCTGCACTTCGCCCTTGAAAATGGCGCCCATCAGCGCCGTATTGCCGCGTTTGTCCTGGGCACAGGCATCGGCCCCCGCGGCCAGCAACCGCTCCACCGCCGGAGCGTGGCCGTGATAAGCCGCCAGAATCAGCGCGGTGTAGCCCTTCTCATCCCGGGTATCGAGCGAATAACCGGCCTCGATAAACGTATCGAGCATCGGCACATCGCCCCGGCGAGCGGCGTCGAAATAATAGTTTTGCAGCTGTTCCTGTACCGCCGCCGGTTCGGTGGGTATTGGCTGATCGGCCAATACACTGACTGACCAGGCCGCAAGCATCGTCAAAAGAAATTTACCCATCATGACGTCTCCCCATGAACTCAATACTGTGGGAGCGAGCTTGCTCGCGATGCAGGCGCTGCGGTGCACAGCCAGACCGAGTCGCCTGCATCGCGAGCAAGCTCGCTCCCACAGGTGGATCAGTCAGTCAGTTTTTCCGCCAGAGCCTTGACCCGGGCCAAGTCACCTTTGGCGACACGGGCCACGCCAGTGCCGTATTCAGGATCGGCCTTGTAGAGGAACGACAGGATGATGTGCTTGCTCTCGTCATCGGTGGTCGCCAAAGAGCCACCAAAGCTTTCGATCAGGTCATCACGTTCTTTCTTGCTGAACGAACGATACAAATCACCGGCCTGCTTGAAGTTCTGCTCGCGTTGGATTTTCGCCTGCTGGGTGCTGCCACTCAGCGCGGCCTGGCTGTAGCGTGCCGCCTGCGGTTCTTCACGAGGCGTCAGGCGGCTCGGCTGGTAATTCACGCCGGTGCTGGTGCTGCCTGGGTTCATCGCACCGTCCTGGTTACCGTTGTTCACCGCCACCTTGGGGGCGTTGATCGGCAATTGCAGGGCATTGGCGCCTAGACGGTACATCTGCGTATCGGCATAGGAAAACACCCGGCCCTGAAGCAAACGGTCCTCGGAAGGCTCGATGCCTGGCACCAGATTCGCTGGCGCCATCGCCACCTGCTCGGTTTCCTGGAAGACATTCGCCGGGTTACGGTTCAAGACCATTTGCCCGACCTTGCGCTCAGGCACGCCCGGCCAGATCTTGGTCGCATCCAGTGGGTCGAAGTCGAACTTGGCAAGGTCTTGTGGATTGAGCACCTGGACGTACAAGTCCCACTTCGGGAAGTCGCCCTTATTAATATGACTCACCAGATCATTGGTCATATGGCTGTAATCCTGACCCTGAACTTTCACAACTTCTTTCGGATCGAGATTTTTCAAGCCCTGCAAACTTTTCCAATGAAACTTCACGTAATGAACGTCACCCTTGGCGTTAATCAGCTTGTAGGCATGCACACCGTTACCGTCCATTTCACGGTAACTGGCCGGCGTGCCGGAGTTGGAATACAACTCGGTCAGGGTACGGGTCGACTCTGGAACATGGGAGAAGAAATCGAAACGGCGCGAATCATCGTCCAGGTTGGTCCGCGGGTCGGGCTTGAACGCATGGACCATGTCCGGAAACTTGATGGCATCGCGAATGAAGAAAGTCGGGAAGTTGTTGCCCACCAAGTCCCAGTTACCGTCGGCGGTGTAGAACTTCGTGGCGAAGCCGCGGGGGTCGCGCAGGGTTTCCGGCGAATGATTACCGTGCACCACGGCGGAAAAACGCACGAACACCGGGGTGACCTGGCCCGCGGCGAAGACCTTGGCCTTGGTCAGGTCGCTGAGATCGTCAGACACCGTGAATGTGCCGTGGGCACCGGTACCACGGGCATGCACCACGCGCTCGGGGATGCGTTCACGATCGAAGCGCTGGAGCTTCTGGATCAACTGCACGTCTTGCAGCAGGGTCGGACCGTTGGGACCTGCCGTCTGCGAATTCTGGTTATCGCCGACCGCCGCACCGTTGTCCCGGGTCAGGGTGGCCGCGTTGACAGACAAGGATAGAAGGCTCGCGGTCAGCACAAAAAGAGCGCGGCGATGGGAGTAAGCCCCGTGGCCGAGGGAAGTGTTCATAGGCATGTTCCTCTGATGTTATAGAGCGCATCCATGTGCGCCATCCAGAGGCTAGTGCCGGGAAAAGAAAAACCTAAATAGAAATGCCGTACCGCACCGATAGAAAAAACGTTATAGGGCCCCCGGGCCGAAACCGCGTATCACGCGCGATTGATGGCACTTTGTAAACTTTTCATCCAAGCCCCGGTCGATAACTGAAGCTTTGTAAGCAGGCGTTTCGAGCAAGACTCGTTGGGCTGATTTACACTGCCACTCATCTTTCATCTGTTACAAGGAATAACTCATGGGCGTGCTAAGCGAGTTCAAGGCCTTCGCGGTCAAAGGCAATGTCGTCGACATGGCCGTCGGGATCATCATCGGTGCCGCTTTCGGCAAAATCGTTTCGTCATTCGTGGGCGACGTGGTCATGCCGCCAATCGGCCTGCTGATCGGTGGCGTGGACTTCAGTGACCTGGCCATCACCCTCAAGGCCGCCCAGGGTGATGCGCCTGCCGTGGTGCTGGCCTACGGTAAATTCATCCAGAGCACCATAGACTTCATCATCGTGGCGTTCGCCATTTTCATGGGCGTCAAGGCCATCAACCGCCTCAAGCGTGAAGAAGCCGTAGCCCCCAGCGCCCCTCCGGTTCCGACCAAGGAAGAGCTGCTGCTGAGTGAGATTCGCGACCTGCTCAAGGCTCAGAACGAGCGGCCCTGAGCCTACCAGTAGTTTTCCACCGCCACCTGGCCCGGACGACGGGTCAGGCTCAGTTGCAGGCCCCTGGCCTTGAGCAGCTTGCGCGTGTCGTCGATCATTTGCGGGTTGCCACACAGCATCACCCGCGAATGCTCCGGCGTCAGCGCTACACCGGCCGCGCGCTCCAGTTCGCCGTTGTCGATCAACGTGGTGATGCGCCCACTGAGCGCCCCCGGGTGCTGCTCACGGGTGACGGTCGCAATGAAACGAAACTTGTGAGCGTACTCGGCCAGGTAGTCGCGCTGGGGCAGTTCCTTGATCAGGTCCTGATACGCCAACTCCCGCGCCTCGCGCACGCTGTAGACCAGGATGATCCGCTCGAATTTTTCCCAGGCCTCGAAATCCTGGAGAATCGAAAGAAACGGCGCCACGCCCGTCCCCGTGGACAGCAACCACAAATCCCGGCCATCGACGAAGCGGTCCAGCGTCAGGTAGCCAAAGGCCTGGCGATCCACCAACAGTTCGTCACCCGGTTGCAAGCGGCTGAGTTCGCTGGTGAACTCACCCTCGGGAACCACGATGGAAAAGAATTCGAGAAACTCGTCGAAGGGCGACGACACCATGGAGTACGCCCGCCAGACAGTGGTGCCGTCCGCCTTGGCGACGCCCAGCCGGGCGAACTGACCCGCCCGGAAGCGAAAGCCGCGATCCCGGGTCGTGCGTAACGTAAACAAATGAGACGTCACTGGCTGGACATCGAGCAAGGTTTGGCGGGTGAACTTCTCTGCGCTGTCGGTCATGAGCCACTCCTAGGGGACAAGACCTGCAGTGTCCCGCAAAGTGAGCGTCTTCACCACCGACAGCAAGTAATGGCATTTTAGCTACAGTCGCCGCCTTCTTTGATAAATCCTTTACTGAACTTATACAAAGTTACAGCCATGTAAAATAAACCAAATAGAAAATTTATCCCCTTAGATATTTCCAAATGTAAGAGAACTAAAAAAAAATCACTACAAGTTAGGAATAGTCCTACACTAAAATTTCGCATCATGGATTGGATCCGCATGGACGAATCAAACCCAGGAGAAAGCGATGGACAGGTGGAAGGACTTGTTACTGAGGAAATTATCCTGTGAAAAAGACCTGCAGACGGCCTATCGTCTGGTATTGAATTTCTTTAACAATCAGGGATTTGAATATTGCGCATTTGCAGCCTATCTCGGAAGCCCCGACAAACACACCAGCAAGGTGAACCTGAATAATTACCCTTATGGATGGGACCGACTTTATGAACAAAACGGTTATGCGTCGAGCGATCCATTAGTAGCACATTGCAATCAATCCCCCCTCCCAATCTTGTGGGATGAGACTGTTTTCGCTCAGGCCCCCAAGTTATGGCGAGAACTTAATCGACAGGGACTCAAGTACGGCTGGACCCAGGCCGTTCATGACGACCAAGGGACACAGTGCAGCCTGTTCAGCCTCGCACGAACCCATTGCCCCATTGATATCGAGGAACACTATGGCAATCTCGGCTACGCCATCTTCGCCAGTCAAAAGCTCCATGTACTCGCCAGCAAAAAACTGTCTGACACCGTCGCAGTCAAGCAGAACTATCACTTGTCGCCGAGAGAAATCGAAGTACTGAGGTGGTCGGCCGAAGGCAAGACGGCTTCGGAAGTGGGCAGGATCCTCTGCCTTTCCGAACGAACCGTGAATTTCCATGTGTGCAGTTGCATGCGAAAACTGAACGTCAGCAATAAAATTTCGGCGGTGGCCAAGGCTGCCCATATCCATGTGATCTGACCGTGGCGCGGCACTGCCGGGCTGAAAACCCGCGAGTAATGTGCAACAAAAAAACGTACCATTTACGGTCCCTCTTGAATGATGCCGCTTTTTACACGCGACGCAGTTCATTCAGGCGGTCCCGCACAGACACCTACCTCCAGGCAGCGGGACATTCGTTGATTTCCAGAGTCCCCAGCCATGCCCCTGTTTGACAGCCCTTTCGCCCAACTCGACCTGATCCGCCAACCCGAACAGCAGAACGAACCGCTGCAAGCCTTCGATGCGGCCGATGAATACCTGCTCGCGTATCTGGCCGAACAACAACCGGCCGCGCAGACTCGGGTCCTGGTGCTCAATGACGGCTTCGGCGCCCTGGCCGCCAGCCTGGCCGGCAACGTCCTGGTGACCAGCAGCGGTGATTCTTTCCTGGCATTGCAGGCACTGGAGAAAAACCTGGTGCGCAATGGCCGGCCCTTCGATGCCGTGCCAACGTTGCCGGCCAGCGAACCGTTGACCGGCCCGTTCGATCGCGTCCTGATCAAAGTACCGAAAACCCTGGCCCTGCTGGAGGAACAACTGATTCGCCTGCAAGGCCAACTGGCGCCGGGCGCCCAGGTGATTGCCGGGGCCATGATCAAGCACCTGCCCCGGGCCGCCGGCGATTTGCTGGAGCGTTACATCGGCCCGGTGCAAGCCTCCCTGGCGGTAAAAAAAGCGCGGTTGTTGATCGCCACACCGCCCGCTGCCTCTTCACCCAGCAGTACGCCGGTCGTGTCGCCCTACCCCACGCGCTACTGGCTGGACGAGCCGAAGATCGAACTGCTCAACCATGCCAACGTGTTCTGCCGCGAAGGCCTGGACATCGGCACGCGCGCGTTCCTGCCACACCTGCCGAAAAACCTCGGCACGGCCCGGGTCGCGGACCTGGGCTGCGGCAATGGCGTGCTGGCCATCGCCAGTGCCCTGCAAAATCCCGAGGCCCGCTACACCCTGGTGGACGAGTCGTACATGGCCGTGCAATCGGCCGCCGAGAACTGGCGTGCGGCCCTCGGCGAACGCGAAGTGACCATCAGGGCCGGCGATGGCCTGGCCGGGCAAGAAGCGCAGTCACTGGATGTGGTGTTGTGCAACCCGCCCTTCCACCAGCAGCAAGTGGTGGGCGACTTCCTCGCCTGGCGGATGTTTCAGCAGGCTCGCGAAGCGTTGGTGGTGGGTGGCGCGCTGTACATCGTCGGCAACCGGCACCTGGGCTACCACAGCAAACTGGCGCGGTTGTTCCGAGGCGTCGAGCAAGTGGCCGCCACGCCGAAATTCGTGATTCTCAAAGCCCGCAAATAGACCGTCCGTTGCGGGAGCAAAGCTCGCTCCGGCAGGGAAATCAGTGGGTGGTCAGCCCCGCGGCATTCATGAACATCCGCATCAGGCTGGCGACGATGAACAACGCCAGCACACTGCCAGCCCAGATCAACGCCAGCCAGCCGAGCCGCTGCCAGAGAGGCTTGCGTTCGGCGGCCTCGATGTCTTTCAAGTCAGGTTTGGCCATGCTCGACGCCCTCAATGGTAGCCGTCGTCGTGGGTCACCTTGCCGCGGAACACGTAGTAGCTCCAGAAGGTGTACACCAGGATCAACGGAATGATGAACAGCGTGCCCACCAGCATGAAACCTTGGCTCTGGGGCGGTGACGAGGCGTCCCAGATCGAGATGGACGGCGGCACGATGTTCGGCCACAGGCTGATGCCCAAGCCGCTGTAGCCGAGGAAGATCAGCACCAGGGTCAGGATGAAGGGCGTGTAGTTGGCATTGCGGGCCACCGCGCGGAACAAACCGTACATGGTCACCAGCACCAGGATCGGCACCGGCAGGAACCAGAACAGGTTCGGCAATGTGAACCAGCGGGCCGCGATGTCCGCGTGGGCCAGCGGCGTCCAGATGCTGACGATACCGATCACGGCCAGCACCGCGAACGCCAGCGGCCGGGCCAGGTCATGCATCTGCTCTTGCAACTTGCCTTCGGTCTTCATGATCAGCCAGGTGCAACCGAGCAACGCGTAGGCCGCGATCAACGCCAGGCCACAGAACACCGTGAATGGCGTGAACCAGTCCAGGGAACCGCCGGCGAACTGGCGATTGACCACTTCAAAGCCGTCGATGAACGCCCCCAGCGCCACGCCCTGGAAGAAGGTGGCCGTCAGCGAACCGCCAATGAACGCCTTGTCCCAGAGGTGACGCTTCTCAGCCTTGGCCTTGAAGCGGAACTCGAAGGCCACGCCGCGGAAGATCAGGCCGATGAGCATCAGGATCAACGGCAGGTACAGCGCCGAAAGCACCACCGAGTAGGCCAGCGGAAACGCCCCGAACAGCCCGGCACCGCCCAGCACCAGCCAGGTTTCGTTACCGTCCCAGACCGGTGCCACGGTGTTCATCATGACGTCACGGTCGCGCTCGCCCTTGACGAAGGGGAAGAGGATGCCGATCCCCAGGTCGAAACCGTCCATGATCACGTACATCATGATGCCGAAGATGATGACCACGGCCCAGATCAGCGGAAGATCAATACCCATGACTCAATTCCCCTTGTTCGAGCGGTCGTTGTGGTCCACATCGTCGTCGGCGGCCGACAATGGCCGGGCCGGCGTACGTTTCTGGCCCGGGCCACCATCGCTCGGCTCGGCTTCGTGGGCCTCCGGCCCCTTGCGCACCAGGCGCATCATGTAGCTCAAGCCTGCACCGAACAGCGCGAAATACACCACGACGAACAACACCAGGGTGATGCTCATCTGCGCGAAGCTGTGGCCGGACGAAGCATCGGCCGTGCGCATCAAGCCATAGACCACCCAGGGCTGGCGGCCGATCTCCGTGGTAAACCAGCCGGCCAGGATCGCCACCAGCCCGGACGGCCCCATCCACAGCACCATGTAGAGGAACGGTCGGGATTGATAGATCCGATCCTTGCGGCGCAGCCACAGGCTGCACAGCCCAGTGAAAATCATCAGCAAGCCGAGGCCGACCATGATCCGGAACGACCAGAACACAATGGTCGAGTTCGGTCGGTCCTCAGGCGGGAACTCCTTGAGGGCCGGCACCTGTTTGTCCAGGCTGTGGGTCAGGATCAGGCTGCCCAGGTAAGGAATTTCCACGGCGTATTTGGTTTTTTCCGCTTGCATGTCGGGCCAGCCGAACAGGATCAACGGGGTCGGTTCATTGCCGACGTTTTCCCAGTGGCCCTCGATGGCGGCGATTTTCGCCGGTTGGTGCTTGAGGGTGTTCAGGCCATGGAAGTCGCCGATGACCGCTTGTATCGGCGCCACCAGCAAGGCCATCCACATCGCCATCGACAGCATCCGGCGGATGGCCGGGTTATCGCGACCGCGCAGCAAATGCCAGGCCGCCGACGAGCCGACGAAGAACGCCGTGGCGACAAACGCCGCGGTGGACATGTGCAGCAATCGATAAGGGAACGAGGGGTTGAACACCACCGCCAGCCAGTCCACCGGGATCACCCGGCCGTCGATGATTTCGTAGCCCTGGGGGGTCTGCATCCAGCTGTTGGAGGACAGGATCCAGAAGGTCGAGATCAGGGTGCCGATCGCCACCATGACCGTGGAAAAGAAATGCAGGCCACGGCCGACGCGGTTCCAGCCAAACAACATCACGCCCAGGAAACCCGCTTCGAGGAAGAACGCCGTGAGCACCTCGTAGGTCAGCAAGGGGCCGGTCACCGCACCGGCGAAGTCCGAAAAGCGGCTCCAGTTGGTCCCGAACTGATAGGCCATGACCAACCCGGACACCACCCCCATGCCGAAGTTGACGGCAAAGATTTTCGACCAGAAGTGATACAGGTCGCGGTAGGTGTCATCGCGGGTCTTGAGCCACAGCCCCTCGAGCACTGCCAGGTAACTCGCCAGGCCGATGGTGATGGCCGGGAACAGGATGTGGAACGAGATCGTGAACGCGAACTGGATTCGGGCGAGATCGAGCGCCTCCAAACCGAACATAAGTCTTCCTCTGTCAGGTAAAACCGGCTGCGGGCGGGGCTGGCACCGGCCCCCAGGGATATGGAGTGCGATGCTTTTCAAATCGTTCTTTTTATAACCGTCACAACGCAGGACTCTGGCCGGATGGCCGCCAGCCCAACGCCCCGAAGGGTATTGATCTGGATCAAGCAATGCTCAAAGAGTAGTCGCAATATTGCCGATGGACGGCGTGGTCTTTTGTCGCGTGACAGGTTGTCTCAGCGCGGGGTACCAGCATCGGCCCCGTTGTTTTGAAGCCACGGTATCCCGTGGCGAGGGAGCTTGCTCCCGCTCGACTGCGCAGCAGTCGCCTTTCTTGGGGCCGCTTCGCGGCCCAGCGGGAGCAAGCTCCCTCGCCACAGTTGTCCGCCATGCCCCTGGGCTACAGAGTTCCAAAGATTGAAGTAGATGTTTGGCTAACTATTTTTTCCAGCGGGCGTAATTTCTGGTTACAGCTCGGTGATAATCTCGATGCCTTCCTCATCGGACCCGTCATAGATGCCCAGCCAAGCGCCGCTGCTGCTCCGTCACCATCGTCCCTTCATCGCCTTCTGGCTGGCCCGGATATTCACCGCCAGCGGCTTCCAGATGCTCACCGTGGCCATCGGCTGGAACCTCTATCAACTGACCGGCAACGTCCTGGACCTGGGCCTGGTGGGGTTGGTGGAGTTTGCCCCGCGCGTGCTGTTCATGCTCCACACCGGGCACGTGGCGGACCGCTATGACCGGCGCAAGGTCGCAGCCATTTGCCAGTCATTGCAGGCCATGATTGCCCTGGCGCTGGCGATTGGCAGCGCCACCGACAACGTCACGCGGGAGATGATCTTCATCCTCGCCTTCCTGCTGGGCGCCGCTCGCTCCTTCGAAATGCCGACCACCCAGGCGTTGCTGCCGAGCATCGTACCGGCGGGCCTGTTTCCCCGCGCCGTGGCCGCCGCGCAATCGGCCCAGCAATCGGCCACCATCGTCGCTCCGGCACTCGGCGGCTTGCTCTACGCCTTCGGCAGCGTCTGGGTCTATGGGCCGACGGTGCTGCTCTACATCATCGCCTGCTGCCTGATGCTGAACCTGCCCGCCCGGCAGACGCCGCTGAACAAAGGCAAGGCGACCTTGGATTCTTTGCTGGCCGGGATTCGCTTCATTCGCAGCCGCCCGGACATTCTCGGGGCGATCTCCCTGGACCTGTTCGCGGTGTTGCTCGGCGGCGCGACGGCGCTGCTGCCGGTGTTTGCCAAGGACATCCTGCTCACCGGCCCCTGGGGCTTGGGCCTGTTGCGTTCGGCACCGGCGGTCGGGGCCTTGCTGATGTCGTTGTGGCTGGCGCGGTTTGCCGTGGAGCGCAAGGTCGGCCGGGTGATGTTCACCGCGGTGGGCGTGTTCGGCGTCGCCACCATTGCCTTCGGCCTCTCCACCTCGTTCTGGTTTTCCCTGGCGGTGCTGGTGGTGCTGGGCGCGGCAGACATGATCAGCATGGTGATCCGTGCCTCGTTCGTGCAACTGGAAACCCCGGATGAAATGCGCGGCCGGGTCAGCGCGGTGAACGGACTGTTCATCGGCGCTTCGAACCAGCTGGGCGAGTTCGAATCCGGCCTCACCGCCCACTGGTTCGGCACGGTGCCGGCGGTGGTCATGGGCGGTGTCGGCACGCTGTTGGTGACCGGGACCTGGATCAAGCTGTTCCCGACCCTGGCCAACCGTGACCGGATGCACGAACCCGTGGATGCAGCAAAAGCCTAGAGCAACTTGTCGAGGGTGATGGGGAAGTCCCGCACCCGCTTGCCGGTGGCATGGTAAATCGCATTGGCCACCGCCGCGGCCACCCCGACGACGCCGATTTCGCCGACGCCCTTGGACCCGAGCGCATTGACGACCTCGTCGTGTTCTGCGACGAAAACCACGTCAATGTCGCCGATGTCGGCGCTGACCGGCACGTGGTACTCGGCCAGGTTGTGGTTCATGTGACGCCCCAGGACGTGATCGGTCAGGGTTTCTTCGTGCAAGGCCATGCCGACGCCCCACACCACGCCACCGAGAATCTGGCTGCGGGCGGTTTTCGGGTTGACGACCCGGCCGGCGGCGATGGCGCTGACCACTCGGTTGACCCTTACCGTCCCCAAGTCCTCATCCACCCACACTTCGACAAACACCGCGGAGTGAGTGGCCGTGGCGTAGGCCTGGCGTTTTGCATCCGGCTCGGCGGTGACCTGGGCCTGCAACGGTGTCTCGCCACTTTTTTGCGCCAGCTCCGCTAATGCGACACTCGCCTCGCCCAGCCGCAGTTGGCCATCCACGAAGGTGACTTGTTCAAGGGTGGCGCCACTGAAGGCCGGGCAAGCCTGGCGAGCCACGGCCAGGAGTTTTTCCTTCAGCGCTTCACAGGCCTGCTGCACGGCGCTACCCACCGACGAGACGGTGAACGAACCGCCCTGCAGCGGCGCAGTGGGCAGCGACGAATCCCCTAGGACAAACGTGACGTCCCCAAGGGAAACGCCTGACGCCTCGGCGGCAATCTGGGTCATGACCGTGTAGGTCCCGGTGCCGATGTCCGTGGTGGCGCTGCTGACGGTGAGCTTGCCATGCGTATCCAGAGAGGCTTGGGCACTGGCCTTCTGCTGCATGGCTTCCCAAACGCCACCGGCCATGCCCCAGCCCACCAATTGCCGGCCTTCACGCATGCTGCGTGGTTCCGGGTTGCGCTTGTCCCAGCCGAAACGACGGGCGCCTTGGGCATAACACTCACGCAGTTCCTTGCTGGAATACGGCTTGCCTTCGTTCTCGTTGCGTTCGGCGTAGTTGATCAAGCGCAGCTGGATCGGATCGATCGCCAGGGCACAGGCCAGTTCATCCATGGCGCATTCCAGGCCGATCAGCCCGAGGGCGGCACCGGGCGCGCGCATATCCAAGGGCGTGTAGACGTCCAGCGGCACCAACTTATAGGTCAACGCCACGTTGTCGCAGTGATAAAGCATGCCACTCCACTCCACCACGTGCTCGGTGAAGTCCTCGAAACGCGAGGTCTGGCCGATAGCGGTGTGCGCCACAGCCAGCAAGCGACCGTTGGCCGCCGCCCCCAGTTGCACCCGTTGGAGGGTTCGCGGCCGATAGCCAAAGGTGAACATCTGCTGGCGCGTCAGGCTGACCCGCACCGAGCGCTTGAGAGCCAGTGCCGCCATCACGGCCAACGGCAATTGATACTGCGGGCGCAGCCCGGAACCGAAGGCGCCGCCGACAAACGCGGCAAACACCCGCACCTGTTCTTTCTCGAGGCCGAAGACCTTTTGCACATAGGCTTGGCAGTTCTGCGTGCCTTGGGTCTTGTCGTGGATGTGCAGGTTGCCATCAGGCTGATACAACACGGTAGAGGCGTGTGGCTCCATCGGGTTGTGGTGTTCGACCGGCGTGCTGTAGGAAACGTCCACGCTGAGCGCGGAGCTGGCGTATTCGCCCTGAAAATTCCCACGGGGCTTGGGCAGTTCGGCCGGTGCCGGATGGGCGTCATATTGCAAGGTGATCAGATCGGTCTGATGCGCCTCGGCGTCGTATTCGATTTCCACCAGCGAACCGGCATACCGGGCCAGCTCAAGGTTTTCCGCCACCACCAGGGCCAGCGGCTGGCCGCTGTAGAGCACCTGGTCGTTGTACAACGGCCGGAACGGCGAGCCGTCCGCCGCATCGGCATCCTGGTAGGGCTCGTCGTAGCTGGCAATCCTTGGCCGGTTGGTGTGGTCGATGACCGCGACCACGCCGGGCAGTGCCAGGGCTCGGGATGCATCGATGCGCACTACGCGACCACGGGCGACCGTACCGGAGACGACGCTGCCGTGCAGCAAGCCGTCCTCGGGGTATTCAGCGGCGTAACGGGCCTGGCCCGTCACCTTGAGCAGGCCGTCGACCCGGTCGAGGGGTTGCCCTATGGATTTGCTCGGAGCGTTCATCAGGCGTGTCCTCCCTGGGGTGCGCAACCCAATGCGGCGTCACTCAAGGCACGGACAATCGCCCGGCGCGCCAGTCTGACTTTGAAGCCGTTGTGCTCCAGCGGCTCGGCGTTTTGCAGCAGCGCGTCGGCAGCGGCGGTGAAGGTTTCGCGGCTGACGGTCTGCCCGGTCAGCCAGCTCTCCACGGCGCGGTCGCGCCAGGGTTTGTGCGCCACGCCCCCCAGGGCCAGGCGTGCCTGGCGAATCACCGGCCCGTCCAGCTCCAGCGCCGCCGCCACTGAAACCAGCGCAAAGGCGTAGGAAGCGCGATCACGGATCTTCAGGTAGTGGCTATGGTCGGCAAAACCGGCGGCAGGCAATTCGATAGCGGTGATCAGCTCATCGTCGGCCAGTTGGTTATCCCGCTCCGGAGCATCGCCGGGCAGGCGATGGAAGTCAGCGAACTCGATGGTCCGCGCCCCACCCCGGCCCAGGACATGGACCACCGCTTCCAGGGCCGCCAAAGCCACGCACATGTCGGAGGGATGGGTGGCCACGCATTGATCGCTGGCACCGAAAATCGCGTGGATCCGGTTCAAACCGTTCCGGGCCGGGCAACCGCTGCCGGGTCGGCGTTTGTTGCACGGTACGCTCGCATCGTAGAAGTAATAGCAGCGGGTGCGTTGCAGCAGGTTGCCGCCGGTGCTGGCCATGTTGCGCAGTTGCGGCGAGGCACCCGCCAGGATGGCTTGGGCCAGCAGTGGATAACGGCGCTCGATCCACGGGTGCCAGGCCAGGTCGGCATTGCTCACCAAGGCCCCGATCATCACCCCGCCGGAAGGGGTTTCACTGAGGTCCGCCAGGGGCAACCCGGTGATGTCGATCAGGTGCTCGGGACGGGTGATATTTTCCTTCATCAGGTCCAGCAGGTTGGTGCCGCCGGCGATGAAGCGGGAAACCGGGCTCGACAAATCGACGGCGGCCTGCAGCGTGTCGGGCTTGCTGTATTGGAAGGGATTCATTGATCACCTCCCTGCTGGCAAAGTGGCAGAGCTTCTTCGATGGCATCGCGAATGTTGGTGTAGGCGCCGCAGCGGCACAGGTTGCCGCTCATCAGCTCGCTGATCTGCCCACGGGTCTTCGCCCGGCCTTCGTTGGCCAAGCCCACCGCCGAACAGATCTGCCCTGGCGTGCAATAACCGCACTGGAACGCGTCGTGCTTGATGAAAGCCTGCTGCATGGGATGCAACTGGTCGTCGCTGGCCAGGCCTTCGACAGTGATCAGTTCGGCGCCATCACACATGACGGCCAGCGTAAGACAGGCATTGATCCGCTTGCCGTCGCGCAGCACCGTGCAGGCGCCACACTGGCCGTGGTCGCAGCCTTTCTTGCTGCCCACCAGGTCCAGTTGCTCGCGCAGCAGGTCCAGTAACGTGGTCCAGGCCAGCACTTGCAACTCTCGCACCTGGCCATTGAGGGTCAGACGGATCGGATGACGGACGAAGGACGCCTGCGTCGCTTCGGACAGGGTCGCGCTCATGGAACACCTCACGGTTGGTCGTACTCGCGGCGTTTTGGAAAACCGCCGTCATAAGGGGTACGACTTCAGGGTGGGGGTGAGCGTTCAAGGCAAATGCGCGATGAAAGAATGCCAGCGTCTGCTTCGCAGCCGAGCGGGAGCAAGCTCCCTCGCCACAGGCCGATGTGGATCAAGAGTGTCAGGCCAGCAACTCTGCCGCCACCACGCTCCTCACGCCCTTGCCACAGAGTTGCTCCACCAGCGTCAAGGCAAACGCCAGGGCAGCGGCCGAGCCTTGGGCGGTGATGCAGTTGCCGTCCACCACCACAGGCTGATCGACGAAACTGCAACCGGACAACTGCTGGCTCACTGCGGGCAGGCAGGTCATGCGGCGCTGGCGCAGGACGCCGGAGGCCTGTAGCGCCAGGGCCGGGGCTTCGGCGATGGCGGCGAAGAAACGTCCGGCGGCGGCCTGGTCCTTGAGCCGTTGTTGCAGCGGCTGATGAGCCGCCAGGTGCTGGGCGCCGATGATGCCGCCTGGCAGGACGACCAGGTCGAAATCCTGCGCGAGCACGTCCACCAGCATCCCATCGGCCGTCAGGCGCGTGCCGCGGGCGCAGGTGAGCATGCGCCGCCCTTCGATGCTCGCCACCACGGTTTCGATCTGCGCTCGACGCAGCACGTCGATCAAGGTGACCGTCTGCAAGTCGTCGACACCCTCGGCGACGGCTATCAGGGCTCGGGGGATCTTGGTTCCAGGAATCATGGGCACTCTCCGCTGGGTGATGCTTGTAGTGTAGGAGCTGCCGAAGGCTGCGATCTCTTGATATGCGCTTGGGATTCAAGCGTCGGGGGAAAGATCGCAGCCTCGCTGCGCTCGGCAGCTCCTACAGGGCCCAGCGGCTATTTGATGTACAGCTGGGTCGACATCCGGTTGCCCGGTGCGTTGATCGACTGGTTGCTGAAGCTGAAGGTGCCCTCTTGCTTGCCTTTCAGGTCGAAGATATACAAATAGCCGACGAC
Organism: Pseudomonas sp. FW300-N2F2; assembly: GCF_017351655.1. NCBI lineage: Bacteria > Pseudomonadati > Pseudomonadota > Gammaproteobacteria > Pseudomonadales > Pseudomonadaceae > Pseudomonas > Pseudomonas sp. FW300-N2F2. The sequence goes on along the minus strand of NZ_JACNDQ010000001.1, from coordinate 246,199 downwards.
CTTGGTCCGCACGGAGCAGTCATTGAGATTGCCATTGCTGTACGCGCACACCGGCGAGCGGGTGCCGTCGACTTCAAAGCCGTCCAGGGTGACATGGGGTTGACGGCCATAGCCGACCTCCAGCACATAGACCTTGATCGTCGGGCCGTGATCGCAACGCGTCTGCGCCTGCCCCGGGACGATGTCCTCGAAGCCGCAGGCCGGCGACTCGACCTTGAGCACCTTGACCTCACTCAAGGGCGGCGCCGACGCGGCATGGGCGGCCTGGCCGGGCAACCACAGGCCCAGCGCGCAACCCACGACCGCTAGCAGCTTTTTATTCATCTGAAGCATAGAGACCTCCCGGAACCGCGCGCAGTATGGCCCACTTGGCGCGTTGGCAAAACATCGACGACGATCGCAGCCACAACGCTACGCTGCTGGTATGATGCGCGGCTTTTTCCGACCCGCAGAAAATTCCCGGGCGCCGCTGGCGACCTGTGCTTTGCTGTTGAGGTCGATACATTCACGGCGCCGGGCGCGCCACGGGGAGCAGACATGCTGGAAAGGCTGTTTCAACTCAAGGCACACAACACCAACGTGCGGACCGAGATCCTGGCGGGCGTCACGACGTTCCTGGCCATGGCCTACATCCTGTTCGTCAACCCGAGCATCCTTGGCGAAACCGGCATGGACAAAGGCGCGGTGTTCGTCGCCACCTGCCTGGCGGCGGCCATTGGCTCCACGGTCATGGGCCTGATCGCCAACTACCCGATCGCCCTCGCACCGGGCATGGGCCTGAATGCCTTCTTCACCTACACCGTGGTCCTGCACATGGGCCATACCTGGCAAGTGGCGCTGGGCGCGGTGTTCATCTCCGCCGTGCTGTTCTTCCTGCTGTCGATCTTTCGCATCCGCGAATGGATCATCAACAGCATCCCGCTACCGCTGCGCTCGGCCATCGCCGCGGGTATCGGCCTGTTCCTGGCACTGATCGCCCTGAACAATGCCGGCATCGTGGTGAAAAACCCGGCGACCATGGTCGGCCTCGGCGACTTGAAGCAACCGGCGCCGATCCTCGCGACCCTGGGTTTTGTCCTGATCGTCGCCCTCGAAGCCTTGAAAGTCCGCGGCGCGGTGCTGATCGGCATCCTGGCGGTCACCCTTGTCTCGATCCTGATGGGTTTCACCCCGTTCGGCGGCGTCATCTCCGCGCCACCGTCCCTGGCCCCGACCTTCCTGCAACTGGATATCAAGGGCGCCCTGGACATCGGCCTGGTGAGCGTGATCTTCGCCTTCCTGTTCGTCGATCTGTTCGACAACTCCGGTACCCTGATCGGCGTCGCCAAGCGCGCCGGGCTGATGGGCAAGGACGGCCACATGCCGAAGATGGGCCGTGCGCTGATCGCCGACAGCACCGCCGCCATGGCCGGGTCGCTGTTGGGCACCTCCACCACCACCAGTTACATCGAATCGGCAGCGGGCGTCAGCGCCGGCGGGCGCACCGGCCTGACCGCCATCGTGGTGGCGATCCTGTTCCTGCTGGCGCTGTTCTTCTCGCCACTGGCTGCCAGCGTCCCGCCTTTCGCCACTGCGCCGGCCTTGCTGTTCGTCGCCGTGCTGATGACCTCGGGCCTGGCGGAAATCGACTGGGACGACATCACCGTCGCCGCCCCGGTGGTGATCACCGCCCTGGCGATGCCATTCACCTACTCCATCGCCAACGGCATCGCCTTCGGTTTCATCGCCTGGACCGCCATCAAACTGGTGTCTGGCCGTGGCCGTGAACTGAACCCGGCGCTGGTCATTCTGTCGATCCTGTTCGTGATCAAGTTGGGTTGGTTCAACGCATGACTTTTGATTCCCAGGCCTACGCCGCTCAGTTGCAGGACAAGGTCACCCGCTTGCGTGACCTGCTGGCTCCGTTCGAGGCACCGGAACCTGCGGTGTTCGATTCGCCCCTGAAAAACTTTCGCCTGCGGGCCGAGTTCCGCCTGTGGCGCGAGGCCGGCGAACGGCATTACGCGATGTTCTCCCAGGACGACAAGCGCACGCCGATCCTCATCGAGGAATTTCCCATCGCCAGCCTGCGCATCAACCAATTGATGCCGCAACTCAAGGCCGCCTGGCAAGCCAGCGCGCCCCTGAGCCATAAACTGTTCCAGGTGGAGTTCCTGACCACCCTGGCGGGCGACGCGATGATCACCCTGTGTTATCACCGCCCGCTGGACGAACACTGGCACGCTGCGGCCTCGAAACTGGCAACCGACCTGGGCGTGAGCATCATTGGCCGCTCCAAGGGCAAGCGGGAAGTGATCGGCCATGACTATGTGGTGGAGCAACTCGAAGTGGGCGGCCGCACTTTCAGCTATCGCCAGCCCGAAGGCGCCTTCACCCAGCCCAACGGCACGGTGAACCAGAAGATGCTCAACTGGGCCTACGAGGCATTGGGGGAGCGCAACGACGATCTACTGGAGTTGTACTGCGGCAACGGCAACTTCACCCTGCCCCTGGCCACCCGCGTGCGCAAAGTCCTGGCGACCGAAATCAGCAAGACCTCGGTGAACGCCGCGCTGAGCAATCTCAGCGAAAACGCTGTGGATAACGTCACGCTGGTGCGCCTGTCAGCCGAAGAGCTGACCGAAGCCCTGAACGAAGTCCGGCCGTTCCGCCGCCTGCAGGGCATCGACCTGAAAAGCTACGAATTCGGCAGCGTCTTCGTCGACCCGCCTCGCGCCGGCATGGACCCGGATACCTGCGAGCTGACCCGGCGCTTCGACAACATCCTGTACATCTCCTGCAACCCAGACACCCTCGCCGCGAACATCGCGCAACTGAACGACACCCACCGCATCACGCGTTGCGCGTTGTTCGATCAATTTCCTTGGACCCATCACATGGAATCCGGGGTGTTGTTGACTCGGCGGTAAGTCCAGTCACACACCTGTGTGGCGAGGGAGCTTGCTCCCGCTCGGTTGCGCAGCAACCGCAAAAAGCTTGGGGCTGCTGCGCAGCCCAGCGGGAGCAAGCTCCCTCGCCACAGTTGCAGTCTCCCAACTACCGAGTCTGAGCCCCTTGTTCGATCATCGAACACTTAATGGCCATGGGCGTCGGCTTTATTTGACCAAATTAACCATCTAGTACAATTTATCTCCACCGGCTGAAACCCCGCCGACACCAACAATAAAAATGTGGAGAAATTGCGATGCCTCCGATCGTTCTGGTGCTCAACGGCCCGAACCTGAACCTGCTCGGCACCCGCGAGCCGGCAACCTACGGCCATGAAACCCTGGCCGACATCTCGGCACTGTGTGGCCGCGCCGCTGAAGAATTCGGCTTGGCGGTGGAGTTTCGCCAGACCAATCAGGAAAGCGAGCTGCTGGACTGGATTCACGGCGCCCGGGGCCGGTGCGCCGGTATCGTCATCAACCCGGCGGCCTGGACCCACACCTCCGTGGCGATCCGCGACGCCCTGGTGGCCAGCGAAGTACCGGTCATCGAAGTCCACCTGTCCAACGTCCACGCCCGCGAAACATTCCGCCATCACTCCTTCGTCTCATCCGTCGCCATTGGCGTGATGTGCGGGTTTGGCAGCCATGGTTATCGCCTGGCCCTTGAACATTTCAGTCAGCGGTTGAAGGGTTGATGAGCATGTCGAATATCACTGTGCTGGCCGGCCTGATCGGTGCGGGCATCCAGGCGTCACGCACGCCTGCGCTACATGAGCAGGAAGGCGATGCCCAAGGCATGCGTTACCTCTATCGGCTGATCGACCTCGACGCGCTGAAGCTCGACAGCGGCGCCCTGACTGACTTGCTGGTGGCCGCCGAACGCATGGACTTCACCGGCCTGAACATCACCTTCCCCTGCAAACAGGCGATCATCCCGCTGCTGGATGACTTGTCGCCCGAGGCCCGCGGCATCGGCGCGGTCAATACGGTGGTGCTCAAGGACGGCAAGCGCATCGGCCACAACACCGACTGCCTGGGGTTCGCCGAAGGTTTTCGTCGCGGCCTGGGGGACGTGGCGCGCCAGCGCGTGGTCCAGATGGGCGCTGGTGGCGCCGGCGCGGCGGTGGCCCATGCGCTGCTGCTGGAGGGCGTGGAGACCCTGAGCATTTTTGACGTCGAGGTCAGCCGTGCCGAGGCGCTGGCCAACAACTTGAACCAACACTTCGGCCCAGGCCGCGCTCGCGCCGGGCATGACCTGCCCACCGCCATGGCCGAGGCCGACGGTCTGGTGAACACCACGCCCATGGGCATGGCGAAACTACCGGGCATGCCGGTGCCGGTCGAGCTGTTGCGGGGCACCCTGTGGGTCGCGGAAATCGTCTACTTCCCACTGGAAACCGAACTGCTGCGCAACGCCCGCGCCATCGGCTGCCGCACCCTGGATGGCGGCAATATGGCGGTGTTCCAGGCGGTGAAGGCGTTCGAACTGTTCAGCGGCGTGGCGCCGGATGCGCAGCGGATGCTGGCGCATTTTCAAAGCATGAATCACTAAAGCCTGGTGATAAATCCCTTGTGGGAATGACTTGTGGGAGCGAGCTTGCTCGCGATGACGGTGTTTCAGTCACAATCGGTGTTGGCTGATCGACCGCTATCGCGAGCAAGCTCGCTCCCACACAAGCCCGCTCCCACATTCGGTTCCAGTGTCAGGGCTGTAGGTAGCGCAACACCGACTCACAAACCATCTGCCGATGCCGTTGCTTGACCGCTTCAGCCGACAGGTCGATCTGAAAGATCTCACCGAACGTCTGGCGGTTGGATACCCGGTAGAAACAGAACGAGCTGATCAGCAGGTGTATATCCAGCGGTTCGAGGCCGGCACGGAACACGCCCTCTTCGGCGCCGCGACGCAGGATCACACCCAGGGAATCGAGGATGGTGTTGGTCATCGCCTTGATCGTGCCTGACTGCTTCACGTACTCGGCGTTGTGGATGTTCTCGATGCAGACGATGCGCACGAAATCCACGTTGCGGTCGTGGTGGTCGAAGGTGAATTCCACCAGGCGCCGGATCGCGTCGACCGGGGCCAGTTCCGCCAGGTGCAAGCGGCTCTCGGTGGTGCGGATATCCCCGTAGAGTTTTTCCAGCACCTCGACGTACAACTGCTCCTTGCTGCCGAAGTAGTAGTAGATCATGCGCTTGGAAGTGTGGATGCGCTCGGCGATGGCATCGACCCGGGCGCCGGCCAGGCCTTGCTGGACGAACTCGACGATGGCTTCCTGAAGAATGTTTTCCCGGGTCTTTTCCGGGTTGTTCTTGCGACTCTTGCGCGGCGTGGCGACGGGTTCGTCGAGCGCGGCGGAAAGCTCTGGATTCATAGTCATTGCGGGGCTCACGGCCATCACTGCACAGGCTGGCGATTATGGGCCGCACCGTGCATTGAAGGAAGCCACGCCACTGCCCATTACCGCCGCGTTTACGATTTCTCTACAACTTGGCGTGCCGCAAGCCACCGCTGCGGGACTTGGCCATGGCCGCCAGGCGCACCGCGACGTTGGCGGCGCCATAACCGGCGTAACCGTTCTTGCGCTGGATGATCTCAAAGAAAAACCGCCCCTCGAACGGCTCGGTGTAAACGTGGAACAGCTCGCCACCCTGGGCGTCGCGGTCGTACAGCACATTGAAATAGGCCAGTTCGCTAAGGAACTCGTCGTCGAAATCGAAACGCGCCGCCAGGTCGTCGTAGTAATTGAGCGGGATGTCCAGCAACGGCACGCCCGCCTCTTTGGCACGACTGACCTGGGCGAAGATGTCGTCGCAATCGAAGGCGATGTGATGCACACCGGAGCCGCGATAACTCGACAGCGCGTGTGAGATCGCGGTGTTGCGGTTCTCGGAAATGTTCAGCGGCAAGCGGATCGAACTGCAGCGGCTGCGCAGCGCACGGCTTTTCACCAGGCCATAGGGGTCGGGCAAGACAACTTCGTCGTCGGCCTCGAAATCCAGCAGGCTCTTGTAGAACAGCACCCAACTGTCGAGACTGTCGGCCGGCAGCGCCATGGCCATGTGGTCGATGCGCTTGAGCCCGGCCCCGATGACAGCCCCCGGTTGCAGGTTGAAATCGGTGCCGTAGACGTCGGCTTCCTGGTCCACCAAGTAGATCAGGCTGCCGTCCGGTGCACGCACCGCCGCCAGCTCCAGCTCATTGGGCCCCACCAGCCCGCGGTAGGGCTGGCCCTTGTAGGCAACGGCCCGCTCCAAGGCGCTGGCACTGTTTTTCACGCGCACGGCGGTGGCGCACAACGAAGGCCCGTGGGCTTCGAAAAAACTGTGGGCAAAGGAGTACGGTTCGCTGTTGAGGATCAGGTTGATATCGCCCTGGCGCAGCAGGCTGACATTCTTCGAACGGTGCTGGCCAGCCTTGACGAACCCCAGCCGCTCCAGCCAATGGGAAAGCTTGGCACCGAGGCTATCGTCCACGGCGAACTCGAGGAATTCGATGCCGTCATATTCGCTGGCCGGCGGGGTGGCGAACAGGATGTCGGCATTGCCGACGACGCTCGCTTCTTCGGCCAGACGCTGGCGGGTCTTTTCTTCCAGGTACAGCAGCGAACGCAGACCGTCGGCAGCATTGGCCCGTGGCGGCGCGGCGCGGAAGCCGTCGTTGAAGATCTCCAGCGACAGCGGCCCGGTATAACCACTCTTGATGATCGGCGCCAGGAACCCCGGCAAGTCGAATTCGCCCTGCCCCGGGAAACAACGGAAATGTCGGCTCCACTCCAGGACATCCATGGCCAGGATTGGCGCGTCGGCCATTTGCACGAAGAAAATCTTCTCGCCAGGGATCTCGGCGATCGCACTCGGATCGCCCTTGAGGGACAAGGTATGGAAGCTGTCGAGCAACACGCCAAGGCTGGGGTGATCGGCCTGGCGCACGATGTTCCAGACCTGTTGATACGTATTGACGTGGCGGCCCCAGGCCAGCGCTTCGTAACCGATACGCAAGCCCCGCGCACCGGCCCGTTCGGCCAGCAGGCGCAGGTCATCGATCAGGATCTGTTCATCGCCGACGCTGTCGGCCGAGGCGTTGCTGCACACCAGCACCAGGTCGGTGCCCAGTTCCTGCATCAAGTCGAACTTGCGCTCGGCCCGCTCCAGGTTGCGCGACAGACGATCGCGACGGCAGCCTTCGAAGTCACGAAACGGTTGGAACAAGGTGATGGCGATGCCCAGGTCGGCGCACATCTGCCTGATTTCCCGCGGGCTGCCATCGTAATAGAGAAGGTCGTTCTCGAAGATTTCCACCCCGTCAAAACCGGCGGCGGCAATGGCTTCGAGTTTTTCCGGCAAGGTACCGCTCAAGGATACGGTGGCAATGGAACGCTGCATGACTTCGGCTCCCGGGACAGGCATCGGCTACAAAAGGTGCGCCGCTTTTGAAAGAGTCAGGCGATTATTGAGCTGCCGGTTTCTTTCAGCAATTTAATATGTACCATCCGGTTAGTTTTTTGGGCGATTATCGAACAAAATGCCGATTGCCGAATTGACGATTTTTTGCTCACTGCGCACCATCGCTCCCCACATCGACGCAAGCCCTGATCGCCGACGTCGATGGACAGACCCAGACCGACCATAAGAATTTCAAAAACGGGTACACGCTATGATTCCTTCCCAAAGTTCCCGCCTGGCCCCTGGCCTGGGGGCCTCCACCGGCAGCGTCGGTGACAAGATCCGCGGCGCCATGGCCGTGGGCAAGACCCGTTGGGGCATGCTCGCCCTGGTGTTTTTCGCCACCACCCTGAACTACATCGACCGCGCCGCCCTCGGCGTCATGCAGCCGATCCTGGCCAAGGAAATGAGCTGGACGGCGATGGATTACGCCAACATCAACTTCTGGTTCCAGGTCGGTTATGCCATCGGCTTTGTGTTGCAAGGGAGGCTCATCGACCGGATCGGCGTCAAGCGCGTGTTCTTCTGCGCCGTGCTGCTCTGGAGCCTGGCGACCGGTGCCCATGGCCTCGCGACCTCGGCGGTGGGCTTCATGGTCTGCCGCTTCATCCTCGGCCTCACCGAAGCCGCCAACTACCCGGCCTGCGTGAAGACCACCCGGCTGTGGTTCCCGGCCGGTGAACGGGCCGTGGCCACCGGCATTTTCAACGCCGGGACCAACGTTGGCGCGATGTTCACCCCGATGCTGCTGCCGCTGGTCCTGCACGTGTGGGGCTGGCAGGCCGCGTTCCTGTGCATGGCCGCCCTGGGCGGGATCTGGTTGCTGTTCTGGGGCCTGAAATACTTCAACCCCGAAGACCACCCCACCGTCAAACAGTCGGAGCTGGACTACATCCAGGCCCAGGATGAACCGGACCAGGTCCGCGTACCGTTCTCACGCATCCTGCGCATGCGCGGCACCTGGGCCTTCGCCCTGGCCTACTCGATCACCGCGCCGGTGTTCTGGTTCTATCTCTATTGGTTGCCGCCGTTCCTGAACCAGCAATACAACCTGGGCATCAACGTGACCCAGATGGGCATCCCGCTGATCATCATCTACCTCACCGCCGACTTCGGCAGCGTGGGCGGCGGGATCCTGTCTTCGTTCCTGATCGGTCGCGGCCTCAATCCGATCAAGGCGCGACTGGTGTCCATGCTGCTGTTCGCCTGCTGCATCATCGGCGTGATCATGGCCGCCGGCGCAAGCAACCTGTGGATGGCGGTGTTCGCCATTTCCCTGGCCATCGGCGCGCACCAGGCCTGGACCGCCAACATCTGGAGCCTGGTGATGGACTACACGCCCAAGCACATGATGAGTACGGTGTTCGGCTTCGGCGGCATGTGCGCGGCCATCGGCGGGATGTTCATGACCCAGTTGGTGGGCCACATCCTTACGATCACCAACAACAACTACACCGTGCTGTTCACCCTGATTCCGGCAATGTACTTCATTGCCCTGACCTGGCTGTACTTCATGGCGCCGCGCAAAGTGCCGACCCTGGAAAACTGACTGTCCACACGCTAACGGACAGCGATCCACCTGTGGCGAGGGAGCTTGCTCCCGCTCGATTGCGCAGCAATCGCAAAAAAGCGAGGGCCGCTTCGCAGCCCAGCGGGAGCAAGCTCCCTCGCCACAGAGGGCTGTGCTGGCCAAGGGACTGGGCTGGCCACAAAGGGTTCTGTGTGGCGGTTACTTGCGCCGCTGTTGCCACGCCGCCGCCAACCCACTCAAGCAGATCAGGGCGATGCCCACCACGGTGGTCAGCGTCGGCGTATGGCTGAAGAACAACCAGCCCAGCAGGCCGGCAAACACGATCTGGCAATACCCGAACGGCGCGAGCAGCGCCGGGGCGGCAAAGCGGAAGGCTTGGGTCAGCATCAAGTGCGCGGTCATCCCACAGGCACCCAGCGCCAGCATCATCACCCCATGCCACAGGCTCGGCACTTGCCAGAAGAACGGCACCAGCGCGCTCATCACCAAGGTGTTGCACAGGCCAGCAAAGAAATTACTGGTGGTCGGGCTGTCGATCTCACTGAGCTTGCGCGTGAGCAGTTGGTAGAAACAGAAAAACAACGCCGAACAGAAGGGCAACAACACCGCCGGGGTGAACAGATCGCCACCGGGATGGACGATGATCAACACCCCGATAAAACCGAAGATCACCGCGATCCATTGACCGCGCGTCACATGTTCGCCCAGCAACGGCACCGACAGCGCGGTCACCAGCACGGGCGCGAGGAAGTTGACCGCCGTCGCCTCCGCCAGTGGAATGAACATCAACGCAGTGGTGAAAAACAGACTGGTGCCCAGCAGGCACAAAGCCCGGGCCAGTTGCCATAAAGGGCGCTTGGTACGCAGGACACGCAACCCAGAACGGGGCAGGAAAATACCCGCCATCAGCAATGTGTGCACCACATAGCGGGCCCACACCACCATGACGATCGGATAGAAACCCGAGAGATATTTTGCTAAAGCATCATGACTGGAGAACAGAAACGTTGCGACCAGAATAAGCACGATGCCCTTGAAAGCCTGATTGACGCCGGAGAGCGGTGTGCTGACGGTCATGAGGGAAACCTGCGTTGCTTGATGTAGGGGCCGTGACGCACGTTGCAGTTATTGGGCCCGCGAGCATGCCGATAAGTTCTGAATCCGAAGTGTAATGAAAATTCCGGCGCCAGGCAGGATTGACTCACCGCTGAACCAAAACCCGTGTCCGTTGCCTGACAGCTCAAGCGCGGCGCGCACCTTGGGCGCCTAAAAGCTAGACTCACCGCCACAGCAGTCATTTTTAGCAGGGTCATTCAGAGGAATTCCCACATGTTATGGAGAAAAGGTCGCCGCAGTGACAACGTGGTGGACGCCCGTGGTGACGGTGGGGGCGGTGGCGGAATGCGTTTCGGGGGCGGCAAGGGATTGAGCCTGACCGCCATTATCCTGATCGTCGGCATTGGCTGGATCACTGGCCAGGACCCGATGCAGATTCTCGGGCAACTGGCCGGACAGATGGACCAGTCCGCGCCTGCCACGTCACAAACCCGCCAGGCGCCACCGGCCAACGATGAACAGGCCGAGTTCGTGCGCTCGATCCTCGGCGATACCGAAGACACCTGGGGCCAGGTTTTCCAACAGGCCGGACGCCAGTACCAGCAACCCAAACTGGTGTTGTTCAGCGGTCGAGTCAACTCGGCCTGCGGCCTGGCCTCCTCGGCGACCGGTCCGTTCTATTGCCCGGCCGACCGGCAGGTCTACCTGGACATGAGCTTCTTCCAGGAAATGTCCCAACGCTTCGCCGCCGCTGGCGATTTCGCCCAGGCCTACGTCATTGCCCACGAAATCGGCCACCACGTGCAAACGCTGCTGGGTGTATCGGCGAAGATCCAGGAAGCCCGCCAGCAAGGCCGGCAGATGGAAGGCGACGGCGGCTTGTTGGTGCGCCAGGAATTGCAGGCCGATTGCCTGGCCGGCGTCTGGGCCAACCATGCGCAAAAACGCCTGAACTGGCTGGAGCCGGGGGACATCGAGGAAGCCTTGACCGCCGCCAACGCCATCGGCGACGACCGCTTGCAGCAACAAGGCCAGGGCCGCGTAGTGCCGGACTCCTTCACCCACGGCACTTCGGCGCAGCGGGTGCGCTGGTTCAAGACCGGCTTCGCCCAGGGCCAGGTCAGCCAGTGCGACACGTTCGCGGCGAAAAACCTGTAGATGAAGTGGCGCGCGTTGATCGGGCTGGTGCTGTGCTGCACCGTTGCCCAGGCCGAGGAACACGGCGTCAACGTGGTCGCCCAAGGGCGCCTGCAACTCAAGGGCGGTGCCATGGCCGTCGCCGTCAGCCCGCCCCCGGCGTCCATCCAGCGCGTGCTGATCATCCTCCATGGTCGGCTGCGCAATGCCGACACCTACCTGCACAGCGCCGAAAAGGCCGCCGAGCAGGCGGGTCAATTGGCCACGACCCTGATCATCGCCCCGCAGTTTCTCAACGAACAGGACGTGGCCAGGCATCAATTGCCCAACGACCTTTTACGCTGGCACGGCAACGACTGGATGGCCGGTGGTCTGTCCACAGGGCCGAATCCGGTCAGTTCCTTCCAAGTGCTCGATGACATCGTTGCGCGGGTCAGTGACCGGCAGCAGTTTCCCGAAGTGAAGGAGATCGTCATCGCCGGCCATTCCGGCGGTGCCCAGGTTGTGCAGCGCTATGCCCTGCTCGCCCAGGGCCAGTACCGGATCAACCCGCGGTTTGTCATCGCCAACCCGTCGTCCTATGCCTATTTCGATGGGCAACGGCCCATGGCCTTCGACCCCGCCAGTTGCCCTGGCTTCAATCGCTGGAAATACGGCCTGCAGGACCTGCCCGCCTATGCCGCCGGACAGACGCCCGCCCGCCTGGAGGAGAACTACGTCAAACGCGACATCGCTTATCTGCTCGGGCAGCAGGACGTCGACCCGGAGCATCCGGCGCTGGACAAGGGCTGTGAAGCGCAAACCCAGGGGGCGTACCGGTTACTGCGCGGGCATTTCTTTTTCGACTACCTGACCCGGCGTCATCCCGTGGGGCTGAACCAGCGGCTGATCGAAGTGCCGGGGGTCGGGCACGATGGGAGTGGGATGTTCAATTCGCCGGAGGGGCTGAAGGCGTTGTTCGGGCAGTAAGCTTTGTGGAGGCTTACAGGGCCTCATCGCGAGCAAGCTCGCTCCCACAAAGTTTTCTGCATGCGCCACTGTGGGAGCGAGCTTGCTCGCGATGGCGATCGATCAGTCAACCGTCCTCTCAAGCCGACAACATCTGCCGCAACTCAACACAATCGCGTGCATGCCAATCCGTCAGCTCCGGCCATGGATTGTCCGGCAGGTTCACCAACACCGTCCGCGCACCCGCCGCCCGGCCACAGTCCAGATCGAAGCGGTAGTCACCCACCATCACCAGCGTGTCCGGCGCCACGTTCCAGGCCTCGGCCAGTTTCAACAGGCCACCGGGATGTGGCTTGGGCGGTGCCTCGTCGCGGCCCAGCACATCCTCCACGGCGAAACAGTCCGCCAGGCCAATGGCCTCCAGGGTCACGTGGGCCAATTCGCGGGCGTTGCGGGTCAGGATCCCCAGGCGATCGCCGCGCCCGGCCAGTTCTCGCACCAACTCGACCGCGCCAGGCGCAGGCTTGGAACCCAGCGCCAGGTCCCGTTCGTGTTCCAGCAACCAGGCATGCTTGGCCGCCGCTTCCTCAGCGGGCAACCCTGCCAGATGAGTGAGGATGTCATCTTCGGCGGGAATCGCCAGGGCCACGCGGATTGCCGCGAAGTCATGCACGGCAATGGTCAGCGTGCCATCCATGTCGAACACCCAATGACGAACCTCGGACAGGCTCATGCCCAGTCCTTGCGGTGACGAATCAGGCCTTCCTGGGTGACCGAGGCCACCAGTTGCCCGGCGCGGTTGAACACGCTGCCCCGGGAGAATCCACGGGAATTGCCGGCCCACGGGCTGTCCATGGCGTAGAGCAACCAGTCATCGGCGCGCAGGTCGGCATGGAACCACAAGGCGTGATCGAGGCTGGCGACCTGCATATCCTTGTGCCACACCGATTTGCCATGGGGCAGCAGCGAAGTGGTCAGCAGGCCGAAGTCCGACGCGTAGGCCAGCAGGTACTTGTGCAAGGCCGGCGAGTCCGCCAGGGCGCCATCGGCACGGAACCACACGTATTTCACCGGGTCGGCTGGTTGCGGGTTGTAAGGGTCTTTTTCGGTGACCGGGCGCACCTCGATCGGCTTGGGGCACAGCAGTTTTTCGCGCATGTGCTCGGGCAGCAGGTGCGCGCGCTGCTGGGTCAGCTCCAGCTCGGACGGCAGGTTTTCCGGCCCGACTACCTGAGGCATGGTGCTCTGGTGCTCAAAGCCCTGTTCGTCGTACTGGAACGACGCACTGCAGGTGAAAATCGGGTTACCCTTCTGGATCGCCGTCACCCGCCGGGTGCTGAAGCTGCCCCCGTCGCGCACCCGGTCCACCTGGTAGACCACCGGCAGCGCGGCATCGCCCGGACGCAGGAAATAACCGTGCATCGAATGCACATGGCGCGCCTCTTCCACAGTCTGGCTGGCCGCCGACAACGACTGGCCCAGCACCTGGCCGCCGAACAATTGGCGAAACCCCAGATCCTGGCTACGACCGCGAAACAGGTTCTCTTCGATCGGTTCCAGGGTCAGCAGGTCGACCAGATCTTCCAACACGTGGCTCATTCAGACTTTCCTCACACAGCGCAATGACCGCGCAGTCTACGCTGCGGCGGTGGATCGATTGTTGGCCCGGGCCATTTGGCGGGCATTGTAAACGTCCGTGTCGGCTAACCGTGCAGGGTCTGCAACCACTGCTCACGATTGATGCGATAAAGCACATGGTGACGCAATGGATGACCGACGGCGAGTGTCGGGTGCTCGAAGTCGTCCGCCGGGTCGTGATGCATGCCAATGGCCTGCATGACCTTTTGCGAGGGCAGGTTATCGACGGCGGTGAACGCCACCACTTCGTCCAGCGTCAACTGGTCGAAGGCACAACGCAGGGCGGTCCACGCCGCTTCGCTGGCATACCCCAGGCCCCAGTGCTCCCGGGCCAGGCGCCAGCCGATTTCGATGGCCGGCGTGAACGGCGCGTCGAACCCGACCACACCGAGCCCGGTAAAGCCGATGAAGTCCCCGGTGTCCTTGCGTTCCAGCGCCCACAAACCAAAACCATGCTCGGCGAAATGCCCTCGCACACGGCCGATCAGGGCGGCGCTTTCCAGGCGGCTCAGGCGTTCCGGGAAATAACGCATCACCTGCGGGTCGGCGCACATGGCGGCAAATTCCGGCAAGTCATCATCGCGCCACTGCCGCAAGAGCAACCGTGCGCTTTCCAGTTCCAGTATCGGCTCCATCTTCACTCCCTTTCCATGCTCCAGAGTCTACATCGCTGGTAGGATCCGTCACTCAATCACTACTGAAAACACCATGTCACTGCCGCTGATCTATCACGAAGACTACAGCCCCGAATTCCCGGCGGAACACCGTTTCCCCATGGACAAGTTTCGCCTGCTGCGCGATCACTTGGTGGACAGCGGCCTGACCCGCGACACGGACCTGTTGCGCCCATCGCTGTGTCCGCCGGACATCCTCGCCCTGGCCCACGACCGTGCCTATATCGAACGCTACATGGGCGGCGAGTTGTCCCGCGAAGACCAACGGCGACTTGGCCTGCCCTGGAGCGAAGCCCTGGCCCGCCGAACGGTACGCGCCGTGGGCGGTTCGCTGCTGGCCGCCGAACAAGCCCTTGAACACGGACTGGCCTGTCACTTGGCCGGCGGCACCCATCACGCCCACTACGACCACCCGGCCGGGTTCTGCATTTTCAACGACCTGGCGGTGATCAGCCGCTATTTCCTGGCCAGCGGTCGGGTCTCGCGGGTGCTGATTTTCGATTGCGATGTGCATCAGGGCGACGGCACCGCCCGAATACTCCATGACACCCCGGACGCCGTGACAGTTTCCTTGCACTGCGAAAAGAATTTTCCCGCACGCAAGGCGCACAGCGATTGGGACATTCCCCTGCCGATGGGCATGGAGGACGCCGCCTACCTGAAGGTGGTGGACGACGCCCTGAACTACCTGCTGCCGCTCTACCAACCGGACCTGGTCCTGTATGACGCCGGTGTCGATGTGCACAAGGACGATGCCCTCGGCTATCTGAAACTGACCGACGAAGGCCTCGCCGCCCGGGACGAGAGCGTCATGCGCCATTGCCTGGGCCGCGACATCCCGGTGGTCGGCGTGATCGGCGGTGGCTACAGCAAGGACCGCCAGGCCCTGGCTCGCCGCCACGGGATCCTGCACCACAGCGCACAAAGGGTCTGGACGTCATCAGGTTGTCACTGAAACCTGGGCTTTACCCACAATGCCTGTGGAGCGGCCTGTGGATAACCTGAGCGAAACGGCCTACAGGCTATGTTGCCTATAGCTTGCAGGGGCTTGGCTGTTTTTTGATCAGAGTTCTCAACAACACCTACCGACCCAATTGTGGGAGCGAGCTTGCTCGCGATAGCGGAGGGTCAGCTACATCAATGCCGCTGACACACCGCTATCGCGAGCAAGCTCGCTCCCACAGGGATCTGTGCTGGTAGAATGCCCCGCCTACCCCAGCCCCCACAGTTCAAATCATGACCTCGACCGCCAAGCCCTCCCCCTCAGACATCGCCATCATCGGCGGCGGCCCCGCCGGCCTGATGGCGGCCGAGGTGTTGAGCCAGGCCGGCCTGCGAGTCGACCTGTACGACGGCATGCCATCGGTGGGCAGGAAATTCCTGCTGGCCGGCGTGGGCGGCATGAACATCACCCACTCCGAAGCCTTTCCGGCGTTCCTGTCCCGCTACGCCGAACGCGCGCCAAACCTCGCGCCGCTGTTGCGGGCATTCGGGGCGGATGAGTTATGCACATGGATCCACGGGCTGGGCATCGACACCTTTGTCGGCAGCTCCGGGCGGGTATTTCCTACCGACATGAAGGCCGCCCCGCTGTTGCGCGCCTGGCTCAAGCGCCTGCGCGATGCTGGCGTGGTGATCCACACGCGTCATCGCTGGCTCGGCTGGAACCCGGATGGCAGCTTGCGCATCGCCTCCCCGGAAGGCGACAAAACCCTGCACCCCAAGGCCACCTTGCTGGCGTTGGGCGGCGGCAGTTGGTCGCGCCTGGGCTCCGACGGCGCCTGGATGCTACCGCTGGAACAACGCGGCGTAGCCCTGGCGCCACTGCAACCCAGCAACTGCGGGTTCGAGGTAGCGGCCTGGAGCGACCTGATGATCAGCAAATTCGCCGGGGCCCCGCTCAAGAACATCGCCATGGGCCTGAACGACGATGTACCGCGCCTCGGCGAATGCGTGCTCACCGCCACCGGCCTCGAAGGCAGCCTGGTCTATGCCCTGTCGGCAACGATTCGCGAAGCGATCAACCAACATGGCAGCGCGACTATTCACCTGGACCTGCTGCCTGGCCGGCCTGTGGACAAAATCCGGCAAGCCCTGGGCAAGCCTCGCGGTTCACGCTCGATGGCCAAGCATTTACATGGCCAGCTGGGACTGGATGGCGTCAAGGCCGCGCTGCTGCGCGAACTCACCCCTGCCGACGCCTTCGCCGACCCGGCGCGACTGGCCCAGGCGATCAAGGCCTTGCCCATCACCCTGGTCAAGCCCCGCCCGCTGGATGAAGCCATCAGCAGTGCAGGCGGCGTGGTATTCAGCGGCCTGGACGAAAACCTTATGCTGAGATCCGTTCCAGGGGTTTTTGTTGCAGGAGAAATGATCGATTGGGAAGCACCTACCGGGGGATATCTTCTCACTGCATGCTTCGCTACCGGCTATCGTGCGGGGCTGGGCGTGTTGGATTGGCTCAGGAACGGCGCGCGGTCCTGAGCCGTACGCCCATACCCGGCAGGCCCGATATCCCAGCCTAGCCGACTGAAACAGCCTCGAGCAGCGCGGTCATTGCCGTTCGGCTTCGCACCGCATCGAAGTTGTCCTTTATATATTGCGCCCCACTCTGTCCCATCTTGTCGCGCAGAGACTCGTTGCGCAGCAGTTCGGCAATGATGACCGAAAGGCGATGGCCATCGTTCGGTTGAAACACCAGCCCGGCTTTCGCGTCCTTGACTATCTCGGCTGCCTCCCCCTCGACACCGCACAACACTGGCCTGCCGCAGGCCATGTAATCGAGCAGCTTCGTAGGGATGGCGCCCCTGAACAACGGGATGTCCTTCAAGGTGACGAGGCATAGGTCGGCAGCGTTGATGAACCCCCGTCCCTCGTGCTTGGACACCGGCGGGAGGATCAGTACGTTGTCGATCTTCAGTTCTGTAATCCGCTGCTCGAGGTAGGGCCGTTTCATGCCGTCGCCGATCAACAGGAACAGCGTATTTTCATCCTGGCACTGCACGGCGGCGTCAATGACCACATCCAGGTTATTGGCTTCGCCCATGGCGCCGAAGTACAGGATGATATTGCGCCCCTCCCAACCGAAGTTGCGACGAACCACGCATCCGGCCTCGGCGTCTGGATAGAGCATTTGAGTGTCGACACCACACGTAATGACTTCCAGCTTGCTCACAGGCCAGCCGCGCGCATGGATATCGTTGCGGATACCCTGGGTCAGGGTGACGATGCGTTTCGCCTTGTCATAGAGCAACCGCTCCATCCAGGACATGATGGAAATCAGCAACCGATTGCGCAGGATCCCCATCTGCACGGCGGACTCCGGCCACAGATCCCGGACCTCGAACACCAACGGGATACCTCGCAGCTTGCAAACCACCCATACTGGAAGCATCGGGAAGATAGGGGGCGAAGAAGCCAGCACGACATCCGGTTTTTCGGCTCGCAGAAGACCAAGGGGCGCCGTCACGGAGAATGAAAGAAAACTGATCAAGCGCCCCAGGTAACTGCGATGCAATTCACTGTAGGTGTAGGTACGAATGATCTTAACCAGGCCTTCTCTTTCCTTGAGAATCAGCCGCCTGTACCAAGGGAGTACCGGCTTATCGCGCTGCATGTAACCGGTTTGCCCGGACACCACCGTCACGCTATGGCCCTCAGCAGCCAAATGCTGGGTGAGTTCGTACATCAGCGAATGCCCCGGAGACGAGTGCCCCTGATAGTACTGATAAACCACTGCGACTTTCATTTGAACGCCTTATACAATTCTTTAAGCCGTTCGCCTTCCTGCTGCCAACTAAGCTCCTGGCGAACCACCGAGAGTCGCTCGCGCCAGTGTTGCAGTCTTTGTTCATCGGCAAAAAAAGCGGTGATCCTATCGGCGATCGCTCGGGGCGTCGCAAGGTCGCCAACACAGCCAATCCGGTTCCCCTCCACCAGGCGACGAAGTTCGGGCAGGTCGCTGGCCAGAATCGGAAGTCCCGCCGCAATAAACTCGAATAATTTATTCGGCGTGCAGTAATAGTTATTCAAACAGATCGCCTGGTAGGGGATGACGCCCGCATCAGCCGCTGCCGTTATTCCAAGCAACTGCGATTGGGCAACCGCCGGATGCAGATGCACCCGCGATGTCAGTCCCTTGCGCTCAACCAGGCGCTGCAGGGCCGAGGCGAGCTGACCGTCGCCAAGCAGGACCAGATGGATTCCGGCATTGGACAATAACCCCATGGCTTCCACCAGTTCAGGCAAGTTGCGTCCAGCAGAAAAACCGCCTTGGAACAGCAGCACACGGTGCTCGCGGGGAATGCCAAAGCGCTCGTGCAAATACCAGGAACGCTCGGTTTGTGCCTGGATACGCTCCGCGTTGTGGATGACGGCCACTTCAGCCACACCATAACGCGCCTCAAGCTCGCGGGCGATGGAAGGGTTGACGGTAATCACCCGATCACAGGCCTGTATATGCCGACGCTCCACCTGGGCCCAACTGGAGCGCTGTCCACGAGAGAACTCTTGCTCGCTGTAGAGCTCATGGCTGTCGTAGACCAGGTGAGCATCGAACTCTTCGGACAACGTGCGTCCGACCGCAAGCATTGGCAGATCGTGAGCCACCACCACCTCCGCTTTGTGTTGACGCCCATCAGCCAGGAACAGGTTCAGGTAGAAACGCTCATGATCGACCAGGAAACGCCAGGCCAGGGATTTCATTGCACGCATCAGGCGACCGTTCATCGGTAAATGCCGACGCATGAGGCCATAGGCCTCAAGCACGCGATTCTCCTTGCGTGCAATCGATTCGGTCTGGGTACCGATGCGCCGTACACGCCGGTCATCCGTACCCACGAGTTCGTCCGCCGGCATGGCCAGGATCGTGACGTCCCAACCGTCCTCTTCCAGGCTGTCGGCCTGGAGAAGGATTCTCCGGTCAATCTGCCTGTCATTACAGAGCATCAAGACCCGCGGGGCATGCTGCATGATTTCAGATACCACCCGGATGCAGGTCTCCATCGATAAAGTTGCGGTGCCAGAGCTCCATGCACAGCAATCCCCAGACGACCCGACCGAACTCGCTTTCGCTGTTCAATGCCTTCTCGACGGACTGCACGTTGTACAACCCGCGCGCACGGGCTCGCTCGGACAACAGCGTATCGCGGACGAAATCGCGGGCGACCCCCTTGGTCCATTGCGTCAACGGTGTCGGGAAACCCATCTTGTCCTTGCGCTCGAAGATGCTCTGCGGCACCGCGTTGCGCACGGACTCCTTGAACAGATGCTTCATTCGTCCGCCGGCAAACTTGATGTTCGGTGGAATGGTGGCCATGAACTCCACGATGCGGTGATCCAGCAGCGGCACACGCGACTCGATGGAAGCCGCCATGCTCGTGCGATCTTCTACATGGAGCAATGCCGGCAAAGAGCCCTTGAGGTCGAAGTAGGTCATCTGATTGACCAGGGAATGCAAGCCTTCGCGATTGAAGATTTGTTGATAGGACTCGAACGGCGAGTAGCCCTTGTCGAAGGCATCCGGATTGAACAGATGGGACATACCTTCACTGCGATCGATCAGGCGGAAATAGCGCTGGTCGGTCGATGCGAACAAACCTTCACGCCACAGCCCTTGCAGCATTGGCTGATAAGTCTTGAGCAACGACAGATTGGGGATGATCGATTCCAGCGAAACCGCATAGCGATGCTGGTTTGCCGTTTCATTGATCGCCCCGGACAAGCACTTCTCCAGGTAGGCTGCCATGTAGCGGGCATACCCGACGAACAGCTCGTCACCGCCCTGCCCCCCCAGTACGACCTTGACCTGCTCGCCAGCCAGGCGCGAAACGTAATACTGTGGAATCAGGCCTGGACCGGCGAGCGGCTCATCCATGAAGTGCATCAATTTGGGTAGCAGATCGGCCAGCTCACTGCCCGGGATGTACACCTCGTTATAGTCGGTACCGGCGAACGCCGATACGGCCTTGGCGTGCCCCGTCTCATCGAATTGCGGACCTTCATGGAAGGCCCCGGTGAAGGTCTTGAGTCGTTCGCCCCCCAACATCCTTGAGGCCAGGCAGACGACTGCGCTGGAATCCAGGCCGCCGGACAAGTGCGCACCCAGCGGCACATCGGAGCGCAGGTGCATGCGCACCGAGTCCTCTATCAGGGCGGCGAGATTGTCGACGAAATAACGCTCGTCATGGCGCTCGTCGATGTTGTATTGCAGATCCCAATACTGGTAGGTCTTGATCTTGAGCTGACTGCCCTCATACCAGGCGCTGAGGTGATAACCCGGCTCGAGCTTCTGGACCCCTTTGAACAGTGTCTTTTCGTTCAGGCAAAACTGAAACGTCAGGTAATCCTGCAAACCGTCCGAATTCGACTCCGCCTTCAGGGAGCCGTCGGCAAAGAGTGCCTTGATCTCTGAGGCAAATCCGAGTTTCTGACCATCGAAATGGTAGTAGAACGGCTTGATGCCAATACGATCTCGAGCGCAGAAAAGTCGTTGTTCGAGGCGGTCCCAGATGGCAAAGGCAAACATGCCTATCAGGCGATCGACACAGCGCTCGCCCCACTCACGGAAGGCGTGCAGCAGCACTTCCGTGTCCGAATAGTGGTGCAATGGATGGCCTCGACCGATGAGTTCGCGGCGCAATTCCAGGTAGTTGTAGATGGCTCCGTTGAAAACGATCGTGTAACGACCGTCCTCGGTAGTCATCGGCTGCTTGCCGTGTTCCGGGTCAATAATTGCCAGGCGCCGATGGCCCAACGCTACAGGCCGAGCAGGATCAAGCCAGGTGCCCTCACCATCGGGGCCACGGTGACGAATGGCGTCCATCATCTTCATGACGGAGCCACGCATCGACTCTGGCGTTCCTGAAACCGCTACGATCCCTGCAATCCCACACATAAAAAACCATCCTGCCTTAAACAAACAATAACTGACGCGTCGTTCAAAATTCCGAAGAACTCAGCCCGTGACGCGTTGATAGATATTCAGCAACTTTTCACCTTCCACGTCCCAATTGATCGCTTCACGGGCTTTCTTCGCCCCGTCTTTCAGCGAAGCCATCTTCGCCGAATCGCCGAACAACTGGTTGACCGCACTTGCAATGGCCTCGGCAGAATTCAAATCCGCCAACAAGCCGTTGCCATAAGTGCTGACGATATCGTGCAGGAATGGCAAGTCGTTACTGATGAAAGGCAACTCAGCGACCGCAAACTCGAACAGTTTGTTGGGGCTGCAGAAATAATTATTCTCGTCGACGCCATGGTAAGGGATGATTCCCAGGTCGGCGTCGCAAGTCAGCTCGTGCAGATCGTCGGATGGCACCCCACCGTAAAAGAACACCCGGTGCCCGAGGTTTCGCTCAATGACCAGGTTCTTCAAGGTGTCTTCGAATGCACCGTATCCCACAAGCACCAGATAGGTATTGGCGGCAAAGTCGGCTGCCGCCTCGACAATGCGCTCAATTCCCCGATTATCGGAAATCCAGCCCTGGTACAGCAGAATGTTGTCATCGGGAGCAAGACCGAAGCGCTCACGCAGCAATGACGTCGACGCCACCGGTACCTTGGGCGCTGCGTTCATGATGACGTGTGGAGTCGTAACGGCATAACGTTCTGCCATCAACTTGGCAATGTACGGGTTCACCGTAATCGCCGCATCCACTTGCTTGATCAGCCGCGATTCTTTTTTCTTGTATTTCCTCTGGGTGGCCTCGGGTAGCTGTACCTGAGCGTAGTACAGCTCATGGGCGTCGTAGATCAGCGGAACGTTTCGAATCTTCGCCAGTTCGACGGCCGGCGCCAGCATGGGAAAATCATGCACGTGCAGCACGTCAACCTGGTATTCCGTCATCCGGTCGAGAATGAACTGCTCGAAACTGTTCAAACGCGCTACACGATTGGCCCAGGCCCTGAACAAACGCCAGGCTCGATTATAGGTGGTCGAGCCTGGCAGCAAGTTATAGCGACGTGCCAGGGCTGAAAACCGCGAATCCCCCCAATCGAACATGAATCGCTCGATCTTTATACCGTTGTGCGAGTAGGACTCCCGTTGCGGACATTCGAAGCCCGCCAACAACGTCACCTGGTGACCCTGCTCAACCAACGTCTGGGCTTCCTGCAGAATCCGCCGATCAATCATCAAATGATCGGCTGTCGTCATCAAAATATTCATGCGCCGTTGCAATCCCGATTCACTGACACTGGCTCAAGTCCAATTTGCTGGTCAAGTTGCCGGCGTTGTAATTGGCAACGCCAATTTGCCCGCCCTGTTCGACACCATGACCTTCAATACCGTTGTAATAGACTGTCGGCGAGTCAGCCTCTTCGAAGAAGTACATGCCGTACTTCAAGCCATCCCAAGCTTTCCCGGTATTGTCCTTGAACGTGAACACCGGCTCCTGGCTCGCCGCTACCAGTTTGTCCGAAGCGTTGAAGCAGTAGGCATCCCAACTCTTCGGGGTTTCCACAAGGAGCACCGGCTTGTCATTGACATGGACTACGCCCAATGTGTAGATCCCAGTGTCTGGACTCAACACCACGGTGCTCGATCCCACACCGCCATCGGCTTTCAGTTCGGCCGCCTTGATCGTGTTGCTCCCATTGACTGCGGAGGTGTAGAGAATTTTGTCCCGACCGTTGTGCTTGAGCACAACCGGGTCAAGGGCACTGTCGCTCAACAGTTTCTTAGGCGTTTCCCAACGCAAGCCGTTGGTACTGGTGGAACGATAGATCGCCGAATAAGAGGTGGAACCATCTTCGGTCACGGAAAAGAACAGTTCATAGCCGGTTACACCGTTTACCAGGTTCTTCCTGACAAAGGGGAAAGCGTAGGCGCCTTTGAATGGCAACAGTTTTTCGTCGAAGATGTTGCCCTGCTTGATGTAGTCGGTGTCGTTCTGCGCGGTGGCCAACTTGATCCTCCAGCGATGATCGTCACCGTACCCGGAGTACAGCATGGCGTTGGCATCACCGACTTTGAAGACCGAAGGGTATTCGACATGCAGGGAGTCTTCCGATGCCGGCTGGACACGAACGACCGGCTCACTGCCCCAATCAAAGACATCACCGAACAGTAAGTTGTTTTTCCATGCATACCCCAAGCCGGCTACTGCCACGACAGCAACCGAGGCAAGTATCACGGTACGGCTCTTAGAGTTACTCACTTGCAAATCCTTAAAATAAACGACGAATAAAGGAGATTCTGTACAGCAACCAGGCTGCGGCAAAGGCACAGAAGGTTGTCAGCACGAATGTCAATGGCACTTCTATCAATGGCCTCATCAACGAGGGAGAGACCTTGGCATATTGCGAACGGAACAACTCCATGAAAATTGGATGCAGGATGTAGACCAGCAGCGTCAGCGGAGCCAAGCGCTTGAGCCCAGGTATCCTGACTTTCTTCGCGACTTGCAGGCTCAAACCCCATACACCGATGGACATGGCAAAAACCGTTGGGCTGAAGTAGCTGAAGAAGTACAACTTCCATGTGTAGGCACTGCCGAAACCATAGGCCAGCGCGAAGGTCCCGATGACCGTGACCAGGTACCCCACCAACGTAATCATCCCGTAGGGCAGGTTGGGTCGAAACTTGTACAGGTAATAACCCAGCAGGAAATAACTGATGTACGACCAGGAAAAACTACCGCCATTGGGCGTGTATGTCCGGGAAAACGTACTCCAGGCGAATGTCACCATCGTCAGGATACAAGTGGCGATGACCGCATTGCGCAGGTCTTTCTCTTCCATATTGACCACGGCCTGCGACAGCGGCGGCGCTATCAGATAGAGCCCGATGATCAGGTAGAAAAAGTGCAAATGGTAATACGGTTGCCCCGAGACAATGGCTTTCAGGAAAGCGGTCCAGACAAAGGCCTGCTGGAAGTACTTCATCCATAAGGCGTAGATCACCGAAGAGATGAACAGAACAGCCAGCATGCGTGGCACACGGGAGGTCAGGATATGGCGATAGGTTGTCTTGATGTTACCGAGGATCAGCACTGCACTGAGCATCACGAACACCGGCACGCACCAGTGGGTCAACGAGCTGACGGCGTCGCCCACGAGCCAGGCCCACATGCTCAATTCACCCTGCATATAGATCGGCCGTGCAGAAACGTGCAACAACACCACGGCCAGGCACGCGACCACCCGCACAAAATCCAAGCTCGAATCATGCACCCGCACGGGCGAACCTGTTATGACTTGATTCATTGAACGAAAGCATCCCTGTTGAGTTATTTGTGAGTCAGCACGCTGATGGGCATCTAACGCTTGCGGTTTTCCATCGAGGCCGAATACACGCTCACGATCTCCTGGGCAATGCTGGCGCTGGAGAATTTCAATTCGGTCACCTTGCGAATGACCCGGCTGTTGAAGGCTTCACGTTGGTGGGCCATCGTCAACATCCCCTGGGTCAACTCCTCCACGCTCATCCCCACGACCTGACCCAACTGTGGATGTGAAACGATCTCGGCAGGGCCGCCGCAGCGGGTGGTGAGCACCGGCCGTCCACAGCTCATGGCTTCGATCGCCACCACGCCAAATGTCTCGCTTTCACTGGAAATCACCAGGAAATCGCATTCACGGTAGTAATCGACCAGTTGCGTGCGGCTGGCACGTCCGGAGAACTCCACCACCTGCGCAATCCCCAGGGTGTCGACCAAGGCCCGGGCCTGTTCAAGACCCTCACCGCTGCCGGCCAGCCGCAGACGCAGGCGCGGCTCCAACTGGAACGCGGCGGCGAACGCCTCGAGCAATACAGGCACTCGCTTGACTGGAACGAAGTGACCGACCCACAACAAATGGATCAACTCGTCACGCTTCACCGCTTGTTCGCCAAACATGTCGGTATCGACCAGGTTGGCGATCACTTGCGTATCGACACCTTCCTTGAGCTTGACCTGCTGGCGTATGTCCGAGAGCAATGCAGAACTGACCGCGATTACTTTATCGGCCGCATTCAGGGCCTTTTGTGTCATGTGGCGCAAGTAGCGCGTACGGGTCAAGGTCGTGAAAGGCCCGGTGTGCTCGGTAATGACCAACGGTATTTTCAGCTTGCTGGCCAGACGGCGACCTGCGGTGCCATCGGTATAGGCGGTGTGAGCATGGATCAGCTCGAAATCGAAGTCTGTCCGCAGCCACTCGGCCTGGCGCAGCAAACCATGGGAGTAGGTTGTGGCATGGGCCTGGAAAGGCAGCAATGAGCTCACGATGTACGGGAAGCGGATCAGCGGAACGCCTTCATGCTCTTCCCAGCCACGGATCTTCTGGGCCCGGTAGATGTTCAGCGCACGCCTGATCGCCTTGGGGTTGACGGTGTTGATCCAGAATGGCTCGCCACTGACCACTCTTGCATCGATGCCCTGTGCCCTCAGAGCCTTGACCTGCTCATGGACAAAAATCCCGCCGACCATGTTGTATTCGCGAGGGTACATATGCGACAGCACCAGGACCTTGCGTGGCAGGTTAGCTTCCTTGTGCGCCCCTTCCCCCAGGCGGATATGCAATGCATCGACCAACATCTGGTATTCGGTTTTTTCCTCCACCAGACCGTTGATGGTCATGCCCAGGCTCTTGACCTTGGCCTCCAGCGCTTCACGCTGGCTTTCCAGGCGCTCGGACAAGTCATTCAAATGCTGCGCAACACGGTGTTTTTCCGCCAATTCGTCAGAACGCGCCGAAACTTCCATGCTCAGACTTTCCAATTCCAGGCCCAAGGTTGTCTTTTCCAACTCCAGAACTTCAAGCCGTTCCACGGCGTTCTGGTATTCGAGTGCGACGATCTGAGCCTGATTGACTTGCGACTCAAGCGCTTCAAGCATCATGACCAGATCATGTTGCTTGAGTTCGAGTTCGCCGTTTTTTTCAATCCAATGTTCTTTTTGCAGCAGCGCTGAGTCGTACAGGCCCTGCAGGCTCTTCAATTGCTGATCGCGCGACTGAAGCTCACGCTCGAGGGCATCTCGCCGAGCCTCAAGTTCATTGGCAAGATCACCCAATTGTTCAAGCTTGAGCGTAAGTTGATGAATCTCGTACCGATAAGCTTCACCGTGGTGCCGCGTACCATCGAGCTCTGCTTGAAGGGTCGCTATTTGTGAGGAGAGCTGCTCGTTCTCGCTCGACAGCGCCTCGACACGAGCCTCGCCATTGCTGATCAGTATTTCCTGGGCCGACGCCCTTTCGCTGAGTTGGGTATAGCGGTCTTCCAACTCGGCGCGCTTGTCCTCGAGTTCGTTCGCCAGGGTATTGACCCTGGCCATCGCCTGGGTCTGCTCGAACAACGCGCGCTCTTTTTCCTGAAGCTTGTTCTCAAGGGCCGAGCGCGTAGTCTCCAATTGCTCGGTCAATGCTGAGAACTTGCTTGCCTCCTCGCGCATTTGAGCGACGCTAGGATCATCGCCCAGGCAACAGGCAATGATCTTACGCTGGTCGGCCTCTTCGAAAGTCATCTGCACCTGCAAGTCATCGCTGGGATGAAGCATGCGCAGGATGCAGCCATGGGGCCCGAACGGCACCGGGGCCAGATGATAGGCACCAGTATCATTGTCCCGAGGGCAATTGACGTAGTGCCCGCGAACGTGATCGTAGACCTCGACCGACCCCAGTTCACCCACTTCCACCTGTACCGACCCTGGGCGCCGGGGAACCGTGACGATACCGTAATCGGAATCGCTCTGGATGCGGTAGACGCTGCGGGGATAATTGAACGGATTATCCCGTA
Organism: Pseudomonas sp. FW300-N2F2; assembly: GCF_017351655.1. NCBI lineage: Bacteria > Pseudomonadati > Pseudomonadota > Gammaproteobacteria > Pseudomonadales > Pseudomonadaceae > Pseudomonas > Pseudomonas sp. FW300-N2F2. Next base: position 219,124 of record NZ_JACNDQ010000001.1, on the reverse strand, counting down.
GCGCCAGGCCGGACAGTGCGAACGTCGATTCATTGAAGGTCGCCGTACTGGCAGGCATGCTCCAATGGCTTGTCGGCGCAGCACCACGTTCGAACAGCACCAGGATCTCACTGATGTCAGGCATCCTGCGCAAGCCTTCCGCCGACTGCATCGCCTGCAAGCCCTCGAAACGTCGCTGCACCATCAGTGCAGACGCCGGTCGTTCCACAGGTCCGCGACGCATGGAGCAGTTGGGGCAAACGCCGTCCTCGAATGGGTAATCCAGGCCCGACAAGGCACGCGACGCTTCGACTATCTTGGGGTCTTCAAACGTCCACGATTCACCGGAAAACCGTACGTCCACCGCCGAGAATGCCGGGGCGAACAGCGATATCGCGTCCTCCAGCGTGTAGCTGCGCTGATGCAAATGGGCGTGATAACGCGTACCGCACCCCGGGCAGGTGATTTCAGCCGCCTCGAGCAACTCGCGGTAGGGAACAGCCACCAGGATATAGCGCGCCGACACCCGGGCAATCTCGGCCAGGGCCTCGGCATAGATGGAGTCGGGCAAATGCTCGATCACATCGCTGGAAAGCGTCAGGTCAAAGCTTCGGTCGCCAAACGGGATCGCACATAAATCGGCCACCAGCGCTGGTGCCTGCACACGCTTGACTGCGGCTTCGCTGATATCGCAGCCCACCACATCCCAGCGTGGCACCAGGCGGTTGGTCACGGTGCCGTTGCCGCAACCGGCGTCGAGAATGGTGTTCACCGAGTCGGGGATCAGTTCGATCAGATCCTCGGCGACGGCAACCTGCTCGGAGACTGCATTGCGGCTCCACAGGTCGGCCTGGGCAAAATAACTGATCTCGGAGCGCTTACTCATTCAACGGATTCCAGATTGACCCATTCCACCGGGTGCACGACCAACCCACGCTCCATACGCACATCCAGGGGCGCAGTCACACGGATGCGGTATTGGCGATCATGGACATCCAGCGGATGTTCCCCACTCGATTGGCTTTCGGTCATGCCATCGAAAATGCCCACGGAGATCACATAGTCCCCCACGCCTACCATCAACGGGTCGAACTGCGCCTTGACCAGACCCGTGCGACGGTCCCGCGTGGACGAAATGAACGGCGATACGACCTGCGCCACACAGCGCCCGTCCATGCCATAGATGCAAATGATGAAAGACATGCAAGGGATGTCGACTTTGGCGCCCCATTTCACGTGGACGTAAAGTGGCTCGCCAAAGGAGAACACACGCCGCGACTCCTGATGCCGATCCAGGAAATCGACGCCGTCGATCCAGGCACTGCCTTCGCCATATTCAAAATCAGACCGTTCGGCCACCGCCGGTGCATTGTCGGTCGCTGAAGGCACGAAGGAACTGAGGGCAAACCGCTGGCTGATCATCTGCCCATCTTCGGCAGCCGGCTCCAACGTGCCGATGGTGATGTACTCCAAACCGTCGAATATCTGGCAGTAGACCGTTTCGCCCACACCAGTGCCCGTGTGCCGGATGGTCACGAAAAACTCGCTCAAGTCTCCCAGCCCCAACGGAACCTTGATGCTGACCGGGGCGTGCTTGTATTGCCCGCCACAATCCTTGAACTCCCGATAGCTGATCCCTTCGGAGGTCCTCCTCGGAGCCCCCCAGTTCATGTAGCCATGGGAGGTCAGCAGGTGCAGCCGCTGGTTACGGTCATCGTCCAGGGCCTCCCCCACCAACACGTTGTCGATAACTTCACCTTTCTGTTCGAGCGTCATCTCGAACACGGCCAGGGGGGTCGTCGGCGCATCGTCGGAGGCGGAGATGAAACGCAGTACCGAGACCCGGTCGACCTCGGTGTCGGTCAGCAATTCACTGACGTCCCCACGGCTGAGCTTCAGGTTGATCGCCCTCAGGCGCAGCTCCTCCTGCTTGCGGATGGATGCCGCATAGGAGCGGCCGATCTCGATCGGGTCACCATCGGCGACAATCCTGCCGCGCTCGACCCAGATGGCGCGGTCGCAGATCATCTGCACAGCCGACATGTCATGGGAAACGAACAACACGGTCGAGCCTTCTGCCGTCAAGGTGCGCATCCGCTTGGCGGATTTACCGGCAAAATACGAGTCACCGGCGCCAAGGATCTCATCGATGATGAGGATTTCCGGACGTATGGCAGTCGCTGCCGCAAAGGCCAGTCGCGAATACATGCCTGACGAATAAGTCTTTACCGGCTTATCGATGAACTCTTCGAGTTCAGCGAACTCCAGCACATCATCAAGCAACTTCCTGGCGCGAGCGCCCGTCACACCCTGGTAGGCGAAGGACGACATGACGTTGGTGCGACCGGTGAACTCGGGATGAAACCCGGTCCCCAGCTCCATCAACGCCTGGACTTTCCCACGGACCTTGACCGAGCCCTCAGTCGGCTGGATGAGCCCGGCAATCAGCTTGAGCATCGTACTCTTACCGGCACCGTTACGCCCAACCAACCCCACGCGCTCGCCGGGCTTGATCGTCAACGACAGGTTGCGCACAGCCCAGAACTCATCGTAGGTCGACCGGGCAACGGGAAAACCCAGCGCCTCAACCATACGGTGGCGTGGCGAGCGGAAAATCCGGTACATCTTGGCGATGGAGGCTAGTTCAATGATCGGCTCAGACATAATCGGCAAATAATGGCTTCAATCGCGAAAAGACAAATCCACCCAGAAAGAAAGTGGAGAACGAAATGACGGTAAAAATAGCCAGCAATCCAGGCTTGATGACCCCGATGAACGCTGCATCCCGATACAACATGATCAGGTAGTACAACGGGTTGGGGTACATGAAGGGAATGAGTTCCTTGGGAATCATTTCCTGCGTATAGGCGATGGGCGATACCAGCATCAGGAACAGGATGAGCACAGCAACCATCTGGCTCAGGTCTGGTACGAACACGTTGATCGCCGAGAGTATCCAGATCAGGCCGACCGTGAAGATGATCTGCAGCACCAGTATCAAGGGGATTGCCAGCTGTGTGGAGTGGACGATGCCGCGACTCCACAACACCATCAGCAACATCACCAGCCCCACCAGCATCGTCACGCTGCTGGCCAGGACCGTCTTGACGGGAATCAGGTCGATCGGGAACAAGGTGTTCTTGATCAGCCCCTTGTTGCCCAGCACCGATCCCACTCCGCTGCCCAGCGCCTCGGAAAAACCAAGGAAAGGCACCAATCCACAAAATATCAGCAGCACGTAGTCGAAGGTGCCGAACTCTGCGACCCGTACGCGATAAATCATCGTGTAGACCACGGCATACAAACCGAGGAACAGCAGTGGATAGAGGAAAATCCATGCGACACCGAAGATCGTGCCGATGAACCGGCTGCGTATATCGGTCAATGTGGTCGCCCACAGGACGTGAATGTGACGCCAGATGATTGAAATCGGGTTCATGGCCGGGTGTTTTCCAGGATAGCGACGATTCGTGCGGCGGCGGTACCGTCGCCGTAGACATCTACCTGGCCTTCAGGGATCGACCGGTTTTCCATCGCCGTTTTAATGGCATTCCGATTGGCGCCCACCAACTGGTTGAAGCCCAGCTCGACGGTTTCGACCCATTCCGTTTCATCGCGCAGGGTGATGCAGGGCACCCTGTAGAAATACGCCTCTTTTTGCACCCCGCCCGAATCGGTCAGGATAACGTTGGCGGCCTGTTCAAGGGCAACCATGTCCAGGAATGGCAGCGGGTCCACCACCTTGATGGCGTTCAGGTAATGTTCCAGCCCGTGAGTCTTGAGCAGGTTGCGTGTGCGCGGATGCAACGGCAGGACGACGGGCATCTGCACGGCAACGTCAGCCAGACCGGCCATGATTTCACCCAGGCGCTGGGGATCGTCGGTATTTTCAGCACGGTGGCATGTCGCCAGTGCAAAAGCCCCCTCCTTCAAACCCAACTGCACCAGGACCTGGCTCTGCGCCTTGGCGCGCTCGCGATAGAACAGCGCCACGTCGTACATGACATCACCGACGTTGTGCACCCCTTCGCTGAGCCCTTCCTTGGCCAGGTTATCGACGGCCAGGGCCGTGGGGCAAAGCAGCAGCGTCGAAACGCGGTCGGACAGGATACGGTTGACCTCTTCCGGCATGCGCATGTTGAACGAACGCAGCCCTGCCTCGACATGGGCGACGGGGATGTGCAGCTTCGCTGCCGCCAGCGCGCCCGCCAATGTGGAGTTGGTATCGCCGTAGATCAGTACCCAATCCGGCTTTTCCTCGAGGAGTATCTGCTCGATACCTTCGAGCATCCGCCCCGTCATCGCGCCATGGGTCCCCCCTGACACCTCAAGGTTGTACTTGGGCGCCGGGATCTCCAGTTCGTCGAAGAAAACCTGGGACATGTTCGGGTCGTAGTGTTGCCCGGTATGCACCATGACTTCCACCAGGCGCCCCGGATGCTTCAGAATTTCCCGGGAAACCGCCGCAGCCTTGATGAACTGTGGACGAGCGCCAACGATGGTTACGATCTTGCAGGTCATACGCGAAGGCTCTCTTTCAAAGTGTCGACAATAAGGCGCTGGGAAGGCTCATCGAGATAAGGGTGCATGGGCAGGCTCATGACACGGGCGGCGATCGCATCGCCGACCGGCAGTTGCGCCTGCTCGTCCTTGACCGCAGGTTGGCGGTTCAGGGGGATCGGATAATGCACAGCCGTAGGGATGCCGGCACTTGCCAGGTGTTTCTGTACAGCATCGCGCGAGGCCACTTGCACCGTGTACTGGGCCCAAGCGCTCTGGCTTGCCGTCGCCACGAAAGGCGCGGCGATATCTGCCTGCTCCAGCAATAGGGCATAACGTTGCGCGACTTCCTGACGCTGACGCAGCTCAGTCTCGAAAATATCCAGCTTGGGCAGCATTATCGCTGCCTGCAGCGTATCCAGCCGACTGTTCACGCCGACACGAACATGATGGTAGCGACGATCCTGGCCATGCCGGGCAATCTGCCGGAGCACCTTGGCCAGGTTTTCATCATTGGTGAACATCGCACCGCCATCGCCATAGCAACCCAATGGCTTGCTCGGGAAGAAACTGGTGCAGGCAATAGTGCTCAGGTTGCAGGAGCGCTTTCCTTTATAAAGCCCCCCGAAACTCTGCGCGGCATCCTCGATCACTGGTATGCCATGCCGTGCTGCGATGGCATTGATCGCATCGAAGTCGGCGCACTGGCCGTATAGCGAGACCGGGATAATCGCTTTCGTCTTCGGCGTAATGGCCGCTTCCAACAGCGCGGGATCCAGGTTGTAGGTCTTGGCGTCGACATCGACGTAGACCGGCTTCGCCCCGAGCAAGGCAACGGTTTCCGCCGTGGCAATATAGGAAAACCCAGGGGTGATGACCTCATCGCCCGGGCCGATCCCGAGCGCCATCTGCGCGATTTGCAGGGCATCGGTCCCGTTGGCGACACTGATACAGTACTTGGCCCCTGTAAAGGCTGCCAGGCGCTCTTCAAGCTCATTCACTTCAGGGCCAAGGATGTATTGCCCATGGGCCAGGACGCGCTGGATAGCCGCGTCGATCTCCACCTTGATCAGCGCCTGCTGAGCCTTGAGGTCAATGAACTCGATCACTGCTTGTTCTCCTTTTTAAGCACATTCCCGCTGAGTACATACGTAGCACCGGAATGAATGCACGGCGCACAGCCTTCTCCGCTCAACGGCAGGTCCAACTGCTCGCCGAACTCACTCATCCAGCCAATCTGCCGGGCAGGGACACCGACCATCAGGGCATAGGCTGGCACATTGCGATTGACCACCGCACCGGCGCCTACGAAGGCGTAATCACCAATGGTCACACCGCAGACAATCGTGCAGTTGGCTCCGAGCGTCGCGCCCTTCCTGACCAGCGTGTCGCGGTATTCGTTTTTTCGCTCGATGAGCGAGCGGGGGTTATAGACGTTGGTGAACACCATGCTCGGGCCACAAAAAACACCCTCTTCAAGGGTGACGTTATCGTAGACGGAAACATTGTTCTGGATCTTGCAGTGGTCGCCGATCACCACCTTGTTTCCGACAAAAACGTTCTGGCCAAGCGAAACGCCACGACCGATGCGCGCGCCACCGCAGACATGGACAAAATGCCAGATACGGGATTCATCACCGATCTGGGCGCCATCATCGATGATCGCACTGGGATGCTGATAGTAGTTCAAGTTTGAGTCCTGATGTACGTCACGGTACGCATATACAAAAACAGCGGGTTACCGCAATGCCGGCAACCTGCCATTTATGATGAACCATGTTCCTTGGGCTTACTTCAGCCCTGCCACGAACGGGTGACCTTCGCCATCTGCGGCACGAGTCGGCGTCAAGGTGCGAATGGTTTCCACCGTTTCAACACAATGCCGAGCATCTTCGATGCCGTAGCCCTTGCCATCCAGTACCGCTTGGTAGCTGACCGTATGCAGGTCGGTGAAGCCTTCGGAGAACTCGATCTCCTCGCCATCACACGTAATGGAACGGAACGTCGGCTTCTTGCCCTTTACAGACGCCGGCAGGTCATCGGCGTCGATGGAAAGGAACCAACGCACACGAGCATTCTCATACTCCAGGTAACCGGCAGCCTTGAAATCGTTGGCATAGTGGACAACGTTACGCTGCAATTTGCCGAAGATGAAATGCAGCATGTCGTAAAAGTGCACGCCAATATTGGTGGCAACGCCGAAAGACTTGCGAGGATCACCTTTCCAGCTTTCCATGTACCACCTGCCGCGGCTGGTGATATAGGTCAGGTCGACCTCATGCTTGTGGGCACGCTTTTCGACCTGGACGCGATTTTTCAGGTCGATGATTGCCTGGTGATGACGCAATTGGAGAATGTTCCAGAGACGCTTGCCCGTCTCCCGCTCGGTCAAGCTCAAGTCATCCAGCATGGCGGTGGTAGGCACCAACGGCTTTTCGCAGATCACGTCACAACCAAGGCGCAGTCCCGCAGTGATATGCGGATGGTGCAAGTAGTTGGGGGAGCAGATCGAAACGAAATCCAGCGCAGTGGCAGGGTCGCGCTTGAGTCGCCAGGCGTAGTCATAGAAGCGCTCGAACTCTGTAAAGAACTCGCTTTGTGGCGACAGGCTATCAATGATCCCGACCGAATCATTAATGTCATAGGCACAGACCAGTTCATGGCCGGTGTCCTTGATGGCGCGCATATGGCGCGGGGCGATATAGCCGGCGGCACCGATAAGGGCAAAACGTTTCATGGAAAGACCTCAGAAAAGGGGTATTTGCCTCGAAGCGGGACCTTCAGGAAGGGCAAGCGCAAGCCCCGCTCCTGCTGGCCCCTCCTGTAGACAGGCTGTCAGGCCTTGATGATGTGCGCCGCGGGCGTACGGTACTTGCCACGGCTGTCGACGATCAGGCGAGCCGAGTCCTTGATCAGCTCGTAATCGAACTTCTCATGGTCTGTGGCAAGAATCACCGCGTCGAACGACGCGAGGTTGTCCGCCGTGAGCGACTCACTCGACAGCGTGAAATGGTGTTCACGCATCTTGGGGAATACCGGGACGTGCGGGTCGCTGTACGCGACAACGGCGCCCTTGGCTTCGAGCAACTCCATGATTTCGACCGATGGGGACTCACGCATGTCATCGACATTCTTCTTGTAGGCAATCCCCAGGATCAGCACCCGGCTGCCTTTGAGTGCCTTGCCTTCATTGTTCAACCCGTCCATCAACTTGCCGACCACATACTCCGGCATTGCCTGGTTGACTTCGCCGGAAAGCTCGATGAAGCGCGTATGAAGGCCGTACTCGCGAGCCTTCCAGGTCAGGTAGAACGGATCGATCGGGATGCAATGGCCGCCCAGCCCGGGCCCAGGATAATACGCGGTAAAGCCGAAGGGCTTGGTAGCCGCGGCATCAACCACTTCGAAGATGTCGATGCCCATGCGATCGGCCACGACCTTCATCTCGTTTACCAGACCGATGTTCACCGCGCGATGGATATTTTCCAGCAGCTTGGTCATCTCGGCGGCCTTGGTCGAACTGACCGTCACGACCTGGTCGATGGCCTGCTCGTAAAGTGCAATGCCAACCTGCAGACAATTGGGGGTATGACCACCGATGACCTTGGGGATGGTACGGGTTTCGAAGTCGGGATTGCCCGGGTCTTCGCGCTCAGGGGAGTAGACCAGGAAAATGTCTTCGCCGGTGACAAGACCGCCCTCCTCGACACGAGGCAAGAGCTCTTCCTCGGTAGTTCCTGGATAAGTGGTACTTTCCAGCGAAACCACCTGGCCGGCGCGCAGATAAGGCTTGATTGCGTCGGTGGTGTTGATCACGAAGCTCATGTCCGGCTCGCGATATTTGTTCAGCGGCGTAGGCACGCACAGGATGAGCGCATCACATTCGCTGACCTTGCTGAAGTCGCTCGTTGCCAGGAAGCCCGTCGCTCGTGCATTGGCAACATGACTGCTGGCAATGTGCTCAATGTAGCTTTGGCCCGCATTGAGCTTGGCCACCTTGTCGGTATCGATATCAATACCCAGGACACGGAAACCGATAGCGTTGTAGCGAAGCATCAACGGCAACCCGACGTACCCAAGGCCTACGATCCCGATTACCGCATCCTTACTCTTGAATTTCGCAATACTTGCTTCGACCACACCCATCAAACCAACCACTCCCAACGAAATGAAGAACTCCATATGTAAGACATGTTACCAAGACGTGGCAGTATGCTCATAGGACAAATCCCCATCTTTGCGAAAGATAGAAAAATTCCTACACACTGGCCGCACACGAACAGCGCCGCGGCTCGCCCCTCCAGGCACAGGTAAGTGGAGGCGAATCAACGCTCCCCGGCGCGACGAACGGTACGAAGGGAATGTCATTTTTTGAGTAACTGCGCAGTCGGACGCAGGTTGCTCGCTGATTACTTTTTCTTACGCGGCCCGGTATTGAACACCGGCACTTTGCGCACAGGCTTGACCGAAGGCTCCACCGGCGCCGCATCGCCACTGTCCACCCACTTGCCCAGGTTGCGCTTGCCGCCACCACCGGACGCTTTCGGTTTCTTCGGCTTTTTCGGCTTCTTGATCACCTGGCCGCTGGCATCGGTGTCCGGCACGCGGTGCTCAGGCTCGAAGTCTTGTTCCATCTGGCGAGGCAACGTCTGACGGGTCAACATCTCGATGGCTGACAGCAGATTCACTTCATCGGCGCAGACCAGGGAAATTGCCTGCCCTGTAGCGCCCGCCCGGCCGGTACGGCCGATGCGATGGATGTAGTCCTCGGCCACGATCGGCAGGTCGAAGTTCACCACCAACGGCAAATCCTCGATGTCCAAGCCACGGGCGGCGACGTCGGTGGCAACCAGGATTTGCACTTCACTGGCCTTGAAGCGGTCCAGTGCACGTTGGCGGGTGGCCTGGGGTTTGTCACCGTGGATACCGTCGGCGTTGACCCCCAGGCCCTGGAGTTTGTCCACCAGCGCATCGACGCCGTTGCGGGTCTTGGCGAATACCAGTACCTGCTTCCACTTGTGCTTGCGCATCAGGTGCACGAACAATTCCGGCTTGCGCTTCTTGTCCACCGTCACCACCCATTGTTTGACGGTGTTGGCAGCCACGTTGCGCGGGCTCACTTCAATGCTTAGCGGATCATTGAGCATCTGCCCGGCCAGCAAGCGGATCGCATCGGAAAAGGTCGCCGAGAACAACAGGGTCTGGCGTTTCTTTGGCAAGGCCTTGTAGATATTCGCCAGTTCCTCGGAGAAACCCAGGTCGAGCATGCGGTCGGCTTCGTCCAACACCAACGTCTGCAGTTGATTGAACTTCAGCGCATTCTGGCGGAACAGATCGAGCAAGCGCCCCGGCGTGGCGACCAGCAGGTCGACGCCTTTGCGCAGCTTCATCATCTGCGGGTTGATGCTGACACCGCCGTACACCGCGTAGGTGCTCAACGGCAGGTTTTGCGCGTACTGACGCACGCTTTCATGGACCTGCTCAGCCAATTCACGGGTCGGCACCAGGATCAGCGCTCGCACCGAGTTGGCCGCGACTTTCGGTCCTTCAGTGGTCAGCAACTGCAACAGCGGCACGGCGAAACCGGCGGTCTTGCCGGTGCCGGTCTGGGCCGCGGCCATCAGGTCGCGACCGGCGAGCACTGCCGGCATGGCTTGGGCCTGAACCGGAGTCGGGGTCTGGTAGCCGAGCGTCTCGAGGGCGCGCAGCAAGGGTTCGATCAGGCCAAGGGTGGCGAAAGTCATGGAAATACCGTAGGAAAAATCAGCGCAAGGTGTGCAATGCGCGGCAGTTTACCCTAAATCAGGAGACGGCCGGCGCAGGCTTGGGTTTGCGCCACTGCGGCAAGCCGATCAACACCACCGCACTGATGATCACCAGCATCGCCAAGGCCTCCTCGATGCCGATGGTTTCACCGGCGAATACGATGCCCAGCAACACCGCCACGGCCGGGTTGACGTAGGCATAGCTGGTGGCCGCCGCCGGACGCACATGCTTGAGCAGGTACATGTAGGCGTTGAAGGCGATGATCGAACCGAAGAAGGTCAGGTACGCCAGCGCGAACCAGCCTTCCAGCGGCGGCATGCTGTCCAGGTGTTCACCGCTGGCCACGCTGCCGATCAACAGCACCACACCGCCCACCAACATTTCCACAGCGCTGGCCATTGCCCCGGCCGGCAGCGGCAGGTGTTTGCTGAGCACCGAGCCAAAGGCCCAGGAGGCCGCCGCGAACACCAGCAAGGTCGCCCCCAACGGGCTGGATTGCAGATTGGAACCGAGGTTGAGCATGGCGATGCCGATCAACCCCAGCACAATCCCCGCCCATTCCAGACGGGTATTACGCGCGCCCCAGAAATATCCGCACAGCAAGGTAAACAAAGGCACCGTCGCCACCGCCAACGCCGCGACCCCGGACGCCACGCCCGTGTGCTCGGCCACACTGACCGCACCGTTACCAAAACTGAGCAACAACACGCCAATGATGGCCCCGGCCTTCCATTGCGCCCAGGTCGGCGCTGGCGCCCCGCGCCAGCGCAGGAAGCCGTACATCAGCGAACCGGCCAACACAAAACGAATCCCGCCCAGCAACAGCGGCGGCCAATACTCCACACCGATACGAATCACCAGGTAGGTCGAACCCCAGATGACGTACAAGGCAAAGAAAGCAGCGATCAATGGCAGGGGGAAACGGCGTGGGCCAGGCATGTTCAGCTCGAAGTCAGGACAATGAGAGACGCTATTCTAGAAAGGCGATAGACGGAAATTAAGCTACAAAACCTGTTTATCCAGGCCATACACTTTTCAAAACACGGCGATCAGCGCTATAAATCGCGCTTTCGAAAGTCGCGCCGACAGGAAGCCAAACCGTGGATAAATACGACCGCATGTTGCTCAGCGCCCTGTTGGAAAACGGTCGTGCGTCCTACGCCGAACTGGCCCGCAAAGTGAACCTGTCAGCCCCCGCCGTGGCTGAACGGGTCAGCAAACTGGAAGCCAGCGGTGTCATCACCGGTTATCAAGCCAAAGTCGACATGGCGAAGATCGGCCTGCCGGTGCAGTGCGTCATCGAACTGCGAATGAACCAGCACGGCAACCAGAAGACCTACGACGAACTGTGCAAGATCCCACAACTGACCGAATGCCACCGGGTCACCGGGGATCCGTGCGTGATCATGCAAGCGGCGGTTGGCTCGATGCCCGAGTTGGAAGAGCTGATCAACCGCATTGCCAAGTTCGGTTTCAGCAAGACTTCGATCGTGCTGTCCAGCGCCATTGAAAAGCGCGTGCCGTTGGGGCAGTTGGAAGGCAATGGGCAATAACACTGATCAACTGTGGGAGCGAGCTTGCTCGCGATGGCGGAGTGTCAGTCACAAAGAGGCTGACTGATCCGACGCTATCGCGAGCAAGCTCGCTCCCACAGTTGTCCGGCGGTGTACTTAGAACCCGCGATGCCGCTTGAGATGCTCGTTGATCTTCGCCGCCGGCACTTTCTGCAAACTGCACAGCAAATCATGGGACAACTCCCGCAGCCCATGCTTTTGCCGCAGTTGCGAAGCCAGGTGCGCGGTGAGGTTGGCGGCCATTTCGGCATCGGCCATGGCCCGGTGAGCCTGGCCGGTGTGGGGCAAGCCGGCGAACGCATTGAGCGTGCCGAGCTTGTGGTTCGGTGCCGCCGGCATCAGGCGCCGGGCCAGCAACAATGAGCAGGCAAAATTCTGCAAGCGGGTGCGTTTGATACGTCCCAGCTCGAAATCCCAGAACTTCTGGTCGAACGCGGCGTTGTGGGCCAACAGTGGCGTGATGCCGACGAACTCGTTGACCTCGTTCATGACCTTTTCCGCCGAGGGTGCGCTGCGCAGCATGGCGTTGCTGATGCCGGTCAGTTGCTCGATAAACGCAGGGACGCGCACACCGGCATTCATCAGGCTCTGGTAGCGGTCGACGATCCGGCCTTGCTCGAGCATCACCACCGCGATTTCAGTGGCCCGGCAACTGCTGCTCGGGGTGATCCCGGTGGTTTCAAAGTCGATGACTGCGATGCGTTCCAAACCTTTTGAACTCCGTGAAAATCAATTCTTGAGCAACAACGCGCCTTCGATGGGCACATAGCGACTGGCGGCGCGGATCAGCGAGTTGGCGGTCAACCCCGGCACGCCATAGGCCACGGCTTGCACACCGTGCTTCTGGATGATGCGTTCGAGCAACATGTCGAAATCGCCATCGCCGGAGGCCAGCACCACTTCATCGACATGGTCGGCGGCGCCCATGATGTCCAGCGTGATGCCCACGTCCCAGTCGCCCTTGGCCGAGCCGTCGCTGCGCTGGATGTAGGGCTTGAGCTTCACGACGAAACCCAGGTTGCGCAGGATCTGCTGGAATTGCTGCTGCTTGCTGTCACCGCGATCGATCGCATAGGCATAGGCCTCGACGATCTGCCCCTGTTTGCTGACATCGGCCCACAGCGCCGCGTAGTTGAAATGGCAACCGTAAGCCTGGCGCACGGTGTAGTAGAGGTTCTGGACATCGGCGAACACTGCAATTTTTTTCACCGCGTTTCCTCTTGGGTGCACACGTACGCAGCCCACCAGGGCCGAAAAGTCGCCCAGTATGCCAGCCCGAAGGATCGTTCCGCGAATAATCGGCCCGAGGCGCCAGGGCGCCCCGGACGAATGGCAGGTCAGACGAAGGAGTCGTCGTCGCCGAAGGAAGATGAATCGTCACTGTAGTCCGCGTCGCTGAACCCGCCCTGGTCGTTGCCGTAGGTGTCGTTGTCGGCCACACGCGAGTCATCGCCCCAACCGTTGCCTGCGGTGTCGTTGACCGGTTGCGCCGGTTCTTCCTTGATGACCTCGACGATCTCCTGCGGTTGCTGATTGCTGTGGAACAGGCTGCTGATGCCTTGGGCCAGCATCACGCCGCCAGCCACGCCCGCGGCGGTTTTCAGGGCGCCGCCGAGGAAGCTGCCCGCTGCCGGGGCTTGTTGCTGCGGTGCGCCATAATTGCCGGACGGCGCGCCGAAGCCCTGTTGGGCCGGGGCATTGAAGGACGGTTGCGCCGGTTCGCGCCAACCACCAGCGCTGGAGGCCGGCGCGTTCGCCGGGCGTGAATCCCGCGGGCTGCCGCCGAAAATACTCGAGAGGAAACCACCGCCACCGCTGGGTGCCGGCGCTTGCTTGCGCGCTTGTTGCAGCTCAGCCTGCAATTGCTCGACCTGCTGGGCGAGTTGCCTGTTCTGCTCATCGAGGCGCTTGATCGCGGCCTCCTGCACCAGGATCGCCTGGGCCATGAAATAGCCCGCCGCTGGCTGGCTCGCCAGGTGCTCCTTGATCCGCGCCTCGGCCTGGGCGTCGCGCGGGGCTGAATCCTTTTCGGCCTGTTGCAGCCGTGAAAACAGTCCATCGATCAGGGTTTGTTCTTCGTTGTTCATGGCGACCTCATTCGATTGCCGGGTAGAAACCATTCCGATCCCGAAGACCGGTGCCCATCAGTAATGGGGCTCGCCGGAAAGCTTTCAATGGTCTTTACCTGATGTTTACGTTTGCTTGTGCGGGCGCCTGATCGGTTAAAGTGTCGGACCGCTTTTTCAACTGCGATACCGACCCATGAATCCGTTTGACGTGCTGCGCGACTCTTTGTATTTCTTCAAGCGCCATTTGGGCCGGATCGCCCAGTTGTGCCTGCCACTGGTGATACTCGAGGCCCTGCTGCAGCAAGGCGTGGACAGCGCCCTCGGCCCCGACGGCTTTCCCGGCTACAGCGTGATCGTCGGGCTGCTGGTGTACCCCTTGTACACCGCCGCGCTGATCCTGTTTCTCGACGCCCGCAGCCGCGGTGAAGCACCACGCACGCGGGACCTGCTGGCAACGGCCCTCACTCTGTGGCCACGCTTTGCCTTGCTGACGGCCCTCAACACGTTGTTGATCCTGGTGGGGCTGTCGTTGTACTTCCTGCCGGGCCTGTGGCTGATGGTGACCCTGGCCTTCGGCGAATACCTGTTGGTCCTCAGGGGCCTGGCTCCCCTGGCGGCGATGAAGGAAAGTCTGAACCTGTCCCGCGGCAACTTCTGGCGGATCCTGCTGTGCATTCTCGCGGTGATGGGCCCACTGTGGCTGCTCAAGGGCGCCAGCGTCTCGGTGTATCCGTCACCCCAGAACCCCGCGGTCAGCTTGCTGATCGAAAGCGTCCACAGCTTCCTGCAACTGTTCACCACCGTGGTGCTGTTCCGCCTGTTCATGCTGATCGAGGCCAAGCCCGAGCGCCGCTGATCGCACACGGCGACAGCCCTGGGCTTGGGCTTGAGAACCGCTCTCGGTTATGCTCGGGAGCACTTTTGCGTTTCGCCCATAAGCCGAGCCATGACCCGTCTACTGCGCTACACCTTGCTGGGCCTGCTGTTGATCCTCAGCCTGGCCGCCCTGTCGATCTACGGCCTGACCTGGCGGCCACAGCCTCGGGAAAGCGTGCCGGTCAGTTGCACCGCCAATGCAGCAGCGCTGGCACCCGGCCAAGCGTTGAAGGTGATGACCTGGAACGTCCAGTTCCTCGCCGGCAAGCGCTACGTGTTCTGGCACGACCTGGCCCAGGGCGACGATGAAAGCCCGACCCTGGAAGACATGGCCTTCAGTCTCGACGAAGTGGCCCGGGTCATCCGCGACGAGCAACCGGACATCGTGTTGCTCCAGGAACTGGACAAGGGCGCCAAGGCCAGCGATTACCAGGACCAGCTCAAGCTGCTGCAGGAACGACTCGCCGACCTCTATCCGTGCGGCACCAGCGCCTTCGACTGGAAAGCCGACTTCATCCCCGACCCGCACATCTTCGGCAGCGTCGGCCGGCAACTGGCGACCCTGAGTCGCTACCGCATCGACCATGCCGAACGGGTGCAACTGCCGGTGGCCGACACCAACGTCATCAGCCGTCAGTTCCAGCCGAAAAATGCCTTGTTGGTGAGCTATCTGTCACTGAGCGACGGCAGCCAGCTAGCGGTGCTCAACACGCACCTGGAACGGGCCACTGAACCGGACGAAACCCTGCCCAGACAAATCACCGCCGTGACCCAGGCACTGGATAAGTTCGAATCCGCAGGCACGCCCTGGCTGATCGGCGGCGACTTCAACCTGCTGCCCCTGGGCCAGTACCGACGCCTGCCGTCCGAGCAACGCACGCCCTACTCCGCCGACAGCCCGCTGCACCTGCTGTGGGACAAGTACCCGATGATTCCCACCAACAACGAAGCCAGCGGCATCGACCGCGAGCACTGGCTGACCCATTACCCGAACGACCCAGGCCTCAACGGCCCCGACCGCACCGTCGACTACCTGTTCTACAGCCCCCGGATCAAACGGGTCGAAGCCCAGGTGCGCCAGGACGACACCTTGCGCATCTCTGATCATTTACCGGTGATTGCGCGTTTTTTGTTGCCAGCCATACCTTGAAAGGAATCTCACCATGACGGTAATCGCCCTGATCAACCCCGAGCATGACCCACACTTGATCGCCGACTGCTTGATCAGCGCGAACGGTCCAGACAAGCGCCAGTCGATGTCCGTGTGGGTTCCTTCGCTGGGGCTGATACCCACTGATTGGCATGACGCTGACGGGCCGTTTCATATCGCGCGCATGGGTCGAAAAACCTACATCCTGCCGAACAACAGCGGCATGCTCGCCTTTGCAGGGGATTGCCGATCGGCTTATGAGTTCTGGGTGGCGCTTGCGAAGTCGATTGACATCAAGCTCTGCTATCAACCCGACGCCATGATCGATGCCGACACGATCGACCAGGTTTTAATGAGCATGGGCCGGACCGCGGGTGCATTCCACATGCTGGGCGTTCTACTGGATGGAAAAGGTGGCAAGCGCGCCTACACCCACCGCCCTGAAGCCACGATGCCCACCCAGAACTTTGGAACCTGCTACCTAGCCGGTTCCGGGACAAACTATCTAGAGAGCCAGATCGAAACGGAAGACGAACGCTTTACTTCAATCGAGAATTGGCCCTGGGCGCATATCTCGCCGACTGAAGAATTGGCGGAATCCTTGTGTTCCAACATGCTGTATTACGAATCCGACATCAACAACGGGCGCAAACCCAACACCCCCATTCATGACCGGTTCGGTGGTTTTTATGAATGGTATGGCATTAAATCCATCGGGATAAAAACCACGCCTCCCAGGATCGACTTGAACATCCTGGTCAAGGACGATGCCCTGTATCTGACCCGGCTCCACTTCTCCGAAAGCACCCACCCAGCGGTAGATGACCCTGACTTCAAAGGGTCGCAAATCATCTTGAAGGTCTTGACGTTCTGCCTGAGAACACAAGAATTTGACCCCCATCGACTTTTCGACAACCTGGCGTTCACCTTCGAGCAGGTAGAGGGGGTACTCATCGAGCGGTTCTTCAACCACTACGAGAGAGACGCAAGTTCGCCACTGTCGGACCCGAGGATTTCAGGCATTGTCCCAGCGGACGTCTTGCAAAAGGACTTTGGAGAAGGCTTGCCGGTCAAGCGAGTTCGCCTGACCGTCTCGGTCAATGGCTATGCCGTGGTCAAGGGCGTGACCGAAAGCGACGAATCCCTCGCGCCGGCCAGAATCCAGTATGCCAACGGCCAGGTATCCGTGGCCTTTTCCGAAAAAACAGGCCTTTTGATTGCAGATATCGTCGGGAGGCATCTGCAGTAGCCGTTGTGATACGGGCACTAGGCCTTACGCGGCTTGACCCGCGCCGTCGCCTCCGCCACCAGCGGATCATCCGGCCAGTAATGCTTGGGATAACGCCCCTTGAGGTCCTTCTTCACCTCGGCATAGGTGCTGCGCCAGAAGTTCGCCAGGTCCTGGGTCACCTGCACCGGTCGGCGGGCCGGTGACAGCAGGTGCAGCTTGACGACCTGGCGGCCGCCGGCGATGCGCGGGGTGTCGGCCAGGCCGAAGAGTTCCTGCAAGCGCACCGCCAGGATCGGTGGATGTTCGCTGTAGTCCAGGCGGATCGACGAGCCCGAGGGCACGCTCAAATGGTGCGGCGCCAGTTCGTCCAAGCGTTGCGGCAACGGCCAGGGCAACAGGTTGTGGACGATGCTCGACAGGTCCAGGTTGGCGAAATGGCTGAGACGCGAGACTCGGCCCAGATAAGGCATCAACCAGTGTTCGAGGGTATTCAGCAGCACTGCGTCGCTGACGTCTGGCCATTCACTCTCGCCCTTGGCCTCCAGTTCAAGGCGACGCAACAAGGCCACCCGCGCCTGCCATTGCCGCAGTTCCGGGGTCCAGGGCAGCAATTCCAGCCCCTTGCGCCGAACCAGGTTCACCAGGGCCTGGCTACGGGCTGACTCGTCCAGGCCGGTCAAGGGTTCGCGGCTGAGCACCAGTTCGCCGACCTTGCGCTGGCGCTCGGCCCGCAGCACGCCTTCGCGTTCGTCCCAATCCAACTGATCCACCGTGTGCACTTGCTCGGCCAATACCGAGTCGAACAGTGCCGGGTCGAAATCCGTCGCCAGGTAAATCCGCTCTTCCCGCTGGCCCTGGCGGCTGCCCAGGTCGGCGATTACCAACCACGCCTGTTTCATCAGGCTGTCAGCCTCGGCAAACAACGCCGCCCGGCCGTTGGCCAGGCGATATTCCGCGCCACCGGGCCGGCGCTGTTGGGCGACGCGGTCGGGGTAGGCCAACGCCAGCAACGCGCCAAGCCAGCGCGGATGAGCGGGATCGACCACGGCCTCTTCGGCCTTGCCCCGCAGGTAACCGCGATATTGCCGGGCCAATTGCCGCGCCCGCTGCACCCCACCCTGGGCGCCGCGCGACGCTCGCTCTTCGCCGGACAGCAAGGCCAGGCGACTGTGCAAGTCCGCGCCGGCGCCCCGGAGAATGTCGCGCTCGCCCAGCAGCGCGGCGACATTGCAGGCCATGTCCGCCAGCCCCAGCGCCTGGCCGCGCAACAGCAGATGCGCGATACGCGGGTGGGCCGGCAGTTCGGCCATGGCCTGGCCGTGGCGGGTCAGTTGCTCGCCCTCCAGCGCGCCCAGGCGTTGCAGCAGGTCCTGGGCCTGGGCATACGCAGCGGCAGGCGGGACGTCGAGCCAGACCAATTGCTGCGGCGTCACGCCCCAGCGCCCCAGTTGCAGGGCCAACCCGGCCAGGTCCGCCGACAGAATCTCCGCGCTGCCGTAGGCGGCCAATTGTTCATGCTGGTCTTCGGACCACAACCGGTAGCACACCCCCGGCTCCAGGCGCCCGGCGCGACCGGCCCGCTGGGTGGCGCTGGCCCGGGAAATGCGCTGGGTGTCGAGCCGGGTCATGCCGCTGCCCGGGTCGAAACGCGGCACCCGGGCCAGTCCGGCGTCGATCACCACCCGCACGCCATTGATGGTCAGGCTGGTTTCGGCAATGTTGGTGGCCAGCACCACCTTGCGCTGGCCGGCGGGTGCCGGGTCGATGGCGGCGCGTTGAGCGGCGAGGTCCAGTTCGCCGTGCAACGGGCAGAGCAAGACGTCGCCGCCCTCGCCCAAGGCCTCGGCCAGTTGCTGATGGACCCGGCGGATCTCCGCCTGCCCAGGCAAGAACACCAGGACGCTGCCGGTTTCATCGTGCAAAGCTTCGAGCACGGTCTGCACCAGTCGCGGCTCGATGAATTCGCCGGGCTGGAACGGCCGCCCCCAGCGCACCGTCACCGGGAACATGCGGCCTTCGCTGCGCAGGATCGGCGCGTCGTCCAACAACCCGGCCAGGCGCTCGCCTTCCAGGGTGGCGGACATCAGCAGGATTTTCAGCGGTTGGTCTTCGCGAAACAACTCCCGACCGTTGAGGCTCAAGGCCAGGGCCAGGTCGACATCGAGGCTGCGTTCGTGGAATTCATCGAAAATCAGCAGCCCCACCCCTTCCAGCGCCGGGTCGTCCTGCAAACGGCGGGTGAGGATGCCTTCGGTGACCACTTCAATGCGGGTCCTGGGCCCGACCTTGCTGTCGAGACGAATCCGGTAACCGACGGTTTCACCGACCTTTTCCCCCAGTTCGCTGGCCAGCCGCTCAGCCGCCGCCCGTGCCGCCAGGCGCCGGGGTTCGAGCATCAGGATGGTCTGTCCGGCCAGCCAGGGCTCGTTCAGCAAGGCCAGGGGAACACGGGTGGTTTTACCGGCACCGGGCGGTGCTTCGAGCACGGCTTCGTGGCGTGATGCCAAGGCTTGACGCAGGGCGGGTAAAACTTCATCAATCGGCAAAGAAATCATGCTGGCTCCAAAACAGAGGGCCGAGTATAACGGCGAACTGTTTAGCGTGGTCTGGACTCCAACCAGCAACGCCTCTACTACCTGTTCAGGAGATTGCTATGCGTATTCCCTTTCGCGTGATCGGTGGCGTGCTGGTCGCCTCCCTGCTGACTCAAATCAGTGCCTGTGGCTCGATCTTCTACCCGGACCGTCGCGGCCAGATCGACGGCAAGATCGACCCGGCCATCGCCGCCCTCGATGCCGTCGGCCTGCTGTTCTACATCATCCCCGGCCTGATCGCGTTCGCCGTGGACTTTGCCACCGGCGCCATCTATTTCGAACCGGGCCGCAGCGTCCAGATCGAGCCAGAGAAACTCAAGCCGGCCATCAACCCCGACGGCACGGTCAATAACCAAAAACTGCAGGCGATCCTGGAACGCGAACTGGGCCGCAGCTTCCCACTGGACGATCCTCGACTGATCCAGCACAAAGGCAGCGCGCAACAACTGGCCACCCTCGGTCTGAAACCGGCCGCATGACCGGCGCCACTGAAGGAACGACCGCGCCATGACCACCAGCACCGAACACGCTCGCCTGCTGCGCCTGGCCACCCGGGCCTCGGTGGCCGTGGCCCTCACACTGGTGATCGCCAAGGCCCTGGCCTGGTGGCTCAGCGGTTCGGTGAGCATGCTCGCCGGCCTGACCGACTCGGCCCTGGACGGCGTCACCTCGCTGCTCAATCTGCTGGCGGTGCACTATGCATTACGCCCCGCCGACGATGACCATCGCTACGGTCATGGCAAGGCCGAATCCCTGGCCGGCATGGCCCAGGCGCTGTTTATCGGCGCCAGTGCGGTGCTGATTGCCTTGCAGGCCTTCGAACGCCTGAAAACCCCGATACCGGTGGAGGCGCCCTGGCTCAGCGTCGGTGTGATTGTGTTTTCCCTGGGGCTGACCCTGGCGCTGCTGGCGTTGCAGCATCGGGTCATCCGCGCCACCGGCTCCAACGCCGTGCGCGCCGACTCGCTGCACTATCGCTCCGACCTGCTGCTCAACGGCAGCATCCTGGTCGCGCTGGTACTGGCCGGGTTCGGTTGGTATCGACTCGACGCCTGGTTCGGCCTGGGGATCGCCGCGTACATCCTGTGGAGCGCCATCCAGATCGCCCGGGAAAGCTTCGCGGTGCTGATGGATGAAGAACTGCCGCCCGACGTCAGCCAGCGCATGCTGGAACTGGCCTGCGCCGTGCCCGGCGTGCTGGGCGCCCATGACCTGCGTACGCGGGTCTCCGGCAACCACTGGTTCGTGCAACTGCACCTGGAGTTGCCGGGGGACCTGACCCTGTCAGTGGCCCACGGCATCAGCGACCAGGCCGCCGATGCCATCCACCACGCTTATCCGAAGGCCGAAGTGCTGGTGCATGCCGATCCGTCGGACGTGGTGAAGCGCGCCAGCGCGTGATGCCGAACACAGAACCGGTGGCGAGGGAGCTTGCTCCCGCTCGGTTGCGCAGCGACCGCAAGATCCTGGGCCTGCTGCGCAGGCCAGCGGGAGCAAGCTCCCTCGCCACAAGGGGATTTGCACTGGATAGTCAGTACGTCACCTGATACCCACGACTGCTCAAGCAACTGCCCTGGGCCTGGCGATAGGTCTGCACCACTTCCGGTGCCGGCGGGTAGGTGTAGTTGCGCGGATCGAACCCGCTCTGCTGCACCGCCCAGCGATAGCAGTCGTAGCCATCCTGATTGACCTGCTCGGGCGACTGGCCGTTGGCCGGATAGGCCACCACATCGAAACTGTTGCCTTGGGGTTGCGGCTGCGGGTTGGCGACCGGCGCATCGACCACGACATAATCCTGGGTGTTGGCTTCGTAGATGTAATAGGCGCCGGCAGCGAGGAAGAACAGCGAACTGCCGACCCACACTTCCCGGGCGTAATCGGGCAGGTAACGGGTGCGGATGCCCCGCGGTGGCGCGACCACGACGTAACGCGGTCCTTGCGGGCGATACCAGTAGCCGCCCGAATAGAAATAGTCCTGGCCGCGATAGGGCACGCGGTAGTTGCGATCCGGGAAACGGTCGATCACATAACCCGGACGGTATTGCGGCCCCGGGCCCCAACCGTTGCCATGCCCACCCGGCCGACCGGACCAATGCTGATCGGGACGACCGTCATGGTCTGGTCGCGGACCTGCGTTCGGATAGCCATCGTTGCGCCGAGGAATATCGCGGTAATACCCCGGTTGCGGTTCGCGGGTCTGGGTCACGCTGTCGGGCCGGCCCTGGATGGGCAAGTTGTTGCCAGGCTGCGGCTGCGGCGGACGACCGTGAGCGTTAGGGTCCTGCGATGGACGATCGTAGTGTTGTCCACCCGGGTTCTGCGGCCTGACCTCGAACTGACGACTGTTGTCGCCCCGAATGATTTCGTTGCTCTGCGGCCGCGGCTGGCCCGAGTAACCCTGGCCGTTGCCGCCGCGCCCGTCCTGCCCGCGACCGCCGTCCGGGCCGCCACGGTTTTGCTGATCGTCGGCCACTCCTTGCGCACTGACACTTGCCCACAACAGACCAACACCTGCCAAACGCCAGATGCGCGACTTCATGAAATTCCTCACAACGGTTCAGGGCCTGATGATAAGACTCGGAAAAGCCCAGGCCGGTTCTGCGACAGATTATCAGCCACGGGGTTTATTTCGCAGGCATTAAAAAAGGGAGGCCCGTCGGCCTCCCCTTGAGAATTTCGTCCGTGCTCGACGCTTATGACGTCGGCTCACCTCACGCCGTCTTCTGGACGGTGTGCAGCTCGGGGGTCTGCCAGTACCGGTGGGTACTGCGACCGCAGCCGGCCGGATTGGGCGGGCTGCACTGGACTGTTTGTCCGAGCAGTGATCTTGGTGGTAAGCATAAGCCTGGGGTACCGACAGATGATTGCGAAGATTGCGGAAATAAACATCACTTGCGCAATTTTTAACCCCGGATAGATAATCCTCCGCAATTATCAAGATAAAGGCCCGACCGATGAGCAAACTCGACCGTTACGACCTGAGCATTCTGGCGGAATTGCAGCGCGATGCGCGCATCTCCAACCAGGAACTGGCCGAACGCATCGGCCTGTCGCCCTCCCCCTGCTCGCGGCGGGTCAAGCAGTTGGAGGATGACGGCTACATCACCCGCCAGGTCGCCCTGCTCGACCGCAAGCTACTGGGCCTGAGCCTGACGGCTTATGTGCTGATCGGCATGGACCGCCACACACCCGAGCGTTTCGAAAACTTCGAAGCCGCCATCCGCAACCTGCCGCAAGTGCTGGAGTGCAGCCTGGTCACCGGCATGGACGCGGACTACCAGCTCAAGGTGGTGGTGCCGGACATGGACCATTACCAGAAACTGCTGTTGGGGCACCTGACCCGGATCGATGGCGTCACCAGCGTGCGCTCAAGCTTTGTGCTGAACCAGGTGCTCAACAGCACCGAGTTGCCGTTGACTCACCTGCGTAGCTAAGAACGCATCGCGAGCAAGCTCGCTCCCACAAGGGGCTGGGCGCCACAGATATCGCGCTCGCTGAATCCAATGTGGGAGCGAGCTTGCTCGCGATAGCGTCAGCCCAGGCGATGAATAGCTGCGACACACCGCCGCAGGCCAATCCCTCGTCGCTCCCCCATGCCTTATACTCGCCCCGCCCTTACAACCCCGCCCACGCCGGAGTGTCCTGATGGATCCTGCTGTTTTCGAAGAGTGGATGATGACCGGCCTGGTCAGCATCCTGATCATTTTCATGGGCTTCATCGTCTGGGATCTGGCGAAGAAGTCCAAGGCCGGACGCTTCGGCTCGTTCATTCTGTTTTTCGTGCTGGGGCTTGGCGTGGCCGCGTTCATCATCAAGAGCGTAGTGATCGGCCTGATCGAATCAGGCGCGTTATAAGCGCGCCGGAACTTCTTTCCACCGGCCCTGATCGAGCCCTTCGATGGTCCAGTCGCCGATCCTGACCCGCACCAGGCGCAGTGTCGGCAAGCCCACCGCGGCGGTCATGCGCCGTACCTGGCGGTTGCGCCCTTCGCGGATCACCAGCTCCAGCCAACTCGTGGGCACACTTTTACGAAAGCGCACCGGCGGGTTGCGCGGCCATAACTGCGGCTCGTCCAACTGGCGCGCCTCGGCTGGCAAGGTCATGCCGTCGTTCAATTCCACCCCATCGCGCAAACGCTGCAACTGTTCGGCATTCGGTTCGCCTTCCACCTGCACCCAATAAGTCTTGGCCAGCTTGTGCTTGGGGTCGGCGATACGCGCCTGCAATTGCCCATCGTTGGTCAGCAACAGCAAACCTTCACTGTCGCGATCCAGCCGCCCGGCCGGGTAGATGCCCGGTACGTCGATAAAATCCTTGAGCGTCGCCCGCCCCTCACCGTCGCTGAATTGCGTCAGCACGTCGAAGGGTTTGTTGAACAGGATCAGCTTTGGCTCGGCTGGCGGAGCCTTGGCCACACGGCGCGGCGCAGCGGCGGGAAGCTTCGCGCCAGGGCGACGGGAGGCAGGGCGTGGAGGACGGGGCATGGCGAATACAACATCTAACGGTCGGGGCCGACCATGCTAGTGGCCCGACCGTTAAATGACCACCATCCGATCAGCGGAACGGCGGCTCGTCGAAGCTGCGCAGTTTGCGCGAATGCAACGAGTTGAGTTCGGTGCGCAACAGGTCCAGCGCCTCGATGCCGATCTTCAGGTGCTGGTTGACCGCTCGCTCATAGAACGCGTTGGCCGAGCCCGGCAGCTTGATCTCGCTGTGCAGCGGTTTGTCCGAGACACACAGCAACGTGCCATAGGGCACCCGCAGACGATAACCCTGGGCGGCGATGGTGCCGCTTTCCATGTCCACCGCCACGGCGCGAGACAGGTTGATCAGCGGACGTTCCTGGGCCCAGCGCAGTTCCCAGTTGCGATCGTCGTAAGTCAGCACGGTGCCGGTGCGCAGGCGTTTTTTCAGCTCGTCGCCCTTCTCGCCGGTGATGTTCGCCGCCGCCTGCTGAAGCGCCATCTGCACTTCGGCCAGGGCTGGAATCGGAATGTTCGGCGGCACCACCCGGTCGAGAATGCCATCGCGACGCATGTAGGCGTGGGCCAACACGTAGTCACCGATGGTCTGGGACTGCCGCAGCCCACCGCAGTGGCCGATCATCAGCCAGCAATGCGGGCGCAGCACGGCCAGGTGGTCGGTGATGTTCTTGGCGTTGGACGGGCCGACACCGATATTCACCAGGGTCACGCCATGGCCGTCGTTGGTCTGCAGGTGATAAGCCGGCATCTGGTAACGGTGCCAGACCACACCGGCAGCGATGGCCGACGCTTCGCCATGGTCCATGTTCTTGTCGATGATCACGTTGCCCGGCAGGACCATGCGCACAAAGCGCGGGTCGCTGCGCAGTTGCTCCAGGCCATGGACGATGAACTGGTCGACATAGCGGTGGTAGTTGGTCAGCAGGATCCACGGCTGCACATGGCGCCAGTCGCTGCCGGTGTAATGCACCAGCCGGCGCAGGGAAAAGTCCACCCGCGCGGCATCGAACAGCGCCAGGGGCAGCGGGTCGGTGTTTTCCCAGTCGTAGAGGCCGTCGGCGATGCCATCGGTGGCGGCCGACAGGTCGGTGCTGGGGAATACCCGCGCCAGTACGGCGGCGGTCACACCGGAGCCGGCCAGTTCGTCGCCCTGCTCCACCACGTACGGATATGGGATGTTCTGCTCGCTGACGCCCACTTCCACGGTGACGGTAAAGTCGTGCATCAGCGGGACCAGCTGTTCCAGCAGGTATTTACGGAACGCGGCGGGATGGGTCACGGTGACGCTGTAGGTGCCGGGCAGCTGGACCTTGGCATAGGCCCGCGTGGTTTGCGGGACTTCGCCGTGGCAGTGATAGGTCAGGCGCAGGGCGGGATAGCGAAACAGCGCCCGCTGCTCGGCATCCGGTTCGATGCGGTCCTTGAGATAACGCATCAGCGCCTGGTTCAGCGCGGTGGTCGCACGCTCGTGCAGGGCCGCTAGACGATCCACGGCTTGTTCGGCGGTTTGAACGACAATAAACGCTTCGGTCACGATCAGCTTCCTGTGTTCTGACTTGCAGGCCCTCATCTTGCCTGCATCGCCGCCCGACGGGAACAGTGGCGTATTGGCGCGCTTGATCATTCACCGACAATCCCTGTGGGAGCGAGCCTGCTCGCGATAGCGGTGAATCAGTCACCATAGAGGTTGGATGTACCGACGCCATCGCGAGCAGGCTCGCTCCCACAAGGTTCGATGGCGTAATCAGAGGTTGTGTACAACTCAGGTCCACTGTGGGAGCGAGCTTGCTCGCGATAGCGGTGTGTCATTCACCATATGAAGTTGGATATACCGACGCCATCGCGAGCAAGCTCGCTCCCACAGGGGTGTATGGTGTTTCTAAAGGGCGTGCGGGGTCGAGCGGGTAACGATGGCTTCGACATTCAAGCCCCGAGGCAGGGCACCGTACACCCGGCCGGTCGAACCCAGGCGACTGGCGATAAAAGCATCGCTGACCTCACTGTTCCCCGCCTCCAGCAACAGCTTGGCTTGCAGGCCGACGGCAATGTCTTCGGTCAATTGCCGGGCGCGGTACTGGATGTCGTCGGTGTCCTTGAAGGCTGCGTGCAATTGGTGGATGTGCCCGGCCAGGCGCTTGTCGCCGTAGCCGTCGCCCAATTCGCTGAACAAGACCTCCAGCACACCCGGCTCCTTGGACAGGGCGCGCAACACATCGAGGCATTGCACGTTGCCGGAGCCTTCCCACGTCGAGTTGACCGGTGCTTCACGGTACAGGCGCGGCAGGATGCTGTCTTCGACGTAGCCGGCGCCGCCCATGCATTCGGCGGCTTCGTTGATCATCGCGGGGGCGCGCTTGCAGATCCAGTACTTGCCCACCGCCGTCACCAGCCGGGCGAACTTGGCCTCATGCTCGTCATTCAAATGGTCCAGCGCCCGGCCCATGCGCAGGCTCAAGGCCAGGGCGGCCTCGCTTTCCAACGCCAGGTCAGCCAGGACGTTCTGCATCAGCGGCTGTTCGCTCAACAGCTTGCCACCGACCTTGCGGTGCGCACAGTGATGGCTGGCCTGGGTCAACGCCTGGCGCATCAGGGCGCTGGAGCCGACCATGCAATCGAAGCGGGTCATGGCCACCATCTCGATGATCGTCGGCACGCCGCGGCCTTCTTCACCGACCATCCAGGCCAGTGCGCCACGGAACTCGACTTCGCTGGAGGCGTTGGAACAGTTACCCAGCTTGTTCTTCAAGCGCTGGATGTAGAACTGATTGCGCGTGTCGTCCGGGCGATGGCGCGGCAGCAGGAAACAGGTCAGGCCCTTGTCGGTCTGGGCCAGGGTGAGGAAAGCGTCGCACATCGGCGCCGAACAGAACCATTTGTGCCCCACCAGCTCATAGGCCTGGCCCGGACCGCTGGCACCCACCGGATAGGCCTTGGTGGTGTTGGCCCGCACATCGGTGCCGCCCTGTTTTTCGGTCATCGCCATGCCCAGGGTCACCCCGGCCTTGTGGGCCATGCCGACGTTGCGCGGGTCGTACTCGGTGGCGAGCACCTTCGGCAGCCAGCGCTCGGCCAGATCCGGTTGCAGGCACAGCGCCGGCACGCTGGCGAAGGTCATGGTCAACGGGCACCCCGTACCGGCTTCGGCCTGGCTGTGCAGATAGGTCATCGACGCCCGGGCGACATGTGCGCCGGGTTGTGGATGGGCCCAAGGCAAACTCGGCAGGCCATGCTCGACGGCGGTGCGCATCAACTGGTGATAAGCGGGATGGAACTCCACCAGGTCGATGCGATGGCCGTAGCGGTCATGACTGGAAAAAACCGGTTTGTTCTGGTTGGCCAGGAAGCCCGCTTCCATCAACGGCCCGCCGGCCAGCGCCCCATACGCATCGATCCGCGCCTGCGCCCAGCCAGCCCCGAAGCGCTGCGACCACTGCTGCAACGGCAGGTCGATGCGGTACAGATTGGCGCCATCCAGAGACGGCGGCTGATTGGTGACGTCGTGGGTTTCAGCGAACTGGTGCAGGTTCATGACAGGGCTCCTCGATCGGCCAGGGATTCAGTTAAGCACCGCCTCCAGGCCGAACAAAGTGTCATATATGCCTAAATATCGGCGCTTTCACCCTGCCTCGGGCAAAGCACCCGACGCTGGAGCGTGGCCTGCAATGCCTCGAATTTCACCGGTTTGCTCAGGTAGTCGATCAACGCGCCCGAGGGACAGCGCTCCTGCCCCAGGTTCGGGCTGACCACCAGTACCGGCAGCTCTTCGCAGCCAGACAACGCGCGGATCTGGCAGCAGACCGACACACCGTCCAGCGGCGGCGACTGGCAATCGAGCAGCACCGCGTCAAAGCGCTCGCCGTGCAGCAGATCCAGCGCGGCGCGGCCACTGTCGGCGGTGCGCACCCGATAACCCAACTTGAGCAACATGCCACGCATGACCAACTGATCGATGTTGTTGTCATCCGCCAGCAGCACCGTGCAATCCTGGGGCTGGCGCGAGCCCTGGCGGCCACCGAAGGAAAACGGCGTCGGGACCGCCGCCGGCAAGGCCACGTCAAACTCCACGTCCAACTGGAACCGGCTGCCGCGACCGGGCTCGGAAGTGTGGGTCAGGCGCCCGCCCAGCAGCTCCACCAATTGCCGACAGATGGCCAGGCCCACGCCGAGACCGCCATATTCGCGGGTCATCGAGCCGTCGAGCTGGAAGAAGCGCTGGTACAAGGTCGCTTCCCCCAGGTCGGTAAAGCCGATCCCGGTGTCGATGACGGCAAAGGACAACACCAGCCGATCGAGCTCCGTCGGCCGACCGCTGACACGCAGCGCCAGGCCGCCCAACCGGGTGAACTTGATCGCGTTGTCCAGCAAGCACTCCAGGCATTGGGCCAGTTTGCCGCTGTCGCCGATCAACCGGTCCGCCAGGCCCGGGGACACGTCGACCTTGAAGTCCAGGCCCTTGGCCGCGGCATTGGCGCCGAACTGCACCTGCAGCGCATCGATCACCCCTCGCAGGCTGAACGGCGCCGGATAGACCTTGAGCTTGCCGGCCTGCAACTCCGTGAGAGTGAGGATGCCATTGACCATGCGCATCATGTCCCGCGCCGACCCGGCGGCGGTCTGTTGATACTGGGTCAGCTCCTCGTCCATCTCGACGGTTTCCATCAACTCCAGGGAACCGATCACACCATTCATCGGCGTGCGCAGTTCGTGGGTCAAGGTGGCGAGGAATTCGTCCTTGAGTTTGTTGCCGTGGGCCAGTTGCTGGTTGAGCACTTCGAGCTTCTGCCCGGCGTCCAACAGGGTCTGGGCCTGCTGTTCGCGCATGGCATTGATGCGGTCGGCCAAGGCCAGGGACAACAGCGCCACTTCGATGGCAGAGCCGATCTGGCTGGCGTACATGGTCAGGAAGACGTTCGGCAGGTAGCCCAGCACCATCAAGGTATTGATGATGCCCCCCAGCAGAAACGCCGACCAGGCAATGATGAAATAGCGCGCCACCCGCAGGCCACGCCACCAGGCGAACAACCCCGCGGCAAAGATCGCCACCGTGAACACCAGCGCCAACGCCGTCGCCAGGCGCAGGGCCAGGGCATAGCTGGTCATCAGCGACAGGCTGATGACCACGGCGCTGTAGCCGATCAGTGCCAGCAGCATGCGGTCCATCCAGCGGCCATGCTGGGCGGTTTGCAGGAAGCTGCGGGCGAACTGGCTGCCAAACAGACCCGCGCAGCCAATGAAGAACGGCGTCGCGGCGTTGGCCCACCAGGGGTTGTCCGGCCAGAAGTACTCCACGGCGGCACCGTTGACCGACAATTGGTACAGGCCGAACGAGGCGATGTAGAAAATGTAATAGAGGTAGCTGGTATCGCGCACGCTCAGGTAGATGAACAGGTTGTACACCAGCATCCCCAGCAGCACGCCATAGATGATGCCCAGCACATACAGGCGCACCGGCTGTTGCTCGAGGTACGCGGTGCTCGACCACAGCGTCAACGGCGCCTGGATCGAACCCTGGCTTTGCAGGCGCAAATAGACGGTCTGTTGCTGTTCGGGTTTGAACGCCAGGCTGAACAGGTAATTGTTCTGGCGGATCTCGCGGCTGGCGAACGGCAACGCATCACCGGTCTGGCGAACCAGCCGATAGGTCCCCGCCGCGTCGGGCAGGTACAAGTCGAGGTGGTCCAGCGGCGGGTATGCCAGCTCCAGCAGCCAGGTGCGCTGGGCGTCCGGATTGCCGGGGCGATAGTGCAGGTCGATTTTCAACCAGAAGGCTGATCGCGAGTAACCGGCGTTCAACGTGGCTTTGTCGTGGGGCTTGAACGCACCCGATGCGGACTGGGCCAGAACCTCATCCAGGGTGGCCGTGCCGCCCGCGTCCTCGAACACTTGCAAGGCATGGCCCAAGGGTAGGCTTTGGGTGAATTCATCGAATTCCAGGGCACTTGCCAGAGGGGACAAGCACAGCAGTAACATCAGCAAATAGCGCATTTAAGCCCCAGCGTGGCCTGTCCGGTTGAGTCAGGAAGCCCCCCATTCCCTGAGTAGACGTAAAACCGGCATTACCTGTTATGTGTTGGATCCATCTCTAGCATAGCCGCTGATGGCCAATTTGCACCATTGAAATTTTTTCTACAGAAGGCTCTAGAACGGGCGTTTCAGAGCAAAGCATTGAGATAGAGCTGTTGCTTTGGTCAGACAGGAATCTTGAACGATGACTCACCGTGGCGAGGGAGCTTGCTCCCGCTCGGGCGCGAAGCGGCCGCCTGTTATCGGGAGGCGCTTCGCACCTCAGCGGGAGCAAGATCCCTCGCCACGATGAGCCGGGCCTTGCCATCACAGGCAGCGTACAAATCCTCTGACTCCCACCACCGATAAAACAGGTTTGGTGGTAAGCTCGCGCACCATGAATATCTACAGCTCTCGCCCCGTTGTCCTCTGTCTCTCCGGCCACGACCCCAGTGGTGGCGCCGGTTTGCAGGCAGATATCGAAGCCCTGCTCGCCCAGGGCTGTCATGCCGCCCCGGCCGTTACCGCATTGACCGTGCAAGACACCGTCAACGTCAGCGATTTCCGCGTGCTCGATCGCGAGTGGGTGCTGGCGCAAGCCAATGCCGTGCTCAACGATTCGCCGGTAGCGGCGGTCAAGCTGGGGATGCTCGGCTCACTGGAAATGGTCGACACGGTGGTCGAACTGCTCCAGGCCCACCCGCATCTGCCGATGGTCTGCGACCCGGTGCTGCGCGCCGGCGGTGGCGGGCGCCTGGGCAAGGATGAAGTCGGCTACGCCATGCGCGAACGCCTGCTGCCCCTGGCCATCATCGCCACCCCCAACCTGCCTGAAGCACGCATCCTCGCCGAACTGCCCGAGGGCAGCGCCGACGAGTGCGCGGAAAAACTGCTGCCCTTCGTCAAACACCTGTTGATCACCGGCGGTCACGGCGACGAACATGAAGTCCATAATCGCCTCTACAGCCGCGATGGCCGCCGTGAAACCTTTACCTGCCAGCGCTTGCCCGGCAGCTACCACGGTTCCGGCTGCACCCTGGCCAGCGCCCTGGCCGGTCGGCTGGCCCAGGGCGAACAACTCGCCAGCGCCGTCAAGACAGCACTGGATTACACCTGGCGCACCTTGCGCGATGCCGAACAACTGGGCAAAGGCCAGTTCGTGCCGCGTCGCCTGCCGCTGGATTTCTGCTCGTAGCACCGGAGGCCTGTGGAATGAAATTACGTGGCCTGTACGCCATCACCGATAGCCAATTGCTGGCCGGCAAGTTCCTCGCTTATGTCGAAGCGGCGCTGGAAGGTGGCGTGACCCTGCTGCAATACCGCGACAAAAGCAGCGACGAAGCCCGCCGCCTGCGCGAGGCCGAAGCCCTGCGCAACCTGTGCGAGCGCTACAAGACCCAATTGATCATCAACGACGACGCCGAACTGGCCGCGCGCCTGGGCGTCGGTGTGCACCTGGGCCAGACCGATGGCCCGCTGGCGCCGGTGCGGGCGCTGCTCGGGCACAAGGCGATCGTCGGCTCCACCTGCCACGCCAGCCTGGCCCTGGCCGAACAGGCCGCCAGCGAAGGCGCCAGTTATGTCGCGTTCGGGCGCTTCTTCAACTCCAACACCAAGCCCGGCGCCCCCAGCGCAAACCTTGAACTGCTCGAACAGGCGCGCATCAAACTGCATATTCCGGTGTGCGCCATCGGCGGCATCACCCTGGAGAACGCCGCCCCGCTGGTGGCCCACGGGGTCGACCTGCTGGCGGTGGTCCACGGTCTGTTCGGCGCCGACAGCAGCGCTGAAGTGACGCGCCGCGCCCGCGCCTTCAACGAGCTGCTGCAGATCAAATAGTCCATTTTTCGTTTTCGAGAGCCCAACCATGTCCCGTTCCGAAACCCTGTTTGCCAACGCCCAGAAACACATCCCCGGCGGCGTGAACTCGCCTGTCCGTGCGTTCAAGAGCGTCGGCGGCACCCCGCTGTTCTTCAAGCACGCCGAAGGCGCGTACGTCACCGACGAAGACGACAAGCGCTATGTGGACTACGTCGGTTCCTGGGGCCCGATGATCCTCGGCCACAGCCATCCGGACGTGCTGGATGCGGTGCGCAAGCAATTGGTCCACGGCCTGTCCTACGGCGCCCCGACCGCGATGGAGACCGAGATGGCCGACCTGGTCTGCTCGATCGTGCCGTCGATGGAAATGGTGCGCATGGTCAGCTCCGGCACCGAGGCGACCATGAGTGCGATCCGCCTGGCGCGGGGCTACACCGGGCGCGACAGCATCATCAAGTTCGAAGGCTGCTACCACGGCCACTCCGACAGCCTGCTGGTCAAGGCCGGTTCCGGCGCACTGACCCAGGGCGTGCCGAGCTCGGCCGGTGTGCCGGCGGCGTTCGCCAAACACACCCTGACCCTGCCGTTCAACGACCTCGAAGAAGTCGAGAAAATGCTCGGCGAAGTCGGCCAGGAAGTGGCGTGCATCATTGTCGAGCCGGTGGCCGGCAACATGAACTGCGTGCCGCCGGCGCCGGGTTTCCTCGAAGGCCTGCGCAGCCTGTGCGACCAGCATGGCGTGGTGTTGATTTTCGATGAAGTGATGACCGGCTTCCGCGTGGCCCTCGGTGGCGCCCAGGCCCATTACGGCGTCACGCCGGACCTGAGCACCTTCGGCAAGATCATCGGCGGCGGCATGCCGGTCGGCTGTTTCGGCGGCAAGCGCGCCATCATGGAATGCATCGCGCCGCTGGGCCCGGTCTACCAGGCCGGCACGCTGTCGGGCAACCCGTTGGCCATGGCCGCCGGCCTGACCACCCTGCGCCTGATCAGCCGCCCGGGCTTCCACGCCGAACTGACCGACTACACCACTCGCCTGCTCGACGGCCTGCAGATCCGCGCCGATGCGGCGGGTATCCCCTTCGTGACCACCCAGGCCGGCGGCATGTTTGGCCTGTATTTCAGTGGCGCCGATGACATCGTCACCTTCGAAGACGTCATGGCCAGCGATGCCGACCGGTTCAAGCGCTTCTTCCACCTGATGCTCGACGGCGGCGTGTACCTGGCCCCGAGTGCGTTCGAAGCCGGCTTCACCTCCATCGCCCATGGCGAGACCGAGCTGAAGATCACCCTCGATGCAGCCGAGCGGGCCTTCGCGGCACTGAAGTAAGCCTGTGGATAACTGACGCTGGCTGAAGCTGGCGTCAGTGATTGCTGACAACCTCCCGCCCTTTTCCTACGTATTTATGCCCGAAGCTGCTATTAGCATTCCCGTGCAGCAGAAAAACGAGTAAAGACTTTGTAAGGATGGCCCCGCTTATTTCATAATGCGCGCTTATTGGATCCCCCGGAGGGTCCGCGCGCCCCTCAGAGGTAAGTCGATTCCCATGAACCGCACCGGCCGCACCCTTGCCTTGGGCTGCCTGTTGCTCCTTCAGCCGCTGCTGGCGAATGCACAGGCAGGCGGCAACTCGTTGTTGATCCCGGCGCTGGGCCGTTGCACGCTCAATACCCAGCCACAAGATCTCGCACCGGCACTCGACGCCTGTCAGAAAGCGGCGGACGCAGGTGATGCACAAGCGCAATACGAGTTGGGCGAGTTCTACTACGAAGGCAAGGCTGCACCCCGCGACCTCAAGCAGGCCCTCAACTACTTCGAAAAAGCCTCGCTGCAAGGCCATGCCCAGGCGCAATTCAAGCTCGGCGGCATGTTCTTCCATGGTGAAGGCGTGCCGGCCAACAACGTCCAGGCCTACATCGTCTTGAAGATGGCCGCGGTCAATGGCGCCGAAGAAGCCCTGGACACCGCCGACGAAGTCGCCGAGCAGATGCCCCGCGACGAGTTGGAAGTGGCGACCCAGGTGCTGGGCCAGATCTTTCGCAAATACCTGATGGAATTGCAGAACGCCGATGGGCGTACGCCTTTTTCGCCGCTGCCCTGACTATTGCTTCGGCCTTGATGGCCTAATCGCGAGCAAGCTCGCTCCCACATGGGTTCTCTGTGCGCACAAGTTTGCGAGCATCGACAATCCAGTGTGGGAGCGAGCTTGCTCGCGATTGGAAGCACCTCGGTCTTGAGTCTTACTTCTCAGGCATCGGCATCGGAAACGGCATCACGTTGCCAACCGCACCGCGGGCTTCGCTGATTTTCGGCGTGCCCAGGCGTTCGACTTCGTCGATGCGCACGATCGAATGCATCGGTACGAAACTGCGCACCACGCCTTCGAACTGCGCCTTGAGCTTTTCTTCGCTCGGATCGACGACCACTTGCGTGCGCTCGCCAAAGACGAACTCTTCCACTTCCAGGAAGCCCCACAGATCACTTTGATAGATCTGCTTGGCGTACATTTCGAACACCTGGCCCTGGTTAAGGAAAATCACCTTGTAGATTGGAGCTTCACGTTTGGTCATGGCTGGCGAAACACATCGGCGGGTAAAAATGAGGGCGCGAACTATAGCATAGCCACTGCTCGCACAGCGGTAGGAACCGGGGGACTTGTTCCCTATAATGCGCGGTTCTTTGAATCACGTGATGACTCCGTCCATGGCCAAGAAGCTTTACATCGAAACCCACGGTTGCCAGATGAACGAGTACGACAGCTCGCGCATGGTCGATCTGCTGGGTGAACACCAGGCCCTGGAAGTCACCGCCCGCGCCGAAGACGCGGACGTGATCCTGCTCAATACTTGCTCGATCCGCGAGCGCGCCCAGGACCGGGTGTATTCCCAACTGGGCCGCTGGCGCGAGCTGAAGCTGGCCAACCCGGAAATGGTCATCGCCGTGGGCGGTTGCGTGGCCAGCCAGGAAGGCGCGGCCATTCGCGATCGTGCTCCGTACGTGGACGTGGTCTTCGGCCCGCAGACCTTGCACCGTCTGCCGGAGATGATCGACGCCGCGCGCGCGACCAAGCTGCCGCAAGTGGATGTCTCGTTTCCGGAAATCGAAAAGTTCGACCACCTGCCCGAACCGCGCATCGACGGCCCAAGCGCCTATGTGTCGGTGATGGAAGGCTGCAGCAAGTACTGCACGTTCTGCGTGGTGCCCTATACCCGCGGCGAGGAAGTCAGCCGACCGTTCGACGACGTGATCGCCGAGATCATCCACCTGGCCGAAAACGGCGTGCGCGAAGTGACCCTGCTGGGGCAGAACGTCAACGGCTATCGCGGCCTGACCCATGACGGGCGCCTGGCGGACCTCGCCGAGCTGATCCGCGTGGTGGCGGCGGTGGACGGCATCGACCGTATCCGCTACACCACGTCCCATCCACTGGAGTTCTCCGACAGCCTGATCCAGGCCCACGCCGAGGTTCCCGAGCTGGTCAAGCACCTGCATTTGCCGGTGCAATCGGGTTCCGACCGGATCCTCGCGGCCATGAAGCGCAACCACACGGCGCTGGAGTACAAATCCAAGTTGCGCAAGTTGCGCGCGGCAGTGCCGGGCATCTGCATCAGCTCGGACTTTATCGTTGGTTTCCCCGGTGAAACCGAGAAAGACTTCCAGCAGACCATGAAGCTGATCGAAGACGTGGGCTTCGACTTCTCCTATTCCTTCGTCTACAGCCAGCGCCCTGGAACCCCGGCGGCCGACCTGGCGGACGACACCCCGGAAGAACTGAAAAAAGAACGGCTCAACGCCTTGCAGCATCGCCTCAACCAGCAAGGCTTCGAGATCAGCCGACAAATGGTCGGTTCCGTCCAGCGAATTCTGGTGACCGATTATTCGAAAAAAGACCCCGGCGAGCTGCAAGGACGTACCGAAAACAACCGTATCGTCAATTTCCGTTGCGACACCCCGGCCCTGATCGGCCAGTTCGCCGATGTGCACATCGACGCCGCGCAACCGCACTCCCTGCGGGGTTCGCTGATCCAGTAACCCCACACTTCCTGTGGGAGCGAGCTTGCTCGCGATAGCGGCATGGCAGTCAATTCTCATGTTGAATGTGAGGCCCCCATCGCGAGCAAGCTCGCTCCCACAGTGAATCGTGCCAAGCCTTGTGATCGGATTCGCCTGTTTAAGAGCTTTCGCACCCAGCCTACTGGCGCTATCCTTGGTTTCATCTCAATTGCCCCTGGGCGGCTAAAAACGACCTTGAACGCACCCATCGAACCACATCGCTTTATTCTCGAGCCCTTTGAGGCTCGCCGCTTCGCCAATCTGTGCGGGCAATTCGACGAGCACCTGCGCTTGATCGAACAGCGCCTGGCCATCGAGATCCGCAACCGCGGAAACCAGTTCGAGCTGATCGGCGAACCCAAGCACACCACCTCCGCGGAAAACCTGCTGCGCCGTCTCTACCGGGAAACCAAGGGGAGCGAGCTGTCGCCGGATACGGTCCACCTGTTCCTGCAGGAATCGGCTGTCGAAGAACTCGACAACCACGCCCCGTCGGAACCTGCCGTGGCCCTGCGCACGAAAAAAGGCATGATTCGCCCGCGCGGCTTGAATCAGCAGCGCTACGTAAAGGAAATCCTGGGCAACGACATCAACTTCGGCATCGGCCCGGCCGGTACCGGCAAGACCTACCTGGCCGTGGCCTGCGCCGTCGATGCGCTGGAGCGCGAACAGGTACGGCGCATCCTGCTGGTGCGACCGGCGGTCGAAGCGGGTGAAAAACTCGGCTTCCTGCCCGGCGACCTGGCCCAGAAGATCGACCCGTACCTGCGCCCGCTCTATGACGCGCTGTATGAAATGCTCGGCTTCGAATACGTCGCCAAGCTGATCGAGCGCCAGGTCATCGAGGTCGCGCCGCTGGCCTACATGCGCGGTCGTACCCTGAACAACAGCTTCATCATCCTCGACGAAAGCCAGAACACCACGGTCGAGCAGATGAAAATGTTCCTGACCCGGATCGGCTTCGGCTCCACCGCCGTCATCACCGGGGACATCACCCAGGTCGACCTGCCCCGTGGCACCAAGTCCGGGCTGAACCATGTGATACAGGTCCTCAAGGACGTGCCAGGCATCAGCTTCACGCACTTCATGCCCAAGGACGTCGTGCGCCATCCGTTGGTCCAGCGCATTGTCGAAGCCTACGAGCGCTTCGAGAATCGCGAGGCCGACGACACGACCGAAGGCAAAGGCAATCGCCACAATGCTTGAACTCGACCTGCAAGTGGCCTGCGAACACGCCGCCCCCAGCGAAGCCCAGTTCCGCCAATGGTGCGAACTGGCCCTGCGCCAGCGCAGCGCCGACTCGGAGCTGACGATCCGCCTGGTGGACGAGCCCGAAGGCCGCGAGCTGAACCATACCTGGCGGCAGAAAGACTACGCCACCAACGTGCTGTCGTTCCCCGCCGACGTTCCCGACGAGCTGCTCGACATCCCGCTGCTGGGCGACCTGGTGATCTGCGTCCCGGTGGTGGAGCGTGAAGCGGCGGAACAAGACAAGACCCCCGAGGCCCACTGGGCCCATCTGGTGATTCACGGCTGCTTGCATCTACTGGGTTACGACCATATAGAAGATGACGAAGCCGAAGAAATGGAAGCACTGGAACGAACGTTGCTTGCAGAGCTGGGTCATCCCGACCCCTACGCCGGCGACGAACACTGATACATCAACTGTAACGACAAAGGATTCAGAGTAATCGCTATGAGCGAAGATCGATCGAGCAACGGGCAGAAGTCATGGCTGGGCAAGCTCACCCAGGCTTTTGCCCATGAGCCGAAAAACCGCCAGGAGCTGCTGGAGCTGCTGCGCGATGCACACCAGAACAAACTGCTGGACAGCGAAGCGCTGGCCATCGTCGAAGGCGCCATCCAGGTCGCTGACCTGCAAGTGCGGGACATCATGGTCCCGCGCTCGCAAATGGTCAGCATCAAGGCGACCCAGACCCCGCGTGAATTCCTGCCCGCCGTGGTCGACTCCGCTCACTCGCGCTACCCGGTCGTTGGCGAGAGCCATGACGACGTCATGGGCGTACTGCTGGCCAAGGACCTGCTGCCGCTGATCCTTCAGGAGAACGGCGACAGCTTCAACATCAAGGACCTGCTGCGCCCGGCCACCTTCGTGCCCGAGTCCAAGCGCCTGAACGTGCTGCTGCGGGAATTCCGCGCCAACCACAACCACATGGCCATCGTCATCGACGAATACGGCGGCGTGGCCGGCCTGGTCACCATCGAAGACGTCCTCGAGCAGATCGTCGGCGACATCGAGGACGAGCACGATGTCGAGGAAGACAGCTACATCAAGCCGCTGCCCAGCGGTGACTTCCTGATCAAGGCTCTGACGCCGATCGAGAACTTCAACGAATTCTTCGACAGCCAATTCTCCGACGATGAGTTCGACACCGTCGGCGGCTTGGTGATGAGTGCTTTCGGGCACCTGCCCAAGCGCAACGAAACCACGGAAATCGGCTCCTGGCGCTTCCGCATCCTCAATGCCGACAGCCGCCGGATTCACCTGCTGCGCCTGTCACCCATTGGCCGATAACCCCTGCGAGACCCGCTAAGGATACACATGCGCTGGATAACCCGCCCCGGCTGGCCCGGTAACCTGCTGGCCGTGGCGGCCGGTGCGATCACCACCCTGGCCCTGGCACCGTTCGACCTCTGGCCGCTGGCATTGCTGGCGGTCGGCTTGTTCTATGCCGGACTGCGCGAGCTTTCGCCACGCCAGGCCTTGGGCCGTGGCTGGTGTTTCGGTTTTGGCCTGTTTGGCGCCGGCACCAGTTGGATCTACGTCAGCATCCATAACTTCGGCGGCGCCTCGGTGCTGCTCGCCGGGCTGTTGATGCTGCTGTTCATCGCCGCCATCGCCTGGTTCTTCGCCCTGCCCGCCTGGCTGTGGGCGCGCTGGCTGCGCCGCAACGAGGCGCCCTTGGCCGATGCCCTGGCATTCGCCGCGCTGTGGTTGGGCCAGGAAGCCTTCCGCGGCTGGTTCCTCACCGGGTTCCCGTGGCTGTATTCCGGTTACAGCCAGCTCGACGGTCCCCTGGCCGGCCTCGCGCCGCTGGGCGGGATGTGGCTGATCTCCTTCACCCTGGCCCTGACCGCCGCGCTGCTGTACAACGCGCCGCGGCTGATCCGCGGCGCCCGCAAAGGCTTTATTGCCGCGGGCGTGCTGCTGTTGATCGGCCCGTGGGTGGCCGGCATGGCACTCAAGGGGCATGCCTGGACCAGCCCCTCGGGCGACCCGCTGAGCGTCGCGGCGATCCAGGGCAACATCGAACAAAGCATGAAGTGGGACCCCGAACAGCTCAACGCGCAGTTGGCGCTGTACCGCGACATGAGCTTCGCCTCCAAGCGCGTCGACCTGCTGATCTGGCCGGAAACCGCGGTGCCGGTGCTCAAGGAGTCCGCCCAGGGCTACCTGGACATGATGGGCAACTTCGCCGCCGAGCGGCAGTCGGCGTTGATTACCGGCGTGCCGATTCGCCAATTGGTGCATCACGAGAAGCGTTACTACAACGGCATCACCGTGACCGGCGAAGGTGACGGTACCTACCTGAAGCAAAAACTCGTACCTTTTGGCGAATACGTGCCGCTACAAGACATCCTGCGCGGCCTGATCGCCTTCTTCGACCTGCCCATGTCGGACTTCGCCCGGGGGCCGGTCGACCAGCCGTTGCTGCAAGCCAAGGGTTACCAGATCGCCCCGTTCATCTGCTATGAAGTGGTCTACCCGGAATTCGCCGCCAGCCTCTCGGCGCGCAGCGACCTGCTGCTGACCATCAGCAACGACACCTGGTTCGGCACCTCGATCGGCCCGCTGCAACACCTGCAAATGGCCCAGATGCGCGCCCTGGAAGCCGGCCGCTGGATGATCCGCGCCACCAACAATGGCGTGACCGGCCTGATCAACCCCTTTGGCCAGATCACCGCACAGATCCCGCAATTCGAGCGCGGCATCCTCTATGGCGAAGTGGTGCCGATGCACAACCTGACCCCGTACCTGCAATGGCGCTCGTGGCCGCTGATCATTTTTTGTGTGTTGCTGTTGGGCTGGGCATTGGTGGCGAGCCGGATGGCCAAGACGGTTTAAAGCCTTTTGGAAGCACTTGTGGCGAGGGAGCTTGCTCCCGCTGGAGTGCGAAGCGCTCCCAGAAATTTTGGGGCCGCTGCGCAGCCCAGCGGGAGCAAGCTCCCTCGCCACAACTATGTTCAGCCCACACATTTCGTATGCTCAGCGATAAAACACCAAATACCCCAACAACCCCATCGCCTCATTCATCAACTGCCCGGACTGCCAGATCGACTTGAACTCCGGCATCCAGCCGCCCAGTGGCCGGGCGTTGTCCGGGCCCAGGAAGCCGACAGGCGCCGGCACCACTTCAAATCCTGAGCGCTCGAAACTCCAGACCGCACGCGGCATGTGCCAGGCCTGGGTGACCACCACAATGCGCTTTATATTTTCCGGCAGCAGGATCTCGGCGCTCATCTGGGCGTTTTCCCAGGTCGTACGGCTGCGCGCTTCCTGCCAGCGTACGGTGACGCCGAAGTCGTCCCGCATCGAATCGGCCATCAACTTCGCTTCACTGGGTGGAGTGCCATAGTGCAAGCCGCCGGTCGTCAGCACGGGCAAGCCCGAAGCCTTGGCCAGTCGCGCCGCATAACGCTGGCGTTCGAGGCCGACACCGGTGGGCTGGTCGGAACCCCAGGCCAGGTCACCGCGCTCGCGACCGGAACCCAGCACCACGATGGCGTCGGCACGCTGGGCCAGGGTCGCCCATTCACTGCGCAGCAACGGCGGTTCACGCTCCAGTGCCTTGGCACTCCACTGCACCACCACCGGCAGGCTCATCAGCCAGAAGCCCCCCAGACCGACGGCAAAACACAGGCGAGCCAGGCGCGGCCGCGAATGGCGCCACCACCAGGCAAGCGCCAACAACAGCAAAAGAATGCCGGGCGGCAATAAAAGTTGTTTGATGAAATAGCGAAACGGCATCGGGCATCTCCATAGATGCCCGAAGCCTAGGTGGGTTGACGCAAAGCGACAACAGATTCGAAAAAACCTTGAATCAAAAAAAGCGACACGCGTGAATCCGGCGTTACTTGAACTGCAGTGACCGGACCTTTACAGCATCCTTGTCAGGCGTCCGGTCCTTGAGCCATACAACCTTGGCCGAACGGGGCGCATCGAGACGCTTGATTACCTGGGCCCCACTGGCGGGGGGTTGATGTCCGGCCTGTTCGAGGTAAGCCTCGACCAGTTCGAACTCTGCGGGGCTCAAGCCACGCAGCTCCAGCTCTACCGGACGCTCATCCCGCAAGCGGCCGGCGGTTCTTGCAGCGTCCAGGGCCACCCCGAGACGATCGATCAGTTTTTCATACAACTCAGGTGT
The DNA here is from genome assembly GCF_017351655.1 of Pseudomonas sp. FW300-N2F2. Taxonomy (NCBI): domain Bacteria; kingdom Pseudomonadati; phylum Pseudomonadota; class Gammaproteobacteria; order Pseudomonadales; family Pseudomonadaceae; genus Pseudomonas; species Pseudomonas sp. FW300-N2F2. The sequence goes on along the minus strand of NZ_JACNDQ010000001.1, from coordinate 177,635 downwards.
AGCGACTTTTCGTTGTGATTCAACCATCCCTCACCTCATTGAAGATAAGACTCACTCCCCATTGAGAAGCTTAGCTTCGCTGGGCAAACCGGCAGGGCGCCGCGACCAACGGCCCTGAACACGGGTTCGCGCCAGCGATCGTCGATGACCAGCACGCAATCAGGGTTTCCCTCGGTAGAGCGCGGTCATGTATGCTACGGCGCTTCCTGTAACTCCACTTCCAGCTTGGCTGGGCATCGAAAACGCCGCATTCGGCGTCGTCTGCGTCCAGTATGGCCACGAAGAGGATTGGGCCACCCCATTCAGTACAAAAGTAGCCATGCACGAACACTACCAGCCCCGTGAAATCGAAGCCGCCGCCCAGTCGTTCTGGGACGAGCAAAAGTCCTTTGAAGTCAGTGAACAGCCAGGCAAGGAGACTTACTACTGCCTGTCGATGTTCCCTTACCCCAGCGGCAAGCTACACATGGGGCACGTGCGCAACTACACCATCGGCGACGTGATCTCCCGCTACCAGCGCATGCAAGGCAAGAACGTCCTGCAACCCATGGGTTGGGACGCCTTCGGCATGCCGGCGGAAAACGCCGCGATGAAGAACAACGTGGCCCCCGCCAAGTGGACCTACGAAAACATCGCCTACATGAAGACCCAGCTGCGCAGCCTGGGCCTGGCGGTGGACTGGTCCCGCGAAGTGACCACCTGCAAGCCGGACTACTACCGCTGGGAACAATGGCTGTTCACCCGCCTGTTCGAAAAAGGCGTGATCTACCGCAAGAACGGCACCGTGAACTGGGACCCGGTGGACCAGACCGTACTGGCCAACGAACAAGTGATCGACGGCCGCGGCTGGCGCTCCGGCGCGCTGATCGAAAAGCGCGAGATCCCGATGTACTACTTCAAGATCACCGCCTACGCGGATGAACTCCTGGAGAGTCTCGACGAGCTGACCGGTTGGCCCGAGCAGGTCAAGACCATGCAGCGCAACTGGATCGGCAAGTCCCGGGGCATGGAAGTGCAGTTCCCGTATGACGTCGCCTCCATTGGCGAAGCCGGCACCCTGAAAGTCTTCACCACCCGTCCGGACACGCTGATGGGCGCCACCTATGTGGCCGTGGCCGCCGAGCATCCGCTGGCCACCCTGGCGGCACAGAACAACCCCGAGCTGCAGGCGTTCATCGCCGAATGCAAGGGCGGCAGCGTCGCCGAAGCCGATGTCGCCACTCAAGAGAAGAAAGGCCTGGCGACGTCGTTGTTCGTCGAGCACCCGCTCACCGGCGAGAAGCTGCCGGTGTGGGTCGCCAACTACGTGCTGATGCACTACGGCGACGGCGCCGTGATGGCCGTGCCGGCCCACGACGAGCGTGATTTCGAATTCGCCCACAAGTACAACCTGCCGATCAAACCGGTGGTGCGCACCAGCGCCGGCGACCAGACTCCGGCACCTTGGCAGGACGCCTATGGCGAACACGGCGAACTGATCAACTCCGGCGAGTTCAACGGCCTGGACTTCCCAGGTGCATTCGATGCCATCGAAGTCGCCCTGATCAAGAAGAACCTCGGTGCCTCGCGCACCCAGTTCCGCCTGCGGGACTGGGGCATCAGCCGCCAGCGCTACTGGGGCTGCCCGATCCCGATCGTGCATTGCGACACCTGCGGTGACGTACCGGTGCCGGAAGACCAACTGCCCGTGGTCCTGCCAGAAGACGTCGTGCCCGACGGTGCCGGCTCGCCCCTGGCGCGCATGCCCGAGTTCTACGAATGCAGCTGCCCGAAATGCGGCGCACCGGCCAAGCGTGAAACCGACACCATGGACACCTTCGTCGAGTCCTCCTGGTATTACGCGCGCTACGCCTCGCCGCACTATGAAGGCGGCCTGGTGGAAAAATCCGCGGCCGACCACTGGTTGCCGGTGGACCAATACATCGGCGGCATCGAACACGCCATTCTCCACCTGCTCTATGCACGCTTCTTCCACAAGCTGATGCGTGACGAAGGCCTGGTGAGTTCCAACGAGCCGTTCAAGAACCTGCTGACCCAAGGCATGGTGATCGCCGAGACTTACTATCGTCGCGAAGCCAACGGTGCCTACACCTGGTTCAACCCGAGCGACGTCGAACTCGAACGCGACAGCAAGGCCAAGGTCATCAGCGCCAAGCTGATCGCCGACGGCCTGCCGGTGGAAATCGGCGGCACCGAGAAAATGGCCAAGTCGAAGAACAACGGCGTCGACCCACAATCAATGATCGACCAGTTCGGCGCGGACACCTGCCGCCTGTTCATGATGTTCGCCTCGCCACCTGACATGAGCGCGGAATGGTCCGACTCGGGCGTCGAGGGCTCGCACCGCTTCCTCAAGCGCGTCTGGCGCCTGGCCCAAGCCCACGTCACCCAGGGCCTGCCGGGCAAACTGGACGTCGCCGGCCTGAACGACGAGCAGAAAGCCGTTCGTCGCTCGATTCACCTGGCCATCAAGCAGGCCAGCCATGACGTCGGCCAGAACCACAAATTCAACACTGCCATCGCCCAGGTGATGACGCTGATGAACGTGCTGGAAAAAGCCGCGCAAGGCACCGAGCAGGATCGCGCGCTGATTCACGAAGGCCTGGAAGCCGTGACGCTGCTGCTGGCGCCGATCACCCCGCACATCAGCCACGAGCTGTGGAATCGACTGGGTCACGCCGACCCGGTGATTGACGCTCGCTGGCCGGTGGTGGACGAAACCGCGCTGGTGCAGGACAGCCTGACCCTGGTCATCCAGGTCAACGGCAAGCTGCGCGGCCAGATCGAAATGCCGGCCGCCGCCACACGTGAAGAAGTCGAAGCCGCTGCGCGGGCCAATGAAAACGTGCTGCGCTTTGTCGATGGCCTGACGATTCGCAAAGTGATCGTCGTGCCCGGCAAGCTGGTCAACATCGTCGCAAGCTAATTGGATCGGGCGCGAGGCTCAAGCCTGGCGCCGAATACAACCTGCGGGGTCGCATGGTCGACCCCCATAGGGTTCAAGGGGAGCAACAAGATGATCAAACGTAATCTGCTGGTAGTGGGCCTGGCGGTCCTGTTGAGCGCCTGCGGCTTCCAACTGCGCGGCACCGGCACCACCGAGCTGGCGATCAAGGAACTGGACCTCAGCGCACGGGACACCTATGGCGAAACCGTGAAAATGCTGCGCCAGACCCTGGAGAACAGCGGTGTGAAAGTCTACAACGGCGCACCGTACAAGCTGGTGCTGGCCAGTGAACAGCAAAGCCAGCGCAGCCTGAGCTACGCCGGCGCCGGTCGTTCGGCCGAGTACGAACTGACCAACGTGCTGAACTATGAGATCCACGGCCAGAACGACCTGACACTGCTGGACGACAAGCTCCAGGTGCAAAAGGTCTACCTGCACGACGGCAACAACATCACCGGTTCCGACCAGGAATCCATCGAAGTGCGCGGCGAAATGCGTCGCGAGCTCGTACAAAGGATGATGCTGCGCCTGCAACAGCTGAGCCCGGCCCAACTGGACCAGCTGCAACAGACCGCCAACGCCAAGGCCAAGGCCGAAGCCGAAGCCCTGGAAGCGGCGCGCAAGGCTGAAGCGGAAACCCCGCAACAGTCGCCGATGCAGATCCCGGCTGAATAAGCCTTGCGGGGCGCTCCGGCGCCCCGCTCGCTTTCTCTTATGAAGCTCGCTCCCGCCCAACTCGGCAAACACCTGCAAGGCGCCCTTGCGCCGGTCTACATCATCAGTGGCGATGACCCGCTGCTGTGCCAGGAAGCCGCCGACGCCATCCGCACTGCCGCACGCCAGCAAGGTTTCGACGAGCGCCAAGTCTTCGCCGCCGACGCCAGTTTCGACTGGGGCACGCTGCTGCAGGCCGGGGCGAGCATGTCGTTGTTCGCCGAAAAACGCCTGCTGGAACTGCGCTTGCCCTCCGGCAAACCCGGGGACAAGGGCGCCGCTGCGCTGATCGAATATTGCTCACGCCCGGCCGAGGACACGGTGCTGCTCATCAGCTTGCCGAAACTCGACGGCAGCGCGCAGAAGACCAAATGGGGCAAGGCCCTGGTCGAAGGCCAGCAGACCCAGTTCGTGCAGATCTGGCCGGTGGATGTCAGCCAGTTGCCCAGCTGGATCCGCCAACGCCTGTCCCAGGCCGGTCTCTCGGCCAGCCAGGACGCGGTGGAGTTGATTGCCGCCCGGGTCGAAGGCAACCTGCTGGCCGCCGCCCAGGAAATCGAAAAACTCAAGCTGATGGCCGAAGGCGGGCAGATCACCGTAGAAACAGTGCAGGCTGCCGTGGCCGACAGTGCGCGCTTCGATGTCTTCGGCCTGACCGATGCGATCCTCAACGGTGAAGCCGCCCATGCCCTGCGCATGCTCGAAGGCCTGCGGGGCGAAGGCGTCGAGCCGCCGGTGATCCTCTGGGCCCTGGCCCGGGAGTTGCGCCTGCTGGCCAACCTGTCCCTGCAATACAGCCAGGGCGTACCGCTGGACAAGGCCTTCAGCCAGGCCCGCCCGCCCGTCTGGGACAAGCGCAAACCCCTGATGAGCAAGGCCCTGCAACGCTATTCGGCACCGCGCTGGGCGCAATTGCTGCTCGAAGCCCAGCGCATCGATGCGCAGATCAAGGGCCAGGCCGCCGGCTCGCCGTGGATGAGCCTGAGTCGGTTGTCGTTGTTGATGGCCGGTCAACGGTTGCCCCTACCTGCCGAGTAAACACACTCTTCAGACCAGAGTTTTTTGCGGCGAGGGAGCTTGCTCCCGCTGGGGCGCGAAGCGGCCCTGTTTTTTGGGTCTGCTTCGCAGCCCAGCGGGAGCAAGCTCCCTCGCCACGAAAGCTTTATTTCAGGCGACAATTTCTCTCGCATGCAGGGACTGGACAACACCCCAACTCTGTCCCATGATTTGCCCCGCAAAACCATCCCCACGAGAGATCCCATCATGAGCAAAAAGCCATCCAGGCATGGCCCCAACAAGGCCAAGTCCATCGTCGCCCAGCCCCTGTTCCGCAGCCGCCAGGAACGACCCGCCAAGGGCAAAGGCAGCTACCGCCGCGAAGCCTTCCAGTCTGACAACTGGGAGGCTTCTTGCTTTCTGGCCGCTTGAAACACTCGGACAAGCCCTACGCCCCTTTCGCATGTTAAGGTCAGCACCTGATTTGTATTTCTGGACCCGTGCATGCCCTTCTGTCTTTCCCATCGTTGGCCACTGCGCCAAATGATTGTTGCCGCAAGCGTTGTCCTGCTTGTCGCCTGCGCCGAAAAACCTACCGCCGCCGACGCCCAACCGCTCCAGACCGTTCCCGCCGTGACCGCTCCGGCCATCGTGCCGCCCGTGGTGCCCACCGGTGATGACCTGGCCATTGCCCCCACCCAGACCTTCGCTGAATGGCAGGCCGGGTTTCGCAAGGAAGCCCTGGCCGCCGGGATCCGCGCCGATTTGTTCGACCGTGCGTTTGTCGGCGTCAGCCCGGACATGAGCGTGATCAAGGCCGACCGCAGCCAGCCGGAATTCACCCGCCCCGTGTGGGAATACCTCGATGGCGCGCTGTCGCCACTGCGGGTCAACAAAGGCAAGAGCCTGATCCAGCAGAACGCCCAGGTCCTGCAAAGCATCGAACAGCGTTATGGCGTCGATCGCGAAGCGCTGGTGGCGGTGTGGGGCATGGAGAGCAACTTTGGCCAGTTCCAGGGTAGCAAGTCGGTGATCAACTCCCTGGCGACCCTGGCCTACGAAGGACGACGCCCGGGCTTCGCCCATGCGCAATTGATCGCCGCGCTGCAAATCCTGCAACAGGGCGATATCACACCGGAAAAAATGCTCGGCTCCTGGGCCGGCGCCATGGGCCAGACCCAATTCATTCCCACCACATACAACACCCACGCGGTGGATTTCGACGGCGACGGCCGCCGCGACATCTGGGGCAGCTCCACCGATGCCCTGGCCTCGACTGCGCATTACCTGCAAAGCTCCGGCTGGCAACGTGGCCAGCCGTGGGGGTTCGAGGTCGATCTTGCCGAGGGCTTCGACTACACGCTGGCCGATGGCACGATCCGCAAGCCCGTCTCCGAATGGATCCGGCTGGGGGTTTCAGAATATGGCGGCTTGCCGATCGCCCCGGATGACAAGCAGCTATCGGCGTCCCTGCTGCTGCCGGCCGGCCATCGCGGCCCGGCGTTCCTGATCTTCGATAACTTCCGTGCCATCCTCAAGTACAACAACTCGTCGTCCTATGCCTTGGCGGTCGGGCTGTTGTCAAAGCGCTTTACCGACGGCGGGCTGATCTACGGCCAGTGGCCCAAGGAAGACCTGCCCCTGAGCCGCAGCGAACGCATCGAACTGCAAACCCTGCTGGGCAAGCACAACTACGACGCGGGCAACCCCGACGGCATCATCGGCGCCAACACCCGCAAGGCCATCCGCAGCGCCCAGCAGTCGTTCGGCTGGCCGGCGGATGGGTATCCGACGCAGCAGTTGCTGGAGGCGTTGCGTAACCGCTGATTCGCCTTATTGGCGACTGCCGCTATCGCGAGCAAGCTCGCTCCCACAGGTGTTCCCAATCAACCTGTGGGAGCGAGCTTGCTCGCGATGGCTGACTCCCAAGCGCTACATGACTAGCGACTGACCACCACATCCTGCTCCAACACCAACCTCTTCTCCCCCGCATCCAGCGTCACCAACGCCCCCATGGGCAAGGTCAGGTTCGGATCGCAATGCCCACTGCGCCAACCGGACAGCACCGGAATGCGCAATGGCGCGAAAGTCTGCTTGAGCAGCCCGTTCAACGCCTCGACGTCGACCCCGGCCACGTCCCCCACCAACACACCGCGCAGCTGTGCCAACGTGCCGGCCAGGCGCAGTTGGGTCAGCAGTCGGTCGATGCGATACAGCGGCTCGTTGACGTCTTCGATGAACAGGATCACCCCTTCGGCGTCGATCTGATAAGGCGTGCCCATGGTCGCGGCAATGATCGACAGGTTGCCGCCCAGCAGACGTCCGTGGGCGATACCTGGCTCGACGGTAGTCAATGGGTAGGCTGCGGGGTGGTTCAGCTCACTGCCGGCCTTCAACTGTCCACGCAGCAGGCTGAAAAACGAGGTGACGGTTGGGGGTTCCTTGTCGCCCAGCAGATCGGCGTTGAGCAGCGGGCCGTGGAAGGTCACGAAGCCTGCGTAACGGCTGATGGCCAGGTGCAGGGCGGTGATGTCGCTGTAGCCTACGAATGGCTTGGGGTTGCGTCGCAGGAGGTCGAAGTCGATGCGATCCAGCAGGCGTGGTGTGCCGTAGCCACCGCGTAGGCAGATGATCGCGGTTACTTCTGGGTCGGCGAAGGCGGTGTGCAGGTCGTTGAGGCGTATTTCGTCGCTGCCGGCGAGGTAGCCGTTTTTTTCGTAGACGCCTGGGAGTATTCGCAGCTCGTGGCCTCGGGCGCGCATCCATTGGATGGCTTTTTCCGTGTCCAGGGGGGCCGGGCCGGCGGGGGCGATCACGGCGATCAGGCCTTCGGATGGGAGAGCTGGGACAGGGTGATGTGGGGTTAGGTCCATGCGTTTCCCGCTTTGTCGGCTTGTGTGTATATCCGTTTTTTGTGTAACGGCCACTTATGGTTCCGCCCTTACGGCGGCTCACTTTTGAAAAGCGCAAAAGTAAGCAAAACGCTCTTGCCCCACCACTCGGTGCCTCGCCTAGGCTCGGCATGCCCGAACGAAGGCATTGCTCCGTGGGCCGCCGCGAAGGGCCATCCATGGCCCAGCGCGGCTATCCCGGCATCCATGCCGGGATGCCCACTACGCAATGCCTGCGTTCGGCCAGCGTGGTTTAACGGGGCGCCTAGATCAAGATCAAGATCAAGATCAAGATCCAAAGCAAAGCAAAGCAAAGCAAAGCAAAGCAAAGCAAGAGCGCGACACATCCAGCATCTATGTAACTGAACCACCGCCATCGCGAGCAAGCTCGCTCCCACATTGACTTGCGGGTGATCACAGCATCTACGCACGACACAAAAACCTGTGGGAGCGAGCTTGCTCGCGATGACGTCAGCACAGCCAACATCATCGCAAACTGATACTCCGCTTCCGCGAGCAAGCCCGCTCCCACATGGACTTGCGGGTGATCACAGCCTCTACGCACGACACAAAAACCTGTGGGAGCGAGCCTGCTCGCGATGACGTCAGCACAGCCAACATCATCGCAAACTGATACTCCGCTTCCGCGAGCAAGCCCGCTCCCACATGGACTTGCGGGTGATCACAGCCTCTACGCACGACACAAAAACCTGTGGGAGCGAGCTTGCTCGCGATGACGTCAGCACAGCCAACATCATCGCAAACTGATACTCCGCTTCCGCGAGCAAGCCCGCTCCCACATGGACTTGCGGGTGATCACAGCCTCTACGCACGACACAAAAACCTGTGGGAGCGAGCCTGCTCGCGATGACGTCAGCACAGCCAACATCACCACAAACTGATACTCCGCTTTCGCGAGCAAGCCCGCCCCCACATGGACTTGCGGGTGATCACAGCATCTGCACACAACACAAAAACCTGTGGGAGCGAGCTTGCTCGCGATGACGTCAGCACAGCCAACATCATCGCAAACTGATCCTCCGCTTTCGCGAACCTCGGCATGGATGCCGAGGTAGCCGCGCTGGGCCATGGAGGGCCCTTCGCGGCGGCCCACGGAGCAATGCCGGAGTGAGGGCACACCGAGCCTAGGCGAGGTGCCGAGTGGTGGGGCAAAAGCGTTTTGGTTACTTTTGCGCTCTTCAAAAGTGACCCGCCGTAAGGGCGGAACCCTAAGTAGCCGTTACCGAAGAAACGGATATTCACACCAACCCACCACCAAAAAACCGCTAAATCAGGAACCCAAAAGCTCAGCCTTGACCAACTTAGCCTGCTCATCCGCATGATACGAAGATCGCACCAACGGCCCCGAGGCCACGTTCTTGAAGCCCATCTTGTACCCTTCCTCAGCAAACCAGGCAAAGGTATCCGGGTGCACAAAACGCTGCACCGGCAAGTGACTACGGGACGGCTGCAAGTACTGCCCCAAGGTCAGCATATCGATGTCATGCTCACGCATGCGCTTCATGACCTCGATAACTTCCTCATCCGTCTCACCCAGGCCCAGCATCAAGCCGGACTTGGTCGGAATGTGCGGCATCATCTGCTTGAAGCGCTGCAGCAAGGTCAGCGACCACTGGTAATCCGACCCCGGACGCGCGGCCTTGTACAGGCGCGGCACGGTTTCCAGGTTGTGGTTGAACACATCCGGCGGCTCGGCGGCGGTGATTTCCAGGGCGATGTCCATGCGGCCACGGTAATCGGGCACCAGGGTTTCCAACTGTACGTTCGGCGACAGCTTGCGGATCTCGCGGATGCAGTCGGCAAAGTGCTGGGCACCGCCGTCACGCAGATCGTCACGGTCCACCGAGGTGATGACCACGTACTTGAGCTTCAGGTCGGCAATAGCGATGGCCAGGCTTTCCGGCTCGTTGGTGTCCAAGGGCTTCGGACGGCCGTGGCCGACGTCACAGAACGGACAACGACGGGTGCAGATGTCGCCCATGATCATGAACGTGGCGGTGCCGCCGGAGAAGCACTCGCCCAGGTTCGGGCAGGACGCTTCCTCGCAAACGCTGTGCAGCTTGTGCTTGCGCAGCAAGGCCTTGATGCGGTCGACTTCCGGGGAAACCGGGATGCGCACGCGGATCCAGTCGGGTTTCTTCGGCAGTTCGGTGGTGGGGATGATCTTGACCGGGATGCGTGCAACCTTCTCGGCGCCGCGCAGCTTGACGCCGGCCTCTACCTTGGCACGCGGGGCCGGACGCTCGGTGACGTCCAGCGTCGGGATCATGGTTTGCACTGCATCAGTAGTCATATCAGTCGATTCCGCCCGTGAGGGTCGTCTGCTCAGCATAGTCGAGGTGTTTGACGAGCTGCGCGCGCAGCCGGGCACTTACCTCGGCAAATTCAATCGATCCTGCGTGCTCGCTCAACTGGGTCATCGCCAGTCCCGCGTAACCACAGGGATTAATCCGTCGGAATGGCGCCAGGTCCATGTCCACGTTCAGCGCCAGGCCATGAAACGAACAGCCATGGCGGATCCGCAAGCCGAGGGAGGCGATTTTCGCCCCATCGACGTAGACACCCGGCGCATCCGGCTTGGCCGCCGCCGTCACACCGTAGCTGGCCAGCAGCTCGATCAGGCACGTTTCCATGCGGGTGACCAGCTCGCGCACGCCAAACCCCAGCTTGCGCACATCCAGCAACAGGTAGGCGACCAGCTGGCCAGGGCCATGGTAGGTCACCTGCCCGCCCCGGTCGACCTTCACCACCGGGATATCCCCCGGCAGCAACAGGTGCTCGGCCTTGCCGGCCTGGCCCTGGGTGAACACCGGCGGGTGTTCCACCAGCCAGACTTCATCGTCGGCGGTGGTACCGCGTTCGTTCGTGAAGCGTTGCATGGCATGCCAGACCGGCTCGTAGGCCATCGTGCCCAGCTCGCGAAAGCCCAGCGTGCCCGGCATCACAACACCATGTGCACGAAACCGGTCGCTCGCAGCTCGCTGTTGATGTCGTAGAGCTGTTCCTGACCGGTGGCAATGATGTGCAACTGGATCGTCGTGTACTTGCCGTTGGTACTCTGGCGCTCGGCCAGGGTCTTGTGGTCAACGGTGGCATGTTTTTCAAGGATCGCGATGATCTTGTCCTTGAACCCCACGCCGGTGTCGCCGATTACCTTGATGGGGTAATCCGCGCAGGGAAATTCGATTTTTGGCGCCTTTACTTCAGAGTCTGTCATGGCGTAACGGCCTCGTAAGCCGTGGTAACGCACATGGCCCCGCTCCGGATGGGAACGAGGCCATGCAGGTCAACACTTCGATCAGTTGAACAAGCCGTAGAAGAATAGACGGATGCTATCCCAGATGCGGCGGAAGATACCACCTTCCTCGACCGCGTCCAGAGCGATCAGGTCAGCGCTGTGCACCACTTTGTCGTCCAGTTTGACTTCGACTTTACCGATCACGTCGCCCTTGGCGATGGGAGCGGTCAGTTGCGGGTTCATGGTCATGCTGGCAGCGAGCTTCTTGAGCTGGCCTTTAGGCAGGGTCATGGTCAGGTCCTGGGCCAGGCCGGCCTTGACCTGGTTGCTCGAACCTTTCCAGACCTGGGCCTGGGCCAGTTCGGTGCCCTTCTGGTAGAAGGTCTGGGTTTCGAAGAAGCGGAAGCCGTAGGTCAACAGTTTCTGGGTCTCGGCGGCACGGGCCACTTCGCTGCTGGTGCCGAAGACGACGGCGATCAGGCGCATGCCATCACGCACAGCCGAAGACACCATGCAGTAGCCGGCTTCGTCGGTGTGACCGGTCTTCAGGCCATCGACGGTCTTGTCGCGCCACAGCAGCAGGTTGCGGTTAGGCTGCTTGATGCCGTTCCAGAAGAACTCCTTCTGGGAGTAGATGGCGTAGTGGGCCGGGTCTTCATGAATGATTGCCCGGGCCAGCAGCGCCATGTCGTGAGCCGACGAATAGTGCTCAGGGTTCGGCAGGCCGGTGGGGTTCATGAAGTGGCTGTTGGTCATGCCCAGGTCGGCCACGGTTTTGTTCATCATGTCGGCGAACGCATCTTCGCTGCCGGCGATGTGCTCGGCCAGGGCGACGCTGGCGTCGTTGCCGGACTGGATGATGATGCCGTGCAGCAGGTCGCTGACGGTCACTTGCGAACCGACCTTGATGAACATCCGCGAACCGCCGGTGCGCCAGGCGTTTTCGCTGACGGTCACCGGATCGTTTTCACCGATCTGGCCGCGACGGATTTCCAGCGTGGCGATGTAGGCGGTCATCAGCTTGGTCAGGCTGGCCGGTGGCAGGCGCTGGTCACCGTTGTTCTCTACCAGCACCTCGCCGCTGCTGGCATCCATGAGCACAAAGGATTTGGCGGCCAATTGAGGGGGAGCCGGCATCATCTCGACCGCGAACGCGGCCGGTGAGAGAAGCAGCGGGACTAGCAGGCAAAGGCGTTTGGCAAAGGTGGTGATGTTCATCCGTCTCTCGAAATCGCTAATGGGACTGCCCGAAGGCAAAACTGAAACAGGCAGCTTTCTAACGAGCTGCCGCGTATTTAAGTTGCTCACTCACTGCCCTTGCCGGGCTTTTATTATTCATGGAGCCAACAACCTGACCCGCTCCAACCGCCAGCGGGCCTCATTCAATTACTCAGCGGTGACCAGGCTCGGCGAACCGAGATTGGCCAGGCGCACACTGTTCTGCACCTGCTGGACTTCACCCGGAGAACCGATCGGCCCCAGGCGCACCCGATGCAGTGTCTGCTGGTTGCGCACGATCGAGCTGATGAACACCGGGGCGCTCACCATCGAGCTTAGCTTCGACCTCAGCAGCTCGGCAGCGTCCGGGTTGGCGAACGCGCCCACTTGCAGAAACTGGCCAGACGCTGTTGCAGAAGCGTTTTTTTTTGCATCGATCTGCACGGGTAGCACGGCCGCGGCGTGTTGCTGCGGCGGTGGTGTCCACTGTTCGACCGTGCCGGTGGACGCCGTCACGGTTGGCGCGGCATTTTGCGCCACTTTCGGCTCGTTGAGCATCAAAGGCGCCGGACGGCCACGTTGGGCCCACCATTCCTGCGGGTCGATGCCTTCGACCTTGACCCGGGCGGTGCCGATTTCAGCGTAACCGAGTTTTTTCGCCGCCGCATACGACAGGTCGATGATGCGGTCGGAATAGAACGGCCCACGGTCATTGACCCGCAGGATCACGCTCTTGTTGTTGTCCAGGTTGGTCACCCGCACATAGCTGGGCAGCGGCAGGGTCTTGTGGGCCGCGCTCATGCCATACAGGTCATAGACCTCGCCATTGGCGGTGTTCTGGCCATGGAACTTGGTGCCGTACCAGGACGCCGTGCCCGAGGCCACGTAGCGCTTGGACTCTGCCATCGGGAAATAGGTCTTGCCCAGCACCGTGTACGGGTTGGCCTTGTAGGGACCGGTGTGCAGGGTCGGCGTGGCGTCGGGGATGCGCGAGACATCCACGTCCCACCACGGCGCGCCGTCCTTGTGGGCCCGGTTGATGTCCAGGCCCGGCGTCGCGCGTACGGCGGTGGTGTTTTTCTGGGCCGGCGCGCGGCTGGTCGAACAACTGACGACCAACAGCGACAGCGCGGCCAACGCCACGAGCTTCAGGGGTTGATAGGTAGGCAATGCCCGCATTATTTGACGCCCCGTGCTTTGACCAGCTCTTCAGACAGTTGATATACGGCCATGGCGTACATCACGCTGCGGTTATAACGCGTAATCGCGTAGAAATTCTTCAGGCCCATCCAGTATTCGGGGCCTTGTTCGCCTTCCAGGCGCATCGCGGTGACCGGCATGTCGTCACGCAGCGCATCATGACTCGACCAGCCCAACGCCCGCAACTCCCCGACGGTTTTCGTCGGCTCGATGCCCTCGGTCAGGCCCTCGTCCACTTGCTCGCCACGCACGTCGGCACGGCTGACCACCGGCTGGCCGGCTTCCCAGCCGTGGCGCTTGAAATAGCTGGCGACACTGCCGATGGCATCGGTCGGGTTGGTCCAGATATTGATGTGGCCGTCGCCGTCGAAGTCCACCGCGTAGGCGCGGAAACTGCTGGGCATGAATTGCGGCAGGCCCATGGCCCCGGCGTAGGAACCCTTGAGGGTCAACGGATCGACCTGCTCTTCACGGGCCAGCAGCAGGAACTCGCGCAGCTCCTTGCGGAAGAACTCGGCACGCGGCGGGTAATCGAAGCCCAGGGTCGACAACGCGTCGATCACCCGGAAATTCCCGGTGTTGCGGCCAAAGAAGGTCTCGACGCCAATGATCGACACAATGAACTGGGCCGGCACGCCGTATTCCTGCTCGGCACGGGCCAGGGCGGCCTCGTGCTGGCGCCAGAAGTCCACGCCCCGGGCGATACGCGCCTCGGTGATGAACATCGGCCGGTACTCGCTCCACTGCTTGACCCGCTCGGCGGGCCGGGAGATCGCATCGAGGATCGACTGCTTGCGTTCGGCCTCGCGAAACACCCCCATCAGCTGCTCACCGGCAAAACCGTAGTCGCGGGTCATCTCACCGACGAATTCGGCCACCTGGGGCGAGCCTTCGTATTCACCGGCCAAGGCCTGCGACGCACTGCCCAGGAAGCCGACCAGGCCGATCCACGGCGCATATCGCGTCGACCAGCCGCGCATTGCTTGCATTGAACTCTTCACCTTATTCAAACCTGCGCGATCCACTTGCGATGCGTATGAATCGACATCAAAACCCCAAACGCTGACAGTAGGGTCACCAGCGAAGTTCCTCCGTAGCTAATGAAAGGCAACGGCACCCCCACGACCGGCAACAGGCCACTGACCATACCGATGTTGACGAAAACATAAACAAAAAACGTCATGGTCAGGCTGCCCGCGAGCAATTTCCCAAACAGCGTCTGGGCCTGGGCGGTGATCACCAACCCCCGGCCGATCAGCAGCAGATAGATCAGCAGCAACACGCAGATGCCCACCAGGCCGAACTCCTCGCCCATGACGGCGATGATGAAGTCGGTGTGGCTTTCCGGCAAAAAGTCCAGGTGCGACTGGGTGCCCATCAGCCAGCCCTTGCCGAACACCCCGCCGGAGCCGATGGCGGCCTTGGACTGGATGATGTTCCAGCCAGTGCCCAGCGGATCGCTCTCCGGGTCGAGGAAAGTCAGCACCCGCTGCTTCTGGTAGTCGTGCATCACGAAGTACCACATGGCCACCGACACCGGCACGGCGGCGGCGATCACGCTGAGGATCCAGCGCCAGCGCAGCCCGCCCATGAACAGCACGAAGGCGCCGCCGGCCAGGATCAGCAGCGAGGTGCCGAGGTCCGGCTGACGGACGATCAGGATGAACGGGATGCCGATCAGCAACAGGCTGATGCACACATGCTTGAGCTGCGGCGGCAGGGAACGCTTGGCCAGGTACCAGGCGATGGTCGCCGGCATGATGATCTTGAGGAATTCCGAAGGCTGGAAGCGGATCACCCCGGGTATGTTGATCCAGCGGGTGGCGCCCATGGCGTTGTGGCCCATGATGTCCACCACCACCAACAAGCAGACCCCCACCACATAGGCCAGTGGCACCCAGCGCGCCATGAACCGCGGCTCGAGCTGGGCGATCACGATCATCGACACCAGGCCGATGCCGAACGAGGTGGCCTGCTTGGCCAACAGGTCCCAGCTCTTGCCGCTGGCCGAATACAGCACGAACAGGCTGCCGGCGGCCAGGGTCAGCAGCAGGATCAGCAACGGGCCATCGATGTGCATGCGCTGCAACAAGGTGGCGCGACGGCGCATCACGTCTTCGCTGGAGAGGATCCGGTCGAAATTATTCTTCACGGGCCGTAGCCTCCGCAGTGATGGGGCTCGCGTATTCAGGCTTGAGCTGGCCGTGCTCATCCAGCAGCCAGGCGTCCATGATCTGGCGCACCACCGGCGCGGCGACGCCGGAACCCGACTCGCCGTTCTCGACCATGACCGCCACGACGATCTTCGGGTTGTCGGCCGGCGCGAAACCGACGAACAAGGCGTGGTCGCGGTGGCGTTCCTGGACCTTGGAGCGGTCGTACTTCTCGCCCTGCTTGATGGCGACGACCTGGGCCGTACCACTCTTGCCGGCAATCCGGTATTGCGCACCGATGGACGCCTTGCGGGCGGTACCACGGGCGCCGTGCATCACCTGCTGCATGCCGTTGTTGACCTTCTGCCAGTCCGACGGGTTGCGCAGGATGATGTCCGGCATCGGGTCCGGGTCCACCGGCTTCTGGCCTTCGATGGTCTTGGCCAGGTGCGGGCGATACCACTTGCCCTTGCTCGCCACCAGCGCCGTGGCCTGGGCCAACTGCAGTGGCGTGGCCTGCATGTAGCCCTGGCCGATCCCCAGGATCAGGGTTTCGCCGGGGAACCAGGCCTGGCGCCGGGTCGCCCGCTTCCATTCGCGCGAAGGCATCAGGCCGGGGGATTCCTCGAACATGTCCAGGGAGACTTTCTGGCCGAGACCGAACTTGTTCATGTAGGACGACAACCGATCGATCCCCAGCTTGTGGGCCAGGTCATAGAAGTAGGTGTCGTTGGAACGCATGATCGCCGTTTCCAGGTCCACATAACCGTCGCCGGTGCGGTTCCAGTTACGGTACTTGTGGTCATAGTTCGGCAACTGGTAATAACCCGGGTCGTAGACCCGGCTCGAAGCGGTCACCACGCCGGAGTCCAGCCCGGCAATCGCCACGGCCGGCTTGATGGTCGAGCCCGGCGGATAGAGACCGCGCAACACACGGTTGAACAGCGGCCGGTCGATGGAATCGCGCAGCTCGGCGTAGGCCTTGAAGCTGATGCCGGTGACGAACAGGTTCGGGTCGAAACTCGGCTGGCTGACCATCGCCAGTACCTCGCCGGTGTTCGGGTCCAGCGCCACCACCGCGCCGCGCCGTCCGCCCAGCGCTGCTTCGGCGGCCTCTTGCAGCTTGATGTCCAGGCTCAGGACGATGTCCTTGCCGGGGATCGGATCGGTGCGCTTGAGCACCCGCAATACGCGACCGCGAGCGTTGGTCTCGACTTCCTCGTAACCCACCTGGCCATGCAGTTCAGGCTCGTAGAAGCGCTCGATACCCGTCTTGCCGATATGGTGGGTGCCGCTGTAATTGACCGGATCGAGGGTCTTGAGCTCTTTCTCGTTGATCCGTCCCATGTAGCCGACCGAGTGGGCGAAATGCGGCCCCTGGGGATAATGCCGCACCAACTGCGCCACCACCTCGACGCCGGGCAGGCGGAACTGGTTCACGGCGATCAGGGCGATCTGCTCTTCGGTCAGCTCGAACAGGATCGGCACCGGCTCGAACGGCCGTCGGCCCTGGCGCATGCGCTTCTCGAAGATCGCCCGGTCCTCGGGCGTCAGTTGCAGCACTTCGACAATCACGTCGAGCACCTGCTGCCAGTCACCGGAGCGCTCGCGGGTCATGCTCAGGCTGAAGCTGGGCCGGTTATCCGCCACCACCACGCCGTTGCGGTCGAAGATCAGCCCGCGGGTCGGCGGAATCGGTTGCACGTGCACCCGGTTGTTTTCCGACAGGGTGGAGTGGTACTCGTACTGGATCACCTGGAGGAAATACAAGCGCGCAATCAGCACGCCGATCAGCGTCACCACCGTAATAGCACCGAACACGACGCGGCCCCGTACCAGACGGGCGTCTTTTTCGTGGTCCTTGATGCGGATCGGCTGGGGCATGGGGCAGGATTACTTGTGGTAAGGGTGCCCGGACAGGACTGTCCAGGCACGATACAACTGTTCGCCGATCAGGATCCGCACCAGCGGGTGCGGCAACGTCAACGGCGATAACGACCAGCGCTGATCGGCCCGGGCACAGACTTCCGGCGCCAGCCCTTCCGGGCCGCCGACCATGAAGTTGACCGTGCGCGCGTCCAACCGCCAGCGATCGAGTTCCACCGCCAACTGCTCGGTGCTCCAGGGCTTGCCATGGACTTCGAGGGTGACGATGCGCTCGTTCGGCCCGACCTTGGCCAGCATGGCTTCGCCTTCCTGGCGGATGAAACGCGCCACGTCGGCGTTCTTGCCACGGGTGTTGAGCGGAATTTCCACCAGTTCCAGGGCCAGCTCGGAGGGAAGACGCTTGGCATATTCATGCCAGCCTTCTTCCACCCACTTGGGCATGCGAGAACCGACGGCGATCAGGCGCAGTCGCACAGCGGTCCCTTATTGCTGGTCTTTGTTGAGCTTGGTGAAGTGCTCATGGGGGTTTTCCGGGCTGTGATGCGCGGCGCTGGCCGAACGGCTCTGCTCGGCACCGGCCCACAGGCGCTCCAGGTCGTAGAACTGACGTGCCGAGGCGGTCATCATGTGCACGATGACATCGTCCATGTCCAACAGTACCCAGTCGCTGTCGCCCTTGCCTTCTTCACCCAGCGGCTTGACGCCCTGGGCCTTGACCGCTTCGCGGACCTTGTCCAGCATCGCGCCAATCTGGCGGTTGGAGGTACCGGTGGCGATGATCATGTAGTCCGTGATGCTTTGCTTTTCACGAACGTCGATCACCTGGATGTCCTGGGCCTTGACGTCTTCCAGGGCCGCCACGGCCACCTTGACCAGCTCTTCGCCGACCAGCGCCACGCCGGTATGCGCCTCTACAGGCAGCGGGGCGCTCTTGAACGTGCCCTTGCGCTTTACTTTGTTTACGTCTTTGTCAGTCATATAAAACTCGTTTTGCTCGTATGTTCGGGCGCTTCGCTACACGCATTCACGTGCCTTGAAGCGCGCCTTTTTCAGTTCGACGCACGGTAAAGCCCGTGCGCATCGATGTAGGCCAGGACCGCGTCGGGCACCAGGAAACGTACCGACTTACCGCTGGCCAGCAGTTGACGGATCTGGGTGGCGGATACCGCGAGCGGCGTCTGCCAGACGAATGCAATCTGTCCGCTCGGCCCTTTCAGGGCCAGCGGGTCGCTCACCGAGCGGGCCGCCAGCAGGTTGCGCAAGGCATCCGGCGGCTCGCTGTCGGCATCCGGGCGTTGCAACACCAGGATGTGGCAATGCTGGAGCAACTCTTCCCAGCGATGCCAAGTGGGCAGGCCGCAAAATGCGTCCCAGCCCAGAAGCAGAAAAACCTGGGCCTCAACGGCCAGTTCGGCGCGCATCAGCTCCAGGGTATCAATGGTGTAGGACGGTTTGTCCCGCTGCAATTCGCGGGCATCCACCACCAGCGGTGCCACACCGGCCACCGCGCACTCGACCATCGCCAGACGGTCCTGCGCCGACACCTGCGGCGTGTCCCGGTGAGGCGGCCTGGCGCTGGGCGTCAGGCGTAGCTCATCGAGGGCCAGGGCGTCGGCGACTTCCAGCGCACCGCGCAAATGGCCGATGTGCACCGGGTCGAACGTGCCGCCCAGGATACCGATGCGCCGGGGCGGAGTTGTCGTCGTCACAGCGGCTGACGGGTCGAGGTCGCCCAAGTCAGACCGGCTCCTGTCCGCGCAACTGGCCGTCACCGACCACAATGTACTTCTCGCAGGTCAGGCCTTCGAGGCCCACCGGGCCGCGGGCGTGCAGCTTATCAGTAGAAATGCCGATCTCGGCACCCAATCCGTATTCAAAGCCGTCGGCGAAGCAGGTCGGGGTGTTGATCATCACCGACGCCGAATCCACTTCGGCCACGAAACGCCGGGTTTCGCCCTGGTGCTCACTTACGATGGAATCGGTGTGGTGCGAGCCGTGGCGGTTGATGTGTTCGATGGCCTGGTCCAGCCCGTCGACCACGCGGATCGACAAGATCGGCGCCAGGTACTCGGTGTCCCAGTCTTCTTGCGTGGCCGCGACGGCCTCGATGATCGCCCGGGTACGCTCGCAACCGCGCAGTTCGACGCCTTTTTCGCGGAACTGGGCGGCCATCGACGGCAGGAAGTCCTGGGCAACGGCCTGGTCCACCAGCAGGGTTTCCATCGCGCCGCAGATACCGTAGCGGTAGGTCTTGGCGTTGAAGGCGATGCGCTGGGCCTTGGGCAATTCGGCGTGGGCACTGACGTAGACGTGGCAGATACCGTCCAGATGCTTGATCACCGGCACGCGGGCGTCACGGCTGACCCGTTCGATCAGGCCTTTGCCGCCACGTGGCACGATGACATCGACGAACTCGGGCATGGTGATCAGGGCGCCGACTGCAGCGCGGTCGGTGGTTTCCACCACCTGCACCACGGCCGCCGGCAGATCGGCCTCGGCCAGGCCGCGCTGGATGCAGGCGGCAATGGCACGGTTGGAATGGATGGCTTCGGAACCGCCGCGCAGGATGGTCGCGTTACCCGACTTCAGGCACAGGCTCGCAGCGTCGATGGTCACGTTCGGCCGCGACTCGTAGATGATCCCGACCACGCCCAGGGGCACGCGCATCTTGCCGACCTGGATGCCCGACGGGCGGTAGCTCATGTCGCGGATCGCCCCGACCGGGTCCGGCAGGGCCGCGACCTGGCGCAGACCGACGATCATGCCGTCGATGCGGGCCGGGGTCAGCGCCAGGCGCTCGAGCATGGCCGGTTCGAGGCCATTGGCCCGGCCGGCGGCCAGGTCCAGCTCGTTGGCGGCGGACAACTCGGCGCGCGCAGCGTCCAGCGCATTGGCGGCGGCCTGCAGGGCGCGGTTTTTCTGCGCGGTGCTGGCCCGGCCGATGATGCGCGACGCTTCGCGAGCGGCGCGACCCAGGCGGGTCATGTAGTCAAGAACGGACTCAGTCATGGTCTGTGTGGTCTTGGCGATGGGGAAAGCGGCAGATTATAGCTGTCGTAACCCTCGACTAACAGCATGGACTCGCAGTGGTGACCGGCGGAGAAGTAAAACAGGCGTAAACAGCCGGTTGAAGCGAGTGTTCAGCGGTGATTAAGCTTTCCATTGCTATCATCGCGCTTCCTTTGGCCTCACTTCGTCTATCGCCATGACCGATTTGCCATCGCCCAACGCCCTGCCCCACGCCTTTTTCGACCGCGACGCCCAGGTCCTTGCCAAAGACCTGCTGGGCAAAGTCATTCGCCACAAGGTCGGCGAGCTGTGGCTCAGCGCGCGGATCATCGAGACCGAGGCGTATTACTTTGCCGAAAAAGGCAGCCACGCCTCGCTGGGCTACACGGAAAAGCGTAAGGCTTTGTTTCTGGATGGAGGGCACATCTATATGTACTACGCCCGGGGCGGCGATTCGCTGAACTTCAGCGCCCAGGGTCCAGGCAATGCAGTGCTGATCAAATCGGCTTACCCGTGGGTCGATACCCTTTCCGGGCCGGCGAGCCTGGCGCAGATGCTATTGAACAACCCCGAAGCCCAAGGCCGGCCGCGCACACCGCAGAAACTCTGTGCCGGCCAGACCCTGCTGTGCAAAGCGTTGGGGTTGAAAGTGCCGGACTGGGACGCCAAACGCTTCGACCCCGAGCGCTTGCTGGTGGAAGATGCGGGCGTGCCAACGGTCAACGCGATCCAGACCACCCGCCTGGGTATTCCATTGGGACGGGATGAACACTTGCCCTATCGCTTCGTCGATGCCGCCTACGCACCGTGGTGCACCCGTAACCCGCTGCGACGGGGGCAGGTCGAAGGGCGTGATTATTTTTTGCTTTCATGAACACACCGCACAACCCTGTGGGAGCGAGCTTGCTCGCGATAGCGTCGGGTCAGCAGAATTGATGTTGACTGACCCTCCGCAATCGCGAGCAAGCTCGCTCCCACAGTTGATCTTCAGTGGCCACAGGTTTTGTGTTCACCACAGAATTCCACAGGGGGTTCAGTGCATGCCAATCACTATTCAATGGAGTTGTCCTTATGGGCCCATGGCTCGATAGCATCACCGGCTGGCTGACCGTCAACCCGCAATGGCTGGCGGTGGCGGTGTTCATCGTCGCCTGCGTGGAATGCCTGGCCATTGCTGGCCTGATCGTGCCGGGTACGGTGCTGTTGTTTGCCATCGCGGTTCTGGCCGGCAGCGGCGCGTTGTCCCTGGGCGAGACGTTGCTGCTGGGCCTGCTCGGCGGCTTGCTCGGGGACTTGGTGTCGTATTTCCTTGGCCGGCACTTCCACCAGAACATCCGCCGCCTGCCCGGGCTGCGGCATCACCCTGAGTGGATGAGCGCCGCGGAAAACTATTTCCAGCGCTACGGCATCGCCAGCCTGCTGGTGGGGCGTTTTATCGGCCCGTTGCGACCCATGTTGCCGATGGTGGCCGGGATGTGCGACATGCCGTTCCCGCGCTTCGCCGCCGTCAGCGTGTTGGCCGCGGCGGGCTGGACCGTGGCCTACCTGCTGCCGGGCTGGGCCACCGGGGCGGCATTCCGCCTGCCATTGCCCGAAGGGTTCTGGCCACAGGCCGGCGTGGTCATCGGCAGCATCGCGGTGATGATCGGGCTGAGCGTCAACAGCACCCTGCGTCGCCATCGCCATGCCACGGCGCTGATCGCCGGCATCGGCCTGGTGATCCTGATCGGCCTGTTCATCGGCTTTCGTTACCTGACGGCGTTCGACCAGGGCTTGATGGCCCTGGTCCAGGAGCATCGCAGCCCGACGCTGGACGAAATCGCCGTGACCTTCACGCTGATCGGCGAATTCCGCAACATGCTGATTTTCAGCACCCTACTGACAGGGTTACTGCTGCTGGCGCGCCAATGGCGCCAGGCAATCTTCGCCGGTGGCACGATGCTGCTCACCTCCTTGGCCAATACCGGCAGCAAACACTTCTTTGCCCGGATGCGCCCGGAAATCCTCACCGACCCGCTGACCAGCTACAGCATGCCCAGCGGCCACGCCTCCGGGGCGTTCGCGCTGTTCCTGACCCTTGCCGTCCTGGCCGGCCGCGGTCAACCGCCACGCCTGCGCCTGACCTGGCTGCTGCTGGGCTGCTTGCCGGCGCTGGCCATCGCCCTGTCGCGGGTCTACCTGGGCGCCCATTGGCCGAGCGACATCGTCGCCGGCGCCATGCTGGCCGCCAGCATCTGTGCCGCCGCCCTGTGGCTGAGCCAGCGCCAGAGCCCGCTGCCGGCCATGCCACCGAAAGTCTGGTGGTTGATTCTGCCGGCGCTGGTGGCGGTGTTCAGCTTCTTCGCGCTGCGGCATTTGCCCCATGCGATGTTGCGGTATGCCTATTAGGCAATCGCGAGCAAGCTCGCTCCCACAGGAGATTCCTGGCGCAGCCCGAAACCACTGTGGGAGCGAGCTTGCTCGCGATGACGGCTGCACATTCACCATTGATGCAAGCTGACCCTCCGCTATCGCGAGCAAGCTCGCTCCCACAGGGGATCAGTGCTGTTTGGTGGTGTCAGGCGAAGAGTTCGCCCTGCAGCTCATCGAGCAGCGCCTGGATCGCATCCAGGCGCTGTTGCGGGTCGTCGAGTTGCAGCAGGTCGATCTTGTCCAGCTCATTGAACGGCAGCAGGTAAGCCAGTTGATTGGCCAGCGATTGCTGGCCGGTCGCTTCGGTGCCCATGTTCAGGGCCTCGACCATCGGGTGCTCGGCCAGGGCCTTGAGCAGCGCCACCAGGTCAGCGTCCTCCTCTTGCAGCGGTTGCTCCGGCTCCTCCTCCAGCCACTCGACTTCAGCGACCATCAGTTGATCCGCCTGGACGCTGGTGCCATGAACGATAAAGCGCCGTCCACCCTCCACGCGAATGCCCAGCAGACCATTGTCCTGCTGGGAAAAATCGGTGATGCGCGCTTCACAACCGACCTGCGCGAAGCCTTCAGGCGCGAGGCCGACTTCCTCGCCATCGAGGATGCACACCACGCCGAAGCCTTCGCCCTTTTTCATGCAGCGCCCAATCATGTCGAGGTAACGCGCCTCGAAAATCTGCAAGTCGAGGATGCAACCGGGGAACAGCACAGTGTTCAACGGGAAAAGCGGCAAGCTCATAACCAGATCCTTAAACGGTCATCGACACCACCAACGGCAATAGCACCGCCGTGGCCACGCCCATCAGACTCATCGCCAGCGCCGCAAAGGCACCCGACTCCTCGCTTTCCTGCAACGCCACCGACGTGCCCACCGCATGGGCCGCCAGCCCCAGGGCCATCCCCCGGGCCTCGGGGCTATGGACCCCCAAGCGGGTCAGAATACTCGGACCGAGGATCGCCCCGAGTACACCGGTGATCAACACGAACACCGCCGCCATGGCCGCCACGCCGCCGATCTGCTCGGCCACCAGCATGGCGATCGGCGAAGTCACGGACTTGGGCGCCATGGTCATCAGGATCATGTGCTCGGCGCCAAAAGCCCAGCCCAACACCACCGCGGAGCCCGTGGCAAACACCCCGGCTATCACCAGCGTAGTAAAAATCGGCCAGAACAACTGCCGGATCCGTCGCAGGTTCAAATACAGCGGCACCGCCAGGGCGACCGTGGCCGGGCCCAGCAGAATGCTGAGGATCTCGGTGCTCTTGCGGTACTCGGCATAGCCGATGCCGCAGCCGACCAACACGCCGATCAACAGCACCATCGACATCAACACCGGTTGCAGGAACACCCAGCGGGTCTTTTCGAACGCCGCCAACACCAACTGATAGGCACCCAGGGTAATGCCGATGCCGAACAGCGGATGGTGGATCACCGAGGTCCAGGCGCCCTGCCAGTCGAGCATCATTGGCTGTCCTCCGGGGCGGCGACGTGACGGCGGGCCAGGCGCTGCATCAGCACGCCCGTCAGCGCCACGGACAGCACCAGGGACAAGGTCAACGCGCCAACGATGGCCCAGAAATCGGCGGCAATCGCCCCGGCATAGACCATCACCCCCACCGCCGGCGGCACCAGCAGCAAGGGCAGGTAACGCAGCAGGCTACTGGCGGCCAGGTTCAACGGTTCGCTGACTTCACCGCGCATCACCAGATAGCCCAGCAGCAACAGCAGGCCAATGATCGGCCCCGGCAGCACCGGCAAGAACACATGATTGATCGCAGTGCCCAGCAATTGAAAAAACACCAGCCAGGTCAGGCCCCGTAGCAACATCCGCTCTCTCCCCCTGCAACAGCCCCAATGAACGCGCCAATTCGGTTCACTCAAGCGAGCGGCGTGATTGTGTGGCGAGGGAGCTTGCTCCCGCGGGGCTGCGCAGCGGCCCCATTTCATGAGTGCTTCGCACTCAAGCGGGAGCAAGCTCCCTCGCCACGGAATCAAACGCACACGTTAAATGAACGGAATTGCAAAGAATGCGCCGGCATTATAAGCATGCCCGCGCTATGGGTCGGCATTCGTAAAAAGCATGTTCAGTGACCTTACTTGCACGCCATGTTGATCTACAGTGGTTTTTCGGGGACGCCAATCCCCGCTCCAGAAAAAGTAAAACCGATGAACCCAAGGAGAGTCTCAATGCCCTACGTCCCCGTTGCAGCGCTCAAAGATTATGTCGGCAAGGAACTTGGACGTTCCGAATGGCTCACGATCGATCAGGCGCGCATCAACCTGTTCGCCGAAGCCACTGGCGACTTTCAGTTCATCCACGTCGACCCGGTCAAGGCCGCGCAGACCCCGTTCGGCAGCACCATCGCCCACGGTTTCCTGTCGCTGTCGCTGATGCCCAAGCTGATGGAAGACATCCTGATCCTGCCCGAAGGCGTGAAGATGGTCGTCAACTACGGCCTGGACAGCGTGCGTTTCATCCAACCGGTGAAGGTCGATTCCAAGGTCCGGCTCAAGGTCGACCTGGTGGACGCCACCGAGAAAAAACCCGGCCAATGGCTGCTCAAGGCCAGCGCCACGCTGGAAATCGAAGGTTCGGAAAAACCGGCCTACATCGCCGAGCCGCTGTCGCTCTGCTTCGTGTAAACCTGCGCGGTCGCGAAACCGCTCGTGCAGTTTCGCATCGCTTCCCTATATTCAATGCGCATAGCTGCGGCATACTCGTGGCCTGATGACCTGGATCCCGTTATGCGCTTATTCGTCCCACTGACCCTGACCCTGTTGCTCACCGCCTGTGGCGGCGGCGAATCGCCGCTGCCGCCCGACGCGCGCCTGCCCGACGGCGGCCGCTATCGCGGCGATCTGGTGGACGGGCTGCTGCAAGGCCAAGGGCGCATCGACTACCCCAACGGCAGTTGGTATGCCGGGCAGTTCGACAAGGGCCAGTGGCACGGCACCGGGGAATGGCACGGCAGCAATGGCGAGGTCTATCGCGGCCAGTTCCACCAGGGCCTGTTCCACGGCCAGGGCAGCCTGACCACACCCTCCAGCAGCTACACCGGCGGCTTCAAGCTGGGGCGACGGGACGGTGAAGGGACGCTCAAGGAAAACGGCATGACCTACCGGGGCGAGTTCAAGGCCGACCGCTATTCCGGTCTCGGGCGCCTGGAACTCGACGACGGCAGCCAGTACCAAGGCCCCTTCGTCAACGGCAAGCCCAACGGTGAAGGCCAGCGCTTCGACGCCAGCGGCAACCAGTTCACCGGCCATTTTGTCGACGGGCAACTGCAGGGCAAAGGCACCTTCAACAGCGCCGATGGCGATGTCTACATCGGCGGTTTCAGGAACAACCAGCTCAACGGTCGCGGTCGCTACGAAAATGCCGACGGCGATGTCTGGATCGGCCGGTTCAAGGACGGTGCGCTGACCGGCAAGGGCGAACTGATCGGCGCCGACGGCAGCCACTACCTCGGTCAATTCAACGATTGGCGCTTTACTGGCCAGGGCCGCCTGAACCTGCCCGACGGCAGTTTCTACATCGGCCAGTTCGAAAGCGACAGCTACCACGGACACGGCACCCTGGTGCTCACCGATGGCACCGTGCAAAGCGGCACCTGGGCCAACGGCCAACGGGTGCGCGACGCGGACGGCAGGCTGTTGCCGGATGTGCTCGAACTTGGCCTGCTGGCCCAGGGCCGCCTGCTGGAGGAGGCCCTGGCCAACATCCCGGCCTCGACCCCGGCGGTGGAGCTGTACAGCCTGACCCTGGGTGGCGACGGCAAGCAAAGCGTGTTCCTGCGCGAATCCGACTATGTCGCCAACATGCTCGCCAGCCGTTTCGGCGCGTTCGGGCAGATCCGCCTGGTGAACCACCGCGATCACCTCGGCGACCGGCCCATGGCCAGCCGCGAAAGCCTGCGCCGCGCCGCCGCCACCCTGGCCGAGCGCAGCGGCCCGGAAGACCTGATTTTCATCTACCTGACCAGCCACGGCACCAGCGAGCATGAACTGGTGCTCGACCAGCCGCGCATGGAACTGGCCGACCTGCCCGCCGATGAACTGGCCGTGGTCCTGGCGCCGCTGAAGAACCGCGACAAGATCGTGGTGATCTCGGCCTGCTACTCCGGCGGCTTCATCCCGGCGCTCAAGGATGAACGCACCTTGATCATGACCGCTTCCCGGGCCGACCGGGTGTCCTTCGGCTGCTCCGAGGAAGCCAACTTCACCTACTTCGGCGATGCGCTGTTCGCCCAGGCATTGAACCAGACCGACGACCTGGAGCAGGCTTTCAAGCGGGCCAAGGCCACCGTGGCCGAACGGGAGCAGGCAGACAATTTCGAAGCCTCCGAACCGCAGATGTGGGCGCCGAGGACGGTCCTTTCCCACTGGCAACTGCTGCGCAAACAGCAGGCCCGGAAAGCATTGCAAAGTACTGCATTGAACGACGAGGCCACAAAGAGCAACTAAGCTGAACCGTATCAAGGGGGAAACACTATGTACTTGACGCCTCAGCATGTTTTGCTCGCCGGAGCCACCGGGCTGACCGGGGAACATCTACTGGACCGGCTGCTCAACGAGCCGACCATCACCCGGGTCCTGGCCCCCACCCGCCGGCCGCTGGCCGAACACACGCGCCTGAAAAACCCGGTGGGGGAACCGGCCCAGGTGTTCCCTCAACTCAGCGGCCAGGTCGACATCGCCTTTTGCTGCCTCGGCACCACCCTCAAGAAAGCCGGCTCTGAAGCAGCCTTTCGCGCGGTGGACCTGGACCTGGTGGTGGCATTTGCCAAGCGCGCCCGGGAACTGGGCGCGCGGCACCTGGTGGTGATCAGTGCCCTGGGAGCCGACGCCAAGTCATCGATCTTCTACAACCGGGTCAAGGGTGAGATGGAGGCGGCCCTCAAGGCCCAGGACTGGCCGCAATTGACCATCTGCCGCCCTTCCCTGCTGCTGGGCGACCGCGTCGAACCGCGCCTGGCCGAGCAACTGGCCGGGCCGTTGTCGAAGCTGATCCCAGGCAAGTACCACGGCATCGAAGCCTGCCAACTGGCCCGGGCCATGTGGCGCCTGGCGCTGGAGGAGCAGAATGGGGTGCGGGTGGTGGAGTCGGATGAGTTGCGTAAGCTGGGCAAATGATTCTGCAGCGCCTGACTGGACCTCATCGCGAGCAAGCTCGCTCCCACAGTTGACCGAGTTTCGTCAGGAAGAATGAGGTCGAATGTGGGAGCGAGCTTGCTCGCGATGGGCGCGCCACCGCCCCAAAGCCAAGCCCCCATCCTGGTGTTTGCTACATCCCCCCAGTCGCTCGGAACCCCACGCCGATTGCGGTGAACAACGACAACGGCAACAACAAGGTATCCAGCAGCGCACTGCCCGGCAGATCGACGCCAGGGTAGCTCGGCGCCTCGGCCCCAAAGCGGTCCTTGGCGCAGCAGCCGCCGTTGAGCGCGTAAAGATCCAGGCGCGTGCCCGCGTACACCACCGGCGCACCGGGCTTGGCCGCGTCGAGGGTGCGGGCGGTGGCGCAGCCGGTCAGTAGCAGCGCCAGCAGCACGATCAGCAGCTTATTCATCGCTGCTCAAATGATGCTCGCCCCAGCGCGGCAGCATGTCCTGGGGGATGTTCAACAGGTTGAGAATCCGCGCGACGACGAAATCGATCAGGTCGTCGATGGTCTGCGGCTGGTGATAGAAACCCGGCGAGGCCGGCAGGATGGTCACGCCCATGTTCGACAGCTTGAGCATGTTCTCCAGGTGAATGCTCGAATACGGCGCTTCCCGCGGCACCAGGATCAACGGACGGCGCTCCTTGAGCGTGACGTCCGCCGCCCGTTCGATCAGGTTGTTGCAGGCCCCGGTGGCAATCGCCGACAGCGTCCCGGTGGAGCACGGCACCACCACCATGGCCGCCGGCGCGCCGGAGCCCGAGGCTACCGGTGACATCCAGTCTTCCTTGCCATACACGCGAATCTGCCCCGCCGCCGCCCCGGTGTATTCGGTAAGGAAGGCCTGCATCATCTGGGTCTTGGCCGGCAGGGTCACGTCGGTCTCGGTGGCCATCACCAATTGCGCGGCCTTGGAGATCAGGAAGTGCACCTCGCGGTCTTCACGCACCAGGCAATCGAGCAGGCGCAAACCGTACTGGGCGCCGGAAGCACCGGTCATCGCCAGTGTGATGCGTTCAGGACCATTGCTCTCCAAGCGCGTGTTCATTTCAGTGCCTCGGCCAGCTTGCCATGCAGGCCGCCGAAGCCGCCGTTGCTCATGATCACCACGTGGGTACCGGGCTGGGCCTGGCTCTTCACGCGCTCGATGATGCCTTCCAGGGAATCGCTGACAATCGACGGCACCGTGCACAGCGCGGCGGTGGCGCCGAGGTCCCAGCCGAGGTTGGCCGGTGCGTACCAGATCACCTGGTCGGCATCGACCACGCTTTCCGGCAGGCCATCGCGGTGAGCGCCGAGCTTCATGGAGTTGGAGCGCGGCTCGATGATCGCGATCAGCGGCGCATCGCCGATGCGCTTGCGCAAACCGTCGAGGGTGGTGGCGATGGCCGTTGGGTGGTGGGCGAAGTCGTCATAAATGGTGATGCCGTTGACCTCGGCGACTTTCTCCATCCGCCGCTTCACGCTCTTGAACGCGCTCAACGCGGCGATGCCCATGGACGGCACCACGCCGACATGCCGGGCCGCCGCCAACGTCGCCAGGGCGTTGG
This sequence comes from Pseudomonas sp. FW300-N2F2, assembly GCF_017351655.1. Taxonomy (NCBI): domain Bacteria; kingdom Pseudomonadati; phylum Pseudomonadota; class Gammaproteobacteria; order Pseudomonadales; family Pseudomonadaceae; genus Pseudomonas; species Pseudomonas sp. FW300-N2F2. The sequence continues at coordinate 148,240 of NZ_JACNDQ010000001.1, read as the reverse complement.
CGACATTGTGCTGGCCGGTCATGTCCCACTCGACCACGCCTTGGGACTGGCCTTCGAACATGACTTCAAATTGCGAACCGTCATCCTTGAGCAACTTCACCTGCCATTGGCCGCCCGCACCGGTGGTTTGCACCGGGGTCCAGCAGCCCATTTCAATGACGCGCTGCAAGGCCGGTTCGGTGGTCGGATGGATCACTAGGCCTTCGCTCGGAATGATGCGCACCAAATGGTGGAATTGCCGTTCGATGGCCGCCAGGTCGGGGAAGATGTCGGCGTGATCGAACTCAAGGTTGTTGAGGATCGCCGTGCGTGGACGGTAGTGGACGAATTTCGAGCGTTTATCGAAAAACGCGCTGTCGTATTCGTCCGCCTCGATCACGAAGAACGGCGTGCCACCCAGGCGCGCCGACACCGAGAAATTCTGCGGCACGCCACCGATCAGGAAACCCGGGCTCATGCCCGCGTGTTCCAGGACCCAGGCGAGCATGCTGCTGGTGGTGGTCTTGCCGTGGGTGCCGGCCACGGCCAGGACCCAACGGCCCTGCAACACGTGATCGGCCAGCCACTGCGGCCCGGACACGTACGGCAGGCCTTTGTTGAGCACGTACTCCACCGCCGGGTTGCCCCGGGACATGGCGTTGCCGATGACCACCAGGTCCGGCGCCGGGTCCAGTTGCGCCGGGTCGTAGCCTTGGGTCAGTTCAATGCCCTGGGCTTCCAGCTGGGTGCTCATCGGCGGATAGACGTTGGCGTCGGAACCGGTCACGTGATGGCCCAGCTCCTTGGCCAGGACCGCCATCGAACCCATGAAAGTGCCGCAAATACCGAGAATATGGATGTGCATAGTCGACCTCGTAAAACATGGCCGCAGGTTAGCGTAGGGAGGGGGAAATCGCACCTTGTGTTTCGAACGGCAGCCATCAGGACACTGCAAATCCCCTGTGGGAGCGAGCTTGCTCGCGATAGCGGTCCTACAGCCAACACATGTGTTGAATGACACACCGCCATCGCGAGCAAGCTCGCTCCCACAGCTGAATGCACAACCCTCGCCACAACAGCAGTCAGCAGATCAATTATCAGTGGCTCAGCGGGCGATAGCGTGTTTACGCAACTTCCGGTAAAGGGTATTGCGGCTGATCCCCAGTTGTTCCGCCGTGTGGGTCATGTGCCAGCGCTGGCGCTCCAGTGCATCGAGCAACGCCAGGCGCTCGGCATCTTCCAGTGGCCGTTCTGCCACCGTTTCCACCACGGCAACCGGGCGCTGGCGGATCATCTCCGGCAAGTCCTCCAGCCCAATCCGCCCGCCATCACACAGCGCGGCGAGGGTCCGCAGCACATTGCGCAGTTGCCGCACGTTGCCCGGCCAGTCGAATCCCAGCAACGCCTGGCGCGCAGGCTCTTCGATGAGCACCGTCTCGGCCCCGCTCTCCTCAGCCAACAGAAAATCCAGCAACTGCGACTTGTCACTGCGCTCGCGCAACGCCGGGAGGGGGATTTCCAGGCCATTGAGGCGGTAGTACAAATCCTCGCGAAAACTGCCGTCCCGCACCCGGTCAAGCAACTGCCGGTGGGTGGCGCTGATGATGCGCACGTTCACCGCCTCGGGCTCGCCGCCGATGGGCACCACCTGGCGATCTTCCAGCACCCGCAGCAAACGGGTCTGCAAGGCCAGGGGCATGTCGCCGATTTCATCGAGGAATAGCGTGCCACCGTCGGCCTGTTGCAGCTTGCCACGCATGCCTTCCTTGCGCGCGCCGGTGAAGCTGCCGCCGCGATAACCGAACAGTTCGCTCTCGATCAGGCTTTCGGGGATGGCCGCGCAGTTGAGGGCGACGAAGTGCTTGCCGGCGCGCTGGCTGGCGTGGTGCACGGCCTTGGCGAACGCCTCCTTGCCGGAGCCGGTTTCGCCATGGATCAGCAGCGGCACATCGCGCTCGAACACCCGCAGCGCCTTGCGAAAATGCTCCTGCAACGCCGCGTCCCCCAGGCAGATGCCCGGCAGCCGCGCGGGTTCGATGGCCTTGAGCAGCGCTGGCGCGACCGGCACCGGCACACTGCGCGGCTGCCCACGCAACACGGCGAACAAATGCCGGCCATCACGGGTGCGCAGCGGCCAACTGGCGCTGGCCTGGGCACTGGCCCGCCCCAGCAATTCATCCAGTGAACAGTCGAAAAAGTCTTCCACCCGCTGGCCCAGCAAGCCGCCGCGAATATGCCCCAACAGATTGAGCGCGCTCTGGTTGACCGCGCAGATCCGCCCTTCGCCGTCGAACGCCAGCAAGCCCTCGCTGAACAGCCCCACGGATTCGGCCTGCAAATGAAAGCGCAACAGCCATTGATTGTCGAAGCAACGGAGGAAATAGCAGCTCTCGATCATCTTCGCCGAGAGATTGACCAGGGCCATGGTGTGGAACTGGCTCTGGCGCGACACGTCCGGCCGGGCCGAGGAGACGTCGAGCACCGCCAGCAATTCGCCCTGGGGATCGAACACCGGGCTGGCCGAACAGGTCAGGCCGGTGTGGCGGCCACGAAAGTGTTCTTCCTGGTGGATGGTCAGGGCCTGGCGCTCCACCAGGCAGGTGCCGATGCCGTTGGTGCCTTCGCAGGCTTCGCTCCAGTCGGCGCCGAGCCAGAGGCCGGCCCGTTCGAAAATCTTCCGTTCGCTGGGGGCGGTGACGCAGTTGAGGATCACACCCCGGGCGTCGGTCAGCAACACCGCGTGGCCGGCGCCGGAGAGTTGCTGGTGCAGGCTGGTCATTTCATTGCCGGCGATGTGCAGCACCTGTTGCAAGCGCTCGCGGCTCTCCAGCACCCGGCCATGCTCGAGCACCGTCGGCGCCAGGTTCTGGGCCGGGTCGAGGTGATAGTCCTCGAGACAGCGCAGCCAGGAACGGGCAATCGACGGATCGCTGCCAGGGCCCTGCAGATGGGCCTTGCCCTGGGTGACCGTCAGGACTTGCTGGGCATGGCGACTCAAATGGTTGCTGTGCATTTCTTATTATTCTCCCCGAAGGACCTTTGGACCTGCCAACACATACCCCGTGGCGAGGGAGCTTGCTCCCGCTGGGCTGCGCAGCAGCCCCAAAACCTGAGTTTGCGGTGTATCAGGCTGACCGAGTTGGCTGCCTTGGGACCGCTTCGCGCTCCAGCGGGAGCAAGCTCCCTCGCCACAAAAGCTGTCCTGCCACAAAAATACGGTTGCCAGAGATTCCAGGATCGAAGCCCAGCATCCTCCAGCCCAACCGCCTTTGCAATGCTGGCGCGACCTGCCAGTCACAGACTGTCTCGCATCTGGCACAAACTGTCACACCCGCTGTATCGCAAGCGTCACACCCCCCATCCGTTTGTCCGAGCAACTCCTCCTAAAGTCTTGATTTACGGGCCCTGCAAGGCAATGGCCCAACCTTTGCTCTAGGCTTTATTACCAGCGCTCAATTTTGCGCGGCCTCCCGTATAAGCACAAAAGCCAAGGAGAACTCATCATGCGTTACGCTCACCCCGGTACTGAAGGCGCTATCGTTTCGTTCAAGAGCAAATACGGTAACTACATCGGCGGCGAGTTCGTCGCGCCGGTCAAAGGTCAGTACTTCACCAATACTTCCCCGGTCAATGGCCAGCCCATTGCCGAATTCCCGCGCTCCACGGCCGAAGACATCGAAAAAGCCCTGGACGCCGCCCACGCCGCCGCTGATGCCTGGGGTGCCACCTCGGCCCAGGCCCGTTCGCTGATCCTGCTGAAAATCGCCGACCGCATCGAGGCCAACCTCGAAACCCTGGCGATCACCGAATCCTGGGACAACGGCAAGGCCGTGCGCGAAACCCTCAACGCCGACATCCCCCTGGCCGCCGACCACTTCCGCTACTTCGCCGGTTGCCTGCGGGCCCAGGAAGGCAGCGCTGCCGAGATCGACGGCAACACCGTGGCCTACCACATCCATGAACCCCTGGGCGTGGTCGGGCAGATCATCCCGTGGAACTTCCCACTGCTGATGGCCGCCTGGAAACTCGCCCCGGCCCTGGCCGCCGGTAACTGCGTAGTGCTCAAGCCGGCCGAGCAAACCCCGCTGGGCATCTGCGTGCTCATGGAGCTGATCGGCGACCTGCTGCCGCCCGGCGTGCTGAACGTGGTGCAAGGTTTCGGCAAGGAAGCCGGCGAAGCCCTCGCCACCAGCAAGCGCATCGCCAAGATCGCCTTCACCGGTTCCACCCCGGTGGGCTCGCACATCATGAAATGCGCCGCCGAGAACATCATCCCGTCCACCGTGGAACTGGGCGGCAAGTCGCCGAACATCTTCTTCGAAGACATCATGCAGGCCGAACCGAGCTTCATCGAGAAAGCCGCCGAAGGCCTAGTGCTGGCGTTCTTCAACCAGGGCGAAGTCTGCACCTGCCCATCCCGCGCCCTGGTCCAGGAATCGATCTACGACGAATTCATGCAAGTGGTGATGAAGAAAGTCCTGCAGATCAAACGCGGCGACCCACTGGACACCGACACCATGGTCGGCGCCCAGGCATCCGAGCAGCAATTCGACAAGATTCTTTCGTACCTGGAAATCGCCAAGGGCGAAGGCGCCGAGCTGCTGACCGGCGGCAAGGTGGAAAAACTCGAGGGCAACCTGGCGACCGGGTATTACATCCAGCCGACCCTGCTCAAGGGCACCAACAAAATGCGTGTGTTCCAGGAAGAGATCTTCGGCCCAGTGGTGAGCATCACCACCTTCAAGGACGAAGCCGAAGCCCTGGCGATCGCCAACGACACCGAGTTCGGCCTCGGCGCCGGCCTGTGGACCCGCGACATCAACCGCGCCTACCGCATGGGCCGGGCGATCAAGGCCGGTCGCGTGTGGACCAACTGCTACCACCTGTACCCGGCGCACGCCGCGTTCGGTGGCTACAAGAAGTCCGGCGTGGGGCGTGAAACCCACAAGATGATGCTCGACCACTATCAGCAGACCAAGAACCTGCTGGTGAGCTACGACATCAATCCGTTGGGGTTCTTCTAAGTCACTGGGGCAAGGCAGGGCCTCCTGCTTTGCCCTTTTGATAGCTATCGCGAGCAAGCTCGCTCCCACAGGGATCTGTGGATAACTCTTTTTCCAGGGTTGGCAACAGATCCACTGTGGGAGCGAGCTTGCTCGCGATGACGCCCTCACTGACAACATCAAATTACCGCCCCACCGCTCTGGCATGAGCCTTGCGTGCCCGCTCCACAGCAATCCCGAAAGTCCAACAGATCAAACAATAAAAAAGACAGAGAGGACTTATGACTTCTACCACCCAACTCAAACCCACACTCGGCACCCTGCATTTATGGGGCATCGCCGTCGGCCTGGTGATTTCCGGCGAGTACTTCGGCTGGAGCTACGGCTGGGGCACCGCCGGGACCCTGGGCTTTCTCGTCACCGCCCTCATGGTGGCGCTGATGTACACCTGCTTCATCTTCAGTTTCACCGAACTGACCACCGCGATTCCTCACGCCGGCGGGCCTTTTGCCTACAGCCGACGGGCCTTTGGCGAGAAAGGCGGGTTGATCGCCGGGATCGCCACCCTGATCGAATTCGTCTTTGCCCCCCCGGCCATCGCCATGGCGATTGGCGCCTACCTCAACGTGCAATTTCCCGAACTGGACCCCAAGCTCGCGGCGGTTGGCGCGTACATCGTCTTCATGACCCTGAACATCCTCGGCGTCAGCATCGCCGCCGCGTTCGAGCTGGTGGTCACCGTGCTGGCGGTCGCCGAGTTGCTGGTGTTCATGGGCGTGGTCGCGCCGGGCTTCAGCTTCAGCAACTTCGTGCTCAATGGCTGGGCCGGCTCCAACGAGTTCACCCTCGCCTCGATCCCGGGCATTTTCGCGGCGATCCCCTTCGCGATCTGGTTCTTCCTCGCCATCGAAGGCGCGGCCATGGCTGCCGAAGAAGCCAAGGACCCGAAACGCACGATTCCCCGTGCCTATGTCAGCGGCATCCTCACCCTGGTGTTCCTCGCCATCGGCGTGATGATCATGGCCGGCGGCGTGGGTGACTGGCGCACCCTGTCGAACATCAACGACCCGCTGCCCCAGGCCATGAAGGCGGTGGTCGGCAACAATTCAACCTGGATGCACATGCTGGTGTGGATCGGCCTGTTCGGCCTGGTGGCAAGCTTCCATGGGATCATCCTCGGCTACTCGCGGCAGTTCTTCGCCCTGGCCCGGGCCGGCTACCTGCCCCGTGGCCTGGCGAAACTGTCGCGCTTCCAGACCCCGCACCGGGCGATCCTGGCCGGCGGCGTCATCGGCATCGCGGCGATCTACAGCGATGGCCTGGTGAACCTGCAAGGCATGACCCTGACGGCGGCGATGATCACCATGTCGGTGTTCGGCGCCATCGTGATGTACATCATCAGCATGCTCAGCCTGTTCAGGCTGCGTAAGACCGAACCGAACCTGGAACGCACCTTCCGTGCGCCGGGCTACCCGATCGTACCGGGCATTGCGCTGTTCCTGGCGGTGGTGTGCCTGGTGGCGATGGCGTGGTTCAACATGGTGATTGGCTTGGTGTTCCTGGCGTTCATGGTTGTCGGCTACCTGTATTTCCAACTGACCGCCAAGCAACGCTCCGATGCACCGGCGGACGCTATGCTCACAGGTATCTGAAAGTTGCACCGGCGCCGGGCTGAGGGCCTGGCGCCTGCCATTTAAAAGTGCACGCCGTCCCCCTGTGGGAGCGAGCTTGCTCGCGATAGCGGTCTTACATCCGGCACATGTGTTGAATGACACACCGCTATCGCGAGCAAGCTCGCTCCCACAGGGTTATGGGGTGTATTTAAGTTACTTAGAGAACAGGAGGACACCGCCCATGGCCGCATTCGCCCATTCCGTCGGCGCCCAGACCTATCGTTTCGACAGCCTCAAAGACCTGATGGCCAAGGCCAGCCCGGTGCGCTCGGGGGATTTCCTGGCCGAGATCGCGGCGCTCAACGATGGCGAGCGGGTGGCTGCGCAAATGGCCTTGGCCGACCTGCCCCTCAGCCATTTCCTGCAAGAAATGCTGATCCCTTACGAGGCCGACGAAGTCACCCGGTTGATCGTCGACACCCACGACAAACAAGCTTTCGCCACCGTCAGCCACCTCACGGTCGGCGGTTTTCGCGACTGGCTGCTCAGCGATGCCGCCGATGAACAGAGCCTGCGGGCACTGGCCCCCGGCCTGACGCCGGAGATGGTCGCCGCCGTGTCGAAGATCATGCGCGTGCAGGATTTGGTGCTGGTGGCGCAGAAAATCCGCGTGGTCACCAAGTTCCGCGGCACCCTCGGCCTGCGCGGGCGCTTGTCCACCCGCCTGCAACCCAACCACCCCACCGACGAACCCGCCGGGATCGCCGCGAGCATCCTCGACGGCCTGCTCTTCGGCAACGGCGATGCCATGATCGGCATCAACCCGGCCACCGACAGCACGGCCTCGATCTGCGCCATGCTGGAAATGCTCGACGCCATCATCCAGCGCTACGACATCCCCACCCAAGGCTGCGTGCTGACCCACGTCACCACCTCCATCGAAGCGGCGAACCGCGGCGTGCCCCTGGACCTGGTGTTCCAGTCCATCGCCGGCACCGAAGCGGCCAACGCCAGTTTCGGCATCAACCTGAACATCTTGCAGGAAGGCTACGACGCCGGGCTGAGCCTGAATCGCGGCACCTTGGGCAACAACCTGATGTATTTCGAAACCGGCCAGGGCAGCGCGCTGTCGGCCAACGCCCACCACGGCGTCGATCAACAGACCTGCGAGACCCGGGCCTACGCCGTCGCACGGCATTTCAACCCGTTCCTGGTGAACACGGTTGTAGGCTTCATCGGCCCGGAATACCTGTACAACGGCAAACAGATCATCCGCGCCGGCCTCGAAGACCACTTCTGCGGCAAGCTGCTGGGCGTGCCGATGGGCTGTGACATCTGCTACACCAACCACGCCGAAGCCGACCAGGACGACATGGACACCCTGCTGACCCTGCTGGGCGTGGCCGGGATCAACTTCATCATGGGCATCCCCGGCTCCGACGACATCATGCTCAACTACCAGACCACCTCGTTCCACGACGCCCTCTACGCCCGCCAGACCCTGGGCCTGAAGCCGGCGCCGGAGTTCGAAACCTGGCTGGCGAACATGGGCATCTTCACCCAGGCCGATGGCCGGGTGCGGTTTGGCGACAACCTGCCACCGGCGTTCCGTCACGCCCTCGCACATCTGGGATGAGTGAACTGCCCATGGATAAAAAACCTGTCGACCCGCAAAACCCTTGGCTGAATCTGCGCAACCTCACCCCGGCACGCATCGCCCTGGGCCGCACCGGCACCAGCCTGCCGACCCAGGCGCAACTGGATTTCCAGTACGCCCACGCCCAGGCCCGCGATGCGGTGCACCTGGCCTTCGATCACCAGGGCATTCGCGCACAGTTGACCGAGGGCGGCCGTGAAAGCCTGTTGCTCCACAGCGCCGCGGCCGACCGACACAGTTATCTACAGCGCCCGGACCTGGGCCGCCGGCTCGACGACGCCTCCGCGCAAGTCCTGCAGGACTACGCTGCGGCCCATCCCGGCGGCGTGGACCTGGCCATCGTCGTGGCTGACGGTCTGTCGGCCCTGGCGGTGCATCGCCATACCTTGCCGTTCCTGGCACGGCTGGAAGAACAGATCGCCGCTGAAGGCTGGTCGACGTCGCCGGTGATCCTGGTGGAACAGGGCCGCGTCGCCGTGGCCGATGAAGTGGCACAGCGGCTCGGCGCGAAAATGTCGGTGATCCTGATCGGCGAACGCCCCGGCCTCAGCTCCCCCGACAGCCTGGGGCTGTATTTCACCTACGCGCCCAAGGTCGGCCTGACCGATGCCTATCGCAACTGCATCTCCAATGTCCGCCTCGAAGGCCTGAGCTACGGCATGGCGGCCCATCGCTTGATCTACCTGATGCGCGAGGCCTGCCGCCGTCAGCTTTCGGGCGTCAATCTGAAGGACGAAGCCCAGGTGAACACTCTAGAGGCGGAAAACGGAGCCGATATGAAAGGTAATTTCCTACTGGCGCCGCCCCGAAACTGATCCGCTTATCCGATTGCGTTTTTGATCCGCTTTCAGGCAGCATCAAAAGCACGGCAGCGCGACGTTGTTGTCAGAATATCTGTCGACCTTTGCAGACGAGACCTACCATGCGGATTATCCAAGCGACGCTGGAACACCTGGACCTGCTGACCCCATTGTTCGTCAAGTACCGGGAATTCTACGGCTCACTGCCTTACCCGGACTCGTCCCGAGCCTTCCTCGAAAAGCGCCTGCGCCGCAAGGAATCGGTGATCTACCTGGCCCTGCCCGATGACGACGACAACCGGTTACTGGGCTTCTGCCAGCTCTACCCGAGCTACTCATCCCTGTCCCTCAAGCGCGTATGGATCCTCAACGACATCTACGTCGCCGAAGACGCCCGCCGCCAACTGGTGGCCGACAACCTGATCCGCACCGCGAAAAAAATGGCCAAGGAAACCAACGCCGTGCGCATGCGCGTCTCCACCAGCAGCAACAACGAAGTGGCGCAGAAAACCTACGAATCGATCGGCTTCAAGGAAGACACCGAGTTCAAGAACTACGTGTTGCCGATCAGCGAAGGCATCTGACCCCTTTGGCTGAGTCCCCCTGCCACAACACCAAACCCTCTGTGGCGAGGGGATTTATCCCCGTTGGGCTGCGCAGCAGCCCCAAAACCTGAGCACGCGGTGCATCAGCCCGACCGAGCCAACTGCTTCCACCAACCCCGTGGCGAGGGAGCTTGCTCCCGCTGGGCTGCGCAGCAGCCCCAAAACCTGTGCATGCGGTGTATCAGCCAGACCGAGTCAACTGCTTCCACCACTCCCTCACCACAAGAGCCTTCACCCAGCCTGCCCCCAACCACAACACCACCGAAATCCCTGGCTACAAACTCACCCCGCTCCCCACCCTCCACCCCGTATAATGCCGCTCTTCCCGGCTTGTAAGAAAAAGCTACACACTCTGTAGCCATCCTCCAAGCCCGACCCAAAGCCTGCCGAGCCAGGCCACCACCACAGGTGTTATGCATGGATTTCAATCCCCTCGACCTCATCCTGCACCTCGATGTGTACCTCGACCTGCTGGTGACCAACTACGGCACCTGGGTCTACGCCATCCTGTTCCTGGTGATCTTCTGTGAAACCGGCCTGGTGGTCATGCCATTCCTGCCCGGCGACTCCCTGCTGTTCATCGCCGGCGCCGTCGCCGCCGGTGGCGCCATGGACCCCGTACTACTGGCCGGCCTGTTGATGCTCGCGGCCATCCTCGGCGACAGCACCAACTACCTCATCGGCCGCACCGCTGGCGAAAAACTGTTCAGCAACCCCAACTCGAAAATCTTCCGCCGCGACTACCTGCAGCAAACCCACGACTTCTACGACAAACACGGCGGTAAAACCGTGACCCTGGCGCGCTTCCTGCCGATCATCCGCACCTTCGCCCCCTTCGTCGCCGGCGTGGGCAAAATGAATTACCTGCGCTTCTTCGGCTTCAGCGTCCTCGGCACCGTCCTCTGGGTCGGCGGCCTGGTGACCCTCGGTTACTTCTTCGGCAACGTGCCCTTCATCAAGCAGAACCTGTCGCTGCTGGTGGTGGGCATCATCCTGGTGTCGCTGCTGCCGATGATCATCAGCCTGGTGCGCAGCAAAATGAACCAGCGCGCCTCGAAAGCCCAACCACGCTGATCGCCATGTGGTCCCTGAGCAACTGGCGCCGCCGACGCACCCTCGCCAAACATCCCGTGGCCGAGGACACCTGGCAACGGGTGCGCCAACAATTGAGCTTCCTCGACGGCATCAGCGCCGCCGAGGACCAATGGCTGCGAGAAGCCTGCGTACTGTTCCTGCACGATAAACACCTCACCGCCCTGCCCGGCGTCGAACTGCACCAGGAACAACGCCTGCTGCTCGCCGCCCAGGCCCAACTGCCACTGATGCACCTGGGCGAGCTGAACTGGTACCAGGGCTTCCACGAAATCGTCCTCTACCCCGACGACTTCCTCAGCCCCCAACGCTACCGCGACGCCAGCGGCATCGAGCACGAGTGGGACGGCGAACACAGCGGCGAAGCCTGGCCCCAAGGCCCTATCATCCTGGCCTGGGACGGCGTGATGGCCAGCGGCGGCTGGGACGGCTACAACCTGGTGATCCACGAACTGGCGCACAAACTCGACATGCTCAACGGCGACGCCAACGGCCTGCCGCCACTGCACGCCGACATGCGCGTCAGCGACTGGGCCGAAGCCATGCAACAAGCCTTCGACGACCTCGACCGCCAACTGGACCACAACCCCGACGCAGAAACCCTCATCGATCCCTACGCCGCGGAAAACCCGGCGGAGTTCTTCGCCGTCACCAGCGAATACTTCTTCAGCGCCCCGGACCTGCTGCACCAGGCCTATCCACGGGTCTATGAACAGCTCAAGGCCTTCTACCGCCAGGATCCTTTGGCCCGGCTGCGGCAACTTCAAGCCGAAGATCCGGTCTATCAGGCGTCATACTAAGGTCTCTAAGACCCTGGTAACGTGGCAACAGCGGCCGAATATGCCTATAATCGCCGCCACTTTTTGGTCAATCCGACCAAGTCATTTGGTCAACTAACGGGGGCACCGCCCAATGAGCTACAGCAAGATTCCGGCTGGCAAAGACCTGCCGAACGACATCTACGTCGCGATCGAAATCCCGGCCAACCACGCCCCGATCAAATACGAAATCGACAAAGACAGCGACTGCCTGTTCGTTGACCGTTTCATGGCCACCCCCATGTTCTACCCGGCCAACTACGGTTACATCCCTAACACCCTGGCCGACGACGGCGACCCCCTCGACGTGCTGGTCGTGACCCCATACCCAGTTGCCCCAGGCTCGGTCATCCGCGCCCGTCCAGTCGGCATCCTGAACATGACCGACGACGGCGGCGGCGATGCCAAAGTCATCGCAGTACCACACGACAAACTGTCGCAACTGTACGTCGACGTGAAGGAATACACCGACCTGCCACCACTGCTGATCCAGCAGATCGAACACTTCTTCGAGAACTACAAAGACCTCGAAAAAGGCAAGTGGGTCAAGATCGAAGGCTGGGCCGGCGCAGACGCCGCCCGCGAAGCGATCACCAAGTCGGTTGCCGCCTACAAAGGCTGAAACAAACTTGAAAAGAACCCCGGTTTGCCCCGGGGTTTTTTTATGCCTTAATGGTTTCTAATACGAAGCTGTATTAACACCGTTTACCCACGTTTAGCCCGCGCCTTTCAAATCCCAAAAACGGAAAGATCGTCTTATATATTTGAACGACATGTTTATTGCCGAAAACACAGTCGCCCCTAAACTTTCCGTTTATGAAAATACTTTCCAGTGGCGACCGCTTCCGAGCCCTTCTAAAAGAAGCGAATATCCGATCCGCCGACTTCGCGAAGTTATACGGCGTGAAATCCCAACACGTGAACAACTGGTTCAACCGTGGCATCCCGCCAGGGCGCATCCACTCCATCGCCAGCCTGCTGACCGTCAGCCCGGAGTGGCTCGCCCACGGCGAAGGCCCGCAAACCCCATTGGGCCTCGGCCCCGGCACCACCTACGAGGCGGCCGAAAACGATGGCGTCTACAGCGTGCTGGAACCCACGGACATCGAACTGCCTTTCTATAAGGAAGTCCCCATCGCCCCCGGCGAAACCAAAACCCACATCGTCGAAATCCCCGACCAATCCATCCGCCTGCCCCGCAGCCACCTCGAAACCCTGGAAATAAACCCCAGCGACGCCATCTGCCTGACCATGGTCGGCGACAGCATGGCCGAACGCATCGAAGACGGCTCCACCCTCGCCATCGACCGCGGCCTGACCCAAATCGTCGACGGCCAAATCTACGCCCTCGAACACGACGGCATGCTCCGCATCAAATACCTGCACCGCATCCCCGGCAACCGCCTGCGACTGCGCAGCCACAACAGCGCGGCCTACCCGGACGAAGTCTTCAGCGCCGAACAGATCGAGGCGCAGAACATACGGGTGATCGGCTGGGTGTTCTGGTGGTCCACCCTCAACAAACAGAGACCGCCGGTGTGCGACTAACCCACCCGAACGGGCAGACAGGCAAAGCGCCTTGTGCCGAGGAGCCTTGTGGTGAGGAGCTTTTGTGGCGAGGGAGCTTGCTCCCGCTGGGCTGCGCAGCAGCCCCCTGCTTTTACCCGAATCATCCTAACCCAATGATTCCACACCACTTACCACTGGGATTCTGCCGAAAACCCGCGTATCCTCCGCCCCACATTTGCGAGCCCACGCCTCGCACCGACAAGGCAGATCACTTTCTGACCAAGTCCCACAGCCGGCCGCAAGAGCCGGATGTACGTTTTGAAGGCTGGTGAGGTTTGTCAAAAACGAACTGAGTTAGTCAACGAGAAGCCGGCCATAAGCCGGCTTTTTAATGTCTGAGCTTTCCATCCCCCATCCAAAATCCCGCCTGATGACCAAACAACGTCGCTCGTAAGTATCCCCGCGCTCGACAGCAAAGGTCATCGAACACCGTATGATTCCCAAACGCCATCAGAAGAGAATATTCTGACGGCATATTGCGCTGCGTCCTACAGCGAAACGGGAACCCTACGGATAGCCCCCGCCATGTCCTCTTCACCTACCAGCAATCAATCCAATCCGCCTTGGAGCCGTGACGAACTCGTCCTAGCCCTGAACCTTTATCTGCTATACCGCAATGGCTTACCTGGTGTTAACCATCCAGAAGTCCGAGCCCTATCACAGAGCCTCAATCTCATTGGCAACGCCATCGGTATGAGCAAGAACGAGAGTTTTCGTAACGCCAACGGTGTTTATATGAAGCTCAACAATTTCCGTCGCTGGGATCCGAGCTACACCAACACTGGTCGCACAGGTCTTGCAAAAGGCAATAAGGACGAGGAATTGGTATGGCTGGAATTCGCGGATAACCCCGAGCGCTTAGCCGAAGTCGTAGCAGCCATCAAGGCGAACGTCGGAACCACTTCTACTACGCCAATAAATCTAAGCGAGGAGGAAGAGCCGGGCTTCTTCGAAGCAGAGGAAGGAAAAGTGTTAACCCGAGTACACCGTGTACGGGAAAGGGACAAAAAACTCGTCAAACGAAAAAAGGACGAAGCCCTCAAGAAGCACGGTGTTCTCCAGTGCGAAGCCTGTGGCTTCAACTTCAGCAAAACATATGGTCCGGACGTCGAAGGCGTTATCGATGTGCACCACACCAAGCCGCTGCATACGCTCCAACCTGGCGATAAAACCAAACTCACGGACCTCGCATTGCTATGTGCCAATTGCCATCGAGTGGTGCATTCACGCCGTAAGTGGCTGAGTGTGACCGAGGTCAAGGACCGCTACCAAGCTGCCAAAAACAAAGCCTGAACTGGGCCGATTATCGGAGGCGAATCAGTGAAAAGCCTACGCCACCAAACGAAAACTCTTACAATCCACCCCTAGATTTCTGACGTGGCAGCTGTCACGTTTCTGGCAGCACACGAGAGGCAAGCCTGTGAGCAAGGCAGATGGCACACCCAAACAATTAATCGACGTGGAGAATCTTGCGGCGTCGCTTCAACGCTTTGCAGATGATCGCGACTGGCAGCAATTCCACTCGCCCAAAAACCTTCTGCTAGCGCTGACAGGCGAGGTGGGCGAGTTGTGCGAAGTATTCCAATGGATGAACGAAGCCGATTCACTGGCTGCCGCTAAGCATCCGACAACCGCCCAATCCGTGAAGGACGAGTTAGCCGACGTGCTCATGTACTTGGTTCGCCTGAGTAGCGTGCTTGGCGTCGATCTCAACGAAGCGGTAACGAGCAAGCTTGCTCTGAACGGCCAGAAATACCCCGTCGACAAAGCCAAAAGCACCAGCAAAAAGTACGACCAACTCTGACCTTCAGTGCTCTAAGGATCTCTTGTGATCGTTTACGCGGCGACCAAACAGCAATTCCTGAAAGACAACGATAACGACGATATTGAAGAAGTGATCCTGCGGCACTTCAAAGAGGCCACCGGTAAGAAGGTGGGCGCATCAGAGATCAGGTCGTGGCAGGGATCCTTGACCTACATGGCCAAGGTGCTTCGAGATGATGACCTGCCTAGCAATGCTGGCTTGGCTATTGAGCTGCACATCCCTCAGTCCTCGAAGCGCATCGACTTTTTGCTCACAGGTCGTGATGAGAACCAAGCCAAGAAAGCCGTATTGATCGAGCTGAAGCAATGGAGCAAGGCGAGCGCAACCACCAAGGACGCAATTGTCAAAACTGCCTTAGGTGGCGGTCTCGTTGAAACCATTCACCCGTCCTATCAGGTATGGTCGTACGCAGCACTGTTAGAAGGCTTCAACGAAGCGGTCTATGACAAAAGCATCGAAATTCGCCCCTGTGCCTATCTGCATAACTATGTCAGCGATGGCGTCATCGACTCCGTTCACTACCAAGCCCATACCAGTAAAGCTCCGCTGTTTCTCAAAGGCCCTGAGGAACTGACGAAACTAAGAAGTTTCCTGAAAAAGCACATCACTCACGGTGACAATAAAGAGGTGCTTTACGAACTTTCCAACGGAAAAATTCGTCCATCCAAAGCGCTAGCCGAGGCACTTACCGGGCTCATGGATGGCAAACCTGAGTTTGTGTTGATTGATGACCAGAAAGAAGTCTTCGAGTCAGCGCTCGTTGCAGGAACTGAAGCCAGCATAGAAGCCCCAAAGGTGCTAATCATCGAAGGTGGTCCTGGAACAGGAAAAACCGTTCTGGCGATCAACTTGCTGGTAAGCCTCACCGCGCTGAAGTTAATGAGCAAATACGTCTCGAAAAACGCAGCGCCACGCAAAGTGTACGAAAGCAAGCTAGTTGGTACGATCAAACGTAGCCATTTCTCTAATTTCTTTTCTGGATCGGGCGCGTTTATCGATACCGAGCCCAACACGTATGACGCGCTAATCGTTGACGAAGCCCATAGGCTGAACGAGAAAAGCGGTCTTTATGGGAACTTGGGCGAGAACCAAATCAAAGAACTGGTCGGTTCAGCGAAATGCTCAATTTTCTTCATTGACGAAGACCAGCGCGTGACCTTGAGCGACATTGGTAGCAAGCAGGCAATCCGTGCCTTTGCCAAAGCAAAAGGTGCAACGGTGGAGGAATACTCGCTGTCCTCTCAGTTTCGTTGCAGTGGCTCTGATGGCTATCTAGCGTGGTTGGATGACGTATTGGCTATTCGACCGACCGCCAATCCGCTACTCGATACTAGCGAGTACGAGTTCAAGGTGTTCAACACCCCTCAAGCGATGCACGCGGCCATTGAGCAGAAAAACCACGAAAACAAATCTCGCGTAGTCGCGGGTTACTGCTGGCCTTGGCTCAGCAAAAAAGATCCCCAGGCATCCGATATCGTGATCGGCGATGATTATGCGCGCCAATGGAACCTGGATCAGGACGGCAGTTTGTGGATCATTGCGGAAAACTCCATTGAACAGGTCGGTTGCATCCACACCTGCCAAGGGCTGGAAGTCGACTACATAGGGGTGATAATCGGGCCGGATTTAATCGTCCGTGACGGGCAAGTGCTGACGTCGCCGCATAAACGTGACAAGCACGACAAATCGATTCGTGGCTGGAAGAAACTGGCGAAAGAGCGGCCTGACTTCGCGCAGAAAGAGACGGATCTGATCATCAAAAACACGTACCGAACATTGATGACCCGTGGAATGAAAGGGTGCTACCTGTACTGTACTGATCAGGAGACGGCACGGTACTTTGAGAGTCGGCTTGCCGACTACCGTCCACGCTGAGTCCTGTTGACTTGGACAATCTGGGCACGCGTCGTTTCGGAGCTCTTTATTGAAAGGTCTTGCCAAGCAAGACCTTTTTTACGCCAGAATGCAGTTAACGCCCCGCTTTACCTCACCTCAACAATATCCAAAGCCCGATTCGCCAACAGCTCACTCACCTCAATCACCTGCAAAATACCCATCGCAACACGCCGTCGCGATCCCTCAAGATCAAACGCCAAGTCACTGATCATGGCATTCGCCGAAGCCAGGTTTTCACTGAGATTGGCCAGCAGACATTCCGAATCAACATCCGGTGCGATACGGAAGATGGTGTTGGGCTTGTCAGACGTTTCTTTCTTCGGCGTAGGCTTCAGATAAAAATCCAAAGCCCGGTTCGCAGCATCATCAAGCTTCTTGTTACGAGCAGACTGAACGCGAGACACGGTTTCGTCGGTAGCTGGCGGGTTCGGTGTAATTTTGACCATGGTAAAACTCCTAGAGCCTGTTGGAGCTACCACCCTTCGCTGCGAAACGAAGTATGGGGTGGCAGCTGTACGCGGGTTCGCAGACCGGGACTCTAGGGACCGGCAGACCCGAAGGTCTCCCACGCACAGCCACCTCTGACGAAAATCACAGACATGGGCGATCTGCTTTCGAAGGTGACGTTGTGCGCCTATAGAGTCCGGGCTGCGAAACCCGATCACTGATGAGCAGTGACGGATTCAAACTACCGAGGGGACCCAAGGTGCACAAGCCGGCGGATTCTGGCGTAGTTGTAGGCAAAGGCGCAAGACGGCGTCGGCCCCTCCCAAATCTCACACGCCCCAATAAACACCGCGTTGCCTCACTCTAACGTATTCAAACGAACCACCTTCGGCTGAGCTGCCTCGACTCCCATTCGGTTCAACGATAAAGGGTCCAGGCACCAAGTAATGTCAGCGCCCAGAGCAAAACTCCCGACACCATGAACAGGTAATTCCATACGGTGAAGCGCGAATTGCTCAGCGCCTGAGGGTCATTGGCGGCGAAGTTGATCATCGGTTGGCTCCGGCTTACCACATAGGCTCGCAGTGGAATCGCCAGCAGTAACCAGCCGATCAGAAACTCGAAGCCATCGACGCGCTTCGCCACTCCATCCAACAGATTGGCACCGACCGTCAGCACAACGAATACGGTTGCCCACTGCTCATAGTCCCACTCATACGTACGACCACTGCCGCGAATTTTCTCATTCGCGCGTCGATACAGTTGGTGAATGAAAAATATGCACAACAGGCCACGAGCCCACGGCCAGATATCTGCCTGGGTGGATTGCTTGTACAGGCTCCAGTTTTTGTATGACCAGTAATAGAAATAGAAACCAAACGTCAGAATCGCCAGTGTCAGAAGCTTTGCTGGCGACACCACATAAAACTCAGAAGGCTGTTCAACGATGGTCTCCAGTTGAGCCAAAGGCGGTGCGTAAACATTTTCGGACACGGCAACTTCCTTGATAAGAGAGGACAGTTAAAGCTAACGACCTGCCGGGCGAAATATTGAGGGCCATCATCACAATCGATTATGTGTCGTGGCTGGCCGTTGTCGGGCGACCGGCCACAAAAAAGGCCTTGCCATGCAAGACCTTTTTTTCATGCCCGGGGTAAGCGCAGCCCCTTGTTACCTCACCTCAACAATATCCAAAGCCCGATTCGCCAACAGCTCACTCACCTCAATCACCTGCAAAATCCCCAACGCAACACGCCGTCGCGATCCCTCAAGATCAAACGCCAAATCATTGATCATGGCATTGGCCGAAGCCAGGTTTTCACTGAGATTGGCAAGCAGACACTCCGAATCAACATCAGATGCGATACGGAAGATGGTGTTGGGTTTGTCGGACGTTTCGTTCTTCGGCGTAGGCTTCAGGTAGTAATCCAACGCCCGGTTGGCAGCGTCATCAAGCTTGTTGTTACGAGCAGACTGAGCGCGAGATACATGCTCATCTGCAGTTGGAGGGTTCGGTGTAATTTTTGCCATCGACTTAGGTTCCTGTAAGTGAGGCTGCAACCACCTCGCGACTAAACGAAGGGGCGGCAGCTGTGCGCAGGTTAGTCGACCGGTGAACCTAAGAATCCCGGCGCGCCCGGAGGCGCCCTGCGCACAGCCACCATCAATACAGGAACAGCAAAGCCTGTCCGACGGGGACCTGGTACGCCTTAGGTTGAGACGGGCGACTAAACCCGATCACTGATGAGCAGTGACAGGTCCAAGTTACCGACGTGACCCAAGACGCACAAGCCGGCGGATTCTGGCGTAGTTGTAGGTAATGGCGCAAGGCGATGTCGGTCTTGGCTAGTCTCGTGGAGTCACGATAAACAGCTGGCTGGAATGTTGCGGATGCACCGCTATCGCGAGCAAGCTCGCTCCCACAGAAGCGCTTGTGTACATACGTCGCAGGGAAATGCATTCGCGACTGGCTGCATCCTTGCAGCCAGCCGCGAGCGGGTTACGACTCGTTGTTCAATGGGGCTTGCGAGCAACGTCGCAATGAATCAGGCGGGATATCTCGATCATATCCACAACGGTTTTGTCATCGACCTCAAACCCGCTGCCTGAACCCCCTGTATTGCTATTACTTAAGCGTAACGTCGAGCATCGGCGGGATGTACCCGTAGTCGTACTCGGCCACCACGAACGTCTGCTGCCCTTTTATTTTCAAGCCCACCGTTGGTGCCTCGGTGCCACCCACACGAATCTGCGTGCCGGTTGCGTCGGTCGGTACGCTGTCGATAAAGGAGGTCACCAGGCCGTTTGGCATCACGTAGTGCGAGTAGGTCTGGAATGGCTGGGAGGATGGGTTGCCCAGTACCAGGCCGGAACCGTTGAGCGGCACGTAGGGGCCGAACAGCGAGTCCGCGACAAAACCGTACACGCCGTCCGGCCCGGTCACACCGTCGGCGTAGGTGAAGGTGTGGCTGATCGTGAACAGGTAGTACTTGCCATCCTGGAACACGAAGTGCGGGCGTTCGGTCTGGTCGTTGACGCCCACGGCGGTCAGCAGGGGCGGCAACATTTCCCAGTCGTCGCCGTCCGCGTCGCGGGCCACGGCGATGCCAACGCAGGCGGTCTGGAAGCGCGAGTTGCCGACATCTTCATAACCCGGTGGCACGTCGCCGATTTCGGCCTCGCCCACTTTGTGCGAGCCGCGCTCACCGGCCACGTTACCCTCGAACAGCATGTACAGCTTGCCGTCGTTCGGGTCGCGGAATGGCCATGGGTCGCGGAAACCCCAGAAGGCGTTTTGGGCTTCGGTCTGGTACATCTTGCCGTCGGCCTCGAACAGCGGCTTGACCTTCTCGAAGCCGACCATGCTGACACCATGTTCAGTGGTCACGACCCGACCGCGCACCTTGACGATGGTCGCGCCTGGGGTGACGGCGGTGTAATACAGGTCCACTTCACCTCGGTCGTTCAACAGGATCGGGGTGCCGGCCCATTCGCGAGCGGTCGGCGAAACGCCTTCGGCCATCACGCGGCCACCGAATTCCCAGTTCTTGCCGGTGCGAGAAAACCAGTAGTACATCTTTGCTCGACCGTGACGATCGTTCCAATCGCGGAGGATGTCGTAGTTACCGTCCTCGTCGAGGTACTGGGGGTCGTTTGGATGACGATCGGCCGTCAGGGTGAAGATCACCGACCAGCCATCGACGGACGTCACGTTACCGTCCAGGTCGCGCAGGGGCATGGTGTCCCAGATGAACACGTCGTTGCTCAATACCGGGAAATCCGCGCGGACCAGCGGCTGAGTGGTGGTGGGATCGTCCGCCCGGACTTTCAACGCATCAGCGCGGGTCCACAGGCTGGGTTGATGGGGGGTTACACCGAATTTTTCAGTGTTGGTTTTCATAAGGTAATACCTCGTCCATGAATGGATTCAAATAAATGACGCTTGAGAAATACTGGATGCACATACAGTGAAATCACCTTATAGAGACGCACCCCTGTGGGTCAAGGAAAAATGCATTTGTGCATATTTTGGTTTTTTCTTGGAGCTGATACGTTTCAGCTTTGAACGTTTGCAGAAGTTAATTTGGGGAGAGATCGACGACGTTGCCTGCACACTCGGTGCTTTGAACGCTACTTGGTGGGGGAGCCACACGGGGGTTTAGATTTGTCGCCATCGGCGGCATGAAGGGAAACGGGACGTGGTGGGCTGCTTGCGCAGTGGTGGGTCTGCGGTATTGATGTTGACTGGTGCATCGCTATCGCGAGCAAGCTCGCTCCCACAGGGGGTGTGAAATGCCTGTTATGGCGGATCTGGATTTCACATCCGCCGCAGCTCTTTCGGCGAGGTCAGGCTCGGTCTAGGCAATCGCGCAAACAAAACTCCTGGCGCGACCGGCTTCAACACCCAACAAGCCTATTTCGGTTTCATCGATGGCTCGGAGCTGAACCAAGTCCCTGCCTTCACGCCGATAGACTGAACTGCCGCCTGAATCAGCGTGAACCACATATCCTCCATGCTTTACGCCCACACGAGCCTTGGCGAGAGCAATGCTGGCCGAGACCAGGATATGGAAATCCAGGACGTTGTTCTTATGCAAAACCGTCGCGCCAATGAAATGCTCTGCGCATATTTCCAGAGCGATTTGCAGGTCACGGACAGCAGGGGTTTCTCGATAACTGCCCGGCATGAATATCTTATCGGCCCAGAACTGCGCCCCAGCCAGTTCTTCCAGCCCATCATTTCCGATATTGGGATAGCGTTTATGCTGATAGAAGACGTTTCCATCCCAAATGATGAAGCCGGTATTTCTGACTATTCCGTCCCTGGCTTCCGCCCCTCTTGATTCGATTTTCGCGATCTCCTCCTTCGTAGTCTTTGCATGATGGCCATAGATCCCTTTATTCATGCGGTCATGCTGTGGGATTTCGCCCACAACCGCTTCCATTTCCCGACTGTATTTTGGCTTATTGATATTTCTGGTTTGCCCCCACGATTTCAATTTTCCGGTCTCCCTTTTCAGCATCCTGGAATCCGGGCGCATCATTGACTTGAACCACAGCGTCGTGCCTGGGACCAGTATCAACCTTGGGTTTCTCTTTGAGATATCCACCAACGTTGCCCGGATGATTTCTTTTTCTTCCTCCGAAAGAAACGTGACAGGCATGTCCTTGGAGAAGAAATATTCGGGCGCGACGACCAGACAATAATCCAGTCGATGTTGATCGACATTTTTGGCGAAGGCAGTTTTCGCCATGTCCTCCAGGGCCACGATTCTGTGGTGTATGGCGACAAGGCTATTATCAACAGGGATTCGTAATAGGCGTGTATTGAAGTCCCAGACCACCACCAGTACGTTCGGCATCCTTCCTCCCGCCTGGCTGCTGAGCGGTGCCGCAAGCCGGGTTGGCCGCATTCGTATGAGAAGGCACTTGGCGCATTTTCCAGGAAAATTCAGCTTAGATGAGCCAGGACGATTTGGCCGACAGGCCCCTGAAAAATATTTGTGAAGCGCAAGACTCGAAGCTCTTTGGGATGCCGCAAAAAATCGGGCAGGTGACCAACCTGCCCGATGCCAACGACCGGCCCCATCAACCCAACGTATTCAGGCACACCACCTTCGGCTGGGTCATTTCCTCGTACGCAAATCGCACCCCTTCCCTGCCCAGACTGCCGTACTTGGAGCCCCCAAACGGCATCGCATCAAACCGGAAGTCCGACGAGTCATTGATCATCACGCCCCCCGCCTCGATTCGCCGAGCAGCGCTCATCGCGGTGCTGAGGTCGTTGGTAAAAATCCCAGCGTGAAGGGCGTATTCAGGTTCGTTAGCCAACGCAATGGCTTCATCGAACGTCTCGAACGGCTGCAACACCACCACCGGCGCGAAGACCTCGTTACGCCAGAGTCGGCTGGCATGGTCGACGTTTTCCAACACGGTCGCGGCGTAGCAGGCGCCTTGGCGGCGGTGGCCGCAGAGTAAGGTGGCGCCTTGTTGCAGGGCTTCGTTGACCACGTGTTCGGCGTTTTGCGCGGCTTGGTGGGTGATCATCGGGCCGATGTCGGTGTTGGCGAGCAGCGGGTTGCCAACCACCAGGGCTTGGGCCTGGCTGACGAAGCGCTCGCGGAAGGCGGCGTAGATCGGTGCGTGGATGAGCAGGCGTTGGGTGCCGATGCAGTTTTGCCCGGCGGCCCAGAAGGCGCCGGAGATGCAGCTATCGACGGCGGCGTCGAGGTTGCAGTCGGCCATGACGATGACCGGGGCGTTGCCGCCGAGGTCCATGGCGAGTTTTTTCAGGCCGGCTGTGCGGGCGATTTGTTCGCCGGTGACGAAGCCGCCGGTGAAGGAGATCATGCGTACGTCGCGGGCGGCGACCAGAGCTTTGCCGAGTTCGGCGCCGCCAGTGGCGACGGTGACCACGGTTTCGGGCAGGCCGGCGGCGACCAGGTAAGAGACCAGTTTGAGGGCTGACAACGGTGCCAGTTCGGACGGTTTGAGAATCACGGCGTTACCGCCGGCGATGGCGGGGCCGAGTTTGTGGGCCACCAGGTTCAGCGGGTCGTTGTAGGGGGTGATGGCGACGATCAGGCCCAGGGGATCGCGGGTGAACCAGCCTTGGCGCGATTCGGCGCCTTCGTAGGCGTCGAACGGCACGATTTCGCCGGCGTTGCGCTTGGCTTCTTCGGCGGAGAGCTTGAGGGTGTTGACGCAGCGTTTGACTTCTTTTTCCGCCTGTTTGAGGGTCTTGCCGGCTTCGTCGACGATCAGCCGGGCGAAGGCTTTGGCGTCGCGTTCGATGTTCAGTGCAGCGTGTTCGAGAATGCTTGCGCGGCGATGACGCGGCAGTGCGGCGCAGGCTTTGACGCCGTTGCGGCCGGTCTCGAGCAGTTGTGGGACTTCTGAGGCTTTGAGGTCCGCGACGGTGCCGACGAGGCTGCCGTCAAAGGGGTTGAGGACTTCGATGTGCGGTTCGACGACCGCCAGGGCCAGGCGCGATACGTTCACAGGTTGTGCTCCTGTTTGCCAGTTGCCGATTGGTGGATGTGGATGATGTCCGACAGCAGCGCGAAGGCGGTTTCGGTGCGGCCTGCGCCGGGGCCCGAGACGGTCACGGCGCCAAGCAGTTCGCTGGTGAACGACACGGCGTTGGTGGCGCCGCTGACGCTGGCCAGTGGGTGGTCGTTGCTCAGCAGGCGCGGTTCGACGCGGGCGCTGATGGAGCCGTCGGCCTGGCGCGTGGCGGCGCCGATGAGTTTCCAGCGGGCACCGTCGTGGCGGGCTTTTTCGATGTCGGCGAGGCTGAGGGCGGAGATGCCGCGGCAGGTGACGTCGTTGACGGTGAGCTTGGCGTCCAGCAGTTCGTTGGCGAGGATGACGACTTTGAGGCGCACGTCATGGCCTTCGACATCCGCCGTTGGGTCGGCTTCGGCGTAGCCCAGTTCTTGGGCCTTTTTGACTGCTTCGGCAAATCCCGATCCGCCTTCCATGCAGGTGAGGACGAAGTTGGAGGTGCCGTTGAGGATGCCTTCGAAACCGGTGATCGAGCTGCCAGCCAGGGATTGTTTGGCGAGGCGAATGACGGGGGTGCCGCTCATGACCGAACCTTCGTATTCGAAGGCGACGTTGTTGCGCTGGGCCAGGGCTTTGAGTTCGGCGCCGTGCAGGGCGATGGGGCCTTTGTTGGTGGTGACCACGTGCTTGCCGCGCTCCAGGGCCCAGCGGCAGAACGAGGTGGCGGGCTCGCCGTCCACCGGGTTGGTGAAGGTGGCTTCGGCGATGATGTCGGCGCCGCAGTCCTTGATCACGGCTTCGTTGAGGGCGTCGACGGTGCCGCCGGGGAGTTGGGCCATGGCGCCTTGGGTGGCTGGCAGTCTGGCCAGTGACGCGGCGTCGAGGCCGTGGCGGTCCATCACCGAACCGAGGAACAGGTCGGTGACGCCGACGATTTTCAGGGTGAAGCCGAGGTCGGTCTTCCAGCTTTCGTTACGCTCGGCAATCAGCTGAGCCAATGCCCGGTTCACACCGCCGAAGCCGACCAGCGCCAGTTTGTATTCAGTCATTTTTGTTATGTCCTTGATCCGGGGGTGGGTTGTTGGGATCTAGGTTAGGGGGGTGGGGTGGGCAGTGAAATATGCCAATTTGCTCTATTTTTTGGGCGTTTTGACCAGGGGGTGGGCAAAGCGGTAAGCCTGCTTGTTCCACTGGCCGAACACATTCCCCTGTGGGAGCGAGCTTGCTCGCGATGGGGCCAGGTCAGGTACATCAGTGGTGGCTGGTGTACCGCTATCGCGAGCAAGCTCGCTCCCACAGGTTTTCTCGGTGCCTGGTCCATTGGTGTCAGGAAACTCACCTGTTTGGCTGACCCACCGCCGGCCGCTCTTGTGGCGAGGGAGCTTGCTCCCGCTGGGCTGCGCAGCGGCCCCTGGAATTGGCCTGCGCGGTGGGCCTGGTGGATTTTGGCCAACCTGGTTGGGGCTGCTTCGCAGCCCAGCGGGAGCAAGCTCCCTCGCCACGGTAGTGGTTGGGCACATTCCCCTGTGGGAGCGAGCTTGCTCGCGATGGGGCCAGGTCAGGTACATCGATGGCGGCTGGTGTACCGCTATCGCGAGCAAGCTCGCTCCCACAGGTTTTCTCGGTGCCTGGTCCATTGGTGTCAGGAAATTCACCTGCTTGGCTGACCCACTGCCGGCCGCTCTTGTGGCGAGGGAGCTTGCTCCCGCTGGGCTGCGCAGCGGCCCCTGAAATTGGCCTGCGCGGTGGGCCTGGTGGATTGTGGCCAACCTGGTTGGGGCTGCTTCGCAGCCCAGCGGGAGCAAGCTCCCTCGCCACATGTTTTGTGGTGGCCGAGCACATTCCCCTGTGGGAGCGAGCTTGCTCGCGATGGGGCCAGGTCAGGTACATCAGTGGTGGCTGGTGTACCGCTATCGCGAGCAAGCTCGCTCCCACAGGTTTTCTCGGTGCCTGGTCCATTGGTGTCAGGAAATTCACCTGTTTGGCTGACCCACCGCCGGCCGCTCTTGTGGCGAGGGAGCTTGCTCCCGCTGGGCTGCGCAGCGGCCCCTGGAATTGGCCTGCGCGGTGGGCCTGGTGGATTTTGGCCAACCTGGTTGGGGCTGCTTCGCAGCCCAGCGGGAGCAAGCTCCCTCGCCACGGTAGTGGTTGGGCACATTCCCCTGTGGGAGCGAGCTTGCTCGCGATGGGGTCAGGTCAGGCAATATCGATGGCGGCTGGTGTACCGCTATCGCGAGCAAGCTCGCTCCCACAGGTTTTCTCGGTGCCTGGTCCATTGGTTTCAGGAAACTCACCTGCTTGGCTGACACACCGCCGACCGCTCTTGTGGCGAGGGAGCTTGCTCCCGCTGGGCTGCGCAGCGGCCCCTGGAATTGGCCTGCGCGGTGGGTCTGGTGGATTGTGGTCAGCCTGGTTGGGGCTGCTTCGCAGCCCAGCGGGAGCAAGCTCCCTCGCCACATGTTTTGTGGTGGCCGAGCACATTCCCCTGTGGGAGCGAGCTTGCTCGCGATGGGGCCAGGTCAGGCAATATCGATGGCGGCTGGTGTACCGCTATCGCGAGCAAGCTCGCTCCCACAGGTTTGCTCGGTGCCTGGTCCATTGGTGTCAGGAAATTCACCTGCTTGGCTGACCCACTGCCGACCGCTCTTGTGGCGAGGGAGCTTGCTCCCGCCGGGCTGCGCAGCGGCCCCCTGGAATTGGCCTGCGCGGTGGGTCAGGTGGATTGTGGTCAGCCTGGTTGGGGCTGCTTCGCAGCCCAGCGGGAGCAAGCTCCCTCGCCACGGGGTTGTGGTGGCTGGGCGTCTGCGGCATTAGACCACCGACGACAACACAAACGACGTCACGGTGTTCTCTACCCCGGGCAGCGCGGAGATTTCTTTCCACACTTTATGCACCCGCTCCGGGTTCGCCGCGCCCACCCGCAGCATCAAGTCAAACTCGCCACTCATCACATCGCACTGCAGCACTTCCGGCATGGCCTGCAACGCTTGCAACACCTCGGCGCCGCGCATGCGGTCGTAGCGGTAGACGAAGATCACGGCGTTGATGTTCGACGACGCTTGCGCGCCCTCCCCGGTGCGCACCGTGTAGCCCTGGATCGCGCCGTCGCGTTCGAGGCGTTCGATGCGTTGGCGTACGGCGTTGCGCGAGAGGTTGACCTTGGCCGCCAGCTCGGCGTGGGCCGCGCGGGCGTTAAGGCGCAGTTCGGCGATGATGCGTTCGTCGAGGGGATCGAGGATTCGCTTCATGGGGCCTCCGGTTATAGGGCGCCGAGCAGTTGATGGAGGGCACCGAGGTCGTCCGGCTGGATGCGATGAATCTGCGCCGGGCCATGTTCGGAAACTGGACGCTGTTGCGCCGCAATGCTGATCCCCAACTCACCGAGCAACTGCGCCGATTTGGCCGGTGAGATCTCGCTCAAGGTCACCATCGGCGCCACCAGGCTGCGGCGGTACAAGCGCGCCGCGAGCACGCCGGTGGCGGTGTGGGGGTCGATGACGTAGCCGGTGTCGCGATGCAGCGAGGTGATTTCCTCCAGCGTCTGTTCATCACTCACCGCGTACGAGTCGATGATCATCCGCGCCTGTAGCCAGAACTCGTTGGCGATGGTCATTTCGCCACGGGTTTCGAAGGTGTGCATCAGCGCGCTCACCGCTTGATCATCGTGCCCATAGAGCTCCCAGAGAAACCGTTCCAAGTTGGAAAAGATCGACAAATCCATGGCCGGCGACAGGGTCTTGCTGGCGCGCAATCGCGAGTAGTGGTTCTTCAAAAAGAACTGATGCAGCGCGTCATTCTGGTTGGTGGCGACGATCATCTGTGTGATCGGCAAACCCATCTTCTGCGCGATGTAGCCGGCATAGACCTCGGCAAAACTCGCCGCCGGCACGCTGAAGCCAATGGGTCGCTGGCCGCCGCCCAACTGCAGCACCGCGTGGAAATAAAACACCAACTGCGCCATGACGCTGACCCAGTTGCTGGAATTGAAACTGATCGCCTCGTGCTGTCGGAACAGTTGAGTGACCAAGGTCTGGCACTCATCGAAACTGCCATCGACGGCCACTTGATGAACCCGCGGATGCGCCGTCGCTTGCAGGTCTTGAAGCTGGTCTTGCGGCACACCGGCCTCGGGATAAATCACCACCACATCGGTCTCATCGCAGTGCTTGAAGGCTTCGATGGCGGCCAGCCCGGTGTCGCCGTTGGTGACGCCGATCACCACGGCGCGACGCCCGCGTTTGCGCAAAAAGTACTGCACCAGTCGCGCCTGCAATTGCGCGGCAAAGTCCTTCGAGGAACGGGTCGGCCCATGGAACAATTCCAGGACCCACTCGTTGCGATCCACCTGATGCAACGGCGCCAAAGAACGATGGCTGAACTGGCTGCCGGCTTCCTTGAGCACCCGCTTGAAATCGGCCTCGGGGATCGCTTCGCCCACGAACGGACGCATCACTCGATAGGCCAGTTCGTCGTAGGCCAATGTGGACCAGTTAGCGATGTCCTGGGGTTCGAACTGCGGCAGCTCGACAGGGACGAACAGGCCGCCATCCTCCGCGATGGCCGACAGCACAACTTTTTCGAAATCGACCTGCACGGCGGAATTTCGGGTACTCACATAGCGCATGGCCAACTCCGGATATTCACTTGAAACGGCTCACTTGAAACGATGCGCCTGCTCCACCAGCCAGGTGGAAAACCGCGCCGCGTCGGGGTGTTGCTCGGCCCCGGAACTGCGCACCAGGTAAAACGATTCGCTGGCTTCGATGCGCTGGGCGAAGGGTTCGACCAGGCGCCCGTCGTCCAGCAACTCACTGACCATCGACGACCGCGCCAGGGCGATGCCCTGTCCCAGTTCGGCCATGCGTAACGTGCAGACCAGTGTGTCGAATTGCATGCCGGTCGAGGAGTCGACGCTGTCGACACCGACCATTTTCAGCCAGTACCCCCAGCCTTCTTCGTAGCCCAGCACGTGCAACAACGAATGCTTCGCCACGTCCGCCGGCACCTTCAGCGTCGCCATCAAGGCCGGCGAGCACACCGGGAACAAGGTGTCCCAGGTCAGGCGCTGGGACACCAGGCCGGGCCATTGCCCGTGGCCCCAGCGGATTTCCATGTCGTCTTCGCCGTCCAGTTCCTTGACCCAGATGTTGCTGATATAGCGGATGTCGACGTGGGGGTGAGCCTGGCGAAAGTCCACCAGTTTCGGCGCCAGCCAGTGCACGAAAAACGCCAGGCTGCCACGCACCTTGATCGGCCGGCGCTTGTGCTGGCCAAAGATTTCGTTGGTGCCCACTGCCAGTCGCGTGATCGCGTCCTGCACCACCGGCAGGTACGCCTGGCCTTCCTCGGTCAGGCCCAGCCCCCGGGGCAAGCGCTTGAACAGCGCCACCCCCAGATGGCTTTCCAATTGGCGGATCTGCTGGCTGACCGCGCCCTGGGTCAAAAACAATTCGTCGGCGGCGTGGGTGAAGTTCAGGCAGCGGGCCGACACTTCGAATGCCCGCAGCCAATTCAATGGGGGCAACGTTTTTTGCTTCATGATCTGGACCTCGTTGACCCCCACGCACCGGGCACGTTTGCCCGCCCCGTCGACGCGGCTTAGAACGCGTCGGACGGTTGTGCCACGAGGGCAACCGACAAGCGTCGCTCGCGGCTTTTGCGGGTAATGTAATACACGAAGTAACACCAGGCGATGAACGGCAAGCCGAAGTACAGCGCCACCCGCTGTTCAGGGTCGAAGGCGATCCCGACACACGCCAGGCTGCAGCACACCAGCGCCCCCAGCGGCACCCACGGATAACCGCGAACGCGGAACTTGAGGTCGCGAATATCGCCGCCGTTGGCCACATAGTGACGACGGAAAGCGATCTGGCTCGCGGCGATGCTCATCCACACCACCACCACGGCCAGGCCGGAAATCGACACCAGTGCCAGGTAGATGGTGTCGGCGGCGAACACGCTGCTGAGCAACGAAGCGGCGCCGCCGGCCATGCTGACGATGATCGCGTTGAGCGGCGTGCCCATGCGGGTCAGGGCCGAGAATTGCTTGGGCAGGTGGCCCTGGTCGCTGAGGGTCCAGAGCATCCGCGAGGCGGCGTACAACCCGGAATTGGCCGCCGACAACAGGGCGCTGATGATCACGAAGTTCATGATGTCGGCGGAGTACGGAATGCCGATGTAGGTGAACACCGTGACGAACGGGCTCTCCACCAGGCCGGCTTGCTCGCGGGGCAGCAAAGTCGCCAGGACAAAAATGGTCCCGACGAAAAACACCGCCAGGCGCAGCACGGTGGTGCGGATGGCGCGCGGTACATTGCGTTGCGGGTCCTTGGTTTCGCCGGCGGCGATGCCGATCAATTCAGTGCCGGAGAACGCGAAGGACACCGCCAGTAGCGTCATCGCAATCGGCATGAAACCGGTAGGAAAAAGTCCTTCGCGGGTGAAGTTGCTCAAGCCGATGCTATGGGCCTGGTCGATGTTCAACAGGCCGAGAATCGCGCCACCGCCGATCAGCAGGAACACCACCACGGTCAGTACTTTGATCAACGACAACCAGAACTCGGTCTCGGCGAACAAACGCACCGAGACCACGTTGGTGAGGAACACCACGCCGGCGAACAGCGCGCTCCAGATCCACACCGGCGTGTCGGGAAACCATCGCGACATCAGGATACCGGCAGCGGTGAACTCGGAACCGATGGCCACCGTCCACGTCAGCCAATACAACCAGGCCACGGTGTAGCCGGTGCCGGGCCCGAGGAAACGCGTGGCGTAGGTGCTGAACGAACCGGTTTCGGGCATCTGCACCGCCAGTTCTCCCAGGCACATCATCACCATGTAGACCATCAGCGCACCGATGATGTAGGCGATCACCGCGCCCATGGGGCCGGCCTGGTTGACGGTGTAGCCGGACGTGAGGAACAGCCCGGTACCAATGACGCCGCCTAGTGCCAACATGACGATATGGCGCGTCTGCATTTCCTGCTTGAAGCCGGTCCGCGTATTAGTTTGTTGTTCTGTTATGGACATGGTTGTTTCTCATGAAATGTCAGGGCGCGCCTCTACCTCTGCGCGAGTAAGACAAGCGCCACTGAGCTTTTATTATTATTCCTATTCATGAACGCCCCGCTGACAGCCTTGTCGCGGAGTATCAACATTCACACTTCAGGTCACTGTCTCGGTGAGGACTTCATTGAGTTGCGGATCAAGTGTTTTTTTGACAAAGGCGAAGGCCTGTTTGAGGTCATCCAATAAATCGTCCGTGTCTTCGATACCCACCGAAACCCGCACCAGGCCTTCGGAGATGCCCAGGGCTTGGCGCTCTTCCAAGGTGTTCTCGACATGGCTGGTGGTGCGGGCCGGACCGTAGATGGTTTCCACCGCGCCCAGGTTGCCCGCGCAATGGGCGAAGCGCAGGCGTGGCAGGAGCAGCTTGACGGTGTCCATGCCACCGGCCAGGACAAAACTGACGATGGCGCCGAAGCCAGACATTTGCGCGCAGGCCACGGCGTGGTTCGGGTGGCTGGGCAGGCCGGGGTAATTCACCGACTCCACCAGGGGTTCGGTGCAGAGGAATTCGGCCAGGGCCCGGGCGCTGTGTTGTTGCTGGCGCATGCGCAGCGCCAGGGTCTTCATGCCACGGATGATCAGGTAGGCCGAGAACGGGTCGAGGCTCGCGCCGTTGATTTCCCGGTAATGACGCACCTTGGCCATCAAGGCTTCGCGGCCGCACACCAGGCCACCGAGCACGTCGCCATGGCCGCTGAGGAACTTGGTGGCGCTGTGAATCACCACGTCCACCCCCAAGGCCAACGGGCTCTGGTTCAGTGGCGTAGCAAAGGTGTTATCCGCCACCACCACCGCGCCGACACGCTTGGCCGCCGCCACCAGGCGCGGGATGTCGAGGATCTTCAGGGTTGGGTTGGTGGGAGTTTCCAGGTACAGCACCTGGCAGCCCTTGGCGATTTCACGCTCGATGTCGTCGTGATCGAAGGTCTCGCACAGGGTCACCGCCACGCCGGTACGCGGCAGGAACTCTTCGAAGATCTTGTTGGTGCCGCCGTAACTGTCCTTGGTCGATACCACGCGATCGCCATGGGCCAGGAAGGTGTAGAGCACGCTGCTGATCGCCGCCATGCCGCT
Organism: Pseudomonas sp. FW300-N2F2; assembly: GCF_017351655.1. Lineage (NCBI taxonomy): Bacteria > Pseudomonadati > Pseudomonadota > Gammaproteobacteria > Pseudomonadales > Pseudomonadaceae > Pseudomonas > Pseudomonas sp. FW300-N2F2. The sequence goes on along the minus strand of NZ_JACNDQ010000001.1, from coordinate 116,287 downwards.
GCTGAAGGCCACGGCGGACTCGGCCATTTCCAACTCGCGAATCTTGGCTTCGAGGGTCTCGACGGTGGGGTTGCTCATGCGGCTGTAGATAAAACCGGGGGCCTTGCCCAAGGCGACGTCGTACCAGACGTCGATGTCGTCGTAGCCGTACGCGGCGCTGGCCACGATGGGGGTTTGCGTGGCGTTGTAGGGGTGCCTGACTTGCTCCCCACCCCAGACCGCCCGCGTTCCCGCGCCGGCGTTATCAAGCCCTGTGCTGTCAGGTTTATTGTTCATTGAGGCTACTCACACTGAGGGGGTGGACGTTGAGCCATCCACCGGATCTGAGGGCCAATATAGGGAAAAGCCGCGAGGCCGAGAAACGATGTTATCGGTGCCAAAGGGGTGGTTTTTTTAATGGCTGCAGGCGAATAGCGACCGGCGAATCACCGATGAACCTGTGGGAGCGAGCTTGCTCGCGATGACGGTGGGTCAGTTGCCATTGAGGGTGACTGATACTCCGCTATCGCGAGCAAGCTCGCTCCCACATTGGGATTTCATTGACTTTTGACTGTGCAGTGGACCGCGAGTTATATCGCTAAAATCGATCAAAATATCTTGCTCCACACATCCATACTCTATTCATCCACATCCTTTATAGAATCCAACCAGAGAAAGAAATAATCTTTTTGTAGCTGAGGATCACTCACTATATCTTGGTCTTCATAATCGAATATATTAACAAGATCCGCTCTCGATGCACGCTTACCTAAGACATGTTCATAAGCAGCTATTCCTGAAGACATTTGCGAGGACATACTAGAAGGTCGCACACTAAGTTTAGCTCCCTTGCATAAAAATTTTGAATCAGAATGCTCTTGGATAATTTTGCCAAGGCACTCGTATACATCCACTCCGGAGTATTTTTTTGACCAGCCGTTTTTGAAGGTCAGCAGGACGGTTGATTTACTGGCATTAACATCAAGTACCACCTCTTCTCTTCGACCGTTTGTAATAACTGGGATAACTTGCTTAGTCATTTTTTATTTCCTTTGAGGATTGGGTATAGAATACCCAACATAGGAACCATCTTTATTCAGGGGAGTGGCTCCGAGAATATCTTCAGCTTTTACTCGATCAGGAATGGCAATCTCGCGCTCATAACTATATGGAACATCGTTGCGAGGCAGCTCCTTGTTCACATCACGCCCAGGAATTTTCTTTAGGACATACAGATATCCTTTCCGTGTATTATATTTTGTTCCGAAATAGGTCCCAATATCAACATCCGTAGTTGTACTGACAAAATTACTGGGCGGGTCTCTGTTATCCCAAACATGAAGCAATAAATCAGTGCTTTTCCCCAAGCTCATAAAGCCTTCTTTAAAAATGACTTCTGGCTTCCTCAAGTCTCCACGATAAAGATATGTAGGTTTAGGAGGGGATTTCACCCCCTCATCCACCCCAACCTTCGCCGCCGGATCCTGCCCCCCAACCGCCGGCCGACACCCACCCTTCCCCGGACAATCCACCAACCCCAACGGATCCACCCACCCCGTCGGGTTCACCGTGTACCGATACCCATTGAGCCCACCCGCCAACTTGCTCGGATCAGGCGTCAAATAACGGCCGGTCTCGGGATTGTAGTAGCGGTGCCGGTTGTAGTGCAGGCCGCTTTCCGGGTCGAAGTATTGGCCCTGGAAGCGCAGCGGTTGTTCCAGCTGTTCGCCGCCGTGGGTGAGTTCGGTGAGTTTGCCGTAGCCGTTGTAGCGCGCCGACCAGACGATCTGGCCGGCGGGGTTGGTCAGTTCCTGGGGGGTGCCCAGGTGGTCGAGGTGGTAGTAGAACGGGCGGGCGTCGGGGCCTTCGCCGTCGAGCAGGGCCAGTGGGCGGAAGGTGCCCGGTTCGTAGACGTAGCTGCGGTGGTGGCGCGGGCTGTTTTCGGCGACGACCTGGTCGCCCTGCCAGAAAAATTCCGTGGTCAGGCCGTCCACGGTCTTGCTGATGCGTCGGCCGAAGGCGTCGTAGCGGTAGGACGTTTCGCGGCCGTCGGCCGTGGTGACGCCGATCAGGCGGTGTTGGCTGTCGTAGCGGTAGGCGCTGACCAGGGCCTGGCCGCGGCGTTCGCGGATCAGGTTGCCGAAGGCATCGTAGTCGTAGTGGCGGTCGCCCTCCCTCAGCAGGCGGTTGCCCTTGAGGGTGGTCGGGCCGGGGCGGTCCTGCATCAGCAGGTTGCCGGCCGGGTCGTGGCTGAAGTGTTCCGGCGGTTCGCTGTGGGAAAAGTCGATGCGGGTCAGGCGATCCAGCGGGTCGTACTGGTAGCGGCGGCGGTTTCGCTGGTCGGAAAGGCTCTGGAGGTTGCCCCGGGGGCTGTAGGCATAGTCGCGCCAGAACAATTGCTGCTGGGGGTTCTGCCACACGGTCTGGGCCTTGAGGCGGCCCTGTTCGTCGTACGTGTAATCACTGAGCAGCTGGCCCTGCCGGCGTTGCCGTTCGCGGCCGCCGTCAACGCGGTGTTCGGTCAGGCGCGCGCCGTTGAGGTCGATGGCGGTCAGCGCGCCACCGGGGGCGTGGTGGTAGTCGAGTTGGCTGTCGTCCGGCAGGCGCAGGTGGTTGAGGCGCCCGCCGGCATCGTAGCGATAACGCAGGGTGCCCCAGCCCTGGTGTTCCGTGACCAGCCGATCCTGGGCGTCGTATTCGAAGGCCAGCGGATGATCGCTGCCGTCGTCGACGTGGACCAGCCGGCCCAGTTCGTCGTAGCGATATTCGATGGCCTGGCCGTCGGGCAAGGTCTTGATCCGCAGCCGCCCGGCCGCGTCACGCTGGTACCGGGTGACCCGTTGCGAACCGTCCTCGCCGTGCTCGGTTTTCTCCAGCAAGTGGCCGTTGAGGTCGTAGGCGTAGGCGGTGCGTTGGCCGTCGAAGCCGATTTGCTGTCGGATCAAGCCGTTGGGCGTGTAGTCCAGCTGATATCGTTCGCCGGATTCGTTTTCGATCTCGGTCAGCAACAGCCGCGCCGAGTCGTAGCGGTACTTCAGCTCGCTGCCGTCAGGGTTCAGGCGGCGGCTGACCAGGTGCAGGTCGTCGGCGTATTCGTAGCGGGTGGTTCGGCCCTGCTCGTCGCGCTCGGCGATGACCTTGCCGTAGGCGTTGTAGCTCCAGGCCCGGGTGGCGCCGGTGGGCAGGGTGACTTGCAGCAGGCGGCCGACGGCGTCCCATTGGTAGTGCGTCAGGGCGCCGTGTTCGTCCCGGCGACTGAGCAAACGCCCCAGGGCGTCGTAGGCAAAACACCGCCGACCGCCGTCGGGCAGGAGCTCTTCGGTCAGTTGGCCCAGGCGACTCCAGGTGAAACGATGCTCACCACCGTCCGGGTCATACCTGGCCAGCAGTTGCCCATGGGCGTCGTAGGCATATTCCGTGCGCTGGCCGTCGGGATCGATGCTCGCGATCACATCGCCCCGGGCATTGCGGCGGTAGGTCCACATGGCCTTGCCACGGGACCGGGTGTGCAGGAAGCCGTTGCGGTACTCGTAGGAAGTCGGCGCTTCGTCCGGCGGAATCAGCGCCACCAGCCGTCCGACGTCGTCGTAGCGGTATTCGCTGACCGCCCCCAGCGGGTCCTGTTCAGCGATCAGCCGGCCCTGTTCGTCGTAGGCCTTGAGGTGCTCGCCGCCGTCGGGCTCGACCTTGCGCACCAACCGCGCCCGGTCGTCGTGGACATACACTTCCTGGCTGCCATCCAGGTGCCGGACCGTGACACGGCCGTCCTCGCCCCAGGTGTAGCGGCTGTCCATCTGCGCGAAGGAGGCCCAATGCCGTACACAGCGGGACGCCGGCCCGACGCCTTGCCATTCCCAGTAGAAACTCGCCCCGCCGGCCAGTTGCCGCTGGAGGATGACGTGCTGGTCGTCGTAGTCGTAGCGTTCGCTTTCACCGGCGGCATTGGTCGCTTCGATCAGTCGGAAACGTCCGTCGTAGCGGTAGGACACCAGCGTCTGCTCGGTCCGCCAGGCTTCGTCGAGGGTGAGGGCCGAATGGAAGCTCTGGTAGTCGACGGCGACCAGGTGGCGCTGTTCGTAACGCAGGTGCAGGGAGCGCCCGGCGCCGTTGTCCAGGCGGCTGATGTCGCCGTGGATGTTGCGCTGGACGGTCAGGCGGTTGTCGTAGCGGTCGCTGAGGGCGATCAGGTGGCCGTCGCGAAAGTGCAGGAACGGAGCGTTTTCCCCGGGCTGGGCGATGATCAGTTCGTCCGGCTCGGCCCCCAGGTAGATCGCCGCCCGGGCCAGGCTGTTGTGGATCGCCGGACGCTGGGCGGTGGGCAACGGAAAGATCGTGCGGCGGTTTTCCTGGTCGACCCAGGTGATCTGCTCGCCCTTGAGCTCCAGGCGATGGGCCAGGGCATGGCTCCAGCCGCGCCCGAGGCCGACATCCAGGGCGACGGCGCTGGTGCGGTACAGCCGGGTGAAGACGAACGGCAAGCGCCCGTCGAGGGTGCCGTCGTCCAGGGTCAGCAGTTCTTCGCCGGTGACCATCGACACCGGGCAGCCACTGGTCTGGGTCTGGGCCGCGGTGTCGGCGCTGTCGCCGTTGGGGTTTTTCGATTGGGCCGGGGCGTCGTCGTGGGGTTCGTGTTCGCTCAGGCGGGTAGACGGCTGGGATTTTTCCCGCGCCACGGCGGCCGGATTGCTCACAGACAATGGCGCAGAGTGTTCCGGGGTGATGTGCAAGGGTCCGACAGGCGTCGGTTTTAAAGGTGCGCGTTGGCTGACCACCAACGGTTTGAGCACATCGGCATGTTGATTGAGCCGGTCGGGGGTGAGTTGGCCCAGTCTCAGGCTCGATGCCAGCAACCATTCCCGGGCCCGCTCCGAGCGGACCCGGCCCAATACGTTACCGCTCATGCGCAGACCCAGGCCCAGTCCCCCGGTCAAACGCATCAGCAGGAAATTGATCAGTACCGAGGCGCGCAGTTCTCCGACGACTTCGGCCATGTACTGAGGCGGCAACATCCGCAGCCAACTGGTGAACGCGGCCACGTGAACGAAGAGCAACGGCTCGTCGCTCAACACCATCAACCCTTTGGCAATTACCTCGGAGGATGCCTTCAGTAGCTGTTCAAGCTCGGCTTGAGTCAGGTACTCCAACAGTTTTTCGCTGTTGGCCTGCAGATCGGCCAGCAGCCCGAAAACCTGCTTAACGTCGTCCCAGAGTTGATGCAGGGCGTTTTTGAAACCGCGCCAATCAGCCTGCTGCAACACGTCGTAGCGTTGAAGAAACCCGGCGTCGGAAAATTCCGCCCACAGTGGTTGAAACTGCTCCCACTCCGCTTTCAGCCAGCCCTCAAGTTCGTCGATCACGCCTTGGTAAGACGCATACAACGCCTTGACGTGATCGGCCGTGACATGGGGAAAAAAGGTGATGCGATAACGCTGGCCTCGCCAACACTCAGGCACTTCCAGGATGCCGCTGGGGCCGATCACGTGATGGATCGGCTCGCCGAAAATTTCCTTCCCCGGCGTGCCATCGATGACCGGCTCCAGCATCACCGGCGTGTCGCCAATCGGCACGAAACGCGCCGCCTGGAACATGTGCACCAGCGTCAGTGGCCCTTCCGCCGGGCAAGCCACCACGGCGGCACTGACGGGTTTGTCCAGGTTCTTCGGCGCCGCCAGGGACACCTCGTTGCCGACCTTGAACACTTGCTCAAGATCCAGCGCCCAGCCGGCCCAAAAGCTTTCAGCCCAGGCGTCGTAGTCGTTCAGGCAGTTTCGAAAGTCCTGGAAAACCGCTTCGACATCCGGCTGCTCGGGGTCCATGGCCGCCATCACCAGCGAACCAATGACGTTGCCCTGGGCAAGGATTTTGTCGTAGTCAGGCATGCAGGCAGCTCGCGACGTAGGATTGGGCGCGAGACTTTGCCTGCGATGGCGAGGGAAATAAGTCAGGGAAAGAGGGGATGGATGTAGGGCGATTCGCTAAATTCAAACGCTTGGCGTGCGAACCCCGCTGATGACTATAGATGCCACGACATGAGCATGCAGATGGCCAGCAGGCTGAAGATCTTTTTGTTTGATGTACCGCCATCGCGAGCAAGCTCGCTCCCACAGGGGGATTGTGGTGGGGGCGGGAATGCGTGAGCTGCTGTTCTCACAGGCGCTGGTTAACTTAAGGTTGTATGAACCATTGTGGCGAGGGAACTTGCTCCCGCTCGGCTGCGCAGCAGTCGTAAACCTGCCCGGCCACCGCGTTGAATGGCTTTGGGGCTGCTGCGCAACCCAGCGGGAGCAAGCTCCCTCGCCACGGGTCTGTGTTTTTTCAATTTTCCGGAGTGTCTTGCGCAGAAAATGCGCGAATAGATGCCTACCCGCGCGCATTCTCGAGAAATACCCGCCAGCAACCCCTCAACCTATCGTAATCTCGCATCTGTATAAGCCCAGCCCCGCAACCGGCCGAGATCTTCCCCCGATGCCCTCCATCTACCAACTCAAGCCCGCCTTTCAAAACCTGCTGCGCCCCATGGTTCAACGCCTCTACAACAACGGGGTCACCGCCAACCAGGTCACCCTGCTCGCGGGTATCGTCTCGGTGTTGGTGGGGGCGGTCATTGCCTGGTTCGCCAGCCATCCGTGGATTTTCGTCCTGGTTCCGGTCTGGATGTTCCTGCGCATGGCGTTGAATGCGGTGGATGGCATGCTGGCGCGGGAATTTGGCCAGCAATCCCATCTGGGCGCCTACCTCAACGAGCTATGCGATATCATCGCCGACGTTGCCCTGATCCTGCCTTTTGCCCTGTTTGCCGATACCAGTCTTCTGCTCGTGTTGTTGGTCACGCTGTTGGCGCTGTTCAGCGAATACGCCGGTGTGCTGGGGGCGATGGTAGGGGCTTCGCGGCGCTATGACGGGCCGATGGGCAAGAGTGATCGCGCCTTTGTGTTTGGCGTGTTGGCGACCGGTATTGCCCTGGGTTGGCTCGGGGCGCTCTGGATAAATGGTGTGATGGCGGTGGTTGCCGCCCTGCTGGTTTATACCTTGGTCAATCGGGTGCGTCATGGCCTGGGCCAGGTGAAGGAAAACGCTCCCTCAGCATAAAGGAACTTGCAATGCGCGAAGCCCAACACCGGACATTCACCACCCACGATGGCGTGGAACTGTTCTACCAACACTGGCCGGCTGTCGACGCGGCAGCGGGTGAACCCCGCCAGGCTGTGTTGTTGTTTCATCGTGGCCATGAGCACTCCGGGCGCATCGCGCACCTGGTGGATGAGCTGGACCTGCTCGGGTTCGACTTCTTTGCCTGGGACGCCCGTGGCCATGGCCAGTCGCCGGGTGAACGGGGCGACAGCCCGAGCTTCGCCACCAGTGCGCGGGACGTGCAGACGTTCTGTGATCACATCGGCACGGCGCATCAAATCGACGAAGCGAACATCGCCGTAGTCGCACAAAGCGTCGGCGCGGTGATCGTGTCCACCTGGGTCCACGACTACGCGCCGCGCATTCGCTCGCTGGTGCTGGCGTCGCCGGCGTTCAAGGTCAAGCTCTACGTGCCGTTCGCCCGTCCAGGCCTGGCGCTGATGCGCAAGTTCCGCGGCAATTTCTTCGTCAACAGCTACGTCAAGGCGAAATTCCTCAGCCATGACCCGGAGCGGGTGGCGTCCTACGACAGCGATCCGTTGATCACCAAGGCCATTTCGGTGAACGTGCTGCTGGGCCTGTACGAAGCCGCCGACCGCGTAGTGGCCGATGCCCAGGCGATCCAGGTGCCGACGCAGTTGTTGATCTCCGGCTCGGACTTCGTGGTACACCGCAAACCCCAGGAGCAATTCTTCGAACGCCTGGGCAGCCTGCACAAGGAAAAGCACATCCTGCCGGGCTTTTTCCACGACACCCTGGGCGAGAAGAACCGTGCGCCAGCCGTTGCCAGTGCGCGCCGCTTCATCCTGCAAAACTTCGCCCGACCGCTGGACCGCCCTTCCCTGCTGGACGCCGATCGCCTGGGCGCGACCTGCGCCGAAGCCGAAACCCTGGCCACGCCGCTGCCCCACAACTCGCTGCGCGACCTCTACTGGCGCATGACCCGTGCCAGCATGCGCTTTGGCAGCAAGTTGTCGGCGGGGGTGAAACTGGGCTTCGACACCGGGTTCGACTCCGGCAGTACCCTGGATTACGTCTACCGCAACCGCCCCACCGGTACCTCGGCGCTGGGCAAGATGATCGACCAGAACTACCTGAACTCCATCGGCTGGCGCGGCATTCGCCAGCGCAAGCTGAACGTCGAGGAGCTGCTGCGCCTGGCGATGGCCGAGTTGCGCGCCCAAGACCGCGAAGTGCGCATCGTCGACATCGCCGCCGGCCATGGCCGCTACATTCTCGAAGCCCTGCAAGGGGTCAGCCCGTTGCCCGAGTCGATCCTGCTGCGCGACTACAGCGACATCAACGTGCGCGATGGCAGTGCGCTGATCGTTGAAAAAGGCTTGGGCGATATCGCTCGATTCGTCAAAGGTGATGCCTTCGACCGCCAGGACTTGGCGGCGCTGGAACCCAAGCCGACCCTCGCCGTGGTGTCGGGCCTGTACGAGCTGTTCGCCGACAACCAACTGGTCGGCGGCTCCCTCGCGGGCCTGGCCGAAGCCGTGGAGCCTGGCGGTTTCCTGGTCTACACCGGCCAGCCGTGGCACCCGCAGCTGGAACTGATCGCCCGCGCCCTCACCAGCCACCGCGCCGGTCAGGCCTGGGTGATGCGTCGACGTACCCAGGCGGAAATGGACCAATTGGTTGAGGCGGCGGGCTTCCGCAAGATCACCCTGCGGGTCGATGAATGGGGCATTTTCAGCGTTTCGCTGGCGCAGCGAGTGCAGTAATGAGCGCCGTCATCGCTCCGGCCCGCGAACCCGCACTGCTGAAACCCGCAGTGCTGTGGCTGCTGTTGTTGGCGCCGCTGTTCTTCACCACCTACGGCTTCGCCACCTGGGTCACTTCCCAGCGTGACGACGTCGGCACGTTGGTGTTCGCCTGGGAAACCCACATGCCGTTCATGGCCTGGACCATCGTGCCTTACTGGTCGATCGACCTGTTGTACGGCCTGTCCTTGCTATTGCCCAGCAGCCGTGACGAACTCAAGCGCCACGCCTTGCGCCTGCTCACGGCCCAGATGATTGCGGTCAGTTGCTTCCTGCTCTGGCCGTTGCGCTTCACCTTCCCCCGGCCAGAGATGGATGGCGTGTTCGGTTGGTTGTTCGAGGTGCTGGCGGGTTTCGACAAGCCGTTCAACCAGGCGCCGTCGCTGCACATTGCGTTGCTGGTCATCCTTTGGGTCTGCTATCAGCGGCATTTGCAGGGGGTCTGGCGTTGGGTGATGCACGGTTGGTTCGCGTTGATCGGCGTATCGGTGCTGACCACGTATCAACATCACTTCATTGACCTGCCCACGGGCGCGTTGGCCGGTTGGCTGTGCGTCTGGTTGTGGCCTCTGGATCGACCCAGTCCGCTGTTGAGTGCGCGTCTGGCGGCGGATCCTGCTCGCCGACGCTTGGCCTGGCGTTATGGCCTGGGCGCGGCGGCGCTGTTCATTCCGGCGTTTGCCTTGGGCGGCGCGTGGCTCTGGCTGATCTGGCCGGCGGTCGCGGTGCTCATGGTGGCGCTGAATTATCTGGTGTTCGGCGCCGACGGTTTCCAGAAGCGTGCCGATGGTCGCTTGAGTCCGGCAGCGCGCTGGTTGCTGGCGCCTTATCTGGCGGCGGCGTGGATCAATTCTCGCGGCTGGACGCGCAAGCATCCGCAGCCCGACCAAGTGGCGGATAACGTCTGGCTGGGGCGAATCCCCACGCCGATGGAATTGAAGGACAGTGCGTTTACCGGCGTGCTCGACCTCTGCGCGGAACTGTCCATGGGCAGCACGGGCGTCGCCTATCGCTCATTGCCGGTGCTCGACCTGACAGCACCGACCGCCGAACAATGCCTGAACGCGGCAGAAGCTATCGAAAGCCTGCGCCAGCACGGGCCGGTGCTGGTCTGCTGCGCCTTGGGTTATTCGCGCAGCGCCACGGCGGTGGTGGCCTGGCTGCTGCACAGCGGCCGGGCGGCGAACGTTGATGCGGCGATCGTGCAAATCCAGCGCGCCCGACCGCGTATCGTTTTGCATGCGGCGCACCGTCGGGCGCTGGAGCAATTATCCACAGCACAGGGGCATGTCCATGATCAGTGATATGGAGCTCCACACCGTGGCGAGCCTGTTGCGCCGGGGTCATTCGCTGGACCAGCTGTCCACCGGGCTGACGCTGCTTGGGGCGCTGCTGGGGTTGGGGCAGTGGCTGGTGGGCGTCATCGATCCGTGGTTGTTGCTGTTGAGTGTGGCGCTACTGGTGCTCGGCGTGCTGGAAAAATACTGGGCGCTGCGCGTGGCGTTTGACGCCGATCTGTTCCAGCGCATGGCTGATAGCACCCAGTCCCTGGCCGAGCGCACCTATACCCTGGATCAGGCCCTCACCGCGCTGGGCCTGCAACCGGCCGCACGTGCTGGTCGCCTCTGGACCGAACGCCGGCATGGCGCATTGTTGCTGCTGCGTCGGCAGTCACGCCTGCTGGCCGCACAAGTTGTCTTGACGCTGGGCTTCATCCTGGCCAGTCCCTGGCTAGCCTTTTCAGGATAAGGAATCCTCATGTTCGAACCCGTAGTCGCCAACCTCATCACCTCCGCCGCCCGCATGGTCACCGGCGCGCGCAGCCTGTGGCTCGGCTGCGCGCCGACGCCGGTGCAACGGATCTACTTCGCCAACCACAGCAGCCACGGTGACTTCGTATTGCTCTGGGCCTCGCTGCCGCCGGCGCTGCGCAAGCTCACCCGCCCGGTGGCGGGGGCCGACTATTGGCAGACCAGCCCGGTGCGTCGCTACATCATCAACCGGGTGTTCAACGGCGTGCTGGTGGACCGCGAGCGCAAGGATCCTTCCTACAGCCCATTGCAGCCGATGCTCGATGCACTGGAAAACGGCGACTCGCTGATCATCTTCCCGGAAGGCACGCGTAATCCGGAGGAAGGCCTGTTGCCCTTCAAGAGCGGGATCTATCACTTGATGAAAAATCACCCCGAGGTCGAGGTGATCCCGGTGTGGATCGCCAACCTCAACCGCGTCATGCCCAAGGGTCGTGTCCTGCCGCTGCCGCTGTTATGCACCACCAGTTTCGGCGCACCGCTGTGCATCGAAGAAGGCGAAAGCAAAGAGCAATTCCTTGAACGCAGCCGCGCCGCGCTGCTGGCACTGGCCCCGGAGCACGTCTGACATGGATCGATATACCCTGATGTTGTTTGGCGGGATCGGCGCCATCCTGGTGCTGGCTTCGTTGATCGGTTTCATTCTCAGGCTGAAAACCCGCGGCGCGCCGAACTCGGTGATCGATAACCTCAACGCCCGGATCAATGCCTGGTGGATCATGGTGCTGGTGATCGGCGTGGCGTTCTGGCTCGGCAACGCGGCGGTCATCCTGTTGTTCTACGCCGTGTCGTTCTACGCCCTGCGGGAATTCCTGACCCTGACACCGACCCGGCGCAGTGACTACCCGGCCCTGGTGGCGGCGTTCTACCTGGCGCTGCCGCTGCAATACCTGTTGATCTACTACGACTGGTACGGGCTGTTTTCGATCTTCATCCCGGTGTATGTGTTCCTGCTGCTGCCGATCCTCGCGTCCCTGGGCGGCGATAGCACACACTTCCTCGAGCGCGCCTCGAAGGTCCAGTGGGGCTTGATGATCGCGGTGTTCTGCATCTCCTTCGTGCCCGCCCTGCTGACCCTGGACATCGCCGGTTTCGAAGGCCGCAACCTGTTGCTGATCGCCTACCTGGTCATCGTGGTGCAACTGTCGGATGTGTTGCAGTACGTGTGCGGCAAGCTGTTCGGCAAACACAAGATCGCGCCGAACCTGTCGCCCTCGAAAACCGTCGAGGGCTTTGTCGGCGGCATTTTCCTGGCCTCGCTGATCGGTGGCGCGCTGTGGTGGATCACGCCGTTCAATCCGTGGCAGTCGTTCCTCATCGCCTTGCTGATCAACCTGCTGGGCTTTGCCGGCGGCATCGTCATGTCGGCGATCAAACGCGACCGCGGCGTCAAGGACTGGGGCCACATGATCGAAGGCCACGGCGGCATGCTCGACCGCCTGGACTCGGTCTGCTTCGCCGCGCCGATCTTCTTCCACCTGGTGCGGTACTGGTGGACCTGAAAAACCCTGCGGCAAACACCTAAACCTGTGGGAGCGAGCTTGCTCGCGATGGCGTCAGGTCAGTCAACATCGATGTCAGCTGATCCATCGCTATCGCGAGCAAGCTCGCTCCCACAGGGGGGGGTGGTGTGCAGGGCTATCAGTCGAGGATCAGGTGCGGCAGGAACCGGCTGGAATCCTTGGTGATCAGGCTGTTGTCTTCCCGCACGCCAATGCCGGCCGCCTGGTCGCCGATGACCCAGGAGCCGATCAGGGTGTAGCTGTCGTCAAACTTCGGCAGCGGCGCGAATTCCTGGAGGATGAACGGCGCGTCGGTGTAGGGGCCGTCTTCTTTTACAATCAAGCCGTCAGCGGTCTGCAGCTCGATGTTGGCGCCTTCCCGGGAAAAGAACGGCTTGCGCACCCAGCCCTTGGGCACGGCTTTGCTGATGTCGGTATCCAGGTGAGCCGCGAGCAGGTTCGGGTGGCCTTTGTTGAATTCCCACAGCAGCGGCAGGATGCCTTTGTTCGAGATGATCGACTTCCAGGCCGGCTCGAAAAACTGCGTATCACACTGGGCAATCGCCGCACCAAAAGGCTCGTGAAAGATGAACTCCCAGGCATGCAGCTTGAACAGGTGTGGAATCCAGCGCTCTTCCAGGTCGACGAAACGCCCGTCACTGTTGAGGCCGATGTCCTCGATATCGATGTGCCGCGACTCGATGCCGACTTTTTCCGCGATCAGACGCAGGTAGTCCGTGGTGCCTTTGTCTTCGATTGAGTCTTTCATCGAGGCGAAATAAAACGGCTGGGTGAGCTGCAACTGGGCGAAGGCCTGGTGCAGCTTGGTGTCGATGCTGTTGAACTGGTCGGCATGGGCCGGCAGCGTGCCGCGCTCGATGCATTGCTCCAACCAACCCCACTGGAACGCCGCCGCTTCGTAGAGGCTGGTCGGCGTGTCGTAGTTGAGTTCCAACAGCTTGGCCGGGCCACTGCCGTTGTAGGAGAAATCCATGCGCCCATACAGGTGCGGGTGGCCTTCAAGCCATGAAGTGCGCACCAGGTCGAAGAACGGCGCGGGAATGCTCAGGCGCTCCAGCAACTCTTCGCTCTGGACCACGCGGGCCACGAGGTCCATGCACATGTCATGGATCTCGGTGGTCGGGTCTTCCAGGTCGTCCTCGATCTGCTTGAGGGTGAACTGGTAGTACGCGCTTTCGTCCCAATAGGGTTCGTCGTCGATGGTGTGGAACAGAAAGCCGAGCTGCTCGGCGGTCTGCTTCCAGTCAGGACGCTCTGCGCAATGGATCTTCTTCATGGCGCTGGTTCCTCAACCGCCGGAGCTGCTCGAACCGCCCCAACCGCTGCGGGCGCTGGACTTGCTGCCGAAGCCGCCACGGGAGGTGGATGAGGCAACGGACATCGGCTTGCTGCTGGACTTGATAGAGTCGGTGTAGCTGCCGTATCGCGCCTGGTTGGACTTGGTAAAGGTCGAGCCGCTGGAAACCCGCTGGCTGAGCGTCGAGGACCCGAAGTTGCCGCGGTCATCGCGGTAGCGGTATACCGGCTCGGAGTAATAACTGCTGCGGTTGCCGCTCAACATGTTGCCGATCAACAGGCCGGTCAACAGGTTGCCAAAGCCTGATCCACCGACGTTCGCTTCCGAAGCCGGCAACTGGGCCCGGGCGGCATCGACCTCGGACTGCGTGACTTCGCCATCGGCGTTCAGCTCGAAACCACCCAGCTTGGGCAGGAACTTGCCGGCCGAGTCCTGCTGGCACCAATCGGGCACGAAGTCGGCATCGCAATCGGCCTTGCTATCGTATACCGGCGCGATGCGACGATGCTCACCCATGGCGGTCATGTAGGCGGTGGAGCAAATGTCCACCGGCAGCTTTTCATCGACACATTCCTGGACGGACTGGAAGTTGTACTTCTTCTGCAACTTGTAGGTTTTTTCCGCAGGCCCGCAGCCGGATATCGCCATGGCGACCGACGCGGCCAGCGAAAGCTGGACGTACTTGCTTCGTTTCATCGGGTTCTCCGTGGCGCAATCAGTTCGTGGAAGGCGTCATGCACGCGGCGTTCAACAGGCCGACGCTGATGGCCACGGCGGCGATGTAGATACCGGCGGCGATTTCACCCTGCTTGATGCGCGCGGAAGCGCCCTTGAGCACCAGGCTGGTCACCAGGAACGCCAGCAACTGGACGACCGCGGCGATCACCGTCCAGACGACGAAGTCCAGCATGCTGATCGAGTAGGCAATCACGTTGCTGGCCGGGATGGCGAAACCAATGAGGGCACCGCTCAAGGCGATCGCCGCAGCCACGTTGCCCGAGCGGATCAGTTCGAACTCTTTGTGGGGCGTGACATGGATGTAGATGAACTGGAACAGCGCGAACAGCACGGCGGCGCCGAGGATGTACAGGGCGAAGCCGAACACGGCGGCCTTGTTCAGGGAAATGGAGAGCGCTTCAAGCATGGACTTCTTCCTTATTCAAAGAGTGTTCAGGTCAGTGGTGTACAGCGAAATACCCAGCGAAGTGCTCAGGCTGACGGTGCCTTCGGCGTCCTCTTCGACGGAGAACAACAGGAACTCCCGGCGATCCGTCAGGCCGGTGTCGCGGGCGTACAGCATCGAACGGTGCTCGACGCTGTAGGACTCATCCGGATTGCTCACGCGCTCGCTCAACGTCACCAATTCTGTCTGGCCCGCCTCGGTGCCCCATTCGCGGCTGTACTCGACGCCGTCGTGGGTGTAGGTCGGCAGGCCGATCAGGCTTTCAGGGCCGGCCAGGCGACGCAACTCCGCTTCGCTGTTGATCGTGACGTAGCTGAGGTAGTTGAACAGGATCACCGACTCGACCTGCCCGGCGATGTCGCCGCTGGTGTGCACTTGCAGCCAGTAGTCTTCGTCGTTCATGTAGCAGCGCGACAGCCAGTTCGACTGCCCGAGGTCGACGATGCCCAGGCTCCAGATCTGCTGGGAACCCGGGATGACCACGGTGCTGTTGCCGTCGAGCAACAACTTGAGCGTGGCATCGAACATGACCTGCTTGCCGGAGGCCAGGCCCAACGGCCCGGTGACGGGCGCGCCCTGGCTGGCTGTGGTGTTCGCGTTCGGGGCCTCGAGCCCCATCAACTGTTTAAACCACCCCATGGGAAATTTCCTTGAGTCGCGTGGAGGCGATGTAGAAGAGTTCTCCGCCCACGACGCGGGTGGTGCCGGGCGGGTTGATCGCTGGGTGACGGGCGCCCTGGGCGCGGTAGCCAATCAGCGTAGCGTTGTGCTGCTCTTTCATCCGGGTGTAGAGCTCGCCGAACGTCGCTTCAAACGCCTCGGGCAGTTTCATCAGGTACTGGGTGGCGCCTTCGCCCACACAGAGCAACTCATTGATGACCACTGACGAGCCCGGGTCCTGGGAGGCCCGCACCAGCATTTCGATGGCCATGCTGGAGGTGCATTCCAGGCTTGGGGCATAGGCGCTGGCGAGGGCGGCGATTTCGCTGTCATTGAAGTGGGCGACCACATGCCCGGCAGGCCCCAGTTGATTGACCGCCAGTACGGTGGCCAGGGTCAGGTCGTCGGAATGGGTGCGCACCAGCACGCGTTCGGCACCCGGCACGCCAGCGCGCTGCAGCAGTGCGACGGAGGACAGGCTGTCGCCCTTGATGAAGGATGCCTTGCCGGGCATGGGGTTTTCTTCGAGATCGCAATCGCAGATGACGATCAGGTTGTCATTGGAGGTTTCGTCCTGCAGCAGCAGGTCGATGACCCGTTCGCTGGAGGCGCCCTCCCAGCCGATGAGAACCGTGTGGCCGACCTTGCCGGTGAAATCGCCTTTGCCCTTCATGCCTTTTCTCCAAACATCGATGACGCTGCTGGTGGTTTTGCCGATGACCGTCGTCAACAGGGCAATGCCTCCGAGCATGATCCAGGTCGCCACGAAAATTCGCCCGGCGGATGTCTGTGGCAACAGATCGCCATAGCCGACGGTGAGCGTGGTGGTGAGATAGAAGTAGATAAACGTGGCGGCGGCGATGAGGTGTTGCTCGCCCAGCAGCACCAGGCCGATCCAGGCCGTGGACAGGTGCACGCCCAGCGCAATGGCCAGGCCCGCCCAGCCGAACCGATGGAAGAAGGACGATGCGTACGAGCGCAACAAAAGGAAAATCGACATTTCGTCCCTGACTCCGTGGGGCTTCGTTCCTGGCGGGATCATCGCTCTGGCGTGTGAGCGCTCGAACGTAGTGGCCGGACAGCATTAAACCTGTTGCGGCGCTTGGATAAAAGTACCTGCGTCACAATTAAATCCAGGAGCGCCGGACACTATTGTGGCGAGGGCGCTTGCTCCCGCTGGGGCGCGAAGCGGCCCCAAGGAATGGGACTGCTGCGCAGTCCAGCGGGAGCAAGCTCCCTCGCCACAGGTTTTGTGCTCGGCCTGCCTTGATTGTTCAGCCCGAACAGATCACTCAGCCGATTTTTTCTTCAGGCGTTCCAGGATCGCATTGGCGCTGCCTTCGTTCGGCGTGATGCCGGCATCGCGCAGCTTGCGTTCCAGGTCGGAGCCGGTCGAAGCTTCGGCCAGTTCGTCCTGGGCCTGCAGTTCAGCGGCACGTTGCTGTTGCTTGGCCTGCAGGCGGTTGAGCGTACCGACGGCGGTTTCCAGCTTGCCATTGGCGCCACCGCTGGCGATCGAGGCACTGACCTGGGCCTTCTGCACGCTTTCGCGGGCCTTGGCCATGTCCACTTGCTGACGCAGGCTCTTGATGCGGCTTTCGGCCTTGGTGATGTCCTTGCGCATGTTGTCCGCGTAGCCGCCGAATTCGGTCGCGTGCTTTTGCTCGGCGTCCAGTTCGTTGGTCAGGGTCGAAATGGCTTCGGCCACTTCCAGCGCCAGGTCTTCGCGGTTGGCCTGGATCGCGGCCAGGGCCTTGGCTTCCAGGTCCTTGATCTTGGCGTTGTATTCGCCGACGCGATCGGTCGCCAGCTTGTGCTTGGCCATGATGGTGACCAGCTCACGCTTGGCATTGGCCAGCGCGCTGTCGGCATCGCGGATTTCCTGGTCGAGGATGCGCAAGGCCTGTTGGTCGACGATCGATTCGCCGACTTCGTTGGCACCGCCACGCAGTGCGGTGAACAACTTGCTCCAGATGGACTGAGTCATTGGATGGTTCCTGTTCGGCGAATTAGATGAAGAAGCGTTCGAACGCTTCGCTGGCGCGCTGGACGTTGTCGACGAGGGTTTTGACCTCGGTGACGACGTTGGTCAGGCTGGAGTCGGAGCTCAGCGCGCCGAACATGTTGTAGACGACCTGTCCGTTGGGCATGGTCTCGATGCCGATGGACGACAGCGGGAACATTTCCCGGCTGCGCAACACGGCGTCGTTGAAGGCCGCCACGTCGCTGATCGACTCGACATCCACCAGGACGGTATCGACGATGATCTGGTCGCCCACGACTGCGATGTAGATCGGCAAGCCACCAAAGTCATTCATTTCCAGCTTGATGCTGGACTCGGAGCCTTGGACGAGGGAGAGAGTGATGTCGTTCGCGACCACTTCGTCCAGGGCCTGAAGGGCGCTGTAGAGGCGATCGATGTTCCAGTTATTACCTGCGCTCATGTAATCCTCCGACATGAATGAGCCAGCCAGAATCGGTTGGCGTAGCTGTTTCTCCATTTGCTTGAGCAGGCTTCGGTTTTCGGGAAGCACCCAAGTCTCGTGTTTCACATACCCGGCGGCACTCAGGCCCGCACGCATCTGCTTCATGTAGAAGCTCGACGGTTTTTTCGCGGAGGGTTTGGCGCGCTCTCCCGTGCGGCTCGCTGAATCGGTCACAGACCCGTCAGGCGGATCTGATGGAGCGCTGATTGGCATGGTACTGACCCCACTGTGAAAAACTCACGCGTGAGAAACACTACAGGTAGTTTCAAAAGCCCACAATAGCTCACGCGTGAGATTTTTATCTGTCACAAATGGCAGATGAACCCTGTAGAGGCCCGCTTACCGACTGCCTTTGTGGCGAGGGAGCTTGCTCCCGCTGGGGTGCGAAGCAGCCCTAAGCCAGGCGCTACGGTGTGTCAGTTAAAAAATGCAGTCAGCCTCGATGGGGGCCGCTTCGCAGCCCAGCGGGAGCAAGCTCCCTCGCCACAAGAGATCCCGGTGTGCCTTATGGGTAACTGAAGCTCTTGACCAGCGTCAGCTCGCCCACCGCCCGCATCGGCACGACGAAGGTTTCCATCTTCTCGTTCGGCGTGCCTTCCTCCGTGATCACGGTGACCTGTGCGGTGGTCAGGGCTTGTTGCGCTTGCTCTCCACCACCCTCACCCTCTTCGCCGTCCTCTTCACTGCGATAACCGCCGCCGTAGTAGTTCACATACACCAGGTACTGGCCTTTGATCGGCGCGGGCATGGCGAAGATTTCCGGGCCGTAGCCGGTGGTGACGTCGACGTCGAGGGCGGCGCCGTTGGCAGCGGCGCGGTCGCCGTACCAGATGTGGGCGCCATCGGGGGTGACCAGGTGCAGGTCCAGGTCGGTGCCGTCGCTGTCCCAGGTCAGCAACACCCGCAGCTTGGCCGGCGTGGCGCCGCCGCTGGTGTTGAGAAATTGCGTGCGGTGGCGTTGCTGACCATCGGCGCTGCGCACTTCCACGCTGTTGCTGCCGTTGGGGAACGAGAATGGCCGGTCGAAGCGACCTTCCTCATCCAGCTTCAGCGGCAGGCTGACGCCGTTGACGATCAACTGGCCCGGCGCATTGCTGTCCTTGGGCGCGCCTTTGATCTGCCCGGTAATGCGGGCGGTGTTGGCCTGGCCTGGGGGCGTGTTGACCGACGAGGCCGGGTAGTTGACGGTCTGGCTGAAGCTTTCGCCTTCACCTCCCGGCGCCCCGCTGCGCCAACCGCCAATGGGGGTGTCGAGCTTGATGGCGTCAGCGGCCATGGCCGGAGGCAACGCGGTCAGGGCGCAGAGCAACAGCAAGACCTGTGGATAACGGAGTGTCATGGTCTATTCCAGCAAGAGGTGACGGGCGAGCCCTTCGATATAGGTTTCGTCCTGGCCGTTGGGGTGAGCTTCGAAGGCCAGGTGCAGATATTCATGGGTCAGGTCGAGACGGTCTTGCAGCGACAGCACGCCGCGCACATAGATGCGCTGGCGCTCGCGGTCGACATAAGGCCGGCCAAAGGCAACGCGGCAGACGGCGAAAGTGCTGATTTCGTTGTAGCCCACTTCACCTTCCAGCCGCTCACGCCAGCCCCGGCGCTGCTTGAGCAGCCAGTCCTGGGCGGCGGGCAGCGCCTCGCAGGACGCCACCGGATTGTCCCAACGGCTGAGGCTGGCACGCGGGTAGGCGTGCAGCAGGATGGCGTCGTAGCGTTGGCCGGCGTTGGCTTGTTCTACGGCTTGCGCCCAGGACAGCTTGTCCGGGCCGGGCTGGTCGGAGTGGTAGGTGACGTCGGTGCCGGCCAGGACCAGGTCGCTGGTCCAGGCGGCAATGGCGCGGGCTTCAGGCGCCGCCGGGCGTGGCGCGACGCGCTGGCGATGGCTGCTGTCGTCGATGCTCAAGCAATCGCCATTGCGTTGGGCGTTCTGCAGCAGATAGGTGCGGATCGCCACGGCCAGTGCCTTGGCGGCTTCGACGGGCTCGGCCTTGGCTTCGCGCTGCAGGACCCGGGCGACGTATTCCTCCCGGTCCAGGCGCGCCACCAGCTTGCCGGGCATCAGGAACAGCTCGCCATCGCTGTGGATGTCCAATTGGTTGCCGTTGGTGAATTCGACCCGGTAATCACCGCGCAATTGACCCGGCGCAGCAGGCCGGTCACCGGCCATCACCCGCTGCCAGGGATAGCGGGCAAACAGGCCGACTTCCACGCAGCGCCCGGTTTCCGCCGGCCAGCGGGACGGCAATGCCGCCGCCAAACCTTCGCCGTAGAGCTTCAGGACTTGCTGGCTGGTGCCACGGCCCCCGGCCCACACCGGGGTGCCGTCGGCCAGCCAACCGGCGAAACCGCCCTGTCGGGAGGAAGGCCCCTGGTCACCCAGCCAGCTCCAGGTCTTGACCCGCAGGCGACTGCCCAACTCGCCGACCAGCCGCCCGTCCGCCGCACCGAGCACCACATCCAGCAGCACCCGACGGGCCTGGTCCTGGGCCGGCAGCATGGCCAGGGCCTTGAGCAGTTCCGTGACCGGTACCTGCGTCTGGGGCTGCAAGGCCGGCAGGTCCAACAACCAGGCCGGCGCCTGGCGGGCCTGCCAGTAATCGCGCCAGTTCGAGGCCGAAAGCCCAAGCCGCTGCGGTTCGAAATACAAACCGCAGGATTTCACCAAGGCTTGATCGCGACCGATGCTCTGCCCGGCATTGCAGCAATAGACCTCTTCCTTCGACTCACCGCGGCACTCATAGACCGGCTCGCGAGCGTCGGTGTCCACCAACCAGGCGTAGACAAACAGTTTCCACAGACTGCCCAGTGGCGCCTGCAAGGAAGCAGGCAGCGGCTGGCGATCCAGCACCTGGGCCTGGCTCACTCGCAGCAATTGACCGTCGAAGGCCAGGCGCAACGGCTCGTCCTGCGCCGTTGCCAGCGCAGGGATCAAGCACAACAACCACCCAACCCACCGCCTGCGCATGTCAGTTGACCGTGACCTGACCAAGTGCCGGTTTCTGTTCACGAGCCTGATTCTGGGGCGCGTAGACCTGGGTGAAGCGCACTGGTGGCAAGGTGAACTGGCCCTTCTGGGAGAAGCGCACCAAGTGCCGCAGGCGCAGCTCGCCACTGAGGGCGTCCACCGGTACCGCATACGCCATCTGGCCGGGCTCGAAGCGGGCCTTTTCCAGGGACGTCGGTTCGCTGTCGGCCTTGCCCATCAACTGGATGCCCCACGTGGTGCGCTCCACATCGGCGCCCGGCGGCAGCGGCACTTCGAGCATGCCGTAGCGCAGTGGCGTCGAGGCCTTGCTGTTGATGATCACTTCATCCAGGTAGAGGCTGTCGCTGGACAACGGTTTGTTGCCCACGGCTTCGAGCTTGAAGGTGAAGGCCTCGTCCCCTGGCACCAGGCGCGACAGGCGCCGGGTGATGGACACCGCCATTGGCGCTACCGGTGGTTGCTGGCTCTGGAAGCTCAATGCCGCTTGCACCAGACGCGCCTGGGTGCTGGTCAGGGTCAACATCGTTGGGGGCTGCGCGCCCTGCCACTGCCAGTAGGTTTCACCGCTCGCGCCCTGCTTGGCGGCCCAGCCTTCGCCCGGTGCCAAGGCCACGGCCGGCGCTGCCTGTTCGATGCTGCGCTGCAACCAGGTCAGGGCCAGGGCCCGTTCCAGGGTGGACTGCTGCGGCAGCACCCGTTGCAGCAATGCACTGGCGCGGGCCTGATCGAAGCTCTGCAACGACAGCACCAGGGCCTCGACGAATGGCTGGGAGCTGAGTTCCAGTTGCTGTAGCGCCGCATCGGCTTGACGGCTGAAGGCCGCCGGCAACGGCACCTTGGCCTGTTTCGCCAGGGACGCGGTCAGGACACGGGCGCTGGCCAAGCCAAGGGCCGAATCCGGCGCGTACATGACCAGGCTGTCTTCGCCGCTGTCCAGCACGCTCTCGGTGCTGTCTTCACTGGCCTTCGCCAGATCATCCATCAGGCCGCTGAGCAAGGTGTTCACCGGCAGTTGCATCTGCTTGGCGAACGACAGGATCAACGCCCGTTGCAGCAGCGGCGTATCACCGGCCTGCTTGGCGTAGACCTCCAGCACCCGCTGCCAGTGTTCCGGCGGCAGGCTCAGGGCCAGGGCCTGGCTGGCGTGCCAGTCGGCGTAATAGGCATAGGCGGTGAGGAAGGCATCCGGCTCACCGTCCTGGCCCCACCAGGTGAAGCTCGCCGACGGCCCGGCCATCTGCACCAGACGCAAGCGGCTGTTTTGCATGATCAACCGCAAGCGGTCGCGGATCTGCGGGTTCGACGCCAGGGTCGGATAGGCGATGCTCAACGGCAACAGACGGCTGGCGGTCTGCTCGACGCCTCCGTACGGGTAGCTCAGCAGGTCGTCCAGGGCTGAACGGAACAACGCTTGCGGGCTGTCATCCAGGCGCAGGCGAATATCGCTGGCGTCGGCCGGCAGGGTCAGCGGGGTGTCGGCGCCTGCCACGTCAACGCGCTGGCTCTGGGTGACTTGCCAGCCGTTGCCAATGGCGTTCAAGTGCATGGCCAGGGCGTCCTGAGTTTCGCCGTTCAACTGCAACTGCACGCTCAAGTCGCCACTGCTCAGCTCCATGGCTGGCAGCGCCACGTAGTTGATGCCGTTTTTCAGCTCCGCCACCACACGCTGTTCAGCACCGGCGTAACGAATCAGCAGTTCGGCCTTCAGTGGTTTTTCCGATTGGCTGAACGCGAACAGGCCCAGTTGCGGCTTGTCGCCCGTGCGGAAACGGGTCGGGCCGCTCCACTTCAGGTACAGCGGTTTTTCCGAGGCGATGAACTGCTTCTTCTGCCCCACCTGGCCGTCGTCAGCGATCGCCTTGGCCGTGATGCGCCAGCGGGTCAGGGAGTCCGGCATCTTGAAGGTGAAGCGCGCCTTGCCGCTGGCGTCGGTGACCAGCTCCGGTTGCCATGCGGCGGTGTCGACGTCTTCACGCCGCGGCCGCTCCAGCACCTTGACCCCACGTTCGCTGCGGTTGGCCTTGCCCGGCGCACCGGGGCTGCCTGGCAGCGCCACGTCGTAGCTGATGAACGACAGGCTGGCACTGGTGCGCACGTTGTTGCGGCGCGGGTGATAGAAGAACTGGTCGATGGTCGGCGCGACTTCCGGTTGCAGGGCATAGACCATTTCGTCCACCACGCTGACCGTCAGGTGCGCCGGGATCGCCTTGCCGGCGAACTGGGTGCTCAGGTCCACGGTCACCGTGTCGCCGGGGCGGTAAGTCGCCTTGTCGGTGACGACGGCAACGTCGATCTGCGGCGTGACCACCTTGATGCCGGCGTTCTGGAAGCTGTACTGGCCGCCCTTGGTGTACAGCACCGAGAAGGTCAGGTTGGGCGCAAAGCTATCCTTCACGGCGATGCGCGCGCGGTATTGGGTGTCGCTGAGTTTTTCCATCTTCAGCCAGTCGCCGCCCTTGGACAGCAGTGCCGTGGCCTCGACCTTGTCCCGCTCCAGCGACAGCAACGCATCGCTGACCGGTTCCGGGAAGGTGATCAGCGCCAGCGCTTCGTCACCGGTCTTGTATTCAGGTTTGTCGAAGACGATCTCGACCGTGCCCGGCACGGCCTTGATGCCTTCACCGGTCACCGCATGGGCGGCGGCGCCGATGACCCGGCCATGGTCGTCCTTGAGCGTCAGGTTGTAGGTGCCCGGGCGCTCGAAGGTCAGGCTGAAGCCCTTGTCCTTGGCCGCCAGCTTGCCTTCGCCGGTGCTCTGGTCTTCCAGGCGCACCCAGGCGTAGCTGCCGGGTGTCACGGCCTTGGCTTGCTCGTTGCCGCCTTCGTTGGCGTAGCTGAACGCCACTTTCTGGCCGACGGCGCTGAACCGCTGGGGAGCACTCAGGCGGAAGTTCGCCGCGCCACGGTCGATGAGGATTTCCTTGGTGGTCTTGACCCGATACGCCGCACCATCGCTGGCGAACACGGTGAGGGTGTAGCGGCTCGGCTTGTCGGCGGCCGGCAGGTCGAGGGTCGCGTTGCCCTTGGCGTCGGTGGTCACTTCGCTGCTGGTCAGTTCCACCGGGAACTGCCCCAGGTATTGCAGCTCGTTATCCACCATCGACAGTTGCTGGGCCCGCAGGCTCAGGCTCACCTTGGCATTCACCACGGGCTTGCCGTCCGGGTACAGCAACACGAGGTTGCCCTTGACCGGCTCGCCGGTCCGGTAATCCTGCTTGGCCAGGTTCAGGGCGATCTCGAAGTGCGGCTTGATGTATTCGGCCACGCGAAAGGCGCTGCTGTAGAGCTGGTCCTTGTAGCTGAAGCGCAGTTCGTAACCGCCGGCCACGGCGTTTTCCGGCAGTTGGAAACGGCCTTGGGTGCCGGCCTTGGCGTCCAGCTTCAGGGCCAGGGTTTGCAGCGCGGTGCCGGTGGCGTCCAGCACGCTGACATTCACGTCGGCGGCGGTCGGCTGTACCGAATCACGGGCGTTCTTGAACTCACGGCCAACGATTTTCAGCGACACCCAATCCCCCGGGCGGTACAGCGGCCGGTCGGTGAAAGCATAGAGCTTGGTGTCGTAGATTTCGCTGTCGTAATAGAAGTTTTCCGAGACGAATACCCCGCCCTCCTCGTCTTCACCGATCACGAACGAACGTTCCGGGCTGACGTGCTTGAGGCGCAGCAGGCCGTCTTCATCGGTGGCACCGCTGCTCATCACGCCCAGGCCGTCGGTCCACAGCACATTGACCTTGGGCACCGAACGCCCTTCATGCTTGCGTGCGGCCCAGACCAGCAATTCGTCGCCGGCAATCTTGCTCACGGCCACGGTGTTGGAGACGAAGACCATGGTGGTCGCGCGGTATTTGCCGATCAGCGCTTCCACCAGGTACAGGCCCGGCTTCAACTGGCCCAGCGGCACATAGACATTGCCCGGCGCGACGCTGACGAACTCACTGGAGGAGCCGGCCAGGTTGACCCCGGCTGGCGGCTGGATCGGCTTGGCCTGCCACAGCGGATAACGGAACTGGCTGACCACCGGCAAGCCCGGGATCAAGGCGAACTGTGCCGGCGCTTCATACGGCGTCGGCGCGACCAGGGCGTCGCCAATCTTCAATTCCGGCACTTCTTCGGTGACTTGCTGGCGGGACTCGTAGGAGAACGCCCGCTGCATCACCCGACGGGATTTGCGGTACCAGTTGTCCCACAGGTACGCGAGGGTGTTCGACAGGCCTTCGCCCTTGAACTGGCCGTCGCTGACCACACGGTGCAGGTTCTTCTGGCGCTTGAGGAAATCCAGCGGCTTGTCGATGCGATAGACGCGGATGTCGGCGCCGCCGTAGGGCTCCATGCGGAACCGACGGTAGTCGCGGCCCGGCGCTTCGAGGCGAACCATGGCCTGTTCGTCGCTGGCGAAGCTGCTGTCGGCCAGCAGGAAGAAACTTTCACCGGCCACCGGCGTGTAGCCGCTGGGCTCCACCGTGTCTTCGGCATTCACGACAGGTGCCAGCAACAGGGCGAACAGCAGGGGCAATTTTGAACACAAGCGCAGCATGCGGGCACCGGTCATTGGGAGAGAAAGTTGAGTCGATAGACGCCGATGAAGTTGGGGTTGGCTGCGTCGGGTATCCATCGGGTGTCCTTCCAGTTCATGAGTTGTTGCAGGCTTGCGGAGCGCATGCCGTTGTCGGTAGGGGTTGTGGTGCCGGTGTGATAGGCGATGTAGCGGCCCATCCAGATCATGAGGTGCTGGTCGTCGCCCTGGTCGAAGAACATCAGGTCGCCGGGACGGGCCTGGGCGACATCGCGGCCCACCAGGCGACTGTTGAACTGGATCAGCTTGATGGCGTTGACGTAGGGCCCGACCTTGCCGCCGCCCTGCTGCCATTGCTGGGCGAGGCGCCGTTGCGCATCGCTGAGCGGCAGTTCCGGTGGCAGGTAGCGATTGGACAGGCCATTGCTGCGCAGCCATTTTTCATCGTGGACCTTGAGCGCTTCGTTGGCGGCGAAACGCACCAGCCCGGCGCAGTCCTGCTGATACCAGCGCGGGCTGGGGCCTCTGGTCAGCTGTTCCTGGGCAATGCGCACGAACCAGGCGCGAAAGACCTGGGATTGCTGCACATCCAGCGCCGGCGCCTCGACGGCAAGCGCCGGCCCGCCGAGCAGCAACGCCAGCAGCAACGTCAACGCGGGGTTGCGGATCAGTGCTGTCACAGCGCTTTCCATTCCAGCGGCAGCCACTGCCAGTGGCCATCCGGCTCGCTGCCTGCAGGCAAGGTCAGCGCGTACTTGCCATAGCCACCGAGGGTGCGCAGTTTCGGGATCAGGTAGGTTTGCGCGGCGTTGTAGAACACCGGCTCCATGTCCTGGGGCAAGCTGTCGAGGGTTTCACGCTGCATCAGTTGCGCCATGGAATCCGGGCCGAAGTAGACCGGCATCAGCAGGTCCTTGGGCACGACGTCGGCCATGGGCGGGAAGCGTTTGTCGAGGGTGCCGAGGGCCTTGTCCACGAGTTTGTCATCGAGGGAGAACAGCAAGGTCGAACCGTGGCGGGCCAGGCTGACCCGCAGGAACGCCTTGCCGGTAATCGCCTCGGGCTGCTCCGCTTCCTTGGCCAGGTAGGGGCCGAAATTGGAGCTGACCTGACGCAGCCACTGGTGGGTCGAGCCTTGTTGTTTCTCGACGACCGGGAAGGCATGTTCGGCGACATTGTTTTCGTAGGCGCCGACCATCGAACCGAACAGGTTGCCCAGGTCGGCATCGAGCTTGCCATCGTCTTCATTCAGGCTCGCCACCAACAGCGGCGTGTACAGGCGCGAATCGGCGTACCAGCACAGGCCTGCGGCGCCGGCCACATGATCGACCATGGCCTGGGCGGCTTTTTCGTCGGCGCCGAGTCTGACCAGCAACGGTTTCTGTTGCTCGGCGGCCAGGGGCAAGGCTACGCAGGCGCTGGCGCCCATGGGCATGGCTTGCCAGATCGGCTTGAAGTCGAAGTCCGGCTGGTTCTCCAGCTCGTCCATGGCCAGGAAGCTGTGCCAGCCCTTGTCGTCCATGTCGAAACGCAAACCGGCGAAGTTCGGGATGAAACGCTGGTAGCCCATGGCGAGCACGCTGGCGTTGACCGAGATGCGTTGCTTGACCTCCGGCGCCTTGGGCGGCAGGCCGAAGGCTTCGGGGAACAGTTTGTCGCCGTTGAGCAAGGCAGCCAGGGCAGTCGTCGAAACGCTGCCCGGTTCAACCGCGGAGCCGCTGGCCGGGTCGTACAGCTTGGTCGGATTGGACAGCACGACCAGCTTGTCGCCATGGGAGGCGAAGAGCAGGGATTTGCTGGCGTTGTAGCTGAGCTGGTAGAGCGCAACGTCGTCACCGCCGACCTTCAGGTCGCTGAGCTTGCTCAGTTGCGCGTCATCCAGTGCGACTTTCGCCAACGGCTCCAGCACCTTCGCCAGGCCGCCGCGATCCATCACCAACAGGAAATCCTTGAGGCGACCGTCCGCACCGCGCCACAACGCGACATCGGCCGGCTGGTCGAAAAGCTCTTCGATCAGGCTGTCCTGCAACTTGAGGTCATGCTCGTAGATGATCCGGCGCAGGCTGCCGATCAGCCCGAGGCGGTCGGCGTGGGCCTCGTAATAGAAGACGAAATCCTCGGTGAGCGTGGCCTTGAGGAACGGCACCGCCAACAGGTCCTTGGGCAACTGGCTCAGGGAGTGCGCCTCGAGCAATCCGTCGGGGCGGCTCAGGCCGAGTTTTTCCAACGCCAACTCCATGGGCGGCGCCTTGGGCTTGGTCATGAACCAGCCCAACCCGGCGGCCACACCCGCGACCAGGCACAGCCCGATCAGTATCGCCGGCCAGCGGCGCACAGGTTTGGCGACAGGGGTCGGCGTGGTCGGGGAAGCAGTGTTGTCGCTCATATTCACAAGGGCCTGTTCATCCGTGGAGCGGATACTTAGTAGTTGAAAGTCTTGACCAGCAACAGATCGCCAATGGCGCGCAGGGGCACGACAAAGGTCTCGCGTTTTTCATCGACGGTGTTTTCGTTGAGCACCAGGTTGATCTGCGAGGTGATCACCTCGTTCTGGTTGCTGGCCTCATCAAAGTTGTAGCCGCCGCTGCCGTAGTTGCCCCAATAGTTCACGTAGACCAGGTAGGTGCCGTGCATCGGCGCGGTCATGGTGAACATTTCAGGGCCGGGGCCATCGACACCATCCGGGTCAAGGCCGCCGCCATTGGTCAGCGCCGGCCGACCGAAGAACGCATGCTGGCCGTCGGGTGTGACGATATGCAGATCGAGTTCGGCCTGAGGGTCGTCCCAGCCCAGCACCACGCGGATCTGTGCCGGGGTGCGCAGGTTGTTGGCTTCATAGAATTGCACGCGCTTGAGGGAGCGGCCTTCGGAGCTGCGCACCTCGACGCTGTTGGAACCGGCGCCGAACGCATACGGCCGGGCGAAACGGCCCTCGTCGTCGGTATAGAGATTCAGTGGATTGCCGTTGACCGCCAGGCTATGGGGCTGGCGAGCCGTGCCCATGTCCTTGATCCGGCCCTCGATCATCGTGCGGTTGCGCTGCACGCCCCGGTCGATGGGCGGTGTGGGATAGGCGACCTGGGGGTTTTCCGTGCGATCGAGCAGGCCACTGTAGCGCCAGCCCCCGACCGGCTCCGACAGCTCGGCCGAAGGCTCGGCCCACGCCAACGGCGCACCGAGCAATACGATCAATAAAGAAAGAAAACGCACGTATGCCTCCTGCCATGCACAACGCAACCCGGCGCCCTTCCTCGGCGCTGCTTGTCATTATTCGGGTTTCGTCTGGAGGCCCCGTTACAAGGGGCCGTAGATGGCGCGAAGAGTAGCTATTCGGCAGATTTTCCACAATCGGGGAACACGCGATTCTGTGTGGGAAATCACGTACTGGGAGGTGCGTGAGCCGAATA
Source organism: Pseudomonas sp. FW300-N2F2 (assembly GCF_017351655.1). NCBI lineage: Bacteria > Pseudomonadati > Pseudomonadota > Gammaproteobacteria > Pseudomonadales > Pseudomonadaceae > Pseudomonas > Pseudomonas sp. FW300-N2F2. The sequence continues at coordinate 87,548 of NZ_JACNDQ010000001.1, read as the reverse complement.
GCAGGCGTATTCGGCTCACGAAATGAGCCGAATACGAAAACTGACGTTTATTTCGGAGGCAAACCCGTGGCGAGGGAGCTTGCTCCCGCTGGGCTGCGAAGCGGCCCCTACCTGCTGGGCTTGAAACGGATTGCGACTGCTGCGCAGTCGAGCGGGAGCAAGCTCCCTCGCCACAAAAGCGGGTCGGTGCAAGCCCGTTGTCCCGCTTCGATCCCCCCGCCCTGATTTGCCCCAAAACCCCATGTCTGCTAGTGTCGCGCCGGTTTAACAGTCAACCGGAATAGCCGCCATGGCCCGCAAAAAAGCTGCACTGGATTTCGAACAATCTCTGGCCGACCTGCAAATACTGGTCGAACGGCTGGAGAACGGCGAATTGTCGCTGGAAGACTCGCTGACCGCCTTCGAGCAGGGTATCGGCTTGACTCGCGACTGCCAGGCGGCGCTGGCCCAGGCCGAGCAGAAAGTGCAATTGCTGCTCGAGCGCGACGGTGAGCTGACCGAAGAGCCTTTCGACGCGGAACAACCTGAATGATCGGTGCCTATCAGGCCAGCAGCCAGGCCCGGGTCAATGCTGCACTGGATACGTTGTTCAGCGCCCCGAGCCCGGAACTGGCGCGCCTGTACGAAGCCATGCGCTACAGCGTGATGAATGGCGGCAAGCGTGTGCGGCCGCTGTTGGCCTATGCCGCGTGCGAAGCCTTGGGCGGCCAGGCCGAACAGGCCAACGGCGCGGCCTGCGCGGTGGAGCTGATCCACGCGTATTCGCTGGTGCACGACGACTTGCCAGCCATGGACGACGACGATCTGCGCCGCGGCCAGCCGACCACCCACAAGCAATTCGACGAAGCCTGCGCGATCCTGGCCGGCGACGGCTTGCAGAGCCTGGCGTTCAGCGCCCTGCTGGACCCGGCCCTGAGCGACTGCCCGGCGCAGATTCGCCTGGACATGGTCAGCGCCCTGGCGTTGGCGGCGGGCCCCGCTGGAATGGTCGGCGGCCAGGCCATCGACTTGGGTTCGGTGGGCCTGAAGCTGGACCAGGACGCCCTGGAATACATGCACCGGCACAAGACCGGCGCGCTGATCGAGGCCAGCGTCCAACTCGGTGCCCTGGCCAGCGGTCGGTCCACCCCCGAGCAGTTGCAAGCCTTGCAGACCTACGCCCGGGCCATTGGCCTGGCGTTCCAGGTGCAGGACGACATCCTCGACGTGGAAAGCGATACCCAGACCCTGGGCAAACGCCAGGGCGCCGATATCGCCCGGGACAAGCCGACCTACCCGGCCCTGCTCGGCCTCGCCGCGGCCAAGGTCTACGCCCTGGAGTTGCGCGACCAGGCCTTGGCCGCGCTGCGACCCTTTGACGCGGCGGCCGAACCGTTGCGCGACTTGGCGCGCTATATCGTCGAACGACGCAGCTGATACAGGGTCAACCCATTCATAAGTGCGTATCGGCCAAGTTCCGGCCTACGCGTGGGCAGCTTGCGATGCATAAGGTAAACTGCCGCCTCTTTCTATACCTATAACGATTCGCCTGATGCCCACGACGTTTCAAGAGATTCCCCGCAAGCGCCCGACCACGCCCCTGCTGGACCGCGCCAACACGCCGGACGGCCTGCGTCGCCTGGGTGAAGCCGAGCTGGAAACCCTGGCCGATGAGTTGCGCCTGGAACTGCTCTATACAGTCGGCCAGACCGGTGGGCACTTCGGTGCCGGCCTGGGCGTCATCGAGCTGACGATCGCGCTGCACTACGTGTTCGACACCCCGGACGACCGGCTGGTGTGGGACGTCGGGCACCAGGCCTACCCGCACAAGATCCTCACCGATCGTCGCGAGCGCATGGGCACGCTGCGCCAGAAGGACGGCATCGCCGCCTTCCCGCGCCGTTCCGAGAGTGAATACGACACCTTTGGCGTCGGCCATTCCAGCACCTCCATCAGCGCCGCCCTGGGCATGGCGATTGCCGCCCGCCTGCAAAACAGCGAGCGCAAGGCCATTGCCGTGATCGGCGACGGCGCACTGACCGCGGGCATGGCCTTCGAGGCGCTGAACCATGCGCCGGAAGTCAACGCCAACATGCTGGTGATCCTCAACGACAACGACATGTCGATCTCGCGCAATGTCGGTGGGTTGTCCAACTACCTGGCGAAGATCCTCTCCAGCCGCACCTACGCCAGCATGCGCGAAGGCAGCAAGAAGGTGTTGTCGCGCCTGCCCGGTGCCTGGGAAATCGCCCGCCGTACCGAAGAGTACGCTAAGGGCATGCTGGTGCCCGGCACGCTGTTCGAAGAACTGGGCTGGAACTACATCGGCCCCATCGACGGCCACGACCTGCCGACCCTGATCGCCACCCTGCGCAACATGCGCGACCTCAAGGGCCCGCAGTTCCTGCACGTGGTCACCAAGAAAGGCAAAGGCTTCGCTCCGGCGGAGGTCGACCCGATCGGCTACCACGCCATCACCAAGCTCGAACCCCTGGACGCCCCGGCCGCCGCGCCGAAAAAAGCCGGTGGACCGAAGTATTCCAGCGTTTTCGGCCAATGGCTGTGCGACATGGCCGCCGCCGATCCACGCCTGGTGGGCATTACCCCGGCGATGAAGGAAGGCTCGGACCTGGTGGCGTTCAGCGAACGCTACCCGCAGCGCTATTTCGACGTGGCGATTGCCGAGCAGCACGCCGTGACCCTCGCCGCCGGCATGGCCTGCGAAGGCGCCAAGCCGGTGGTGGCGATCTATTCGACCTTCCTGCAACGGGCCTACGACCAGTTGATCCATGACGTGGCGGTGCAGAACCTCGACGTGCTGTTCGCCATCGACCGCGCCGGCCTGGTGGGCGAAGACGGCCCGACCCACGCCGGCAGCTTCGACCTGTCGTTCCTGCGCTGCATCCCCGGCATGCTGGTGATGACCCCGAGCGATGAAAACGAGCTGCGCAAGATGCTCACCACCGGCCACCTGTTCAATGGCCCGGCGGCGGTGCGCTACCCTCGTGGCACCGGCCCGAACGCGACTCTCTCGACCGACCTCGAACCCATCGAGATCGGCAAGGGCGTGATCCGCCGCCAGGGCAAGCAAACCGCCCTGCTGGTGTTCGGCGTGCAACTGGCCGAGGCCTTGAAAGTCGCCGACACCTTGGACGCTACCGTGGTGGACATGCGTTTCGTCAAACCCCTGGATGAAGCCCTGGTGCGCGAAATGGCCGGCAGCCATGACCTGCTGGTGACCATCGAGGAAAACGCCATCATGGGCGGTGCCGGTGCGGCGGTCAGCGAGTTCCTGGCCCGGGAGAACATCCTCAAGTCGGTGCTGCACCTGGGCCTGCCGGACAGCTACGTCGAACACGCCAAGCCGGCACAGATGCTGGCCGAATGCGGGCTGGACGAGGCGGGGATCGAAGCGGCGGTGCGCCAGCGGTTGCAGTTGTTGGGCCTGTAAGTTCAGCCAACACAGATCCCCTGTGGGAGCGAGCTTGCTCGCGATAGCGGTGTGTCAGCCAATGGATGACTTGACTGATCTTCCGCCATCGCGAGCAAGCTCGCTCCCACAAGGGGTTTGTGCAGACCAGACATGTCCGGACCCCCATGAAACTCCGCCTCGCCCTCACCCTCTCTCTGCTACCCACCCCCGACCTGCTGGCCGACACCTTCGAACGCGACCAGGCCTTGAAGCTGCCCGACATCGTGATCAGCGCCAACCGCCAGGTCGAGGCCCGCAACGACAGCAGTGCCGCCAACACCGTGTTCACCCGCGACGACATCGAGCGCTTGCAACCGACCAGTGTCACGGACTTGCTCAGCCGCGTGCCGGGTGTCCAAGTGGCGCCGCTGGGTGGGCGCGGCAGCCTGCCGGGGATTTACATTCGCGGGACCAAATCGGCCCAGAGCCTGGTGCTGGTGGACGGCCAGCGCATCGGCAACGCCACCTCCGGTGACAGCAACCTGCAACGCCTGAACATCAACCAGATCGAGCGCGTGGAAGTGCTGCGCGGTTCGCGTTCGGTGATCTACGGCGCCGACGCAGTGGGCGGGGTGATCCAGATTTTCACCCGGCGCGGCAACACCCAGGGTCTGCAACCGCGCCTGCACGTGGGGGTCGGCAGCCACCAGACCTGGGAGCGCAGCCTGGGCCTGTCCGGCGGCGACGAGCAGACCCGTTTCAACCTCGGTGCCAGCCTCGACGACAGCGCTGGCAGCAACCGGACCCACGAGTCCTACGCCAGCGACCGCGACGACGATGCCAACCGCAACCAGTCCTTCAGCCTGAGCCTGAGCCATGCGGCCAGCGATGACCTGGAAGTTGGCCTGAACCTGCTGGATAACCGCGGCAAAAGCGAATACGACAACCCGTTCGGCCGCTTCGACCCGAGCACTTTCGAGTCCTTGCCCCAGCAACCCTACAGCGAGTTCGCGGTGAGCAGCTTCAGCACCTATGTGGACGGGCGCATCAACGACGCCTGGAAATCCCGCCTGGAACTGGGCCACAGCGAGAACCGCGAAAAGACCTTCGACAAGCTCAGCGATGTCCGCGAAGTCTTCAATACCTACCGCGATTCGGTGACCTGGCAGAACGATGTGACGCTGGACGAGCGCAACAGCCTGATCGTCGGCGGCGACTGGTATCAGGACCGGGTCAACAGCAGCACACCGTTCGACGAGGACAGCCGCTGGAACCGTGCAGCGTTCATCCAGCACCGCTTCCAGGCCGAAACGTTCTCGACGGAACTGGGCCTGCGTCGCGACCAGAACCAACAGTTGGGCGGCCAGAACAGTTGGAGCGGCACCCTCACCGTGCCGGTCAATCCGGCCAACGACCTGTTGCTGACCTACAGTGAGAGCTTCCGCGCGCCGACCTTCAACGACCTGTACTACCCAGACTTCAGCAACCCCGACCTGAAGCCCGAGACGGCCAAGAGCTACGAGCTGCAGTGGCGCAGCCAACTGAGCGACAGCGCCCGCCTGGAAACCTCGCTGTACCGCACCGACCTGGAAGACGCGATCATTTTTGGCCGCGACTCACGCCCGCAGAACGTCGCCTCGGCGCGGATCGACGGCTTTGAAATGGCCTACCTGCAGGATGTCTTCGGCTGGCAGGGCAATCTGGCCCTGGCCATCATCGACCCGCGCGACCGCGACAGCGGTCACACCCTGGCCCGCCGCGCCCGGCGGACCTTGAGCCTGGACCTGGACCGGCAATTCGACCGCCTCGGCCTGGGCGCCACCTGGCAAGCGGTGAGCGGCAGCTATGACGATGAAGACAACCGCAACGCCCTGGGCGGCTATGTCCTGCTCGGGTTGCGCGGCAGTTGGGCGCTGACCCGGGAGGTGAAGCTGGAGATGAAGGTGGATAACCTGCTGGACAAGGGCTACAGCCGGGCGCTGTATAGCCATGATGGGGGGCAGTATGGGTATCGGGAGGAAGGTCGGGCGTGGTTGTTTGGGGTGACTTGGACCCCGGAACTCTGATCCAGGAACTGTGGTGTCTGGGCTGGCCTCATCGCGAGCAAGCTCGCTCCCACAGTTAACCTGTTGTGGAGCCCCTGTGGGAGCGAGCTTGCTCGCGATTACAGGCGCCGCAGTCTATCGGTCTGGCGCAATCAACTCACATAGCCGCGCCGTCGCCTCGATCATCTGCCCACTGGGCCGTTCCAGGCCTTTGTCATTGACCAACAACCGCCCCTGCGCCACCGGCCAGGTTTTCCAGGCATCGAGCTGCGTCTGTTCCGTGGCCAGGATGACTTGCGGACTACGTTGCAGCACCGCTTCCACACTCACCTGTGGCGCCGGCAGGCTCAGGTCGGCAAAAACGTTGTGGGCACCGCACACGCTCAGCGCATCACTGATGATCTGCCCACCACCAACGGTGTACAGCGGCCGGTCCCAGACCTGATAGAACACCGGCAACGGCGGGTCCCGTCGATAGCGCTGGCGTAGCGCCTCGAGACGCACGCGCAACTGCGCCGCCCGCTGCACGCCCCGCTCCGGGCGGCCGAGCTGCTTGGCGATGGCTTCGATTTGCGTGATGAGTTGGTCGAGGCTGCGGGGCTCGGCGACATGGATGAGGATGCCCAGGCCCTTGAGCTGCTCGCGCTGGGCCGGGCCGACACTGCCAGGCCAGAGCAGGAGCAGATCGGGCTTGAGGCTGAGCAAGCGCTCCATGTCCAGTTGCCCGTAACGGCCTACCGAGGGCACGTCCCTGAGCGCCGGCGGGCGATCCCCGCCATCCAGCACGCCCACCAACAGGTCGGCGGAGCCCAGTTCAACGACGATTTCCGACAGCGACGGCGCCAGGCTGACGACCCGCGAGGCCGCCATCGTCGAGGCGCTGAGGGCCAGCAGCAAGACCGCCAGCCAGCGGCTCATCAGCCGAGTTGACGCGGGATGCGGTACAGGTAGAACAACACGGCGGTCGACAAGGCCAGCAGCATCAACGGCACGGCTTCCAGGCCCACGAACACCGCCAGGGCGCCGATCCAGGCCGGCAACCCGGCCACCAGGAAGGCGGCGCGGCGACGGGCCGCCAGGTCGATCCAGGCCTGGGGCTCTTCGGGTGTGTCGAGGGCTTTCTGGGTGGCGACCAGGGCCTGTTTATACGGCCCGAAGAATCGCAGGCTGACAAACATCGACGCCAGGCCGGCAATGAACAACGGCATCGCCAGCACCGGCAGAATCGCTTCGCCCTGGCCGAACACCGCATTGATCACAAACAGTGGCAGCAAGGCCAGGGCCAGGTATTTCCACCAACTGACCGACAGCCGCCGCCGAACCTGACCGCGCGTCACGCCCGGTCAACCTCGCCTTGGTGCTCGTTGCCCATCATGTGGTCGAGCTTGCTGGCCTTGGTTGCCAGGTAGAGTTTGTTGTGGGGGTTGTGACCGGTGTGCAGCGGCACACGCTCGGCCACCACGATGCCCATGTCGGTCAACGCCTTGACCTTGCGTGGGTTGTTGGTCATCAAGCGCAGCGACTTCACGCCCAGATGCTCCAGCATCGGCAGGCAGATGCTGTAGTCGCGCAGGTCGGCGGCAAAGCCCAGGCGCTCGTTGGCTTCCACTGTATCGGCGCCGCCATCTTGCAGTTCATAGGCGCGGATCTTGTTCAACAGGCCAATGCCACGGCCTTCCTGGCGCAGGTACAGCAACACGCCACGGCCTTCACGGGCGATGGCCTGCAGCGCGGCCTCGAGTTGCGAACCGCAATCGCAGCGCTGGCTGAACAGGGCATCACCGGTCAGGCATTCGGAATGCAGGCGGCCCAGCACCGCAGAACCGTCGGCGAAATCACCCAGGCTGAGCACGACGTGCTCGCGGCCGGTGGCTTCATCGAGAAAACCATGCATGGTGAATTGCGCAAAGGGCGTTGGCAGCTTGGAAGCGGCAACAAAAACGACAGGCACCGGTGTGCTCCTGATCTAGTACTGGAGTTTCGCAGAGGCGGGCATTGTAACAGCACGTCCCGACCGACGCTTAGGCTGAATTGTCGGCCATAACCATCGAAAAGTTTGATTACGGCTTCGGTGGCTTGCCATTCTCGTCGAAAGGATAGGGTTGCTTCCAGTGTTCGAAAATCGGCTTGAGCTGGCCGGTTTTCACCAGCACTTCCATCCGCCGGTCGAACAGCTCGCTCAATGCCCGTCCGTTGGCGGTGTTGGCAAAGCCCAGGTAGAGAGGCAAATTGATCAGCGGCGAGAGTTTGAACTGCTTCGGATTATCGGCCTTGGCGAGCACTTCTTCGATTTCCATCGACGCATCGATGTAAAAATCCGCTCGCTCATGGATCAGCATCGGCAAGATACCCACCGCCCGGTGGATCTCATTGAAACGCCGGATGTTGGGCAGGTAGTTGTTGTATTCGTACCCGCGCATCCATACCAGTCGATAGTTGCCAATCGTCGCCAGGGTGGGCGTCGGCTTGGAGGCCAACCCCAAGGCATAGATGTGATCGACGTCGTAGTGCCACTTCGGGTAAAGCACGCCTTCGGATTCATCCCGATAGGCGCCGACCTGCACGTCGACCTCGCCGCGCTGCACCAGCCCGATCGAACGGGTGTAGGGCACGCTGCGGATTTCCAGCTTGACGCCTTCAGGCTCGAACACCGCGCGCAAGATGTCCCAGCCCATGCCCTGTCCGTCGGCCTGGGTGTAATCGGCCCACTCCTCACTCGCCGCGCGAACCTTGTCAGGCTGCGGCGCCGACTCGGCCACCCTCACCCCCATACAGGCTCCTAAACACAGCAACAGCAGTAGTGCGCGGCTTACGCCCATGCCTGGCTCCTTCAGGTGAAACACCACACCAATCCTTGCATTGCCAGCCAGGCGAAAACCCCGGCCAATACATCGTCGAGCATGATCCCGACACCTCCGTGCACATGTCGGTCGATCCAGCGGATCGGCCACGGCTTGAGGATATCGAAGAAACGGAACACCAGAAATCCCGTCAGCAACCAATACCAGCCTTCCGGCACCAACCACAAGGTGATCCACATGCCGACCATTTCGTCCCAGACGATGCCTTCATGATCGTGCACCCGCAGGTCGTCCGCCACTTTGCCACACAGCCAGAAGCCAAACAGCATGGTGATGCCAAGCATCAACCAGTAGCCCCAGTCCGGCAACATCTGCCACAACGGAATGAAGGGTAGCGCAACCAGCGAGCCCCAGGTGCCCGGCGCTTTAGGTAAAGTGCCCGAACCAAAGCCAAATGCCAGGAAATGCCAGGGATTGCGCCAGACCGAAGGCGGAACGAACTCTGCCGGGACCTGGTTGGGATGATCTGTCACGGTGTCTCCCGAAAATGTTGATAGCCCCGTACGTGCGGGGTGATGTCGTGCCCGTCGCTGTCCACCAGCGTGACGCCTTGCCCGGCCAGGACGCTGCCGATCACATGGATCGGCCAGCCTTCGGCCTGCAACGCTGACAATCGGTTCGGAGGCAGGGCGAACAGCAGCACGTAATCGTCACCGCCGCTCAGGGCGGCCTGTGCGGCATCGGCCTCGCCAAGAAACGCTACCAGAGCGTTGGACAGCGGCAGTCGGTCCCGTTCAACCTGCAAGGCTACCCCGGACGACAGGGCAATATGCCCGCAATCGGCCAGCAGGCCATCGGAAATATCCATCGCCGCGCTGGCCTTTCCCCGCAACGCCAGGCCCAAGTCGATCTGCGGTCGGGGCGACCAATAATGTGCCAACAGTGGCTCGGCAATCCCAGGCTCGGCGCGCCGCTGACCGAGTACCAACGGCAAGGCGCCGGCGGCATTGCCCAGTTCGCCGCCGACACACAGCAGGTCGCCGGGCCGGGCGCCGCTGCGGGTCAGGGCCTGGCCGGAAGGCACGTGGCCGAACACGGTCATGGTCAGGCTCAACGGCCCACGCGTGGTGTCCCCTCCCACCAGCGCCACGCCACAGGCCTGGGCCATCTGGTTCAAACCGCGGGCATAGGCTTGCAGCCAATCGGTGGTCACCGCCGGCAAGGTCAGGGCTAGGGTAAAGGCCAAAGGCTTGGCGCCCATGGCAGCCAGGTCACTGACCGCCACGGCCAGCGAGCGCTGGCCGAGCAGGAACGGGTCGCAAGGCTCTGGAAAATGCACACCGGCCACGAGCGTGTCGGTGGAGACCGCCAGCTGTTCCCCGGGAGGAGCTGTCAGCAAGGCGCAGTCGTCGCCGATCCCCAGCGCAACGCCCTCGCCGCCCTGCGCGCAAGGCGCGGCGGCGAAGTAGTTACGGATCAGCTCAAACTCACCCATTGGGATAACAAGCGCCAATCAGCGCTTGAACGCCTTCACTTCAGCTTCACGCAGGCGCGGGGCGAGCTTGTCGAGCACACCGTTGACGAACTTGTGACCATCGGTGGAACCGAAGACTTTCGCCAGTTCGATCCCTTCGTTGATCACCACGCGGTACGGTACGTCGACGCGCTTGAGCAGTTCCCAGGTGGACAGGCGCAGAACCGCCAGTTCAACCGGATCCAGCTCTTCGATGGTCAAGTCCAGGCAAGGCGTGAGCGCGGTGTCGATTTCGGTCTTGAACTGCGGGACCCCGTGCAGGATCTCGCGGAAATAAGCACCGTCGACATCACTGAAATCGTTATCGACCCGAAACTGCGCTTCGATCTCGTTCAGCGATTGCTTGGCCATGTGCCATTGATACAGCGCCTGGGTCGCGAGCTGACGGGCTTCGCGACGCTTGACGCTTTTCGATGGCTTGCCGGCGTCCGCAGGCTTTGGATCGCGCGGGTTGAAACGATCGCTTTCGTCGCTAATCACTTGGCCTCCAACTGCGCCAGCAGGCTGACCATTTCCAGGGCGGACAGGGCAGCTTCGGCACCTTTGTTACCGGCCTTGGTGCCGGAACGTTCGATGGCTTGTTCGATGGAGTCAACGGTCAGCACGCCAAAAGCGACCGGCACGCCGAATTCCATGGACACCTGGGCCAGGCCCTTGGTGCATTCGCCAGCCACGTATTCGAAGTGCGGAGTACCGCCACGAATGACCGCGCCCAGGGCGATGATCGCCGCATATTCGCCCTTTTGAGCGACTTTCTGCGCAACCAGCGGAATTTCGAAGGCGCCAGGGGCACGGATGATGGTGATGTCGCTTTCGCTCACGCCATGGCGAACCAGGGCATCGACCGCACCGCCAACCAGGCTCTCGACCACGAAACTGTTGAAACGGCCCACTACCAGAGCGTAGCGGCCTTTAGGGGCGATGAAGGTACCTTCGATGGTCTTCAGGGTCATTCGTCAGATCTCTTAAAGAGCCAGAGCGCGTTCTATACGCGCTCCTTCAGTGATATTAGCCACGAATACTGCATCGGAAATCCCGTCATGCTGTTCATTTTCAAGCTTTTGTGGCGAGGGAGCTTGCTCCCGCTGGGCTGCGAAGCGGCCCCTGTTGTGGGTGCTGCGCACCCAAGCGGGAGCAAGCTCCCTCGCCACAATGAATCTAACTAGCCTTAAGTGAACAACAATGCCGGAATCTCCGGGCCATTATTCGGAGGGCACGTATTCTACAACTTCCAGATCGAAACCGGATATCGCATTAAATTTCATCGGTGCGCTCATCAGGCGCATTTTACGCACGCCCAGGTCGCGAAGGATCTGCGAACCGGCACCGACGATGCTGTAGGTGGTCGGTTTTTTCACCGCTGCCTGATCGCCGGTTTCACGAATGTGCGCCAGCAGCACGTCGCCATCGAGCGGGTGGCCGAGCAGCAACACCACGCCGCTGCCGGCCTCGGCCACCGCGGCCATGGCGGCCCGCAGGCTCCAGCGGCCGGGTTGCTTGACCATCAGCAGGTCGCGCAATGGGTCCATGTTGTGCACGCGCACCAGGGTCGGCTCTTCGGCGCATACAGTGCCCAGGGTCAGCGCCATGTGCACGTCGCCTTCCACCGAGTCGCGGTAGGTCACCAGGTTGAACTGGCCCAGTTCGCTGTCCAGCGGCTGCTCGGCAATCCGCTGAACGGTACGTTCGTGGATCATCCGGTAGTGGATCAGGTCGGCGATGGTGCCGATCTTGATGTTGTGTTCGGCGGCGAAGGTTTCCAGCTCCGCGCGACGGGACATGGTGCCGTCGTCGTTCATCACTTCGCAGATCACGCCGCTGGGTTCGAAACCGGCCATGCGCGCCAGGTCGCACGCTGCTTCGGTGTGGCCGGCGCGGGCCAGGGTGCCACCGGCCTGGGCCATCAGCGGGAAGATGTGGCCGGGGCTGACGATGTCTTCGGCCTTGGCGTCCCGGGCGGCGGCAGCCTGTACGGTGCGCGCGCGATCAGCGGCGGAGATCCCGGTGGTCACGCCTTCGGCGGCCTCGATGGACACGGTGAACTTGGTGCCGAAGCCCGAGCCGTTGCGTGGCGCCATCAGCGGCAACTTCAGCAGTTCGCAGCGCTCGCGGGTCATCGGCATGCAGATCAGCCCACGGGCGTGCTTGGCCATGAAGTTGATGTGCTCGGCCTTGCAGCACTCGGCGGCCATGATCAGGTCGCCTTCGTTCTCGCGGTCTTCGTCATCCATGAGGATGACCATCTTGCCTTGGCGGATGTCTTCAACCAGTTCTTCGATGCTATTGAGCGCCACGCGGCACCCCCTTGGGTCAGGATTTGAGGTAGCCGTTGGCGGCCAGAAAACTTTCGGTGATGTTACCGGCCCGCCGTTGTGAAGAGTCAGGCTCTGCGGCCTTGTCGCCCAACAGCAGGCGTTCCAGGTAACGGGCCAGCAAGTCGACTTCCAGGTTGACCCGGCGACCTGGCCGGTACGAAGCCATGATGGTTTCGCTCAGCGTGTGGGGAATGATCGTCAGCAGGAATTCGGCGCCATCCACCGCGTTGACCGTCAGGCTGGTGCCGTCGACGGTGATCGAGCCTTTATGGGCGATGTACTTGGCCAGTTCCTTCGGGGCGCGGATGCGAAACTCCACGGCCCGGGCGTTATCCGTGCGCGAGACCACTTCACCGACGCCGTCCACGTGGCCGCTGACCAGGTGTCCGCCCAGGCGAGTGGTGGGGGTCAGGGCTTTTTCCAAGTTGACCGGGCTGCCGCTCTTGAGGTCGTTCATGGCCGTGCAGTCGAGGGTTTCGCGGCTGACGTCCGCCAGGAAGCCGTTGCCTGGCAGTTCAACGGCGGTCAGGCAAACGCCGTTTACCGCGATGCTGTCGCCCAACTTGACGTCGCTCAGGTCGAGCTTGCCGGTTTCGACGTAGACCCGCACATCGCCGCCCTTGGGGGTGAGTGCACGGATGCTGCCGATGGATTCGATGATGCCGGTAAACATGGAGTCCTCCTCGAGAACGGGCCGCCGCGTGAGCGAAAGCCGGGAATTATACGCTGGCCGGTGGCACGGGAACGGCGATGACTCGCCAGTCATCGCCCACGGCGCGGATTTCGGTGATTTTCAACTGGGGAGCGTCCTTCATCTGCGCCAGCGGCCAGTCCAGCAGTGGCCGCGCCGAAGAACCGAGGAACTTGCCGGCAATGAAGATCTGGAACTCGTCCACCAGCCCCTGCCGGGCGAAAGCCCCCGCCAGGCGCGGACCGGCCTCCACCAGCACTTCATTGACATCCCGAGCAGCCAGCGCCACCAGCAGCCGACGCAGATCGACCTGGCCGTCATCGCCCGCCACGATCATGCATTCAGGACCGTTGGCGTATTGTTCTTCCACCGCCATGCAGGTAGCGACCAGCGCCGGACCGGCCTTGAAAAACGGCGCATCCAGCGGCACCCGCAGGCGCCCGTCCACCAGCACCCGCAGCGGCGGACGGCTCATGACCAACACAGTCTGCTCGGCATCCAGCCCGAGTTCATCGGCGCGCACGGTCAGCCGGGCATTGTCCGCCAGCACCGTGTCGGCGCCGGTCAGCACCACACTGGCCTGGGCGCGCAGGCGTTGGACCGCCGAACGTGCGGCCGGGCCGGTGATCCACTGGCTTTCGCCGCTTTCCATGGCGGTGCGGCCATCCAGGCTCATGGCGAGCTTGACCCGCACGAACGGCAGGCCCTGTTCCATGCGTTTGAGAAAACCTTCATTGAGCTTGCGCGCCTCACCTTCCAGCACGCCGCTTTCGGTGGCGATGCCGGCCTGGGCCAGGCGCTGCAGGCCGCGCCCGGCGACTGCCGGGTTAGGGTCCTGCATCGCTGCAACCACCCGCGCCACGCCGGCGTTGACCAGCGCATCGGCACAAGGCGGGGTACGCCCGTGATGACTGCAAGGCTCGAGGGTCACGTAGGCCGTGGCGCCCCGGGCGTTGTCACCGGCGGCCCGCAGGGCATGGACTTCGGCATGGGGCTCGCCAGCGCGGATGTGCCAGCCTTCGCCGACAATCTGCCCGTCACGCACGATCACGCAACCGACCCGGGGGTTGGGGTGGGTGGTGTAGTGACCGCGCCGCGCCAACTCCAGGGCACGGGCCATGTAGTGGGCGTCGAGGACGGCCTGCTGCGCCGGGACAGTCATTCTTTCACCGGTTCGCGGGCCAGGCGGTCGATTTCTTCACGGAACTCGTTCAGGTCCTGGAAGCGCCGGTATACCGAGGCGAAACGGATGTAGGCGACTTCGTCGAGCTTCTGCAGCTCGGCCATCACCAACTCTCCGACCACCAGGGACTTGACCTCGCGCTCGCCGGTCGCCCGCAGCTTGTGCTTGATGTGCACCAGCGCCGCTTCCAGGCGCTCGACGCTCACCGGGCGTTTTTCCAGGGCGCGCTGCATGCCGGCGCGCAGTTTTTCTTCGTCGAACGGCTGGCGGCTGCCGTCGGTTTTGATCAGGCGCGGCAACACCAGTTCAGCGGTCTCGAACGTCGTGAAACGCTCGCCGCAAGCCAGGCATTCGCGGCGGCGGCGGACTTGTTCGCCCTCGGCGACCAGTCGCGAGTCGATGACCTTGGTGTCGTTGGCACCGCAGAAGGGACAGTGCATGGTGGCAGGCAACAAAAAAAGGGAGGGCCATGGTAGCGCATCCCACTGGCAAGACAAGCCATAGGGTTTACGGTATACAGACGGGCTTACCGTCAGATCCATGGAATTCACCTTGCTGGAGCCACACATGCCGCTACGATCGCTCGTTTTGCTCAGTTTTTTCAGCCTGCTGATGGCGTGCAGCAGCGATGCCCCCAAACCCGCCGCTCCCGCTCCGGCCCCCGCGCCGAAACAGGCCCAGGAAAAGGCCCGGCAGGCCACCGAGCTGGGACCGCTGCCGGCGTACCAGCGCGAGTTGAGCGGCACCCTGCAAGGCGTGCCGGCCGGAGCCGAAGTGGAACTGGCGCTGCTGGTGATCGACGACAAGGACCGTCCACAACAACTGCTTGCCAGTTCCAGCCTGATCGGCACCAACCAGGCCCTGCCCTTCCGCTTGCGCTTCAACCCGGAAGCCTTCCCGGTGGGCGCCCGCGTGGAACTGCGTGGCCGCGCCAGCCAGTCCGGCCAGTTGATCCTGCACTTGCCGGAACAACGCATCAGCCAACCGACCACCCAGGCGTTGGGCACCCTGCAATTCGTCAAAGCGCCATGAGTGCACCGCAAGACCTGCAACGGGCGTTGAGTGAATTGCTTGGCGACGCGCGCCTGGTGGCTTGCCCGCTACCCGGCGCTGACTTGAAGTTGTGGCTGATCGACGGCGACAACATGGACCGCGCCTTCAGCCCGGAAGAAACCCGGCGCATTCTCCACGAGCCGCCCTATTGGAGTTTCTGCTGGGCCAGCGGCTTGGCGATGGCCCGCTACCTCGCCGAGCAGCCGCAGTGGGTCGAAGGCAAGCGGGTGCTGGACTTTGGGGCCGGTTCCGGCGTGGCGGGCATCGCAGCGGTCAAGGCTGGGGCGCTGGAGGTGGTAGCCTGCGACCTCGACCCACTGGCGATAGCCGCCTGTCAGGCCAATGCTGCGCTCAATGACGTGGAGTTGAGTTATTCGACGGACTTTTTCGCCGAGGCCGATCGTTTCGACCTGATCCTGGTCGCCGACGTGCTCTACGACCGGGCCAACCTGCCACTGCTCGACCAGTTCCTCAGCCGTGGTCGCGAGGCGTTGGTGGCCGATTCCCGGGTGCGGGATTTCCAGCATCCGCTGTACCGACGCATCGAAATGCTCCAGGCCATGACCCTGCCGGACCTGGCCGAACCGGAAGAGTTTCGGCATGTGAGCCTGTACCACGCGCGGCGCTGACCCTGAAAGCATCGCGAGCAAGCTCGCTCCCACAGGGGGCGCATGAACACTTGAGATCCCTTGTGGGAGCGAGCTTGCTCGCGATGGGCCCCTGCCAATCTCCACACCTCTCACCGCCACCCCGCTTTCAGCCACCCCCCACCACGCCGTATAGTTGCCCCATTCAAGCGCTCTACGAGATTGCCCATGACTCAGGAAACGCCCTACATCTTCGACGCCACCACGGCCGATTTCGACCAATCGGTGATCGCGAACTCTTTCCACAAACCGGTACTGGTGGATTTCTGGGCCGAGTGGTGTGCGCCGTGCAAGGCTCTGATGCCAATGCTGCAAACCATTGCCGAGAGCTATCAAGGCGAATTGCTGCTGGCCAAGGTCAACTGCGACATCGAGCAGGACATTGTGGCCCGCTTCGGCATTCGCAGCCTGCCGACGGTGGTGTTGTTCAAGGACGGTCAGCCCGTTGATGGCTTTGCCGGTGCCCAGCCGGAATCGGCGGTACGCACGATGCTCGAACCCCATGTGCAGATGCCGCCGCCGGCCGCCGCCGACCCGTTCGAACAGGCCCAGGCGCTGTTCGACGACGGTCGTTTCGCCGACGCCGAAGCCGTGCTCACCGTCTTGCTGGGTGAAGACAACACCAACGCCAAGGCCCTGATCCTGTATGCCCGCTGCCTGACCGAGCGCGGCGAGCTGGACGAAGCGCAGACGGTGCTCGACGCGGTGAAAAGCGATGAGCACAAGGCCGCCCTCGCCGGTGCCAAGGCGCAGATCCAGTTCCTCGGCCTGGCCAAGCACCTGCCGGACGCCGCCGATCTCAAGGCGCGCCTGGCGAAAGACCCGCAAGACGACGAAGCGGTGTACCAACTGGCGATCCAGCAACTGGCGCGCCAACAGTACGAAGCTGCCCTCGATGCGCTGCTCAAGCTGTTCGTGCGTAACCGCAGCTACAGCGAAGGCCTGCCCCACAAGACCTTGCTGCAAGTGTTCGAACTGCTGGGCAACGATCACCCGCTGGTGACGACCTATCGCCGCAAGCTGTTCGCGGCGTTGTATTAAGCCCCACTCCAGTTATAGAGCGGCGTATCGCCGCCGCTCAGCACCTTGACCTCAGCGCAGTGGCGCAGGCGCACCAACAGGCGCTTGCCCGCCGAGGCACTGCCGGTCAGGCCTTCGAGCTGCTCCAGCAGGTCCGGACCGCTCAGTTGGCCGGCCTTGCGCAGCAGTTCCTTGGCGATCTGCCATTGGGCATCGTCCTGGTTCGTCGGTTTGGCCGCCGGTGCCGTCGCGCCTTCGGATTTGGCCACTTGCAACTGCGCGCCGAGCTGCGCCCAGTCGCCCTCATCCATTTCGATCGTCAAGTCCACCGGCCACTCGCCGACGGTTCCGCGTATCCGCAACATCACCGTGCTCCTGAATATTTCATGTACGCATGCTCCCATGGCCCTTGCGCGACGCCAAGCAGACGGTCAAACTCTCCGCACTTTCGTTATAAGATTACATAACCTTTTCGGAGACTCGTCATGCGTCGTCTGCTTCTCGCTTTGCCGTTCGCCCTGCTGCCATTGGCTGTCGCTCATGCGGCGGTGGAGCATGACCACGACCATGATCACGAACATGGCAGCCTCGGCGCCCATGAACACGGCGTTGCTCGACTGAACGCAGCACTGGATGGTCAGACCCTGGAGCTGGAACTGGAAAGCCCGGCGATGAACCTGGTGGGCTTCGAACACGCCGCCACCAGCGATGCCGACAAGGCCAAGGTCGCCGCGGTACGGGCGCAGTTGGACAAGCCGCTGGCGCTGTTCAACCTGCCGGCCGCCGCCAAGTGCACCGTGGCCCAACAGGAACTGGAAAGCCCGCTGTTCGGCGATGAACCGGACCACGATGACCATGACGAAGACGCCGATGGCGACGAACATCACGAGCACAGTGAGATCCATGCCCATTACCAGTTCACCTGCGCCGCCGCTGGTGCATTGAAGAACCTGGACCTGGCGACACTGTTCAAAACCTTCCCGGCCACCCAGAAAATTCAGGTACAACTGATCAGCCCGAGTGGCCAGCAAGGCGTGGAAGTGACGGCCAAGGCGCCAACCCTGAAATTCTGATTCACCGCAAAACCCAATGTGGGAGCGAGCTTGCTCGCGATGAGGCCGGCACGTCCAATACAGATGCAGCCTGACCCAGCGCTATCGCGAGCAAGCTCGCTCCCACAGGGGTTCACCTTGATCTGACCGGTTTCATATGACCCAAGCACTCATCGAACTGTCCGACCTGGGCTTCAGTTGGCCCGGGCATCCGCCCTTGCTGGATATCCCGGCGTTTCGCCTGGAAGCGGGTGAAACCTTGTTCCTCAAGGGCCCGAGTGGCAGCGGCAAGACCACGCTGCTGGGGCTGTTGGGCGGGGTGCAAACGCCGGATCGCGGCAGCATCCGCCTGCTCGGCCAGGAACTCAGCGAACTGGCCGCCGGCCGCCGCGACCGCTTTCGCGTGGACCATACCGGCTATATTTTCCAGCAGTTCAACCTGCTGCCGTTTCTCTCGGTACGCGAGAACGTCGAACTGCCCTGCCACTTCTCGAAACTGCGCGCGCAGCGGGCCACCCAGCGCCACGGCAGTGTCGATCAAGCGGCCGCCACACTGCTGGCCCACCTGGGCTTGACCGACCCGAACCTGTTGGAGCGTCGCGCCGACTCGTTGTCCATCGGCCAGCAACAACGGGTCGCCGCCGCCCGGGCCTTGATCGGTCAACCGGAACTGGTGATCGCCGACGAACCGACGTCAGCCCTGGACTACGACGCCCGGGAAAACTTCCTGCGGCTGTTGTTCGCCGAATGCCGCGAGGCCGGGTCGAGCCTGTTGTTCGTCAGCCACGACCAGAGCCTGGCGCCGCTGTTCGACCGCCACCTCTCGCTGGCCGATCTCAATCGCGCCGCCACGCCACTCGAGGTCTGAGATGTATTTGTTCCGTCTAGCCATGGCCAGCCTGGCGAACCGCCGCTTCACCGCGATCCTCACCGCGTTTGCCATCGCCCTCTCGGTCTGTCTGCTACTGGCGGTGGAACGTGTGCGCACCGAAGCGCGAGCCAGTTTCGCCAGCACCATCAGCGGCACCGACCTGATCGTCGGAGCCCGCTCCGGCTCGGTGAACCTGCTGCTGTATTCGGTGTTTCGCATCGGCAACGCCACCAACAACATCCGCTGGGACAGCTTCGAACAGTTCGCCAAGAACCCGAAAGTGAAGTGGGCGATCCCCATGTCCCTGGGCGATTCTCATCGCGGCTATCGGGTGATGGGCACCACCGAGGCCTACTTCGAGCATTACCAGTACGGCCGCCAGCAACACCTGGAACTGGCCGATGGCCGGGCCTTCGCCACCGATCCGTTCGAAGTGGTGCTCGGTGCCGAAGTCGCCGAGGCACTGCACTACAAGCTCGGTGACAAGCTGGTGCTGGCCCACGGCGTGGCGGCGATCAGCCTGGTCAAGCATGACGACAAGCCCTTCACCGTGGTCGGGATTCTCAAGCGCACCGGCACCCCGGTGGACCGCACGCTGCATATCAGCCTCGGCGGCATGGAGGCGATCCACATCGACTGGAAGAACGGCGTGCCGGCCCAGGGCAATGGGCGCATCAGCGCCGACCAAGCCCGTAACATGGACCTCACGCCCCAAGCGATCACCGCGTTCATGCTCGGCCTCAACAGCAAGATTTCGACCTTTGCCTTGCAACGCGAGATCAATGAGTTCCGTGGCGAACCGCTGCTGGCCATCCTCCCTGGCGTAGCACTGCAGGAGTTGTGGAGCCTGATGGGCACGGCGGAAAAGGCCTTGTTCGTGATTTCGCTGTTCGTGGTCCTGACCGGGTTGATCGGCATGCTCACGGCGATCCTCACCAGCCTCAACGAGCGCCGCCGGGAAATGGCGATCCTGCGTTCGGTGGGCGCGCGGCCGTGGCATATCGCGACGCTGCTGGTACTTGAAGCCTTTGCCCTGGCGCTGGCCGGGGTCACCGCCGGGCTGGCGTTGCTGTACATCGGCATCGCCGCCGCCCAGGGTTACGTGCAGTCGGCCTACGGCTTGTACTTGCCCCTGGGCTGGCCGAGCGAATATGAATGGACGCTGCTGGCTGGCATCCTGGTCGCCGCCCTGCTGATGGGCAGCGTGCCGGCCTGGCGCGCCTATCGCCAATCGTTGGCCGACGGCCTGTCGATCCGTCTATGAGGACCTTGAAGATGCCCCGCGCCCTGCTAGCGCTGTTGATGATGGTCGCCCTGCCGCTGTGGGCGGCCGAGCCGAGGGACCTGGCCTGGTCGGAAATGATCCCGCCGGACGCCCCGCCGGAAGTGCCGAACATGACGCCGCTGCACGACCTGTCGAAGATGAGCGACGCCCTGGCCGCCGAGTCCGCTCCGGCCGCCAAGCAGGATCTGCCCAACGCGCCGGTGGTCAAGGCCCTCGACGGCCAGCAGATTCGCTTGCCGGGCTACATCGTGCCGCTGGAAGTCAGCGAGGAAGGTCGCACCACGGACTTCCTGCTGGTGCCGTATTTCGGCGCCTGCATCCACGTGCCGCCACCGCCGTCGAACCAGATCGTGCATGTGAAAAGCGAGGTCGGCGTGAAGCTCGACGAGTTGTACCAGCCGTATTGGGTCGAGGGGCCGATGCAAGTCAAGCCGTCCACCAGTGAACTGGCCGACGCCGGGTATCAGATGGAGGCGCAGAAGATTTATGTGTATGAGCTGCCGGAGTGAATCGGGTGGTGATGGGCAGTCCGTCAGATAGCTATCGCGAGTAAGCTCGCTCCCACAGGAGATCTCAGTGCCTATGCGACCTGTGTGGGAGCGAGCTTGCTCGCGATGGGGCCGTCAAGGCTTGCTCATCATCATTTCATTGAGCTGGGTCAATTAATCGACCAAGACTCATTGAGCTGTGTCAAAAGACCGGGCCAGGCGGCTCCGTACCATGGGACATCAATTTTGAAATGTCCTCTGGAGCCCCCATGCACAAGTCCTTGCTCAGCGCTTCCCTCGTTGCCCTCGCGCTCGCAGCCCCGCTCGCCCAGGCCCATACGGCCGGTGACATCATCGTTCGCGCCGGCGCTATCACCGTCAATCCAGAGGCCGACAGCTCCAGTGTCAAGGTCGACCGTGGCCCGCTGGCCGGCGCCGACCTGGGTGGCAAGGCCACCATGAGCAGCGACACGCAACTGGGCCTGAACTTCGCCTACATGCTGACCAACAATTGGGGTATCGAACTGCTGGCGGCCTCGCCGTTCGAGCACGACGTGAAAATCAAAGGCACCGCCCTCGGCGCGGCCAATGGCAAGCTCGGCACCCTCAAGCACCTGCCGCCCACACTGAGCCTGGTCTACTACCCGCTCGACGCCAAGTCGGCGTTCCAGCCCTATGTCGGCGCCGGTATCAACTACACCTGGATCTACGACGAACACGTGGGCAGCGAAGCCAGCGCCAATGGCTTCAGCAACTTCCGGGCGAAAAACAGCTGGGGCATGGCGTGGCAAGTCGGTGCCGACTACATGCTGACCGACAACATCATGATCAACGGCCAGATCCGCTACATCGACATCGACACCACCGCCTATGTGGACAACAACGCCGTGGCCGGCGGTACCCGGGCCAAGGTGGATGTCGACGTGGATCCGTTCATCTACATGGTGGGGTTGGGCTACAAGTTCTAAGCCGAACTTAAAGGTACGAATATCCCTGTGGGAGCGAGCTTGCTCGCGATGACGGTGGATCAGCCAGCAATGATGTTGACTGACCCAGCGCTATCGCGAGCAAGCTCGCTCCCACAGTTTTAGCGCCCCAGCAACCGCGCCAACCCTACACTCATCGGTGTTTGCGGGGGAAAGCTGAAGCGCTCCAACAACCGGTGGTTGTCGGCCCGGGAATGGCGAATGTCACCGGAACGCGCCGGGCCGTAGCTGATCGGTGGCAGGTCGCCCACCACGGCGGCCAGGGCCTGGAGCATCTGTTTGAGGGTCGTGGCCTGGTTCCAGCCGACGTTCACCGCGCCCACTTCCACCTCGGGCTTCTCGATGGCCTGCACCAGCAAGTCCACCAAATCTTCGACATAGACAAAGTCACGGGTCTGCTCGCCGTCGCCGAATACAGTGATTGGCAGGCCTTTCTGTGCCCGTTCGCTGAAGATGCTGATGACCCCGGAGTACGGCGATGACGGATCCTGGCGCGGCCCGTAGATGTTGAAGAAGCGGAACACCACCGGCTCCAGCGCGTGCTGGCGGCGATAGAAATCGAAGTAGAACTCGCTGGCCAGCTTGTCCGAGGCATAGGGCGTGAGCGGGGCCTTGGGGGTTTCTTCGTCGATGGACTCGCCTTCGCCGTTGTTGCCGTAGACCGCTGCGCTGGAAGCGAACAGCACCCGCCTCACCCCGTTCTGGCGCATGGCTTCGCAGACATTCAGCGTGCCGATGAAATTGCTCTGGTGGGTGCGCACGGGGTCGTCCACCGAGGCTTGCACCGAGGCCACCGCCGCCAGGTGCGCCACGGCGCTGCAACCGGCCATGGCCCGGGCCACCAGCGCGGCATCGGCGACGTCGCCTTCGATCAGTTCGACCGCCGGGTTGTCCAGCGGCAGGTTGCTGCGCTTGCCGGTGGACAGGTCATCGAGGATACGCACCGCATGCCCCTTGGCGAGCAAGGCGTCGGTCAGGTGCGAACCAATGAAACCCGCGCCGCCGGTGATTAAAACAGGGCCTTCAGCCATGGCGATAAAACCTATCCAGTAAGCCCGGGAGTGCGGCGCGCCAGGCGCGGGGCTTGATCCCGAAAGTGTGCAGAATTTTCTTGCAGGCCAGCACCGCGTGCTGCGGTTCTTCCGCGGCGTCCGGCCGTGCGGCGTGGGCCTGGGGCGTGGGGGACTCGATGGCCAGCGGATGCAGGGCGCGGGCTTCGGTGAGGATCGCCTGGCCCAGCGCCAGTGGCGTGGTCGCCTCATGCCCGGCGTAATGATAGGTGCCCCACAGCGGCGCCGCGCAATCGAGCTGCTTGAGCACCGAGATGATCACCCGCGCGGCATCGTCCACGGGCGTCGGATTACCCCGGCGGTCGTCAGCCAGCAACAGTTCTTCGGGCTGCTCGGCCCGGGCCAGGAAACGGCCGAGGGTACCATCGGCGCTGTCGTCCAGCAGCCAGCCGAAACGCAGCAACACATGCTGCGGGCAGGTGGCGCGCACGCTTTGCTCGATCCGCCACAGCGCCTGGCCGCGCACGCCCAGGGGTACGGGCTCGTCTTTCTCGCTGTAGGCGGTGGCACGGGAACCGTCGAACACTCGATAGCTCGACGGTTGCAGCAAGATGATGTTGTGATGCTGGCACAGCCCGGCCAGACGCTCGACAGCGCGCTCCTGGCTGGCCAGGCGCTGCTCGCTGACGGCCTCGGCCTGGAACCAGTCGAAGTAGTACGCCAGGTTGATCAAGGCGTCCGGGCGGGTGTCGTCGAGCAGTTGCGTCAGGCTCGCGGCATCCCAGCCGTCTTCGGGCGGGCGGGGGGCAAGAAAACCGATGTCTTCTTCTGCACCGAGGCGAATCAGCGCCTGCCCAAGGGCATTTCCGCCGCCCAGTAACATAAGGCGCATTCGCATAAAGTCAGCAGGCCCACTCTATTGGCACAAAAAATTGGGTCGACAACGCCCGCAGGCGTTGCCGGAATCGTTGCATTTTGCGGGTTTAGTGCGCAACCGTCACCCGTAAAGTGTGGATCCGGCATTTGTGTGCGCCTTGAGGCCGCTATCGCGAGCGAGCTCGCTCCCACAGGGATCGCATAGGCACTGATATCTTGTGTGGGAGCGAGCTTGCTCGCGATGAGGCCCTGACAGGCGATGCAGATCTCAGCCGATACTTGCATCTCCGCCGCTCCGCCCGCATAAACTGCCCTATGAATCTGCCCCTTGCAGCCGACCACGCCATGGCAGGCTTTCACCCCGCCGTTCGCGCCTGGTTCAGCCAGACCTTCCCGGCGGTCACGGCCGCCCAGGCCCGGGCGTGGCCGTTGATCGGCCAGCGGCGTTCGGTGCTGGTCGCGGCACCCACCGGCTCGGGCAAGACCTTGACCGCGTTTCTCGCGGTGCTCGATGACCTGGTGCACCGCGGCCTGGAACAAGGCGGCCTGCCGGACCAGACCCTGGTGGTCTACGTCTCGCCGCTCAAGGCCCTGAGCAACGATATCCAGATCAACCTGCAGAATCCCCTGGCCGGCATCACCGAGCAGTTGCAAAAAATGGGCTTGCCACCCTTGCCGATCACCACCGCCGTACGCACCGGCGACACGCCGCAAAAAGACCGCTCGGCGATGCGCAAGACCGCGCCGCACATCCTGGTCACCACGCCCGAATCGCTCTACGTGCTGCTCGGTTCCGATTCCGGCCGGCAGATGCTCGCCAGCACCCGCACGGTGATCGTCGATGAAATCCACGCCATCGCCGCCAGCAAGCGCGGCAGCCACCTGGCCTTGAGCCTGGAGCGCCTGCAAGCCCTGTGCGCCGAACCCCTGATGCGCATCGGCCTGTCGGCCACGCAAAAGCCCATCGAAGCGGTGTCACGCTTTCTCGTCGGTGAAGGCCGCGCCTGTGAAATCGTCGACATCGGCCACGCCCGTCCCCGGGACCTGGACATCGAGGTGCCACCGGTGCCGCTGTCGGCGGTGATGGCCAATGACGTGTGGGAACTGGTCTACAACCGCCTCGCCGAGCTGGCCCGGGCGCATCGCACCACCCTGGTATTCGTCAATACACGGCGCCTGGCCGAACGCCTCAGTCGTCATCTGAGCGAACGCCTGGGCAAGGACGCCGTGGCCGCCCACCACGGCAGCCTGGCGAAGGAGTTTCGCCTCGACGCCGAACAACGCCTCAAGCGCGGCGAACTGCAGGTACTGATCGCCACTGCATCCCTGGAGCTGGGCATCGATATCGGCGATGTCGACCTGGTCTGCCAGATTGCCTCGCCCCGTTCGATCTCGGCGTTCCTGCAAAGAGTGGGACGCTCTGGCCACCAGGTCGGCGGCACGCCCAAGGGCCGCCTGTTCGCCACCACCCGCGACGACTTGATCGAATGCGCCGCCCTGCTCGATTGCGTGCGCCGTGGCGAACTCGACATCCTGCACATCCCCAAGGCGCCGCTGGATGTGCTGGCCCAGCAGATCGTCGCCGAAGTCAGTTGCCAGGAATGGCCGGAACAGGCGCTGTTGGAAACCTTCCGCCGCGCCGCGCCCTACGCCGAGCTGGACGAAGGGCATTACCAGGCGCTGTTGCAGATGCTCGCCGAAGGCCTCAATGGCCGCCAGGGCGTGCGCAGCGCCTACCTGCACCGCGACGCCGTGACCCGGACCCTGCGCGGGCGCCGGGGCAGTAAACTGACGGCGGTGACCAGCGGCGGCACCATTCCGGACAACGCCGACTACAGCGTACTGCTCGAACCCCAGGGCTTGAACATCGGCAGCGTCAACGAAGACTTCGCGGTGGAGAGCATTGCTGGCGATGTGTTCCAACTGGGCAATACGTCTTATCGCATCATCCGCGTCGAGACCGGTCGCGTGCGGGTCGAGGATGCCCAGGGCCAACCGCCGACCATTCCGTTCTGGCTCGGCGAGGCCCCGGGGCGCAGCGACGAATTGTCTTGGGCCGTGGCACGCCTGCAAGCCCAGCTCGACCACCTGCTCGGCGCCACACCGGGCAACCTGCAACCGGCCCTCGACTGGCTGACCGGTACCTTGCGCCTGAACCTCGCCAGCGCCGAACAATTGGTCGATTACCTGGCCCCGGCGCGCCTGGCCTTCGGCGCCCTGCCGTCCCAGGACACGCTGCTGATGGAGCGGTTTTTCGACGAGTCCGGCGGCACGCAACTGATCATCCACACGCCCTTCGGCAGCCGCATCAACCGCGCCTGGGGCCTGGCCTTGCGCAAGCGCTTCTGCCGCACCTTCAACTTCGAATTGCAGGCCGCCGCCAGTGAAGACGCCATCGTGCTCTCGCTGTCCACCAGCCACAGCTTCGAACTGGACGAGGTCTGGCGCTACCTGAACAGCCACAGCGCCGAACAAATCCTGATCCAGGCGGTGCTGGATGCACCGCTGTTCGGCGTGCGCTGGCGCTGGAACGCCGGCGTGGCCCTGGCCCTGCCGCGCTACACCGGCGGACGCAAAGTCGCCCCGCAGATCCAGCGGATGAAAAGCGAAGACCTGATCGCCAGTGTGTTTCCGGACCAGATCGCCTGCCTGGAAAACCTCGCCGGCGAGCGGGAGATCCCCGATCACCCGCTGGTGGAACAGACCCTCGACGATTGCCTGCACGAAGCCATGGACAGCGAAGGTTGGCTGACGCTGTTGCGGCGCATGGAAGCGGGCCAGATTCGCCTGATCAGCCGCGACCTGCCGGCGCCCTCGCCGCTGGCGGCAGAAATCCTCAGCGCCCGTCCCTACACCTTTCTCGACGACGCGCCGCTGGAAGAACGGCGGACCCAGGCGGTGATCAACCGGCGCTGGAGCGATCCACAATCCACCGACGACCTTGGCGCGCTGGACGCCGAAGCCATCCAGTCGGTCCGGGATGAGGCCTGGCCGACGCCGGCCAATCTCGATGAGATGCACGAAGCCTTGATGAGCCTGGCCTGCATCGCCGACAGCGAAGCCGACGCCCACCCATCGTGGCGGGATTGGCTGCAGGCACTGGCCGCGAGTGGTCGCGCCAGCCACATACAGATCAGCGCCGAGCGGGGACTGTGGGTGCCGCTGGAGCGCCTGAGCTGCTTGCAAGCCCTTTATCCACAGGCTCGCTGGGAACCGGCGCTGACCCCACCGGCCGATTTCGATGAAGCCTGGAACGTTGACGAAGCCCTGGTGGAAGTGCTCCGCGCCCGGCTCAGTGCCTTCGGTCCACTGCCGTTGAAGGCCATCGCCCACCCGCTGGGGTTATCGACCCCGCAGGTCACCCAGGCCCTGGCGCAGCTCGAGCAGCAAGGCTACGTGCTGCGTGGGCGCTTCACGCCGGGCACCGGGCAGGAGGAATGGTGCGAGCGGCATTTGCTGGCGCGGATCCATCGCTACACGGTCAAGCGCCTGCGCCGGGAAATCGAGCCGGTGATGTTGCAGGACTTCATGCGCTTCCTGTTCGACTGGCAGCACCTGTCGTCGTCCACCCAGGGCCGGGGCAATGCCGTGCTGCCGTCGATCCTCGGCCAGTTCGAAGGCTACCCGGCCGCCGCGTCAGCCTGGGACAGCGACCTGTTGCCCGGGCGGATCAAGGACTATTCGCCCAGTTGGCTCGATGAGTTGTGCCGCAGCGGCAAGTGGGTATGGACGCGCCTGAGCGCGCGCCAGAAGCCGTCCGCCAGCGCCCTGCGCAGTACGCCGGTGGTGTTGCTGCCGCGCAGCCAGGTGGCGTTGTGGAGCAGCCTGGCCGGGCAAACAGCCCTTGATGAGTTGTCGCCCAAGACGCAGAAAGTCCATCAGGCCCTGAGCGAGCATGGCGCGCTGTTTTTCGATGAACTGGCCCATGAAGCCCACCTGCTGCGCAGCGAACTGGAAATCGCCTTGCAGGAACTGGTGGGCGCCGGGCTGGTGAATGCCGACAGCTTTGCCGGCTTGCGCGCGCTGATCACCCCGGCCAGCAAACGCCAGGCCCGCAGCAGCCGGCGCGGGCGCGGCGCGTTTGTCGGCGGCATGGACGACGCCGGGCGCTGGGCCTTGTTGCGCCGCAGCCAACCCGTCCCCGTGGAAGGCCACCGCCCGGCGCCCACCGCGCCGCAGACCCTGGAACACATCGCCATGACCCTGCTGCGCCGTTACGGCGTGGTGTTCTGGCGCTTGCTGGAGCGGGAGGCCGAGTGGCTGCCGAGTTGGCGCGAGCTATTGCGCACGTTCCATCGCCTGGAGGCGCGGGGCGAGATTCGCGGCGGGCGTTTTGTCAGCGGCCTGGCGGGGGAACAGTTCGCCCTGCCCGAAGCGATTCCGTTGCTGCGCGAAACCCGCCGCCGTCCCACCGATGGCAGCTTGGTGGCGGTGTGCGGAGTCGACCCGCTGAACCTGGCCGGCACCTTGCTGCCGGGGGCGAAAATGCCGGCGCTGGCGAGTAATCGGCTGGTGTATCGGGACGGCTTGCCGGTGGCGGCGCAGATTGCCGGCAAGCAGCATCTTTGGATGGAGTTGGATGCTCAAGGGATGGCTGAGGTCCGGAGTAAACTGATCCAACACCCTTAACCGGTGGCGAGGGAGCTTGCTCCCGCTGGGCTGCGTAGCAGCCCCAAACCATACATCCGCTCGATACAATAACCACCCAAAGCGACGACTGCTGCGCAGCCGAGCGGGAGCAAGCTCCCTCGCCACAGGTTACCGAGCAGGCTTATCGAATCACGACTCCTCCCCCGCTTCTTTCGGCTCTTCCACGAACCGCTTGGGCAACATCACCTGCTGTGGATAAGTCTGCGCAAAGTGCACCGCCGGGTGGTTATCCACAAGCTTCTTCAACTGCTGGTTGAACGCTCGGCTCACCGCATATTGCCCACCCGACACGGTACGGAACTGCGCCGTGAGCACCACGCCGTTGAGGTCCATCTTGTCCACGCCGAACACATCCAGCGGCCCTTGCAGGTTGAACTTGAGGAACGGGTCTTCGGCGATCGAACGCCCGGCTTCGCGGATCAGCTCGATGGCCTGGTCGACATCGGTGTCGTAAGTGAATTGCACGGAGAAAAACGCAAAGGCGAATTGCCGGGACTGATTAGTCACCGCCTTGATCTGGCCGAACGGCACCGAGTGCACGAAACCCTTGCCGTCGCGCAGGCGCAGGGTGCGGATGGTCAGGCCTTCGACCGTGCCGGCGTGGCCCGAGCTGAGCACCACCCAGTCGCCGATGGACAGCGTGTCTTCAATGATGATGAACAGCCCGGTGATCACGTCCTGCACCAGTTGCTGCGAACCGAAACCGATCGCCAGCCCCACCACTCCGGCACCGGCCAGCAACGGTGCGACGTTGATGCCCAGGTTGGCCATGGTGGTGATTGCGCAAATCACCACCAGGATGATTTTCGCCGCGTTGCGCAACAGCGGCAGGATGGTCTTGACCCGGGTGCTGGGCTGGCGGGCCCCGCGCTTGTTCAGTGGCGGCTTCAAGGCCTCCTGGATCGCCGTGTCGAGCACCACCCACGTGAGCCAGGTCATCAGGAAGATCAGGCCGATGCGGCTCAAGGAATCGCTGATCGCCCGGCCTATGGCGTTGCGCGAGGCGAACTCGAACAGGGAAATGCCCCAGATCCGCCCGAGGACTTCAATGAATACCACCGCCATGACGATCCGCAACAAAGCGTGCAACAGACTCAACAGCCGCCCCTTGTAGGCGCTGTTGTGCTGGATGGCCTCGGCCTTGGGCGACTTGAAGACATGCTGGAACACCGTGCTGAGAAACACCGTGGCGATCAGCAGGATGGTGGTGAACAGTGCGCAACGCAGGGCTTTCTGGTTGTCCTCGCCGACGCCGATCAGGCTCACCGCCGACACCAGCACCATCAACAGGATCGGCCAGTACCAGAGCCCGGAAAAAATCCGCAGCGACTCCTGCAAGGCCGGTTGTTTCAAGCGCTGGGCCAGCGGGCGGTTGCGGATCAGGTGCGCCACCGGGCGGCGCATGCGGATCACCAGCCAGCCAAAGATCATCGACGCCGACAACCCGGTGAACACCGCGATGCTGCTGGTGATGTTGCCGCCCAGTTGCCGGGCGATCTGCGGGCTGGTCAGGGCATCGCTGAGGGCGGCGAGAAAGCCGATCAGGAACAACGGTCGGGGGCTGAAACGCCGGATCATCGCCACCGCCCGGCGTTTGTGGCCGGCGTTGAACATCACGATCACGCACAGCAACACCGAGGTGGAGAAAATACCGCTGCTGGTGGCGTAGGCGAAGCACAACGCCAGGGCGCGACCGACCGAGACTTGCAGAAAGTGACTGACATAGAGGGTCAGCGGCAGGCAGATCAATGCCGCAGCGGTGTACGGCAGCAGATAACCGAGCAGGTCGCGCATGCGCCGGCGGGTGCGCAGCCAGCGCCGGTGGCCCAGATGTCGCAACAGCAACCGCGCCGCGGACCAGATCAGCGCAAACGCGCCGATCCAGACGCTGGACAACAACAGGAAATCCCCCGCCACGCGCCAGGACGAACGGGACGTCTGGTCCACCAGCCGGTCCACCTCATCCGCCGCCCGGTCCGCCCGCAGGCGCCAGGCATCCACCAGGCTTTGGTTGAGGTCGAGTTTGTCCTGGACGTCGTCGATGCTCGAACTGATGGCCCCCAATAAACCGCCCTGCACCAGCGGCGCAGGTTCGGCGGGCGGTTCATCGGGCGTGGTGGTGCCAGGGACGGCGGCGGTCCCGTAGGCGCTGGTGCCGGTCAGCGCCAGCAAGAACAGCAGCAATACAGTACTCAATCGAGACAAAACGCGAGGCTCCTTCACGCGGGATCGGTAAGGAACTGATCAATATTGCGCCGGCAAGTTCGCTCACAAGGTCAATACAAACCTTGTGGCGAGGGAGCTTGCTCCCGCTGGGGCGCGCAGCGGCCCTGTTTTTGGGACTGCTGCGCCTCCCTCGCCACAGGTTCACTGCCGCCGGGCATCCCATCGAAACTTTCCGGGCCGCGCAACAGTCATCAAAAGACACAGGCGGTACGAGGTCATTGGCACGGGAGGGATACATGACGGCGATCCACATTGGCATTTCCGGCTGGCGCTACACGCCTTGGCGGGGAGATTTCTACCCCAAGGGGCTGACCCAGAAACGGGAACTGCAATTTGCCTCGCGAGCGGTCAACAGTATCGAAATCAATGGATCGTTCTACGCCCTGCAACGCCCCGAACGGTATGCCCAGTGGTATGCCGAGACGCCGCCCGGCTTCGTGTTCAGCGTCAAGGCCCCGCGCTTCATCACCCACATCAGGCGCCTGCGGGACATCCGCAAGCCTTTGGCCAACTTCTTCGCCTCCGGCGTGCTGGAACTCAAGGAGAAATTGGGGGCGATCCTCTGGCAGTTTCCACCCAGCTTCAAATTCGATCCCGAGCTGTTCGAAGACTTCCTCAAGCAATTGCCCCACGACACCGAAGGCGCCGCCGCCCTGGCCCGGGAGCATGAGCCGCGCCTGGACGGCCACGCCAGCACCATGACTGACAAAAAGCGCCCACTGCGCCACGCCGTGGAAATCCGTCATGAGAGTTTCATCGACCCGCACTTCATCACGTTGCTCAAGCGCTACGACGTGGCCCTGGTGATCGCCGACACAGCCGGCAAATGGCCCTATCGTGAAGACGTCACCAGCGATTTCGTCTACCTGCGCCTGCATGGCGCCGAGGAGCTGTACGCCAGCGGCTACACCGACGAGGCGTTGAAGCGCTGGGGCGACCGGATCGAGGCCTGGAGCCACGGCAAGCAGCCGAGCGACGCGCACCTGATTGACCCGGACAAGAAACCCCGGGCACGCCAGAGCCGGGAAGTATTCTGCTATTTCGACAACGACATCAAAGTCCGCGCGCCCTACGACGCACGCCATTTGCTGGAACATTTCCATCTGGACAAGGACCTCGCCACCGCGCCCGGCCAGCGACCAGCCGAAGGGGTGTTGCCATGAACCGTCCGCAAACCAGCGAAGCGACCTGCGAGCCGACCCGACAAGGGGGGCAGGATCTCGACAGGGTGAGCCGTTTCACCGTGCTGACCGTCAACACCCACAAGGGCTTCACCGCCCTGAACCGGCGCTTCATCCTGCCGGAACTGCGCGAAGCGGTGCGCAGCGTGTCCGCCGACGTGGTATTCCTGCAGGAAGTCCACGGCACCCACGAACACCATCCCCAGCGCTACAGCAACTGGCCGAGCATGCCGCAATACGAATTCCTCGCCGACACCCTCTGGCCACAGTTCGCCTATGGGCGCAACGCGGTGTACCCGGCGGGCGACCATGGCAATGCGTTGTTGTCGAAATTCCAGATCATCCGCCACGACAACCTGGACGTGTCCATCAGCGGCCATGAAAACCGCGGCATGCTCCACAGCGTGCTGCGCCTGCCGGGCGATGGGCAGGATGTGCATGCCATCTGCGTCCATTTGGGGCTGCGCGAAGGTCATCGTGTCGAGCAACTCAAGCTGCTTCGCCAACGCTTGAGCGAACTGCCGCCCGATGCACCGGTGATCGTGGCCGGCGACTTCAACGATTGGCGCGGCAAAGCCAGTGAACTGCTCGAACCCTGCGGCCTGCGGGAAGTGTTCGCCGAGCAGTGGGGCAAGCCGGCCCGCAGCTTTCCGGCGCGCCTGCCGATCCTGCGCCTGGACCGCATCTACGTGCGCAACCTCAAGGCCCATCATCCCAAGGTGTTGAACGTACGACCCTGGTCGCACCTTTCCGACCATGCACCGCTGTCGGTGGAGATCGAATTATGAGCGCGACGATGGACAAGGCGACGGTAGAACAGGTCGACACGACGCCCACCGAACGCGACCCGGCGCTGGCCGATATCGAATACGGCTGGCACGGCAACAATCGCGTCACGTTGCTGGAAAACGGCGAGGAATATTTCCCCAGGGTCTTCGAGGCCATTCGCCGGGCCGAAACAGAAATCCTGCTTGAGACCTTCATTCTGTTCGAGGACAAGGTCGGCTACGAACTGCGGGACCTGCTGGTGGAAGCCGCCCAGCGTGGCGTGCGCATCACCGTCAGCCTCGATGGCTTCGGCTGCGGTGAGTTGACCACCGGTTTCCTGGCCTCGTTGAGCGACGCCGGGGTGCGCTTGCAGATGTTCGACCCGGCACCCCGGCGCTTGGGCATCCGCACCAACTGGTTCCGCCGCCTGCACCGCAAGATCGTGGTGGTGGACGGGGTGATTGCCTTCATCGGTGGGATCAACTTTTCCGCCGACCACTTGGGGGATTTCGGCCCCGAGGCCAAGCAGGACTATTCCGTGGAGATCAAGGGGCCGGCGGTGGTGGACATCCATCACTTCGCCCTGCTGCAAAGCGGCCGTCCGTCCCGGGCCAAGTATTGGTGGCAACGCCGCCGCAGCCGCCGCAACGAGCTGGCCTTCAACGACCATGACGGCCAGGTGCGCCTGGTCTACCGGGATAACCACGAGCATCAGACCGACATCGAAGAGGTCTACCTGCAGGTGCTGCGCAGCGCCCAACGGCGGGTGGTGATCGCCAACGCGTATTTCTTCCCCGGCTACCGGTTGCTGCGCGAGATCCGCAACGCGGCGCGGCGCGGCGTGGAGGTGCGGCTGATCCTGCAAGGGCAACCGGACATGATGATCGCCAAGCTCGCGGCCCGGATGCTCTACAGCTATCTGCTCAAGGCCGGCGTGGTGATCTACGAATACTGCGAGCGGCCGCTGCACGGCAAAGTCGCCTTGGTGGATGAGGACTGGAGCACGGTGGGTTCAAGCAACCTCGACCCGCTGAGCCTGTCGCTGAACCTGGAGGCCAACGTGCTGATCCGCGACCGGACGTTCAACCGCGAGCTGTTCGAGCGCCTCGACTACCTGAGCCGCAACCATTGCACGGTCATGCCCGAAAACCATGCGCCGCGGGGCCTGCTGTGGCGCATGACCATCGGTTTCATGGTGTTCCACTTTTTGCGCCATTTCCCGGCCTGGGCCGGCTGGCTGCCGGCCCATAAACCGCGCCTGAAACCTTTTTCACCGCCGACGGCGGTCCGGAGCGAACCCCATGAACCACTCTGAAGCGCACACCGCGCCGAGAGATGCCCATGCGCCGGAACAGGCCAAGCCCAAATCCCGCTGGAGCCGTTGGAAAAGACCGCTGACCCTGGCGTTTTTCCTGCTGTTGATCGTGCTCTTCACCACCCTGGCCCGGCGCATCGATTGGTCCGAGGTGTTCGCCACCCTGGCCGATTTCAAAGTGCGCACCTTGATCATCGCCGCTGCGCTGACCATCACCAGCTTCATCACCTACGCCTGCTTCGATCTGATCGGACGCACCTACATCCGCCAGAAACTCGGTTGGCGGCAGATTTTACCGGTGGGGGTGATCAGTTATGCCTTCAATCTCAACCTCAGCGCCTGGGTAGGCGGTATCGCCATGCGCTATCGCCTGTATTCGCGGCTGGGCGTCAGCAGCGGGAACATCGCCAAGATCCTCGGCCTGAGCCTGGCCACCAACTGGTTCGGCTACATGACATTGGCCGGGGTGGTGTTCAGCAGCGGCCTGGTGACCATGCCGCCGGGCTGGAAACTCAGCAGCGATGCGTTGCAAGGCGTGGGCGTGCTGTTGTTGCTGGCGAGTGCCGGGTACCTGGCGGCCTGCCGGTTTTCCAAGCGTCGGGCCTGGACCGTCCGCGGCATGGAGATCAACCTGCCGTCGCTGCGCATGGCGGTGCTGCAACTGGCATTGGGCGCGCTGAACTGGTCGTTGATGGCGGCGGTGATCTTCACCTTGCTGCCCGGCAAACTGGATTACCCGATGGTGCTCGGGGTGTTGCTGATCAGCAGCATTGCCGGGGTCATCACCCACATTCCGGCGGGGCTCGGGGTGTTGGAGGCGGTGTTCGTTGCCCTGCTGCAACATGAGGTGTCGCGGGGCAGCCTGCTGGCGGGGCTGATCGCTTACCGGGCGATCTATTTCATCCTGCCGTTGCTGATTACCGTGGTGATGTACCTGGTGATCGAGGCGAAGGCCAAGGCGTTGCGGGTCAAGCCTGGGGTCAAGTGATGGGTGCCTGGCCTGGCCTCATCGCGAGCAAGCTCGCTCCCACATTGGATCTGTCGTGAACACACCTATCTCGATCGCAACACCACCCCCTGTGGGAGCGAGCTTGCTCGCGATGAGGCCCCACGATCAGCGCGCCTGAATAATGCTCAACCGCTCTCCCACCACCATTTCCGTGATCCAGTCCACCAGGATCGAGGTGTAGGCCTGTTGTGACACAGGGTCGCTCAGGGCATGGTCGGCGCCGTCGATGATGCGGTGGGTCAGCGAATGGGTCTGCTGGCAGGCCGCCCGGTAGCTCATGATGGTGGCATGGGGCACGTAGGCATCGGTCTCGGATTCCACCAACAACACATCGCCGGTGAACTGCGAGCACGCGTGCAGCGCGCGATTGGTGCTGGCGTGCACCAGGGTGCTGCGGTAATCCAGCAGGTCAGTCTTGTCCAGGTCGCGCTTGGGCGTGTGCCATTGCTCGTCGCGGTACAACGCCGGCACCCGCAGGGCCAGCCAGCGCACCGGGCGCAGCGACGTCAGGATCGAGGCCAGGTAACCGCCATAGCTGGTGCCCACCACGGCAATCGCCGAGGTATCCAAGGCGGGGTGGGCGAGCAAGCGGTCGTATGCCGCCAACAGATCCCGCAGGTTGTCCTCACGGGTCACTCGGGACAACGGGATGCCCGCCCCGCCGGTGTGCCCGCGCAAGTCGAAGGTCAGGCACACGCAACCGAGGCCGGCGATGCCTTTGGCCCGTTCCAGGTCACGCTCCTGGCTGCCACCCCAGCCGTGTACGAACAACACGCCAGGGACCTTCGATTTGGGGCTCAGGAACGTCCCGTCCATGCGTTCATCGTCTATTTCGATTTGAATGGTTTCACTTCTAGCCGTCATAGGATTGAACCGTTACGTATTTGAGAAGAAAGTCGCTGTTGTGGGCCTCGCCGCGATAAACCTCCCTGGCCCCGGCTGGCAGCGGTTGGTCGAGGTAGGTTTCCACCGAAGACACCCGCACCGCGTTGGTCTCAGGCGTTTCGACGAACACCTGCAACGCCGCCAGTTCGGCGCTGCTGGCCCCGCCCATGCGCCACGACTGTTCCAACACGCCGCCACGGGGCTGGCCGGCGGCATCCAGGCCCTGGGCAATGTCGTAATTGCGCCGCGACGCAAAAAAGCTCGGGTAGGCCTGGTTGGCGGCGTCATCGAACACTTGCGCCAGCCGCACCGCCTCGCGCACATCGTCGGGCAGTTCGAGCCTGAGCAGCTCGATGTAGCCGCCCTGCACTACCAGCAGGTCCGACCCGCCGTACACCTCCAGCCCTTCGCTGTCGTGGGTCAGGTGTTGCACGCCGCAATAGCTCAGGACCTGGCCGTTGATGAAGCTCTGGCCGACGCTCTGGGTCTTGACCTCGTTGAGGTGCTGTTCCAGCACCACCCCTTCACCAAACAGCGCCTGGGCGTCGGGCCCGGCGGCGATCTCATCGAACTGCGCCAGGCTCTTGATCAGCCGTTGACCACGTCCGGCGCAGGCATGGATCGGCTTGATGCGGATCGGCCCGGTGTAGAGCAAATGTTCGGCGGCCGGGCGGGCGTCCTTGAGCGAAAAGACCGTCACGCCGTCGAGCACCGCGCCTCGCGTCAGCTTGGCAAACAGCGGCGACCAGCCTTTGGGCGCCACCGCGTCCTTATTCAACAGACCGTGGGTAATCGCCTTGGTGCAGATAAAATCATGCTCGACATACCCACCCCACACATCCTCCGGCCCCTTCACCCCCTGGCGCATCAAGGTTTCGGGGCCGATCAGGGTTTGCGTGGGCAACAGATAAAGATCCTGACCGGCACTGGAGTCATGGCTGTCGCCGTACTCCCAACCCAGGATCTGCGCCAGCCACTGGGCCAGGGCACGGTTGGTCTCGACTTCGTGGCGAGGCGCTTGTGGGTTGACCGAATAGGCCACGACCCGTTTGTTGCGATTGACTGATGTCATGCGGTGCCCTTCCTCCTGCGCTCGATGGCTTTAGGTAAGGATAGGTGCAGAGATCAGGCCAATGATGTCATCGGCAAGGAGGGGTCAGCCAAGCGGGCGCCTTGTGTGCAGTTGATAGCAACGGGCCTGTTTCATTCTGCACGACACAGGCTTGGCATCCCGCAAATTGCACGATGCCTCAAGTTAAACGCCACCCTGTGGCGAGGGAGCTTGCTCCCGCTGGGGTGCGAAGCGCCCCCAAGGAACCTACACCGCAGTGTGTCAGTTGGGATGGTGGGGCTGCTGCGCAGCCCAGCGGGAGCAAGCTCCCTCGCCACAAAAGGTCCAGTGTCAGCCTTTGGGAATGCCCAGCGGGCTCACCCCAAACCTCGCCCGATAATCACTCGGCGCCAACCCGGTGATTTTCCTGAACGTCGCGCGAAAGGCACTGGGGTCCTGGTAGCCGACGGTCCAGGCAATGTGGTCGATGGTGCCATTGGTGAACTCCAGCATTTCCCGGGCCTTGCCGACCCGCAGGTGCTGGCAGTATTCGGTGGGCTTGAGCCCGGTGGCGGCACGGAACCGGCGCAGGAAGGTGCGCTCTTCCAGCCCGGCCCGTTCGGCCATCGCACCGAGGGAAACCTCCACCGCGCCGTTGCTTTGCAGCCAATGCTGGACCTTGAGAATCGCCGCATCGCCATGGCCGAGGATGGGCGCGAAGTTACTGCCGCACTGGCTCGCGCTGTCGCTGTGTTCGATCACCAGAAATTGCGCGGTGCGCGTGGCGATGCTGGGCCCGAGCAGGCGGTCCACCAGGCGCAGTCCCAGTTCCGACCAGGCCATCAGCCCGGCGGTGGTGATCAGGTCGCCGTCGTCGACAATCGGTTTGTCGGCGTTGAGTTTGATCTTCGGGTAACGGGCGGCGAAATCCTTGGCCGAGCTCCAATGGGTGGTGGCGCTGCGCCCATCGAGCAGGCCGCTTTCGGCCAACAGGATCGAGCCAACACACACACCACCCAACACGGTGCCGCCCGCATGCTGCGCACGCAGCCAATCCATCAGCGTCGGCGAGGCCAGGTCGTCATCGAAGCCGGCGAGGGACGGCGGAATCAGCAACGCCACCAAATGGCCCGCTGGGCCGGTTTCGCTGTCGAACACCCGCCGCGGCGCCTCGCCGTTGTCGGTCTGCCAGTGACTGACCCGCAACCGTGGCAATTGTGCACTGGCGTGCTCGGCCGCGATCCGCTGGGCCACGGCGAACAGGTCGGTCAAGCCATGCACCGCCGCCATTTGCGCGCCGGGGTAGATGAGCACCCCAAGCTCGGCGACTGCCCTTTGCTGCGCCATTGTCAGTTTTCCCTCGCTTATTGTCGTTGCGGCCAATCCTCGAACCGGCGGTAAAGGCCAATACTGGCGCCCTACCCCACCTGATCAAGGAAGCCCTCATGTCCAAGCAAGCGCTCATCGTAGTCGATATCCAGAACGACTACTTCCCCCAGGGCAAATGGCCGTTGGTCGGTGCCCATGCCGCCGCCGATAACGCCGCACGGTTGATCGAAGCCTTTCGCCAGGCCGGCGACAGCGTGGTGCACATCCGCCACGAATTCACCTCCGCCGACGCGCCCTTCTTCACCCCAGGCTCCGAAGGCGCACAGTTGCACCCCAAGGTGCTCAACCGCGCCGATGAGCCGGTGGTCCTCAAGCACTTCGTCAATTCGTTTCGCGAAACCGAACTACAAGCACTCCTCGACCAGCACGGCATCGAACAATTGGTGGTGGTCGGCAGCATGAGCCACATGTGCGTCGATGGCGTGGTGCGGGCGGCGGCGGACCTGGGCTACGGCGTCACGGTGATCCACGACGCCTGCGCGACCCTCGACCTGGAGTTCAACGGCGTGGTCGTGCCGGCTGCCCAGGTGCATGCGGCGTTCATGGCAGCGCTGGGGTTTGCCTACGCGAGTGTGGTGAGTACCGAGCAATTCCTGGCCGACCATCAGTAAACCCACGGCACAGCTAAAAAACCGCGCTTCATCACCCAAGTGCGGTTTTGTCTCAGGCACCAACGGTGTACCTGGAAGCGCTCAAGTCTCCAGCGCGAGCAACAACCGCGGCATCGTCGCCACGAACCCCATCTGCTGCGCTTCTCGCGCCATCCCCTTCAGCTTCTCGCCGCTGGCTTGATCGCCGTTGCGCAGCCACTGGCCCGCCACATCGATCAACCGCACATGATGGTTGATCCAGGCGCACGACGCCGACTCGGGCAATGCCGCCATTTGTTGCCCATGCCAGATAGCCTTTTCGGTATTGCCCGCCAACAGGCAGGTTTCAGCGGCCGCCACGCGAAAGCGCAAGGCGTTGTGGGCCAGGCAGGCTTGGGTGAGCTGGGCTTCGCCCTTCGCCAAGGCCTGCTGGCTGAACGGTCCGTCATCGCTGATCATCGCCAGGCTGCCGTAGACCCAAGGCCCGATGTAGCGCTGCAACTCGAAGCGTTCCACCAGGCTCGCCGCCTCCATGATCAAGGTCTGCGCCAGCCCGCGCTCGCCCTGGCGCAACGCCACCCGCGCCAACCCTTCCAGCAGGATCGCTTCGAAACGGCTGGCGCCAAGGCTGCGTGCCAGCGTCAGGGCACTGCTCAGCTCTTGTTCCGCCAAGGCATCCTGGCCGCCCGCCACCAGCACCCAGGCCGCAGTGAGCCGCGAGAAAACCTGCGCTCGATGATTGCCCAGCCGGGCGCTGCATTCGATGGCCTCCATGGCGTCACGCAAGGCGGGCTCTGGCTGACCCAGGTACAACTGCGCCGATCCACGGGCGCTGCGGTTGGCCGCCTCCACGTGTGTCCAGCCATTGCGCTCGCACAGGCGTACGCATTGATCGAAGACCTCGTAGGCGGTCTGCATGCGCCCTTGTGCGTAGTAGGAGTCGCCAATGCCACTCAAGGCCTTGGCCTCGGTTTCCAGGTCCCGGCCGATGCGAGCAGAAGACAAAGCCTCTTCGTGAAGGCGGCGACACTCGGCGTAATCACCCCGTGGGAAATAGATATTCCCGCGCAAGTGATTCAACCGGGCAAGCGCCGCATGGGCCTGCATGGACCGGGCGATGGGCAGCATGTCCTCGATCAGGCGCTCCTCCTCGTCCAGGCAATCGAGGGTATTGAGGACTGCCGCCAGCCCCAACGCGGCCTCGATTCGATCCTGCGGCTGCTCGGCCAATGCCAAGGCGCGCTGGAAATGCGCCCGGGCCTCCACGGTCTGGCCCAGGCCCGAGCACGCCTGGCCGCACAGCAACGCGAAGAGAAAATTGCCCTGCGCACGTTCGGCAAACGCCGAGCATTGCCGCGCCAGCGCAAGGACACTGTCGTACTGGCAGGCCAGCCGTTTTTCGCCCATGGCCACCAACAGTGCGTCGAACGCCGCCGGATCGTTGGCCCGCAGTAAATGCTGGGCATAAAGCACCCGGTCGCGCGCGCGATAGAGATTCGCCACCTCACCGTGCAACTGCTCGCGCAGCAACGTGGGCATTGAATCGTAGAGGCAGTGCATGACCAGGTCGTGGACAAACAGATAGCTGCCTGGCTCGACCTCCCGCAACAGCCCCTGGCGCATGTCCGCGGTTGGCAGATAACCGGGCTGCCCCAGCGCTTCGCGCCACAGCGTCAGCTCGAAGCGATTGCCCAGCACCGCGGCGTAATGCAGGGCACGACGTTGCTCGGGGGCCAATTTGTCAAAGCGGGTCTGGACCAAATGCCTAAGACTGTCAGGGAAAACCCCTTGCTGGCTCGACAGCAGTTGCGTCAGGTACAGCGGATTGCCTTGGGCACGGGCGACACATTCGGCCCGGTAACGCGGATCGACCTCAGTGAACTGCTCCGCCAGGACCGTGGCCTCCCGCGCCCGGATCGGCGCGATGTCGAGCAGACTCATGGGGCTGGAGGAATGCGTACGGATTTCGCTTTCCAGCGGATCGCCTTCGGGACGGGACGTCAGCAGCCAGACCACCGGCGCTTCGTCAGTGGCATCGAGCAGCCTGCCCAGCAGCATAAACAGCGTGGCATCGCCCCAGTGCAGGTCTTCGACGCAGATCAGCAAAGGCTGTTGCACCGCGCTGCGCAGCAACACGTCGAGCAAGGCCTGGAACAGCCCCTGGGTACGGGCCTGGTTGCTCATCGCGGCATACAGGGCCGGAGGCTCGGCAGACGACACCCCCGTCAGCACTTGCAAGAACATGCGATGTTCGGCGGCCACTTTCAGGCGGGACAAAGCGGCATCCAACAGCGAGGCGCTGACGGACGCCGCGCCCCCCAGGTTGAGCAGGCTGGCCAGCAGTTGCCCCAGGGGCCAAAGGCTGTTGTCCATGCCGAAATCCAGCACATCGCCGCGATGGCAGGCAAAGCCACGCTGCCGGGCCATTTCGAAAAACTCGCTGACCAGGCGGGTCTTGCCAATGCCCGCCATGCCGCGCACATAGACGATGTGCCCGTCCTGGCATTCCTGGGTGGCCTCGATCACCGCCTTGAACTGCAAGAGCTCGATGGCCCGTCCCACCAACGGACGCGGCGCGTTTTCGTCGAGGCTGCGTGGGCGCAGGCATTTGCGATAGGCCTGGAACTCATCGTCGCTGGCCGAAAACTCAAACCGTGCAGCGAGCTGTTCCAGCAGGTTTTGCGCAACATACACCGGCGCGTGCCCATGACGCTCCAACAGCGGCTTTTGCGCGAGCAAGACAGGCTCGACCGCAGGCTCCATGGCGTCGGCGCTCAGGCGCACAAGCCGCAGTAACAGGGCATGCCCGGACGTGACGAATTGCTCCCGACTCAGGGCCAGCGCGCAGAGCAGGCCCCGCTCGCTATCGCTGCGATAGGCCTGTGGCGAACCGAACTGGGCGATCACCACATCCTGCGTCATCCCCAGTGGAACGCCGCCGAACTGACGCACCAGGCGCTCGATTTCTTCCATGAACGTCGTCACGGGCAGCCCATCGATCCGAAAGGACAGCTCCAGCACGTAGCGGATGACGCTGTCATCGACCTGTTTCAGCGCCTGTTGCGCAAAGGCCGTCTGGTGCACCGCGTTCATCGTCTGTTGGATGTGCGCCAAAGCCACCGAGGCGGGAGTGCTCAGCAGCTCACTCACATCGACCCCGAAGGCCGTCGCCAAGTGCCGAGCCGTGCGGTAAAGCACCGGCTTGCCGGTTTCGGCCCGCTTGATGGAGGCGATCGAGACGCACAAATGCCGGTTCAGGCAGGCCTCGGCCAGGGTTTCCTGGCTCAGGCCATGCTGTTTGCGCAGGCCTTTCAACGACACGGCGTCCAGCAGGACACGGCCGTCGGATATCGAAGCATCACGCCTGGGCAGGGCAACAAAGGTGTTTGGTCGGGAGTCCATGTCGATAGCCCTTTCTACCCTGGGACAACGGCAGCCGATCGAGTGTACTCCTGCGCCTCGCCCGGGTTAATGAAAAGATGGCATTTTGCCTGATACCAAACTGATACCGGACTGACACCGCTCTGGACTGTCCGCCTATCACCGCCCTCCCGATACTCACTCCCATCAATTGACACCCAGTTGATACAACCTGAGCGATGGGAGAAAGGCGATGAGCGATGGACTGAAGGGCAACGCGGGCGATGACGTGCGGGATATCGGCGGCTCGCAATTACTGGGGCGCGGACTGAACCGGCTCGATTGGGCCGGCGACAGCAAGGAGTGCCTGAAGGTCGGCGATACCGAGTCGGGCAAACGTGCGGTGCCGTACCGGAAAACGTCTTACAACGTGGGGAAAAACGTCACCATGTCCACGGTCGTGGCCAACGACAACTTCTCCACCGAGACGTTTGCCTCCCGCGACGAATTCGAAAGACATACCCAGACGAGTGTCGAAGCCTCCGGCAAATACGGCGCCTTTTCCGCCGGTTTCAAAGCCACCTTCGGCAGCGACATCAAGACGCTCGAAGAGCGTGAAGCCGCGCTCTACAGTCACACGGTGCGGTTATGGAAACTGACCCTCGAGGTCAGCCCCGCCAATGCCACGGAAGCGTTCAAGAAGCGCATCGATGAGTTGCCCAAGGCCTTCGACTCGAGCAATCCGGCGCCATTCTTCAATTTCCTGGTCGACTTTGGTGCCGATATCGTCAGCGAAGTGACTGTCGGTGGTTCGCTGAACTATGCGATGACCGCACTCAAGAGTTTCCTCAGCAAGACCAACACCCTCGATGCCATGGTCAAGGCCGAATACGGCACCTTTGTCAGCGGCAGCGCGACCACCTCGGTCTCGGAAACGGTCAAGAAAAACATCGCCCATCGCAACGCCAACCTGACCACCCGGGGTGGCACGCACGCCATCGCTTTCAACTCAGTGGACCCGAACAATTGCAATGCGGAGTTCGGCAAATGGCGCGAATCGCTGCCCGACGACCCGACCGTCGTGGAGTTGGCAATCGCGCCGGTCTATCGCTTCGTCAAGGAAGGCGAGACCCGTACGGCACTGGAGCAGGCCTACCAGTGGTACACCAGCTACAAGGCGGAAATCGAAGCCACTTGGCAAGACTCGGTGGTTGTCCTCGGCCGCTCCGGGCGGCAAGCCACCTCCAAGGCCGAAGCAACCCGCCCTGCCTTGCGAATGGTGTTCGTCGACAACAAAAGCAAGGAAACCAGCGAAAGCTTCCACTACCCACCCGCCGCGAATGCATCGACCACGGAATTTGAACAGTTCTGGGATGCGCTGGCCCTGCTGCTGAGACAAAAAAACGGGCAAAAATTGCTGATGGCCACTGAGCGCTGGCCGCGCGACGCGCGCTACTACCCGACGTATGCCATGCGTGAGGCCCTGCTGTCCAACGGCGCCAGCGAAGTATCGCTGATGCGCTGGGACACGCTGACCAAGCACATGCAGCCCAACCCGTTGTCCGGCCTGACCTATGTGCTGGCGGGAAATGACTTCGAGGCACCCGGTGTCGATGGACTCATTGCCGGTTTTGGCCAGGCAGGCAAGGACCTCAACCCAACGGTGAAGGTCAAGGCTCGGTTTTCCCACGACTCGTTCGGCAAGGTCAAGTTGGTAAAAACCGCAACGACCGAGGAAGACCCTCGCACCGCGCTGTACATCGTGCGCAACAATACCGACGCCAAACCGGCCCTGGCGGTCGATCCGCAAAACCGGACCCGGATCGCCATGCAGACGCCGGACAGGCACAACCCAGGGCAATACTGGTACATGCCCGAGCTGGAAAAACCTTATCCGGAAATCAACCACCCGGTGCTGCTGATCAACTACGAGACGGGAACCTGCCTGCAAGGCATGCACGACCAGGGCGACTGCCGGCTCAAACCCATCGAACCGGGTCGCCAGCAGGACGACGTCATCTGGGACCGGCGCGGCGATGAGGTATTTCACCTGTTGATGGTCTACTACTGGATGGACGCCCTGTGCCTGACCCAGATTGAAAAACGCGCCGCCGTCCGGCCGTGGCGCCAACCTCACGGCATGGACTGGTTGCGTGAGCAGCATCGTCCGTACAGTTGACACCCGATAGTGAGATCCCCTGTGGGAGCGAGCTTGCTCGCGATAGCGCTGGTTCAGCTTGCTTCAATGTTGAATGTGCCGCCGCCATCGCGAGCAAGCTCGCTCCCACAGGTTCATCGGGCGATTGAGCGCCCTTTTCTCTAGCCTTCTTGCGTGCGTGGTCCCCATACGATGCAAGTCTTCAACAGTGTTCCCTTTATCGGCGATGGCGTGGAAACGGCCCTCGATCCCCGCCGGTTTCCCTACCTGTTCAACGACCATGGCCTGGCACGACCGAGTGTCCAGGAGCGCGGCCATCTGATCCAGCTCAGCCCCGAGAACCCGGCCTTGTCCCTGGGTACTCGCTATTCGGGCATCAGTTGGCGGGACCGTGAGGTTGCAACGAACAGCGGTTCCTACTGGATCAAGACGTTCGACTTCCACGCCAGCGAAGTGCACTACGCACCGATCTGGGCAACCAAGGAAACGGCGCAGGCCTTCGGCATGACCCTGCTCGGAAACGGCGAATGCCTGCGTTTCGAATACGACCAACTGATCCTGGGTCAATACACCTACGGCAAATGGGCCGGCCACCAATCGCCCTACCTGGGCCCGGCGCGCCAGCGCGAGCTGCTGACCTACAACCCGACCGACCTCGAATACCACAACTTCCCCCACGCGTTCTTTTCCCGTTATGGCCGCTTGCCGCTGGTGATCAGCGTCGCCCGTTGGCGGCCTGCGTCGAGGGAAATCCATTTGGCCGACCTGTGGCTGCGGCCCGGCGATGCGCTGGTCCTGCCGCCCAAGCACTACCCCGACATCGCCCCCAGTGACGCCCATGGCGTCGAGAACTGGCCAGCCGTCGTGGACCTGCACGGCAATCGAAACTCGGCGCTGGCCTGCTGGTTCGGGGAAGGTGAAGACTGTTTGCTGACGGAGACAATCCTGGCCAACTCGACCTTGATGAGCTCTCCCCAGGGCAAACCGCACTATCACGAAGAAAAAGCGCCGAC
Source organism: Pseudomonas sp. FW300-N2F2 (assembly GCF_017351655.1). Classification (NCBI taxonomy): domain Bacteria; kingdom Pseudomonadati; phylum Pseudomonadota; class Gammaproteobacteria; order Pseudomonadales; family Pseudomonadaceae; genus Pseudomonas; species Pseudomonas sp. FW300-N2F2. Next base: position 42,705 of record NZ_JACNDQ010000001.1, on the reverse strand, counting down.
GCGGCATGAATTACCGGCGAACTATCGGCCATGAAGGTGACGGCACGGCAGGTCAGACAGAAAAAACCTGGATTGGCGGGGTCCAGGAAGACCCCAACCTCGGGCGAACCGTTTTTTACTAGGCGTACTTGAGGAATAACGATAAGAATGGCCGGGCATTTTTCCCAAGAGCCAGCCGTATGAAACGCAAACGCCCGCCACGCCTGGTCGAATCCCCGTTCCCAACCGCTACATCAGCGCCACCGCACCCGCCCACATGGGATTGCTCAAGCGAGGTATCCAGGCCGGGATATCTGGGCACGATGGTGTATGCCGTGGTGATACTGCTGGCCTTGCCGGTCTACGGGCTGGCAGTGCTATCGACGAAGCTGTTTCATGTCGGACAAAACCTGTCGCCCATCCACACAAGAGTGATCGAGGACCCTCTGTTCATAGCGCTCATGTTAATCAGCGCATTCGCGGCCGTCTGCGTGCTCAACTGGCTGGCCTCCGAACCTAAGGTGCTCGGCTTCTGCTTTGACGAACGCCAGCAACGCCTCACCTTCACCCAACGCCGCCCTGCCCGGCAAACCACCGACGAATGCGTGCCGTACAGCGACATCCATTACATCAAGCCTTACAAAACGACCGCTTCCGCCAACATCTGTCACTTTGTGGTGGGCTTCGCCGGAGGCAATGGCAAAGCCATCGCACTTCGGGTAGGGGTGGATCTGACGGATCAGGACATGGCGTTTCATGCCGCGTGGTTGAGTCAGTCGATTGGCGAGAGGATGCAGGAGGTATTGGATCTGGATCTGTGAGCAAGGCCGGGCTTGCCAGTGTCCCCAAAGTCACGAATCGGTTTGCGCCAGACAAATAAAAAGCCCCAAGTGCCGAGCACTTGGGGCTTTCGTGACCTACCTGCGTAATGCGCTCAGGCGAGGATCAGAACGGGATATCGTCATCGAAGCTGTCGAAATCCGGAGCCGGTTGCGGCGCGGCCTGTTGTGGGGCCGGGCGCTCACGTTGTGGCTGTGGCGCCGACTGTGGACGAGGCGCCTGCTGACGCGGGGCCGGAGCCGACTGCTGGTAGTTGTTGCCACCTTGTTGCTGGTCGCCCTGTGGACGGCCACCCAGCAATTGCATGGTGCCTTGCATGTCGACCACGATTTCGGTGGTGTAGCGCTTGATGCCGTCTTTTTCCCACTCGCGGGTCTGCAGCTTGCCTTCGATGTATACCTGCGAACCCTTGCGCAGGTATTCGCCGGCGATCTCGGCCACCTTGCCGAACATCGACACGCGGTGCCATTCGGTCTTCTCGACCTTCTGGCCGGTCTGCTTGTCGGTCCATTGTTCGCTGGTCGCCAGACTCAGGTTGGTCACGGCGTTGCCGTTCGGCAGGTAGCGAACTTCGGGATCCTGGCCGCAAGTACCGACCAATATGACTTTGTTAACCCCACGGGCCATAACGTTCTCCTAGGCTTCGCACGTGGTCGGGGCCGGGTTGTTCACCAGGCGCTCGAGCGTCGCGCGATCCAATAATTCGGTGTCGAGTTTGATATACACGGCCGCCTCGTCGGCGACCACCACTGCATCGGTTACTCCAACGACGGCCTTCAGACGCTCGGTCAGGCCAGCCTCACGAATCGCCTCGGGCGATAAGGGCAAGCGCAGGCTCGTCACATAGGGAGGTTCGCGCATGGTAACAGCAAAGGCTAACCAAAGTGCAGCCAGCGCGGCGCATCCCAGGAACACAACCGACAAACCGCCATGCTGGAACAGCCAGCCGCCGAGGATACCGCCCAACGCCGAGCCCAGGAACTGGCTGGTGGAGTAGACCCCCATCGCCGTGCCCTTGCCGCCCGCCGGCGAAACCTTGCTGATCAGCGACGGCAGCGAGGCTTCCAGCAGATTGAACGCGGTGAAGAACACCACCGTGCCGATCACCAGGGCCCGCAAGCTATCGCCGAACTGCCAGAAGAATAGCTCAGTGAGCATCAGCGTCACGACGGCGCCGAGCAAAACTCGTTTCATTTTGCGTCGTTTCTCGCCATAGATGATGAACGGGATCATGGCGAAGAACGATATCAGCAACGCGGTCAGGTAGACCCACCAGTGCTGTTCCTTGGGCAGGCCGGCCTTCTCGACCAGGGCCAGCGGCAAGGCCACGAAGCTGGACATCAGCATGGCGTGGAGCACGAAAATGCCCAGGTCCAGGCGCAGCAGGTCCGGGTGCTTGAGCGTCGGGATCAATGCCTGGCGCGCCACCCCGGATTCCCGGTGCTGCAACGGCCCGGTGGCGCGCGGCACCATGAACGCCACGATCAGGATCCCCACCAGTGCCATGGCACCGGTCGCCAGGAACAGGCCCGACAAGCCAAAGGCACGGGTCAGCAACGGTCCTACGACCATGGCGACAGCGAACGACAGACCGATGGTCATGCCGATCATGGCCATGGCCTTGGTCCGATGCTGTTCGCGGGTCAGGTCCGACAGCAGCGCCATGACGGCCGCGGAAATGGCCCCGGCACCCTGCAGGATACGCCCGGCGATCACGCCCCAGATCGAGTCGGCATTGGCCGCCAGCACGCTGCCGAGGGCGAAGACGATCAGCCCCAGGTAGATAACCGGACGCCGGCCGATGCGGTCGGAAATGATCCCGAACGGGATCTGGAAGATCGCCTGGGTCAGGCCATAAGCGCCAATCGCCAGGCCGATGAGGGCCGGGGTGGCGCCTGCCAGGTCCATGCCATAGGTCGCCAGCACCGGCAACACCATGAACATGCCCAGCATACGGAAGGCGAACACCAGGGCCAGACCGCTTGCTGCGCGTGTCTCGCCACGACTCATGCGTTCGCTGTGGGGATCTTGCATGGAAAAACCTCATGTGAACCGGCGGCGATTCTACCAGTCCCATCGATTGAGAGGGTATATGGCGACCGTTTGCCGCGCAGTCTTCATGTATGGCTGCAATCGCGCCTTCAATAGTGTGCATCCATCCAGTATTTGCCCGTATACTCCTACGTTTTCGACGCCCGCCGAGCGAGGCCACTTTGGACAAGATCCTGATTCGTGGGGCCCGTACCCACAACCTGAAGAATATCGACCTGACCCTGCCACGGGACAAGCTGATCGTCATCACCGGCCTGTCCGGATCCGGCAAATCATCCCTGGCCTTCGACACGTTGTACGCCGAAGGCCAGCGACGCTATGTCGAATCGCTGTCGGCCTACGCCCGGCAGTTCCTGTCGATGATGGAAAAACCCGACGTCGACACCATCGAAGGCCTGTCGCCGGCAATCTCCATCGAACAGAAGTCGACCTCCCATAACCCGCGGTCGACGGTCGGCACCATCACCGAGATCTACGACTACCTGCGCTTGCTGTATGCGCGGGTCGGCATCCCCCGCTGCCCCGACCACGACATTCCCCTGGAAGCCCAGACCGTCAGCCAGATGGTCGACCTGGTGCTGGCCCAGCCCGAAGGCAGCAAGCTGATGCTGCTGGCCCCGGTGGTTCGCGAACGCAAGGGCGAACACCTGATGGTGTTCGAAGAATTGCGCGCCCAAGGCTTCGTGCGGGCCCGGGTCAACGGCAAGCTGTGCGAACTGGACGAACTACCGAAGCTGGATAAACAGAAGAAGCACTCGATCGATGTGGTGGTCGACCGCTTCAAGGTCCGCGCCGACTTGCAACAGCGGTTGGCCGAGTCCTTCGAGACCGCGCTGAAACTGGCCGACGGCATCGCCCTGGTCGCACCGATGGACGACGAGCCCGGCGAGGAGATCATTTTCTCCGCGCGCTTCGCCTGCCCGATCTGCGGCCATGCCATCAGCGAGCTGGAACCCAAGCTGTTCTCCTTCAACAACCCGGCTGGCGCCTGCCCGACGTGCGACGGCCTGGGGGTCAAGCAGTTCTTCGACACCAAGCGCCTGGTCAATGGCGAGCTGACCCTGGCCGAAGGGGCGATTCGCGGCTGGGACCGGCGCAACGTCTATTACTTCCAGATGCTCGGCTCGCTGGCGGCCCACTACAAGTTCAGCCTGGACAAGCCATTCAACGAGTTGCCCGCCGACCAGCAGAAATTCATCCTGCACGGCAGCGGCTCGCAGAATGTCGACTTCAAATACCTCAACGACCGTGGCGACATCGTCAAGCGCTCCCACCCGTTCGAAGGTATCGTGCCGAACCTGGAGCGACGCTACCGCGAGACCGAGTCGGCCAGCGTGCGCGAAGAACTGGCCAAGTTCCTCAGCACCCAGCCCTGCCCCGATTGCCGTGGCACCCGTCTGCGTCGCGAAGCGCGGCATGTGTGGGTCGGCGAGAAGACGCTGCCGGCGGTGACCAACCTGCCGATTGGTGACGCCACCGATTACTTCGGCGGCTTGAAGCTCACCGGTCGTCGTGGCGAAATCGCCGACAAGATCCTCAAGGAAATCCGCGAGCGCCTGCAGTTCCTGGTGAACGTCGGCCTGGACTACCTGACCCTCGATCGCAGCGCAGACACCTTGTCCGGCGGCGAAGCCCAGCGTATCCGCCTCGCCAGCCAGATCGGCGCCGGCCTGGTGGGGGTGATGTACATCCTCGACGAGCCGTCCATCGGCCTGCACCAGCGGGACAACGACCGGTTGCTCGGGACCCTGAAGCACCTGCGGGACATCGGCAACACGGTGATCGTGGTCGAGCACGACGAGGACGCCATCCGCCTGGCGGACTACGTGGTGGACATCGGTCCGGGCGCGGGCGTCCATGGCGGGCATATCGTTGCCCAGGGCACGGCTGCCGAAGTCATGGCGCATCCTGACTCGCTGACGGGCAAGTACCTGTCGGGCCGAGTCAAGATCAAGGTCCCGGCCAAACGTACGCCGCGCAACAAGAAGCTGTCGCTGACCCTCAAGGGCGCCCGTGGCAACAACCTGCGCAACGTCGACCTGGAAATCCCGATCGGCCTGCTGACCTGCGTGACCGGCGTGTCCGGCTCTGGCAAATCGACGCTGATCAACAACACCCTGTTCCCCCTCAGCGCCACGGCCCTGAACGGCGCCACCACCCTGGAAGCTGCCGCCCACGACAGCATCAAGGGCCTGGAGCACCTGGACAAGGTGGTCGACATCGACCAGAGCCCGATTGGTCGTACGCCGCGCTCCAACCCGGCGACCTATACCGGGTTGTTCACACCGATCCGCGAACTGTTCGCCGGCGTGCCGGAGTCCCGCTCCCGAGGCTACGGCCCAGGGCGCTTCTCCTTCAACGTCAAGGGCGGGCGCTGCGAGGCCTGCCAGGGCGATGGCCTGATCAAGGTGGAAATGCACTTCCTGCCCGACATCTACGTGCCGTGCGATGTGTGCAAGAGCAAGCGCTACAACCGCGAGACCCTGGAGATCAAATACAAGGGCAAGAACATCCACGAAACCCTGGAGATGACCATCGAAGAGGCCCGGGTGTTCTTCGATGCGGTGCCGGCCCTGGCGCGCAAGCTCCAGACGCTGATGGATGTCGGCCTGTCGTACATCAAGCTGGGGCAGTCGGCAACGACGCTGTCCGGCGGTGAAGCCCAGCGGGTCAAGTTGTCCCGCGAGCTGTCCAAGCGCGACACCGGCAAGACCCTGTATATCCTCGACGAGCCGACCACCGGCCTGCACTTCGCCGATATCCAGCAATTGCTCGACGTGCTGCATCGCCTTCGCGATCACGGCAACACCGTGGTGGTGATCGAACACAACCTGGACGTGATCAAGACGGCTGACTGGCTGGTGGACCTGGGGCCGGAAGGCGGTTCCAAGGGCGGCCAGATCATTGCCGTGGGCACGCCTGAACAAGTGGCCGAAATGAAGCAGTCCTACACCGGTTACTACCTCAAGCCGTTGCTGGAGCGTGATCGGGACTGATTTCACCCGGGCACGAAAAAGCCCCTGTCATCTCATCGATGGCAGGGGCTTTTTGCTTTTCTTCTGTGGGAGCGAGCTTGCTCGCGATAGCGGTGTATCAGTTTGCATTTAGGCGATGATTTAACCGCTATCGCGAGCAAGCTCGCTCCCACAATTATCGCGATCAGAACTGTGATTGCAGGTAGTTTTCCAGGCCAATCAACTTGATCAGACCCAACTGCTTCTCCAGCCAGTAGGTGTGGTCTTCTTCGGTGTCGTTAAGCTGGATACGCAGGATCTCGCGGGTCACATAGTCGTTGTGCTGCTCGCAGAGCTCGATGCCTTTGCACAGCGCGGCGCGGACTTTGTATTCCAGGCGTAGGTCAGCGGCCAACATATCGGGCACGGTGGTCCCGACATCCAAGTCATCCGGACGCATCCGCGGCGTGCCTTCGAGCATCAGGATCCGGCGCATCAATGCATCGGCGTGCTGGGCTTCTTCTTCCATCTCATGGTTGATACGTTCGTAGAGCTCGGTGAAACCCCAGTCCTCGTACATCCGCGAGTGGATGAAATATTGATCACGGGCTGCCAGTTCGCCTGTCAGCAACGTGTTGAGGTAATCGATTACATCTGGGTGACCTTGCATCGCCCTACATCTCCACAAGCTTTGAAGGCTCTAGTTTGAACCAACCCGACGGAGAGGTCACTCGTTCATCGCAATAAAAGTGAAGAAAATCCGAGAAAACCGGGCTAAATAACGCAAAAACCGCCCAAATGAGGGCGGTTCTGCTTCTCGTTTAGACTTAGTTAAGCTGTACGCCCAACGCCTTTGCGATACCTTCTCCATAAGCGGCGTCCGCCCTGAAGAAATGCTGGAGCTGACGGTCAACGACATCCGACGATACACCCGCCATCGCGCCGGCGATATTGTTGATCAGCAACGCTTTCTGCTCGTCGCTCATCAAACGGAACAGCGCACCGGCGTGGCTGTAGTAGTCCGTGTCTTCGCGATGATCGTAACGATCCGCCGCGCCACTGAGGGCCAATGCCGGCTCCGCATAACGCGGTGCCTGCTTCGGTGCCTCCACATAGCTGTTAGGCTCGTAGTTCGGAGCCGCCCCGCCATTGCTGCCAAACGCCATGGCACCGTCGCGCTGGTAAGTGTTGACCGGGCTACGTGGCGCATTCACCGGCAATTGCTGGTGATTGGTGCCCACACGGTAGCGGTGCGCATCGGCGTAGGCGAAGACACGGCCCTGCAGCATGCGATCCGGCGAGAGACCAACCCCTGGCACCATGTTGCTCGGGCCAAACGCCGCCTGCTCGACTTCAGCGAAGTAATTCAGCGGGTTGCGGTTGAGTTCGAGCACACCCACTTCGATCAACGGAAACTCTTTCTGCGACCAGGTCTTGGTCACGTCGAACGGGTTCTCGTAATGGGCCGCAGCCTGGGCCTCGCTCATGATCTGGATGCAGACGCGCCATTTCGGGAAGTCACCGCGCTCAATGGCCTCGAACAAGTCACGCTGGGCATAATCCGGGTCGGTACCCGCCAGGCGTGCCGCTTCTGCCGGCGCAAGGTTCTTGATGCCTTGCAGGGTCTTGTAGTGCCACTTCACCCAATGCCGCTCACCCTGTGCGCTGATCAGGCTGTAGGTGTGGCTGCCGAAGCCGTGCATGTGACGGTAGCCATCCGGAATGCCGCGGTCGGAAAACAGGATGGTGACCTGGTGCAGCGCCTCAGGCGAATGGGACCAGAAATCCCACATCGCCTGGGCACTTTTCAGGTTGCTTTGCGGCAGACGCTTCTGGGTGTGGATGAAGTCCGGAAACTTCAACGGATCACGGATGAAGAACACCGGTGTGTTGTTGCCAACGATGTCCCAGTTGCCTTCCTCGGTGTAGAACTTCAGGGCGAAACCCCGCGGATCGCGTTCAGTGTCGGCCGAACCACGCTCGCCACCCACGGTGGAGAACCGCAGGAAGGTAGGTGTTTGCTTGCCGATCGACTCGAACAACTTGGCGCTGGTGTACTGGGTGATGTCCTGGGTGACGGTAAAGGTGCCGTAGGCCCCCGATCCTTTGGCGTGCACGCGACGCTCGGGAATGTTCTCGCGGTTGAAGTGAGCAAGCTTTTCGATCAGGTGAAAATCGTCGAGCAGCAGCGGGCCGCGCGGGCCGGCGGAACGAGAGTTCTGGTTATCGGCGACAGGAGCGCCGCTGGCGGTCGTAAGCGTTTTGATCTGGCTCATGCTCAATCTTCCTAGGTCGGTCTTCAAACTGCCGGCTAATCGGCTGGAAAGGAGTATCGATCATGTTAGTGACAGTATCCAAATTCATTAAATCATGGACATCGATAGTCATTATCTAATGCTTAAGACTTGCCGATAGCCGAACCAGGCGAAACGGTCTTGGCACTTTTCGGCAGGCAACAAAAAACCGGGCACAAGGCCCGGTTTTTCGTTTGTTGCCGACTTACTCAGCGGATACAGCTTCACCGCTGGTAGCACGATCAACCAACTCGACGTACGCCATAGGCGCGTTGTCGCCAGCGCGGAAACCGCACTTGAGGATGCGCAGGTAGCCACCCTCACGGGTAGCGTAACGCTTGCCCAGGTCGTTGAAGAGCTTACCAACGATAGCTTTCGAACGAGTACGGTCGAAAGCCAGACGGCGGTTAGCCAGGCTATCTGTCTTGGCCAGAGTGATCAGCGGCTCAGCAACGCGACGCAGTTCTTTGGCTTTCGGCAGTGTAGTTTTGATCAGCTCGTGCTCGAACAGCGACACCGCCATGTTTTGGAACATGGCCTTGCGGTGCGAGCTGGTGCGGCTCAGGTGACGACCACTTTTACGATGACGCATGGTTCATTCCTTACCAAACACAACGTTCGGTGATTACGACGATCAGGCAGTCGCCTTGTCGTCCTTCTTAAGACTTGCAGGCGGCCAGTTGTCGAGGCGCATGCCGAGGGACAGACCGCGGGAGGCCAGAACGTCCTTGATTTCAGTCAAGGATTTCTTGCCAAGGTTCGGAGTCTTCAACAGCTCTACTTCGGTACGCTGAATCAGGTCGCCGATGTAGTAGATGTTTTCCGCCTTAAGGCAGTTAGCCGAACGTACAGTCAGTTCCAGATCGTCAACCGGGCGAAGCAGGATCGGATCGATCTCGTCTTCCTGCTCGACAACCACTGGCTCACTGTCACCCTTGAGGTCGACGAACGCAGCCAACTGCTGTTGCAGGATGGTTGCAGCACGGCGGATAGCCTCTTCAGGATCCAGGGTACCGTTGGTTTCCAGATCAATAACCAGCTTGTCCAGGTTGGTACGCTGTTCGACACGGGCGTTTTCCACCACGTATGCGATACGGCGAACTGGGCTGAACGAAGAGTCAAGCTGCAAGCGACCGATGCTGCGGCTTTCGTCTTCATCGCTCTGACGCGAGTCTGCCGGTTCATAACCACGACCACGAGCTACGGTGAGCTTCATGTTCAGGGCGCCGTTAGACGCCAGGTTAGCGATTACGTGATCGGGGTTAACGATCTCGACATCATGATCCAGCTGAATATCGGCAGCGGTAACCACCCCCGAACCCTTCTTCGACAAGGTCAGCGTAACTTCGTCACGACCGTGCAGCTTGATAGCCAGACCTTTCAGGTTCAACAGGATTTCAATTACGTCTTCCTGTACACCTTCGATGGCGCTGTACTCGTGGAGCACACCGTCAATCTCGGCCTCGACTACTGCACAGCCGGGCATTGAGGACAACAGGATGCGGCGCAGCGCGTTGCCCAGGGTGTGGCCGAAACCACGCTCGAGAGGCTCGAGTGTGATCTTGGCGCGGGTTGGACTGACAACCTGCACATCAATATGGCGGGGTGTCAGGAACTCATTTACCGAAATCTGCATGGATGCACCTATTTTCTAGCCCTTACTTGGAGTAGAGCTCGACAATCAGGCTTTCGTTGATGTCGGCGGACAGATCACTGCGAGCAGGAACGTTCTTGAAAACGCCCGACTTCTTCTCAGTGTCTACTTCTACCCATTCTACGCGGCCACGTTGGGCACACAGATCGAGAGCTTGGACAATGCGAAGTTGGTTCTTTGCTTTCTCGCGAACAGCAACCACGTCACCAGCACGAACCTGGTAGGACGGAACGTTTACGGTCTGACCGTTAACGCTGATCGACTTGTGCGATACCAGCTGACGGGATTCGGCACGAGTAGAACCGAAACCCATACGGTATACAACGTTGTCCAGACGGCATTCGAGCAGTTGCAACAGGTTTTCGCCGGTTGCGCCTTTCTTGCCAGCTGCTTCTTTGTAGTAGCCGCTGAATTGACGCTCGAGAACGCCGTAGATACGACGGACCTTCTGCTTTTCACGCAGTTGGGTGCCGTAATCGGACTGGCGACCGCGGCGTTGGCCGTGGATACCAGGTGCTGCTTCAATGTTGCACTTCGATTCGATCGCGCGCACGCCGCTCTTCAGAAAAAGATCGGTGCCTTCGCGACGAGCGAGTTTGCATTTTGGACCAATGTAACGAGCCATTCTTTACAATCTCCTGGATTACACGCGGCGCTTCTTCGGCGGACGGCACCCGTTGTGCGGGATTGGCGTCACGTCGGTGATGCTGGCGATCTTGTAGCCACAGCCGTTCAAAGCGCGGACTGCGGATTCACGACCTGGACCTGGACCCTTGACGTTCACGTCGAGGTTTTTCAGGCCGTATTCCAGCGCAGCTTGACCAGCACGTTCAGCAGCTACTTGAGCAGCGAACGGGGTGGACTTGCGGGAACCGCGGAAACCCGAACCACCGGAGGTAGCCCAGGAAAGAGCGTTACCTTGACGGTCGGTAATGGTCACGATGGTGTTGTTAAAAGAAGCATGGATGTGGGCGATGCCATCAACCACTGTCTTTTTAACTTTTTTACGAGGACGAGCAGCAGGTTTTGCCATGATTAAATTCCTGTCGATTCGCTGGGGCGATTACTTGCGGATCGGCTTACGCGGACCTTTACGGGTACGCGCGTTGGTCTTGGTACGCTGACCGCGTACTGGCAGACCACGACGATGACGCAGACCGCGATAGCAACCGAGGTCCATCAAGCGCTTGATTTTCATGTTGATTTCGCGACGCAGGTCACCTTCAGTGGTGAACTTCGCCACTTCGCCACGCAGCTGTTCAATCTGCTCGTCGCTCAGATCTTTGATCTTTGCCGCTGGGTTGACCCCAGTCACTGCACAAATTTTCTGTGCAGTAGTGCGACCAACACCATAGATGTAGGTCAGCGAGATAACAGTATGCTTGTTATCTGGAATGTTGACGCCTGCAATACGGGCCATTCAGTGGGACTCCAATTGACAGCTACCTACGCCCCGGAAGCCAAGAAATAGGGCGCGAGATAATATCGCTGTAATAACAAATAATCAACCCGGCAGCGCACTAGCTGCCGGGCTTAAAGCACAATCACACTCAGCCTTGGCGCTGTTTGTGACGCGGTTCCGCGCTGCAAATTACCCGAACAACACCTTCGCGGCGAATAATCTTGCAGTTGCGGCACAGCTTTTTCACCGATGCACGAACTTTCATCACCAACTCCTCGAACCTTATGGACGCTACTCAGCGCAACATGCCGCTGCCGTAGCCCTTCAGGTTGGCTTTCTTCATCAGGGATTCGTACTGGTGCGAAACGAGGTGCGATTGTACTTGGGACATGAAGTCCATCACAACCACGACCACGATCAGCAACGAGGTCCCGCCAAGGTAGAACGGTACGTTTGCCGCAACCACCAGGAACTGGGGCAACAGACAGACGGCCGTCATGTAAAGAGCACCGAACATGGTCAAGCGAGTCAGAACGCCATCAATGTAGCGCGCAGACTGCTCACCTGGACGGATGCCCGGAATAAAGGCACCGGACTTCTTCAGGTTTTCCGCTACGTCTTTCGGATTGAACATCAACGCCGTATAGAAGAAGCAGAAGAAAATAATCCCTGCACTAAACAGCAGAATATTCAACGGCTGACCAGGAGCGATCGACTGCGAGATGTCCTGCAACCAGCCCATACCTTCAGACTGGCCGAACCAGGCACCCAACGAAGCCGGGAACAGCAGGATGCTGCTCGCGAAAATAGCCGGAATTACGCCGGCCATGTTCACCTTCAACGGCAAGTGGCTGGTCTGCGCAGCAAACACCTTGCGGCCCTGCTGACGCTTGGCGTAGTGAACGGCAATACGCCGCTGACCACGCTCGATGAACACCACGAAACCGATAATCGCTACTGCCAGCAGACCGATGGCAACCAGGGCGAAAATGTTGATATCACCCTGACGCGCAGACTCGAAAGACTGCCCGATCGCTCTCGGAAGACCGGCGACGATACCTGCGAAGATCAACATCGAGATACCGTTGCCAACACCACGCTCAGTAATCTGCTCACCCAGCCACATCATGAACATCGCGCCCGCCACAAACGTGGTTACCGCAACGAAATGAAAGCTGAAGTCAGCAGTGAACGAAACGCCCTGCCCCGCCAGGCCAATGGACATGCCAATGGCCTGAACGAGAGCGAGGACGACAGTGCCGTAGCGGGTGTACTGGCTGATCTTGCGACGGCCAGCTTCACCTTCCTTCTTCAACTGCTCCAACTGCGGGCTGACGGCGCTCATCAGTTGCATGATGATCGATGCCGAAATGTACGGCATGATCCCCAGTGCAAAGATGCTCATCCGCTCCAGCGCGCCGCCGGAAAACATGTTGAACAAGCTAAGAATGGTCCCCTCATTCTGTCGAAACAGGTCCGCGAGTCGGTCCGGGTTGATACCTGGAACCGGGATGTGTGCGCCTATTCGGTAGACGATAATCGCCAGGAACAGAAAACGCAGACGAGCCCAGAGTTCAGACATACCGCCTTTGCCGAGCGCAGAGAGAGCACCTTGCTTAGCCATTTATTCCTCGAACTTGCCGCCAGCTGCTTCGATAGCCGCACGCGCACCTTTGGTGGCGCCGATTCCCTTTCCGATGGTGACAGCACGAGCAACTTCGCCCGACAGCATGATTTTCACACGCTGTACGTTCTGGTTGATCACGTTGGCATCCTTCAGGGACTGCACGGTGACGATGTCGCCGTCCACTTTGGCCAGCTCGGACAGACGCACTTCTGCGCGGTCCATGGCTTTCAGGGAAACGAAACCGAACTTCGGCAGGCGACGATGCAGCGGCTGTTGACCGCCTTCAAAGCCTGGAGCAATGGTGCCACCGGAGCGGGAGGTCTGACCTTTGTGGCCACGGCCACCGGTCTTGCCCAAACCACTACCGATACCACGGCCCGGACGATGCTTTTCGCGACGGGAACCCGGCGCTGGACTCAGATCATTGAGTTTCATCGATTAACCCTCGACACGCAGCATGTAGTAAGCCTTGTTGATCATCCCGCGATTCTCGGGAGTATCCTGGACTTCTACAGTGTGACCGATGCGACGCAGACCCAGACCCTTAACGCACAGTTTGTGGTTAGGGATGCGGCCGGTCATGCTTTTGATCAGCGTTACTTTTACGGTAGCCATGATCAGAAGATCTCCTTGACGCTTTTGCCACGCTTGGCGGCAATGGATTCAGGAGACTGCATTGCTTTCAAACCCTTGAAAGTGGCGTGAACCACGTTTACCGGGTTAGTCGAGCCGTAGCACTTGGCCAGAACGTTCTGAACGCCAGCAACTTCGAGGACAGCACGCATAGCGCCGCCAGCGATGATACCGGTACCTTCAGAAGCAGGCTGCATGTACACCTTCGAAGCGCCATGGGCGGACTTCATTGCGTACTGCAGAGTGGTGCCGTTCAGATCAACCTGGATCATGTTGCGGCGAGCAGCTTCCATTGCCTTCTGGATCGCAGCAGGCACTTCACGCGACTTGCCACGGCCGAAGCCAACACGGCCTTTACCATCACCCACTACGGTCAACGCAGTGAAAGTGAAGATACGGCCGCCTTTAACGGTTTTGGCTACGCGGTTAACTTGAACCAGCTTCTCGATGTAGCCTTCGTCGCGCTTTTGGTCGTTATTTGACATAACTTAGAACTCCAGCCCAGCTTCACGAGCAGCATCAGCCAGCGCCTTGACGCGGCCGTGGTACTTGAAGCCAGAGCGGTCGAAAGCCACCTGCGAGACGCCAGCGGCTTTAGCACGCGTAGCGACCAGCTGGCCAACCTTAGTGGCCGCGTCGATGTTGCCAGTGGCGCCATCACGCAGTTCTTTATCCAAAGTCGAGGCACTTGCCAGGACTTTGTTGCCGTCGGCCGAAATGACCTGGGCGTAGATGTGCTGCGACGAGCGGAACACGCAGAGACGCACGACTTCGAGTTCGTGCATTTTCAGGCGTGCTTTGCGAGCGCGACGCAGTCGAGTAACTTTTTTGTCGGTCATTTGCTATGCCCTACTTCTTCTTGGCTTCTTTACGACGGACGACTTCGTCCGCGTAGCGCACACCTTTGCCTTTGTACGGCTCTGGTGGACGGAAGTCGCGGATCTCGGCGGCCACTTGACCTACCAGCTGCTTGTCGATGCCCTTGATCAGGATATCGGTCTGGCTAGGAGTCTCAGCGGTGATGCCTTCCGGCAGTTCATAATCCACTGGGTGCGAGAAGCCAAGAGCCAGGTTCAGCACTGTGCCTTTTGCTTGCGCTTTGTAACCAACACCGACCAGCTGGAGCTTGCGCTCGAAGCCTTGGCTTACGCCTTGGACCATGTTGTTTACCAACGCACGAGTGGTACCAGCCATTGCGCGAGTCTGTTGATCGCCATTGCGAGCAGCGAAACGCAGCTCACCAGCTTCTTCAACGATCTCAACGGACGAATGGATGTTCAGTTGCAGAGTGCCCTTGGCACCCTTCACCGAAAGCTGTTGGCCTGCGAATTTGACTTCGACACCGGCTGGCAGCTTAACGGGGTTCTTAGCGACGCGTGACATGCTTATCCCCCCTTAGAACACAGTGCAAAGAACTTCGCCGCCGACACCGGCAGCGCGCGCAGCACGATCCGTCATCACACCCTTGTTGGTGGAGACGATAGACACGCCCAGGCCGCCACGAACTTTTGGCAGATCCTCGACGGACTTGTACTGACGCAGGCCAGGACGGCTAACGCGCTTCACTTCCTCGATGACCGGACGGCCTTCGAAGTACTTCAGCTCGATGGACAGCAGAGGCTTGATTTCGCTGCTGATCTGATAACCCGCAATGTAACCTTCGTCCTTCAGGACTTTGGCAACAGCTACCTTCAACGTAGAAGATGGCATGCTTACGACGGACTTTTCAGCCATCTGGGCATTACGGATACGAGTTAGCATGTCCGCTAACGGGTCCTGCATACTCATGGGCTAGACGCTCCTAATACACAAAAAATTAGCCTTTCGGCTAGTACGTGTCGCCGAGCACATCCGCGCAATAAAAACACGGGCTCAGGCGAGCCGGGTATTCTAGACACACCCCACAAATGAATCAAGCCCCAATAGGGGCTTGATTCAAGTTCAAGGTCACCGACGGTCAGGATCTTGCGATCCCGAACGCCGCGACTTTGACAGTGCTTACCAGCTGGCTTTAACCAGACCTGGAACGTCACCACGCATTGCAGCTTGACGCAGCATGTTACGGCCAAGGCCGAACTTGCGGTACACGCCGTGCGGACGACCAGTCAGGCGGCAGCGGTTACGCATGCGCGAGGCGCTTGCGTCACGTGGCTGCTTCTGCAGGGCTACGGTAGCTTCCCAACGTGCTTCTGGACTTGCGTTCAGATCAACGATGATAGCTTTCAGCGCTGCACGCTTGGTGGCGTACTTGGCAACGGTGAGCTGACGCTTCAGCTCACGGTTCTTCATGCTCTTCTTGGCCATTTTCCTACTCCAATCAGTTGCGGAACGGGAATTTGAAAGCGCGCAGCAGTGCGCGACCTTCGTCATCCGTCCGAGCAGTGGTGGTCAGGGTAATGTCCAGACCGCGGAGAGCGTCGATCTTGTCGTAATCGATTTCCGGGAAAATGATCTGCTCTTTAACGCCCATGCTGTAGTTGCCACGACCATCGAAGGACTTGGCATTCAGGCCGCGGAAGTCGCGAACCCGAGGCAGGGAGATCGACAGCAGACGATCCAGGAACTCGTACATACGCTCACGGCGCAGGGTCACTTTGACGCCGATCGGCCAACCTTCACGGACTTTAAAGCCAGCGATGGATTTCCGAGCGTAAGTCACGACGACTTTCTGACCGGTGATCTTTTCCAGGTCAGCAACAGCGTGCTCGATGACTTTTTTGTCGCCGATCGCTTCGCCCAGACCCATGTTCAGGGTGATTTTGGTAACGCGCGGAACTTCCATCACGTTCGAAAGCTTAAGTTCTTCCTTAAGTTTCGGTGCGATTTCCTTCCGGTAAATCTCTTTTAGTCGTGCCATGGTCTTCTACCTAGCAGTGTTCAAGCATCAACCGCTTTTTGGGTCGACTTGAAGACACGAATTTTCTTACCGTCTTCTACTTTGAAACCAACGCGGTCAGCCTTGTTGGTTTCGCCGTTGAAGATGGCGACGTTGGAAGCGTGCAGTGGCGCTTCTTTCTCGACGATACCGCCCTGTACGCCCGACATCGGGTTAGGCTTGGTATGACGCTTGACCAGGTTCAGACCACCAACAACCAGACGGTTGTCAGCAAGAACCTTCAGCACCTTACCGCGCTTACCTTTGTCTTTGCCGGCGATCACGATGATCTCGTCGTCACGACGAATCTTTTGCATGTCGGATCTCCTTACAGCACTTCTGGGGCGAGCGAGACGATCTTCATGAACTTCTCAGTACGAAGTTCACGGGTCACTGGCCCAAAGATACGGGTGCCGATCGGCTCTTGCTTGTTGTTCAACAGAACAGCAGCGTTGCCATCAAAGCGGATGATGGAGCCGTCAGCACGACGAACGCCATGGCGAGTGCGGACTACGACAGCAGTCATCACTTGGCCTTTTTTCACCTTACCGCGAGGAATTGCTTCCTTGACGGTAACTTTGATGATGTCACCGATACCAGCGTAACGACGATGGGAGCCACCCAGCACCTTGATGCACATAACACGGCGAGCGCCGCTGTTATCGGCCACATCGAGCATGGATTGAGTCTGAATCATATAATTTCTCCGACCCCTAGCCCTTAGACTTCCACAGCGCGTTCGAGAACATCAACCAGCGCCCAAGACTTGGTCTTGGCCATCGGACGAGTTTCACGAATAGTGACTTTGTCGCCGATGTGGCACTGATTGGTTTCGTCGTGCGCGTGCAGCTTAGTCGAACGCTTAACGTATTTACCGTAGATCGGGTGCTTAACGCGACGCTCGATCAGAACGGTGATGGTTTTGTCCATCTTGTCGCTGACAACACGGCCAGTCAGCGTACGGACAGTTTTTTCGGCTTCAGCCATGATTACTTACCTGCCTGCTGGTTGAGCACAGTTTTCACGCGAGCGATATCACGCTTAACTTGCGAGAGCAGATGAGACTGCCCCAACTGGCCAGTTGCTTTCTGCATACGCAGATTGAACTGGTCGCGCAGCAGGCCGAGCAGTTGCTCGTTCAGCTGCTGTGCTGATTTTTCACGAAGTTCATTCGCTTTCATCACATCACCGTCCGTTTAACAAAGGCGGTGGCGAGCGGCAGCTTTGCAGCAGCCAGGGCAAAAGCCTCACGCGCCAGCTCTTCAGTTACACCCTCGATTTCATACAGGACCTTGCCTGGCTGAATCTGGGCAACCCAGTATTCGACGTTACCCTTACCTTTACCCATCCGAACTTCGAGTGGCTTCTTGGAAATAGGCTTGTCCGGGAATACACGGATCCAGATCTTGCCGCCACGTTTTACGTGACGGGTCAGAGCACGACGCGCTGACTCGATCTGACGAGCGGTGAGACGACCACGAGCAACAGACTTCAGCGCGAACTCGCCGAAGCTGACTTTGCTACCGCGCAATGCCAGGCCACGGTTGTGACCGGTCATTTGCTTGCGGAACTTCGTACGCTTTGGTTGCAACATTTGGCGTACCCCTTACTTAGCAGCTTTTTTACGAGGCGCTGGTGCTTGTGGCTTCAGTTCTTCTTGGCGACCACCAATTACTTCGCCTTTGAAGATCCAAACCTTTACACCGATCACACCGTAGGTGGTGTGAGCTTCGTAGTTGGCATAGTCGATGTCGGCACGCAGGGTGTGCAGTGGCACACGACCTTCGCGATACCATTCAGTACGTGCGATTTCAGCACCGCCGAGACGACCGCTCACTTGGATTTTGATGCCTTTGGCACCAATGCGCATGGCGTTCTGTACAGCGCGCTTCATAGCGCGACGGAACATTACGCGACGCTCCAGCTGCTGAGCTACGCTCTGCGCAACCAGCATACCGTCGAGCTCCGGCTTGCGGATCTCTTCGATATTGATGTGCACAGGCACACCCATTTGCTTGGTCAGGTCCTGACGCAGTTTCTCAACATCTTCACCTTTCTTCCCGATAACGATACCTGGACGAGCGGTGTGGATGGTGATACGTGCAGTCTGCGCCGGACGATGGATATCGATACGGCTTACGGACGCGCTTTTTAGTTTGTCTTGGAGATACTCACGCACCTTCAGATCAGCGAACAAGTAGTCCGCATAAGTCCGACCGTCTGCGTACCAGACGGAGGTGTGCTCCTTGACGATTCCCAGGCGAATGCCAATGGGATGTACTTTCTGACCCATCTCTTCGACTCCGTTACTTGTCAGCAACCTTGACAGTGATATGGCAAGACCGCTTGACGATGCGATCAGCACGGCCTTTGGCACGTGGCATGATGCGCTTCAGCGAACGCCCTTCGTTGACGAAAACGGTGCTGACCTTCAGGTCATCAACGTCTGCGCCTTCGTTATGCTCGGCGTTGGCTACGGCCGACTCCAGCACTTTCTTCATGATCTCGGCGGCTTTCTTACTGCTGAAAGCCAACAGGTTGAGCGCTTCGCCCACCTTCTTCCCGCGGATCTGGTCGGCGACCAAGCGGGCTTTCTGGGCGGAGATTCGAGCGCCCGACAACTTAGCGGCTACTTCCATTTCCTTACCCCTTAACGCTTGGCTTTCTTGTCAGCCACGTGCCCACGGTATGTGCGGGTACCGGCGAACTCGCCCAGTTTGTGGCCGACCATGTCTTCGTTCACGAGAACTGGGACGTGTTGGCGACCGTTGTGTACTGCGATGGTCAGACCGACCATTTGTGGCAGGATCATCGAACGACGCGACCAGGTCTTAACTGGTTTGCGATCGTTCTTTTCCGCCGCCACTTCGATCTTCTTCAGTAGGTGAAGATCAATAAAAGGACCTTTTTTCAGAGAACGTGGCACTGTCGTATCCCTCTATTTACTTGCGACGACGGACGATCATTTTGTCGGTACGCTTATTACCACGAGTCTTCGCGCCCTTAGTCGGGAAGCCCCATGGCGATACCGGATGACGACCACCAGAGGTACGACCTTCACCACCACCATGTGGGTGGTCAACCGGGTTCATGGCAACACCACGAACGGTTGGGCGAACGCCACGCCAGCGCTTGGCACCAGCTTTACCCAACGAACGCAGGCTGTGCTCGGAGTTCGAGACTTCGCCCAGGGTCGCACGGCATTCAGCCAGTACTTTACGCATCTCACCAGAACGCAGACGCAGGGTCACGTAGACACCTTCACGAGCGATCAGCTGAGCCGAAGCACCAGCGGAACGAGCGATCTGTGCGCCTTTACCTGGCTTCAATTCGATGCCGTGTACGGTGCTACCAACTGGAATGTTACGCAGTTGCAGAGCGTTGCCCGGCTTGATCGGTGCCAGGGCACCTGCGATCAGCTGGTCGCCAGCACTCACGCCTTTAGGGGCGATGATGTAGCGACGCTCGCCATCTGCGTACAGCAGCAGAGCGATGTGAGCAGTACGGTTTGGATCGTATTCGATACGCTCGACGGTGGCAGCGATGCCATCCTTGTCGTTGCGACGGAAGTCGACCAGACGATAATGCTGCTTATGACCACCACCGATGTGACGAGTGGTAATACGGCCATTGTTGTTACGACCACCAGACTTCGATTTTTTCTCGAGCAGCGGTGCGTGAGGAGCGCCTTTATGCAGCTCCTGGTTGACCACCTTGACCACAAAACGGCGGCCAGGGGAAGTCGGTTTGCATTTAACGATTGCCATGATGCACCCCTTCCTTACTCAGCACTGCTGCTGAAATCGAGATCTTGGCCTGGCTGAAGGGAGATAACTGCCTTCTTCCAGTCATTACGCTTGCCCAGACCGCGAGCAGTGCGCTTGCTTTTACCCAGAACGTTCAGGGTAGTCACGCGCTCTACTTTCACGCTGAACAGGCTTTCGACGGCCTTCTTGATTTCCAGCTTGGTTGCGTCGGTAGCAACCTTGAAAACGAACTGGCCTTTCTTGTCTGCCAGAACCGTAGCCTTCTCGGAAACGTGCGGGCCAAGCAGAACTTTAAATACGCGTTCCTGGTTCATCCCAGCAGCTCCTCGAATTTCTTCACGGCCGACACGGTGATCAACACCTTGTCGTATGCGATCAGACTGACCGGATCGGAACCCTGCACGTCACGAACGTCGACGTGTGGCAGGTTGCGAGCAGCCAGGTACAGGTTCTGATCAACAGCGTCAGACACGATCAGGACGTCAGTCAGGCCCATGCCGTTCAGCTTGTTCAGCAGATCTTTGGTTTTCGGTGCTTCAACAGCGAAGTCCTGAACCACGACCAGACGATCAGTACGCACCAGCTCAGCAAGGATGGAACGCATTGCTGCGCGATACATCTTCTTGTTCAGCTTCTGGGAGTGATCCTGAGGACGAGCTGCGAAAGTGGTACCGCCGCCACGCCAGATTGGGCTACGGATAGTACCGGCACGAGCACGGCCAGTACCTTTCTGACGCCATGGGCGCTTGCCGCCACCGGAAACGTCGGAACGGGTCTTTTGCTGCTTGCTACCTTGACGGCCGCCAGCCATGTAGGCCACGACTGCTTGGTGAACCAGCGTCTCGTTGAATTCGCCGCCAAATGTCAGTTCGGAAACTTCGATCGCTTGAGCGTCATTTACATTTAATTGCATGTCAGCTTCCCCTTAACCGCGAGCCTTGGCTGCTGGACGTACAACCAAGTTGCCGCCAGTAGCGCCAGGAACAGCGCCCTTGACCAACAACAGATTGCGTTCAGCGTCCACGCGCACTACTTCGAGGGACTGCACGGTCACGCGCTCAGCGCCCATATGACCGGACATTTTTTTGCCCTTGAATACACGACCAGGAGTCTGGCACTGGCCGATAGAGCCTGGAACGCGGTGGGATACGGAGTTACCGTGGGTGTTATCTTGCCCGCGGAAGTTCCAACGCTTGATCGTACCCTGGAAGCCTTTACCCTTGGACTGACCGGTTACATCAACCAGTTGGCCAGCGGCGAAGATTTCAGCGTTGATCAGATCGCCGGCCTGGTACTCGCCTTCTTCAAGGCGGAATTCCATTACGGTACGACCAGCGGCAACGTTCGCCTTGGCGAAGTGGCCAGCCTGAGCTGCTGTTACACGCGAAGCACGACGCTCGCCGACAGTGACTTGCACTGCACGATAGCCATCGGTCTCTTCAGTTTTGAACTGGGTGACGCGATTCGGCTCGATCTCAATGACCGTGACCGGAATGGAGACACCTTCTTCGGTGAAAATACGGGTCATACCGCATTTACGACCGACTACACCAATAGTCATGTTGTAAACCTCATGAGTGTACGGGGCTTTCACCCGCTATGGCCGCCCATTTCAGAGCGTTACACGACTAAGACCGAGTCTTAGCCGAGGCTGATCTGCACTTCCACACCGGCCGCAAGATCGAGCTTCATAAGAGCATCAACGGTTTTATCCGTTGGCTGGACGATGTCCAGAACGCGCTTATGAGTACGGATCTCGTACTGGTCACGCGCGTCTTTATTGACGTGCGGGGAGACCAGAACGGTGAACCGCTCTTTACGGGTAGGCAGTGGAATTGGACCACGCACTTGAGCACCAGTACGTTTCGCGGTTTCCACGATTTCCTGGGTGGATTGGTCGATCAGGCGATGGTCAAAAGCCTTCAACCTGATACGGATTTGCTGATTTTGCATTGGATTTCAGACTCCGGCTGCTATTCCCACCGGGCGCAATACGCCCGTTAAAAGGAGGCGCAATTCTATAGACGCCCCTGATAGGTGTCAACCCAATAAAAAAGCCCCCGCTAAGCGGGGGCTTTTCAACTCATCAAGCTGACTCTAAAAGAGACTTACTCGATGACTTTGGCTACGACGCCAGCGCCGACGGTACGACCGCCTTCACGGATAGCGAAACGCAGGCCGTCTTCCATCGCGATGGTCTTGATCAGGGTAACAGTCATCTGAATGTTGTCACCTGGCATTACCATTTCAACGCCTTCTGGCAGCTCGCAGTTACCGGTCACGTCAGTTGTACGGAAGTAGAACTGTGGACGGTAGCCTTTGAAGAACGGAGTGTGACGACCGCCTTCTTCCTTGCTCAGAACGTAGACTTCTGCGGTGAACTTGGTGTGCGGCTTGACGGTGCCTGGCTTGACCAGAACCTGGCCACGCTCAACGTCGTCACGCTTGGTGCCGCGCAGCAGTACGCCGCAGTTCTCGCCAGCACGACCTTCGTCGAGCAGCTTGCGGAACATTTCAACGCCGGTGCAGGTAGTTTTCTGAGTGTCGCGCAGACCGACGATCTCAACTTCTTCCTGGATACGGACGATGCCACGCTCAACACGACCAGTCACAACAGTACCGCGACCGGAGATCGAGAATACGTCTTCGATTGGCATCAGGAACGGCTTGTCGATAGCACGCTCTGGCTCTGGGATGTAGCTGTCCAGAGTTTCCACCAGCTTCTTGACGGCAGTGGTGCCCATTTCGTTGTCGTCTTGGCCGTTCAGAGCCATCAGAGCCGAACCGATGATGATTGGAGTGTCATCACCTGGGAAGTCGTAAGTGCTCAGCAGGTCGCGCACTTCCATCTCAACCAGTTCCAGCAGCTCAGCGTCGTCAACCATGTCAGCCTTGTTCAGGAAGACAACGATGTACGGAACGCCTACCTGACGGGACAGCAGGATGTGCTCACGGGTTTGTGGCATCGGACCATCAGCGGCCGAGCAAACCAGGATCGCGCCGTCCATCTGGGCAGCACCGGTGATCATGTTTTTTACGTAGTCGGCGTGACCTGGGCAGTCAACGTGTGCGTAGTGACGCACGGCCGAATCGTATTCAACGTGAGCGGTGTTGATGGTGATACCGCGAGCTTTCTCTTCCGGGGCGCTGTCGATCTTGTCGAAGTCAACCTTGGCCGAACCGAAAACTTCGGAGCAGACACGGGTCAGAGCAGCGGTCAGCGTGGTTTTACCGTGGTCAACGTGACCGATGGTGCCAACGTTGACGTGCGGTTTGTTCCGTTCAAATTTTTCTTTAGCCACGACAATTAACTCCTAGCTTAAAGGGGCTGAATCAGCCTTGCTTTTTGGTAACAGTCTCGACGATATGCGACGGAGCTGTATTGTATTTTTTGAATTCCATAGAGTAGCTTGCGCGCCCCTGAGACATGGAACGAACGTCGGTTGCGTAACCGAACATCTCGCCCAACGGCACCTCGGCACGAATCACTTTGCCGGAAACCGTATCTTCCATACCCAGAATCATGCCACGACGACGGTTAAGGTCGCCCATGACATCACCCATGTAGTCTTCAGGCGTAACGACTTCCACCGCCATGATCGGCTCAAGCAACTCACCGCCACCCTTCTGGGCCAGCTGCTTGGTTGCCATGGAGGCAGCCACCTTAAACGCCATCTCGTTGGAGTCGACGTCATGGTAAGAACCATCGAACACAGTCGCCTTCAGGCCGATCAGCGGATAGCCGGCGACAACGCCGTTCTTCATCTGCTCTTCGATACCCTTCTGGATCGCCGGGATGTATTCCTTAGGAACCACACCACCTACGACTTCGTTCAGGAATTGCAGACCTTCCTGACCTTCGTCAGCCGGTGCAAAACGGATCCAGCAGTGACCGAACTGGCCACGACCGCCGGATTGGCGAACGAACTTGCCTTCGATTTCACAGCTCTTCGTGATGCGCTCACGATAGGAAACCTGAGGCTTACCGATGTTGGCTTCGACGTTGAACTCACGGCGCATCCGGTCAACCAGGATGTCCAGGTGCAACTCACCCATGCCGGAGATGATCGTTTGACCAGTCTCTTCATCGGTCTTGACGCGGAAAGACGGGTCTTCCTGAGCAAGCTTGCCCAGAGCGATACCCATTTTTTCCTGGTCGTCCTTGGTCTTAGGCTCAACGGCAACCGAAATAACCGGCTCCGGGAAGTCCATGCGAACCAGGATGATTGGCTTGTCAGCGTTGCACAAAGTTTCACCGGTGGTGACGTCCTTCATGCCGATCAAGGCCGCGATGTCGCCAGCGCGTACTTCCTTGATTTCTTCACGGGCGTTTGCGTGCATCTGCACCATACGACCCACACGCTCTTTCTTGCCTTTTACCGAGTTGATCACGCCGTCGCCGGAGGCCAACACGCCCGAGTAAACTCGAACAAAGGTCAAGGTACCCACGAATGGGTCGGTAGCGATCTTGAACGCCAAGGCCGCGAACGGCTCGTCGTCACTTGCGTGACGCTCCATTTCCTCTTCCTCGTTATCCGGGTTGGAACCCTTGATAGCAGGAATGTCGGTTGGAGCAGGCAGGAAGTCGATAACGGCGTCGAGAACCAGGGGAACACCCTTGTTCTTGAAGGAAGAACCGCAAACAGCCAGAACGATCTCACCAGCGATAGTACGCTGACGCAGAGCGGCCTTGATTTCCTCGTTGGTGAGCTCTTCACCTTCGAGGTACTTGTTCATCAGCTCTTCGCTGGCTTCGGCCGCAGCCTCAACCATGTTGCTGCGCCATTGCTCGGCTTCTTCCAACAGTTCGGCAGGAATGTCCTTGCGAACAGGGACCATACCCTTGTCGGAATCGTTCCAGTAGACAGCTTGCATGTTGATCAGATCGATCTGACCCTGGAAGTTGTCTTCGGAACCGATAGCCAGCTGGATCGGCACCGGAGTGTGACCCAGACGCTGCTTGATCTGAGCGATCACGCGCAGGAAGTTGGCACCAGCACGGTCCATCTTGTTTACGTAAACAAGACGTGGAACGCCGTATTTGTTGGCCTGACGCCATACGGTTTCCGACTGAGGCTCAACACCCGAAGTACCACAGAACACAACGACAGCGCCGTCGAGTACGCGCAGGGAACGCTCAACTTCGATGGTGAAGTCTACGTGGCCCGGGGTATCGATAACGTTGAAGCGGTGCTCGTGCGGGTACTGCTTCTCGGAACCTTTCCAGAAGGCAGTGATAGCAGCAGAAGTAATGGTAATACCACGCTCCTGCTCCTGCACCATCCAGTCTGTGGTCGCGGCGCCGTCATGCACCTCGCCCATTTTGTGACTCTTGCCGGTGTAAAAAAGGACGCGCTCGGTGGTGGTGGTTTTACCAGCATCCACGTGAGCAACGATACCGATGTTACGGTAGCGGTTAATCGGTGTAGTACGAGCCATAAAGCCCTCGCAAATTGAGTGACGCTAAAATTAGAAGCGGTAGTGCGAGAAAGCCTTGTTGGCCTCAGCCATACGGTGCACGTCTTCACGCTTCTTAACTGCAGCACCTTTACCTTCAGCAGCGTCCAACAGTTCACCAGCCAAACGCAGAGCCATGGACTTCTCGCCGCGCTTGCGGGCGAAGTCTACCAGCCAGCGCATTGCCAGGGCGTTACGACGGGACGGACGAACTTCGACCGGAACCTGGTAAGTAGCACCGCCTACACGGCGCGACTTCACTTCGACCAGCGGAGCGATGGCGTCGAGAGCTTTCTCGAAGATTTCCAGGGGATCGCTGTTCTTGCGTTCCTTAACTTTGTCCAGTGCGCCATAAACGATACGCTCGGCAACGGCTTTCTTGCCGCTTTCCATTACGTGGTTCATGAACTTGGCGAGAATCTGGCTTCCGTATTTCGGATCGTCCAGAATCTCACGTTTGGCTGCTACGCGACGTCTTGGCATTGATAAGCCCTCAAACGGTCTTCAGGTTAGCCCGGGACAGCGGATGCGTGCCCGACCTTACTCTTATCGACTCAATAAAATTAAAAACTGCTAAACGGCCGATTATTTCGGACGCTTGGTACCGTACTTCGAACGACCTTGGTTACGACCTTTAACGCCGGAAGTATCCAAAGAGCCGCGAACGGTGTGGTAACGAACACCTGGCAAGTCTTTTACACGACCGCCGCGGATCAGGACCACGCTGTGTTCTTGCAGGTTGTGGCCTTCACCGCCGATGTACGAGGAAACCTCGAAACCGTTGGTCAGACGCACACGGCATACTTTACGCAGTGCCGAGTTAGGTTTTTTCGGCGTGGTGGTATACACACGGGTGCATACGCCACGACGTTGCGGGCAGTTCTGCAGCGCAGGCACGTCGGATTTCTCGACGATACGCTTACGCGGCTGACGTACCAGCTGGTTGATAGTTGCCATCTACTAGCTCCACTGTTGTCTTGCGACGCTATTGTCTTACAAGAAAAGCAAAATGGCAGGAACGAATTCCCGCCAAATTTAGGGGATCAAGAGTCTAAAGAGGATCTTGTCCCCAGTCAAGGCAAGGCCCCGACCTCCCCGCCCGCCGGATCTCGACAATTTGTCTCGATCCGCCGAACGGGGCGACCAGGGCCTGGCACTCAATTACCGCAGAACTCAGTTACCACTCGAGTTCAGTGCTTCGGTCAGTGCAGCTTCCACTTCACTGGCGCTTACGCGCAACGGCTTGTCGGCATCACGGCGACGCTTGCGCTCGCTGTGATAGGCCAAACCGGTACCGGCCGGGATCAGACGACCCACGACCACGTTTTCTTTCAGGCCGCGCAGGTAATCGCGCTTGCCGGTTACCGCCGCTTCGGTCAGTACACGGGTGGTTTCCTGGAAGGAAGCCGCCGAGATGAACGATTCGGTGGACAACGATGCCTTGGTGATACCCAGCAGCACGCGAGTGAACTTGGAGACAAACTTGTCTTCGGTCGCCAGGCGCTCGTTTTCCACCAGTACGTGAGTCAGTTCCATCTGGTCGCCCTTGATGAAACTCGAGTCGCCGGATTCAGCGATCTCGACCTTACGCAGCATCTGACGCAGGATGGTCTCGATGTGCTTGTCGTTGATCTTCACGCCTTGCAGACGGTAAACGTCCTGGATCTCGTTCACGATGTACTTGGCCAGCGCACTCACACCCAGCAGACGCAGGATGTCGTGTGGATCGCTCGGGCCGTCCGAGATAACTTCGCCGCGGTTTACCTGTTCGCCTTCGAAGACGTTCAGGTGACGCCACTTCGGAATCAGCTCTTCGTACGGATCGCTACCGTCGTTCGGTGTAATGACCAGGCGGCGCTTGCCCTTGGTCTCTTTACCGAACGCGATGGTGCCGCTGACTTCAGCCAGAATCGAGGCTTCTTTCGGACGACGGGCTTCGAACAAGTCGGCAACACGCGGCAGACCACCGGTGATGTCGCGGGTTTTCGAAGTTTCCTGCGGGATACGGGCGATAACATCACCGATCGCGATCCGCGCACCGTCCGCTACACCGACCAGGGCGTTGGCTGGCAGGAAGTACTGAGCGATTACGTCAGTGCCTGGCAGCAACAGATCCTTGCCGTTGTCGTCGACCATCTTCACGGCCGGACGGATGTCCTTGCCGGCAGCTGGACGATCTTTCGCGTCGAGTACTTCAATGTTGGTCATACCGGTCAATTCGTCGGTCTGACGCTTGATCGTGATGCCTTCTTCCATGCCCACGTAGGTCACGGTACCTTTCATCTCGGTCACGATCGGGTGGGTGTGCGGGTCCCACTTGGCCACGATGGCGCCAGCGTCGACCTTGTCACCTTCCTTGACCGAAATCACAGCACCGTAAGGCAGCTTGTAGCGCTCGCGCTCGCGACCGAAGTCGTCAGCGATGGCCAGCTCACCGGAACGGGATACAGCCACCAGGTGACCGTCCACGCGCTCTACGTGCTTGAGGTTGTGCAGACGGACAGTACCGCCATTCTTCACCTGGACGCTGTCGGCAGCGGAGGTCCGGCTTGCCGCACCACCGATGTGGAACGTACGCATCGTCAGCTGGGTACCCGGCTCACCGATGGACTGGGCAGCGATAACGCCGACCGCTTCACCGATGTTCACCTGGTGACCACGTGCCAGGTCGCGACCGTAGCACTTGGCGCAGATGCCATAGCGGGTTTCGCAGCTGATCGGCGAACGTACGATCACTTCGTCGATGCTGTTGAGTTCGATGAACTCGACCCACTTCTCGTCGACCAGGGTGCCGGCAGGAACGATCACGTCCTCGGTACCCGGCTTGAATACGTCACGGGCGATGACACGACCCAATACGCGTTCACCCAACGGCTCTACAACGTCACCGCCTTCAATGTGCGGCGTCATGACCAGGCCATGTTCGGTGCCGCAATCGATCTCGGTCACGACCAGATCCTGGGCAACGTCTACCAGACGACGAGTCAGGTAACCGGAGTTCGCGGTTTTCAACGCGGTATCCGCAAGACCCTTACGAGCACCGTGAGTGGAGATGAAGTACTGGAGTACGCTCAAGCCTTCACGGAAGTTCGCGGTAATCGGGGTCTCGATGATGGAGCCGTCCGGCTTGGCCATCAGGCCACGCATACCGGCGAGCTGACGGATCTGCGCAGCAGAACCCCGTGCGCCCGAGTCGGCCATCATGTACATCGAGTTGAACGACTCCTGGTCGACTTCATTGCCATGACGGTCGATGACCTTCTCTTTCGAGAGGTTGGCCATCATCGCCTTGGAGACTTCGTCGTTCGCCTTGGACCAGAGGTCGATCACCTTGTTGTACTTCTCGCCCTGGGTTACCAGGCCGGAGGCGTACTGGCTTTCGATCTCTTTCACTTCTTCGGTGGCAGCACCGATGATGCGGGCTTTTTCATCCGGGATAACGAAGTCGTTAACGCCGATGGAAACGCCGGAAATGGTCGAATAGGCAAAACCGGTGTACATCAACTGGTCAGCGAAGATCACGGTCTCTTTCAGACCAACCACGCGGTAGCACTGGTTGATCAGCTTGGAGATCGCCTTCTTCTTCATCGGCAGGTTGACGACGTCGAAGGACAGGCCTTTTGGCACAACCTGGAACAACAGCGCACGGCCGACGGTGGTGTCGACGATACGGGTGTTGGTCACGCTGCCGCCATCACGGTCGTTCACGGTTTCGTTGATCCGCACCTTGACCTTGGCATGCAGTGCGGCTTCGCCGGCACGGAACACACGGTCAACTTCCTGCAGATCCGCGAACACACGACCTTCGCCCTTGGCGTTGATCGCTTCACGAGTCATGTAGTACAGACCCAATACAACGTCCTGCGACGGAACGATGATTGGCTCACCGTTGGCTGGCGACAGGATGTTGTTGGTCGACATCATCAACGCGCGCGCTTCGAGCTGGGCTTCCAGCGTCAGCGGCACGTGCACGGCCATTTGGTCGCCGTCGAAGTCGGCGTTGTACGCAGCACAGACCAGCGGGTGCAGCTGGATAGCCTTACCTTCGATCAGTACCGGTTCAAACGCCTGGATACCCAGACGGTGAAGGGTCGGTGCACGGTTGAGCAGCACTGGGTGTTCGCGAATCACTTCAGCGAGAACGTCCCAGACCTCTGGCAGCTCGCGCTCGACCATTTTCTTGGCCGCTTTGATGGTGGTAGCGAGACCACGCATTTCCAGCTTGCCGAAAATGAACGGCTTGAACAGTTCCAGGGCCATTTTCTTAGGCAGACCGCACTGGTGCAGACGCAGGGTCGGGCCTACGGTAATAACCGAACGACCGGAGTAGTCAACACGCTTACCGAGCAAGTTCTGACGGAAACGACCCTGCTTACCCTTGATCATGTCAGCCAGGGATTTCAGAGGACGCTTGTTGGAACCGGTGATAGCGCGGCCACGACGACCGTTGTCGAGCAATGCGTCGACCGCTTCCTGCAACATCCGCTTTTCGTTGCGCACGATGATGTCCGGAGCGGACAGATCGAGCAGGCGCTTCAAGCGGTTGTTACGGTTGATCACTCGACGATACAGATCGTTGAGGTCGGAAGTCGCGAAGCGACCGCCATCGAGCGGAACCAGTGGACGCAGGTCTGGCGGCAGTACCGGCAGAACGGTCAGCACCATCCACTCTGGCAGGTTGCCGGAACCCTGGAAGGCTTCCATCAACTTCAGACGCTTGGACAGCTTCTTGATCTTGGTTTCGGAGTTGGTTTGCGGAATTTCTTCGCGCAGACGGCCAATCTCGTGTTCCAGGTCGATAGCGTGCAGCAGTTCGCGGACAGCTTCGGCACCCATGCGGGCATCGAAATCGTCGCCGAACTCTTCCAGCGCTTCGAAGTACTGCTCGTCGTTGAGCAGCTGACCTTTTTCAAGGGTGGTCATGCCTGGATCGATAACGACGTAGCTCTCGAAGTAGAGAACACGTTCGATATCACGCAGGGTCATGTCCATCAGCAGGCCGATACGGGACGGCAGCGATTTCAGAAACCAGATGTGGGCAACCGGCGAGGCCAGCTCGATGTGCGCCATGCGCTCACGACGAACTTTTGCCAGCGCGACTTCAACGCCGCACTTCTCGCAGATCACACCACGGTGCTTCAAGCGCTTGTACTTACCGCACAGGCACTCGTAATCCTTTACCGGGCCAAAGATCTTGGCGCAGAACAGGCCATCACGCTCAGGTTTGAACGTACGGTAGTTGATGGTTTCCGGCTTTTTAACTTCACCGAACGACCACGAACGGATCATCTCAGGCGAGGCCAATCCAATACGGATGGCGTCGAACTCTTCGACTTGACCCTGGTTTTTCAGCAAATTCAGTAGGTCTTTCAAGGCCTTTCCTCCTGGCGGAGCAGAGAGCGGGCAAAACAGCCCCGCTCTCGATTCGCGTCACGTGTTATTCGGTTTCCAGATCGATATCGATGCCGAGGGAACGAATTTCCTTGATCAACACGTTGAAAGACTCGGGCATGCCCGGCTCCATACGGTGATCGCCGTCCACGATGTTTTTGTACATCTTGGTCCGGCCGTTCACATCGTCCGACTTCACTGTGAGCATTTCTTGCAGAGTGTATGCAGCACCGTACGCTTCCAGTGCCCAGACCTCCATCTCCCCGAAACGCTGACCACCGAACTGCGCCTTACCACCCAGCGGCTGCTGGGTAACCAGGCTGTAAGAACCGGTAGAACGAGCGTGCATCTTGTCGTCTACCAAGTGGTTCAGCTTCAGCATGTACATGTAGCCAACGGTAACCGGGCGCTCGAACTTGTTGCCGGTACGGCCGTCGAACAGCTGCATCTGGCCGCTTTCCGGCAGGTCTGCCAGTTTCAGCATGGCCTTGATTTCGCTTTCCTTGGCACCGTCGAACACCGGAGTAGCCATTGGAACGCCGCCGCGCAGGTTCTTCGCCAGGTCCAGGATTTCCTGGTCGGAGAAGGTGTCCAGCTCTTCGTTGCGTCCGCCGATTTCGTTGTAGATCTCGTGCAGGAACTTACGCAGGTCAGCGACCTTGCGCTGCTCTTCGATCATCCGGTTGATCTTCTCACCCAAGCCCTTGGCCGCGAGGCCCAGGTGGGTTTCAAGGATCTGACCAACGTTCATACGCGAAGGTACGCCCAACGGGTTGAGGACCACATCGACCGGGGTGCCATTGGCATCGTGCGGCATGTCTTCAACCGGCATGATCACGGAGACCACACCCTTGTTACCGTGACGACCGGCCATCTTGTCGCCCGGCTGGATGCGACGACGGATTGCCAGGTAAACCTTGACGATTTTCAGCACGCCTGGAGCCAGGTCATCGCCTTGCTGCAGTTTGCGCTTCTTGTCTTCGAACTTGTCGTCCAGCAGACGGCGGCGATCAACGATATAGGCCTGGGCCTTCTCGAGCTGCTCGTTCAGAGCATCTTCAGCCATGCGCAGTTTGAACCACTGGCCATGCTCAAGACCGTCGAGGACTTCGTCGGTGATTTCCTGACCTTTCTTCAGGCCGGCGCCGCCTTCGGCTTTGTGGCCGACCAGGGCGGAACGCAGACGTTCGAAAGTTGCGCCTTCGACGATACGGAACTCTTCGTTCAGGTCCTTGCGGATCTCGTCGAGCTGAGTCTTCTCGATGGACAGTGCACGAGCATCACGCTCAACGCCGTCGCGAGTGAAGACCTGTACGTCGATGACGGTACCTTTGGTGCCGGTAGGCACGCGCAGGGAGGTGTCTTTAACGTCGCTGGCTTTTTCACCGAAGATCGCACGCAGCAGTTTTTCTTCCGGAGTCAGCTGGGTCTCGCCTTTCGGAGTGACCTTGCCCACCAGGATGTCGCCTGCGCCGACTTCGGCACCTACATAAACGATACCGGCTTCGTCCAGCTTGTTCAGTGCGGCTTCACCCACGTTCGGGATGTCCGCAGTGATTTCCTCTGGGCCAAGCTTGGTGTCACGGGCCACACAGGTCAGTTCCTGGATGTGGATCGTGGTGAAGCGGTCTTCCTGAACCACACGCTCGGACAGGCAGATGGAGTCTTCGAAGTTGAAGCCGTTCCATGCCATGAACGCGATGCGCATGTTCTGACCCAACGCCAGTTCACCCATATCGGTGGACGGACCGTCGGCCATGATGTCGCTACGCTGAACCCGATCACCCTTGCTTACCAGCGGACGCTGGTTGATGCAGGTGTTCTGGTTGGAGCGGGTGTATTTGGTCAGGTTGTAGATGTCGACACCGGCTTCGCCAGTTTCAACTTCGTCATCGGCAACACGAACCACGATACGGCTGGCGTCGACGGAATCGATCACGCCACCACGACGAGCCACGACGCAAACGCCGGAGTCACGGGCAACGTTACGCTCCATGCCGGTACCCACCAGCGGCTTGTCGGCACGCAGCGTTGGTACAGCTTGACGCTGCATGTTCGAACCCATCAACGCACGGTTGGCGTCGTCGTGCTCGAGGAACGGGATCAGCGACGCTGCAACCGACACTACCTGCTTCGGCGATACGTCCATCAAGGTGACGTCTTCCGGCGCCTTGACGGTGAACTCGTTCAGGTGACGAACAGCTACCAGCTCGTCGACCAGGACCTTCTTGTCGTTCATCGTGGCCGAAGCCTGGGCGATCACGTGATCGGCTTCTTCGATGGCGGACAGGAACACGATCTCGTCGGTAACCAGGGCGTCTTTCACCACGCGGTACGGGCTTTCGAGGAAGCCGTACTGGTTGGTGCGCGCATAGGCCGCCAGGGAGTTGATCAGACCGATGTTCGGACCTTCCGGCGTTTCGATCGGGCAGACACGACCGTAGTGAGTCGGGTGTACGTCACGAACTTCGAAGCCTGCACGCTCACGGGTCAGACCGCCTGGGCCGAGTGCGGAGACACGACGCTTGTGGGTGATCTCGGACAGCGGGTTGTTCTGGTCCATGAACTGGGACAGCTGGCTCGAACCGAAGAACTCCTTCACCGCCGCAGCCACAGGCTTGGCGTTGATCAGGTCTTGCGGCATCAGGCCTTCGCTTTCAGCCATCGACAGACGTTCCTTGACCGCACGCTCTACGCGCACCAGGCCAACACGGAACTGGTTCTCGGCCATCTCGCCTACACAGCGAACACGACGGTTACCCAGGTGGTCGATGTCATCGACGATGCCTTTGCCGTTACGGATGTCGACGAGGGTCTTGAGGACCGCAACGATGTCATCCTTGTTCAGCACGCCCGAACCTTCGATCTCGGTACGACCGATACGACGGTTGAACTTCATCCGGCCGACCGCAGACAGGTCATAGCGCTCAGGGCTGAAGAACAGGTTGTTGAACAGGGTCTCGGCTGCATCTTTGGTTGGCGGCTCGCCAGGACGCATCATGCGATAGATCTCGACCAAGGCTTCCAGTTGGTTGCCAGTGGAGTCGATCTTCAGCGTGTCGGAGATGAACGGACCGCAGTCGATGTCGTTGGTGTACAGGGTTTCGATACGAACGACCTGGGCCTTGGCGATTTTCGCCAGGATCTCGGTGGTCAGCTCGGTATTGCACTCTGCAAGGATTTCGCCGGTGGCCGGATGCACGATGACCTTGGCCGTGGTGCGACCCAGGACGTAGTCGATCGGTACCTGCAGCTCTTTGATCCCGGCTTTTTCCAGCTGGTTGATGTGGCGAGCGGTGATACGACGGCCCTGCTCGACAATAACCTTGCCTTTGTCATCCTGGATATCGAGGACAGCGATTTCACCGCGCAGGCGCTGAGGCACCAGTTCCAGGCTGAGGTTTTCACCTTGCACGTGGAAGACGTTGGTGGTGTAGAACGCGTCCAGCACTTCTTCGGTGGTATAGCCGAGCGCGCGCAGCAGTACCGATGCAGGCAGCTTGCGACGACGGTCGATACGCACGAATACGCAGTCTTTCGGGTCGAACTCGAAGTCCAGCCACGAACCGCGGTAAGGAATGATGCGCGCGGAGTAAAGCAGTTTGCCGGAGCTGTGCGTCTTGCCACGGTCGTGGTCGAAGAACACGCCCGGGGAACGGTGCAGCTGGGAAACGATTACACGCTCGGTACCGTTGATTACGAAGGTACCGTTTTCAGTCATCAGGGGGATTTCACCCATGTAGACTTCTTGCTCTTTGATGTCCTTGATCGCTTTGTTCGACGATTCTTTGTCGAAAATGATCAGGCGCACTTTTACCCGCAAAGGTACGGCGTAAGTAACACCGCGCAATACGCATTCTTTGACATCAAATGCCGGTTCGCCCAGGCGATAACCGACGTACTCCAGCGCAGCATTGCCGGAGTAGCTGATGATCGGGAAAACGGATTTGAAGGCCGCATGCAGGCCCACGTCGCGGAACTGATCTTTAGTCGCTCCCGCTTGCAAGAATTCACGATACGAATCCAGCTGGATGGCCAGGAGGTACGGCACATCCATGACGTCCGGCAACTTGCTAAAGTCCTTGCGGATACGTTTTTTCTCAGTATATGAGTAAGCCATCAGCGTTCCCCAGCTTGGTCACCTGCTTGTTTGGCCCCTCCCGACGGGAGCAGCCAGAAAATCGTGCAAACCCCATGGTTTGCGCCACCACATCGGGTGGTTACAGCTCGCTATCGGCGCCGACCCAGTCGGCTGCCAATAACGGAAAAAGGCCGGTGGCAAGAGCCACCAGCCATCAGCCTGTCGCTTAACGCTCGGGCTGGAGACGCAAAGTCGATGCTTACTTCAGCTCGACTTTAGCGCCTGCTTCTTCCAGAGCGGCCTTGGCTTTGTCAGCTGCGTCTTTGGCAACAGCTTCCAGAACCATGGCAGGAGCGCCGTCAACTACAGCCTTGGCTTCTTTCAGGCCCAGACCGGTCAGTTCACGTACTGCCTTGATCACGTTTACTTTCTTCTCGCCAGCTTCGGTCAGCATGACGTTGAATTCGGTTTGCTCTTCAACAACGGCGGCAGCAGCAGCTGGACCGGCGGAAGCAGCGGCAGCAGAAACGCCGAATTTTTCTTCGAAAGCTTTGATCAGCTCAACAACCTGCAGAACCGACATTTCAGCTACGGCGTTGAGGATATCGTCTTGGGAGATAGACATTGCTGTATTTCCTGAATTGGGGGACGGCCTACGCGGCCATCGAAATAAACAAAAATACGCGAGAGAAAATGCTCAGCCTTAGGCTGCGGCAGCTTCTTTTTGCTCGCGAACTGCAGCCAGAGTACGAGCCAGCTTGCTGGTAGCGCCTTGAATCACGCTCATCAGCTGCGAAATGGCTTCGTCGCGGGTCGGCAGTGTTGCCAGTACGTCGATTTGGTTAGCTGCGAGGAACTTGCCCTCGAACGCAGCTGCCTTGATCTCGAACTTATCCTGACTCTTGGCGAATTCCTTGAACAAACGGGCAGCAGCGCCTGGATGATCCTTGGAGAACGCGATCAGAGTCGGGCCAGTGAACACGTCGTTGAGGACACTGTATTCAGTGCCAGCAACGGCGCGCTTGAGCAGGGTGTTACGTACAACACGTACGTATACGCCAGCTTCACGAGCCTCTTTACGGAGTCCGGTCATAGCGCCTACCGTCACACCGCGGGCATCAGCCACAACAGCGGACAGAGCGACTTTGGCAGCCTCGTTGACTTCAGCGACGATGGCCTTCTTGTCTTCGAGATTAATTGCCACGGGTTTAACTCCTGCTTGTTACCGTTTCATTCGGTCGAAACCGAATGTCGTTTTGGTGTCTGATTCGGTAAGGAACCGGGAGCACCATCTGCGTAGGCTTGTGGTTTAAGACTTGCGTCGCCTACGGTCTTGGACAGCCCCCGCCAGGCAGGGACCCCAATTTTTTGATTGGCGCGATTGCTCGCGCCAACCCGAGTCTTACGCGTCGAGCGAGCTCTGGTCGATGACCAGACCTGGGCCCATAGTGGTGCTCAGGGTAACGCGCTTGACGTAGATGCCTTTCGAAGAAGCAGGCTTGATACGCTTCAGATCAGCGATCAGGGCTTCAACGTTTTCCTTCAGCTTGACGGCGTCGAAGCCGATCTTGCCAACGGAAGTGTGGATGATGCCGTTTTTGTCGGTGCGATAACGAACCTGACCAGCCTTGGCGTTTTTAACCGCGGTGGCTACGTCTGGCGTTACGGTGCCGACTTTAGGGTTAGGCATCAGACCACGTGGACCGAGGATCTGACCCAACTGGCCTACAACGCGCATGGCATCCGGAGATGCGATCACTACGTCATAGTTCAGGTCGCCGCCTTTCATTTCGGCAGCCAGATCGTCCATGCCGACGCGATCAGCGCCAGCAGCCAGAGCAGCTTCAGCTGCTGGGCCCTGGGTGAAGACAGCTACACGAACGGTCTTGCCAGTGCCGTGTGGCAGCACGGTAGCGCTACGAACGACCTGGTCGGATTTACGTGGGTCAACGCCCAGGTTCACAGCAACGTCGAACGACTCGCTGAACTTGACAGTCGACAGCTCAGCCAGCAGAGCGGCGGCGTCTACAAAGTTGTAGGCCTTGCCTGCTTCGATTTTGCCGGCGATAGCCTTTTGACGCTTGGTCAGCTTAGCCATTACACACCCTCCACGTTAAGGCCCATGCTACGAGCAGAACCGGCGATAGTACGCACGGCTGCATCCATATCAGCTGCAGTCAGATCCGCGTTTTTGGTTTTCGCGATTTCTTCCAGCTGAGCACGGGTAACGGTGCCAACCTTAACGGTGTTTGGACGAGCGGAACCGCTGGTCAAACCTGCAGCCTTCTTCAGCAGAACCGAAGCTGGGGTGCTTTTTGTTTCGAAGGTGAAGCTACGGTCGCTGTAGACAGTGATGATCACTGGAGTCGGCAGACCTGGCTCAAGACCCTGAGTACGGGCGTTGAAGGCCTTGCAGAATTCCATGATGTTCACGCCGTGCTGACCCAGTGCAGGACCAACAGGTGGGCTTGGGTTAGCCTGAGCGGCCTTCACTTGCAGCTTGATGTAAGCGGTAATTTTCTTGGCCATGAGGCACTCCAATTACGGGTTCGAACGCCTCGAAAGGCTCCCCGGTTACTTGCGCGTTTATCCCAGTGACGACAAAACCCCACAGCCTTGGGCTGCGGGGTTGGGATGCCTGCTCAATCAGACCTTTTCGACCTGACTGAACTCTAGCTCTACCGGAGTAGAGCGACCGAAAATGAGCACTGCCACTTGGATCCGGCTCTTTTCGTAGTTAACTTCTTCAACCGTGCCATTGAAGTCAGCGAATGGACCGTCGGTGACACGTACAACCTCACCTGGTTCAAACAACGTCTTCGGCTTCGGCTTGTCGCTACCATCAGCGACGCGACGCAGAATCGCTTCTGCCTCTTTATCCGTGATCGGCGCAGGCTTGTCGGCAGTACCGCCGATGAAACCCATCACCCGAGGGGTATCCTTGACCAAGTGCCAAGTCCCTTCGTTCATATCCATCTGTACCAGCACGTAGCCCGGAAAGAACTTGCGTTCACTTTTGCGTTTCTGGCCATTACGCATTTCAACCACTTCTTCAGTGGGGACCAGAATCTCGCCAAAGCCGTCTTCCATGCCAGCCAGCTTTACGCGCTCTACCAGCGAGCGCATGACATGCTTCTCGTAACCCGAGTAAGCATGCACAACGTACCAACGCTTAGCCACGGGACACCCTTAGCCAACAATCAAGGAAACAAGCCAGCCGAGCAGGGAATCGAGCCCCCACAACAGCAACGCCATTACCAGAACAACAGCCACAACGATCAACGTGGTCTGCGTGGTTTCTTGGCGAGTCGGCCATACGACTTTACGAATCTCGGTGCGAGCTTCCTTAGCGAGTACAAAGAAAGACTTGCCCTTGGCCGTCTGCAAGCCTACAAAGGCAGCAACAGCAGCAATGGCGAGCAATGCAAGTACACGGTACAGGATCGGCGAAGCAGAATAATACTGATTGCCAACAACGCCAATAACCACCAAAGCGACTACCACTAGCCACTTGAGCAGATCGAAGCGAGAGCCTTGAGCTTCAGCTTTAGGAGTCATCTATGAAGATCCTGTGAAAAGAAAGCCAGACACACTGAGTGAATCTGGCAGGTCAGGAGGGAATCGAACCCCCAACCTACGGTTTTGGAGACCGTCGCTCTGCCAATTGAGCTACTGACCTAAAACAAAATCAGGCCGACCATTATGCCGGCCCGAAAAAGACATTACAACTGTTTACTCGATGACTTTAGCTACGACGCCAGCGCCGACGGTACGACCGCCTTCACGGATAGCGAAACGCAGGCCGTCTTCCATCGCGATGGTCTTGATCAGGGTAACAGTCATCTGAATGTTGTCACCTGGCATTACCATTTCAACGCCTTCTGGCAGCTCGCAGTTACCGGTCACGTCAGTTGTACGGAAGTAGAACTGTGGACGGTAGCCTTTGAAGAACGGAGTGTGACGACCGCCTTCTTCCTTGCTCAGAACGTAGACTTCTGCGGTGAACTTGGTGTGCGGCTTGACGGTGCCTGGCTTGACCAGAACCTGGCCACGCTCAACGTCGTCACGCTTGGTGCCGCGCAGCAGTACGCCGCAGTTCTCGCCAGCACGACCTTCGTCGAGCAGCTTGCGGAACATTTCAACGCCGGTGCAGGTAGTTTTCTGAGTGTCGCGCAGACCGACGATCTCAACTTCTTCCTGGATACGGACGATGCCACGCTCAACACGACCAGTCACAACAGTACCGCGACCGGAGATCGAGAATACGTCTTCGATTGGCATCAGGAACGGCTTGTCGATAGCACGCTCTGGCTCTGGGATGTAGCTGTCCAGAGTTTCCACCAGCTTCTTGACGGCAGTGGTGCCCATTTCGTTGTCGTCTTGGCCGTTCAGAGCCATCAGAGCCGAACCGATGATGATTGGAGTGTCATCACCTGGGAAGTCGTAAGTGCTCAGCAGGTCGCGCACTTCCATCTCAACCAGTTCCAGCAGCTCAGCGTCGTCAACCATGTCAGCCTTGTTCAGGAAGACAACGATGTACGGAACGCCTACCTGACGGGACAGCAGGATGTGCTCACGGGTTTGTGGCATCGGACCATCAGCGGCCGAGCAAACCAGGATCGCGCCGTCCATCTGGGCAGCACCGGTGATCATGTTTTTTACGTAGTCGGCGTGACCTGGGCAGTCAACGTGTGCGTAGTGACGCACGGCCGAATCGTATTCAACGTGAGCGGTGTTGATGGTGATACCGCGAGCTTTCTCTTCCGGGGCGCTGTCGATCTTGTCGAAGTCAACCTTGGCCGAACCGAAAACTTCGGAGCAGACACGGGTCAGAGCAGCGGTCAGCGTGGTTTTACCGTGGTCAACGTGACCAATGGTACCGACGTTGACGTGCGGCTTATTACGTTCGAACTTTTCCTTAGCCATCGAAATCACCCCTAGGAGAAGAATTTAGCGAGTCACACAAGCCATTAAAACAAAGGCAGATATTTGCATATCTGCCTTGTAATATGGAGCTCTTGAGCGGATTTGAACCGCTGACCTCACCCTTACCAAGGGTGTGCTCTACCAACTGAGCTACAAGAGCAAAACACTTTGCACAATCTGCAAACTTGGAGCGGGTAGCGGGAATCGAACCCGCATCATCAGCTTGGAAGGCTGAGGTTCTACCACTAAACTATACCCGCGGAGCTTGCAGCTCACGCTAAAAATGGTGGAGGGGGAAGGATTCGAACCTTCGAAGTCGTAGACGTCAGATTTACAGTCTGATCCCTTTGGCCGCTCGGGAACCCCTCCTAAGCGAGCCGGCATTCTATATCATGCCAGCCTTCTGTCAAGCATTTTCTCATTAAAAACCTGAGGTTAGCTGCGTTGACCTCGCTTCGTATCGCTTACCTTTAAAGGTCTTCGCTGCGAAGCGGGCGCCATTCTATGCAAACTACCCTGCGGGTGCAACCCCTTCGCATGGCATTATTTTATGTTTTAACTCATTGAATTCTTTAGAAAGGTTTTGGAGCAGCGTTTCATTCACCTTTCCCGCGCCTTCCTGAGGAACCTGAACCCAGAACCCCCCTCCCTCAGGGAGATTTTGCGCGCTCGATACCACAGAGCGACCTACGACACCCAAAGCCGCCAGGCGCTGCTCCAGTTGCCTGGCCAGCTCCGGACGAGCAAAACCACCCAGATAGACACAAGTTTTGGGCACCTCAGAAGATTTAGCCGAATCACGCCTGACAAGGGCATCCGCCGTTTCGCTCAAGAGATGGATATCCTGCTGCGACCCGCGATACAAGCTCAGCGGCGTGACATCCTTGGCGCGAAGCGGGGCCTCCTGCTGATGCCAGATGTAGTAGAAGACATTCAAAACCAGCAACAACAGGAACAGCCACCGCATAGAAACCTCAAGAAAAAGGACAGGCCATCGCCAAACCAACGAAAACCAGGTCAGGTACCACCCTGGCATCTGGAACGACCCCGGAAACCAGATTGGCATCCCCCCCAGTAAGAAACACCACGAAATCCTTTCCCCAATATTGCTCCGCCAATTCAAGCTGAGTCAGGACAAAACCCCTGAGCATCAGCATGCAACCGCGCTCGACCGCCTCGACAGTCGCACGACCTGGAGCAAGGCTCTCATGGGCTCGCTCGGCCGCTATATCGTCATAACGAATTTTCCGCGTGTGGGTACGCAATTGATTACGCATCAGAGGCATGCCAGGACAAATGAACCCTCCCAGATGCCCACCATCCGCAGCCACGAAATCGGCCGTGACGGCAGTACCAAAATCCAGCACCAGGCACGCCCCCGAAGCGAGATGAAAACCACCAAGCAGAGCCAACCATCGATCGAGGCCAAGCCGCTCGTAATCCTCGTAGCCGTTTCTCACACCCGCCATTTCCCGGGCGGGCACAGCACGAACTACCGATACCCCGAACACATCGACCAGCGAAGCGACCAATGAATCCGTCTCCGCCTGGGTCCTCACGCTAACAAGACGACACTTCTTGAGCTGGAACCTCTTCGCGTCATTCAGGCTCGCGAGCAAATCGTCGTCAGAGCCGACCACACCACCCTCGACCGGCGTTATCCCGTCAGGGCGCAGAACGCGCCATTTGATAAAGCTGTTGCCGCAGTCGAGCTCAAGAATCATCACGCAACCTCAAACTGAGCTCACCACCGCTAAAGTTTTTTTCCACACCATCCACCTTCAAACGCAGCGCACCCTGGTGATCAATGCCCAGCACAATGCCGTCAATTTTATTAACACCGGCAATCAGAGACACAGCCCGCCCCTGCCAAAGATGGTATTGCTCCCATTCCGACTGGATCGCAGCAAACCCCGATACGCGATGAAGCTCCAGATATTGCTGCAGCTTCACCCCCAATCGGGCCACCAGCTCATTTCGATCAAAATCCCTGCCCGCTTCAAGGCACATGGATGTCCATTGCTGGTCGACCTC
Organism: Pseudomonas sp. FW300-N2F2; assembly: GCF_017351655.1. NCBI lineage: Bacteria > Pseudomonadati > Pseudomonadota > Gammaproteobacteria > Pseudomonadales > Pseudomonadaceae > Pseudomonas > Pseudomonas sp. FW300-N2F2. Next base: position 739 of record NZ_JACNDQ010000001.1, on the reverse strand, counting down.
ATCAGTCGATTGCATATTCACATTGATCCCTACGCCCAGGACAACATGGCAAACGTCTGCAGGATCTCCAACCAATTCAAGCAAAATGCCGGCGATCTTTTTCTCACCCACCAAGACATCATTAGGCCATTTCAGCCCCGCCGCCGCGATCCCCATATCGCGCAAGACATGCATGACCGCAAGCCCGACAACCAAGCTCAGACCTTCGATTTGTCGCATGCCACCGCTAATGCGTAACACCAGGCTGTGGTAGAGGTTTTCGGCAAATGGGCTGACCCACTTACGGCCACGACGACCACGACCCGCTATCTGTCGCTCAGCCAAAACCATGAATGGCGCCACGCTTCCGCGCTCGATGAAACGCAGCGCCTCGGCGTTAGTGGAATCGATAGAGTCGAATATATGGACAGGCCACTCATGAAGGCCTTTTGCGCAGATCTCTGTCGCATCCAAAAGCAACAGAGGCTTAGCCAACTGATAGCCCCGACCTCGAACTTTATGAACAGACAATCCTAAATCCGCCTCCAAGTGCTGCAACTGCTTCCATACAGCACTGCGACTGATACCCAGTGCGGCACCCAGCGCTTGCCCCGAATGAAAGCGGCCATCCTTCAGAAGTTTTAGCAACGTGAGCATGCGGACTGCGCCCTGATAATGAGGCCCGCATGATAGCCATGCGCAAGACAGTTGCATAGAAACACAAAATGACTTTCCTGCGGGCAAAACAAAACCCCTACCT